>NZ_CP152000.1:880000-3814036 GCF_038595035.1 Bacillus sp. FSL W7-1085
GGCGGTAACACGGGTTCGAATCCCGTACGGGTCACCATTTTTATAGAAATACATACCAGCATTTTATTCGGAGGATTAGCTCAGCTGGGAGAGCATCTGCCTTACAAGCAGAGGGTCGGCGGTTCGAGCCCGTCATCCTCCACCATATCTTTTATATCGTCGCGGGGTGGAGCAGTTCGGTAGCTCGTCGGGCTCATAACCCGAAGGTCGCAGGTTCAAATCCTGCCCCCGCAACCAAATTTATCTTTATTGGTCCGGTAGTTCAGTTGGTTAGAATGCCTGCCTGTCACGCAGGAGGTCGCGGGTTCGAGTCCCGTCCGGACCGCCATTTTTTAAAAAGAATACTTGGCTCGGTAGCTCAGTTGGTAGAGCAACGGACTGAAAATCCGTGTGTCGGCGGTTCGATTCCGTCCCGAGCCACCACTATTTGCCGGTGTAGCTCAATTGGTAGAGCAACTGACTTGTAATCAGTAGGTTGGGGGTTCAAGTCCTCTTGCCGGCACTGTTTTTCAAATGTGGAGGGGTAGCGAAGTGGCTAAACGCGGCGGACTGTAAATCCGCTCCCTCCGGGTTCGGCGGTTCGAATCCGCCCCCCTCCACCATTTTTATTTTCATAGGGGCATAGTTTAACGGTAGAACAGAGGTCTCCAAAACCTCCGGTGTGGGTTCGATTCCTACTGCCCCTGCCAATTATATGATTCATAACATCTATGGCGGTTGTGGCGAAGTGGTTAACGCACCAGATTGTGGCTCTGGCACTCGTGGGTTCGATTCCCATCAATCGCCCCATTTTATTATTGGGCTATAGCCAAGCGGTAAGGCAACGGACTTTGACTCCGTCATGCGTTGGTTCGAATCCAGCTAGCCCAGTTGATATGCGGAAGTAGTTCAGTGGTAGAACACCACCTTGCCAAGGTGGGGGTCGCGGGTTCGAATCCCGTCTTCCGCTCCAATTATGGCGGCATAGCCAAGTGGTAAGGCAGAGGTCTGCAAAACCTTTATCCCCGGTTCAAATCCGGGTGTCGCCTTTTTTGAAAAGACTGCCGGGGTGGTGGAATTGGCAGACACACAGGACTTAAAATCCTGCGGTAGGTGACTACCGTGCCGGTTCAAGTCCGGCCCTCGGCACCATTTTTTATTTATTATAAGTTGCGCTCTTTAATGATCATGCCGGTGTGGCGGAATTGGCAGACGCGCACGACTCAAAATCGTGTTCCTCACGGAGTGCCGGTTCGACCCCGGCCACCGGTATCTATATCATCGGTAGTAAATACGATGAAATCAACGTTTCTTACACTTTGTAAGGAACGTTTTTTATTTATCTTCAATACGATTCTTATAAAAATATCGTGTACGTACCTGTCATTAAACAAGAATGTTAAAGGAGGGACATATATTTGGAGATAAGGTTTGCTAATTTATCAGATACATCGATAATACATGATTTAATGATAAAGGCATTTATGGAGTATAAGGACGAAGTGCCACCTTCAAGTGCTTTGGAGGAAACTGTGCAATCCGTTTTAATTGCCTTAAAAGAAGGAGAGAGGAGTTTAATTTGTTATATTGATAATCAGCCAGTTGGAATGGTTCGATTTAAAATAAAAGAAGATAGTTTATATTTTTATAGACTATCAGTAATTCCAGAAATGCAGGGTCATGGTATTGCCAAAAAATTATTAAGTTTTTTAGAAAATTATGCAGTACAAGAAGAATTAACTAGTATATTTTGCAAAGTTCGTATGACCGTGATTAGAAACATAAAATTGTATAGTTCAGTGGGGTATAGCATCTACGATGAGGAAGTTGTACATAAGCCAAATGGTTTAAGTATAAAAATTGTTTCAATGATGAAAAAACTTGGTTAAAAAATTATCGATTGGAGGGTAAATTTCATGCATTTGATATGTGAAAGTGAAAAAACATAAGATTATTTGCTTGAATTAAACCAAGTCAGTTATACTAATCCTATTATTAGGTCTAATGCAGATGAACTTTTTATTCCGGCTCAAACTGAAATTGAAAAGACAAAACTTGCTTATGAGTATGTTCGTGATGAAATATCTCATTCTTGGGATATACAAGGGAAACGAGTAACATGTAATGCATCGGATGTATTAGTGTATAAGAAGGAATATGCTATGCAAAATCTAATTTGTTAGCATCTTTATTTTAAGAAATGTTGAATAAATAGCATAATACCAATGGTTCAAGGGTTCAGACGTTCGTGTACGACTCAAAATCGTGTTCCTCTGGAGTGTCGGTTCGACCCCTGCCACTGTATCTAGTTTAAGATATTCTTTATTATCGTCAATTACAGAAGAATTAAGGAATATTAACGTTTAAAACGTCTTTCTACATATTGTAGGAGGGCTTTTTTTATTTGTTGTTTAGCTGATTTTTCACACGAAAAAAATACTTCAAATTGTGTTCAAAGGAGATTAACTTTTACTTTATTGATGGTTACCTTATGATTAAACTAAAGGGGCAGGACAATTGAAGATGGATTGGATCAATTGTACATAGGAGGTGTTGTAATGATTACGGTTAAAAATGCTGAAAGTTATCTTAAAGATAGCATCGGTGAAGATACCGATGAGATAAAAAAGGTTTGGGAAACATTTAAGGCTTTTTCAAAGGAGACCGTTGAGGGCGAAGAAGATAAAGAAATTTTATTTCAGTGTGGTGTCTATGATTTTACAAGAGAGGAACTATTTCATCTTGATTTTGTACGTCAGTTTACAATTTATGAAGAAGATGATTATTCTCACATGGAACAACTGCACTGTGAATTTTTATTTAAACCAACAAGCGAGTTAAAAAAGTTAAAGGTGGTAGAAGAATGGTCAATGGATTATGACGATATAGATCATTTTTTTAATCATATTGAAAGTATTCATGAGTTTAAAATTCCTTTGACTTTAAAGCCGATAAAATCAGCAATATATCAAGAAGAACTTTAATTCTTATTTCATTAACGGCTGCTTTACTTTAAGCGGGTATACCTTGCCTTTTTGGAATCATTTATCACGGAGTGTCGGTTCGACTCCGGCCACCGGTATCTATTAAAAGTTTGGTTTTTACCGTGAACCCAACGTTTCACCCTCGTGGTGAAACGTTTTTTTGTGGTTTAAATGAGTTATTTAGATGAAAATAGAATCCTATTAGAAGAGAATGAGCATGTACTACTTTTAACAGAATAAACTTTAGATGATTTGCAACATTTGGTACGATACATTTAACCATATAAGGAAACAAAATGGATTAGCGCATTCACATAAAACAGTGAATTACCTTTGTGTAACTAAATGAATATTTGTGGGTACATACACATCTTTAGCTGGCATCATCATTGTGACCTATTTTGGGGGGAGAATTTATGAAAAAACAAAATGATCATGAAGAGTTATTGACAGGTGGAAATGTCTCGAACGTATATCGTTCGGGAGATACGGTTCGCAGAGAGGTAAAGTCAGACAATATGAATATACAAAAGCTACTAAAGCATTTAGAAAAGAAGAATTTCTCCTATGCTCCAAAGTTTTTAGGGGTTGATGAAAAAGGTAGAGAGATCTTGTCCTTCATTGAAGGTGTGGCCGGTCATGATCCCTTAAAAGAATACATGTGCTCTCACAATGCTTTAAAAGAAATAGCGAAAATGCTTAAACTGTATCATGATGCTGTTAGTGATTTTCCCATTTCAGACGATTGGGAACGAATGGACAATACCCCTAACAACATAGAGGTTGTGTGCCATAATGATTTTGCGATGTACAACATCATTTTCAAAAATAAAAAGCCAGTGGGAATCATTGATTTTGATGTAGCCGCCCCTGGTCCAAAGCTTTGGGATATTGCATATACTCTCTATACTTGTGTCCCTCTCAGTAGGTTTTTTCGTACTGAAACAGGGGAGGTCGTAAATTATCATTCGTTAGAGCATGCAGCCCATATAAAGTATAGAGTCAAACTGTTTTTTGAAGCTTATGGTGAGGAAATACCAGAAGATTATGTGGACATGGTGTTGCTGCGTTTAGAAGGTTTATGTCAATACATGAAGCGAAAAGCGAATGAAGGGGATAGAGCCTTTCAAAAAATGATTCATGACGGGCACCTTGAACATTATCAAAAAGACATACAATTCATTCATGAACACAGAAAAGAATGGATTTGAGGATGCCAAGGGTTTTATAAAAGAAAAAGGACAACTCATCTTTTTACTAGTTTCATGTGGATGTTACAATTGGTTATAATAGTTCAATAAAATGAATGTAAAGAGGCGGAGTTGTTACCTTGCAAATGAAGACGATATTACAGACTATTATTGAAGATGAGCGCTCACATGATTATCCGCTTTTTAGACAGTACTGTGTAAGAAAAGAACAGGGTCTGCGTAAAGATGCGTTAAAGGTTCTTCAGTCTTTTGTTGAAGAGATGAATAAGAACGAATTTACAGCACGGCGTTCATTTGTTGTTTGGCTGTTTGATTACATTGAACGTTTTGAGGATGGTCATCATTTGCTTGTGTATCCATTGGTACATGGGGTGATCCATCCTGTTATTCGAGAGTGGGAAAATATTGATCCAATGGATGTGAGACCGTATCGCTGGCAAGGCTTGTTTGTGCATCAGGGGGAAGAGCTGCCCTATTTATTGAAGGCATTAGAGATGGGAGGCAGCAAAGAGCAGCGAGTGATTGTTCAAATTTGCGAAACCTATTTCTCGGCTTTGTGGTATTCGTTTCATCATATACATGAAGATCTTTATTTAAGCACCTATGAGAAAGATCATGAGCGAATTCAAGGGATTCAAGATGTCATGAAACTGATCGAAGATAAAAATGTTCAAAGCAATGTTGAAAAACTAGCAGTCTACTATAACCAGCTTTTATCGGACTGGAAGGAATTTCAGCAGACGCAGACAAGAGGTTTTGTGAAATGGTGTGCGGATCGTAAGAAGCCCTATGAGTGGGTACAGACATTTTACTATCACCAATAGTTGTTTTTCATAAGAAAAAGGCAGGGGTCAACCCTGCCTTTTTTATTTATGCCATATTCTTTCTATTTCTACATGGTCTGGTTTAAAATATTTCAGGATGTAGACATCTGGATTGCTTAGTTGTTCCCACTCCTTGAATCCAATTGCAGGATCGGCGTGTTTTAGAAGCAGGCTCATAATATTGCCATGAGTGGCGAATAAAGTATGATCTCTTCCAAATTTTATTCGTTCATAGAGTGCCTCTACAATGCGATTCATCGCTTCTTGGCTCGATTCTCCGCCTTCACAGGTCATATGCAAGTCCGAAAAACTGAGCTTTAGTTTTTCATACCAATCTTCCATTGGTTGACTGCTTAACCTACGTTCAGAGAGACGCTTATCCATTTGTACCTTGATCTGTTTGGCATAAGCAAGGGGCTCAGCGGTTTGAATCGCTCGTTTATAAGGACTTGAGATGATGTGGTTGAGCTGAATGCCGGAAAAAAACTGTTCGAGTTCATGCGATTGTGTGATGCCTTGAGGCGTTAAAGACGCATCCTCGGATTGTCCATCTGCTTGACAGTGTCTGACGAAATAATATGTCTTCATAGGGGGTACACCTTCCTCTAAGTATAAAAAAATCATCCAATATTGGATGAGGGTTCACGAAAGTTTAGGTTCTATTTGTTCGTGTCTGCTTCTTTGTATGGATCTATCAGTTTGGAGGTTAGGTCTAAGTTGAACAAAAAATCATCTACGGTGTCTGTGCCAAAGGGAAGAGTGGAAAAGTTAATTGGGATGCTGTCTTCTTGCATATCTGAAGTAATCGGCTGCTTGTGCTGCTTTTTTCTCCAGTTCTTAAACAAGCGCATGTGAGGCCCCCTTTTCTAAAAAAAGATGGATTTATACATAATATACGGGGAGAGTTGTCCGAGCGTCAATTGTTTTCTTCAAAAGGATTTATTACATTTGTACGAAAAGAGCCACAGCTAAGTGCGGCTCTTTCCATGTTTTGACATGGCACGGTGTATGGCTTGTTGTACCTTTCGTTCGCATCTGATGTTGTATGGTTTCTTATGGAGTTTACTCGTCTTAAATTGACCAATTACACGGCGGACTCCTTGATCATAAATGATCAGCTCTCTGCTCGTTTGATCATTTAATAACGCTTGAAACCAGCTGTATTTTTTTAGCTGTGCTGCATTTCGTGATATATCATCTTCATCTACCTGTAAAAAAGGGATATACAGAGCAAGATTGAAGATGTCTAAAATGAATCCCATATTACCGGCCCCCTTCATATCGTTTATTACGTTTAGAAAGGGGAATGGTTCCATACAATTGGTTTTAAAAACAATCCCAGTGCATGAACCATTCTTTATTGTTTTTGTCGTAATAGAAATACATCGTGCCGTTATCACCAATCATGAACCGAGGTTTTTCTTCTGAGGCGATTTGTAGCATGAATTCTCCTGACATCTGGTGGGGAGGAGATTGGATGTAAGCTCCGTATCCACCGATTTTTGTGAACGAGTAGTTTGAGTAATGCTCGAAGAAATGATCTGTCGCTTCTTCACTTTCATTAACCTCTGATAAGTCAACGTATGACCAAGCTTCCTCCCAGCATGGATAATCCGGTTGTTCCCCTTCGAGCCACTCTATCTGGAAAGGCTTAATTCCTTTCACTTCTTCAGGGGTCTCAGCGATTTCTAATCCTTCCATTGATGAATATTCAATGAGTTTCCAGCCATCACCGTTTTTGGCGATATCGATCGGAAGGGTTTTCTTGTTGATGAAAATTTGAATCATCTTACATTCATCAAAGCCGTTCATTCCCCCTGGTACTTCGGGTAAATACATTTGTAAAATGGGAATCATAGCTCCATCTTGATCTGCCGGCCACCCTTTATCACGTTGGATGAAAAAATGACCAGCAAACCAGCTGTACTTAGAAGGATCAGGGCGAAACCCGCCTATTTTGGCTACAATAGGTGTTTTTCCTAGTTGATTTAATTCGTCAAAAGCTTTGATCTTCATTTATCCATCCTCCATTCTTTAGCCAGCAATGTGTGCATCTTGAAACGTTCCATTCATATTGCCAGAGACAATGATGACATGTCCCCAAAATAAATCTCCGTCATGATAGTAGGCTTCGAATTCTCCATTTGGATAAGCATGGAGGCTTTCAAGAGAGATGCGGCTGATAAATTGATCCGGTGTGACCTCTTCTGAATGTTCAGCGGAGTCGTCTTGTTCCTGCCAATCTTTTGCTAGTTCAATCAGCTGATTTGCTGCATATGACTTCATGGAGGCATCCCATGTTGTCTGCTCTTCTACGAGTTGTCTAGCCGTTTTCAGAGAGTCATTCATTTCTTCCTCTTCTTCAAGATTGAAGTAAAGAAGGCACTCCTCATTGCCCCACTTGATGGTTGTTTCAAATAAGTCTAGTCCTTTCACTAATTCAAAGGTACCCAGCTTGTCATCGTGGTAAAAGATAGGTTGTTGAGCTTCTTCTAATATTTCTTGAAGTTCCTTATCTTCAGTATCTGTATCAACAAGTGAAACGAGCATGAATTCATCTTCACCTTTACGTACTTGAAGTGTGACGATAGATTCTTTATGTAATTGCGCTTGTTTTTCTCGTAATCCCTTTTCATCTGTTAACCAGCACAGTCTCACTTTTTCGGTTATGATGCGTTCTTTTTCCTTCCATGCAATGAGCGGGATTGAAGCAGTCCAAAGAGTCTCTTTTCCTGCTTTTCCTGCGCCGACTCCAGAAGGTCCTGTAACAGCCATGATGTCTATCACTTCTTCTGAGAATCTTTGTTCAAATATGTTGATTTGTTTGTTTGATTTCATAGGATGTCCCCCAGCTTGATTTATTTGATGGAGCTATACCTTTATCACACCGTACATTGGCAGGGGAAATCAAGCTTTTTTTGCTTAAAACTGTTTTTTAGGTTTGTGGCAACAGAGAGGATACATGGATTGCTGGAGGTTGAGTCACAATAAAAAAGCAAATCGGTTCGGATTTTGTATAAATTTGGCTAAGTGAGTCGAAAAGCCTAGGTGATTCTTCCTTTTCTTTATAATTACTTTGACACGATTAGATGAAAAAAGTAAAGTAGTACTGAGTGATTTACAAAACCTTCATCATTCTCTGAAACATGAAGCGGCAGTAAATTTAATGTAAATGGATATTTTTCCTTTTATTTACTCGTATTTTTTTTGAAACTTATGATGCTTCTTATTCGTTATATTAAAGGAGCACATGTAACCTGCGGAGAAAAGAGCATCGGAATGCTTGGTGCAGAAGATTTACATTTGCAAAATCAATGTAAATTTTTTATGATTTCATTTATATCAGATCGAAAATAAGAAAGAAGAGGTTTTATGAAAAAAATATTTGCGAACAAATATAGCTTTTTTGTTTTGGCTGTTCTTCTATTTTGGGCAAAATCGTACACAGCCTACAAAATGGACTTTAATTTAGGAGTGAAGGGATCTTTTCAAGAGGGTCTTCTCTTATTAAATCCATTTAGTTCAGCCATCGTGTTTTTAGGACTTGCTCTCTTTTTGAAGGGGCGTAAATCGGCCATTGTTTTAATTGTCATTGATTTTATTATGACCGCACTTTTATATGCGAATGTAGCGTACTATCGTTTCTTTGATGATTTTTTAACATTCCCGACAATGAAACAAGCCGGTAATCTTGGGGGAGGTATGACCGGCGGTGTGTTAGCAAGTATTAAGCCGCATGACCTTTTGTACTTCCTTGATATCATCATTTTAATTGCCATTGTCATTTGGAGACCAGAAGTGAAGAAGTTCCAAATGAAAAAAACTTTCGCACTGCTGATTGTGGCTGCAGGTGTTGGACTGTTCTTCGTTAACCTACACTTAGCTGAAAAAGATCGTCCAGAATTATTGACGAGAACATTTGATCATAAGTATATTGTGAAATATTTAGGTGTTTATAACTATGCGATTTATGACGGCGTGCAAACCGCACAAAATGCAACGCAGGTAGCAAATGCGAGCAGTGATGATTTAACGGATGTCGTGAACTATACGACCTCTCACTATGCGAAACCAAATGCAGAATACTTTGGTCAAGCAAAAGGAAAAAACATCATCAAAATCCATTTAGAAAGCTTCCAGTCATTTTTAATTGACTACAAGTTAAATGGAGAAGAAGTGACGCCGTTTTTAAACAAACTAGCTCATGGAAAAGAAGATTTTACGTATTTTGATAACTTTTTCCACCAGACTGGTCAAGGGAAGACTTCTGATGCTGAGCTCATGATGGATAATAGTATGTTTGGCTTGCCAGAGGGTGCAGCGTTTGTGACAAAAGGTGAAAATACCTTCCAATCACTTCCTGCCATCTTAGATCAAAAAGCAGGCTATACGAGTGCAGTGCTTCACGGGGATTATAAATCTTTCTGGAACCGTGACACGATTTATAAACATATGGGAATTGATCAATTCTTCGATGCATCTTATTACAACATGGATGAAGAAAACCTTGTAAACATGGGTCTGAAGGATAAACCATTCTTTAAAGAATCAATCCCAATGTTAGAATCAATGAAAAAGCCATTTTATGCACACTTAATGACATTGACCAACCATTATCCATTTAATTTAGATGAGAAAGATGCGACAATCGCTAAGGCAACAACTGGCGATAAAACAGTGGATAATTATTTCCAAACAGCGAGATACTTGGATGAGTCATTAGAACAATTCTTTAAGGACTTGAAAAAATCGGGTCTGTATAAAGACTCAGTGATTCTATTATATGGTGACCATAACGGTATTTCTGAGAACCATAACCGTGCAATGAGTGAGATTCAAGGGAAAGAAATTACGCCATATCAAAATGCACAAAATCAGCGTGTACCGCTCATGATTCGTATCCCTGGGAAACAAGGCGGCGTGAATCATACGTATGGCGGTGAAGTAGACGTGATGCCAACGCTTCTTCACTTACAAGGTATTGATTCAAATGAGTACGTGAATTTTGGAACAGATTTATTCTCTAAGAAGCATGATCAAACTGTTGCATTCCGTAACGGAAACTATGTGACACCAAAATATACCCTTGTAGATAATACGGTCTACGATACAAAAACGGGTAAAGTGGTGAAACAAAACAAAAAGACAGAAGCGATTAAAGCCCGTGTTGATAATCAGTTAAGCCTGTCAGATAAAGTACTGTACAGGGATCTTCTTCGATTCCATAAGCTATCTGATTTTAAACCAGTGAATCCATCTGATTATTTCTATGGTAAAACAAACAAAGAGACAGAAGAGGATTCTTCTGCTAACTAACTGAGTTTTGGGCAAGCACAGAAAGGTGCTTGCCTTTTTCTCTCTTACAGCTTGATTTGTTGGCAAAATATGTTTATATTTAGGGAGAAACAAGCGTGGCGTCAGCGGTCAGCTGGCGATAACTCATTTTGTCCTAGGGGATTTCAGGAGGAGCTTATGACAACAAATACAAAAACACAAAAAAAGAAATCAGAATTATGGGGCTGGATCAAAGCCATCTTAATCGCATTTATTGCTGTTTTTATCATTCGCAACTTTTTATTCGCACCGTATATTGTGAAGGGGACTTCTATGGAACCAACACTGCATGATACAGAGCGGGTGTTTGTGAATAAAACAGTCGATTACTTCGGCGATTATAAACGCGGACAGATCATTGTTCTTGATGGGGAAGACCGCAGTACTCACTATGTGAAACGATTGATTGGTTTACCTGGTGATAAAATCGAAATGAAAAATGACCAGCTATATGTGAACGGTCAAAAAGTGGCGGAGCCTTATTTAGCATCAAACAAAAAGAAAGCTGCCGCAGATGGCACCTTGTTGACACCTGATTTTGGTCCTCTTACAGTCCCTAAAGGAAAGTACTTTGTCATGGGTGACAATCGCCAAAACTCAATGGACAGTCGCAATGGTTTAGGTCTTTTTACAAAGAGTGACATTCAAGGGACAACATCATTCGTGTTTTATCCCTTCCAAGATATTCGCTTAATCAATCACTAATCAATAAGAAAAAGCACACAGGCGTGTGCTTTTTTTGTTTGGTTAAGACTGACTTTTTGAAATCGCCTGTTCTAGATCTGCCAGAATATCTTCAATCGCTTCTGTTCCAACAGATAAACGAATAAGTTCTGGTGTCACCCCTGTGGCTTTTTGCTCTGCTTCACTTAATTGCTGATGCGTTGTGCTGGCAGGATGGATGATGAGTGACTTAGAGTCGCCTACGTTTGCAAGATGTGAGAAAAGCTGAACCGAATCAATGAGTTTTTTTCCTGCGTCTTTGCCACCTTTAATGCCGAATGTGAGGATGGCACCTTGTCCTTTTGGTAAATAAGTTTGAGCCAGCTCAAAGGATTCATGGCCTTCAAGACCTGGATAGCTGACCCATTCTACAAGAGGATGATCTTGTAAAAATTGAGCTGTCTTCAATGCATTTTCACTGTGGCGTTCAAGGCGAAGATGCAATGTTTCTAAGCCTTGCAAGAGTAAAAATGAGTTGAATGGTGATAAAGCCGCCCCTAGATCACGTAAGAGCTGTACACGTGCTTTTGTGATATAAGCCGCTTCGCCAATCGCTTCTGTATACGTCAGGCCATGATAGCTTGGGTCTGGTTCAGTCAGGCCTTTGAACTTATCGCTATCACCCCAAGGAAACTTGCCGCTGTCGACGATGACTCCGCCAATGGATGTGCCGTGGCCGCCGATGAATTTCGTCGCTGAATGGACGACAATGTCTGCGCCAAATTCAATCGGTCTTAACAAATAAGGGCTTGCAAGTGTGTTATCCACAATTAGAGGGATGTGGTGCTTGTGTGCAATGGCTGATACGGCTTCAATATGTAAAATGTCGCCTTTTGGATTTCCGATGCTCTCTGCATACACTGCTTTTGTTTTATCTGTAATGGCTGCTTCAAGTTCTTCAAGGTTTGAGGAATCCACAAACTTTACTGTTATTCCAAGCTTTTTCAAGGTATGCGCAAATAAATTATATGTGCCGCCATACAGACTGCTGGAGGATACGATTTCGTCACCAGCTCCTGCAATGTTTAAAATGGAGTAAGTGGTCGCTGCTTGTCCTGAGGAGACAGCAAGTGCACCAATTCCACCTTCAAGCTCAGCGATCCGTTTTTCAAACACATCATTTGTCGGGTTCATAATACGTGAATAAATATTACCGGGTTCCTGAAGTCCGAATAAATTCGCCGCATGCTCACTATCTCTAAAACCGAAAGAGCTTGTTTGGTAAATAGGTACAGCTCTTGAATAGGTGGCTGAATCCAGTTCTTGACCTGCGTGTATTGCTTTTGTTTCTAAACGAAATTGAAGTTCTTCTGACATGTGTGTATCCTCCTTTTGTTAGATAAAACCAACTACTTTAATAAGAAATATTTAATAAGACTATAAATCTTGTTTATTGCCCGGTCAATCATTTTTTAGATAAATCTGAAAAAACAATAAATATAGTTGACATGTCGGAATAGTATGTATTAACATAAGCATACTGAAAATACCAACAAGAATCGCTGATCGGTCAACCGAAGGCTCGTTCACTCAGGCATGAGTGAAGGGCCTTTTTTTATTTTAATCAGGAGGGAAGCTGAAGATGGAGAAAAAGAAAAAACGAAAAAAATACAGAAAACATTTGGATATCACGTTAGACATTTTGATTGAGCGGAACAAATATGAGATTTACAGCAATCAAGAACGAATAGAAGAAATTTACGATCGTATTGATGAAAAGCATACAAGGTCAAAATAACCATTTTATAAAATATAGTTGATTTATAGGAATAATATGATTTAGGATGGTGCTAACAACTCAATATGAATAGCTGATCGGACAACACGAAGGCTCTTATCTCTCTTTTGGGATAAGGGCCTTTCTGTGTATTTATCTGATGAAAAGAGGAGTGAACTTGCAATGACTATTTCCATTGATATTGTGGATAAGTCTTTTTGGAAAGACAAACAAACCATTCAAGTGCTTGAAAACGTAAGGCTCACCATCGTTCCTGGTGAATTCGTGACGGTGATTGGTCCGAGCGGATGCGGGAAAAGTACATTGCTGAAGATGATTGGAGGCCTTGATACAGATTATGATGGGCAGATCGTGATAGGAGAAAGGCGTGTGGTAGAACCAGGAATGAAACAGGGCTTTATCTTTCAAGAGCATCGCTTGTTTCCATGGCTGACGGTCGAAGAAAATATCGCTGCCAATTTCAATTTAAAACAGGTGGCTGTTCGCCGCAAAGTGGATGAATTAATTGAAATTGTTCGGTTAAAAGGTTTTGAACACGCCTATCCACATGAGCTTTCAGGCGGGATGTCACAACGTGTTGCTATTGCAAGAGCACTTCTGCGTGATCCGGAGATTTTATTGCTTGATGAACCTTTTGGTGCGCTAGATGCATTTACACGGAAACACTTACAGGATGTACTGCTGGATATTTGGCAGGAGAAAAGAACAACGATGGTGCTTGTCACTCATGATATTGACGAATCCATTTATTTAGCCAATGAAATTGTGCTGTTACAAGCAAGACCCGGCCGAATTCATAAAATCCTTCCCGTGAACTTACCATTCCCGCGGAATAGAACGTCAACAGCTTTTCAGAGCTTAAGACAAAGGGTGCTTTCAGAATTTGAGAAAACAGATGAGCTGTTACTGACGAATGGCTCAGGAATTTAAGGAGGTCAAATTGAATGAAAAGGCAAAAAAGGATCGTTCTCTTTCTGGGTATCCTCCTTGTATTAGCTGGGTGTGGTCAAGCAGCGAATGGATCAGAAGACAAGCCGAAAGAGATTCGGATTGGGCTTCAGCAAAGTCTAAGCCCACTTCTTTTAGCAAAGGAAAAAGGGTGGTTTGAGCAATCATTTGAAAAAGAAGGTGTGAAAGTCAAGTGGGTGGAGTTCCAAAGTGGTCCTCCCCAATTCGAAGGACTCGCCGCCAATCAATTAGATTTTTCACAGGTTGGTAATTCACCTGTTATAGCTGGTCAGGCAGCAGGTATTGATTTTAAGGAAATTGGTTTATCTCAGGATGGGTTAAAGGCGAATGGGATTTTAGTGAATAAGAACAGTGAGATTCAAAAAGTAGAAGATTTAAAAGGAAAAAAAATCGCCGTTGCCAAAGGAAGCAGTGGTTTTGACTTTTTATACAAAGTATTAGATCAGGCTGGTTTATCTGCAAAGGATGTTCAGATCATTCAGCTTCAGCCGGATGAGGCAATATCTGCGTTTGAAAATGGATCAGTTGATGCTTGGTCGATCTGGGAGCCGTTCTTATCACTTGAAACGATAGAAAAGGGAGCAAAGCTACTGGTTAATGGAGAAGCGACCGATTTATATTCACCTGGATTCACACTTGTCAGATCCAAGTTTGCCGATGAGTACCCTGAACTAGTGGTGCAATTTTTAAAAGTATATGACAAAGCGGTGAAATGGCAGAAAGACCATCAACAGGAAGCCATTACACTTTATGCTCGTTTGAAACAATTAGATCAGAAGGTGGTGACACAAGTATTAAACAATACAGAGCCGCTCAATGAGCCCATTTCTAAGAAGATCATAAACGCTCAGCAGCATACAGCTGATTTTCAATATCAAACAAAGGCGATTCAGCGGAAGATTGATGTCAATCAGGTGGTAGATAATTCGTTTATTGAAAAAATGCTGAAAGAGGAGAAGAGTTGATGAAAGCTGCATCTAACCCAGCCCTTGTGACTAAAACTGAGCGAATGAAGAAAAAAAGGAGAAAAGCTTCATCCTTCATCATGTTAAAAGGACTTGTATTACCTGCTTTACTCATTGCGATTTGGCAGGGAGCTGCTGCTTCCCAAATCGTTTCTTCTACTGTACTACCTGCACCCACTGTCATTGCGGAATCTTTTCGTGAGTTGATTCGTTCCGGTGAGCTGTTTGGCCATCTTTACATCAGTCTCTACAGAGCAATATGCGGGTTTTTACTTGGGGGAGGTTTAGGACTTGCGATGGGTCTGTGTGTCGGTTTTTCTAGGAAAACCGAGCAGTATGTAGATCCGACCTTGCAAATGCTGAGAACAGTTCCTCATTTAGCGGTGACTCCTTTATTTATTCTTTGGTTTGGTTTTGATGAATCAGCGAAAATTTTATTGATTGCACTTGGGGCTTTTTTTCCGATCTATATCAATACTTTTCTAGGAATTCGCAGTGTAGATAACAAGCTTTTCGACGTGGCTCGCGCTTTAGAGTTTAATCTGTATCAAAATATCACAAAGCTCATTTTACCTGCTGCCCTTCCTCATATTCTTCTGGGCGTGAGGCTTTCATTAGGCATTGCCTGGCTTGGTTTAGTGGTGGCTGAATTGATGGGGTCGAGTAGTGGAGTCGGCTACATGATTATGGATGCAAGACAATTCTCGCAAACGGATAAAGTGTTTGTAGGGATTATCATCTTTGCGGTAGTTGGTAAGATGACTGATTCATTTGTACGGCTGTTAGAAAAGCGATTGCTCAAATGGCGCATAAGTTATCAAGGTGAAAAATAATAGGAGGCGATATGATGAATATTCTATGGTTTATTCCAACGCATGGGGATGGGCGTTATTTAGGATCTTCGAAAGGGGCAAGACAGGCAGACTATCCGTATTTTAAACAAATTGCTCAAGCTGCCGATCAGCTTGGGTACACAGGGGTCTTGCTGCCTACTGGTAGATCTTGTGAAGATCCATGGCTGACAGCGGCCGCTTTAGCTGCAGAAACAACCCATTTAAAGTTTCTTGTGGCTCTTCGGCCAGGGTTGATGCAGCCATCTGTTGCTGCTAGAATGACCTCCACATTTGATCGGCTTTCAGGCGGGAGACTGCTGATCAATGTTGTAGCGGGAGGAAGTAAAGAAGAACTTGAAGGAGACGGGCTATTCATTTCTCATGATGAACGTTATGAGGCAGCAGAAGAATTTTTGACCATATGGAAGAGGTTATTGAAAGGAGAGAATGTTCAGTTTCAAGGGAAGCATCTGCAAACACAAAATGGACGGCTGTTATTTCCACCAGCTCAAACACCACATCCACCCGTTTTTTTTGGAGGATCATCAGAAGCAGGCATTCAAGCCGCTGCAAAACATACAGATGTTTATTTAACTTGGGGCGAGCCGCCTGCACAAGTAAAAGAGAAAATCGCACAAGTGAAAAAGCAGGCTGAAAAGGAAGGAAGAACGGTGAGGTTTGGTATTCGACTTCATGTGATCGTGAGGGAAACGGAAGATGAAGCTTGGCAGGCAGCGGAACATCTGATTCGTCATTTAGATCAAGAGACTATTGATGAGGCGCAAAAGACTTTACAAGGGATGGACTCAGTAGGGCAAAAACGAATGGTTGAATTACATCAAGGGAATAAAGAGAAGCTTGAAATTAGCCCTAATCTTTGGGCGGGCATTGGCTTAGTTAGAGGCGGGGCAGGAACAGCGCTCGTCGGGGACCCGCATACAGTAGCAGAACGTATAATAGAATATCAGTCTCTAGGTATTGATACATTTATCTTTTCTGGTTATCCGCACTTAGAAGAATCTTATTATTTAGCAGAACTTGTTTTCCCGCTTCTCCCATTTAAAAGAAATGGTGATGCAGGACCACACGTTCCTGCTGGTGAAATTATTGGGAACAATTACTTTCCTGATACAGCCTCTGCTGCAAGTTCCTCATAAATGAAAGCAAAGCAGTCATACTTGTCGGGCTGCTTTGCTTTTTTTATAGAAAGAGAAGCAAGTAAAATGATATGTGCTGTGGAAGAAGGCAAGGGCTTTTTTCCCAACAGGTTTTCTTGTATATACATATTTTAAGAGACAAGAGAAGAAGGAAAATATGCTCACTCTTTTGTCGGAATTATCAGTTAATATGTCGTATTTGATGTGTTAACGACATATAATTAGGACTTTTATATCTGATATATCGGGGGAATTCTTTCTATCTCAAAAAAATGAAAGATTAAATAGAAGAGATGATGAAAATGAACTATTTGAAAAAAGGCAGAAAAAAGATGGATTTATTGACAATATATGGGTTCGGTGGTTCTTATGTTGTGGTGAAAAATAGTAAAAAAGGGAGTATTTATACAGTTGAACATGAATAATTGAATAAAAAGTCACATTTTACACGAAAATATGTTCGGTCAAAAATGGGATCTTCTGTTGATGTTTGGAGTGTGACGCCTATGATACGATCATCATAAGCTGGGAGGTGAAAAGTATGACTTATGCAGCGCCGCAAGTTGACTATTCCACTATGGAACCTGCTATTATGGACCAAGCTTGGTTCTTAGTATTTGTTGCTGTCCTTCTTGGATTGGGAGCAACAGTTGTTCTAGGAGCAGCAGTTTGGTGTTTAGCAAACGGCAAGGGTAGCTTTACAGGAGCCGTTCAGTGGGAAAGTGGCTTAAAAGTCCAAATTGAATGTAAGTAGCTATACTTAGGATTCATCTTTTTACTTCTTAGATAAGACACCAGGGCTAAACCGTCTGTGGCGGGCGGTTTAGCCTGATCTGTTTTTAAAGAATATGCAGACACTTGGAGGTTATATGTTTACGATCGAGAATTTAACCAAGACGTATAAAAATAACGTGACTGCTGTCAATGATTTTCATTTGAAAATTGCCCCTCATCAAATCGTTGCTGTGGCTGGACCAAATGGATCCGGTAAAACAACGATGATTAACTGTGTACTTGGCATCATTAAGCATACAGAAGGAACCATTCATATCAAGGATGTCACAAATGATGATCCATCCTTTAAAAAACAAGTCGCCTATGTTCCAGATGATCTGCTGCTCCCTGAAGCATTGACTGGTGCTGAATATTTAGATTTTGTTTCTTCTATGTATGAATGTAAAACAATTCAAAGAAGAAATCAACTAATTGAATTGTTTGATATGGAAACAGCTTTATCAAGACCGATTGAAACCTATTCCCATGGAATGAAAAAAAAGACACAGCTGATTGCTGCCTTTATGCTTGAGAGTCAATTAGTGATCATGGATGAGCCCTTTAGAGGACTTGATATTGAAGCGGTTATAAACACAAAGAAACTGATGAAACGTTATGCCGAGCACCATGGTGCAATCTTGCTTTCAACGCATGATATGCTTTCAGCGGAAGAGCTGTGCCACAAGATCGCCATTATTTCTAAAGGAAATAAAATGGATGAAGGGACGGTTTCAGCCTTAAAAGAAAAGTATCAATCAAGCACATTGGAACAGGTGTTTCTGAAAGCTTCAATGTTAAGTGATAGGGGTGCACATTTTGATGAAATCATTAATCATTTCTAAAATGATGCTTAAAATGTGGCAGCAGGAGATGTATAAGCTCTTTGATACTCAAACGAAGCGAATCATTGTGGTCTTATTCTTTTTGTTTGCAGTCACAATGGGAGCCATCATCGGATACAGTTTTACGGGTGTCTTTATGAAGGCTTTCTTAAATGGAGATGAACGGTCACTTGGGTTGTTGGTTGTGTCGATGGCAATCAATGCATCCATTTTTACAAGCTTGTTATTTGTGCTGATCAAAGTCAGAACACCTGAACAAGATCGTTTTTCTATGCAGCTCAGCTGGTTTCCGCTGTCTACCTTTCAAAAAAGTCTTGGTTACTTCATTCCGATGGTGACAGTCGTGACAGGGCTTGTTTTATTTTTCATCGGGATCTTGCTTTTACCTAATTTTATTGCACAAGGGATCGGTATTTTCTTTATTCTTACATTCTTTTTGATGGTGCTGCTGCAATCGCTCTTTGTCTTAACGCTGCTTCAGCTCATTTACAACGTGACTTATTTACTCGTACTAAAATTAAAATTACCGTTGCAAAAATTTGCAGCGATATTTGTTTTATTAGCGCTAGTTGTAGCGTATGGAATGACACATTTTGACATCAATCAAATACAGCAATCATATGTACAGTTTGATTATCATTTGATGTATTTTACAGCGCCGTTTTTCTTAGCGGCACAAGGGATGTCTCCTGACGGGGTGAATTATGCGATTTTGATCCTCTTCATCTCATTATCTGCGGGAGGCGCATTTATTTCTCTTGCTTTAATGCCAATTATGGCTGAGAAAAAAGCGTTAACCTTTCTGCACAAACTACCATTTTCATCTTCGAAAAAGTGGTCACTCATTGTAAAGGAAATAAAGTCACAAGTGAGAAATGAAGAAAATATTTTAAACTTTCTCATCCTCCTTATTGTCATTTTATTTGTCCGTTATCAGTTTGCCTTCCGCTTTGAAGGAGAAGCTTTTTTTGTCTTATGTGCGCTAGCTGGGTTAACAGCTTTTAATTCATTTGGCAATGACAAACGTATGCTTGGGATGTATAAAACGTTTGGTCTAAGGCCATGGGAAGTGGCTCTTTATAAGTTTCTCGGACTTTTGCTCGTTGGTGTGATCCAAATTGTTTTATTTATGATCACAACACTGACGCTCCCGGATCAGATCTGGATCGTGTTGATTGGCGCTGCTGTCTTGTGTAATGCAACGGCTCTCTTTTATGTGGTAGGTATTTTATTACCCCTTGATCGAAATAATCCTTACACAGGTATTTTCTCGTTTGGAGCGCTTATTTTAATCATGATTCCGATTGTATTTATTGGAAACTATGTGATAGGGGAATCGAGTCAAATGCTTCAGTGGCTGCTTGTGGCAGGATTTGAATGTCTGCTCATCTTTGCCATATATAAAGGTTTTTCATGGAGGTATTCACATGATTCAACTTCTTAACAATAAGCTAAAGATTGAGCGGGTGCCGGCACTTGCGCCATATGTGACTTTACAAAAAAGGCATTTGATTGATACGCAGTACGGAAGCTCACTTCCAATTAACGAAAGTGCATATCATATGTTAACGAAAGTGGATGGTCAAAGGACAGAGGCGAGTATTACGGCAGAACTCGCCGATTTGTTTCAGGTCGATGAGTCTGTGATTGCCCGCGATTTTTATCAATTGATGATGGGGCTGAATCAGCATCACTTGCTGTCGATTCATTATCAATCGCCATATCGGACTGTCACAGCCTTCTGTCAATTTTTTAAGCAGTATCAAGTAAAGATGAAAGAGCGATTTGACTGCACGGGTCATTCATTTCTTCACATATTGGGTACGGCTCTGCTGATGGTGACGCGCAAAATCATCTTTTTCTGGGTGCTCTTTATGATCATGGCGGGAATCGCCTTTTTATTTATTCCTGATCCATCGATTGCAGCCATTGCGATTTATTTTACGATTATTTATTTCGGATTAATTACTGGAACCGCCTTGCATGAGGCGGCACATGGGTATGCACATCGGAAGTTCGCCGGCCGGGATGGCCCTCAAGGCTTTTTTGCGAGCGATATGATGTCTGTGAAATTTGTGAGGCCTGTTTTAGATCCGTTTCAGAAAAAACAGGTGTGGATTACACTGCTTGGTCCGCTTTTGCCGGGGCTCATTGGCGCAGCCGGAATCATTGTGACTGTTTTATTTCTAAAAGAAAATCCAATTTCGACAGGGTTTTTCATTTTTTCAATCACGTATTTTATTCAATTGCTCTACCTTCTTCCGTTTATGGGGGATGGTAAGTCTATTATGAAGCAGTTATTGCTTGGTGGAATGGGAGGACAACGATCATGAACGTTCAGGCAATGAAACAAGGTGCAATTGTTGGTAGTTTCCTAGGTTTCTTAGGCTTTCCGATGCTGACCATTGGTGTTCTGTTCTATCACTTATTTCAATCAAAAACAAATAATGAATTATTATTTAACAGTCTTGCTTTTGAGATGGAAGGTTCGTCTGCATTTACGTTCCAAATCAAACCAAACTTTTTTATTTATATGGTTGTCATTTTTGCTGTCAGTTTTCTCATTGTGGCATTCCTATCAGCCATGAAACAGAAAAAAGCGAAAGATTAGGAGAATACTCCTAATCTTTTTTTGTATAATCAACCAAATTTTAGTATAATAAAGAATAAAAATACTAAAGGGGATATCAATGATTAAGAAATGGAGCATTCTTTTATTTACTGTTTTTCTATTAGCAGGATGCGGCGAGAAGGCTGCAGAAACAACAACGACAGAGAAAACGGTCTCAGAAAAACCTGCAACAGAGAAAAATAAGGAAACAGCAACTCACGATGAAGTAACTGTCGAACCTATGAAACTAACAAAAAATGAAAAAAGTCTTTTGGAAGCATTATCAGATAAGCCGTTTGAAGCGATGACAGTGAAAGGACTAAAAGGCAGTAATAAAAGTGTATCCTTGATCGGTATGCATTACAAAGATGGACAATTATTAAAAGACGATACAAAAAAAATCACCATTGAGCTTCATCAAAATGGCGTCGATAACAGTGTGAATTTTATCTACCAGCTAGAAGATGAAAAAGATGATCTGTTAAAAGTAACGTATAGCTTATGGAAAGATAAAGAGCAAAGCGAACTAACGAAACTCTCGACTAGCATGGATTTCAAACAGGACGTGGGAGGAAACACAACGATATCAGCTTCAGATCTTTTTCACATGTCTCCTGGAGAGAAAAAATTAATTTCTACTACCATCACAACTGGATTGAACCATGAGTTTTCTGGTTTAACAGGTTCTGAAAAGAATCTGAAAGAGGAATTAAAAGATGTGAAGCAGGCTTATTTGGTGTATTTGCAGCTAGACAAATAACTATCGTAATATATATGGAGAATATGAAATTTTTTGACGAAAAATCTTCATATTCTCTTGACGAATTGTTAAGAAAGTTGTAACATAATAAAAGTCAACGCAATGATGTTGTCTTTAAAAGATTGATGCGGGTGTAGTTTAGTGGTAAAACCTCAGCCTTCCAAGCTGATGTCGTGAGTTCGATTCTCATCACCCGCTCCAATACATAATTTTGTTTATAACGCAGTATTTCGTTTCATAGATAAACGAAGTGTTGCGTTTTTTATTATGTCAGTATAATGTAAAAAGCACTGTGACCTACAGTGCTTTTTCAATGAGTTCATATTTACTTTCTCCACCATGTATTTGTATAAACATCTTCGTCAAGGATTGTATAAGTGCCTCACTCTTTTCCCGGGAAATAGATGGTGGGAAGAGAATGATTTGAAGAATGCTTTTTGTGTCTTGAGAAATTTGAGCTTTACTTGCTTGAGAAAATAACCCTTTAAGCTCTGCGCCATCCTGCCATTCAATATGACCAGTTTCATTTTTGGATAATGAAAGAGGCCCTTTCAATTGATCGGCATCTAATGTAAGGATAGGCAAGAAATATTTTAATGAAAAAAATATCGACAAATCCTGTACGGAATTGGTCGAGTCAATAAATTGTTCTTTTTGAATATCAGCAAGAAGCGGAAGAAAGGGGACACCTTCTAGAAGATTCGTCCATTCTTTGATCGCTGGTACTTCTTCCAAAGTTTGATCTTCATATTCAAAAAACAAAGATTCTTGAAACAGTCGCAGTCGGCCTTTTAACATTTGAGGGGATTTTCCTATCTCAATATGTGAATATTCAATCTGTCCAACATGGATAGACGGGCTTTGAGGTTGGGAGATTTTCATTTGTATCTTCACAGTGACTCACTCCAATCGGTCATGATACACTCGTATTATACTGAAAACAACTGAAGAAACAAAGAAAGGAGGTTTGCAAGGTGATTCATGTTGGACAATTAAAAGAAGAGTTAATTCAATATGCGAATGAAATTGGTGTCGATAAAATTCGATTTGCAAGTGCTGATACATTTGATTCATTAAAGGACCGCCTCATCTTACATGAATCGTTAGGGTATTTGTCCGGTTTTGAAGAGCCTGATATCGAAAAACGAACAAATCCTGCTTTGCTGCTTCCAAAAGCAAAATCAATTGTCGCCATTGCGCTCGCATACCCTTCCAAAATGAAAGATGCTCCCCGAAGTACAAAGGATGCAAGAAGAGGGATTTTTTGCAGGGCTTCATGGGGAACTGATTATCATGTTGTGCTGAAAAAAAAGCTCGACATGCTTGAAGAATTTTTGCGCAGTAAACACGAAGATATTCGGACAAAATCAATGGTGGACACAGGTGAATTGTCTGACCGTGCTGTAGCCGAACGTGCTGGCATTGGCTTTAGTGCAAAGAACTGTATGATTATCACACCAGAGTTCGGATCTTATGTCTATTTGGCTGAGATGATTACAAATGTTCCATTTGAACCGGATGAGAAAATAGAAGACCAGTGCGGAACTTGTAATAAATGTGTGGATTCATGCCCAACGGGTGCTCTTGTGAATCCAGGCCAGCTCAATTCTCAAAGGTGTATTTCGTTTTTAACACAGACAAAAGGGTTTTTACCTGACGAATTTCGCTCGAAAATAGGGAATCGGTTGTATGGATGTGATACGTGCCAAACGGTCTGCCCAATTAATAAAGGGAAAGACTTTCATCTACATCCTGAAATGGAGCCGGACCCTGAAATTGCAAAGCCGCTCTTAAAGCCACTGCTGACAATCAGCAATCGTGAGTTTAAAGAGAAGTATGGTCATGTTTCTGGATCATGGCGAGGGAAAAAGCCTATTCAGCGGAATGCCATTTTGGCACTTGCTCACTTTAAAGATGCATCTGCTTTGCCAGATTTGGTTGACCTGATGCATAAAGATCCAAGACCGGTCATTCGAGGCACGGCTGCTTGGGCAATCGGTAAAATTGGCGATGGTCAGCAGCTTTCAGAACTGGAAAAAGCCCTTGAGCGGGAAAGTGATGAAGAAGCAAAACAAGAGATCATCAAAGGGATTGAATTGTTACAAACACCTTTAAATACTAAATAACCTCCCATTGAACATAGAATGAACCAAACAGAGATGTTAAAAAAAGTTTGGTGGTGTCTGTGTGAAACAATTATTAGAACAAACGTTAGAAGACAGACTGGCATATTTATTAAATGGCAGTACGATCAAACAACCCCAGCTGATGTCTGATGTGGACGCTGTGGAGCGAAAGAAAGAGCTGTTTGCAAGAAGACAAGTTGAGATTGTCAAGGCGAAAGCAAAAGCAAAACTTCTCGATTCAGCTATTCAAGATGATGGAGCTCAGCAAGTACAATATCTCGCGCACCTCACTTATGTCTGTAAGGATATAGACGATTCTTTTTATTTAGAGGAACAGGTTGAGAAAAGAGAAGCGTTTCTTTATAACGACATGCTTGTGAAAGATCGGATGATGTTAGAAGAACGACAAAAGGAAGGTCAGGTGGATGAGCGCTTCCAAAATGAAGACCAATTTGGAAGAGCTTTTCACTATGACCGGCGTGCAGCTGTTCAATATGCTGAGACGTATTGGAATAAACGGAATCCAGCCTATAAAAATTTTGAAGATAACTGTACGAATTTTATTTCACAATGTCTAAAAGCAGGGAATGCACCAACGAGAGGATATCCGAACCGTGGATCTGGCTGGTGGGTTCGTCCACATACATGGAGCTACAGCTGGACGGTGGCACATTCGATGAAAAATTATTTAACGAATTCCAAAGCGGGGTTGAGAGCGAAGAAGCTCAAGGAGCCGCAGGAGCTTCAAATAGGTGATGTTATTTGCTACGATTTTGAGGGTGACGGTAGGTATAATCATACAACCATTGTCGTTGATCATGATAAAGGCGGAATGCCTCTTGTGAATGCACAAACGTATGACAGTCGTATGCGTTACTGGTCGTATGAAGATTCAACGGCTTATACACCTAGTATTCGTTATACGTTTTTTCACATTTTGGACGATGCTCCGAAGGATAGTTAATGGTATAATGTTGAGCGGAAATGAAAATTAGAGGTGAACTTTTTTGGGACTTCATGTCGTTTTATATCAACCAGAAATTCCAGCTAATACTGGAAATATTGCGCGAACATGTGCAGCAACAAATACAACACTTCATCTGATTCGTCCGCTTGGTTTTTCGACAGATGATAAAATGCTGAAGCGTGCAGGACTCGATTATTGGAAATATGCCAATGTCGTCTATCATGATTCATTAGATGAATTGTTTGAGGCTCATCCGAAGGGGCAATTTTTCTATATCACAAAGTTTGGGCAAAAGCCGCATACAACGTTCGATTACTCGCAGCTAGATGAAGACTACTTCTTCGTATTTGGCAGAGAGACGAGTGGATTGCCAAAAGATTTGATTGAACGGAATATGGATCGCTGTCTACGTTTACCAATGACAGAGCATGTTCGTTCACTGAATCTATCGAATACGGCAGCGATTCTTGTGTATGAGGCGCTTCGCCAGCAGCAATACCGAGATTTGATATAAGAACATGATAAAAAGCCGAGATCCCATCTCGCTTTCAGTGAATATGTAAGTGCTGAAAATATGAACGAAATGAAAAAGGATGTTCCGCTGATGGAACATCCTTTTTTTCATTTACCAGGCTTGCCTTCGTAGCCAGCTGTGAAAATGGATACTAAAAACGTAATGATGACGCCCATCATAATGACCGTTCTCATATAAGCTCCCCCTTATCCCTTTGTTCCTTCGTTGCCGGTTTCATATGTTGTGAAGTTCGCCTTGAAAAGCAGGAGATGAAGATCATTTTTCTCCTGTTTTTCCTTTATTATGAAGGGTCTTGCGGATGGTTGTCAATTCAGTTTGCCAATTCGTCATTTTGAAGAACGAAAGCATGTAATAGGACGCCTCCGCATAGATTGTAAAACAGTATCTGATTTCTAGCTTCAATCTTGAAAGAGGAGGTTCATATGGATATTTTAAAGAAAATTGAACAGCACAGAGAAGAAGAGCAGCGACTGAAATGGGAAGGCACCTTCAGCGAATATTTAGATATTATTAAAGAAAATCCACTTGTCGCTCAATCTGCTCATTCTCGCGTTTATCATATGATTAAGGACAGCGGGATTGAAGAGGAGAATGGGGTCAGAACCTACAAATTTTTTGATCAGGAGCTTTTTGGTTTAGAGGAATCATTGGAAAGGCTAGTGGAAGAGTATTTTCACCCTGCGGCTAAACGTTTAGATGTCAGAAAGCGTATTTTATTATTAATGGGCCCAGTCAGCGGCGGGAAATCGACGCTTGTCACAAGGCTGAAAAGAGGGCTTGAAGAGTATTCACTAACAGATCATGGCGCAGTCTATGCGATTAAAGGCTGCCCAATGCATGAAGATCCGCTTCATCTCATTCCGCAAAATCTGCGGGAGGATTTCTATAGAGAATATGGCATACGTGTGCAGGGGAATTTATCACCTTTGAACTTGATGAGGCTGGAAGAGGAATATGGCGGCCGCATTGAGGATGTGAGAGTGGAACGAATCTTTTTCTCAGAGGACAAACGGACCGGCATTGGTACTTTCAGTCCGTCGGATCCGAAATCTCAGGACATTGCTGACTTAACAGGAAGTATTGATTTTTCAACGATTGCTGAATTTGGTTCAGAGTCAGACCCGCGTGCGTACCGGTTTGATGGAGAGCTCAATAAAGCGAACCGTGGAATGATGGAATTTCAGGAGATGTTAAAGTGTGATGAGAAATTTCTATGGCATCTTCTTTCATTAACGCAGGAGGGAAATTTTAAGGCGGGGCGTTTTGCGTTGATAAGTGCGGATGAATTGATTGTTGCACATACGAATGAAACGGAGTACCGGTCATTTATTTCAAATAAAAAGAACGAGGCTTTACACTCAAGAATTATTGTGATGCCGATCCCTTATAATTTAAAGGTGACAGAGGAAGAACGCATTTATCATAAGATGATTTCAGAAAGTGATGTCTCAGATGTTCATATTGCACCGCACACGCTAAAGGTAGCTGCGATGTTCTCTATTTTGACAAGGCTGAAAGAGCCGAAGCGGTCTGATATCGATTTGGTGAAAAAAATGCGACTGTATGATGGCGAAAGTGTCGAAGGTTTCCAATCTGTTGATATTGATGAGATGAAAAAGGAATTTCATGACGAAGGAATGAGCGGAATTGACCCGAGATATGTCATTAACCGCATTTCATCCACTATTATTCGAAAGAACATGGAATCCATCAATGCACTGGATGTCCTCCGTTCCTTAAAAGAAGGACTCGATCAGCATCCATCGATCTCAAGTGAAGATCGGGAACGTTATTTGAATTTTATTTCTGTCGCACGAAAAGAGTATGACGATATGGCGAAGAAGGAAGTTCAAAAGGCATTTGTGTATTCCTATGAGGAGTCTGCGAAAACTCTCATGGATAATTACTTAGATAATGTCGAGGCGTACTGCAATAAAAACAAACTGCGTGATCCGTTAACAGGTGAAGAAATGAATCCTGATGAAAAGCTCATGCGTTCAATTGAGGAACAGATCGGCATTTCTGAAAACGCCAAGAAGGCATTCAGAGAAGAAATCCTTATTCGGATTTCTGCTTATGCGAGAAAGGGCAAACGCTTTGATTATAATTCTCACGAGAGATTACGAGAAGCTATTCAGAAGAAGCTCTTTGCCGATTTGAAAGATGTCGTGAAAATTACGACATCGACAAAAACGCCGGATGAGCAACAGTTGAAAAAGGTCAATGAAGTAGTGGCGCGATTGATTGATGAGCATGGCTATAATTCTACAAGTGCAAACGAACTCTTAAAATATGTAGGTAGTCTTCTGAATCGTTAATAAATGAAGGAGGCATTATTGGCGCAAACTAGCACCGGTAATGTCTTTTTTAGAAATCGTCGTCATTTCGCTGACGAGCAGCATACGATAATGGAATCGATGGGTACAAGAATTGTCCAAAAAGGTGAGGAGGGGGATGGATGTCCCGGCAAGAAAAAAGTCAGTTTATTGTGTCTCAGGAAGACTGGTCCCTCCATCGAAAAGGCTTTGATGACCAGCAGCGTCATCAGAAAAAAGTCAAAGAGGCGATTAAAAACAATTTGCCGGATCTTGTCACAGAGGAAAGCATCATCATGTCTAATGGCAAAGATGTGGTCAAAATTCCGATCCGTTCTTTAGATGAATATAAAATTCGGTACAACTATGATAAGAATAAGCATGTAGGTCAGGGGGATGGAGACAGCCAGGTTGGCGATGTGGTCGCTCGGGATGGATCTGACAGTAAGCAAGGGCAGGGAAAAGGTCAAGGTGCTGGAGATCAAGCCGGTGATGATTATTACGAAGCAGAAGTCTCATTAATGGATTTAGAGGAAGCGCTATTTCGTGAGCTGGAGCTACCAAATCTTAAACAAAAGGAACTTGATGATATCGTTGTCGAGGAAATTGAGTTTAATGATATTCGCAAAACGGGGTTAACCGGTAATATTCATAAAAAACGAACAATGCTGTCAGCATTTAAACGAAATGCCATGACAGGAAGCCCTTCCTTTTATCCCATTTACCCAGAGGATATTAAGTATAAGACGTGGAATGAAGTCACCAAACCAGAATCAAAAGCGGTTGTCCTAGCGATGATGGATACGAGCGGAAGTATGGGGCTTTGGGAAAAATATATGGCGAGAAGCTTTTTCTTTTGGATGACACGTTTCTTGCGGACAAAGTATGAGACAGTCGAGATCGAATTCATTGCCCACCATACAGAGGCGAAGGTCGTAGACGAGGAGCACTTCTTTTCTCGGGGAGAGAGCGGGGGAACCATTTGTTCTTCTGTCTATCGAAAGGCACTAGAGCTCATAGACGAACGATATCCTCCGTCACGATATAATATTTATCCTTTCCATTTTTCTGATGGTGACAATTTGACCTCTGATAATGCACGGTGCGTGAAGCTCGTTTCTGAAATTATGAAAAAAGCCAATTTATTTTGTTATGGTGAAGTGAATCAATATAATCGGCATTCTACGTTAATGTCAGCATATAAACATATTCAGGATGAGAAATTTAAGCATTATATTTTGAAGCAAAAATCAGACGTTTTTCTCGCATTAAAAAAATTTTTTCAGCAGGAAGAAGTTCTTTCTTAAAGAGAACATTCAAAAAAACCTTTCAGCATAAGGGCTGAAAGGTTTTTTGTGTGGAGAAGGAAGGGATCACCAGAAAAAAAGTAAAACTTTCTCTTTGACATTTCAATTTTCATTTATTAATATTTAATCTTGTTAAATATAAGTTTTTCAAAAAAGATGCCGATTGTCTTTTCTTCTTTTTCTGCTTTTTGCTCATAAGTGAACAATAAGTATAAATGGGCTGCACACCATTTTCAGCGGAGTAGAAAAAGGGGAAACAGGCAGCTCTATGAGCTTGTTTCATAATCTGTCAGATGATGGGCATTCTAAGTTTGCTAAAGCAGATGACACTATATTTTTATACATGAAAGGAGAAACAAAACATGAACAGAGGGCGTTTATTGCTAACGAATATTATTGGCCTTATTGTGATTCTTGCCATTATTGCCGGAGGTGCTTATTACTACTACGAAAGCACAAACTTCGTAAAAACAGATGAAGCAAAAGTGACAGGTGACATGTACCAAATTACAGCGCCAGCAGCTGGACAAATCAAAGGCTGGGACATCAATGAAGGTGACGAAGTGCAAAAAGACAGCACAGTTGCAAAAGTTGAAGGAGAAGCAAAAACAAACATTAAAGCAGTGGCTGATGGCACATTAGTCAAAAAAGAAGTACAAAACAACCAACAAGTGCAGCCTGGGACAGTTCTTGGTGAAACGATTGACCTAAGCAAGCTTTACATTACAGCGAATATTAAAGAAACAGACATTAAGAACATTGAAAAAGGTGACAAAGTGGACATCGTTGTAGACGGCGATCCTGATACAACATTTGAAGGAACAGTTGAACAAATTGGTTATGCAACAAACTCAACATTCAATATGCTGCCAGCAACAAACTCAAGTGGTAACTACACGAAAGTGACACAAAAAGTAGCAGTGAAAATCTCAATTAAAAATCCATCTGACAAAGTACTTCCAGGTATGAATGCTTCTGTCAAAATTTCATCTTAATGATGACTGATATCAAAAAATGAAAGGAGGTTGTCTGAGATGGCAAATCAACCTGCAGCGACAAAACAGGGAGCAGGCTCCTTGTCTTTACTGATCATTTTAATGGCCGGTTTGTTCGTAGCGATTTTAAACCAAACGCTTTTGAACGTAGCCATGCCCCATTTAATGACTGAATTTAATGTGAGTGCGACGACAATTCAGTGGCTTACAACAGGTTACATGCTTGTCAACGGTGTGCTCATTCCGTTATCTGCGTTTTTAATCACACGTTTTGGCCAGCGCAGCTTATTCCTCGTGGCGATGATTTCATTTACACTAGGGACTTTTATTTGCGGTATTGCGCCAAACTTTTCTACGATGCTGATTGGTCGTTTGATTCAGGCAGTCGGTGGCGGTATCTTACAGCCGCTCGTCATGACAACAATCCTTTTTATTTTCCCTCCAGAAAACAGAGGGAAAGGAATGGGGATTTTTGGTCTTGCGATGATGTTTGCGCCAGCTGTCGGACCAACGTTATCTGGTTATATTATTGAACACTATTCATGGCGTATTATGTTTTATGGACTTGTACCAATCGGTGCGATTGTCATTATCGCGGCTTTCTTTATGTTTAAAAATATTGTAGAGCCTAAAAAAATCAAGCTGGACACTCTTGGTGCGATTCTGTCGATCGTTGGTTTTGCTTCGCTTCTATACGGAGTGAGTGAAGCGGGAAGTGATGGTTGGACAGATCCAATCGTTTTATCTACGATTATCATTGGTGCGATTGCGATCATTCTCTTTATTTTCCAACAGCTAAAAGCGGATAATCCGATGCTTGATTTCCGCGTGTTTAAATACAGCATTTTCTCATTATCAAGTGTTATCAACATTATTATTACCGTTGCTTTATACACTGGGATGTTCTTACTACCGATCTACTTGCAGAACCTCGTTGGGTTTACTGCACTGCAATCGGGGCTATTAATGCTTCCAGGGGCACTTGCGATGCTCATTATGTCCCCAATTTCAGGGATCTTGTTTGATAAATTTGGACCTCGTCCACTTGCCATTGTGGGGATGCTGATTACGGTTGTTACCACATACGAGTTTACAAGGCTGACGATTGATACATCTTATAGTCACATTGTGCTCATGTATGCAGTACGTGCTTTTGGTATGTCACTCTTAATGATGCCAGTCATGACTGCTGGGATGAACCAATTACCGCAACATTTAAACAGTCATGGTACAGCGATGTCAAACACACTGAGACAAATCAGTGGTTCGATCGGTACGAGTTTGATCACGACGATTTATACAAATCGCACGACATTCCATTATTCCAATATGGCAGATCAAACGAATACAGCTGATCCGTTCTTTATGAATTCATTCCAAGCGGCTGTCTCTAATGTGATGCACCATATGGGCATGACAGCAGAAGCTGCTCAAAAATATGTGTCGACCCAGCTCTTTACGAAAGCACAAGTCGATTCCAATGTGATGGGCATCAATGATGCTTACATGTGGGTGACATTATTCTGTGCAGCGGGTGTGATTCTCAGCTTGTTCCTGCGAGATGTACGTAAGGATAAAAAGCGAAAAGAAAAGCAGGATAAGAAACAAGAAATGACATTGCTTCCAGCACCTAAGGAAGCAAACCAAGATGCAAGATAAGTGTGGAGGGACCGTACATGAAAATTTATGTCGTATACGATAGTGAAGGTGACCATACAAAAGCACTTGCAGAAGCGATTGCAGCTGGCGCAGGTGAAACAGAGCACGCTGAAGTGTTCATTGATCATGTGAAAGATGCGGATATCCGCAAGCTTGATCAAATGGATGCAATCATTTGGGGCTGCCCTGGTCACTTTGGTACCATTAGTTCTGGATTAAAGACATGGATTGACCGTCTTGGGTATTTATGGGCAGAAGGAAAACTCATCGATAAAGTCGGTGCCGTTTTCTGTACCACTGCAACAACACACGGCGGATTAGAAATGACGATGCATAATTTGATTACGCCGATGTTCCATCAAGGGATGCTTGTGGTCGGCCTTCCTGGAAATGTTCCAGAAAATGCGTTATACGGCTCTTATTATGGAGCAGGTGTGACGTGCCCGATTGATTCTGATGAAGTGATTTCTGCAGAAGGCATTGAGCTGGGGAAAGCATTAGGAAGACGTGTAGCATCAGTCACTGCGTCATTTAAGCGATAAGGAGAGGGTTCTTTTGGCGACGATTATTGTAGCGTTAGTAGCTGCTGTTCTAGTCATTATCGGATTAGTAGCGTTCAATGTCAGACACGCTTCGGCCGAGAAGGAAGAGATTAAAGAAGATGTATCGAATCATCCTGACGTGCCGCATAGCGAGCCAGAAGTTGCGGCGAGACCTGTAGAGCCTGAAGTGGAAGAAAAAGCGTCAGAGCCTTCTCAGACAGATGATGCTCCGTCAGGTGATGATTTCTATAGACAGGCGCTTCAAAAGTTTAAGCAGCCAGAACCACCTGTCAAAGAAGAAGAACCAGAGACGAAAATGAATGATGATATGTATCGTTCTGCTTTACAGAAACTAAAGCAGAAGGACAAATAAAAAGAGAACCTCTCGTCAGGTTCTCTTTTTTTATTGCACAAAAAAACCGCCAGCATAAAAGCCGAGCGGTTTTCCTTCACTCTATAAAGTGCTAAAAGAGCAGATGCTCTTAAATTACGCTTTGTTAACGTTAGCAGCTTGTGGTCCACGGTTACCTTCAACGATTTCGAAAGAAACTGATTGACCTTCTTCTAAAGTTTTGAAGCCTTCGCCTTGGATAGCAGAGAAGTGAACGAATACATCGTCTTGACCTTCTACTTCGATGAATCCGAAACCTTTTTCAGAGTTGAACCATTTTACTTTACCTTCTAACATGAAATTTCCTCCTAAAGCGATCTTAACGCTTAAATTCACTATTCTTGCTCTTACACAAACTTCAAAGACGAAAACTCTTTCAAAACTTTCTTCTTAAAGATGATACGAACAAAAATAATTACCTTTACTTTACCAGTGTTTGCGGGAAAAAACAACTGTTATACGAAAACTTTTTTAAAAATAATTAGCGCTAACAAATTGAGGAAAAAGCCTATGTTAAGTGTTCTCTTTTTCGTCCAGAAAAGCTCACTTGGTTTCTGCCTGACTGCTTCGCTTTATAGAGCTCCTGGTCTGCAATAATCGGTAATTGTTTCATGTTTTCACTTGTTCCTGCATCATAAGCACATCCAATTGACACCGTAATGTGAATCGATGTTCCGTTTTGTAAATAAATTGGCTGATCCGCCATTTTTTTTCGTAAACGTTCCGCAATTTGCCATGTTTTTTCAACGGAACAATTCGGTAAAAGCACAGCAAATTCTTCACCGCCGATTCGCCCAATATAATCAGAGCTTCTTGTGTTCTTAATTAGCCTTGTTCCGATTTCTTTTAAAACGATATCTCCCTCATGATGTCCATACTGATCATTGATGGTTTTGAAATAATCGATGTCTAGATAAATCAAGGACATTTGATGGATAGGTTGCTTTAAGTTCAGAGAAAAAGCATCACTTAATATCTCATCGAATTTCCGTTTATTTAAAACACCAGTTAAAAAGTCATAATGAGCTTGGAATTTATACAAATTTAACATCTGATACGCTTTTGTTTGATGCTCAATGACATAAAAGTTAAATAAACCGGCAATATACGAGAACATCCAATAGGCAGCATGCAGTTCAAATGATCTTTCATTGACGATGATGATAAATAAAATCGTCGCTATGACGTTGCTCATGGTAATAGATAACAGCATTTTTACGACGTGATTGATATGACGCTCAGCAATTAAAAAAGAAGCTGTGGCGATAAATATCATGGAAAAAATATTAATGAAAGAAGCGACATTGGCTTCGATTAATAATCGGCCAATAATGATCACACAGGCTGCAATGAACGTTTGTGCAATGCCTCCATAAAATGCCGTTAAAATAAGGGGGATATGTCTTAAATCGATGATGGCTGGTCCTGCTTTAATAGAGAAAAACATTAAGAGGACACCGAGTAACCCAGAAATCATTCCTTTATAAATTTGTCTGAGCAGGGTGTCTTCCTTTTTTAAAAAATTCTCTTTAAACACAAGCATCAATAAATAATGGAAAGTGACAAGAATTGTTAAATTAATAAAGAGGTCTCTTAGCAAAATAAAATCACCTTTTTAAAATTACTAAAATTTGTTGCAAAAGAAAAGGGGAAACAAGATAATTAATAAAAATTTCACTTATGAGGGGTTTAAAATGAGGAGAAAACAATTTCCAGATCGAACGGACTGGCTTTCTTTTTTTGAGACCTGGCCTGATGAAGGATTTGAACGAGATATGCCCATTGAATATCAAGATCTAACGTTTCGGTTTGAGAATGAGGTAGAGCGATTTGTGGTGACGATGTCTCTTGGAGTACAAGAATTTTCTTTGAAGGCTGTTCGAAAAAAGGACGCATCCGTTTTAGGAGTATATGCCTTTAAAACTGTGCGACATGTAGAAATAAAAAAGGATCGGCAGTATGAAAAAGAGCAGTTGATACTATTAGATGGTGTGGAACGGTTTGTTATCACGATCGAAATCACCTTCTTGCCTTCCTTCTGCATCATGGTGAAAGAGCATTTTTCAGGAGAATAAACAGGAGCCCTTTCTGAAAAAAGGCTCCTGTTTTAGTTATTTGTGCTCGATGTCATTGAGCACTTGCTGAATAGATTCATCATCCATTACATTCATGACACTTTCATCAATGTGAAGAGACTGGGCGTAAGACTCTCTCGGCGGCTGATGAGTTTGGTATGTTTTTGATGATGTTTGATGCTGGCTTGTTTCATTTGGCTGGACAGCGGTAAATGCCTGCTTGATCATTTGTCCTACTTCAGCTGTGCCTTTTGAGTCTTTACGTGAATGCGAATGGGACTCATGACGAGATGACTCATGCTGGTGTTGATCTTTGCCTTTCATCATTGAGGACAAATTCATTTGAGTCATGCTGCTTAGTCTTCTCCGTAATAGTGGTGAAAATAATGCAATGATGGCTGTTGATGCTGCGATCATTGCACCAGTACTCATACCTTTTCTCTTTTTAAACAAACGAATCCCTCCATTTGATCGTGATGATACTTCTTCATCATGTTTAGGATGACCAATCAAGGCTGATTTATGAATTCATTGCTGAAATAGAGGATGTGTGCATAAAAAGTCTGCTGGATGAAAAACCTATGAGCAAAAGGAGGGAATAAATTGATGAATAAGAAATGGATGCTATCTTTATTACTCGTTCCAACATTGATCACTGCTGGGTGTGGAATGAACAACCAAGGCGATGAACGAAGAGGAACAATGAAACGACAGTACGAAAATGTCACATATAAGAACGACAACATGAGACAGGATCAACCAAATGTGCAAACACCTCAGAAGGTGAAAGTGGCAGATAAGGCATCAGAGCTTGTTGCCAACATGTCTGAAGTGAAAACAGCGAACGTACTTGTCACAGGGAAAAATGCATTTGTTGCTGTCGTGCTTGAAGGCAATAAAAGCGGAGATGTAACAGACGATTTGAAAAAGAAAATTTCTGACAAAGTCAAATCGACGGATCAACAAATTGATAATGTGTATGTATCTGCTAATCCAGACTTTGTCGATCGTATGGCAGGGTACGGAAAACGTATTAGAAGTGGAGAGCCAATTTCAGGATTCTTCGACGAGTTTACTGAAACGGTTCGACGTGTCTTCCCTGAATCAAAATAGCTACGACAAAAGCCGTATGTCATATGCGGCTTTTTTGTTTGGAACCGCACCTTGCGCACCTGACTGCATAAAGTAAAAAATATATCACCTCTTGTTGATCTTTGTTTTTTCATAGAGAGAAAGAGGTTGCAGGATGAATTCAGGTGGGGAGTAAATGAAAGCAAAACCGTCATTAATTCATAAAAAACTTGTAAGCGGAATGATTGCAGCAGGTTTGATTTTTTATGCGTTCACTGCGTACTTGATTTATGTAGGATTCCAGCTGGCAGAGCAATATCTAGAGCAGCATTCTTCGCCTAAAACGGTCTTAACGGAAGGACTCAATAAGCAAGTCTATGAACATATTCGAATCTACTATGCAAAGGATGAGGGCGCCTTTGTCGATTTGACCATAGAAGCGCTGGAACAGGCAAAGAAGAGAACGATGTCAGTGTTTCAGTATGAAGCTGACAAACCGTTAGATATCATTTATTTTGATGATAAAGAGACGATTGAGCAATTTGCCGGTATCAAGCATATTACAGGTTTTTATTCTGATGTTGATCATATGATTGGATTATACCCAGATAAACGGGAAGAATTGTTGAAGAAAGAGACACTGCCTTTATACTTTTTCAACACGTTATTCATTCATGAGTATGCCCATTTTGTTTTCTATGAAAAGGTGCATGCATACAATGTATCTCCAGTCGTCTTTCCCCTTTGGTTCCATGAAGGAACAGCAGAATGGACGGCCTATGATGTGCTGAACGCCACGTCTGAACGGTTTGACGTCATTCCTTTTAAATCTCTTTATTCTGATCAAGACTGGCAAGAATCTCGCACGACGTATGAGACAGATGTTTATTTACAAAGCTACTATATGATCTATGAGCTTGTGCAGCTTTATGGACGAGATGTCATACATGAGATCATGGAGGAAACGGCGAAAACTAGTCGTTTTGATAGAGGATTTGAACAAGCGACAGGACAACGTCTCACAGATTTTGAAGAGCAATTTAAACTGAATTATCAAAGAAACAACGGCTGACCTGTAAATAGGTCGGCCGTTGTTTTTGGTTAATGAAGCGGTTTTTGCTGATTGGCTTTGCTTGGCGGCATCTGCACTTGTCCCTGCATAGGGGCAAATGTAGACGTCATCGCCTGCATATCTTGAGCTGTAAGCTGCGGAACTTGATAATAGCTATGTTTGTTTTGATATAAGAAAATTTCATACGCCATTTCAATAAAGTTCGGGATTTGCGCTGCAAGCACACGTCGCACCACAGGGTTTGTGACCTCTAATGCAGTCATTGAGAGTAATCCAGCATGAGATTTCACGAGACCAAGCATATGCCCTGTAATTCCCGCATCTTTTACATCCTGTATTGATTGATTAGGCTTCTTAGGCTGAGATGGTTTTATTCCGTATGTCACCTGTGTCTGTTCTTTCATCATATAAGTAGATGTTTCTTCACTAGGCTTTTGACCAGTAGAAAAGCAATCTACCGTGACGTTGTACTGGGACAATACAAATTGATATTGTCGATCTAACATGTCGGATAATACGGGATCTTGGATAAATTGTCGAAAGATCATGTATTGATCCAAAATATTAATGGTCCCTGCTAATACCTCATGTAAATCAAATAACTCATGCCCGCCATGATTGAATTGGGGCTGCTGGACATGTCCTTGAACGTTTGGTTGCTGATCGTTTTGCATAAAGAATCCTCCTTCTGTTTATACAGTCTGTTTTAATGTGAGGAAGTTTTCCTCCTTTCATGCAAAAAACATTATTTACAATTAGAGGGTTTTCTTCCTTTTTGTCGAAAAAATGTATCAGACGAATGAACATGGGGGTACCAGATGCAGGACAAAATCATTAATCGTTTGATAGAAGACGAACATGTGCAGGCACCAGTGATTGGCATCGGTGTTTCGCCGTTTGAACAGCATCATCTTGAGGCTTTTTTTCAATCATTTCCGCATGAATTAAATGCCTCTTTTATTGTTGTGCAAAATCATGTGACAGGCGATTGTGTAACTGATTTGGAAGCACTTGTTTTACCGATTGGCTACCGGGCAAAGCCGATTAAGCATGGTGAGAAAGTCATGAAAAATACGATTTATGTTTGTCCGCAGCATGCAGCTATGACATTGACAGAAGACAAACGGCTACACATAACAGAGCAGCCTCCTACGAACAAGGCGTGTGCTGTAAATTCGTTGTTTCAGTCACTTGCCAATGTGCAAAAGGAAGAGGCCTATGCGATCTTTTTTCAAAAAGGCTATTGTGTAGGAAGTGGTTTACTTCAAATCGTTGAGCAAGGCGGTACAGCCATATCGTGCAGTGAGACAAATAGTGGGTTTGATCGTATGTATCATCAAACATTTCAAGACCCTTCTGCACTTGCGTCATATATAGCCAACATCATCAACGTTCCGCATACAGATGTTGCAGACCCTGTTTTGATCAGAATCATTGAACGTCTTGAAATGCATAAAGGAATTGCATTTTCAACCTATGAGAAGCGCAGACTGCTCTCTGTCATTCAAAAAAGAATGAGGAGTGCGAACCAATCGATCTCCTTATTGTCCGAGTACGATCGTTTATTAGAGAGAGAACCAGATGAGCTTGATCGCCTGCATGTACAGCTTTTAAGCGGCACGACTTCCTTTTTTAGAGATATGGAAGCCTTTCGAGTATGTGAACATCACATCATTCCGTCGATCATTGATAATACATTGAAAAATGGGAAATCTCGATGCCGCATTTGGATTGCAGGATGTTCTACAGGTGAAGAAGCCTATTCTTTTGCGATGTTATTTTTAGAAGAAATGAAACGAAGACAAGTGTCCATTGAACTTCAAGTGTTTGCAACAGACATCAATCGGAAAGCCATCCAAAGTGCAAGCAAAGGTGTTTATTCGCTTGAGTCTATGGCACGGATGCCAGAAAAATGGAGGGCGCGATATTTCGAAAAAAAAGGTGACGCTTTTATTGTGAAGCAGTCGCTTAGAAAACATATAGTCTTTGCTCCTCACAATTTATTGATCGATTCACCTTTTATCCACCTCGATTTTATCAGTTGCCGAAATGTTCTGATGTACTTCCAGCCAGAAGTACAAAAACGAGTCTTATCTCGATTCCAATATGCACTAAAGGATCAAGGGATGTTGATATTAGGACCGAATGAAAAGGTACCCAATATCCCTCGTTTATTTCATTTGTTAAATGAAAAGTGGAACATTTACACCCACTCAAACGTTCCTAAATACAATGCAGGTCATACGGAGTTAAAAGAACGAGCTGTCCAATATATGAAAGAAGTAGAGCAGGAGTATGATGCATGTTTCATCATAGACGATTGCGAGAAAATCCTCGCGATATCAAACGGTGCCTATTCTTTCTTAGCGCATGCAGAAGTCTCAGATGAATTATGTGAATATGTAACCCCTGATTATATGAAAGAGATACTAAGTCAAAGCTTTGAAAAGGTATGGACTGAAGAGACTGAGGTTGTTTTTCAACATGTCCTCATTTCGGAAAATGGAAGAAAGCAGTATGCAGATTTTACAGTGAAACATTTTGATCGCCGTTTTAAAGGAGTATACGTCATTCTCATTCGGAAGAGTGAGAGAGGAAAAAATCAAAAGAACGGCAGGGACAAAGGGATGTTAGAGCAGAATTCGGTTTATCAACAGCGAATTGTCGATTTAGAAAACGAGCTCAATGAGGTCAAACAAAAGGAGCAAGAAGCAAGGGCTCAATTAAAAGAAAAAAACAAGCAAATAGAAGTGCGCGAGAAAACAAACGAGCATTTTATTAATATTATAAACAATTTAAAGGTGACAAGAGAAGAACTGTACCGGCCGTCTGTGAAGCCAGAACTTGCCACGTTGTTTGTGGACCGGGAAATGAATATTCGCTATCACACTCCTTCAGCTACCTCTTTATTCACTTCAGCTCAAACCCGGCACCAGCAAACGTTTCAGTCGATGGTGAAGAAGTTATCGAAGGAAATGCTCTATCATGATATTCAATCTGTCATTTCAGATAGGCGCGTGATCGAACGTGAAATTGAAACGAACGAAGGAGAACAATTCACGGTTCATTTGACGCCTTTCTATGATCAAGATCGCGAGGGAGCAGTGATGACCTGGATCAAAATGACCGAAATGACGAAATTGAAGCAGGCTCTTCATCTTGCGGTGACAGCACTTGATAACAGCCATATTCATATTGTGGTTGCAACAGGAGAAGGTGTCATTCAGTGTGTCAACCAGCGCTTTTGTCAGTTTGTACAACAGCATGAATATGACTTGATCGGAAAAGATATTTTTTCTGTCTATTATGCGTTGTGTCAATGTGATGATCTAGCGAAACAATGGGACATGTGTTTAAGAGAGGGTAGCTGGACAGGTGAGCTGTATTTTCAGGACTTATCAGGGCGTGAGCGATGGGAAAGAGTCTCTTTACACCGAATCGATGACCCTGACAAAATGCAGTCTACTGTCATGCGGGTTTCAGAGGATATTACAAGTCAAAAACAGTCTGAGAAAATGCTGATGAAGTCTGAAATGCTGTCAGCAGTTGGACAGCTTGCAGCTGGTATTGCCCATGAGATACGTAACCCACTTACGTCGTTAAAAGGCTTTTTACAGCTAATGATTCAAAGTAAAAAGTATCAGAAGGATTATGCCGATGTGATGATGTCAGAGTTTAATCGGCTTGAGTCTATTATTAACGAATTCCTTGTGCTCTCTAGAAGTAAATCTGTTAAATTTGAACCGGTGAATGTGAATCTTCTGCTCGAAGAAGTCATTATGGTCGTTGAATCTCAGGCGGTCTTAAAAGGAGTGTCGATTCAAAAGAATCTGGCGCCCTCACTGCCACATATTCAAGGCATTCCAAATGAACTAAAACAAGTGTTCCTTAACATTCTTAAAAATGGAATTGAAGCGATGGATGGAGTAACAGGTGTGATCCAAGTGACTTCATTATTGAAAAACGACCAAATGATGCTGATATTTGAAGACCAAGGAAAGGGCATACCAGAAGATGAGATTGGGAAATTAGGTGAACCTTTTTACACAACGAAAGAAAAAGGCACGGGTCTTGGATTAATGATGACCATTAAGATTATTGAAAGCCATGGCGGTACCATTCGTTTTGAGAGCAAAAGCTTTGAAGGGACACGTGTGATTATTACGTTTCCAAGTAATTGAGATCAGTTTTACATGAAATCCATCCAGTCTTAATAATTGCTTTGTACACTAGAAGAGATGAAGTTCAAAGGGGAGAAATCTAATGAAACGTATACAATCCGTTCGAATGGTCTGTTGTTTGATTTTGGTGATATTTAGTCTGCAATCTTTACTGCCTAGTATGATGACAGCTGAGGCGTTTTCTTCTGAGAAAAAGGAGACTTTATGGAAACAAACAAAGCCGATGAACATAAAAAAAGCCCGAAAACTGATAGGAGAAACGGTAACGGTGAGCGGAATCGTAACAGCAGATCAATCCGCTATAGGGAATGGGAAACTATCAACATATATTCAAGACAAAACAGCTGGTCTCAATATTTATTCTGCGCAGCCTAAGAATTTTCCAGAACTGAAAGCAGGCATGAAGGTCACGGTGACTGGCAAGGTAACGACTTATAAAGGGCTCGTTGAAATTGTGCCAGATCAAGATCGTCTGAAGATAGATGCTGTGAATCAGCCATTGCCTTCGCCAAAGAAAGTTTCCATTAAACAATTGGAATCGGATCAAGCAAGCAAATATGAAGGAAGATTAGTGAAGGTAAAAGGCTATGTAGAACAAGCGCCAGATCAGCCAGCTGGCGGTGGATACAATGTGGTCATCATTGATAAAAAATATCATAGCACAGTCCTTAGAGTCATGGTTGATACGGGTGCCATTGATCAAGTGAAGACCGGAAAATGGTATGAGTTTACTGGCGTTTTAAGCAGATATGATACGCTGCAAGTACTTCCAAGACACAAAACCGATGTCAAATTGCTGAAGTACCAGCCAAAGCCGCCAAAAATCAAAAAAGAATATGAGGCAACGGTAGATCGTGTTGTGGATGGAGATACCATTCATTTGAAGAAGCCTGTGCTCGGCACAACAAAGGTACGCTTCGTGAATATGGACACACCAGAAACCTACCACAAGCCAAAGAATGAATTAGATCAAAACCAGCTGCGCTTTGGACAAAAAGCAACGGATTATTTAAAAACGCTTCTTTCAAGTGGTGATCGAGTCACATTAAAGATTGGCCCGGAAGCAAAGGATGGATATGGACGTCTTTTAGCTCAAGTCAAAACCAAAAAAGGGCTGAATACGAACCTAGAGCTTGTGAAAAAAGGATATGCCCCTACTTATTTCATCTGGCCTGTTGGAGATGAAAAAGAGTATCAGATGTTCCAGCAAGCAGTGAAAGATGCCAAGGAAAAAGGGCTTGGTATTTGGAATGAAGAAGATCCTCTGTTAGAACAGCCGTTTGAATTTAGAGCACGCGAGCAGAAAAAAGGGCTCACACGTTATGTGGGGGATTCATCTGCAAAAACCTACGTATCACCTGACAGCTGGAATGAGATCGATGTAGATAAACGTGTCTTTTTTGCTTCTAAAGAAGAGGCAGAGCAGGCTGGATATCAGGCGTCAGAATCATCTAGTGAAGTCCCATTAACCATTTTAAGCATGAATGATTTGCATGGGAAAATTGATCAGCAATATGAGCTGGATGTAAAAGGTGATGGCAGTAAAGGAACATATGGACGGATGGATTATGTGGCGGCTTATATAAAACAAAAGCAAGCTGCGCAAAAAAATACACTGACAGTTCATGCAGGAGATATGATAGGCGGAAGCTCGCCAATATCTTCTCTTTTACAAGATGAACCAACGGTTGAACTAATGGAGAACATCGGCTTTGACGTTGGGACAGTTGGCAACCATGAGTTTGATGAAGGTGTAGACGAACTATTACGAATCTTAAAAGGTGGAGATCACCCGAAAGGCACAAAAGGATATGATGGGCAGAACTTCCCGCTTGTTTGTGCAAACTGTGAATACAAGGATACTGGCAAACCACTTTTACCGGCCTATGAAATCATGGATGTCGAAGGAATTCCTGTGGCTTTTATCGGGGTTGTGACAACATCAGCGGCAGGTATGGTCATGCCAGAAGGAATTAAAGACATTCAATTTACTGATGAAGTCCAAGCTGTCAATGAAGCAACGAAGGAATTAAAGCAAAAAGGGATTAAAGCGATCGCAGTTCTGGCTCATATGACCGCCTCTCAAAATGGTGATACCATTACTGGAGAAAGTGCAAGGCTGGCCAAAGAAGGTGATGACGAAATCGATGTCATTTTCGCTGGCCATAATCACGAAGTGGTCAATGGAGAGGTGAATGGAAAATTAATTGTCCAAGCCTTTGAATACGGAAAGGCAATTGGAGAAGTCAATGTCACACTTGACAGGAAAACAAAAGATATTGTCAAAAAGAGTGCAAAGATCCAGTATGTAGACCAGGCTGGTATTGAAAAGGATCAGGAGGCAGCGGACATTTTAGCTCATTACGGAAAAGAAGTGGAGCCGATTATTAGTGAGGTGGTTGGAGAAGCAGGGGTCAAGATGGAGGGCGGCTATTCAAATGATGGTGATACACCACTTGGCAATCTCATTGCGGATGGCATGAGATATTCAATGAAAAGTGACTTTGCCATGATGAATGGTGGCGGCATCAGACAAAATCTCGAAAAAGGACCCATTACTTGGGGGGACCTCTTTAATATTCAGCCATTTGGAAATGTGTTAGTGAAGCTGGACATCAAGGGGAAAGATTTAGTTGATATCATTGAAGCTCAAATATCTCCTCAATTTGGACCGGATTATAGCATTTCAGGCTTTTCTTATTCGTACAATCCGTTAACATATAAAGTAGTCGACTTAAAACTGCCTGATGGTTCTTCCGTTGATTTCGATAAAACGTATACACTCACAGTGAACAACTTCATGGCGACTGCCACTGGAAGTAAGTATGCACCGATTGGGCGGCTAGGGAAAAATCCGGAAACAGGCCCAGAAGATTTAGAAGCAACGGTCGCTTTTGTAAAAAGCTTCGAGGGAGCTTCTATTGTGTATCAAAAAGAGGGCCGAATTCAACAAGCGAAACAAGAAGAAAAGGCAGCAGCAAGCTAAAGAATCATCAGCAAAGACAAAGGAGTTAACGCATGAAAAAATGGCTTGCAGTGATTGTCATGTCAGCGGGGATTGTGGTGCTTGGCTGGGGAATCTGGCAAATCGCTTCTACTCACTTACAAACAGCACATTCTTTAGAGGAAGCAAAGAAGGTCGTAGAAACTGATCAAGGGATGACAAAGGAAAAATTTTCACCTGAAATGGGGAAAGCCTCTGGCATCCTGACCATTCCGAAATTAAAAGCCGATTTGCCGATTGTTGAAGGGACAGATGCGGACGACCTTGCCAAAGGCGTCGGTCATTACAAAGGCAGTTATTACCCTGATCAAAATGGACAAATCGTTTTGTCGGGACACAGGGATACGGTCTTCCGCCGGACTGGTGAACTGGATATTGGGGATCAGCTGAAAATCACTGTACCGTATGGCGAGTTTGTTTATGAAATTACGCATACGAAAATTGTGGATCAGCACGATACATCCATTATTACCTTACAAAATAAAAAGGAAGAGCTTGTGTTAACCACATGCTATCCATTTCATTTTGTCGGCAACGCACCAGAGCGGTACATTATTTATGCGAAAAGAGCATCTGTCTAACGTCAAAAGAGCCTGTATGATCAGGCTCTTTTTTCTACATATTGTCCATTAATTCAGCCATATCAGGTGGAAGCGGTGCTTCTATCGTCAGCTTTTCACCTGTGAATGGATGGTTCATGTCTACTTGTTTGGCATGAAGGGCGCATCTGTTTATCAGGTCACGCTTCCCGCCATATAATGTATCGCCAGCTAAAGGATGCCCGAGACTGCTAAGATGGACCCGAATTTGATGCGTTCTGCCTGTTTCTAATCGCAGCTTAACGGCCGTCATCTGTAAACGTTTATTGAGATGGAAGACCTCATAATGAGTCTTGGCGCTTTGACCAGTAGGAGAAACCCTCCTTCTGACGGCATGGTGTTTATCACGTCCAATGGCTGCTTGGATCGTTCCTTTCTTTTTCTTAAACAGTCCTTGTGCGATGGCAAGATACGTTCTGTTAATCGCTTTTTTTGAAAGCATTTGATCGAGTACAGCATGTGCCAACCTGTGTTTGGCAAAAATAACGGTGCCGCTTGTGTCTTGATCCAGCCTATGTATATGTCTGACCCGCTTTTCTTCTCCATTTGCTTGAAAATGGAAAGCGACTAGGTTCGCCAGCGTACCTGTTTGTCCTTTTTCATTTGGATGCGTCGGCTTTCCAGCAGGCTTTTGGACAACTAATAAATGCTCGTCTTCAAAGAGTACCTCTAATTCACCGTATTCTGGCGTCACATCACTTTCTTCCGTCTCAAATAAATCAATGAGAATCTGATCACCTGTACTCACTTTTGCAGCATGGTGGGCAGGTTTTTGATTGAGACGGACTTTTTGGTGCTCCATCCAAAAATGGATAATTGGTTTAGAGGCAGACACTTCGTCTTTTAAAAATTGACTTAAGGAAATGCCATTTTGCTGCTCACCTACTTTTAGGGAGAGCATGTGTCCTTTTATGATCATGATATTCGTCCTCTCTTTGGGTATATATAGGAAACACTTACCTTAGCGAATGACTTTTTTTCTGTGCTATTCTGAATGGAGTAATAACGACAGAGAGGTAGATGCCACGTGAGATTAATGAAAGCTGCGACAGACCTTCAAGAGCAGGCAATTGAAGAAGTATCAAAGGAAATTGAAGATCTCTTATCCCATTCTGTCAATGGAGAAGCGCAGGAAAAACAACCCCCGCTTACATTCATTGATGGTGTGTATAACGGGACAATGGATGATGCTTTTCGTATCTTATCAGGTCTTCAGCTATTACATACCATTATTTTAAAGCCGAAGCGACATATCACAAAACGAGATCGTGAGTTATTTGAACTCAACCGTGAACAAGTTAATGCGTGCGGCTTTTCTTTCCCGTTTGATTTAGATGATTTTGCAGGCCGTCACCTTCAAAATGCGTAAAAGTTGGTGTGAACTTCCTTGTTAACTTACAAGGTCGTCGCACATACTATTTTTAAGGGAACGGAGAAACCTTCAAGATCTGTAATACCAATTCCGCTCTTTTTCAACAATGTCTATTCTCCACGAATCGGAGCGCTTGGATCTCTTGCAGAAAGAATCGAACATGACAGGAGCCTGACAAAACGATGCAGGCTCCTTTTATACATAATCATTTTAGCAGACATTCATCTTTGAAAGTCAATTTTATTCACGATATGATAGCAGTATGGAAGATATTTCAGACTTTCGGAAAAAAGGAGTGGCCTCTTTGGTAAAGGCGATTATATTTGATTTTGATGGATTAATTTTAGATACAGAAACACATGAATATGAGGTTCTGCAGGAAATGTTTGCGGAGCATGAATCGGAGTTGCCTCTGTCTGTATGGGGAAATGTGATTGGAACGCAGGCAGGTTTTAAGCCTTTTGAATATTTGGAAGAGCAGTTAGGGAAGACATTAGATCATGAGGCACTCACAGAAGACCGGCGTTCACGTTTTCAAAAGAGAATGAAGGACGAAGCAGCAAGACCTGGTGTAGAAGCTTATTTAGAAGCGGCAAAGGAGCTTGGAATTAAGATTGGACTTGCTTCCAGCTCAGATTATAAATGGGTGTCTGATCACCTGAAACAAATTGGACTTTTCGATTACTTTGAATGTATCCGCACGTCAGACGATGTGGAAGAAGTGAAACCTCACCCAGAACTTTATTTGCAAACCGCACAATGCTTAGGCGTTGAGCCAAAAGATTGCGTGGCATTTGAGGACTCTGTGAATGGGTCAATCGCTGCCAAACGAGCGGGTATGAAATGTGTCATCGTGCCAAATAAAGTGACGAGCACACTGCAGTTTGAAGAATATGATGCGAGATTAGAATCCATGGCTGAAATCGAATTGCTCCAGCTATTCCATCAGCTTGAAAAAGAGGATCAGTAAGGGGGCAATACATCATGGCAGAAAAACTAGATTTAACGCGATTTGAAAAAAGAATGGTGATTCGAAATATTAGAGAAGAAGATATCGACCGAATCATTGCATTGCAAGAGGTATGCTTTCCAGGCATGGACCCTTGGAAAAAAGAGCACCTTGAAAGCCACCTTGAACATTTCCCAGAAGGCCAGTTCTGTGCGGAATTCGAGGGAGAAATCATTGGCTCATGTTCAAGTTTATTAATAAACTTTGATGAATACGATGATCGTCACACATGGCAGGACATCACAGATGATGGATATATCACAAACCATAATCCAGATGGGATGAATATGTACGGAATTGAAGTAATGGTCAGTCCTGAGTACCGCCGGATGAAAATCGGTCATCGTTTATACGAAGCAAGAAAAGACTTAGCGAGAAGATTAAATTTAAAAAGCATCATCATTGGCGGACGTATCCCGAATTATCATAAATATCAAGAGGAAATGACGCCTCGCCAATATGTAGAGCAAGTCATGTTGCACCAAATTTATGATCCTGTGCTATCTTTTCAGCTGTTAAATGAATTTAGCCTGATGCGGATCAATCCGAATTACTTGCCGGATGATAAAGCTTCCAGTACGTACGCAACGCTAATGGAATGGAACAATGTCGATTATCGCCCGCAATCGAAAAGATATTATAAATCGGCGTTCCCAGTACGAATTTGTGTCATTCAATATGCAATGAAGCAAATTCATTCCTTTGAGGAGTTTATGAATCAAGTGGAGTATTACGTGGATGTGGCATCAGATGCGTCAGCTGACTTTGCCGTTTTCCCGGAAATCTTTACAACGCAGCTTATGTCATATTTAGAAGAGAGATCACCAAGTCTAGCAGTGCAGCGGATCACAGAATATACCGAGGACTACATCAATTTGTTTACAGATCTCTCGGTCAAGTACAACATTAATATCATCGGTGGTTCTCATTTCGTTGAAGAGGAAGGGAAAATCTATAATATCGCCTATTTATTTAGACGTGATGGAACGATTGAAAAGCAATATAAGCTGCATATCACGCCGAATGAAAGAAAATGGTGGGGGATTTCAGCTGGTGACCAAGTCCGGGTATTTGATACGGACTGCGGTAAAATTGCGATCCAAATTTGCTACGATATTGAATTCCCTGAGCTTGCTCGAATTGCAGCTGACAAAGGAGCGAAAATTATTTTCACTCCATTCTGTACAGAAGACCGTCAAGGCTATTTACGAGTACGTTACTGTGCGCAGGCGAGAGCGGTTGAAAATCAGATATATACGGTCATTTCTGGAACGGTCGGAAACCTTCCGCAAACAGAAAACATGGATGTCCAATATGCACAATCAGCAATCTTTGCACCATCTGATTTTGAATTCGCAAGAGATGGCATTGTAGGGGAATGCAACCCGAATATTGAAATGGTGGTTGTCGGTGATGTCGACTTAGAAATATTAAGAAGACAGCGTCAAGATGGGACGGTTCGTCAGCTGAAAGACCGAAGAAGAGACGTGTACCATATTGAATATAAGAAATAACCAAAACAAGCGCCCCGCAATTATGCGAGGCGCTTTTCTTTATGTTTACATTTTCTTTAATGCGAGTGTAGCAAAGTGGGCAATGCTTTTGGCAGCTAAAAATGGAACGTCTGATTTGACAAGAGATTGATAAATCGTTTTTTCTACTTGTTTCCATGTAAGAGCAGGCTCTTCTAAAAGATTTTTTAAATCAGGTCCTACATGCTGGTTGAAAAACTGTTCAAATTGTTCACGTTTTTCTTGTCCGGCAATCACTTCTAATTTTTGTAGCCACTTTTCTTGTTTTTGGAAAGATTGTTCGATGTTTTGTTTAATGGTGTCTGTTGTTGAAGGAAGCTGAAAATCACTTTCTGCTGTCACCTGCTTCGTTTGAATAGATGCAGCATCAGCTGTTTGTGTAATAGGTGAAGCGAATAAAAGGACAGAGGTGGAGAGCATCAAAGATTTTGCGATTGTTTTCATTAAGAAAACCTCCTAGTTCATTTAGTATTGTGCACGAGATTTATTATATATTTTTGTTAAAATAAGGTAATGAGGCTTACCGCTTATTTTTTCATGCGACAAAGGGATGCCAAATGAAAAGACGAATATACTGAATGGAAATGATGTTTTACAAAGGGAGAGGGATATGGGGCGAGAATCTAAACATCTGTATATCAATTTGCCGGTTAAGCATGTAAATGAGTCAAAGGATTTCTTTGAACAGCTGGGTTTTGACTTTCAACAAGAACTGACGAATGAACATGCTGCTTGTTTTGTGATGAATGAGACGATCACAGTCATGCTGTTATCACTTAAGCATTTCCAATCCATTTCAGAGAAGGAATTGGTAGATGCCAGAAATGGCGCAGAGGTCATTATCTCTTTACAGGTCGAGACGAGGGAAGAGGTTGATGAGCTTGTAGAGCGTGCAATCGCAGCTGGTGGTTCACCGTTTAAGGAAAAACAAGACCATGATTTCATGTATGGCTGGAGCTTTCAGGATCGTGATGGTCATTTATGGGAAGTGTTTTATATGGATGAGGAGAGAAGCGACCTTTCATAAGGGTGCTTCTTTTTTATTGATGATCAGTGGTATGATAAGAGGGTAAAAAATAAGGAATTCATCTAGAGAAAAGTAGGTGCTGCATGGAGTTTTTACTTGTCTTAATGCCAGTGTTCGGCATATTCCTTATAGGGTATATTGGGCAGAAGACAATTGGTTTTGATATACATACGCTCTCATCAATGTCTTTATATTTAATGTCACCATTTCTTGCGTTTGAAACCTTTTATCAAAATAAAGTATCGATGGACTATGTGTACTTATCAATATTTGTCGTAGGGCTTTGTCTTTCACTTGTTTTATGTGTCTTCATTTTATCTCGAATTTACGGGTATTCGAATGAAACGTATTGTGCCATGATTTTGTCATCAGCATTTATGAATAATGGAAATTACGGCACACCTGTTGTCCTTCTTGTTTTTGGAGCAGCTGGTTTAGATATTGCGATTGTGCTAATGGTCCTTCAGCAGCTCGTCATGAGTACGATCGGCATGTATTATGCAGCAAAAGGTGGAGAGGACGCGGGAGACTTGAAGGTCGTTCTAAAAAAAGTGCTGCGTATGCCGGTTGCTTACGGGGCTCTTCTTGGTTTATTATTTCAGCTCATTGACCTTTCATTACCTAAAGAGCTTATGACAGGTGTTCAGCTGGTCGGGGATGCAGCGATACCAACGATTATGCTGATTTTAGGTATGCAGCTCGCAGTGATTTCTTTTAAACAAGTGGATTATCGCAATATTTCCTATGCGGTGCTGCTCAAGCTGTTTATTTCACCTCTCATCGCCTTTGGTTTTACACTTATTTTACCTGTAGATGATTTGGTGAAACAAATTATGATTTTAGTTGCAGCGATGCCGACAGCGGCGAATACAACGCTGATGGCTGTGCAATTTCGAACGAAGCCTGAGTTTGTCTCAAGCACGACGTTTCTCAGTACGATTTTAAGTATTGTGACTTTACCTGTTTTATTATGGATTTTATCCATGCACCCTCTGGGATAGGGGACGGCAAACAAAGGGGGACTTATGAATGAATGTAGATGTTCATTTTCAAGTAAGTGATGTGTTAAAAACGAAGCATTTTACGCATGCGAAAGTGTTAGCTGGGGAAAAGGGATTGTTTCGGCAGGTAAAATGGGTACATGTACTTGAAGTGCCTGCTGTAGAGGATTTGTTAAACGGAGGCGAGCTGATCTTAACGACGGCCGCAGGCTTCCATGATCAATTGGAAGTCTTTCAGGCGTTTTTAAGGCAGTTGATTGACTCAGGTGCGGCTGGACTATGTATTGAATTTGTACCGCTCCGGTTTGATGTACCGGAAGAACTGATTGTTTATGCAGAAGAACGTGATTTTCCGCTTATTCTGTTTACAAAAGAAGTGAAGTTCGTCAATATTACACAGCATCTCCATACGATGATGATTGAGCGTCAGTATCAGATGATGGCGGATTTAGAAACACTGTCGTCCAAGTTGAATGAGCTTTTATTGACTCCTCATCCGCAGATGGATATTTTGGATCAAGTGTATCAGCACGTGAGAGGGATACTACTGCTGATCCCTGTTCAAGGTGAGCCGATTATTTTATGTGATTCATCCAAACAAACAGAAGAGCTTGTGATGAATTATTTGCAGTATGCTTCATTACCAAAAGGATATGAAGTGACGCAAAAACAAGTCCTTGCACTCAAACAAACCTTTGCAGACCTCGTCCTCATTCATCAATCGAACACGCTCTCGGAATTTGAACTGCTTGTGATGGATAAAGGAGCGAATGCCCTTGCCCAGCAAACTTTAAGAGAGCTGTATACAGAAGAGCTGAAGAAGACAAAAGAGAATGAATGGCTGCAAAAATGGTTTCATGAAGAGCATACAGAAAGAGAAATCATAGAACACCTTGAGGAAACAGAAGGACTGAAAAAACCGACCGGCTGTGTGGTGATGCTCTTTCAAAAAAACCACCAAATAGAAGAAATCGCAGGGAATCTTTATTTTCTTGTCTCTTGCCGTTCTATTTTTCAGCGTGCTGGTTTCTATTTGATTGTGTACGAGCATCAAGGACAAACCTTATTTATTTTATTGAATACAAGAAAAGTTGAGGACTGGAAAGAGCGTGCAGAAAAAGCGGCAAACGACATCACGCAATTATATGACCGTGAGAAGCCCGGCGAGGCAGCCATCAATTATGGAATCGGTTCATATTGTGAGCAATTTCAGCGCATGAGAAAAAGTTTTCAAGCAGCGAAAGAAGTGCTGCATTTAAAGAAAGTGATGCCGCAACGGATAAAAAGCCCATTTTATCAAGATTTACATATGCTTCGGTTGATGCCTGTCATGAAAGAAAGCGGGTTATTAGAATGCATGGTGAAAGAGTATTTAGAGCCGGTGATTTTATATGATAAACAAAATAGCGGCAGGCTCTATCAGACGCTGAATATCTTTTTACAGACAAACGGTTCTAAAAAAGAAACCGCAAGCCAGCTCTATATTGTGAGGCAGACGCTTTATCACAGATTGGATAAGCTTCATGCTTTACTTGGTGAGGATATGATGCAAGCGCCAAAACGTCAAGCGCTTGAATTTGCGATCCTTGCTTATGAATTTTTACAGGGGAATCGCCATTAATGGTATATGTTAGATTTGCTAAGGGATCAAGTAGAGTGTCTCATGGTTCTTTTCAATCAGTTGACGATCTGTCTAATGTAATGTGTCTGGCCCCTTTTTTATAATGAGAGTAACGACACGAGCGGTCTTGTTTCAGTTTCATATGCCTCACTTTTTATCCATATAATGAATGGAGAGGTCATATGCAGGACCGGTTTAAGTTTCTTTTATGATGAAAACGGATACATGGGGGCGTGGGAAGATGAAAACACATAACGCACAAGATCTTCAGGCGAAAGATGATCAGTTCATTTGGCATCATATGAAAGGGACAAACAAAGAAAATGAAAGTATGGTGATTCATGAGGCAGAAGGCGCATGGGTGACAGATATTCATGGAAATCGTTATTTAGACGGAATGTCAGGACTGTGGTGTGTAAATGCCGGATATGGACGTAAAGAGCTTGCAGAAGCGGCGTATAAGCAATTAAATACGATGCCTTACTACCCACTGACACAAAGCCATGTGCCAGCGATTCAGCTGGCTGAGAAGCTCAATGAATGGCTAGACGGGGACTATGTGATCTTCTTTTCTAACAGTGGTTCTGAAGCGAATGAAGCGGCATTTAAAATTGCCAAACAATATCATGCGCAAAAGGGAGAGAGTACACGCACAAAATTTATTTCCCGATATCGATCGTATCATGGCAACACAGCAGCAGCTCTAGCCGCAACGGGTCAAGCGCAGCGTAAGTACAAATATGAACCGTTAGGGCAGGGGTTTATCCATGTCGCACCGCCTGATATGTATCGTCATCCTGAGGATCAAGAGAATCTGGCGAGTGCTGCGGCAATAGATCAGGCCATGACGTGGGAACTAAGTGAGACGATAGCTGGGGTCATTATGGAGCCGATCATTACGGGCGGAGGTATCCTAATGCCGCCAAAAGGGTATTTGAAGAAGGTCAAAGATATCTGTGAAGCCCATGGAGCGCTTCTCATTGTAGATGAAGTCATCTGCGGATTTGGCCGGACAGGAAAGCGGTTTGGATTTATGCATGAGGAAGTGAAGCCAGATATCATCACCATGGCAAAAGGGATCACAAGTGGATATTTACCGCTATCTGCAACGTGCGTGAAACGAGACATTTATGAAGCGTATGCAGGAGAAGATACGTATGACAGGCTACGGCATGTGAATACATTTGGCGGTCACCCTGCTTCCTGTGCGGTGGCACTTGCTAACCTAGACATCATGGAAAACGAGCAATTAGTGGAGCGGTCAGGCACGCTTGGCCAAGACATGCTCGAACGTTTGCAAGAGTTAAAAGAGCATCCATTTGTCGGTGATGTGAGAGGAAAAGGCCTGCTGTTTGGGATTGAGCTTGTGCAGGATCAGGCGTCAAAAAAGCCAGCTGATCCAAGTGTAGTCGGTCAATTGATTGCAGAATGTAAAAAACGAGGATTGATCATCGGGAAAAATGGCGATACAGTGGCTGGCTATAATAACGTGGCACAGCTCGCACCACCGCTAAATATCACTGATGAAGACGCCTCATTCATTATTCATACTTTAAAAGAAAGCATGGCGCAATTATAGCAGAGAGATTTCTCTGCTTTTTTCTATGCCCTGAAAGGATCAGGTCTGAATCGATCTGCTAGGCTGAATGGTCAATGGGTACACTAGGTGTATTGAAAAAAACATGCGATTCTATTACTGTAAGGAGAAGATAGAACCAATACACACGAGAAGGAGACGGCATATGAGTTTTCATGATCAACCCATTCTACCTGCTGTTCGCAATATGAAGCAATTTGAGGAATTTTTAAAAAGTCCATTTACATATGGGGTCTTACTGGATGTTCACTTAGGGCGGCTTAAGGGCATCATGAATGAGGCGAATGCGCATCATAAAAAAATGTTTGTCCATGTCGATCTCATTCACGGAATCAAACATGATGAGTACGGAACGGAATTTATTTGTCAGGAAATGAAACCAGCTGGCATTATTTCTACTAGGTCTTCTGTCATAGTAAAAGCCAAGCAGAAAAAGGTATATGCCATCCAGCGAATGTTTTTACTTGATACAAGTGCGATGGAAAAAAGCATGGAGTTTGTCGGGAAACATCGTCCAGATTTTATTGAAGTATTGCCGGGTGTCGTGCCAGATTTAATTACAGAAGTGCGCGAAAGAGCTGGAATACCAATATTTGCAGGAGGATTTATCCGAACAAAAGAAGATGTAGAAAGGGCACTTGCAGCAGGGGCGACAGCTGTCACCACATCGAATACAGAGCTTTGGAAAGCGTTCCAAAAGTGAAAAAGATAAAATGTGAAAATTGATTGACAACGTTTTCATCCTCTGTTACTATAGCACTAAGTTAATATCATGTGATGGAGAAACGGAGATCCACAACGACGCTTTACTAGGTGACAAATGACCCTGATGTAAAGTATGTTTGTTGTGGATCTTTTTTCTTTATCTTTTCTACACATTTATAGGGGATGGCAACTGAACCAGAGGAGGAATTTTTCATGACACCATTTTGGGGTGAAGTCGTTGGTACAATGCTTCTGATTATTTTCGGAGGCGGTGTGTGTGCGGCAGTCAGTTTAAAGAAATCGCTCGCTTACCAGTCCGGCTGGATTGTAATCGCTTTCGGATGGGGATTTGCAGTAGCGATTGCAGCTTATGCCACTGGAGGAATTAGCGGTGCACATTTAAATCCGGCGCTGACAATAGGTCTTGCATTAGAAGGAAGTTTTCCTTGGGCTGATGTTCCATTGTATATTGTCGGTCAAATGCTTGGCGCATTACTCGGAGCTATTATTGTCTTCTTACATTACTTACCACACTGGAAAGCGACAGACGATCCAGGTGCAAAACTAGGCGTATTCTCAACTGGTCCTGCGATTCCGCATACTTTTGCAAACGTGCTCAGTGAAGTCATTGGTACATTTGTATTGGTGGTAGGAATTTTAGCGATTGGTGCAAATAAATTTGCAGACGGAGTCAATCCGCTGATTGTTGGTTTCTTAATTGTCGCAATTGGTCTTTCATTAGGTGGTACAACTGGTTACGCAATTAACCCTGCACGTGATTTAGGTCCAAGAATCGCACATGCCATTCTGCCGATTCCAGGTAAAGGTCCATCAAATTGGAAATATGCTTGGGTTCCTGTTGTTGGTCCAATTTTGGGCGGTGCATTTGGCGGTGTTTTCTATAATGCAGCCTTTAAAGCGAACGTCACACCAGCCTTTTGGATTGTAAGCGTTATTTTAGTTGTGGTATTGTTAGGACTCTATGTTTCTACGAAAAACCAGACAAATGCTGTCAATGAAAGTATGTAAGGGGAGGAAAACATCATGGCAAAAGAAAAATATATTCTCGCATTAGATCAAGGGACAACAAGCTCAAGAGCGATCTTATTTGATCAAGAAGGTAAAATTGCCCATACAGCTCAGAAGGAATTCAATCAATATTTTCCGAACCCAGGCTGGGTAGAACACAATGCAAATGAAATTTGGAGCTCTGTTCTATCAGTTATTTCAACTGCTTTAATCGAATCAGGAATTGAAGCAGATCAAATCGCCGGTATCGGAATTACGAACCAGCGTGAGACAGCTGTCGTTTGGGATAAACATACAGGCGCACCCGTTTACAATGCAATTGTTTGGCAGTCACGACAAACATCTGGTATATGTGATGAGCTAAAAGCGCAAGGGCACGATGAAACGTTTAGAAATAAAACGGGTCTACTCATTGATGCTTATTTCTCAGGTACTAAAGTGAAATGGATTTTAGACAATGTCGAAGGTGCTCGTGAGAAAGCAGAAAATGGTGACTTGCTGTTTGGCACAATCGATACATGGCTCATTTGGAAAATGACTGGCGGTCAATCACACGTGACAGATTATTCAAATGCATCAAGAACGTTAATGTTCAATATTTACGATCTGAAATGGGATGAAGAACTACTTGATATTTTAGGTGTTCCAGCTTCCATGCTGCCAGACGTCAAACCATCATCACACATTTATGGTGAAACAACAGACTATCACTTCTTCGGTAAAAATATTCCGATTGCAGGAGCGGCAGGAGATCAGCAGTCTGCGTTATTCGGTCAGGCTTGCTTTGAAGAAGGAATGGCGAAGAACACATATGGTACAGGATGTTTCATGTTGATGAATACAGGGGAAAAAGCAATTAAGTCAGATCATGGATTGTTAACGACGATTGCATGGGGCATTGACGGCAAAGTTGAATATGCTTTAGAAGGAAGTATTTTCGTTGCTGGCTCAGCGATCCAGTGGCTGCGTGATGGACTTAGAATGTTTAAAGACTCAAAAGACAGTGAAGCTTATGCTAAGCGCGTTGAGTCAACAGACGGCGTATATGTCGTACCAGCATTCGTTGGTTTAGGCACACCATACTGGGATAGTGATGTCCGAGGCGCTGTATTCGGTTTAACACGCGGTACTTCTAAAGAGCACTTTGTTCGTGCAACGTTAGAATCACTTGCTTATCAAACGAAAGATGTTTTAGATGCGATGGAAAAAGATTCAAACATCTCACTTAAAACATTACGTGTCGATGGCGGGGCTGTAAAGAATGATTTCTTAATGGGCTTCCAAAGTGATTTGCTCGATGTACCAGTAGAACGTCCAGAAATTAATGAAACGACGGCACTCGGTGCGGCCTATCTTGCGGGAATAGCAGTTGGCTTCTGGAACGACCGTTCAGACATTGCAAAACAATGGAACCTTGACAAGCGCTTTGAACCTAAAATGGAAGAAGACAGCCGTGACTCGTTATACAGCGGGTGGAAAAAGGCTGTAAAAGCAGCTCAAGCTTTCAAATAAACAAAAAGTATGGTATACTTCAAGTAAGTTAATAGAACGGTTGGAGAACTGGAGAGACCGCAAGCACCGAAGTGTAGAAATACGCTTTGGGTGTTTGCGGTCTCTTTTTCTTTACCGTACAACATGGGAGGAACAAGAGATGACTTTTTCTAGCTTAGAAAGAGAACAAATGCTTCAGGACATGACAAAAAAACCATATGATGTGTTTATCATTGGTGGGGGTATTACAGGCGCAGGTACAGCACTTGATGCGGCTTCACGCGGAATGCGTGTCGGTCTTGCGGAAATGCAGGACTTCGCAGCAGGTACGTCTAGCCGCTCAACGAAACTTGTACACGGCGGACTTCGTTATTTAAAACAATTTGAAGTGAAAATGGTCGCAGAGGTCGGTAAAGAGCGTGCCATCGTATACGAAAACGGTCCTCATGTGACAACGCCAGAATGGATGCTTCTTCCGATGCATAAAGGCGGGACATTCGGTAAGTTTTCAACTTCAATCGGACTTAGAGTATATGACTTTTTAGCTGGCGTTAAGCATAGTGAACGCAGAAGTATGCTAAGTGCAAAAGAAACACTTGCAAAAGAACCACTTGTGAAAAAGGATGGCTTAAAAGGCGGGGGCTACTATGTTGAATACCGTACAGATGATGCACGCCTGACAATTGAAGTCATGAAAGAGGCTGTGAAATTCGGGGCAGAAGCGGTCAACTATGCGAAAGTAAAAGAATTTATTTATGATAAAGGCAAAGTTGTCGGTGTTGTCATTGAAGATGTGATGACGCAAAAAACATACGACGTATATGCGAAGAAGATTGTCAATGCGACTGGTCCTTGGGTCGATCAGCTAAGAGACAAGGATCACTCAAAAGAGGGGAAACATTTACAGCATACTAAAGGAATTCACTTAGTATTTGACCAATCTGTTTTCCCATTAAAACAAGCAATCTACTTTGACACACCTGATAAACGAATGGTCTTTGCGATTCCAAGAGAAGGAAAAACGTATGTGGGAACAACAGATACAGTTTACAAAAAACAGCTGGAACATCCGCGTATGACAAAAGCAGATCGTGATTACGTGATCAAAGCCATTCAATATATGTTCCCAGATCTTCATATTACAGAGAAAGACGTTGAATCTAACTGGGCTGGTCTTCGTCCACTCATTCATGAAGAAGGAAAAGATCCTTCAGAAATTTCTCGTAAGGATGAGGTATGGACATCATCTTCAGGCTTAATCACGATTGCTGGCGGTAAATTAACAGGTTACCGTAAAATGGCTGAACACATTGTGAATCTTGTACGTGATGGACTTAAAGAGGAAACTGGAAAAGATTTCGGACCATGTAAAACGAAACATATGCCAATTTCAGGCGGACATGTAGGCGGTTCAAAAAATATGGCATCCTTTGTTCAAGCGAAAACGGCAGAAGGAGCATCCATTGGTTTGACAGAACCGATTGCACAAAAATTAGCTGAGAAATATGGCTCAAACGTCAGCAATGTCTTCAAGCGTGTGGAGCAGCTTCAAGGGGAAGCAGACAAACGAAACATTCCCGCATATGTGTTGGCTGAACTTGTCTATGCGATCGAAGAAGAATTGGCTGTAACACCTGTCGATTTCTTCTTGAGAAGAACAGGCAGCCTATTATTTAATATCAATTGGGCAAAAACGTATGCACAGCCTGTTGTTGACTATATGGCAGATCGTTTTGGCTGGGATGAAGCGACAAAACAGAAACATCAAACTGAATTAGACCGACTATTCCATGAAGCAGTCGTACCGCTTGATGCTGAATAAGTAAAAAGCCGATCGTGTATCGGCTTTTTTTATTTTGTACATCGTTTTTTCATATGTTCATGATATAACATGACATAAAGGATAATTCCATATAAAATAACAGTAGATATTATTTTATTGATGATAAGAACTGGGAGGACGAACATGAGTTGGATTACGAATTATGAGCGTTGGATCAATGAGAAGCACCTGGATACTGAACTAAGGGAATGGCTGGAGGCACATCAAGATGATCATCAAGCGCTTGAAGACTGCTTCTACAAAAACCTTGAGTTTGGTACTGGAGGAATGCGCGGAGAAATTGGTGCTGGAACGAACCGAATGAATGTTTACACTGTTCGAAAAGCATCTGCTGGTCTTGCTGCGTATATTGCAGCACATGGAGAGGATGCAAAAAAAAGAGGCGTCGCCATTGCCTATGATTCACGCCATAAATCTCCTGAATTTGCGATGGAAGCGGCCAAAACACTTGCTTCACATGGCATTCAAACATACGTATTTGACGAACTGCGTCCGACACCAGAACTCTCTTTTGCAGTTCGAGAACTGAATGCCTTTGCAGGGATTGTTGTGACAGCAAGTCACAATCCGCCAGAATATAATGGCTATAAAGTTTATGGAGAAGATGGAGGCCAAATGCCCCCATTTGAAGCAGATCAAGTCATTAAAGAAGTAGATGCCATCGAAAATGAATTAGCCATTTCAGTGGAATCAGAAGAAGTATTGAAGCAAAATGGTTTGATCCGCATGATTGGTGAAGAAATCGATCAAGCGTATATGGAAAAATTAAAAACGATTCGTGTGCACCCTGAGCTTGCAAAAGAAGTCGATGTCAAAGTGGTGTTTACCCCGCTTCATGGGACGGCGAATAAACCTGTCCGAAACGGACTTCAGGCCTTTGGTTATAAGCATGTGACGGTTGTACCTGAACAGGAAAAACCAGATCCGCAATTCTCGACGGTTACGTCTCCAAATCCAGAGGAGCATGCCGCTTTTGAATACGCCATCAAGCTTGGCGAAAAGCAAAATGCTGATATTTTGATTGCGACAGATCCAGATGCAGATCGATTAGGTATCGCTGTGAAAAATCATGATGGTGAATTTACCGTTTTGACCGGCAACCAAACAGGCGCCTTACTACTTCATTATTTATTATCTGAAAAACAAAAACTAGGTCAGCTGCCGCCTCGCCCTGTTGTGATGAAAACGATTGTGACAAGTGAGCTTGGGCGTGCTGTTGCCTCAGCATTTGGAGCTGACACGATTGATACGCTCACTGGCTTTAAATTTATCGGAGAAAAAATCAAGCAGTTCGAGGAAAGCGGAGAATACACGTTTCAATTCGGCTATGAAGAAAGCTACGGCTATTTGATCGGTGATTTTGCACGAGATAAAGATGCAGTTCAAGCGGCATTATTAGCAGTTGAAGTCGCAGCCTTTTATAAGAAACAAGGCAAGTCATTATATGATGCGCTTGTTGATATTTTTAAGGAATTTGGATTTTACAGAGAAGGGTTAAAGTCATTAACCTTAAAGGGGAAAGTAGGAGCAGAGCAGATTTCTGCTATTCTTCATACCTTTAGATCAAACCCGCCAGCTTCTATCGCTGGTCAGCGCATTACGGTCATTGAGGATTATCAATCAAGTCAAAGGCACCTTGTGGCTGAAAAGAAAGAAGAAACGATTCATCTGCCGGCATCAAACGTCCTGAAATATTTCCTTGAAGATGGCTCATGGTTTTGTTTACGACCTTCTGGTACGGAGCCTAAAGTCAAATTTTATATTGCAGTCAAAGGCACATCTTTAACAGACAGCGAAGAAAAGCTGAAACACTTATCAGAAGAAGTCATGAAAGTCGTCTATGACATTGTGGAAGAAACAGCTAAATAAAATATCACAAAGCCATCATGTCATGCATGATGGCTTTTTCTCAGTCAAAAGGATGAGAAAAAATCATCCTTTTTGAGAAAGAGCCGCACAGATGCTCATGGTATAATCAACATATTGATAAGAGAGGCAGTAAAAGCCGGGGGTACACACGATGGGAGATTACCAAGAAAAAGTCAAAACATTAAAAACGTTAAAAGAAATTGCTGAAAAGCTAAATGAAGGGATGGAAATGAAGGAAACGCTTCATGAAGTGCTTCATATGCTTATGGAAGTGACAGGCTTTCAAACAGCATGGATTTATTTTATAGAAGAAGACGGATCGTATGAACTAATGGCAGAAGTGTGCTTACCTGAAGCGTTGGCAAAGGATCGAAAGCAATTGATGTGTCAAAACGATTGCTATTGCATCAACCGCTACACGAAAGGCTCACTGCAATCAGCTACCAATATCATCAATTGTAAACGGATTGAAACGGCGATTGAGCAAAAGCTTGGAGATACAGAAGGAATTACCCATCATGCAACCGTTCCGCTCCAAGCATGTAAGCGTACGTTTGGCTTATTAAATGTGGCGGCAAAAGGGAAGGTCACATTTACACAGGAGGAGCTGAATCTGCTTGAAAGTATTGCACTGCAAATTGGTACGGCTATTCAGCGCATGAAGCTTGTGCAAAATGAGCAGCAGCATGCACTTTTAGAAGAACGAAACCGGCTTGCGCAGGATTTACATGATTCTGTGAATCAAATGCTGTTTTCCGTGAGTTTGACTGCAAAGGCAGCGCGTCAAATGACAAGTGATCAAAAATTAGGTGAAATGATTGATTTTATTCAGCATTTATCACAAGATGCCCTCATTGAAATGCGATCACTCATCTGGCAGTTAAGACCAAAAGGGCTTGAAAAAGGATTTACAACAGCGATTGAAGAGTATGCACAGCTTTTAGGTCTAAATTGTTCATTGTCTTTATCAGGCTGTATGGAAATAGATCATTCAAAGCACGAAACCTTATTTCGCGTATGCCAAGAAGCTCTAAATAATTGCCAAAAGCATGCGGGCGTTGAGAAAGTAGAGGTCAAACTGGAGCAATCAGGAGACACGTTTGGTATGAAAATCATCGATCAGGGAAAGGGATTTCAGTATGATGAACAAATGAGTCTTCCTTCATTTGGGTTGAAAGGGATGGCTGACCGTATCCGAAGAGCAGGAGGTACATTTTGCATCAATTCTGAGCTAGGGAAGGGAACGACGATTGATGTGAAAGTACCATTTTCTCAAGAAAGGAAGGGATTGTCATGAGGGTAGTCATTGCAGATGATCATCACATTGTCAGAAAAGGGCTGGTCTTTTTCTTGCAAACCCAGCCAGATGTAGACATCGTTGGTGAAGCATCCAATGGAGAAGAGGCACTACAGGTAGTGAGGCAGACAAAGCCTGACATTGTCTTGATGGACCTTTCTATGCCTGTAATGAATGGGATTGAGGCGACAAAGCAAATGACGCTGGATATGCCGGATGTCCGCATTGTCATTCTGACAAGCTATGCAGATAAGGACTATGTGATCCCTGCTATCCAAGCGGGAGCAAAGGCTTATCAGCTCAAAGATGTAGCACCTGAAAAGCTTCTCACGACAATGATTGAGGTGCAAAATGGTACGTACCAGCTAGATGGTCATATTACAGCTTTTCTTGTCCAGCATCTAACTGAACCTAAAGAGCAGAAATGGGCATTGATGAACGAACTGACCAATAGAGAACGTGATGTCTTATTTGAAATCGCAAAAGGGAAAAGTAACAAAGAAATTGCCTCATCGCTTTTTATTTCTGAAAAGACTGTGAAAACTCACGTGTCTCATGTGTTATCAAAGTTAGAGCTGGCAGATCGAACTCAGGCCGCTCTATATGCGGTAGATTATCAAAAAAATCAGCCGAAAGAGCTGTTGTAACAGTCATGGTGGACATTTCAAAAGACTTCATGAGTATTTCTCATGAAGTCTTTTCTTCTTTATGAAAGGCGGTCAGTAAAAGGGTGAAAACAAAGAGCTAAAATAAAGTTCATTCTAGCCCTATGTCAACAATCTGAAAGAAAATCAGCCTTTTTCTTTATGTGTACATCGGTTCAGCATATGCTTCAGCAACGGCAGCCTCTGAAGCATGGTCAATATACTGCAGGAGTCCATATAAACATTTTTCAACATCTGCATCGTTCCGGTTAAATTGATACGCATGTAAGAAATGCTCAATACGTTTCGAGAGCAAATCATCTTGCGTACGGACCATAAGAATAAGTAAATTATCCCATTGCGAGCGATGCGTATAATAAAGTGCCTTATCATAATCTGCCACATTCATTAAACCTTCTCCTTTCCCTTGAGAAGTCTTACTTAGTTTGCTCGGATCAGATCGACTTTTTCAGGGGAAAAGTTGGTGTCTGCATAAACAGGGTACCGGGAATTATAGGCTGAATAAATGCTTGATGTATGAAAAAGAACCAACCAGCAAAACCTAAACAAAATAGACATGAAAGTGAGAATATTGATATCATGCACCCGAAATTATGGATGCTTTTTGCAGCAGGAATTGTTTTATTTGGCAGTCTCATGATTCATCCATCTTCACAAGCAGCTGTGCAGCCAGCAGAGAATTGGGAAAGGCTTGCGTATACTGCCTTGCAAGATGAATATGAAGGCGCCGCTTTAAACGATTATCATTACATTGGACGTACACAAGTGAATGAAGATCAAACAAAAGATGTGTTTCGCGTGACCGTGAAGGAAGGCTCCACACGATTTGCAGCACATGCAGAAATTTATTTTCATCCGGTGACGGGTCATTTGATTAGTATTAACGTGTTTCGGTTATAAAAAAGCACCTCTTTTAAAAAGAGGTGCTCCAGCTGAAAAGAAGATCTATTTCATGCTTCCTTGAAGATATGAGCGAATATCCACACCGAGTGAATCCGCTAAACGCTGTCCATAATCTTCATCTGCACGATAGAAGTTGCAGATCGCAAGTAATTTCGTTTTTTCATTTACGTCTTTCAAGTCAGCTGTCAAGTTTTTGATCAATGCTTGTTTCTCTTCTTCAGAGTAGCTTCGATATTTTTCTCCAGCTTGTTTGAAATCGTTTGGTTTTTCGATTTTTTGTCTCACCATACGGTCACCGTGAAGAACCGGTTCACTTTCTTTGTAGTGAGGGTTTTCTTTTGGCTGATCGTCATAACGGTTTGGTTCATAGTTAATATGACCGCTTGGACGAGTTGTTGTCATAAAGCCATCCTGTTGGTTATTGTGAACAGGCGCATAAGGACAGTTCACTGGGATGCGCATGTAGTTTGCACCTAGGCGGTGACGCTGCGTGTCAGGATAAGAGAACAGACGACCTTGAAGCAGTTTGTCTTCAGATGCTTCAATTCCTGGTACTAGGGCACTTGGCGTGAAAGCAGATTGCTCTGTTTCAGCAAAGAAATTTTCTGGATTGCGGTTCAGTGTCATGCGGCCCACTTTTTGCAGCGGATAATCTTCCTCGCTCCACGTTTTCGTCGGATCACATGGATCATAATCTAGTTCATCATAATCACTGAGCGGCATAAGCTGAACGTAAAGATCCCATGCTGGATAATTTCCTTTTTCAATACGATCATACAAGTCTCTTGTCGCATGCTGGAAGTCGTTTGCTTGAATTTCTGCAGCTTCTTCCATCGATAAATTGCGAATGCCTTCTGATGGTCTCCAGTGGTATTTCACATATTTTGTTTCTCCGTATTTGTTTACCCATCTAAACGTATGAACACCAGAACCGCGCATTTCAGCGTAGTTCGCAGGAATACCTTCGTCAGAGAAGAGCCATGTGAGCATGTGAGTGGATTCAGGTGTTAACGTCATAAAATCCCAATAACGGTCAGGATCTTGAATGTTTGTTACAGGATCTGGCTTGAGAGAGTGAACCATATCAGGGAATTTGAGTGCATCACGAATAAAGAAGATCGGCAAGTTGTTCCCAACTAGATCATAGTTGCCTTCTTCTGTATAAAATTTGACAGCGAAGCCGCGAGGGTCACGTAATGTTTCAGGCGAACCTTTAGGATGAATAACCGTTGAGAAACGGACAAAAACGTCTGTTTGTTTTCCTTTTTCACTTAAGAAGGCTGCTCTTGTATGTTTCTCCATGCTATTTTCTACTTCAAATACACCATAAGCGCCGGCGCCTCTTGCATGAACGACACGCTCTGGAATACGTTCACGGTCAAAGTGTGCAAGTTTTTCAATCAAATGGTAATCATCAAGAAATGAAGGTCCCCTGTGACCAGCAGTTCTAGAGTTTTGATTATCGCCAACTGGCACGCCTTGATTCGTTGTCAAATTTTTATGATTAGAATTTGTCATTCTTTTTCTCCTCCTGTAAACAAAAAATGGTTTCTAGCAATCTATATACCCTAATTATATTGAATCAAACATGATAGTCAATATTTATTTATAATAATTTTAAATAAATTATTATTACAAGGAGGTAAAGAAAAAGACGAAAGAAATAAATTCTTTCGCCTTAGAGCAGAAGCTCTCTTAGAGCATCTTTGTTTTGTGTTAAATCATTTAATGTGTATTGGTCAAGAACGCGTAAATAAGCAGTGAGTGCTTCATGAAGTACGTGCTTTAATGAACAAATCGGGGAGATAATACAGCTGTTTTTCTTCGGATCAAAGCATTCAACCATGACTAAATCATCCTCTGTATAGCGGACAACCTCACCAATATTAATGCTTTCTGGGCTTTTCCCCAGCCTAATCCCACCATTTCTTCCGCGGATCGTTTCTACATAACCACGTTTTCCTAGATGGTAAATTACCTTTGTCAGGTGATTTTTCGAAATGCCATAAATATCGGCAATCTGCTGAATATTTGACAGTTCATTGTTTTCTCTCGAAGCTAAATAAATGAGTACCCTTAATGAGAAATCTGTATAATTCGTAAGTTTCATTTGGACGACCTCTAAACCTAATAGAGTTTTGTATCATCGTAACACATTTTAGACAAAAACTGTTCGAGAAAGTGCTAAATGTGACAACATTTAAAACATGTATTATAAATATTGCTTTTATACGTTGTCTTCCATTACGATAAAGATGTATTTGAAATACATCTTTTGAAAGAAGGAATAACGATGTTATCCACAGATCAAATGAATGCCATTAAACAATCAGCCCCTCTTCTAAAAGCTGAGGGAACAAAACTTGTGACAGTTTTTTATCAAAATATGATTAGACAGCATCCAGAGCTACTCAATCAGTTTAATAAAACAAATCTCATGAATGGAAGCCAGCCAGAGGCGCTTGCCGCAACACTCTATCAAGCTGCACTGCACATTGACCGCTTGGCAGACTTGCTTCCTGCTGTGAAACAAATTGCCCATAAGCATGTCAGTGTCATGGTGAAAAAAGAGCAGTACCCAATCGTCGGATATCACCTTCTTGAAGCAATGAAAGAGGTATTTGGGTTATCAGAGGAAGATGACACATTGTTGGCTTGGAAGGCTGCATATGACATCATTGCGAATATATTCATCACCATTGAGGCAGAAATGATGGCTGAAAATGTGAAACAAACTGGTGGATGGGCAGATGTCAAACCGTTTATTGTGAAGAAAAAGAAACAAGAATCTCCATCACTCATTTCCTTTTATTTAGTACCAGAGGATGAATCTGAGCTACCAATGTATGAAGCTGGTCAATACATTACGTTGCAGGTAGATATGCCGGGTGAAGCCTATGTATGCAGCAGACAATACAGTTTATCAGATCAATATCACCCATCTTACTATCGCATTACAGTGAAACGAGATGGGCATGTCTCCACATTCCTGCATGATGAAATGAGAGAAGGCGATGTTCTTCACGTGAGTATGCCGCAGGGAATGTTCTGTTTGCAAGATGATACAAAAGAACCCGTTTATTTGATTAGTGCCGGTTCTGGTGTCACACCAATGATTGGTTTAGTGAAAACAGCGTCGCATAACAATCAGCCATTCACGATGATTCATGCAGACAGACTAGAGGATGTAACTGCTTTTGAACAAGAGTTTGAACACGTCCTCACTTCATCTCCAGAGGGGCGTATTATCCTTTGTAACGAACAATTTGAAAAGAGTGTAAAGAGTGAGCTGGTTGAGAAGGTGGCTACGCGGATTGACCGACCTTTCCTTCAATCAGTCATTGGTGAAGGAAAAGGCCAATTTTATGTTTGCGGTTCCCCAGCATTTACACAGGAAATGATCCTTATTCTAAAAGCGTTGGACATTCCGGAAGAGAATATCCATTTTGAAGCGTTCGGCGGGCAGTCCATGAAAGAGATGGAAGTCGTCTAAACAACTGGCTGAACATCATGTTTTATTAGGTACGCTCATATAGTAGGGATAAGTCCGATGAGGAGGGATGGTTTCCTTGAGCGTATCTGAAAAGCGTCTTTTACAACGAGCCATTGATGAAATTACAGAAATTGCAGAAGGATTTGGTCTGGATTTTTATCCGATGAGGTATGAAATCTGTCCCGCGGAGATTATTTATACATTCGGTGCATATGGCATGCCAACACGATTTAGCCACTGGAGCTTTGGAAAGCAATTTCACAAAATGAAGCTTCATTATGATTTAGGATTAAGCAAAATTTATGAGCTGGTGATTAATTCAAATCCTTGCTATGCCTTTCTCCTTGATAACAATTCGCTTGTTCAAAATAAACTAATTGTGGCTCATGTCTTGGCACACTGCGATTTCTTTAAAAACAACTGCCGTTTCCAAAACACAAAACGAGATATGGTGGAAAGTATGTCAGCGGCAGCAGAGCGAATTAAAGAATATGAACATATCCACGGTACAAAAGAAGTCGAGTCCTTTTTAGATGCTGTATTGGCATTGCAGGAGCATATTGATCCGTCGCTTGTTCGTTCAAAATTAAGCTGGAATCTCGACGATGAAGATGAATATGAAGAGGACAAACCAAAACGTCAAACGCCATATGATGATTTGTGGGGAATGGATGAACCGAAAACACGTGAGAAAAAGAAAACGATCAAGCAATTCCCCCCAAAGCCAGAAAAAGATATATTGCTCTTTATCGAGGCACACTCCCGGGAGCTAGAGCCTTGGCAGCGGGATGTGCTGACGATGCTGAGAGAGGAAATGCTCTATTTTTGGCCACAGCTAGAAACGAAAATCATGAATGAAGGCTGGGCATCGTATTGGCACCAGCGGATTATGCGTGAACTTGATTTAGATTCAAGTGAATCGATTGAATTTGCCAAATTAAATGCAGGTGTCGTGCAGCCATCTAAGACAGGAATCAATCCTTACTATTTAGGGCTGAAGATTTTTGAAGATATTGAAGAGCGCTACGATCATCCATGCGAGGAATTAAAAAAAGCAGGAGTGACGGAAGGGTCGGGTCGCAGCAAAATGTTTGAAGTGCGGGAAATTGAATCAGACATTTCTTTTATTCGAAATTACTTAACGAAAGACCTTGTGATGAGGGAAGATTTGTACTTGTTTCAAAAGCAGGGGAGAGACTATAAAGTCATTGATAAAGAATGGAAGGCAGTCCGTGATCAGCTAGTCAGCATGAGGGTCAATGGCGGCTTTCCGTATTTGACAGTCATCGATGGCGACTATTTAAAAAACAATGAACTCTATATTAAACATTGGTATGAAGGCATTGAGCTCGATCTCAAATACTTAGAAAAGGTGCTTCCATATTTGTATCAGCTATGGGGAAGAAGTGTGCACATCGAGTCAGTTCTTGAAGGAAAAGAAGTGATGTTTTCATACGATGGAAAAGGGGTTCATAGGAAGTATCTCACTTAATAATCAAAAAAGATGTCTACGAATAGACATCTTTTTTTGTGATTAGCACTTTATTGGTTTTTCAGCAGTTTGAAAATGTGTTTCGCTTGATCTGTATTTTCCATGAGCCCTTTTAGCTGTTCGCTTGTTGGCCCATAAGCATAAAATGGTACTTCATCCCCTGTATGACCCGATGTGGTCCAGCCTGTATGAGACCTTGTATTGATGACTTTTTCGATGGCATCATCAATTTGAACAGGATCTTTTGTTTCAGCTGCCTTTTGAATAGAGGCGATTTCCTCTTTTGTGAAATCAAGGTCGATGTATTGTTTGAGCGCAGTCTCGACCTTCATACCCCCTACAATTTTGTTTGCAATGAAATCAGGTGTTTTTTTTGCTGCTTTGACAGGCTGATAATCCCAGCTGCCCGAGCCGTCTGCCCCGAAGGAAAGGCCGCCAGTTGAATGATCTGCTGTCGTGATGACTAACGTATTTTTATCCTTTTTTGCGAAACGAATGGCTTCTTCAAATGCTTTTTCAAAATCTTTCATCTCACTCATCGCACTGACAATATCGTGGTCATGTCCAGCCCAGTCAATTTGACTGCCTTCAACCATGAGGAAAAATCCTTTTTTGTTTTTAGACAGCTGTTTGATGGCTGAGGATGTCATGTCTTGCAATGAAGGGGTCGTTTTATCACGATCAATTGCTTTATCGAGACCACCGTCAGCAAAAATGCCTAACAATTTTTGCTGTTTGTTTTTTTGTAAGTCCGCTTTATTGGTTACGTAACGATAGCCTGCTTTTTGAAATTCTTTCGTCAAATCACGATCTTTGCGGACAAAATCGATCAGTCCTCCGCCAAGCATGACATCGACTGTATGCTGTTTGCCAATTTTCTCATCGAAGAAATCATCAGCAATGGCTGCTGTGTTTTTTCTAGAAACATCGTGGGCGGCATACGCAGCAGGTGTCGCATTGGTTAATTCAGATGTGACGACAAGACCAGTAGACTTTCCTTTGCGTTTTGCTTCTTCCAATACTGTTTTTAGTTTTTTGCCATTTTTGTTTACACCAATGGCGTTGTTGTATGTCTTTTGACCAGTTGCCATGGCTGTCCCAGCTGCTGCTGAATCAGTAATGTTACTTTTAGAATCATCAGGGTATGTTTTATGCATGCCAGTGAGGTAAGGGTCAAACGCTGTTTGCTTGGAAAGATCACCGTTGTGTTTAAATGAGCGGTAAGTTGAAAGGTAAGGTGTTCCCATGCCATCTCCAATGAGCACGATCACATTTTGTACGTCATTTTTTGGTTTCTTTTTAGCCTCAGCTTTGTCAGCCTGTCCAAATTCAATTCCTGAAAAAATACCAATCGATAACACTGATGCGGCTGCGATTGCAGCTATTTTCGTTTTCGAGCTTTTCAACACACTCATTCATTTTGCCTCCTCATTGTTTATGTATCGCTCTCACGTTTACAATGGTAGAACAGAAGTGTGGATTCCAAATGACAGCACCGTAAAGTTCACTTTAAAATTGTAAAGGTCCACTTTACATAGAATGAACCAAAAAGAGAAATGAATGTATGATTTATCTATGACAAGATGCATTTGATTTGTCATGATTGTGTAATAAAAATGAAATAAAAAGAACCCTAAAAAAAAATATTTTTTGCCGAATTAATAAGCATAATGTCGTAGGAAGTCAAGACTATTTCTTCTGGTATTCGATCCTTATAATAGAAAGTAGATAAAAATTCGGATCACGATAGATACATACAGGAGGAACAAATGAAAAAACAATTGATCACAGCTGCAAGTGCAGTTCTACTTGGGACGACATTATTTGCCGGAGCTGCCTCAGCACAATCAGTAAAGGTTCAAAAAGGTGACTCTCTTTCTGTTCTAGCGAAAAAATACAAAACAACCGTGAGTAAGATTAAATCAGACAATAAACTGAAATCTAACACGATTTATGTTGGACAAACCTTAAAAGTGAATGGTACTTCTTCAAAAAAGGTAACGAAAACATCAAAAACAACAACAAAAGTAAAAGCGTCTTCAACGACAGCCACTCATAAAGTTGTCAAAGGTGATACTTTATCTAAAATCGGCAAAAAATATGGAATGACAGTGAAAGAGCTGAAATCGTTAAATAAACTCAAAACAGATCTGATTAAAATTGGACAAAAGCTGAAAGTGAAAAAGACATCCAAAGTGAAACCAACACCTGTCAAAGAAAAAACAGTTGCTACTTCTTCTTTAAATACGTCTAAACTCGTAGCAGATGCGAAAGCACAAAACGGTACACCATATAAATGGGGTGGAACGACACCGAAAGGCTTTGATTGCAGCGGTTTTATGTGGTATATCATTAACAAACAAACAAAGATTTCAAGACAAACGACTGAAGGTTTTTGGGGATCAATGAAAAGCGTCTCAACACCTAAAGTTGGAGATTTTGTCTTCTTTACAACCTATAAATCTGGCCCATCTCACATGGGTGTCTACCTTGGGAACAACAAGTTTATCCACGCTGCTTCTGATGGTGTGACGATCAGCGATATGACTTCAAGCTATTGGAAGCCAATTTACCTTGGCGCAAAGACATTTGTAAATTAATAATGGATCTTAAGAGACTGCTTACTAGGCAGTCTCTTTTTTTTGTATATCGTTTGCGCAGCTAAAACAGTCCTTTATCATAGCTCTCTATGAGTCTAAAGGCTTTTAAATAAGCAAAAGTGAAGACAAGTTATCAAAAGAACAATTTTATTTTCACTTTATAAAAATTATATCAAAAAAGTATAATTTTGTATGTTGTATAATAAATAGAAGAGGCCAAGCTATGATTTGAATAAAGATTGAAGAAAATCTACCATGAATATTGACAAGTATTTTGTTGATAAATAAGAATTTTCACTCTATTTTGAAAAAAAGTGTTTTCATTTTTTAATTTTCATATATAATAATTTTACGCCACCAATTTATTGCGCTAAATTAAATCTAAATATTCAGAAAATAAAGTGAATTACGAAGTGGTGGCGTCTTTAGACGGATACTAAGTTTTGGGAGTGATGGTATGAGCAATTCGTTGTTTAGAAAGAAGAGCATTTCAGAGCTAATTGCGGCAACACAAGGGGAAAAAGCGTTAAGAAAGGAATTAGGTTCATTTGACTTAACGATGCTTGGTATTGGAGCGATTATCGGTACAGGGATATTTGTTCTGACAGGTACAGGCGCCGTCACAGCAGGACCAGGACTTGTTTTATCATTTGTGATTGCAGGTCTTGCATGTTTATTTGCGGCATTGTCATATGCGGAATTCGCTTCCACAGTGCCAGTATCAGGATCTGTTTATACATTTACGTACGCATCTATGGGAGAATTTTTAGCGTTTATCATTGGCTGGGATTTGATATTAGAATATATGCTAGCCGCTAGTGCCGTTTCAGCAGGCTGGTCAGGCTACTTTGTGTCGTTTTTAAATGGGATAGGGATTCATATACCGGTTGAATTAACAGCAGCACCAGGTGGTTTAAAGGGTCAAGTGACATATTTTAATCTTCCTGCATTTATTATTTTAATGATCATCACCTTCTTGCTGTACTTCGGTATTAAAGAATCAAAACGAGTCAACAACATCATGGTCATTATGAAAATTGCGGTGATTCTGCTCTTTATTTTAGTCGCTGTGAAATATGTAAAACCTGAAAACTGGACACCATTCGTTCCTTTTGGAACTTCAGGTGTGTTAAGTGCAGCAGCTCTCGTATTCTTTGCATTTATCGGATTTGATGCAGTTGCTTCTGCGGCAGAGGAAACAAAAAATCCATCCCGCAACTTGCCAAGAGGAATCATCACTTCCTTATTGATTTGTACCATGTTGTATGTGGTAGTCAGTGCCATCATGACAGGCATTGTTCCATTTATGAACTTTGAGGGAGTATCCCATCCAGTGTCTCTTGTTTTACAAGTAGCCGGTCAAAATTGGGTGGCGGGTATTGTAGATGTTGGGGCGATTTTAGGGATGACCACGGTCATGCTTGTCATGCTGTACGGCCAAACACGTGTCATGTTTGCCATGTCTCGTGATGGCTTGGTACCAAAGGTTCTTTCAAAGGTTCATCCAAAACATAAAACACCTTATATCAATACTCTTTTCTTTGGGACATTGTCAGCATTAATGGGTGGATTCATTCCGCTTGATGAGTTGGCAAGTCTAGTGAACATCGGAACACTTTCAGCTTTCATTTTGATTTCAGTTGCTGTCATTGTCATGAGAAAAACACAGCCTGATTTACCGAGAGCATTCAGATGCCCCGCAGTGCCGCTCATTCCAATCTTGGCTATTCTATCTTGCGGACTGCTCATTTATAAGCTTGGCACCATCACATTTGTTCGTTTCTTAATCTGGCTTGCCATTGGGCTTGTTGTCTATTTCTTATATTCAAGAAAGCACTCCGAATTAAACAAAAAATAAGAGTGTACAGAAAAAGCCAGTCAAGTATGACTGGCTTTTTAGTATTAAAAACCTAATTGAAGATCGACATCAATCGAGACGATCGCATAGACACAAACGATGACAAAAATATTCAGAACGACGCCTAGGAAACCTGGTCCAGTGCGGCCTTTTTTAATGAACAGTTCAATCACACCGAATGGAACTGCGGCCATTGCAAAAGGAAGCATTTGAAACGAATAAAATGTCACATTGCTAATAATGGCGAGGTTCAGCATGAGCAGCGATAAAATAGCGGTGCCGACTGAAATCCAGCCAAACACATTATGCTCTTTAAAAATTCTTACCAATTCCATAATTCCACCTCGCTCACTTTGGCCGTTTTAATGCGTTTTGTCTTCACAAATTTCTCTATTTCTTTAGAAGGACCTGTGACAACAGAACCGTAAACCGTGACACCATTTTGATTGATGTAGCGTATTCGGTTAGAGAGGTCAAGTTCAGGTCTGCCAGAGATCGTTTTTGCCCAGGTTGGATGCTGGTTGACATAGGCGAGGGCATCTTTGAACTGATCAACCTCTGTTTTTGATGTGTGCTGAAGCTCTTTTAAAAATTCAGAGTCTTTCCCGGGGTAACCGATTGGACGCTGATTTCCACTTAATGAATCTTCTGTCTTTATCGCATTCCAAAGCACTTTCATATCATATTTTTTAGCAAATGAATACACGTCTTTCGGTGTGTATGCTTTGTCATAGGATACATACACTTCACTCACTGTTCCTTCAGGCAGCTTGTCTAAAGTAGTGAGTGTTTGTTTTTTAGATGTATCTGCCTGAGACGAAGGGTGCGTAAAGAAATCCTCCGTATTACGTGCGCTGTCTCCATAATAAGAGATCGTAGGCTGTTTTAATTTATCGAAAAACATTTCGATTTGTTCACTGCCGATGGCTTCTGTTTTATTGCCAATTTGTTTTTGTAGCTTAAGTTCTGTGTTCATACCAAACAGTTTGACTTGCCCTTTTAAATCCTTCATATCAATGGCGACATTCGGTTTTGTTAGGGCGACTGTTACAGCGGCCGTTTCCATAAAATGATTGCCTTTACTGTCTGCTCCGCCAACGCCGTAGTATAGATAACTACCTAGTGTACAAAGCGGTAAAATAATCAGTGTAGATATGACAGCAAGCACAGAAATACGTAAATAGGACTTTCTTTTTCCGTATTGTAAAATGGCTTTTTGTTTTTCAGGACTGATGGAGAAGTCTGTCCAATCTGAGTCATTCAGTTCTTGGCTTAAGCGTTTTTCATTTTCTTCGAGCTCTTCTTCAAACGCCATCATTTCTTCTTCATTCATCTCGCCATTATTATATTGTTCCCATCGCTTATTAAACTCTTCATTCATCATTAACACCTCTGTTATATAGTGCTTTTAGGCGCTGCCTTGCACGAAATAAAACACTTTTAAAATTTGCTTCAGTAATATTCATGACCTTGGATGCTTCTTTGTAATTCAGTTCTTTTAAATAATACAATGTCAACGCTTCCTTGTAGTTATCTGGAAGCTGCTCCAAATACATGTTGAGAACTTCTTTTATTTCAATCTGTTCAGCAGGACTTTGTACAGACGTTTGTAAAAGGCCGCCAATGAGATCATCCGATATGGTCACTTCTTTTTTATGTTTCCTGACATAATCAATAAAAGCATTTCGTGCCACCTGAAATAACCAAGGTTTCACTTTGCTATGGTCGTAGGAATGAATATGTATATAAGCACGCATAAAGGTTTCCTGCAATAAGTCCTCTGCCAAATGTTTGTCTTTTGTCATGGAGAGCAGAAACCTGTAAACATCGTTCATATACATTTGATAAATTTCATCGATCGTCACTGATTTTTCTCCCCTCTATGTTATACACGCATAAGAAAGGCATAAAGTTGCACGAAACTTCTCATAGGCCGTACATTACTCATCTCTTTCACCCGAATCAAAATCATTTCTCCTTATCATAGCGAAATTTGCATCATTTATAAAGTGTTTTCAATAGAACAAATCAGGAAAAAAACTCAAAAAACGACAATTTTGGACACATTTCTCCCTCTATTCTCTCCTAAAAACACATGCTTGAATACAGAAGGAGCGGTCATCTTAAGTGAAAAGATGATTTTAGTGAACCGTCTCTATTTTATCAGCAGGAGAAAATTTTTAGTACCAGGTAATAAAAAATTTGTTATAATAGAAACAAATCCTTCATTCTTCAAACAAAGGAAGTGCACTATGTATAAATTTTCAGGCTATACCGTCAAAGCATTTTTTGCTCTCCGAGGCGGAATCAAAGTATATCAAAAAGAGAATCTGCCAACAGACCGGGGGTTTGTCATTGCTTGTACGCATGAGGGTTTTGTGGATGTTCTTGCATTAGGCGCAGGAATTCTTCCGTTTGAGATCCACTACATGGCGAAAAAAGAATTGTTTGCAAATAAATGGATCGGCGGATTTTTAAAGAGGATTCATGCTTTTCCAGTTGATCGAGAGAATCCTGGGCCAAGCAGTATTAAAACGCCCATTAAATTATTAAAAGAGGGAAAGATCGTGGGGATTTTTCCAAGCGGCACACGTACAACGGAAGATGTTCCTTTAAAAAGAGGGGCAGTTACGATTGCGCAGCTCGGCAAATCACCAATCGTACCAGCAGCGTACAAAGGACCTTCTAATGCAAAAAGCCTTTTTAAGAAGGGGAAAATGCGCTTAATCATTGGTGAACCGATTGAGCAGTCTGAATTTGATCATCTGCCGCCAAAAGAAAGATTAGGTGCGATGACAGAAGTATTAAACACAAGAATCAAAGAACTTGAAGCTAAGTTAATCGAAAAGGGATAAAGAAAACGACCACTTGCTTAGGCAAGGGTCGTTTTTTTTCTTAAGAAGCGCCTTCTTCAGCTGCTTCTAATAGTTGTTCGTTTAGTTTTTTGACTTCGATGTATGCCACATGGTGTCCATCGACTTCATTAATGATAAATTCATAGCCTTGTTCACGAATCGCGTCATTTTTCTCGACTTCATATTTTTGTGTAAGGAACCAGCCGCCGATTGTGTCGACTTCTTCGTTATCAAGCTGAATACCTAGTAGCAGGTTAACTTGATCTACAAGGACCTTTCCATCAAAGATGTAGTGGTCTTCTCCCAATTTACGCACTTCGTTGATTTCATCAATATCGAATTCATCACGAATCTCACCGACAATTTCTTCAAGGATGTCTTCAACTGTTACAAGTCCTGCTGTACCGCCATATTCATCTGATAAAATGGCCATGTGTACTCGCTCACGCTGCATTTTAAGCAGTAGATCATGAACAGGAACTGTTTCAATTACATGAATAATCGGGTTTACAAAATGTTCGATCGTATCACTTGTGGAACATTCACCACTAATACATGCAGTGAGTACTTCTTTAATATTCACAACACCGATGATGTTGTCTTTATCGCCATCTTCAATTGGATAACGTGTATATTTCTCGACCTTGGTCACTTTCAGCATTTCCTCAATGGTAATATCGTGCGGGAAGCTGACAACTTCGGTACGAGGAATCATAATTTCTTTCGCCAGACGGTCATCAAATTCAAAAATTTTATTCACATATTTGAATTCAGACTGGTTAATCTCGCCGCTTTTATAGCTCTCTGATAAAATAATCCGCAATTCTTCTTCAGAGTGCGCCATGTCATGCTCAGAAACTTGCTGAAGACCGAACGCTTTTGTTAACAAACGAGCAGATCCATTTAATACCCAGATAAAAGGGAACATCACTTTGTAAAAAATCATAAGCGGTCTAGCAAATAGAAGGGACACTTGCTCAGCCTTTTGAATGGCGAGTGTTTTTGGTGCAAGCTCTCCAACCACGACGTGTAAAAACGTCATAATACTAAACGCAATAATAAAAGTGACAATAGAACTAGCTGATTGAGGAATGGACAGCTCTACAAATAGTGGAGCAAGCATGTGTGCAATTGTTTCTTCCCCTAACCAACCAATCCCAAGGGCGGTAATGGTAATACCGAGCTGACAGGCCGACAGATACTCATCAAGGTGAGTCGTGACATGCTTGACAGCAACTGCTGTTTTATTACCTTCTGCGATTAACTGATCAATTCTTGAGCTTCTTAAGCGAATGATCGCAAACTCTGATGCAACGAAAAATGCGGTTAAAGCTATAAGCAAAGCAACTATAAGTAAATTAACTATGTCCAATTAAGGCCTTCGTTCTGACTTTGAGAACGAAGGTAACACCTCCTGTTTAGTAAAAATTTTAACTTAACAGCAGTAAAAATGATTGGACAGCCGTCATCTTCTCAGGTGTAAGCTGTTCTTTTAATTTTTCACGTTGTTCTGGCTGAAGCTGCTTACAACGTACCAAAATGCGGTCCATATGCTCATTCATCCGATCGATATCAGAGGTTAAATGGACAAGTTCATCAGGATCTTCCTTTTGAGAAGGGAATTGTTCATCTAATCTGGATTTGATGTCAGAAAGAGCCAATCTCTGCTGTTTGCAAAGAACGATTAATTGTAATCGTTTTAAAGCATGTTCATCGTAATAACGATAATTAGAGCAAGATCTAACAGGCGCAAGCAACCCTAGATTCGTATAATAATCTACAGTTCGTTTCGTCACCTGTGCAATCTGTGCTAGTTCACCAATACGATACTTTTTCTCAGCCCCATCTGAACATCTCCTCCTAACCGTCACGTTATAGTTTATGAAAATAGTTTAATATAATTCGAGTCTGAAATACAAGATAATTGTTCAGATTTCCTGCCAATATGAAGAAACAAAGGGCATTTCCATCAATTTAGGTTGTCATCTCTAAAATACTGTAGCGATACAGGAATTTTCAGATTATTTATGGTAAGATAAAATGAATACCGTTTCATATATATGTAGAGAGACGGATTTTACGTGAACCGGAGGTGGTTAAGTGGGGCCCTCAAAGTAGTCTTATTTAATCAGTTAACCGTTTTGCAAAAGACAACATCATCAATCAGGAGGTGACTCCTTGTTCTTCTAAGAAAGAGCAAGGTTAAATGGACGATATTGTTAATCTGAGTATAGTCGGAGTTTTGATTGCTTTAACAGCTTTCTTTGTTGCATCTGAATTTGCCATTGTAAAGGTGAGAAGTTCAAGAATTAATCAGCTTGTTGCCGAAGGGTCCAAAAAGGCTATCATGGCGAAAAAGGTGACATCAAGGCTAGATGAATATTTGTCAGCCTGTCAGCTCGGTATTACAGTGACATCCCTTGGTTTAGGGTGGATCGGTAAACCGGCAGTAAAAGAACTTTTAGTTCGAGGTTTTGGTTTGACAAACATTCCTGATTCAGCAATCAGCCTGATCTCAGCAACACTTGCGTTCTCTATTATTACCTTTTTGCATGTAGTTGTTGGCGAGCTTGCACCAAAAACATTTGCCATACAAAAGGCAGAAAAAATGACGCTTTGGCTGTCAGGACCGCTGCATGCATTTTATATCCTTATGTACCCTTTCATTTATGTGTTGAACGGGTCAGCCCGTGTACTAACGAAAATGATGGGTATCGATATGGGGTCTGAAAAAGAACATTCCCATTCCGAAGAGGAATTAAAGATTTTATTATCTGAAAGCTTAAAAAATGGGGAAATCAACTCATCAGAGTATAATTATATGAACAAGATATTCGATTTTGATAATCGAATCGCAAGAGAAATTATGATACCGCGAAGAGAAATTTGTGCAATTCCAGAAGATATGCCGTTAGACGAAATACTGGCGATCATGACAAAGGAAAAGTACACACGCTTCCCCGTGTTTTCAGGGGATAAAGACCATGTCATTGGCATGCTCAACAAAAAGCAGCTCTTTGCAGATATTGTGTATCTAGGAGAAAAAGATCAACTGAAGCTTCAAGATTATATTTATCCAGTGATTGAAGTGATTGACACGATTCCAATTCAAGAGCTTCTCGTCAAGATGCAGCGCGATCGAATGCATATGGCGATTTTAACGGATGAATATGGCGGGACATCTGGACTTGTCACAACGGAGGATATTTTAGAAGAGATTGTTGGAGACATTCGAGATGAATTCGATGAAGATGAGCAGCCGGTCATTCAAAAGAGAGCGGAGCATCATTATATATTAGATGGAAAAGTGAGATTAGAGGAAGTTCAAGATTTGATCGAAATGTCATATCATGATGAAGAAATTGATACGATAGGCGGGCTAATCTTAAATGAGAACATTGATATCCGAGAAGGACAATCCATTTATCTTGATGATATTCGGATGAAGGTCTTGGAGATGGATGGACGCTATGTGAAAAAGATCGACCTGAAAAAAGGCGTCATATCATCAGAAAAAGAAAATACACGCACAGGGCTTGATATAAAAGAGCCGCTGTTAGTAAATGAAATGACCTTGAGCGAAAAATAAGCTCAAGGTTTTTTTAGGTATTTAGCCTCTTTTTTGAGAATATATGTTCGTATATAATAAGAACAAACGTTCGTAAAAGGGGGATGGACATGCTCTGGTATGAAACAGCAAGTATCGCGGAGAAAAAAACCTCAATGAAACGTATTGAGTTTCATTTAAAAAATTTCAAGAACTATCAAGCAGCCATTTTAAATATTGAAAGACAGCTTGAAAAGCGAAGTTCTCTCCAACATCATCATATGGCACGTCAAAAATTAGAAGAGCAGAAAAGTCAGTATGAACTGATTGTTGCTTGTATTGAAACGGCTTTAAAAGAATTGGATGAAATAGAGCAGCAGCTCATTGATTATAAGTATTTTCGAGATTGGCGCATGGCAAAATGTGCAATCGAAATCGGCTATAGTGAGAAGACACTATTTTTAATGAAGCGCCAGCTGATGGATCAACTGCTCATCAGCCTAGCTGCCATCACAGATATTTAAAACAGAAGTTGTCCTATTTGATAAAACGCCGCAAAAAGGCATAAAGAGCCGATGATTGTCACAAGTAAATAGGCAGCAAGCTTTCCTATTTGACGCTGCATCAGCATCGTCGCAGATTCTACACTAAACGTAGAGAATGTGGTAAAGCCGCCAAAAAAACCAGTTCCTATGATCACTAGCAGTGGATGATTGGACGTTACAGCGCCTGTGAGAAAACCTAAACCGGCTGCACCTAATAAATTAATGAAAATAATACTGTACGGGAAAAGGGCATGGGATGGAGTTTTCTGGATTGTTTGGCTGATGAAGAAACGACATGCACTACCGATCCCTCCAGCTACAGCTGTACAAAAAACAATCATTTATCTGCTTCCTTTCTGCTGCTTATTTTGATGAAAGAGCCGTTCAGCAAGGATCAGGCCTGCTAAAGCAGCGGCTACTCCAGCAATGACTGAGAGCAGGATGTACATCATACTTAAATTGAACTGCCCTGCCTGTAACAGAAGAACTGTCTCTTTAGAAAAGGTGGACATGGTCGTAAACCCGCCGCAAAACCCTGTTCCAATCAAAGCTGCAAGATATTTTTTTCCTTTCTGAAATAGAAAGTATCCTGTCGCAAAACCAAGAAGCAGGCTGCCGGAAATGTTTTCAATCATCGTTGCATAGGGGAATGTCTGGCTGATGACAGTTTGGCTTAGTTCATATCTGCAAAGTGTACCAATCAATCCACCGATAAAAACGGCGAAATAAGTTTTCATCTGCATCATTTCTCCTTTTGAAAAAATAGCGGGTTATCGGTTACCACACCATCAATTGGATATTTTTTGATTCGATCCGCTGTTTTTTGATCTTTTACAGTCCATATAAACACATCCATCTCGAATGTGTGGATGCGGTCTATCCACCATCTATTGATCATCGTTTTCTTCATATTAAGACAATTTGCAAACGAGCTGTATGTCGTTAACTTTCGTTTCGTTAGTTTAAATGCATCAGGCTTGATAATCAAAGCTGTGCGAAGAGAAGGGGCGAATGCTTTGATTCTTTGTAGTGCATGAACATCAAAAGATTGAATGATGATATGACGAGAATAGGCAAACCGATTGATGATGTCGACAACGGCCTTTTCGATTCCTATCTGCCGTTTTGGGTGTTTGATCTCGATCAATATCCCAATCCGCTGACTGTATCTTTCAAGAATTTCTTGTAATGTTGGAATTCGTTCATTCGTATACTGTTGGTCAAACCAGCTTCCTGCGTCCAGTTTTTTCAACTGATCAAGTGTATAGCTTTTGACTAAGCCGTTTCCGTTCGTCGTTCGCTCAACGGTATCATCATGGATGACGACGACGTGCTGATCCATTGTCATTTGTACGTCTAATTCAATATAATCTGCTCCTTGCTCGACAGCTACATCAAACGCAGCGATTGTATTTTCTGGGGCTGCGCTTGATGACCCTCTATGTGCGATAATATACACTTGCTCCAGCTCCCTGACATAAGTTCTGGTCTTATCATATCAAATGCTTTGGTGGTTTTCCTTCTTTACTATATGGAGAAGAAGAGCGCCGTATTATCATGGAACCTCATGTACCGAAAAAGCTTGATGTATCATTTTGAAAAATTTACAGGAATAGAGCAAGCTTTGATTGAGTAAACCTGAATTACATCAATTTTTCTTCGATCAATTTTGTCCAAATCGTCAGCGTTCGTCAAAATATTAGTGCTTTCGTCATGTTGACTGAAAATTCTGATGTTTTATAATGATGAAAAGGAGGCGAGATGATTGGGTAAAGGGAGAATTAGAGTGGAAGAACGTATTAAGGTCGAAACGGATGCTGAAATGTTTAAAGCGACTCTCCTTGATCAGGCTCAGAAGAAAAAGTAGTTTGCTGCCCGTCGATATGTCTCAAGCCAAAATTTCATAATTGAACATCATGCCTCGGGATAGGTCCCGAGGCTTTTTATATAGAGGTCAGACATTTAAGAGAGGACATAAACGAAGGTTATATTATAAACTAGAGAGGATTGTTTTAAAGGAGAGAGACAGAGATGTTTACACAAAAATGGATGGATACATATTTTACAGTCGATATTGCGATCCAAATAGGCATTAGCCTTTGTATTTTATTGCTTTTTTTATTACTTCGAAAAGTATTTACGAAATACTTGTTTCACCTGCTCTTTAAGCTGACAAATCGGTCTAAAACCGAAGTCATTAACCAAATTGTCGTGGCGTTTGAAAAACCTGCGAGACTGTTTTTTGTGGCACTAGGTTTATATTTTGCGTTAAGACAAGCCCCATACTTTGAGCACCATATGGATGTCATTGTCAAATTGTATAGATCTTCTATTATTTTGATGCTGACGTGGGGGCTTTGTAATCTAACCGCAGCTTCTTCCTTCTTATTTCAAAAAGTGAATTCAAAATTTGAATTAGAGATGGATGATATTTTAGCCCCATTTTTATCAAAGGTTCTTCGGTTTATGATTATTGCACTGAGTATTAGCGTCATTGCACAAGAATTTAATTATGATGTGAACGGACTTGTGGCAGGGCTTGGCCTAGGTGGTCTTGCTTTTGCGCTCGCTGCGCAGGATACAGTGGCGAACTTTTTTGGAGGAATTGTGATTATTACAGAGAAGCCTTTTACAATGGGCGATTTTGTAGAGACTCCAAGTGTACTTGGGACTGTAGAGGACATTACCTTCCGAAGCACAAAATTTAGAACACCTGCTGAAGCGGTGGTGACCGTGCCAAATTCGACCCTTTCAAAGGAGCCGATCACAAATTGGACGAGAATGAATAAACGTCAAATTACGTTCTCCGTTCGCGTATCTTACAATACACCGAAAGAAAACATTGATAAGTGCATCAAACGTCTGAAGCAAATGCTTTATGATCATGATGGGGTTCATAAGGAAACGATTATGGTGAATTTCGATGTGCTGGCAGACAGCTATTTAAACTTATTCTTTAACTTTTATACAAACACAACGGCTTGGTCTGAAAACCTGGATATTAAGCAGGATATTAACTATCGCATTATTGATATTTTCCATGAAGAAGGGGTAGAATTTGCTTTCCCTGGACAGACCATTTATATGAAACAAAAAGGTGAGAAACAGCTCGGTGAATAAAGGAGGAATGGTGGTTGGATCAAACAAAAGTGGCAGCGCTAAGAGAGAGATTATCAAAGGCCTCACATATTACAGTCCTTTCAGGTGCTGGGATGAGCACAGAATCGGGAATTCCCGATTTTAGATCAACGGGTGGACTATGGACAGAAGATACTTCTCGCATGGAGGCAATGAGCCGGTCCTACTTTTTATCACATCCGCATCAATTTTGGCCGAAATTCAAAGAATTGTTTCAAATGAAGATGAGTGGAGAGTACGAGCCAAACGCTGGACATGCTTTTTTAGCCAATTTAGAAAAGCAAGGAAAACGCGTGGATATTTTCACGCAAAATATCGATGGTCTGCATAAAAAAGCGGGAAGCCAGCATGTGTATGAACTGCATGGTTCCATTCAAACAGCTACATGTCCATCATGCGGGTCAACATACGAACTGCCTTATTTATTACAAGAAGAGGTACCGGTTTGTGAGCGGATTTCATCAGACGGCCGTACATGTGGACGAGTACTTAAAACAGATGTTGTCCTTTTTGGGGACATGGTGAAGCACTTTGATCAAGTGGAGAAATCGCTCCTGCAAACGGACATGCTACTCGTCATGGGAACGTCCTTAGAAGTGGCACCAGCCCGATATATTCCAGAAGATGCTGCTCATCATCCTTCCATCTTTAAGGTCATGATGAATTTAAGTGAAACGGAATTCGATCCGCTGTTTGATCTTGTCTTTCACGAACGAATTGGCGAGCTTGTGAATGCTTTATAAATCATAAAAAACCCGCATCCAATAGGTGCGGGTTTGCTTTATTGTTGAAGTGGCTTCATTGTTTCATCAAGGACTTCAAACGTGTAGCCCTTCGCCTTTAATTGTGTGATCAGACTGTTTAAGTATTTTGCAGTAGCTGGCTGATCATGCATTAAGATGATTTTTGGCTCTTTCGGGTACTTGGTTTCAAGTACCTGCAGCTGATTTAATACTTCTGGTACATATTTTGAGCTTTTATATTTCCAGTCAAGACTGTCAATGGTCCAGTCCCAGTATACAAAGCCTTTTTGTTTTAAACGTGTTTTTTGCTGGTCTGTTAAGTTTGGAGAACTGCCATAAGGTGTTCTCACAAGATGTGTATATTCACCAGTAACAGAAGCCAATATACGTTGATCTTCTTTCATTTCATTTACAGGAGAATCACTTTTTTGATAAAAGCGTTTCACATCATGCGTGATGCCATGAAGTCCTAATTGATGACCTTCTTGATGAAGTCTTTTCACAGCTGCTGGGTGTTCTTTGATTTGCGGCCCGAGCATAAAAAATGTGGCCTTCACTTGCTGTGACTTTAGCACATCTAACAGCTGATTTGATGTAGCAGAAGGGCCATCATCAAAGGTCAAAAAGATCGTTTGATCCGTTACATGTTTGTTTGGATTGATCTTAAAATGTGCATCTAATGTTTTTGGCGAATCATCTTTTGCTTTCAGACTTGTACTTGTGTCTCGAAATGGACTGCTCGCAGACACTTCATTCGGTTGATCTGCTGCCTGCATATTGGTTTTAGACATATCCCAAATGAAAAAAAGGATCAATATCAGGATGACTAGACCAATCGCCTTTGAGAGCAGCATCGTGTTTGAAGGTGTCTGTTTTTTCGTAACCCGTTGCATTACAATCGCTCCAATAAATCAGTAGTTTGTGTCGAATCATGTAGTGGATTCTGTCTTTTTTCGCTGTTTTTTGTCGTGCTCATATGGAGTAAGTATACAGGAAAAAAGAGCCTATGAATATAGAAGATGCTAAAAAATTGGAATCTTTTTGGTTATGAATCTATATTTGTTACAATAGAAGGTTATCCAGTCAAATGGATATGAAATAATTCTGAATAATCATTGAAACGTTTACATTTATCCGCTAAGATAGCATCAGATTCAACCATTAAGCAAAGCGAAGGGGAGATTCCATATGAAAGTATTGTACAATGGGGATTTTATTGAAAAAAAAGATGCACATGTTGATATTGAAGACAGAGGCTATCAATTTGGCGACGGAGTCTATGAGGTCATCCGCGTATATAATGGGACTTTGTTTACATTAAAAGAGCATACTGAGCGTCTATTCAAGAGTGCAAAGGAAATCGGCATTCATCTGCAAGGTACAGTATCCGATATGGAAGAGAATTTGAAGAAGCTAGTCGCAGATAATCAAGTGATTGATGGCGGCGTGTATATTCAAGTCACGCGAGGCGTCGCACCTCGTAAACATCAATATGGTGTACTTACCCCTCAGATTACGGCATATACATTTCAAGTGAAAAAGCCTATTCAAGAGCAGACAGCTGGTGTGAAAGCTCTATTGTCTGAAGATCTTCGCTGGTTAAGATGTGATATTAAAAGCTTAAACCTTTTATATAACGTCATGGAAAAGCAGAAAGCGTCTGAAGCTGGTGCGTTTGAAGCGATTTTAATAAGAGACGGCTTTGTGACAGAGGGGACGTCCTCGAATGTATATGCCGTCATTGACGGTGTCATTCGTACACACCCAGCAAATAACCTGATTTTAAACGGCATTACACGTAGAAAGCTGCTAGAGGTTTGTCAGGAAGAAGGATGTCGTGTGGAAGAAACCCGCATGAGTAAAGACGAACTTTTGCATGCACAGGAAATTTTCATCAGTTCAACGACAGCTGAAGTGATTCCAATTGTAGAGATAGATGGTCAGCCAGTTGGGGAAGGTGTTCCAGGAGAGATCACGAAGCGTGTACAGGAAGGGTTCCAGAAAAAAATTAAGCATGAAAGCGAAGCATCTATTTCTTCGTAAAAGGAAAAAGGCTGTAAACTAATGTTTACAGCCTTTTGTGATGACATTTATTTCACGATCAGTACAGGTATATCTGATTTGGACGATAACTTTTCACTCACACTGCCAAAGAGCATTTTTTTCAATCTGCTTTGGTCACGTGCTCCCATGACGATGAGGTCTGCTGAAATCTCTTCAGCGTATTCGATAATCGCTTCTGCAGGCTCCCCTTCAACAATTTCAATCGCAGCTTCAAACTGCTCTTCATTTAACAGCATTCTTGCTTCTGCAACGACCTCTTCTGTATGATCTTCAAAAATCAAGGGACTTTGCTGTTCATCATGAGGTACATACACAGGAGGTGTTTGAAGGTCTGCCATGCCGCCTCCGATATAAGCGCCGCCAGTCATTGGGCGAGGTGCATCAAACACCTGTCTGCTGGATTTCCCATCATGAGCGTAGGCAACGGTCAGCTTGGCATTCAACGTTTTGGCTAAAGCGATTGCCTTCTTTAATGCTTTCTTACTGTCTTCATGTCCATCAAACGCAACGACCATCCGATCAGCTTGAAACAATGTCCTCATTCCTTTCAAAAGGAGTCTATACGTTCATGGTATACCCGTTATGAGAAAAAGATACACATGAAAACGATTGTGTTTTTGTTAGAAAATTTCATTTATTGAAAAATATTTATTGACAAAATGGTGACAGCCACTATAAGATAAAAAAAGATTCAAGAGCCAAAAGGAGGAAATGTCATGTGCAACATCATTGGAAGAATGAAATCAAACTGCATGAATGGGTTGATTCACGTGACAATTACACCTTCATTGGTCATTGAAAAGGGACTCGTATGTTCCAATTGATCGGATGAATCAAGGCGTATGTTGCGTATTTGTCAACATGCGCCTTTTTATCATGTATAAAAGAGGCGTACCAGTTAGCTGGTTGCCTCTTTTTTTGTTGTATACATTTCGCATCTCGAAATAATGGAATGCATCAACAACTAAATGAAGAGGAGTGAAAGCATGTGAACATGCCAAAGGCAAGACAAATGACAAAAGTTCAAAAAACGAAACAAGGTGACAATCAGGAAAATATAGAAAGCGGCTAGCTTTAAAAGGAGAGACAAACATGTTTTCAGTATTTGTGAAATTAGGCTGGTTCTTTAAACAAGAGTGGAGGCGCTATACAATCGCCATTACGCTGCTGCTCATTGTGAATGTGCTTGAAATGCTGCCACCAAGGTATCTAGGTCAAGCAGTTGATGACATTTGGTCGGGTCAATTTACAACATCCAGTATCTTATTTTACGTAACCATTTTTTGCTTACTTGGTGTCAGTGTCTATGCACTCACCTACTTTTGGATGTATCAGTTATTTGGTGGCGCGAATGTCATGGAGCGTGTGATGCGCGGAAAATTAATGCGCCACTTACTTAAGATGACACCCACCTTTTATGAAAAGAAAAAAACCGGAAATTTAATGGCGCTAGGTACAAATGATTTGAATGCTGTGGCTTTAACAACGGGCTTTGGCGTTTTAACATTAGTCGATTCCACTGCTTACATGCTGATGATCTTTTTTACGATGGGGTTGACGATCAGCTGGAAATTAACTTTAATGGCCATTATCCCGATGCCGTTGATGGCGATTTTGATAGCGTTTTATGGCAGTAAAATTCATGAACGCTTTACAGTCGCTCAAGATGCATTTGGTGATATGAATGATCGTGTATTAGAATCAGTTGCCGGCGTTCGGGTGATTCGGTCTTTTGTACAGGAAAAACAAGATGTGAATCGCTTTCGAGAAATGACAGATGATGTTTTTCAAAAAAATATGAGAGTAGCGATCATTGATTCATTGTTTGAGCCGACGGTGAAATTGCTTGTGGGGATCAGTTATTTAATCGGTATCGGTTACGGCGCATATCTTGTGTTCCAAAGTGATTTAACCATTGGTGAGCTTGTCGCATTTAACGTCTATCTGGGGATGATGATCTGGCCAATGTTTGCCATTGGTGAATTGATTAATATCATGCAAAGAGGAAATGCCTCATTAGACCGGTTGAATCATACACTCAGTTATCAACCGGATGTAACTGACGCAGCCAAGCCAAAAAGATTACAAGAGCCTGGCGATATTCAATTTGAACATGTGACATTTAGGTATCCAACTTCCTCTAAAGATAATCTAACGGATGTCTCCTTTACTGTACGAAAAGGGCAAACGATTGGTATTACAGGAAAAACGGGAAGCGGAAAAACAACGATTGTCAAACAGCTTCTTCGTCAGTATCCGACAGGTGATGGGAAGATCTTGCTTTCAGGTGTTCCAATTGAGGACATTGAATTGGATCGACTGTTCCAATGGATTGGCTATGTTCCGCAAGATCATGTCCTTTTCTCAAAAAGTGTAGAAGAGAATATGCGTTTCGGTCATAGAGACGCAAGAGAAGCTGAATTAGCACAAGCGATTAAAGATGCTTACTTTGAAAAGGATTTACGCCTTTTACCAGAAGGCTTGGAAACCATGGTTGGAGAAAAGGGAGTGGCGCTGTCAGGAGGACAGAAGCAGCGGATTTCCATTGCACGTGCTTTATTAATTGATCCAGACATTTTGATTTTGGATGACTCGTTATCTGCAGTTGATGCAAAAACAGAAACGGCTATTTTAGAGAATTTAAGACAAAATCGTCATGGAAAAACGACATTTATTACAACCCACCGTCTATCAGCTGTAGAGCATGCGGATCTCATTCTTGTCATGGAAGAAGGACGTATTGTTCAAAAGGGAACCCATCAAGCGCTTATTCAGCAAGATGGATGGTATAAAGAGCAATTTCTGCGTCAGCAGCTGACAAATCAGCTGGAAGGAGGGGATGAGGCATGACAACAGGGAGAAGACTTCTTGCCTATGCACTCCTGTATAAAAAAGTATTGTCTGTTGCTTTGATCTTTCTGATCATTGCAGTTGGTGCTGAGTTGACAGGACCTTTCATTGGGAAAAAAATGATTGATGATCATATTTTAGGTGTAGAAAAACCGTATGTTGAGGTAAATGAAAAAACAGATAAAACGGTTTATTACCAGGGAAATAACTATATAAGAAGTGACCGGCTACAGAATCAAAATGAAGCTGGAAAGCAAATCAATGTCGTGCAAGTCGGATTTGGGTACTATTTTGTGAATGAACCGATTCGATTTGACGGGAGCCGGACAATAGAAGGGGATCAGCTCACCATTGAAAATGGGAGCGAGCGTGAGACGTATCAGGTACAGCGTTTATCCAAAGAGGAAATCTTTGCTTTTTATCAGCCGGAAATCAGTGGTTTGGTACAGCTTGTTCTATTTTATTTTGGGATGCTCGTCATTGCGATTTTCTTTCAATATGGGCAGCACTATTTACTCCAGCGTATTGCAAATCGCATTATTCAAAAAATGCGAGTGGATGTATTTGAACATATTCAAACGCTTCCGATTCGGTATTTTGATAATTTACCGGCTGGAAAGGTTGTCGCGCGGATTACGAATGACACAGAAACCATACGTGATTTATATGTTACAGTACTAGCGAATTTCGTTACAAGTGCCATTTACATGATTGGCATTTATACAGCCATGTTTTTATTAAATGTGAAGCTGGCGCTCATTTGTTTAGTGGCTGTTCCGATTATTTTCCTATGGTCGATGACTTATCGAAAGTTTGCGTCGGTTTACAATCACCGCATTCGTTCCATCATTAGTGAAATTAATGCCAAGCTAAATGAAGCCATTCAAGGAATGACGATTATTCAAGCATTTCGACATGAACAAGCAACGAAAGAAGAATTTGATGAGCTGAATAACAATCACTTTCGATATCAGCGAAAGATGCTTCATTTAAATTCACTGCTTTCACATAACTTGGTGAATCTGCTTCGGAACTTAGCATATGTCGCACTCATTTGGTATTTTGGCGGCGCGTCCTTAAGTGCGACGGGCATTGTGTCGATTGGGGTGCTCTATGCATTTGTCGATTATTTAAATCGTTTGTTCCAGCCGATTACAGGCATTGTGAATCAATTCTCTAGATTAGAATTAGCCAGGGTTTCATCTGAACGGGTCTTTCGATTATTAGATGAGCCAGGTACTGAAGTGGAAGAACCAATTCAGAAGAAACTAGAGGGACACGTCCAATTTCAGGATGTTACCTTTGCGTATAATGAAGGGAAAAATGTATTAAAGAACATCACCTTTGAGGCGAAAAAAGGTCAGACGGTAGCACTCGTTGGACATACCGGTTCTGGGAAAAGTTCGATCATGAATTTGCTGCTACGTTTTTATGATATTCAGCATGGGGACATCCTCATTGATGGAAAAAGCATCTATGATCAGTCGCGCCAAACGCTGCGTAAACAAATGGGCATTGTACTGCAAGATCCTTATTTATTTTCTGGAACGATCGCATCCAATGTTAGTTTGGGAAATGAAGACATTAAAAGAGAAACGATTGAAACATCGTTAAAGCAAGTGGGCGCAGCAGAACTATTAAAGCATTTGCCTGAAGGTTTTGATGAACCAGTTGTTGAAAAGGGGAGTACTCTTTCCTCTGGGGAGCGTCAATTGATTTCATTTGCCCGTGCACTGGCATACGATCCAGCGATCTTAATTCTAGATGAAGCGACGGCTAACATTGATACAGAAACAGAAGCCATCATTCAACGGGCACTGGATGTCGTCAAAGAAGGACGAACCACTTTTGTCATTGCGCACCGATTATCTACTATTAAGAAAGCTGACATGATTTTGGTGTTAGAAAAGGGTGAGATTGTCGAGCGCGGCAGCCACGAAGAGCTCATGGAGCAAGGCGGACTGTATGCGCAAATGTACGAATTACAAAAGGGAGCTGTGACGAGCGGCTGATTAAGTATTTTAATATAGAAAGCCTCTTTCAACTGAAAGAGGCTTTTCTCAGTGGTGAAACTCAAGTAACTTTAATATTAATAGGAATATATATTTTTGTAATTATGAATCAATATCACATATGTGAAATAAGATATGTAAAATGGTTAATTAATGAATTTTTATATATATTTTTTAGTTTTTTTATCCAAAAATATATGATTTTCTCTTATTTGTGATATTATATTCTTGTATCAAAAAACAGGAGGATTGAATATGAAGAGTAGAAAAAGGTTATTTAAGAACGTCATCTTGATTGCTGCAACAACATTAATTATTTCTGGATTTAGTGAAATTACATCATCTGCATCAGCAGCTGAACAAAAAGTACCAAAGAAACAAGTAGTTGAGACAAAAACGGATTTATCATCACAAATTCAATCATTTAAGACTGCTAATCAGGTTGGACAAGTTCATGCTTTAGGTAATATTGATTCTTCAGAATATGCTGCAAGGGTTACTCTTAATTTAAGCCAAGTTAGAAAAATGACATCTGCTCAGCGTAATATTTTTGATAAAGGATTTAATAAAAAAGATTACAGCAAGCTAAAAGATGCACTAGGCACAAGTGCGACTGTACTTGGATTGGTATTTGTAACTAGTACACCTGCAGGAGTAGTTGCGGGAGTGTCTGGTTTAATAACTACCTTAGCTCCTAGTGCTCGAGGTACTCTTAAAAATATGGTATATAATGGATATTGGCAAATGGGGTATTTAGAAGACTTTTTAACTAAGAATAAAAAATATGATCTTATAGATGTTCAATTGCCTTTCATTGAGTACAAAGTAAAAGGAAAAAGAATTAGATTTGTTACAGGAAAAGGTGTAGTAAAAAGAGTTCATTCAAAGTCAGGCTGGATTACTCTTTAATTGATTTTTTGGAATGTTCAATTTAATCTATTTTTATACTCATATTAAAAAGTCGAGGTGATTTTCACCTCGACTTTTTGAATTTCTCTGGCTACATTGGGTGTGTTTCCATCAATAGGCGATACCAACACGTTGATGCACAAATTCTTTTGAGTTTAACTGCTGATACAAAAAGTGTGCGGTATCTTCAACTGAGATTTTCTGTCCATCTATAGGGAGAAAATTCTTTTCATAGCGATATGACCGTGTCACTTCTCCATCTGGTAAATAGGTTGGGCAAATGATTGTCCAATCTAGTTCAGTTGATTGAAGAATTTCAAATGCTTTGGCATGTTCTTTAGCAGCTCGGGAAGTGGTTCGCCTTGATTCATTTGTTTCAAAGCGGTAAAGCTCAGGCTGCTGCCTTGCTTTCAAAATCCCCGCAGTGCCAATCGTTATAATTCTTGATGTTCCTGTTTGCTTCATGGCTTGTACGATATGCTCCGTTGAAACAGATAAAGTATCATCACCATCTGTTGATAGACAGCTCACGACAATATCTGATCCTTTAATTGTTTCAAGCACATCCTCTTGATTTCTGGAATTGCCGGTGACTTGAAACATACCCGCAAGCATTTCTTCCCGGTTTGTCCGAATTAACGAGCGAACCATGTAACGATCATCTTCTTTTACGAAACGAAGAAATGCTTGTCCTACACGTCCATGAGCACCGAAAAGAGCTATTTTCATCTGATCGATCCCTCCACTACATACTATAAGTGAAAAGAACTTAAAATGGTACAGTTTTATGTCATGCTTTTTTTATAAAGATGAAAGGACCGAATACTATGAGCATATTCACATAATAGAGAGAGACCGACAAATTGTAGAAGTTCAAAATTCACACCTGAAATAATGTCCATGAAGATCCGCTCCTTTCTAATACATCATATGAATTCAAAAGGAATCGGTGAGGGATAAAACCAAAAAAAGAAGACACCATAAGAGGTGCCTTCTATGATCCAGATATGAAATTAAGCTTTTGTTCCGCCAAGGTTTTGCTGAGCGTAAGATACAAGACGTTTCGTGATTTCTCCACCAACTGAACCGTTAGCACGAGCTGTTGTTTCTGCTCCAAGGTTTACACCAAACTCAGAAGCGATTTCGTATTTCATTTGATCGATTGCTTGCGCTGCTCCAGGAACTAGTAATTGATTTGAACTATTAGAATTTGCCATGATGTGAATCTCCTTTTTATATAAGATTTTTTTGGTTGGGTTTGCTGGAGTCGCACCAGCGAAATGACCAAGTCATTTGCCACTTGGCGAAACCCAATGCGGTAACTGCTTTGTACTAAATATTATGGTTCGCTACGAAAAAAAAATACGGAAAAAGAACATGGTAAATGTTGTTTTCACATACAAAAAACCACCACCCAATGGTGATGGTTTGTGGAACGTCTTCTTATTCAGCTGAGCGGATGCGCAGCTCAGTCTCTGTATCAAAGAAGTGCGCTTTATTCATATCAATGGCAAGAGGGATCGTCTGACCTGCCTGAATATCTGTGCGAGAATCAACACGTGCAATAAACGTTTGACCAGCGAGAGAAGAATAAAGCATCGTTTCGGCTCCCATTAATTCAGCCACTTCTACGTTTGCTTCAATTTTTGTTCCTTCAGAAGCCTCTATAAACACAGGCTCATCATGGAAATCTTCTGGTCTGATGCCTAGAATCACATCTTTTCCGATATAGCCCTGACTGCGTAATACTTTCATTTTTCCTTCTGGTATACGAATGTGCGTATTCCCAATGGCAATGGCTCCGTCAGACAGTTTTCCTGTAAAAAAGTTCATCGCTGGAGAGCCAATAAATCCTCCTACAAAGACATTCTCTGGGTTTTCATACACATCCTTTGGTGCGCCAACCTGCTGAATAAAGCCATCTTTCATGACAACAAGCCGAGTAGCCATTGTCATGGCTTCTGTTTGATCGTGTGTGACATAGATGAATGTCGTCTGCAGCCGCTGATGAAGTTTAGAAATTTCGGCACGCATCTGAACACGAAGCTTAGCATCTAAATTAGAGAGAGGTTCATCCAAAAGAAAGACTTTTGCATCGCGTACAATGGCCCTTCCAAGTGCAACACGCTGTCTTTGACCTCCAGACAATGCCTTAGGTTTTCGATCTAAGTATTGTTCAAGCCCTAATATTTTTGCAGCGTTTCGTACCCGCTCATCAATTTCTGCTTTAGGAAATTTTCGAAGCTTTAATCCAAAAGCCATATTATCGTACACATTCATATGAGGATATAAGGCATAGTTTTGGAAAACCATCGCAATATCCCGGTCTTTTGGTGCCACATCATTCATTCGCTTGCCGTCTAATAGAAAATCCCCTTGTGAAATTTCTTCAAGGCCTGCAATCATGCGGAGGGTTGTTGATTTTCCGCACCCAGATGGACCAACAAACACAATAAATTCTTTATCCTCAATATGTAGATTAAAGTTATCTACTGCTGTTACTTTGTTATCGTACACTTTATAAATTTGATTTAGCATCATTTCAGCCATAGGTGGTAGCCTCCCAGTCCTTTTTGAAAGCGCTTTACTTATAAATGAAGTGTATAAAAAGGAAGGGTGTCTGTAAATGGACAACGTGCACAACATCTTATTTTCATTTTTAGGCAAGGTGCTCATGATAGGATCATTTAAGAAAGATCGAGAAGATTCATCATGAAATAAGCAGCTGACGCTTCTTGAAAATGCCGTATATCTAGTCCTGTCCGTTCAATAAATTTATCAATCCGATACTGGAGGCTGTTTCGATGAACATATAACGCTTTTGCTGCCTGCGATGCATTTAAATTACACTGCATATAGGTCGTGAGAGTCCGGTAAACGTCCCGATCAAAGATTGTTTCTATAAATGCATCTGAAATAGCGGCAGAAACCATGTCTGTATCGTGGCGAATGAAAGCAGGTAAACATTGATAAAATGTTGCAACCCCTGACCTAAGTTTTCCTTGCTTCAGATGCCATAAAAAGAGCTGATGTTCATTTAATAATCTCATTTTTAAATTTCCATTCGGCAAATGCAGCTGTCCTTGCATGAAGATAACGTCTGTTAAAAAATCACTTGTGATGGCTTGAGACAAATCATGTAGCTGTTCAAGTTGACCATTTTCTGATGTAGCGTTTGTTTGAATGAGCATAGCTGTTTCAGTGCCTGTCCATATGAAATGAATATGTTCGAGGCTGCTGTTCACAGCCTCTTTTATTTGCTGCCTTTGTTCTGCTTGGTGATCCATTTTGAAAAAATAAACACGGACGGATTGATCGATGGTGATTGATTTGTTTTCAAAGAGATAGCTGTACCATTTCTGTTCTTCTTCCGTTTCCTGCGTATGAGGTACATCAATTGGTGTGAGGAATGAATTGAGAAGAAGCGCTTCCCTTTCTGTTAGCTCCGTTTTGTTTACTCCAAAAATTTCGCCTTCGTCTGTTTGATACCAGAGAATTTGTTTATCATTTGTTGGTGAACTGATGATATGGTGTCCGTAAACAAGTTTTAGTTTTTCTAACATGGCGAGGCTCCTTAAACAGTTTAATCATACACATGGAATAGCATTAATTCGTGGATTTCTTCTTTTAAGGTTGGCTCAACTTCATGAGGCGGAAGCTGAGAGCCCCATTCAATATCACCCGTTTTGTGATAAATGCCTTCATAGTGTGAACCATTATGAAAAAAGGATATTTTCCAGCCAGGTAATTGCGCTTTTTTAAAGAGAGGTTTCCATTGAAAATGAGAAATCATATCATCATTGCCTCCTTGCTTTTATTGATGAAACAATAAATACACACGACAATACGGAAACAACCTTGAACTTGGTTTTATTGTATCTCATCTGATGAAAAGAGCATAGGGAAAGCACAGATTTCAGAGACATGAAAAGAAAACATCAGTAGGCGTTTGCATGGTCTATAGGAGTAAGAGCCATTTGTGTTAGGTAAGATGCGTATTCAACGATTCTTTTCCCAATCAGCCATTCTGAGTTTTTCAATGGTGCATGCAGAAAAATCTCGCGGCCTGGACGAGAATTGGCTTCAAACATCCAGATAGCACCTAAGTGATCAATACCTAAGTCAAAACCAATTTCCCCAATCAGACCGGGCATTTTTTCATCTATCACACGACTAAGTGCGAGGGCAGTATCAGAGAGCTCTTGCAAAACCTTCAAACGTTTCTCTGCATCAGGAAAGATATCATACAGTGTTTTTACTGAACCACCATGCAGTTGATGGGTTGTGACAGTGTGATCTCCTGAAACTTTTCCAGCAGCGGCTGTAACAGTCCAATGACCATACTTATTTTTATTCGTATGAATTCTAAAATCCAGTGGTTGATTGTCTATTTGAAGAAGCTCAATGCCTTGTTGTGCAATCAAGTCTTGAATTGCACAATCTTCCCGCAGTTTTTTCACGAAATGGTCTACGGAATGATATGAAGTGGATTTCCCTTTATTTGAGCAGACAGTGATCCCGTTTTCCGCCTTCTTTAACTGATAAATACCGTCTCCGTGACTGCCGTTTGTTGGTTTTAAATAAATGACATGATGCAGATGAAGGAGTGTTTCTATTTTATTTAAAGCATCAACAGGATCTAATCGTATAGAATGTGGCAAGAAAGAGCTTGTTTTTTCATCTGTTAATAGCTGTTCATGAATGTCCCATTTATTAAAAAAATAAGGATTGAACCAAGGGATATCGTAATCTTGAGTGAGTTTTCGTTTTGTTTCTTGAATGAATGCCGACTGAGCAGCCTTTCTATTAGGCAGCCGGTCATAAACAACGGATGGGAGGGGCATCTGCTTTTTTACCCAGCGCTCCTCTTGGTAAAGCAAACCTTCTACTATTCCTTTATCCCAATCGATAGAATGAGTACCAAAAAGATATGCAAAACCAGCATGCTGCCTGCAAGATTGCAGCAATTTCATAAAATAGGAAGATCTTGCGCCTAAAGGTGCTGTATTTTGTTCGAATCCTGCAGTGAAAATGCCGATGAGAGGTCCTATATAGAGTGTATGTTGAACTAATATGACATCAGCTTTCGTTTTGTATGGAATGAGTAAAGCGCGATAAAGGTCTTCTGATAATAAAATCATTTGAGATTGATGATGATAGGAAATGGCGAAATCATCTACTAAACAAGAACCTAAAGCAATAGATAAAATTGCCTCCTGCTCTTTAAACTGAGCAGGGAGATATACTGTTTTTTCACTTGCTGAATGAGGAGCGATGATGTAGCGTTTTCTCTTCATAAGGAACCTCCTTTTCTTCAGCCATCATCGATTTGGCATGTTCAAGTATGGTCTGAATCAATTGATTCTCCCTCTCAGGGTAAGCTTTTAAAAAAGAGGATCGTCCTGGCTTTGATCTTACATTTGAGATGAAAAGCCTGCCTTCATTTGTATGAAGCAAGTCTATAGCGAATTCAATACACGGTGAGAAAGTTTTGTCTATAAACGCTGGAAGAGATGATTGAATGGAGGCAATATCATCTAACAACAGCTCCTTGATGTGTGGCTTTAATGAGTTTAAATAGTGATCAAAGGCTACCACATGAATGGAATTTTGTGTATTGCTTAAAAGGCTGTTTTCTACTGATGGTTTTGTATGAATTCCCATGCTATTCCATTGATTTGGTGAATTTTTTATAAGAAAAATCCTAATTTCATTGAATATAACGTCTTTTTGATCATTCGTGTTAAAAAATTGAAGGAAAGATCGGCCGATATACTTTTTGCACCAACGCTCAACCTCTTCTGAATGTGAAAAGGTGATGATTTGCTTAGCGTTTAGCTGCACAGTAATGAGTGATTTGTCTCTTAAAGAAATGAAGCAAGAGGGTGCTGCGTGCTGTTGAGAAAGCGGCTGTATTTTACAATATCCGCCCTTTCTGACCAAGTTGAGAAGGTCTGAAGGCTTTGTCAATAGAGAGCAGACAGGTAAATATGGTTGTAAAGAAGGGAGGAGACGGAGCTGCTCGAATAGCCGCATTTTATTTGAAATTCCAGTATTCAAAAAAAGGGTTTTTGGATACTTCTTTAACCAATTCATGATAGGTTTTGCTTTTTTAGATTGTGCGTCATGCTGATAAAGACAACGATCATAAATCAAGTCAGGAATCTGAAATTCTGACGCTTCAAATCCTTTGCCAGTCTTAAATTTTTGACCGTGAATGATATTTGAAGCAGGCTTTAAATCTAGAGGTGAAAAACGAACAACTTCTAAATCAAAAGAAGAGGCTGCTTTGGCAAGCTGATGTGTGAATGCTTCTTCATGCTTCGGAGAAAGAGTGACAATGCCGAGCGTTGACGTCATGAAACAACACCTACTTTTCAAATTCTTTTTTTAACATCTGAAAAACACTTTTTGTTGATTTTACATAAACTTGGCGTTCCTATATCATTACGACAGATCGTTGTCTCATATGTCACATTGAATGCTTCATTTGCTTGGACTCTTGACAACAACTATAATACGTATAGATAAAAACAATAAACTTCAGGTGTTGTTTGAAAGGTAGATGACGACTTTGGATATATTCACAACGTTTATCTTTATGATTGTGATAGGTGCAGTGATAGGGGCAGCAACAAACCATCTCGCGATTAAAATGCTTTTTCGTCCGTATAAGCCATATTATTTATTTGGGAAGCAGCTCCCATTTACACCGGGTCTCATTCCTAAAAGAAGAGATGAAGTAGCCAAGCAGGTTGGCGTCATGGTGATGGAGCATTTACTAACGCCAGAGGGTATTAAAAAACGATTTGAATCATCAGAGGCAAAGCAAGAGATATTGCGGACAGTGCACCGATATATTGATAAAGGTGCTAATATGGAAATGACGGTTTTCTCCATGTTAGAAAAATACGGTTTTTCACAGGCTGACGTTAGAGCTGACGCATGGCTTCATCAGTGGACTGATCATAAGCTCCACTCACTGCTTGAAAAGTATGATCAGCAAACATTGTCTGAGCTGTTGCCACAGGATGTAGAAAATAAGATTGCATCAAAAATTCCAGATGCCGCAGATTATATTTTAAAGAGAGGCATTCATTATTTTGAAAGTGATGAGGGAAAAGCAAGACTCGGTCATATGATAGATGATTTCTTAAAAGAACGAGGAATGCTTGGCAGTATGGTCCAAATGTTTTTAGGGAATTCAAGCTTAATTGATCGCGTACATCCTGAAATGATGAAGTTCTTAAAGAATGCAGAGACAAAAAGGTTTTTATCAGATTTACTTGTTCAAGAATGGGACAAGGTAAAGCAATTTTCTTTACATGAGCTTGATGAAAAATGGAATGTGAAGGAGCTTCTATTTAGTGTGAAAAAGCAATTGCTTTCACATTTTTCTACAAAGGTGCTGTTAGATAGACCAGTAGGAGTTTACATCAGTGCAGTAGCGGATGATCTTAAGACCAAATTTGCTCCATCTCTCATTGATAAAGGGGTTGAAGCCGCATCTAATGCGCTTGAGGGACTGCTCGCAAAGCTCCAATTTGAAGAAATTATTCGTGAACAAATTGAACGTTTCCCGCTTGAAAAAATGGAAGAGCTTGTGATCAGCATATCTAATAAGGAGCTGAAGATGATCACATTTTTAGGTGGTCTTTTAGGTGGATTGATCGGTGCTGTACAAGCGATTTTTGTCACCTTATTCTAAGGCAAGATCGAGAAATTTCGGTGAATTTATTGTATATATGTGAAACGAAAGCCATAGTTTGTTATAGTGGAGTGGTGTCCGCCGATCCATATCGGTGATAACGGATAGAAAGGAGACATAACATGTCTGTAAATCTTTATGATGTTGCATATGACCTTGAAAAAGCACTGCGTCATAGCGAAGAATATTCAGCGTTAAGAAATCTTTATGATGAGGTAAACGGGGATGAATCCTCTAAAAGAATGTTTGAGAACTTCCGTGACATTCAAGTAAACCTTCAACAAAAACAAATGACTGGGCAAGAGATTACACAAGAAGAAGTAGAGCAAGCGCAAAAAACGGTTGCACTTGTGCAGCAGCACGATAAAATCTCTCAGTTGATGGAAGCAGAACAACGCGTAAGTGTTCTCATCGGTGAATTAAATAAAATTATCATGAAGCCTCTTGAAGAGCTTTATGGAAATACTGAAGAAAATTAATTGAAAGGGCGATCATATTCGCCCTTTTTTTCATTCATATCGCCGCTTGTATATCTTTAAAAAAAGGGTTGTCGAAGCTCGTAAATTCTGCGATAATACTTATTGAAAGTGCTTTCAAAAAGCGCTATCGTGATGAATTGGGTGCGTTCCACTTTGGATTTACGGCGATGAGCCAAATGAGAGAGAAGCGCTTCTGGGAGAAAAGCAAAGCATAAGGGGATATGATATAAGCAATGCTTTGGTGTGTGAAAGATGAGGGGATCATGGGGAGCTTCATCACGCCATTGTTACGCATCCAAACCATACATAAAAAAAAGCCTAGGGGTAGGCTTTTTTTATTTGCGATTGAGGCATAAAACAAGGGCTGCTTCAACTGCATGTTCTAAAGCGCTAAGCTAGGGCATATCCTCATCGTAAGTACAGTCATCAAGAAGGGGGATGCCTCAGTGTCAAAAAAGCTACTTGCACTCAATATAGATGGAACGTTGCTTCGTTCCAATGGGAAAATCCATTCCGCTACAAAAGAAGCTGTGGAATATGTTAAGAAAAAAGGGGTTTACGTGACGATTGTCACCAACCGTCATTTTCGATCTGCACAAAAAATTGCCAAGGCGTTGAAAATACCAACTTCAACTCTTGTGACGCATAGTGGTGCATTTATCGCTGATAAGCTTGATGAGCCGCTCCATGTGAAGAAATTAACGGAAGAGAAAACATTTAATCTTGTGCAGATCCTTGAAAGCTTTGATTGTAATGTTCGCTTGTTACATGAAAAATTCTCAATCGGCAATCGGAAAAAAACACAGTCTCAACTGATGGGAAAAACGTTGATTCATCCGTCTGATCCAATTTTCTATCCCGTTCAATTTGTTGAATCATTAAGTGATATGCTCATGGATGAACCGGTTAGCACACCTGTCATTGAAGTGTATTCGACGGCAGCACTTCAGCCTGAAATCCACACAACCATTCAACAAGCATTCCCATCTGTTGATCTGATTAAGATCAGTGATGAGAAAATGAACATTGTATGCAAAGGGGTATCGAAAGAAGCAGGACTTTCTCTTTTAACCTCAGCACTAGGTTTTACATTAGAAGATACGGTCGTGATCGGTCACGGGACAGACGACATCCCGATGCTTGAGTTAGCTGGCTTAGGCGTTGCGATGGGGAATGCACCTCTTTCGGTCAAACGTAAAGCCGATTGGGTGACACGTTCTCATGATGAACAGGGTGTTGCTTATATGATCAAAGAATACTTTAGAATGCAGCAAAGGGAAGGTTTTTTACATCAATTTGATATTAAACGATAATATAGTGAAGGCCCTGTCTATTAAGAAATGGAAGGGCCTTCGTCTGTTCTCTTCATTGCTTTTCCTAGATGAATTTTGTAAAATGAAACAAGTTTGAAGATAAAGGTGATATGATGCGAATTTTAGTTAAAGGGCTGTCTAATGAACGATTTCATCGACCGCTTGTCAATATAGCCAATTTATTCGAGGAAGATAGTGAAGTGCTGTTTGATTCAGGTGAAGCAAACGATGGCCTGGTTATGGTGTTTGATTGGAAAGAAACTGGCGGTATGGTGGAGGCTTCTGGCCATATTGCTGGATCAGATATGACGAGTTGTTTTACAAGAGAGATGCCGGAGGGCTTGAACGATAAAGAGCGCTGGAAGCAAATCAAAAACACTGTGCTGTCTGTTTATTTACATCTGCTTCAGGAATATACAGGAATGACGCAAAAATGGGGGATTCTTACGGGGATACGCCCTACGAAATTACTTCATAAGATGCTAAGAGAAGGCATGACAAAGGAAGAAGCACATGCAGCGTTAAAGCGCGATTACTTGATTCATGATGAAAAGATCAATTTGATGCAGGAAATTGTTGATCGTCAAATCAAAGCCATTCCAGATCTGTACGATCTACAGGAGGAAGTGAGTATTTATATCGGTATTCCTTTCTGTCCAACAAAATGTGCTTATTGCACGTTCCCTGCTTATGCCATTCAAGGACAAGCTGGAAGAGTGGGAACGTTTCTTTTTGGGCTGCATTATGAGATGCAAAAAATGGGCGAATGGTTAAAGGAACATGGGATTAAAGTGACGACTGTTTATTTTGGCGGAGGTACTCCAACGAGTATTACAGCAGAAGAAATGGATTTGCTGTATGAGGAGATGTATCGCTCTTTTCCAGATGTGAAACATATTCGGGAAGTCACTGTAGAAGCGGGACGACCTGATACGATTTCACCTGATAAGCTGGAAGTGCTCAACCGTTATCATATTGACCGGATTAGTATCAATCCGCAATCATATGAGAATGAAACATTGAAAGCGATTGGCCGGCACCATAGTGTGGAAGAAACGATTGAGAAGTATCATTTATCAAGGCAGTATGGCATGAATAATATTAACATGGACTTAATCATTGGGCTGCCAGGAGAAGGGCTAAAGGAATTCCAACATTCCTTGCAGCAGACAGAAGAACTGAAGCCTGAATCTTTAACGGTGCATACCCTTTCCTTTAAGAGAGCGTCTGAAATGACCCGCAATAAGGAAAAGTATCAAGTGGCAGACCGAGAAGAGATCACACGTATGATGGATGAAGCGGTTGCTTGGACAAAAGCACATGACTATCATCCGTACTATTTATACAGACAAAAAAACATTTTGGGGAATCTCGAAAATGTCGGGTATTCGTTAGATGGACAGGAAAGTTTGTATAATATTATCATTATGGAAGAGGTGCAGACGATCATTGGCATTGGATGCGGCGCTGCGAGTAAATTCATTGATCCGCGAACCGGAAAAATTACGCAGTATGCCAATCCAAAAGATCCAAAGTCTTATAATGATCGTTATGAGCACTATACGGAAGAGAAGATTCAGTTTCTTGAGTCATTATTTGTTTCTCACATGTAAACACTGCGGTGACGCAGTGTTTTTTTCATTTGTAAAAGGGTATATAGGGGGTAAAAAGGTAAAGCAGGTGTACATATGATGGATGTGATCGGAATTGGGATTGGGCCAGCAAATTTAGGATTGGCCGCTTTATTAGAGGAGTATGAAGATGTGACATGCTGTTTTTTTGAACAGGAAACCGAATTTGCTTGGCATCCTGGTATGCTCATCAAAGGAACGGACTTACAAGTTTCCTTTCTAGCGGACCTTGTGACAATGGCTAATCCAAGTAGCAAGTATACATTTTTAAATTATTTACATGAATCAAACAGGCTTCACCGATTTTATACATTTGAACAATTTGATATCCCCCGGAGAGAATTCAATGAGTATTTATCATGGGTTGCAGGTGAATTAGATAGCTGTCAGTTCGGGATGAAGGTGGAAGAAGTGACCGACTGTGAAGACGGGTATCTTGTAAAAGTTCGGCGGTTGAAAGATGGGGCGCTTTCTGAATATCGTGCAAAGCATGTCGTCCTTGGAACTGGAAGCAAGCCGATGATTCCTGTCGATGTGCCAGAAGTTGCGTTGCCGCATGTGACCCATAGCAGTCGTTATGTAGATCAACAAAAAGAACTTCATGAAGCTGAAACGGTGGCGGTGATTGGTTCAGGTCAGAGTGCAGCTGAAATTTTCTTAGACCTGCTTCAGCATCAGAAGAAAGGACAGCAGCTTTCGTGGTTTACACGTTCAAGTGAATTTAGAGAACTAGAGACAGCGGAGCTTGGTCAGGAGCTATTTACACCTAAGTATGTTGAATATTTTCATTCCCTTCCTTATGAAGAACGGATGAACACATTGCCTAGACTGGCAGGATTAAGGAATGGCATAGATGCATCGACGCTTTCTCGTATTTATCAGGAATTGTACCATCGCTCCGTTTCAGGAGAAGAGCCTTCTGTACTCATTCAGCCAATGACTGAGCTTGAAGCGATACATATGGAGGATGAGCAGCAGTTAGAGCTGCATTTGAAACAATGGCAGCTCAAGAAAGAAAAGAAAATGACAGCCGATCATGTGGTATTGGCTACAGGATATACGCCTAATATTCCGGAATGGTTTAGCGCATATGAACCATTGATTGAATGGGAAAGCGATGAGCATTTTAAAGTGACAGACGACTTCAGGCTTGTGTTTAAAGACAAACGGTCTCATCATTTCTTTACATTCACGAACCTCGATCACTCTCATGGAACAGCGGCGACCAATTTAAAATTATCGATCTACCGCAATCAGAAAGTCATCCGAACCATTCGCGGGGATACGAAAGAACAAGTGAAGCAAGAAACAGCATTTCAGCAATTTGAATAGATATAAAAAAAGGGCCCCCAGCACTGGGCCCTTTTCAATTAAATGGTTGTTTCTCTTTTTACTTTTGGTTTTTCAGTTTTCCATTTGAAGATTTTGTTTAGGATTTGATAGATACGCTTTGATTCTTTCGTCACTAGCGGTCCTAAAATCGCAAGGATTAATACATATAATGCAGCAAATGGCTTCAATGTAGCGGCAAGCCCGCCTGCAATCCCAAGTTCGGCTACAATGATGGAAAACTCTCCTCTTGATACGATGGTAAATCCAATATTAGAAGAAGCTTTATGAGAGAAACCGGCTCTTCTTCCAGCAAACATCCCGGCGGTGAAGTTCCCAATTAAGGTGAGAATGACAGCGCCGATCGCAAGCCAGAAGGCATCTCCTAATGTAAATGGATCAATACTCAATCCGAAGCTGAAGAAGAACATGGCGCCAAAGAAATCTCTAAAAGGAACAACGAGATGTTCAATGCGGTCTGAGTGCTCTGTTTCTGAAAACACAAGACCGAGTAAGAGAGCGCCAATGGCCTCTGCGACATGAATCGTCTCTGAAAAACCAGCCACGAAGAACAAAGCGGCAAAAATGACAATGATAAATACTTCATTTGAACGGATATCGAATAGTTTGTTTAATAGTTTTGGTAGCTTACGTGCGATGATAAAGAAAATCATCATGTAACCAAAAGCGATTAAAATAGATAATAAGGCACCGCCAACGGACGTGGCATCTCCAAGGACAAGACCGGATACGACAGATAAATAGACGGCGAGAAAAATATCCTCAAACATAATAATCCCAAGAATTAACTCTGTTTCAGGGTTCGCTGTCCGTTTTAAATCGACAAGGACTTTGGCGACAATGGCGCTGGATGAAATGGTGATAACGCCTGCCATAATGAGGACTTCAAGGAATCCAAAGCCTGTGATAAACCCATAAAGCAATCCTAAGCTAAAGTTGATCAAAATATAAATAGATCCGCCGACTGCAATGGATTTACCCGATTTTATGAGTTTGCCGACAGAGAACTCAAGCCCAAGGTAGAATAGAAGGAACAGGACACCCATTCTACCAAAAAACGAAATAATCTCGGTGCTCTCGATAAACTTCAAATCAATGATCCCGATGGTTGGTGCATGCGGACCAACAATCATCCCGAGGACAATGAGAAAAGGAATGATAGAAAATTTAATTTTATTGGCGATTAAGCTGGCAATGGCGATGAGAATAAGCGCCGTTCCAACTTCAAAGACTAAATGATCCATTCATCACTCTCCCCCTCTAGAAAGAAAATCACGTATCAATCGCTTCAAGTGTTTTCTTTCGCCTGAAATGACCATCGTATCATTTGCTTGAATAATCGAATCGGCACCGGGGTTGAGTAATTTTTCATTTGTATGTTTAATGATCGCAATGACGGTGACTTCATAATTTTGTCTCACATCTAAATCGCCGAGTGTATGTCCAACCGCTTTTGCGTCTTTTTCTACCTTAAACCATTCAATGATCAAATCATTGAACGCCATTTCAATCGTTTCAAGTGCTTGCGGCTTATACACCATACCGCCAATAATGGCAGCAATTTGCCGGGCTTCAGCATCATCGAGAGAAATGGTGGACAGTACTTCATCTGGATCTTCATCGTCGAAACGATAAATCTCCCGTCTGCCATCATCATGAATCACAATCGTCATCTTTTCTCTATTTCTCGTTTCAATTTCAAATTTCTTTCCAATCCCAGGAAGATCATTTTCTTTAATGTTCATTTTATCCCTCCGAATATGATAGGTTTTGTTTTTCATATAGTGAGTACGGATGAAATAAAATGAATCAGTCGAGGTAATTTGATTGGTACATAATGGGGATTGCACACTTCATTTCTAAAAAACATAAATCAATAGATAACGCTGTGGTTGATGCAAACTTTACAAGAAAAGCTTTTGAAGCGCCTATTGATAACCTCTGTTTTAACAGAAGAGATGATGCATGTTTTTTTGAAAATGGAGGTGTCTTCACAGCGTTGATTTCTTCATCATAAATCGATGGAGAAATCAGGCTGGGTGTGCTCGCTTCTGCTTGTGAAGCAAAAACGACATTTGAAAAGGGAGAAAACATGACGATGCAGCTAATCAATATACATATGGAACTTCTTATCAATCATCCTCCCCCTTTCAAATGATGTTTTATTTCTTATTTTACTATATAAAAATATATTTCTCGTTTCAACAATTATGCTTATTTTAGTATCAGTTGATCTTGAAATTTTTTGTGTAGAGGAAAAGGAATTACTTGATGGAAATTGAAGTAAGTCATGAGCTTGAAAAGAAAGAGGGGGAATGGATGATGACATATATCAATTGTCAGGTAGACGGGGATATTTTTGAAATCGTTTTCAATAGACCTGAAGCGTATAATTCGTTTCATGTTGACATGTTTGCTGAATTGAAGGAAGCGTGTGATACAGCGAGTGAGAGCAGCGCAAAAATTGTTGTACTCAAGGGGATGGGCAAAGGGTTTTCAGCAGGCGGAGATATTGGCATGATGCTAAAGCAAGATCGTGAAGAAGATTTTCATCGCGTGATGGATTTGATCGAGGGAATTACACTTTCTTTAGCCAGTATGAAAAAAGTGACGATTGCACTTGTCCACGGGGCAGCGGCTGGTCTTGCTTTTAGCTTTGCCCTTAGCTGTGACTATTTGTTTATGCATCAAGATGCTAAACTTGCCATGAACTTTAATGGAATCGGGTTAATCCCAGATGGCGGAGGGCATTTTTTCCTCACCAAAAGAGTTAGTGAACAAACCGCTAAACAATTGATTTGGAGCGGACAAAAGCTACCGGCTGAAGAAGCGCTCAAGCTTCGCCTTGCAGACGGCGTGTTTCAAGATGAGGTGGATACGTATCAAAAAGCGTGCGTCAAGCCATTTTTAAATATGCCACTTCAAGCCTTTGTTGAAACAAAGATGATTTATTTTCAGCAGTCAGAATCACAGCTGTTAGCCGTTCTTCAAAAAGAGCGTGCTGCACAAGCTAGACTGAGACAAAGCCGTGATCATCAGGAGGGTGTTCAAGCATTTTTGGAAAAAAGACGTCCTGTGTTTCATTAAATAGAAGAATGAATGGCCGGCAGATGCCGGCTTTTTTAACGTTCAAATAAAAGAAGTTTACCTGCATCATTTACGAGCCGGTGAGAATGCTTTGTGTATTGTTGTTCGATTAAACGATGACGTCCTAATTCTTTTGCTTTTTCATCACTATCTGTGGTGATTTTTTCGTTTAATAAGGTTTCACCTGACGAATCAAATACAGTCAAATAGTAGGTTTTCTCCATCTCTGATCTTCCCTTTCTTCTTGTTTTTTAATGAATTATACAAGGAGGAAGTTAAAACCTCTTTTTTCACCCCTAAAAATGTGTTTTTTAGAATGAGAGCGATAGAACGTGCATTCGTAAAAACGGCGTGATAAAATATGGACAACTACAGTAACGTACAAGGAGATAGACGTTTGACGAAGCTCACTTTTATTCATGCCGCAGATCTTCATTTAGATAGTCCGTTTGCGGGAATGTCCAATATACCGAACCGAATTTTTAAGAGGTTGAAAGAAAGTACATTTCAAAGTGCCAAGAACATGTTTGAACTTGCGATTGATCGAGAAGTAGACTTTATGCTGCTGAGCGGAGATATATTTGACGAATCGAATCGCAGCCTAAAAGCACAGCTTTTTTTAAGAAATCAGTTTCTTCAGCTACAATCACACGGGATTGAAGTGTTTATTATTTATGGTAATCATGATCATTTAGGTGGTGAATGGACACCAATTGAGTGGCCAGAGAATGTTCACGTTTTTTTGAGCAGTACGCCAAGTGAGCAAGCCTTTTATAGAGAAGGTCAGCTTGTGGCAAGTATTTACGGGTTCAGCTACAAAGAGCGAGCTGTCCATGAAAATATGACACCTTATTATGAAAAAACAACAAATGCCCCCTATCATATTGCAATGCTTCACGGCACATTAGCAGGTCAAGAAGGGCATGATGCGTATGCACCATTTCAGCTTCAGCAGCTTCTAGCGCGGGATTTTGATTATTGGGCGCTTGGACATATTCATAAGCGGGCTCTTCTGCATGAAGACCCAATGGTGATCTATCCTGGAAACGTGCAAGGAAGACATATAAAAGAAACAGGAGAGAAAGGCTGTTATGTCGTTTACCTATCTGAAGATGCTCAAAGAGCGGAGTTTATGAGCTGTTCAGATGTCATCTTTGAGACATTGACAATAGATATCACACATACCGCTCATATGACCGATCTTGTAATACTTGTGGACAAAAAGATGAGTGGACTGAAAGAGAGAGGTGTTCCTCATTTTGTGAAAATCGAACTAACTGGCGATGCTCCTGCTTATATGGAGCTCACGCAGCTTGAAGTGCTTGAGGAGCTGATGGCTGTTCTTCATGAACAGGAGGAAGATGAAGACTTGTTCGTTTGGGTGATGTCGATTGACTGCCGGACACATGAAGATGCCGTCTATCCAGAAGATTCTTTTTTGACAGAACTAACAGCAGAAATTGCCGAGTTTGATGCGTATGATGAGCTGCTTTCACCGATCAAGCGTCATCCAACCTATAGAAAGGCAGGAAGAGCTTTTACAAAAGAGGACGAGATCGATATTAAAGAAGAGGCACAAAGGCTGCTGGCAGAACAGCTGAAGCATTTATGAGAGAAGGAGAGGCATGATGAAAATACGTTCACTCCATATTGCGAATTTCGGGAAATTTTCCAATCAAACCTTCCACTTTTCTGATGACGGTTTTCAGTTAGTTTACGGCCTGAATGAATCGGGGAAAACGACATTGAAGGCGTTTATTGAATCGATGTTATTTGGTTTTTCCAAAAGCCATATGTATAAGCCAAAGCATGGCTCATTTTATGGCGGGTCTCTTACATGTTTAGATGAGGAATTAGGTGAGATTCATATTGAAAGAACATCTGATCATGGCGGCCAAGCTCAGGTGTTGCTGCCAAATGGTGAAGTGAAAGATGAAGCGTTTCTACATGCGATGTTAAAGGGAACAGATCGCAGATTATACCAATCGATCTATTCTTTTGACGTGTTTGGTCTGCAAAATGTACAAGCATTAAATCAAGATCAAATAGGGGAATTTCTACTCTTTTCAAGTTTGTTTGGCTCAGATGCGGCATCCAAAATGGACAGCAGGCTGCTAAAACAGCAGGAGCAGCTTTTTAAACCGAATGGACGTAAGCCTGAATTAAATCAGCAGCTTGATCATGTAAAAGAGCTGTCAGGTAAGTTGAAACAGGCCAAATTGGTAGAAAGTCGTTATATGGAAAAGAAAAAAGAACAAGCTGAATTAACCGAGAAGGTAGAAATGCTTCAGCATGAAATGAGACAGACTAAAGAAGAGATTCAGCTTTTGACGGAACATATTCGACTTTATCCTATGATAGAAAACAAGATAGAGTTAAAAAAAGATTTGGCTAGTTATCCAGAACGAGTCAAAAGGTTTAGACCGGAAACCGCACATGAACTTGATAAATTAGAATCACACCTTCACCCAAAAAAGGCGCAAGTGACGGCACTGAAACAAAAATTAGATCATTTGCAAACGTCGCTCACGCAAGTTCAGCCACTCTATGACAAGGATACGGTATTGGAGATGAAGCGAGTCATAGCTGAATCATCTGATGCTGAACTTGTGAAGAAACGCTTAGCAGAAGGGAAAACAGAGCAGAATTCTTTGAAACAAAAAATAGAAGAAGCATCAGCGAAGCTGAAGTGGCAGCGTCCAATCAAGCTTGACCAGCTGGATGATTCACTTGACTTTGAGTGGGAATTAAAAGAGGCTGTGAGCCAATACGTTCGTTTAATGGATAGGAAAACGCAGCTCGATGACCGGTTTGATCATGCAAGACATGAGCTGGAAGAAGCGGAAACCGCTCTAAAAGGATTAAAGGAGCAGCCCGTTAAACAGCAAGATGCAGAAGATGTCAGGGGCACAAGGGCTACAGTGAAACAGAATCATTCCAGAGTGTGGTTATTCCCGCTGATGTTCGTGCTATGTGCTGTCATTCTCACGGTCTTATTCGTTTTAGCAGAGAGCTGGGTGACGTTGCTGTTTGCAGGATTTTCCGTTTTTGTCTTGATCGCTATTTATCCAGTACTTAAACAGACTCAGATGAAGGAAGCAAACGACAGTAACGCCTATCATTCCTTTCAAGTTCAAACAGCTTCAGCTGAAACGCTAGTGAAGCAAAAGGAGCTTTTATACGAAAGAATGATACAGCAATATGAAGACTGGGAGCGGGAACTGGAACCTGTACAGCAACAAGTAGAAGATATGAGAAGGCAGCTGGGTTTGTCCTCAGAGCTCTCATTCCTTGTGGAAGCTTTCCATATCTTGAAACAATTAAAAGCGAATACAGCGGCATATGAGGCGCTTAACAAGGAAATAGAGATGCTCACACAGCAGCAATCGACCTACGAGCAAAGAGTTTCAGCGCTCATGAGTCTCCTTCAAAGAAAAGAAGGGACCATTCAAGAGAATATCTCAGCCTTTCAAGAGATATTGAAAGATGAGGAAAAAAGAGAAAAAGAACGTCAGACATTGCACGTATCCATTCAACATGTAGAGCAGCAGCTGACAACATTAGAAGGAGAAGTTCAATATTATGAAAAACAAACGGACGAGCTTTTTCGAAAAGTAGAAGCAGCGTCAAAAGAAGATTATCATGTCCTATCTCATCTATCCAAAGAATACCGGGAGCGGCTGTACAATTTGCAGCAGCTGAACCAAGAGCTACACAAAAGCGGTTATATAGATGAGGAAGAGGTCATTGTCCGTAAAGGTTTACGCACCCTTGAGGAGCAGTGTGCACAAGCAAAAAGACATCTGAATGACATGCAAGAGAATGTGACGAATATGAAAAAACGCTTGGCAGAATTAGCAGTAGAAATACGCCAAATAGAAGCATCAGGTACAGTGTCTGATTTGACTCATCAGCTTGCTGTAGAGCAGGAGCAGGCAAAGCATCTAGCGAAAAAATGGGCGGCTATTCAGCTCGTTCGTTCCGTCATTCGAGAGAAACTCAATGAGCATAAAGAAACGAGGCTACCAGCACTCCTCCAAACAGCTTCCCGATTTATTCAGCCGTTAACGAATGATCGATATGAAGTGATTTTATTTTCTGCCGAAGATGACCGGCTGATTGTGAAACGGAGGGATGGACGCCTATTCCGCCCGGAGGAGCTTTCACAAGCAACATGTGAGCAAATTTATCTCTCGATTCGTTTTGCACTTGCTTTGTCCCACCAGCAAGATTGTCAGCTCCCATTTATGATGGATGACAGTTTCGTTCACTTTGATCATGTCCGTCTAGACAGGGTGCTGGAGCTGATGAGTGAACTCACTCGTTTTGAAACACAGCTGTTTTATTTCACTTGTCATCATTATATGAAACAAGCAGCGGAAGACGGGCAGATTACGAGCTTAGCAGTGGAATGATTGACAAATTATGACTTATGTTATACTTATATGAGCAGAAACATGGAAGGAGCATTTATTGAATGGCTAAAGGGATCATGACCTATGACGTCGGCGAACAAGTTGACCTGCATTTATTAATTAAATCATCTACTAAAGGGATTGCGAGTAATGGCAAACCATTTTTAACGTTAATTCTTCAAGATCAAAGTGGAGATATTGAGGCGAAGCTATGGGATGCAAAGCAGAACGATGAACTCACATATGCTGCGCAAACCATTGTGAAGGTAGTAGGTGATATTCATCATTATCGCGGAAGGAATCAGCTGAAGCTTAGGAATATACGTCCTGTTGCTGAAAACGAGCAAATCCGCATTGATGATTTTCTAGAAACAGCTCCTATTCCAAAGCACGATATGATGGATACCATCATGCAATATATTTTTGATATGAAAAACCCTAATATTCAGCGTGTCACAAGACATTTGCTGAAGAAATATGGACAGGAATTTGCTGATTACCCAGCAGCTACGAAAAACCATCACGAGTTTGTTTCGGGTCTTGCCTATCACGTGGTATCGATGCTTCATTTAGCGAAATCCATTGTTGATCTATACCCATCACTAGATCGAGATCTTTTATATTCAGGGATCATTCTACATGATTTAGGGAAAGTCAAAGAGCTTTCGGGTCCTGTCTCCACCACATATACAGTAGAAGGGAACTTAATTGGCCACATTTCTATTATGGTGACAGAAATTGCGAAAGCCGCAGAGGAGCTTGGCATTGATTCTGAGGAAATTCTGATTCTGCAGCATTTAGTGCTGAGTCATCATGGAAAAGGGGAGTGGGGCAGTCCTAAACCACCAATGGTGAAGGAAGCCGAAATTCTCCACTATATAGATAATTTAGATGCAAAAATGAACATGATGGATCGTGCGCTTGAGCATGTGAAGCCAGGAGAATATACAGAGCGTATTTTTGCACTAGAGAATCGTTCGTTTTATAAACCAACCTTTCACAATGAATCCTCATGATAAAACGCCCGTTTGATGCGGGCGTTTTTTTTCATAACTTGTCTTCTTTTCGCATAAGCATGTAACACAAAGGAAGAGAGATTAGTCCTGAAAAAGGAGGCGAAGACAATGTTATTTTTTCCATGGTGGGTATATGCATGTATCATTGGTATTATCTTTTGTGCCTATAAATTAATGACGACAGCCAAAGAGGAGCAAGAGATTGATCAATCCTTTATTGAAAAAGAGGGAGAAATCTTTATCGAACGAATGGAGCAGGAGAGAGAGCGTAGACGTCAAGGACAGCAAATGAAACGATCCCAGGAAACGGCGAAGCATGAGGACCATTCGATTGCATAATCAATAAGAATAAAAAAACCCCTCTACAAGTTCATGTAGAGGGGTTTTTCGTTCATTATTGGTTTGGTGTTTGTTGTGTGGTTTGCTCAGATTTTTCTTTGAATGTATTTTCAAGTTCTTTATCTTTTACTTTCACATCAGCATCTTTCACCAATTTGTTTAAGATCGTTTGAATTTCATTGTTGTCTGCTTGTTTTTGATCAAGCAGTTCTTTTTTCAAGTCTGCTTTCATGTCATCGTATTTACCGCGTTCTTCGGTCTTTTTAATGATATGGTAACCAAATTGAGATTTTACTGGTTTGCTGATTTCATTTACTTTTAGTTTGAAGGCAGCTTTACTGAAGTTCTCATCCATTTGGCCTTCTTTTGCAAACCAGCCTACATCGCCGCCTTGTGCTGCTGAAGCAGTGTCAGTTGAATATTCAGATACAAGGTCATCCCATTTTTCGCCTTTATCTAATTTCTTTTCTACTTCATCTGCTGTTTTCTTGTCAGCAACTAAAATGTGGCTTGCGCGGATTTTTCCTTTTAGGTCATCGTAATATGCTTTTACTTCTTTGTCAGTGATTTTGATGTTAGCTTTGGCAGCCTTTTGAGTCAGCAGCTCATATTTTACTTGATCTTTGATGTAATCTTTTCCGAATTCATCTTGAAGTTGTTTTAAACGATCTTCACCAAGTGTCTTTTTATATTCTTCCAATTTCTTATCAATTTCTTTATCTGATACTTTGTATTTGTCAGCAAGAACCTTTTGTTGAACAAGTAGGTTTAAAGCATCTCCACCTGCTTGTTTCTTAAGTGTTGTATAAAGCTCTTCTTTTGTGACATCTCCTGATTTTGTTGTTGCGATCACTTCTTTGTCACCGCTACTGCATGCGCCAAGAGTTAAAACACTTACTGCTGTTACAGCTGCTAAAGCCATTTTTTTCATTCAAAAAACACTCCTAATCTTTCCAATTTATTTATCATTGCTTGTATCATAACATATTGTGACATGCTGTAAAAAGAAATGCAAATGGGAGGGCATTCGTCTAGTCAAATTTTTGCGACCAACATACACATATATTGATCACAAAAAGGAGGCTGAATTATATGGGAGCAGGATATTCTAATGGGTTTGCTTTATTGGTCGTGCTATTCATTTTGCTGATCATCGTTGGTGCAGCATATCTTTATTAATTAAATCGCTGTGACAGAAAGGAGCCGTCCTGCCATGCGTGCGGGCGGTTCTTTTTTAAAACGATGACAAGTGCCTAAACGTTTTAAAATTTTCTGCATACACTGAGCTTAGAACAGAGGAAGAACTGGCAGGAGGTGTTTTCACATGGGAGGAGAAGTCTTTGCTGGCGGTTTTGCACTAGTCGTCGTGTTATTCATCTTATTGATCATTATCGGTGCATCTTGGATTTACTAATAGATCATCATACACAAAAAGCTGCCATCAAACAGGCAGCTTTTGCTTTGATCTTAAATAGATATGGTAATTTCAACAAATGATGAGATCAGTAAGATCAGTATCGATACATTGATAAAGCGAAACACCTTATCTTGCCGTTCTTCAGGAATCTCTCTGACAAGGCATAATGTATTAGTAAGCCTGTTTATTGAATACACAATAAACGCGGCAAAGACGATGAAGTAAAATAAAACTATCGGAGATCCCCCCTCTCTATGCTATTCCCATACTACATTACCAAATTTTTTATGAAAAAGATAGAAGTTGGCTTTAAAAACCTCATGATGAGGAAGTTGGGTCAACTAAAATATCAAACTCGTCTTGGGCTTGATCAATGATGCATGATTTTGGCGCTTTTAGCAGTTTCCAAGCAAATAAAAAGTCAGGCAAACAATAGCCTGCATGAATACTTGCGATCATGATAAAATAGTGTGCGTACATTGGAAATGCCATTCCTAAAACAAAGTAAACAGGTGAGATGACACAAAACGGGCTGAGCAGTGAGAAAAGCATCACTCTCTTAGGCACGCGCTGCCAGCAATTTCGTTTAAATAACGTCATTTTTTTCTTATGTTTCATGACTGGGATCAAGTGAACCACGCGGTGGACAAGCAATGTCGCAAGTAAAAGCACGATAAAAAGCGGTGCATTGTGACTGCTGAGCCTCGTTTCAGGATGAGTCAGTTGAAAACATAAAAATGCCATAATGAAAAAAAATACAGTCAGACATATGGCTGAAATCATCATTCTCGTATAACCATAATCCTTTTCAAGATTAATGGTCTTCCAACAATTCATTTTTCATCCTTCCAATCTCAAAAAAACTAATTGAATATCTCAAGATAATTTACTCTTCCTGAGGATAAAAATCAATGGTTTTCAAGAAAAAAAATAAATTGTTACATTCATATGGAATAAAGAGAGGAAACTTTGGGTTTTTCAAGAAAAAAAGACATAAGAGGGAGGTTCGTCTCTTTCGTCAATGAGTAATTTCGGCTAAAATAGAGTGACTAAGAGAAAGAGGGAACGTACATGAGTATTGAGGAACGAATGAGCCAGCTCGAATATTATATGGAACTGTTACTGACGGCGACAGATATGAGCCCTTATCCATATTATGCGCTATTGATCCGGCAGCGTGTATCGAAAGAAGAGGCAAAGGACATTGAGCGTATTTGTGCTGAGCTCTCAGATGAAATGGACAAGCAAAAAGCACAAGGCTACGTCATGTTCGACGATCTCCTTGCGCTGTTTGCGGGACAGTTAATTGAAAAGCTGGATGTTCATGAGACGATTTTTGCTTTGCATGATCAAGGGCTGTTTCAGCCGTTAATGAATGAATTTATAAAGATCATTAAACAATTTGATTTGCTTTAGCCGCTTTTTCCTCCACTGAGTCTTCAAGTTCTTCAGGCTTTTTCGTGACTTTCCCACGTTCATTCAAAAAGTCCTTCTCAATGTTTGAAAACGATTTCTCAAAAATCTCCATGAAATCCTCACCATAAATGTTTCGGATAATACACATCATTTCTAAAATTTCAGGGAACTTTCCGTAAATGTCATGAAGCGGCTGTGCGCCTTTGACAATACCAGTTCGGGCCGGGTCGTAATCTTCGAGTAGTTTATGGAATGTCTCTTCGCCTTTTGGCGTTAGTTCAATATACGTATTGCGTTTATCGTTTAACTTTTTAGAAAATTTTAAAAATCCTCTTTCCTCTAATTTTTTAGAGAAGTTAAACGCCGTTGATACATGCATGACGCCAAACTTTGCAATTTCTGATATTGAAGCTCCTTTTAATTGATACGCAATCCACAAAATATGATGTTCATTGATATTTAGGTTATACGGTTTGATCCACTGCTGCCAGTCCTTTTCAATGGATTTCCAAAGAGCTTTGCTCAATTGGGCCATTCTTTGACTGAATAAAAGTGCTTCTTTTACATCGAAAGGCTGTTCCGAATGATTCATCCATTTCACCTACTTCTCTTTTTCTTGTAATTCTATTATGCCAATAAAATAAAGATTAATAAAGCTGAAAATTCAAGAATTTTTAAAAGTCATGAAAAACATTGACAAAATAACCTTTTTTCAACAAAAAAAGTGCGGGATACGCACCCCGCACACTTTTGTAAACGAATATTTTTTTGTGAGTATATTAGTTTTGTAAGGTTTTCTCCAGTTGTTTGAGCTTTTCCTCAATTTCCTGAATTTCCTTTTGTAGGTCCTGTTGATGAGGTTTGATTTCCTCGCGCCATTGCTGAATGGATGTTTGCAATTCAGTTCCGACCTCTTTAATGACTTCAGCACTTTCTTTTGCGGTTTCAACAATCTGCTCTTTTAAAGCTTGTCCATCTCTTTTTAATCTTGTCAGCGTATCTTCGAATTTGTCATAGCCGTCTTTCATCTTTCCGCGTACATCTCTGCCAGAAGAGGGAGTCGTCAGGAGCACTGCCGCACCTCCGAGGAGACCGCCTACAAATAATCCTGTTAATAAAGAACGTCCACTAGCCATTCCAATCACCTCTAGTCAAATTTTACACATTCGCATGTTCTCTCTGAGCTGACGATCAGCTTCATTGAACTTCCATACATAGCTTGCTTTATTTTAGCATACTTTTGAAGAAAAGGGAGGGGAGAAGGTTGTCTGTCTTTCTGTTCGTTTTTACGTGTATGTGTGTGATTTTCGCAGGGGGTTCCATTCATTATGTAAGGCAGCTTGGGTATGCAGGGTCTTATCCGCCAAAACATGTATTAAGACAAAAAGCAATTGTGTGTGCAGCAGGTGCAGGGATTTCGCTCTCCATTTTGCTGCTTACCCTTTTTCTTTTATAGAAGTATGAAAAAAACCTCTTCATCCAATGAAGAGGTTCAGTTATTCGTTAAGCGACTTCAATCATTCTTGCACGCTTTAATATGGACTGAGCAATCGGGAAGACAAATACCATAGCTATCGTATTGATCACAGTTGCTGGCAGGACAACACCTACAAGAAGTGCTGGTAACGCAGCCGGCAGTCCAGTAATCAGTAAAGCGGCAGATAGGAAAATCACGCCCGATACGACGGTCCCAACAGCGGTGAGTACAGCGGTCAGAACGACTTTGTTCTTGATCTTCTGGCAAGATAAGAAAAGGGCTAAGAAGATAAAGGCTGTCACCGGTTTATCAATCATATTTGGAATTTGTCCGCCTGGAAAACCTGTTGTCAAAGCGGAAATGACCCCAGTGACTAGGGCGATCACAACGACATGCTGTACCTTTGGAAAAAGGATGATGCTTAAAAACATCATGACCAGCATCATATCAGGTTTCATTCCGAAAAAGATGGGCGGGAAAATCGTATGCAAAACAGCTCCCATTGCTGCAAGCAATGACATAATCACTAATTCTTTTGTTTTCATTTCTATGCTCTCCTCTGCTAAGCTCTTAGAACTCTCCAATAATATGGCTGATCATTTATTGCAAGAGTCATGACTTTATATTTCTCGTTATTATAACAAATTTATTTCACGATAGAAAAGCCTTTTTACTCATTTTCTTGCTGGAACTTTTTCATAAAGTCCGCAAGCTTTTGGCAGTCTTCTATAGAGACAGCGTTGTAAATCGAGGCTCTGCATCCGCCAACAGAACGATGGCCGGCGAGTCCAACCATTTGTTCTTGTTTTGCTTTCTCCACAAAGGATGCAGTGAGTGCATCATCACGCAGGGTAAACGTGACATTCATATGTGAACGGCTGTCAGCACGTGCATGCCCTTTGTAAAAACCGCCGCTTTGATCAATCGTATCATACAGAAGCGCTGCTTTTTGTTCATTGCGTTTTTCTGCTGCTTCTACGCCGCCCGCCTGTTTCACATGCTCCAAGACAAGGGACAGCATGTAAATCGCAAAAGTCGGTGGTGTGTGATAAAGAGAATTGGCTTTGGCATGTGTTGAATATTTTAAAATTTTAGGTGTGCCGCTTTTTTCTTTCTCTAATAAACGTTTGCGCGCGATCACAATCGTGATACCAGAAGGCCCTAGGTTTTTTTGTGCCCCGGCATAAATGAAATCAAATGAAGACACGTCTATTTTTTTGCTGAGGATATCACTGGACATGTCGGCAATAAGCGGGAGTGACGTGTTCGGGAACGTTTTCCACTGAGTACCGAAAATGGTATTGTTCGATGTGATGTGCAAGTAAGCACCGTCATTTAAAACGGAAGCATCTACATCTGGAATATACGAATAGTTGTCGTCTTCACTTGAGGCAAACACTGATGTTTCACCAAACCCTTTTGCTTCTGACAAGGCTTTCTCTGACCAAGCACCTGTTTGGATGAAATGAGCCGTTTCGCCTTCATGTAAGAAGTTCATCGGAATCATTGCAAATTGAAGACTTGCCCCGCCTTGTAAAAAGAGGACCTCATAATCTTCTGGAATGTCCATCAATTCTACCAAGAGTGCTTTCGCTTTATTGTGGACTTCTTCATACTCACCGCTGCGATGAGAAAGTTCCATCACAGACATCCCGGTTTGTTTAAAATCAACAAGTTCTTCCTGTGCTTTTTGAAGCACTTCTAGCGGCAGCGCCGCCGGACCAGCATTAAAATTCGTCGTTCGCTTCATCACAATCTCTCCCTATTTCTCGCGTTAATGGATCAAAAGATAAAACCATCCTATCACAAATTTGAAGCATTTGGACAAAAAATTTGAATCGTCCTAAATATCTTACGATTCAGAGGATAAGCACAGGAAAGAAGTGAAAAAAAGAAAAACCTCATCAATTAAGATGAGGTAAGGCGCGTATGGATGGCGGAAGAAATATCTTTTAAATCCTCTGATGTATATTGATCTTGGTGAGATTTCCATACGGCACCAAAGCCGTCGCCTTTGCCATAACGTGGAATGATGTGCATATGGTAATGGAACACAGATTGCCCGGCTTTTTCACCGTTGTTGTTTAGAAGGTTTAAACCAATTGGTTCAAATTCCTGTTTGATGGCTCTAGCGATTTTTGGAATCGCTTGGAAGTAATGATTAGACACTTCTGGTGTCATGTCATAAATGTTTTCTTTATGTATTTTCGGGATTACAAGGGTATGTCCTTTTGTTACTTGGCTGATATCAAGAAAAGCCAATACATGCTCGTCTTCATATACTTTTGCACATGGAATGTCTCCATCAATGATCTTGCAAAAAATGCAGTCGCTCACGCCATGTCACTCCTCATTATTTTTCCTTTATCGTATCACAAAAAGAAGCAAAAAAGAAAACAGGACAAGCGAACTCCTTTGGTCGCTCATCCTGCTCCTGCAGAAGAAATGCTGATGCTTTCATTTGATATGCCTTTTGAATTCTCTATTTACTGAAATAAAGAATTCATATGCCTGCTATTTCTGCCGTAAACACCTCATTTGACGTTTTGGTTCGTCGTATACATATTTGTATAGGACACAAAAATCAAGAATCAGTGAAGCAAAACAGAAGCTAAGGTTTTTAGATGAAAAACCAATTTGTCATGCGGTTATTGCCTTTAACAAACACCTCATTTACGTATTGGTCATCAAGTTCATTTCTTCTACATACATTATGATGACCAGTATGCCGATGTTTTATTCATGAGTTGTCTATAGGTAAACATTTCAAATTGTCTTTCGTTTTTGGTACTATAAAGGAAAAAAGAAAGAAAGGAACGAACTGATGTCCCTTCTAACTGTAAAAGATGTAACGGGTGGATATACAAAGAATCCCGTTCTGAAAAATATTTCATTTGAATTAGAAAGAAACCAAATCGTTGGTCTCATTGGCTTAAACGGGGCGGGAAAAAGTACAACCATTCGTCATATTATTGGATTAATGAAACCTCATAAAGGGGTCATTGAGCTGAACGGACGAACCCTTCAAGAAGATCAAGAGGCGTATCGTTCACAATTTACGTTTATTCCAGAGACACCTGTCTTATATGAAGAATTAACGTTAAAAGAGCATTTAGAGCTGACAGCGATGGCTTACGGCCTTTCAAAAGAACAATTAGAAGAACGTCTGCCGTCTTTGCTGAAGGAATTCCGAATGGAGAAGCGATTGAAATGGTTCCCTGCTCATTTTTCTAAAGGGATGAAGCAGAAGGTGATGATTATGTGTGCGTTTCTTGTGGAGCCAGAGTTGTATATTATCGATGAGCCGTTTTTAGGGCTTGATCCGCTTGCGATCAACGCACTATTAGAACGTATGAATGCGGCGAAACAAAATGGCGCAAGTGTTCTGATGTCAACGCATATTTTAGCCACAGCGGAACGTTATTGTGATTCCTTTATTATTTTGCATGAAGGGGAAATTAGAGCGAAAGGAACACTGACAGAACTAAGAGAGCAGTTCAACATGAGAGATGCGACACTCGATGATCTTTATTTGGAATTAACAAAGGAAGAAAGCTATGAGTAAAACAACGCAAACCATTTGGAAATCACGATTAGAAGAACACGTACAAGAAACAAGAAAATATTTAAAATATATGTTCAACGATCATCTTGTGATTGTGCTCATTTTTTTCCTTGCAGGCGGGGCGAGTTGGTACAGTAATTGGCTGAAGCATATTCCAGCTCACTTCCCATCCTATTGGGTCATGGCAGTTGTTTTCTCATTGGTACTGACTAGTTCTTACGTGCGAACGTTGATCAAAGAGGCAGATCTTGTGTTTATGCTTCCTTTGGAAGCTAAGATGGACCCTTATTTAAAACAAGCGTTTAACTTTAGCTTCATTTCTCAGTTATTTCCTTTGATTGCCGTGTCCATTATTGCACTTCCGCTATATTCGGCTGTCTCCACAGGCGATCTGATGCTATATGTGCTCATTTTGGCGCAAATGATCTTAATAAAAGGTCTGAATACAGCGATTCAATGGAGAATCACTTATTTTCAAGGGAAACATGTCAGATGGATTGATGCAGTGATTCGTTTTCTGCTCAATACAATGTTAATGTATACCGTTTTACAAGCAGCTTATGCCATTGCCATTGTTTTTTATCTTTTATATGCTGTCTATCTCATTTATCTAACAAATGCAGTAAAAAAACAGCCCTTTCAATGGGAATTGCATATTTCTGATGAGTTAAAACGAAAACAGCGTTTTTACCGCTTGGCAAACTTATTTACGGATGTCCCTCATTTAAAGAAGCAAGTGAAAAGAAGGGCGTATATGGACTGGGTCTTGCAGTTTGTCCCTTATGAACAGCGTAAAGCTTTTTCTTATATGTATGTGAGGGCGTTTTTACGTTCAAATGACTATTTTGGTCTTGTGTTTAGGTTAACGGTCGTGTTTGTGCTCATCCTCTTGTATACAGGTGCAGCAGGCTGGGTGGGGGCATTACTTGTCTTGTTTACAGTCTTTATCACAGGTGTACAGCTTGTCCCGTTAACAAAGCACTTTGCTCATCTGTCGTTACAGGCACTTTATCCTGTGTCTCAGCAAGAAAAAGATCGAAGCTTTTTTGTTCTCGTACGAAATGTACTCATCATCCAGTCAATTGTACTGAGCTCCGCCGTTTTCCCAGCAGGTGGATGGAAGGGAAGCGGACTTGCTCTTCTCATTTCATTGGTATTTGTGCTTGTCCTATTCAAGCCTTACGTACAAAGCAGATTAAAAAAGATGAGATAAGCGGAGATTTGTTTTTTACAGCGAGCGTATGATGTCACCAAGGAGGGTACTGGGATGAATGCAGCTGAACGGGAACTGTATGAAGAGGCCATTTTTTTTCAAATGCGTTTTTTAAGAAAACCATCCAAGATCGAGCGGTTTTCAAAAGGTGTTCAGCAGCAAGTGAATCGTCGAATCCCTGCTCGATTTCATCAAGTCATCACAAGTGCGGTGAAAACAATGGTTGAATCCACCGTATCAGGAAGCCATTTTACTTCATTTACAGTCATTGATGAACAATTGTCTATTGTAGAGCGAAATGAGCTGGCAAAGGAAAAGGTGACATATTATCAAAAGGCCGCTGCGATTGAAGGAATTGGCACAGGTGCGGGTGGATTGTTTCTCGGAATGGCGGATTTCCCTCTCCTTTTGAGTATTAAAATGAAATGTCTATATGAGCTTGCTTGTATATATGGATTTGATTTGTCTCAAAAAGAGGAAAGGCTCTTTTTGCTTTGTATTTTTCAACTCGCCTTTTCAAGCAGTGCACACCGTCAAAAAATGATGAAACTCATTGAAGAATGGGAAACAACCCGGGAAGAAATGGATTGGTATAGCTTTCAGCAGGAATATCGAGATTATATTGACCTTGTGAAGCTGTTTCAATTAATGCCTGTGGTCGGTGCCGCTGTTGGTGGGGTGGCAAATCATCAGCTGACAGGACAGCTTGGTGAAGTCGCACGCCATGTGTTTCACTTGAGAGTGTTGAAAGAATCGAAATAGAAAAGCCGCTGGTGGCAGCGGCTTTTTTTTATTCATCGTAGGAAAGGACGGCATGAGCGAGTACCTTTGCTGCGACAGGCATTGCGTTTTCGTTAATATCAAATTTCGGATGGTGATGTGGATACACATCTTGGCTGTTTTCTGGCATAGCGCCTGTGTAGAAGAAAGTACCAGGAACATGCTGAAGGTAGTAAGCGAAGTCTTCTCCGCCCATTTGAGTTTCGGCTTCTTTTACTTCTGTGACTCCTTCTGTCTGTTTGGCTATTTCTGCTATATATTCAGTTGGTGCAGGGTGATTTTTGACTGCAGGATAGCCTCTTACATATTCATAAGTATAAGAGGCATCGTGCATGTGGCAGACACCTTTCACCACCTGTTCAATTTCACGTTCAATGATATGGCGTGCACTCTCTTCAAAGGAACGTGCAGTACCTGTTAGCACGGCCGAATCTGCAATGACGTTAAAGGCATTTTCAGCGACAAATCCCCCTACAGATACCACCGCAGAATCAATCGGGTTGACTTTACGGGCCACGACCTGCTGAAGATTGGCTACAATTTGTGAACCGATGAGTACGGCATCTTTCGTTAGGTGCGGCTGTGCGCCATGTCCGCCTTTCCCTTGCACTTGAATAGAGAAACGATCGGCGGCTGCCATAAAGTTCCCGCTTTTATAAAGAACAGTGCCGCATGGCTCTGAGGACCAAAGGTGGGTGCCGAAAATGACGTCAACACCGTCTAAACAGCCATCTTCAATCATTGGTTTCGCACCGCCGGGGGCATATTCTTCAGCGTGTTGATGAATGAGGACGATTTTTCCTTTTAATTGATCTCGGTGCTCATGTAAGATCTTCGCTAAGACGAGAAGTGTTGCTGTGTGGCCATCGTGACCGCATGCGTGCATGACGCCAGGTTTTGTTGAACGGTAAGGTACATCCTTTTCATCATGAATGGGAAGTGCATCAAAATCAGCTCTCAGTGCAATGGTCGGTCCAGGGGAAGCTCCTTCAATAAAAGCGAGTACACCATGTCCGCCTACATGTGTGCGTGTTGGGATATGTAATCTGTCATAATATTGAGCGATGTAAGCAGCGGTTTCCTCTTCCTGAAAAGAAAGTTCTGGATTCATATGGAGATGGCGTCTAATTTCAACCATTTCCTCATAATGTTCATCAAGACGTTCATTGATCCTTTTGTGTAAAGTGGATACTGTCATTGATCCGAAAACCTCCTTTAGGCTCTTTTACTGATTGTATGGTAATTGTTAGAATCTTTCAACAGAAGAGGATGTCGAGAATGACAGAAAAGGTCATTTTATATAAAAGTCGAAGGTTAAGTATGAAGCTTGAAAAGGGGGAGTGGCATTGGGAAGCTGTCCAAATTGTTCAAAAGCATTTTCTTTCGTCGAAAAATTTCATTTATCGCATACGAGAATGATGCTTTGTCCAAGCTGCCGGCATCAAATCAAAGAAACGTTCGTTTCGAAGATGAGCTTTTTGATGATTTGTTTGATTCCACTGTTGGTACTACTTATTCAGATGAAAGGTGCTTCACCTATGCTCAAATGGCCAATCTTATTAGGGTGGATCTTGCTGAATTTTTATGTACTTCAGCCAATCATTCATCGGTACGAGCTTAGAGATAAGCGTTGAAAGCCCAGCAGAAGGGCTTTTTTTTATGAAAAAAAGAAGTGCGAAAAGCAGCACTTCCTTAATGGTCTATGACGGCATGATAGGATGTCAGATAGGCAGGACGAGAGAAGATGGAGCCAGTATCCTCGTGTGGCTGAAAGAATGCTTCTGATTCTTGGAAGTCTTGAAATAAGTCTTCAGATTCCCAAAGGGTCAAAATTAAGTACACCTCTTCATCCTTTTTTGGTCTTAAAACACGAAGCGCCTGAAAGCCGCGCTGGTGCTCTGACATGTTTGTTTTTTTCTGAAAGGTGGATTCAAAAAGTGCTCTGCTTTCGAGCTTTACAGGGATATGATTCAGCGTGACAAAGCCAGATTGGACGAGCTCACCTTTTGTATAAATCACATCATAGGCATGGGGTGCTTTAAAGACTGTCTCACCCTCCGTTTCATGAAAAAGAGCCGCTTGTTCCTTACCGACCGTATAAAGCAGATTTTCAAGATGATGTTTTTTTGCGATTTTTTGCAAAAAGTCTGCTGTTCCATATGTAATATAGAAATTCATCTAAACCGCCTCCTGCTTGATAGTATAACAAAAGAATGATATATAATTCTTTGGTAGTCAATCCATAAAACATATTATGAAGCAATACATCCCATACTATCCGTATAAAGGAATGAGGTGACCTAATTTGAAGAAAAAGAAGATAATCATTCCATTAGTCATTGCAGGAAGTACAATCGTGCTTTCATTTATTGGCTATCTGACCATTTTATTTTTAGGACATTATGTCATAGATGAGAAGAAGCTCGTTTTTCACGCTTCCTCGAAAATCATTGATCAGAATGGAAAAGAACTCACAAGCATGTATTCAGAAAATCGGGATCCTGTGTCATTAAAAGAGGTCCCAGATAAAGTGGCGAAAGCTTTTGTTGCTGTAGAGGACAAGCGCTTTTATGAGCACCACGGAATTGATGCACAATCGATTTCAAGGGCGGTTTATCGAGATATATTAGCAGGTGGAAAGGTAGAAGGCGGCAGTACCATCACCCAGCAGCTCGCCAAAAATATCTTTCTCACAAATGATAAAACGTTTCTTCGAAAAACAAAAGAAGTCATTATTGCGATCAATTTAGAAAGAGATTATTCAAAGGACAAGCTGCTTGAAATGTATTTGAATCAGCTTTACTTTGGTCATGGCGTCTATGGGATCCAAGCAGCGGCCAATTACTATTTTAGTAAAGATGTAAAAGATCTCACTGTCAGTGAAGGAGCTACACTTGCTGCCATGCCAAAGGCACCTTCAACGTATTCCCCTGTTCTACACCCAGATAAAAATAAACAAAGACGGGATACCATCCTGAATTTAATGAATGAACAAGGATATTTGTCTTCTACAGAAACAGTTGAAGCAAAAGGAAGAACACTTGGTATTCATTTAAAAAAGAAATCAGAAACCCCTTGGGTGGACAGTTATGTAGATCTCATGATTAAAGAAGCAGAATCACAGTATTCGATTTCGCATGAACAATTGCTTCAAGGCGGCTATACCATTACGGTACCAATCGATATGAATTTGCAAAAAGTTGCCTATGATGCAATGAAAAACAATCGTTATTTCCCGGGAAAAAGCGGGTCACCTGAAGGCAGCGCTGTGTTTATTGACAACGCATCTGGTGGTGTAAAAGCAGCAATAGGCGGACGAGAATATCAGGCAAGAGGCTATAACAGAGTCACAGCTGTTAGACAGCCTGGTTCTGTCTTTAAGCCGATCGCAGTATATGGTCCAGCGATGCAGGAGAAAAAATTCAGACCGTATTCACTGCTTGAGGACAAGGAAAAAAGCTATGACGGCTATTCTCCAAAGAACTACGATGGACAGTACGAGGGCAGGGTCACGATGGTAGAGGCTCTCATGAAAAGTAAAAATACATCTGCCGTATGGACGTTAAGCCAGCTTGGCATCGATACGTCTAAATCCTATCTTGAGAAAATGGGGATGGATATTTCGGATAAAGGACTTGCCATAGCGCTTGGTGGTCTAGAAAAAGGGGTTTCTCCATTGCAGATAGCTGGAGCATTTCATACATTTGCAAATGAAGGCGTCTATAAAAAGCCGTTCTTCATTCAGAAAATCACGAATGATGATGGAGAAACCGTAGAAAAAAATCGAAACAAAGAAGAACGAGTGTTTAGCGTACAAAATGCTTGGAATATGACAAGAATGCTTCAACAGGTCGTCAAAGGCGGAACCGCTCAGAGCGGATCATACGCTGGAGATTTGGCTGGTAAAACAGGGACAACTACGTATTCCGGTGTCAAAGGGGCAACGAAAGATGCTTGGTTTGCTGGCTACACGCCTAGTACAACAGGGGCAATCTGGATGGGGTATGACAAAACGGATAACAGTCATTATTTAACTGGCGGCAGTCAGTATCCAGTGCAGTTAATGAAAGATATTTTAACGACAGCCCAAATAACCAATGAAACATTCCAAAAACCAGAGGGAATTAAAGAACTTCAATCGCCAATCCATTTAGAAGGACTGTCAGGCTTTGAAGCACGTTATGCATTTAAAATCAAAGGGCTCTTTACATTGGAGCTGTCATGGGATGAACAGGAAGACAAACGCGTTGAATATCGTATTTATGAAAAGAGAAATGGAAGCGAGACCCTGATCGATTCTGTAACAGGAACAAACAGCTACACAATGCCGTATGCAAATGTGTTTTCAGATGCGCAGTATAAGGTTGTTCCATACAATACTCAAACACAAGAAGAAGGCGAAGGCAGTGCTTATATCAAGCCAGAGGCTTTTGGACGTTAATATTCGGCGATTTTTTGAACATTGAGCCGCTTTAGTATACCGAGCCTTGAAAAAGCGGTATAGTAAAAGCAGTGTTTGAGCCTTATACAAAGAGAGTGTGAGGCGAAAGGTGGAATGAAAGGTAATGGGAAAAACGAAGGCTTTTAATGACACGTTCTTAAAGGCGTGCAAAGGGGAAAAAACAGACCATGTACCGGTTTGGTATATGAGACAGGCAGGACGCTCGCAGCCTGAATATCGTGCCCTTAAAGAAAAATACGGGCTATTTGAAATTACGCATCAGCCAGAGCTATGTGCTTACGTAACAAGACTTCCTGTAGAACAATATGGTGTAGATGCCGCTATTTTATATAAAGATATTATGACTCCGCTTCCAGCTATTGGAGTGGATGTTGAAATTAAAAATGGAATTGGACCAGTGATTGACTCGCCTATTCGGACAAAGGCAGATATCCAGCGTCTTGGAGAGCTTCATCCTGAAGAAGACCTGCCGTATGTGCTTGATACGATCAAGCTGTTAACAGAGGAGCAGTTGAATGTTCCGCTGATTGGTTTCGCAGGTGCACCTTTTACGATGGCAAGCTATATGATCGAAGGCGGTCCATCTAAAAATTATCATAAAACAAAGGCGCTCATGTACAGTGAGCCAGAGACATGGATGCTTTTGATGAATAAATTAGCCGATATGACGATCACATACATACGCGCTCAGGTAAAAGCAGGCGTCCGAGCATTTCAAATCTTCGACTCTTGGGTTGGCGCTTTAAATGCAGCAGATTACCGGACCTTCATTAAGCCTGTCATGCAGCGTATTTTCACAGAGCTGAAGTCTGAAAACGTACCAATGATTATGTATGGTGTCGGTGCGAGCCATCTGGCCAAAGATTGGCATGACTTGCCGCTTGATGTCGTTGGACTGGATTGGCGTATGAGTATAGACGAAGCGCGAAAAGAAGGCTTAACAAAAACGTTACAAGGAAACCTTGATCCAACGATTTTACTTTCTCCTTGGGAAGTGATTGAAGAAAGAGCAGCAGCGATTTTAGATCAAGGGATGAAATCAGATCAATTCATCTTTAACTTAGGTCACGGGGTATTTCCTGATGTCTCACCAGACACGTTAAAGAAGCTGACAGATTTTATTCACGATTATTCAGCTAAACATAAAAAGACATCCATCTAAATGATTTCAAATGATCTGAAGGAGTGTTGGTTGTGGAGAAAAAGAAAATGGGGCTACTTGTCATGGCATATGGCACCCCATATAAAGAAGAAGACATTGAACGTTACTATACACATATCCGTAGAGGCAGAAAGCCAGAGCCGGAGATGCTGCAAGATTTAAAGGACCGCTACAAGGCAATTGGCGGCATTTCTCCTTTATCAAAAATTACAGAACAGCAGGCAAATGGTTTGTGTGAACATTTGAATGAGATCCAAGATGAGATTGAATTTCATGTATACATTGGGTTAAAACATATTGAGCCTTTCATTGAAGATGCAGTCGCTGACATGCACCGAGATGGCATCACAGAAGCGGTGAGTATTGTCCTTGCACCGCACTTCTCCACATTTAGTGTGAAATCGTATAACAAACGTGCACAAGATGAAGCAGAAAAGCTTGGCCATCTGAACATTACTTCTGTTGAAAGCTGGTACGATGAACCGAAGTTTGTGGACTATTGGGTGAAACAAGTGAAAGAGACGTATGCATCCATGAGTCAGGAAGAAAGAGATTCAGCAGTGCTGATTGTGTCTGCACACAGTCTTCCTGAAAAAATTATTGCAGCAGGGGACCCATACCCTGATCAGCTTGCACAATCTGCAAAAATGATTGCTGAAGGTGCAGGAATTGAGCATTATGAAATTGGCTGGCAAAGTGAAGGCAATACGCCTGATCCATGGCTTGGACCAGACGTACAGGATCTCACGCGTGACCTATTTGAGCAAAAAGGCTATAAAACATTTGTATACGTGCCTGTTGGATTTGTCGCTGATCACCTTGAAGTGTTATACGACAATGATTATGAATGTAAAGTCGTCACGGATGAAATTGGTGCAGCCTACTATCGTCCAGAAATGCCAAATGCGAAACCAGCATTTATTGATGCACTGGCAGCAGTCGTATTAAAGAAGCTTAATGAAAGCAAGTAATCATATAAAAGAAGGCGATCCTATGCATGACAATCAAAAACACCTTGTCATCATTGGCGGTGGCATCACGGGTTTGGCCGCCGCCTTCTATTTGGAAAAGGAAATTGAAGAAAAAGGCCTTCCTATCCAAATATCTCTTATTGAAGCGAGTCCTAGGCTAGGTGGAAAAATTCAAACATTATATAAAGACGGTTATATCATTGAACGTGGACCCGATTCATTTTTAGAAAGAAAGGTTAGTGGACCCCAGCTGGCAAAAGATGTTGGCCTATCTGATCAGCTCGTCAATAATGAAACAGGGCAAGCGTATGTATTAGTCAATGAAACCCTTCATCCGATGCCAAAGGGGGCTGTCATGGGCATTCCAACTCAAATCAGTCCGTTCATTACAACTGGGCTTTTTTCAGTTGCCGGAAAAGCACGTGCAGCGATGGATTTCGTTTTGCCAAAAAGCAAACAGACAGAAGATCAGTCTCTGGGGGAATTTTTTAGAAGACGTGTGGGTGATGAAGTGGTGGAGAATTTAATTGAACCGCTACTATCAGGCATTTATGCTGGTGACATTGATCGCCTGAGCTTAATGTCTACCTTCCCGCAGTTCTATCAAACAGAACAGAAGCATCGCAGTTTGATTCTTGGGATGAAAAAATCACAGCAGCATGCAAAAGCGCAACAAGTGACAGCGAAAAAGCAAGGACAGTTCCAGACAATCAATCAAGGGCTGCAAGCACTTGTTGAAGCGGTCGAAAGTAAACTCAAGCTGACGAAGATTTACAAAGGGACAAAAGTGACCCAGATCGAAAAAGCAGAGGGAGGCTATGGCGTTCAATTAGACAGCGGTCAAACGCTTTTTGCAGATTCTGCCATTGTGACAACTCCTCACCAATCGATCTATTCCATGTTTCCAAAAGAAGCAGGGCTTGAGTACTTGCATGACATGACATCGACTTCTGTTGCAACAGTTGCACTCGGATTTAAAGAAGAGGATGTTCACAATGAATATGATGGTACTGGTTTTGTCATCTCAAGAAATAGTGATTTCTCCATTACAGCATGTACGTGGACAAATAAGAAATGGCCTCACACTGCACCTAAAGGAAAAACATTGCTCCGTGCATACGTTGGGAAAGCTGGCGATGAATCAATTGTCGAACAGTCTGATCATCAAATCGTGAGCATCGTGCTGGAGGATTTGAAGAAAATCATGGATATTAAAGCAGATCCAGAGCTGACGACAGTGACTCGCTGGAAAACAAGCATGCCGCAATATCATGTGGGTCATCAAAAACAGATTTCGACGATGCGAGAAACGTTTATGCAATCATATCCTGGTATTTATATCACGGGTGCTGCATTTGAAGGTGTTGGGATTCCTGATTGTATTGATCAAGGAAAAGCTGCCATCTCAGAAGCTGTATCTTATCTATTTTCATAAAAAACAAACTCCCTTTTCTGTCATGGAAAGGGAGTTTTTCATGTTCGTATGTTTAGAAAAGAGTGGTGAATAATAAAATTGAACAAAGTTGTTGCATCTGAGGAAAAGGATGTGGTATATTACTTTCTGTACTTAATGACCGAAACGTTCAAATAGTCATTTTGGGAGTGAGATCATGAGTGTTGATAGGAGACAAATGATTTTAGATGGAGCAACAAAGGCATTTACCCAGTTCGGGTATAAAGCCACGACAATGGACCTTGTAGCAAAGCTTGCCAACGTTGGAAAAGGAACGATTTATACTTTTTTCAAAAACAAAGAAGAGCTGTTCGATGAAATTTTCACATCACTGTTAATGGAGATGAGGAAAATTGCAGATGAAGCAATAGATGAGAAGAATAGTTTCTCAGAAAACCTTCATTTAGCACTCTTTGCAATATTAGAATTTCGAAAAAACCACCAGCTTACAATTAAAATCTTTCAGGAAAATGCGGAGCTTGGCACATCAGCAGTGAAAGAAATGATTGAAAAAATGGAGCAGATGATCATTCGCTATATTAAAACAAAAGTAAAAGAAGCGATTGAAAAAGGCGACATTAAGCCCTGTGATCCTGAATTGACGGCATTTGTGATGGTGAAACTATATATTGCACTTATTTTTGACTGGGAAAAGCGATATGAGCCTTTAACAAAAGAAGAGGTCGCTGAATCGCTCGAGCTTTATGTACTAAAAGGACTGTCTGCAACAACATAATTTTTTTTGAGTTCAAATGACCGAATTCTTAATTTAGTCATTCATCAATGGGAGGAAAACAGCAATGAATTTAATTCGGAATCAATGGAAAGACATTGTGACGAGCAAAAAACTACTGATCCCGATTTTAGCTGTCTTATTTATTCCACTGATTTATAGTGGTGTATTTTTAAAAGCTTACTGGGATCCATATGGTACAGTTGATCAATTACCTGTAGCAGTTGTCAACTTGGATGAAGGCAGTCATTATGACGGCAAAACCCTTCAAGTGGGCGATGATTTAGTGAAGGAATTGAAGAAAAACGATAGTTTTAAATGGCATTTTGTTGATAGTGAAGAAAAGGCCATCAAGGGGTTAAATAACGAAGACTATTATCTCGTCGTCGAGATTCCGAAAGATTTCTCGAAAAATGCGAGTACAGTACTAGACAAACATCCGAAAAAATCGAATCTGAAATATTATACGAATCCAGGCGCAAACTATGCTGCGTCTCAAATTGCGAATAACGCCATTATCAAATTAAAAGATTCGGTTTCAAAGGAAGTCACAGAAAATTATGCAGAGGTCATCTTTGATAACTTCAAAACGATTGCAAAAGGATTAGATCAAGCAAGCGATGGAGCGAAGAAAATTGATGACGGAACAAAAAGCGCAAAAGACGGTAGCCAAAAGTTAAAAGACAATCTGGCGAAATTGGCAGAAGGAACGTTAACGTATAGCGAAGGTGTTCATCAGTTTGCAGGAAAAATGGGTGAACTGAACACTGGAATTCAATCTCTTGATAGCGGTCTTGGTCAGCTCTTAACAGGCTATCAAACGATTGATCAGAAATTTGGTGAACTTGGCACAGGAATTGATACATTGACCGAAGGGTTAAACACAAGCCGTGAAGGACATGAGCAGCTTTCTTCTAAAATGCCGCAATTCACAGCAGGCATTGAGCAGCTGAACAATAAAGCACAGTCATTTTCAGAAAAAATCGCTGCTGTGGAGAAAGTATTGTCTTCACCTGAATTAGCGAATCTTGAAAAGATGGCGCCTAAGATTGATCAGGTGAAAGAAGATGCAAAAACGTTCAGTACCAAACTTGCTTCTTTAAAAGAAGCATTATCTAATCGAGATGCAAAAGTTAAAAGTATTATTCAAAACAGCTCGATGACAGATGAAGAGAAAAAGGCGGCAATGGATCAGCTAGACAGTCTTCCTACAATCGAACTGCCTGATTTGTCTGGTCTTGAGCAAAGCTTAGCGGCGCTGCAGGAACTGCCTGACGCAAGTGAAGTTCAGTCTGCGGTTGCATCTGCAAAAGCACAGCTACAGCAAGTCAAGCAGCTGCCAGAGAAAACAGAACAGCTGTATACATCGACAGTCGCCATACAAAATGCGATTGATCAAATGACATCCGGTACGAATAAATTGTATCAAGGTGCACTGAAGCTTCAAACGGGCCAAGGGAAATTACAAGATGGCCTGCAAACAGCAAATGGAAAGCTTGATACAGCGAAAAGTGGTGCGGATAAACTGGCAAATGGTTCAAGCCAGCTTAGTGCAGCATTGAATAAACTAGAAAGTGGATCAGCGAGTATCCAAAGCAACTCATCTAAACTGGCTGAAGGGTCAAAATCCCTTGATAAAGGATTAGGTGACTTAAAAAGTGGAACTGGAAAGCTTTCTGATAAGCTAAAAAGCGCTGCAGATGAAACAGGAGACATTGATGCGGGGCAGGACAACTACAATATGATTGCAAGCCCAGTCAAAACAGAGAATGATACAGCGAAAAAAATTGATAACTATGGAACAGGGCTCACACCATATATTTTATCAATGGGACTCTTTGTTGGAGCTCTTATGCTGACTGTTGTATTCCCAATGAAAGATCCTGCAGGACGCCCTAGAAATGCGTTTGAATGGTTTGTCAGCAAATATAGTGTGCTTCTCTTAGTCGGTATCTTGCAGGCAGTGATTGCAAGCTCCATGCTGATCTTTGGACTTGGACTTGAAGTGGAAAGCCTCTGGCGCTTCTATCTCTTTGCAATCATCGTCAGTCTGACATTCCTAGCGATCATTCAGCTTCTTGCGACGACGATGGGGAACCCAGGACGCTTTATTGCCGTCATTATCTTGGTTCTTCAGCTTGCAGCAAGTGCGGGTACATTCCCGCTTGAGCTTGTACCAAAATTCTTCCAAGTTATTCACAGTCTGCTTCCAATGACGTATACCATCAACGGATTTAGAACGATCATTGCAAGCGGTGATAACAGTTATTTATGGCACCAAGCAGCGATTCTTGGAACAGTAGCCATCATCATGATGGCTGCAACAACAGCATACTTTGCTTGGAACATAAGAAAAATGAAACAAGAAGAAGCTTAATCAAAAAAACCTTTCTCTTTCATGAGAAAGGTTTTTTCTATTAGAAATTAGACATCAGGAACCCGAAGCGATATATTTTAAGAAGGATGCTGAAAAAAGGCATGCTTGGAAAGAATTTCTTTTAGATGAAGGAGGATATGCCGAATGACAACGGAAGTAAATGAAACGATTCAGCTTATTCAAAAGCTTGTGTCGATCCCAAGTCCATCAGGAAATACTGAGAAAGTGATTGGCTTTGTCGAACGTTTTTTACAAGATTTAAATATTGAAACGAAGCGAAATCGAAAAGGCGGATTAATTGCCACCCTAAAAGGAACAGATGACAAGGAACACCGCATGCTGACAGCACATGTCGATACGCTCGGTGCGATGGTCAAAGAAATTAAATCAAATGGCCGGCTGCGTCTTGCACTCATTGGAGGCTTTCAATATAACTCGATAGAAGGCGAGTATTGTGAAATTGAAACAGTAACAGGCCGTACATACACAGGTACCATTCTGATGCATCAAACGTCCGTTCACGTATATGAGGATGCTGGAAAAGCGAAGCGAAATCAAGAAAATATGGAGATTCGCTTAGATGAGAAAGTGAAAAATGCAGACGATGTGCAAGCACTTGGCATTCAAGTAGGAGACTTTATCTCATTTGATCCTAGAGTGGAAGTGACATCTTCAGGTTTTATTAAATCAAGACACCTTGATGATAAGGCAAGTGTGGCGTTGTTGCTGAGATTGATTCACCGCATTCAAACAGAGAACATCACATTGCCGCATACGACACATTTCTTAATTTCAAATAATGAAGAAATCGGATACGGTGGGAACTCGAATATTCCGGAAGAAACGGTGGAATATTTGGCTGTTGATATGGGAGCCATCGGTGACGGTCAATCAACTGATGAATACAGTGTGTCAATATGTGTGAAGGATTCTAGCGGTCCTTATCACTATGGTCTGCGCAAACATTTAGCCGCATTAGCTGAGGCAAATAAGATCGATTACCGCCTTGATATATACCCTTATTATGGTTCAGATGCGTCAGCAGCGATTCGAGCAGGGCATGATATCATTCATGGACTGATTGGACCTGGCATTGACTCTTCGCATGCCTTTGAAAGAACCCATGAAGACTCATTGATTCATACAGCCAATCTACTGTACCACTATGTTCAAAGCAAATTAATCACAGTATAAAAAAAGAACCCCGATCGCGGGGTTCTTTTTGATTAGCTTGAAAGTTGTGTTGGCTCAGGTACATCTTGTCCAGTCATCACGCGGTGTCCTTTTTCAGGGTCATATTGCCCTTCCCATTTAGACATCACGACAGCTGCAAGTGCATTACCAGTTAAGTTGACAACGGTTCTTGCCATATCCATGATACGATCAACACCTGCAATAAAGGCTAGACCTTCAGCAGGAACACCGATCGTTCCAAGTGTTGCAAGTAATACGACAAAGGATGTACCAGGAACGGCAGCCATTCCTTTTGATGTCACCATCAATACAAGGATTAGTGTGAGCTGCTGTACGATCGTGAGGTCAATGCCATATACCTGCGCTAAGAAAAGCGCCGCAATGGCTTGATACAAGACGGAGCCGTCCAGATTAAACGTATAACCAATTGGGATAACAAAAGAAACAATTCCTTTTGGACACCCGATGCGCTCCATTTTATCCATGACTCTCGGTAAAACTGTTTCAGAGCTGGATGTACTAAAGGCGAGAAGCATTTCGTCTTTCATGTAAGCAAGAAATCTGAAAATATTGACGCCAATCATCTTTCCAATAATTCCGAATACAACGATAAGGAAGAGAGCGAGCGCAAAATAAACAAGACCTACGAGCTTACCTAATGAAACGAGAGATTCAAGACCAAATTTTGATACTGTCACACCAATGAGCGCGAACACACCAAATGGTGCAGCTTTCATCACAACATTGACGACATGGAACATCGCATGTGACACACCTTCAAAGAAGGCGAGCACTGGTTTGCCGCGTTCACCAATCGCTGAAACGCCAAGTGCGAATAATACAGTGAAGAAAATAATCGCAAGCAAATCACCTTCCGCCAATGATTGGAAGAAGTTCGTCGGAACGATATGAAGGAACGTATCAGCAACTGATTTACTGCTTTGTTCTTTTTCCGTTTCAACATACTGGCTAATATCCTGTTTTTCTGTATGTCCAAAGTCAACGCCTGCACCTGGTTGAACAAAGTTCGCAAGCACAAGACCAAGGATGATCGCAAACGTTGTGATAATTTCAAAATAAAGAATGGTTCTAAAACCAAGCTTCCCTACTTTTTTACCATCACCCGCACCTGCAACACCTAAAATTAAGCTAGATACGACAATCGGAATGACAATCATCTTAATGAGTCGTAAGAAGAAGTCTCCAATTGGTTTTAAATATGTCTCAACACCAGGGTTACCGAAAAAGATCGCACCAACCACGACACCGAGAATAAGACCGATTAGGATTTGAGTTGCTAATCCAAATTTTAATTTTTTCATAGATTTCCTCCCTAACATATTCATTAAAGGAATATTCCCATTATATTAAGTTTTAATATATGAATTAAAGTATAACTAAAATTAAAGAGGTTCGTCCACGATTAAATTATATTAAGAAAATACAAAATTATTTGAAAAAATGGACACTTAGAACCCCATTCGTTGTTTTAAGTCAATAAAAAGTGCCTTCCGAACTAAAAGTCATCATATGAAAATACTAAAAAACCCTTCTGTACCAAGGGTTTTACCTTTTTACCTATTTTTCAGAAAAAATAAAAAGCACTTTTGACTCCAACTGACGAAGGAGGAAAAAAGTGCTTTTTTATTCTATTTATTTCCTTATTTAAGATAACTTACTTGTGAGCATTCCTCACATTCATTACCGTAACACTCGTGCTGTTCCATTAAATCATTTCCACATTTTGTGCATTTTTTTGAAGGCAAATTTCTAAAAAACTCAGTGATTTTTCCTAGCATTTGTCATCCTCCAATACGTTTTATTGTTATCATTGTATTATAACAGATTGATAATTGTCAATCTGTTTTGTAACAATAGGCAAGAAGAATGCTTTTTTTATGAAAAATGGGTATATTGTAAGAAGGGGATTTTTTGAAAAGGAGGAAATATGACGATGAAATTAACCGTGATTGGCTGCTACGGAGGATTTCCAGCAGCAGGTGAAGCCACATCAGGTTATCTTTTTGAATCAGATGGTTTTCGTCTGCTTGTTGACTGCGGGAGCGGAGTTCTGTCAAAGCTTCAGCAATTCATTGATATAGAAGAACTAGATGCTGTACTCCTTTCTCATTATCATCACGATCATATTGCAGATATCGGACCTCTCCAATATGCGAAGCTAGTGGGTTATCATTTAGGAAAAAGCAGTGGTCCGCTAACGATCTACGGACATACCGGGGATCAAGCAGCATTTCAGCGGCTCTCTGATGATGTACATACAAAGACAAAACCTTATCACCCGGAAGAGGGCATTCAAATTGGACCATTTCAAATTGATTTTTTGAAAACGGTTCATCCGGCAGAATGCTATGCGATGAGAATTCAGGCAAATGAGGCTGTGGTGGTGTATACAGCTGACTCCAGCTATCAAGATGCATTTATCCCTTTTAGCAAGGATGCAGACTTACTTATTGCCGAAAGCAACTTTTACGCCGGACAAGACGGATCGGGTGCAGGACATATGAACAGCACTGAAGTAGGGAAGCTGGCAAGTGAAGCAAATGTTGGAGAGCTCATCATCACCCATCTGCCTCATTTCGGCCGGCATAAAGACCTAGTCAATGAAGCACAGGCGTTATATACTTGCAATATACAGCTTGCCCAATCAGGGCTTAGATGGAACAAGGAAGGAAGATAGAGATGCTGTTTATCGATAACGAGCAACATTATGACCCAATGATTAATTTAGCAATTGAAGAGTATTGCTTAAAATATTTAGATCCAGAAGAAACGTATTTGCTGTTTTACATCAACCAGCCGTCCATTATTATTGGAAAGAACCAAAATACAATAGAAGAAATTAATACAAAATATGTGGAAGACAATGGCATCAAAGTCGTTCGCAGGTTATCTGGCGGTGGTGCAGTTTACCATGACAAAGGAAACTTGAACTTCAGTTTTATTACAAAAGACGATGGGGACAGCTTTCATAACTTTAAAAAATTCACCGAGCCAGTCATCAAAGCGCTTGAAAAGCTTGGCGTCAAAGCGGAATTAAGCGGCAGAAATGACATCATGGCAGATGGGCGTAAAATTTCGGGGAATGCTCAATTTGCTACACGAGGACGTATCTTCAGTCATGGCACCCTATTATTTGATTCAGAAATCGAACATGTTGTCTCGGCATTAAATGTGAAGAAAGAAAAGATCGAATCAAAAGGCATTAAATCCATTAGAAGCAGGGTTGCGAATATTAGTGAACTGATGGATCAAAAGATGACAACAGAAGAATTTAGAAAAATTCTTTTAAGCTATATTTTTGACACGAACGGAGACGTGCCTGAGTATCAGCTGACAGAAAAGGATTGGGAGAAGATTCATGAGATTTCTCGTGATCGATACCAAAAATGGGAATGGAACTACGGCCGTTCACCTAAGTTTAACTTGCAGCACTCTAAGCGTTTTCCAGCTGGATCGATTGATCTTCGATTAGAAGTGAAAAAAGGCATCATTCAAGACTGCAAAATTTTTGGTGACTTCTTCGGTGTAGGGGATATTGCTGATATTGAGAAACGACTCATTGGGCAGCAATATGATCGCAAAACCATTAGTGATGTATTAGAAGACATGGATATGCGCCATTATTTTGGTAACGTATCAAAAGAAGATTTTCTGGATTTGATTTATTAAGCAAGGACAAGCACGGCTAGAGATAGCGGTGCTTTTTCTAATGAAAGAGATGAAAGCGGTTTACATTTGATCTTGTGAATTTTTTCGATTGTCTATTATAATAGAAAGGAGGAATGTTTGGTCATAAAATGAATGGCTATTCATTCATTGATGAAGTATAAGGGGTGGGAGAATGGATTTGATCAAAAATCTTGAGCAGACTGCGATGACCAAGGGAGAGAACGTCGCACTGATCTTTGAAGGGAACAAGTGGACCTATCAAGAACTGATGACAAGTATCGAACGTTTTGCAGATGGTTTAGTGAGCGAAGGGTTTCAAGCGGGAGATCATATCGCGCTGATTTTAGGAAATTCACCGCATTTTGTGATTTCATTTTTTGGTGCATTAAAGGCAGGACTTGTTGTTGTACCTGTCAATCCAACATATACGCCAAGTGAAATCGGCTATATGCTGGTCACTGGTGATGTAAAAGGGATTGTTGCACCGGATCAGCTTCTGCCGATATACGAGCAGGTGTATGAACAGCTTCCAGCTATTGAACGAGTCATTATTTGTGCACAAAATGAATCTGCGTGCAGGTCAAGTTTAAAAGAAGTATCTGATCGTCTTGTTTTCTTCGGAAAGCTTGTGTCTGGAGATGCGCCGGAAACTGAGCATCCTGTCATACAACCTGACGATACGGCCGTTATTTTATTTACATCTGGCACAACAGGAAAACCAAAAGGGGCAATGCTCACTCATGTTAACCTAAATTCAAATGCAAGAGACATTGCGGAGTACCTGTCAATTGATGAGAAGGACAAGGTGATTGCTGCTTTGCCGATGTTCCATGTGTTTTGTTTGACCGTCTGTATGAATGCCCCTTTGATTCATGGAGCGACCATCTATGTCCTGCCGCATTTCAGCCCATCAGAGCTTTTACGAATGATGGAGAAAGAAAAACCAACGCTATTTGTTGGTGTTCCAACCATGTATAACTATTTATACCGCCAGGACGGTCATGAGGAAGCGATGAAGTCGGTGAGGATTTGTATATCAGGCGGTGCGTCCATGCCTGTTGCTTTACTTCACGGTTTTGAAGAAAAGTTCGGTGTCACGGTGCTAGAGGGCTATGGATTGTCAGAGGCTTCCCCAGTGACGGCATTCAATCCCCTTGATGGAAAAAGAAAACCAGGTTCAGTCGGAACTGATATTATGAATGTGAAAAATAAGATCGTGAATGAACTTGGAGAGGAAGTTGGACCAAACGAAGTCGGAGAATTGATTGCAAAAGGGCCAAACATTATGAAAGGCTATTATCAAATGCCAGAAGACACAGAAGCAGCACTGAAAGATGGCTGGCTGTACACAGGAGATTTGGCGAGAAGAGATGAAGACGGATATATTTATATCGTCGATCGAAAAAAGGACATGATTCTCGTTGGCGGGTATAATGTCTATCCAAGAGAAGTAGAAGAAGTGCTTTATCAACATGAAGCTGTAGCAGAAGCCGTTGTCATCGGTGTGCCCGATCCAAACACAGGAGAGGCTGTTGTCTGTTACATTTCCCCTAAGAAACATGCTCACATCAATCAAGAAGACATCATCACACATTGTTCACGCTATTTGGCGAAATATAAGCAGCCCCAAACGATCCATTTCATTGATGATATTCCAAAAAACACGACTGGTAAAATTTTAAGAAGAGCGCTAAAGGATAAGTACCAAGCAGAAACAAGTAAATAAAAAAAGAGTCTCTTCTTATGGGGAGGCTCCTCAGCGTGTAGACAAACCCTTGCATTCTTTGTCAGTCCTGCGTGCTTGGTTCACATTCGCTCCGCGCCTCCTAGACTGCAAAGGTTTTCTATCACGCTGAAAAGAAGACAAGGGGATAAAATCAAGTTCATTTTATCCCTTTGTCAACAATCTAGGGAGTCTCTTATGAAGAGGCTCCTTTTTGAATCGCTTCTTGTACCTGTTTTCGAAAGGAATTTGACTGTTTTTGATTTAATTCATAATAGGTGCCGTCTACTAAAAAAACAACTTGAGAGCGGTTGGTCCATAGCTGAAAAGAAGTGCCATTTGTCCGTCCGAACATGACCTTGGCGATATAATCTGGCTTCTTTACATTCTTTTTGAGATGGCTGCTTGTTTGTTTCCCTTTGTTTAATTGTTCAATTAGATCCTCAGTTGTATCTTTATCATCTATTTCATAAGAAATGGACTGGTTCGTCGGTGAAAGCAATAATTTCTCTGCTCGATTTTCATCGAAGATGTCACTTGTCCGGCTGAACACATAAAAGAAGGTAATCAGTAAAAGCCCAAAGATCACAATTCCTGCAAGGATTTTCTTCATGATGAACCTCCAACTCACTTTTTTATAGCTAGTTTCTCCGATTTTTGAACAGCATAATCATTTTTTTCACTCAAGCTTTTTCAGATAGGGCATGCTATGATGGAGCCACATGAGACAGGTTCTAAACAAAAACGTGCGTGATTACAATAGAGAGAGAAATGGAAAGGAGGCTGACCAGTGCGAGTACGCAAATGGGTAGCTCTTGCAACGGTAGCATACATATTGTACGGTCTTTTTATTTATTCTTACTTATTTCTAATGGGGGATTCATCTGTCCCTGACAGTGTGAAAGGGACAAGTGCAGACCCGCATACATTTATGACAACCCATGAGCTTTTGATCAGTGGAAATTACTCGAACATTCGTAACCTGTTGTACTTTATGACAATTCCTTTAGATTGGTATGTCTTTTTCCTTTTGCTCATTTCAGGGTTTTCAAGGAAATTAGCAGATTGGAGCTTGGCAGCAGCTCGTTTTCACCTTTTGAGCAAACTTGTGTATGTGTTTGTGCTGTCACTTTTGACGATGCTGATCACATTGCCAGTCAAGTGGGTGAGCTACCAGTTGTCCTTGTACTACGGTGTTTCAGCACAAAGCACGGCAAGTTGGCTAAAAGACCAAACGCTTGATTTTTGGATTCAATATCCACTGCTTGTTCTATGCGCCATTGTGTTCTTTTGGCTCATTCAAAAGAAAAGGAAATATTGGTGGCTGTATGCTTGGTGTTTAACCGTTCCAGTTACACTGTTTCTCTTCTTTATACAGCCGGTCGTTATTGATCCACTCTACAATGATTTTTACCCATTGAAGGATCAAGCTCTTGAGAAAAAGATATTAACTCTTGCAGAGAAAGCACACATTCCAGCAGATCATGTATATGAAGTCAACATGTCAGAGAAAACAAACACGATGAATGCTTACGTCACAGGAATTGGTGAAAATAAGCGTATTGTTTTGTGGGATACGACACTTCAAAAGTTGAAAGACCGTGAAATCTTATTTATCATGGCGCATGAGATGGGACATTACGTGATGAAGCATGTGTATATCGGTTTAGCAGGATATTTAGTGTTGTCTCTGGTTGGATTTTTTGCCATTGACCGTCTTTATTTTTCCCTTTACCAAAAAGGCGCTTCTCCATTTCGTCTGAAGGCACCACATGACGTTGCTGCTCTTCCGCTTCTGTTGATCATTGTATCTATGCTGTCATTTGCTGCTTCTCCTTTTACAAATGCTGTGTCAAGGCATCAAGAACGTGCAGCTGATGAATACGCCGTGAACTTGACGAAAGATGGAGAGGCGGGGGTGACGTCATTTCAAAAGCTTGCAAAATCAGGGCTTTCCCAAGTCAATCCGCCACTTTTAGTGAAAATATTCCGCTATGGACACCCGACGATGATGGAGAGAATCATCGATATGGAAAAAGCCGCAAAAAAAGAGGAAACATCGAAAAAGCAATAAATAAAAAATCCGGCTCAGTTCGCCGGATTTTTTTGTCACACTTATTTTAGTTAGAAGCCGCTTGAACGTTAATTAATCCTTTTCCATAATAGAACGAATTACCAAGCGGTGTTGCCGTATTTTCTAAGCGCTGACGAACCTGAGACGTTGATAGATTCGGGTACTTAGAAAGGATAAGCGCTGCTGCTCCTGCTACATGAGGAGATGCCATTGATGTTCCCGTATAAGACGTATATCCACTGCTTGGTACTGTACTTAAAATCGATGTACCAGGTGCAGAAACATCTAATTCAGGACCTGCGCTAGAAGACGAGTTTCTGACATTGTTGCTGTTCACGTTGGCAACAGCAATTGTAGAGTCGTATTTTGCAGGATAGCCTACGGTGCTAGTAGAGCCAATTGAACCTGAATTCCCTGCTGCGGCAACGACAACTACTCCGCGGTTATTCGCTGTGTCTACAGCATTTTTAAGCGCTGTGGAGCCGTTTGGTCCGCCTAAGCTCATATTGATGACATCCATGTTATTGGCAACAGCCCATTCAATACCGCTGATAATCCAGCTGTATTGTCCATCTCCGTTTCGATCTAACACTTTAACGGCATACAAGGAGGCGCTTGGCGCAACCCCAAGAACACCAATCGTGTTATCAAGGGCAGCAATGGTTCCGGCTACGTGAGTTCCGTGTGATTGAAAGTCTTGTGTGGCATTTGGCTCTGAAGGGACGAAGCTAGCACCGCCTGCAACATTTAAGTCAGGGTGTGCGGCGTGGATTCCAGTATCAAGGACAGCTACTTTGACGTTAGCACCTTTATAACCTTGAGCGTGTACGGCTGGAGCTTTGATTTGAGGGATACCATAAGGGACGGTTTGGGCATATGCTTCTGCTTTGTGGTCTTCTTCTACATAAGCAATGCTAGGGTCGTGTTCAAGTTTTTTTGCGGCTTGTTCAGACATCTTCACTTGTGCAGCATTAATGAGGCGGTATTGTTTTTCTAATTTCCCACCATTTTGTGTCACTGCTTGTTTCTTAGAGCTGTTTGTGGTGGCAGAAGCTTTAAAGCCAACGATATAGCTTTTTTCGCTTTCTGACTTTGAGGCAGTCTCGGCATTTGCCATCGAGCCTCCAAACCCTGCTGAAAACAGAAGAGGGACAGCCAATAAAACACTTGTCATCACATTTTTCTTTTTCACGCACATTCCACATCCCTTTTTCTTATTTCAGAATAATCATCCGTAGTCTATTAGAATGATCCGTTTGATTATTCTGTATTTTCAGTTTAATAGAGATAGGCAAATAAGAGTAGGCCCGAATTTTTGTGGAAGTCCTAGCGAAAAATAGGGAATTAAGTCGCTTGGAAATGATGGTAAAATATGTTTATTCTATATTTCCAACGGTTTCCTATTAAAAAGGAATCGTGCTTTTTTTCTCATGATCCATTTGAGGATAAACATTCGATACCCGAAATGCCATAAAATAGGTAGAAAAGGCTATCATCTATTTCGAATTTCGATATAAAAAAATATTATTTTATCATTGTTTTTGACATGAAAAAGAACCTGCTATGAAAACAGGTTCTTTAAGAAGGGGCAGATTGTGTTAAATGGCTGACCACGTTGTAATCGCTCACCTTCCATTCACCATCTGTCCATTCCACATAATTTAAGCAGGCATTCTCAAGTCTTGTATCCTTAATACCCATATGTTCGTCAGCTAGTGAGGTGAGTAAGGCATGGATGGCAGCACCGTGTGCTACGATTAGTACCCGTTGATCTGGGTAGGTTGCTCTCACTTTTTCAATACCTTCTAGCATTCGATCTTGAAGTGCCGATAATGGTTCCATATTTGGATACTGTTTATTCGGAAACAGTTTCTGACGTTCCTCAAATGACATGCCTTCAGCGTCGCCATAGTCACGTTCAATAAAATCGTCCATGATCACGAGCGGTGCATGTACATACTGTAAAATCAAATGAGCTGTTTCTTTTGCCCTTGATAGCGGACTGGAAATGACAACATCCCAGTGCGCATCTTTTAAGTAAAGACCGGTTTGTTCCGCTTGCCATTTACCAGTGTCATTTAAAGGGATATCTGTTCGTCCTTGAATTCGTTTCGCTGCATTCCAATCGGTTTCTCCGTGTCTGACTAGGCAAATTGCTGTCAATCAAATCCCGCCTTTTCTATCTTTTCCTCTATTATACTAAAACAGAAGAAGAATGACTGGATCAGTGATTTGTCAGACTCGTTAAGGACTCGACCGAACTTGCCACTTGGGACACAGTTTGTTTGACTTCTTTCAATTCGTTTAGGAATGTTTGCAAATCTATTTCAATTTTTCCGTTTTGGTTTTTGCTTAAGTTCATGCTGCTGACGATATCATCGAATAGCGAGTTGATTTGGGTCATTTTTTCTTTACTGTCTGTCACAAGTAAATTCACATCAGCAATATGCTGTGACACAATGGCGATTTGTGAATTTGTGTTGTTGACGAGCTCAGATACAGTTGAAACCGTTTTCTTTGTATCCTCTGATAATTTGCGAACCTCGTTTGCAACGACAGCAAAGCCTTTGCCATGTTCACCTGCTCGAGCTGATTCGATTGAAGCGTTTAAAGATAGTAAATTCGTTTGCTCCGCAATACCTGTGACGATCCCAAAAATTTGTTCAATTTGTTTCGCAATTTCTTCTAAGCGTTTAATTTCTGTTTCAATCTTTGTCATACTGCCGTCAATTTGGTTCATTTGCGTCTGCTGAATTTCTAACTCTTTTTTACCGCCAATTGATTTCTCTTCAACTTGTGCTGAAATCTTTGTGCCAGCCTGTGACATATCCGCCATCTCATCAGATTTTGATACAAGTTTGTCCACTGCATTTGTTGTGTTTGAGAAGAGAGATGCAAGTGAATTAGATGTTTCTGTAATTTTTGTATGAAGCTCTTTTTGCTGTAGTTCTGCTTCATCACGAACTTTAGAGTATTCATTTTGGAACGTATCTAGGACAAGCTGCTGCTCTAGATTTAAAATTTTCGTCGTCGCTTTCACTGCCGTCTGATATTCTTTGAAATCTTGGATATGCTGGGCAAATAAATCCATAATGGATAGCAATAGGTCTTGGAAGGCTGCCATATACCATTTAGGTTGAAGTCCAATTCTTAAATGAACTTGTGCAATTTTAATTCTTTTGGCCACATAAGATTCGTCAATCACACCGGCAAACATTTCACTAATATGAATGCGTAGTGTTTTCTTTAGACGCTCGACTGAGCTGTTATCTTGAATGATGTGCATCAAGGAAGACTCGACTTCTAGGTTTTTATAAAATTTATCGACGATATGTTCAATTTCATCTTGAACGATTGGATTCAGCTGTTTCAAGATAAAAAGGTCTTGCTGCGTCAAATCAATCATTTTAATTTGTTTGGCAATGTCCGTATTCTCCGGAAAATTGATTCGTTTTATCCCATCATCCTGCTGTGTGAAAAAAGCAGTGTTTTTCTTTTTACTCTCTTTTTTAAATAACAATGTGTTTGTCCCCCCATGATTATCAAAAATATCAGACTTTATGTTTTTTATCGGATAATTTTGGTTTTTTTAAAGGGAAAACAGTGAAATTTTACTGTTCTTTATATGACCTTTTTAGTGGTTTTTTAGCCGGACCTTCTACTACTTCTCCCGTAATGGAGAAACGAGACCCGTGACAAGGACAGTCCCACGTGCGGTCACTATTATTCCACGCGACTTCACAGCCTAAATGAGTACAGGTTGTATCGACAAGAAAGATATCGCCGTCCTCTGACTTAAATGCGCCACATTTTTTATGCTCATAAGACACAATCCCGCCTTCACCCGGTTTTAAATCATCAATTGTTTGATCAGCTCGTTTTAATTTACCGCTGATTAGCTTCGCTGCAACATTGGTGTTTTCTTTGATAAAGTCTTTTACGAATGCGTCTGACACGAGTCTTGATGGAGTAAAGATGGATTCGTAAGGATCCGATTTTCCTTCGATCAAATCTCCGATCAGTGTCGCTGCTACGTGGCTTGTGGTCATGCCCCATTTTCTAAAGCCTGTTGCAACAAAAATATTCGAATGATGTGTTGTCAGGCGGCCAATGTAAGGGATTTGATCCATTGTGACCATATCATGCGTGGACCAGCGGTAAAGGACTTCCGTTATACCAAGGGTGGCTTCACCAAACTTTTCTAGTGCTTCATAGTGTGCGGATTCATCTCCGCCTTGTCCGGTTTTATGGCCTTGTCCACCGATGAGCACGACATCTTCTCCATGGAATTTCGCCGTTCTTAATGAATGGGCAGGCTGATCAATTCCTAAGTACATGCCGTCTGGAAGCGGTTTGCTTGTTTTGGCTGCGACGACATAAGATTGCTCAGGATGGATTCGTGTGAAATACAGTCCTTTGCCATCGTAAAAAGGAAAGTGTGAGCATGAAATGATAGAGCGCCCCATCAGATGATGACCACTTTTTGTGATGACAGCAGGGTGTTTTCCTTCTTTTACATCGACTGCCGCTGTCTGTTCAAATATGCGCACGCCTCGGTCAATGAGTTGATCGATCAGTGCATGAAGATAATGAAGAGGATGAAATTGTGCCTGCTGCGTCATGGCGAGGGCTGCCTTGATGCCAGCATCAAACGGGAGCGCTGTTTTCCATTCGCGATCGATACCGAGCTGTTTGTACGCATCTAATTCCTTCTTTAACTTTTTGACGCCGTTTTCTTTTGTTGTATAAAGATAAGCATCTTTTACCTCAAGATGACAATCAATGTCATACTCTTTCACACGTGCTTGGATGAGTTCCTTAGCTTTTTCATTTGCTTCTACATATAAACGGGCTTTCGGCATACCAATATGCTGAATCAGCTCATGATAGTACACATCATGCTGGGAGGTAATTTTCGCTGTCGTATGTCCAGTGGTTCCTTGCAATACTTGATCAGCATCTATGATGATGACATCCAGTCCGCGTTCTGTCATTTCAAATGCAGTAGCGATACCGGTAATACCGGCACCGACAATGATGACATCTGCTGTAAGGTCTTCGCTGACAGTAGGAAAAGAGGGCTTCTCACTATCAGCTAGCCATAACGACTTTGCTTGTTCCGATCCTTTATGTTCTTGTTCCATGTTGTCGCCTCCAGTCACTTGTTGTGTATAATTTTTCCACGATGCTGAAAATCATACATTTTAGTGAAAACAAGAGCGAAATACATAAAAAAATGAGCAACACATAAAAATAAACGAGATAAAAGGAAGGAGTGGACTGACGTGTCAACAAAGCAGCCAAAGAAAACGTTACCGCCTCAGCATCAGAGCGAACGTCCAGGACTTGAATATAAAATGAACCCTAGACCTATCTTTGATCGAGAGGTGCAAGGCAAAAAGCTGACAGGGAAAACGGCGATTGTCACAGGTGGAGACAGCGGGATTGGAAGAGCAGTATCTGTCTTATTTGCGAAAGAAGGAGCCAATGTAGCGATTGTTTATTTGAATGAACATCGTGATGCGGAAGAAACGAAGGACTATATTGAAAAAATGGGAGGCCGCGTCATTTTAATAGCAGGTGATCTAGGGGATGAAGCTTTTTCAAACGAGGTCGTCAAACAAACAAAAGATGCTTTCGGTTCGATTGATATTTTGGTCAACAACGCAGGTGAACAGCATCCGCAAAAAAGCATTGAACAGATTACCTCTCACCAGCTTCTTCGGACATTTCAAACGAATATATTTGCCATGTTCTATTTAACAAAAGCGGTGCTCCCTCATTTAAAGAAAGGAAGCAGTATTATTAATACAGCATCGGTCACTGCTTATAAAGGTCATGAAACCTTAATTGATTATTCATCGACAAAAGGGGCGGTTGTAACGTTTACAAGGTCATTATCTCTATCTCTGATCAAACAAGGGATTCGGGTAAATGGGGTAGCGCCTGGACCGATTTGGACACCACTGATTCCATCCACATTTACGGAAAAGGAAGTGTCTGAATTTGGTGGAGATGTCCCAATGGAGCGGCCTGGTGAGCCAGTAGAGTTAGCGCCAAGTTATTTATTTTTAGCGAGCGAAGACTCTTCTTATATGAATGGACAAATGATTCATGTGAATGGCGGAACCATATTAAATGGATAAAAACAAAAAACTTGCGGTAAAGAGACAAGTTTCTGTCTCTCTGCCGCAAGTAAAATCATCATAATTAATGTAAGCAGTGTTCTGCATATTGAGCTGACAGGTCGTTGAATCGCTTTTCATCACGCTGATCCAGTGCCTTATCAATCTCTTCTCTAAGGAAGGTTAAGCGCTGTTTATAAAGCGCCTCATCTAAAACCATTTGAATATAGATGTCTAAAATCGTCACGCCGTTTTCTTCGGTTTTTTGGGTGTTGCGGGACTTCATGAGCTCAGCATACGTTTTTTTCTCTTTCATAAAGAATCCCCCCGATGCCTTTTTTATAGTATATGGATTGGCGGAGAAAAAATCAACAAGAATTTATAATTTTTAGACAATTTATTTTTGAGCCATATCGACACTCCTTGTCCAGTCGACAAGATGCGATATATCTTTAAAAATGGCTTTTAGATAGATCGAATGTACTAAATAACATGATAAAAAGATAATTTTAAATAAATATTGAAAAAATCCTGTCGTTTCTTATACGTTGGTGATAGATTAATAGTATCTAAAATAACCAAAAATTAACACAGGAGGAAATGAAGTGTCAGGAATTAGTGAAACACCATTAGATTCATACGTCATTAATCAAACAACAATGGCGGTCCTTCCGGTTGAAGAAGGAAAACGAGTATATTCAAAAGTGATCGAAAGAGAGACAAGCTTTTACGTTGAATTAAAGCCGCTGCAAATTATAGAACGCAGTTGCAGGTTCTTTGGCTCAAGCTATGCAGGCAGAAAAGCGGGAACATATGAAGTAACAGGTATTTCCCACAAGCCTCCCATCGTGATTGACTCATCCAATCATCTGTATTTCTTCCCAACCTATTCATCCAACCGCCCTCAATGCGGATGGATCTCCCACAAATACATTCATAACTTTCAGGAATCATCCCTCGGAGATACGGTTGTTACTTTTACAAATGAGCAATCGGTCAAACTAGATGTCTCATATAAGTCATTTGAGAGTCAGGTACACCGAACAGCGTATCTCCGAACGAAATTTCAAGATCGACTTGATGGAGGTCTTCCTAAGAAACAAGAATTTATGCTGTATCCAAAGGAACAGCAGCTCAACCTTGTGTATGATTTTATCTTAAGAGAACTTCGTAATCGTTATTAGTGAGAGACCAGCGGCAGACAGCCGCTGGACTGCTTACTCATCGCCATCACTTTTTTGCAGAAAAAACCATTGATTATCGTATAAAAAAATATATAATTTATCTATATCGTATAATTTTTTATATAATGAAAGGGGTCATGGGGATGATGTATGAAGAACTGGATACGCCGGCACTACTCATTGATAAACGGGTGTTGATGGAGAATGTAGCGGCGATGCAACAATACGCAGACCGTCAGCATGTCAAATTGCGCCCTCATACGAAAACTCATAAAACGCCTGCACTTGCCAAGCTGCAGGAAGAGAAAGGTGCATCTGGCATTACGGTAGCGAAAGTAGGAGAGGCTGAAGTAATGGCAGCCCATGGGCTAAAGGATATTTTTATCGCCAATCAAATTGTAGGTGAGATTAAACTCAAGCGGATTCGTAAACTGGCAGAGTCGATACAGATTTCATTCGGTATAGATTGTGTTGAGCATGTGAAGCAGATTGAGCAAGTCTTTTGTGAATCAGAGAAAAAAGCGGAGGTTTTAATTGAGATAGAGGTTGGAGAGGGAAGGTCTGGTGTCATTGAAGAACGTGATTTCTGCCACATATTAGAGGCGATTCAAACAAGTGATGCCGTTCATTTAAAGGGGATTTTTTCTCATGATGGTCATACGTATCAAGCGGAAAGTAAAGCACATTGCCGGACATTATACGAGGAGGCTGTAAATCGAACACTCCGTTTTGCGCAGATTGCAGAAGAAGCTGGTATGCCGCTAGAGGTCGTCAGTATTGGATCAACACCGCCATTTTTATTTCAATTTGATATTCCAAAAGGAGTCACTGAAATACGGCCAGGCACATACATCTTGATGGATGCTTCCCAGTCCAATGTAATCGGCACATATTCACATTGTGCAGCATCTGTGCTGACGACGGTCATTAGTAAACCGACAGAGCGCCGGGTGATTACAGATGTAGGGGCCAAGGGGCTGACGGCACAAACGCGTACAAAAGGGCTGACCAAAACAGAGGGCTTAGGCAAAGTGAAAGAATATGATGATGTATTTGTTTCAAACGTATTTGACGAGCATGCCATTATCTATCATGAAGGCTTTCGTCAAAGTGTACAGATTGGTGAGAAGGTGCAAATGATTCCGAATCACATCTGTCCTGCTGTGAATCTTCATGAAAAAGCATACCTCATTCAAGATGGCAAGGTGGTAGAAGAGCTGGAGATTGCTTGTAAAGGAAAGCTGCAATAAATGGGTAGGATCATAGAGGGTGTTGCCGCTATGCAGAGCAGAATATAAGGTAGCTTCCATTCAAGAAAGATCATCATTTGAAATCCATACATCTAAGGAAAAGGCGCCGAAAGGGGTCTTTTTTATTTGAGAAAAAATGACGAAGATGAAATAGATTGAAACCAAATGTGCCTTTCTCGTCGTCTATTGACTGTATCATCATGAAATGGCAGGGAAATGTGAACCATTAGAAGGATTTTCATTCATTTCCGCATAAATCACAGAAGTGATACATGCGGTCTGTTACAATAAAAATAAGTCATTTCTTACAAGGTGTTCGTATGAGGTAAAAGTTGATCATATTTGACCGATATGAACAAATGGGAAAGAGAAATGGGGGCCCTGTATGAAAAAACGATGGCATTTGATGCTGCTATTTACCGTGACAGTGACACTACTCACGGCCTGCAATCAAGCAGGTCAGCCGCCTTCAAAACAAAACACAAAAGAAGCTGCGTATGAACAATGGGTTCAGCGTTATATGGATGAGTTAAATGAAGCATATGAAAACATGACCGATCAATTTATTTCAGATGGACACGGAAAAATTCAAGTAAATGAAAAATTGACAAAAGCGACGAAAGCATTCGACCGTGTCATTCAAAAAGGGCTTACTCATCAAGAAGTGCCAGCTGTGTATCAAAAGGCAGACAAACAATTAAAGGCAGGTCTTGCTTCATTTGAAAAAGGAATTAGCAAGGTAGAGCAGCTGTTAAAGCGTCCTGATCAAGAAAAGCTGTTTATGTCAGCCACTCAACATTTTCAAGATGGATTGCAAGAGACAGCCTCTTTCATTGAAGAAGTGGGAAACGTTCAGCAATCACAATGAAAAGCCTGGAAGAGAGACTTCCAGGCTTTTTTAGATGTGCAGTGTTTGCTTTAATCGGCGTACACCTTCTTGAATCATGGCTTCATCCGTACAGGCAAAACCAAGCAGCAACCCTTTCCTTTTGCTTTCATAACAATAGGGGCTTAATGGATAAATGCCGACACCTGCCGCTTTTGCGGCCTCAATCGTACCTTGTTCATCAAAGTCTGATGTTCCTTCCAAAAAGACGTGAAGGCCTGTATCGGTTCCATATAAACGGAAGTGTTTGTCAAAGTGATGTGTCAAAAGAGCATCCATCATCGCTGCCTGCCGTTTTTTATACACCTGTCTCATCCGCCTGACATATCGCGTAAACTCTCCTTCTCTGAAAAAAGAGGCAAGAGTGATTTGCTCCATGATCGGCAGCTGTCTTTGAATAAGTGATTGCAGTGCAGCGATTTCTTTGATGACTGCTTTGGAGCCGATGATGGCAGCAAGGCGGATGCCTGGAGCAAGTACCTTGGAAAAGCTGACAATATAGATCACATGATCGGGTGCTTCTGAAAATAAAGAAGGAAGCGGTCCGCCATGATAACGATAATCCCCATCGAAATCATCTTCCAATATATAAGATTGAGCCTTCGCAGCAAACTGCAACAGCTCCCGTCTTCTATTGACGCTCATACAGACACCGGTTGGCCGCTGATGAGAGGGCGTTACAGCTATCAGCTTTGTACGTTCTGGCAATGTATTCACCATCATTCCTTCTTCATCGACTGGTGCGGGGTAAATAGTCATTTCGCGATGTAAAAAGGACAACCTAGCTCCAGGAAAACCAGGATCTTCAACAGCTACTGTATCTCCTTTTTTGAGCATGACTTGTGAAATTAAGTCAATGGCTTGCTGTGTGCCCCCTGTTAACACGATTTGGTCTTCTTCTATATCAATGCCGCGTTCAACCGATAAGTATTGGCGAATTTCAGAACGCACTTCCCATAATCCATGCGGAGAAGAATAGCCCCAATCTTTCATATTTAAGCGCTGTAATGCTTTTAGAAGCGAGCGTTTCCATATGTTTTGAAAATGGTCGTCGATGGCTGGTTCTTGATGGCGGAAATCAATCTCAAGTGTGTCATGAAATTGATTGGCCGAGAGCCAGTGATTCATTTGTTTCTCAGCCTCGTCAAAGTGAGGTCTTGTCGGAAGTGCAAAAGGCGGTTCGTTTTGATGTGGGGGAGAAGCAGCATTGTGATCACTTGAAATGACCTTTGTTCCGCCTCTTCTAGAGGTGCTGACATAGCCTCTTGCCAGCAGTTCATCATAGGCAAGCTGTACGGTGGATCGAGATACGTTGAGCTCTTGTGCTAATACTCTTGACGGAGTCAACTGATCCTCAGGATTCAGTGTGTTTGTATGAATTTTTTGAATGATGCCATTGACGATTTGCTGCCAGAGCGGGGTAGAGCTGGAACGGTCTAAATGAATGTACACAGTGCACCTTCTTTCCCTTGTCATGTCATCATTGATGATGACATGGAATTATGGACTGGTCAATAGCTTCGTTTTTGGATGTAGGAAGAAATCCAAATGATGTGTACACTGGTTCATATCATTTGCACAGAGGAGAGAGTCCCATGATTCCTGCATCAAAAGAAGAAACAGCACAGCTATCTATGATTCCGTTTGTGTTCGTTTTATTTAGCCTTTTTATGATTACAACAGCAGTGAACCTGCAAGTCCCTCTTTATACGGAATATGCAGAGCAGGCAGGATACGGAAAGGCGTCAACAGCCCTTGTGTTTGCTGCGTATGTTTTCGGACTGATTCCAGTATTATTGTTACTTGGCGGCATGTCTGACCGGGCAGGACGAAAACCGATTTTATTGATCGCACTTTGCTTTTCATTATGTGCCACCCTGCTCATGATCGTGCATCCGACCATACAAATGCTCTTTGTCGCCCGGCTGCTGCAAGGAGTGGGACTTGGGTTAAGTGTTGGCACATGTACTGCCTACTTGATTGCTTTATATCCAGAGAAATCGGGCTGGATCCCAACGTTTATCGCATTATGCAGTTCAATTGGATTTGGGGGAGGTGCTCTTTTTACAGCGATTCTTTCTTTTGAGCAAGTGTCACTGACGCCTCTTAGCTATTGGATTGTGTTGGTCTTGATTATGTTGACGATTGTTGCTGTATTCTTTTTGGTGCCGCCTGTACAAGGAGAGGCAAGTAAACCGCTAATGAACATGCCGAGGTTTCCAAAAGGGACAATGCCTGCGAACATAGCCATTGCTATCGCATGGTCTGTGTGCGGTCTTGTCATTTCGATTTTGCCAGCACAGCTTAAATTAAATGGCTATGAATTGTGGGTAGGCCCGGCGCTGTTTTTTATTAATATGGCAGGTGTTCTGATGCAGCCTTTTGTCCGAAAGATGAATAGCAGTGCAGCGCTTCGTATCGGTTTTATTTGTCTTCCGTGTGGATATGGCCTGCTGTTATTCGGTGCTAATAGCGGGTCCATTTTCCTTGTCCTTGCTGGAACTCTTTTAGCGGGCACAGCTTGCTATGGATTTACTTACTTAGGTGGTCTCCAGCTGATTGTTGAGAAAGGGAAGAAGGAAGCGGCTAGAGCCGTTGCTGGATATTACTTGTTTGCGTATCTAGGTCTTGGCATACCAAGTGTGTTCGTTGGTCTCTTTGCTGATATGTACGGTACTCAGACAGTGTTAACGCTCTTTTTCATGCTCGTGCTGGCTGCCTGCCTGATCTTACTTAGTTTAAGTTTCAGAGAGAGGCAAAAGTGAAATGGATTCTTTCTCTTTCCTCTCCAATTCGTTTAAAATAAAGACAGAAGAGGGGGAGGGAAATGAAAAAAGTACAGCTAAATGGTGCGATGTGCAGATCACAAGAGGAGCTTCATGATCAACTAAAAACAGTGTTACAACTTCCTGATCATTACGGCAAAAATCTTGATGCCCTTTGGGACTGTTTAACAGGAGAAGTGAGCTTGCCTTTAGAGCTCACGTGGATTCATTATCAAGCAAGCAAAGACGAGCTTGGTGATTATGCAGAGAATTTGCGGCAGTTATTACAAGAAGCTGAAGAGGAACTGCAAGGGCAGTTTCAATTGAATATTGAAGCGTAAAAAGCAGCTGATTCCAAAAGCTGTTTTTTTTATGCGGTTTTCACCCTCATTCTACTATTGAATATTTCACTAAATATGATAATATATGAACTGTCGCTTAATTGATAATGATAATCATTTGTGGCAGAGAGCTTGATAGAAAGTGTGAACCCTGTATGAAGTTGTACCAATTAAGTTTGTTGTTTTTGTGTTTGGCATGTGCGTCGCTGTTTGTCGGGGTACAGGACCTGTCTCTTTTACAGTTGTTTCATCTATCAGATGAACAAATGAACACCTTATTTTCAAGTCGCATCCCGCGGCTAATGAGTATTGTGCTTGCTGGCATGAGCCTGAGCTTATGCGGTTTTATCATGCAAAGCATGACGAGAAATAAATTTGTCTCTCCAACGACTGCAGGAACAATGGATTGGGCCAAGCTGGGTATTTTAACCGCCATGCTTGTTTTTACACAGGCAAGCCCGCTGATGAAAATGGCGATTGCGTTTTTATTTACGTTAGCTGGCAATCTATTATTCTTAAAAATTTTACGCCATATTAAGGTGAACGATACGATCTACGTACCGTTAGTCGGCTTAATGTTTGGCGGAATTGTTAGTTCAATTTCCACGTTTATAGCCTATAAATATGATTTGATCCAAAACGTATCCGCATGGCTGCAAGGGGATTTTTCTCTTATTGTTCAGGGGCGTTATGAACTGCTCTATGTGAGTGTTCCTCTATTGATCATCGCGTATTTATATGCTGACCGCTTTACAGTGGCTGGTATGGGTGAGAGCTTTGCCGTCAATTTAGGTTTAACGTATAAACGTGTCATGGCAGTTGGTTTGGTGATTGTTTCGATGATTACGTCTGTAACGATTTTGACTGTTGGCATGCTGCCATTCCTCGGCTTAATCATTCCGAATATTGTATCGATCTACCGAGGGGATCACTTGAAAAAGAGCCTGCCGCATACGGCTTTATTAGGGGCCATTTTTGTGCTCATATGTGATGTACTCGGACGGGTGATCATTTATCCATATGAAATATCTGTCGGGCTTATGGTTGGCATCATTGGAAGTGCGATCTTCCTGTACATGTTATTAAGGAGGAAGCGCTATGCATAAGAAACGAACATTATTTCTCATTGCAGCCATTGCAGCCGTATTCGTTGTCATCTTCGTCACCTTTCAAATGGGGTACTGGGAGTACACAGTGCCGAGCCGTTTAAAAAAGGTGCTTGCCATGACTTTGACAGGAGGCGCGATTGCCTTTTCCTCTGTTGTGTTTCAAACATTGACCAATAACCGAATCTTAACGCCAAGCATTTTAGGGTTAGACGCGCTTTACTTGTTTTTGCAAACGGCGATTATTTATCTTTTTGGATCGACCAATATGATGATCGCGAATAAGAACCTGAATTTCTTTCTCTGCGTTGGATTAATGATTCTTTTTTCTGTGCTGCTCTATACGGTCATGTTCAAACGCAAAAACAAGCATATTTTCTTACTCCTGCTTGTCGGGATTGTGTTTGGAACATTGTTCAAAAGTCTTTCTTCCTTTATGGAAATGCTCATTGACCCGAATGAATACCAAGTCGTACAGGACAAGTCCTTTGCCAGCTTTAATCACATGAACACAGATATTTTACTCTTCGCTTCTCTTTTATTTGCGGCACTTTGTCTTTATATATGGACCTTCCGCGCGAAATTAGATGTCATGTCATTAGGAAAGGAACAGGCTGTGAATCTTGGGATTGACTATGACGGGATCACAAAAAAGATGCTGATCGTCATTGCCGTCCTTGTTTCGATTGCGACGGCCCTCGTCGGCCCGATTACGTTTCTTGGCTTACTCGTCGTAAATGTGGCAAGAGAGCTGTTTCGTACATATCGGCACACGTACTTGCTATTAGGCTCGTTTTTCATTAGTGTCATTGCGCTTGTAGGCGGGGAATTTCTTGTGGAAAAGGTATTTACGTTTCAAACACCGCTTAGTGTGCTAATTGATTTAGTCGGCGGACTGTATTTTATTTATCTACTTTTAAAGGAGAGTCGTTCATGGTCGTGATGAAGGGAGTCAGTAAGACATATAACGGAAAAACAGTGCTTCACGAAACAACTGTCAGTGTAAAAAAAGGACAGCTGACCTCTCTCATTGGTCCAAATGGCGCAGGCAAAAGTACGCTTTTGTCCATCATGAGCCGCCTGATTCAACCTGATACTGGGGAAGCTTATTTAGAGGACAAACCTTATCGTGCTTACTCTCCTCAGGAGCTTGCGAAAAAAATGAGCATCTTGAAGCAGTCGAACCACATGAGTGTGCGTCTGACCGTTCGTGAGCTTGTCAGCTTTGGCCGCTTTCCTTACTCTCAAGGCCGCTTGACAAAAGAAGATGAGAACATGATTGATGTGTCGCTTCAATACATGAGACTCGTCGAAATCCAGCATCAATATTTAGATGAACTAAGCGGCGGACAAAGGCAGAGAGCCTTTATTGCCATGGTGCTAGCTCAGGATACGGATTATATTTTCTTAGATGAGCCTTTAAATAATTTAGATATGAACCATTCAGTTGAAATGATGAAGCTGTTTCAGCAGCTCGTGAAAGATCTTGGAAAAACGATTGTTGTTGTTCTCCATGATATTAACTTTGCATCTGTCTATTCAGATCACATCGTCGCCTTAAAAGAGGGTCAGGTGATCAAAGAAGGAAGCGTTGATGAAGTGATTCAAACAGAAGCACTTGAACACATTTATGACATGCGCATACCGATCGAAGTCATTCGTGGTGAGCGTATTTGCTTATATTTTTCTTGAAAAAATGAAGAGGTGATCAATCATGAAAAAATGGATTTGGATGATAACAGTATTAACAGCGATTGCTGTCCTTGCTGCCTGTGGTAACCAAGGAAAAACAGCGGGAACGAATGAGGAAACCGTAACAGTAAAGGATATGTTGAATAAAGACGGTGTGAAGGTCAAGAAAAACCCGAAAAAAGTCGTCGTCTTTGATATGGGAAGTCTCGATACACTTGATAAGCTTGGTGTCAACGTGACAGCCTTACCAAAACAAGTGATTCCTCACTATTTATCTAAATATGAAAGTGACAAATATGAAAATGTCGGCGGGTTAAAAGAACCAAACTTTGAGAAAATTGCAGAGATGAAGCCTGACTTGATCATTATTCAGCACCGTCAAGCAGATGCATTTGATGAATTTTCTAAAATTGCTCCGACGATTTATATGGATGTAGATAATGCAAACTATATGGATTCATTTAAAAAGAATGCTGAAACATTAGGAAAGATTTTTGATAAGGAAGACAAAGTCAAAAAAGAACTTTCTGCCATTGACCAAAAAGTGGCTGCATTAAAGAAACAAGCAAAAGAGTTAAAGAAAAATGGACTCGTCATCATGGCGAACGACAGCAAAATGACGGCATTTGGTCCTAAGTCAAGATATGGTCTGATCCATGATGTATTTGGCATCACACCAGCAGATCAAAAGCTAGAGCCATCTGATAAACATGGACAAAGCATTTCGTATGAGTATATGGTCAAAACGAACCCAGATTACTTATTTGTCGTGGATCGCGGCGCGGCGATTGGAGAAGAAACGTCTGCGAAACAGCTTGTTGAAAATGATTATGTGAAATCAGTCAAAGCGGTTAAAAACAATCATGTGGTGTATTTAAACTCTGACATGTGGTATTTAGCAGGCGGCGGCCTTGAATCATTGAATGCGATGATTGATGAAGTGAAAAAAGGAATTGAACAAAAGTAATGGATGAAAAGCTGCTCATTTTGAGCAGCTTCAGCGTGTAGACAAACCCTCGCATTCGGTGTCAGTCCTGCGTGCTGGTGCTCACGAATGTGAAATTCGCTCCGCGCCAGTACTCGTCCTTCCTAGACTGCAAAGGTTTTCTATCACGCTGAAAAGAAGACAAAGGGCTAAAATCAAGTTCATTTTAGCCCTTTGTCAGCAATCTGAAGCTGCTTATTTTGAGCAGCTTTTTTATTGTGGATACATAAAAATATGTTGCATGCAGGAAACTTTCATCAAAATATGTTATAGTGGAACCTACATTGTGAGACTAAGATAGAGTGAGGGTTCGGAAAGGATGAAGGAGAAAACAAGATCAAAAAGAAGGCTAAGACCTTGGGTGAAAGTCGTGCTGTTTATCATGGCATTTGTCATGATCATGGCAGTATCTGTCACAGGATACGCATACTATAAAATTTCAAAAGCGTCGAATAAAGCGCAAGTATCTTTAGAAAGAGGAGAGACCTCGCAAAAGCGTGTGAAAGCTTTTGATCCAGGAAAGGATAGCTTTTCGGTGCTGCTCTTAGGGATTGACAGCCGTCCAGGTGAAACGGTAGACGAAGCAAGAAGTGATGCGGTCTTACTGGCGACGGTGAATCGAACAGACAAAACGATCAAGCTCCTAAGTATTCCTCGTGATTCTTATGTTGATATACCGGGGAGAGGATATGATAAAATTGCTCACGCCCATGCGTTTGGGAGTGCAGATTTATCAGTCAAAACGGTAGAGAATTTGTTAAACATCCCGGTAGACTATGTGATTGCAGGAAACTTTAAGGCGTTTCAAGACATTGTCGATGAGCTAAATGGAATTGACGTAACGATTGAAGATGAAGGCATTGCAAAACAAATGGAAAAGGATTCGAAAGGAAAAGTTCATGTGGAAACAGGCACGCATACGCTCAGTGGTGAAGAAGCATTAGCGTTTGTGAGAACGAGAAAGGCAGATAGTGATCTCATGCGCGGAAAGCGCCAAATGGAAGCACTTCAAGCCATCTTTGAAAAATCCAAATCCATTTCTTCCATACCGTCTTATGACAACATCATTGATACACTTGGGGATAACGTCTCCACCAATTTATCCATGAAGCAGTTGATCGGTCTATTCCCTTTACTGAGTTCATTAAAATCAGTGGATACCATTCAGTTAAAAGGGCACGATTACCAGCCTGGGAATGTGTATTACTTTGAGTTAGATGGACCAGGATTAGAAGAAGTGAGACAAGAGCTGAGAAAACAGCTCGAATTATCATAATTGAGAAAGAGCCTGCCGCTGTGGCAGGCTTCAGCGTGTAGACAAACCCTCGCATTCTTTGTCAGTCCTGCGTGCTGGTGCTCACGAATGTGAAATTCGCTCCGCGCCAGTACTCGTCCTTTCTAGACTGCAAAGGTTTTCTATCACGCTGAAAAGAAGACAAAGGGCTAAAATAAAGTTCATTTTAGCCCTTTGTCAACAATCTGGAGCCTGCCACTGTGGCAGGCTTTTTTTAATAATAGAGGGTTGCAGGCATCGTTGGGTACCACACACCATTTAAAGCAAGCGCCCAGCCATACACCTTTTGACCTGATTCAATCTTGTCCTTTACCGAAGTGAGTGCTTCGTATGAAAAGACTTGATAAGCCTGTCCGGTTTTTTTAGCGACAATGACCGATAGAATATTGTCATTGAATACACTTGGCTCTTCGTCCGTACTCGTCCAAGCAATTCGATTATAGTAATTCATGTTAAAAGGATTTTCGAGTGCTTTCACTTCAAACTTCACTCGTTTTCCAACGATAGAAACCGTTGTATAGGCTACACTTGTTATTTGTGCAGATGCTGCTGGGGCTTGTTTTCCTGTTTGCAGTGGTTCTAATGCTGACACTGTGCTTGGCACAAGTAATCCTGCTGCTAAGGTGAGTGCTGTTATTTTTTTGAACATGAGTTGGAACCTCCTAATTTTTGGTATAACAATCAATTCGCCAAAAACTGAAGAGTTCCTTCTATAAATGTAAAATATAACCATATTATTTTCCTGAATGGAGGAAATAATGGGTGAGCATTTCCTCTACACGATGACGTATACGGGGATTAAAATATTTATGCTTTTCTTCATAGCCATTTATCAGAAATAAATATGTCGTAAATCCTTCATCGTGTTCAATTTGCTGTACGTTCATTTTTTCTTTACGTAACTGTTGTTTCAGTTGATAAAGGGCTTTTTGTGCTTCTTTTAATGAAGAGGTGACTAGCTGAATATATGGTTCATTTAGTTTGAATGTTTGATGTTTTTTAAGGTACGTCAAATCACGATTGAGGATGGAGATGACCATTGGAAGAAAGATGGCCTGTTCCATCATCTGAAGCTGTACGCTTGATAATCTCGTCATGTCCATGCCTGCTTTCTTTATTTATAGAACATTTGTTCTTATTTATTATATCGGATGAGTTAAAAAATCTCAAGGGGGGCTGAGAGGGATTCATTTGTATATTTTTATGTTTTCCATGTAAAATGAAAGATAGACAAACCTTGAAGGAGTCAAACAAGTTGCCATTATTTCTTTCTATATTTACTCATGAAAATATCACATCATTTTTTGAAAGCTACAAGGCTTTTGGACCCATTGTGGCTATATTACTCCCTTTAATAGAAGCATTTCTACCGTTTTTACCTCTCGTGGCATTTGCGGTGGCCAATGCAAATGCTTTTGGGCTATGGGAAGGCTTTTTATTGACCTGGATTGGTGCAAGTGCAGGGTCTATCCTTGTCTTTTTACTGATCAGAAAATTTGGACAGATGAGGATGCTGAACTTTATTAGCAGACACCCTTCTATTCAAAAGCTAATGCTTTGGGTTGAAAAACGGGGATTTGGTCCGTTATTTATTTTACTCTGCTTTCCTTTTACACCTTCTGCTGCCGTTAATGTCGTAGCAGGTCTATCAAGAATCAGCGTCTGGCAGTTCTCATTAGCTGCTTTATCAGGGAAGTGTGTCATGCTCTTTATTATTAGTTTTATTGGCTATGACATTTCAGCTTTAGTAAAGAATCCGTTAAGAAGTGTTTTTGCGGTTCTAGTCATTGCTTTATTATGGTATGTTGGAAAGAGAGTAGAAAATAGGTTGAATATTCGGATGAGTCAGCGTGAGGACAAAGGAGGCTCTTAATGAAAAAGAAGCCATTGCTATGGTTCATGATTATTACATGCATCGTCTTGTTGTTCCAAGTAAAGAATTTCATGTTTGTCACGTACAAAGTAGAAGGGGTTAGTATGGACCCGACATTTACAGATGGAACAGAATTATTAATTAACAAGTTCTCGCCAAAACTCACGAAAATTAGCCGGTTTGACTATGTGTTATTTCATGGCCCTAAAAATCAAATCTTGATCAAACGGGTCATTGGACTTCCAGGAGAAACAATCAAATATGAAGATGATCAACTGTTTGTTGATGGTGTGAAATGGAAAGAACCGTATTTAAAAGAGCAGAAAAAACATAAAATGGGCAACGTCCTAACAGGTGATTTTCAGCTGAAAGCCATCACCGGTCGTCAGAACATACAAAACAATCATTACTTCGTGATCGGAGATAATCGAATACATAGCTTTGACAGCCGGCATTTTGGAACGATCTCAAAGGATCAAGTAGTCGGTGTAAAAAGGAATCATGATGAATAAAAAAGAGCCGCTCTGCTTATGCAAAGCGGCTCAGCGTGTAGACAAACCCTCGCATTCGTTGTCATGTCTGCGCTCCAGTGCTCACGAATGTCAAATTCGCTCCGCTCTTGTGCTCGACCTTCCTAGACTTCAAAGGTTTTCTATCACGCTGAAAAGAAGACAACGGGCTAAAATCAACATCATTTTAGCCCGTTGTCAGACCATCTGAAAGCCGCTCTGCTTATGCAAAGCGGCTCTTTTTATTTAGCGGCTTTATAATCAGTCTGTCTTTTTGCCCAGACATGATGTAAGAAACGAAAAAATGGTGGCAGCATGGCGATGACCAAAATAATTCTGACAACTTGTACAGCCACAACAAATGTGGAATCCTCATGAAGTGTCACAGCTGTTGTGGCCATTTCTGCAATACCGCCAGGCGAAAAAGCAAGAATGGCCGTAATGACAGAAATACCTGTTATTTCTGCAATGGCAATTGAACTGAGAACGGTCGCAGCAATCAATCCGGCTGAGCTGACGACGGCCACAATCAAGGTATTTTTTAGTCCGACAAACATTTGTTTATTCATTTTTGACCCGATGGTTGCCCCTAGAAATACTTGTGACGCAATGTTCGCTTGGGCTGGCCAGTAAGGAATCAAATCATGACCTGTCAAGGCGCCTGCCCCTACTTGGAGAGCCGCCACACCTAACATACTGCCGATCAGCCAAGGGGCGGGAAAGTGAAGACGCACGGCTAGGCGTGACATCAGCCATGCCCCTAAAATGAGTGCAGCAGTCCAAGAAATGTTTGATATTGTGAAAACGCCTGATGAGAAGGCGCTGCCTTGGGCGACTACCACATCTGATTGGCTTTTTGTATTTAAATAAAATACCGTAAAAGGAATGGTCAGTACGACCATTAACACGCGTATCGTTTGTACAAGACTCACTACAGCTGTATTTGCTCCAACCTCTTGGGCTATGCCCGGCATAGCGGAAAGACCGCCGGGGGCAGTGCCTACAAAGCTGGTCAGCATATCTGTTTTACTCAGCTTCCATAAGACAAACCCGGAGAGCATGGCTAATAAAATAGAAAAAACGAGCATGAAACTCACGGGAAGCCAATTTTCAGCGAAAATGTGAAGGACTTTCATGTTCATTTTTTGTCCTAGTTCGATTCCGAGAATGAATTGACCAAGGAGTAGCCATCTGCTGTGAATACGTAAGGTATTCTTTCCTTTACGCTGAAACAGGGCGGGACGGCGCAGGGCAATAAATGCAGCTGTCATTAATGTGCCAATCATCCAGCCGATAGACATCCCTGTTAGAGACAAAAGGAATCCACCTAAACCGCTTACCGCAATCAAAATGAGATCGGTTCGAAGGCTGTTTCCTTGCTTCATCACGTATAAACCTTCTTCCTGTATATTTGTTCAGTAAGTGAAATGTTGTTATCTTCACTATAATACAAAAGTCTCTATAAATAAAATACGAATTTTTTTAGTATTTTCATAAGATTAACTTATGTTTAACTCTGTTAGAAAAAATATTGTTTTTGATATAAATGACATATAATTTTCGCCAAAAACAAATACAATATACAACGATTTTCCCCTATTTTTGTTATCGGTTGACTATCATTTTCAATTACACTACAATGCTTAGTGTGAGGTGATGACATGAAAATTCCTTCTTTTAAATATAACGAAAAGGGATTGAACCGCTTTTTCGGTCCTTTAGAAGGAAGGATTATGGAGATCCTTTATCAAGGTGAGGATATGCCGATTAAAGAGGTACAGCAGAAGCTGTTAGATGAGAAGCCAATTAATTTCAACACGGTCATGACGGTACTCAATCGATTAACCGAAAAAGGAATTGTGGAAAAGAAAACAAAAGGGCGTTCATCTATCTATAACCCTGTTTTAACAAAAGAAGAATTTCTAAATGAGCAAACGAAATGGATTACTCAAGGACTGATGGATGATTTCGGCCCCCTTGCAGTCAATCATATGGTGGACGCAATTGAAAGTGCTGATCCTGAATTACTGAAGGTACTCGAAGCAAGGCTTGCATCCAAAAAAGAGGAGAAACGACATGATTAAAATGAAGTCGAGTCTGCTGTTTTTAGGCGGTATATTGATTGGCTTAGTGATCTTTTACCAGATGGGCTATTATGTACTCTCAAGCTTTTTTGGCTGGAATCAAGCATATAACCTGATCCATGTATGTCAATCTGTTCTCGAATTTTATGGATTCACTCCTTTAAAGTATTTTCTGGATGCGTTCGTCTTGTATACGCTTGGTTTTGCCGTTTTCTATATGACAAAGCAGGTCAGAAAGTATCTTCATTTCAAAAGAAATATGATGATGGCAGTCGATCAACATGCAACGCAAAGTCTATCAGACAATTATAGAAATGAGATCATTGTGTTTCATTGCCATGAACCGCTTGCTTTCGCAATGGGGATGCTTCGGCCAAAAGTGTATCTCTCAACAGCGCTTATAGACATGCTGGATGAAGGGGAAATCGATGCTGTTGTCTATCACGAATTACATCACAAATACAGCTACGATCCTTTAAAGACTTTCGCTTTCTCTATGCTCACAAAAGTGATTTGGTACATTCCTGTGTTAAAGCATATGAGACAAAGTTACTCCGTTTTTCGTGAAGTCATTGCAGATGACTATGCCATTCAGCAGACAGGGACTGAGCTTGGAGTAGGGCAAGCCCTTTTGAAACTCATTAAAAATAGAACCCAGTTTCAAAAACAAACGAAATTTGCCGTGTCCTTTGGAGATCGAGCATTGAATTTAAGAATCCAAAAAATCTTAAACCCAACATACAACATACCGTTCAATGTGCCACTTATCCCAATTGTGACATCAACCATCCTCATGCTGGTCTTAATGATTATGCTCAACTTAAATTACTAATTTTTTTTACGAATGAACATTACATGATGTAGTGTAAAAATGGGAGGAAATCACTATATGAAAACAAATCAAGAAATAGGAACACTTTTTGTACGCGTCATCTTAGGCATTATTTTCTTTTTACATGGGCTTCAAGCATATCAAGGTGGACTAGGAGGTACTGCTGCATTTTTTGGTCAAATTGGTGTCCCAGAATTTATGGCCTATATTGTCAAAACAATTGAACTGGTTGGTGGAATTGCCCTGATTCTAGGTTTAGGCACACGTCTTTTCGCAGCTTTATTTGTGCCAATTATGGCTGTAGCCATTATCACAGTTGGTTTTGCAAGAGGATTTGTGGGCGGTTATGAATTTGAACTTTCTTTAATGGTCATGGCGCTTTACTTGACACTTAGTGGCAGCAAGATGCTATCGATTGATGGATTGTTAAAACAACAGCAGCAAAGCAATGAAGCAAAATTTCATTAAATAACAAAAAACTCCTTCTGCGATTTGTAGCAGAGGAGTTTTTTTATGGTCAAAAGGTCGTTTTATCATTAAAAAAGGAAAAGTGAAGAGGGGTTTTGATGATGACAGCCCTTTATTTCACATATTGAATGAGCAAAAAAGCAATTTCATTTTTTGACGGAACATACGATCTCCTATTAAAATAGGGGTAACTAAGAAACATGGTGCGTTAAAAGATATAGAAACCAGACGGCATGCTGCTGTTCATCTTGAGCAATACGCTTCATTAATTCCTTTGTTCCTTGATCACGGACATAGTCTGATACCGTTAAGTAAAAATCGACTGTTTTTTGTTCGTCTTTAAAGGCAAATAAGAGACCTTCCCTAAATTGGTCTGGACAAGGCTCTGTTATGCTTGGTTTGTGGTTTTTACCAGTCAAAGAATAGTATAGCTTTGTAAATAGCTGATAATGTCTGACTTCATCCTGACGTATTTCTTGAATGATTTTTTTCGCTTCAGGATTTTTTGCTTTTTGTGCAAGTTTTTCATAGCATTGGATCGCAGAATATTCGCCATTGATGGCCTTTTCAAGGTCTGCAATGATCCTTGTGTTTTGGCGCATGTCATATGGCGAGTAGTCATAATAACCGTAATACATGATATTGCCAGCCTCCTTTTAGATCATGATGGTTTATGATATGAAAAGAGTCGGGAAAGGTGCCTATTTTCTTTTCAATCGGAGGAGAAAGGGAAGGTGATAGGAAAATAGCTATTTACCTTTATTTTCGCTAGAATATGAGTACATAAGAAAGGTGTTGTGGAATGTGGAGATTCAGTTTTTAGCAGGCAGATCGGGGAGTGGAAAAACGACTGCAATTCTAGAAGAAATCAAAGAACAACTTCGGCTTGATCCGCTGGGTCCGCCAATCATTTTTTTAGTCCCGGATCAAATGACATTTTTAATGGAATATGAGCTTGCAAAAACGTCTGAAGCTGGTGGAATGATCAGGGCCAAAGTCTTTAGTTTTACTCGGCTTGCCTGGTCTATATTACAGCAGACTGGCGGTGCGAACCGTCAATTTGTCACAAGCACAGGGATCCAAATGCTCTTAAGAAAAGTAATAGAAGAACAGAAAGACAAGTTTAAGGTATTCAAAAAGGCGAGTGATAAACCGGGATTTGTTGAGCAAATAGAAAAGACGATGGCTGAATTCAAAAGGTACTGTATGATGCCGGAGGATATTGAAAAAATCTCGGCATCCAGCATGCATTCAGAGTATACAGAAGAAAGACGTGCGGCGGAAAAATTGCATGATCTTCATGTTCTTTATCAGCAGATGGAGCAGCATCTGCAAGATGAGTATGTGCACTCAGAGGATTACTTGACACTTCTGACTCAGCAAATTCCTTTATCAGAAGAATTGAGAGGGGCACACATTTATATAGATGGTTTTTATCAGTTTACCCCCCAGCAGCTTCTTGTCATTGAACAGCTTTTGCTACATGCCGAAAAAATAACAGCTGCATTCACAGTGGATCGTTCCTATCATGACACGCAGCCAAATGAACTTGATTTATTTCGCATGACAGGTAAGACATATTCCCAGCTTTATCAGCTGGCCAAAGAGTGCGGAGCGGCTATTTCTGAGAACATTTTGGAGAGAAATAAGCGGCATCTTCATACCCCAGATCTAGCTTATTTAGAAAATCAATATGAACAGAGACCTTTGCAGCCGTATCAAGAAGAAACGCCTCACCTTACCATATCGAAAAGTGCAAATAAACGAGCTGAAATTGAGGGAGTAGCGAGAGATATTCTTGATTTAGTAAGAGGGGAAGGTCTTAGGTTACGAGACATCTCAATTGTTGCAAGACATGTAGACGACTATAAAGATACGTTAAAAGAGGTGTTTCGAGATTATGATATTCCTTTCTTTATTGATGGAAATGAATCGATGCAGTATCATCCGCTCATTGAGTTCATTCGTTCGAGCCTCGATGTCATAAAAGGGAACTGGCGGTATGAGGCGGTGTTTCGCTGTGTGAAAACGGAGTTCTTATTTCCGCTTGAACTCGCCAAAAACAAAGCGAGAGAACAGGCGGATCAGCTTGAAAACTATTGTATTGCTTACGGTGTAAAAGGTGAACGCTGGACGAATGGTTCACGATTTCATTATCGCCGCTTCCAATCACTAGATGAAGATTTTGGACAAACCGATCAAGAAATAGAAATGGAGCAAATGCTGAATGATGTAAAAGAATGGATTGTTCCGCCTCTCTTTCAATTGCAAAAAAGATTGAAAAAAGCGCAAAAGCTAAGAGACATGGTGGAGGCAGTGTATGTCTTTCTAGAAGAAGCCCAAGTGCCAGAAAAGCTTGAAAAGGCAAGGCTTGAGGCAGAAGAAGCAGGCAGGTTAGCTGAAGCGATGCAGCATGGGCAAGTGTGGGATGCTGTCATTCAATTGATGGATGAATTTGTTGAAATGCTGGGCGAGGAGGAGCTCTCATTTCCATTATTTCAACAGATGATGGATACAGGACTGTCCTCTCTCAAGTTTGCTTTGATTCCCCCTTCACTTGATCAAGTGTTTATCGGAAGTATGGATTTATCCAGAATGTATCAAGTAAAGTGTACGTTTGTCATTGGAGTAAATGATGGAGTTATACCTGCACGGCCCTCTGATGAAAGTGTATTGTCTGAAGACGACCGGGAATGGTTAAAACGGGCAGGAGCAGAGCTGGCAGAGACAGGGAAGGAACGGCTGCTGGATGAACAATTTTTGATATATCAAGCGCTGTCCAGTCCATCGCACTACCTGTATTTATCCTATTCAGCTTCAGATACGGAAGGGCGGTCTCTTTTGCCTTCGACCCTCATCAAGTATTGTGAGGAACTGATGCCAAACCATCAGCAAGCCCTCTATGTGTTAGATCCAGAGCAGTTGGATGATCAGGAGCAATTAAAATTTGTAACAAACGAGCATGTCTCATTATCCTATACCGTTTCGCAGCTGCAACAATGGCTCAATCAATATCCGATCAGCGGCGTATGGTGGAGTGTATATAATCATTTGATGACCTCGTCAAACCGCGACGTATCAAAAAAAATCATGTCCAGCTTGTTCTTTACCAATAGAGCGAAGCGTTTAAAGCCGAATGTCACAAAAGAACTTTACGGTGACCATATTCAGGGCAGTGTTTCAAGAATGGAGAAATTCAATGCATGTGCATTTTCTCATTTTGCTTCCCACGGGCTAAAACTAAAAGATCGACAATTTTACAAATTAGAAGCACCTGATATCGGTCAGCTCTTTCACTCGGCTTTAAAACTGATTTCAGATACGCTTGTTGAACAAAAAAAGGATTGGAAAAACTTAACGAAGGAAGATTGTGTGACCTACTCAAGGCATGCAATTGAACAGCTGGCTCCACGTCTGCAAAAAGAAATTTTATTAAGCTCTAATCGGCATGCTTATATAAAAGAAAAGCTTCAAAAAATCCTCATCAGGGTGTCTTCTATATTAAGCGAACATGCAAAAGTGAGCGGATTCTCTCCGGTTGGACTTGAGTTAGGTTTTGGAGGTCAAGGACCTCTGCCGCCGTTTACTTTTCAATTAAAAAATGGCTGCACGATGGAGCTTGTTGGAAGGATTGACCGAGTGGATAAAGCAGAAGGGTCAAAAGGACTTCTATTAAGAATTGTCGACTATAAGTCCAGTGAGAAGGGGCTTGATCTAGCAGAAGTTTACTACGGTTTAGCCTTGCAAATGCTCACTTATTTAGACCTAACCATTACGTATTCTAAAGAATGGCTTGGCATGGAGGCGACACCGGCAGGAATTTTATACTTCCATATTCATGACCCGCTGATTCAAGCCCCTATTCCGCTCGCAGAGGATGCAATTGAGCAGGAAATATTGAAGAAATTTAAAATGAAGGGTCTATTGCTCGAAGATGTGGAAGCAGTGAAGTTGATGGATCAAACACTCGAATCAGGAAGATCACAAGTCATCCAAGCTGGTTTGAAAAAGGATGGTTCTTTCCGATCTGACTCTGCGGTATTAAGTGAATATCATTTTCACATTCTCACAAAACACGTTCGGCGAACCTTTGAAGAGGCAGGAGAAAGAATTACAAGCGGTGAGGTAGAGATAAACCCATATAAATTAAAGGATCAAACCCCTTGCCGCTTTTGTTCCTTTAAGTCTATTTGCCAATTTGATGAATCAATAGAAGATAATGAATTTAGGGTGCTCACCTCTGAGAAGGATGATGTCATGTTAGACCGGATCAAAAAAGAAGGGGATCAGTATGCAAATACCAAAACCGAATAACAGTACTTGGACAGATGACCAATGGAACGCCATCGTTTCAGAAGGACAAGATATTCTTGTTGCTGCGGCGGCAGGGTCAGGGAAAACAGCGGTCTTGGTTGAACGGCTCATTCGAAAAATGACTCGGCCGGAGCAGCCAGTTGATGTGGATAGGCTGCTCGTAGTGACTTTTACCAATGCTTCAGCAGCAGAAATGAAGCATCGGATCACTGAAGCACTTGAAAAAGAACTATCTAAAAACCCTGGATCCCTTCATATGCGGAGACAGCTGTCACTTATGAATCGTGCCAATATTTCTACCTTGCACTCCTTTTGTTTGCAAGTTCTGCGCACTTTTTATTATGAGATTGACCTTGATCCAGGTTTTCGTTTGGCTGATCAAACAGAAGGAGAATTACTAGGAGATGAAGTGTTAGATGAACTGTTTGAGGATGAGTATAAGGCTGGAAAGCCGTCATTCTTTGAACTCGTTGATCGTTACACATCTGATCGGCATGATTTAGATCTTCAATGGCTTGTCAAAAGAATTTATGAGTTTTCTAGATCACATCCAGCGCCCGAACAATGGATGCGGGCATTCCTTTCTCTTTATGATGTGGATACACAGACAAAGGTAGAAGAATTACCCTTTTATCCATATATCAAAGAGGACCTTTCTCTCGTTTTAAGAAGCTGCCAGGAACTGCTGGAACAAGCGCTCGCTTTATCAAAAGAGCCGGGCGGTCCAGCACCGAGAGCAGAGAATTTTATAGATGATTTAGAGCAAGTAAATGAATTAATAAGGCATCAAGATGATTTTGGAACACTTTATGAGCTTTTGCCAAATATCAATTTTAAAAGATTAAAGACTTGCAAAGGGGATGACTATGACCCAGCTCTGTTAGAAAAAGCAACAGATGCACGCAATCAAGCCAAAAAACAATTAGAAAAGCTAAAAGATGAATACTTTATGCGCAGTCCCGATCAGCATTTAAAAAGCTTGGCTGAAATGAAGCCAGTTGTAGAAACACTTGTAGAGCTTGTGATTCAATATGGAGAGCGTTTCGAAAGAGCCAAACAAGAAAAATCAATCGTAGACTTTTCGGATCTAGAACATTATTGTTTGCGCATTTTAGCGAAGCAGGACGCAGAAGGAAATCTCATTGAAACAGAAGCGGCTAAATACTATCAACAGCAATTTGAAGAAGTACTCGTGGATGAATACCAGGATACAAATCTTGTCCAAGAAACGATTTTAAAGCTTGTGTCTAAAGGGAAACAACCGGCAGAAGGCAATCGCTTTATGGTTGGTGATGTGAAGCAGTCCATTTATCGCTTTAGACTTGCAGAGCCGATGCTCTTTTTAAATAAATATAAACAATTTAAAGCAGATAACAAAGAAACAGGTAAAAGAATTGATCTAAATAAAAACTTCCGTAGCCGGGCTGATGTTTTAGACAGTACCAACTTTCTGTTCAAACAGCTGATGGGAGAAACAGTTGGAGAAATTGAATATGACGAACAAGCTGAATTAAAGCTTGGAGCGAGTTATCCGCAAAGCGAAGACACGACGACAGAAATGCTTCTTGTTCATTTAGATCAGCACGACACAGAAAGCGATGAAGAACGAGAAGAGCTAGAGACGGTACAATTTGAGGCGAGAGTGATTGCAAAGAAAATAAAAGAATTGGTAGAACAGCCTTTTCAAGTGTACGATGCAAAACAGCAGCTGACCCGCAACTTGCAGTATCGAGACATTGTGATCTTGCTTCGCTCAATGCCGTGGGCTCCGCAAATGATGGAAGAGTTGAAGAAGCAGGGAATCCCTGTTTATGCGAATCTTTCCTCAGGCTATTTCGAAGCGACAGAGGTATCTGTCATTCTTTCTTTGTTAAAAGTGATTGATAATCCATATCAAGATATTCCGCTCGCTGCTGTTTTAAGGTCACCTCTTGTTCATTTAGACGAAAATGAGATGGCACTGATTAGAACCAGTGATAAAAAAGGCACTTATTATGACGCTGTGAAGGCATTTATGAGTGTGACACACTCTGATCATCCGACATGCAGAAAGCTGGAGCGATTCTTCCTTCAATTACGCAAATGGCGTGATTTTTCGATTCAGCATTCGGTAGCAGAACTGATTTGGGAAGTGTACCGAGATACACAATATCTAGATTATGTCGGCGGGATGCCAGGAGGTAAGCAAAGACAGGCAAACCTTCGGGCTTTATATGATCGAGCGAAACAGTATGAAAAGGCTGCATTTAGAGGACTGTTTCGATTTCTTCGATTTATTGAAAGAATGCAAGAGCGTGGAGATGATCTTGGAGCGGCAAAAACGTTCAGTGAAACAGAGGATGTTGTCCGCATGATGACCATTCATAGCAGTAAAGGACTCGAATTCCCTGTTGTATTTACTGCAGGACTTGGCAGGAACTTTAACATGATGGATTTAAACCAGTCCTACTTGCTTGATAAAGAATTAGGTTTTGGCAGCAAATATATTCATCCTGAGCTGAGAATTAGTTATGCAACATTACCGCTGATCGCGATGAAAAAAAAGATGAGAAAAGAACTATTATCTGAAGAACTGAGGGTTCTATATGTGGCGCTCACAAGGGCAAAGGAAAAATTATTTTTAGTCGGCTCTGTCAAAAATCAAGTGAAAGCTTTAAGCAAGTGGCAAAATGCCGCAAACGGAGACGACTGGCTCCTCCCTGATTTTGAACGATATCAAGCGAGAACATACTTAGATTTTATTGGCCCTGCTCTTATCCGTCATCAAGCGATGTCTTCTCTTTTAGAAGAATCGAGAGAAGTCGTTCTCTTGCATCCATCATCATTTTCTATCACCTTTCATCAAGCGTCCGATCTTCTACAAGAAGACATGTCACTTGAAAAACAAAAACAAGACGAAGTGGTACAAGCATTAATGGAAGGTGTGCCTGTTCAAGGATATGGCGATTACGAGGAGGAAGTAAAAGAAAGACTTTCATGGCGTTATCCATATTTAGCGGCCTCCCAAGTAGGGACAAAGCAGTCAGTTTCAGAGATCAAAAGAATGAAAGAAATACAGGATGAATACAGTGTGCCTTCTTCCATTCGAAAAGCTCATGCGACACTGTACGAACGACCGACTTTTATGAAGAAAAAAACACTCACAGCTGCAGAACAAGGGACGGCCATGCATACAGTCATGCAGCATATCCCTCTTCCTTCAAATGAACCATATGATGAATCTCGTGTAGAAGAGCTGCTCCATTCTTTAAAAGAGAAAGACTTACTAACAGATGAACAAATTCAGTCCATCAATCGAGAAGGAATTGTGGCCTTCTTTTCTACTGCTATTGGTCAAAAACTGCAGAAAGCGGACTGGGTGAAACGAGAAGTATCGTTTAGTATGGTTTTACCGGTTAAAGAGGTATACAGTCATATTGATACAGAAGGTGAACCTGTGCTCATTCAAGGAATGATTGATTGTTTATTTGAAGCAGATGGCAAGCTCTATTTACTTGATTATAAAACAGATCGAGTGACTGGCAGATTCTCAGGTGGATTAGAGGAAGCTGAAGCGATGTTAAAAAAACGCTATGAAACGCAAATATCGTTGTATTCAGCAGCGGTAGAACGTTTAACAAACAGAACATTAGAGGAGAAAATCCTTTATTTCTTTGATGGAAATCTAGAAATTTCTTTATAGGTGGAATGAATGAGAGGTGAATCACATGAGGATTCTGCATACAGCGGATTGGCATCTAGGGAAAACCCTTGAAGGCCGAAGCCGGCTTGAGGAGCAAGCTGAGTTTTTAGATGAATTAAATCACATCGTCAAGGATGAACACATTGATGTCATTGTGATGGCAGGCGATGCCTTTGATACAGTGAACCCTCCTGCTCGCGCAGAACAGCTTTTTTATGAAAGTTTGTCTGCATTATCTGATAAAGGAAAGCGTCAGGTGGTTGTGATCTCTGGCAACCATGATAACCCAGACCGTTTATCAGCCGCATCTCCTTTAACGAATGAGCAGGGGATTCATTTAATTGGATATCCGACAAATGATTTAATTCATGTCGATGTTTCTTCTGCAAGTGAACGTCTATCTATTGCAGCACTCGCTTACCCGTCTGAAGCAAGGCTAAACGAGGTGCTGGCTGAAACATTTGAAGAGAAACTGCTTCGTGATCAGTACAATTTAAAAATACAACAAATGTTTCAACATTTAAGCAGCCAATTTCAGGCGGATACGGTCAATATCGCAACAAGTCATATTTATGTGGCAGGTGGCAGTCAAACGGATTCGGAAAGGCCGATTGAAGTGGGAGGCGCATATACCGTTGCGGCCGAAAGTCTGCCTGAGGCGGCTTGTTATGTCGCATTGGGGCATTTGCATCGCCCCCAAACCATTAAACGTGCCAAGACGATTGCCCGCTATTCTGGATCTCCACTTGCATACAGCTTTTCTGAAGCAGGCTACGCCAAATCAGTCACCATTGTGGATGCAAAACCGAATGAAACAGCAAGCTGGAAAGAAGTGTTTTTATCAAGCGGTAAACCACTTATGAAGTGGAAGGCGACTGAAGGGCTGAGCCAAGTACACAGTTGGCTGGATGAAAAGCGGGATCTTCAAGCCTGGATTGATTTAGAGATTCACTTAACAGATCAGCTGTCGATCGAACAAATTCATCAGCTTAGAAAACAGCATAGTGGATTTGTCCATATTAGGCCAAAGTTTAAAGAATTACAGCAAAAAGAAGAACAAAAACAAGTGGAAAAGCTCTCGATTGAAGAGCGGTTCGTGAAATTTTATGAGCGTCAGACAGGTGGAGGTCTACCTGATGAAAAGACCGTCAAGCTATTTTTAGAGCTTGCCAATGACATGCAAGAGGAGGAAGCGAATTGAAGCCGATCACGTTAACCATTAAAGGACTTCATAGCTTCAGAGAAGAGCAAACCATTGACTTTAGCTCCTTATGTGATGCAGGTGTGTTTGGTATTTTTGGACCGACTGGAAGCGGAAAATCGTCCATATTAGATGCCATGACACTCGCACTCTATGGCAAGGTCGAACGTGCACTCAATAATACGCATGGTATTTTGAACCAAGCTGAAGAAAAGCTGTCTGTCTCCTTTACGTTCGCTTTGCAAAGGGAACACCATATTTCTTATAAAGTGGAACGTGCCTTTAAACGGGCAGATGAAATGAAGGTTAGAACGACGTTATGCCGATTGATTGAAATTGGTGATACGCAGACAGTTCTTGCAGATAAAGCAAGTGAGGTCAATCGTAAAATAGAAGAATTACTTGGTTTAACCATTGACGATTTTACGAGAGCGGTTGTTTTACCCCAAGGAAAGTTTGCGGAATTCCTTTCATTGAAAGGAGCCGACAGACGCCAAATGCTGCAGCGTTTGTTTAATTTAGAGAAATATGGTGATCAGCTCGTCAAACGTTTACGCGCAAAAGCTCAAAATCACTATGGACAGAAAAACGAACTGCTGGCTGAACTGACTGGATTAGGAGAAGCTGGTCCAGAGGCATTAGCGAAAGCTAAAGAAGCAGCTGCGCAGGCGCAAGCTATTTTTCATGAGAAAAAACAAACACGGGACGAAGCGTTCACTGCTTTTACAAAAGCGCAAGCCATCTGGCAGTATCAAAAGGAACAAGAAGCGTACGAGAAGGAACAAAACAACCTTAATATACTGGCATCCACGATGGAAGAGAAAAAGAATCAACTTCACATTGCAGAGCAGGCAGAGACATTAAAGCCTTATGCGGATGCATTAACAAAGGCTGAAAAGCAGCTCTCTCAAGCATCAAAAGAGAAGCAGGAAGCAGAAAAACATTTACTTCATCAACGAACGATCTATGATCAAATGACGCAGGAGTATGAGCAAACGCGGCAAAAGAAAATGGAAAATGAGCCAGAGCTTCTTCAAAAGAAAGAGCAGCTTATTCAATTAAAAGAAATTGAACGAAAAAAAGAAACAGCTCTTCAGGAAAAGGCCGTGCTAGAGCAGCAAAACAATGAAAAAGCGCAGCAATTGACTCAAAAAAAAGCGGAAGCCGAAAACGTGCAATCTTTATTAGAGCGTGCGCTTGCGAAACAAACACAGTTGAAGCATGAGCTGGAACAATTACAAGTCTCTGTCAAAGAGCGGAAACTTGTACAAGACGCACTTCGTTTCAGTGAAAATGTTCAAAGAATGAATGTGAGCATTCAAAAGGAAGAACAAAAGATTCAGGAGCTAAGACAGCGTTCAGCACAGGCGACACAATCGTATGAAAAGCTTCAAAAACAGCAAAAAGATCATCATGAAAAAATAAATCAATCGTTTCAAGCGATAGAGCAATTGTATTTTTATGTATGTGAATTTGAACGAGGTCTTACAGAATGGAGTCATAAAGAGCAGGACAAAAAACAAGAAAAATTAAAACAGCGTGATGTTGTCAGATCGGCAGAATTAAGAAAAGAATTAGCGGCAGAGCTAGTAGACGGTGAACCATGTCCTGTTTGTGGATCGATTCATCATGATCCAAAGGCTGTGATAGACAATGACCATGAAGAAACGGTTGCCCAAATTGATGAATGGATTGTAAAAATGGATAAAGAGCTCAAGCTGGCAGAGGAATATGCTAGAGACATGTTTGCTGCAAAGCAGCTGCTTGAAACGCATGCCAATCAATTAGTTAAACAGTTCTCCTTTTTATCTCAAAAAGCCCCCGATTCGGAAGTAGCTGCAGCAGTAGAAGCAGTACAGAATCCGCAGTCTTTGCACCAGCTGATTCAAGAATGGAAAGGCGTAAAACAAGATATTCAAGCAATCGAAAGCAAACGAGCTCGTTTAATGGACGTCACTTATGATCAAGCGGCAGAAATGAGCAAAGTAAAAGACCAACTGACATTTGAGCAGCAGCGCATACAAGAACTAGACATGCTGATCAAGGAGCTTCGATCTGAGCTTTCCGAACAACTGACGCAATTTGAACAAACCTTTCCTCACCTGACAATCAACCAAGTGCAGGAAATGCAGCAACAAATTGATGAAAAGGATCAACAAGCGGAAGGTTATCAAGAGCGTATTGAGAAGAGTATTTCTTTTCTAGAGGAAAAACAGCAGGCAAAAGAGCATCTGCAAACAGCTATATACGATCTAGAGAAGGAACTCGATAAGCTGGCGCATCAGCTGGGAAGCCAGCAACACCTGATCGATCAATATGAAACAGATTTACAGCGATATCCTTTAAAAGCCGCTTCTCTTTCTGATGAACTGGACGAAGTTCAACAATCTCTTGTTCATCTAAATGAAAAAGAACAGCAATCGTACGAGCAATTTAAGCATGCACAGCAATTATTTAGTGAGGCGCAAAGCCATTTCTCAAGCAGTGAACGTCAGCTCCAAGAGGCGAAGCGGCGAAAACAAGAAGCTGAGAAAGCGTGGCAAAAAGAAACAGCATCTACTCCTTTTGATCATCCTCAGGAGATAGCACCTGCTTTAATGGATCGATCTGTACGTCTTACAGTCAAACAGGAAATTGAAGAATTTGAGGATAAAAGAAAGCAATGTGCAGCAAACTTAAAGCGAATTTCTGAACTGTTAAAAGGTGAGTCGCTGGATGAAGACGAGTGGACAGACATTCAACTAAAAAAAGAAGCGGCAGAAAAAGCGCTTGAAGAAGCGACAGCGCTGAGTGGATCTGCACAGGAGCATCTGCGAGTGATTGAAGCAAACCATCAGCGCTTTGCAAGCATTCATGAACGCCTTGAAGAACTGCAGCAAGAAATTGACCGGCTGGATAAGCTTCAAACGGTGTTTAAAGGGAATACATTTGTTGAGTTCCTAGCAGAAGAACAGCTAGAAAGTGTCAGCCGTGATGCTTCTCATCGTCTTGGGATTTTGACAAGACAAAGGTATGCCATTGAAGTCGATTCAGAGGGCGGTTTTGTGATGCGGGATGATGCCAATGGAGGTGTCAGACGTCCGGTATCCAGCTTGTCTGGGGGAGAAACTTTCCTGACGTCTTTAGCACTTGCCCTTGCTCTGTCTGCACAAATTCAGCTGAGAGGTGAGTTCCCGCTGCAATTCTTCTTCTTAGATGAAGGATTTGGTACACTCGATCAAGACTTGTTAGATACGGTGATTACAGCATTAGAGAAGCTACAATCTCAAAATTTGGCTGTTGGTGTGATCAGCCATGTGGAAGAATTAAAGATGAGACTGCCTAAGAAACTGATTGTCCACCCAGCAGATCCAAGTGGGAAAGGAACAACAGTCTCGATGGAATTAATGTAAAGTGAGGTGATCTCAGGATGGCAAAGCAAACGATTGGATTATGCGAGCTGTGCGGAAGACAAGAGGTCGTCCTTACAGAACATCACTTAACGCCAAGAGAAGAAGGAGGGACCTTTCTACCGACTGCCTTCCTGTGTATCCCTTGCCATAAACAGGTACATGCTCTTTATACAAACCAGGAGCTTGCCGCACGTTTGAATACGCTGGATGCCCTAAGACAAGATGAAAAGCTTGTTCCGTACATCAAATGGATTAGAAAGCAGCCGGCAAGCAAGCTGGTCAAGACAAAGAAATCAAGACAACGCAGAAAGAAATAAGCATAAAAAAGCGCTCCTCTAAATGAACTGAGTGTAGAGGAGCCGCTTTATGCATTGCCTACCATATTCTGATCATTTAAGTCAGGATCCACATAGTTGGTGGCGCTAATGCCATTATTTAAAATCAAGAAATCTCCGGTATTCCCCGCTCCAGAGCCTAAAGCAGATTTTGAAGAACTTTTAGGCGAAAGATAAAATGAGTCACCGACGTTTACGACGCCCCCAGAAATCGAGTTAATGTAAATGGGTCCGACAATTGCTGGCATAATCGACATCCTTTATTCGAAGTCATATCACCATCATATGCGCAGGTAGGTCCAATTGTGAGTTTGGCGGATGTTCGTCATTGTTGCTAAATAACTCTCGAATATGCTTCACTCGCGCAACGGCATTTATTCCGCATGTAGAGCCAATTTGATAGATAGAGGAGGAAGAGACCCCTTCTACATGAATGGACGACACTTTAATGAGAGGCTTTTCATGATAAAAGGCCGTTCTAACCGCTCGTTCTGGCAGCATCAATGGGATCGGCTCATAATACACTTCAAATTCTTTTGCATCTAGGTTTTCAGCTTCATTTCCATAAAATAAACTAATGGTTCTCTGAACAGCTAACACCTTTACGTTCGGACATAGCTCTTGTGTATCACCAATTTGAACAACACTTGCAATCCCGACAGAATTCACCTTCGAGAACTTCACTTGAGATGTGCGCTTAATCATTATCGAGGGGCTAGAGGAACAAACGGGCCAATAATTAATGATTCTGGCGGTGTATCGAAAATCGATGACAGTTGTACATGGTCCGTGTCCCCGATAATAAATAGGGAAGAGGACGATACCCCAACTACTTTAATGCTTCCAGTTTCGATGTTGCGGTTGACGACTGTGAAATTCATCCGTTTTCCTCTCCTTTCGTTTCATTTGGAATATGGGCTAAAAAGTGCTCGATTGCCCGTTTGACATCATGTTTCACGTATTCAGCAATTTGCTCGGAACGTTGAAGCGGGGTCATATCTTCCCTTTGTGGCAGCTGCCCCGCATAATATTTGATTCTGCTGTCTATTTGTTTTCGAATGTCCTCAATGATATGGTGTTTGTTGCTTTCATCAAGCGAGCCTTCGTATCGCTGCTCTAGTTCTTCAAGAAGCTGCGGTGCTTCTTCATTTAAGAATGCATCGACAAGCTGGCGTGTTTGATTGAAAAATTGATCAGCCATTTCTTGCTGCATCATTCCAATTCCCGGGGTTGTTGTTTGGCCCACTTCAAAATTTTGAACACTATTTGGATCAGATGGATTGAGGCCGATATTTAATGTGCCTTCCAGCCGCTCGATTTTCAGTTGATCAAATTGATAATCAATCCGTTCAATCGTTGTTGTCGGTTTATCTTTGATCATTTGCATTTCCTGCTGAAGCTCGTTAAGCCTTTTTTCAAGCATCATGATTTGCTGTGTTTGCTTTTGAATGATGCCATACATTTGTGAAGCGCTGTTTTGATAGTCATACATATGCATACACCTCCGGGGATTGCAGATGAACTTATGTTGTTGGTGACTGAAGCGGTACAAAAGGTGCCGTGCTTGCGCCTTGAGACTCTTCAATTCCTTGTGTGCCTGCTGCGGCAGGTGCTGACTCTACATAGCTTCCAGTGTTATACAGATTGGAGAGTGCCTTGATTGATCCAGCACTGCCGATTTGCAGAACGGATGAGTTACTCACAGACTCCACACGTAAGTAATTAATTTGTATCGCTTGATTAATATAGAAGTTCAATGGATTCTCACTCCTTACAAGTTACCAACAAGCGGTTGATCAATGACATCACTATCATACGTATTTGTCACACTTTTATAGTTGCTAATGCGTAATTGATCACCAGTGTTAAAACTGCCTGCGCCGGCAAACGTTTTAACCTGACTATTTGGAGAAATGGTGATGCAGTCTCCAACATGAACGACTCCGCTCGTTCCGACGGCATTTACTTTAAAGGCTCCAACAATAGCCGGCATAGCGGTGCACATCCTTTAGAAAAATAGGGCACTTCGTTTTTGGGCGTTTCACCATAGCTTATGATGGGTCTTTTAATATGTGATTGTCTTTTTGAAGAACTTTGATGAGAGGAATGAAGTGTATGGTTTACCCTTTATTCGAGCATTCTTTAGAGGTGGTTTTGATGCCTTTATTTAAGAGTGTGTCAAGCTCTTGACTGCACCTGATGGTTTCTTCGGCATTCATTCCGAATTTTTTTGCGGTCTCAATCAAATGTAATCTTTTTTGTTCAATTTCATAATTGATCATAACGGACGCCAACTCTCACATTTTTTATCAAATAGAAGGATATGGTTAGTATACCCTATTTTTCTATAAAAAAAGCTCTTTCGTCAATATGAGAACTAAAGTGACAAAATTCGAAAGTGTCTTTACAGGCGCGATGTCTCTTTTTTAATCTCAGTTTGTAAATAACGTCGTCTTTTGTTGATATACTGTCGGATTAATTCTCGCTCTGAACGCAGCATGTCTTGTCGGTTTTTCGTATATGGATCATCTCCAATTCGCTGCTCAATCGAAGCATGCCATGACTCAATGATGGGGAGAAGCCGTTTTTCTAAAAAATGTGTATCTAGTACGTGCTGGAAAAGGGCATAATAGTCTCTTTTAAATGCAGGGATGTCTAGCAATCTAGCGGTTAATGTATTGAAACCGCTGACTGGAATATAATCAAACGCCATTTCTTCTCCGTGAATATCACGACCCCAAGTCGCATCATAATCCCAAGGCATTACTTGAAACCTTCCTTGATCATTCACATAAAGCGCATAGTTATGAACAAAGCCATCAAAATTTTGGGTACACACGACACCAATGAGCCAGCGGAAATATTGTGTTACATCAAGGTACTGCTCAATCTTATTTGCAAACGTGTCGTCCCTTGCGGTGTTCAAAAAGTAAATAAATTCACTCAGCTGCTTGTCGTGTTCAGGAGTTCCCGTTTTTTTCTCATAACCGAGAAGAAGATGTTTTTTTGGCTTTTTATCAAATGAACTTAAAAGAGAGAAATTGGCGTCATCATCTACAGCATAATAAATGCCGCCTCCATGCAGCTGTCGTTTTTGGAGGAACAGCTCATCTACAGATTCTATTTTTAAATAAATGCCTTCTTTTCTTCCATTAATAGTAAGAAACACATGAGAAGCGGTCGGGCTGAACACACCCATTTGTTCAAAGAAATAAAAAGACAGCCTGTTGCGAATGAAAGAAGGATCATTGTACTCTGCATTTAAGTGAAAAAGGGATTCGCCCTGTCTTTGCTTTGGTTTTCGATATTCAATTTGATAGGATTTTTTCTTGAGCTTTCGGATGTGTGATCCTCGGTATGAGGCATAAATATGTGACTTGGTTTGGCCGGTTTTCAGAATGGCCTCGACGGGTTCATCGTTCCATATGTCCTTTTTTAATTCCATGAGATCTTTTGGATGAATCCAGATATCCAGTTGTTTTAAAGGTTCTGTGTCCATGCGTTCATCACCCTCCTATATCTCTTCCACTATATGAAAATGAAGGAATGTCCTGTACCTGCTGGTAGGTATTCATGGAGTTTTCTAAGAAAGAGGCATTCGCCAAGAACACTTGTCTACCGAGTCTCGTAACATAAAGCAGAGAAGATAAACAGCTTTGTCTGTTTGTTTTGTCAGAGCACAGTTTGGGAGGGGAATTGTTCGTGAGCACATTTGATCATTCGCATATTGAACATGCAGTTGATTCACTTCGAAGTGAGGGGCGTGATCAACACTTAGATCGTGAACCAGAATCGGGACATTCGCACAAATCATCTCGTTCTCGTCATTCAAATCGCCGTCACTGGTTCTTTGGTGGAGGAGGCTGCCGTAAGTCACATCGCAGCAAAAAAAGCCATAAAAGCTATCGTTCTAAAAAAAGCTATCGCTCTAAAAAAAGTCGCTGCTCAAAGAAAAGTGTAAAGAGCGAGAAACCATGCAAAAGCAAAAAGTCGTATAGAAGCAAGAAATCATGCAAAAGCAAAAAGTCGTATAAAAGCAAAAAGTCATACCGCAGTAAAAAGAGTAAACCAAAAAAATCATGCCGCAGCAAATACAGATCTCATAAGAAAAGCTGCCGCAAATCACATCGCAGCCATCGATCTAAACGTTCTCATCACCATAAACGAAGTCACTCTTGCCGAAGATGCGGAAAGAAAAAACATCATTCCCGCCATCAAGGAAATGTTGATCGTAAATGGGATCAAGGGAATATGTGGGAGTATCGACGCTACCGCTAAATGTCAGGTCTTCATTTTTGAAACCCTTTTTAAAAGAGAGTATGATAAAAAAGGGTTTTTTTTATTTCGTAGAGAAATAAAAATGAGACATCATAATGTATTGAAATGAAGATTGTGAGGGGAAGACATGAAGTTTTTTACAGGTGAGATACATAACAGATTGTTTATCGGGGTCGTCATTGATGATGAATGGGTGATGGACGTCAAAAAGGCAGAAGCAAAACTATTTGAGCTAGAAACATTGCCAAACTCTTTATTTGAATGCATCAACATGGGGGACAAGTTTGTCGAACACGTCAAACAGCTTCTTGATTGGGCGGAGAAAAAAGAAGAAGACCGCGGCTCTTATGTCTATCCGCTTTCGGACGTGACACTCCATGCACCGATTCCAAAACCAACGAAAAACATCATGTGTGTTGGGAAAAACTATCAAGATCACGTCATGGAAATGGGAAGTGCGGCAGATATTCCTAAAGACGTGATGATCTTTACAAAGGCGCCTACCTCTGTTGTAGGGCAGGAAGCGGACATTCTTCTCCATGAAGATGTGACAAGTGAATTGGATTACGAAGGGGAGCTTGCCATTGTCATTGGCAAAACAGGAAAGAATATTGCTCCTGAAGAGGTCCACGATTACATTTTCGGTTACACCATTTTAAATGATATAACGGCAAGAGATTTGCAGAAAAAACACAAACAATTTTTCATCGGAAAAAGCTTAGATACAACTTGTCCAATGGGACCTTATATCGTTCACAAGTCAGTGATCGAGGATCATGGAGCACTCCATGTGGAAACAAAGGTAAACGGAGAGGTTCGTCAGTCTGCCAGTACGGAATTAATGATCTTCCCAATTGAAGACATTGTGTCAACTCTTTCAAAAGGGATGACGCTGGAAGCGGGAGACATCATTGCAACAGGTACACCTTCTGGAGTCGGCAAAGGTTTTGAACCGCCAAAATTTTTAGCCTCAGGCGATCAGGTTGAAGTAACAATTGAACCAATTGGGACGTTATCAAATCGCGTCAAATAAAGGCGTGTTGACACAGGATTGTCGCTTTGTGTTCGACTTATTTCGTGGTACGATGAGAAGATAATTGTTCTGATAAAGGGGGAAATCACAAATGGGAACACATTTACATATTACAGCGTGGGTGCTAGGTATTATTTTATTTTTCGTTGCCTTTGCATTAGCAGGTAAAAACGATAAAGGCGCTAAAATTGTGCATATGATCGTACGCCTATTTTACTTGATTATTATTGCAACGGGTGTAGAGCTGTATGTTCGCACAGGAATGAAAATCCCGGGTTACGGGGGCGAGTATGTTGGAAAAATGATACTTGGTATTCTTGTGATTGGTTTCATGGAAATGGTCCTTGTACGCAAGAAAAAAGGAAAATCGGTGACGGGTGTATTCATTGGTTTTATTGTGGTTGCTATTGTGACCATTCTTCTCGGCTTACGTCTGCCGATCGGTTTCCATATCTTTTAAGATAAAAAGAGCATTGCTTATTAGAGTCTGCTTTTGTATTTTTAATTTTGTTACTTAACTACTAAAAATAGTGTTTTCTATGGAAAGTTAACATTTATTGTTTTACAATTTCTGAGTTGAAGATAAAGGAAAGAGAATAAGAGGAGCGATGTAGAATGAATCCAGTATTTATGATGTTAAGTGGAATATCTTTTTTGTTAGGTGTTTTTTTATTATTTTTAAATAAGGTTTTTACAGCTATTCTTGAATCAGTTTATGGTGTTGGTATTAAAACAATCGAAGAATATGGACTTTCAAACTATGCAATTGTCTGTTTTGTTTTAGGTATATTGTTTTTATCGGTGTTTTTATTTGGTAAATTTTCAAAAAAACAATAAATTACCCATATTTTATGGTATAATTGGGTTTGTTTAAATCTAATTATAGGGTGTGTAATTGAATGAAAATCTTTAAATTTTTTGCTGTAGCATTATTAATGTTTTGTTTTGGAATTAGTGGTGTTACTCAGGCTAAAGAGTTAGATTCAGAAGTTACTATTAATGATGATGAAAAATTTTATTCTCCTGAGTTTGATGCATTTGTAAATGCATTTACATTATCGGATACAGGTCAATTGATTGAGTTAACAAAAGAAGAGTATAAAGCTTTGGATTTAAAACATGAATCAGAAGATGATTTATCAAGTGTTGTAGAGAATGAAGAACCTAAAATGGGAACAAGAGATACAGTTTGGTCTTATTTAAAGTTTGTTCCAACAAAATCTACTTCTTATGTTGGAGATCCAGTAAAAGTGTCAGCAGATATTAATTGTACAGCTTCTACATGTTCATTAGGTCATGGGGTTTCTTTTAGTAGGTCTATAGCTGTTACATATGGTACAGCTACAAAAGCTGAAAAAAGTGCTATAAGTCAATCTTTAAATATTACGTATACAGAGGTAAAGGCTACTACAAATTCTTTTACTTTCAACTTAAAAAAAGGGCAAAAAGGATATGTAGCATTTAAACCATATAAGATTAGAAGAGATGGATATTTCCAACAATGTTATAGTCGAGGTATGGGATGCTTTAAAACAAATAAAAAAGGGTATGTTCGTATACCTAAAAGATTATCAGATGGTAATGCTAATGGAGTATTTTATTTTGTGTATAAGAAAAAATAAAGTATGATTTGTGTGTTTGTGCTTTCAGATTTATAATTCATTGATTTCGTGTTAGAGAATCATTAAGAAATTTATTTTTGGTTGCGGTGTCCGCAACCATTTTTTTATTTTTAATACTTCGTTTTATTGAATATTTTTGTGATAGAATCCGTTCACTGTGGAGATGAATGTGATGACGATCGAAATTCATGTGATGGATTTATGGGAAATGAGAAGAAGTGACAGAAACGGCAAAACTAACATACCACAAAAAGGAAAAACAAGAAGAGCGTTACTGTTTAAAAAATGGAGTGAAAAACATACGGAATGAGTCAATGGTAAGCGGAACGAAAGTGAGCATTAAGGAGTTGACTCATTCACTACATCCAAAGCCTATTGATTCAAACAAAAAGCAGTGCCCTTTTTATGTGAGATCAAACTGAGACATCAGCCGGTGACCATCAGAAGTCGTCCATTCCAATTGAACTTGATTTGTACCCGAATGATGGTGGCATTGAAGGGCAAGTGATTGCATGTCTCCTGAAAACTGAAAAAAAGACACGCGATGAGAAGGGTGGAAGGAAGAGAAGACACAATCATAGACGGAAAAGCCAAGCTGTTCTACATAGTCAATGATCTGATAAAAGACGCTTTCCGGTACGAACAGAAGCAAATCAAGCCACCCTTTAGAAAGAGACGCTGGATATTGAATGCGTTCACCGCCTTTTACCTCCATCAACTTCCCATTCTCACAAAGAACGACAGACCCGAGCAATTCTCCTTTTGTCCATCGCTCCTTTTCTTTCAAACAGATCATAGAACTTTGAAGGCTTTCAGGCAGCATGATGTCTCCTTCTTCGTCTTCAATCAGACAATGACCGTTTTCCATCAGTAAGTACCCGTTACACCATTTTGGGTGGTTTTGCTGAAGATATGTCATTCGGTTCTCCATTCGCAAAACCTCCTTTCCTCTTTCTTTTCTTACCAAATGAAGCTTGTCCTATACACAGGGGGAAAAAGGACAAATCAACTATCAAGGAGCCGATGCATAAACTAAGAAAGGCTAAATGAGAACACTTGATGAAAAACGGATGGGAGCTGATGATGATGTGTGGAATAACAGGCTGGGCAGACTTTAAAAAGCAGCTCATCCAACAGGATCATGTAATCAATCAAATGACAGATACATTATCTAAACGAGGGCCGGATGATACAAATACGTGGAAAAGTGAGCACGTTCTTTTCGGCCATAAACGGTTAGCCGTTGTCGATGTTGAAGGCGGAAAGCAGCCGATGACATATACCCATCAACACCATGATTATACGGTGGTATACAATGGAGAACTCTATAACACGGAGGATATACGAAAAGAATTATTCAAAAGAGGGCACCGCTTTCTTGGGCATTCTGATACAGAGGTTCTTCTTCACGCCTATACAGAATGGAAGGAAGAGTGTGTGACCCATTTTAATGGAATTTTTGCATTTGTCATTTGGGATAGTGAGCGTGAATTATTATTTGCAGCGAGAGACCGGCTCGGTGTCAAGCCATTTTTCTATACAGAACGTCATCATTCCTTTTTGTTTGGCTCAGAAATCAAAGCACTTCTAGCTCATCCTGAAATGAAAGCCAAAGTGGATCATGAAGGGTTATCAGAAATCTTTGGTTTAGGGCCGTCTAGAACACCAGGGCAAGGCGTATTTAAAGGGGTGAAAGAGCTGAGACCTGCTCATGCCCTAACCTTTTCAAAAGATGGTTTGCGTGTGTGGAGGTACTGGAATGTCAAAAGCAAGCAGCATACAGATTCGCTTGATGACACCGCTCAGCACGTGAAGGAACTCTTTACGGATGCTGTTACAAGACAACTCGTCTCTGATGTGCCTGTATGTACGTTTTTATCGGGCGGTGTGGATTCTAGTGCCATTACGGCCATTGCCGCCAAGCACTTTGAGAAAATAGGGAAAGCCCCGCTGCATACGTATTCCGTTGATTACGACGGAAATGATCAATTCTTTGAAGCAAGTCAATTTCAGCCGAATGCTGACGGCCCGTGGATTGATCGAATGACCAAAGCGTTTCAAACGAATCATCATAGCTGTATCATTGGGCAAAAAGAGCTGGCTTCTTATTTGAAAGAAGCGGTTGAAGTGCGAGATTTGCCGGGGATGGCAGATATTGATTCTTCCTTACTATGGTTCTGCCGAGAAATTAAAAAGGATTTTGTTGTTGGTTTATCAGGTGAATGTGCAGATGAAATTTTTGGAGGTTACCCATGGTTTCACATGGCAAGCGAAACCAATGGATTTCCGTGGATGAGATCAACGGAAGCACGCATTCAGCTTCTTCAAGACTCATGGCAAAAGAAATTATCACTGAAGGAATATGCGCAAAGCAAATATGAAGAAACCGTGGCAGAAACCCCTCTTTTAGATGGGGAAACTGGAGTAGATAAAGCCCGAAGAGAACTTTTTTACTTAAATATGATTTGGTTTATGACAACACTGCTGGATCGAAAAGATCGTATGAGCATGGGGGCGAGCCTTGAGGTACGTGTTCCATTCGCAGATCATCGTCTTGTTGAGTATGTATGGAATATTCCTTGGGAAATGAAAATGTATGGAAATCGGGAAAAAGGGGTTTTGAGAAAAGCATTAGAGGGAATTTTACCGAATGAAGTGCTTTATCGCAAGAAGAGCCCTTATCCGAAAACACATCATCCTGCTTATACTCAGGCGGTAAAAGAGATGTTAACAGATTGTCTCGCGCAAAAGGATTCTGTGCTTCATGAATTTTTAGATCCACATCAATTAAAACAGCTGATTGAAACAGAAGGGGCTTCTTTCCAGGTTCCTTGGTATGGTCAGTTAATGAAAGGCCCACAGCTCATTGCCCATTTGGCACAGATTCATCATTGGTTTGAAACATATCGAATTGATATAGAAGCATAACAAAGGGTCGGCTTTCTTGCACTTGTTGAAAGGAAGTCGGCTTTTTTGATACATAACATGAGACTTTTAGAGCACATCAAAAGTTGATCTAACCGCTTCAATTTGTATAATTAACTTAAAGTGAATTAATTTGGAGGAAAAAGGATAATGAAAATCATTGTGATCGGAGCAGGACCAGGGGGACTTGCAGCAGCTATGATGTTGCAAAGCAAAGGACATGATGTTCATATATATGAAAAACAGTCCTTTGTTGGCGGACGTAACTCTAAGTTTCAACTTGGTGATTTCACGTTTGATACAGGTCCTACTTTTCTCAGTATGATTCATATTGCAGAGGAACTGTTCACCTTTGCCGGTAAAAATCTCTATGATTATATAGATGTGATTGAATTAAAAGAAATGTATAGATTAATCTTTCAAGATGAGAAGCTTGATATGATTCGAGATCGAGACGAAATGTACAAACGGCTAGAAGCCTTTGCACCTGGTGAGGGCGAGGGGTATGTACGTTTTATGAATGATACAAAACGAAAAATGGACCGCCTAACGCCGATTCTACAAAGTAAAATGGATCGTTTCCATCATTATTTGCGTCCAAAAGTCATCAAAGCACTTCCTCAGCTCTCATTAAATAAAAGCTTATATGATGTGCTGTCGGATTATTTCTCAAATGAATCAGTGAAATATGCCTTTACATTCCAATCAAAATATTTAGGGATGTCACCTTGGGAATGCCCAGGAGCGTTCTCAATTCTTTCCTTTATGGAGCATGACACAGGCGTTTATCATCCGAAAGGCGGAGTGAATCAGCTGTCAGAAGCGATGGCAAAGGCAGCTGTTGAATCTGGGGCTACCCTTCATCTATCAACTGGAGTTGACAAGTTACTGACGGAAGGCAGGAAAGTGAAGGGCATTCGCTTAGAAACTGGTGAAGAAATACAGGCAGATGAGGTGGTCGTAAATGGTGATTTTGCACACGTGATGACAAAGCTTGTAGAGCCGGGTCTTTTAAAGAAATATAGCGAGAAGAAACTGAAAAAGAAAAAATTCTCATGCTCCACCTTTATGCTGTACCTAGGTTTAGATACGACATATGATGAGCCGCATCATACCATCGTTTTTTCCGATGACTATGCGAAGTTCGTCAAAGAAATTACGAAAACCTTTGAGCTGCCGGATGACCCGTCCATTTATATTCAAAATGCAAGTGTGACAGATGATTCGCTTGCGCCAAAAGGCAAGTCCACTCTTTATGTGTTAGCACCCGTTGCCAATAATCAAAGCGGTATTGACTGGGAAGTGTATCAAGAAGAATTTAGAGAGCTTGTGCTGGATACGCTGGAGCGGAAAACAGGCTTTAAGAATATCAGGCAGCATATTGAAGTCGAGCGGATGATCACGCCGAAGCATTGGGAAGAAGAGCTGTACGTGTATGAAGGAGCTACATTTAATCTTGGTCACCAGTTGACGCAGATGATGGTACTCAGGCCGCATAATGAATTTGATGAGTTGAAACACTGCTGGCTCGTTGGTGGAGGAACCCACCCGGGCAGCGGATTGCCAACCATTTTAGAATCAGCGCGTATTACGACAAATGCGATTCTGTCAAAAGAGAAACATACGCACAAAAGAGTGCCACATCAAGAAAAGGGGAGCGCCTCATGAAAAAACATATATTGATTGCTGGCGGCGGTATTGGCGGTATGATCTCAGCCCTCTATTTAAAAAAAGCTGGACATGATGTCACCCTTGTTGAAAAAAAGGAACGGCTCGGCGGGAGACTTGCTTTTGTACGTGAGAAAGGATATAAAGTAGATGAAGGTCCGACCATTGTCCTGCTTCCTGATATGTTAAAAGGCATTTTACATGACGTAGGCATTGATGAAACATCTCTTGATCTCTTGCAGCTCGATCCGCTGTATACGATCCACTATCAAGATGGGACCTCCTATACGAAATACTCTGATACACTGCGACAACTAGAAGAAATCAAACGTGTATTTCCAAAGGAAGAACAGGGATATTTAACATTTATGCAAGAAATGACGGATCGATTTCAAGAAGGGCAGGAAGCTTTTCTAGAAAAATCATTTCATGAAAAACGAACCTTTTTTACAAAAGCGAACATGAAGATTTTAATGAAATTAAAAGCATATCGAACCGTTCAAAGTTCTCTCAAAAAATATTTTTCAGATGAGCGCCTCCGAGATGCATATGCACTTCAAACCCTCTATGTCGGAGGAAATCCGTATGAAGCATCTGCCATTTATTCGCTTGTTTCATATAGTGAGCACGCACACGGAATTTACTATTTAAAAGGCGGATATGCGAGTTTAGTAGATATATTGGAGAGACAGCTCTTAAAGACGGGTGTACACATAAGAAAAAGTGAAGAAGTCGCACAATTTGAGTTTGAGGGGAAACGTGTGGTCAAGGCAAAAATAAATGATGAGCACATAGCAGCTGATGCATTTGTGCTGAACGGAGATTATCCAGCGGCGTTAAAACAGCTTGGTTTAGGTGAACAAGACCGGCGTAAATACGTTCCATCCTCCGGCTGCGTGATGGTGTATCTAGGGTTAAACAAAGTATACGATGAAGCACCTGTTCATCAATTTTTCATGGGAGAACACTTTGATCAGCATATGAGAGAGGTGTTCCAAACGAAAACGATACCTCAAGATCCATCATTTTATACTTTTAATCCATCTATCATCGATCCATCCCTTGCCCCAGAAGGCAGCAGTGTCCTATATATGCTCATTCCTGTTCCATCAGGAGATCACATCAACTGGGAACAAGAGACAGACTTTGTGGATAAAATGGTGGAGCGTCTTGAGAAAAGAGGCTTTCCACAGCTGCGAGAGGCGGTTGTCTGGCAAAAGGTGAGAACACCGAATGATTCAATGCGAGAAGGATTGTTTGAAGGCGGCAGCTTTGGACTCGCTCCTAATTTGTTTCAATCAGGTGTGTTTCGCCCGCAAGTAAAGGTTGCAGATGTAGACAATCTATATGCGGTAGGTGCTTCCATCCATCCCGGCGGCGGGGTACCGATCGTGATGCAAAGTGCAAAGCTCATGGCTTCTGTACTGCTTAAAGAGCTGAACAACAGAAAGGAAGTGAAGCTAAGTGGTTGATGTGCAAACAGCATTGAAAATATGTGAAGAGACCATTCAAACCCATTCAAAAACGTTTTATCGTGCCTTTTCCATGCTGCCTAAAAAGAAAAGACAGGCTGTTTGGGCCGTATATTCTTTTTGTAGGAGAGCGGATGACATTGTAGATGAGTCTCCTTCACCAAAGGAAGAACTGGCGTCTTTTCAGGAGGCATTTGAACGTTTCTTGCAAGGAGAAGTAGATCGTGATGATCCAATGTGGGTGGCGCTGGAGTATACATTTCAACAGTTTCGTATGGATGAATCCCCATTCCGTGACCTGCTGCGAGGACAGGAGATGGATTTAGAGCAGCATCGATATGAAACGTTAGATGAACTGCTCATCTATTCCTATCATGTCGCAAGTACAGTTGGATTAATGCTGCTTCCGATCATTGCACCGCGTAAAAAAGAACAGCTAAAAGAAGCAGCGATTTCCCTTGGGATTGGCATGCAGTTGACCAATATTCTTCGAGACATTGGTGAGGATAAGGCGGAAAGGAACCGCATTTATTTGCCAAAACAAGTCATGGATCAATTTGGGTATACAGAGCAAGAATTACAAGAAGGGATCGTCAATCAAGCCTTCCAGCATGTATGGGAATATATTGCTTTTGAGGCAGAGGCGTACTATGAGGAATTTTTTGACCATCTCCATGAATTCCCACTTTATTCAAGGATACCAGTGAAAGCAGCTGCTCACTTTTATAAGGCTATTTTAGATAAAACTAGAGAAAACGAATACCGCGTCTTTACGAAGCGGTCATATATTTCAACACAAGAAAAAGCACTTATTTTAGAAGATATTACGTAATGAAAAGAAGACAAAGGGTAAAATAGAGTTCGTTCGTTTTAGCCCTTTGTCAACAATCTGAAAGGACTGCACCCGCAGTCCTTTTTATGTGGAAGTAAACCGATACCCCGTCCACACCCTTGAACGCCACCGCCTATACATGAAGATACCTCTTACCCATTCATCCACGATAAAAGAAATCCAAACCCCGATAAGGCCCATCTCAAGTTGAATGCCTAATAAATAAGCGATCGGAAGGCCGATGCCCCACATTGAAATCATCGCCATATAGACTGGAAACTTCGCGTCACCAGCTGCCCGCAAGGAGTTGATGATGACCATATTAAAAGAACGTCCAGGCTCTAAAATAATTGTCAATATGAGGAGGAGACTCGCTATTTGAATGATCTCACTGTTGCTAGTGAAAAAAGTAAGTAAATGCGTCGATGATAAAGATAAAGCAGTAGAAGAAAGAAGTGAGATGGCAATGGCCCAGTATAAGCTTTTCATGCATCTTCGATAGGCCGCATCAAATTCTTTCGCCCCGATCAGGCGCCCAATTAAGATTTGCGTTCCTTGGCTAATGGCGGCACCAAATAACATAATGAACATCATCAAATTCTGGGTATAGACTTTTGCTGCCAGTGCTTGCGTGCCCATAAATGTGATAAACAGCGTAATAATCATTTGAGAGCCATTATAAGAAAGTTGTTCTCCAGCAGAAGGAATGCCGATTTTTAGCAGTTTTTTTAAATGCGTTCGCTGGATGTAAAACATTCGCTTGAATGAAAACCGCAATCCAATGCGGTGTCGAACAATGAGTATCATGGCTGTAAGACCGATCAACCGTGCAAATGATGTGGAAAGAGCGACACCCATGACACCTAATACAGGGAAGCCAAATGGTCCGAAGATGACCAAATAATTACCAGCAACATTTAACAGATTCATACCGATGGTGACATACATCGTATCTCTCGTGAATCCATAGCTTTTTAAAATAGCACTATATGTCATAATGAGCGCCTGAATAAAAGAAAGCAGGCCGACAATCTGTAAAAAGACGGTTGCATCTGGCATGAGCTCGCTTGATAATCCCATCATATGCAGGATGGGCACAGCTAACACAAACATAAGAAGACTGATCACAAAGCTAATGAGGAAGTTGGTGCCTAGTGATACATAGGCAACTTGGGTCGCTTCCTGCTTGCGGCTCGCTCCTAAAAGCTGCGCAATGACAATCGTCGTCCCAGTCGTAATGAAGCTGAACATCACAATCAATAGATTTAATAGCTGATTGCTTACCCCTACTGCGGCAACACTATTGTCAGAATACTGGCTGAGCATCAGTGTATCTGCGCTCCCCATCAGCATATATAAAGAGATTTCGATAAAAATAGGCCAAGTTAATGCAAATAATGAAGGGTGGGATTTTTCACTTTTGGCTTGAACCTTTTGTATTGTCAGTGCTTGTGGTTTCATCACATCGCCTTCTTTCGTATAAATCCGATTTATAGTGTACCTTGCATCGACTATAATAAGAAGAGATGAAACCGAAACTTATTGGAGAAATCCGACTTCATAAGGGGATGAATATGGGTCCGTTTATTACATTTACTGTACCGCCATTTCCAGTCTATATTGCTTCAGGCAAAGGTGTATTCCATCGAGGAGAACGACATATCTCCAGAATTTTCACCGTATTTGATCTTCTTTATGTCACGAAAGGTGAACTGTGGATCACAGAAGACGAGGTGCCTCATCACGTAAAAGAGGGAGAATATATCATCTTATCACCGGGACTTGCCCATGGTGGACATCTGCCATGCAAAGAAGAAACACTTTATGAGTGGCTGCATTTTTCAATTGATTCATTTGAGTTTACAGATCGGCCGAGAGAACACTGGTTTGACATGAAGCAAAATCAAGCCACTTTTGAAAAAGCAGCAAGCTATGAATTTCGTCTGCCCCGAAAAGGAAAAGTGAAAGGGGAAAGCGTGCTACAGAAGCATCTTTCAGCGATGCGCGCTTTAAATGATGATGCGTCTGAACTTCAGCTCAAAAAGCAGCTTCAATTTGAGGAAATGCTCATTCATTTACAAAAAGAAGCATTTCATATTCCAAGTGCAAAGGAGACTGTCGCTTCAGAAGTGGTTCACTATCTTGAACGTCATTTTACGCAAAAATTACAGATGGAGAAGCTGGCAGAGATTCTTCATTATCATCCTGATTACATGACAAGGTGTATGCAGACCGTGTACGGACTGACGCCGAGCCAGTACATCAATCGACTCAAAATTGAAAAAGCCAAAAGCCTACTTGCTTCAACGAATGAAAAAATAGCTCTCATTGCAGAACATGTAGGCATTGATGACCCAACGTATTTTTCAAAGCTGTTTCGGCAAAATGAAGGCATGACGCCTATCGAGTATCGTCATCTTGCTAAAAGAACGACAAAGTAAAGGAACGTGAACAGATGAAAGGAAAAAAAGAAGAGATTGTGAGCATACGTCCATTAGACGAAACCGATTTAGAAGTGGTATGGCATTTAAGGTTTAAAGCGCCAGACCAGGCTTATCGAAAGTGGAATGCACCGTATTTTATTGAACATGACATATCGCTTGCTGCATTTAAAAAACGCTATTTACAGGATGATTCTGTCCTGCCAAAACTATTTGGCATTGATGTTGGAGGTGAATTAAAGGGCACAGTTTCTTATTATTGGGAGAATGAACGCACACGTTGGCTGGAGTGTGGGATTCTTATTTATGACTCACGTTTTTGGAATGGGGGCGTTGGAACAAAGGCATTGCGTCTATGGATCGATGAACTCTTTTCACACATTGATATCCCACGCATCGGTCTGACCACCTGGTCTGGAAATGAACGCATGATGCGTTGCGCAGAGAAATGCGGGTTTATCCTTGAGGGAAGACTGCGTAAGGTACGTTACTATCAAGGGGAGTATTATGATTCGATGCGGTATGGGATGCTGAGAGAAGAATGGCAAAGCCTTCCGAATCATTCATTTGAATAGTTGTTTTTAAGATTAGGAAAAAAGTATAGTAAGATTAAATAAATTGAAAAAGAAGGGTGGCGGATGAATGTGAAATGGATTACAGGTTGGTTTGTATCCATCTTAGTCGCAATCTACCTATTCGTTGATGCACCAAAACACGGGAAAAATAAATGGTTATGGGCCATCTTAGGTCTTTTACTCGGGCTCTTCACACTTGGAATATATCTCATTCAAACAGGAAGAAAAGGGTTGGGCTGGACAGTACTGATTGTGTCCATTCTCATCTATGCGATTGCCATCCTCGTCTTTGTCTTGTACTTTCTCATGCTGGTCTTCGGGTACTCCAACGCAAATTAGAGAGTACGGCTGTGGTGATTTGTTTCACTTCAAGTTGCTACCGATTGATGGTTTGATTGCGCCAAAGCATCTTAGGATAAATGGTGATGGGGCTCGGGCAGGATGATCCTCATGTTTATCCATCTTATTTTATCTCATGTGGCTCACTGCTTTGGTCAAGTAAGTCCTTCATAAAGAAGGGCTTTTTTCTTTTATTTTTTGAGCAGGGACACCTGCAATGACAATTCGCTCTTCATGAAAGGAGCGATTCACTACTGCATTTGCTCCGATGGAAATATGATTCGCAATATAAATATTTCCAAACAGTTTAGCTCCAGGGCCGATCCATACATGATCTCCGATGACGGGCACATCTTTTTCATGATGGTTTTGACCGATATTCACGCCTTGATGAATATCACAAAACGCGCCGATTTTGGCATGCTTGTTCACAATCAACAGCCCAGTATGGTTGATTCTGAGCCCAGGTCCAAATACACCAATTGGGATATCAAAGCCAAGCTGCATGCCTTTCTTTTTATGTAAGTAACGATAAAACCATTTGCGTAACGTAGCACCGCTATTCGTATAGTACTCATATTTTCGTAAATATCTTTGATATTTCCAAATATCATCCCCAAGCCACTTTGGTCTTTTTCGATTGATGGCAAGTGCTTTCTGATCTTGTGCCAAGTAGTGGTGAAGGTCATGCTTCGTTAAAATCATCAGATCTCCCTCGATTCCCTTTCGTTTCAGAGAAATTATACCATCATAACCATTTATATCAAGATAAAATAACGTTCATTTTTTGTTTTACTACATTCATTTCATTCGGCCGTCCTGTATCAAACAGGGGAGCTACAACGAATAGAGCAAAAGAACCAGGAGAATTGTTTTGTAATTTTTTTCAATATTTTTCATACTCAAACGTTACATCGCCCTTATGGCTGTAGATGTTTGTAAAAAATACACGAAATTACTCGTTAAAAAGAGAATATAGCATTCATATGCTTTTAGAATCATCTTTTTGAATACAATTGACTTTCGTATCTTACATCCTCTAGGCTAGTAAATGAAAATGATAATCTTTATCAATTGGAGGAGTGTTTTATTATGTCCATCAAAACCGTTTCTAAAAATCAGCAATTTTTAGAGCAACAAAGTCAAAGAGAATCTAATGCAAGGTCTTACCCGAGACGGTTCCCATTAGCCATGCAAAAAGCCGAAGGTATGATCGTGACAGATGCAGATGGTAGAGAATTTTATGACTGCCTAGCAGGTGCAGGAACCCTTGCCCTTGGTCACAATCACCCGGTTGTTATAGATGCTATTGAACGTATGCTTCATGAAAAAAGACCGTTGCATACGCTGGACATCACTTCAGAGATTAAAGAAGAATTTGTGAATGAGATTTTTTCTCACTTGCCAGAAGAGTTTGCAAAAAGAGCGAAAATTCAATTTTGTGGACCAACTGGTGGTGATGCTATAGAAGCAGCAATTAAATTAGTCAAGACAGCGACGGGAAATCGTTCCATTCTATCATTCCACGGAGCATATCATGGTGCTACACATGGCACGATGTCATTAAGCGGCAACTTATCGCCAAAGGAAAAAGTACAAGGATTAATGCCAGATGTTCACTTCCTGCCTTATCCATATGAATACCGCTGCCCATTTGGAATTGGCGGTAAAGACTCACATCGCATTTCAAGCTCTTATATTGAGCGTGTATTAAATGACCCTGAGAGTGGAATTCTCCCGCCAGCAGGCATGATCTTTGAAGCGGTGCAAGGGGAGGGCGGCTCCATCCCGGCATCAATTGAATGGATACAAGAAATGAGACGAATCACAAAAGAAAAAGGAATTCCACTTATTATTGATGAGGTTCAATCAGGCATCGGCCGAACTGGTAAGATGTTTGCCTTTGAACATGCTGGTATTGTGCCAGATGTCATTGTGTTATCAAAAGCAATTGGGGGAAGCCTTCCACTATCCGTTGTGATTTATGACAAAGACTTAGATCAATGGAATCCAGGTGCACACATTGGCACGTTTAGAGGAAATCAAATGGCGATGGCAGCTGGAACTGCTACGCTTAAATTTATAAAAGAAACCAATCTGCTTGATCATGTAGAAGCGCTTGGTCAGCGTATGCAGGCCAATCTAAAAGACATTCAAAAACAAGTGCCTGCTCTCGGTGATGTGCGAGGAAGAGGATTAATGATTGGTGTTGAAGTTGTGAATCCAGATGAGAAACAGGATGTGGACGGCAGTTATCCAGCAAATCCAGAGCTAGCCAGTCTCATTCAAAAGAATTGTTTTGATAAAGGCTTAATTGTGGAGACAGGAGGCCGTTTTGGAAGTGTGATTCGATTCTTACCGCCTTTGATCATGACAGAAGAACAGCTTGAAAAAGTCATCACGATTTTTAAAGAGGCAGTTTACGATGCAGTCAACTAAACCATCTGTCGATTCATTATTTATTCAACAAAGCCAGCTTGGGAGGGAGTCCTTCCAAGCGGCTCTCTACACATCCATCGACAGCTTACTGGCAGAGTGGCAAACAAGCAGAGGACCGTATAGCGGAATATTGCCTGGGAAATTAGCGGCTCATGTCGAATCGTTATTCCAGATTCAACCGGCTGGTGAATCCATTGAGTCTGTTTTTCAAGATATAAAAAATCATCTTTTACCACATTTAGTTGATGTGTCACACCCTAAATGCTTGGCACATTTGCATTGCCCACCTCTTATCCCTGCTCTGGCAGCAGAGGTGATCGTAAGTTCCTTTAACCAATCAATGGATTCCTTTGATCAAAGCGGCATTGCATCTTTGGTTGAGGAGGAAATCCTCAAGTGGTTAAGTGAAAAGTTTTCTTATGGAGAACGAGCAGATGGGACCTTTACGAGCGGTGGAACCCAATCTAACTACATGGGACTGCTTTTAGCAAGAGATGCATTTTGCGAAAATACTTGGCAATGGAACGTACAGCAGAAAGGGTTGCCGAGCGAGGCAAACCGTATGCGGATTCTTTGCTCCAAGAATGCCCACTTCACTGTGAAAAAATCAGCATCTCAGCTAGGTTTAGGTGAACAGGCTGTTGTGTTAGTTGAGACGGACGAACATCACCGAATGGACCTGCATGATTTGCAGAAGAAGCTTATGGAGCTTAAAGAGCAGGATTTGCTTCCATTTGCAGTCGTGGCGACTTGCGGGACAACTGATTTTGGCAGTATTGATCCTGTACGTGACATATATGACATGGTGAAGCCTTTCGGTTTGTGGATTCATGCAGATGCTGCCTATGGAGGGGCGCTTGTATTAAGCAAAACCTTCCAAGGAAAATTAGATGGCATCGAGCTGGCTGATTCGATCACGATTGACTTTCATAAGCAATTTTATCAGCCGATCTCCTGCGGGGCATTTTTACTAAAGGATAAAAGACATTTTGGTTTGATTGATTACCACGCAGATTATCTCAATCCAAAGGAAGATGAACTGGAAGGCATTCTGCATCTCGTGAATAAATCTGTTCAGACGACGCGCCGGTTTGATGCGCTAAAACTCCTTCTCTCTCTGCGTATGATTGGAGAAGAAGGGTTTGCAAGTATCATTGACCATACCATCCATTTTGCGAAAGATGTGGCTACGTTGATTGAGAAAAATGAGCATCTTGAGGTGATCAATCCTGATCCTGAAATCAATGCAGTCGTGTTTCGTTTTATAGATGATCAACAAGCAGAGGACATCAATAAAATCATTCATCGCACACTTTTCCAAACAGGAACGGCTGTCGTAGCAAAAACAGTAGCCGATGGTCAAACTTGCTTAAAATTCACTTTGTTAAATCCGAGAACGACTATTACACATATTGAGGAAATCCTTTCTGACATTGTTGATATCGGGATCGCTCATATTCAATCCGGGAGGGTACTACGTTGAGTCAATATAAACAAATGGCTGAAAATGCAACTATGCAAAGCTTTTTAAACTGTTTTTTACGTGAAACAGGAATTGATCGATCTGCAAAGAAAGAGACAAAAGCAGACGGCTCACTTGTATTTGTAGCAGCATTAGCAAAACAAGATCTTGAGCTTGTCATTCCGATTCGATATTTTTCGCCTGTAGGCCGTCATCTCTTTGATTTTCCCGTTCGCTTTCGCCCGCAAGGCAGTGAGCAACAGGGAACGATCATCGATTACACCACACTTGTTGCTTTATGTTCAAAGGAACTTCTCATTGAATATGGCCGCACAGATGCAGAGGATGAGTTCATGCTTCGCATCATTTTAAGCTGCCGGAATATTGAACGATTTATCAGAGAGAGAGAAAGTGATCGAGCGGCTCTTTCTTCAGCTGATTTTGAATATATTGAAGCGGAGCAGTCACTTCTTCTTGGGCATTTAACGCATCCTACACCAAAAAGCAGACAAGGAATGACAGAAGAGGAGGAAGCTATTTATTCTCCTGAGTTGAAAGGCTCTTTCCAGCTTCATTACTTTAAAGCACATCCGTCAATTGTGCTTCAGGATTCTTCTCTTTCACAATCTGCGGCAAGTCTCATGTTTGAGGAGCTCATGCGCCAGATGCCAGAAGAAAAAGAGAGACTGACGACGTTAACAGAAGGCGGTGAATATGTCCTGATTCCGATTCATCCGCTACAAGTCCAAGTGGTCATGGAGAAAGCGTTCGTCAAGCGTTATATAGAGGACGGGATGCTGACGTATTTAGGGCCGCTAGGATCTGAATACACAGCGACATCTTCCTTTAGAACGGTCTATCAAAAAGACTCTGCGTACATGCTTAAATTCTCTGTCCCTGTAAAGATCACAAACTCTTTACGCGTTAACAAACAAAAGGAACTTGATCGTGGAGTTGAGATGTCTCGTATCTTAAAAACAGAATTAGGCGTTTCTTTATATGACAAATTCTCTGGATTCCGTGTGATTGAAGATCCTGCGTATCTATCTATTCAAGGGGATGAGGCGGAATCTGGCTTTGAAGTCGTCATTCGTCAAAATCCATTTTTGCATCATGAAAAAGGGGCAAGCTTAATTGCAGGGCTATGTCAGGATCATGCATATGGAGAAAAATCACGCCTTTCAGGCATTATCCTTGAATTAGCAGACGCTGAAGGCAGATCAACAGAAGATGTCAGCCGTGATTGGTTCACACAATATTTATCGATTGCGTTAGAGCCGATGCTTTGGCTGTTTGAAACGTATGGACTTGCCCTTGAAGCCCATCAGCAAAATGCTGTCGTACAGCTAAAGAATGGATATCCGCACACATTCTATTATCGTGACAACCAAGGCTACTATTATAGCGAATCGAAAAAGGATCAGCTTGCGAAGCTTGTTCAAAACTTAAGCGTCAGAAGTGAAACCATTTGTGCAGACGATGTAGCGGTTGAGAGACTGCGTTACTATTTCTTCTTTAATCATTTGTTTGGTCTTGTGAATGGTTTTGGTACAGAGGGGCTTGCAAAAGAAGAAGATTTATTAGCCCTGATTAGAGACACACTGCTTGCGCATGAAGAGACATATGGTGCATCTGAGCTGACGAACAGTCTTCTTCGGTCACAGGAGCTGCCTTCAAAAGCGAACTTACTCACGCGGTTTGAAGATATGGATGAGCTGACCGGTTCTTTAGAAACTCAATCCAGGTACACGTCTGTGTTGAATCCGCTCTTTTTACATAAGGAGGCGCTGATTGGATGAGGCATCGAATTGGGTTCATTCGCGCTGAATATGAACGGGACGTCCAGCTTGTCCACAAGTGGATGCAAGAAGAGTATGTCCACCCATTTTGGCATTTGAATATTCCATTTCCTGCTTTTGAAAAGCACTTTTATCAGGCCATTCATGATCCGCATCAAACCCTTTATTTAGGAACCATTGATGGCATGCCGATGAGCTATTTTGAAGCATACAATGTGAAAGGGGATATCATTGAATCGTACTATCAGCCTTCTCCGCATGATCAAGGCATTCACCTGTTAATTGGAGAGCCAGATTATGTAGGGAAAGGATTTGCGGCTCCGCTGCTTCAAGCCATGACAGCATTTCAGTTTGAGCAGAACAAACGAACAGAAAAAATCGTGGCTGAGCCAGATATTCGGAACGAAAAAATGATTCATGTCTTTGAAAAGTGTGGATTCGAACGTGTGAAACCAGTCACTTTACCAGATAAAACAGGTCTTTTGATGTTTTGTCATCGAGATCGATTTGAAAGGAAGTATAACCATGACGCGGTTCAACAAGCAAAATAATGTAGTGGATGTCATTGGGATTGGCATTGGACCATTTAACCTAGGGCTTGCTGCATTATCTGAAGAAGTAGACGAAATTGACGCTTTGTTTTTTGAAAGAAGTGAAGCGTTTCACTGGCATCCAGGTATGCTCATTGAAGGGACAACACTTCAAGTCCCCTTTTTAGCGGATCTTGTCAGTATGGCAGATGTGAAAAGCAAATATAGCTTTCTCAACTATTTGCAGGAACAAAACCGTTTGTATTCATTTTACTTTCTAGAAGACTTCCATATCCCGCGCAAGGAATATAGCCATTATTGCCGCTGGGTCGCGGATCAATTAGATTCTTGCCGATTTGGCATGAATGTCGAATCTGTCTCCATCGTTGAAAAAGCTGGAGAAAAACGATATGAAGTGCATGTCCGTCATGTGAAAGATCAAACGGTAGAGGTGTTTGAAAGTAAGCATCTTGTTTTAGGTATCGGTACACAGCCTGCGGTACCAGTATCTCTTCAGCCAGCTTTAGGGGATCGGGTGTTTCATTCTGCTGATTACTTGAAACGAAAGAAAGAAGGCTGTTTTAAAGGAAAATCCGTGACGGTCATCGGTTCTGGTCAAAGTGCGGCAGAAGTATTCTATGACATTTTATCAGACGATGAGGCGAAGGATATTCATTGGTTTACACGCTCTAAAGGGTTTTTCCCAATGGAATATTCAAATTTAGGTCTTGAGTATTTCTCTCCAGACTATATTGATTTCTTTTATGAGCTTCCGCAGCCTAAAAAAGATGCGCTATTAAAGCAGCAAGATTTGCTGTATAAAGGCATCAGCTCAGCGATGATCCGAGATATTTATCACTTGCTTTATGAACGTTCTGCTTGCGGAGAGCAGCTGAACACCGTGCTGCAGGCGATGACGGAAGTCAATTTGATTGAGGAAACGAGGGACGGCTTATCGCTTTCATGCAATCAATGGGTCAAAGAGGAATCCTTTACGCATGAGACAGATATTGTTGTCTTGGCAACGGGCTATCAATCTGTATTACCGCCATTTATTGATCCGATTTCCCATCATATTCAGTGGGATCATCAAGGACGCTTCCAGGTTGAACGTGAATATCGATTGAAAACAAACACATTAGGTGAGAATGATATTTTTGTACAAAATGCAGAGCTTCATACACATGGAGTAGGCGCACCAGATTTAGGGCTAGGGGCGTACCGAAACAGTGTCATTATCAATGAACTGGCTCGTCGACCTGTGTATCCACTTTATCAAAAGCATGTTTTCCAGACATTCGGTACACATAAACACGCAAATACATTTGAAGAAATCAGAGGGTAAGGAGGATGAACCGATGAGTGTACAAGATGAATTGAAAAAAGCGGTCAATCCTGCTGCTTGGAAAAAAGCAAACCAGCGAATGGTGGCAAAAATGCTGTCCGAATATATGTATGAGGATATGCTTCACCCCGTTCAGCTAAATCATCAGGATGGCATCGCCCAATATGAATTAATCATTCACGATCAGAAGAAATATCGTTATCTCGCAAAACCTCGTTTGTTTGATAGTTTTGATACGATTGCTGAATCGATCGAGTGCTGTCAAGACGGAACATGGACAAAGGATGTTAGTGCCATTGTGTTTTTACTAGACATTCAGCCAATCATCCCAATGTCTTCTGAAACAACTGGTCATCTGATCAAAGAGCTTCACCATACCTTGTTAGCGGATGTTCATTTGCTGTCGAAAAAAGCACTTCGTGCAGATGAGCTAACAGATACAGATTATGCATGGATTGAGGGCGAGATGACTGGTCATCCGTGGATCGTCTATAACAAAGGGCGTATTGGATTCAGCTACGATGATTACTTAGCCTATGCACCTGAAAGGCAGGAATGTGTGCAGCTGTCTTGGATTGCTGTTCACCGAGAACTTGCGACTTTCCATGCGGTCGATCATGAGAACTATGAGCACATCATTGCCAAAGAATTAGACGAAGTCACGATTCGTCAATTCCAACGTGTGTTAAAGGATGAAGGGCTGAATGTGGCTGATTATTATATGATGCCTGTTCATAAATGGCAGTGGACGCATATGATCATCCAGCATTTCCCTGAAGATTTAGCCATGCGCCGTATTGTGTATTTAGGAGAAGGGCTGGATCAATATATTCCACAGCAATCGATCAGAACCTTTACAAACATCTCAAATAAAGGCAAGCATCATATTAAACTGCCAATGAGTATTTTAAATACGCTAGTGTACCGGGGGCTCCCATCAGAACGTACGGTGATTGCACCTCGTATTACAGCACATATTAAAGGAATCGCCGATCAAGACGCCTTTTTATCCGATGTATGCCGCGTGATTTTACCGGGTGAGAATGCGAGTATCAATGTTGATCATCCTTATTACAGCAAGCTACCTGGTGCGCCATATCAATACCTTGAAATGCTTGGGGTCATTTTTAGAGAAAGCATTTATACGTATTTAGATGAAGGGGAGAGCCCTGTTACGTTGGCGGCACTGACGTATGAAGATCATGAAGGCGAGCCTTATCTGAAGCAGCTCATTGAAAAATCGGGTCTGTCAGCAAAAGAATGGATGGCGTCATTCTTCCACGTTGTCATGCCGCCGCTTCTGCACTTTATGTATCAATATGGCACGGTGTTTTCACCGCACGGACAAAATACAATTCTTGTATTAAAAGATCACAAGCCGCATCGTTTGGCGATCAAAGATTTTGTTGATGATGTGAACATTAGTGATCAACCGCTGCCTGAATTGGCTTCATTAGAAGAAGATCTAAAGGAAGTGCTGCGTAGTGAGCCGCCTGAGGGTCTTGTACAATTTATTTTTACGGGTCTGTTTATTTGCAATCTTCGTTACGTGTCAAACGTGTTAGACAATCACAATCTGTTAGATGAAACGACGCTTTGGCGCTTGCTTGCAGAAGAAATTCAGCAGTATCAAAAGCAATTTCCACAGCTAAAAGATCGTTTTGCTTTATTTGATCTATTCCAGCCTCAGCTGACAAAGCTTTGCTTAAACCGTAATCGCATGATTGATTACGGCTATGGAGATGGAGATGACCGGCCGCATGCATCAGAGCATGGCAAGGTCACAAATGCACTCGCTCAAGTTCTCTCATCCGTAGGCGAAAAATAAAAAAGAAAAGCTGTAGACAACATCTGTCTACAGCTTTTTGATTTTTTAAGAAAATGCTTGTGAGGCCAGGAAATAGAGAAGCGCCGGATCGTTCTGCTTTTCGTTCCCGCGAATCATCATAAAATGTGCGACGTTTGTTTTCGTAAATCCTGCTTCTACAAGTGATGCATGCAGGCGTTCAGCTGTTTCTTCCTGCATATCTAAACGAAAGGCGCCAGAATAAGACGTGAGAAGTGATTGAATGAGTGATAGCGCCGTTTGTTCATCGTTTGCTGCAAGCGGGCCAATCATCAGATTAGCTGGTGTTTCCACACCAAAAGCGAAGCCGGTGATTTCGTGGTGTTCATCCTTTGCGATCAGTTTAAATGCTGCTCGCTCCATTCGCTTTATTAAGAAGTTTGATCGATTGGTCCCTGCGCCTTTTTCATCCAGCCTTTCAATAGACGGGAGGTGCGTTTGATCAGCGGGAAAAAGATGAATCTGATGTGACGGGTGAAGGGCACTAGGATTTGTTTTTTGTGCTTTGTATGTATGAATATAACCGGCTGTCTGAAAGCCGATTTTTTCATAAACTGGGCGTCCTTGTACAGTAGCAGTTAAAACGACAGGGACACTTGGATCACTATGACGAAGCAGTGTGTCAATCATTTGACGGGCAAGACCGAGGCCTCGATGTGTCTCAGATACAATCACCGCCCCAATTGATGCCACACTGTCATACTGAAAAAGTCCAGCGCATGAAATGACTTGTCCGTCAGTTGTTGTAAAACCGGTAAAATGTCCATTTGTTAAAAGAGATGTGAGCTCTTCCGCATTGTAATCAGGCCAGTCGACCTCTTTTGACAATGCGACAAGGTCTGGTATGTCATCAAGGGTTAAAGTTCGTTGTATAACGTTTGGCAATACACGCAACTCCTTCTTAGCTGATTTCACTATATGTATCGTACCATAAGAACGCATAAGAAAAAGGAAAAGGGGATACCTTTTCCTTCAGCGTATAGACAAACCCTCGCATTTGGTGTCAGTCCTGCGCTTCGGTGCTCCCTTTTCCTTTTGTATAGTTTAATAATTGAGGTCACGGTTGTATTCATATTCAAAGGTGAGCTGTAAGTTTTTAATTGAGACAACGCCTACTTTGATTAGCCGTCCACCGATCAATTGAGGAACCTCGGTTGCATTAAAAGAAACAAAAAAGCGGTCTTTAGCTGGCACTTGACTTGTTTTATAAGAAGAGATGTCAACTTTTTGACCGTTCCAAGGTACGTTCACTGTTCCGCCTTTTAAGGAAGAGACGGTGAATACATAATTATATGCATTTGTACTGCCTTTTTCAGCTTCTAATGACAGGCCAGTGACAACGGCATCCTGCGGCAAGCTGCTTAAATCAAAAGAAGAATTGGGAGATCCGGCTTCATTGAAACTATTCAATGTGGCAGGTGATCCATATCGTTTGGTTGTGCCTTTTTCAATACTTTTATCAAAGACAATACGATACATGTTGTCCTCTTCATTTAATAATTGCTTTGGTTTGACGGCTAAATAGTAGTCAGTGCTTGCGGCAATTTTCGGCATATGGATGATTTCATTTTGGTTGTTTGTCCGCACAGAGGAAGACACGAGTGACCCGCTCTGATTGTAAAGATAAAGATCGAAATCATTTCCAGCTTTCACATTGACGAGTTTGATAGAAAAGCGGCCATCTGCTCCATCAAATTTAGAGCTGGTGAACCGGTAAAAATCAATGTCATTCATAGAAGAGATACTACCTTCGTGATATAAATAGGTCTTGTTTAGATGAAGAGAGTGCTGTAAGAACTGAGCTTTTTCCATCGTATCATTGTTTGCATAATCACTGTCTGGATACAGATGCTCCAATTCTTCTGTATAATATGTTGTTTGTTTCGTAGAAGTTTCACTCGCTTGAGCAGGTGATTGGAAAAGAGGGCTAGCGATAAAGAGGCCTGTAAGCAATAAAACCGCGATCTTCTTTTTGAACATGACAAACATCTCCTTTTAAGTAAATGACTTTCATTTATCATATCGGTAAATAAACTTAATTTTTCATATTTATTCCATTTTTATTTATAAAAAGAACCTCCCATTCAGGAGGTTTTTTTAGTGAACGTTAAAATATCGAGCTTCAGGATGAGAAACGACAATGGCTGAAACGGATGCTTCGGGCTCCATCATAAACCCTTCTGTGAGATGAATCCCGATTTTTTCTGGCTGCAGCAGATGGAATAGTTTTTCTTGGTCTTCTAGATTAGGGCACGCTGGATAGCCAAAGGAATAGCGCTGACCTTGATATTTGGCTTGGAACCGTTTCTCCATCGTGAAATCGACTGGGTCTGGGAATCCCCATTTATCACGAATTACTTGGTGCGTTCGTTCAGCCAATCCTTCTGCAAGCTCAAGTGCTAAAGCTTGGACCGCATGCATTTTTAAATAGTCACCCTCTTGTTTAAATTGCTGCGCAACCTCTCGTATGCGGGTACCAGCCGTCACTGCAAATAAGGCGATATAATCTTTCTCGTTCTCTCCGCTTTTCCGCACATAATCAGAAATAGACCGGTACGGAAGTTTTTCCTGTCTTGGAAATTGGAATGTCTCAATGACGCGGTCAGGCGCTTCTGGATCATAGATATGCAGGTCATTCCCATTTGAATTGGCAGGGAAGAATTGATAGACGAATGCAGGTGCAAACCAGTTTTTCTCTCTGCCTTCTTGAAGAAGATCTGTGATCAGCTGTTTTAACTCCAATGCTTTTGGATGCTGTTCAGCCAAGAGCTTTTTGACCTTTCCTTTTAAACCGAGATGATGGCCGATCAGCATTTGCTCATTGACATAGGGCATAATGTGGTGCAAATCAATATCCCGTACATAATGGCGTTTCGTATTTTCTGGTGTGAAAATCGCTGCCTCCGGAAGTGTCGCGCGTTTTTCTAGTAATTCAATCACGGCTTTTGGCTGCGTTGTTTCTTTTTCCTTATGGAGTGTTTCTTGATCCTCTAAGGGTTTTGTTTGAAATTGAAGAGGGTTCGCTCTTAATTCATTCGCTAAAGACAGGCCGTCCATTGCATCTTTGGCGTAAAGGACGGGGCCATCATATTGAGGCGAAATTTTCATCTTCGTAAACTTCCGTGAAAGCGCCGCGCCGCCCACCAAAATGGGAACAGAGATGTTTGCTTTTTGTAAATCTTGAGCGGTCAAGACCATTTGCTGTGCTGATTTGACAAGTAAACCTGATAATCCAATCATATCTGGCTTTTCTTTTTGCACCGCTTCAATCAATGTTTGTGGGGTTACTTTGATTCCGAGATCGACGACGTGAAAGCCATTATTGCTCAAAATGATGTCGACCAGGTTTTTCCCTATATCATGGACATCGCCTTTGACGGTGGCGAGGAGAATCTTCCCTTTGCCGCTTGCGTCCTTTTTCTCCATAAATTGCTCAAGGTATGAAACAGATGCTTTCATGACCTCAGCGGATTGGAGGACTTCAGCTACAATCAATTCGTTTTGATTAAAAAGGCGCCCAACCTCTGACATTCCCTGCATTAATGGTCCATTGATGATATGAAGAGGTGATTCAAATTTCTCCAAAGCAAGGGCCAAATCATCAATCAGGCCTTCTTTCGTCCCTTCGACGACATAGAGTGCCAGCCTTTCATCAAGTGATAAGGAGATCTTTGGTTTCTTCTCTGTTTTCTTTTTCCCGCGATAAAATTGGGTGAACTCAGCAAGGGTTTGATCATTTGTTTCATAAAGTAAAGTTTCAGCCAGCTTGATTTCTTCCTTTGGAATTGAAGCGAAGCGTTCAAGCTTTTCAGTATTCACGATCGCATAATCAAGCCCTGCTTTTACGCAGTGATACAAATAAACGGCATTCAATATTTCTCTGCCAACTGGCGGGAGTCCGAAAGACACGTTACTAATGCCTAAAATGGTGAGACATTCAGGCAGTGCTGCTTTGATTCGCTCAATGCCTTTAATCGTCTCTTCAGCAGCACCAATATACTGTTCGTCTCCAGTACCTACTGGAAAGACAAGCGGGTCAAAAATGATATCACTCGCAGGGATTCCATATTTTTTCGTGAGCAGGTCATGCGATCTTACGGCAATCTCAAGTTTTCGATCTGCTGTGACGGCCATCCCTGTTTCATCGATTGTTCCCACAACAAGTGCGCCGCCATATAGCTTGACAAGCGGAAGAATCTCTTCAAAGCGCTCTTCTCCATCCTCTAAATTAATAGAATTGATAATGGCTTTTCCTTGAGAATACATGAGTGCTTTTTCGATGACATGTTTATCGGTTGAATCAATGACAAAAGGAGCTTTCACTTTTTTCATGGCTTCTTTTAAAAAGCCTTCCATGTCTGCTATCTCATCACGATCAGGGTCTGCTAGGCACACATCAATGACGTGAGCGCCATTTTTCACTTGAGCACGAGCAATTTCTGCTGCCTCTTCAAACTTTTGTTCTGCGATGAGCCGTTTGAATTTGCGTGAACCAATGACATTTGTGCGCTCACCAACAAAGAGGGGGCGCATCGCTTCTTCATAAATGAGGGGCTCGATGCCTGATACGGTATGCGGTGATGACTCATGCGTCATGCTGCGGGGCTGAAGCGAACGTACTTCATCTGACAATGCCTGAATATGTGCAGGCGTTGTACCGCAGCAGCCGCCGACGATATTTAACCAGCCTTCTTTTGCAAAAGCGGCAATTTTTTTAGCAAGCGAAGCAGGGGATTCGTGATATTGCCCTTCTTCATCAGGGAGACCAGCGTTTGGATAGCAGCTGACAGCCGACTTTGAGATGGAGGAGAGTGTACGGATATGGTCTGTCATAAATTCTGGACCAGTTGCACAGTTTAAACCGACGCTGATTGGTTTCATATGCTCAAGTGAGATATAAAAGGCTTCAATATCTTGACCGGCAAGGGTGGTGCCCATTGGTTCAATCGTCCCTGACACCATCAGTGGTAGCTCAATACCGGTTGCGTGAAAGGCTTCTTGAATGCCTTTAAATCCAGCTTTGACATTCAGCATGTCTTGACTTGTTTCTAAAAGAAGAGCATCACATTTTCCATCAATCAGGGCGCGGGCTTGTTCTTCGTAATTTGCAACGAGCTCTTCAAACGTTGTGCCGCCTGTCACGGATAATGTTTTTGTAGTGGGTCCCATTGCGCCTACAACAAAGCGGGGCCAGTCTGGTGTCGACAAACGGTCTGCTTCACGCTTTGCCAGCTGAGCTGCTTTTACGTTCAATTCATAGGCGAGATGGCCAAGTCCATATTCATCGAGAACGAGCTTCGTCGCGCCGAATGTATTTGTTTCGATTAAATCTGCACTTGCTTCAAGATATTGCCGGTGAATCGTGGAGATAATATGAGGGGCTGTGACGTTCAAATATTCGTTACACCCCTCATACTCTTCTCCGCCGAAATCCTCTGCTGTGAGATCGGCGTTTTGAATCATTGTGCCCATTGCACCGTCAAGGACGAGGATGCGTTTTTTGAGCTGTTCAGTGATAGTTGGCATGGATGTTTGGCTCCTTTTCTTTCTGATGGATGTAAGTTGTCAGTTCTGCTGTTAAATCTGATCGAAGGAAAGGGGTAATTAAATAGATACCATTAAACAATTCGCAGGCTGTATCTAATAAAGAACGGGCAATCGCTAACCCTTCTGTCCGCTGCTTTTCTTTATCTTCGCCTGCCTTTGCCATAATCTCACGAATCGAGTCAGACAATTTAATGCCGGGAATTTCATGATGAATAAACTCAGCATTTCGGCTGCTTGTTAGCGGCATAATACCGATGTAAATCGGTTTATCCAAATGTCGGCTTTCTTCATGAATCTTCACAAGCTGTTCCTCAGAGTAAACAGGTTGTGAAATAAAATAATCGGCACCATATTCGATTTTCTTCTCGAGGCGTTTGACCGCTTTATCAATATGACGGACATTGGGATTAAACGCACCAGCCACAGAAAAATTAGTCTTTTTCCCGAGCGGCTTCCCGGAGAAAGATAGTCCCTCGTTAAATTGTTTGATCAGACGGATCAAATCAAAGGAGGTTAAATCATACACAGATGTCGCACCTGGGAAGTCTCCAATTTTAGACGGATCGCCTGTGATGGCTAAAATATCGGTTAGTCCAAGCGTGTCTAGCCCCATTAAATGAGATTGGAGTCCAATCAAATTGCGATCACGACATGTGATATGGACAAGTGAACGCATATCAAGCTGCTGTTTTAATAAAGCGCCGCATGCCACATTGCTAATACGCGGGGTAGCTAGAGAGTTATCGGCCAGTGTGAGGGCATCAATGCCTGCACTTTTTAATTCGTTCGCTGCGATAAGGAATTTTTCAAAGTTCAGCTTCTTCGGCGGGTCCAGCTCGACGATAATCGAACGTTTTTTCACAGCAAGCTCGTCAAGACCTGGTTCTGTTCGTTGATCTTGGATGGAAATGATTTCTTCTTTTAATACTTTCACTTCTTTTTCGGTGATAGGTGCTAAATCTTTGACCGCCTCAGCCATGGCGCTAATATGCTGAGGGGTTGTTCCGCAGCAGCCTCCAATGATTCGTGCACCTTGATTTCTAAACTCAAGTGCACTTTTTCGGAAATAATCATTATCTGTATCATAGACGAGTCTGCCTTCTTCAAGGGAGGGGAGACTACTGTTTGGATAGACAGATAAATGCGAATTTTGCAAAAGTGGAACGCCTTCAAGTGCCTGAATCATATGATAAGGGCCTAATCGGCAGTTAATGCCGACGACATCAGCGCCAAGTGAGGATAATTCAGATAAACCGTCTTTTAGCGGTGTACCGTCCTGTAAAACACCTTGCTCATGCATGGAGACGTTCATGACAATCGGAAGCGCTGTTTCTTTGCGAGCAATCTCAAGAACGGCTTTTGCTTCTTCAATATCGTAATACGTTTCAAGCAGTAACCCATCAGGCTCTTCATTTAAAAGGATATAGAGCTGTTCTCTAAAGCTCCGTTTAATCTCGTCTAAAGAGTAGGCATTTTTGTTAAATGTTCGAATGCCGCCGATCGTTCCGAGGACATAAGCTGAGCCAGCGGCTGCTTTGGCAATTTGTACAGCTTTTGTGTTGATGCGTTTTGTTTCTTCCTCTAAACCGTAGCGGGATAGTTTAATATAATTCGCACCGTATGTGTTCGTTTGAATAATGTCCGCTCCAGCTTGCACATATGCTTCGTGCACTCTTTTGACTTCATCTTCTTTTGATAAATTTAATTCTTCAAAGCAGCGGTCAATGCCATAAGAGTATAAAAGTGTTCCCATTGCTCCATCAGCAATCAGTACGCGATTTTGTAAGTCTTGTAATAGGCCCATTGGTTTCCTCCTTATTTCTATGTAACAAAAAAAGCCTTCTGATAAGAAGAAGACTTTTTGGCTGTATTGAAATTCTTCTCCTTATCTTCCAAGCAGTTGCTTGCTGGATTTAGCACCTTGGTCATAGAAAATAGATTTCTACTACACCGGTTGCTGAGGCTTCACAGGGCCAGTCCCTCTGCCTCTCTTGATAAGAAAGCGATATGAACATGTCAATGAATTGAACTTCCATCAACTGTATCGAAAAAATCGGAAATAATCAATGGAAAATTTGAAATTTATCGAAAATTTATAAATTGGACGTCAATCGGTAAATCTGCCTTGCGCATGAGCGCCATCACTTCTTGTAAATCATCTTTATTTTTTCCTGTCACACGCACTTGGTCATCCTGAAATTGCGACTTTACTTTTAAACCAGATTGTTTGATCAAGGCATTGATCTTTTTGGCATTGTCCTTATCAATCCCGCTAATCAGCTTTGCACGCTGGCGAACGGTTCCACCTAGGGCATGTTCTGTTTTTCCATAGTCAATGTTTTTAGTCGGTACGTTTCGTTTAATCAGTTTTGTCACAAGGACATCCTTTAGCTGCTCCAGCTTGAAGTCATCATCAGAAATGAGAACGAGTTCTTCTTTTTCTAGTGAAATATCACTTTTACTTCCTTTAAAATCATAACGGTTTTTAATTTCTTTCAGTGCTGCTTGAATGGCGTTTTGCACCTCTGGCAGCTCCACCTTCGATACAATATCAAATGAACTTTCTTTTGCCATCACATATGACCTCCAACTATAGATATTGCGTCTATTTTATCATGCCCATAGGGGAAGAAGAAACTTTATCGAAGAGAGTTCAGATGTATGCGGTATAATTCAAGTGCAGTTTGTCCACTTTAGCTAACAGAACTAGAGATGTTCATGATGACAGAAGTATAGTAGAATAAAGTGAATCAAAAGATGAACGAACGCTCTTTTAAGGGCAGATAGGAAGGAAGAGAACATGAGACCAGGTGAGCAACTGACCTTGCAAATAGATAACGAGATGGAATACGGCTACTTTTTAACAGATGGCGAAGATTCTGTTCTCCTACATCGCAGTGAGATGACAGAGGATATTGGAGATCGTGATGAAGTAGAGGTCTACTTATATGTAGATCATGAGGAAAGACTGGCAGCGACGATGAAAATTCCTAAAATCAATGCACATACATACGACTGGGTAGAAGTCGTAGACGTTGTAGAAGATATGGGTGCTTTTGTCGATATAGGTTTGTCAAAGGATGCACTTGTTGCAACTGAACACCTCCCGCCTTTTGAGGAAGCGTGGCCGAAAAAAGGCGACAAACTATACTGTATGCTCAAAGTGACAAGTTACGGGAGAATGTTCGCAAAACCAGCCACTGAAGATGTGATCAGTGAATTATTTACTGAGGCGCCAGAAACGTTAATGAACAAAGAAATTACGGGAACGATTTATCGCTTAATTGCGACAGGTTCTTTTATGCTGACAGATACAGGCGTGCGTGGGTTTATCCACCGCACGGAACGAAAGGAAGAGCCTAGATTAGGATCGACCGTGACAGGACGTGTCATTGCAGTGAAAGAGGACGGAACCGTGAACGTTTCTCTGCTTCCTAGAAAACAGGATGCATTATCTGTCGATGCAGAAGAAATCTTAACTTATATGAGAACGAGAAACGGTGCAATGCCTTACGGGGATAAAAGTGATCCAGAAGATATCCGGGAAAGATTTCAAATGAGCAAAGCAGCCTTCAAACGAGCATTAGGTCATCTGATGAAAAATGATCTTGTTTACCAAAAAGAAGGATGGACATACGAGAAAAAGTGAGCATTTGCTCGCTTTTTTTATTTTTATCATAAATAATGGTTTTTTTCAGTGAAAAAAGTCATGAAAAAAGCTGAAAATCCTTCACTTTATCATTGAAACAATGCCTCTCAAATCCGATAAATAAGGGGTAGGATGATAAAAGGAGTGTGTTTTTGGATGAAAGTGAAGATTTCATTACTTCTGATGGCAGCGATGATCATGGTACTCGCCTCATGCAGCAATCAGCAGGGAGGACCACCGATATCAAATGCGAAGCATATTGGTGTCATGCTGACGGATGATGGTCTTGGTGATCAATCATTTAACGATTCATCATTTAAAGGATTAGAAAAAGCACGTGATGAGCTTGGCATTGAATTCGATTATAGAGAAATTGCAGAAACCGATACATATGAAAAAGGGCTGACCGAGCTTGTGAAAGATGGAAATGACCTGATCATCGGTGTAGGTTTCAGTATGCAAGAAGACTTAGAAAAGGTAGCGAAAAAATATCCGAAAAAGCAATTTTTACTCATTGATGCTGTGTCTGAACTGAAAAATGTCACATCAGTGACTTTTAAAGAAGAGCAGGGCAGCTATCTAGCGGGAGCACTTGCTGCCATGACAACAAAAAGTGATGTCATTGGTTTTGTTGGCGGAGTCGATGCAGAGGTGATCCACCGATTTGAACAAGGCTATCAAAAAGGCGCAAAATCTGTGAATCCGAAAATCAAGGTCGTATCCACGTATGCTGGCACATTTAGTGATGCAGGCAAAGGCAGTAAAATAGCGAAAGACATGATCAAAAAGAAAGCAGATGTTTTATATGCTGCAGCCGGTTATACGGGTGTTGGTGTATTAAAAGAAGCGCAAACGCAAGGCAAATATGCAATCGGCGTGGACAGCGATCAGTATTATACAGCTGAAAAAGCCGTTATTTCGTCTATGGTCAAAAAAGTAGATGAAGTCGTCTATCAATTCAGCGAACAGCTCGTCAAAAGCAGCAAAATCAAAAGCGGGCATATCGTTTATGACTTAAGTAATGACGGAATCGATATGGCAAGAATCCGGGTGCTCAAAGATGCTGAGAAATTGACCAAAAAATTAAATGGACTGAAGCAGACACTTCTGAAAGAAGAGGGGGCAGCATCATGAGCTTACGCATCAAAATTTTGCTCAACTCACTCATTTCACTTCTTTTAGCGGTTGGCGTAATTGCCTTTATTATTGTGAGCATGACAAAGATTCAGTCATCAAGCGAAACAGAAGTTCAAACCTTACTGAACGTACAAAAAACGAAGGCCAGCTTTGAAAGTGTCGAACAAGCCATGACCAATTATTCCATGACCCTTTCAGATGAACAGCTAGAGGTCGTTCAAAGCGATATATCGACAGCGAAAAAACAGCTGCAAACGTTAAACAAAAACGCAGGAAATATGAACAAAGAAGCCCTAACACGGTTAAATTCAAAGTTTGACACATGGACGCAAGAAGCAAACAATGCCATTGGTGAAAAAAATGCCTCTGATGCCAGACGAGTAGCTGCCAGAATTGACGGTGTTTTAAACGACGTGCATACGATGAATAAAAGAGCACAAGAAGCGTATGAATACCATTTAGAGGAGGCGGCAGACAATGTGCAAAGGATCATCACAAGCGCATCTGTCGCAGCCCTCACGCTGATGGTCATCGCCGTCTTTTTAAATATTGGTTTAACGAGATCCATTGTGACGCCAATCAAATCCCTTTCTTACCGGGCAAAACAGATTGCCGAAGGAAACCTCGCTGTGGAGCGGATGAACATCAAGCGGAAAGATGAAATCGGCGGATTAAATGAGTCGTTCAATCAAATGACGGATCAGCTGATTAGCTTGATTCAAGAGATCAGCCATGTCTCAAGCCAAGTAGAATCATTCTCGATTCAGCTAGATGATGAAAACAAAAAGCTTATGGAATCAGCCAATCAAGTGTCTGTATCGACAGACGAAATGGCGAATGGTTCACAAGCGATTTCAGAAGACCTTCAGCATGGCGTTAGTTTGATTGAGAAAATGGATTCACATGGCCGTAAGAATTCCGAAAGATCACATACAGTCATCCGTAGTACAGAGGATGCCATTGAAGCGGTGGAAAGCGGAAAGAACACGTTAACAGAAACAAAAGCAGCCATTGAAAAAAATACACGTGCGACGAGACAAATTGAAGAGTCTGCAGGAGAATTCACTCAGTACGCAAGCGGAATCTCCGCAATGGCCAAAACGGTTTCTGATATTGCGGACCAGACAAACCTCCTCTCGCTCAATGCGGCGATTGAAGCGGCAAGAGCAGGAGAAGCTGGCAAAGGGTTTGCCGTCGTAGCGGACGAAATCCGTAAGCTGGCAGATGAATCGTCTCGTGCAACAAGACAAATTTTTGACATGGTGAGTCATATTGAAAAAGGCATTCAATCCATTAGCCAAACTGTACAAGAAGGGGTCAAGCTATCACTTCAGCAGCAAGATGCAATGGACAAAACCTCACACTCCTTTGAAGATATAGAAACAAAAGCACAACATATTAAGCAAGAAATGGCGGTCTTAAATGACCAAATTATTCAATCAACAGAGCTTGGCGGACAAGTGCTGCACTCGATTGAAAATATTAGTGCCGTTGTAGAAGAAACGGCAGCGGGCAGCGAAGAAATTTCTGCCTCGGCAAACGAACAACTGCAATCTTTCCATCAAATGAACAAACAAGTAGAAGAACTGATGAGTATGACAGCAAGGTTAAACGAAACCGTTCACCGATTTAAGCTATCATAAGAAAAGCACCCTTCCCGTGATGTTTCAGGGAAGGGTGCTTTTTATGATGGGCTGCCTGTAAAGAAGATGGCAAGTGTGCTAGGGCCTGAGTGGGACCCAACAGCCGCTCCGATGACCTGGATGTCGATTTCTTTTGGGTGAAATTCCGCTTCGATTAATTGTCTCATTTCTTCTGCAAGTGCAGGGTCATCTCCATGACTAATGCCAACAGTTTGACTAGACCAGTCAGATCCGCGTTCTTTCATCAGCTCGATAATGCGTTTCAATAATTTTTTACGGCCACGAATTTTTTCAAGGGGTATCAGTTTTCCATCCTCAACGTGTAAAATGGGTTTAATACTTAACAATCCGCCAACAAATGCGGACGCTTTACTGATTCTTCCGCCTCTTGCTAAATACGATAAATCGTCTACAGTAAAAATATGTTGCAAAGATTCACAAAAATGCTTTACAGACGTTTCAATTTCTTGTATTGTATTTCCGTCAATGGCAAGTGATTGAGCGTGTTTGATAGCTAGTCCATAACCAAGTGAAGCACATTTAGAATCAATGATTCGTAAATCGAAATCAGGGTATTCTTCCTTCACTTCGTTTGCCATCATCACAGCGGTTTGGTATGTACCTGAAAGCTCTGATGAAAAGGCAACATAGATAGCGGATGTATGGGTTTGGGCTGCAGAAACAAAGGCTTCTTTGATCCGGTTCGGTGAAGCTTGTGATGTTTTTGGACTTGCGCCTTGTCTCATCGCATCAAATACTTGTTTTGGTTCAATGGTGATCAAATCCTCAAATTCCTGCTCGCCGAGTAATACACGAAGCGGAATGAGTGTCATGTTTTGTTCATCATAATAAGAAAGAGGCAGATCAGCAGCACTGTCTGCTATGATATGAACAGTCATCAAAATCCCTTCTTTCTAAAAAAATCAACCATATTTTACATCTTTTTAGCCTAACTATATCATAGAAAATCATTTTTTCGTGTTCAAATTCTAAATTTTAGGGAAAACCATAGAGAGAATGGTAAGTGGAGGAATGACAACATGTTCATTGGAGAAGCAAAAAAATTCATCGTCGTCGTCATTGGTGCCTTACTCAATGCGATTGGGCTGAATTTATTTTTAATCCCTGCTGACGTATATGCAAGTGGTTTTACAGGGGTTGCCCAGCTATTATCTAGTTTAATCGATCAATATGCACCGTTTTATTTATCAACAGGAATCCTATTATTTATTTTAAACATTCCGGTCGGCATTTTAGGCTGGATGAAGGTTGGTCGTTCCTTTACTTTGTATAGCATTATTAGTGTGGCACTGACAACGATTTTTCTCGGCATTTTACCAGAGACAAGTGTTTCTGAAGATATTTTATTAAATGCTGTATTTGGCGGAGTCATTTCTGCACTTGGCATTGGGATTACACTGAAATATGGGGCATCTACAGGCGGCCTTGACATTATTGCGATGATTTTAGCGAAATGGAAAGACAAACCAGTGGGCACGTATTTCTTCATTTTAAACGGAATTATCATTTTTACAGCAGGATTGTTACAAGGTTGGGAGAAAGCTTTATATACCCTTGTCACATTATATGTGACGACTAGGGTAATTGATGCTATCCATACGAGACATGAAAAGCTGACTGCCATGATTGTGACAAAGAAAGCAGATGAAATCAAAGAAGCCATTTATGGAAAAATGGTCAGAGGGATTACGACTGTTCCGGCAAAAGGGGCATTTACCAATGAACAAAAAGAAATGATGGTCATTGTCATTACAAGGTATGAGCTGTATGAACTTGAACAAATTATAAAGGAAGTCGATCCAAAAGCCTTTACAAATATTGTTCAAACAACCAATATTCTTGGATTTTTCAGACGAGATTAAAAGGTGGGTAGAAGATGAAAAAAGGGTTAGTGCTTTTTCTCGTTCTATTGGTTTTAACAGCTTGTGGACAACAAAAAAAGGATGAACCAGACAAGGAGGTATCCGGTCAAATGGGAGAAAAAACCGTTGTACTCACAGTAGACCCCGTCCAAAAAGGTTCTTCGGTTCAATTTCATATGTCACTAAAAAATGAATCAGATCGAGATATTGAATTCACGTTTAACACAAGCCAAAAATTCGAATTGAGTGTGTACGATGAAGACGGAAATGAAAAATACCGTTACTCGAAAGACCGTATGTTCACACAAGCCATCCAATCCTTTGTGCTGAAAGCAGATGAAACATATGACTTCCAAGATACGTGGTCAAACGGTGTGGAGCCGGGAACGTATGAAGCGGTCGTCACATTTAAAGGAAAAGCAGAAGGGCTAAAGCAAATCACTGAGAAGAAAACGTTCCAAGTGAAATAAGCATAAGAAAAGCTGTCCACAAAGCGGACAGCTTTTTTCGTTAAAGATCATCAAGCAGGTCTTGGAACGTATGCAGCTGGTTTCTTTCTGCATCTGTCGAATTAGCAAATGCAGATGATACGGCGTTTTTAGCTCGCTGAACTGCTTGTTGACGCTCTAAACCAGATGGAAATGAAGAAGTAAGGGCTTCCTCAGTAAATGATTTGGCTTGATCAAAAAGTTCGTTTCTCACAATGAACCTCCAGAAGCATCAGTCTTCATATTTCCCCTGTCCTCCGCAGCTTCTTCAAGTGTGGAACGATACGGAAAACGTGCGTCATGCAGACTGACTGAATCTTTACCTTGTTGTATAAAGCGTTTCGATTTGCTTCTTTTACCCATTCGGAATCCGCCCCTTTACACAAGCTGACAGGACAACCTGTCTAACGGTAGTATGCCCGCTTCGACCTGCTATGTATGAATGGAAAAATTAAAGCGAGAAGTAATTCGTTAGGAATTTTGCAATCCCATCTTGTTCATTCGTATCTGTCACTTCATTAGAGACGCGTTTCACTGCATCAATCCCGTTGCCCATGGCAACCCCGCATCCAGCAAATTCAAGCATCTCTAAATCATTGTCTTCATCTCCGAATGCCACAATTCGCTCCTGAGGCACCCCGTAATAATCACTAATTTTTTGCAGTCCAACGGCTTTATTCATACCTGTTTTAATGATTTCAATGACGTGCCACGGAGCAGCCCAGCGTCTGTGGTCAATCACTTCTGCATGAACATCTGTCAAATAGCTCCGGATCGCTCCGACGTCTTCTTCTTTTGCGTGAATTAAGACGCTTGTGACATTCTCTCCAAGATTGTCCCGAAGGTCTCCAACGGTCACTTTGTTTGCATTCATATTAAATATATCAATGAGCTTTTCATCATGATAATGGAAATACAAATCGTCTAGCACTTCAGCTAACACATTGTGCACTTTATATTCCTCACTAATATCCACAAGCTGTTTCACGACTTGAAGATCAAGTGATGTGTGAAATCTGCCCCATTTTTCATCAAGAGGATGATGGACAAAGGCTCCATTAAAGTTCACAATCGGTGAATCGAGCTGCAATTGCTGATAATAAGGAGAGCTGGAACGAAATGGCCGGCCAGTTGAAATACAGACATGATGCCCGCTGTCTTTCACTTTTTGAATGACATCAAGTGTGTGTGCAGAAATCGTTTTATCGTCTTTTAATAACGTGCCATCCAGGTCAAGTGCGATTAGATAAGGTTTAGTCTCCATAAAATCTCCTTTGATCTGTAAGTAATAGGAGGCAGCTGGTGCGGGTGCCTCCACCTATAGTGTATCTTTATCACATCTTCGTTGTCTACATGTTAAAATAAACAAAGACGGGAATGATAAAGGAGGATTCATAGGCTGTGATCACCATTGATGAGCAAATGACGCACGATATTCCATTTTTACATATCGTAAAAGCTGAAAATAAAGATAAACCGATGCCACTTGTATTTTTTATTCATGGATTTACAAGTGCACGAGAGCACAACTTACACTTCGCCTTTCATTTGGCGGAAAAAGGCATGAGAGTCATTTTACCTGACTGTGCTTATCATGGTGTAAGATCAGAAAACCTCAGCTTAGAGGAACTGGCATCAAAGTTTTGGGAAATCGTCCTGAACGAAATCCGTGAAATCGATATCTTAAAAACATATTTTCAAGAAAAACAATTGATTGAAGCCGATCTAATAGGTGTTGCAGGTACTTCCATGGGAGGCATCACGACCTTTGGTGCACTCGCAAAACATGATTGGATTAAAGTGGCAGTCAGCTTGATGGGCAGTCCGAAATATACGACATTCCTACAAGCACAAATTATGGACATGCGGCACAAAGGGTTGATGAAAGAGATTACAGATGAAGAGGTTCATCAGCAATTAGACGCGCTGCGCCCTTATGATTTAACGCTGCAAACAGATCGATTAAACAAAAGACCGCTGTTATTCTGGCATGCAGAAAACGATCCAGTTGTCCCTTACAGACATGCAAAAGCTCTTTATGACCAGTTAGCAGAAACCCAATATAAAGAAGATCCGCACTTGATTCGTTTTATCACAGATGGACAGGCTGGCCATAAGGTCTCAAGACAAGCAATGTTTGAAACCATTGACTGGTTTGTGACACACCTGAAAAGCACAAACGTTTAGCCAAAAGGAAAAGTACGTTATACTAGTTGAAAAAGGAGTGGATATCATGGATGAAGCATTGAAAGAAAATATTTTAGGCGCCCTAGAACAGGTGATTGACCCTGAGTTAAACGTAGACATCGTCAACCTTGGACTTGTCTATGATGTCGATCTTGATGAGAATGGAAAAGCGGATATCACGATGACTTTAACATCAATGGGGTGTCCCCTTGCACCAGTTATCGTCGATGAAGTCAAAAAAGCATTAAGTGACTTGCCTGAAGTGAAGGAAACTGAAGTTCACATCGTCTGGAATCCACCTTGGACACGTGACAAAATGTCAAGATACGCTAAAATTGCGCTTGGTATTCAATAAGTAAATACGAAAAATGCCTGGTATGAGTTGAACTCGTACCAGGTTTTTTTATGAAAAATTAAGGTAGAGGAGGAGTATGGCTTGATATAATGGATGTAATTTTATAGAACGGAGTACCTATAATGAAACGAAAGTGGATATGGATCGTTCTTTTGATGGGATATGGCGCTGCCTTTTTTGCATCAGTCTCTATACGTGAAGGTCAAGCACACAAAAGACAAGGATTTGATGCGTTTACAGATGTGAGTCACCTTATGCCGGTCAAAATAAAAAAAGTCGTGCAAGGAAAAGAAATAGAATCTTTAAAAGAAGTATTAGAAGAAGCAAAAGAGAAGAATCTGCCCATTTCAATCGCCGGAAAGCAGCATAGTATGGGCGGCCACACGTATTATGAAAATGGCATTGTACTAGACATGACGAAATTTCGCCGAATCGTGTCATTTAATGAAAAAAAGAAGACCATTCGGGTCCAGAGCGGCGCCACATGGGATGATATTCAAAAATATGTGAACCCATATGGTCTTGCAGTAAAGGTGATGCAATCTCAAAACATCTTTACGATTGGTGGCTCGTTAAGTGCAAATGCACATGGACGTGACATTCGCTACGGCTCACTTATTGACACTGTGCGCTCTTTCACACTGTTAAAAGCAGATGGAGAGATCATCACAGTAAAGCCTAGCGATGATTTATTTACTGCCGTGATTGGAGGATACGGCTTATTCGGTGTCATTTTAGATGTTGAGCTTTCCTTAACAAAGGATGAATTATATAAGATGGAGACAACCTCTTTACACTTCGATGAATACACTGATTATTTTCAAAAGCATGTAAAGAACAATAAAGAAGTGCGCATGCATCTCGCAAGAATCTCTACAGCGAAAACAAATTTTTTGAAAGAGATGTATGTGACGAATTATTCGCTTACTTCTGATCAACAGATTGATCCATACCGCGAGCTCAAAGAAGATCAGCTCGTCATCCCTTTAAAATTTATGCTCGGCCTTTCGAGAAGATTTGATATGGGGAAAGATTTGCTATGGAACTTGCAAAAGAAGTATTTTCAAAGTCAAAATGACCAGCTGATCACAAGAAATAACGTGATGCGGTCTGATTCTGCTTTTTTAGAATATGAAAATGAGTCAGATACCGATGTGCTTCAAGAATACTTTGTTCCAGTTGATCGTTTTCGTGCGTATATCGATGACATGAGAAGCTTTTTGCAACAGGAAGAATTGAATTTAATGAACATCACGATCCGCTACGTACAAAAAAATGAAAAAGCGGATCTCTCATATGCGAAAGAAGATATGTTTGCACTTGTTTTGTTAGTGAATTATGGTTTTGAGAAAGAAGAGAAGGCAGAAGCGGAGCGGGTCATCCGGCAAATGACAGATATCACCTTGCGGCACCATGGAAGCTATTACTTACCATACATGCCGTATCAAACGAAAGCACAAATGAAACAAGCTTATCCAAAAACCGATCTATTCTTTCAAAAGAAAAAGCAAGCAGATCCAGATGGCAGATTTATCAACTACTTTTATGAAAGGTACAATACACAATGAATGCTAAAGCAATGAAATGGTTCGTCTATTCACAAAGTCTACTGTTTTTCGCCAGTAGTCTCATTTTCCCTTTTTATATTCTTTTTATTAAAAATGTTGGGTCGAGCTATTCTCAATTTGGTCTTGCTTATGGTCTGTTTGGTTTGAGCGGTGCGTTCATTCATTTATTATTAGGAAAACTTCCTGAAACGACCGACAAGCGTCTCTTTTTAATCATTCATTCGTTTGGTATGGCGTTTCTTCTTCTACTTTTTCCACATATCACAGAAGTAGAGCAAGTTTATATGATTCAGCTTGCCTTAGGTGTGCTAGGTGGTGTTCAGAAGCACGGAGAGAAACTACTCGTCACCGAACTCACAAATGAGAAAAAGCGAATGAAAGAAGTTGGGCACTATCATTTTTGGACAGCGCTTTTTTCATCCATCGCCATTATGCTTGGCGGCCTGTTTGCTGATTTCTTCACCATTCATTTGATTTTTTATGCAAGTTCCCTATTATATTTATGCAGTGCGCTTCTGGTCCTCAATATGAAGAACAATAGATAAAATCCGCATGTCTCACGAAGATATGTGGATTTTTTTATGAAAAAAAATGAAAACAAATATTAAATATACAATTGAATTAATTTTTATACATGTTATAATGTTAAATAATTTCACAAAGATCAAGAGGGTGTATTGACGTTGAAAATAGGTATTATAGGTGCTACAGGGTACGGTGGTGCGGAATTAGTTCGTATCTTTAAGCAGCATCCACATGTGGAGGAATGTATATTGTATTCATCAAGTGGTGATGGGCAATTATACAGTCAATCTTATCCGCATCTGACAACGATTACTGACCAAACATTAAAAGCCATTGATCCGGCTGCCATTGTGCAAGAAACAGATGCTGTGTTTTTAGCGACACCAGCAGGCGTTTCAAGTGAACTCACACCGAAGCTCATGAATCAAGGGGTGCCAATTATTGATTTATCAGGTGACTTGCGCATTCAAGTTGGAACTGTTTATGAAGCGTGGTATAAACGAAGGGCAGCGGATGAAGCATCGGTTCAACAAGCTGTATACGGATTATCTGAATTGAATCGTGAAACCATTAAGCAAGCGGAAGTCATTGCAAACCCCGGCTGCTTTCCTACTGCAGTTCTTCTAGGTTTAGCACCGCTGATGAAACAGAATTTAATCGATGAATCTATGATCATAATAGATGCAAAAACCGGGGTGTCCGGTGCAGGACGATCAGCCTCACTTGGCACACATTTTTCAGAGCTGAACGATAACTTTAAAATTTATAAGGTGAATGAACATCAGCACACACCTGAAATAGAACAAATACTTAGAGAATGGAACCCGCAAACGGCGAACATCACATTTTCAACACACCTTGTCCCGATGACAAGAGGGATTATGGCGACGATGTATACACAATTGAAATCAGATGTCACAAAAGAAGAATTAATGAAACGGATGAAGGACTTTTATGAAGATTCCTATTTTGTAAGAGTGAGAGATCATGGGATATATCCGCAAACAAAAGAAGTATATGGCAGTAACTTCTGTGACATTGGTTTTCATTTAGATGAGCGAACAGGGAGACTGACGATTGTATCTGTGATAGATAATCTCATGAAAGGTGCAGCCGGCCAAGCGGTTCAAAACTTCAATATCATCAAAGGCTTACATGAAGAGGCGGGCCTCACAATGACACCTCTCTATCCATAAGAACAGGGGAGACAACAAACATGATCGAATTGAATGAAAAAAGTATTGTCAAAATAGACGGGGACGTATCATCACCAAAAGGTTTTGAAGCAAAGGGGATTCATATAGGATTACGCTATTCAAAAAAAGACCTTGGCTTGATCATCAGTGAAGTACCAGCAGCGAGTGCAGCGGTATACACTCAAAGTCACTTTCAAGCTGCGCCTCTTCAAGTCACACAAAAAAGCTTAAAAAAGACGGGCAAACTAAAAGGTGTCATTGTCAATAGTGCCATCGCCAACGCATGCACAGGTGAACAGGGATTAAAAGATGCATACGACATGCAGGCAGCCTGTGCAGACATGTTAGGCACAGAGCCTGATTACATTGCCGTTTCTTCTACTGGTGTCATTGGAGAGTGTCTGGATATGGATAAAATCAAAACAGGCATCGCTCAGCTAAAAGAAGCAAAAGCAGGAAATGGCCACTTTGAAGAAGCGATTTTAACAACAGATACAGTCATTAAAAATACGACATACTCCTTGACGATAGACGGGAAAGAGATTCTCATTTCAGGTGCAGCAAAAGGCTCTGGTATGATTCATCCGAACATGGCAACAATGCTCGGGTTTGTCACAACCGATGCAAATGTCGAACAAGAAGCTTTGCAAAATGCTCTTCGTGACATTACAGATGTGACGTTTAATCAAATTACCGTCGATGGAGAAACATCAACTAACGATATGGTGCTTGTGATGGCAAATGGAATGGCAGAAAACCAGGCACTGAATGAAGAACATCCAGAATGGCCATTGTTTAAAGAAGGATTAAAACTAGCCTGTGAAGATCTAGCAAAAGAGATTGCAAGAGACGGAGAAGGCGCAACTAAATTAATCGAAGCGAAAGTTGTTGGTGCTAAAAACAACTTAGAAGCGGGTATTATTGCAAAAAAAATCGTAGGTTCAAGTCTTGTGAAAACAGCCGTATACGGTACGGACGCCAACTGGGGACGGATTATCGGAGCAATCGGTCATAGCGCAGCTTCTGTCACGCCAGAAGAGGTTGAAGTTTACTTAGGCGGGCAATGTCTGTTTAAACATAATGAACCTCAGTCTTTCTCAGAAGAGGAAGCAAAAGCGTATCTAGAGCAGGATGAGATTACGATTTTCATTCAAATGAATGAAGGAAATGGTGAAGCGGCAGCATGGGGCTGTGACCTTACCTATGATTATGTGAAAATTAACGCGAGCTATCGCACATAATGAAGGAGATAGACATGGATAAAACGATCGTGTTCAAGTGTGGAGGCAGTGTCATTCGAGAACTTTCCGATACCTTTTATGAAAATGTCCGCTCACTTCAAGCTGCTGGATTTAAACTGGCTATCGTACATGGCGGGGGTCCTGAAATCACGAGCATGCTGCAAAAATTAGAAGTGAAAACGGAATTTGTAGATGGACAGCGCAAAACAACAAAGCCGGTGTTAGAGGTAGCCGAAATGGTCCTTTCAGGAACGGTAAATAAATACTTTGTTTCAGAGTTGGCAAAGCATGATATATCATCTGTCGGTGTATCTGGTAAAGATGGACAGATGCTTGTCGCCGATTTTCTCGATCAAGATGTATATGGGTACGTTGGCGAAATCAAAGAAGTCAATCCAGAGATGGCAGAAGCACTAATGGAGAAACAATTCATTCCCGTCATCGCGCCGCTATCTATGACCGAAGAATGCCAAACGTTAAATGTAAATGCTGATCTTGCAGCATCAGCAGTCGCAGGAGCTATGAAAGCTGATAAGCTCATGTTTGTCACAGATGTGGAAGGAATTTTAAAAAATGGTGAGCTGTTAGACGTTGTCACCGAACAAGAAGCTCTCAAGCTCATCGATGAAGGTATTATTTCCGGGGGAATGATTCCAAAAGTGCAATCTGCGCTAAGTGCTTTATCGGGAGATGTGGATGAAGTCATGATTGTGAATGGAAAAGGTAGTATTTTTACAGGAGATACCTTTAAAGGAACTCGAATTGTAAAACAAAAGGAGGCGGTCCTGTGAGTCATCTCTTTCAAACGTACGGACGGTGGAATGTTGAAATTAAAGAGGCAGAAGGTTCTTGGGCAGTTGATACAACTGGGAAAAAATATTTAGACTTTATACAAGGCATTGCGGTCACGAATTTAGGTCACAATCATCCAAAGGTCAATCAAGCCATCAAGAAGCAGCTTGACGAGGTCTGGCACGTATCAAATCTATTTGAAAATGGACTGCAAGAAAAAGCAGCGGAAAAGCTGGCAGCCAACAGTTCAGGAGATCTCGTATTTTTCTGCAACAGCGGGGCTGAAGCGAATGAAGGGGCTATCAAATTGGCCCGAAAAGCAACAGGTAAAACAAATATTGTGACGTTTTTGCACTCTTTCCATGGGCGCACGTATGCTGGTATGGCTGCCACAGGTCAAGATAAAATCAAAACTGGTTTTGGACCGATGCTGGAAGGCTTTCATTATGTACCGTTTAATGACCCTGAAGCGATCACAGCGTGTGAAATCGATGATGTCGCAGCGGTCATGCTGGAAGTGGTGCAAGGTGAAGGTGGAGTGAATCCAGCTACAGCTGAATTTCTAGAAGCCGTTCAAACGTTTTGCAAAAAACATCAAGCACTGCTAATTGTAGATGAAATCCAAACGGGTATTGGTCGAACAGGGACAGCATTTGCCTATGAGCAATCGGGACTTGATCCTGATATTATTTCAGCCGCAAAAGGTTTAGGAAATGGGTTTCCAGTAGGTGCAGTGATAGGGAAAAAAGCTTTAGGGGATGCATTTTCTCCAGGCTCTCATGGCACAACATTTGGTGGCAATATGCTCGCTATGTCAGCTGTGAACGCAACTCTTGATGTAATATTTAAAGAAGACTTTCTTTCAGAAGTGAAAGAAAAGGGTGCGTACCTCTTAAAGAGACTGCAAGAAGTCAAGCAGCTGAACATCGTGAAAGAAGTACGTGGCAAAGGATTAATGGCAGGAATTGAGTGTCATCAGCCAGTAGGTGATTACATCACAGCCCTTCGAGAGCAAGGTTTGCTTGTGCTTCCAGCTGGTCCGAATGTTATTCGATTATTACCTCCGCTGAATGTCAAAAAAGTTGAATTGGATCAAGCCATTGAAGCCATCATTCAAGTGTTAGCAAATGAAGCAGTAACGGTCTAAATTTTTTTACACCAGAACGCATAAACATGCATTTATATTATTAATTATTCAATATGGGGTGACACAAGCATGAAAGGTTATTTAAATTTAGAAGATGGAGCCTCTTTTGAAGGAGATCTGACAGGAGAAGCTGGCATGACAGGTGAAGTGGTCTTTTTTACAGGGATGACAGGTTATCAAGAGGTGCTTACAGATCCTTCTTATAAAGGACAAATCATTGTCTTCACATATCCGCTCATCGGAAATTACGGCATCAATCATGAAGACTTTGAGAGCAAAAAACCACAAGTGAAGGCGGTCGTTGTCTATGAGGCAGCTGACCATTTTTCTCATCACCTTGCAGCCGTAAGCATAAAAGATTATTTACAGAAGTGGAACATTCCGCTTCTTACACATACAGATACTCGCGCAGTTGTGCAGAACATTCGAGCAAATGGAACGATGAATGCAGTGCTTAGTTTAGACGAAAATGAAACGCCTCCTGCAATGAAGCAAGACAATGTGATTGAGCAGGTCACAGAAGATGAAGTATACACACAAGGAAGCGGCGAGGAACATGTAGCGCTCATTGATTTTGGCTTTAAAAAATCTATTGCGGACTCACTCGAAGCGCGCGGCTGTAAAGTCACAGTGATTCCGTACAAACAAATGGAAAAGGTATTTGATATCAAGCCAGATGCGATCCTTTTGTCAAATGGACCTGGAGATCCAAAAACAATGAAGCCATATTTAAAAACCATTCATGACATCATGATGACCTTCCCGACACTAGGCATTTGCTTAGGTCATCAATTAATTGCTCTTGCGCTTGGCGGGGATACGTATAAGCTTCCTTTTGGCCACCGCGGGGCGAATCATCCTGTACAAGATACAGAATCAAAACGTGTCTTTATGACAAGCCAAAATCATAGCTATGTGGTCAATGAAAAAAGCATGAATGACAAAGAAGTGGACGTCAAATTCCTCCACGTGAATGACGGATCTGTTGAAGGATTCATTCATAAAGAGAAGCTGATTATGTCCGTTCAATTTCATCCAGAAGCACATCCAGGCCCTGCAGAAAGTGAATGGGTATTCGATGATTTTATTGAGAAAGTGAAACAAGCAAGGAGAGAAGTCGCACATGCCTAAAGATCAAAGCATACAAACCATTCTAGTCATCGGGTCTGGTCCAATCATCATTGGTCAGGCAGCAGAATTTGATTACTCAGGAACACAAGGTTGTATGGCCTTAAAAGAAGAAGGCTACAACGTCATCTTAGTGAATAACAACCCAGCAACCATTATGACAGACGAGTCATTTGCTGATGAAATTTATTTTGAACCGCTTTCAGTTGATTCAGTGACAAGAATCATTGAAAAAGAGAAACCAGATGGTCTTTTAGCCAATCTTGGCGGACAGACGGCTTTAAACCTTGCTGTCGAGCTGGAAAAAGCCGGTGTGCTGAAAAAGCATGGGGTAAAACTGCTCGGAACGTCAGTTGAAACAATTGAAAACGGTGAAGATCGTGAGAAATTCCGTGCTCTCATGAAGCATTTGAATGAACCTGTACCAGAAAGTGAAATTGTAGATAATGCGAAAGACGCCCTTCAATTTGCAAAAGAAGTGGGTTTTCCCGTCATTCTTCGACCAGCCTACACACTTGGTGGTAAAGGGGGAGGCATCGCTTTAACTGAAGAGGCTTTTAAACCGCTGATTGAAGGTGCTCTTCTAGCGAGTCCGATTCATCAGTGCTTAGTTGAAAAAAGCATTGCTGGCTTTAAAGAAGTCGAGTATGAGGTCATGAGAGATCGTCAAAATACGTGTATCACTGTATGTAACATGGAAAATATCGATCCAGTTGGTGTGCATACAGGCGACTCGATTGTCGTTGCACCGTCACAGACATTAACGGATCAGGATTATCAAATGCTCCGTTCAGCGAGCTTAAAAATCATTTCAGCGCTTGATGTCGTTGGCGGCTGTAATATCCAGTTCGCTCTTGATCCACTTAGCAAAGAATATTTTGTCATTGAGGTCAACCCTCGGGTCAGCCGGTCTTCTGCTCTTGCATCGAAAGCAACAGGCTATCCGATTGCCAAAATGGCGGCAAAACTTGCGGTCGGTTATACACTAGATGAATTGAAAAATCCGCTTACAGGAACAACGTATGCTAGCTTTGAGCCGGCACTCGATTATGTCGTGGTGAAATTCCCGCGTTGGCCGTTCGATAAATTTAAACAGGCAGACCGGAAATTAGGCACAAAAATGAAGGCAACTGGTGAAGTCATGGCGATTGACCGTAATTTAGAATCTGCCATTCAAAAAGCAGTCGCATCACTTGAAATCAAAACAAAGGGCTTCCACTTGCCTGAACTGAAAGAACATTCGACTGAACAATTATTTGAATTAATCAAAACACCGGACGATCGCCGTTTCTTCGCTGTCATGGAGCTGCTTTCCAGACAAGAAACCGTTGAAACGATTCATGAAACGACGAAGATTGATCTGTTTTTCTTACATGTCTTCAAGAATATGATCACACTCGAACAAGAATTGAAGAATCATCAGGGGACGCTATCCAAAGACACCTTAAGAAAGGTGAAAGAAAAAGGTTTCCTTGATGAAACAATCGCTTCTCTGACGGATCGCAGTGAACAAGATATCAGACAGCTTCGCCAAGAGTATGGCATTGCCGCTTCATTTAAAATTGTCGATACATGTGCGGCTGAATTCGATGCAAAAACGAATTACTTCTATTCTACGTACTTTGGCAAAAGTGATGGAGAGCATCAAGAGAAAACAAAGGAGCGTGCACTCATCATTGGCTCTGGTCCGATTCGAATTGGGCAAGGGGTCGAGTTTGATTATAGTGCCGTTCACGGCGTTCTTACTTTACAAAAGCTTGGATTTGAAACCATCATGATGAACAATAATCCAGAAACGGTTAGTACCGATTATGAGATTGCAGATCGTTTATACTTTGAGCCGATCACGTTAGAACATATTTTAAACGTAGTTGAAGCGGAGCAAATTGATTTTGTCATCGTTCAATTTGGCGGGCAGACAGCAATCAATGTGGCGGAAGGTTTAGAAAAAGCCGGCGTTACCTTGTTAGGCACGTCCTTTGACACACTAGATGCATTAGAAGATCGCGATTTATTCTATCAGCTTCTTGATGAACTGAATCTTCCTCATGCAAAAGGAGATACAGCTCATTCAAAAGAAGAAGCACTGGGGCATGCTGCAAGCATCGGGTACCCTGTTCTTATTCGTCCATCATATGTCATTGGTGGAATGGGCATGATCGTTGTTCATACAGAAGCTCAATTGGCAGAACTACTTGATCAGCCAGATCATTTACCTTATCCGATCTTAATTGATGAGTATGTCACTGGAAAAGAAGTGGAAGTGGATCTCATTTCAGACGGACAAACGACATTCATTCCAACCATTGTTGAGCATATTGAAAAAGCGGGCGTACACTCAGGTGACAGCTTTGCCATCTTACCAAGTGTCTCTATTAGTGAAGACATCAAACAACAGGTGTATAACGCTTCTGAACAAATCGCAAAGAAATTAGCTTTTAAAGGCATTATGAATATTCAATTTGTGATAAAAGGGAACCAGGCGCTCGTATTAGAGGTGAATCCTCGGGCAAGCCGGACTGTCCCAGTTGTAAGTAAAGTCATGGGTGTTGACATGATTCCAATGGCGACTCAGCTGTTAGCTGGTGCAACGCTTGAAGAATTGAAACCGGCAACGAAGAATAAGGGGGGCACAGCTGTTAAATTCCCGGTCTTCTCCTCACATGCCATTCAAGATATCGATTTAAAGCTCACACCTGAAATGAAGGCGACGGGTGAAGGAATGTGTGTAGGAAAGAACGTCGAAAGCGCCTTGAAAAAAGTGTTTGCACCGATCTGGAAACAGAAAGGAAGCCTCTTTATACAAGGCAGTGAATTATTCGTAGATGAAGCAAAACGAGCAGGCTTTGACGTCTGGACTGGCAGCTTTGAATCGTGGCTGCAACAAGACGATAAATCGCTTCACATTCATTTAGGTGATGATGAAGAGGCAAAAGAACAGCGTGTAAAAGCACTCACACATGGTGTTCAAGTTCTAACCGAATATGAAACGGCGCAAGCGTTCCTGCAAGGAAAAGATGGAGATGTATCACCAGTATCTCTCCACGAATTATATAAAAAGGAAGTGACGGCATGAGCCAAGTCGACGTGCAACCGGCATTATACGGAAAAGACTTTTTATCGTTAAAAGACTTTTCGATCAATGACATTGCGTACTTAATTGAAAAAGCAGAAGAAATGAAACAACATCCATATCAAGATTTATTCAAAGGAAAAACATTAGCGATGATCTTTGAAAAATCTTCAACTAGAACCCGTGTCTCGTTTGAAGCGGGCATGACGCAGCTAGGCGGACATGCGCTCTTCCTCAGCTCAAATGATCTGCAAATTGGCAGAGGAGAAACGATTGGTGATACAGCGCAGGTGCTGTCTGGGTATGTAGATGGCATTATGATTCGAACCTTTGAACATGAGAAGGTAGAAGAACTTGCAAAATACGCCTCTATTCCAGTGATCAACGGACTAACGGACTACTCTCATCCATGTCAGGCACTGGCTGATTTACTGACGATTAAAGAAGCAAAAGGCACACTAAAAGGTGTGAAAGTGGCGTACATCGGTGATGGGAATAATGTGGCTCATTCCTTAATGGTCGGCTGCGCGCAGTTAGGCTGTGACATTGCCGTTGCATCACCAAAAGGTTATGAACCTCTTCAAGAGGTGACAGACACTGCCCGGGCGTTTGCAAAACAATCAGGCGCAGAAGTCATCGTCACAACAGATCCAGTAGCTGCTGTTCAGGATGCAGATGTCATTTATTCAGACGTATTTACAAGCATGGGACAGGAAGCTGAAACAGAGAAACGTCTAGCAGAATTTAAAGAATATCAAGTCAATGAGGAACTCATGCAACATGCAGCAGCAGATTATATCTTCCTTCATTGTCTGCCGGCACATCGCGGAGAAGAAGTGACGGCTGATATCATTGATGGACCACATTCTAAAGTATTCCAGCAAGCAGAAAATCGTCTGCATGTGCAAAAAGCGTTAATCAAAGAGCTCATGTATCAACAACCTAAATAAATTACAAGTGTCCCTGTCTCGACTGAGCAGGGACTTTTTACATATTGGATTGGAGAGGCAATGGACGGGACATAATAACATCAATCGAGAAAGGAGGATGGAAATGGGTCAACAGCATCAGTTTAAATCTGGTAATAAGGCACCTAATAATGGTGTTTATATCGAAATCGGTGAGACCGGTAGTATGGTGAAAGATCCTTTAAAGATAAAGCTTAAAGCAGGAGACGTCTTTCCGGATAACTCGAACCATAACCGTGTTTGGACGTACCAAAGAAAGCCGTAAGCAATTGACTAAGAGTCCATATGAATAAGTCTTTAGAGGCATGTGTCATGCCTCTTTTTTCTTTATAATAAAAAACAATTAAGTTCCAATTTTCAAATAAATAGTATGAAAAAAAGAAAGATTAAGGTAAAATATGTAAAAATAGTATAAGGTTGAAAGGATTTGTGTGATGGAAAAGATGAATCTCAGTGAAAGTGTTTGGAATAAACGCTTCACCTCATTGTTCATATCAAGACTCATAAAAAATACAGGAGAAAGTTTTGCTTTTACATCCGTTCTTTGGTTATTGATTTTAAGAGGGGATGGAGCGCTCGGTACCGGACTTCTTCTAGCAGTGACAGTTCTTCCTTCATCATTGTTGGCCCCAATACTAGGACCTCTTATGAAAAGACATCATTTATCTAAATGGATGTTTGCTTCAGATGTCATTCGAGCAACCATTGTACTCATTATTCCACTACTGCATTTTTCGCACATATTGCCTCTATGGTTATTGATCTCATTAATGGTTATTCAATCGGCAACAGGTGCAGCATATAACCCGGCTTCTGTGGCCATCCTGCCGCAGATTGTTCCAAAGCATCTCATTCAAAAAGCAAATGCGATCCTGCAATCATCTTTTGAAATTGTCGCACTTGCTGCGGTGATGGTCGCTGGTCTTTTGGTCAAATTAATTGGCCCTGCAGATACGCTCCTAATCACCACTGCTTTATTTATCATATCGGGCTTGTTCATTATTGGCGTTAAACTCCAAAAGTCAGATGCAGAAAAAGCAGCAGACATTAAACAAGCAAAGAATACATATCTGTATAACTTAAAAAGAGGCTTTCTAGTCGTTAAAAATCATCATATTTTATTTGCACTGACCCTTTATTGTATTTTAATGAATGTCGCCGCAGCTCCGTGGCAGGCATTATCCGCTGTATATGTAGCAGAAGCGCTGCAAAGTGATTCAATGGTGTATTCCATTTTAAGAGGTGTCGCTGCAGTCGGTGCGTTTATGATGGGCTTTGCACTGGCGAAGGTGAAAATCAAAAGATTCGGCTTGTTCTTTATTGTCGCAGGCATGATTGAAGGAGCTGCATTCTTTATCACTGGAATGAGTACATGGCTTCCAGTCGTTCTTCTAGCTTCCTTTATTTTTGGTGCAGCCGTCAGTGCGATCAATGTCCCAGAGATGGTCATTATTCAAACGTCTGTTGACCAAGAAGATCAGCCGCAAGTATATGCCGTGATCAATGCGTCATCAAATGTCTTTCTCCCGCTTGCAGCCGTCATATCGGGCGTCCTGGCAGAACGCTTTGGAGCAGGACCTGTCATTGCGGGGGGTGGTGTGCTTGAGATTTTATCAGGCATCGCGATCTTCCTGTTCACAGGGCTAGCGAAAAGCCATTTGTCAGCAGACAAACAGAAGTCCGAAACGGTTGAGGTGTAACTCAAAAACCCCCTGTAATTGACGGCAGGGGGTTTTAGCGTGCGCTCTCAACTTCTGGTCATCATTCTGAAAAAAAGAAAAAGAGCTAATCTCAAATCATTAGCTCTTTTCCAGCAATATTAAGAATGTTCTGTTGAACTTTCTGTTTCTTTCATTGGACTTACTTCAGCAAAGATGAATAAAATAACCGTAAACACTATGGCAAGAATGGAAGTTAACGTAAAATCATAAGCAGCTCCATTCATAGATGAAACGATGTAACCAGCCATATGTGTCAGCAGAAAAGTCCAAATGAGGGTGATAATGTAATGCATTATTCCACCGTCCTTTATGTAACAATCTATTGACTATCATACCATAGATACGAGTTCAGAGAAAAGACTGTTTTCCGCCTTTATGTGATCATTTTGAGACCTTCTACTATAAAAATAAAAAGAATTCTTCTGTCTTTAGGGGATTTCCTTATTCCTACAAGAGTTGTTGTTCATATCATAGAAAGCAGAATCACTGAAAGGAGGCTGGCCATATGGGTGTAAGCGAACGTTTTTTCCAGCTTGGTTCCCAGTGGAACGTCATTCACCTTCCTCAAAAACCAAATGGCTTTGGCATTCTAATCCTCGGTGACCGAAATCACTTTGTGCAGGAAAATACATCATTCTGGCTTCAGCATTACGGAAGAAACCAGCTATTAACTGCTTTAAAGGATGAAGGATATACATTGTTTAATAGTCATCTTCATGGGAATCACTGGGGATGTGAAGATGCTGTTTTTAGTGCGAAACAGCTTGTTCATCACACATTAAAACAAGAAATATTAAACCGGGAAATTCATGTGCTGGCAGAGGGAATGGGCGCACTTGTCGCCATGAGTCTTGCCGAAGAAATGCCAGAAGTGCTAAGGTCTATAGCCATGATGAATCCATGTTTACACCTGCAAGCACAAAGAGAAAGAGAAAAGGAACACAAATTCTTCTACAAACAGTTCATGAAAGAACTCGCACAGAGCTATGGGTGCTCTGCAAAGGAAGCAGAAACGTATCCACTTCCTTCTTGCCCCGTTCATTCAGCTCATGTACCGATTCATATATGGCAGAGACTAAACGGCGCACCGTATGCCTATGAACTACATGCAAAGCCATTTATTGATCAACATATGATGAATCCAGACCATTGTCAGATGGACCTTACCTTGCATATGTTTGATCATCCAAGAAGAATCTTTCAGTCCATTCACAAGTTTTATAAATCGCATGAAAGAGAATTGTAATGAATAGGATGATAACAGCCCTTCATGGAAAGGGCTCTTCTTTTTATTCGATATGCTAAAAAAGGGGACATGAACATGGAAACAGGACTGATCATAGGTGCAGATGAATTTTTTGGGCTGACACTTTGTGAATATATGATGAAAGAGGGCATACAAGTGGATATCACATATCCTAAGGAGCAGTCAGAGGAGCAAAAAGTGTTATTAGAAGAGCGGATGATGTGGCTCGGCCGCAATGATCTTGTCCGCGTTATTGAGGGTCAAGATAGGAAAGAGGCATATGACCTGATCTTTTTTCAATCAGATGATTCAATGAACAGAGAGACAGACCTCGAAGCGAAGCATGGCATATACCGCTTGTTTTACGAAGAACCCGAAAGCCATTCGCATGAACAAAGTGTTTCGGCTGTTATCCTTCCACGCATGTTTGGTCCGTGGACACTCCATGAAGAGAGACGAATAAAGGACGATCACGCATTTTTTGTAGAAGATGTCGCAAAGGAGCTTTTAAAGTGGGCACGGACTGATCAAAGGCAGGAAATGATCCATCAATTGAAGGTAGAAAGACAAACAGGTGACAAACAAGCAGAAGAAATCATAGCAGAATGGAAAAGACAAAACTCAACATTTTTCGACAAAAAGCAAGAATGATCTTCCATCTTATCTTTTTTCAGTATAAAATAAACCTATATTTAACATACAGGTTCATGCCTGCGTGTTGCAAAGGGAGTTGAACATGGCATGAAGTACCAGCGGCTTGTCATGATCTTTTCGTTCCTTCTTCTTATGCTATCTGCCTGCTCGCAGGCGCCGTTAAAAGGACATATTGAGAAGGTGGGTTTACTCGTCCCCGATACGATTAATGATCAAGTTTGGGGAACGAAAGGTTATAAAGGCTTATTAAATATCCAATCAACATTTGGTGTAGATGTTTATTATAAGGAAGGGATGGTCGACAAGGAGAAAATCGTTGATGCCATTGAAGAATTTCATAAAAAAGGAGTCAATTTAATTATTGGCCATGGCAATGAATACAGCGAAATTTTCAACTTGATCAGTGAAGATTATCCGAAAACACAATTTATCACGGTCAATGGAGGCAAGCCTCAAGCTGATAATGTCACAAACGTCACGTTTAAAGGAGAAGCAATGGGCTTTTTCGGAGGCATGACAGCAGCACATATGTCCAAAACAAAAAAGATTGGTATTCTGGCTACATATGATTGGCAAAGTGAAGTAGACGGTTTTATCAAAGGTGCAAAATATCAGGACGAACATGTGCAAGTCCTAGCGGAATTTGTCGAAAACTGGGATGATGCTGACAAAGCGGTGAACCTCTATCAAAAATTGAAAAAACAAGGTGTAGATGTTGTGTATCCAGCAGGTGATGGTTATAATATCCCTGTCATTGAACAAATCAAAACCGACAATTTATCTGCGATCGGATATGTCACTGATCAATCCAACCTTGGAAGCCATACGGTGTTAACTAGCACTGTACAGCATGTCGATAAAGCGTACAGTATCATTGCGAAGAAGTTTAATGAAGGCAAGCTAAACGAACAAGGTGAGTACTCCTTTGACTTTAAAGAAGGAGTGATCGAAATGGGGAAATTTAGCTCAACCATAGACCGCGCTTTTGTGAAAGACATTGAGAAGGATATTGCGAATTACAAAAAAACAGGCAAATTGCCAAATGAAAAGTGAGGACGTTGAACATGCAACACGAAAAATCGATGGAGTTTTTACAAATTGCGATGAAGTATTTTCCACAAGCAAAAGAAGAATTAGATAAAGCAGGGATTCAGCTTGATCCAGAAGCACTTCAGCCGCTTCTCTCTTTGTTTACATCTGTCATGCAAGAGGCATATGAGCTTGGAAAAGCAGATGCAGCATCAGAAAAAGCCACAGAATAGTGGCTTTTTTTTTATGATAATTTTTTCTTGAAGGCACTAATCATAGGGCCGACATCTTTAAACACAGGCTTCAGCTCATCGATGGAGTTCATAATGTTTCCAATTTGATTCATGACATGCATGTAGTCAATGGAGTCATCACTTGAAGAAGTCTCTGCACGCTCCTCCTTTTTTTCTGTCTTGCTTTTCTCCTTTTCAAGCGGCTGACCAAACATCATTGCTGAGAAAATATCCTTTTGCGCCATATCACATGTTCCTTTCTACTATTGGTATATCATTAATCTATGAAAAAAGTGAGAGGAAAGGTTAGACGTTTGTATTGCCAAGGAGAAAAAAATAAGGTAAAATTAGTACCAGATACTAATATAAGATCACAATATCACATGCTCGTATGAGTAAAAGGAGTCTTATTCAATGAATGCTGGAATTATTGGCCTTGGCCGCTATATACCTGAAAAAGTATTAACAAATCGTGATTTAGAAAAAATGGTTGAAACTTCTGACGAGTGGATTCGTACTAGAACAGGTATAGAAGAAAGAAGAATTGCATCTGATGATGTCAATACATCTCATATGGCGCTTGCTGCTGCAAAAAAAGCATTAGCTGACGCAGATGTGGCTGCAGAAGATATTGATATGATTCTTGTAGCGACAGTTACGCCAGATCAAGCATTTCCGACAGTCGCTTGTATGATTCAAGAGCAGCTCGGTGCACATAAAGCATGTGCAATGGATATTAGCGCTGCCTGCGCTGGCTTTATGTATGGGCTTGTTACTGGAAAACAATTTATCGAATCTGGCACTTACAAACATGTGCTTGTCGTTGGTGTAGAAAAGCTTTCTCGCATTACCGACTGGGATGACCGCAACACAGCTGTTTTGTTTGGAGATGGAGCAGGTGCTGCTGTACTAGGAACAGTCAGCGAAGGCAAGGGAATTCTATCATTTGAGCTTGGAGCCGATGGAAGAGGCGGGAAGCACTTGTACTTAGATGAAAAAGATCATACAATCATGAATGGAAGAGAAGTATTTAAATTTGCTGTGAGACAAATGGGCGAGTCAAGTGTAAACGTGATTGAAAAAGCTGGACTATCAAAAGAAGACGTAGACTTCTTGATTCCGCATCAAGCAAACATTCGCATTATGGAAGCGGCACGCGAACGCTTAGAGCTGCCAGTTGAAAAAATGTCGAAAACAGTCCATAAATATGGAAACACATCAGCAGCATCCATTCCAATTTCACTATGTGAAGAAATTGAAGCCGGAAAAATTCATGACGGCGATGTGATTGTAATGGTTGGTTTTGGTGGAGGATTAACGTGGGGCGCAATCGCTATGCGATGGGGCCGATAAAAGAGTGGGGTGCACAAATTAATGGATAAGAAACGAGTAGTTGTTACAGGATTAGGTGCTTTGACACCTCTTGGCAACGATGTAGAGACAACATGGAAAAATGCTGTAGCAGGTGTATCAGGTGTTGGCCCGATCACACGTGTCGATTCAAGTGAATATACAGCAAAAGTAGCAGCAGAACTAAAAGATTTTAACATCGAAGATTACATGGAGAAAAAAGAAGCGAGAAAGATGGCACGCTTCACACAATATGCAGTCGTTGCTGCTCAAAAGGCTTTAGAAGATTCACGCCTTGAAATTACAGATGAAAACGCACCTCGTGTTGGGGTATGGGTTGGATCTGGTATTGGCGGACTTGAAACATTCGAAGAGCAATTCGAAGTGTATTCAAATAAAGGAGCAAGACGCGTAAGCCCGTTCTTCGTTCCAATGATGATTCCAGATATGGCGACAGGTCAAATTTCGATTGCACTTGGCGCAAAAGGGGTTAACTCTTGTACAGTGACAGCATGTGCGACAGGAACAAACTCCATTGGTGATGCCTTTAAAGTGATTCAGCGCGGAGATGCAGATGCGATGATTACAGGTGGAACAGAAGCACCATTAACGAAAATGTCGTTTGCTGGTTTCTGTGCAAACAAAGCCCTTTCGACAAATCCTGATCCAGATACAGCAAGTCGTCCATTTGATAAAAACCGTGACGGATTTGTGATGGGTGAGGGAGCGGGAATTGTTGTTCTTGAAGAATTAGAGCATGCGTTAAAACGTGGTGCGACCATTTATGCAGAAATCGTTGGCTACGGTTCAACTGGAGATGCATACCATATCACAGCACCTGCTCCAAACGGAGAAGGCGGCGTACGTGCAATGAAAGAAGCAATTCGTGATGCAGGTTTAACAGTGGAAGAAATTGATTATATCAATGCCCACGGAACAAGCACACCGTATAATGATAAGTTTGAAACAATGGCGATTAAAGAAGTGTTTGGAGAGCATGCGAATCAGCTTGCGATCAGTTCGACAAAATCAATGACAGGTCATTTACTTGGTGCAGCAGGCGGAGTAGAAGCGATTTTCTCTGTTCTGGCGATTAAAGACAGTGTCATTCCGCCAACGATTAACCTTGAAACACCAGATGAAGAATGTGATCTTGATTATGTAGCAAATGAAGCACGTTCAAAAGAAGTACAAGTTGCGTTGAGCAACTCACTTGGTTTTGGCGGGCACAATGCGACAATTATCTTCAAAAAATACGAAGCGTAATATGTCTTAAGAAGGCGGCGATCTATAAACAGATCGTCGCCTTTTTGCATATGATGAAAATGGAGGTGTTCAGCGGTATGGGTCTGATCAATACACAATATCTCATCCAACAATCATCATCATTTCAGGAGCTGGCGGCACGTTTTGTCCCTTATTTTAAAGGAGCGGAGAAAAAAGAAGGATCATCTATTCTTGCCCATTTACAACATCACGGAATGGTGCGATCATGGAACGCCTGCCAGGAAATGATCGACAAGCTCAAAGAAAAAGGGTATTTCAAGCTTGTGATGAAAGAATACAAAGCGCTGCAAAAAAAGTGGGGAGGTCCTGATGTCCCCGTCTTTATTTTGCCTGTTAATGAGAGCAGCAAAGAGATCAGAGAACAATTTTACTTTCAATCCGGAATGGCATTTGATGACAAAATCTTTCTTTTTTTATCCCCGCATACACCGAAGGAACGAATCGGTACGTTGCTGACGCATGAATATCATCATGTATGCAGGTTGCATTTTCTCACGAAAGAAGAAAAAGATTTTACATTCCTTGATACAATCATGATGGAGGGGCTCGCTGAATATGCTGTGTATCATAGATATGGAGAAAGCTATACAGCAAAGTGGACGACTTTATATGACGAATCGCAGCTGCAGCGCATGTACAAGAAATGGGTATCCAGTCACCTTTATCAGAAAGTGCAGGACGACGAAAGGCTGATACAGAATCTCCTTTATGGAAAAGGGAACTACCCCAAAATGCTTGGCTATGCCACTGGATTTTATATCGTGAAAAAGTATTTCGATGAGCACCGAATCAGCGAGGAGTCTATGATTGCGGAGCCAGCGGAAACGTTTTTAAAGGCGATAGAATCATAAAGACAATCATTCACAAAAAAAGTGACATATTACAATTTTACTAAATAATTCTTGATTTCGTCATGCTGATGTAATAATATACAAATATAAATTTTGATAATTCTTTTTATTCTAAAAAGGCAGAATTTTTCGATTCGGTTCATTTAATCTATGGAGAAAGGGGCGAATGCATGAGCACACTGCTTGAAGTGCAAAACTTAAAAACCTATTTTTTTCGAAAAAAGGAACCAATACCTGCTGTTGATGGCGTGGATTTTAGTATCAAAAAAGGGGAAACAGTCGCATTAGTCGGTGAGTCTGGGTCTGGTAAAAGTATTACGTCTTTATCCATCATGGGTCTGATTAATGGGACTGGTGGGAAGATTATGGATGGTTCCATTAAGCTTGATGGAAAAGACCTTGTTACATATAGTGAAAAGGAATTGTGCAATATTCGCGGTAATGATGTATCCATGATCTTTCAGGAACCCATGACCTCACTTAATCCCGTCTTAACCATCGGGGAACAAATAACAGAAATCCTCATTTACCACAAAAAACTTTCAAAAAAAGAAGCGACCAAAAAAGCGATTGATTTGCTAAAGCTTGTAGGCTTTTCCAGGCCAGAACAAATCATCAAAGATTACCCGCACCGTTTATCCGGCGGTATGCGTCAACGAGTCATGATCGCCATTGCGCTAAGCTGTGATCCGAAGCTCCTCATTGCGGATGAGCCGACTACTGCTCTCGATGTGACCATACAAGCCCAGGTGCTGACCTTAATGAAAGATTTATGTTCGACCTTTGGTACATCTATACTTCTCATTACGCATGATTTAGGTGTTGTGTCGGAAGTAGCAGACCGCGTCATTGTCATGTACTGCGGACAGGTTGTTGAAAATGGAACCGTTGAAGAGTTGTTTGATGAGCCGCTTCACCCATACACAGAAGGACTGCTTGAATCCATCCCAGTCATTGACGGAGACATTCAGCCATTAACGGCGATAAAAGGAAATGTCCCTGCGCCAGATCAGCTTCCGGCAGGATGCCGTTTTGCGCCTAGATGCCCGAAAGTAATGGAACGCTGCATAAGTGAATTGCCCAAACTGACAACCTTTGAAAATGGTAGAAGCGTCAGGTGTTTCTTATATGAGGAGGCAAGCCAAACATGACACTTGCTGAAAATCAACCATACATGACAGATCGATCTGAGAAAGAAACCATCCTGGAATTAAAAAATATACGAAAACACTTTCCGATTAAAGCTGGGGTGCTGCAAAAGAAAGTAGGAGCAGTCAAAGCGGTTGACGGCATCGACTTAAACATTTATAAAGGCGAAACGTTAGGCATCGTTGGAGAGTCTGGATGCGGTAAATCCACATTAGGACGGACGATGATTCGTTTATATGAACCAACAGAAGGACAAATTCTATTTAAAGGGCAAGATATCTCTCATGTTTCTGAATCAAAACTAAGACAATCAACAAGGAAAAACATCCAAATGGTTTTTCAAGATCCCTTTGCATCACTCAACCCTAGAAAAACACTTCGAAGTATCATCAAAGAACCCTACAAAACACATCACTTATATTCCTTAAAAGAAAGAAATGAAAAAGTAGAACAGCTTTTATCCAAAGTCGGCCTTCACCCAAGTTTTGCGAATCGATACCCGCACGAATTCTCCGGCGGACAAAGGCAGCGGATCGGTATCGCTCGTGCACTTGCCATGAATCCTGAAATGATCATAGCAGATGAGCCTGTTTCAGCGCTTGACGTCTCCATTCAGGCGCAGGTCATCAATTTGATGGAAGAGCTTCAAGAAGAGTTTGACCTCACCTATCTCTTTATCTCTCACGATCTCAGTGTGGTCCGCCACATTAGTGATCGAGTGGGCGTCATGTATCTTGGCAAAATGATGGAACTTGCAGATAAGCATAGCCTGTACGATGATCCGCTTCATCCGTATACACAGGCGCTTTTATCTTCCGTTCCAGTCACCCGTAAAAAAGGTCAGGTGAAAAGGGAACGGATTATGCTGCAAGGGGATTTACCAAGCCCTGCAAATCCGCCAAAAGGCTGTGTGTTTCATACAAGATGCCCGCATGCGAAAGAAGTCTGTAAAGAAAAAGTACCACAATTTCAAGAATTAAAAACGAACCACTTTGTGGCCTGCCACCTCTACGACGCTTGATCACGCTTGTATGATCTCATCTTTGAGAGGGGGGATAAAACGGGCTTCTGTCATCATTTTTTAAAAAAAGATAGGGGGAATTGTCTATGAAAGATAAAAAGAGAAAGTCCATTTTGGTCAGTTTGCTGCTGATCTTTACATTGATCCTTGCTGCTTGTTCTGGTGGAAATAAAACGTCTGGAGACAGTGAAAAGAAATCCACAGGTAAACCTGTACAAGGCGGCGATCTTGTCATTGGTTCGATTGCAGAGCCTACATTATTTAACTCACTTTACTCAACAGACGTGGCAAGTTCTGATATTGAAGAAAGAATCTATAGCTTTTTACTACAAACAGATGGAAAGCTAAACCCACAGCTGGCGTTGGCAGAAGATATTAAAGAATCCGATGACGGCAAACAGTTTGATGTGACCATTAGAAAAGGCGTGAAGTTTCATGATGGAGAAGAACTGACTGCTGATGATGTTGTGTTTACATACAGCATTCCGATTAATAAGGATTACAATGGTGAGCGTGGATCAGGCTTTGAAGTATTAGAGTCTGTCAAAAAAACAGGGGACTATTCGGTCGAATTTAAGCTGAATAAAAAAGATCCATATTTTTATAATGTCACGCTAGGAAGCTATGGGATTTTACCAAAGCATATTTTAGGTGATGTCCCTATAAAGGATCTTGGCGAAAATGAATTTAACCGAAAAAATCCAATCGGCTCCGGTCCATTTAAATTTGCCGAGTGGAAAGAAGGAGACTATGTCAAACTCGAAGCATTTGATGACTATTGGGATGGACGGCCATACCTTGATACAGTCACCATTAAAACGATTCCTGATCAAAATGCAGCCATGGCTCAGTTATCCGCAGGTGATATTGATTTCTTTGCAGTGCCTGGAGCAGAACTGCAAACAGCTGAAAAAGTTAGTAACATCAAAATTGAATCTGATCTAGGGCTAAATTATTCATATATTGGCTGGAATCAGAAAAACGAACTGTTCAAAAGTAAAAAAGTCCGTCAAGCTCTTACCCATGCCATTGATCGTCAAACGATTGTCGATCAAGTGTTAGATGGAGACGGGAAAGTAGCCAACATCCCAGAAAGCCCGCTGTCATGGAACTACCCAAAAGATGAAAAAGTCCCAGTATTTGAATTTGATCAAGAAAAAGCGAAAAAGATGCTGAAAGAAGAAGGCTGGGAGGATACAGATGGAGATGGTTATCTTGATAAGGACGGTAAGAAGTTCTCCTTCGTCTTGAAGACGAACCAAGGAAACAAAGTCCGTGAAGATATTGCTGTCGTTGTCCAGCAGCAGCTCAAAGAAATTGGCATTGAAGCAAAACCGCAAATTGTAGAATTTAGTGCATTAATCGAACAAACAACCCCGCCAAAATGGGATTATGATGCGTTATTACTCGGCTGGAGCTTAGCGACATTCCCTGACCAATACAGCATTTTCCATTCGAGTCAGTCTGAAAAAGGCTTAAATAACATTTGGTATAAAAATGAAGAAGTCGATAAACTGCTAGTTGATGCCAAAAACTTGAGTGATCGTAAAGAGTATTCAAAGGCGTATGAAAAAATTTATGAGCTGATTGCAGAAGACCAGCCGTATACGTTCCTTTATTATGCCAACTCACATCGCGCGATGCCATCTAATCTACAAGGCTACTCTTACCACCCGAAAGATGAATATTACAAAATCGAAAAATGGTGGATTGAACAGTAGTCTGCTAGTGAAGAAGGGGAGGGGTCTCCCCTTTTTTCATCATAGTATGGCCATCCGATGAAAAAGGAGTTGTGCATATGGTTACATATATCATTAGAAGGACACTTCTTTCCATCCCAATTTTGTTTGGTATTACGATTTTGTCCTTTGCGATTATGAAAGCAGCACCAGGCGATCCGATGTCACTCATGATGGACCCGACCATTAGTGCCGCAGACCGGGAAGCCTTTATTGATAAGTACGGCTTGAACGATCCTGAATATGTGCAATATATGAAATGGCTCGGCAATATGCTTCAAGGTGACTTTGGCACATCCATTGTAAAAAAAGGAACGCCCGTGTCGGATTTGATTTTTGCCCGGCTGCCAAATACCCTCATCCTCATGATCTTTTCTACATTAGTTGCCCTGATCATTGCCATCCCATTTGGTGTTCTTTCAGCAAAACGTCCGTATACAAAACTTGACTATGGTATTACGGTTACATCATTTATCGGACTGGCTATTCCGAATTTCTGGTTTGGTTTGATCCTGATTATGGTGTTATCAGTGAATTTAGGATGGTTTCCGACCGGGGGTGTCTCTACCTTAAATGCAGATTTTAATCTATTTGACCGGCTTCATCATATTATTTTACCGGCCTTTGTTTTAGCAACAGCTGATATGGCCGGCCTTACACGATATACAAGGTCAAGTATGCTCGATGTGATGCGGCAGGATTACATTCGCACGGCGCGAGCGAAAGGTTTTAGAGAGAACAAAGTCATCTTCAAACATGGATTGAGAAACGGTCTGATGCCTGTTATTACGATCTTTGGACTCATGATTCCATCCTTTATTGGCGGCGCAGTCGTGGTGGAACAAATCTTCACATGGCCAGGGCTTGGGAAACTGTTTATCGATTCTGCTTTTTCAAGAGATTATCCCGTCATTATGGCGATGACTGTTATCTCTGCTGTGCTCGTGGTCGTTGGAAACTTAATAGCGGATATTCTCTATGCGATCGTTGATCCGCGTATTGAATATTAGAAGGGAGCTGAAGCACAATTGGCACAACCTAATATGGGAACACCTCCAGTTGATCTCAAATTAAAAGAAGGCCTTCCGCCAAAACCAGAGACGATGCTTCGTTTATTTTGCGAGAAATTTTTCAAAAATAAATTGGCGGTTGCCGGCTCCGCTATTTTATTGGTCATTATCTTTTCCGCTATTTTCGCCCCGGTGATCGCACCTTACGCACCGGAACAGCAAGACTTGTTGAAACGGCTACAGCCTCCAAGTGCAGAGCATTTTATGGGAACCGACAAGTTTGGTCGAGATATTTTTTCAAGGGTGCTATACGGAGCGAGGGTGTCTCTATTAGTTGGCTTTGTCTCAGTAATCGGAGCCATCACCATTGGTACCGTCATTGGGGCGGTAGCGGGATACTTTAAAGGCTTTGTTGATTCTGTGCTCATGAGAATGGTGGATGTCGTATTGTCTATTCCAGATATTTTTCTCTTGATCACGCTAGTGACAATTTTTAAACCGGGTATTGATAAATTGATTTTAATCTTTGCACTGACTGGCTGGACAACAACCGCCAGGCTGATCCGCAGTGAATTCTTGTCACTTCGCACAAGAGAATTCGTACTCGCAGCAAGAACGATCGGAACGAAAAACCATGTCATCATCTTTTCGCATATTTTACCGAACTGTATCGGCCCTATCATTGTGTCTGCTACATTGAAAGTCGGTTCTGTTATTCTAGCTGAGTCGACACTTAGCTATCTAGGGTTCGGCATCCAGCCTCCAACGGCGAGCTGGGGAAACATGCTTCAAGATGCACAAAATTTCTCCATAATGGTGCAAGCATGGTGGTATCCACTGTTCCCAGGTTTACTGATTCTACTTACCGTTTTATGCTTTAACTTCTTAGGTGATGGACTGAGAGATGCTCTTGATCCTAAAAAGCTAAAATAAGGTTCTGCTTATAGAAGATCGTGAAAGGACTCTGCGAGACGTTCTCCTTTTCCCAGGAAATAAAGCCGTCCTTCCGTCAGGGCGAAGTTTTAATAAAGTTGGAATAATTTCTCTATCCCTTGCCCATACTGTGGACAACAGTTTTTAAAAAGTGAGGGATTGGTTATGTTATTTCTTCATGACGTATGGGTGAATTGGTTTGAAGGGGAAGAGAATGGCTATAATGTGTGTCATTTTCATGAGTGGCGCAAGGAGGACAGCGTGGAGCTGTTAGATCAAGTACCTTTACTCAAGGTGCAGAGTCCTTTGTTTGATTACATAGAGAATGATCTATCAGAGCTGCCAAAGACGCTGCTAGAGACTGTATTTGAGAAATCATATATTCGAAAAAATCATGAACGCCGTAAATTAGAGTATTGCTTTGTGGTTACGGACGGGATAAGAATCATCGCTGTGGATACGATTGGTTATTCCATCCCTGTGAGAAAGAGCCGATTGATTCCAAGACAGGAGCAATTGGTCTATGAAATGGTGAAAGATGTGAAGGCAGAGGAGTATGAATTCACGCCGGACAGCCTTGAATCGACGAAAGAATATCACATCCTATCATTACCACCGCAGCATATCAGCGGATTAACGAGAAAAGAAAGACAGCTGAAGCAGCTGATGTTTATGGCGCTAGATCAACTAAAGGGGCTTCAAAACCGAGCAGAAATTGCCTATTGGTATACAGAATGGAATCCGCGCATGTACAACCAGATCAAACGAATGTCTTTCGAGGAAATTTGGAACATGCTTTATAACGAAACCATTGATGGATGGTCAGAAAACCATTTAGCCTTTTGTGAAAAAATGATTAAAGGACAGCCATTTTTTGAAAAACTTTGGGAAATGGAAAACGAATCAAAAGTGAATTAGAACAAGCTTGCAGCTGAATATGCTGCAAGCTTGTTTTATTTGCGTTTCCGGCCAAGACCCATTGCATTCTCCATTTTTTTCAGCATTTTGTTTGCCGCACGGTTTGCCTTTTCAGCACCCTCATCTAAAATGCGGTCAAGCTCATCTGACTCAATGAGTTCATAATAGCGATCTTGAATCGGTTTTAACGCATCCACGACAACGTTCGCAAGATCTCCCTTAAATTCACCATAACCTTTGCCTTCGTATTTTTGTTCAAGCTCTGCAATCGATACGTTCCCTAATACAGAATAAATCGTCAGCAAGTTGGCAATTCCAGGTTTGTTTTCTTTGTCATATTTGACGATGCCTTCTGAATCAGTCACAGCACTTTTGATTTTCTTTTCAAGCTGTTTTGGCTCATCTAATAAGGTAATGAAAGATTTTTGGTTCGGATCAGATTTGCTCATCTTTTTCGTTGGGTCTGTTAAAGACATAATCCGAGCGCCTTCTTTTGGAATTTTGACTTCAGGTACAGTAAAGATGTCGTTATACTTTCGGTTAAAGCGTTCAGCAAGCGTTCTCGTTAATTCAAGATGCTGCTTTTGATCTTCTCCTACAGGAACTAAGTCCGTACCGTATAACAAAATATCGCCAGCCATTAATGGCGGATACGTTAATAGTCCTGAAACGACTGCTTCCTTACCAGCAGATTTGTCCTTAAATTGAGTCATTCTTTCTAATTCCCCAATATAAGCGACACATTGCAGCATCCATCCTGCCTGGGCGTGGGCAGGTACCTCTGATTGGATAAACAATGTTGCCTTCTCAGGATCAAGTCCCACTGCCAAATAAAGAGCGGCTAAGCTTCTAATATTTTGTCGAAGGGCTAAACGATCCTGACTCACCGTAATGGCATGCTGATCGACCACACAAAAGTAGCCGTTGTAATCATGCTGAAGATCGACAAATTGTTTCATCGCTCCAATGTAGTTCCCCAATGTCACAGAACCGCTAGGCTGTATGCCTGAGAAAATCGTCTTTTTTGTCATACTAAAACCTCTTTTCTTCAATATAAAAAGGCCCACCCATCACTTTTCAACAGAAAAGGGACGAATGAACCGTGGTACCACCCTTGTTATTTCAATACGAAATCACTCAAGACGTTGATATCGGAGACTGCTCCGTCTAAGCCTACTGACTCTGTCAAGTGTTCGGTTAGCTGCTCCAAAGCCCATTCCATACATGCCATTATCTGCTTGCACCAACCGCAGACTCTCTGTAAATGGTGAATATATGTACTCTTCTTTTTCATCGCAAAAATGTAATTTCATTCATTATAAATAAGCAAAAATCAAAAGTCAAAACTTACATATAATAAATCAAGAGCAATATTAACATTTCAATGAGTAAACTCAAACCTAATGTTCTTAAGGTTGAAAAGTTACTTTGAAAAGATGATGATAAATGTTTGTTTAAACTGTCATCAACATGGTCCTTTTGCTTATTTAAAGAATCAAACACCTTTCGGAAGCTGTAAGATATTTGATCAAAAAATCCATTTTTTAAAGTGATGAACGATAACCACACTAGCAAAGTGCCAGAAGATAAATAAAATGTGATGTTAATCATGCTTAAGAAAGATATGTGCCCATAAAAGAGGAAGCTTAAAATGAAAACAAGGCCATTAGAACTAAGTAAAAGAATAAAAAATCTAATAACAATCACTCCTGCGCATTAAAACTTTACTGTACTAAAATAGCAATAAAAACGTTTAATTCAAGACTTTCACTATATAAGAAAAACGAAACAAGGAAAGAAGCTGTTGTTTTAATCAATTTCTTGATATCAGTTTACAATGAATCATGAAGATTGCCAATTGTATAGACAGGATTACTTCTGATTAGGTATTTAAGATCACGAAATCTCAGAAAAATAACCAAATTATTTCAATTTTTTAATAAAAATATTAAAAAACAGTGGAAATATGAAAATTTTCTTAAAAAAATGAATGCACAATTACTTATTTGCTAGTATAATAGTTCCTGTAGTTCATTTATGAAGGGGAGGTCAACAACTAGATGAAAAAGTCTAAATTTTCACTGCTTTTAGTTTTTTTATTGGTGCTGACTATTTTTGTATCTGCATGTTCAGGTAAACAAAGTAGCGACAAGGGCACTGCATCCAAAGATTCAAAACAAGAGGCTACAATTTTAGAATCACAGGAAATGCCTGCAATGGATACAATCCAAGCGAGTGATACAATCAGTTTTACGACTATGAATAACGTGTTTGAAGGTTTGTATCGTTTCAACGATAAAGAAGAATTAGTGCCTGGTATGGCTGATGGGGAACCAGTTGCTAACAAAGATAAAACAGTTTACAACATCAAAATTAAAGATGCAAAATGGTCTAATGGTGACCCAGTTAAAGCTCAAGACTTCGTATATGCATGGCAACGTGCTTTAGATCCAGAACAAAAGTCTGAGTATGGCCCATATATGATGGTTGGTAAAATTAAGAATGCTGATAAAGTTTACAACAAAAAAGCAAAGCCTGAGGAACTAGGAATTAAAGCTGTAAGCGATAAAGAACTGCAAATTACACTTGAAAAACCAATTCCTTACTTCCAATCTCTGCTTTCATTCCCAACATTCTATCCAGTGAATGAAAAATTCGTTAAAGAACAAGGTGACAAATATGCGAAGACTGCAAAGAACCTTGTATACAACGGACCATATGAACTTTCTTCTTGGGATGGACCACAAGCAACTACTTGGGAATACAAAAAGAATGAAGAATATTGGGACAAAAAGAACGTCTCTATGACAAAACTTACTTTTAAAGTATCTAAAGATCCACAAGCAGCTGTTAACGCATTTGAAGCGGGAGAAGCTGATATTACACCTAAATTATCAACACCTGCCATCATCTCTCAATACGAAGGTGATAAGCGGATGAAAAGATTACTAGAACCTACTGTGTTCTGGTTGAAAATGAACCAAGGAAATAAATCTTTAAAGAATGAAAACGTTCGTCGTGCAATTGCAACGGCAATTGATAAAGAAGCGTTTGTAAATGATGTATTGCAGAATGGTTCAGTTGCTGCATACTATCAAATTCCAAAAGATTTCGTACATGATGAAAGCGGAAAAGACTTCCGTGATGGAATGCCTAAATACTTAGAAACTAATAAAGATGAAGCGAAAAAGCTTTTTGAAAAAGGGTTGAAAGAATTAGGAACGTCTAAAGTAACGCTTAATTACTTAGGTGATGATTCTGAGACAGCTAAAACAATCGGTGCTTTCATTAAAGATCAGCTCGAGAAAACTTTACCTGGCTTAGATATCAATATTCAAAGTGTTCCTTTCGCTACTCGTATTGATCGTGATAAGAAAGAGGATTACGATCTTCAGATGGCTGGATGGGGTCCAGATTACCTTGATCCGATCACGTTCTCTGACTTGTTCATCACAGGTGGCGGAAACAACCACATGGGTTACTCAGATAAAAAATATGATCAGTTGTTAAAAGATGCATCTGGCAAATTAGCTGCTAAACCTGAAGAACGCTGGAAAGCTTTACAAGAAGCTGAAAAAGTATTATTACAAGATGACGCAGCACTTTCACCAATTTATCAGAGAGCAACTAACTATCTGATTAATAACAAAGTAAAAGGATTTGTCATTCACAAAGTTGGACCTGAATTCAGCTACAAATGGATGAAAATTGAAGGATAATTAACAATCTTATAGAAAAGAGAGTGTATTCTCTGAATATACTCTCTTTTTCACTGAGAGAAATATGTCGAAATATACAGAAAAGTCAGTTTTATCAGGAGGTGCAAGTATGCTGAAATACTTAATCAGACGGGTTGCCTACATGGTTGTTACCCTCTTCATCATTGTTTCAATCACTTTTTTCTTAATGAAACTTATTCCGGGTTCTCCTTTTGTTAATGCGCAAAAGTTATCAGAAGCTCAACAAGCTGTACTTAATGCAAAATATGGACTAGATCAGCCAATTCCTGTTCAATATTTTCATTACATGATTAATACATTCACTGGGGATTTAGGTGTTTCATTCCAATTCAACAATACCTCCGTAACAGAACTTCTTTCATATCGAGTAGGACCATCTGCTGTCCTAGGCCTTCAAGCGATTATTTTAGGAACGATTGTTGGTATCTTTTTGGGAGTAGTTGGAGCTTTAAGACAGAACACATGGGTGGATTACTCTGCTACTTTCTTGGCAGTTATCGGTAAATCAATTCCGAGTTTTGTATTCGCTGGATTACTTCAGTACTATATTGCGGTGAAATTGGGGTTATTACCAACTCAATTTTGGAATGGGTTTGAATATACAATTTTACCTACTATAGCGTTAGCAATGTTCCCTATCTCCATTTGTGCTCGTTTTATGAGAACAGAAATGGTTGAAGTACTTGAGACAGATTACATTTTACTTGCAAAAGCAAAAGGAGCAGGCTATTTTGAGATCGCATTTAAACATGCAATGAGAAATGCTTTAATACCTGTTGTCACAGTACTTGGTCCATTGACTGTTAGTTTAATGACGGGATCACTAGTAATAGAAAAAATCTTCTCAATTCCTGGAATTGGTGAGCAGTTTGTTAAAGCCATTACAGTAAACGACTACCCAGTTATCATGGGTACAACTATCTTATTTGCCGTTCTTTTTGTAGTGGTTGTATTTATTGTCGATATTCTATATGGAATTATCGATCCTAGAATTCGTGTAGCGGGAGGTAACAAATAATGAAACAGCAAGAAGAAAATATTGATAAAAGTCTGTTTGAACCCGCTGGTGTTGATACATTATCTGCTGAAAAAATTGAAAAACCAAGTCTAAATTATTGGCAAGACGCATGGCTTAGAATTAAAAAGAATAAAGCCGCTGTTGTTAGTATGGTGATTTTATTTTTAATTGTATTCATGGCGCTCGTCGGACCATTAATTAGTGGCAAAGACTTTAGTACTCAAACAACGTCTGAAGCGAACTTACCGCCGCGAATCCAAGGGTTAGAGCATGTTAGTTTCTTACCTTTTACTGGTGAAAGAACACTAAAAAATGGTGATGTGGTCAATCCATATGAACAAAAAGGGATTGAACATTACTACTGGTTCGGTACCGATAATCTTGGGAGAGATCTATTTACACGTGTGTGGAAAGGAACTCAAATCTCACTGCTTATTGCTGTTGTTGCAGCTGTGATCGATTTAATTATTGGTGTTGCCTACGGCGCTATTTCTGGTTATTTCGGTGGGAAAATTGATAATGCGATGCAGCGGATTTTGGAAGTTCTAATGGGGATTCCAAACTTAATCGTTGTCATATTAATGATTCTCGTCTTAAAACCAGGGATTATTCCAATTATTATTGCACTAAGTATTACCGGGTGGATCAGTATGGCTAGGGTCGTGCGTGCTCAAGTCATGAAGCTGAAAGAACAGGAATATGTACTAGCCGCTAGAACTTTGGGATTAAGTAACTTTAAAATTATCTTTAAGCACATGTTGCCAAACTTAACAGGTGTGATGATTATTAATACAATGTTCACTATTCCTAGTGCGATCTTCTTTGAAGCTTTCTTAAGCTTTATTGGATTAGGTCTGCAAGAGCCGCAAGCTTCACTAGGGACATTAATTGAAGATGGGTTTAAATCAATGATCGCTTTCCCATATCAGATGGTTTATCCAGCAATTATCATTAGTGTTATCATGATCGTCTTTAACCTTGTTGCCGACGGTGTGAGAGATGCACTTGATCCAAAAATGAAAGATTAGTACGGGGCGGTGATGTTGATGAATAAACAAGAAACGATTTTAAAAGTAAATGACTTAAATATTTCATTCCACACATTTGCTGGCGAAGTTAAGGCAATTCGAGGTGTGAATTTTGAATTGAAAAAAGGTGAGACGCTTGCCATTGTTGGAGAATCAGGCTCTGGTAAATCGGTAACTTCTAAATCAATCATGGGTCTGCTTCCTAAATCTAACTCCGAAGTGAAAAAAGGAGAGATTTTGTTTCAAGGTAAAAACCTAACAAAACTTTCTGACAAACAGATGCAGAAAATAAGAGGGAAAGATATTGCCATGGTCTTTCAAGATCCAATGACATCTTTGAATCCGACAATGACAATTGGCAAGCAAATTATAGAACCCATCTTAAAACATCAAAATGCAAGTAAAGAAGAAGCTAAAAAAAGAGCACTTGAGCTTTTGAGTCTTGTAGGTATTCCGAAACCGGAACAGAGGTTCAAGCAATACCCTCATCAATTTTCTGGTGGGATGCGACAAAGGGTTGTCGTTGCAATAGCTCTTGCTTGTAATCCGAAAATTTTAATTGCAGATGAGCCAACTACTGCTTTAGATGTAACCATTCAAGCCCAAATTTTAGAACTGATGAAAGATCTTCAAAAGAAGATTGAAACATCTATCATCTTTATCACACATGATTTAGGGGTCGTTGCGAATGTAGCAGATCGTGTAGCGGTTATGTATGGTGGTCAAATTGTTGAAATTGGCACCGTAGATGAGATCTTCTATAACCCAAAACATCCATATACTTGGGGATTACTGAGCTCTATGCCAAGTCTTGATGCAAAAGAGGAGAAATTGTTTGCCATTCCAGGCACGCCGCCTGATTTGCTGAATCCTCCAAAAGGAGACCCGTTTGCGGCTAGAAATCAATTTGCAATGAAAATTGATTTTGAACAGCAGCCGCCTTTATATCAAGTATCAGAAACTCATTTTGCAGCTACATGGCTTTTACATCCTAACGCACCAAAAGTAGAACCTCCTGAATCAATTAAGCAAAGAATGCGACAATTTAATGCGCAAAAAGGGGGGGATCACATTGAGTGAAAAAGATGTTATTTTACAAGTGAAAAATCTTAAGCAATATTTTAATGTGGGTAAACCTAATGAAGTAAAAGCTGTTGATGATGTCAGCTTTGACATTTATAGAGGTGAAACATTGGGTCTTGTAGGTGAATCTGGTTGCGGGAAATCCACTACTGGGAGAACCATCATTCGTCTATATAATGCAACAGGTGGCGAAGTTATTTTTAACGGGCAGAATGTGCATGATAAAAAATCAACAACAGATCTTAAACAATTTAACCGAAAAATGCAAATGATCTTTCAGGACCCATATGCCTCCCTCAATCCAAGAATGAAAGTTGTGGATATTATTGCAGAGGGTATCGATATTCATGGTCTTGCAAAATCAGCACAAGCACGTAAAGACCGTGTATATCAATTGCTTGAAACAGTTGGTTTGAATAAAGAGCATGCGAATAGATACCCGCATGAATTCTCAGGCGGTCAAAGGCAGCGTATTGGGATTGCTCGTGCGTTAGCTGTTGAGCCGGATTTCATCATTGCCGATGAGCCAATCTCTGCACTAGATGTGTCGATCCAAGCGCAGGTCGTCAACTTAATGAAAGAATTGCAAGAAGAAAAGGGCTTAACGTATTTATTCATTGCCCATGACCTTTCCATGGTGAAATATATCAGCGATCGTATCGGTGTGATGTATTTTGGGAAATTGGTTGAGCTGGCACCAGCGAATGAATTATATGAAAACCCGCTTCATCCATATACAAAATCATTACTATCTGCGATTCCGCTTCCAGATCCTGATTATGAGCGTAACCGCAAACGGATTAAATACGATCCATCTGTTCATAAAGGAACAAATACGGAATTTCGTGAAGTGAAGCCAGGTCACTTTGTCAGCTGTACTGAGGAAGAATTCAAAGAGATCAAAGCAAAACAATAAGAATAGAGAAGAAGCACTGCGATATCAGTGCTTCTTTTTTATTTTACAAAAAAACAAGTTGATGGTAATTTTTATGTAAAATGAGTAAACCAGGAGGAAATGAAATGTTGTTATGGAAGACGTTTCGCTATTCATGTCTTCACTTTTTTATCGTCACGATGCTTTTTTCAATATCTTTTTTATCGAAACCAAACGGAGGAAAGTGGATGATCGCATTTTTAGTGCTCATTTGCATCATTTCGTTTTCGGTTGAATTTGCTGTGTATCGGCGCACGAATAAACAGAAGGAAGAAGTCCGGCGTATGAGTACCTTTATTTCATCATGTTTCAGATCGCCATGACACTTCTTTTGTTTACTTGCTTTCAAATGCTCATGAATCGTTCGATATAAAACTTTTTTGCTTTCTCTTGAAAAAAAGTGAAACCACCAATGGCATTGCTGCGTCTTACTAGTACAGGCGTTTAAATAGCAGGAAATCGGGAATAGATAAGGAAGTGGTTCTTAACTACATCATAAGGAGCGGATCCATGAATTGGTATGAAAAGCTCAGTGAATACTTCCCGATAGAAGAAATGAAGTCAAAAGAGCATATGGAAGCTTTATTAAAGGAAAGAAGTGATATTTATCATAAAGAAGAAGGGCCTCATCATGTGATGATGTACGCTGAATTTGATTCTTTCATCTTTATTGATTATTTATTTGTTTCCAAGGATGCAAGAGGTGAAGGCCTCGGCTCAAAGCTCATTCATAAGCTGAAGGAAAAAAGAAAACCGATCTTGCTTGAGGTCGAGCCTGTAGATGAAGATGATGCAGATACTGCAAAACGCCTAAAGTTTTATCAGAGAGAGCACTTCAAGCATGCTGAATCAATTGGTTATAAACGCAGGTCACTTGCAACGAATGAAGTGAACCGCATGGAAATTCTTTATTGGTCGCCTCGTACAGATAATGAGGAAGAAATGATGGAGGCCATGAGAAAGACGTACGAAAGAATCCATACGTATAAAGACGAAGAATGGTATGGACAATCGTATGAGGATGTTGATGATGTGCTGAAGCTCGTTGAAAATAGAAAACAAAAAAATATTTTCGATCATCTCGACTAAATGAGAATGTTCAGACTTCAAACATCTGCACAAAAAGAATGAAATTGTCTAGTTTTTGTCACAAAAATTGCAAGAAAATCTGTTCACACTTACTTTTTTATAGTATAATCACTATAAAGATTACTTATTTAGAACAATTTTAATTTAAGAATACAGATCAATATTCATTCTACAAATTGAGGAGTGAAGATTTATGGTAACATTATACACATCACCAAGCTGTACATCATGTAGAAAAGCAAGAGCGTGGTTAGAAGAGCACAATATTCCATACCAAGAGAGAAATATCTTTTCTGAGCCTCTTTCAATCGATGAAATCAAAGAGATTCTTCGTATGACGGAAGATGGTACAGATGAAATTATCTCAACACGTTCTAAAGTATTCCAAAAACTAAATGTAAATGTTGAGACAATGCCGCTTCAACAATTGTATAAACTAATCAATGAGCACCCTGGTCTTCTAAGACGTCCAATTATTTTGGATGAAAAAAGACTGCAAGTTGGGTACAACGAAGATGAAATTAGACGTTTCCTTCCTAGAACGGTTCGTACATTCCAACTTCGAGAAGCTCAGCGACTTGCTAACTAATAGAGAAGACGAAAAGCTGCCGATCATTTGGCAGCTTTTTTTATTTATTTTCAGCCGTTTGTTCGTAAAAGAGACTGGCTAAAATAACGGTTGCGACGGTTAAAAAAGGAAGCAACAATTCAAGTGTTGTATGCTGCGCCATAAATTCATTCAGTTTTACATCACGGACAATCATTTCTCCGCCTGTAAAAGCTAAAAGGGCACTCCCTCCGTATAAAAGAATCGGAAACTTGGTTAGTGCTGCATGAATCAGCTTACTCCCCCAAATAATAATCGGAACTGAAATCATTAAGCCAAAGGCAGTGAGCACCATGTTCCCCTTAGCTGCCCCTGCAACAGCGATCACATTATCAAGTGACATAAAAAGATCTGCAATCACGATGGTCTGAACAGCACGCCAAAGGGAGCCGCTGCTTTTAATCCGAATGGATTCTTTCTTTTGTTCAATTAACAAATTGTATCCTATATAAAGGAGAAAGAGACCGCCGATAAATTGCAAATAGGGGATGGTCAATAAATAAACGGCAGCACCAGTCATGGTGATTCTCATCAGCACTGCCAAAAGTGTGCCGATCCATATGGCTTTGTTTCGTTTTTCATTTGATAAGCTTCGACTGGCCATCGCAATGATTAATGCATTATCTCCGCCTAATATGAGGTCTATGCCAATAATCATCAGTAAGGATACGATCCACTCTGTTTCCATCCAGTTCACCTCATTTCACTAAAATAGCTCGTACAACCAATATATGAGGACAATTCAAATATATGTTTCTGCAAGTTTTCTCTGCAAAAAATGCGTTTTTATTTCTTTTATTCATGTTTTATCATAAAATAGACAGTACACAGCAATACCTCATTTCTTTAAATGGTTAACATGTAGACGGAACGGGTAAAGTGTAGTAAAGTACTATTAATTGGGAGCTTGTATGTCCCTTCAACATCTTATATAGAAGGGAAGGTTGGCAAAATGGAAATCGAAAGAATAAATGAACATACAGTCAAATTTTATATTTCCTACGGTGATATTGAAGATCGCGGTTTTGACCGTGAAGAGATTTGGTATAATCGTGAGCGCAGTGAAGAGCTGTTCTGGGAAGTGATGGACGAAGTGCACGAAGAAGAAGAATTTGCAGTAGAGGGACCACTTTGGATTCAAGTACAGGCACTTGATAAAGGTCTTGAAATTGTCGTGACAAAAGCCCAACTTTCTAAAGATGGACAAAAGCTCGAATTGCCGATTCCAGAAGATAAAAAAGATCAAACAGATGAAGAAAGTTTAGATGCTCTGCTTGATGATTTTCATAAAGAAGAGCAAGATCAAGAAGATCATAATGAGAAGGACAAAAAACTTCAACTTCAGTTCGTATTGAAAATGGATGACTTTGAAGATTTGATTGCACTTTCTCAATTAAATATGCAGGATTTTACGACAAGTTTATATTCGTTTGAAAACCGTTATTATCTATATGTTGACTTCCACGAGGATTTGTCAGATGAGCAGGTGGAGAATAAGCTTAGTATTCTGCTTGAATATGCTCATGAATCAGTGGTCAGCATCTACAGACTGCAAGAATACGGTCAGCTGATTGTCAAAGAGAATGCGCTTGAAACGATTCAACAGCACTTCTCGTAACAACCAAAAGTCGATTTCTATAGAGGAATCGACTTTTTTATCTGAATGAAAAAGTAAATAAAGTGATCGGCAAGGAGAAAATGAAATGAGAAATGTAGTCAAAGTTCTATTTTTTCTTATCATTACGATAGGTGCTTATTTGATTATCCAAATTTTTGCCGGTGATCTAGCGGTAAGTGTATTAAGTTCCGTCAGTGTTCTATTCACTTTATCGATTATCTTCATCGGGTTTGTCATTTTCTTAGAAAACAGAAATCCCTCTCAAACGATTACGTGGCTTGTTCTGCTTGGGAGCTTTCCGCTTTTCGGGTTTTTGTTTTATATTTTCTTTGGACGCAATATTAAAAAGCGCAGACTTTTTGAAAAGAAAGCGGTACTGGATGAACAACTTGTCCAGGAAGATGAACGTATCCACAGAGAAGCAATTGAAAAAATGACTCATATGGGTGACCATCAGCAGCTCTTATTTAAGCTGGCCCACAGACTTGGACATACCCCTATTACGTATCGCACATCCTCTAAAGTTCTGACCAATGGAGAAGAAACGTTCTCTCATATTTTTGAAGAGATCAAAAAAGCAACACATCACATTCACCTAGAATATTATATTCTCCGTCATGATGATCTGGGACAAGAATTAAAGGACATTTTAATCGAGAAAGCAAAAAATGGTGTGATTGTCCGCTTTTTATATGATGATGTAGGCAGCCTAAAACTCTCCCGTCAATATATTGCTGACTTAGAAAAGGCTGGCGTGCAGATCGTTCCGTTTTTACCAGTGAGACTGCCCTTATTAAATAATAAAATCAATTTCCGAAATCACCGGAAAATCGTGGTGATTGATGGAGAAGTAGGATTTGTCGGAGGACTTAACATTGGGGACGAATATATGGGTAGAAGCAGACAATATGGATTTTGGCGTGATACACACCTGATGATTAAAGGTGAGGCCGTTCGTGATTTGCAGCAGATTTTTATGCAGGATTGGTATTACATGACCAATGAAAGATGCTCGGGTGTGGATTATTTTAAAGATTTCAGCCATATGGAGAGTCGAGCAGAAGGCGTACAAATGATTGCGGGTGGTCCTGATAAACAGTGGGAAGTCATTAAAAATCTCTTTTTCTCCATGATTATCTCCGCCAAAAAATCAATTTGGATTGCTTCACCATATTTTGTACCTGATGATGATATTTTGTCCGCACTGAAAATTGCTGCATTGAGCGGAGTCGATGTGCGAATCATTGCGCCGAAAAATCCAGATAAACGCATCGTATTTCATGCGTCCCGTTCATACTTCCCCGAACTTTTAGAAGCAGGTGCGAAGGTATACGAATATGATCAAGGCTTTATGCATAGTAAGTTTATCATTGTGGATAGTGAGCTAGCTTCAATTGGTACAGCAAATATGGATATGAGAAGTTTTCATCTGAACTTTGAAGTGAATGCTTTCCTCTATAAAACAAAAAGCACACAGAAGCTGGTCAACGATTTCTTAGGTGATTTAGAGCAGTCACATGAAATTGTTCCAGAAGAATTTGCGAAGAGACCTTTGAGGGTGAGGCTGTTTGAATCAACAGCAAGATTATTATCACCACTTTTATAAAAATTGTATTTCCCCCTTTTCTAAAAGGGGGATTTTTGATTTTACTAAGGGAAAGCAGGTTGAAATCGTGTTTTGACACGGTAAAAGTTCATTTTCGATATTCGCTTTCTTGTGAGAGAAAAAGCTATAATACGGTCATCAAAGAGCAAGGGGCGAAATATATGAATGCAGCGATCATGGAGAATGGCAAGCTGGTTCGCATCACACAACATCTGACTAAAAGGCGGCTAGAGCATGTAAGAGCTACGTGCAAATTTTACTGTCCTGAATGTAGGCAGGAGGTTCTATTAAAGCTAGGTGAGCATCGTGTCCATCATTTTGCACATAAACAGCTCTCGGCATGTCCATTAGCGTCCACCGGTGAAACAGCTTATCATCAGGCAGGGAAAATGGCTCTTAAGGATTGGCTCACGCAGCTTGGATATGAGCCGTTACTAGAGAAATATGTTTCAAACATTCAGCAGCGCCCTGATGTGACCGTTGCTATAGAAAATAAAAGCTATGCCATCGAATTTCAATGTGCAAATATTTCGTGGAAAGAGCTATATAAACGAACGGAAGGTCTCCATGCTGCGGGGCTCTATCCTATATGGATCATAGGGGCGAATCGTTTAAAACGAATGGCTGGCCAACTCTTTTCATTCTCCTCCATTCATTGGGGAATTTTAAGGCAGTCAAAGAATAGGAGACTCATTTTTTATTGTCCGATCCAAAATAGATTCATCCACCTGGATCAACTTCTCGTGTTTCAGCCAACGAAAATATGTGCCTCAATGACCGTTAGACCGCCTTCAGCTTATCGCCAACTACCAGCACTCTTATCTGTTTCCTCGAGCAATCATCAATTGTATAAAGAGTGGCTCAAGTGTATTCGGCAATTTAGGGAGCGGCCACCCCGCATTTTAGCAAATGAAAGCAAGCGTTTAAGAACCATTTTTTATGAGCATCATCAAACAGCATGGCCATTTCTACCGACAGAATTATTTATCCCCCTGACAGAAGCATATATCTTTTCAAGCCCTGTTTATGTGTGGCAAGGATGTCTTTATGATTGGATGGTTAGAAAGGGAAAAGAACAAGTGACCATTCATCTACTTTTAAAAGAAATTAAGCGATGTGTCCAGAATAAAGAAGTGAAGCTCCGATATGCCAATGTCACAATAGAAGAAATCAAAGGGGTGATCATTTCATATGTACGGGCGCTTGTGAATCTAGGGTTTTTATACATGACGAAAGAGGGTAATTATCAAGTAACGTCGAATCAAAAGCCTATACAAACAGCAGATGAAGCGATAAAACGAGATGCTTTCTTATTTCATTAGCATGTTTCATGCCCACTTTGATCATGATAAGAAAAAGGTGGTGCTGCTATTGAATAGAAAGAAACGCTTTTTTCTCATTTTTTTAGTTTGTTTGGTATTTATTTCTGCATATGATTTGACAAATATAGTTCAAAACAAAGAAGATAAATACAACACCAATTTCTTTCACTTTCCGAAAGGTTGGTTCAACACAACTCATGCAAGGGGGATTCATATGACTTCACAAAATAACAACAATCATTTACCAGACAGAAGCGAAGTAAAAGAAGAAAACAAATGGCGCCTTGAAGATATTTTTGAAAGTGTCGATTCTTGGAATAAGGAATTCGAAGCTGTAAAAAAAGAAATTCCGAAGCTCGCCCAATTTAAAGGCAAGCTGGCCCATTCTGCTGATGTCTTGTATGAAGCCCTAACATTTCAGGATCAACTTTCTGAAAAACTTGGCAAGCTTTATACATATGCGCACATGAAATACGATGAAGATACAACAAATTCATCATTTCAGGCTTTAAATGATAAAGCATCCAATTTATTTACACAGCTGTCTAGTACATCTGCCTATATTGTTCCGGAAATTTTATCTATTCAAGAAGATAAGTTGCAGCAATTTATTTTGGAAAAAGAAGAATTAAAACTTTATTCTCACGCTCTCGAAGAAATTAACAAAGAGCGTCCGCATATTTTAAGTGAGGAGCAAGAAGCTTTATTAGCTGAAGCCTCTGAACCTTTATCAACATCATCCACTACGTTTAGTATGTTTAATAATGCAGATATTTCGTTCCCTTCTGTTAAGGATGAAAATGGAGAAGAAAAGAAAATTACTCATGGCAACTTCATTACCTTTTTAAACAGTGATGATCGTGAAGTGAGAAAGAATGCTTTTAAAGCCGTTTATAAAACGTATGATCAATATCAGAATACTTTGGCGTCTACACTCAGTGGCTCGATTAAAAAGGATAATTTTTATGCGAAAGTACGTCATTACAAATCTGCAAGAGAAGCAGCGTTATCACGCAACAGTATTCCTGAAGAAGTGTATGACAATCTAATTGATACAGTTCATCAATATTTACCGTTATTACACCGCTACATTGAATTGCGTAAAAAGGTATTAAAGCTTGATGAAGTGCACAATTATGACTTGTATACACCATTAGTAAAAGATGCTGGCATGAAGCTGACCTATGATGAAGCAAAGGATTATATGCTGAAAGGGTTAGCGCCATTAGGAGAAGAATATGTTTCGGTATTAAAAGAGGGACTCGAAAATCGCTGGGTAGACGTTTATGAGAATAAAGGGAAACGAAGCGGTGCGTATTCTTCTGGAAGCTATGGTACGAATCCTTATATCTTAATGAACTGGCAAAATAATATTGATAATTTATTTACACTGGCTCATGAATTTGGTCACTCTGTTCATAGCTACTATACAAGAAAGCATCAGCCATATCCGTACGGAAACTACAGCATTTTTGTAGCGGAAGTAGCTTCTACAACAAATGAAGCATTACTAGGTGAATACTTACTGAATCATTTAGAGGACAAAAAGCAGCGCTTGTATGTGCTCAATCATTTGTTAGAAGGATTTAGAGGGACGGTATTCAGACAAACGATGTTTGCAGAGTTCGAGCACCTGATTCATGTGAAAGCGCAAGAAGGGGAGGCATTAACGCCAGAGTTTATGACGAACCTGTATTACGACCTGAATAAGAAGTATTTTGGCGACGGTATGGTTGTGGATAAGGAAATCGGATTAGAATGGACGCGAATTCCGCATTTCTATTACAACTATTATGTGTATCAATATGCGACAGGCTATAGTGCGGCTCAGGCATTAAGTAAACAAATTTTAGAAGAAGGGAAACCTGCGGTGGAGCGCTATACAGACTTCCTTAAAGCAGGAAGCTCTGACTATCCAATCAACGTGCTGAAAAAAGCTGGTGTAGATATGGCATCGAAAGAGCCAATTGAGGCAGCATGTCAATTGTTTGAAGAAAAATTAAAGGAAATGGAAGAGCTCATCTCAAAGACTGGTGAGTAACGAGAAGACTTCTGTCAGATGTGTGAGTGCAAACTCACCTTTTGGCAGGAGTTTTTTCTTGAAATAAAAAAGGCCAGATTGTTGACAAAGGGCTAAAATGAACTTGATTTTAGCCCTTTGACTTCTTTTTAGCGTGATAGAAAACCTTTGCAGGCTAGGAAGGCCGAGTACTGGAGCGGAGCGAATTTGACATTCGTGAGCACCAGCACGCAGGACTGACACCGAATGCGAGGTTTTGCCTACACGCTAGACCTCGTCTATATGAACGAGGTTTGTACATTCAATGATTACGCTTTAAAACCTTTGAAGGTTTTCCGGTGATTCATTCGATAGAGTGTAAAGAGAATGGAAGCGAATAGGAGTGGAGACGTCAGGTAAAGAGGCAGCATCTTCATTAAGCCTAATATATTTAAACAGAAACATAAGCCAATGGCAACAAGTCCAATGGTTGTGCTGCGCATGCAGATCCCCCCATTTTTTTGTTACTTTCACTATATGAAAGTGACAGTCCTCTTATGTTTTGTGACAAAAATATGAACATATAGTATATCGGTTGTCATAAGTCGACAAAATTTGATATACTACAGATGTGAAATTAATCACATACAAACATTACCCCTTTGTTTGACCGTGAAAAATTTCTCCCATCCCCTTTGTTGTCGTTAAGACATAGTGAAACCGCGCTTATCCCGGCGCGGTTTCTTCGTACTTATAAATAGAACAAGTGTTCCTTTTGGAGTGAAGAAAAAAACATGGGTCAGCACCCATGTTCATTCTCACAGCGGTAGACATCAAGATCTGAATGATTGTCTCCTTCTGTATAACGCCAAAACATTTCTTGATGTACTTGTACACGTTCTACCTTTTTAGCAAATGCGAGCTTTTTCATCTCGCGTTCAACTTCTTCAAGGGTCAGGTCATATACAACGGCAATTTCTTTTGCTGATGCAAATTGAAAGTAAGCGATAAACCATTCAATTGGCGGTCGTTCTGAAGGTGTTGGTTTTTCGCCAATCATTTCAAAGAGAATTTCCTCGTAAATATCATAAGAATATGCACCTGAAATCTTTAATCCTTCTTCACCATTTATCGTATTAAAAAAGGCGAAAGTGGGAAGCTCAGACACATCCATTTCAGCTGCGATTTTCATATCACATTGGAGCGCTTTGACAGCACTTTGAGAATGGATATCTCGCTGGAACTCTTCAATGTCCAGTCCAGCCGTTTTTGCATTTTCTAGCAAGACTTGTTCACTGGTGACGTCCTGCTGATGGCAAAAAAGCGATTCTTGAATGAGTCGTAAAAATTTCATTCCGCATTTTCTGCCCTGAAGTTCAGCTGCTTTTAATGCAAGAGAGGCGAGATAAGGTGATGTCACAATTTGTTCAGACAGCATTTGTTCTTTTTTGGTCTGAGTTTTCGTGGCAAATTTCCCCCACGCTTCTGTTAGTAAATGTTTTTTTCGTTTCCGGTTCAAAGCATTAATACTAGAACTTGTAACCGTTCGTAAAGTGAAGAAACGGCCATATTTCATTTTCAACTTTTTAATTGATGGCTCTAATAACCAGCAGTCCGGGCTGAGAGGATCAATGAATACATAGATTTCAATCGGCTTTTGAGGATGTCCGTGACAATGTGAGAAATATTGCTCATGCGGATTGCAGCTCAAGATCGTCCGTCCTTTTCAGGTATTTGGTTGACCATGTGACGAGCCGTCAAAGACAGTCGCTCAAATAAAAAGTCACGAATATCGCCGGTTAGTCCTACTTGATCCATTGCATCCTCCATGCATTCAAGCCATGCGTCCGCTCGCTCCTCAGTAATCGGAAAAGGGAGATGTCTCGCCCGTAGCATTGGGTGACCATGCTCCTCAGTATAAAGCGGCGGTCCGCCTAAATATTGAGTTAAGAGCTGTTTTTGTTTTCTTGCTGTTTCTTTTAAGTCATCCGGGAAAATAGGATGAAGCAAAGGATGACACTTTACATTTTCATAAAAAGTATCAACAAGTTGCGATAGAAGTTCCTCTCCAACCGCTTCGTAAGGTGCGTTAAACGATTGTACCATGTTGACTACTCCTTTAACTCGTAGCTAATAGGATGGCTCACCCTATTGCGAATTTCATGTATTTCAAAAGTGATATTCAGTTTGTTCTATTTTGTTGTTTCTATTCTTGTATACTTATTTTAACAACCTCTACTCAATTCCACAAACAAACCGCTTTGGTCCTTTGGGAATAGTGAGGGAGACAGGGTCCGTGTTCAATTGACCATATCATAACACATTCAGTCAAAAAAGGGTGAAAAGCGACATACAAAAAACCGAAGAGGTTATTCTCTTCGGTTTAGGCGAAATATTGAGCTGTGATTTTCTTTACATAATTTTGTGTTTCTTTAAATGGAGGAATGCCTCCGTACTTATCTACATTCCCTGAGCCTGCGTTATAAGCGGCTAAGGCAAGTGAGACATTTCCATTATATTTTTGCAGCATTTGTTTTAAATACTTCGTTCCGCCTTCAATGTTTTGGGCTGCATCAAAGGCATTGTTCACGCCAAGTGATTTAGCAGTAGACGGCATAAGCTGCATCAGTCCAAGTGCACCAGCATGGCTGACTGCATTCGTGCGATAACCGGATTCTTGCTTGATCACTGCGTGGATCAGCTTTTCTGGAACTCCGTGCTTTTGAGCCATTTGTGAGACGATCTGATTAATCTCTTTTGATGAAGAGCCTGAAACAGCTTTTTGAAGCGGCGGTGTGTAGCTGTTATTTAAGACGTTTCCAATACCATTTGCGGTATTCAATTGGCTGTCATTTGCATAAAGAGACTGAGATTGAAGCTGTTCACTGCCCGCTATCGCAGATAAATATGGATTCATGCGTGCATATTGCGTGTTCGGAGACGTTGATGGGTCCGATCCCATGAAAGCAGAAATGGAAAGCGGGAGACGAGATAATTCTGATCCGCCTAAAAAATCTTGCAACAGCGACTGGAATGAAGTCTCAGCGCTTGATTCTTGTCCAGCTGTGAGTTGTGTTTGTCCATTATCAGATTGTAACGTTTTGAGTGCTTGAAGCTGCATAAAGGATTGAAGTTGATTGACGTTCATCATGTTCCTCCTTCAAGGAATTCATCTATTCTTTTGTTTTCATTTTTTCTTCATAAAAACGTACGACTTTGTTTTTCGTGTGTCTTGGTGGGATCTGAAATTGCTGAAGCAATGCTGTAAAAGCGGCTTGTCCAATGTCTAAATCGCTCACTTCAAATTCAAGTTCATAGTCCTCTACTGTTAAATATCGGCTGTGATCCAAAACAATTAAGCCTTCTTTAATCATTTTTTCTGCTCTTGACGTTTCCAGTGAACCAAAATACACGATTTGATCCTTTTGAATGTGAAGGTGTACTAATCTGTCTGCCACTTCACCTTCTGGCAGGTGGAAATGTTCAAGACTTGCGGGAGGATCGATCGTTTGGTGAGTTTCCAAAAGGCCGATCTCATGCGGTTCCTTTAATGTGAGGACCCACTGCCCGCCTTTTTCTCTCATTCGTAATGCAGCGAATTTGGATTTTATATCAAATTGAGGTGTATCAAAATAATAGTTGGTTTGAGTGTGGAAGTCCTCGTCCTTTAATTGAAAATATTCTTTTAGCTGTTCAAATTCTTCTTTCATTAATAATTGTTTTAGTTCTATTTCAATTTCCTGTGCCATTTTGACATCAACCTTTCATTTAGAGGAAATATGATTATTGTACATGAAAAGCTTCTTTTTTTCTTATTTATTCCTTAAAAAGAGACGTATATAGATGCTAAATGAGGCAAAATGAACAACGAAATGGAGAAATCAAATTTTCTCAAAAAGTTCGGTTTATCAATATTGAACTTGATATGATAAAATAAAGCTGTACTTTGTTGTAAAGGAGATCATGATGCAAAACAGAATTGAAATCACAGAAGCAACTTTAAAAGAAGACAGGCTGATCTTGACGGTCCAGTCAGATGAGCAAATTCAAAAAGCAAAAGCATCAGGACAAATGCTTGTTGATTCTGATCACTTTGCGTTCGTTTACATACTTGAGACTGAGGAGTCTTTTACGTATCTTATTTTAGGAGAACATACATGGGCTCCATTAAAAGAAGCAATGAATCGTGAAATCCCTGTCTATTTGGCGGCGGAAGAGCAAACGCTAGAACTCATTCAACTTCATCAGGAATTAAACTATTTAATCGACAATATTAAAGACAATGCCAATTACGGAGATATGGAAGAGAAAGTGAAGAGCACATTCCTCTGAAATAATTAGGTATTTGGAATTGGGGGAAGTTTCATGGACAAAAAACAATGGGATCAATTCCTCGCACCATATAAGCAAGCAGTCGAAGAATTAAAAGTGAAACTAAAAGGCATTCGAAAACTGTATGAATTTGAGGATGACCATTCACCAGTAGAATTTGTCACTGGCCGAGTGAAACCCGTTGCCAGCATATTGGAAAAGGCAAAGCGTAAAAACATCCCGATGCATGAGATAGAAACGATGCAGGATATTGCAGGGCTTCGCATTATGTGCCAATTTGTAGAAGATATACAAGTCGTCAAGAAAATGCTCCAGTCACGAAAAGATTTCGTGGTTGTAGATAAACGCGACTATATTGCAGAACATAAAGAAAGCGGATACCGCTCGTACCACCTTGTTGTGTTATATCCGCTGCAAACGATCAATGGAGAGAAGCAGCTCCTCGTCGAAATCCAAATCCGTACATTAGCCATGAATTTTTGGGCGACCATCGAGCATTCTCTGAATTATAAATATAGCGGGAATATCCCGGAGAAGGTCAAGCAGCGCCTTCAAAGAGCTTCTGAGGCAGCATCTCTTCTTGATGATGAGATGTCTGAAATAAGAGGGGAAATTCAAGAAGCGCAAGTGGCATTTTCCCGGAAAAAGAAAAACGATAGCTGAGCCTAAGATTGATCAAATATGATGCTGCTTTCTCGTCGCAGCAAGGTGGAAAAGGAGAAGAATTCATGAAATTTGCAGTTTCTTCGAAAGGGAATTCTGTATCTGACACACTTAAAAATAAAATACAGACCTACTTATTGGATTTTGGAATGGAATTAAATGAAGAGGAACCCGATCTCGTCATTACAGTTGGCGGAGACGGAACCCTTTTATACGCTTTTCACCGGTATAGCAACCGTCTGAACGAAACCGCTTTTGTCGGCGTACATACAGGCCATCTTGGTTTTTATGCGGACTGGGTCCCGAGTGAAATAGAAAAGCTTGTGTTAGCCATTGCCAAAACGCCTTATCATATTGTGGAATATCCGATTCTTGAAGTCATCGTCAGGTACAACGATGGGGGCAGGGAAGAAAAATATTTAGCAATGAATGAATGTACGATTAAAAGTATGGAAGGTACACTTGTGGCAGATGTTGAGATTAGGGGTCAGCTTTTTGAAACATTCAGAGGAGATGGTCTTTGTTTGTCTACACCATCTGGCAGTACAGCCTATAATAAGGCACTTGGCGGGGCTATTATTCACCCATCCATTAGGGCGATCCAGCTGGCAGAAATGGCTTCAATTAACAACAGAGTGTTTAGAACGGTCGGTTCGCCGCTCATTTTGCCGGACCACCATACGTGTGTGATCAAACCGATTAATGATGTGGATTTTCAGGTGACGATAGATCATTTGTCGCTGCTGCATAAAGATGTGAAATCCATTCAATGCCGAGTGGCAGACGAGAATGTCCGGTTTGCCCGATTTAGACCATTTCCGTTTTGGAAAAGGGTGCAAGATTCCTTTATCGGCAAAGGAGAATAAGAAAGAGGTTGTTCTCGCTGGAATACTTTAAGATAAACAAAACCATATCAGCCAAAGAAGAAGGCAGGCTGCTGAAGGACTATTTAATCGATCTTGGCATTTCAAAACGAATGCTGACAGATATTAAATTTGATGGCGGTGACCTTCTGATTAATGGAGAGCATGTGACCGTGAGATATGAGCTGCGCGAGGGAGACAGGCTCACCATTTTATTTCCCGAGGAGAAAGTGAGTGAAGGGCTAAAACCTGCGGCCATTCCGCTTGATATTTTATTTGAGGACGAGCACGTGCTTGTGCTGAATAAAAAGCCGTATATCCCATCGATTCCTTCTCGAGAGCACCCTGAGCATAGTATTGCAAATGGACTGCTTCACCATTATGCTGAACAGCCTGTTCGACTGACTGTCCACTTGGTGAACCGTCTTGATCGTGATACTTCTGGTGTCATGTTAGTCGCTAAACATCGCTTTGCACACAGCCTTTTATCAAAGGCGCAGAAAAAAGGGGAAGTCAAGCGAACGTATAGAGCCATTACACATGGCATGATCACGCAAAAGGAAGGAACAATTAGAGCAAAAATTGCTCGAAAAGGGGACAGCATTATTGAACGAATGGTGGATGAATCTGGTCAGGAAGCCGTAACACATTATACGGTGCGGGCGGTACATACTCATTTAGATATGTCTGATGTGTCCCTTACCCTTGAAACGGGAAGAACTCATCAAATTCGTGTTCACATGCAATTCCTTGGTCACCCGCTTGTTGGAGATACGCTATATGGTGGAACAAGCGAGAGAATAGGCAGGCAGGCGCTTCATAGTGAAACCCTTGTTTTTCCGCATCCGATAACAGGGGAGTCCATGACCTTTTCGGCTCCTTTGCCGGATGATATGACATTATTGCTTCAGTAAACAAGTAAACCCGGTCACCTGTCATGGTGGACCGGGTTTTTTATTGCGTGAAATGCTGAAATCTTGAATCATCATATGGCATAGATGAAGGAACAGATACGGTCTCAAGCTCTGGATATCTAAGGGCAGAGAGCTTGTGGCCAAAGACGCAGCCTGTATCAATGTTAACCGTTCTACCGATAAATCTTGGTTCTTTTACGGGTGTATGCCCGTACACAATCCATGGTTTTCCGTGATATTCCTTTGCCCAGTCCTTCCTGACAGGTCGACCGTCTGGCCATGTTTCTCCGGTGACTGCTCCAAATAATAGATAAGACCTCATCTGTTTGTTCGGTTTTTTGCCAATATCCTTTTCCTTCATCGCTGCGTGTGCAATGATCAGTTCATTCGGAATCAGTACATCATAAAGCGGTGCCTTTTCAAATAAATGTTTAAATTCACGTGATAAAATGGTTTGTTCATCATGCGACAGGTTTTTGATTTCGTTCACCGTTGTTTCAATGCCATGCAGTAATTTTACGGGATTTCCTTTCAAATAGCGATACAGCTTAAAACAATGGTTGCCAGGCACATAGCGGATTGCGCCCTTAGAATAGGCGTGTATGACAAATTGCATGACGGCAACTGATCGAGGGCCGCGGTCTGTTAAATCACCAACAAGGGCCAGTGTTCTCTTATCAGGGTGGACAGGTAGTCCATGTTTGAGTTCGTATCCTAGTTTGTGTATGAGGGTAAGCAGCTCTTCGTAGCAGCCGTGGATATCGCCGATGATATCGAATTTCATAAAGGTTCCTCCTGATTTTTTCATCCAATGATCGGATATAAAGAAGTTTGAATTTTAGAAAATATAACGAATGGCTTTCATTTCATTTGCGCAATTGTTAGAATCAATGCTTTAACGTAAAACTTAAAAATTAAACATGAATGTTAGGAGGCTTTAGCCAATGGAGCATACATCTGTTTCATCACTCGTTGTCGTTATTATTGTAGCCTTTTTCACCCCCATTTTATTGCACCGATTTAAGCTGACCATCCCGGTCGTTGTCGCTGAAATCATCATGGGGCTCATCATTGGAAAAAGCGGTCTTCAACTAGTTGTTGAACACGACGCATGGCTAGATACGTTATCCATGCTAGGTTTTATTTTTCTTATGTTTTTAAGTGGACTTGAAATAGATTTTTCTTCTTTTGAATCAAAGAAGAAAGCGCGAGAACTACCAAATGGTTTAAAAGAACCGAATACATTTAAAACAGCGACCATTATTTTTGTTGGCGTATTTTGTATGTCCTTTATCCTGTCTTATGCGTTTGTCCTTGCAGGATTTATTCAAAATGCCTTTTTAATGACGCTTATTATTTCCACCATCTCATTGGGTGTCGTGGTTCCTACCTTAAAAGAGGAAAAGTTGATGCAGACGAATATTGGTCAAATCATTTTGCTTGTAGCCGTCATTGCTGATTTGGTGACAATGATTTTACTTGCTGTGTTTTCCTCCATTTATGGCGATGGAACAGGGAACATGTGGTTGCTCTTATTATTATTTGCGGCAGGTATTCTTCTTTATTTATTTGGCCGGGTATTTAAGACAAAGTCCATTTTTCAGTCCATGTCAAAAGGAACGGTGCAAATTGGGACAAGAGCCATCTTTACTCTCATTATAGTCTTAGTTGCCTTATCTGAATCACTCGGTGCTGAAAATATTCTTGGGGCTTTTTTAGCAGGTGTGCTTGTGTCTCTTCTTTCGCCTAATAAAGAGCTCGTACAGCAGCTGGACTCGTTTGGCTATGGATTTTTAATTCCGATCTTTTTTGTGATGGTCGGTGTGGACCTGAATATATGGTCACTCTTTAAAGATCCAACCATCATGATCATGATTCCGCTGCTGTTTATCGCATTATTGCTTAGTAAACTCGTTCCGATTCTTTATTTAAAAAAATGGTATGACATGAAAAAAGTCATTGGTTCTGGTTTTTTATTAACCTCGACGTTATCCCTAGTTATTGCTGCTGCAACGATTGGTGAGCGGCTTGGTGTCATTGATCATAAAATGTCAGGAGCCCTTATTCTAGTCGCTGTGCTCACGAGTGTTTTAACACCTGTTTGGTTTAAGGCCTTATTTAAACAAGAACGTGAAACCAATCATAAAAAGCGTGTGACGTTTATTGGAGCGAATCAGCTGACGTTACCTGTGACGCTTGATTTGCATCAGGATGAATATGACATCCGTATTTTACACGTCTTTCAGGAAAATAAAGAAGCCTTGCTTGCTGACTCCATCTTTGAAGTTGAAGCGATTGAACAATATGACGATGATACGCTCAGGCAGGCTGGCATCGGGCAAGAGGATGTGCTCGTTGTGGCTACAGGCAGTGAAACGAAAAATAAGGAAATTGCTTTATTTGCAAAAGAAGAAGGGTCTAAACAAGTCATTGCAAGTGTTAACAAAGCGGAAACCGAGCTGACTTTAAAGGAAGCAGGGATCGATACCTTTTCTAACTTCTTATCATCTAAAACGGTGCTGAGGGCATTGATTGAAGCACCTGATGCGATTCGCTTGTTAACAAATGAGGATTCTTCTTTGTATCAAATTCAAATGAACAATCATCGGTATCATAATGTCATGCTGAGGGAATTTCCTTTTACCGGCGATTTGGTGTTTGTCCGTATTTTTAGAGGAATTGACAGCTTAGTACCGCATGGGGATACGACGCTTAGAAGCGGTGACCGCGTGCTTGTGTCTGGCTCCCGGGAGTATGTGGCAGGACTTAGAGCCCAATTAGAGTTGCAATGAACCCTTGACCGATGAACAAATCCTGATTAAGATAGAGGTACAACAATATATGTTTGATCCACTAGGGGAGTCCTTTAAAAGGGCTGAGATAAAAGTGTAGACTTTTAGACCCTCATTACCTGAACAGGTTCATACCTGCGTAGGGAAGTGGTGCGGTGTTTGACTATGCTTTTTACAAATTCCAAACCACTTTCCACGCGGAAAGTGGTTTTTTTATATGGAAAAACAGGAGGAGAGGAACATGACATTTTCGAACGAATGTAAAGAAGCAGCAGCTAGATGGTGGAATGGGAGCTTTACACACCCTTTTGTGAAAGGGATTGGTGATGGCACACTTTCACTCGATCGTTTCACTTATTATGTGATGCAGGATTCGTACTATTTAACTCATTTTGCAAAAGTACAATCGTATGGAGCCGCTATTAGTGAGGACTTACATACGACAGGCAGAATGGCATATCATGCGCAGGGTACGTATGAAGCAGAGCTATCACTGCATAGAAAGTTCACAGAACTGCTCCAGATCTCTGATGAAGCGCTGGCAAACTTTAAACCTTCTCCAACTGCTTATGCATATACCTCGCATATGTACCGATCTGTGAAAAGCGGTCGTTTTGAAGAAATTTTAGCCGCATTATTGCCGTGCTACTGGCTTTATTATGAGGTAGGAGAAAAACTGAAACAAACAACACCTGACCATCCGATTTATCAAGAATGGATTTTGACATATGGCGGGGATTGGTTTAAAGAGCTTGTTTTTGAACAGGTGAACCGTTTTGATGAACTTGCAGAAAAAGCGCCAGAACATGTGCGGGCTAATATGAAAGAAAATTTCGTGATTTCGAGCTATTACGAATACCATTTCTGGGAGATGGCGTATGAAAAAGAAATGTGGCAAACAGCATGCTTAGATGGGGTTGGTGCAAATGGAACTCCATGCAGTGACAAATGATACGCTTCCTGTCAGGGAGCTCATCAAGCAAATAAAAGACATTGCGTCTGAAGTAGACTTTATTCATATTCGTGAACGATCGAAGGCAGCAGGTGAGCTGGTTCACCTCGTGAAACAACTCCTAGCAGAAGGTGTTCCGAAAGAAAAGCTGATTATAAATGACCGAGTTGACGTTGCGCTGCTGACCAATATTCACCAGGTTCATCTTCCAGGACACAGCTTTTCGCCAAAGGAATTAAGACAAAAATTTCCTCACCTCCATGCGGGGGTATCGGTTCATTCGATAGAAGAAGCCAAAGCAGCAGAGAAGAACGGGGCAGAGTATGTCATGTTTGGGCATGTGTATGATACCGCATGCAAACCCGGACTTCAGGCGAGAGGCATAAAGGTTGTGGAGGGAATGACTTCTGAGCTGTCCATTCCAGTCGTTGTCATTGGTGGAATCACACCAGAACGACTACCAGAATTGATGCATGTTGATTTAAAGGGAATAGCCGTCATGTCGGGGATTTTTGCTCATCCTCAGCCGCGCAAAATGGCGCAAATATTTTCTAAAAAGCGAAAGGAGAATCCTTATGAACAAGCATTATGATGTTGCAATCATTGGTGGTGGAATCATAGGGATGTCGATCGCTTATCACCTTGCAAAAGCAGGAAAGCAGATTGTCTTATTTGAGGCAAATGAGATCGGGAAGCAAACGACGAGTGCGGCTGCTGGCATGCTGGGTGCTCACGCTGAAGGAGAAGGTGATGAGGATATTTTCTTTCAAGTAGGCAGACAAAGTCAGGTTTTATATGAAAAATTAACGGTCGACCTTCAGCGTGAATCGGGCATTGATATTCGGACATCAGTGGGCGGGATTATGAAGGTGGCTTTTACAGAACAAGAAAAGCGAGCGCTTTGCCGGATGCAGCATTTGCCCACATTTGAATGGCTTGAAGCAAGCAGCGTAAAAGAACGTATGCCTCAAATAGCAGATGACATCGTAGGAGCAGGCTTGATAGCAGATGATGTACATGTCGAGCCATATGCGGTATGCAGGGCTTTTTGGCAGGCGGCTGTTCGGCACGGAGCGGATGTGAAGGAGTTTACCCCCGTTATCGATGTGAAGAGGGGAAAAGAAACATTGACAGTCAGTACAGCTAAAGGCATCTTCACATGTGATCATCTGACTGTAGCAAGTGGTGTATGGTCAGGCCGTTTTTTAGAAGAACTGGGGTTATCACACTCTCTCTATCCTGTAAAAGGAGAATGCGTGTCTGTTTGGAATAACGGTCCAGCGCTTGCACACACCATCTATCATGATCATTGTTATATCGTTCAAAGGGATAGCGGTAAGCTAGTGATTGGTGCAACGATGAAACCGAATGACTGGCAGGCCGTTCCGACACTTGGCGGTATTGAAGCAGTTATTCACAAAGCATCTCAGCTCATGCCTTCTATTCGAGAGATGCCGATTGATCAATGCTGGGCAGGTCTTCGGCCAGCGACAAGCGACCGGCACCCCTATATCGGAAAACATCCAGAAGACGAGCGTATTCTTTTTGCAACGGGACATTACCGAAATGGCATTTTACTTGCGCCAATTACGGGGGAAATCATTCGCGGCTTAATAGTAGGCGAGTCAGTTCACAAGGAATGGCTTCATGCGTTTCGTATTGGGCGAAAGGAGGCATTGTTCGTATGAAAATTCAATTGAATGGAAGAATGGTTGATTTCGATAAGGAAAATGGCACGATTTTTGATCTGCTATCAGCCTATCAACTTGAAAACCGAGTGGTGATCGTTGAAAAGAACCAAGAAATTATAGATAAAGAAGCCTTTCAACAGGTAAAAATTCAACCAAATGACACGATTGAAATCGTTCACTTTGTAGGAGGAGGATGACACCATGCTGCGCATTGGCGGAAAAACATTTACATCAAGACTATTACTAGGGACAGGAAAGTATCCATCATTTGAAGTTCAAAAAGAGGCGGTCAACGTATCAGAAGCTGAAATTTTGACCTTTGCTGTGCGAAGAATGAACATATTTGAACCATCACAGCCCAATTTTTTAGAGCAGCTCGATTTATCAGCCTATACATTGCTGCCAAATACTGCCGGGGCAAGTACAGCGGAAGAAGCGGTGCGGATTGCCCGTTTAGCGAAAGCTTCTGGACTGTGTGACATGATCAAAGTAGAAGTCATTGGCTGTTCAAGGTCTCTTCTGCCAGATCCAGTCGAAACGTTAAAAGCATCTGAAATGTTATTAGAAGAAGGTTTTATCGTGCTGCCATATACGTCAGATGATGTGGTGCTGGCAAGGAAATTAGAAGAACTTGGTGTCCATGCCATTATGCCAGGTGCTTCTCCAATCGGTTCAGGTCAAGGGCTTTTAAACCCTCTGAATCTATCGTTTATTATCGAACAGGCAAAGGTGCCAGTTATTATTGATGCGGGTGTAGGTTCTCCGAAGGATGCTGCTTATGCGATGGAATTGGGCGCTGATGCTGTATTACTGAATACAGCCGTGTCTGGCGCAAAGGACCCTGTGAAAATGGCTAAAGCGATGAAGCTGGCGATTGAATCTGGAAGACTCGGGTTCGAGGCAGGCCGTATTCCACTCAAAAACTATGGAACAGCCAGCAGTCCGCAGGAAGGAATGCCAGCATTTTGAGCACACGTTATTCACGCCAAGAGCTTTTTAGGCCTATTGGAGAGGAAGGGCAAAAACGGCTACATGCCTCAAAGGCCGTCATTATTGGGGCTGGGGCACTTGGAACAGCGAGTGCTGAAATGCTCGTCCGTGCCGGCGTAGGTTCTGTCACCATTTTGGATAGAGATTATATTGAATGGAGCAACCTGCAGCGTCAGCAGCTATACACAGAACAAGATGTTCTTGATCGGCTGCCAAAGGCTGTGGCTGCTGAGAAAAGGCTCAAGCAGGTGAACAGTGACGTTCATGTGAGAGGAATCGTCATTGACGTGACCGCTCAAAATATTGATGAGTACGTCAGCGGGGCATCCATCATCGTGGATGCAGCGGATAATTTTGAGGTGAGAATGATTGCGAACGATGCAGCCGTCAAACATCAAATTCCGTTCCTTTACGGAGCCTGTGTAGCAAGCTACGGTATTCAATTCACAGTGATTCCTGGTGAAACACCGTGTTTACACTGCCTGCTTGAGCATTTACCTGCACAAGGTATGACATGTGATACAGCAGGAATTATTAGTCCAGTTGTGCAACAGGTTGCGGCCTATCAAGTGGCGGATGCACTGAAGCTTTTAACAGGACACCACATCACGCCGGTATTAAGATCGTTTGATTTATGGACAAACGAGCGATCTGATATTCGATCCGTTACGTCTTTAAAAAAGAAACAATGTCCAAGCTGCGGTCTTAAGACATATCCATTTCTCTCATATGATCAAAGAGCAAAAGCAGATGTATTATGTGGACGAAATACCGTACAAATTCGCAGTGCACTAGGGGCACCCCCGGCGCTGCATGAAGTAGCACGTCAGCTAAAGAAAGCAGGAATGGATGTGCTGGAAAATCCTTATTTGCTTTCGTGTCAGAAGGATGAGTACAAGCTCGTTTTATTCAAAGATGGCAGAGCGCTTGTACATGGGACAAATGATATTGCGAAAGCGAGAACGATTTATCATCAATGGATTGGCTAATGAGAGGGTGAGATGACATGACGATTAAAAAAGCATTAACCATCGCAGGTACTGATTCTGGTGGTGGAGCAGGTATTCAAGCAGATTTGAAAACCTTTCAGGAGCTTGGTGTGTACGGAATGTCCGCAATTACCGCCATTACAGCACAAAACACACTTGGTGTTCACGGTATTTATCCACTGTCTATCGAGGCGCTCGAAAATCAAATTGATGCAGTAGCAGAAGACTTGTTGCCAGATGCCGCTAAAACAGGGATGCTGTGGAGTGCCGACATGATCAGTGTCGTTGCTGAAAAGACGAAGCAATATGATTTGAAACTAATTGTCGATCCAGTCATGATTGCCAAAGGAGGCGCTTCTTTATTAAATGAAGATGCGGTCTCTGCTATGAAAACACAGTTACTACCTGTCAGTTATGCAGTCACACCGAATCTCCCTGAGGCAGAAGTGCTGACAGGCATGCGCATTCAGACAAAAGACGATCGCCATAGAGCAGCAGAACGACTTTATGAGCTTGGCACGTCCTATGTTGTGATCAAAGGAGGTCATAGCCCTTCAGACGGCCTCATTACAGATCTTTTGTACGATGGAAAAAGCTTTTTTGAACTCAGTAATGAACATATTGATACACCACATACACACGGAACAGGCTGTACATTTGCAGCGGCATTAACGGCAGAAATAGCAAAAGGTCGTTCCATGAAGGAAGCCTTTGAAACGGCAGAAACCTTTGTCCATGAGGCGATCAAATTTCCTCTGAATATTGGCGCTGGGCACGGACCGACTAACCACTTTGCTTATCAGCAAAACAGAGTCAAAGCATAAAAAGAAGACTGTCTTCAATTGTGAGGGCGGTCTTTTTTCTGAAATAAAAACTTTCTTTCAGAGGAAATTGTCAATATCTCATGATTTGTGATAAGATTATGATCAGGTACTAATACTATGTCTTGAAAAAATAGGAGGCTTTAATACATATGAACTTTTCTTTAGAAGGCCGTAATATTGTGGTGATGGGTGTTGCCAATAAACGAAGCATCGCTTGGGGAATTGCTCGTTCACTTCACGAAGCAGGAGCTCGTTTGATTTTTACTTATGTTGGAGATCGTCTGGCAGAATCAGTGAAAGAGCTAGCAAGCACGCTAGAGCGTGATGATTCCATTATTCTTCCTTGTGATGTGACAAGTGATGAAGAAATCGAAAAATGTTTTGCAACGATTAAAGAAAAAGTACAAGTCATCCATGGTGTTGCACATGCGATTGCATTTGCGAACAAAGAAGAGCTTGTCGGTGAATATTTGAACACGAACCGTGAAGGTTTCCTTTTAGCGCACAACATTAGTGCCTATTCACTAACAGCTGTAGCAAAAGCAGCCCGACCGCTCATGACAGAAGGTGGAAGCATTGTCACACTTACTTACCTAGGCGGAGAGCGCGTTGTCTCTAACTACAATGTCATGGGTGTAGCAAAAGCAGCCCTTGAAGCAAGTGTGAAATACTTAGCAGCTGATCTTGGAGCGGAAGGCATCCGTGTGAACAGCATTTCTGCTGGTCCAATTCGTACGTTATCTGCAAAAGGAATCAGCGGCTTTAATACGATCCTGAAGGATATTGAAGAGCGTGCACCGCTTCGCCGTACAACGACTCCTGAAGAAGTTGGCGATACAGCACTATTCTTATTCAGTGATTTATCGCGCGGCATGACAGGTGAGAATCTTCATGTTGATTCTGGCTTCCATATCATTGCCCGCTAAACGAATAAATGATTTGCAGCATACCAATCACTGGTATGCTGTTTTTTATTTTTCTTCTGATTTGGGGTGTCCTCTCATATATATAAGGAATGAATCATTCGGGAGGGATTAGTATGTCAAATAAAGGTGATGAGAATCAAAAGCCGCTTATGTATATTGTTCAGCCGAGCTATGATGAATCAGCGCCGGCCATGCAAAATATTGTGAGAAAGCGCAAGAAGTCAGAAAAACCTTCAGAAACCAAAAAAAGCGACAAAGAGCATGCAATCGAAGAGAGCGTGCAAGAACCTGTATCACAGGAAGTAAAGCAGAAAAAAGAAGAGCCGCCTGCGCTACAGCAAGAGCGGGAGATCAATCAAGAAAAAGATAATTCACAAAATCGAGAGCCAGTACAAGAACAAGAAAAACAGCCAGAAGGCGTATTTCATGAAACAAAAGAAGAACCAAGAAGAAAACGAGTGAAGAAGCCGTTAAGCCAAATGAATATCGAGGAGAAAGTCGATTTTCTTACAAGTCTGCCGCATAATATGCCGAGAGCGCTTTGCCTCATTGAAGCCGATGGAAAAACATACAGAGGAATCATCATGGAGAGAAAAGACAATATGGTGGTCATCCGCACAGCAGGCGGCGGTAATCCAGTGGAATTAGCGATTGGTGATATTTCTTCTATTCATCCACTTGGTTTTTAATGAACATAAAAAAAGTCCCATAACGGGACTTTTTTTGTTAGCAGCTACGGTTGATGAGTCTTGGATTTAAGCACTCGATTGCGCAGAAGCAGTCAAGGTCTACTTCAATGCAATATTTTGATTTTTCTAAACGGAACACATCACATACGGAATCTTTATCTGTAAAATCTAAAATATGACGATCTTTGTCAAATGCAATAAGCAAGCTGAGTGTTGCGCAGTGATCAGAGATGTGTTCGACTCTGAAAAATGCAGTGCTGAAGCAAGGGCCAGCATCTACTTCTCCGACGTTTCCGAATGCGACGAATGGTTTTGATTTTGAGGTAAATAGAACAAACGGGACAGTGTCACCTAATGAATGTGATGGAGAAAGGAGATTGCTGTAACAGCTGGTCGGGCAATCCTCTTCGACGGCATTTTGTAAGTCGTTTATGTTTTCAACAGCCTCTGCTACACAGTTCCATGAATGTTTGCGGCTCATATTCAACCCTCCTATACAAGGAAATTTGTTTGAGTGTTTGAGCACTGTCATCATCATCTATAAGCTTTATTATGTGTCTCGCCGGTTGATGCATCTAATGTCAATCAATGCGGAAGCGGCCGCCTTTTGCTGACTGCTCCGCATGATTGGTTGTCATTCGTGAGGAAGGGGATGATTTGACTTATGACAAGTTAGATGAGCGGGCGATTGGTTTAGCCGTGGTGATGATGCTTTTTATCTTTTGTTGGCAGGACTCTGTCGACAAGTTCTGGATTTAAACATTGGATCGCGCAGAAACAGTTCAAATCAACTTCGATACAAAAGTCCGCTTTTTCTAAACCAAAGAAGTCAGGATCGCAAGGGTGACAAACGCTTAGCGTATGTCCGTGTACATCAACAGGTCTTAATACAGATAATGTGGCACAGCAGTCATGCAATTTTTCAACCCGGAAGAAAATGGATTCGAAGCATTGGCAATCGTCAACAAATCCTCCAATGTTTCCGAAAGTAGAGAACAATCCGCCCTTTTTATCAAAAAGTAAAAACGGAATCGTATCTTTTCCAGAAACTGTCGGGCTTAATAAATTACTGTAGCAGCTCGTAGGACATTTATCTTCTACAGCTTCCTGCTCTGCTAAAATCTTATCAACCGCATCGCATACACAGTTTTCATCATGTCGGCCATGGTGTTTTCCGCAGCTCATGGATTTCAGCTCCTTTAACAAGGTATTTGACTTTAGTCCTTAACAACATATGTATGCGCCCTCTAGTTGGTGTGGGTAAATGACTATTTATCTTTGTTGTATTTTTAGAAAAAGGAAAAGCAGAGCTTTTCGCTCTGCTTTTGTACATTAGAGGATACCAATTGCAACGATCGTCGCAACAAGTGTCTGTGTAAGCGTTTGGATGGCAATAGAGATGTCTGCATCGATTGTAGAGACTGTAACGTTTCTAGAGTTTTCGATGACAAGTTTCTGGCGATTTGTTTGTTTGTGGCTAGCTGCTTGCAATAGATCTTGCGTGACGCGGTCAGCTAGGTCACCATCAGCGATTGAGATGTTTGTAATGGTGATGATCGCTGTTTGAACAGCTGCTTGGATAGATGCTGCAACCTGTGCATCAACAGAAGAGACGTTAATGTCACAAGAATCTCTAACGATAATGACTTCCTCAGATGTCTGCTTTGTCACACTCACTTGATCAAAGTCTTGTAAAACATCTTCATCATCATAATAGTGGCCGTCACAAACTGCTTTTCTTTCGTAGTTATGATGGTAATCGCCGTGGTGTGTACAGTTGCGATCTAGAGCGACCCAAGAGTATGGTTTAGAATCCATTTCTTTTCCTCCTTCCGTTTACTTTATTAAATGCTGGAATGATTGGTTTTGTCTCGGGCATTTATCCTAGCAGGCAACCCATTTTTATTTAATCGTTATTTTGCTGCGCTTGACGACGCTGCTGGATACGTTCTCGAAGTGAATTTCGTTTAGGGCGCACTTGTGGTTCAGGCTCGACCTCTTCTGCATGTTTTGCTGCCTCTGCCTGACGCTTTTTCTCCTGCTGCTGCTGTACGAAATCATCTGCTTTCTTTTGTAAATCCTGAACCAGCTTCAAAATCATCCTTCTTTGATCTTCTGAAAGGTTTGCTTTCTGATCATCTGTGACATTATTTTTGTTTAAAATATCACTCACAAGAAGGCTTGTTAATGGATCAACATCAGTGTTGATTTGAAACTCCTTTTTTTCGTTCTCTTCAGCCACGATTATTTCACCTCTTTCATACGTGATGTTAGAAAAAGAAAGGGTCAAAGAATGCCGGCTTCAACTAAAAGTACATTCAGTGTTTGAGTGAGAATTTGTACGGAGTTCATAATGGATGCATCAGATAATGTAATCGTGACGTTATAACAATTGATGATTTGAATCACTGTTTTCTTTTGAACTGTCACTTGTTGTGCAGCTAAAAGCTGTTCTGTGATGTTTGCAGCCACTTCATCATCTGGTACAAGAATTTGAATTAAAAGAGTAATGATTGTCGTTACGGTCGCTTGAAGGGAGAGTGCGGCTGTTACATCTGTTTTATGAATCGTGACATTTTCGGAATCCTTGATCTCGATGAAATCATCATAATTGCTGATTAATTCGTTCAACAGTTGTGTGTATAATAAATCAGCACTTTCTTCAATAGACAATACTTTCACTCCTTTCTTATCTATACATTATTTAATGCAGCAGAGGCTCAAGGTGGAATCGGAAAGCATGAAAAAGTACAACCCAATTTTATTTGCACCCGATTCATCATGGTGGTCTTTCTTTTTGCATATATAAAGAAAGGACGGAAAAAGAAGAATGAAGGAGGTGGAGGTTCCATGAGCGGCGCTTTGTCATTTGCTATATTTGCCCTCGCATCCTTTAGGCTGACGAGATTGATCGTGTTTGATACGATTACAGCCCCCTTTCGCCGTCTATTTCATGAAGAGCAAGAAGAGATAAACGAACAAGGTGAAGTCGAGACCTATATCGTCATTAAGGGGAAGGGACTGCGATCTTGGATAGGAGAGCTGTTAAGCTGTTATTGGTGTACGGGTATGTGGTGCACTGCTGCTTTACTACTGATATACATATTTTTTCCTGTCATCAGCATGTGGCTTAATTTACTATTAGCGATTGCCGCCGCAGCAGGCTTGATTGAAGCAGTCGTGTCGAAGCTTGTGAAATAAACAGGCATTCTGATCAGACACGCTTAAAGAAAATGCATATACTAACATGGAATAGGAAAGGAAGGGTTGCGATGAAACCAACTGAAACACCGTCACATATGCTTCAAGGGTATCCAGCGCAGTCAAATCAACAATCTGTATATACGAAGAAAATCAAGAAGACTGGCTGCGGCTGCGGGAAGAAAAAGAAACCTCAATAGGGAAAAACAAAAGCCGGATTTATCCGGTTTTTTTGTTGCCCTTTTTTTGGGTGATGCATATGTAAGAGAGAAGGGGTGACCAGAATGGATGCATTCGAACAATTAATCGGTTCCTTGTTCACTAAACCCCATGATGGGAAAGAGCAAGCGCACGAAAAAGCTGAAATGGATTTAGCGAATAAAGCGAAGGATCTTGAAGAGCACTTAAAAGCATTTGGCGAGAAAATGGATACTTTTGCGAAAGAAACAGAAGCATTCATGATCCGTCATGGAGAGGCAGATTACGTCTTTAAACAGCAGAAATAAAAATTCCGCACTTTTTTATGTGATCGTCCAAACCATTTCATGTATTTTTCATATTTTGTAAGGGAGAAGAGGAGGTGCTTAAATATGAGTTGTTACGGTTACGGTGGCGGTTATTGCGGAGGTTATGGTGGCGGCTACGGCGGCGGTTATGGTTCAACTTTTGTTCTTGTCGTCGTGCTTTTCATCCTTCTAATCATCGTTGGTGCTTCTTTCTTTAACTAAACAGTAAGAAGGTGAGGGAAGCAATAGGGAAGCCTTTTGCTTTCCTTTCTCTTTGCTAACAAGGCAGCAGGATAGGCACATATCTCGCCTATTTTCATATAGTAAGGTGATTACTCCACAAAGAGGAGGCAAAGGAATGGATAATAAGTTCTTTAAAAGTGTGGAAAATAAAACAGGTGTAAATATGAATGATGTCTTTAAGCTTGCAGGTTCTTTGCAAAACGCGAACTTTAAAGATGAGAATACCGTTCGAGGTGTCATTAAAAAAGTAGCGCAGCTTGCAAACAAACGTGTACCTAAAGAAATGGAAGACAAAATCGTTCAATCGATTACAAGTGGAAAAGAAAAGCTTGATTTTAATACAATCGCTAAAATGATGAACAACAAAAAATAAACAACAGGCTCTCCATTTAAAGGGGGGCCTGTTGTTTTTGGGTAAAACCTTCACGATGTTTCTTTAAAAGAGGGTACAAAAAGCGGGAACGATGAGCAGTTTTTCCTCTTCTATATGAAGGAACTGATAGATAAAGGGATTGTTCAGCTCTCGTCATGGCAACGTATAATAAGCGTCGCTCCTCTTCAATGGCTTCTTCATCACCGTTTCTCAGCTCATCAAGTGCAAAGTCATGAGGGAGCGCCCCATCAACCACACTCGTGATGTACACTGTTTGGAATTCTAGTCCCTTCGCACGGTGGATCGTCATGAGCTGAACGCCTGGTTCATCTGATTTTTCCTTTTCAGCAGATTTCATATGTTCGGCATGAGCGAGGAAGGCTTCAATTGTTTCAAAACGTTTCGCCGCTGTTTTCACATCTCGTACATCATCTGTTCCTTTTTCAAGCACATTCGTATCATTCACGCGTTTTTTTAAAAAATCACCAAGTCCCATCCTTTGTTCAATAAACGCTACAGCTTCAGATGGCTTTAACGATTTTAACGTTCGAAACAGGGGAACGATCGATTGCAGTTTTTTGCGCTGAAACGGCTGAATGTCTGTTAGCTTTCCAAGTGCCTCTACCATAGAACAATCTTCTGTAATGGTCAGCGCCTTCAGGGTATTCAGTGTTTGCTGCTTTAAAAAGAAAACGGGCAGCAGCAGCTTCATTGCGGCGACATCATCTGCATCCTGACTTAGCGAAAGAAAAGCGAGCAGCACCCGAACAATTCTTCTGCTATAAAAGGCTTTTACGCCAGCATCGGTTTGATACGGAATCGCCGATTGATGAAGACGTTCATAAATCGCACGGCCTCCTGTATTCGTTCTAAACAGCACGCAAAAGTCATTCGGTTTTGCACCGTTTTTAATTTTCTCCTGAATATCTGCTACGATCATGGTTGCTTCCTCTTCCTCGTCATATGGATAAAAAAGAGTCGGCGGAATTTTCTCCACGCGTACGGCTTTTAACGTTTTCTCGTAACGATGCTGGTTCTTCTTAATAATGGCGTCTGCACTTGCGACAATCGTATGATGAGAGCGGTAATTTGCATGTAAATGGACGATCTCGGCCGAAGGATAGTCCTGTTTGAAGTCAAGAATAAAAGCGGGATTGCTTCCTCTAAATGCATAGATGGCTTGATCATCATCGCCTACACAAAATAGCTGCTCGGATTCTCCAGCTAAAAGCTGGATTAATTGATATTGTACGGGATTAATATCTTGAAATTCATCTACTAAAATATACTTGAATCGTTCTTGATATTGTTTGAGCAATTCAGGCTGCTTATTCAGCATGTGTAAACAGGCAATCGCCATGTCATCAAAGTCAAATTGTTGATTTTCACGCTTTTGCTGTTCGTATGATTGATAGATTGTCCACATTTGCTTTTCCTTTTCATCTTTCAGCTCAGGAAGTTCGTTTGGTAAAAAAGCATTTTTCCAATAGCCGATTGATTGCAGCACTTGATCGGTTGGATAGTCTTTTTCATCAAGTCCTTCATGCATGATCGCTTTGCGAATATACTGCTCTTTTTGCCAGTCGAATTTAATCAAATGCTGTCCGTTCCATTTGCCCCGATCATCGTGAAGCAGCATTTTATAAAATAGACTGTGGAATGTGCCTGTCACAACTTGGCTCGCCTGTGAAGGATGAAGCTGATACTGCATACGCAGTCTTTCTTTCATTTCACTGCTTGCTTTTGTGGTGAAGGTCACGAGCAGGATATGGTGAGCAGGGATTTGATGGTATGACATCAGATAAGCAGCTCTTGCTGTCAGTACCCTTGTTTTCCCGCTGCCGGCGCCAGCTAGCACAAGCATCGGACCGTCTTTGTGTGTGACTGCTTGAAGCTGTGGTGCGCTAAAGGTGATGTGTGGAAAGAGGTCAATGGTATGCACTTCTTCATTCTTTTCTAAATGAAAGGTTTCGCCAAATTGAATGGATCGTGGTTCCTGCCAGTCATCCGATTCTTCTGTTTGTGAGATGATCTGTTTGGCGGTTGGAAAGCGAAAGCCGCCAAGTTCTTTGTAGGATGCCTCTTCCTCTCGTTCAGCCGGTTTCTTTTCCTCTTGTTGTTCTCTTTTTTCGCAAATCTCTTGCTGAGATATTTGCTTATGGATAAAGGCAGGTTCTTCATGTATATTTAATCTAAAAAAGACGGGTTGTCCGCAATATGGGCAAGATAAATGCCCTTTTTTCCCCTCATCATGGAGGAATTGATAGTGTTCTCTCGAATATGTATGTAATGAGATCGTTCGATCATGTCGTCGTGCGCATTTCAAAGCTAGTCCTCCAATAGTCAATCAATCTTAAAAAGAAACACATCTAATCATATCAAATGAGGCGTGTTTCAAACAGTCATAATTAGGGAATAGTAGAGTAGAAGAGAAGCAAAGGAGGCGTTCTTGATGGGATATATAGCCCCGATTCAGCCGGATCTGTATTTTCAATATATCAATCGTCCTGCTCCTCAGGATAAAGAAGACTATGCGAAAGTGACGAAGGTCACCCGCACCTTTCATGACAAGGTATACAGAGAGCTGGAGAAAAAAGAGGACTTAGTGACAGAAGCGGAAACGAAAGTACAGCAAAAAAAGCGGGAACGCTTTGTACGAGATATGTTTATGGAAGAAGGTAAGGGCGTTCATATCAATACTTACGTCTAAATGACTGCGCTTTCTTCCTGAGCGAACGAGATGGAATCAATAAAAAGCCAGAGCATCCATGATGCCCTGGCTTTTTATTTTCGTTAAACGGATAGTGTTTTTGTCATTTTGACATGTGTAATCCCTGCTTCTTCAAACGGTTCTGAAACGGCTTTGTAGCCTTTCTTTTCGTAGAAAGGAAGAGCTTGGACTTGTGCATGCATGACAGCTTCTTTCGCTCCGTTTGCCATCGCTTCAGACTCAAGTGCTTCTAAAAGCTGATGGCCAAGACCGAAAGAGCGCGCCTCTTTTAATACACAAATTCGTTCAAGCTTTGCCTTATGACCTTCAATTATGCGCAGTCTAGCAGCAGCTTGTGGTTTGTTGTCATCATTATAAATGACAAAGTGAATGGCTTCGTCCTCAAGTTCATCAATTTCGATCTCTAACGGGACTTCTTGTTCTTTTACGAAAACTTCTTTTCGAACATAATAAGCATCTTCTCGTTGTGTTTGTTCTTTTACGATGACTGTATTCAAATGTCTTTAACCCTCTTCTCCTAAGATAAATGTTTCATAAACGGTCCAAGAACCGTTCTCTAATTGATATAAAAGGTGGAAGCGGTCAACCGTTTCCTCGTGGTCAATTTTTCTCAGCTTCAATGTGCCTAGAACGTCTGAATGCTCATCGTCTGATAACTTTTGAGCCACTGTCACATGCGGAACAAATGCATATTCAGGTGTACCAGCAAGCGGATCAGTGTACAACTTCTCATTGAGAGTCATTAATTCTTCGTTCGGTTCTACTTTCATATAAATCACGTTGTTTACAGGAGCGAATGAACTGAATTTTTTAATACGTAACGTAATAGGAGAAGCATTTTTTGCGTACTCTCGCAAGGTGGAGACGACCTCAGCTGCTTCTAGATCCGTTAATTCAAAAGGTGTTCTTAATGTTAAATGAGGTGGTATGAGTGCATAGTTCGGATCATAACGTTTCCGATAAGAGTTCGCAATGTCTTGCAATTTTTTTGATGGAAATAAAACAACTCCGTATTTCATCATGTTCCCTCCTGATTAAGAAAGTATTTATTATTTTTTATTATAACAAAATTCAGTTGATTAACGAATATGGGAGCATTCTTTTTAACGAAGGTGAAATGAGCGGCTGCCAAAACGTCCATTTATGATCGCCTTCGAATGTCTCAAATAAATAATCCGCACCGGACTTCTCCAAAAGGACCTTTAATTCTTCGTTCGGCTGAATAAAGTCTAGCACTTGCCCATCTGTCGTTTTCACAGCTGTTTCTTCTAACCCGATTTGATGGATAATGGCATAATGAGCAAGGGATGATGACTGTTTGACTGCTTGCAGAACCGACTCATCCACGTAAGGAGACTGCAAAATCAGTCCGCCAAATAACGAAGGATAATCAATGGCTGTCATAAGTGAGATCGTAGCACCTAATGAATCACCAATAAATGTACGACCTGATCCAACTTGATACGTTGGATAGTGTTCATCAATATACGGAACTAGTTCATTTGCCAAAAAGCGTTTATACGCCTCGAACTTTGGTCCGTCTGGATGATACGTATTTCGTCTTTCAGTAACATTTTCATATGGGACACCAATGATAATCGAGCGTTCCATTTCTTTGTTTTGCATTAATTCTTCCGCTTGTCTGCCTATTTTACCTAGACGGAAATAATCATGACCATCTTGTGCAATGATGACATGATATGTATAAAGGGGGGAGTAATTGACTGGCAAATAAATCAAAATGGTCATATCTGCCCCAAGTTCTTTTGACTGTAAGGTTTCTTCTTGAATGATGCCTGTTTTCTTCACCATAATCCATTCCTCCAGCTAACCAAATTCATCATAAGTGAAACGTTTCCATTCATTGTAACACGAAAAACAGCGTTGTTCCTATATGCTAACATGCAATCAAATTAGCTGACATCCAATCTAGTGAAAAATACAGAAAATTTTAATTAATCGTTACATTTCCCCTTGAAAAATGAGGTTTAATGCGTTACAGTATTAAGAATTAGAACAGACAGACAACACATTCTTATCGTGAGAGGTGGAGGGACTGGCCCTTTGAAACCTCAGCAACCGGTATGCATCACTTCATGTGATGTACCAAGGTGCTAAATCCAGCAAGCAGCTTTTTTGCTTGGAAGATAAGAGGAAGCGATTAAACCCCTTCTTCTTATGAAGAAGGGGTTTTTCTGTTTTGAAATTAGATTTTTACTTAGGATGGTGTCAAATGACAGAACATGTGGAAACGAAGTTAGCGCAAATTGGAAACCGCAGCGAAGAGGTGACTGGTACTGTCAGTCCTCCCGTTTATCTTTCAACAGCTTACAGACATAGAGGCATTGGGGAATCAACAGGATTTGATTATATTCGGACGAAAAACCCAACAAGGCAGCTTGTAGAAGATGCGATTGCTTCACTCGAAGAAGGAACGGCCGGTTTTGCCTTCAGTTCGGGAATGGCTGCCATCCAAACGATCATGGCGCTGTTTGAGAGCGGGGATGAACTCATTGTTTCATCAGATTTATATGGCGGTACATACCGTCTATTTGAAAACGAATGGAAAAAGTACGGACTGCGCTTTGTTTATGATGATTTTTCAGATGAAGACTGTTTACGCTCTAAAATGACGCCAAATACAAAAGCCGTCTTTATTGAAACGCCAACAAACCCACTCATGCAGGAAGCGGATATTCAAAAGGTTGCGAAAATCGCAAAAGAACACGGTGCATTGGTCATTGTGGATAACACCTTTTATACGCCCGTCTTGCAAAAACCGATTACACTCGGAGCGGACATTGTCATTCATAGTGCAACCAAATATTTAGGCGGGCATAACGATGTTCTTGCCGGACTTGTCGTCACAAAAGGAGAGAAGCTATCGGAAGACATGTTCCAGCATCAAAACGCCATTGGGGCGGTTTTATCTCCATTTGACTCATGGCTTTTAATGAGAGGAATGAAAACATTGGCGCTGAGAATGCGCCAGCACGAGGCAAATGCGAAGGAATTAGCTGATTTTCTAAAGCAGCAGCCGGAAATTCAAGATGTCCTTTACCCAGGCAAGGGAGGCATGCTGTCATTCCGAGTAGCCAAAGAGGACTGGGTCAATCCATTTTTGAAGCAGCTGAAAACGATTTGTTTTGCTGAAAGCCTTGGCGGAGTCGAAAGCTTCATTACGTATCCTGCAACGCAAACTCATATGGACATCCCAGAAGAGATTCGCATCGCAAACGGTGTGTGTAACAAATTGCTCCGTTTCTCAGTCGGGATTGAGCATGTGGAGGACCTAAAAGCAGACCTGAAACAGGCACTATCAAATGTGAAAGAGGAGGTACACACGAAATGACCACACACGATTGGACACTCGAAACACAACTCGTTCATAATGCGTTTAAAACAGACCGCTCAACAGGTGCAGTCAGTGTACCGATTCAACATGCATCGACGTTTCACCAAAGCAGCTTCGATGACTTTGGTCAATATGACTACTCCAGATCAGGCACCCCTACACGTCAGGCATTGGAGGATACCATTGCAGCGCTAGAAGGAGGAACGAGAGGGCTTGCCTTTGCGTCAGGTATGGCAGCCATTTCAACCGCTTTTCTTCTATTATCAAAAGGAGATCATGTCCTTGTCACAAGAGATGTGTACGGCGGGACTTTCCGAATGATCACCCAAGTTCTTTCAAGATTTGGGATTGAGCATACCTTTGTGGACATGACCAATTTGAATGAAGTGAAACAAGGCATTCAATCAAATACAAAAGTCATTTACATGGAAACACCGTCAAACCCTACACTCGGTATTACGGATATTGAAGGTGTCGTACAGATTGCGAAAGAGCATGACTGTCTGACTTTCTTAGATAATACGTTTTTAACGCCTGCGCTTCAGCGTCCGCTGGACCTTGGTGTTGACGTTGTGCTACACAGCGCAACGAAATTTTTAAGCGGCCACAGTGATGTACTGTCAGGCTTAGCCGTGGTGAAAGATGAGAAGCTAGGAGACGAACTTTATTCGCTGCAAAACTCCTTCGGGGCGGTACTTGGCGTACAGGATTGCTGGCTTGTGCTTAGAGGATTAAAGACCCTTCAAGTCAGATTAGAAAAAGCCAGTCAAACCGCATTAGAACTGGCTTCATTCCTCAAAGAACATCCTGCGGTCAAAAAAGTATATTACCCAGGATTAGATGATCACCCAGGGGCAGACATTCAGCGGAAGCAGGCGAGCGGTGCAGGTGCTGTTCTTTCATTTGAACTAGAAAACCAAGCGGCTGTCAAAGAATTGGTCGATGGCGTCACATTACCTGTATTCGCCGTCAGCCTCGGAGCAGTCGAATCCATTCTTTCCTATCCGGCCAAAATGTCCCATGCCGCTATGCCAAAAGAAGAAAGAGAAAAAAGAGGCATCACGGATGGTTTACTTCGATTAAGTGTGGGCGTAGAAAACGGAGAAGACCTCAAAAGGGACTTCAAACAAGCACTAGATCAACTAAAGCCCGTCCTTGTGAACCAATCATAAAAGTCAGTGAAAAGCCGGTATGGATACCGGCTTTGTGCCTTTTTTGAACAAAACCATTGACGACTGATCATGATGGTTATATAATAGAGACTGTCAGTAACAGAAAGCCCAGAACTGATACATAACCCGATTCCGTAGCTCAGCTGGGAGAGCGCTACCTTGACAGGGTAGAGGTCGCTGGTTCGAGCCCAGTCGGAATCATCGTTTAAACCCTTGCCTAGCAAGGGTTTTTTGTTTTTCTGATAACGAATATTCGTTCTGTTTCTTTTGATTAGGGACGAACTTTATCCACCAGATTGTTTCTCAGTATCTTTAGGATCAAAACGATTAAAGTGTTCTGCAGTGTTTTAAGGGTTAATTTCTAATAATTCGCGAGCTTCTTCTTCTGTAATTTCTCCATCTCGAGAAGCGATTAATGTTTCAAGATCTTTTTAATATTCGACTTGTTGTTTCTACCTTTGGGAAGAACATCAATCGAGACATCTAAAATGTTCGATATAGCTATTAACGTATTATGGTCTGGTTCTCTTGTCCCTAATTCATAGGCTGTATATGCTGAGATACCAAGTTTATTTCCATATATTGTTACATACCCTTTAATAAATACATTCTAACGTAACGTTTAGTTACATATAAGCGCATGTAACAAAAAGAAACGTTTTTCTCAAAGTGGTTGATTTTGTAACAAACGGTGTAAACATAAGCATAAGGGGGAAAAGTAAACGGACTAATACCAACTTTTCAATGTTAATATTCTTAGATGGGAACAAACAAAAGGTAAAATTAGACCATTTGGAACTCATCAACAGACAGTAATTATCAAGGTTGAATTAAAATCTTGAAATCACTAACATAGGCATAGTGAAGGCGGCTATATATTTTAAAGTTAGCTAATTAAAAATGATAGGAGGGTCACCCCCCTATCTATTTTGCCTGTCCAAGTACCATCACCCTTTTATGCATCTTTTAATAAAGAGACCGAAACATTTGATAGATTCTTTTTGTGTATTGGTTTTTAGATGAATAGTTTTCAGCTCATCTTGAGGAGTTATTACCTTTTGACTCATGTTGCTGTCTGCATTAGAAGTTGAAGCGAATGCAGGAGATGCAGAAACAAGTAAAGCAAAGGATAATGCCGAAAAAGTTAAAACTTTTTTTAATCTCATTTAAAACTCTCCCTTGTTTATTTTGATATTCCTGATTATCCCATTTTTTATAATAAAATCAAGGGTGTTTTTGTAAAAATATGAACGGTTTTTAGAGTTAGATAGATTATAAGAAAATTTCAATATGAACTTTCAAGGAGTGGTAAGGTGAAATCTGTATATTACCAGGGATCGATGAAAAGCAAGTTGAAATGCTCTAATCAAGGAGCTGAAGGTCTATAGGGCTCTGAAGGTGAAGGAAGAAAGGAACAGTTACATTAATTATATTGATGATCTTTTATACTGCTATTATAGTTTGGCTAAACAAAAAATTAAAGAAATTAGAACGCGAGAGCCGACTAATGATGAAATTAAAGCATCGTTCTAGGCGTATAAAAATATTAGGATTGTTGGTGCATCAGAAGCGTCTTTGTCTAAACAAGGTGAATTGATTGAGGGTTTTAAAAGAACTCATGTTATCATAGAAGAAAATGGATATTGGAGGATTGTCGTTAAATGCTCAAATCAAAGTTAGTTGTTTGGACGTTTATCGTTGTGACTGGATTCTATATGCTCATAAGTATATGGAACATTGCTGTATTTCCAGATAAGACATGGACAGATTACGCAGGACAGATTTTGATTGTAGTTTTTGGAAGTATGGTGAATGGTTTAATCGCTGCATTCTTTATGTACGCAGCAGCTATGTTAGTGAAATATATTAATGGTGATAAAGCTTAAAACAGGTGTATAAAAAAGTAATAAAAAAGGTAACATTTTTTCGGTTTTAAAAAATACGAAGGAACACCAGAGGATCTCAGTGATAATCACAGGATGTCATATACCTACCTTGACAGGGGAGAGGTCGCTGGTTCGAGCCCAGTCGGAATCATCGTTGAAACCCTTGCCTAGCAAGGGTTTTTTGTTTTTTTTCTTTTGGTTGGGGACGAATTGGGGACGAACTTTATCCACCAGATTGTTTCTCAGTATTTTTAGAATCAAAAAATCCCTTTTCCATACCGATCACACACTTTTAATAGTATCAGCATATCCAGTTTAAGAGGTTACTTACAAAATATCTAGAACTTTTTAGTAAGAATTCTCAGAAATGTAATACGGTTTTAAGTATTTTCATTTATAATTCTCTATTTGTCTATACTTGTCATACCGCTGTTGTATAAGCTCTTCCGAGGATAAACGTATCAATTTTTTAAGAGATGATTCGATTGCAGATTCAATCAATTTTGCTTGTGATTTTATATCATTTTGTGCTCCACCCTTAATTTCAGGAATGATTTCATCAATAATTCCTAAATGCTTTAAATCTTTTGCTGAAATTTTCATATGTTCAGCAGCTTCTGGAGCATACTTAGCGTCCTTCCATAGGATAGATGCTGCTCCTTCTGGCGAAATGACCGAGTACCATGAATACTCTAACATATGGATATGATTACCGACACTAATACCAAGAGCTCCACCACTTGATGCCTCTCCAATTACAATACAAACAATTGGCACTTTAAGTGTAGCCATTTCCAATAGATTTCGAGCTATCGCTTCAGAAATTCCACGTTCTTCAGACCCTTTGCCTGGATAGGCGCCAATTGTATCAATAAATGTAATAATAGGGCGATTAAATTTATCAGCTTGTTTCATCAGTCTTAGCGCTTTTCTATATCCTTCTGGATGTGACATTCCAAAATTTCTTTCTATATTTTCCTTTGTACTTCTCCCTCTTTGATGACCAATAACCGTAACGGGCATCCCTTTAAATTTTGCAATACCACCTATCATTGCTTGATCATCACCATATAATCGATCACCATGAAGTTCTAGAAAGTTTGTAAACAATAAAGGTATATAGTCCAATGTCGTGGGCCGGTTACGTAGCCTTGCAATTTGAACTCGCTGAAAAGGTGTAATATTAGAATAAATTTCATCTTGCATTTTATTTAAACGTTTTTCTAATTCTTGAATTTCTGATGATAAATCTACATTATGTTCTTTCATCATTTTCTTTAATTCATCAAATTTCTCTTTTAGTTCAATAATAGGACGTTCAAAATCCAAACTCATTTTATCCTCCAAAGGGTATGATTTACCTCACTCTAATCAAAAGACTTAGAAATAGAATCAATAAATAATTCAAAACCATCCACAACTATTTTTTGTTCTGATTCTGATAAATTATTGAGGATACGTTGATAAAATGTAAGGGATTGTTCTCTTAAGCGATTAACAGTAATGTGGCCTTTTTCTGTGAGGTGCAGAAAAAGTTCTCTTCTGTTTTTTTCATTTACTTCACGATAAACAAGTCCCTTTTTTACTAACTTATCTACCAATCTACTTACAGTTGAAGTCTCTAATCTAAGTTTATTGGATAGTTGCCAAACGGTTAATTTTTCCATCTCTATTTCCTCTAACGCCATCATTTGAGAAGTTGGTAGAGGTTTTTCAAATGGTCCATTGGGCAAATTTTGAGATTCAAAAACCCCAGTTATTATAATCATTTTCTTAATATCTGATCTTAGTTTTAAGGCATCTTCTCTTTTCAAAAAGGTCACCCTCCTAAAATTCATGTATAATACATCAATTGTATTATACATGAATATGTTTTTTTCACAAGTTTAACGTAAGCCCATATGTCAACATGGACAAGAGATTTCTTCTTGTTAAAATGGTTTAAGTGGATTGATCATAGTCGATCCACCTGATTGATAGATGCATCAGGATCTTACCCTAAGTAATTGCTGTTTACTGTTCTTTCAACAAAAATATGAAAAATAAAGAGAGGGGGAGAAAAATATGAAGTCATTTTTACTAATTGGACAATCAAATATGGCGGGTCGAGGCTTTAAGCATGAAGTGCCGCCAATTTATAATGAAAGAATCATGATGCTGCGAAATGGAAGATGGCAAATGATGACTGAACCGATTCATTTTGATAGACCGGTAGCTGGTGTAGGACTGGCGGCTTCCTTCGCGGAGACTTGGTGTAAGGATCATGAGGGAGAAAAAATTGGTCTTATCCCATGTGCCGAAGGTGGCAGTTCCATTGATGAGTGGTCACGAGATGGGGCATTATTTCGTCATGCAATAAATGAAGCTATATTTGCAAAGGAAGATAGCGAATTGGCCGGGATATTATGGCATCAAGGAGAAAGTGACAGCCAAGATGGGAAATACAAAGAATACGATGAAAAAATAAGAAGATTATTTCATGAGCTAAGAACTGAATTATCTGTACCTAACATTCCGCTTGTGATAGGTGGTTTGGGCGATTTCTTAGGAAAGACAGCATTTGGCTCAGGATGTGTGGAATATCAACTGATCAATGAGGTACTACAAATATATGCAAATCATCATGAAAATTGTTATTATGTTACTGCGAAAGGCCTTATATCTAATCCGGACGGAATTCACATTAATGCGTTGTCCCAAAGAATATTTGGTATAAGATACTATGAAGCATTGCGAAAAACAGAACATATACATGAACCATTACCAAATGAACATGAGCTAGTGAATGACTGTCATAATAGAATGAATACCTCAGCGGAGAATACATATATAGCACTAGAAAAATTCACGTTGGGCAAGATAACTTACGAAGAGTTGCTGCAGGCTTTAACGTAGGCAAAGCTCATGGTAGACTTTGAATAGACAGAAACATGATATAACTTTTGAAAGGATGATTGTGGTGGTAAAAACAGATAAAGCTTCCTCCTGAATACAAGCAATTACATTCAGGAGGAGATAAAAAATGTTTAAACAAATAGATGAAAATTATCCGAGAAAAGAGCACTTTCATCATTATATGACGGTAACCCGATGCTCATATAGTCTGGTGATCGATCTAGACATCACGAAATTGTATGCAATATTAAAAGAAAAAAGGCTAAAAGTATATCCTGTGCAAATTTATTTGTTAGCAAGAGCTGTGCAGCAAATTCCTGAGTTTCGGATGGATCAAGTGAACGATGCACTTGGTTACTGGGAGATTCTCCATCCTAGTTATACGATTTTAAATAAAGAAACAAAGACATTTTCAAGTATCTGGACGCCTTATGACGAAAACTTTGCTCGGTTTTATAAAAGCTGTGTAGCGGACATGGACACTTACAGCAAAAGTAATAACCTATTTCCGAAACCTCATATGCCAGAAAACATGTTCAATATTTCAAGTCTGCCGTGGATTGATTTTACTTCTTTTAACCTTAATGTATCTACAGATATAACTTATTTACTACCAATATTTACGTTAGGTCAATTTAAGATGAAAGAAGAAAAAATCACCTTGCCAGTCGCGATTCAAGTCCATCATGCTGTTTGTGATGGCTATCATGTCGGTCAATATGTGGAATATTTGAGGTGGCTTATAGAACATTGTGAAGAGTGGTTAGACGATTCATTGGATATGTCCTGAATGTCAGAAGTGATTTGCAAGAGGTTTCCAATGGTTTATAGAAGTTAGCATAAAGCAGACTTTAACGAGTCTGCTTATTTGTTGTGTGATGAAGAAGTTATTAGTTTGCAAATAAGGCAATCATGTTTTGTTTCTCAATTATTTTTGCGGTTTCTTTTCGGTGTTTTATAAATTCCATTATGTGATAATAAATGTAATATAAAGGGAATTTATGGAGTGTGGATAGGGGTATAGAAATTTTCAGCTTGAAACTGTCTTCAAGAGTAGTAGGCCTGAAAAATGATTCTGAGTGTTTGTCATGTAAGCTTCTAAATTAATTAATGATAGGTGATGAACTACGGAGTAATGGAATATTTTGAAACTGTAAAAAGGGCGGGAGATTCTTATAGAAGAAAGCAGTGATTTTGTCGGATGTGAAAAAATGTATGCTCACTCTATCTTAAAATCATTATATTGAATTAAATGTATATGTATTTACTCTAAAAATTGATAAAGGTGGTTTACATGATGAAAAAAAGCAATACATTATTACTGTCTTCAATATTTTTAGCTAGCACGATATTCCCTGCAACTGTTTCAGCAACTACTGTTGAGAAAAATGAAACTGAATGGATAACAATTGCAGAGGATACTTCAACGGATTCTGTATCGCATTCAACTAACAAAAAATCGGCAAAAGCTGACTATGTTACGAATTGGAAACTAAGAAAAACTGGTGGATTGATTGGCGAGATATTTCAATGTAACTACAGAATGTTAACGACAGCGAAGTCAAAGGGTAAAATTGATTATATAGAAGCAAAATCACGACTATATGGAGGAGATGGAGGACTTTCTAAAAGCAAGACCGATTCTGCGAAGAAATCAAATTATGCTGGAGCGAATGCTGCCGGTGGTGTTGATGGTGGCTGGGGATGTAAAGGTAAAGCGATTGGAAACTCTTTATATAAAGATAGTGGTTATAAAACTGTTAGTCGCCAAAAGACTTTTAAAATTTAATAGACATGATGAGACATAGAACAATTTTATTCATAACCATTTTCAGCGTATTACTAATGACTTTTATTTTATTTGTCAGACAAGGAAATGTCTCTGGCGATATAGACTATAATGATGAAATGTTGGATGTTACTGGACCAGGAACGGAGACCGTATCATATGGTATGTATGAACCTGAGGGGAAGCTTCTGGATACTCTAGATATCGGTTTGATTAAGAATAACCAAATAACCAAAGTTCTTTCCTTCTCACACTACATAGACGCAGATAGAAAGTACACGTTATTCTTACTAGCAAATTTTAATCAAATAGCATTTTCTGCAGATAATCATAGACCAGCTAAATCATACACATTTGAGATGACTAAAGACCAGGTGATGACATTACCAATCAAAGCGACATTACCAAAAGATGTTGGAGAATTAGCGTTTATTATTGTTCCCGAAGCAAAGTATCATTTGAAAGATAGTCATATAGATATAGCGACAGGTTTACAAGAAAATTATATGATGCGATTCATTACAAAAAAAGCTTCATCTCATCATATTAGAAGTGAATTTTCTCCAATATATAAAACGGATGAATTAACTGGAGAAGAAATTTTCATGGCTTCAGGAAAGGTTTCAAATAAAGTGCTGTATACTTCAAAAAGTCAAATGCCGGTCTATCTCCAAGTGGATAATACAAGTAAAGAAAAAATGAATTATGCTTTAGTCGCATTCTCGGAATTCGATCAACAAAAATTCAATGGAAAACCTGTGATGTATGTATCTGTAGAAAGTGAAAAAACAAATGTTTATCAAATAAAATTGCCAAAAGTGAAAAAGGAAAAGAATTTTCAAGTCATTGCTTTTCCTGCACCTTTTGATAATAGTACTAAATTTGAGGAAGTTAATTTTAGAGGCTATTCTTCTATTAGAACGTTAATTCAACCATAGGAGGCAATTTTATGTGGATGATCATTATTTTATTCATTATATTGATAGGATTTACAGGGAACATGGTATCGATTTTGAGAAATATTCAACAATCTAATGAAAAGATTATAAAATTATTAGAAGAAAATCAGACACACAAGTAGTCCATTGAGTTATGGTTTATGACAGCGTATTTAGCACACTGCTCCTGAGAGGGAGCTCTTTATTTACGGTTTCTTTTTGGAAAGAGTAGCAGAATAGAAAGGCTCTTAAAGCTCAAAATGATATTCAAAAAGGAGAGTGTCTGTATGGTGATTAAAAGACTCCTAATCATTGTATCCATTGTATTGTTAAGTGTTTCAACAGTAGAAACTTTAAAAATCATTGAAACGAAATCAATTCGGAATACAACAATGGAGGAACAAAAATCATATCGAAACACGACTATGATTGATCGAAATACAACTTCTGAAAACGTATAGACAAGATTAAAACAGACTTTAAGAGTCTGTTTTTTTATGAAGTAGAATGAGTAAATGAACAGTTGGTCAATGTTATACTTATCTCAGATAGATACGAGGAGGCATCCAGCATGGCGGCATACTGCGGACTATTCCCAAAATCATAGGGAAAATAGAGGGAGGAGTAGGGGTGGATGAAAAAAGTACTTTCTTCTCACGTCGGCTTGAAAATCAATGAATGGTATTATCACATTCAAAGATTTATTGTTCCTGATGCCGAGGCGTATAAAGAAGAAATCAAATCGATGCTTGATGATATGGAAGAAAATCAGGATCTATTATTATATTTCTCACTCATGGAGTTCAGACATAAATTAATGCTAGATTACTTGGATCCTTTAGAAAATGGGAAAGAACGAGCGAACTTCAGGGAACTTGCAGTGAAGATAAAAAAAGATCAAGAGAAATTAACAGGATTGCTAGAATATTACTTCAATTTTTTCTACGGCATGTATGAATTTGAGAACTACGAATACTTAAATGCGATTACCTTCTATAAGCGGGCAGAAAAAAAGTTAACCCTTGTAAGTGACGATATTGAACGTGCCGAGTTCAATTACAAAATGGCTGAAATCTATTACCACATGAAACAAACCCACATGTCCATGCACCATATCGCACAGGCGATAGAATGTTACCGAGAAAAAGATACATACACTGTTAGAGAAATTCAATGTTCTTTTGTCATTGGCTTAAACTATATCGATATGGGCTGTCCCGAAAAAGCCATTCCACATTTTGAACGCGCACTAGAACAAGTTGCCGATCACTCAACAAAAAGATTAGAAGGATCAGCGCTCTATAATTTAGGGTTGAGCTATTTTCATCACGGTGACCTAGCACAAGCAATTATTCACTTTAATGACTCGATTCGAGCATTTAAAGAGCGGGGCTACGAGCATTTAAATCGGATTTTAGACCCTCTCGTGATGTTGTCAAAAGCCTATTTTAAAAAGAACGAACAGGATTTAGGTACGTATGCTTTGCATAGCGGAATAGAACTATCTGAAAAACTGAAAGATCATGTGCTGTTACGTATCTTTACGTTTTTAAAATCACTATACATTGACAACAATTTTGAACAACTAGAACAAATTTCAGAATGGTTAGAGATGAAGTCCATGTATCCTGACCTTGAAGACTTAGCAAAAGATGCCGCAAAATATTATAATGAATTGGGAGATAAAGACAAGGCAATGCTGTTTTATGAAAAAATTCTTTATTTCCAAGTTCAAGTAAAGCGGGGTGACTGTCTATATGAAATTTAAAACTGTATCCATTGTATTCGTGGTGATGAGTGTGATAAGTGTTGTGAGTTATTTCACATCTGAAGTTACAGCAAGTCATGATGAAGCTAGGAGAGGTCATACAGCAAGTATCGGTTATTCTGCTTAGTAAAAGGCCCTTAAAGGGCTTTTTACTTTAAAATGGAATTTATGCAATGGATAAAGTATATTTTTCACATATAATATACTGAGGAAGAAGTAAAATGACAATGTTAAAACCCAAATGATTTCGAAGGATTTTCATTATATTCTTTGCTTTAACCTTTATGATTAGCCTGTTAAATATGGCTGTATTTCCAGGGACGCCAGTGTCTTATTATGTTGGTCTGATTTGTAAGATGTTGTTAATCAGTTTGTTAAATGGTATGTTTTTCGGCACAATCTTCTATTTGATTGTCACCTTTCTTATCGCTAAAGATTTTAATCAAAATCAATAGTTAGCAAAGCATTCATGAATCTAACATTCTGATTGGAAGGCAGGCAGTATAAGCCGATACTAGAACAACAAAGATTCAAAAGTTCTCAAGTCTCATTTTTCATTCGCAAAACTCCACTATAAACTCATTCAAAATTTGAATTGCCAATGTTAAATTTCTCTTTCACCTTTATATCGATTCAATGTTGTTAATAATATGAGAATAGCTAGAAAAGTGTACCACATGAAAAATAATTACTAGGGGGAATCACCATTTCATGTGAGGCCTCTAAGTAAGTGAAGTGAAAAAATCTGCCCTAATAAAGGGGCAGATTTTTTTGCATTTTTACATTATTCGTAAACATAACAAGTGCCGCTTATAACAGTGACACATTCATAAGTATTAGAGTAAGACTTACCATTCGAATCTCTAAAGAAAACGGTAACGGTTGCTACTCCACTGCTATTGTAGCCATTCCATTGATATTGATAGCCATCATACTTGTCCCTAATAGGGATTAAATTCGAAGCGGCATCAGCAGGAATTGCAGAGAACATTAAAGCACCAGTGAAGAGAGTAGCTCCCACTATTTTTTTCATTTTTCCCTTAAACATTAAAACATCTCCCTTTTCCTTATTTTTCTATTAAACCAATGTTTAACAGATGCTTATAAGAATAGCACGTCTAGTAGGAGAAAAATGTCAAAAAATGTCTAAATAAATAAAAATTCAAAAAATATACATATTTAGTAATTATTTGTTTTTGGCATGATTGAATGTTTTTTCCTAAAAATGAATAAAGATAGACTATGCATAAAAGCGAACATGGATAAAGGGATGATTAAATTGATTAGGAGGAGAAATACATGCAAAAGCTTTGCAGGGAAGTCTGGATAGAAGTCAATCTTGATGCGATAAAAAGAAATATCGAAGCGATTCAAGCGCATATTCCAGGAAAAAGTAAGATCATGGCTGTCGTGAAGGCGAATGCTTATGGACACGGTTCAGTGGAGGTAGCGCGGCAGGCACTAGAAAGCGGTGCGACTGAGCTTGCAGTTGCTAGCTTAGAAGAAGGGATTGTATTGCGAAGAGCAAAAATTGAAGCGCCGATTTTGGTTCTTGGATTTACACCGCTCGATTGTGTGAAAAGGGCCGCAGCCTGGAGAATTGATCTCTCCGGCCTTCGAGAAGACTGGATTGCTCAAGCAAATGAGATCTTAGCGGAAGAAGAAAGCCAGCGCCGGCTTGGGATTCATGTCAATGTTGACACAGGGATGGGACGATTAGGTGTACGGACAAAGGAAGAGCTGTTAGCGGTGGTGAAGGCGCTTGAAAAGAGTGAAAACCTGAGGTGGGATGGAATATTTACGCATTTCTCCACTGCGGATGAGCCTGACCCTGATTTCACGTTGCTGCAGCACAGCATCTTCATTGATTTTCTTCGGTTTTTGAAAGAAGAAGGGATCAAACTGCCGACCGTACATATGAACAATACAGCTGCTTCGATTGCGTTTCCTGAATTTAGCGCCGATATGATCCGGCTTGGTATCGGACTTTATGGATTGTATCCCTCGCAATACATTGAAAGCTTAGACGCTGTTCAGCTAGAGCCCGCTCTCAGTTTAAAAGCAAGGATTGCGTTCGTGAAGAAAATGGTGACAAAGCCAAGAACGGTCAGCTATGGGGCAACCTATGTGGCAAAGCCTGACGAAGTCATTGCAACCATACCGATTGGTTATGCAGATGGGTACTCACGTGCTTTATCCAATCGAGGGTTTATGCTTTTCCGCGGAGAAAGAATGCCGATTGCTGGCAGAGTCACAATGGATATGACGATGATCAGCTTAGGAGAGATGAAAGCAAAGCAAGGCGAGGAAGTCGTCATTTATGGCCGTCAAAAGGGGGGAGAAATTTCTGTTGATGAAATTGCTGAAATGCTGAATACGATCAATTACGAAGTTGTCGCGACCTTAAGCCGCCGTGTTCCAAGGTTTTATCGTCGAGGCGGGAAGATTATTAAAATTTCGACGCCGGTGATGTATGTGTGAAGGTAAGGACAGCATGAAATTGCAAAAAGCCCCTTTATATGGCAAGGGGGCTTTTGAGTTTCATGTCTTATTTCGGCTTAAGCTCGATACTCTTTATCTAAAATAAGAATTGGTTTAATCGTAGATCCATTTTTAGAATCTTCAAAGGCTTGTTCAATCTCTTCTAATTCGTAGAATTTTGCTAGTTTCTCAACTGGGAATTGTCCATTTTTAAAGAACTTGACTAGTTTAGGAATGAATAGTTGAGGAACGGCATCGCCTTCTATCACACCTTTTAACGTGAGCGCATTGAGCATGAGATCATTGGTCACATTAAACGTTAAATCGCGCTTTCCTACTGCTACTGTTGCACAAGTTCCTTTGACACGCAGGCAGTGAAGGGCAGCTAGCGTGACTTCTGGTACTCCAGTTGTTTCAAATGAGTAATGTGCCCCTTTTCCTTCTGTGATTTCCTTCACTTTTTCAGCTGGGTTCTCATGTTTACTGTTGATGACATGTGTTGCACCTAATTCTTTTGCTAGCTCAAGGCGGCTATCATGGATATCAACGGCAATAATCGGATCACAGCCTGCAATTTTTGCTGCCATTAACCCACTTAAACCAACAGCACCTGTACCGAACACAACAAAGCTTGTACCTGGAGCTGGAGCAAGTGAATTTAAGACAGTACCGCTCCCAGTCATTAAGCCGCAACCGAATGGTCCTAAGTAACGTAAATCAGTTTCTTTGTCTACTTTCACCACATTTTTCTCATCAACTGTTGCATATGTACCAAATGACGATTGACCAAAAAATTGTGATACATCTTGTTGATCATGTGTATGGATAGGCGTTTCATTATGTTTATTACGACCAGAAAAATTCAGTGGAATCATGTTCTCACATCCACCAGCGTTCCCGTCAAGACAATTATGGCAATGACCGCAATAAGCGAAACCAAGTACAACGTGGTCTCCTTCTTGAACGGTTGTGACATTAGAACCTGCTTTTACGACAATGCCAGAGCCTTCATGTCCTAATAAAGCAGGACGTGGGACAGGAAGCGTGCCATCTAATACAGTGGCATCCGTATGACAAACGCCAGATGCAACGATTTTGACAAGCACTTCATCTGCTTTTGGATCATCTAGTAATAGTGTTTGTTTCTCGAAATCTTTTTCATTTGTTGTGACCATCGCTTGAATTTCCATATCATGTGCCCTCACTTTTTGTATAGTATGATATTCTGAAGAAAGGTTAGATCAAGTGTCACAAAAAATTCATTTCTTTATGACTAAGTTGATTGTAGGACGAAAGATTTTCCGTTTCAATCAGCAAAAAATCTTTTTTGTATAGGTTTTCAACACAAATGAATTTATGTATCTCTAATCAACATTTTTTAAAAAGTGTCTAAAGGAGGGGCTCATGATCAAAAAAGAGGATCGCCGTGTTGAGCGAACAAAAGAAACACTTCGTCAAACATTCAAAATACTAGTAAAAGAAAAAGGATATTCGCACGTAAAAGTGAAGGATATTGTGGAAAAGGCAAACTATAATCGGACGACGTTTTATGTGCATTATGAAAGTAAAGATGAATTAGCAGCAGATGTTATTCACCGGGAAATGGTCGATTTGGAATATGAATTTTGTAAGCCGACTCGTGAAAATCCACTGTTGGATTTGACTCGCATGAAACCAGAAGGCACTGATGTATTTCAATATATCGTTGAAAATCGCGACTATTATGATTTATTAGTGATGGAAGACCGAATTCCCCACATACAAGAAAAATTGCTTAAAAAAATACAATATATTTTCCAAAATAGAATGTCGTTTGTGAGTGATCAGTATGCAGAAATCAACGACAGTTATTTTGTCCAGTACCGTTCATACGGCATCTTTGGTTTTATCATTGAATGGATCAGAAATGACTACAATGCATCTCCCCCAGAAATGGCACGACGTATTATCAATTTATTATATATTCAATCCTCACTTATGATTCAGTTGAAAGATGAAGAAGCGATTATGAAAAGGTAATGTCAGATAAATTTGATATATGTAGAAAGATATTAATAGAAATAAGTGCATCCTGAATTTAGGATGGGGCACAATGATAAAAATTAAATTTTATTCCAAATATGTCGATAAAAGGAGGGGTATTTAAGATATGGAGGGAAATAAATGATGAAAAAAGGATTATTTTTAGTGCTTTTGGCCATTTTTATGATGGTCACAATTCATCCGCTAAATGCTCATGCAGCTGAGACAAATGGTTGGAAGAAGCGAGCGGACTTACCGGAAGAGAGACTTCATTCTAGTTCTGTAGTAGTAGATGGGAAAATTTTTGTTTTTGGGGGAAGCAGTCAAAAATCACATAGTAATAAAAATACCTACATGTATGATCCTTACAAAAATGAGTGGAGCTCAAAAGCTAATATGCCAAGAGAAAGAACAGATAGTGCGGCAGTGGCGATAGGGAAAAAAATATATGTCATTGGAGGAGCATATCAAGATAGCACAAAAACAATTGATATTTATGATGTAGAATCCGATACATGGTCAGAAACACCAATTAATATACCAAACCTAGCTGTGACAAAAGGTGATATAAGCGCGAGTGTTGTAAATGATAAGATTTATATTCTTGCAACGAATAAAAGTCCTTATCAAGAACATAATTTTTATAGTTATGATACAAAAACGGATACATGGCAACAATTGAAAATGTTTCCTCAGCAATTTACTGGTATGTCTATGTCAGAAGTTATTAACAACAAAATTTATGTCACAGGTGGAGAAAGAACAGTTAGTAATGCCAAGAATGCCCAAGTGTATGAATATAACATTGAAACAAACCAATGGGTACAAACGAAATCAAAGTTGAAGTTTTATCAACTAGGGGCAGCGTTTACAACATATCAGGGAAAATTGTTTATGGTAGGCGGTCAGTATGACGATGACAGATCCAGCCCAATATCACCATATTCACAATATTATGATGTCGATTCTAATTCTGTGAAAAAAAGTATAAGTGAATTGCCTGAAGCTAGAGTGGGATCAAGTGCTGTAACTCTTGACGGTACGATATATATCATAGGTGGGAGGAACTTTAAAGAATATTATCATTCCAAATCGGTTAAAAACGACTTCAAATCAGTAATTTCTATCTCACTAAATGGCTTACAAATTGTTGAAGATGAAACAAAGCCAGATGATGGGTCAACCGAAGAGCCAAAAGATCAGGACGGGACAAAGCCAGGTGATGGTACAACCGAAGAGCCGAAAGATCAGGACGGGACAAAACCAGGTGATGGTACAACCGAAGAGCCGAAAGATCAGGGCGGGACAAAGCCTGGGGAAGAATCAACAAAAGGTATACTTTCCATTACCATGATAAACGGACTGCAAAAGGATTATCTGCTCTCAATGAAAGAAATTAACGATTTTCTTAACTGGTATAAAGAAAGAAGCTTTGGAATCGGAATGAACTTTTATGAGATCAATGATGAACACAATAAAGGACCTTTCACAAGTAAGAAAGATTACGTGGTGTACCAAAATATCTTAATGTTTGATATCAAGCAATATTAATAAAATGAAAGCTGCTGATAATAGATTAGCAGCTTTTTGTATTTTGTATAATTGTTAAAATTAGGATGAAAATCATAAAAAAACAAGATATTTTTTTAAAAATCTGCTAAACATCCCATAACTACGTCCGATAATAGAATTGTCAGGGTTGTTAAGCCCTAGAATAAAGGACTTTTTTCAGACAAGGACGTCTGTCAGGTCCCACATACATGGAGGTAATAGGAAATGAGAATTAACCACAATATCGCAGCACTTAACACATTAAACCGTTTGTCTTCAAACAACGCTGCTAGCCAAAAGAACATGGAGAAACTTTCTTCTGGTCTTAAAATTAACCGTGCAGGAGATGACGCAGCAGGTCTTGCAATCTCTGAAAAAATGCGTGGTCAAATCCGCGGATTAGAAATGGCTTCTAAAAACGCACAAGATGGTATCTCACTTATCCAAACAGCTGAAGGTGCATTGACTGAAACTCACTCAATCCTTCAACGTGTTCGTGAACTAACTGTTCAAGCGGGTAACACTGGTACGCAAGATGCAACTACAGATCTTAAAGCGATCCAAGATGAGATCGACAACCTTTTAGATGAAGTAGATGGTATCTCTAATCGTACAGCATTCAACGGTAAAAAATTACTTGATGGTACTGCAACAGATGGATTTACTTTCCAAATCGGTGCTAACAAAACTCAACAATTAAAAGTTGATATTGCTAACATGGGTACTACAGCTGCTGGTCTTGATATGTTGAAAGCAGATTATGTTGTAACAACTGCTACAGCTGCTAATACAGATGCTCTATTAGACAAAGTAGATGCTGCAATCAATAAAGTATCTACTGAGCGTGGTAAACTTGGTGCAGTCCAAAACCGTCTAGAGCACACAATCAACAACCTTGGTGCTTCTGGTGAAAACTTAACGGCTGCTGAATCTCGTATCCGTGACGTTGACATGGCGAAAGAAATGAGTGAGTTCACTAAGAACAACATTCTTTCTCAAGCTTCTCAAGCAATGCTTGCACAAGCGAACCAACAGCCACAAAACGTACTTCAATTACTACGTTAATGAAAGGCCCCTTTATGGGGCTTTTTTTATGCTCTTTTTTCTTCGTTTTTTCTCCTTCTCCTTACTTATGATTCTTAAATCCCTCTGATAAATCATGAAAAATGACCTTTAAATTTGGCATACTCTAGCGAAACGATCATAACTAATAAGACTTTTTCCTTATTTATTCCTTTTTTGTTAAACATATTCCATTAAAGAACGATAAATGGATTGTAAGGCTTACAAAAAAATTCTAATTTAGAACTTTTGGACATGGATGTCTAATTGGTTCAAACACATGGAGGTAATAGGAAATGAGAATTAACCACAATATCGCAGCACTTAACACATTAAACCGTTTGTCTGCAAACAATGGGGCAGGACAAAAGAACATGGAGAAGCTTTCTTCTGGTCTTCGTATCAACCGTGCAGGAGATGACGCAGCTGGTCTTGCGATCTCTGAAAAAATGCGTGGACAAATCCGCGGATTAGAAATGGCATCTAAAAACGCACAAGATGGTATTTCTCTTATTCAAACCGCTGAAGGTGCATTAACTGAAACTCATGCGATTCTTCAACGTATGCGTGAATTGACAGTTCAAGCGGGTAACGTTGGTACACAGCAGACAGAAGATTTAACGGCGATTCAAGAAGAACTTACTGCTTTGGTTGATGAAATTGATGGGATTTCTCAGCGTACAGCATTTAACGGAAAGAATCTATTAGATGGTAGTGTAGAGGATGGATTCCAATTTCAAATTGGAGCGAACATTGAGCAAAATATCAACGTAAAGATCGGCAAAATGGACGCTGAAACATTGACTGTCAAAGATATTAAAGTGAATGAAGATGGTTTTGACTTTGACGTTGAAGTAGCAAAAATCGATGCTGCAATCGGTGCGGTATCTAAACAACGTTCAGCACTTGGTGCAGTCCAAAACCGTCTAGAGCACACAATCAACAACCTTGGTGCTTCTGCTGAAAACTTAACAGCTGCTGAGTCTCGTATTCGTGACGTTGATATGGCGAAAGAAATGAGTGAGTTCACAAAGAACAACATTCTTTCTCAAGCTTCTCAAGCAATGCTTGCACAAGCGAACCAACAGCCACAAAACGTACTTCAATTATTACGTTAATTAAAAGCCCCCTTTGAGGGGCTTTTTTTATGTTGATTTTAGCAACAGATGTAATTGAAAATCTGGAACAGCTTCATAGAAGAAAGCTCGATTTAATTCATCATTCTTTTGATCCCACCTATGCCACCAGTTGCGGACCTCACCAGTGGAGTCAGCTTGAATCATGTCTTGCAGCTGCTCTAGGTTGATGATTTTTCTCGGTTCTATTAAGAATGAATGCATACGATGATACGCCTCAAGGCATTTAGGTTGTTTTGTTTGAACGGCATATTGTACATAATAATTGAAAAATTCTTGTACAAATGTCAGATGGGAAATGGGGGTTCCTTTTAACTCGACGCCTTCCCATGCCATATCTGCAATTGCACAGAGCCACCAGCCAAGCTCATTGGCATGCTGCATTTGTTGTAAGGTATGCCGTTCAAAAGAAATAAGCCCATCTTCTTGTGCTTGTTTGAGCATACGCTCAAGTGTCTGTGCCTCAAGAGCGGCCTTTGTCATTCCCTGACCATGAATGGGATCTAATGTGCATAAGGCATCACCCATGACCAATAAGCCGCTTGGCCAATCTTCCATTTGTTCATAGTGGTTTCTAACACAAGCCGGAACTCTAAATCCTTTTGGTTTCGTATAGGGAATTAAATGAGTGATGGCTTCTGCTATCGAGGGATTGGTCAGCCTAGCGGTCTCTACATCAAACTGATCAGCGTCCGTTGTTGGATAATGAGAGCCGCCAGCTGCAGAGAGAAGAACCGCTGCTAAATCATGATCTACTCGTTCAAACAGTCCTGTTGGAATTTTTTTATTTGGCTGTCCAACGATGACCATTGGTTCTAGGTTCGGTGCCTCAGATGGTATTTGGTAGTATCTCGTGCTATAGCCAAGAGACACGATTAGCTCATCTGTCTGTGGCAAGGTTCGTCCTGCGCTTTTCAGCCATTTTGGCAATTTAGACATTCTTCCAGACGTATCAATGACTAAGTCCGCACTCATTTTGTTGATGATTCCAGGCTTTATCCTCCGATCTTTGACCTGTAATCCACTCACTTTAGTCGTTTCTTCTTCAAAAAGAAGAGCGATCGCTTCATGTTTTTCTAAAAATTGAACACGATCCTCACGTAACATTCTTTGCATCAGCACCCACTCTAGCATGGCACGTCGTGTGACAGCTGTTTCTTCAGTATCGGTGAGTACTAACTCGCCATCTTTTGTCATAAATCGAGATGTCTGATGCCATGTGTTGTACCCGCCCATTTCGAGTAATTCTTTTGTATAACCAGGAAATAGACGTTCCACTATTTGTTTGCCTAGTGGCAGCATTCTATGTGGATGAAAGGCTTGAGGCGTGCCAAGACGATTCTCAGGAGCGTCTGGCAATTCGTCCTTTTCAATAATCAATACTTCAAGGTAAAAACTTGATAAAACCTTTGCAGCGAGCATTCCCGTTATTCCGCCTCCGATGACGATCGCCCGCTCATACTTCATGGGTTGTGTCACAACATGCGCCTCCAGTGAATATATAAAATGGTTACATGACCATTTCATCATATGTTGATTTTTTAAGTATAGCAAATTCTCGTTTTTTTGAATATAGAAAGGAATTGGCATACTTTTTACTCGTAAATATGAAAAAAACTTCAATCATGATCATTATTTTTAAAAAATAATGATCAAATTTAAGAGGAATGACCGATAAATACATTAAGGGGGTAGAGAAGATGGATATACTACAGAGTATTGTAACAGCAGCACCTTATATGATGAAGATTTTAAGAGATGAAGTGACGATGGGGGTCATTGATCGAGAAAAATTCTTGCTGTATTTGCCATCAAAAGATGTGGATTTTCAAATACGGACAGGAGATCCCATTAAACCAGATGATCAGAATATGAAAAATGCACTTAGAGGTGAAACATCAAGTACATTTGTACCTGAATCGGTGTATGGGACGCCTTTAAATGCAATGGGATTGCCGATTTTCGATGAAAATCAACAAGTCATTGGTGCAATCGCTTTAGGTTTTCCACTTAAAAATCAAATAGAACTTGAGGCGTATATGGAGTCATTGAACGACATCATTCAAAGTATTCAAGAAAAAGTACATGTGGTGGCGGCTCATTCAGAAGAGCTCTCTGCGACAAGTGAGGAAATGACATTCCAAACACAGCAAACACTTGAAAGCTCGAAAAAAACTTCAGATATTACAAAAATGATCAAAGGTATCTCTAAACAAACGAGTTTGCTAGGATTGAATGCTTCAATTGAAGCAGCTAGGGCAGGGAAAGAGGGAGCGGGTTTTAGTGTGGTAGCGAGCGAGGTTCAAAAGCTATCAAGCGAAACCTCACGTGCAACAGAAAACATAGAAAGCTCATTGCAAGGGATTTCCTCTAATATACATACATTACTTGAGAGTATGGGCCATATGAAAGGGTCATCTTCAGAACAAGCTTTATTAGTGACGGAGTTTAGTGAAATTGTAGACAGGTTGACGACGGTTAGCAAAGAAATGAAAGAATTTATGCAAAAGGTGATGTCAACGTAAAAAACGAATCCAAAAAGGGTTCGTTTTTTTGCTGGCTCGTTATTTTCTATTTTTCTGATCAAAGCGATAATCGTATGTTTCACCTTTGACCACATTTAAAAACTCATGTCCAATTTGAACGAGCTGTGCATTTTCCCATTTGATCAGAGGATCTTTATCAGGGTACTTCCAGTAGATTGTTTTTTTGTGATGGGTGAGTTTGTTTTCAATTTCTGCTCTGACCGCATTCTCTTTTAGCTTTCCTCCGCTATGTCGATATGTGTTAATGGTATAGGTTCCATCAGGTGATGATATCGAGCGGATGAATGTTCCGTGAGATACGCCTTGAAGAGAGAAGCATTTCCAGTAAATAATTCCGGCGAAGCTAAGACATAAGATGGCAAGGATGATGGTGGTTTTCTTTTTAAACATGAATTCCTCCAGGTGTAGATCGCAATATTCTAATATATGAGAGAGAATACAAAAAGATTCATATAGTCCAAAAGTTCTATTCATTTCAATTATCGGTCATTTTTTCTCAACATTCAACAGTTAGCCCGTAAAGATAAGGAAAATTTAAGGATGCATTCAGATCGCACTGGTTATTCGAAAACACTTTACAAAAGAATTTGCGATCAGTAGACTTATGCTCATATAGAGAAATGGGGCAGATGGAATGAATCAAATCATAGATACGTATCAAAATTATGAAGAGCTTTCCGCTCATGAAAGAAAAGGGATCGACTATCAGATTCTTCATCAGCGGAAAGGGGATCAGCTTCTCGTCCTGTCACCTCATGCGGGAGGAATTGAATCTGGCGTGAGCGAGCTGGTCCATGAAGTAGCAACCGATTATTCTATGTATTTATTCGAGGGCCTTAAAGTGAAAGGCAATCATGTTCTTCATATTACGAGCACACGTTTTGATGAGCCGATTTGTCTTTCTCAAGTGCATACACATCATTATACGTTTGCACTCCACGGCTATGGAGAAACAGACGTCCTACAAACTTTAGTTGGCGGTACCGACAGGGAAAAAGCTGCTGAAACAGTGAAGTATCTCACACAAAATGGCTTCCATGCCTTACTTTTATCTGAATCGGATCAATTTGCTGGAACACATCCTCAAAATATTAATAATCAATGCCTCACAGGAAAAAGTGTTCAAATTGAAATTAGCCAAGCTCAGAGAAGAGCTTTCTTTCAAGACTTTAGGCGGAGCCGTAGGCGTGATACACAAACCGAACAATTTTATCAATACACAAATGTACTGAAACAAGTGTTAAGCCTTTATGAATAAACTTCTGACGTCACGTGTGCAGACGCTTTTGTTTGATACGCAGCTTCATTTTCTGCGACCTTGCCTGCTCTCATTAAATAAGAAGTGAATTCTTTTTGAAATTGAATGCCGGCTCTTCGCTGTTCAAATAGAGCAAGCCGTTTTTCAGCAAAATCCCGAGTGACATGAAATGTTTGAGCAATATGCAAAATGGCTTGCTGCCTAAGGTTTGGGAGCGTCATTTGCAGCAGCATAAAAGTCGGAACACAAAAGTGATACATGAATTGTTTTGCTTGAAACTCTTGCAGTTCTCGAAAGAGCTTGTGCATGTTAAAGTGGTTGCCTGTATGCTTTAGCACATGACAAAGCTCGTGGGCGAAATCCTGCCACTGTTCTTCTGACGATAAGGCTCTGTTTAAAATAATACTGTAAAGACCTTGATGTTTGATCATCATGCTGCCAGTATCCTCGTAGTGTACCCATACATGAAATTCAGCTGCGATCCTATGCATGTCTACATAGGCAGGACCGCTTATTTGCAGTTGAGTGTATAACCGTTTAATATCTTCTTCTAAATGGGTTAAAAAATAAGTCATGTCAAAACCTCCATACAAACGTATGTTCTATTTTTGCCGTAAAAGAAAAGTCCATATAGGACTAAATGGCTAATAAAGCTATCGCTTACTTTTTATATCGGCTTGTTTTTAACAATTTTAACATAAAATCAAAGAAAATTGGAAGTTTTTCCTGTTTTTTATTCTAATTTTTTATTTTTTACAAAGATAAAACGGCGATTGAATTCAAATTTTACCATAGTCTTATGACGAAAACAAACAAATTTGTCTTACGTTTGCCACCGATTGATGAGCAAGATCAAACATCAATTTAACAAAAAGGAGTGCAAAACATGGTACAAATTTATCAAGATTTTATTCCAGTTGGAAACGGAAATCGGCCAGGATATGCTATGAAGCCGCTTTATGTAACTGTGCATAACACAGCCAATACATCTAAGGGAGCTGACGCAAAAAGTCACGCGGCATATGTCAAACGCTCAACAACAGAGGTAAGCTGGCACTTTACAGTGGATGACAAGGAGATTTTTCAGCATCTCCCTTTAAATGAAAATGGATGGCATGCTGGGGATGGACATGGAGATGGCAACCGAAAATCGATTGGCATTGAAATTTGTGAAAATGAGGATGGAAACTTTCAACAAGCTGTCAAACATGCCCAGTGGCTTATTCAAAAGCTTTTAAAAGAACATGGCATTCCATTAGCAAATGTGGTGACGCATCAGCATTGGTCAGGAAAAACATGTCCACGTCTGCTGCTAGCTACATGGGATGAATTTAAAAGAGGAATTGAGACTGCAGGTGATCCGGAAACAGTTATCACATATGTGGTGAAAAGCGGGGATACGCTAACGAGTATTGCCAAAGCCCATGGTGTCACAGTGAGTGATTTACAGACATGGAATCAGATTAGTGACCCGAACATGATTCGAGTTGGACAAGTTCTCAAGATTTATCATGCAGAAGAAAAGCTCAGTTATGAACTGCCGGATGGGGTGTTAAAGGTGACATCACCTCTGACAAAAGGGGAGCATGTACGTCTCGTCCAAAAAGCGCTTGCTGCTGTGTATTTTTATCCTGACAAAACAGCTGTAGATAAGGGCATTGATGGCGTTTATGGGGAAAAAACAGCCAATGCCGTCGCGCGATTTCAACTGATGAATGGTCTAACAAGTGATGGAGTATACGGTCCTAAAACAAAAGTGAAGTTGCTTCAACTATTAAATCAGTGAGTCTTTCTTTTTGGCCGCTTGAATGACGGCTTCACTTTTTTCGTGTAATCGGCAGACATAAGGGGATGGCTTAAATTCAGCAAACTGAACATACCTCAATTGTTTAAGTTTCTTTTTCATATTGGCACCTCAATCGTTGCAGCAGTTGGTTTTATTGTATGCAAGTAGATGTGAAAACGGAAGTAGGACGCGGATGAAGTTCCGCGTCCTTTAGTGTAATCAAGCTTTTTTATTTTTATACTCATCTAGGAGCTGTTCATTCTTTTTGAAAATACGCTCCGTATGGGGACTTACTTTGTAATCAGCCATACTAATATGGCGCTTTTTCTTTAAAATCTTAAATGGGTTTTTCTTGCGATTGTTATTATCCCCTTGAAGTGCGTGTTCCATCTTCATCACCTTCCTCTTCGTCAGGCAAGATTAGGTCATAAATCGTTGTAAGTGAAGTCATTAATAAATAGTCGAATTCAGTGACAATTTCCTCAGAGGTCAGCTTAATCACAAAGTGTGCATCCGCTACTGAAAACGGGATGAGAACCAATTTGCCGAAATCATCGTAATACACTTCCTGCCTGTCAAGCTTTGCTTGAATGAGCGCTCTCTGATCAAGTGTCCGCAGCAGGTCATCTTTTTGCTCCTGCGTATCATAAGGACAAAGAACTGCTTGAATATTCATTTTTTCTGCAAAAGAATAGATCAGTCGTTCAATTCCCTCTATATATGCTTCTATACTTCCATAATATACATGGATCGGTTCGTTTTTCAATAGGTATTGGTACGTTTTTAGTTTATTGAGGTAAGAATGAAGCAGGTCGTTATTTTGTTCTAGGAGTTGATGGGTGTCGGTTTCAAGTTCATGATTTCCGAGTTTTTTTATATAGGAGCTGAGGAAAATAAAGGCATCAGTTAATGCGAAAAAAACAGCAATAATCAGGTAGTGCATCCAATTGGTGAAGATTGAAGCAGGATCATTTGTCCAGTACACAACAGCACCCGCTACATAAATCCAATACCACGTTTTACGAATCGCAAACATCTTTTCTTTTACTTTTTGTTCAAAGCGCCATACCGCAAATACATATACAGCAAGAGCACCTAGCAATAACCAAACAGTCAATTGAAAAAATAATAGCATGTTCTTCTCTCCCATAGACAGATGGATACTTATTTATTTCTATGGATATGATTGGAAACCCTGCTTCATGAAAAAATGGCTTGCAGAAAAAGAGCATTTGAGGATGCAAACAAATAAAAAAAGACCTGTTAGACAGGTCTTTGAAATTAAAGAATCGCATTTAACACAAAGTATATAAGTGCCCCTAGAGTTCCCGAAATCGGTAATGTGATCACCCAAGTGACAAGCATACGTTTTGCCGTACCCCAGTTGACTCCTTTTACTCTATGTGCAGATCCTACACCTAGAATAGAAGATGAGATCACGTGAGTGGTACTAACCGGTAAGTGAATAAATGTTGCACCGAAGATAATAGCTGCACCCGTTAAGTCTGCAGATACTCCGTTTACTGGACGAATCTTCATGATTTTACCGCCGACTGTTTTAATAATCTTCCAGCCGCCAATAGACGTACCTAGTCCCATTGCAAGCGCACAAGAGAATTGTACCCAGAAAGGAATGTCGTCTGTTGTATGCAAATTACCTGCAATTAAAGCCATCGTAATAATTCCCATCGCTTTTTGCGCATCGTTTGTTCCGTGGGTATACGATTGCAGTGCAGCCGTTAAAATTTGAACACGTCGGAATTGTTTATTTGTTTTTGCGAGATTGTTGTTTCGGAATATAATTTTGATAATGGTATACACGATATATCCCAAAACAAAAGCCAGGATAGGTGAAAGCAATAGTGCTTGAATGATTTTAATGAATCCCGAATAGTTTAAAGCGCCAAAACCAGCAGAGGCAATAACAGCTCCTGCAATTGACCCGATCAGTGCGTGTGAAGAACTACTCGGAATCCCGTAATACCAAGTAAGCAAGTTCCAAGTAATGGCTGCAATTAAAGCAGCCAAAATGACGACAGATCCGTTTTGAAGTGTAAAAGGATCTGCGATGTCTTTTGTAATGGACTTTGCCACACCTGTAAATGTCATTGCTCCTAAGAAGTTCATAAACGCTGCCATAATAATAGCATGTCTTGGCTTTAACGCCTTTGTTGAAACTGAAGTAGCAATGGCATTTGCTGTATCGTGGAATCCGTTAATGAAATCAAAAGCAAGTGCACAAATGACAATAAGTATGGTAAGGATGAGTAATGTATCCATGTTTAACTAACCCCGTTACGCATTCTTCATAATGATTGTTTCTAGATTGTTGGCAACACTTTGACAGGAATCTGCGATTTCTTCAAGTGTTTCGTAAATTTCTTTGTATTGAATGACCTTAATTGGATCTGTTTCTTTTCCAAACAAGTTCTTTAGTGATTTGCGGTGAAGATTGTCACAATTATGCTCAATCTCTTTAATTTTGATTGCGTGCGGATGAATATCTTTCAAGCGATTATCAGCCAGTAATTCAATAGTCGTTAAAATTTCTTTCGCACATTCTCTGATGTAGTGGCTGAATTTGTCGATATGTTCGTCAGAGCTTGTAATTGAATAAATTTCTAAAGTTGCAGAAAAATGCTCAATGCCGTCTAAAACATCGTCGAGGCTATTCGTCAATTGAAGAATGTCTTCACGTTCAATCGGTGTAATAAAGGCTTTGTTCAGCTCTTTAATCATGGTATGAACATGATTATCACCTTTTGTCTCATATTCCTTCAATGTGTCAGAAAATTCTTTCAGAGTGGTTTGATTTGTTACTTTATAGCTAACAAAATACTCAGCAGTTTCATCTAAATTTTTAGCAATTTCCGTTAACAAGACGGAAAACTTGTCTTTTTTCCTTTTTAACATGTAAAAACCCTCCATTGTATAAATGAGACAATGCACACATCAAATAATTATATATTCTTTTGTCGAAAAAAAACAGGTGTAGTCGAAAATTTCTTCACTTTTTCTATTTGATCTTATTCTGACCTAAAGATGTGATCTCAACTCACCTTTTTCAGAAAGGGGAAAAGAAAGCAAAAAAGCGGACCATTTTTGGCACCGCTTAAAAGTTAAGAAGCTGAATAAACAAGCTTAAATCGCTCACAAACAAGAAACATATCTTCCTTAAATGTTAATCCGTACGGCTTAAGGGCTTCTGTGAAAAATTCTTCATGTTCTTTGTACCAATAGTCATATGAAAGATCGCCTTCACCTTCTGCTTTTGCAAATGATTCAGGAACCTCATTCATTGGCATGATATCTACTTGCGTGATCTCTATGATGGCTTTTGGTTCCTCCTGGCTATCCAAAATGACCGCATATTGACCGGGTTTTGGAAGAGGCTCTTGTTCTTTTTCGTAAAAAAGGTATCCAGAACAAGTGGCTGTTTTTTTTCCTTGTTGTACAAGGTCAAGCAAGTGATCTGGATTTGCGCCAAATGCCCAAGCAGAAACAGAGGCGTGATCAGGAGTTTTTTCTGATTTTTCTTCCCAATAAGATTCCCAAAATAAAGTGCTTTTGTGGTTCATTCTTTTTCCCCCTTTGTTATGAGTTTATTATATCGTGAAGTTTCAAACTTGGAAAACATATGTCTTTATTACTACGAGATGTGCATGTCATATGTTTTGAAAACATGCGTTTTGTTTGGCAGATATAGGATGATAGAATGAAAAATTTTGAAATTTTAGAATAATCTATTGTATTCTGGTCAAGAAGTCGGTAAGGTCAAAGTAAGAATATGGAAGGGGTGTTGTTCATGAAACGCATTTCTCTAACTGTTTTGTCCATATGTCTGTTTGTTTTCTCGTTTTTCCTGCCGGTCAGCCAAGTCACTGCAAACGAAACTCATGGGAATAAAGTAGCTGTTGGCAAAGATGGTATGGTGGCTACTGCACATCCGCTTGCATCGGAGATTGGTGCTGACGTATTGAAAAAAGGTGGGAACGCAGTGGATGCTGCTGTTGCCATTCAGTACGCACTTAACGTAACAGAGCCAATGATGTCTGGAATTGGCGGTGGCGGATTTATGATGGTTTATGATGGGAAGACAAAGGAAACATCCATCATCAATAGCAGAGAGCGAGCACCACAGGGCGCAACACCTGACATGTTTTTAACAGATGATGGGAAAGTGATTCCGTTTGCTGAGCGATCTACACATGGAAATGCGGTAGGTGTTCCAGGGACTGTAAAAGGTCTTGAAGCTGCATTAGATAAGTGGGGTACTCGTTCTATGAAGGAATTGATTGAGCCCTCCATTCAACTTGCAGAAGATGGTTTTGAAATTGATTCTGTCTTGGCAAAAGCGATTGATGATCACCAAGGAAAATTGAAAAACACGGCCGCAGCGCCAATTTTTCTTCCAAATGATCAGCCGCTCGAAGAAGGAGATCTGCTTGTCCAGCCAGGTCTTGCAAAAACATTTAAACTCATTGCGAAAAAAGGAAGCAAAGCGTTTTATGAAGGAAAAGTAGCAAAGGCACTTGCAAATACAGTTCAAGATTTTGGCGGGACGATGACTTCAAAAGATATCAAACGTTATGAAGTCAAGACTGACAAGCCAATCTGGGGAGACTATAAAGGATATCAGCTTGCAAGCATGCCTCCACCAAGCTCAGGCGGGGTGTTTATGCTACAAATTCTCAAAATACTTGACCATTTTAGCCTGTCTCAGTATGACCCCAAATCATTCGAAAAATATCAGCTGCTTGCTGAAACAATGCACCTCTCCTATGCTGACAGAGCCGCATATGCCGGCGACCCCGAATTCGTAGATGTTCCACTAAAAGGACTACTAGACGATGATTACATTTCAGAAAGAGCCTCTCTCATTCAATTAGATCAAATGAATCGCAGCCCGAAAGAAGGAGATCCTTGGGCATATGAGGATGAGAAAAATCCATCCCCAATTGTTCCTCAGCCAGAAGATAAAACCATTGGTGAGACGACCCATTTTACTGTTGCAGATCAGTGGGGAAATGTTGTGTCATTTACAACAACCATTGAACAATTATTTGGTACAGGGATTCTTGTTCCAGAGTATGGATTTTTCTTAAATAATGAACTGACAGATTTTGATGCAAGACCTGGCGGGGCAAATGAAGTCCAGCCCAATAAACGTCCGTTATCAAGTATGACTCCGACGATCATTTTTAAAGATGGAGAGCCTGTCATGACTGTTGGGTCTCCTGGTGGAACGACGATCATTGCTTCTGTTTCACAGACGATTCTCAATTTACTTGAATATGACATGGAGCTTCAGGATGCGGTAGAAGAGCCAAGAATCTACACAAACAGCTTAACTTCGTATCGTTATGAAGTAGGTGTCCCTCTAGATGTAAGAACAAAGTTAAATGATATGGGTCACCAGTTTGGCAGTTCCCCTATTGATATAGGGAATGTGCAAGCTTTACTGATTGATCGAAAAGCAGGGACATTTACTGGAGTAGCTGATTCAACGAGAAATGGAACTGCTGTTGGTGTCAATCTAAAGGTAGCTGCAGATCAATAGCATTTCCCGGGAAAAGAAGCGCCTCATCAAGACGGCGTTTCTTTTTTTCATTATAATAAAAACATAGTTGACACCTGTGAATAGTTTGAATAATATATAGACTAACATCAATCATACATAGCTGATCGGACAACCGAAGGCTCTTGGCATTGACGTACTGAACTTTTTTGTACTTCAATCGCTGAGAGCCTTTTTTGCGTATTGAACTGAAAACGGCAAGGTTGGTGTCACTATTCAATGTGAAAGGGAGCGGATAACATGAAAAAATGGATATGGATTTCTATTGCGATGACACTTTTCTTCATCATCACAAGTGCTGCATGCTCAAATGCGAATGAAGCCTCAAATCAAAAGGGAAAGGTTGAGCTGTTGAATGTGTCATACGATCCTACTCGTGAATTGTATCAGGAATACAATCAAGCCTTTCAGACTTATTGGAAAGACAAAACCGGTGAAGATGTGACAATACAGCAGTCTCATGGAGGGTCAGGTAAGCAGGGGAGATCGATTATTGATGGACTCGAAGCAGACGTGGCTACACTTGCTCTTGGGTACGACATTGATGCCATTGCAGATCGAGGGCTACTTTCAAAGGATTGGCAAAAAGAATTTCCAAATCAGTCCACACCTTATACGTCTACTATTGTGTTTCTTGTGAAGAAAGGAAACCCCAAAAAAATTAAAGACTGGGATGACTTGATTCAGCCAGGTGTATCTATCATCACACCAAATCCAAAAACGTCAGGTGGTGCAAGATGGAATTATTTAGCCGCATGGGCATATGCCGATAAAACCTTTCATGGGGATGAAGAAAAAACGAAGGATTTTGTGAAAAAGTTATATGAGCATGTCGAGGTGCTCGATTCAGGTGCTCGTGGCGCCACAACAACTTTTGTCGAGCGCGGTCTTGGTGACGTGTTAATTGCTTGGGAAAATGAAGCCTATTTGACACTGCATGAATTAGGAAAAGACAAATTTGAGATTGTCAGTCCCTCCATTAGTATTTTAGCAGAGCCGCCCGTTGCCGTTGTCGACCAAAATGTGAAACGAAAAGGAACAGAGAAAGTGGCAAAGGCTTATTTAGATTATTTGTATTCTAAAAAAGGACAGGAAATTGCGGCGAAAAACTATTATCGACCAAGAAATCAAGAAGTGCTAAACAAATATAAAGATCAATTTAAAGAGATTGATATGGTGACCATTGATCAGGCATTTGGCGGATGGCGAAAGGCGCAGAAAAGATTTTTTGATGATGGCGGATTATTTGATCAAATATATAGCGGACAAAAATAGGGGGCGACGTGATGAAGAAAGGCTATGCTGCCGCCAATAAAAGAAAACGTGTACTGCCTGGATTCGGGCTGAGTCTCGGAGTGACACTTGTTTATGTCAGTGCGATTGTCGTGATTCCTTTATCTATGGTATTTATTTGGACGGCTTCATTAGGAGCAGAAGGAATTTGGAATGTCTTTAGTGATGCGAGGGTGCTAAAGTCGCTGCAGCTTACGGTTACGACTTCTTTTGCAGCTGCACTCATCAATGCAGGTTTCGGTGTACTGATCGCATGGGTTCTCACGCGGTACTCGTTTCCAGGAAAGAACATCCTGGATGCCCTCATCGATTTGCCGTTTGCTCTTCCAACGGCAGTGGCTGGCATCGCTTTGACGACTCTATATTCTCCGAATGGGTGGATTGGGCAATTTTTGCATGTGAAGGTGGCATACACCCCGCTCGGTATTATTTTGGCACTGATTTTTATTGGCGTTCCATTTGTCATAAGAACGGTTCAACCGGTCATTGAGGGGCTTGAGCAGGAAGTGGAAGAGGCCGCAGCTATTCTTGGTGCTACAAGAAAACAGACCTTTTTTCATGTACTGCTGCCTGCCTTGTTTCCAGCGGTGCTGACTGGATTTTCTCTTGCATTTGCAAGAGCACTCGGTGAATATGGCTCCGTTGTGTTTATAGCGGGAAATATTCCGTTTAAAACAGAGATTACACCACTGATGATCATGTCTAAGCTTGAGCAGTATGATTATCAAGGTGCCGCAGCCATTGCCTGTTTCATGCTGCTCTTATCATTTGTCATTTTGTTATTGATTCACGGATTGCAGTGGTTTGTCGAGCGGAAAAAACAAGTGGAAGTGAGGTGAGACGATTGGAAAGGGAGCTTCTTAAAGAGCACCGCATCAAGTACAGGAGTCCTGTGACGGAATCAAAAGCGGTGAAGAGTATGTTGATTGGTGTGGTGTATGCTTTTTTGATTTTGTTTTTACTCATGCCGTTGATTGCTGTGTTTTCAAAGGCTTTTGAGAAAGGATGGAGTTCTTATCTTCTTGCCATCTCACATCCAGACACGCTTGCGGCAATCAAATTGACTGTTTTCATTGTGATGATCACATTGCCGCTTCAAATGATTTTTGGGGTCAGTGCTGCTTGGCTCATCACAAAATTTCATTTCCCGGGAAAACGTTTGTTAACGACTGTCATTGATCTTCCGTTTGCGGTGTCACCTGTCATTGCAGGACTTGTATTTGTACTTTTATTTGGTTCAAATGGACTTTTAGGACCGTGGCTTTTAGCAAATGGATGGAAAGTGATTTACTCTGTACCGGGGATGATTCTTGCGACCATCTTTGTGACATTTCCTTTTGTTGCGAGAGAGTTAATTCCGTTTATGCAAAATGAAGGAATTCATGAGGAAGAAGCATCGCTTACGCTTGGTGCCAGTGGGTGGCAGACCTTTTTCCTTGTGACACTTCCAAATATAAAATGGGCCCTTTTTTACGGCGCCATTTTAGCAGGGGCTAGGGCAATTGGTGAATTTGGTGCAGTGTCGGTTGTATCCGGTCATATCCGCGGAATGACGAATACGATGCCGCTTCATATAGAAATTCTATACAACGAGTATCAATTCCAAGCGGCTTTTGCCGTGGCCTCTCTCATGGCGTTTGTTGCGGTCATCACATTAATCATCAAGCAGATCATTCAGCAGAGAGATCATAGGCTTGGCAAGCGTTCAAAATAAATGGAGGGATCAGCCTTGGGGATTACAGTGAAACAAATATCAAAGCAATTTGGGCAGACGAAGGTTTTGCAAAACGTGGATTTGACGATCGGAAATGGGGAATTGATTTCCTTACTTGGACCGTCTGGGTCAGGTAAGACGACTTTATTAAGAATTATTGCAGGGCTTGATGATGCGAATACTGGACAGATCTTATTTGGAGAACAGGATTATACTTACATTCCAGTGCGAAAACGGCAAATTGGTTTTGTCTTTCAGCAATATGCGCTTTTTCGAAATATGACGGTATTTGATAATGTGGCTTATGGATTGAAGATGAAACCTAGAGGAGAAAGGCTGCCTAAAAAAGACATCAAAGAGCGCGTGCATGAGTTGCTGAAAGTCGTTCAATTAACGCAGTATGCACATCGTTATCCAGAGCAGCTGTCAGGTGGACAAAAGCAGCGTGTAGCACTTGCACGTGCTCTAGCCGTCAAACCGAAAGCTCTTCTCTTAGATGAACCTTTTGGTGCACTAGATTCAAAGGTGAGAAAAGACTTAAGACATTGGCTGAAAAAAGTTCATCAAGAATTTCAAATGACGACCATCTTTGTGACGCATGATCAAGAAGAAGCGTTTGATATCGCTGATCGTGTTGTGGTGATGAATGAGGGCAGAATCGAAAAAATCGGCACAAAAAAAGAAATGACAGAGCAGAAAGACAACCTTTTTGTATCTGAGTTTTTAGATATAGGAAGCCATATTTAACAAGAAGTTGATGTGATGTAATGAAAGAGATGCGGCAAAAAGCTGCATCTTTTTTTATAAAAATTTTCCTAGGAACATTGACTTATAATTTCGAATATTATAATATCTTTACAAAGGTAACAGTATTGAACATTTTATAACACATCTGTTTGTAAGCGCTTTACAAAAGGTTCTATTTTAAAATGTTCATTCTATTTGTTACATGTGTTCATATTTATACCAAATGAAAGGGGTGGTTGTTTGAACAGCTTGTTTGAGTTAGATCAACAGCTGATTGAGCTGCAATACGAAGCATCTTCAAGTGAGGAGGTGACTGCCTATTTAGCAGAAAGGTTAGAAACTGGAGGGTATATTAAATCGAGCTTTTTACCAGCAGTGCTTGAAAGAGAAAAAACATATCCGACCGGTCTTCCTCTTGCGACCTTTGGGGTAGCCATTCCCCATACAGATCCTGAACATGTAAACAAACCGGCGATCAGTGTAGCGACATTAAAGGAACCTGTTATTTTTCATAAGATGGGAAGCCCTCATGAGACAGTTCAAGCCAAAATTGTGTTCGTTCTGGCAATCTCTGAACCTAGTAAGCAGCTCGTGATGTTAGAGAAACTGATGACGCTTTTCAGAAAAGAAGAAGTAATGACAAGATTATCTCACATGACATCGTATGAAGAAGCCGTTGATGTACTTCAAAAAGAATTAAACCAATAGTTATTCAAGACATAATGTAAGCGCTTTATTTAAAATCAGGAGGTGGATGTATGATCAAGCAAGCCGTCGATTTCATCTTAGACTTAGGGCCAACAATTATGCTCCCAATTATTATGACGTTATTCGGTATGATTTTAAGGCAAGGATTTAAAAAATCCTTCCGTGCAGGTATTACCATCGGAATTGGATTTGTCGGGGTCAATCTTGTCATTAATTTACTTGTAAGCGGTCTTGGACCAGCAGCCAAAGCCATGGTCAATTCCCTTGGATTAAAGCTTGATATTTTAGATGTCGGTTGGCCGATTGGAGCCGCCATTTCTTTTGGTACACCTGTTGCCCCTTTGATGATTCCTCTTGTGCTCTTGTTAAATGTCATTTTGCTGTCTGTTAACTTTACGAAAACATTGAATGTGGATATTTGGAATTTCTGGCATTTGATTTTCGCTGCTTCTGTTACTTACTACGCTTATCATAATATGTTCTTAGCTCTTGCCGTTGGTTTAATCGTTTCTGCGATTACACTAAAACTTGCCGATTGGACGGCACCGACGATTGAACACCATTTCGGATTAAAAGGCGTATCGATGGCTCATGCTGAAACGGTCAACTTCGCTCCGCTCATGTATGCGTCAAACCGCGTGATTGATAAAATCCCTGGTTTAAACAAAATTCATGCGGATCCAGAAACTTTGAAAAAACGTTTTGGCATCTTTGGTGAACCGCTTGTGATGGGTCTTATACTTGGTATCATTATTGGTCTTCTTGGGGGCTATGATGCAAAAGGTGTCATGACCCTTGGAATTCAAATGGCTGCAGTGCTTGTGTTAATGCCAAGAATGGTTGCTTTATTAATGGAAGGACTTATTCCAATCTCTGAGGGTGCTCGTTCTTATATTCAAAAGCGTTTCCCTGGAAAAAATGTCTATATTGGTTTGGATACAGCGATTGTCATTGGTCATCCAGCGAATATGGCTGTAGCCCTTTTGATGGTGCCAATCACCATTTTGCTCGCTGTCGTTCTTCCTTACAATGGTATGCTGCCGTTTGCAGACTTATCGGTTCTGCCATTTACAGTAGTATGGGCAGTAGCAGCCGCTCGTGGGAATATTATTCGCGGCCTCATTAACAGTATTTTTACCTTAATGATTGTCTTCTTCATTGCAACGAACCTTGCACCACTCGCCACAACAATGGGGAAAGCAGTTGGTTTCGACTTCCCAGAAGGGGCAAATATGATCTCTGGTATCGATCTTGGTTCACACGTCATTCCTTGGATCATGGTGAGACTTCTTGATCCGAGCAATCCTTACTTCATTGCAGCGATTGTCTGTGCACTGGCATATGCGCTTCTTTGGTACTGGGTGCGAAATGATATTAAAAAGCAGTATGCAAAAGAAATGGGCTTAGATCAGAAAGATCAATAAACGAGCTGGAGGGATTCTCATGGCAAAAAAAATATTAGTATCTTGCGGAACGGCAGTTGCTACGTCAACGGTTGTGGCAAAAAAGGTAGAAGAGACATTAAAGGAAAAAGGATACGATGTCATCGTTGAACAATGTAAGGCATCTGAGGTTCCGCAGAAAGCGGAGGGTGCTGATTTAATTGTGACGACAACGCCTGTTAGTGATACAAAAGGAACGCCTGTGATTCAAACGTTATCTTTTTTAACGGGATTTGGCATTGAAGATGATATTGAAAAAATTATCGATCATATTAAGTGAACGATGATTGCGTGGAGGAGCTGCGAAAGCTCCTTCCATGTCATTTGAAAGGGGGAGTTCTCATGCAGCAGCATGCTTATAGCCGAACGTCTGCCATGTTTTCTATTTTCCTTCCGGCCTTGTTAATATGTGTGTTTTTTCTCTGGTCTCTTTATACGTTGATGTCGGCAGGACCTGAGCCATTAGCTGTGTTAGGTGTCTATACGCTGCCTATCCTTATGCTTTCTAGCATCACTGGCCTGAATCAGCCAACGAATATCATGATTAGTGAAGATGAGCTGAAAATAGGTGCTTTTGGCAGGTGGCACACATATGCGGTGTCCGATATTAAAGGAAAATTGTTTTTAAAACCATATCCTCATATCGGGAAAGTATATGTCAGAGTGGGACCTGCGCGAATATTTGGCGGACGCTACTGGATTTCAAGTGAGATGAGTGAGTACAAGCAGCTCGTTCAATCCTTGCAGAGTCTTGCGACATGTGATGAAAAGGAGGATGCGGCTAAATGAAATCAGCTGTCTTTTATTCTTCAGAGGACATTCGTTACGAGGAGCGGAAGCGGCCAGCCATTGGTGACGACGAAGTATTATTAAAAATGCGTGCCTGCGGGTTATGCGGGACGGATATTTATAAAGCGACACATGAGACGGTACCTCCTGGCACAGTGCTAGGGCATGAAATCGCTGGTGACATTATCGAAACAGGCCGTCACGTCACACATGTTCAAACGGGAGACAGGGTGTATGTAGCGCATCATGTCCCTTGTTTTACTTGTGACTTTTGTCAAAGAGGATTTTATACAATGTGCCCGCAATTTGCAGCCACAAATGTAGAGCCGGGCGGTTTTTCGGAATATATTCGTGTTCCTGCTTTACATGTTAAGCATACAATGGGCAAGCTCCCACATGACGTCTCATATGAACAAGGAGCGATGGTCGAACCGGTTGCCTGCTGTCTTCACGGCTTTGAAAGGGCGCCCGTTCATCCTGGAGATTCGGTCTTGATTCTTGGAGCGGGGCAAATTGGCTGCATTCAATTACAGCTTGCCAAATATTATTTGGCTGGAAAAGTGATGATTACAGACGTAAATGAGAACAGGCTCCTTCAAGCAAGAAATCTTGGGGCGGACGTCGCTTTTCATCCAGCATCTGAGCCAGTAGAAAACCGCGTCATGAAAGAAACAGATGGAAAGGGAGCGGACCTTGTCATTATTTCTGTGGGGAGTAGTGCGCTTTTAAAAGAAGCATTTCAAGCTGTCGCAAGAGGCGGAACGATTTTGGTCTTTGCTCACTTTCCGAAAGGGGATGTCTCCATTCCAGCAGAACGTTTTTTCCATGATGAAGTGAAAGTAGTTGGAGCTTATTCCTCGCATCCATATCATTATCGTGAAGCGCTAGAGCTTTTAAAAGCGAAAGTCGTTCATACAGAAAAAATGGTGACGCATCGATATCCATTAAGTCAGCTTCGTCAGGCGATAGAATGCGCTAGGCATCCAGAAGGTGAAAGCGTCAAAATCATGATGTATCCAGATGAATGAGAATGTACGAGATGGAGAGAAAGAGAAGGTCTTTGGAAAAGGGCTTTGCCTTTCTCTTTTTTTCTGAAAAAAGATGAAAACGCTTAAAAAATAAACGGAAATGCTTGACTTCAATGAGAGTTAAACGTATGATAATTACAAATGTAACACATAAGAACAAATGTAAAGGGGAGAGAAGAAATGCAAAAACAAATCACTTTGCCTGAACAGATTAGTCATGAGAAATTAGCAGATTTATATAAACAAATGTGGTTAGTAAGATATTTTGATGAAAAGGTCGATCAATTCTTTGCTAAAGGATTAATCCATGGAACGACCCATTTATGTGTTGGACAGGAAGCATCGGCTGTTGGATCTATTGCTGTGTTAAAGGATGAAGATAAGATTGTCAGTACACACCGCGGACATGGTCACTGTATTGCAAAAGGTGCAGAGGTCAATAAAATGATGGCTGAACTGTTCGGACGTGAAACAGGTTACTGCAAAGGAAAAGGCGGTTCCATGCATATTGCCGACTTAGAAAAAGGAAACCTTGGGGCAAATGGGATTGTTGGCGGCGGTATTCCGCTTGCAACAGGTGCGGCGCTCACGTCCAAGATGAAAAAGGAAGGCTTTGTGGTACTTTGTTTCTTCGGAGACGGCGCCACAAATGAAGGCAGCTTCCATGAAGCGCTGAATCTTGCTTCCATTTGGGATTTACCTGTTGTGTTTATTTGTGAAAACAACCAATACGGCATGTCTGGTCCTGTGAAAGAAATGATCAACATTGAAGACATTTCAACAAGAGCAGAAAGCTACGGAATGCCAGGGAAAACTGTTGATGGAAATGACATGGTTGAGATCATGAATACAGTAGATGAAGCGGTCAGCCGTGCAAGAGCTGGAGAAGGGCCATCACTCATTGAAATGAAAACGTATCGCTGGAAGGGTCACTCAAAGAGTGATGCGAAAAAATACCGTACACGTGAAGAAGAGACAGAATGGAGACAAAAAGACGGAATTAAACGCTTTAAGTCACTCTTAATGGAGCTAGATGTTCTGACAGAAGAGCAGGCTGCTCGTTTACAAGAAGAAGCGAAGCAAGAGATCGAGGCATCTGTTGAATTTGCGAAAAATAGTAAAGAACCATCAATTGACACACTATTAGAGGATGTATACGCCTAATTAGGAGGGGAATCACGTGACAAACACGACAGTGAGAGAGATTTCATATTTAGAAGCCGTTCGAGAAGCAATGAGTCAGGAAATGAGAAAAAATCAAGATGTCTTCATTTTAGGTGAAGATATCGGCGTATACGGTGGCGCATTTGGTGTCACGCGCGGGATGATCGAGGAATTCGGTCCAGAACGCGTCCGCAATACGCCGATTTCAGAGGCTGCCATCGCAGGAGGCGCAGTCGGAGCGGCTTTGACAGGGATGCGTCCGATTTTAGAACTACAATTCTCTGACTTTATTACAATTGCAATGGATCAGCTTGTAAACCAAGCAGCGAAAACACGTTACATGTTTGGCGGAAAAGGGAAGGTGCCGCTTGTTGTCAGAACACCAGCAGGTTCTGGGACAGGTGCCGCAGCGCAGCACTCCCAAAGCTTAGAAGCGTGGATGGCTCATATTCCTGGACTAAAGGTGGTTCAGCCTTCAACAGCTTATGATGCAAAAGGACTTTTAAAAGCAGCAATGGATGATGACAACCCTGTCATTTTCTATGAACACAAGCTTTTATATAAAACAATCGGTGAAGTACCAGAAGAGCAGTATTCGATTCCTTTAGGGAAAGCGGATGTGAAGAGAAGCGGAAAGGACGTCACAATTGTCGCAACAGCCATTATGGTGCATAAAGCGCTCGAAGCAGCGAAGGAACTAGAAGCGGAAGGAATCGATGTCGAGATCATTGATCCGAGAACGCTCGTCCCATTAGATGAAGAAACCATTATTGAATCTGTGAAAAAAACAGGCAAATGTATCGTTGTGCATGAGGCAGTGAAACGAGGCGGCTACGGCGGAGAGATTGCCAGTATGATAGCGGAAAGTGAAGCCTTCGACTATTTAGATGCACCTATTAAACGACTTGGCGGTCTTGCCGTCCCAATACCGTACAACCCAACGCTGGAAAAAGCAGTCATTCCACAAGTGCCAGATATTATTGAAGCAGCAAAAGAGCTCGTGCGCTCTTAAGTAAAGGGGAGAAGATCATGCCAAAAGAGATATTTATGCCGAAGCTAAGCAGTACGATGGAGATCGGTACCTTGCTTCAATGGTTTAAAGAAGAAGGAGATTCGGTTGAAATCGGTGAGCCTCTATTTGAGATTATGACAGACAAAATCAATATCGAGGTTGAAGCCTATGATGATGGCGTTTTTCTAAAGAAATATTACGAAGCAGATGATCAGATTCCAGTTAATGCTGTCATTGGATATATCGGAGAGGCTAATGAGCAGGTGCCGAGCGAGCCGCCAGCGCAGTCAGATGAAGCATCTTCTGAAGACAGCGGAACGTCATCACCATCTGAACCATCTGTTTCGACTGAAGCTGAACCAGCGGTGGGTGAGAAAGTACGCGCAACTCCTGCAGCGAGAAAAACGGCAAAAGATCACCAAGTAGCCATTCACGAAGTATCTGGTACAGGACCAAAAGGCAGAATTCAAAAACGGGATGTCGAAGCGGCCCTTCACACGAACGAGGAAGGCCAGCGCGTATCACCACTTGCAGGAAAAGTGGCTGCTCGTGAAGGGATCGACTTAGCGAATGTTGCTGGTTCTGGCGCTCACGGCAAAATCATGAAGAGTGATGTGACAGCAGCAGGCGCACAAAAGGCAGAGGCTGCTCCAGTGAGAACACAAAAACTAGCCGGGATGAGAAAAGTGATCGCAGATCGCATGTCACAAAGTGCCTTTACAGCGCCGCACGTCACATTAACAAGTGAAATTGATATGACAAAAGCAAAAGAAGTGCGCAAACAGCTGCTCCCAGCGATTGAAAAAGAGACAGGCTACAGATTGTCGTTTACAGAAATCATCATCCATGCGGTCAGCAGTGTCCTCACGCGCCATCCGCAAATCAATATGACGTTTGAACAAAATGAGCTCCATTTCCATGAGGATGTGCACATTGGTCTTGCGGTTGCTGTGAAAGACGGCTTAATGGTTCCGGTCATCTCTCATGCAAATCAAAAAGGGCTGAAACAGCTCACAAAAGAAGCAAAAGAAATTGGTCGAAATGCACGCGATCAAAAGCTACTGCCAGACCAGTTGAAGGGGTCTACATTTACCATTAGTAACTTAGGGATGTATGCCATTGACACGTTTACCCCAATTATTAATCAGCCGGAAGTGGCGATTTTAGGCGTTGGACGCATTCAAGAAAAACCTGTAGTGATCGATGGAGAAATTCAGGTGCGGCCAATGATGGGCGTCAGTTTATCATTTGATCATCGAGTGGTAGATGGTGCACCAGCAGCAGCCTTTTTAACAGACCTTAAAAAAGTGCTTGAACAACCATTTGAATTGCTAATGTAGGAGATGAATCGGATGACAAAAACGTATGATCTGACAGTCATTGGCGGAGGGCCTGGCGGATACACTGCCGCCCTTCAAGCCGCTGAACGTGGACACAAAGTTGCATTGATTGAAGAGGATTTTCTAGGGGGGACTTGTTTAAATCGAGGCTGTATCCCTTCAAAGACACTGCTCAAACATGCAGAAGTCATTGAATCCATTGAGAAAGCAAAAAGCTGGGGAATCGAAACAGGTGAGATGGTTCTTTCCTTCGATAAAATGAGAAAACGTAAAGATGATGTCATCGAAAAACTCAGGGGCGGAATCGCCTTTTTATTAAAGCAAGGAAAGATTGATGTATATAACGGCAGAGGCACAGCTGTGACAAAAAATCGCATTGACATTGAAAAACAAGATGGATCAGAAACGATTGAAACAAAAGAGCTGATCATTGCCACTGGCTCATCACCTGCTATTCCGCCTATTCCAGGGCTCAAAGAGATTCAATTTGACACAAGTGATACGATCTTTGACATCCCAGATATTCCTGCATCTGTCGTCATTATTGGCGGGGGTGTAATTGGTCTTGAGCTGGCATGCATCTTCCAGAGTCTCCAATCAAAAGTCACCATTATAGAAGCCGCTCCGTCGATTATTCCGCAGGAAGATGAAGAAGCGTCGAAATTACTAGAAAAAGAATTGAAGAAAAAAGGCATCCATATCGCAAAGAAAACGACGGTGACAGAGGTAACAGAAAGTGAAGGAGTCAAAGCGATTCATGCGACAGACGATAAAGGAGAGACGCACATCTTTACGGCTGAAAGACTGCTAGTTTGCGTCGGAAGAAGACCAAATGTCTCTGCTGTCAGTCAGCTTGATCTTCAGCTGGATGGTCCTTTTATTAAAGTAAACGACGAGATGAAGACAAGTGTTGAAGGTGTATATGCAATTGGAGATGTAGCCGGCGGCTATCAGCTCGCTCATGCGGCGATGGCAGAGGCAGCCGTTGCGGTCAGCAATATATGCGGCGAGCCTGAAAAAATGAATCACGACATCGTTCCTAGATGTATTTATACATTGCCAGAAGTAGCGAGTGTGGGACTGACAGAGAAAGAGGCAAAAGCCAAAGGGCTAAACGTGCGGGCAGAGCGATTTGATTTAGCTGCAAGCGGAAAAGCGTTGGCAGCAGGTGTTCAAACCGGTTTTATTAAACTCGTGTACGATACCGTATATGGTGAAGTCATTGGCGCTACAATGGTTGGTCCGCATGTAACGGAGATGATATCAGAGGCTTCCTCATTTATGTATTTAGAAGGAACAGCGGAAGAGATGGCCAAAATGATTCACCCGCATCCAACCATCTCAGAAGGCTTTTATGAAGCAGCTCTTGATATTGTGAGTAAGCTGAGAAAATAAATGCCAAACAAGGGATAGGGAGGAGATCCGTGTGCACGTCCAGCTTCATCAGAAAGTGGCACTTGTGACAGATAGCACAGATGGATTTGGAGAAGCCATCTGCCTAGCTTTGGCCCAGGCAGGTGCACATGTTTTCATACACGCTTTTCGTGATGAATCAAAAGCAAAGTCGATAAGCGAAGACATTGAAAAATTAGGCGGCCAATCGACTGTTGTCATCAATCCGCTTGAGACACCGCGTGATGCTACGCTTATGCTAAGACAAGTCATCGATACATGCGGCAAGCTTGATATTTTAGTCAATCAAGCCGAGCAAAAAGCAGATGAGGAGATTGATGACGTAAGTCCTGAGATATGGGTCGATGAAGTGGAAAGATCCGTAAATACAGTCTTTCTTTCCAGTCAAGCCGCTGTGTGGCATATGGTGGATCAGAAGCAGGGCTGCATCATTAATATTTCCTCATCAGGCAGCATAACAGGTGATGGCGGGATCTCACATGCTACATCAAATAGTATGTTGAATGCCATGACAAAAGGATTAGCGCGCGAATTTAAAGACAAAGGCATCCGGGTATTGGCACTACTTCCGCCGCCTCTCCATTTGCTTCCTGACAAAGAGCAAATCAAGGAGACGGTGGCTCATATGACGGTTTTCTTAAGTACGTCGTACGGTGCATTTACAGATGGAGCAGCGATTATGCTCGATGGGGGTGAGAGCGCTGGCTAATCAACAAAAACCAGTTCTCATCGTAGGTGGCGCCCAAGGCATCGGCAAAGAAATTGCTCAGCGTTTTTTAAAAGAAGGGCATCGTGTAGCTGTGTCAGATATAGATGAACAGGGACTTTCGCTTTTAAAACAACAGCATCCTCAGCTGCTGACGTTCCAAGCTGACGTTTCATCGTGGGAAAGTGTTCAGCAAATGGCGTCAGCAGCTGAAAAAGAGCTGGGTGGCATTGGGCATCTTGTCTATTCAGCAGGAATGACGAAATCCCTTCCTTTTTTAGAGGTTGATTTTTCACTTTGGAAAAAGACACTGGCTGTGAATCTATATGGTCTTTTCTACTGCATCAAAGCATTAGCACCCTATCTATGTGAGCGGAAAGAAGGCAGCGTTGTCATTATTGGATCAGGATCTGCGATAACAGGCTCTGGCGGCGGCATCCAGTATTACGCGTCAAAAGCCGGGGCATTTGGTCTCATGCGTTCGCTTGTAAAGGAATTGGGTTCCCATCACGTCCGCATCAATGTCATTGCACCGCGCGTCATTGAATCTCAGATGCTTGATACGCTCTATCCGACTGAGCTTGAGAAAAGTCAGCTTCGATCACTTATTCCTATCGGGAGATTAGGAAAACCAGAAGATATTGCTGGAGTCACTTTATTTCTCGCAAGTGACGAGGGAAGCTATTTGCACGGACAGATACTCTTATTAGATGGCGGGAGAACGTATCAGCCTAAATATAGCGAGGGAAAAAGAGCGGAGAGTTAATCGCTCTTTTTTTATTTTCATAACAATTGTTCCAATTAGAAACGAATGTTTGGTATACTGGTAATCATAGTATATTAAAAGGATGATGTCACATGCTGAATTGGGAAGAAAGACGACAGCTCGTCAAGGTTGCTCATCTTTATTATACAGACGGGTGGACGCAGCAGGAGATTGCAAAAAAGCTCAATGTCTCAAGACCAGTCATTTCAAAGCTCTTACAAAAAGCAAAAGATGTGGGAATCGTTGAAGTGTACATTAAAGACGAAAGTATTCATACAGTGGAACTTGAAAAGCAGCTGGAAACGACCTTTCAATTAACGGATGCTGTCGTTGTCCCAAGTGTCGGGACAATGTCTGAGATGGTCAAACGGGCAGTCGGTCAAGCGGGCGCCTATTATCTTTCTAAAAACATGAAAGGCGCTGAGAAAATCGGTATTTCATGGGGAACCACACTTGCCGAGCTAGTGAAGGAATATCCATTTGAGCGAAGAAACGATGTCAAAGTCATTCCTTTAGAGGGCGGAATGGGCAGGCAGGCGGTCGACATTCACGCGAATCAGCTGGCATATGAGCTGGCAAAGAAGATGAATGGTACGTGCTCCTATTTATATGCACCTGCGATTTTAGAAACAGAAGAATTAAAAGAGCGGCTGATGGCGATGCAGGACATAGAAGCTGTGCTTGAAGAAGGCAGAAATGTTGATATTGCCCTGATCGGTATTGGGAATCCGCATAAAGGCTCTACATTGAAAACAGTCGGTTATTTAAAAGAAGAGGATTTGTCTGGTTTAAGGCAATCAGGAGCTGTTGGTGATATTGGTTTTCGTTTCTTTGACGGGGAAGGGAAACCAGTCCAAGATGAGCTGAACCAAAAGGTGATTGGATTATCGTTAGAACAATTAAAGAGCGTGAAAAAAGTCATCGCAGTTGTGGAAGGAACCCATAAGGCTGAAAGTATTTTAGGAGCCTTAAACGGTGGCTTTATTCAGGTGCTCGTCACCGATGAATTGACTGCGGCAGCTATTTTAAAGGAAGCATCTGTCCAATAAACAGCTGACAGCCATCGTATTGTATAAAAAGAGCAACATCAAACGAGAAAGGAGCTGTGTATCTTGAAGAAAACCGAAATGGAAGCAAACCTACACTGTACTCGGTGCCAAGAAGAGACCCTCCACAGCATCGTTTATGTGAATGATCAGATGAAAAGCGTTGAGTGTACAGAGTGTCATCAGAAGATCAGTGTGCAAGTCGACATCATGAAGGAATTTTACAAAGAAGTATATGAAAAAATTGCCACAAAGCCGAAGCGGATGACGCAGGAGTATAAGGCGAATCTGAATGGATTCATTTCAAGACTCCCCATCCGGGTTTTAAGTAAGCCATACCGGCTGATGAGATATTTAAACGAATCTTATAAGGTCATTAAGCAATATAAAAAATAAAGCAGAGGCTGTCTTAGCGCTCTGCTTTATTTTGTGTTTTTTTCATGTAGTAATAAATCGGCAGTCCAGCAATGCCGATCAGCATGGAGATCAGGCAGCTTTGCCAATCGGTGATCATGGTGCTGATTAAGACAAAGAAAGAGCCGATAATCGCAATGATCGGTGTGAGCGGGTAAAGTGGTACGCTATAAGCGCGCTTCATTCCCAAGTTTTGTTTTCTTAGCTTAAAGACAGCGAAAAAGGCCATCACATAAAAGATGTAAATCATGAAAATCGAAACTTCTGACAGCTTCTCGGGATTACTGACGATCATAAACACAATGGCAATCAAAATCTGTACAAATACAGCGATCCAAGGTGTTTGAAAAGTAGGATGAATGCGTGAAATGGCTTTGGCAAACGGAATTTGTTTTCGTTCTGCCATCGCAAAAATGACACGCGGGAACGAAAGAACCTTTCCATTCAAACAGCCAAAGATACTAATGATGATTCCGATACTAATAATTTTACCGCCAATTGGACCAAAGAGCATTGTAGCAGCTGTGCTTGTTGCATTTTCACCTAGTTGAACGATTTGATCAGCTGGTAACACATGCAAAAGGGCGATGTTAATAAAGAGATAACATGCTGTGACAATTAAAATACCGCCTGCCATCGCACGAGGAAGCAGTTTCTCTGGATTTTTCATTTCACCGCCAAGCGCTGCAAGCAAAATCCAGCCATCATAGGCGAATAACGTCGCCAAAATTGCTGCACCGAAGTTCATTTGTGCGATACTCTCATTGACGGCTGTGAAAATATGTTCATTTCCTTTCCATAAGCCAAACACAATAATTGCTGCAATTGGAACAAGCTTTCCGATCGTGGTCAGTCCTTGGACAAAACCACCGTATTTCGTTCCCATGATGTTGATCACACATAAAAAAAGAACGGTGATAATGCCAATCGTTGTAGCCCATAAAGAAGAAAGAGAAAATAAATTAGCTAATAATGAACCAAAATAAAGACCAAGAGCACCAATAATCGCTGGCCCGTAAATAATAATTTGCACCCAGCCACATAAGTAGCCCCAAAATTCACCGTATATTTCTTCAAGATAGGCATATAAACCGCCAGTACGTGGGATTTGTGTACCAATTTCAGCGACTGTGAGTCCGCCTGCAAGGGTTAAGATCCCGCCTAACAGCCATGCGAATAAGGCGATGCCTGAGCTTCCTGAATAAGAAAGGACGTTGCCAGGCTTCATAAAAACGCCAGATCCAATAATTGTTCCGATGACAAGAGATAGGGCAAAAAATAAGCCGATGTCTTGTTTTAACGCTGGTTGTTCTTTGTTCATTACACACGACCTCCTGCATCACTTTCGTACGTTACTGTGACATGTATTTTGTTCATTGTAATACGATTTTAGGAAAACAAGAATTAAAAAAATTTTCTGATTTTCGTATTTGTATTTAAAAGTGTTCATTTATTGGAGATATTAGGATGAATGTTATCTTAAAAGCGAACAATAGAAGATTATTTTTGATTTAATGTTAATTTAATAGGCGAAAGCCGAACGTCCAATAAAGATGCAGCCGAATGGTTGACTTTTCTTCTAAAATGACCTATTTTATTCATAAGGATATTATCTTGAATTCGAGATATTTTATAATAGGAGTGAACACAATGAAAATAAATGGGATTCACCACGTATCAGCACTAACAGCAAATGCTCAGAAAAACGTTGATTTCTACCGCCAAATCCTTGGCTTAAAACTGGTGAAAAAAACAGTCAATCAAGATGATCCATCGATGTATCATCTATTTTATGGAGATGAGGTCGCCTCACCTGGTACAGAGCTGACGTTTTTTGAAATACCGATGCTCGCCCGCCGGTTGGACGGAACAAATGCGATCTCACGCACAGGTTTGATTGTCACTTCAGAAGAGGCACTCACATTTTGGGAAAAGCGCTTTGAAGAAAAAGGTGTAAAGAAAGAAACAGCTTCTTTAAGAGGCGGCAGACCTGCCTTGAAATTTACAGATCCAGAAGGACAGCAGCTGTTTTTGACTGTAGAACCAAACGTGCAAGATGGAGCGAAGCCACCAGTGCATGATGAGATTCCTGCTGATTTTGCGATCAGAGGTTTGGGACCAGTAGAATTAACAGTCGCAGAAGCAGATAAAACGATCAGTGTGTTAACGAGCATCCTTGGTTTCACAGAAAAAGCACGTGAACAATCAAATGATGGGGAAATCGTGACGATTTTTGAATCAGGACAAGGCGGAGCTGGAACAGAGATTCATGTCATTGAAAAAGCAGAAGGACCTGCTGAGCGATCTGGCAGAGGGAGTGTTCATCACGTAGCCTTTCGTGTAGCGGACGCAGAAGAGCTTGAAAAATGGCATGATAAAATAGCCAAAGCCGGTTTCACTAACTCTGGTGTTGTAGAACGTTTTTATTTTAAAGCCCTATATTTTAGAGAGCCAAACGGCATTTTGTTTGAAATCTCAACAGACGGTCCTGGATTTACAGTGGATGAAAGCGTGGATGAACTTGGTGATCAATTAGCACTTCCACCATTTTTAGAGCACAAACGAGCAGAAATTGAACAAAGATTGGTCCCAATCAAGTGAACATGAAAAAAGCAGCTCAATTTTTATGAGCTGCTTTTTTCGTTAAGAGCTGACTTGCTTTGATTCAGATTGTGTTAATGTCACTTGTTTTGTTTCTTCTTTTCCATTACGAACGAGTGTGATGCTGATGGTATCTCCTACTTTTGCATTCGTGTAAAGCTCGTGGCGTAATTCACTGCCGGTTGTCACTTTTTTGCCATTGATGGCGGTGATGACATCCTCTGCCTTTAATCCAGCTTTTGCAGCAGGTGAGCCAGCAGCGATTTCTTTTACGTACACGCCTTTATCCAGCTGACTGCTTGTCAGTCCAAGCGTTTCCTTCTGATAAGCATCTGGTACTTGTTCGAGATCCAGCATGCTGATACCGATATAAGGTCGTTCGATTTTTCCTTTTGTGAGAAGCTGCTCTGCAATTGGTTTGACATCATTGATTGGGAGCGCAAACCCAATACCTTCCACACCTGTTTCAGAAATTTTCATACTGGTGATCCCCACAACCTTTCCGTCTGTTGTTAAAAGCGGTCCGCCGCTGTTACCGGGGTTAATGGCGGCATCTGTTTGAATGACATTAATACTGCTTTCGCCAGCTGATGTATCCATAGAAACTGTTCGATCCACACCGCTGACAATTCCTTGTGTCACTGTTCTTGATAAATCTTCACCAAGCGGGTTTCCGATTGCGATGACGGTTTCTCCTGAACGAAGGGATGAGGAGTCTCCAAGTTCAGCGACTTTTGTAACGCCGCTGCTGCTAATTTCCACGACAGCAAGATCAGTCAGCGGGTCAGAACCAACCACTTTTCCTGCTACCGTCTTGCCATTATGCAAGGAGACTGTTAATTTATTTGCTCCTTCAATCACATGGTTGTTTGTTAATACATAGGCTTTACTACCGGATTTTTTGAAAATAACCCCTGATCCGGTACCGCTTTCTTGTTCTTGACTGCTGCTGTTTTGATTTTGCTGTGATCCATCAAAAGGTGTGTTCATATCACCAAAATCTGTGGTTGTTTGACTTTGTGTTTGATAGTTTGTAATGCCGACGATGGCTGGTGATACGTTTTCGACCATATTTGAAATACTGCTGGTCGAATTCGATGTTTGTGACGCTGTTGTTTTTGACGAATTTGTACTTGTATCATTTGTCGATACAGCGGCTGTTTTCGTTGACGAATCAGTTGAACTATTTTCTGAATGCTGAGCATATGGAGTTAGAACGTAAACACCTAACGCTAACGTACCTCCTACAATCCCGCTGACAAATGGCTTCAGCCAGCCACTTGGCTTCTTCTGCTTTTTTTTCGGCTGTTCAATGGTTTGTAATTCATAAGAAGTGTGTTTTTCATCTTTGTGATGTGTCATCAAGATCACTCTCTTTCATCGATTTTTACATGTATGTGTTTAAGGTGATTGACCGTATGTGGTGGATACTGACTTTATCGTAAGAAAAAAGTGTGGGATAAAAATGAAAACATTGTGGGAAATTGTTAAAATAAGTAGTGAATCTAAGCAAAATAGAGGAGATTAAACTGTGGAGACTATTGGAATCATTGGATATGGAAGCATGGCAGATATGATGGTACAAAAATGGCTGGACAAAGGAGTACTTCATGCCAGTCAGTTTATGATCCATACAAGAAGTGAAACGGAGCGGCTGCAACAGCTGAAAGAGAAGAACCAGCATGTCAACATTTGCTCTTTAGATGACATCTCTGCATCATGTGATGTCGTGTTTGTTTGTGTACCACCGCTTGCTGTACTTGATGTCTTAGATCAGCTGAGCCCCGCAAAGACATCTCTTCATATCGTATCAGTGGCAGCGGCTGTCACGTTAGACAAATTAATGCAACATACGAATCAGCCGGTTTCTAGATACATTCCCACTTTGACATCAGCCGTAGGGACGGGTGTATCCCTTGTGGCGCATGGTGAAACCACTGGACAGGAGGCACAAGAACGACTCCACCGCCTGCTTTCAGCTTTTAGTATCGTCAGGGAAGTAGAAGAGGACCGGTTTGATGCGGCGAGTAATTTGACAAGCTCTTCTCCGGGCTTTATTGCAGCAATCTTTGAAGAAATGGCGAGAGCCGCTGTTCGGAATAGTGAGCTTTCTTTAGAAGAAGCCTATGAATTTTTAACATATGCGCTGCTCGGTACAGGACAAGTTCTTGTTGAACGCGGACTGACATTTGCTGAAACGGTGAATAGGGTCGCAACAAAAGGCGGGATTACAGGAGAAGGCGCTGCAGTCATCCAGCAGCAGGCACCGCAAATGTTCGATGACTTGTTTACACAAACGATGAAAAAATATGCGCAGCTAAAATCGCAAATCGATGAAGCAGACAAACACCACTAAAGACATAGCTAGTGGTGTTTTTTCTGTAAAATAAATCCTTTCGCATCAATGCTTTTGACCTGTATTACCTGAGTCTAATTTCCTTATTTTCAGACATTGTATTGAAAAATCAATCAAGTTCTCATATAATTTTTTAGAAAATTTAGAAAAATATACACAAATTTTAAGTTTAATTAAAGGGGGATGGGGATGAAGCTCTATGTATCAGTCGATATGGAGGGAATTACTGGTCTAGCTGATCATACATTTGTTGATAGCCGCCAGCACAATTATGAGCGCGGGAGAAAAATCATGACAGGTGAAGTGAACGCCTGTGTAGAAGCTCTTCTTACACATGGGGCGACCGATATTTTAGTGAATGATAGCCATTCTAAAATGAATAATCTGTTGATTGAAGATTTGCATGAGGAAGCATCTCTCATATCAGGGGATGTAAAGCCTTATTCAATGGTTCAAGGATTAGATCAAACGTATGATGCCGCTGTTTTTTTAGGCTACCATGCGAGGGCATCAATGAAAGGTGTGATGTCTCACAGTATGATTTTTGGTGTCAGACATTTTTACATAAATGATCATCCAGTTGGTGAAATGGGCTTTAATGCGTATGTCGCAGGCTATTATGGTGTTCCAGTCATTCTTGTATGCGGAGACGATCAAGCGGCACTTGAAGCAGAAAAGTTAATGCCTGGCGTGAAAACAGTGGCGGTGAAAGAAACCATTTCAAGATCTGCTGTGAAATGTCTTACTCCTGCCAAAGTCAACCAACTAATCTCTCAGCAAGTGGAAGTCGCAATGAAAGAGATTCATCACATCAAGCCGCTGACGCCACCTGATCAGCCGCTGCTGAAGATTGAGTTTGCCAATTATGGACAAGCTGAATGGGCGAATTTAATGCCTGGTACTGCCATTATTGATGGGACAACAACGGTGACGTATCAAGCAGAGAATATATTAGAGGCCTACCAAGCGATGCTTGTCATGACAGAGCTTGCCGCACGTACAACATTTTGTTAAGCGAGGGGGAGACGGCAGATGACCAGCTTTTTGCTCAAGCGTTTGATTGCGATGATTGCCACGATTTTAACGATTACGACGTTAACGTTTATTTTAATGAAGGTCATCCCAGGATCGCCCTTCAATGAAGAACGAAATACAAACGAAACTGTCCAGCGAAACCTCGAAAGCTACTATCACTTAGACGAACCACTCTATGTTCAATATATGATCTATTTAAAATCCATCGTTACTTTTGATTTTGGTCCTTCCATTAAAAAGCCTTCTGAAAGTGTCAATGATTTATTGGCGAGAGGTTTTCCAGTCTCATTAGAACTTGGTCTTATCTCTATTTTGATTGCTGTCATCTCCGGCATCTTGCTCGGAATCATGGCTGCCCTCCGGCATAATGGCTTGATTGATTATATCGCCATGACGATTGCTGTTTTCGGTATATCCATACCAAACTTTATCTTTGCTACCTTATTAATTCAGCAGCTTGCTGTGAATGTAAAGCTCTTTCCTACAGCGATGTGGACAAGTCCAATGCATATGGTGCTTCCTACCATTGCACTGGCGGTAGGTCCAATGGCTATCATTGCCCGGTTAACGAGATCGAGCATGATAGAAGTGCTGTCGCAGGACTATATTCGAACTGCAAAAGCGAAAGGACTTTCCCCTTATAAAATTGTGTTTAAACATGCCCTGCGGAATGCACTTTTACCTGTTGTCACGATCCTTGGCACACTTGTCGCAAGTATTTTAACAGGCAGTTTTGTGATTGAAAAAATATTTGCGATCCCTGGAATGGGAAAATATTTTGTTGAGAGTATTAATAATCGTGACTATCCTGTCATCATGGGAACCACTGTTTTTTACAGCATCATCTTAATTACCCTTCTTTTCATTGTAGATGTGACATATCGTCTGCTTGATCCAAGGATCCAGCTGCATCAGAAAGGAGGAAAGGCATGAGTATACATCTTCAGCATGATCAAACGAATCAAGCGCATGAAGTGCCAGATGAATGGTTTGCTCCTAAAGAACAAAAGACATCTGAAGTCCATGCCATTAAAAGACCCTCACTTTCGTATTGGGCAGATACTTGGCGACGGTTAAAACAAAATAAACTCGCTATGTTTAGTTTATCGGTGCTGATTTTTCTTTTCGTCATGGCTGTATTAGGCCCACTCCTTGCACCGAATAGTGTGACAGAACAGCGGCTTTCCATGCAAAACTTGCCACCGTCAGCTGCTCACTGGTTTGGAACAGATGAACTTGGACGTGATGTGTTTACACGTACTTGGTACGGCGCACGCATTTCATTATTTGTGGGCGTGATGGCCGCTCTCATTGATTTTGCAATCGGTGTCATCTATGGCGGTATTGCAGGCTATAAAGGCGGGAAGTATGACCATGTCATGATGCGGATCGTCGAGGTTCTTTACGGTCTGCCGTATTTACTCGTCGTCATTTTATTGATGGTTCTGATGGGGCCTGGGCTTGTCACTATTATTGTGGCGCTCACTGTCACAGGATGGATTGGGATGGCAAGAATCGTGAGAGGTCAAGTCCTTCAGCTGAAAAGCCAAGAATATGTCCTTGCCTCGAAAACCTTTGGCGCAAAAAGTTTGCGCATCATCCGCAGAAATTTACTGCCGAATACGATGGGACCGATTATTGTGCAGATGACGCTAACTGTACCAACAGCGATATTTGCTGAAGCGTTCTTAAGTTTTCTTGGTTTAGGGATTCAAGCGCCGTTTGCAAGCTGGGGTGTGATGGCCAATGATGCCTTGCCGACAGTGCTGTCAGATAATGGTCACTGGTGGCGTTTATTCTTTCCGGCATTTTTTATTTCGCTGACGATGTTTTGCTTTAATAATTTAGGTGATGGCTTGCAAGATGCGCTTGATCCGAAGATGAAGAGGTGATGGCGTGATGAAAAAAATGCTTCGGATTATCGATCTGCATGTTAGCTTTCGGACATATGGCGGTTCTGTTCAAGCGGTACGCGGGGTGAATGTGGATGTGTATGAAAAAGAAACCCTCGCCATTGTCGGAGAATCAGGCTGCGGAAAAAGTGTGACGTCTCAAAGTATCATGCGGCTTCTCCCTGCATACAGCGCACAAGTCGATCAAGGGGAAATTTGGTTTCGTGATCGCAACTTGCTGTCATTATCTGAAAAAGACATGCGCAGCATACGTGGTGTCGATATCTCCATGATTTTTCAAGATCCTATGACGGCACTCAACCCGACGCTGACAATTGGAGATCAGCTGATGGAGGCTGCAAAAGTGCATCAGAAGCTGACAAAAAAAGAAGTGAAAGAAGAGGCGCTTCGTATGCTTGATTTGGTGGGGATTCCGCAGCCGAAAGAGAGGCTGAAGCAATATCCGCATCAATTCAGCGGTGGCATGAGGCAGCGGCTCATGATTGCAATGGCTCTTATTTGTGAGCCGAAGGTGCTGATTGCAGATGAACCGACAACTGCACTAGATGTCACCATACAGGCGCAGATTTTAGAACTATTTAAAGAGATTCAGAAAAAAACAGGCGTGACGATTATTTTAATCACACATGACCTAGGGGTCGTAGCACAAGTCGCTGATCGAGTGGCTGTCATGTACGGGGGAAAAATCGTTGAAGTTGGGACAAGGCGAGATATCTTTTACAGTCCACAGCATCCCTATACAAAAGGGCTGCTGCAATCCGTTCCAAGGCTGGATATGAAAGATGAACTCATTCCTATTGAAGGAAGCCCGCCAGATTTATTTGCTCCGCCAAAAGGTTGTCCATATACCGATCGATGTCCGTCTGCGATGAAAGTGTGTGATCATATTATGCCGCATGAAACGCAGCGTTCACCTACACATGCAGTACATTGCTGGCTTCAAGATGAACGAGCGAAGCAAACGGTTTTATCTTCAACACAAAGGGGGAGTTTTTCATGAGAAAAACAGGTTGGATTCTCAGTATGTGCTTTATCACAGTGATGCTGCTTGCAGGATGTACAGCCAATGAGCAAGCAGGCAAAGGATCTTCAAGCAAGGGTGAAGAGAAAGTTTTAACATTAAATAACGAAAACGAACCGACATCATTTGATCCACCCATTGGTTTTAATAATGTGTCCTGGCAAGGGCTCAATAACTTAATGGAAGGATTAACGAGACTGAATGAGAAGCACGAACCATCTGCTGCCATGGCGGAAAAATGGGACATCTCAAAGGACGGAAAAACGTACACGTTCCATTTAAGGGATGGGATTAAGTGGTCAAATGGTGATCCAGTCAAAGCAAGTGACTTTGAATATGCGTGGAAGCGGCTGCTAGATCCAAAGACGGGCTCTTCTGCGGCATTCTTAGCTTATATGATTGAAGGGGGCGAAGCGTTTAACAGCGGAAAAGGGAAGAAAGAAGATGTAAAAGTCAAGGCTGTTAATGATCAAACGCTAGAGGTCAAGCTAGCATACCCGCAAAAATCTTTCTTAAATATGACGGCAAACCCTGCCTTTTTCCCAGTGAATGAGAAGGTAGCGGAAAAGGACCCGAACTGGGCCAAGGATGCGAAAACCTTTGTCGGCAATGGACCGTTTAAGCTGACAGAGTGGAAGCATGATGAAAGCTTTACAATGGAAAAAAGTGACACGTATTGGGACAAACAAACGGTCAAGCTAGATCAAGTGAAATGGCTCATGATCAGTGATCGAAACACAGATTACCAAATGTATCAATCAGGAGATTTAGATACGGCCTTCGTTCCGGCAGAACAAAGTGAAGACCTGTTAAAAAGCAAAGATGTGCAAATTGAGGATCAAGCAGGGCTGTTTTTTTATCGTCTAAATGTCAACATGGAGCCTTTTCAAAATAAGAACATTCGCAAAGCCTTTCAAATGGCGATCAATCCTCAGGATATTGTAGAGTATGTGACGAAAAATGAAGAGAAGCCAGCACGTGCCTTCGTTTCACCAGGAATTTTAGATTCAAAGGGTGAAGATTTCAGAGAAGCTGGCGGCGACCTTGTCAAACATGATACGAGTGAAGCTGTAAAACTATTAGAAAAAGGGTTGAAGGAAGAGAACTATTCAAAGCTGCCGCCCGTCACATTAACATATAGTACAAAGCCTGAAAATAAGAAAAAAGCAGAAGCCATTCAGCAGCAATTAAAAGAAGCGCTAGGGGTAGACGTGAAGCTTGCAAACATGGAAGCAAATGTGTTTGCAGAAGATCAAAAGGCACTCAAATTCCAATTCTCGCAAAGTTCATTTCTAGCTGACTATGCAGACCCAATCAATTTCTTAGAGAGCTTCCAAACAGGAAATGCGATGAACCGGACAGGTTGGTCAAATGATACGTATGATCAGCTGATCAAAAAGGCGAGTCAAGAAGCAGATGAACAAAAGAGAAATCGTATGCTGCATGATGCCGAGGCACTTCTGATGGAAGAAGCACCCATTATTCCCATTCATTTTTATAACCAAGTCTATTTACAAAAAGAAGGCGTAAAGGGCATTGTCCGTCATCCTGTTGGTTACATTGATTTGAAATGGGCACAGGTAGATGGAGAGTAAATGAAAAACTGAGAGAACGGGACGCTTTGAAAAAAGCGTCTGTTCCTTTATTTGTTCATGTTATGAAGAAGATGCCCATAGATTGAAAGAAACGAAGAGAAAGAGGGGATTGGCATGAACCATCTGCCAGCGGCACTTCAAACAGGAGATACAGTGGGAATCATTGCACCAGCAAGCCCGCCTGATGAGCTGAAATTAGCAAGAGGTATTTCTTTTTTAGAAAGCTTAGGGCTAAAGGTGAAAAAGGGGAAGTATATCAACTCCCGGTATGGTTATTTAGCAGCTCATGATCATGAACGAGTGGAAGATATTCATCACATGTTTCAAGATCCAGATGTGAAGGCAGTGATTTGTGCTTGCGGAGGATACGGAACAGGAAGAATTGCAGAAGCCATTGATTATGACTTGATTCGCCGGAACCCAAAAATCTTTTGGGGATACAGTGATATTACATTTTTACATACAGCCATTCAGCAGCAGACGGGTCTTGTCACCTTTCATGGTCCAATGCTCTCCTCTGATGTGGGACTTGAAGAGGTTCATCCGTATACAAAGGATACCTTTTTACAGCTATTCACTCCAAAAGCCTTTTCGTATACGAACCACCTGTCACCTCTTCACACTTTTTATCATGGCACGGCTTCAGGCGAAATCACCGGAGGAAATCTTGCCCTTATCGTCACGACACTTGGTACACCTTTTGAAATTGATACAAAGGGGAAGCTTTTATTAATAGAAGATATTGACGAAGAACCATATAAAATCGATCGAATGATGCAGCACTTAGTATCTGCAGGAAAATTACATGATGCGGCGGGATTTATCATTGGTGATTTTCATCAATGTGAGCCGAAAAAGAAAGAGCAGTCGTTAACGCTGGATCAGTTATGGGAGACGTATATTGTCCCGCAACAGAAACCTGCACTTGGCGGTTTTCGGATCGGTCATTCATCTCCAAACTTCGCCATTCCAATCGGCGTGCAGGCTACATTAGATGCTACAGGGAAAAAACTGCATATTTCCCCAGGTGTTGCAGCGAAAGAGGCGATCAAATGAAAATCGTAGATGTTCGCACATGCAGAACGAATGTACCGCTAAAGAAGCCTTTCAAAACAGCATTAAGAACGGTGTATGACGCCGCATCTCTTATTGTGATCATCACCTATGATCAAGGTGATGTCAGCTATGGAGAGGCAGTGCCGACATCGGTCATTACAGGTGAAACACTGGAAAGCATCGACTATGCTATTTGCGCTGTGATGAGGCCGATCTTGATTGGGGCCTCATTGTCACAATATGAACAAATCTTTTCAGCGATCGACCGTGTACTTGTAGGCAACACGAGTGCAAAGGCTGCAATAGATATGGCGATTTACGATGGTTTAGCGAAGCAGGCTGGCCTGCCGCTTTATCAATATCTTGGTGGTTATCGTAATCAGCTGGAAACGGATTACACGGTTAGTGTCAACCGTCCGCTAGAAATGGCAGAGGATGCGAAGCAATATGCAGCTGAAGGCTTTCGTACCTTAAAGATCAAAGTGGGAAAAGATGATATAGATACGGATATTCAGCGGATCAAACGGATTCGAGAAAAAGTCGGGCCGGATATTCAAATCAGGCTTGACGCCAACCAAGGCTGGACATGGAAGGAAGCGATTGTCGCCATTCGAAAAATGGAGGCACTCGATATTGAACTAGTCGAGCAGCCAGTGCCTAAAGAAGACATCGAGGGTCTGCGCCGGGTGACGGAAGCAACAGACACATTGATTATGGCAGATGAAAGTATTTTTAGCCTCCATGATGCCATCAAGGTGTTAGAAACGAGAAGCTGTGATCTCATCAACTTAAAATTAATGAAAACAGGCGGTATCAAAAAAGCGCTGAAAATCAATAGTTTAGCAGAAGCATACGGCGTCAAGTGCATGGTTGGCAGTATGATCGAATCAAAACTAGGGATTACCGCAGCCGCTCATCTTGCTGCAAGCCAACCGAATATTACCCGTTACGATTTTGATGCGCCGCTTATGCTCAAAGAGGACTTAATAGACGGAGGAATTATCTATCAAGGAAAAGATATTCTCTTTCCGCCGCATCATGGGTTAGGCATTCAAAGAGTGAAAGGGGTCTTATGATGTTATATGAATCAAAGGTTCCAGTCGCAAATATATGGACAGCACCGCAGTCGCCGAGAGAAATAGATCGACACGTTCTTCAAAGTTCCGTCCAGATCAAAGAATGGATTGATGAGCAAACATATGAACAGAAATTGGCCTTATGTGAAGAAAATCTTATTCAAACCCAAGTACTGCTTGGCGAACGAGTCATTGGGCTGGAGGAAACAGATGGCTGGATGAAAGTTGTCATCCCGCAGCAGGCAAGCCGGAAACACCCGCAAGGCTACCCAGGTTATATCCCTGTAGAGCAATTAAATGAAGTATCAGAGAGTGAACCACCTGCTAGTCCCTTGATTGTTTGTCAGAAAAAAGCGGTTTTATATCAAAACGGAACACCGGATATGGAGGTTAGTTTTTTAACAGAACTAGCACTTGTTGAAGAAATGAGCGATTCCTTTGATGTTCTAACTCCAGTAGGAAGAAGAGAAATCAAAAAAGAAGATGTGCGCCGTGCTTCATCACCTTCTTCTATGAGCGGTAAGGATGCCTTAGCTATAGGAAAACAATTTATTGGACTGTCATATTTGTGGGGCGGCATGAGCAGCTATGGCTACGACTGTTCGGGTTTTGTTTACAGTATGTACAAAGCGTGTGGATGTTTATTACCGAGAGACGCAAGTGACCAAGCAGTTCAAGGAACCCCAGTCGCATCAAACCATTTGGCGCCAGGTGATCTCATGTTTTTTGCCAATGACAATGGGAAGGGAGCAGTTCGCCATGTAGGGATGTATGCTGGAGATGGCATGATGCTTCACTCACCTAAAACGGGCAGACAGATTGAACTTCTTTCTCTTTCTGGTACTTCATATGAACAGGAATGGGCAGGAACAAGGCGATATTTGAAAGCTGAGAGGGGGAGATGTGATGGGAAGTGAACCACTTCTGCAAGTCAACAACTTAAAAAAGCATTTTCATCTATCGAAAGGAAGAACGTTAAAAGCATTAGATGGTGTCACCTTTCAGCTGAAACAAGGCGAAACCTTTGGTCTTGTTGGTGAGTCAGGCTGCGGTAAATCTACACTTGGAAAAGTGCTCATGCGGCTTTATGACCCGACAGAAGGTGAAGCTTTGTATGAAGGGAAAAGTCTCCATCACTTATCGAACCGAGAATCATTTGATTTCAATAGGCAAATTCAAATGGTGTTTCAAGATCCGTATTCTTCTTTAAATCCTAGGCTCTCTGTAAAAGATATTATGCTAGAACCGATGGAGATCCACCAATTGTATGGCAGTCAAAAAAAAAGACTCGAGCGTGTGAAGGAACTGCTTGAAGCGGTGGGGCTAAGTCATGATTTTGCTACACGCTATCCTCACGAATTCAGCGGAGGTCAGAGGCAAAGAATAGGGATTGCTAGAGCACTCGCCTTATCGCCAAAGTTTATCGTGGCAGATGAGCCGATTTCTGCACTAGATGTATCCGTTCAAGCTCAAGTCGTGAATTTGCTGAAAAAACTGCAAAAAGAAGAGGGATTGACGTTTTTATTTATTGCCCATGATTTATCGATGGTCAAATATATTAGCGATCGAATCGGTGTCATGTACTTAGGACATCTCGTGGAGATGACCAGCAGTGATGCTTTATATAAAACACCACTTCATCCATATACACAAGCATTGCTGTCTGCTATCCCGATTCCAGATCCTGATGTGGAAGATAAACGCAAGCGGTTTATTTTAAAGGGAGAAATTCCAAGTCCAGTGAATCCGCCAAGCGGCTGCGTATTTCGGACAAGATGTCCTGCTGCAATGGATGTATGTGCGGACAAAAAGCCAGTATTACAAGCAGTCGAAGAAGGGCATGAAGTGGCTTGTCATTTATATGATAGGAAATAGATAGAGGGAAGAAGGTAAGCATTTAAAAAGCCAGCGAGTAGACAAGCTGGCTTTTTGGCTTTTATGAACGCCTAATAGGTAATGTACAGCATCTAAAAGAGCCGCCGGATTTAATGATTTCTGAAAAATCTACTTCAATGACGGTGTAGCCGCTGGCTGTTAATGCAGCATTTGTTTCTTGGTTGATTGGTAAGCTGATGACTTTTTTCTGTCCAATGGACAACACATTTGGTCCAAGTGTGAACTGCTCTTGCTCACTTATTTCAATGAGATCATAATGCTTTTTGAGCATATGAAGATCCTTTTCCGTAAAAGCTTCAGGGTAAATCAAGATCTCATGATGAGAAAGAATATTCATCACACAATCAAGATGCAAAATGTGAGAAGGAAGATGAATAGGAATGATGTCGTGATTCGGCAGTTCTTTTTTGAGTTGCTGGATGGCGGCTAGATTTGTTCTTTTGCTGATCCCCACAAATACCCGGGTTTGGTCTACAAGCACATCGCCGCCTTCAATCGTTCCATCATCCAGCGTGATGGTTGTCCATCCTTTTGTCTGTCCCCATTCTTTTAAGGAATGTTCTTCTCCTTGTCTGACAGGGGCTGCCATGTTTGAAACAAATAAAGTCTGTCCAATTGTAAATCCAATATCCCGAGTGAAGACTTGTTCAGGGAAACGTTCATTTGCAGGAAGAAGGACAGGCCGGACATGATGGTTTTTCAGCGTTTGGATGAATTGCTTATGCTGCGTGAGGGCTTTGATTTGAGAAATATTTTCTCTTGCAAAATGCTTTTGGGTTTCATTGATGATCTGTTTAATTTCCATATAAATTGGACTGCATAAGAGGACTTCTTGTAAATCATCATATTCACTCATACATTGCGGCGTTTTATACACTTTCTCTGATTTCATAGAATCCATCAAAGGGCCTCCTTGTTTATCGATAATTATATTATTCCTCCTTCTAGTAAATGTTGAAACATTTCCGAAAGAAAATCTCTCATGAGAGACTAAAGCAAAAAGTTTAGACAAACCTAATAGAATAGTGTTTAATAAAAGTCGTTCCGCATCAACGAAAACAGCAAGAAGGAGCTATGACGATGAGTGAAGAAAATTTCAAATACTGCAAGGAATCGAAAGTTGTGAAAACCAGCAGGGTATTCCCCCTCGATACGAATAACCACCAAACGTTATTTGGTGGGAAATTAATGAGTTATATAGATGACATTGCTTCCATCTCGGCAGCAAGACACAGCCGTAGTGAAACAGTCACCGCATCAATGGATTCAGTTGATTTTTTAGAGCCGATTGGACAGAAAGAGTCCGTCTGCTTAGAATCTTATGTGACATGGGTCGGTACATCTTCTATGGAAGTATTCGTCAAAGTCATTAAGGAAAACTTGATGTCTGGAGAGCGCAGACTCGCAGCAACTTCATTTCTTACTTTTGTCTCGCTTGATGAAAACGGGAAGCCAAAACGAGTTCCACAAGTCATGCCGGAAACAGAGGAAGAAATCATGCTTCATCAAACAGCGAAGCAGCGGGCAGAGGAAAGAAAAAGCCGCCGGAAGCATAGTAAAGCTTTGGCTGACGCACTTGGGACGGATAAGCCTTGGGCGTAAAAATCACCCTTTAAGCGGTGATTTTTTTCTGAGTCGGTATCTTGCATGGCAAGATAGTGTGTGGTAAGATCAAACTATCTTGTCATGCAAGGTACTGAAAGCGGAGGATCGATGATGACACAATCAACACAAATGCTAAAAGGAATTTTAGAAGGATGCCTGCTGTCGATTATTTCTGAAGGTGAAATTTATGGCTATGAAATGACAAAGAAGCTTGCGCACTATGGGTTTGATCAAATTAGTGAAGGTAGTATTTATCCGATCTTGCTGCGCATGCAAAAAGAACAACTGGTTCATACGTCCACAAAAGCATCGGCGAGTGGACCGAAAAGGAAATACTATACGCTCACACAAAGAGGCGAAGAAGCGCTGACGGATTTTACTATGCGATGGAATGAGCTGTCAGGGAATGTAGAGCGATTATTACATAAAGGGAAGTGAGAAGATGGTAACAAAAGAAACGAGACACATCTTATTAGAGCTGCAACTCTATCTCATATCAAAAGGGAAAAATCAGGACGAGATCGACGAAGTGATGGATGAATTAACGACACACGCTGTCGAAGCTGAGAAAGATGGGAAAACAGGGGAAGATGTATTTGGCGGAGATCCACGGGGCTTTGCTGATGAGCTAGCGAAAGAGCTTTCTAGAAATCATAAAGACTGGGTTCCGTTTGTCAGTGCTTTTTTAATTGGATCTCTTTTTTACATGATGTTAGCAGATGCCATCAGTCAAAGTTTATCGTATTCTTGGTATGCACTCATTGGTTATCCGCTAATCATAGTGGCCAATGTGATCATGACCATTGTGATGTTTAGAGCTTCTGCCTTTCAAACAAGCAGGAGGGCATTCTTTTACTTTTGGATATTAGGTGTTTTTCAGATGACAGCCTTGATCACAGTGAAATTATTGGACCAAAAACTTGGTACTCCTTTACTTGTGCTGACCTCGAGCCAAAGATGGGGCGTCATTCTTCTGTTGCTGCTGTGTATTGTCTTATTGAATGCCATTTTAAAAGCCAATATGGTGTCGCTCATTCCGGTGATCTTCTTTGGGCCGCAGCTCCTATTCGAATGGCTTGGATGGACATCACCTCTGATGCTTCTTTTCACAAGTCTGGTATCCATTGTGATTTTAGTCTTGCTCACAATCGCTTTTTTACAGAAAACAAACAAGAAAAATGAACATTTAATGTAGATAGAGCACATCACTTGCGATGTGCTTTTCTTTTTCTAAAAAAATGTAGATATGGGATCACATTTTTCTTTACAATGAGAAGAGGACAAAAATGAAAAGGGGTTCTGTGATTGGATATTGTATGGGGGTATGTACTCGTTTTTATATTGGCTGCTTTACCTTTCTTTGAAGTGGTTGGTGTCGTTCCGCTGGGGATTTTAAGTGGTCTGCATCCTGTGACAACGGCAGTTATTGGATTCGTCGGCAACTTTCTTACCGTCTTGCTACTCATCGTCTTCGTGGACCGATTTAAAGCGTGGTGGCTGAAGAAGAAAGAGGAGAAACATGATGAAAAAGGAGAGAAAAAACAGCTGAAAGCCAGAAAGGTTTGGGAACGGTACGGTCTCCCTGGTTTGGCACTTATCGGTCCTTTTATTATTGGCAGTCATTTAGCGGCTTTTATGTGTATGAGCTTCGGTACGAAAAGAAAACAAGTCACTGTGTGGATGACGGTCAGTTTAATCATGTGGACCGCATTAGCTGCTAGTTTAACGGGTGCGGGGTTCCATTACTTTGCCCCAGATTCAAATGGGTTGTTCGGAGATATTTTTAGCAAGTAAGCAGGGGGGATAACAAATGACACATCAAACACGGATCGTGCTTGAAACAGAGCGCCTCAGACTGAGAACAATGGATGAAGACGATGCGCCTTTTTTATATGAAAAGCTGTTCCAAGATGAAGAGGTCATGAAGTATTATCCTTCACTAAAGGATGAAAAGCAGACAAAAGAGTGGATTGCTTGGAATCAAAAGAATGACCGCACATTTCATACATCCCTGTGGATCATTGAAGAAAAAGAAACGAAGGAACCACTTGGTCAAAGCGGAATTGTTCTCCAAAACGTCGAAGGACAAACAGAGCTTGAAATTGGCTATATGCTAAAGAGATCGGCATGGGGAAAAGGATATGCTGTTGAGGCTGCAAAAGGCTGTCTTGCGTATGGTTTTGACGAAATGAAGGTGAGGCGAATGGTCAGCTTAATTCGCCCTGACAATGAAGCGTCAGTCAAGGTCGCAATGAAAATGGGGATGAAAAAAGAAAAAACCATTTCAAAATGGGATCAAATGATTGATGTTTACAGTGTTACTCGTGACGGAAAAAGCGGCTCGCTTGAATCATAAGGAGAGCCGCTTTTTCTTTTATAGACGCTGTTCTAACTGAAGTAAATATTTCTTTCGTTCGATTCCCCCGCCATATCCGCCAAGTTCACCGCTTGTTTGAATGACTCGGTGACAAGGAATGATGATGGCCAACTGATTGGCACCATTTGCATTTCCAACTGCCCGAACCAAATGGGGATCGCCAAGCATGATGGCAAGATCTCGATACGATCTCGTTTCGCCTGACGGAATCTGTAATAGAAGATCCCATACCCTTTTCTGAAAAGGGGTGCCATGTATAGCAAGTGGCACAGTAAACTGCGTGAGTTTCTTTTCAAAATATAAGGCCAATTCCTTTGCTAACTGCTGATGGACGTTTGTTTCTCCAACTAAAAGACGGGCATGATGTTTTTTTCTGATGTTCTCAATTTCTCTTTCTAATCCTCGCCTGTCCATAAATTCAAGCAAATACACATGGGTTGCATCTGAAATGCTCATCATCCGCCCAATCGGAGTAGAAATAAAATTCGCATGCAAAATATTGACTTGCGCCTTTTTGGGTGGATTTCCCATGATTTTCGTAAAGGCATCATTGAAGGCACTGGAAGACTCATAACCGAAGGTGACTTGCTGATCAATGACTTTTTTTCCGTTCAGAATCTCTTTAAACGCTAGCCCCATTCGGCGTGATCTAGCATATTGAACAAAGGTCATTCCATAGATTTCTTTGAATTTTCTCCGAGCTGTTGCAGAGTGAATCCCTAATTGGCGAAAATCTTCTTCTTTCCACCGTTTCTCAGGGCTCTCTTCAACTGCTGATACAAGTGTTTTGACTTCTTCTGGAATGCTGTTAGGATATGTTAAAGGCGTGCATCGCTTACACGGCCGATACCCTGCAAGCAGCGCCTCCTCTGCTGTAAAGAAAAACTCGCAGTTCTCATATTTTGGTTTTCTAGCAGTGCACGTGGCATGGCAGAAGATGCCGGTTGTTTTAATACCAGCAAAAAACGTGCCGTCATATTGCGGATTTTTATCAACAAGTGCTTGATAAAATTCGTGTTTTTGTTCGTCGGTCATCATCATTTGATCCACCTCTTGTTTTATTATATCAGTGATGTGGTCGTTCCTCTTTCTAACATTTAGTATACTTCGCTTTCATCCACTTTCTTTCGAAAAATGAACAAGTATATTTGAAGGGAAAAAGCAAAGTGGTAGACCGGCATATCAGGGTGTGATACACTTTTTCATACAGAATCGGCTCTACGCTAGATCTGATTATCATGAATTGGTTTTCTAGGGTTCCGTGCGGGCAGCGCAGTCTGGACCGAGAGAAAACACATAGGGTCTAGACAATAGACCGTATGGACACGGAGGGATAAAAGCCCGGGAGATTTGATCAAACGATCGATTTCCGGGCTTTTTTTATTGCTTGGAATCGGTAAGAAAGGAAGAGATCGAATGAAATGGGGAAATGTTTTGATTGCAGCCGTATTTGAAGTCGGCTGGGTGATGGGGTTGAAATATGCTGGCTCTATATTGGAATGGAGCGCAACCATCGTTTGTATTGTTGTCAGCTTTTATTTACTCCTGAAAGCCACGACTGTACTACCAGTTGGCACACTTTACGCCGTTTTCACCGGACTTGGAACAGCCGGTACGGTCATAGTAGGGATGGTCATGGGTGAGCCGGTACAGCTAGTAAAAATACTTTTGATCATGGTGCTTTTAAGCGGTGTATTAGGACTCAAATTGACCACAGGTGAAAAGAAAGGGGAGGCTGAATCGTGAGCTGGCTTTTACTCATTGGGGCAGGCATCTTAGAAATGCTTTGTGTCACCATGATGAATCAATTCCAGAAAGATCGCCATGTCAAATGGATTTTCTTCATAGCAGCTGGATTTTCGCTATCCTTTTTGATGCTGTCTCTTGCGATGAATACAATTCCGATGGGAACGGCGTATGCGATTTGGACAGGAATCGGAGCAGCTGGAGGAGCGATTGTTGGGATGCTGTTTTATGGTGAGTCGAAAGACGCAAAACGTATTTTCTTTATCGCACTGATTTTATCAGCAGCGGTCGGGTTAAAAATCATTGAATAAGAAAAGGCTAGCAAACATGTGCCAGCCTTTTTGCTACATCGAATGATGATTGGAATCGTTTTCATTTTTGCGGTAAAGATGACTCACAAGCAGAAAACATACACCAAATGTAAGTAAAGGAATGAGTCTTTCTCCGGTCATAAATAGATAAATGCCCGTGATTAGACATACGATGCCGAGCCAAAAGCTCACTTTACCAAACAAAGTCATGTTTTTCATCTCCATCACTCCTTTTGTGATAAAAGGTCTATTCATATTATATCACGCTAGGTGCAGAATTGAATGAATATTCAATAAAAAACACGACGCTTAATTGCTTTTTCTCTTTCCAGTCCAGTATAATATTTCATTAGAATGAAAAATGTAAATGAGGTCATAAGACATGAGAACATTGATTACAGAGAAACTTGAATTACACAGACAAAAGCATGAGCAAAAAGGAAGGCTTTTAGTCAGCTGCCCGGATCAGCCTGGTATTGTGTCAGCTGTTTCTACTTTTTTATTTGAACATGGAGCAAACATCATTGAATCTAGTCAATACACAACAGATCATGAGAGCGGCCGGTTCTTTTTAAGAATTGAATTTGATTGGAAAGACATCTCGGCCAACTTAGATCAACTGAAAAGCAGCTTTGAGCCAATTGCGCAATCATTTCACATGACGTGGAGCATGTCGCGTGCAAGTGATCTGAAAAAGCTGGCGATCTTTGTGTCCAAGGAGCTTCATTGTTTACATGAACTTTTATGGGAATGGCAAAGCGGTAATTTAATGGCTGAAATAGCGGTTGTCATCAGCAATCATGAAACGGCAAAAGATACAGTCGAAGCACTCGGCATTCCATTCCACTTCGTGAAAGCAAATAAAGACATTCGCCAAGATGCAGAAAAACAACAGCTTGCATTATTAGAAGAATATGATATTGATGCGGTTGTGCTTGCTAGATACATGCAAATTTTGACGCCAGCCTTTATCGAACAGCACCCGAACAAAATCATTAATATTCATCATTCCTTCCTGCCGGCTTTTATAGGGGCTAACCCTTACAAGCGTGCATATGAGCGAGGGGTTAAACTGATTGGGGCGACTTCTCATTACGTGACAAATGATTTAGACGAAGGGCCAATCATTGAACAGGATATTGAGCGGGTAGATCATAGAGATGATGCAGAGGCATTAAAAAATATTGGCCGCACGATTGAGCGCAGTGTGCTTGCCCGAGCTGTCAAATGGCATCTGGAAGATCGAATCATTGTTCATGAGAATAAAACGATTGTGTTTAATTGACCGCTTGACTTTTCTGAAGCAATTGGTGATAATATAAAAAAATTAACGAGCGTTGAGAAGGAATAGTAAGCAGGACCTGCTGTGTAAAAGAGAGCAAATGACATGCTGAAACATTTGCCGCAGACAGCTGCTGAACCTACCCTTTGAGCCTTAGAGGAAAAATCTAAGCGCATGCCTGGCGTTACAGGAGTTGAGTGGAATAAGCAGACGTATGCTTATTCAATGAAGGTGGTACCACGGAAAATCCCTTTTTCGTCCTTTACATAAGGAGAAAAAGGGATTTTTTATGTGGTGAAAGGTATAGCGGAGGGAATCAATGATGAAAAAGCAAAGGATCGTCATAAAAATTGGTAGCAGTTCATTAACAGAGCAAAAGGGAGCCATTGATGAACAAAAAATGCAGGATCATGTCAAAGCCATCGCAAAGCTAAAAGAGGCAGGACATGAAATCATTCTCATTTCGTCAGGAGCCGTTGCGGCGGGATTTGGCAGTTTAGGATATCCGTCAAGACCTGTGACCTTAAAAGGGAAGCAGGCTGCTGCTGCCGTAGGTCAAGGCTTGTTAATGCAGAAATACACAGAACTATTTTCACAGTTTCAGATGACGCCTGCACAAATGCTTTTAACACGTAATGACTTTTCAGATCGTACAAGATATCGAAATGCTTACGCAACGATGATGGAACTGCTCGAAAGAAAAATTTTACCGATCATTAATGAAAATGACTCTGTGTCCATCGAAGAGCTTACCTTTGGTGATAATGACATGCTGTCAGCACTGGTCAGTGGCTTAATTCATGCAGACCAATTGATCATTTTAACAGATATCAACGGAATTTATGATGCCAATCCAAGTGAGAATCCTGATGCGAAGCGGTTTGATGTGCTGACTCACATTTCAGATGAATTGTTCTCATATGCGAAGAGTACGGGTTCAAAGGTTGGAACAGGCGGGATGAAATCTAAGCTTTCAGCTGCACAAACAGCTCTCTCCCTTGGCGTTAAAGTCTTCATTGGCACAGGTACAGGGGAAGACAAGCTTCTTCACATTCTCGCTGGTCAAGGAGACGGCACATATATTGGTGAACAAGACTTATCATCAGTCAATAACCGTCGCCAATGGATTCAATTCCACTCACCAGTCTCTGGGAAGATCATGATTGATGCGGGGGCAGAGGCGGCGATTTTGCATAATGGAAGGAGTCTTCTTCCAGCTGGTGTCATTGATGTAGCTGGTGAATTTTCTAAAGGAGAGGTCGTCGAAGTTGTTGGTCCAAACGGATTAGTCGGTAAAGGACAAACATTGTATGATTCAGATGAGCTTCTTGGCATTAAAGGGATGCGAAGTCATGAGCTTTCTTATGAAAAACCTGAAGTCATTCACCGAGATCACTGGGTTCAGCACGTACAAAACTGAGGAGGGAAAACGATGAATGAAGTTCTAGAAAAAGCAAAAAAGGCAAGCGCAGCCAAAGATCAGCTGCTATTAAAAACAACTGAACAAAAGAATGCTGCATTAGACGCTATTGCAAAAGCATTAAAAGCATCTTCAGCTTATTTAATTGCCGAAAACCAAAAAGATGTTCAGGCGGCTATAGACAAAGAGTTCACGCCATCTGTGATCGACAGAATTACATTAACAGAAGAGAGAATTGAAGCGATTGCAGACGCTACGCATCAACTCATTCAGCTCAAAGACCCAATTGGTGAAACATTAGAGACCATTCAAAAAGAAAACGGGCTTCTCATTGAAAAAGTACGTGTGCCTCTTGGAACGGTTGGGATGATTTACGAAGCAAGACCAAACGTGACAGTCGATGCGGCCACTCTTTGCTTGAAAACTGGAAATGCTGTGATTCTTCGAGGAAGTTCATCGGCCATTCATAGTAATAAAGCGATTGTGAAAGTCATTCACGAAGCGCTGCAACCAACGGATATTCCCGTAGACAGTGTACAATTGATTGAAGATACAGGCCGTGAGACGGCTAAAACCCTGTTCACTTTAAATGACTATCTAGATGTCCTTATTCCACGCGGCGGGAAACATTTAATTGATCTTGTTGTGAGAGAGTCTACTGTTCCAGTACTTGAGACGGGTGCAGGGAATTGTCATATTTACATTGATGAAACAGCCCTAAAAGAAATGGCTGAACAAATTGTTCTGAATGCGAAAACACAAAGACCATCTGTTTGTAATGCCATTGAGAGCATTGTCATTCATGAAACATGGGCAAAAGAACATGGCGCTTCGCTCTTTGAAGCACTTCAGACACATGGTGTAGAGATACGGGGCGATGAAGCAGTATGTGCACTTGCACCTAGTGCCACATTAGCGACGACCACTGATTTTGAAACGGAATTTTTAGCGCCGATTGTCAGTATTAAAACCGTCAAGACCATGGAAGAGGCGATACAGCATATTCAAATGTATAGCTCTAAGCATTCTGAAGCGATCATTACGGAAAACGAGCAGCATGCGGCACTTTTCTTAACAGCCGTTGATGCTGCCGCTGTATATCATAATGCATCTACCCGGTTTACAGATGGCTTTGAATTTGGCTACGGAGCGGAAATCGGCATTAGCACACAAAAATTGCATGCTAGAGGACCAATGGGTCTGCCAGCCCTAACCTCTGAAAAATTTGTCATTCGTGGTCAAGGACAAATAAGAGAATAACCCATCCAAAAAGAGAGTCTTATCGCACAAGGCTCTCTTTTTCCTTTCATTTTTGTATTTCTTCGGTCAAGTATGATAAAATATGGTAATGTTTTATATTTTGAGAAGATTGGAGAAGGCAACGTATGGCGAAAATCATTCCCTCTTCGGATATTGGAGTGAAAATCAACAAGTGGTATGAATTAATCCGCAGATTTGATTCAGAACAAGCAGAACAGTTAAAGCAGGAAATTCGCACCTCTCTTGATTCAATGGAAGAAGATCAGAATTTGCTTCTCTATTTTTCTTTAATGGAATTCAGGCATGAGGTCATGCTCGATTATTTAAAGCCATTAAAGGAAGGAAAGCTTCGCGCCAACTTTTCCGAGCTTTCGAAAGAAATAGATGAGCATCAAACGCATGTCACAGGCATGCTTGAATATTACTATCATTTCTTCAGAGGCATGTATGAGTTCGGCCGGAGAGAGTACATTGCTGCCATATCGTCCTATCAAAAGGCAGAGCACAAGCTTTCTTTTGTATCCGACGATATTGAACGTGCAGAATTTCATTTTAAAATGTCAGAAATATATTATCACATGAAACAAACACACATTTCGATGCACCATGCCAAACTAGCGCTGGATGTCTATATTCAGCACGAACTATATGCGCTTCGTACCATTCAGTGTGAATTTATTGTAGCCGGTAATTATGATGATATGAGAAGGCATGAAAAGGCATTGCCACATCTCGAAAGAGCACTTGCAAGATCAAGAGACTTTCAGAATGTGCGTTTTATTGCTTCTTCATTGTTTAATATGGGCAACAGCTATTACAGAATGGGAGACTTGAACCGCGCACTCGACTTAATGAAAGAATCCATCTCATTATTTGATCAAAACCAATCTGATCATCTTCGTCGATCGATAGACCCTCTTTATACAGCCGCTCAGATCTTATACAAACAAGGTAAAAACGATGAAGCATTATATTACAGAGAAGAATGTATGAAACGAGCAGAAGCTCTGCAGGATGACATTCATATTCAGAAGACCATTTTTTTAGAAGCATTGTACTTACGACAAGATGCAGAGCATATTAAACGTATTTTCCATTTTTTAGAATCTTCCTATGCATATCCAGATATAGAAGAGCTGGCTTTAGACACCGCAAAGTATTATAATGAAATGGAGGATTATGAAAAATCTTCCATGTTCTATGGGGAAGCGGAACATGCTCGTATCTATATTCAGAGAGGGGATTGTTTATATGAATTTTAAAAAATGGGCAGTCGTCTGTACAAGCATCACGATCTTGGCATTATGGATCACATCACCTAATGCCGACCCCGATAACAGAAACCATACGCTAGAAAAACCGAATCCGCAGCATATTACGATCTAAAAAGCCCTTTTTAAAGGGCTTTTTTTATTGACCGCTTCAATCATCGTAGGTTGCACATTCATAAAAATAAAAAATGGAGGAAAGATGAAAGTGAGTGTTTTTCATTGACTCTTGAATTTATATTGTGTACAATTAAATTGTAGAAAATATTAATAGAGCGAAAGAGGGTTATATTCATGTCAGAAGTTTTATTTACTGCAACGGTATCAGCTGTAGGAGGAAGAGAAGGTAAGGTTGTGTCAACAGATGGTGTACTAGAGCATGATGTAGCAATGCCAGGAACGCCAAGAGCGAAAAAGCTTGAGAAAGCAACGAACCCAGAGCAATTATTCGCAGCGGGCTATTCGGCATGTTTTGATTCAGCCCTTCAAATGGTCGCAAGACAAGAGCGTATCCGTTTTGAAAGTGAAGTAACGGCACATGTAAGCTTAATCAAAGACAGTTCAGACGGCGGTTTCAAACTAGGTGTTAAATTAGAAGTAAAAGGAACTGGAATTGAGCAATCTGCACTTGATGAACTTGTTCATAAAGCACACGGCGTTTGCCCATACTCAAAAGCAACGCAAGGAAACATTGAAGTAGAATTAGTAGCTGTCGCTCAATAATAGACATCAAAAAAAGGCTGAGGGAATATTCCCTCAGCCTTTTGATTGTGTTAATTTTTGCAGAAGCTCATGTAAAGAAGCGCGAAGTGTTTTCAGCTCTTCTTCTGATCTGCCTGTTCCAGACAGCATTTGAAATGGAATCGAAGTGGCCTTCTCTTGTAAAGCTTCTCCGTATTCTGTTAAACGAATTTGGACCGAACGCTCATCCTCTTTCGAACGTTCACGGATGATGAGTCCATTTTGTTCCATTCGTTTTAGCATAGGTGTGAGTGTACCGGAGTCTAAATATAAAAGCTCTCCCATTGTTTTCACATTTAATGTCCCATGCTCCCATAACAAAAGCAGTGCCAAATATTGCGGGTATGTGATATTTAACTCTTCTAATAATGGTTTATATTGCTTCGTCATTTCTCTTGAACTTGCATATAACAAGAAACAAAGCTGATTTTCCAGCTTCATATGTTCAAATTCATTTGTCATATCTGTCACCAACTATTTTTTGTCATACTTATCATTGTATAAGATTTTCTTCCTTTTTAAAATAAATACAGACTAAAAATGAAAAATTCTTCAATGTGCCATAAATGTTTGAGCAACGAATAGAACGTGAAAGGTATAAGTAGAAGAAGGAGGAGATCAAGATGAAACCATTATTTACTGCAAAAGTAAAAGCACAGCACGGAAGAGCAGGACATGTTCGTTCTGATGATGGTGTGCTTGACCACAACATTGTGATGCCAAACGCAAAGAAAGATGGAGAAACTGGTACGAATCCTGAACAATTATTTGCAGCGGGTTATGCGGCCTGCTTCGGTGGGGCGCTTGAACAAGTCGCCAAGAAGCAAGGTGTCGAAATTGAATCAGAAGTAGAAGGACATGTCAGTCTATTAAAAGATGAAAGTGATGGCGGTTTTAAACTTGGCGTGAAGCTGATTGTTTCCGCTAAAGGGCTTGATCATGAGAAAGCGAAAGAGCTTGTTGAGGCTGCACATGAATTCTGTCCATATTCAAAAGCAACAAGAGGAAACATCGAAGTAGAGCTTGAAGTGGCGGACTAATGAAAAGAAAAAAGGGCTGAAATTTAGCCCTTTCTCAAGCATCTACTGACACCTGCTGTGGAGCAGGTGTCTTTTTTTAGTATTCTTTCTTTTTGTCGTATGTGTCCCATGCTTCAAATGGAGCAAGGGTTTTTTGAAGGGTCAGCTGGTAAAATGGAATGTTTCTTGATTCGTATTCTTTATTGATTTCTTCATAAATAAAGGAGTCATCAAAACCAGAAGTCGCTGCATCCTTGTGTCCAGCGGCAAAATATACGGCCTTTGGTCTAGCCCAATAGATAGCACCAAGACACATTGGACAAGGCTCACAGCTTGTATACAAAATACAGTCTTCTAATTGGTATGTATGTAGTGTTTGGCACGCCTTTCGAATAGCTGTCACTTCTGCATGTGCAGTTGGATCATTACTCGTTGTGACATTGTTGCTTCCCTCTGCAATAATCTGACCGTCTTTGACAATGACCGCTCCAAAAGGGCCGCCTGTGCCACTATTTACTCCTTCTACTGCAAGATCAATTGCGCGTTGTAAAAAAGCTTCGTGATTCATTGTCTTCCTCCCTTTGTTCGACTGACTTCTCTAGTATAAACGAATCATGATAGAAAAGGAATCATTGTAGGAGGAGATCGAACAGGACAATTTGCGCATAAAAACCCCTGCCAAATGTTCAGCAGGGGAAGAGTGAGTCCATTATGCGTGCTGCGCTAGCTTTTTACGAGCGACTTCAGCAGCTGTCACCATGTTTTTCAAAGCAGCAATGGTTTCAGGTTCTTGTCTTGTTTTCAGTCCACAGTCAGGGTTGACCCAGAAGCGATCTGTCGGACATACGTTCAGTGCATCATCAATGATTTTACTCATTTCTTCAACAGATGGAACGCGCGGGCTGTGGATGTCATATACCCCAAGTCCAAGACCTTTCAAATACGGGTGTTTTTCTAAATAATCGAGGAACCCGCCATGACTACGTGAATGCTCAATCGTAATCACGTCTGCATCAAGGTCTTCAATCGTATCAACAATATCCTCGAAGTTGCTGTAGCACATATGTGTATGAATTTGCGTTTCATTTTGAACAGACGATGTCGATAGACGGAATGACTCTGCTGCCCAGTTTAAGTATGCTGCCCAATCACTCTCTTTTAAAGGAAGACCTTCTCTTAGCGCAGGTTCATCCACTTGAATCACTTGAATACCCGCTGCTTCTAACGCTTCTACCTCTTTACGTAAAGCAAAAGCGATTTGGAAGGCAATGTCTTTACGAGAGATATCTGTTCTTGGGAAAGACCAGTTTAAGATCGTGACAGGCCCTGTCAGCATTCCTTTGACTTTTTTCTCTGTTAAGCTTTGAGCGTAAACCGTTTCTTTCACTGTCATTGGCTCTGTAAATTCTACATCTCCATAAATGATCGGCGGCTTCACGCAGCGTGATCCATAAGATTGAACCCAAGCGAATTTTGTAAAGGCAAATCCAGCGAGTTTTTCACCGAAGTATTCAACCATGTCTGTACGTTCAAATTCTCCATGAACGAGTACATCTAGGCCAATCTCTTCTTGAATATCAATCCATCTTTTTGTTTCTTTTTTAATAAATTCATCATACTCTGCATCTGTCCACTCATTTTTGCGCCATTTTTGACGAGCACTGCGCACCTCAGCTGACTGAGGGAAGCTTCCGATTGTTGTGGTTGGAAGAAGCGGCAGTTCAAGAGATTCATTTTGAATGCGTAGTCGTTCTTCAAAAGCAACTGGACGTTTAAAATCTTTTGATGAAAGGCTGTTGCGCTCTGCTGTCAGGTCCGCATTCGTTCCTTTCGCGAATTCTTTTAACGTCAGAAGTGCTTCATTTGCTGCATGGATGTCTGCATCAATGGCAGCCGCTCCTTTTGATAAGCCTTCTTTTAATAGCGTTAATTCAGCCAGCTTTTCAGTGGCATAAGAAAGTCCGTTTAATAGTTTTTCTTCAAGCTGTTCGCTCGGATGTTTTGCAACTGGGACATGTAGCAGGCTGCTTGAAGGCTGCAGCCATACTTCTTTCGGCTGAACATCAGCAATCACTTCAGAAATAAACGATAATCTTTCTCCTAGATCTGATCTCCAAATATTTCTGCCGTCAATGATACCGGCTGCTAAAATTTTATCTTTTGGGAAGCCGTGTTTTTTCAATTGTTCAAGGTTTCGTCCTTGATCATGGACAAAATCAAGACCGATGGCTTCAACAGGATACGTCACAAGCTCTTCATAGGCATCTACTGAGTCAAAGTATGTTTGAAGGAGAACGTTTAAGGCAGGTACAGCTTCTTTAATCGTTTGATAGATGGCTTTTACTGCTTTCACGTCTTCACTTGAAGCTGTGACTAAAGCAGGCTCATCAATTTGAACCCATTTTACACCGGCTTCTTCAAGCTCTTTTAACAACTGAGTATAAAGCGGCACTAGGCGTTGCTGAATCTCTTTCACTTCATTGGCTTCATAGCCTTTAGAAAGAGAAACAAATGTATAAAGACCAAGAACGACAGGTTTTGTTTCAACACCAAACGCTCTTTTCACCTTTTCGTATGCTTCAAGCGGTTTGTTATGTGTGAGTTTGAATTCTGTGCTTTTTTCGTATTCTGGAACGATGTAGTGATAGTTTGTATTAAACCATTTTGTCATTTCACTTGAGACAGCATCTTTTGTTCCTCTTGCCATCGCAAAGTATGTATCTAGCGGGTCTTTCAAGCTGCGGAAGCGCTCTGGAATCCAATTGAACATAACGGCAGTATCCAGCACGTGATCGTAGAAGGTGAAGTCCCCAGAAGGAACAACGTCAATTTGTTGATCAATTTGAGTTTTAATAGCGGCTAAAAATTGTTCATCGAGTGTGCTTAAGAGGGTTTCTCGGTCAGTTTGACCTTTCCAATAAGACTCAAGTGCTTTTTTCCATTCTCTGTTTAAACCAATTCGCGGAAAACCTAGATTACTTGTTTTAACAATTGTCAATTCCAATTCCTCCTCTAAATATAAAAAGACACTCACACTCATGGTCAAGATTGATGAGGGCAAATGTCTGGTTTAAAAAGACAAAATGTGTGTGCGAAAGAAGGCGTAAGTATCAATGACGAACGCTTTTCCGACATCTCCTATCAACCGTAGGGGGTTTGATGTGATAGAGCGGCTGGTATCCTGGCTAGTGAATCTGCAAGCTTTTCATCCTTCCCATCTTCACGACAGTGGATGATTAACGAAAAGCTCTCCTCACTTACAGTGGCGGGACCGCGCCGGATTTTCACCGGTCTTCCCAATTAAAATTCGACGTGTGATCGAATTACCGACTCTCAAACTATGAATTTATTGTGTTCGATTATATAACGTTCACTTCATTTCGTCAAAGTAAATTTTGAATAATTTTAATTAAAAAAATCCTGAGAAAATTCTATCTTTTCTCAGGACCTAACATGTACCTATAGAGACAAAAGTTCTGCTTCTAATGTTTTCTCAAGAAGTACATCTGGTGCAGTTAAATATAAAAACCCGTTTCCTACAAGGGTTTTCGATTGTTTTAGCGGAAGGGTTCTCCGTACGAGCTGAGCATATACCTCAGGTTCTGTCAGCTTACGCTGGAACGCTTCTTCTTCGGCATTTTTAATAATGGCGAGTGCACCGCTCACATGAGGGGCAGCCATGGAAGTGCCTGTTAGTCTTCCGTATTTATGGTTAGGGAGAGTGGACAAAATGTCTTCACCTGGAGCGACGAGGTCGATTTCTTTATTCGCATTGGAGAATTCAGAGGATTCTCTTGCAAGAGAGACAGAGCCGACGGCAATGACCTCGTTGTATGCAGCTGGGTAGGAGAACTCTTCAGTACGCTCGTCTCCGTCACCTTCATTTCCTGCTGCGCAGACAACAAGCACACCGCTGCTTACCGCATGTTGGATGGCCTTTTGTAGTTCTGGTTCATTGCTTGGCCCACCGAGAGACATGGAAATAATATCAACCTTCTGTTCAACCGCATAGTTAATGCCATTGATAATCCATTCGTATTTCCCGCTGCCATTTTTCCCTCCAAGAACTTTCACGATCAACAGCTTGGCTTCAGGCGCAACACCTAAAATGCCGCCATTTTGATCCGTTGCTGCAATCGTTCCTGAGACATGGGTACCATGCCCGTTGTAGTCTTTTACATTCTCAGCATCGCCATTGTCATCATCGGTAAAGTTTTTTCCTCCGATAATCTGATCTTTTAAATCGGGATGCTCCGTGTCGCAACCTGTATCAAGGACAGCAATGGTTATGCCTTTTCCTTTGAAGCCACTTGACCAAAGTTCGGGTGCTTTAATCTCCTGAATACTTTCCGGCGTCTCTTTCGCTTCCATCACATTGGCTTTTACTTCATACGGAATTAAGCGAATTTCACCTTTCATAAGAAAGCCCTCCTTATTTTGTTTTCAAAGTAGATTCAGGTTGCGTAATGTTATTGTATAAAACAAATGTTTGATCGGAAAGGGTCAATTGTAATAATTTTTAAAATAATCAAATAATTATTTATTATGCAGTTCTCCTCATATCTTGCCGAAAGAAGTCACCTTTTGAGGAAAACTCTTAGTATCATATGAAAAAGAATGAAATGTTGCATAGTGAGCTTGCACCTGTACAGATGAAAATGGGTGAAAAGAACTAAAAAAGGCAGATCGAAAAAACAATCATATAAAGAGATAGAGGATGACAGAAAAGAAAAAGGTACATGCCATGTGCAGATGATTGTTTTTTCATTATAATGATCGAAGGAATATAAAATGTAAAAAGTATTTGACATTTTTTAAGCGGATGATATGATTGAAATGTAAAAAGTATTTGACATTTTGATTGGGAGGGGACTAACCGTTGGATGTTGTAAAAGTTGTGTATTCAGTCATCTTATTAGTGGTCGGACTGTTCATTTTTATCGCGCCCATGATTCAAAAGGGTGATGAAAGAAAGAGATTTATCTACTCAAAAGCTCAATCGTATGCATTTATGGTGGTCATTGGTATGCTTTTATTAGAAGTCGCAGAGTCTATATTTTTAACGACCAAAGGGAACAATTCTGATAAGGGGTTTGGGATTTCTCCCATCATGTTCCTAACTGTGATTTCGGTCATATATTTAGTTACATTACTCATATACAGAAAAAAATATGGTGATTAAATTGCAAAATCATATAAGAGAACTAAGGAAATCCATTAAATTATCCCAAGAAGAACTTGCTAAACGGTGTAAGGTCTCGAGACAAACCATCAATGCCATTGAAAACGATAAGTACGACCCTACTTTACAATTAGCCTTTGACATTGCCTCTGTTTTGAATACGACTGTAGATGAGCTTTTTGTCAGTCAACCTAAAAAGAAGTAAGGGACCAGCCTCAGAAAAGAGGCTTTTTTTTGTTGATTTGTGTACTGTGCAAGGATCAGCTGAAAATAAAAATCAACCATATTACATAACAATTCCTCTTTCATGAAAAATAAGATATGAAGATTGTGACTGTTCCAATGGAGGAAGGCAACATATAATAATGGAAAGACAAGCTTGCCTTTCAGATAGGAGAGATAGAGATGAACAAAGGGAAGATACTCGTGGTAGAAGATGAAAAGAAAATTGCAAGAGTGCTGTCATTAGAACTTGAATATGAAGGATATGAGGTCACAGTCCAAGATACAGGGATGAAAGGACTCCAGGCACTCGAGGAGGAGAGTTTTGATTTAGTGCTTCTAGATGTCATGCTTCCAGAATTAAGCGGACTTGAAGTGCTTAGAAGGGTTCGAAAGACAAATACGGCAACACCGATCATTTTGATTACCGCAAGAGGAAGTGTTCCCGATAAGGTCAGCGGTCTTGATCTTGGGGCAAACGATTATATTACAAAACCCTTTGATATAGAAGAATTATTAGCGCGAATTCGTGCACAGCTGAGGTTCAATCACAATGCGCAAGAGGAAAAGGAAATTGAGCTAAGTATTGCAGATTTAACGGTGAATGAGAAAACAAGAGAAATTCAAAGAGGCGATCAGACGCTTGAGCTGACACCGAGAGAATATGACTTGCTTGTTCATTTATTGAAACATCAGCAGCAAGTGCTCACAAGAGATCAGCTTTTAACAGCTGTTTGGGGTTTTGATTATTTTGGTGACACGAATGTGGTTGATGTCTATATTCGCTATTTAAGAAAAAAAATCGATTACCCGTTTGAAAAACAATTGATTCACACAGTGAGAGGTGTGGGTTATGTGATGAAAGGATAAAGCATGAGATTAAAAAATAAGATCCAGCTTTATACATCGTTGTCCTTGTTTTTAATGGTGCTGCTGTTTCATACAGCGATTTATTTTATTTTTTCGATGACCTTGACGCAAAAAGATATGTCCAGACTGTCGGAAGTAGCTGAAAATATTGCTATTGCACTAAAGAAGTCAGAAGAAGAGGGCCTTCCATCTTCAGAGCTTCTGAAAGCGTATCTGCCTCAAAATGGTATGATCCGTGTCGTCACAGAGAAAGGTGAATCAAAGCTGACCATCACGAAGGAATCTACGTTTAGCTCACTTCCTTTTACATACGAATCTGGTCAGACAGCAGAAATTCAAGAATACAATAAGCATATGATTGCGTTCGCGGCTATCCCTGTCATTTGGACAAATGGGGACATTGTGTCGCTGCAAGTATATGAAGAAATTGAAAATACAGAAGAGAACTTGGCGTTATTAAAAATGATTTTAATCACTACTGGCGTTTTGTTTATTGTGCTTTCTTATTTTGCAGGCCACATTTTAACAAAACAAATTGTCCGCCCAATTAGTCGAATGACCAATACGATGAAAGCAAGTATGAGAGAAAAGGCATTTAAACGAATTGAATTAACAGGCGATTCAAAGGATGAACTGTATCAAATGGGTCAAACCTTTAATGAAATGGCCGAAATTCTCGAGAAACATTATGAGAAAGAGCAGCAATTTTTACACGATGCTTCTCATGAATTGAAAACACCCATTACCGTCATCATGAGCTACAGCAATTTACTAAAACGCTGGGGGCAAAGCCGGCCAGAGGTCGTAGAAGAATCCTCTCAAGCCATTCATGATGAGGCAAAAAAAATGAAAAGGCTGACAGATCAACTACTCACACTGGCGAAAAATGGGCAGCCGCTTTACTTGGACATGAAGCCGGTTGATCTTGGTCATTTGTGCAGCCAAGTTGGTCATACACTTGAAGTGGCAACCAATCGAACCATCCTTACTCATGTACAAACAGATCAGCCTGTGATTGCTGAAGGAGACGAAGAGAAGATCAAACAGCTTTTGACCATCTTGATTGATAATGCGGTTAAATATAGTGCAGAGCCAGTTGATGTGAACTGCGGACGAGCAGGAGAGAAACCGCTTATTTCGGTTGTTGACAAAGGAATTGGCATAAAAGAAGAGGATCTGCCGAAAATCTTTGACCGCTTTTTCCGTGTGGATGAAGCGAGAAACAGTGAGACGGGCGGGACTGGACTTGGCCTGTCAATTGCGAAGCAAATTGCTGAAGAGCATGGGGCTGAGCTAAAGGTAGACAGCCGTATCGGTGAAGGAACCGTGATGACCATTCTTTTTCAGAAATAAGTAGGTCTTTTCTCATCAATTTCTCATTTCCTCCTTATAAAATAGGAAATAGGAAGGAGGCGCTGCATGTCTAAAAAAATGAAAATGCTGCTTACGCTCGCAGGATGTCTTTTCATTCTTGTGGCTTTTGCAATGCTCATGATTCAAACCATTGACCAAAAAATATTAAGCGAAGCAGACATTAAAAAAATCATCGCAAAAGACTACAATGGAAACATCACAAATATTGATCTGATCAATCATAAACAGGATTATACATTGACGCTTGAAAATTCAAATGGCATCTATCAAATCATTGCATCTTCCTCAAGCGGTCAAATGAAAGAGATGAAACAGTTAAAGAGCTATCAAAAACCAAATGAGAAAAATGCCGAACTCCAAGCAGAAGAAGTGGCAGTGAAAAAAGTGAAGGGTACCGTGATTCAAAAGAAAGAAAAATCGGATCGCTTTATCTTTACGATTCAATCAAAAAAAGAACTGTATCAAGTGGATGTTGAGAAAGACACGTTCAAGGTGATTGAAGCAGAAAAGAAAAAGCCAACCTCTAAAGAAAAGAAGCTGACAAAAATAACGGTAGAAGAAGCCATTCAGATTGCCGTAAAAGAAGTGGGCGGTACAGTGGATGATGCAGATCTTGAAACTTTTAGCGGAATGCTCGTGTTTGAGGTAGAGCTTGATTTGCCGGATGGAAGAGAGGCAGAGGTGTTAGTGAATGCCTATACAGGAGATATTGAAGGCATTACGTACGAAAACTAATCATTTTCTCATGATTTTCTCATGTTCCTTTCCTTCCTTTATCATCTTGTTTTTTTAAGATAAAGGAGAAATCAAACAGAGGAGGAATGAAATATGATAAAAAAAGTACTAGTAGCTACAGCATTCACAGGAGCCCTTGTCGCAGGTGGTTTCACCCTTCAAGCGCAAAATACCAATCAAACGGCAAATGCCGAACAAGTGGTGCAAAAGAAATCTTCTTTTGTCTCAAAGAAACAGGCTGAAAAAGCAGCATTAAAAGTTGTGAAAGGCTATGTAGATGATGTAGATCTTGAGCGTAAAAAAGGGAAATGGGTATATGAGGTCGAGATTAAAAAAGGCGGCTTTGAATATAAAGTATATGTCGATGCCAAAACAGGCAAAGCGCTCAATGATCCAGTCAAAGAAAAGAAACAAAATGTAAAAATCACCAAAAAACAGGCTGAACAAATTGCCCTTGCAAAAGTAAAAGGAACAGTCACAGATTCAGAATTAGATAAAGAAAATGGTGTGTACTTGTATGAAATTGAAATTACGACACCAAGCGGCGAAGAAGTTGATTTTGAGATTTCCGCTAAAACAGGCAAAATCCTCAAGCAAGAATGGGACGATTAAGCTATAAATGAACCTTTGAGCGTGATAGAAAACCTTTGCAGTCCTAGGAAGGACGAGTACTGGTGCGGGGCGAATTTGACATTCGTGAGCACCAGCACGCACACGCTGAACCTTACACTTTTATGTGTAAGGTTTTTTCATTGGGACAAACTACTGGAAAGGAGGCGAGAGAATATGATGAAGAAAAAAGAAGAAGAACAGACGATGGATCGTGCGGAATATGTTCCCCATCCTGATGGAGAAGGATATGCTTTGTTTTTGCATGATTCTTTTCATCTCCTCTCCCAAGAGGATATGAATCAGCCAGAAGAGGAATAGAAGACATGAAAGGGCGATGGTCAACTTGTCTATCGCTCTTTTTTTGAAAAGTAAGCGAATACATCAGAAAACTTGGCATCTTGCTTATTGACATCATTGCGCTTTTTCTGTAATCTCAGTGTGTCAACAATATGAGACTTCGTTAGGTGAGGCTCCTGTATGGAGATACGCTGCTGCCCAAAAATGTCCAAAGACGCCAATGGGTCAACAGGAATCATCGACATAAGGTGATTTTTAATGCAGCTGGATGAATCCTATGCCATACAGTGCTAAAGCTCTACGATTGAAGGAGCAAGTGTTTATTTGTCATGCTTACAAAGCGCCTTCATTCGGTTGAAGGTGCTTTTTTATGAGAAAAGGAGGTGTGGGGATGGATCATCCCGATTCGAGACACATAGAGAGTATCTCAAAAGATCAGATTGACGCATCAGATAGAGGAGATCCTGACCCCCGCACAATCTAAGGGATTCGGGTATCTCCTGATTTTGGGGAGGTAACAGCGATGATACAGAACATTACGTACGATGAACTCATTTTACGCATCATTATTTTACTAAGAGATGGGAAACGTAAAGAATTTAAAAACATTATGGAAGAACTTCAGCCTTATGATATGGCCTACTTATTCAAGGAGCTTCCAGAAAAACACCGCGGCCGCTTTCTCAGCTTTTTAACAGTCGATGACGTGACGGAAATGATGGGTGAACTGGAGCGGGAATATCAAGAGATTGTTCTTGAAAAAGTAGGGAAAGACAAAGCCACCTTCGTCACAAACAAAATGGATAACGATGATCTAGCCAACTTGTTTGATGAGATGGAGGATGAGCTGAAGGATCAGCTTTTATCTAACATGGAAGCAGAGGAATCCAAGGCCGTCCAGCTTCTCATGAATTACCCTGCTGAGACAGCAGGCCGGATCATGACCAATCGGTACGTTTGGATTCCGCAGCATTATACGGTTCAGGATGCCGTGGTGAAGCTGAAAAGCTTTGCTGAAATTGCTGAATCGATCAACTACTTATATGTCATAAACGATCAAAAACAGCTTGTAGGGGTACTCTCATACAGGGATCTTATTTTAGGTGAACCGGATGAAAAAGTGCAGGATCTTATGTTTACAAGAGTCATTGCCGTTGGTGCCTTTCAAGACCAGGAAGAAATCGCAAAACTCATTGAGCGATATGATTTCCTTGCCATCCCTGTTGTAGAAGAGAACAATGTCTTAGTCGGAATTGTGACAGTCGATGATATCATTGATGTTGTGATTCAAGAGGCAGGAGAAGACTATGAAAAGTTTGCTGCCTCTGGTAAAGATATCACGTTCGACACACCGGCATTTGTGGCGGCATACCGCCGTCTTCCATGGCTCATTTTGCTTCTATTCATTGGGCTGATTTCAGGCAGTATCTTAAATTATTTTGAAGATACCTTGCAGCAAGTCGTTGCTTTAGCATTCTTCATGCCGATGATTGCAGGTATGACAGGGAATACAGGGACACAGTCTCTAGCGGTTGTCATTAGAGGATTGTCAAAAGAAGAATTAACGAAAAAAACCATTATGCGCTTGATTTTCAGAGAGCTGAGAACAAGTATTTATATTGGGATTGTTTGTTCAATCATTATTACGGTCGTTGCCATGGTATGGCAGGGCAATATGATTTTAGGTTTTGTTGTTGGTTCCTCGCTTCTTGCAACACTGATTATTGGGACAATGGCAGGTACGGTCGTGCCGATTATTTTACACAGATTAAACGTCGACCCAGCCATTGCATCTGGACCGCTGATTACAACATTGAATGATATTTTATCCTTACTCATCTATTTTGGAATTGCAACAGCATTTCTTCATACACTGATGTAGTCAAAAGACTGTAAAATGTAACGTTTTACAGTCTTTTTTGAATAAAGATTGCATATAGCGCTTCCATCCTTTACATTTTAAGGAGAAGGTGGGAGAAAAAAATGAAGAAGTTTTTATTCATTTTCATGTGCATTGTTTTGCTAAGTGCATGTTCAAGAGAAGACGAGGGGAAAGACAGAAGACTTGTGGCATCAGAGCATATGCTTGAAGCGATAACTGAAGGAAATAAACGAAAAATGGACAATGTCTATGTCGAAGGCGCAGTCCCAAGCCCAAGTGACATTCTTAAATCGAAAAAGGAATGGGGAATTGAGACGCTTTCTTATGAAGATTTTCAATTGGAAGAAGCCAGCATCCATGTCTTTCATGCAAATTATAAAGATGTAAACACTGGAGAAAAAAAGGCGCTTGCCTTTCGGGTGAAAGAAGATCCTGAAAAAGGCGGCGTACGAATTGACTTTGTAGGGGTTGTTGAAGGAACTGACGCTTCATCTAAATAAAAAGTATCGTTCATATGCTTTATGATAAATCAGGCATAAGTTGAGATAATGTAAAAGGATAGAAAAGCTGAAAGAATGTCGCTCTAACTATCCTCTTTTTTAACACACATGATCTTATTAATGAAAACAATGATTTGTCTCAGATCACATATTCGTAATGCCTATTAACTCCATAAATTGTGACAGAGCACTGGTCATGTACGAATCACGTCGCCTGATCAACACAGTGGGCACGATCCGATGTGGTTCCGGTAATGGATGACAGGTAAATTTGCCTTCCCCCCGAGATTCAACCATAGATTTTGGTAATATAGTCACTCCCAGCCCGCTTTCAACACATTTAAGGACGCCCTCTAACGTACCATATTCCATGACCTTCATAGGAGGATAGCCGTTGTTCTCTAGCCACTTTTGCCATCGTCCTAAATAAATACAATGGGCGAATGACGAGAGCAACGGCTCATGTAAAATAGATTCTACCTGGAATTGCTCCGTGGAGTAGCTTGTAATGAGAACGAGGGATTCTTCCAATACAGGATACTCGATGATTTCTGGATGAAGAATTGGCCCATCTACTAACGCGCTGTCTACTTTGTAGTTGAGGATAGCGCTAACTTGGTCGACTGTAGGTGCCATATACAAGCTCAATTCTACTTGTGGAAATTTTTTGTGATATTCTGTGAAAATGCTGGGCAATCTTGTAGATGCGGTGGACTCTATAGATCCAATGTGTAAAGATCCCCGCGGAGTAGAGGAAAGCTTTACTGCTTCTATCGCTTCTTCGTAATCGTATAGTAATTTATTTACATAGGGCAGCAGTTCACGTCCTGCAGGCGTTAAAGATATTTTCTTATGATATCGATAGAGAAGAGGTACACCTAACTCTTGTTCAAGACGTTGGATTCTTGCGGTGACATTGGACTGCACATAATTTAATTTTTGAGCAGCTTTTGTGATGCTTTGTTCAATGGCAACGGCTTTAAATACTTCCAAAGATTTAATATCCAAACTAACTCTCCTTTTTTGCATCACAAATTGTGATAATCTATATGCTATTTTTTGATTTTACGTGATCCAAAGAAGTATGTAAACTAAATGATAGAAGAGGTTGATGCTCATTGCGTCCCTTTTATCTGATCGAGAGGAGAAAATGAGAATTTTTTAGCTGTGGCAATTAAAACAGACGTTTCCATTTAATAAGGAGGGGAATCGATTGATTTCAAAGGTAAATATCGAAGAAAAATTTTCGCAAATAAATGATTATTGGAATCCTAGAATAGGTGGAGAGTTGAACGACTCATACATGAAAATGGTGAAAATGAAGGGTGAATTCATTTGGCATCACCATGATGATGAGGATGAAATGTTCTTTGTGTGGAAAGGCAATCTAGTCATCCGTTTTAGGGATAGGGAAATAACGCTTCATGAAGGAGAATTTCTTGTGATTCCAAAAGGAGTTGAACATCAGCCCATTGCTGAAGAAGAAGTTCACTTGCTCTTAATAGAACCCAAAACGACGCTAAACACGGGGAATGTGCTCAATGAACGAACTGTTTCGATTCCTGAACAAATTTGAAAAACTAAATCGTTAAAGATCAAGTACCTTAGGGGATAAATAGTTGAATGGTTGTTTTAGCTAATAACGAGGCTGCAATTGCTGCCTCGTTTTGTTGCTTCAATGATTCAAGATGAGCTGTAACGCATTTCCTTTCGCTACCTGAAATAGACTCTTCAGCAAGAATCGGTCTTTGGGTCAGTTCGTGCTTTCATCGATTCATATTCAGGACGATTAGATGCTAAGTCTATTTTGCCGAGTAAGCAATTGTTATTTAGTTCATCGATTCTTGTACCGGAAGTGCGCGTTGATCTGTCCTTCCAGCATTTTTTTCTTATATTGTCCGCTTTTTAATGCCTGTTCTTTTTTCTTCATGTCTTTTAAAATTTCCGCTGTCTGCACACCATCTTCCCGTTTATTGGCGATATCCATTAAACGTTCTACATCAGAAAAAGAATATTTCCGTGTGCCTCTTGTTGAGCGCTGGGGGTAGATGAGTTTACGTTCCTCATAATATCGGATTTGCCTGACGGAAAGTCCTGTTAATTCACTGACTATCCCAATTGAAATGACTTTTTTATCTTTATAAGATACATCTTCCTGCGTCATATCCTCACCCCTGCAAGTCTTTTCTTCATATTATATCCAACAGTCAGTAAAAAAACCTAACGTTTGTTAGATAATATAACACAAAAATGAAAAAATCGAAAAACAATGGAAGGAAAATTAACATATAAAGTGCAAATCATATCACGTGAACATATGATAAGAAAAAGAAAAAATAAGGAGGAGGCGCACTTGATGGAGAAAACACAGATCATCCGTATGGCAAAAGAAATCATCGCATTAGATGTGAAGAGGGATGAACTGCTGGAGCAGTTCATGCAGGCTGCAGGTCAGAATGCACATGCTCTTCTTAGAGCCGTACAAAATGATTTGTATAAAAAGTCCTCATAAGCACCCGATCCATATCCATTGATAGGAGGGGAGAAGTCATGCGGAGTATATTAAAAGAAGCTTTAGCGAAAGAAAGACATTATTATACGAAGCAGCTTTGCTCACTTGGGGTGTATAGCCCTGATATGACCAAGAACATGACAATTAGTGACTTAAAAAAAGAGTATCATTTCTTTTTCAACAAAACCGATCGCTATCTTTAACATCCCTTATCATGTGCGTTGTCACATGAAGGGTTCTTTTTTTGTGTGTTTAATATTATAGCAATATTGGATTTTGTAGAAATTTGACGAATCAAATGTAAGAAAATATAGAGCCTTTACAGATTATGTTAAAATTTGTCGTAACATGATGGTTTGCTGGAAAAGCTTTTTTTCGAGATGATTGTGAAAAATAAGAAGGATTTTAAAAGTTTATATCGAAATCTTATACATAACACGAATGGAGTCACTTATGTGGTTGAAAGGGTTTTCAAAAACGTACTTCTATTTTTTACGAAAGGCTCCAACTGCACCGCAAGAAAGCCTTGAAGTTAAAAAAATATTATAAGAGGTAGATATGTGATGAGACTATCGTTTAATGAAGAAGAAGTAGAACGTTCAATGACGCTTTACAAAGTTTTTGCAAGGGCATTTAAAAGCGTTTCCGAACACAGTATTAGAGACAGCAAGGAGCATGGATTCAATCCAACTGAATTTGCCGTTCTCGAATTACTGTATACGAGAGGTGCTCAAAAACTTCAGCAAATCGGCTCAAGACTCCTGCTTGTCAGCGGGAATGTTACGTACGTAATTGACAAGTTAGAACGAAATGGTTTCATTGAAAGAGAACAGGACCCAAAGGATAAGCGGTCAGTTTATGCCCATTTAACGGATAAAGGGCGCAGTTATCTGGATAAAATTTATCCAATCCATTCTCTTCGAATTGCGCGGGCGTTTTCTGGTCTTTCGCGTGAAGAACAGGAGCAATTAATTAGTCTGCTGAAAAAAGCAGGTATTCACAGTCAGCATTTGTTATTTAGATAAAACGAAAAGGTGCCATTGGTTGGCACCTTTTTTATGTATCCAGCTGATGAGCAGGATAGGCGATAAATTTTTCAATGTCACTAGCTGGAAGTGGCTTGGCATAATAAAAGCCTTGTAGATCGTCACAGCCCTGCGCAGATAAAAGTTGCGCTTGTGCAAAAGTTTCAACACCTTCAGCAATGACTTCTAGAGATAGCTGGTGCCCCATTGCAATAATAGCCCCTGTGATTTGCTCAGACTTTGAATCGCTCAAAATATCCTCGATAAATGATTTATCAATTTTCAGACGGTGAATCGGCAAATCCTTCAAATAGCTTAAAGAGCTGTGGCCTGTACCAAAATCATCAATACTAATACGGACGCCAAGTTGTTTTAGAGATGTCAGTACTTGTTTTGACTGCTTGATGTTGTCCATTGTCATGCTTTCTGTCACTTCAAGCTCAAGAAGTGATGGTTGAAGGTCGTATTTTTTTAGCGTTAGTTTGATCAAATCAATTAAGTCTTCAGAGTTAAACTGCTTAGCAGATAAATTGACCGCTACAGGGATTTTCAATTGCTTGTCATACCACAATTTTGCCTGCTTACATGCTGTGTCAATGACCCACCTTCCAATATCGATAATCAGGCCCGATTCTTCAGCAAGTTCAATGAAAGCCTCTGGTGATTTTAGAGAACCGTCTGGTGCTTTCATTCTCAAAAGGGCTTCAACACCTGTCATCTGTCTTGTTTTGGCGCTGATTTGCGGCTGATAATGAAGCACAAACTGCTTTCTTTGAATGGCATCTCGTAGCTCCAGTTCGCGATTGAGTCTGTCCTCACTCAATCTCTCCATAGATTCAGTAAAGAATTCATAGCGGCTTTGTTTATGTTTCTTTGATAAATACATGGCCATATCTGCTTTTCTCATCAATTCCATACCATTCTTACCGTTTTGCGGAGAGATGGCGATTCCAATACTAATGGATGTAATGAGCTGATGGTTTTGAATGAAAAAAGGACGTTCAAATTGGCGAATGATGTTTTTCAAAAGCTGTTCAATTTTATGTGTGTTATGCTCCATGTGAGGAAAGATCATTAAAAATTCATCCCCGCCAATTCTTGCAATAAAGCCATTGTCAGGCAAACATTTGGTTAGTCTGTTTGCGGCGGCTTTCAACAGCAGATCGCCTATGTTATGACCAAGGGCATCATTAATAATTTTAAACCGATTTAAATCAAGAAAAAGAACTGCCGTTGACGTTTTTGTCTCTTCTTGAGCGGATAATACATCATTTAAATGATTAATTCCGTGACGACGGTTCGGAAGTTCAGTTAATGCATCATAATGTGCCATCACATGAATTTCTTTTTCAGCAATCTTCTGCTGTGTTAAATCCTTTAAAACGAGATAAATGCTGTCAAGTGTATGGTTGACGTGTACGGGTATGTATGTAACATGATAATAATAAAAACGATCTGCTGCTTTCAGTTCTGCTTCACGCGTAATTGCTTTTTTTGATTGATAAATAAAGTCTTCCCACATCTCAGTCGGCATGACGTATTGACTCACATCATCACCAATCCAGGAATTGCACATTTTCAAAATGTGTTTGCCTGGGTCATTCGCCGATATCACTTTTCGATCAACAGATAACACGATAATACCATCTATATTATGTTTGATCAGTGATTGGAACCGCTGTTCATTTTCTTTTAGCTGATCTGATTGTGACATAATCCGTTGATCAATATAGGCGCCGAAAATCATGAGTGATTGGACGATAAGCGTCATCAGGCCGATGAAAATGGACAGGCTAAATGGTGACATTTCAAGAGAACCACCCGTAGCGACCTGACCATCTGAATGAAAAAACATCGTCGAAGACGCCATGCCAGTGTAATGCATGCCCGCAATAGCACCGCCCATCATCAGTGCACCCGCTATTTTTAACAGCTGATCCTCCCGCCTTTTCTCAGAGCGATGGAGCCGGAAAAAAAGGTGTAATGAAAAGAATGAAGCGAGCGCACCAATAAAAAACGAAAGAAAAAAGAGAACAGGGTCATAGCTGATGGTGACATTCGCCATTGATTCCAATCCGAGGTAGTGCATGCTGCAAATAGCTGAGCCCATCGTGATCGAACTAATCAAAAGTCGTCTTGTAGAAAGTTGCTGCTGAATACATATTGAAAAAGCAATGAAAGAACCGATAAAAGAGGCCAAAATCGATAAAATGAGTAAGGGTGTTTCATATGTGATACCAGAGCGTAGATGAAACGCCATCATGCCAATAAAATGCATTGACCATATTCCCATCCCCATGATCATCGCACCAATGATCAACCATACTCTTTTCTTTGCGCCGCTCGACTGGATCACCCGGCTGGCTAATTGAAGAGCTGAGTAGGAGGCGACAGCGGCGACAGCGACTGACAGAAAGACAAGCCATCCGTTGTAGCTTCCTGTTAAATGTGTCATGTAAGAAAACCTCCTGTATCTAAAAACAGACATATACTTAATATATCGGATCAAGTGGCGCCTGTGTTCACTTTTCCTTTACTTAAAAAGGGCATTCAGCATTTTTTTTGAACATTTTTTATAGTAAAATCAAATTTAATGTAAAAAAACGAAGAAAAGTGAATCATTTTTGGTTTTTTATTCGTTTAATAGGTGGCACGGTACGATTTGCAAGCATAGCCTGTCAAACTGATTATGTGTGAAAGGGATTGATAAACATCGAAGATTTTATTATTTCATTAGCTGATGCCTTTAAGAATTTGTCGTACTTCGGCATCTTTCTTGCATTATGCATTGAATTTGTTCCTGCTGAAGTGGTGTTGCCTCTTGCAGGTTACTGGGTTTCAAAAGGGGACATGGCCTTCATTGGTGTTGTGGCTGCCGGTTCTATTGGTGGTGTGGCAGGCCCCTTGACCTTGTACTGGTTAGGGCGTTATGGAGGGAGACCCTTTTTAAATAAATATGGGAAGTATTTCTTTGTTAAACCTGAGTCACTTGATAAATCGGATGCTTTTTTTGAAAAGCATGGCGGATTTGTTGCGTTTAGCGGCCGGTTTATTCCAGGGGTCAGAACCCTTATTTCCATTCCGTGTGGGATTGCGAAGATGAATGTGTGGGTTTTTTGCCTGTATACGTTTTTGGCGATTACGCCGATTACATTTGTGTACGTGTATTTAGGTTTTGTCCTTGGAGAGAACTGGCAAGAGGTTGGAACCATTTTAGAACCATATGTATTGCCGATTGGTATTGGTGTGCTCTTGTTGTTTGTTGGCTACGTGTGGCTCAAACGAAGAAAAAGAAAAACAGAAACACCAACGGCTTAATCAGTGGGTGAAGATGAAAAGTCACCTGTTGACAATCCGGGATCTGTTGATTATGATATAAGTAATCTAAATATTCTTAATCCCACCAAAGGGGAGTAGCGTCCGGTTATCACCGGAAACAAAGTCGTCATTACATGGAATCTCATTCCATCGGCTTTGTTGGCATGATTTACATATCACATGTCTAGCAAGACCTTTGCCATTACAGGCAAAGGTCTTTTTTGCATTCATAAGCCTTTGTCTGTTGTGGGACAATAGATAAAAAATAAGGAGGAATGATGATGGATGCAGCAATTATTTTAGAGTACGGGTGGGTTCTTCTCGTATTGATTGGGTTAGAAGGGATTTTAGCAGCTGATAATGCGCTGGTTATGGCTGTGATGGTCAAACACCTTCCTGAAAAACAAAGAAAAAAGGCATTGTTTTACGGACTTGCGGGAGCATTTGTCATGCGATTTGGTTCTCTTTTTCTTATTTCGTTTTTAGTAGATGTGTGGCAAGTTCAAGCGATTGGCGCAATTTATCTTCTATATATTTCGATTCACCATATTTTAAAATCGCACGTATTTAAGAAAAAGGAAGCAGACACAAACATGAAACAAAGCGGCTTTTGGGCAACCGTCGTGAAAGTTGAGCTTGCTGACATTGCATTTGCAGTAGATTCTATTTTAGCAGCCGTTGCATTAGCTGTGACTCTGCCAGCAACAAATCTTCCACAAATTGGCGGGCTTGATGGCGGTCAATTTATTGTCATTCTATTAGGCGGTATCATTGGTCTAGTGATCATGAGGTTTGCGGCGACTGTATTTGTGAAACTGCTTAAAACGAGACCAAGCCTAGAAACAGCAGCATTTGTCATTGTCGGATGGGTTGGCGTGAAGCTGACGCTCTATACACTTTCTCATCCAGCTATTGGGGTCGTGTCCTCTCATTTCATTCATTCAACATTATGGAAAATCATTTTCTGGACGGTCCTTCTCGCGATTGCAGCATTTGGTTGGTTTTTATCAAGTCCATCAAGAAAAGGCGGCCAGCAAAACGAGGAAAAACAAGAGATTCGGCTGGAAGAGTAGGTTTTTTGAAAGAAATATCATTTCATTTTCATAACACGTATATTACAAAAAAGGGGGGATACCCCCTTATTTCTTTGCTTTTAAACGAAACGTTGTAAAGTAGATAAAGAAATACATGTCACAATTGAGTAACAGGAAATGAATTCCTCATTTCTTCCTTTGCGCTTCCCTCATAAATTAGCTATCATAAATGAGTAATATAGGGAGAACTGAGGTGAAACCATTGCTTAGCCTTTTGTTTAAAAAGGGAAAGAAAAAGCAAACATTAGAGCAGTCGGCAATCAACATCCAACAGGGTGATACCGAGCTGCAAAATGCATTAATAGAGCAATACAAACCATTTGTCGCTAAGACGGTTTCATCCGTTTGTAAACGATATATAGATGAAAAAGATGATGAATTCAGCGTAGGCTTAATTGCCTTTAATGAAGCGATAGAAAAATACTCTGCCGAAAAAGGCAACTCACTCCTTGCATTTGCGGAGTTAATTATTAAAAGAAAAGTAATCGACTATATTCGAAAAGAAGCAAGAAACGCGCCAACGGTTCAAATGGACCTTCAAGAAAGTGAGAATGGCGAATACTCGCAAAGCATGATTGAAGCAGAGCTTTCTGCAAATGAATATAGGCGTTTAATTGAACAAGAACATAGAAGAGAAGAGATTGAACATTTTAAAGAACGATTGAAAGTATATGGTCTTACGTTTCAAGAACTGCTTGAGCATTCACCAAAGCATGCGGATGCGAGACAAAATGCCATTAAAGTGGCCCATACACTCGTTAAGCACGATGAACTGAGAACCATTTTATTTCAGAAAAAACAATTGCCAGTCAAACAGCTGGAAAAGCTAGTGGAAGTCAGCCGCAAAACGATTGAGAGAAATAGAAAATATATTATTGCGATGGCGATCATTATGACAGGTGATTATGTGTATTTGAAAGATTACCTTAAAGGGGTGCTTAATTCATGAGAAGAGGCATTATAGTAGAGAAAAACAAAAAATATGTCACACTGCTGACCCCTGATGGACAATTTCTGCGGACAAAGTATGAACAGCAAGACTATGAAATCGGTCAAGAAGTGACGTTTCCGAATGAATCACGTCTCGAAAGAAAAAGAGCCGGTTTTTTTGACCTGCTTCGTTTACGTCCGTTAAATGCAGGAATTCTATCAATTGCAGCAATTATTGTCGTGATTTTCACTATGATGCCATCTTTCTCAAGTCAAAAAGCATATGCATATATGACGATTGACATTAACCCAAGCTTTGAGCTGAAACTCGATCACAACTATCAAGTGATCGGTGTCACTCCGCTGAATAAAGATGCGAAGCAAGTACTGGCCAGTATGAAAGATTTAGAAAAAAACGACATGACCAAAGTCGTGCAGGAAATCATCGATGATTGTGATAAAAAAGGATACGTGAACCACTCTAAAAGCATTTATATTTCAACTGTTTATGAAAACAAGCAGGATCATACATACAAAACAAACGTAAAAAGTAAAATCAGCACCATCTCGGGGGAATATCAAAAGCGCAATTATAAGCTGGAAACTGTGGAAGGTGACCTGGAAACAAGAGAAAAGGCACAAAAAGCAGGCATTTCAACAGGAACTTATATTAGAAATCAAGAAATGCAAGACAACGAACAAGAGGACGTTAAAAAAGATGATGAAGATCCAGCAGATGACGAGGCTGTCAAAGAAGAAGAGCCGAAAAATGCTGATGAAGATCAAAAAGACGAAGACAAAAAAGAAGACATAAAGACAGACGATAGCGATGAGATGCAGCCGGATAAAGAGGCTCCTGAAGGCGAAGACAAAGAGCAGAAGGAAGTTGAGAGGGAAGAGCAAGGAGCTGTTCAAAAGCCTCACCAAACAAGCCCTAATCTTGACAACAAAGAGAAAAAGGGAAAAGAAGAAAAGGATCGCTCTTTTGAAAAAGACAAAGAGCAAAAAAAAAATCACTCAACTGATCCAGATGAAAAAAAACATCCAAACGGCACATCACGTGGTGATGCTGAAAAGCATGTAAAAAAAAAACGACAGTGGTCAGAATCGTCCGTACGGCGAACGTAACAGAGATGGCGTCAAACAAAAAGGAAAAAACACATCGCCCTCATACCGTGAAAACCGGGATGAGCCTATATATGAACAGTAAAAAAACGCCAGAATAGATCCGGCGTATTTCACCATGTCTTTATTTAGTTGAATGGCCCATTTGAGATTGCGCCTGCTGTACGAGTCTTTTTGTCATCTCGCCGCCAACAGAACCGTTTGAACGTGCGACTGTATCTGAACCGAGATTCACGCCAAATTCTTGAGCGATCTCGTATTTAAATTGATCTAAAGCTTGTTCTACTCCAGGAACAAGAAGTTGATTTCGGTTTGCCATCACATATTCCTCCTTTCACCTCATGTTTGTTGCGCCTTCTTATTTTGAAAAAAACAGCCTGCAATTATGCTGGCAATTGCTGCACAAAAAAGCCGAGGTGATGAAGGTCACCTCGGGCTCAGTTTTAAGCCTTTTTCAGCTGAAGCGTATTCAACATCATTTCTTGCGCTGTGCTTTGCAAGTGAGAAGTGAAAACGGAGAAAACGGTAGAACTGATAATGCCTTTAATCAAATGCCATTGCGGCTTCGTCAATTCTGTAAACTCTTCGTGTAGCTTGTCCGTCTGCTCTTCTGTCATTTCTCGTAAATTCGTTTCCTTTAATGGAAAATGTGTATGGTGATAAATAAAATCAAGGACGTGCGCATATGCTTCATAAAAACGGATGGGGCTGATAATATCATCCGTTCGATCTGTGATCGTATTAAATAAGGCAGATAAAATCGTACGAATAGCATCAAAATCAAATACTGATTTTAAATCCCGGACAATTAATAAAATAACGACTTGATCAATGGAGTACTTCTTGCCAAGCTCTGGATGGCCAATCATATCTTTAATATCGCGCTTGATCCAGTTTTGAATGGCTGTTGATTTAAGAGAAGTCAGTTCACACAAGTTGCCAAGCTCAACGATTTCGTTCGTTGAAAGCCCGTGCTCTGATTTTTGCTTGCGCCGTTCGAGTTTTTCAAAAAAAGAAGGGATTTTTAATTCATCATATTCATGTTCCTTATCGCTTTTTACAGATAAATTCAAAAGCTGAAGCGGAGTCAGATCTCCCTCGCCTTTTAGAGAATACAGAAGTCTCGTCATGTCAATTCTCGTTAATTTAAAAGTCACCATGTTCCACCTCATTTTGTACGTCAAAAACGTGATTATTGATCTAATTCAACATCATAATCTCTTTTTAATGAAAATGCAAAATAAACTAAAATAGGACCGATGCGTCACAATTTGTTCACTTGTTTGCGGATGCAAGTAGCGTAATCATTGAAATGACGAGGTTTTAGCCAGTATGATATAACATAGTAAAACGATTCCTTTTTCCTTGCAATTTGAGACGTTTATTTTTATAATTTTATTAATAAGTTCAAATGAACTTAATATGACAGCGGAGGTTATGTATGGGTAAAAGAATATTTCTGTTTATATTAACGAACATTCTTGTTATCACTACGATTGGTATTGTCCTATCGGTTATTAGTGCAGCAACTGGTGTTGGTTCTTATATAGGAGCAGACGGAAGACTTAATATCCTTTATCTTCTTGTATTCAGTGCAGTTGTTGGTTTTGTAGGCTCGTTTATGTCACTAGCGATGTCTCGCTGGATGGCAAAAATGATGATGGGTGTGCGTGTGTTAAATCCAGAAAAGGATTCATTAACATATGATGAGCAGCAGCTTGTTGACCGCGTTCACAGACTATCAAGAGCAGCAGGCCTTTCTAAAATGCCTGAGGTCGGTATTTACCAATCATCTGAAGTAAATGCATTTGCGACAGGTCCTTCTAAAAGAAGATCGCTTGTTGCCGTATCAACTGGATTGCTTCATGAAATGGATGATGCAGCAGTTGAAGGGGTTATCGCTCACGAAGTCGCTCACGTAGCGAACGGTGACATGGTTACAATGACGTTACTTCAAGGGATCGTCAACACGTTTGTTGTCTTCCTTTCAAGAATTGCGGCATGGATCGCAAGCCGTTTCGTTCCACGTGAAGAGCTTGTGCCGATTGTTCACTTTATCGCTGTGATCGTCTTCCAAATTATTTTCTCTATCTTAGGAAGCCTTGTCGTATTTGCTTACTCTAGACATCGCGAATTCCATGCAGACCGCGGCGGTGCGGACCTTGCAGGAAAAGATAAAATGATTCATGCGCTTCGTTCACTAGAGGCGTATACATCAAGAATCAAAGATGATGATCAAGCAGCTGTTGCTACACTGAAAATCAGTGGTAAAAGAAAAGCTTCTCTTTTCTCAACACACCCTGATTTAAACGAAAGAATTAGAAGACTAGAAGCAAAATAAGAAAGATCAAAAGACATTCTGCGTAAGGATGTCTTTTTCTTTTTGATGAAAAAGTAAATAAAGCACAAAATACCTTTAAAATCTTCTTCCTTTTCATTAAAATGATATAGTATTCGAAAAGAAAGATAAAAGAAGGAATAACCATGAATCCAATGAAAAAACTAATCGACCGGCTGTCGGCTTTTCAGTTGATTGCCCTTTATTATTTTCTTGCTGTGACCGTGTCGTTCATTCTACTCAGTCTACCAGTGGCTCACCAAGAAGGAGTCAAATGGACATTTATTGATGCGCTGTTTACAGCTGTGAGTGCTGTCAGTGTCACGGGTCTGACTGTTGTCGATACGTCACAAACATTTAGTGTGACCGGGATGTGGATCCTTGCATTTGTTTTGCAAATCGGCGGTATCGGCATTATGACCCTTGGTACATTCGTCTGGCTGGTTATGCGAAAAAGGATCGGCATTAAAGAAAGAAAATTAATTATGGCAGACCAAAACCAGAGCAACTTATCAGGTATTGTAAAACTCATGAAGCAGGTCTTATATTTAATCTTGCTGATTGAGTTTGTAGGCGGTCTGATTTTAAGTATGTATTTTCTAAAGTATTACGATGTGCAAGGCGCTTTTTTACACGGATTTTTCTCTAGTATCAGTGCCACAACCAATGGAGGCTTTGATATTACAGGGAATTCGTTAATTCCTTATAAAGATGACTATTTCGTCCAATTTATCACGATGCTGCTCATCATTTTTGGTGCTATTGGCTTTCCGGTACTTGTCGAAGTAAAGGATTATTTATTCAATCAAGACCGAAAACATGCATCGTTTTCATTGTTTACGAAAATTACAACAATCACGTTTGGCCTCCTTGTTGTCGTTGGGGCAATTGGGATTTATGCACTTGAAGCCCGGTTTACTTTTCTAGGGAAGAGCTGGCATGAAATCTTGTTTTATTCTTTGTTTCAATCAACAGCCACCAGAAGTGGCGGGCTTTCGACATTAGATATTACGCAATTGACAGAGCCGACACTGTTATTTTTATGTTTGTTGATGTTTATCGGGGCATCTCCAAGCTCGGTAGGGGGCGGAATTCGGACAACCACGTTTGCCCTTAATTTACTTGCTTTGTTTCATTTTGCGAGAGGAAATAAGTCCATTAAAATCTTTAAAAGAGAGCTTCATCAAGCGGATATTAATAAATCCCTCATGGTGACGATGATGGCCTTTATTTTAGTGTTTGGTGCTACGTTTCTGTTAACTTTATCAGACCATCATACACTTCTTGAAACTTTATTTGAAGTTTGTTCTGCCTTCGGAACAACAGGACTGTCGCTCGGAATTACGTCTGACTTGTCCGTATTTGGTAAGTGTATTATTATGGTGGTCATGTTTATAGGACGGATTGGAATTCCAAGCTTCTTGTATTTAATTGGCCGCCGGGAAAGTGAAGCGAATTATCATTATCCGAAAGAGCGTGTGATCATCGGCTAACCAGCATTCCTACTGAATGCTGGTTTTTTTATTTCCATTATATAACTGGCTAAATCACAAAGGATGTTCGCAATCTATAGGTAAGAGGTGAAAGAGACGTGCTGGATGTGTTATGGAAAGCAATTGTAATGCTGCTCGTTGGTACTTTGCTGCTGAGAATAGCAGGGCCTAAATCCATTAGTCAATTAACGGTTCAACAGACAGTCATCATGATTTCGATTGGATCGATTATTATCCAACCCTTTATTGAGCATAATTTACTTGAAACCATTTATGCGGCCGCCATTTTTATTGTGGCGCTTGTGATTATGGAAAAGCTGTCGATCCAATTTGATTTTTTTGAAAAATTGGTTTCAGGGAAGTCTGTGGTGATTTTAGAGGATGGAGAAATGCTTGATCACAAGCTAAAAAAAACGCGACTGACAAGGGACCAATTCAAAATGCGCTTAAAGCAGCAGGGCATCACAGACATCAGCAGTCTCAAAAAAGCAACGCTAGAAGCGAATGGGCAAATTGGATATGAGTTAAAGCCTGAGGAAAAACCAGTGACAGTCAAACAAATGAAAGAGCTGTTTGATCAATTGAGCGAAGAACTAAACATGTTAAAAAGGAATGATGACAAATGAAAAGAAAAACAGCAAAAAATGAAGCACTCACAAATAATATGACGCCTACAGAAAGCATGGCACACGATCAAGGACAAACACAATTTGACGAGCAATCAGAAGACCGCCAAGCGAACCGAAATTCTCATCAAGGTAAACAGGGGGGAGCATCTCGTGACTAAAAAACATGTGAAAAGTAAAGATATGAAAGACCATAAAAAACCGATGAACCCCGATATCTTGGAAGAGGAATTTGGCAGCGAGCTGGGAGATATAAACAGCAGTAAATGGATTGATACCTTAATGAAGCCTAAAAAAAACGATGAATGTCACACTGAACAGAAAAACAAAAATAAATAGAAAAAAACGATCCTGAGAGATCGTTTTTTCTATTTAATATAACTGTTTTGTCTGCCAGTAATGGTTCGCATCAGACTGGTCATTTTGAGCTCGATGACTGGTTGTGCAACAGTTTTAACAAATGTGCTAGATAAGGTAAAGGTTAAGAGGACCGTAAGCAGCAATAGAATCAATACACTTGCCGTATTTAGAGCCCAATCATCAAACCAAGTCGTTCTTAAAAGCTTAATCACAAAGCCGTGAAGTAAATAGACATATAACGTTCTTGTGCCCCATTTGGTAAAGAAGAACCGGCGTGTAGGGACTAATGCAAAGAAACTAAAGGTAGCAGCAAATGCAAGTAAATACCATGCCATTCGTTTCATAGCTGCAATGAGTCCTTCATCTCCAAGAGAAGCGTACGATTGTGACCCAAATAAAAAGGAATAATCGAATTCATAAAAATAGCAAAACATGAACACGGCCATCAGTACAAGAAGTGCAGTCAGTTTCCCTTTGCTTGTTCGGATAAATTCAAAGTGCTGCTTTTTTAAATAAAAGCCAGCTAAAAACATCGGCAAAAAGACAAACGTACGAGATAGGCTGAGCGTATCACTAATGCTGTCCACGTAACCGACAAGTAACGCCATCGATAAACTGACGATCATTGCCCAGTGGAATGGCAGTTTTGAAAAAGGAATGAGTAGTAAGTTCCAAAAGAATAAACTGATTAAAAACCATAAAGACCATTGCGGATCAATCGGATTTAAGTTAGAGATGCTTTGATCCTGTAAGAAATAATAATACACAGAATAGATGACCTGAAAAATCAAATATGGGATGATCAGCTTAACTGCGACTTTTTTCATAAAACCTGGTTTTCTAAAACCTTTGGCAAAGAAGCCAGACACCAATATAAAAGCGGGCATATGGAATGTATAAATAAATTTATATAAGTAGAGTATCCAGTCATTATCATGTATGAATGACCGTAACAAATGACCAAAAACAACTAGAAAAATCAGAAGAAATTTTGCATTATCAAAATAACTGTCTCTCGTTGACGTCATAACATCACCTTTCCTGCTTCTTTTCGAACATAAACGTTCTAAGTGCACTGTTCCCTCATTTGCCCCATTTTAAAATACAAATTGGCTCATTTCGCTATTTGATGTGAAATTGTAGAACGGTTGTAAAAGAAGCGTAAGAAAAGAGAATCGTTATACAATCGTGTCATCCAAATGAAACAAATGAAGCAAGCCTCGTGTAAAAAGTTCTCTTTTTTTATGAGTCGAATGAAGGAACAATGAAAATCTTGTAGAAATATTGTAGAGGAATGAGGCTGGAAAAGGAGTGTAAGAGAATGACTGAAACGCTCGATGGTGCGAAAAATATCAGAAAATTAGAAAAAGAGAACGAATATTTGCGAAATGAATTGATACAGCACAAAATGCTGTTAAATAAGACGTTAGATGCGATTTTTATATTTGATCAGCACCTCAACATTATCCAAGCCAATGAAGCGACATGCAGGCTTGTGCAAACACCGAAAGAAGACCTCCTCAATAAATCCGTTCTAGATTTCCTATACGGCATCCCGAAAAACAAAATTGACTGCTCGCTTGAGATTTTTTTTCGAAAAGGAACGTTAAAAAGAGAGATCTCCATTCAACTTGAAAATGGAGAGACAAAATATATTGAATTTGTAGCAGAGCACGACGTGGTGAATCAACAATATATTGTCGTCATGCGTGATATTTCTTCAAAGAAAATATTAGAGCGAGAACGTTCGATGAATGAGCAGCTGTTTAAAGATTTATTTGATCGAGCGATTGACGGTATGGTCATTTTTGATCAGGATGGTTGTATGATTGACGCCAATCACTCTTTTTGCCAGAGCTTTGAACTTCAAAAAACAGATTTAACAGACCGCTACTTAAATGAATTTGTTGAAGAAGAAAACCTTCCAGCGCTCCAGCAGCTCTTAACTTCATTGAAAGAAACAGGGAAAGCAAAGGGAGAACTTCCTGTTACTCTTCAATCTGGGCAGCACAAATTATTCGAACTGACCATCACATCCAATGTGATGAGTGGTTTTTACATGTCCATCATGCGTGATATTACAGAAAAAAGATTAATGGAAGAAAAGCTGCTAAAAAGTGAAGAACGTTTTAGAGAAATATTCGAAAATGCGATGGATGCCATCATCATTTGGGCGGATGATGGAGAAATTGTCAGGGCAAATGAATCAGCCTGCCGAATTTTTGAATTACCGATGCATCAGCTGATTGGCAAGAAACTCATGGATTTTCTAGTCAAATCTGATCGCAGATACCGGCCGACAAGAAGACGGTATATCAGGAATCTTGAAATCAGAGAAGAACTCCTCTTTAGAATGGCGAATGGCCAATTCAAGGAGCTTGAGTTCACCTCTAAGCATGCGGTATTAGAAGGGCAGCACTTAACCATTCTACGGAATGTCAGTGACAGAAAGCGAATGGAAGAGGAGCTGCGAGAAAGTGAGCTCAAATTCCGTAAAGTATTTAATGGTTCTATGGATGGCATTGTTCTTTTCGATAATCAATACCGGATTATTGATGTGAATCCATCCGCAAGTGAACTGCTTGGCCTCAAAGATGATCACTTAACGGAAATGAACCTTTTTCATATCCTTGCGCCATATCAAATTGAAAATTTGGCACAGCCAGCTCAGGCGATGTCATTAGATGAGATGGACAATGAAGTTCCATTTGTGCTGAACCATCCAGATCAACGTATTTTGGAGTTTTCTTTTAAACGAAATATTATTCATAACATGAATTTGGCCATCTTTAGAGATGTGACTGAGCGCAAGGAATTAGAGGAGCGGGTAAGAAAATCGGATACGCTTCATGTTGTCGGAGAGCTTGCCGCTGGAATTGCCCATGAAATTAGAAATCCAATGACGGCTTTAAAAGGTTTCATTCAGCTGCTCAAAGGAAACATTGAAGGGGAGTATTCGCTCTATTTTAATGTCATCACATCAGAGCTAAAAAGAATCGAATCCATCATTACAGAATTTTTGATTTTAGCGAAACCGCAGGCCATCATCTATGAAGAAAAAAATGTCGTGCAAATTGTCAAAGACACGATGGACCTTCTTCACGCACAGGCCAATCTTGGCAATGTACAAATGCATTTAGATGTGCTCGATGATATTCCGCTCATCTACTGTGAACAAAATCAATTGAAGCAAGTCTTTATTAACATTTTAAAAAATGCGATTGAAGTAATGCCTCAGAAAGGAAATGTATACGTGAGCATTCAAAGGAAGGGGGAGGAGCACATTGTGATTTCTCTTCGTGATGAAGGCTGCGGCATGACAGAGGATAAACTAAAGCGTCTCGGAGAACCATTTTATACAACAAAAGAAAGAGGCACTGGACTTGGGTTAATGGTTAGTTATAAAATTATTGAAGAGCATCAAGGAACCATTGAAGTAGAGAGTGAAGAAGGGGTCGGAACAGTGTTCCATCTCACGCTTCCACTCCGGCAGCAGAAACAAGAAGGGGAGCTTTAATGTGTATTATACAGTCTATACCGCACCAATCGGGGCATTATACATACTAGAGAAAGATGGCGCCATCATTGAAGTGAAGTTTGATGATGAATCGTTTTTGGTCAAAGAGCAGAGAGACCGTTTTAAACAAGAAGACACGCCTGTATTAAAAGAAGCGAAAAAACAGCTGGATGAATATTTTAAGGGCGATCGGAAAGTGTTCGATCTCCCGCTCAAGCAAGCAGGCTCTCCGTTTCAAGAGCAAGTGTGGGAGGCACTTTCTACTATTCCGTATGGTGAATCAAAAAGCTATGCTGATATTGCAGAAGCGATCGGCAATCCAAAGGCTGTCAGAGCCATTGGACAAGCTAATAGACGCAATGCATTGCCTATTTTTATCCCGTGTCACCGGGTCATTGGAAAAGACAGGACTCTGACTGGTTATGCAGGGACGAAGACAGGGATGAAAGCGATCCTGTTAGAATTAGAAGGCATCCCATTTGTTCAAAAATAAATGAATTGACCTGTTCCAAATGTTTAGTGAGCGACATATCCTTTTATTAAGCTAAAAAAGTTGGTCTAGGGAAAAAGGAGGCTGCTAACATGTTATGGGGCAAAAAAGATAAAATGTATGCCGTCACATCACTATGCGTCAAAATGAACGTGTTGACAGAAGAACAGAAAAAAGAAATATTAGCAAAAACGAACGAAACAAAAAAGCGCGGTGCTCTTAAATGATAAGAACCCCGCGCTTTTGTTTGATTAAAGTGACACGCTTTCGGTGAATAGTGCATCAATCTCTTCTGTATAGTTGGAAGTGATAATGCCTTTTTCTGTAATGATCCCGGAAATGAGATGATGAGGAGTGACATCAAAGGCAGGGTTAAATACCTGCACGTCAGGAGGCGCAATTTGGATGCCGTTTAATTCCTTTACTTCCTGTGGGTCGCGTTCTTCAATCGGAATATCTGACCCATCCTGAGTTGACACATCAAAGGTCGAAAGAGGCGCAGCCACAAAAAATGGAATTTGAAAGTGTTTAGCTAAAATAGCCAGACTTAACGTTCCAATTTTATTTGCTGTATCACCGTTTCTAGCGATTCGATCTGCACCAACAATAACGGCAGAAATTTGTTTTTCTTTCATCGTATGGGCTGCCATATTATCCGTGATAAGCGTCACATCTACGCCACCCTGCATCAATTCCCATGTCGTCAGACGAGCGCCTTGAAGGACAGGACGTGTTTCACATGCGTAAATGTGAAGATCGAGGTTTTTCTTTTTCGCTAAATAAAAGGGTGCAAGCGCTGTTCCGTACCGGCTTGTGGCAATGGAGCCTGCGTTGCAAATGGTCATAATTCGATCACCAGATTTAAAGAGCTGAAGAGCATTTTGACCGATTTGCCGGCATGTTTCTTCATCTTCGATTTGAATTTGAATGGCTTCATGGACAAGATCAGTTTTGGCTGCATTCACCGAAGCAGCACGCTCAATGCGCTGATAAAGCCGGTCTAATGCCCAGGCAAGATTCACAGCGGTTGGACGAGCACTGTTTAAATATTCTTTCAGGCGAGCGACTTCTCGCTTAAAGAGATCAATGTCTTCTGTATCAATCTCTTGTGCACTGAGTGCGAGCCCAAAAGCCGCTGTAATGCCAATAGCAGGTGCTCCGCGTACTTTTAGTGTCACAATGGCATCATACACATCTTCTTTTGTATATAAATGCTCAAACACGGTTTCAGCGGGTAATTTTTGCTGATTCAAAATGTTGATACGGTTTTCTTCCCATTCGACGGAACGGGGAACTTCAAATTCTTTAGACAAAACTCGTCACTCCTTTACAGTTTGCTGGAATAATGCGACGAGGTCAGACGCTGTTTCCACTGTATGATATTGTTTGATCAATGTTTTTCCTAGTGTAAGTGCTGCTTTTTTCTGCTGAAGCCTTCTAGAATGTGATGGAATCGCATCGAGATCAGCCGCATGTGCAAGACCGATGGTTCGGCGAACAAGCTCACAGCCAGCAAAGCCGGTGGCTTCTTTTAAAATACGGTCAAACGTTGTTTCTAAAAAGCTGTCCGATACACTAAACGCTTCAATACTGTCTTCTTTCCATGCTTTTGTGAACACTTCTTTGAATGTTGCCCACACATTGACGACATGATCAAAAAGGTGCTGCTGATCCTGCTCATTCTCATGAGATAAAGCATTTATGAACAGATTGGCAATAAAGTGACCGATATCGAATCCGAAAGGACCGTAAAAAGCGAACTCTGGATCAATGATTTTCGTTTCCGTTTCGTTTGCAAAAATACTGCCGGTATGAAGATCTCCATGTACCAGTGTTTCAGCAGAGGTTAAGAAGATCCGTTTCAATTCGGCTGCTTTTGCTTGCAGTTCAAGATCAGCCCATAGTGCTTCTGCCTCTTCCCTTAATTCCACTTCGAAGTCATTCGTTTCGCTGTCAAAGAAAGGATCTGTGAAAACGAGTTTTTCTGTAATGTCACAAAGATCAGGGTTCGTAAACTGCTTCACGAATTGTTTTTTGATTTTAGGATTTGTGGCAAAGTCAGACGTGTAAAATAGTGTTTTGCCTAAAAATTCTCCGACATGATCTGATAAATACGGATAGTGTTTTCCGGCAATTAGCCCTTTTCTGACGATTTCAAGGTGTGATAGATCCTCCATTGCCGTCACTGCAAGAGCTGTATCCGAATAATAGACGGCTGGTACAAGATGAGGTGCATACTCTGACTGCTTGATGAGTGCTGCACTTTCAATTCTTGCACGATCTAATGTCAGCGGCCAGCTTTCTCCAACGACCTTTGCATAAGGAAGGGCCTGCTTGATAATCAGTCCTTTTGCTTGTTTGTGATCATAAATATGAAAGACGTAATTTAAATTTCCGTCGCCAATTTCAGTACAGGTCAAATGACTGCTCTCCTGAATCAATCCGAGTCTAATGGCAAGTGCAACTGCCGAACTTTCTGTTAATTCTTCATATGATGCCGTAAGTGTAACCAATTGTTTCCCCTCCAAATCATATAAAAAAGCCTCTTTCTCCTGAGAGAAAGAGGCTTGATGGCGTGTATGCTCGAAGCCTCTCTTATCTCTCAGCACATACGTCTGATGGAATTAGCACCGTGCCCTATAAGACAATTGTCTTGGCGCTGTACTTGCTGCGCCCCACTTCACAGTGGTATTAACGGTCGGTTGCTGTTGGGGTCAAAAGGCCAAATCCCTCGCCCAACTCTCGATAAGAGAAATCAATATGTAATTGTTTCATGTCTGCTTGCATTTCTTAATTCTAGATATTATCAGAGCTGCAGTTCACATGTCAATCTTTTTTCAAAATTGCTTTACAATTCATAAAACAATCCATTACAGTGATTGTATTGTCACGTAACTTGAATAGAAGGTGAAAAAATGGAATTCCAACAATCGGATGTATTGAAACATTTACCGAAACAATTTTTTGCGTCGCTTGTACAAAAAGTACAGAAAAAAGTGCAGGAAGGGGCAGATGTGATTAATTTAGGTCAAGGAAATCCTGATCAGCCCACTCCTCCACATATTGTGAAAGCGATGCAGGAAGCGGTAGCAAAACCTGAAAATCATCAATACTCCTCATTCCGCGGGACAGCGAAACTAAAAAAAGCTGCAGCTGCTTTTTATGAAAGAGAATATGGCGTCACGCTTGACCCAAAGACAGAGATTGCCATCTTATTTGGAGGGAAAGCGGGACTAGTCGAATTGCCGCAATGCCTACTGAATCCAGGTGATACGCTGCTTGTTCCAGATCCAGGATATCCTGATTACTGGTCAGGCGCTGTGCTTGCCGGAGCTCGCATGGTCACAATGCCTCTTCTTGAACAAAATGATTTTTTACCTGACTACCACCAATTGTCAGAGCAGGATAAGAATCAAGCAAAATTGATGTACTTAAATTACCCAAATAATCCGACTGGTGCGACTGCAACCCGGACATTTTTTGAAGATACTGTTGCGTTTGCGAATGAAAATAAGATGTGTGTAGTCCATGATTTTGCATATGGCGGCATAGGATTTGACGGCGAAAAGCCCCTTAGTTTCCTGCAAATAGACGGAGCAAAAGAGACAGGTATTGAAATCTATACATTGTCCAAAACGTATAATATGGCTGGTTGGAGAGTCGGTTTTGCAGCAGGGAATGCCTCTGTTATCGAAGCCATTGAGCTTTATCAGGATCACCTGTTTGTGTCACTGTTTAAAGCAACTCAAGATGCAGCAGCAGAAGCACTTTTAAGCGATCAAACGTGCGTACAAGTACAAAATGATCGGTACGAAAAAAGACGAAACACTTGGATTGCTGCATGCAAAGAGATTGGCTGGGACGTCAGTGCGCCAAAGGGCTCGTTTTTTGCTTGGTTAAAGGTGCCTGAAGGGTATACATCTGAAACTTTTTCTGATGTATTATTAGAAAAAGCACATGTTGTTGTGGCACCCGGGAATGGCTTTGGTGCTCACGGTGAAGGCTACGTCAGAGTCGGACTTTTAACAAGTGAGGAGCGGCTAAAGGAAGCAGCTGATCGTATCGCTGCCTTGCAGTTATTTGAAAAAAAGCCATTGACAACGTAAAAAAATGGTGCGATAATTCAGGCAATATTTAAGAAAATTGAATATTCTTATCAAGAGTAGGCAGAGGGACTAGCCCAATGAAGCCCGGCAACCGACTTCCATGAAGCACGGTGCTAATTCTTGCAGCAAGCGCTGAGAGATAAGATTCGGATGAATGAGACGAAACCTCTTTAACGCGCTGATCAAGCACTTAAAGAGGTTTTTTTATTGACCATATACAGGACGCAATCGAAAGGGGATTCCTAGTGAGTGAACTACTGGCAACATACGTACTAACACATCGAGAGGATGAACAAATAGACCGAAAAGCAGAGCAGATCGCACTTGGGTTAACGGTCGGGTCATGGACGGACTTGCCGCAGCTCAAAAAGGAGCAGCTGAAAAAACATAAAGGCCGTGTGGTGAGCGTAAAAGAACAGTCTCCCGCAAATGGTGGTCTGTATCAAACAGAGGTGACCATTGCTTATCCTGAGGCGAACTTTTCAGCTGATATACCAGCGGTGTTGACGACGATTTTTGGAAAGCTTTCACTGGATGGGAAAGTAAAGCTCGTCGATATCGAATTTTCGGAAAGGTTTAAAAGCTGTCTGCCAGGACCGGTATTTGGCATTGAGGGGATACGAAAGAAAGTAGGCGTGTTTGATCGGCCACTATTGATGAGTATATTTAAAGGCGTGATCGGCCGTGATATGGAGGATTTAAAAGAACAGCTCCGCTTACAGGCTTTAGGTGGAGTAGACTTCATCAAAGATGATGAGATTTTATTTGAAAGCCCATTAGCCCCTTTTGAAGATCGAATCAAGGAAGGAAAAAAGATATTAAAAGAAACATATGAAGAGACAGGACATCGCACGCTTTATGCTGTTAATTTAACTGGTAGAACTTTTGATTTGAAAGATCGAGCAAGAAAGGCAGCCGAACTCGGGGCTGATGCGCTTTTATTCAATGTTTTTGCCTATGGACTTGATGTCATGCAAAGCTTGGCTGAAGATCCAGAGATCCCATTGCCGATCATGGCACATCCGGCAGTGAGCGGTGCAATGACATCATCTCCAGACTATGGATTCTCGCATTCTCTTCTTTTAGGCAAATTAAATCGATATGCTGGCGCTGATTTAAGTCTTTTTCCCTCTCCTTATGGATCAGTCGCCCTTCCGAAAAAAGATGCCATTGGCATTTTCGAAGCATGTGTGAAAGAGGATACAGTTCAACAAACATTTCCTGTCCCTTCAGCAGGCATTCACCCGGGAATGGTGCCGATCTTAGTCAAAGATTTTGGACTTGATCATGTCATTAATGCAGGCGGGGGGATTCACGGACATCCGCGGGGAGCAATTGGAGGAGGGAAAGCCTTTCGTTCGATCATTGATGCGGTGGTCAAAAAAGAGTCTATCGAAGAAAAAGCATCAACTTGTCAAGACTTACAAGCAGCACTTGATCTTTGGGGAAGGGTAGCAGAATAAATGAAAAAACCAATTGTATGTTGTGATTTTGATGGCACGATTACGAAAAATGATAATATCATTCGCATCATGAAGCAGTTTGCTCCGAAAGAATGGACGAAATGGAAGGATGGTGTTCTAGCAAAAGAGATCACGATCCAAGAAGGCGTCGGGCAGATGTTTCAGTTACTGACGAGTGATCAGAAAGAAGCCATTCGGTCATTTATTTTAGAGGATACAGAGATTCGTGAAGGATTTGAACAGTTTGTCGATGATGTCAAAAAAGCAGACATTCCTTTCTATGTACTCAGCGGCGGTATGGACTTTTTTGTCTATCCTATCCTTGAAGGGATTGTCGAACAAGAGAATATTTATTGTAACCATGCATCATTTAAAGAAGATCATATTCAAATTGAATGGCCGCATGCCTGTGATTCAGAATGCCAAAATGGCTGTGGCTGCTGCAAGCCTTCCATTATTCGAGAGCTGACGCAGGAAGATGATTTTATTATCATGATTGGTGATTCAGTGACTGATATTGAGGCAGCGAAACATGCGGATCTCACGTTTGCGCGTGATTATTTACTGAACGAATGTAAAGAGCTAGGGCTCGTACATAAAGAGTATGAAACATTTGTTGATCTAAAAGCGCAATTTGATCAAATAAAGGAAGTGAAGGAATGGCAGACGAGAAGAGTAAACACTGGAAGGAACTAGCAGACGTCAAACGTGAATTGGCACAAAGAGACTGGTTTTACGGAACAAGCGGCAATTTATCGATAAAAGTGTCGGATGATCCCATCACGTTTTTGGTGACGGCAAGCGGCAAAGATAAAAGAAAAGAAACCGATGAAGATTTTGTTCTTGTTGATGCAGCAGGTCAGCCGGTTCATCCGAATCAGCCGCTCAGGCCATCAGCTGAAACACTGCTTCACACATACGTTTATGAGCGGACGAAAGCAGGATGTTGTCTTCACGTCCACACGATCGATAACAATGTCATTTCTGAGCTGTATGGCGATAAAGGAGAAGTTCGTTTTAAAGGCAACGAAATCATTAAAGCGCTTGGTTATTGGGAAGAGGATGCAGAAGTTGCTGTTCCTATTATTGAAAACCCAGCCCATATTCCGCACCTTGCAGAGCAATTTGCAGTGCACCTGACGGACGATGCTGGTGCTGTACTCATTCGTAATCATGGCATCACCGTTTGGGGGAAAACCGCATTTGAAGCCAAACGAGTCTTAGAGGCTTATGAATTTTTATTTACCTATCATTTGAAAGTAGCGCTTTATCAAAAGCAGCTTGTTAAATAAAAAGGAGGAAAAACACATGGCGACCATTTACATTCATAATGAAGAGAACACGTTACTTGAGAACGAACAAGAGGTCCAGGCGTATTTAGAACAGCAAGGGGTCATTTATGAACATTGGGATATTGAAAAACTACCAAAACAGTTATCAGAAAAGTACGATTTAACAGATGATGAAAAGGAAGAAATTTTAACTGTGTTTCAAGAGGAAATAAAGAGTATTTCCGAGCGAAGAGGATACAAAGCGCAGGATGTGATTTCATTATCAGATGCGACCCCTAACCTGGATGAACTGCTTCAAAACTTTAAACGTGAGCATCATCATACGGATGATGAAGTCAGATTTATCGTGAGCGGTCATGGAATCTTTGCCATTCAAGGCAAAGACGGCGTCTTTTTTGATGTGAGACTGAATCCAGGTGATTTAATTTCTGTGCCCCCGAATATTCGTCACTACTTTACACTTCAAGAAGATCGTCAAGTCGTCGCAGTTCGCATATTTGTCACAACTGAGGGCTGGGTGCCAATTTACGAAGAAGAAACGGTTTAATAGTGGGAGCTGATCATTTCGCATGAGGCGGAAGATCAGCTTTTTTTTAGGAAAATAGACATAAAATGAGAGAGAAAATAGTTGATTTTGGTCTTCTGCATAGGATAAAATTCTGTTTAATCAATGTGTCAGTCCTGTCCAATTTTGAAGTTTACCCCCAGAATTCATTGGGTAAAAGGTCTTTAGGCTGTAAAAAATTAAATAAAATAAGCATATTTAATTTAATTTACAAATAAAGTATAATTTTGGTGTCGGATCATTTAGAGCGTAGACAGACGAATTCATAGCGGGAGCTGAGATCATGAATATTTATGTACGGAAAGAACAGTTATTAATGTCAATTGATGAAAAGAGAAGACAAATGGTAGAAGCTGCTCAAGTAGAAGGCTATACAGGTGAGACGACAATTAAATATAGTCAAGAACTGGACAACCTGATGAATGAGTATCAGTATCTTCTTTTTCATGAACAACAATCTGTTGCTTCCTTTCATGATCTTGTATCACAAATGAGTCTCCTTTCTGTCAATCGTCCTTCTTATTGACATCAAAAAACCGGTCTTGCCATTAGCAAAACCGGATGAATGCTTCAGCTATTAGTGTGCAGAAGGGAGCATGATGATTACGGTTGTTCCTTTGTTCACTTCGCTCTCGATATCGATTGTCCCCCCATACATCGAAATGATTCGTTTACACACAACAAGCCCAAGACCTGTTCCTTTTTCCTTCGACGTAATAAAAGGGAGGAAGATATGTTTCAGCATCTCTTCTGGTATACCTTCACCTGTATCTTTCACTTTTATGATGACCTGTTCTTTTTCAGCCTCAATGACAATCTTCAAATGACCGCCATTTGGCATCGCTTCTAACGAGTTTTTCGCTACATTCAATACCACTTGTTTAATGTGATCCTTCGTGCAATACACGCCAACATCTTGAATGGTATTGATTTGCAAATCAACCTCGACATTATAAAGGTTCGCCTCAGAAAATACAATGGGCATGATCTCACTCACAATTTCCTTCACAGAATTATTTTGCCACTTTTCAGCCGTTGGTTTTCCTAGCACAAGAAACTCACTGACGATTTGGTTAATCCGTTTAATTTCTTCCTCGATGACAGAAAAATAAAGCTGATCCTCTTCTGAACGATACTTCTTTTGCAAAAGTTGAATAAACCCGCTAATGCCTGTTAATGGATTGCGAATTTCATGCGCTGTACTTGCCGCAAGTGTTCCAATGAGTTCAAGTTTTTGTGCTTCATTTTGGTGGCGTTCCTGCTGGGTTTGTCGTCTTAAAATGATATATTGGACGAGTGTGAATAAGATATTTAAGAGAATAAACGCACTGGATAAAGGAAACAGCATCACAGACAGGACTTCACTTGTTGTCGCACGCTGCGGAAAAACCTCCAGCTTCCAGCTGTTTTCATCTAAATATGTAGACACGGTGCTATCACTTTCAGATGCTGGCTGTGGACCACTTGTAAACACAACGTCTCCATTTTGATTCAGCATCTTAAAATGAAGCTCTGGGTTTAATACATTCATAATATTTCTTAAATAATCAATTTGAATCGCAGCGACTAGCACATCTGTGACTTCGTCGTTCTCATTCAAAACAGGGACACAAATGGAGAGAATCCGCTGCTTAGTAATGCGGCTTACATAGTTATCTGTGATGACGGTCTGTTTTGTGACTTGAATACGTTTAAAGTAATCTCTAAATGACAGGTTGATTTTTTCCTTTAATGGTGTGGTGCTGGCTGTGACATTTCCTTTTTGGTCTAGGAGATACAGGCCTGAAAAACGAGGTTCTTGTTTATAGATTTTCTCTAGGATGTTTTGTACTCTTTTCGCTTCAAGCGGCTGGTCAAATCCCATGGCAAGGGAAGTTAATCTTGCTTCTGTTTCACTGATTAAATAATTCATTTGGTTTTTGTGAATATTTAACATAAGTGTAGCGGTTTGTTTGTTTTTTACATCAATTTTCTCAGTTTCTTTTTCGTAGATAAAATAACTAATGATGAGGGTTGGAATCACGACCAAAATAAGGTAAAGCTTGATCTTCTTCCAAAACCCTTTCAGTATACTCATGATTCATCGCTCCAACGTATTACCTAATAGACTTATTATAGCATTGAACCTATCTTTATTACGATGACTTGTGAGATTTTTAAAAAATTAGGTGATTCGTTCTGGTCTCTTTTTCATGCTAAAAATGGTTCAACATGTTGACATTTTACTTATTGTTTATTAATGTCACATTAGTGGGTTGCATTTCATAAAGGATGATAAAAAATGGAAAATCATAATGTTGAGAAATCTTTGAAATTATTTATTGTACTATCACGTGCCTATCGCTCCATTAATCACCACATGAACAAACATATTGTGAAGCACGGTCTGAATCCGACTGAATTTGCTGTATTAGAATTGCTGTATCATAAAGGTGATCAGCCGCTTCAGCAAATAGGTGATAAGATCTTACTCGCAAGCGGAAGCATCACGTATGTGGTTGATAAATTGGAGAAAAAAGAACTCCTTAGCCGGAAAGCTTGTGCAGAAGACCGCAGGGTGACATTTGCACATATTACGGAGCAGGGAAGAGCTTTACTTGATGACATCTTCCCAGATCATGCAAAAGAGATTCACGAGATGATCAGTGTGCTTAGTGAAGAGGAAAAGGATGCCTGCATCGATATGCTCAAACATGTAGGACTGCGTGCCAAGCATTTATATGATCATAAAGAATAAACACATAAAAAAGGAAGCCGGTGGCTTCCTTTTTAGTATGTAGACTAATCCTCGCATATGGTGTCAGTCCTGCGCACCGATAAACGACAAGCGCTTTCAATCGCGCTCATAAGAAAGACAAAGGGCTAAAATAAACATCATTTTAGCCCTTTGTCATGATCTGAAAGGAAGCTGCTGGCTTCCTATTTATTTTGCTTTTTTCTCAATTGGCAAAATAAGAACTTCGACGCGTCTGTTTTTACTTCTGCCTTCTGCGGTATCGTTAGAGGCAATCGGTTTAAATTCACCGTAACCTTTTGTGCTAAAGTTCTCTTGGTCTAGGTTGCTGTTTTCAAGGAGAATATTTAAAAAGTTGACCGCACGAATGGCGCTTAAATACCAGTTGGATTCAAATTCAGAATTCCGAATCGGAACGTTATCTGTATGTCCGCTAATGACGATGTCACGAGCAGGGTTAATGACGAGCAGCTTGGATATTTCTTTGGCTAACGGAACATCCTGCGAGCGGATCACCGCTCGCCCAGAATCAAAGAAGATGCTGTCTTCAATTGTAATAAGCAGACCTTCATCCGTCAGCTTTGTTTCAAGCTTAGAACCAAGTTTTTTATCCGCAATGAATGAATCTACTTGCTTTTTAACCTTTGTTAATACCGCTTGGTCACGAGCTTTCGCTTTTGCTTCTTCTTCTTCATCTTCTGCTGATTTTTTGGTTTGATTGCTGTTTTCTGTTTCTTCGGTGCTCTGCATGCTTGATTGGTCCATTACGCCAGTGCCGCCAGTAAAGACAACATTAAACGATTTAGCCATCTGTTCATATTTTGCCGCATCAATGGAGCTAGATGCAAACAGCACAATGAAGAGGGCGAGAAGAAGCGTAAGAAGATCGGCGTAAGGGATCAGCCAAGACTCATCTACATGGTCTTCATGATCATGTTTTTTACGTTTCCTAGCCATTCTGTTTTTCTCCTTCTTCAATGACAAGATTTGCACGTTCTTTTGCTGGTAAGTACATCAGAAGTTTTTGTTCAATGACCTTTGGAGACTGGCCTTCAAGGACAGAAAGAATCCCTTCAATCATAATGAGACGAAGCTTTACTTCTTCCTTAGATTTACGCTTCAGCTTGTTGGCAAATGGATGCCACAACACATACCCTGTAAAAATCCCAAGCAGTGTGGCGACGAAGGCAGCACTAATCGCATGTCCAAGTGCTTCAATGTCTCCCATGTTTGCAAGTGCGGCAATAAGTCCGACAACGGCACCAAGTACCCCTAGAGTCGGAGCGTATGTACCAGCTTGTGTAAAGATTAATGCGCCTGACTGATGTCTCTCCGACATGGCATCGACTTCTTCAGTTAAGACGTCGCGAATAAATTCAGCACTTTGACCGTCAACTGCCATGCTTAAGCCGTTCTTTAGAAAATCGTCATCGACTTCCTCAAGATTTGCCTCTAATGCCAAAAGACCTTCACGACGAGCAATTTGTGCCCAGTTTGAAAATAGAGGAATCATTTCTTGTATCGTTGGAAGTTTGCTATCTTTGAAAATTTTGCCGAATAATTTTGGTGTTTTCTTAATTTCACTAGATGGGAAGGCAATGACAACAGCTGAAATTGTCCCAACCACAATGATCAATATAGCCGCCGGGTTGATAAGAGCGGTTAGACTCACACCTTTCAAAACCATACCGACACTCAGTGCAATAAATGCTAAAATAATACCAATTAACGATGTTTTGTCCATTATCTCACCAAATCCTTTAACTATCTTTTTCTATAGTTAATATCGGTGTCTTCTAGAAGGGTTTTAGTCAGAATATAAAATTAAGACAGTTTATGTGAAGAAATTTTGACGAAAGCGCTTTCTGAAAGCCGTAAAAAAAGAAACTCCCTCATATAAAAGGGAGTTTTCAGCGTGTAGACAAACCCTCGCATTCGGTGTCAGTCCTGCGCTCTGGTGCTCACGAATGCCAAATTCGCTCCGCACAAGTAGCTGTCCTTCCTAGACTGCAAAGGTTTTCTATCACGCTGAAAAGAAGACAAAGGGCTAAAATCAAGTTCATTTTAGCCCTTTGTCAACAATCTGGAAACTTCATCTTTTTTGAGCTGTTTCATCTAAGAGCAATTCTTTTAATTTTTCTTCATGTATGATTTTGATCAAATCGTAGTTCCAATTGATCATGTGATCCATGTAATCCACCTCTTTTTCTTTTATCGTAAAGGAAAAGAGGCGGGGGAGCGTCGGCGCTCAGATGGAATTTAGACACTGCAACATGATGGAGCTGAAGATCCTCCTTAGGATGTACTTAGCTCTTTTTCACAACAATTTCGTCATGTTCAACATCGACTGTAAATCCAGTAAGTTGTTCTTCTTCAAGCAAGATGTCCGTCATTTGATCCTCAACATGCTCTTGAATCGTTCTTCGTAACGGACGAGCCCCAAATGCTGGATGATAACCAAGTTCAGCGATTTTTTCTTTCGCTTCGTTTGTGACGTGAACAGTTAGATTTTGTTCTTTTAACTGCTCTGACAAATCTTTGAGCAGAAGATCCACAATTTTGACTAAATCGTCTTTATCTAATGAATCAAACTGAATGATGCTGTCAAAACGGTTCAAGAATTCCGGTTTGAAATAAGCGCTCAGCGAATCAATCAATGATTGTTCTTCGATGGCTTCTTCTTGTTCAGACTGGAATCCGACTTTGACCGCTTTTTTATCTGTGCTGCCAGCGTTACTTGTCATAATGATGACTGTGTCTTTAAAGCTGACGGTTCTGCCTTGGCTGTCTGTTAGACGACCATCTTCCATGATTTGAAGGAACATATGCTGGACATCAGGGTGCGCTTTTTCGATTTCATCGAGCAAAATGATGCTGTATGGTTTTCTGCGAACCTTTTCCGTGAGCTGTCCGGCTTCATCATGTCCAACGTAACCAGGAGGAGAACCGATGATTTTGGACACGGAGTGTTTCTCCATGTATTCACTCATATCTAAACGAATGATCGCTTCTTTTGAGCCAAATAATTCTTCCGCTAATGTTTTAGACAATTCGGTTTTCCCGACGCCTGTTGGCCCAACGAATAGGAAGGAGCCAGTTGGTCTATGTTTTGATTTTAAGCCGGCTCTGCTTCTTTTTACGGCTTTCGCCACTTTTTCAACCGCATGTTCCTGACCAATGACGCGGGCTTTTAAGCGGACATCAATTTCTTTCATTTTTGTTTGTTCGTCTGCTTGTAGTTTGCCGACAGGGATACCTGTTTTTTGTTCTACAATCGACTGAATGTCCTCAGCTGTGACGACATGTTCTTTGTCATTTGTTTTGTTTTGCAATCTCGCTTCAATCGCTTCTTCTTCGTCTCGAAGCTTCGCTGCTTTTTCATATCGTTCTTCATTTAAAGCAGCTTGTTTTTCAGCGGCAATTTGCGCAAGACGGTTTGTTAATTCATCTTCACTTGCTGCATCAATGGAAAGATTCGCTTTTGAACCTGCTTCATCCATTAAATCAATGGCTTTATCTGGCAAGTGGCGGTCTTGAATATACCGCGAAGATAATTGAACACACGCTTTAATGGCTTCGTCAGAATAGGTGACGCCATGATAGGCTTCATACTTATCCTGAATGCCTTTTAAGATCTCGAATGCTTCATCCTGTGTTGGCTCATCAACGATGACAGGCTGGAACCTGCGTTCAAGGGCAGCATCTTTTTCAATCTGACGATACTCTTTTAATGTCGTCGCACCTACTAGTTGCAGTTCCCCTCGAGCTAGAGCTGGTTTCAAAATGTTTCCGGCATCCATTGACCCTTCGGCAGAGCCTGCGCCTACAAGAAGATGAATTTCATCAACGAATAAGATGATATTTTTACGGCTTTGCAATTCTTTGATTAATTGCTTCATCCGTTCTTCAAATTGACCACGTACACCTGTGTTTGCCACAAGTGAAGAGACATCTAATAAATAAACTTGTTTGTTCTTTAATTTATTTGGTACATCTCCATTTGCAATTTTTAATGCTAGTCCTTCGGCTATGGCCGTTTTACCAACACCAGGTTCACCAATGAGGACAGGATTGTTTTTATTTCTTCTATTTAAAATCTCAATGACTCTTGTGACTTCTTCATCACGGCCAATGACAGGATCGATTAAACCAGCATGTGCGCCATCCGTTAAGTTCCGGCCAAGCTCATCGAGTAAGCCTTTTTGTTTAGGCCGCTCTTGGCTCGTCGCATGTCCTGCTTGCTCAGAGAAGAATGAGCTGCCTCCGAAAAGGTTAGGACCCATTTTCATTTTTGACTGTTCCATCAAAGAGGTATAGCAGTCTTCACATAAAACCATTTGGCTACGGGACGAATTTACTTGCATATTCAGGCGAATAGTTGCTTCATTTACTTGACAATGTTGACAACGCATGAGCCATGACCTCCTTAAAATAAAGTTTGACTTTATTTGACCAATGAATGTTAAATAAAATGGTCTGTTGTTTGACCATCTTTGACTATAGTATACTCTGACCTATTTTGACTTTCAACTGTTTTGCTCATAGCTGAATGAAACATCCTTTTTTGCATTTAATCATGGTTTGTCCTTCTTTTCAAGGAACTTGTCTCATAGGATAAAAAAGAGACAATCGAAAGTGATGGGTGCGGAGGGGTCATATGAAACGTTCAAATGAATCCGCTTTTCAGCTTGCCTTTGTATATGTAGGAACAGTGGTTGGAGCTGGGTTTGCGACAGGAAAAGAAATCGTAGAATTTTTTGTTCGTTTTGGCTGGATTGGATTGATCGGGATTTTGATTAGCGGTGTTATTTTTACCGGCCTTGGCGCAAAAATGATGCTTATTTCCAAACGAATTGAAGCGGAGTCTTATCAAGATATGAATCGGTTTTTATTTGGAGCTGCTGCGAGTCGATATATTAACATCGTCATGTTTTTTATCTTACTAGGTGTGACGTCAGTGATGATTTCTGGAGCAGGCGCTATTTTTGAAGAACAACTTGGCATCTCAAAAGAATATGGTATTTTTTTAACGATTATTTTAAGTGTCATTGTCCTTTTTAAAGGTTCAAAAGGGTTATTTGGTGTCAATGTACTTGTCGTTCCAATGCTGATTTTCTTTTCGCTGATTGTGTTTCTAGACTCATTTGTGTTTAGTAGCGGTGAAAGCCACGTTCTGGGGCTGCAAATGGGAGAGGGCGAATGGATGTTGTCTGCGATTTCGTATGGTGCATTTAATTTAGCGCTGTCTCAAGCCGTATTAGTACCGGTCGCAAACGAAATGACATCCGAAGCCGTCATAAAAAGGGGAGCGGTGCTTGGAGGTCTGATGCTGACACTCATTCTGCTCGCCTGCTTTTTATCCCTTTCTTCATTAGATATGCTGGAGGCGTATGATATTCCGATGGCCCAAGTGGTGTATCAAGTCGCAAACTCTATTCATCTCATCTATTTATTCGTGATCTTTGGTGAAGTCTTTACATCCGTTATAGGGAATTTATACGGTCTCGAAAGACAGGTGAGGGCGTATATCCGATTGAACAGTATGTATACGATATCCTTTATTCTGCTTTGCTGTTATGTCATCAGTAAAATTGGATACGGCACACTCATTTCAACGGTTTACCCTGTTTTTGGCTATGTCAGTATCTTTTTTATCCTCTTTCTTTGTCTGAAAAAAGTGCCTGCATCAGGTGATAAGTAAAGAAGGGATAGCTTGTACACCAATTATGTGGTACACTATCCTCTGTGAAAATTGAACAAAAATCCGTGAAAACGGGAGAGGTTCTAGCAAAACCCTCTATAAAAAACTAAGGACTTGCCGTATCCTTGGATGTGGCATTTTTTATTTTTTATGGCTGGGACACCTCATACACATGTAAAGGTGTCTTTTCTTTTGAGAAAAATAGGGGTTTTCATGAACCTTTCAGATGCAGCTTTGTGCGGAGGTGCGGATCTGCAAAAGGAGGAAAAGGAAAAATGAAAAATGAAAAAGCGGTCGTTGTCTTTAGCGGGGGACAGGACAGTACGACATGTTTACTATGGGCACTTCAACAATTTAAAGAGGTTGAAACGGTAACCTTTCATTATAATCAGCGTCATCAAGAAGAAATTGATGTTGCCAAAAGAATTGCTGACAAGCTAGGTGTGAAAAATCATCTATTAGATATGTCTCTTTTAAATCAGCTTGCACCCAATGCCTTAACAAGAGATGACATTGATATTGAAGAAAAAGAAGGAGAACTGCCTTCCACATTTGTTCCGGGGAGAAACTTAGTTTTCTTATCATTTGCATCCATTCTTGCGTATCAAATTGGAGCACGTCATATTATCACGGGTGTGTGCGAGACAGACTTTAGCGGCTACCCAGATTGCCGAGATGAGTTTGTGAAATCTTGTAACGTCACCGTGAATTTGGCAATGGAAAAACCATTTGTCATCCATACGCCGCTCATGTGGCTGAATAAAGCTGAAACGTGGAAACTGGCTGATGAACTGAATGCGCTAGATTTTGTGAAAAATGAAACGCTCACTTGCTATAATGGCATCATTTCTGATGGCTGCGGGGAATGTCCTGCATGTAAACTTCGGAAAAATGGCTATGACACTTATATGGACATGAAGGAGGCGAACTAAATGCTTTCTCAAATCTATCCACAGACGAATCATCCATTTTCGTTTGAATTAAATAAAGATATGCATGTATCGGCAGCCCATTTTATCCCGAGAGAAGATGCTGGCGCTTGTAGCCGCGTACATGGTCATACGTATACGATTAACATTACGATTGCAGGAGATCATCTAGATGATTCAGGTTTCCTTGTGAATTTTAGCACGCTAAAAAAACTCATTCATGGACAGTACGACCATACACTGCTCAATGACCATGAAGAATTCTCATCGAATGATCCATATGCGATGCCAACCACTGAGGTTGTCGCAAAGACTGTGTATGATAAAGTGGCCGCATATTTAACGACTTTAGCGAACAAACCAGTATGTGTTCAAGTTTTTGTCAGAGAGACACCAACAAGCTACTGCATTTACCGTCCGAAACGAGTTGAGCTCAATGACTAAAGCGATTCCTGTCTTAGAAATCTTTGGTCCGACCATTCAAGGAGAAGGAATGGTTATTGGTCAAAAAACCATGTTTGTCAGAACGGCTGGCTGTGACTACTCTTGCAGCTGGTGTGATTCATCTTTTACATGGGATGGATCAGCTAAGCATGATATTCAGTGGCTTCAGGCAGAGGACATTGTAAAAGAGCTGAAGAGAATAGGTGGAAAGGCTTTTTCTCATGTCACCATTTCAGGTGGGAATCCTGCGCTTTTAAAACAAATGGAATCACTTATTGATTTATTGCATGAAGAAGGAATTGATACGGCGCTTGAAACGCAGGGAACGATGTATCAAGATTGGTTTTTGAAGATAGATGATTTAACCATTTCTCCAAAACCACCAAGTTCAAATATGAAAACCGATTTTACGAAACTTACGCGTATCATAGATGAATTGAAAAAGGGAAACAGGTTGCAACATGCAAGCCTGAAGGTCGTGATCTTTGATGATCTTGATCTAGCCTATGCAAAGGATGTTCATGCGAAATACCCAGAACTCCCCTTTTATTTGCAAGTTGGAAATGATGATACGACGACAGCTGATGATGCGTACTTATTAACGCACTTATTAAAGAAATACGAAATGCTTGTAGATCAAGTAGCGCAAGATCCTGATTTGAATCGTGTGAGAGTCTTACCACAACTGCACACGCTATTGTGGGGAAATAAACGAGGCGTATAGAAAGGAAGAAACAAAATGACGACAAGAAAACCAGAAGAATTAGAAGGTGTCACTTTACTAGGAAACCAGGGGACCAATTACTTGTTTGACTATGCACCACAAGTGCTTGAAACGTTCCCGAATAAACATACGAATAGAGATTATTTTGTGAAATTCAACTGCCCAGAATTCACATCACTTTGCCCGCAAACAGGGCAGCCAGATTTTGCGACCGTGTATATCAGCTACATCCCAAATGAAATCATGGTCGAAAGTAAATCATTAAAATTATATTTGTTCAGCTTCCGTAACCACGGTGACTTCCATGAGGATTGTATGAATATTATCATGAACGACCTCATTGAATTAATGGACCCAAGATATATTGAAGTATGGGGCAAATTTACACCAAGAGGCGGTATTTCAATTGATCCGTATACGAACTACGGAAAACCTGGGACAAAGTATGAAGAGATGGCATCGTATCGTATGATGAATCACGATATGTATCCAGAAACGATTGATAATCGCTAATAAATAAAAAAAGACATGTGGATGACATGTCTTTTTTTATGGAATAGATTATGATTTCACATAAAAAAAGAGAAGAGTCATGTCACTCTTCTCATACCAATAGGAATAGAACTTGCTAGGACGGCTGGGGGCTACCAGCTCGTATGTATAGTATACACGACAGAACGTATGTTTGTAAAGGTGTATCATGCTTTTATTCTTCATATATTTACTTTAAGATAAAATTGAAACGAGCGAATGAAAATGGAGGCGTTTGTGTTGGCAAACAAAGAAGACAAAACAGAGAAGCTGCTAATGGAATTAAGGGAAGAGCTTCAGATGCTTGAACATCAAAACAAAGAACGATATAAATGGAGTGCCTCCACATTACTTGGAGTGATCGCCCTTTTAATTGATAAAGGCGTGATAACACCTGAAGAAGTTGATATGTACAAAACAAAAGCGGAAATGCAAACCTTTCACGCGCAAAAAGACTGACGCCACTTTATATGGTAGTCAGCCTTTTTCATATGTGATTGTCAAAAGAGAACAGAGCTGTGACACGAGTCAGCTTTGCTGTGTATATCTTTATGTAACGGTAGTCTGAATTGAGGATTGCAAATTAATGTACGGAGTCTTTGATGATTTTATAGTTTTTATGATTAACGACTGTTAGTGAATCCAGTTCTAAATCTCTATAGTTGTCCATAATGGTGACATCCACAATAACAGAGTTTTCATTCACTTTTTCAACTACACCTGTTAAACCATTTCTAAATTCGATCACATTCCCAATTTTTGCAATCTTCAACCGATCCCTCTCCTTTAAAAACAGATTTCATTCCCTATTAAAAAGTATTTTGCAATATTTTCATACCAATGTAAAGGATAAAGACGTTTTTCTTTCGTTTTCGTTGTACGCTTTGAAAACGAATGGTATATTTAATATTTGATCAAGGCTGAAAAGGAGCGATTTTTTTGACTGAAGAACACATCAACACAATACTAGAATCATTACGGAATGGTACTGAAAAACAAGTGACCATTCAAAAGGATGATTTTTTAACATTTCGTTCTGTATTGGTCAATCAAGATGATTTTAAACATTTTCGCGGAATCGCCAAGCATGGTGGAGATGTTATTTTTGAATATCTTAAAGAAGCAAGAAGCTAAAGCTTTTTCTCATTCATGAGAAAAAGCTTTTTATTTTGGTTCTTTTGTCACACTTCAAACCAGCTTGATACATATGAAAAGAAAATGTAATAACCCATAATCAGGAGCATAAGGATGATTATAGGCTAAAAAGAGACTATATTAAACGCTTACATTACCAGTTCATGCGTATTTCAACTAGGACATGCCATTTAATGACGGAATTTGGACAGGCATGAAAATCTTTGTGCGTGAAAATAGAAGAAGCTCTTGTTAGAGTGGACAAGTATCTTACGGCCTACATTAATTAAGGGAGGAATGAGGCGAATGATCAAAATTCATACAGCTCTTTTTGCCATCCTTATGCTCATCTCAGCGATCAAGATGGACAATATACAAGAGCAAGAGGGCACATTAAGTCAGAAACTTGAACAAGCACCTGAAAAGCATCAGCTTTCATATATAGATCAAGATAATAAGCATACCGTGATTCCAGCGTTTTCAGAGGAGAAACATCAGCCGAAAGTGAAAATGCTAAGCACATCAACAGAGGAAAAGGCATCAAAACCGAAGCCGAAGAAAAAGGAAACGGCAAAGCCAGCAAGCTCAAGAAATCAATCACACTATTCTAATGAAGAAATGGACTTGCTTTCTCGGTTGGTACATGCAGAAGCAAAAGGTGAATCTTACGCAGGGAAAAAAGCTGTAGCAAGCGTCGTCTTAAACCGCGTAGAACACCGCTCTTTTCCTGACAGTGTCAGAGGCGTGATTTATCAGCGAAATGCCTTCCAGCCCGTATCAAATGGAAGTATCAATGATAAGGCAGACCAGGATTCCGTAAAAGCTGTGAAGCAGGTTGTCAAAGAAGATGACAGAACAACAAAGGCGATTTATTTTTATAATCCAAAAACGGCGACAGATAACTGGATTCGTTCTCGTAAAATTGTAGAACGCATTGGCCGTCACGTGTTTGCAGTGTAAAGAAAAGCAGCGATCAATCAGTCGCTGTTTTTTTGTCTTCAATTATTAAAATATTTTCAGGACTTGTCTCATAGAATGTGAAAAGAATTTGCTTTTAGACAAGGGGAGGCTACATGAATCGATTTGTAAAAGGGGTCATTCTGCTATCTGTCGCAGCTTTCATTGCTGAGTGTATCGAGTTTTTAGTCAATATGATTTTAGCGAGAGAGCTTGGAGAACATGGAATGGGTTTATATATGAGCATCCTTCCCATCATCATGCTTGTTCTTGTGATCGCCAGCTTAGAGCTGCCAGTCTCCATTTCTAAATTCATTGCAGAATCGCATGAGCGGCTTCATAAAAGTATGCTTCGCCATGCATTTAAAATGACGCTTGTGGTGACATGCACAACAACGACAATAGCAGCCATTGTACTGCCTTTCATTCCTGTATTTCAATCGTATCATCCGCTGATGAAGGGATTGGTTCTGTCACTTATTCCAATCATCGCATTTACGTCCATTGCACGCGGTTATTTTATGGGCAAGCAGCAAATGGGTAGAATTGCTCTAGCCAATATGCTGAAAAAAACGATCCAGCTTATCTGTTTATTTTTGTTTTTTCATTGGTATTCGTTTGATATTGAAACAGCGGTGCTTATCGCGATTGGTGTGATTGTTGCAAGTGATCTCGTCGTCTTTATCTATTTATATTCCCAATACGTCATGGCGAAAAATGCTGTGAATGTCAGATCGGTTGAGTTAAGAGGGATTGACGTCAGAAAACGTTTGTTAGCAGTCTCCATTCCGACAACAGGTATGCGTATCTTTCATGCCATTGCTAATGCGGTTGAACCGTTTTTAATCAAAGGAGCCCTCGTTGCAGCGGGCATTTCTGGTACGCTTGCTGTTGATCATTACGGAATGCTTGCTGGCGTAGCGATGTCGATTGGTTTTTTTCCGGCGTTTATCGCTCATTCCATTATGATTGTGATGATTCCGAATGTATCAGAAGCCTATGCCTTGGGGCAGTATGATCTCGTGAAAAAACGTGTCAGACAAGCGATTCTCATTACGTTTGGCTATGGGGTGCCAGCCGTGATGATCATGTATTATTTCGCTTATCCGCTCACGCAGCTCTTTTTTGACTCACCTCAAGCAGCCGTCTACTTGCAGCTGCTATGGCCTTACTTCTTATGCCACCTGTTCGTCATGCCGTTTCAAGCGTGCTTAATTGGTATGGGTCTCATTAAAGATGTGTTCCTACATAATATATGGGTGCACGTGGTGTCGTTCTCTATGGTGTATTTCCTAGGGTCCATTGAATCCTTAAATATGATGGGCGTTATCTTAGGAATGAACACGGGGATGCTGCTATTAACGGCTTTGCATTATGCGACGATTTGCAAGGAACTCGGCGTCTCCATGTTTCTTACATTGAAAAAAGCTTGAATGTCATGTGCAGCTAGCGGGCAAGCTATAGGAAAATCAGGAAGGAAGATGCTGATGAATTTTAAATATCTACCCGCCAGTCTTCTCATGATGACCCTTCTTTTATTTCTGATGAACATAGAGGCTGAAGCAAAAGAGCCTGTAATGGCGCCGAGGATAGAAGCTCCTACATTAACAGGTGAAACGCAGGTGATCCCGGTGAAAGGGAAGCGGACCATTCTGCATTTTTGGACAACGTGGTGCCCGTCCTGCAAAATGGAGCTGCCAGCCTTTGAACAGATCGTGAAAGAAAATCAAAGTGATGTAGACATACTAACTGTGAATTTACTTGGTGCTGAGCAAAGCAAGCATGCAGTTGCCCAATTTGTGAAAGACAGAAAGTTCACATTTCCGATCGTTCTCGATGAGCACGGCGAAATGATGAAGAAATACCAAATTATTACGATCCCGACGACTTTTTTCATCAATGAAAAGGGTGAAGTGGTCAAAAACCATGTAGGTCCGCTGACGAAAAAACAAATCAAAGAGTGGACAAATTCGTAGAACACAAGCTTTCTGTAAAGAACCAATGGGCGATCCGTTGGTTCTTTTTTGTGTTCAATTACCTTTCAGATGAATAAAATGTGCTCAGAAAGAGGAAGAAATGTCGGACACTAATAATGATAATTATTATCAAAAAGAAATTATAATAATTATTAATTGAAAATTGATCAGAACCTGTTATAATGAGTTACAGACCTATAAAAAGCTTGAAATAGCAGAAAATATAGATGATAAACGGAACGGGCAACGATTGATAATGTGAAAATCATTATCAATTAGAGAGGGGAAAGTAATCATGAATGAGAATACAGCACTTTATCAAACGACAGATCAAAAAGGATCCAACTCGCTCTTTCAAAAATGGGCACAGCACGGAGAATTAATCGCAGCAGGTATTTCGGGGATTCTCATCTTGATTGGATGGTTTCTAAAGGATGAAACGATGTGGAGTATTCCTCTTTTCATTCTTGCTTTTGTTATTGGTGGTTTTGCAAAGGCAAAGGAAGGAATTGAAGAAACCATTTCATCCAAGACATTAAATGTAGAACTTTTAATGATATTTGCTGCGATAGGCTCAGCGATCATTGGCTACTGGGCAGAGGGCGCCATTTTAATTTTTATTTTTTCGCTTAGCGGTGCGCTAGAAACGTATACGTCAAATAAAAGTAAAAAAGACTTAACGGCCTTAATGAGTATCGCTCCAAATGAAGCCACTTTAATTGAAGAAGATGGCACCACCATCCAAATCGCTGCTTCTTCACTTACGCCAGGCGACCGTATTTTAATCAAAGCGGGCGAACGAATTGCAGCAGATGGTGTGATCATGAGCGGAAGAACAAGTGTAGACGAATCTGCCTTAACGGGTGAATCGGTGCCTCAGGAAAAAGGGCAAGGGGAAGATGTGTTTGCAGGAACAGTGAATTTAAATGGTTCATTAACAGTAGAAGTAACAAAACATAATGAAGAAACACTTTTTCATAAAATCATTAAGCTTGTGGAATCTGCACAAGAAAGTGTATCGCCAAGCCAAGCGTTTATTGAAAAATTTGAAGGTGCCTATGTAAAAGGTGTGCTCATCACTGTAGCGATTTTAATGTTCCTACCTCATTTTGTACTTGGCTGGAGCATGAGTGAAACGTTCTACCGTGCGATGGTGTTTATGGTGGTTGCCTCGCCTTGTGCACTTGTTGCCTCAATTATGCCAGCAGCTCTTTCACTCATCTCAAACGGTGCAAGAAACGGTATGCTTGTAAAAGGAAGTGTCTTTTTAGAAAAACTGGGCACAAGTACGATGATTGCATTTGATAAAACGGGTACGATTACAAGTGGAAAACCAGCTGTTGAAAAAGTGGTCTTGGCAAAAGGGCAAGATGAATCGACCTTTTATCATGCTCTCTATCAAATTGAAAGTCAGTCAAACCATCCATTAGCTAAAGCCATTTCTGATATGGCAAAAGAGCATCATACAGAGCGGGCAGCCCACGTAACCATTGAAGAAACATCAGGTTTTGGTGTGGAAGCACAATTAAATGAGGACACATGGCGGATTGGGAAGAAAGATTTTGCCGGAAAAGCTGCAATGGATCGTGACATTGAAGAGAATGGTGATGTTCTTTCATCCAAAGGATATACAGTTGTCTATGTTCAAAAAAATCAAGAAGTCGTCGGCTGTCTCGGTTTGAAGGATCAAATCAGACCTGAAGCCAAAAAAATGATTCAGGAGCTGAATGATTTAGGCATCCAAACCGTCATGCTCACAGGGGATCAGCAAAAAACAGCTGAAGCGATTGCAGAGGAAGCAGGCATCCAAACCGTTGTCGCTGAATGTCTTCCAGATGAAAAGGTACATGAAGTCAATCAACTGAAAAAACAAGGTGATTCGATCATTATGGTCGGAGATGGAATCAATGATGCACCTGCACTCGCCACAGCGGATGTTGGCGTCGCAATGGGCGGAGGCACAGATGTTGCTTTAGAAACAGCAGATCTCATTTTAATGAAAAATAACTTAAACAATCTAACAAAGATGATCCGTCTTTCAAGAAAGATGAACCGAATCATTAAACAAAACATCATCTTTTCATTAACAGTTATTTGTTTGTTAATCTGTGCGAATTTCTTACAAGTTCTTGATTTACCTTTTGGTGTCATTGGGCATGAAGGCAGTACGATTTTGGTTATTTTAAACGGACTTCGTTTGCTTCGTGCTTCTTAAGCAAATCACAAAAGCGCACTGGCTTTAGGTCAGTGCGCTTTTGTGCGAAATACAGTGAAAACTGATACAATAGATCAGTAGTCAAACGTGTGAGGAGGATCACGATGAATCGAATGAAAAACTTGTCTTCTTGGCTTAAGAAAAAAGACATTCAAGGTGCATTTATACATACAAAGGAGAATGTATTCTATCTATCTGGATACTTCACAGAGCCGCATGAAAGAGTGATGGGGCTGTTTGTTTTTCAGGAAGCAGATCCATTTTTCATTTTGCCTAAGATGGAAGTTGAGCAAGCAAAAAATGCGGGATGGGCTGGAGATCTCATTGGATATGAAGACCATGAAAACCCCTTTGATTTCATACAAAAGGCACTAGAAAAACGAGGAGTAAAAGCGGCTCGCCTAGCGATTGAAAAAGAATCCATTCCTTTGCAAAGAGCAGAGCAGCTCCAAGCTGTCACTGGGGCAGAAACATTTGTCCGGGCAGAAGATGTGCTCAATCAGCTAAGACTAATTAAAGACGAAGCTGAAATTGAAACATTGAAAAAAGCAGCTCAATTGGCAGACGAAGGCGTCAAAATTGGGGTTCATGCCCTAAAAGAAGGGGTGACGGAAACCGAAGTTCTTGCTGTCATCGAATATGAACTGAAGAAAAAAGGCATTCAGGGCATGTCCTTTTCAACCATGGTACTATTCGGAGAAAAATCAGGAGAACCTCATGGAAATCCGGGGCAGGCAGCCTTGAAAAAAGGTGATTTTGTTTTATTTGACCTCGGCGTGATTGTGGATGGCTATTGTTCAGATATTACAAGAACCTTCATCTATCAAGAAGCGTCTGAACAACAAAAAGATATTTACAACACCGTCTTGAAAGCCGAATTGGCAGCACTTGATATGAGCCAGCCGGGTGTGAGAATTGGTGACCTTGACTTAAAAGCAAGAGGGCTGATCGCAGAAGCAGGATATGGCGAATACTTCCCGCACCGTCTAGGGCATGGACTCGGGGTTTCTGTTCATGAGTTCCCTTCTATGAGTCAAGCAAATGATGACCTTCTAAAAGAAGGGATGGTCTATACGATCGAGCCGGGTATTTATGTACCAGGAGTCGGCGGGGTTAGAATTGAAGACGATGTTCTCATTACAAAAGATGGCCCAGTCACCTTAACCAATTATCCAAAAGAGTTGACGATCATCAAGTAATGAAAAAAATCACGATGAACGTCCAAGTATTGGGAGCGTCATCGTGATTTTTTTGTCACTCTTTGCGATCCTTATCAACAAAAAAATCATCAATTGATTGAAACGGCTTGATTTTATGTTCTTTTCCTAAAGGATGTAGTGCGAATCGAGCAGAAAACAAAATAGTCAAACATAATATGATCCATATGATAATACCCATCTTGAATTCCCCTTTCCACCCAGTGATTTGTTCAGCTCACATACATCTTAAAGTATGAAACGCTTACCATATCAAGAGAAAGTAGGAGAAAAAATGCCTAACATAAGGGATATTGCGAAAAGAGCGGGTGTATCGGTTACCACCGTATCACGAGTGATGAATGATCATCCTTATGTCAAAGAAGAAAAGCGAGAGCGCGTACTTAGTGCGATGAAAGAGCTCAAATATACACGGAATATTCAGGCAGTGCATTTAGCAAAGGGCTATTCCAATATGCTTGGAATTGTACTTCCGACAATTGATCACTCCTATTTCAGCGGAATTGTCACAGGGATTGCAGAGAAAGCACAGGAGTGCGGAATGCATTTTGCATTGTTTCAAACAGGATATGACCCATTAAAGGAAAAAGAAGCATTAATGAGCTTAAAAGAGCAGCGTGTGGATGGTTTAATCTTTTGCTCAAATGCGTTAAGTGATCGAGAAATTTTAAAGTGGCAGGAATCTGGTCCTATTATCTTTTGTCATCCTACTCCGCATGATACATGTTCATCGGTATCGATTGCGCATGATCAGGCTTTTAAGGAAGGGCTTGAACACTTAGCGGCATGCGGTCATGAGCGAATCGCAATCGTTCTTGCTAGAACAGAAGGGGAGAACAGCCAAGTTCGCATTCAGACTTATCAAGAAATGATGCGGTCGCTTGGGCAGGACATTGATGATGAATGGGTCATTGAAGGAAAACTAACCATTTTTGATGGCAAGCAATTATTTACAGAATGGAAAGAGATGAAAAATCGTCCGACAGCTTTACTGATTACAAACGATGATGTCTCAGCAGGTTTTTTACTAGAAGCACAGCGTCACCAAATAAACGTTGGAGAATCACCAGCCATACTTGGCTTTCAAAACGATCAATTGAGTGAAGCATTGGGGATTTCTAGTATAGACATTCCCCTCAAACAAATGGGGCAGGAAGCATTTGACTTGTTCAACCAAGTATTACAAGGTGAGGCACCAGAAAAAAGGGTGCTGTCATATCGACTCGTTGAGCGCACAACGACTATTTTGAAAAACAATCGTTGACGCACGTTTCATCTGTTTTGTACGATAAGAAGGATTGAATAAGAAGGAGGTGGGGATGTTCATGGAATCCTTCACCGTTGATAAAGCGTTAAATAATAATGTCATCATCGCAAAACACCCTTCTTTAGGCGAAGTGGTCCTGATTGATAAAGGGATCGGCTTTGGGAAAAAATCGGGTGACGTTCTCGATCAAGCGGCATTTGAGAAAATGTTTGTGTTAAAGAATACAAAAGAGCAAACAGAATACAAACAATTGCTGCACCACATTAATGAGGACATGATTGAGCTTGCCAATGACGTCATTTATCATATACGAGAAAAAATGGGGCATCGTTTAAATGAGCATATTCATATTGCACTGACAGATCATATTGCCTTTAGTTTTAAACGAGTTAAACAAGGCTATGATATCACCAATCCTTTTATGCTTGAAACGAAATCCTTATACCCGAAAGAATACGAGGTCGCAAAGGAAGTCGTGGAACTGATAAATGCGCGGCCAGATGTTGAAACAAAGCTGCCCGAAGGAGAGATTGGGTTTATTGCGCTCCACATTCACTCTGCTTTAACGAACCGGCCTTTATCCGAGGTCAACCGTCATTCGCAGCTCATGACACAAATGGTCCAAGTCATAGAAGATGCATTTCATATGAAAGTAGATAGAGAAAGTATTCATTATTTACGCTTACTGCGCCATATTACGTTTTCGATTGAGCGTATTAAACGGGAAGAATCATTAGAGGAGCCAGAAAAGTTGCTTCATCTATTGAAAAATGAATATCCTTTATGCTACAATACTGCTTGGAAAATGATCAAAATTTTGCAACATGCATTGAAAAAACCTGTACAAGATGCCGAAGCTGTCTATTTGACACTTCACCTGTACAGATTGACGAATAAAATTTCATAGTTTCCTTGAAACGTGTAACTGATTCGATCAGGCATGAGTGACTTAAGGTAAATACAGGATAAGATCCTGTTATTTGCGCAACCTTATATCACCATGCCTTTTTTGTGTTCTGAAAGTGAAATGTAAACGGTTAATTATGAAATGTACGTCAGTGTGTAATTGAAATGCATGTTGTAAGCGAAAACAAAAGGAGGTTCAACCAGTGTTTAAATCACTTTTTGGTGTGTTGCAAAAAATTGGACGAGCACTTATGCTTCCAGTTGCGATCCTTCCTGCTGCTGGTATTTTACTAGCACTCGGAAATGCGATGCAAAATCCGCAGCTGATTGATGTCGCTCAATTTTTAAGCAATGATACAATTCAGCTTGTTGCTAGTGTTATGGAGAATGCGGGGAATATTGTCTTCTCGAATCTTCCGCTCCTATTTGCTGTAGGGGTTGCCATCGGTCTTGCCAATGGAGACGGTGTGGCAGGGATTGCCGCGATCATCGGTTACCTTGTCATGAACGTAACGATGAGTGCCGTATTAATGGCCAACGGTTCCATTCCATCCGATTCAATCAAATTGGCTAAGTTCTTTAAGGAAAGTCATCCAGCGTATGTGAATATGCTCGGCATACCGACCTTGTCTACCGGCGTTTTTGGCGGGATTATTGTCGGGGTATTAGCCGCTTATATGTTTAATAAATTTTACAAAATTGAGCTCCCGCAATATCTTGGCTTCTTTGCTGGTAAGCGTTTTGTTCCAATCGTTACGTCGATTTCAGCACTTATTTTAGGGCTTTTGATGCTCGTCATTTGGCCGCCAATCCAAGGTGCATTGAACTCATTTTCAACTGGACTGCTTGCAGCGAATGAGCCGCTAGCTGCCTTTGTATTCGGTGTCATTGAACGCTCATTAATTCCGTTTGGTCTGCACCACATATTCTACGCACCATTCTGGTATGAATTTTTTAGCTATAAGAGCTTATCAGGAGATATTATCCGTGGTGACCAGCGTATTTTCATGGCGCAAATCAAAGATGGTGTTCAGCTGACAGCTGGGACATTCATGACAGGGAAATATCCGTTCATGATGTTTGGACTTCCAGCAGCAGCACTTGCGATTTACCATGAAGCAAAACCTAAGAATAAAAAACTTGTAGCAGGAATTATGGGATCAGCGGCCCTTACTTCTTTCCTAACAGGGATCACTGAACCGCTTGAATTCTCATTCTTGTTTGTTGCACCGATATTATTTGCGATTCACTGTGTATTCGCTGGATTATCCTTTATGATAATGGATATTCTAAACGTGAAAATCGGGATGACCTTCTCAGGAGGGTTAATCGACTTCTTCCTATTTGGTATCCTGCCGAATAGAACCGCTTGGTGGCTTGTTATTCCAGTCGGTCTCGTACTGGCTGTCATTTACTACTTCGGATTCAGATTTGCGATTCGCAAGTTTAATCTGAAAACGCCAGGACGAGAAGATGAAGCAGCTGACGGTGCAAGCAGCGCTCAATCTGGAAAAGGCGATGACTTACCTTATGAAATTCTTGAAGCAATGGGTGACCAAGAAAACATTAAACACCTAGATGCTTGTATTACGCGTTTACGTGTCACTGTAAATGATCAGAAAAAAGTGGATAAAGACCGCTTGAAAAAGCTTGGCGCTTCAGGTGTCCTTGAAGTAGGGAATAACATCCAGGCCATCTTTGGACCACGCTCTGATAATTTAAAAACACAAATGCAAGACATTATTGCAGGGCGCACACCTCGACCAGCGAAAGACCCTTCTGCAAAAGAAGAAGTCAGTCAGCAGGTTGAAGAAGTCATTGCAAAACCGCTTCAAAACGAACAAGGGGAAGAAACGTTTGCTTCACCAATTACAGGGGAGCTGCATCCAATTACAGATGTGCCAGATCAAGTATTCTCAGGGAAAATGATGGGTGACGGTTTTGCTATCTTGCCAAAAGAGGGAACAGTGGTTTCACCAGTAAGAGGAAAAATCTTAAATGTGTTCCCAACAAAACACGCCATCGGCCTCCAGTCTGATGGTGGACTTGAAATCTTGATTCACTTCGGGATTGATACAGTCAGCCTCAAAGGAGAAGGATTTGAAGCATTTGTACAAGAGGGAGACCAAGTAGAAATCGGTCAAAAACTTTTAGAGGTTGATATTGATAAAATTAAGTCAGAAGTACCATCTTTAATGACACCAATTGTATTTACAAACTTAAGTGAAGGACAATTTATTGACCTTCAAGAATCCGGTGAAATCAAAGCTGGCCAAGAAAACATCATGAAAATTTCAAAATAATTTTCATAACTGCCGTTCTTGTTAGATGACAAGCTCGGCAGTATGATATAATATTGTGGATGTATGAAATGTATAAAAAGGAGATTGATAAAAATGGCTCAACAAACATTCAAAGTAACTGCAGATTCTGGAATTCACGCACGTCCTGCAACAGTTCTTGTACAAACTGCTAGTAAATATGATGCTGATATCAACTTAGAATATAATGGTAAAACAGTGAACCTGAAATCTATTATGGGTGTAATGTCTCTAGGAATTGCGAAAGGTGCTACAATCACAATCTCTGCTTCTGGTTCTGATGAAAATGATGCACTTGCTGCGCTAAAAGACACAATGAAAAGTGAAGGCCTAGGCGAGTAATGCAACAACTGAAAGGAATCGGTGCTTCAGCAGGCGTTGCGATTGCAAAAGCATATCGTCTGGAAGAACCAGATTTAACAGTTCACCAAAAAGACATCAATGATCCAGAGACAGAAGTGAAACGCTTTGAAGAAGCAATTCATGTTTCAAAGCAAGAACTTGAAGCAATTAAAGAGCATGCGCTAAAAGAACTTGGCCAAGATAAAGCGGATATTTTTTCTGCACACCTTCTTGTGTTAAGTGATCCAGAGCTGCTCAACCCAGTGAAGGATAAAATCACATCGGATAAAGTAAATGCTGAATTTGCTTTAAAAGAAACAGCAACAATGTTTGTTACAATGTTTGAAGCAATGGACAATGAATACATGAAAGAACGTGCAGCGGATATTCGCGACGTTACAAAACGTGTCACTGGTCATTTGCTAGGCGTTGACATTCCAAACCCAAGTATGATTTCTGAAGAAGTCATTATCATTGCTGAAGATTTAACACCTTCTGATACAGCTCAGCTGAACAGACAATTCGTCAAAGGTTTTGCGACAGATATCGGTGGTCGTACTTCTCACTCAGCAATTATGGCAAGATCAATGGAGATTCCAGCCGTTGTTGGAACAAAAGAAGCAACAAAAACGGTGAAAAACAATGATCTGATCATTGTTGATGGTATTAGCGGAGACGTCATCATTCAGCCTTCTGAAGATGAAGTGAAAGCGTATCAAAAAAAGCATGAAGACTACTTAGCTCAAAAAGCGGAATGGGCGAAACTTGTTGACCAGCCAACGGTCACAAAAGACGGCGTTCACGTAGAGCTAGCTGCAAATATCGGAACACCTGAAGATGTGAAAGGTGTACTTGAAAATGGCGGCGAAGCAGTTGGATTGTACCGTACAGAATTTTTATACATGGGCAGAGATCAGCTCCCAACAGAAGAAGAGCAGTTCGATGCGTATAAAACCGTTTTAGAGAAGATGGAAGGCAAAGCTGTGGTTGTCCGCACACTAGATATTGGTGGCGATAAAGAACTTCCTTACTTGCAGCTTCCAAAAGAAATGAACCCGTTCCTTGGCTATAGAGCGATCCGCCTTTGCCTTGAAGAGCAGGAGATTTTCAGAACACAGCTACGCGCGTTACTTCGTGCAAGTACATATGGAAACTTGAAAATCATGTTCCCTATGATCGCGACGTTATCAGAATTTAGAGAAGCAAAAGCTATTTTACTTGAAGAAAAAGAAGCATTGGTTGCTGCTGGTACAGAAGTATCTGATTCCATTGAAATCGGAATGATGGTAGAAATTCCATCAACAGCTGTTATCGCAGATCAATTTGCAAAAGAAGTAGATTTCTTCAGTATTGGAACAAATGATTTGATTCAATACACAATGGCTGCTGATCGAATGAACGAACGAGTGTCTTATCTTTACCAGCCATACAATCCAGCTATTTTACGCCTCATAACGCTTGTAATTGAAGCAGCGCATAAAGAAGGTAAATGGGTTGGCATGTGCGGTGAGATGGCAGGAGATGAAATCGCAATCCCGCTCCTACTTGGATTAGGATTAGATGAATTTTCAATGAGCGCAACATCGATTCTTCCAGCAAGAACGCAGTTAAGCAAGCTTTCTAAGGAAGAAGCTGCATCATTTAAAGAGCATATCTTATCACTGAGTACAACTGAAGAAGTGGTTGATTTCGTGAAAAAAACGTTTCAACATAACTAGGTGATGTAAACCAGACAGGTCAAACTGTCTGGTTTTTTTGTCGAATTTTATCATAATCAGTCATATCGCATGAAGAGAAGGGCATCCTAAAATAAAAAATGGAGGTGACCAGTTTGTCTTTCTCTAACTATAAGCCAGGTGATCAAGTATATGTGATTTATCGAAATCCACATGCAGCCAATGTCGCACAAATTAAAGAAGCGGAAATCGTTTCACATCCTTACAATGAGCAAGAGCTTGCGCTATTTCTACTTGAAACATATCACCCATTAGCCCCTGATGATGCCGTATTTCCAACATACGAAGAAGCAGAAGCCCTTTATCAAGATCTGTTTGAATAAGGGAGATTTTAGAAAGGATAGAAGCCATCCTGAGAGGTTAAAGTAACGATATGAACCTATAAGGTAAGGATGTGCTAATTATGATCAAACCGTTCGTTCCCCAGCTTGTGTATATTGAACCTCGGGCGCTAGAGTACCCATTAGGACAAGAGCTGAAAGAAAAGTTTGAAGGCATGGGAATTGAAATTAGAGAAACAACCTCACACAACCAAGTGAGAAATATTCCGGGGAAAAATGATTTGCAAAAGTACCGTAATGCAAAGTCGACGCTCGTTATCGGCGTGAGAAAAACCTTAAAATTTGATACATCTAAACCATCTGCAGAGTATGCCATTCCGTTTGCGACAGGATGCATGGGGCATTGCCATTATTGCTACCTGCAAACGACTATGGGGAGTAAGCCGTACATTCGCACATATGTCAATGTAGAAGAGATCTTAGATCAGGCTGAACAGTACATGAACGAGCGTGCGCCTGATATCACGCGATTTGAAGCCTCGTGTACATCTGATATCGTCGGAATTGACCATTTGACTCACACACTCAAACGAGCGATTGAATACTTTGGTCAAAACGATCTTGGCAAACTACGCTTTGTTACGAAATTTCATCATGTAGACCATTTGTTAGATGCAAAACACAATGGACGAACAAGATTCCGCTTTAGTATCAATGCCGATTATGTCATTAAATATTTCGAACCTGGCACATCACCACTCGATCAGCGGATTGAAGCGGCTGTAAAGGTAGCGAAAGCAGGCTATCCACTGGGCTTTATTATTGCCCCTATTTACATTCATGAAGGGTGGCAAGAGGGCTATAAAGTCCTATTTGAAAAACTCGATGCAGCTCTTCCTGAAGAAGTGAGACAAGATATCACCTTTGAAATGATTCAGCACCGTTTTACAAAACCGGCGAAGCGTGTCATCCAAAAAAACTATCCAAAAACAAAACTAGAACTAGATGAAGAAAAGAGAAGATATAAGTGGGGTAGATACGGAATTGGAAAATATATCTATAAAAAAGATGAAGAACAAGAACTTAGACAGACATTAGAATCATATATAGAACAGTACTTTCCGTCTGCAAAAATTGAATATTTTACTTAAAACAAGTCATTATGGCTTGTTTTTTCTATTTAAATTTTCTTACAACTATTGAATGCGGTACCAATTTTGCCGATATACACATTAAGATGCGAAAGTAGGATGTAGGGGTGATGAGATGTTTAAGAAACTTCAAGTGAGAATAGCTGTTTTCATCTCAGTTATTTTAATTTTAACCGTTGTCGCAGTTCAAGTGGGTTCCAATTTAGTATTAAGACCACTGATTGAACGAGATGCGAAAACAACGACAGCAGCAACGGCAGAAAGCATGAGAGACATCATAGCACTAAAGCTTGAGAATTACGGTGATACGATTAACAAATTGGCAACAAGTACACTTACTGAAGATTTTGCACAGAAACAAACAAAACAGACATTGGCATTTGAAAACGATGAATTAAAAGGATTGCAGGAGCAGGATGAACTCATCTCGCTTGCTTATATAGGAACAAGTGATGGTAAAATGTTCGCTTTCCCGGAGTCCGATTTTGGTGAAGGGTATGATCCGTCTAAACGAGACTGGTATATTCAAGCGGCTGAAAAGCCTGACGACGTCCTATGGACAGATCCGTACATTGATAAAGCAACAAATGAAATGGTCGTTTCAGCCACAAAGGCGATCGTACGAAACGGGAAAGTAGTTGGTGTCGCTGGACTTGACTTGAAACTGGCTTCCATTCAGTCTTATATAAAAGAACAAAAGATTCCTTATATGGGAACGGCTTTCTTAGTTGACGGCACAGGGACCATTTTGGCACATCCAACAGAGCAAGGAAAAAATATCTCAAAAGTCGCTTCTGTGAAAAAAGCGATCGACAACTCGGGTATTGATGATGACAAACAGCTGACCGTCATCTCAAAAATTAAAGAGGCCAACTGGACGATCGGTGTGAGCTTCGAGAAAAAGAAACTTCTTTGGATTACTGAACAAATGAATCAGACAAGTATCATTATTTCTGTCATTGCCATTATACTTGCCATGATTCTAAGCTACTTATTGGCTAGAAGCATTACAACACCAATTAAACGCCTCATCGAGCATGTTCGTAAAGTGTCTGAAGGCGATTTAACCAGCTCGCTTGAGTCGAAGTCTCAGGATGAGATAGGTTTCCTGACGAAAAGCTTTAATCAAATGACTGAAGGCATCAGGGATTTAATTGAAAAAGTGAAAGAGTCTTCAGATCAGGTTGTGAAATCAACGGATGAAGTGACCCAAATTTCAAACGAGACCTTGCTGTCTAGTGAACAGATTGCAACGGCTATTCAAGAGGTCGCTGTAGGAGCGACGAAACAAGCATCAGAAGCGGAAACCATTAATGAAAAATCAGAGCATTTGTATGAAAAAGTTCGTCATATGGGTGAGCTTGCCACGCAAATGCAAACCAACTCAAAATCATCGGAAGATGCAAGCTATAGAGGACTTGATGCTCTTGGTCTGCTCGTCCAAAAATCAACACAAGCGAATGAAGAATCGAAGAAGGTAGAGCAAATGCTGCTTGACCTTGAGCATAAAACAAAAAATATTGAAAACGTCGTAACAGCGATCTCTGAAATCTCAGATCAAACGAATTTACTCGCACTGAATGCAAGTATTGAAGCAGCGAGAGCAGGAGAAAGCGGAAGAGGATTTGCTGTTGTTGCAGAAGAAGTCAGAAAGCTGGCTGAACAATCTGCAGAATCAACGAAACATATTAGTGAAACCGTAAAACTCATTCAAGATGAATCGAAAAAGGCAGCTGAAGCGATGACAGCAGCAAGCAAAATGAATGAAGAACAAGGTGATGCCATCAATTCAACAGGTGAGGCACTCAGCAGTATCACAATGGAAATGCAGGCACTTGTCGGCTCCATTGACAGCATTCATACACAAATCAATGAAATGACTGAAGAACAGCAGAAAATGAATGATTCCATTCAAAGTATTGCGGCCATTTCACAAGAATCCGCCGCTTCAGCTGAGGAAGTACATGCTTCCACAGACGAACAAGTACAAGCTTTAGAAAGAACGAAAACATCAACAGAAATGTTGAACGAATCAAGTCAGGCACTGCGTCAGGCAGTCAATCGGTTTAAACTATAATCTTGCAGAAAAGAACCTTGCCATGTGAGCAAGGTTCTTTTTGTATGATAAAATATGAACAGAGGAGGGTGCCAACATGCATGTTAATCTATCTGGAAAAAAAGCATTGGTCGCTGCAAGCAGTCAAGGTATCGGTAAAGCCATTGCCTTTCAGCTTGCAAAAGAGGGAGCAGATGTGATGCTCTCGGGAAGACATGAGCAAACGCTGCAAGAAGCGGTCAAAGAATTATCCCCGCTTGTAAAAGGGAAGCTGACGTATCAAGTATGTGATGTATCTGATGCCAAGCAAATTAAAGCGCTTGTCGTCGCAGCAGCAGGTGATGAAAACCGTCTTGATATACTAGTGAACAATACAGGCGGTCCTCAAACAGGAACACTTGAAACCTTAACAGATGAAGATTGGATGGAATCCTTTCAGCTTCATTTACTCAGCTATATTCGGTTATTAAAAGAAGCCTTGCCGTATTTAAAAAAACAAGGTGCACGAGTGTTAAATATTGCATCTATGTCGGTCAAAGAACCGATCCCAGGCTTGATGCTGTCGAATACATTTAGACCGGCCATTACCGGCTGGACAAAAACAGCTGCCCAGGAGCTTGCCAAAGATGGCATTTTGATCAATACCTTAGCCCCGGGGAAAATTGAAACAGAGCGCGTGAAACAGTTGGACAAACACCGTGCACAAGAGGAGCAACAATCGGTTGAAGAGATCAAAGCACAAGCTGAACGTATGATTCCGCTGGGCCGTTACGGACAGCCAGAGGAATTTGCAGCATATGCGGCTTTTCTTTTATCTGAAGCCAATACATATATGACAGGTCAAACCCTCATCATTGATGGTGGATTGACAAAGTCTCTATAAGGAGGAATTCTTGATGGCACAAATCAAAACAGTTGGTTTTATTGGAATCGGTGTAATGGGACGTAGTATGGCAGGGCATTTAATGGATGCTGGCTACGAAGTTCTCGTTTATACAAGAACAAAAGCAAAGGCAGACACATTGGTTCAAAAAGGTGCTCTATGGAAATCGACCGTAAAGGAGATCGCAAAGGAGGCAGATGCCGTCATCACAATGGTCGGGTATCCATCAGATGTAGAAGAAGTCTATTTAGGAGAAGATGGACTCTTGGAACATGCTGCGCCTGGTACATACCTCATTGATATGACCACATCGAAACCTCAGCTGGCAAAAGAAATTGAAGCGAAAGCGAAGGAAAAAGGACTATTTGCATTAGATGCGCCGGTCTCTGGCGGAGACGTAGGAGCCAAAAATGGCACGCTTGCCATTATGATTGGCGGAGAAAAAGCAGCCTATGAAGCGTGCCTGCCGCTATTTCAGCAAATGGGCGAAAACATTCAATATCAAGGACCTGCAGGAAGTGGTCAGCATACAAAAATGTGTAACCAAATTGCTATCGCAGCAGGGATGGTAGGTGTGGCAGAGGCAATGGCTTATGCGGAAAAATCAGGACTTGATCCAGAGCAGGTACTTAAAAGCATCACAACAGGAGCAGCCGGTAGCTGGTCTTTGTCAAACCTTGCGCCAAGAATGCTGAAAGGTGATTTCGAGCCAGGATTTTATGTGAAGCATTTTATTAAGGATATGGGCATTGCACTTGAAGAAGCAGAGCTGATGGGAGAAGAGATGCCAGGCCTGTCACTAGCGAAGTCATTATATGAAAAGCTCAGCGAACAGGGCGAAGAAAACAGCGGAACACAAAGCATCTATAAATTATGGGTGAAATAAAAAAACTGCCCCGCCTACGTGGAACAGTTTGTAGCGTGTAAACAAGCCCTCACATTGCTGAAAAAAGAAGACAAACTAAAAACCTGTCCCGAAAAGAGACAGGTTTTTTGATCTTATTTTCCGATGAATTGCTGCGTCCAGTAGTTACCAGATTTCACATAACCTACACCGATATGTGTATAGTTTTTGTTTAAAATGTTCGCTCTGTGACCTTCACTGTTCATCCAAGCTGTTACCACTTCTTGAGGTGATCTTTGACCTTGAGCAATGTTTTCACCTGCTGTTTTGTACGTGATACCAAATTGCTTCATTTGATCAAATGGAGATCCGTAAGTTGGGCTTGTATGTGAGAAATAGTTTTTATCTTTCATATCTTGTGATTTAGCGCGAGCAGATTTGCTTAATTTAGAATCAACAGAAAGAGCTTTTAAGCCTTGTTTTGCACGCTCTTTATTTGTCAGCTCAACCACTTCTTGTTCAAATGCATTTAAGCTGCTGTCTGCTTTTGTTGCAGTTGTGTCTTTTTGATCAGATTTTGAACTGTTGTTCGTTGTGTTTTCTTTTGCTGGTGTGCTTGGTTTAGAAGCAGCTGGTTTTTTCACTGATTCTTGTTTTTGCTCATTTTTTGCTTTGTTTACTTCTTTCACCACTTTTGTTCCAGTAACAGGTTGACCACTTTTGATCAGCTTGTTTAATAGAGCTTCGATCTCTTTTTGATTTGAAGTGCTTAGCTTGTTTACATCTGAAGAGATATGTAATTTTGCAGCTAATGTATGAAGATCAATGGCTTGATGCTGTACGTTTATGACTTGTTTCAGGTTAAGCTCTTTCGCATCAGCTGAATGCCCTCCAGTGAACGTGATCAATGCAGCAGCTGTCAGCGCTGAAAAAATGAATGATTTCTTTTTCATTTTGTAACTCCTCCTAAAATCTTTGTTTTGTTTTCTCACAGAAAATCATAACATGGACTTTTTGTTATAAACGTACCAGCATCCTCCATTGACAACGCCCATTTGTCATTTTTGTTAAAGTCATAGAAAGAGTCTCCTTATATCAATGAATGGAGAATCTTTCTATTTAAAGAAAACGACATAAACATACCAATATTTTAAAGTGTTAGTATATTTTTTTGCAGAATAGGGATTGACAGCTTTTTTTCACTTGTTTCGCTGTAACAACTATTACAAAAGTGTTACAATAATGAGTGGTAATTGTAAAAGATTGAAAGGATGAGAGGAGCTACATAAGTGGGAGAGAAACAGCATCAAGGTGCTGCCGAGCAGAAAAAAATGAAGCGCCGGAACGCCTGGAGAATTAATCTCTTTTTCTTCGCTGTATTTAGTTTATTTGCTGGACTTGTCATCAAGCTCGGTGTGCTGCAAATCGTCAATGGTGAGGATTATAAAAAGCAAGCCAACCGAACTGAGGTCAAAACAGCATCATACCCGTCTCCAAGAGGAAAAATGTATGACGCGAGAGGAAGAGTCGTTGTTGATAACGAAAGTGTACCTGCGATCGTTTATACATCAGAAAGCGGTGTGAAAGCGGAGGATAAGATTAAAGTAGCAAGAAAACTTGCGACTTATATAAAAATGGATACAGATTTTTTGAGAGAGCGTGACATTCGAGATTTTTGGCTGGCCAGCCATCCGAAAGAAGCGGATAAGCTCATTTCAAAAGCAGAGCAAAAGAATCTTAAAGCAAAAGATGTCTATCCTCTTCAAGTAGAGCGTGTGCCTAAGAAAGAAGTCAAGGCGATCGAAAAAGATGCAGAGGAAAAAGCAGTTGCAGCGATCTATCGCAGGTTTACAGGCGGATATGCCTTTGAACCTCAAATCGTGAAAGCAATGGACCCGAACGAAGAGAAAAAAGGGGACGAAAAAGTTGCTTTACTCGATGAAACAAAAGAATCAAAACAGACATCATCCGTAAGTTTGACATACGAAGAGATCTCACTTGTATCAGAGCATCTTGATGAACTGCCTGGTGTAAATGTCATCAATGACTGGACAAGGAAATATCCGTATGAAAAAACCCTCTATAATGTCCTTGGCGGTGTCACCACCCCAGAGCAAGGCATTATAAAAGAGCGTGAAGATTACTATATGGCAAGAGGTTACTCGAGAAATGACCGAGTAGGAAAAAGTTATTTAGAATATCAATATGAAGATTTTCTCAATCCAGAAAAAGCAACTGTTCAATATACACAGGTCGGCGGCAAACTGCTTGATGAAATCAAGCGGACAGAAGGACGAAGAGGACTTGACCTTGCACTCACATTTGATATGGAGCTGCAAAAGGAAGTCGACAAAATCGTTGAATCAGAGCTAAGATCCGCTAGTGCAAGAAACTATATGATGGACCGTGCCTTTGTTGTGATGATGGACCCTAACACAGGTGATGTTCTCGCAATGTCAGGTAAGAAAATGGACGGAAGAGACGTCACAGATTATGCGATCGGAACATTTACGACTCAGTATGAAATGGGCTCTGTTGTCAAAGGAGCTACTGTCCTCTCTGGTTATCAAGATGGCATGTCACACAACCAATCCTATACGGATACACCGCTGTATTTTGCGGGAAATGGAAAACCGAAGAAATCATATACCAATCTTGGCTGGGTTAATGATCTTCGAGCGCTACAAAAAAGTTCAAACGTCTATATGTTTCATGTAGCGATGAGAATGGCAGGGATCACCTACCAAAAGAATGGGCCATTACCGGCAAGACCTGAACACTTACAAAAAATGAGAAACTACTATGCGCAATTCGGTCTTGGCGTAAAAACAGGCATCGATTTGCCGCAGGAATCAAGCGGAATGCAGACGCATCCTAAGACAGTCGGCGGACTTTTGCTTGATGAAGCGATTGGTCAGTATGACACATATACACCACTTCAAGTCGCACAATACATGTCGACCATCGCAAATGGAGGTAACCGTATTCAGCCAAGAGTGGTGAAAAGTGTTCACTTCCCAACGAATAAGGAAGAAGTAGGTCCTGTTGTGAAGAAATATGAGCCGAAGGTGCTGAACACCATTAACAACTCGAAAGCAGATATTGACCGTGTCAAAATGGGACTAAAAATGGTCACATCAACAGGCGGGACTGCCGCTGGCCGGTTCGGTCAGCATGATGTCGCAGGGAAAACGGGTACAGCCCAAACCTTCTACTATGGTGCCAACCGGAGCTGGTGGGGGAATGCCACGTACAATTTAACCTTTGGAGGATATTATCCTTCTTCCAATCCGAAAGTGGCATTTAGTGTCGTCACACCGTATGTATCAGATAAAGATCCTGTGATTAAAACCATTCCAAGTAAAATTGTTGATAAGTACGTTGAATTACAAAAGAAATATGAAAAGCAATAAACAGCAGGGAGCACAGCAAGAGAAAGTGCTCCCTTTTTGCTGAAAATATGGACGTTTCACAAGAGATTGGGAGGAAAATACGGTTTTTCTAGCGAATCCTTTTTATACATCAAACTAAGGACAACCCTAAAAAAATTAAAGGAGGGTCGGACGACGATGGAACAAAAAATGAAAGATTCGAATCAGCTGTACTCGAATATTGATTTACATGCCGTTCTTTCTTCTAATGGCCGCTTTCTCTACATTTCTTCCAATTGTAAGCAGCTTTTGCTCTATGAACAAAAGGATTTACTAGGGTGTTTTTTGAAAGACTTTGTTCATACCGAAGATCAATTTCTCGTCGAAAGTTATTTCTATAATCAGCACATGCTAGAGATTTGCCACTTTAGACTGCTTAGAAGTGATCTTACAGCTGTATGGGTAGAAGCAAGCATTGATTTTGTTGCTTGTGATGGGTTAGACAACGAATTAAGTAGAGAAATGATCCTGAAAATGAGGGTAATGAATACAGAGCCTCAAAAAGCAGCATTTCAACCAACAGAAGTGTCAGAACAGTCGTTAGGCAGTCTACCGGCTTTCCAAGATGTCAGTGAAGCTGAAAAGCTGATTGCCATGCTGCCAAATCCGTTATGTATTACGGCGCTTGGGAAAATTGTGTATGCCAACGATGCGATGCTGCAATTAATGGGTGTATGTACAAAAGATGAAATGATCGGCAAGTCTGCGTTTGATTTTATTGCCGAGGAGTACCATGACATTGTGAGAAGCCGAATCAAAAGACTACAGCAAGGCCTTCCAGTCGGAATGATTGAACAAATATGGAAAAGGAAAGACGGGAGCATGATTCATATTGAAGTGAAGTCATCTCCGGCAATTTATCAAAATCAACGGGCAGAACTTTTACTATTAGTGGATATCTCTTCCCGTAAAAAATTTCAAACCGTTCTTCAGAAAAGCAGAGAGCGGTATCAGCTGCTTATCCAAAATTCTATTGATACCATTGCCGTCATCCACGATCATAAATGGGTATTTATGAATGAATCAGGTATTAAATTATTTGAAGCCGAACATTACGATAAATTAATCGGAAAAGATATCTTTCATCAAATCCATTCATGTGATCAGCAAAAAGTCAAAAAGAGCATATCACGTATTATCGAAAGAGCATCAGATTCTGAGATTGTGACGATGAGCTGCCATACGTTTAAACACCGGTTGATTTATACAGAAATGGTGTGTATCCCTACCACATTTTTTGGTGAAACAGCCGTTCAAATTATTTTAAGAGATATATCTGAACGAAAACAAACAGAAGAACTCATGTTGCGCTCTGAAAAATTATCAATCGCAGGTCAATTGGCAGCAGGCATTGCACATGAAATAAGGAATCCACTGACGGCGATTAAGGGCTTTTTACAGCTCATTAAACCAAAAACAAAAGACCGTGATCAATATTTTGAAATTGTCTTCTCTGAGCTGAGCCGGATTGAAATCATCTTAAGTGAGCTACTAATGCTTGCGAAGCCGCAGCAAACGGCATCCATGCAGACGCTTGATTTGAAAAAAATCATTAGCGAAGTCACCGCTCTGTTAGAGACACAGGCCAACTTAAATGGAATTTTGATGAACACAAGTGATATCGAGGAGGATCTTCTGATGAATGGGGATCAAAACCAGCTGAAGCAGGTGTTTATCAATTTAATCAAAAATGCCGTCGAATCCATGCCGGACGGAGGGAAGGTAGACATTACCGCCAAAGCCGAAAAAGAAGGAATACTTGTCACGATTAGAGATGAAGGAATTGGTATTCCTGAATCGGTCATGAAGCGGATCGGTGAACCTTTTTTAACAACAAAAGAAAAGGGAACAGGGCTTGGGCTCATGGTGACATTTAATATTCTAGAAAATCACAACGGAACCATCCGGGTAGATAGCGACCCAGAGAAAGGGACTGTGTTTCACATCATGTTTCCCGCAAAATAAAAACAACGGCAAGAGAGCCGTTGTTTCATCCGTCTATTGATTGTATGGAACGCTTTTCAAGAACAAATTGTTCGAGACGGTCAAGTCCTTCTTTTAACGTTTCAAGTGAATATGCATAGGAAAGGCGCACATATCCTTCTCCGAGTGAAGAGAAAGCAGAACCAGGTACGACCGCAAGTCTTGTACTTTCTAACAACTCCATGCAAAAATCAAATGAACTCATCCCAAACGATTCAATGGAAGGGAAAATATAAAAAGCGCCGGAAGGCTTAATGACCGGAAGCCCCATAGAAATGAGTCGATCATATACATAGTCGAGTCTTTTCTTATATTGCTCTCTCATGATCAGTGCATCATCCACACCATTTGTCACTGCTTCAAGTGCCGCCTTTTGTGAGATAGCCGAGGCACAAGACACGTTATATTGATGTACTTTTAATACATGTTTAGCAATAGGGGCGGAAGCAAATAAAAAGCCGATTCTCCATCCGGTCATGCTATGAGATTTTGACAGTCCATTGATGACAATCGTCTGTTCCTTTAAGAAAGAAGCAATGGAATGATGCGGACGATCAAATGTCAGCTCACTATAAATTTCATCAGATAGAATAAAAATATCCTTTCCTTCAAGAAGCTGTGCAATTTCTTTCAATTCTTCTTCTAATAGCGTGACCCCAGTTGGATTTGAAGGGTATGGAAGGACAACACACTTTGTCTTTTCCGTTAATGCATCTTCAATCAGCTTGGCGTTTAATTTAAAACCGGCATTTGTTGTGTCGATATGCACAGGCACCGCACCGCACATCCGAATGATCGGTTCATAGCCAGGGTACACAGGGCCGGGCAGGATGACCTCATCGCCTTCAGTCAAAATGGTTCGAAACGCAGCATCAATTGCTTGACTCGCACCTGTTGTCACAATGATTTCTGTCTCTGCATCATAATCAAGATGGACTTTCTTTTTGATGTACTGCTGGATCGCTTGTCTTAGCTCTAAAAATCCAGCATTATGAGTATACGAGGTGAAATTCTCGTCAATGGCTGTTTTGGCAGCTGTTTTGACATGATGCGGCGTATAAAAATCGGGCTGACCTATGGTCAATGAAACGACATCCTCATATGAAGATACGAGATTTGAAAATGTTCGAATGCCTGAAATTTCAATATCCTTTACTCTTGGATTCAGCAAATGCTCCATTTCTCATCACCTTAAAAATTTATGTTTTTATCCTATTTTACCATTCACTGCATAAATGTCACCTGCGGAAAGGCTTCGGATATCGTTATATGTAGTCTATTCTCCCATCCATCACAGCATGAGTGATATATGAAGAAAGAGCAACATTTATTATAGCGTAACCTGCTCGGAAAATACAGCTCTGCTTAAGATGATTAGAATAAGGCAAAACGGTATAAACTGAAAGAACGAGAGAATCAAGTCATGGGAATTGCTTTCACAGGCATACGATCTCCTGAAGGAGGACGATAATAGATGGATCAATCAGCAAAGACATCGAAAATAGCCTTTTTATCCGTCATGAGTAATACGTTTGTTGTGGTCCTTAAAATCATTGTAGGGGTGTTAACTGGATCTGTTGCGGTTTTATCAGAAGCCATTCACTCTTTTCTCGATTTAATGGCCTCTTTTATTGCATTTATCTCTGTTCGTATTTCAAGAAAGCCGGCAGATTCAAAACATCCTTATGGACATGGGAAAGTTGAGAATATTTCTGGAACGATTGAAACTTTGTTGATTTTTGTAGCTGGGATTTGGATCATTTATGAGTGTGTTCATAAATTAATGCATCCTGAGCCTGTTAAACTGCCGGTACTTGGTATTGTGGTCATGCTGATCGGGGCACTTATCAATTTTGTTGTGTCGAGAGTTGTGAACAAAGAGGCAGAGCGAGTACATTCTGTTGCCATGAAATCGAATGCACTGCATCTTTTAACAGATGTGTTTACGTCACTAGGGGTTGCCTTTAGTTTATTGCTTGTTGCATTAACGGACTGGTATTTCCTCGATCCGATTATTGGAATGGTGCTAGCGCTCTATATTATGCGTGAAGCATTTAAACTCATGAAGGAAGCCTTCCCGCCGCTTGTCGACGCCCGGTTAACCCCGGAAGAAGAACAAGCGATAGAGGCCATCATTCAAACATTCAGTCAAGAATTCATTGAATATCATGACTTTCGAACAAGACGATCCGGTGCTGAAGAATATATTGACTTCCATTTGATTGTTCATGGAAAAACAACCATTGAAGATGTTCATCAATTATGTGATCGAATTGAAGAGAACATTCAGCAGGCGTTTCCGCATGCACAAATCTTTATTCATGTAGAACCTGAAAGTGAAAGAAGCACACAAACGTAAAAAGGCGATACCACCTCTTTGAAGGTTGTATCGCCTTTTTTTACGCTTCATCTATGAAATGAAATCAATATCCATAAGCAGTATCGTAATCTTCATACCAAGAGATATAAGCAGCATCTTCATTAGATAAACCATGTTTCATATCTAAAAAATCAGCTTCGCAAATATCTTCAATCACAGTCATTTCGTTGTTCTTTAATAGTACGACAGTTCCCATCATGAACACCTTTCTTTAAAAAATCCTTGACTATTGTACCATGTGAAACGTGATTGTCAACAGAAGAATCGAAATGAGACAAAAATATCACAAAATGTTAAAAAATCAGGCGTTTAAAGAACTAGATGTGCCATAATTTCTGTGAATTTTCAGTATTTATTCACATAAATCATCATTGAAAAATGATCTAAAATTCATGTAAAAATGTAAAGCTCCATTGATCTTGCGATATTCATAAGATATAATAACGAATGATTATAAGAAATTTATAGAAAACATACATAATAAAGGAGAAATAGGATGGAAACAAACATGTCAGAAGCACCTATTCAAGAAGAAAAACATCCTGAACTAGCTGGTGTAGGTTATCGTTTTCTTGCTCATCTTTTAGACGGTGTCATTATTAGTGTACCATTCTCATTCATTGTATTTATTCTCGCAACACTCTTTTTTGTCTCAAGCCCTGAGGCGGCATTTTTAATGTATGATGATAGCTATTACTATTCTTCAACGGTGATCACGGATGAAGAATGGGCAGTCATAATGGGCTTTATCTTTTTCTATGGCGTAACGATTTTAGTCGGTATCGCGGTGACTTGGCTGTATTATGCGATCATGGAATCATCAAAGCTGCAAGGAACTCTTGGCAAAATGGCTCTTGGCATCAAAGTGACAAAAGTAACGGGTGGAAAAATAACATTCGGGCGCGCGACAGGTCGCTTTTTTGCAAAAGGCTTTTTGTCTCCAATCTTATGTATTGGCTACATCATTGCGTTTTTCACAGAAAAAAAACAAGCACTTCACGATTTGATTGCAAGTACCATTGTCGTAAAGAAATAATGAAAAGAAGCACCTCTGCTAAATAGTAAGGGGTGCTTTTTGTATAGATTGCTTGTATGGAAGAGGGAAACGTCACATAAAGTAGAATGATAGTGAAAATAAAGCAGAGAAGGGAGTCAATCTATTGAAAAGAGGGAAAATGATCGTTCAGAAAAAAGGGGCAAGCTTCGGGCTCTTTTTCACCGCACCTGTTTTGGCCTGGGCATTGTATGATTTTGCAAATACGATATTTTCATCGAATATGATCACCATTTTCTTCCCATTTTACTTGCAGGAGACGATAGGCGACAGTGCGAGGATGGATCAAATCGCCAGTACATTTATTTCTTATGCGAACGCACTTGCAAGCTTTTTCCTCGTCATTTTTACGCCTTTATACGGTGTGCTGATTGATCGTACAGGGAAAAAGAAGCGGTATATCACGGTGTTTACCCTGATTTGTATTGCCTGTACCTTTATGATGGGGATCTTTGCTGGGATTGATTTCTCAAGCGAATGGTTTGGTCTTCCTGTTTCCTTATTGGTGGTGGTTACCTTGTTCGTCATCGCCAAATTTTTCTATCACTCTAGTCTTGTTTTTTATGACACCATTTTGCCCGATCTTGGGACAAAGGATGAAATCCCCCTCATTTCTGGATTCGGTATTGCTGTCGGCTATTTAGGTACACTTGTCGGCCTTTCTGTTTATTTACTTGTAGGAAATGACCAGTTTCATGAAGCATTTATTCCGACAGCCCTTTTATTCTTTCTCTTTTTTCTTCCCTTTCTCTTTATTATAAAAGATCCTCAACCTCTCCCGCAGCAAGAGAAAAAGGCGTCTTTTTTCAGCGGGTATAAAGAGATTATTCGTACGTTTAAAGAGATGAAGCAGTACAAACCGGCCTTTATTTTTATGATCGCTTTCTTTTTTATGAATGATGCGTTGCAGACAGCGATTGCGATGATGGCGGTTTATGCGAAAATTATCATTGGCTTTACGGCAGGTCAATTTATTTTGCTTTATCTTGTGTCCACGATTTCAAGTATCATTGGCTCGTTTCTATTCGGATATGTCACAAAGGCCATCGGGGCAAAGCGCTCGATTACAGTCGTGTATGTCATTTTAATTGTGGCGCTCATTCTAGCTGTGACAGCGACAACTGAATGGGTCTTCTGGGTAGCAGGCAGTCTATTCGGAATTTCACTTGGTGCAAGCTGGGGATCATCACGAATCCTCATTATTGAGCTGACGCCTAAAGAAAAACGAGGGCAATTTTTTGGTCTCTTTGCGTTTTCGGGAAAGGTGTCTTCAATCGTCGGTCCCATCATTTATGGCTCCGTCACACTGCTATTTGCAACACATGGGAATCTCGCAAGCCGTCTTGCATTAGGGTCTTTGCTCATCCTTGCAGCCATAGGACTTGTGATTCATCAATTCGTGCGAGAGAAAGCGTAAAGAAACGTCAACTTTTTACCCATGCTGCCGATATAAAAAGTACAATCTTATATTGAAGAATAGAGGGATTTCCGTGGCTTTAAACAAACAAGAAATTTTACTTGACTCTGGTACTAATGAATTGGAAATTGTGAAGTTTGAAATTGGTTCAAATCAATTCGGCATTAACGTCATGAAAGTAAGAGAAATTATTCAGCCAGTTGAGGTGACAGTTATACCGCACTCTCACCAAGATGTAGAAGGGATGATTAGTTTACGAGGCGAGATTTTACCAGTCATCAATCTATTTTCCTTTTTTAATGTCGAGTCAGATCAGTCAGAACAAGAGAAATACATTGTGACTGAATTCAACCAACGGAAATTTGTGTTCCATACAGGAACGGTATCACAAATTCACCGCGTCAGCTGGGAAGAGATTGAAAAACCAACTGCACTCAATCAAGGAATGGACCGTCATTTAACAGGGATCATCAAGCTTGACGAGAAAATGATTTTCCTTCCAGATTACGAAAAAATCATTTATGATATTGAATCCGCATCTGGCGTAGACACATATCATATGTTTGACGGTGAGAAAGACGAGAGAAGAACAGGGAAGAAGCTGTATGTTGTTGAAGATTCTCCGCTTCTCATGCGCTTATTAACAAATGAATTAACCGAGGCAGGCTATAAAAACATTGTAACCTTTGAAGATGGGAAACAAGCATATGACCATGTCATGGATCTTGTCAGTAAAGGCATCAGTGTGACAGAAGAAATTGATATGATTATTACGGATATAGAAATGCCAAAAATGGATGGACATCGATTAACAAAGCTGCTGAAGGACAATCCTTTAACACAGTCCATTCCAATTCTCATTTTCTCTTCATTAATTACGGACGATCTGCGTCATAAAGGGGAAACCATCGGTGCAGATGATCAAATTAGTAAACCAGAAATTCATCAGTTGATTGAAAAGGTAGATCATTTTATTATCTAAAGAAAAAACCACTCGTTTTGAGTGGTTTTTCTGTTTAAAAATAACTTTCCCCGAGCCGTTTGAAGACGGGTTTTGTATAATGTGATTTTTGTTTTGTGGCGGCAGGTTTTTCTTTTAAACCGACATACGTTTGAAGTATTTGTTTTGCTCGATTTAATGACATATTCGCTTTCGGATTGCGATATGATTGATTTAAATTTCCTAAGTGTGGCAAAAATTCGAAGTCTTCTTTAGTTGGTGGCAGATGAAAATAATAATCTCCGATTTCAATCAGCACGTCGGACTGTTGTTGACTATATCTGGGATTGTTAGAGAAATGTAGGCCCACTTTTCTTCCTTTACCTTCTTGCAATAGTTTTTGCAGCGCACGTTTTTTCAAAAGATAAAGAAACTTGGGATTTGGTGCGGTTTTAGCATGGCGGTTAACAGTATAAATGGCTTTTGCGATGTTTTCTGCTGTAGGTTCTATGTCTTTAGTATGAGCATAATCGTCCATTTTTTCTCTCCTTTGTCTTTCGTCTTCCTGTGCTTAGTATAAATTATACGTTTTTATTAGTAAATTGCAAATAGTCTTATTGTAAAAAGCAATGAGATTACATGGTTATTATTTAAAATAGCCAAAAATCATGATGTTGAAACCTTGCTGAAATTTGAAGAGGTCGACACATCTTTCTATCACTTTTATGATGAATGTCTCGCTGTTTTAGATGAAAAGCATACCATTATGTTAAATATTCAAGTGGTAGGAATTGGCTGAGCATTGGTAGAAGATGCAGTAGGGGTGCATAAGTTAAAAGATCGTTTGTTTTCGATCATTAGAGGATGTAGTGAAATGTATACAAAGTGAACTATCATAACAAGATAACTACCTATTTGAATCAATGGGTAGTTTATCAAAGTATAGATGGTTCATCGTGTAAAATCTACCATATGCAAGACAATCAAAGTCGAACATATGGCTTAAAAACATGGACTATTTCGTATGGCTAGAATAAGCACAGTAAAAACAGCCGTTAAAATCAGTTTCACTCGTCATTTTTTTGGCTTCATCCATGGCGCTTTCACTGTTCATGTGCAGACCAATCAACGTACGGCTTACTGCATCACCTAAAAATGCGCAGTCTTCTGTATGTACAACATATTGTCCTTGTTCATTTTTTGAATGAATAAAATAATAGCTTTTTAGCATACCCCTCACCTCCAACCTGACTATATTACTATAAAACTTCCAATATTGTAAAGAATTTTTATTAAAAATGTTGCATTTATACACATCCCTTTTATTTCATAAAAAGAAAAATTTGTTATAAGATAAGAAGAGCAAAGTCAATGAGAACAGAAAGGACGGTTTAGATTGAAAGATATTTTAACGCCTTTATTGGTCGCTTTTGTCGTTGGAGGCATTGTGTACATGGTAGATGATCAGCCGATTCATCCTTTTCTTCTTTTTCTCATCTTATTTATTAGCATTTATACAGTCGATAGAATCGTTCATTTTGCTTCAAATCATTTCGATGAGCAGAAAAAATAATCGTCGTTTATGTTGATACTTCCATGAAAAAAGGACTTTCTATAGAAGAAAGTCCTTTTTGCTTCATCTATTGTACTCCCTGACCTTTTAATTCACGCTGTACATCTAAGTCAGCAGCTTCTCTGCTGAACTTTGGCAGTGTAATGAAGTAAAAAAGAAAGACGAGTAAAATAATAATACCCATTCCGTAATAAATGTAAGAAACATTGGTGATGAGCTTTGGAAATAACACGGCAATTAAACCTAGCGTCATTGATTGTGCAAACATGGTGAGCGGATCAACCCACCCTGATACGCGTCCCATCAGACGAGGGTGAACAATTCTTGGGAGCCAGCCTCCAATGACAATGTTGACTGGACCAATACATGTACCAATGACAAATGATGTGACATAAAATAACCATAATGTATGGGTAGAACCAAGGACAAAAATTAAAATACCTGCAACTAGAATTGGAATCGACATGAGATATTGCATCTTTACCTTTTTCGCAAGAATAGAGCCAAGTAAGCTTCCAACTAGAAGTCCGGCACCGATCGCGATCGTAAAAAAGGATGTATGCAGTTCAAAATGGTCCGGTGAAAGACCGTATTTCATTGTAAACATCGGAAGAACGGCAAATGCGCCATTCACAAGACCAAAAACAAAAAAGCCAAAAATTAAAGAAGCCAATAATTTATTTTTTAAAATATAGAGAATGCCTTCTTTAAAATCTTTTAGAGACGTTTTAACGGTCATGCCTTTCCAGCCTGCTTGTCCATTAGGCTGTCGTGCTTCAATTGGAATATTGCATGATCGAATGAGAATACCGGAAATAATAAAACTGACCAAATCAATGGTAATGGCACCGTGAAGTCCAATCGTTTTATACATAATGGCACCAATTCCAACACCAAATACCATAAACAAACTAAACAGCATCTGATTTAAACCAGCAGCTTTTGCATATTGATCTTTATTTAAAATGGCCTGAACGAGAGAGGCTTCAGCTGGATAGAAGAACTTCGTAATGGCACTTCGTATAAACAAGATCAAGAAAATAAGCGGCAGTGAATTAAAATAAATGACGATAAATAAAACGATCGTCAGCCCAGCTCGTATCCAATCACAATTCTCTGCGACTTTTTTACGATCAAAACGGTCTGCGACCACACCGACCATAAAAAAGACAAAGATCGTAGGCAGTGAATACATTAACTCTGCTAAAGTGGCGTAAGCGGGCTGATGACTAAAATGGTCGAGCAAATAAAAGGCAAACGCCATATTGCCTACTGTTGTCCCCATTTGCGAGGCAAGTGCTGCAAAAAAGAGACGAACAAAATTTCTGTTTTTAAAAATATCCATAAATACGCTCCTTAACCTGAAGATCCCACTTTCTATCATATAAAATTTTAACCATTCGTACAATTAATTTCTCCTACTGGCTAATGGTCACAGGTGTTCCATTTGGAACAATTGAAGCAAGTTCGATGACATTCTGATTGTACATGCGAATGCACCCTCTAGACACAGCTTTACCAATTGAAGACGGGTTATTCGTTCCATGGATGCCGTAATGAATTTTTGAAAGGCTCAGCCAATAGGCGCCAAAGGGACCTCCTGGGTTTGGCTGTCTGTTGACAATATAATAAGAACCTGTCGGTGTCATGTTTAATATTCTGCCGGTTGCAATCGGGTATGAGCGCAAGAGCTGTGATCCAGAAAACAGCACGAGACGTTTCGCTGAAATTGACACAGATATGCGGTAAGGGATCGTGTTAGGATCCGGTAATCCAGGGATGATGATGACTTCATTTTGTTCTGGCTCGCGGGCTTGAAGTGACGGATTTGCAGCCTTTAAATCATCTGTCGTTGTTCGAAAATCAAGTGCTATAGAAGCAAGTGTTTCTCCACTTTTTACCGTGTATCGCAGCACGAAAGTACACTCCTTTTACTCAAATAAAAGAAGCCATGATCCCCGCCTCACATATACTATATGGACGGGATCAGGCCCAGTAAGGTTTCTCCTAACATTTGTCATGAGAATGATCTTTGTTTATACATATGCAGGAAAAGGTGATTTGGCTTCTCTTTACACGTGAGATGTTAAGGTGAAAAAAGTGATTTCAGGTTTGGCTAAAAACCGAAGCGGCAGTCTAGTTGTCCCAAGCCCTCGGTTGACATAGATACGGTGCTGGTAGCTACCGTATAAGCCTTCGACATATATACGCCCAAAAGGTGCTGTGAGAATCGGTCCATAGAAAGGAAGCTGTATTTGACCGCCATGCGTATGCCCAGAAAGCTGCAAGTTAATAGGTGTTGTTTCAAGTTCTAGTGCGGCATCAGGCTCGTGCACAAGCAATAACGTAAAGAGATCAGAAGAGACTTCTCGTTTGATGAAATGGTAATCAGGCATACTCATCATGAGATCATCCAGTGTAGCGATCTGTATGCGTCCGCCTTCTTTTTCTAAGTGAAACACTTCATTTTTACATAATGTAAAACCGCAAGCTTCCATCGTTTCCTCATATAGATCAATGCCAAATGGTCCGTAGTCATGATTTCCGCATATGGCAAACTTTCCAAACGGAGCATCAAGCTTAGACAAAGAGGCTTTGGCTTTTTCATGTTCTTCAATCGATGATTCAAAATCAACAAGATCACCTGTAAACACAATGAGATCGGGAGATGCAGCGTTGATCTTTTGGACAACAGTCTCTAAATCTTTTGCCGAAAATGTATCACTTAAATGAACATCACTAAATTGCGCAATTTTAAACTGGTCAAAAGAAGCCGGTAGCTGAGCATCATGAATGGTGAGTGATACGGCGTCGATCATGCGCGGCTCAATGTACCGAGCATAGCCATAACCGGATGTGGTCGCCAAAAGTCCGAGAATACTCGCACCAGCTGCTCCTTTTAAAAACTGCCTACGGGAAAGTTGCTTCATATAAGACTCCTTTAAAAATAAAATTAAGTATAGCATGATTTTTGATGAATCTCCCATATGGTGTATGGAGGGGAAATCATGATATGATAGATGGATAATGAATGAATAGTCATTCAAAACACACAAAGGGGGAGAACAAATGACGAAGCAAACAGTGATTGTCACAGGAGGATCAAGCGGAATGGGAAAGGCGATGGCGACTCATTTGGCACTCGGGGGCTGGAATGTTGTGATTACTGGAAGAACAGAAGAGACCCTTGAAACAACGGCAAATGAAATCAAACAGCAAGGTGGTTCGATCGCTTATTTTCAAATGGACGTGCGACATCCAGAAGATGCTGATCAAATGGTGAAGTTTGCGGTAGATACATTTGGTGATGTGGATGCACTTATTAATAACGCGGCAGGCAACTTTTTAGTTCCAGCAGAAAAACTGTCTCCTAACGGCTGGAAAGCGGTCATTGATATTGTGCTAAATGGCACCTTTTTTTGCAGCCATGCAGTGGGCAACTATTGGATTCGTCAAAAGAAAAGCGGAAGTATGATCAACATGGTCGCCACATATGCATGGGGGGCTGGTGTTGGTGTAGCGCATTCAGCAGCCGCAAAAGCAGGCGTACTATCACTTACCCGAACGCTTGCAGTCGAATGGGGAAAGCAATATCGGATTCGCGTAAATGCCATTGCGCCGGGGCCCATTGAAAGAACAGGTGGTGCAGATAAACTGTGGGAATCAGAAGAGGCTGCCCAAAGAACATTAGATAGTGTTCCGCTCGGTAGACTTGGCACACCAGAAGAAATTGCAGAACTTGCGAGTTTCTTATTATCTGAGCATGCATCTTATATTAATGGAGATTGTATCACGATGGATGGGGGGCAATGGCTCAACCAATCACCATTTTGAATGACCGTGTAAGACCTGCTTTTGATATGGTATAATCACACAAAGAGAGAAGCAGGTGATGAAAATGGTCGATCCATTGGATATTTTAACGAATATTGAAGATGTTTTCCCGCACTATCAAGCGATCTTCAGTGCGGAGGAACAAAAAGTGATAGGCTATGAGATTCTTGGAAGAATGAAGCTTGAGTCGGGAACAGTTAGTCTAGGCTCCTTCTTTACGGATTCATCTATTCCTGACGAATATAAATTGGAAGTAGATCACAAAGTATTAAGTCAAGCGCTTGATCTCTTCACAACCGCAGATGAAGATTTGCTCATCTTTATTAATCATGATGCGAATGTCCTCATGCTTGATCATGGCGAAAGTTTTTTAGAACTTTTAAAAGAATATGAAGCAAGGGGTATTCAGCTTAGCCGGTTTGTCATTGAAATTACTGAACATACGTTTAGCGGCGACATTGAACAGCTTTACCATACGTTAACGTATTATCGTACATATGGGATCAAAATCGCCGTATCTAATATAGGAAAAGAAAGCAGCAATCTTGACCGGATTGCTCTGCTTTCACCTGATCTATTAAAAATAGATCTACAGGCTTTAAGGGCTTCGTCTCCATCTCCTTCCTATGAATATGTGTTATACAGCATTTCACTTCTTGCAAGAAAAATAGGAGCGGCTTTAATCTATGAAGACATTGAAGCGAATTTTCAGCTGCAATATGCATGGAGAAATGGCGGAAGATATTTTCAAGGCTTCTACCTTCACGAGCCTGCCGCACAATTAATTGACCGTAACAAACGAAAAGAGCAGCTTAAAGAAGAATTTCAACAATTCATTGCCCATGAGAAAAAGAAACTCCAAGCTGTCTATGAACATTCTGAAACCTTTTATAAACGAATTCATCAAGCCGTCAGTACGTTAAAAAAATCATGCAGCACAAATGATGAACTTATACAAAAACTGGCACTTGAACTAACCGATTGCAGCTTTCGCATTTATATGTGTAATGAAGAAGGGTTTCAAATCACTGGAAATGTGTTTAAGAAAGAGAAAGAATGGCTGTTTCAGCCAGAGTATATAGAGAAAAACTGGAGCTGGCGCCCTTATTTTCTAGCAAATATTCTTCAAATGAGAATTAGCGGAAAAGGATTTTTCAGCGATATCTACAGTGATTTAGAAACTGGAGAACGAATACGTACGTTTTCTTATCCGTTAGAGGGAGACGTGTATTTGTTTGTAGATCTTCCGTATGCTTATCTATATGAGCAGGAAGGATTAATTTAAAAGCAGCCGTCAAGGCTGTTTTTTTTATTAGAAAAAAGATAGAAAAAATGGTTGACAATGAAACTGATAATCATTATCATTTAGTTATAGAGAGAAGCTACTCTCTGTTCCCCAACCCCTCTATCAGATCAAGATCCAAAAAACTTGGCGCTACCCCCGCCAAGTTTTTTTTGTGCGCCAATCACTCCCTTCATGCATAGGACATCCCAATTCATCCATACACCTTAAATGATGATAGTTAGACAGTAGGAGGGAAAAGTCATGATCAAACGTGACAAGCGGCTGCTGATTGATTTACCAATGCCAGATCACCCAGATGCAAATGGTGCAGCGGCTGTGCAAGAATTACTCGGCGGAAAATTTGGTGAAATGTCCACATTAAATAACTACATGTTTCAATCGTTTAACTTTAGAGGGAAACGAAAGCTCAAACCATTTTATGATCTTGTATCAAGTATTACAGCTGAAGAATTCGGTCATGTAGAGCTTGTGACAACTGCAGTCAATCTCATGATTACGGGAACCACCCATGGGGGCGATCCAGATACGACCCCGATGAAAGCGGCTGTTGATAAACGAAATACGCAGCATTTTATCCAAACGGCACAAACAGGCTATCCGTTTGACTCCATGGCAAAGCCGTGGACAGGTGAGAATGTGTTCTCAAGTGGTAATCTGATTCTGGATCTTCTTCATAACTTCTTCCTAGAGTGCGGAGCTCGTACGCATAAAATGCGCGTATATGAAATGACGGATCACCCTACGGCAAGAGAAATGATCGGTTATTTACTTGTCAGAGGCGGCGTTCATGTTGTGGCGTATGCAAAAGCCCTTGAGGTAGCGACAGGGGTAGATGTTGGGAAGATGCTGCCAATTCCAAATCTCGACAATAAATACTTTGACTCTGCAAGAAAGTTTGAAGATCAGAATATTCATACAAAACTGTATACATTTAGTGATACGGATTATAAGGATATCAATCAAATTTGGAAAGGAAACCATCCGATTGATGGAAAGCCGCTGACGGTTATTGAGGGCACGCCAAAAGGTGCACCCGTGCCAGATTATAGAGATTTGCCGGAAGAGTTTGCTCCAGGTATTTCGAAAGAAGATTTTGACGAAATTGCGAAACGCCTGATGAGATCGGCGGGTTTATAAAAAACAAGATGCATGAGAAAAGAAAAAAGACTCAAAATAAAAAAACAGATTCTTTTTCTTTTTTTGAATTCAAGAGGAAAAATATCATCTGAGAACACTTTATGGTATGATGCTTTGTAGGACTTGTGTATAATCAATACGGGTTCATCTTGAGTTGTTTTTTTGAAAGGAGTCTTTTTTTAGAATGTCACAATTAATGGGTATCATTACAAGGCTGCAAAGTCTTCAAGAGACAGCAGAAGCTGCAAACGAGCCGGCACAGCGTTATTTCGAAGTGAACGGTGAGAAAATCTGTAGTGTTAAGTATTTCGAAAAGAATCAAACGTTTGAATTGACTGTTTTTCAACAAGGGGATAAGCCAAACACTTTCCCATTTGACAACATTGATATGATTTCGATTGAGATTTTTGAGCTTCTACAATCCTAAGCTGAATCGTATGAAATGTTTTTTCTAAGAATTCCTTCGTTGATTGCGGAAGCATACACTTCATAAGTGATGAACAAATAGAAGATGATCATTCAGTGCAATATTCGGATAAGAGACCATTAAAAAGGAGTTCCTTTCTGTGAGTGATTCTTTTTTCTTTAATCTTTCTGAAGAGCATTTAGCGTTTTCTGATGTTGTCATGAGAATGAAAGACTTTATTCAAAAAGACCCGAGATCTGTTTATGTACTATCAATTGGTACGGACTCTCAGGTCAATCAGAATATCACAAGATTTATGACTGCAATTCATCTTCACCGGATCGGCAAAGGAGCTTGGGGCTGTCTCACGCAGCAAGTGTTGAATCGGCCTGTACAAAGTCTTAGAGAAAAAATTTCATTAGAGACAGCGTTTAGCCAAAAGGTATGTGCAGACATCCTTGAGGGACCTTTAACAGAACTGATGGATTTGCTTCTTCCGTTTGCTGAGGAAGGGGCAGACCTTCGTTTTGAAGTCCATCTAGATATTGGCAAAAAAGGAAGTACAAAAGAGCTGATCCAGGAAATGACCGGAATGATCACAGCCATGGGAATTGAAGCAAAAATAAAACCCGACTCATACGCAGCATTTTGCTACGCCAATCGATACACAAAATAAATTCCGTCATTTTTCTCCAAACGTTGTCGAAACGTGCGGTTGACGATTCGATTCTAGTTCCTTATTCTAGCTGTATAGAGAGGAAGCAGACATTCAAACGCCTGCTAATCAATATAAAAGCATATATGAAACAGGGGGCCTGATGTTGAATGAGCGTCATCGAAAATCGTTTTAATGAAGAAGAGAAAAAGCTATTATTAAACGTATTACTGAATCAGGAATATGCTGTCGAATTACTAAGCAGTGAGATCAATGATATAGAATGTGGAACAAAAAATGTCGACGACAATACGTATAAGAAATTGATCACATTGTATGACAGAGTAAGGTTTGAGAATTAATATCGATTGAACATTCTATTAGATACTCTACGCTGAGTATCTTTTTTATGCAGAAAAAAAATCTTTCGACAAAATTCGTTTTAGTTTATGCTTAATGTTAAAGGGGAATGTATGATTGATGATTGAGAGAAAAGGGGTCGAAGAAACATGATAGAGATAGAACCGGCTCAATTACTTGAGTCAACAGTAGCTGAGCATATGATTGATGCAGATAAAGTGGCACACGTTCAAATTGGAAATAATCTTGAGCACGCCCTATTGGTCCTGACAAAAACAGGATATACAGCGATACCTGTTCTGGATGCTTCTTATCACCTTCATGGGTTAATTGGAACAAATATGATCATGGATAAAATCTTTGGCTTAGAACGAATTGAATTTGAAAAGCTCGACCAATTGAAGGTAGAAGAGGTCATGCTATCAGATATTCCAAGACTGAAAACGACGGATCCTGTTTTAAAAGGCGTTCACGCTGTGACGAATAATGGATTTGTTTGTGTGGAAAATGAAGAGCAAGTATTCGAAGGAATTTTCACTCGGCGTGTTGTATTAAAGCGCTTAAATGAAGTCATTCATTCCGCAAAAAAATGAGCTGTAGCCCAGCTTATTTTTTTTGCCTTCATAAGCTATTATTTATATAATGACTATATAAAATAAGAAAAACTTATCAAGAGAAGGAGGGCGCCCATGCAGCTTCAAGAGTTACATATGCTTGTTGTACTTAGTGAGGAATTGAATATGAGAAAGGCTTCAGAGCGGCTCTTTGTCTCTCAGCCTGCCTTATCTCAAAGGCTGCAAACGATTGAAAAAGAGTGGGGAACCAAAATCTTTTTTCGTTCACAAAAAGGCTTGACAGTCACTTCAGCTGGCGAACAGATTATTCAATTCGCCAAAGAGGTCACGACTGAGCAGGATCGAGTGCGAGAGAGAATTGACGAGCTTGAAGGAGAAATTCACGGTACACTCAAGCTTGCAGTTGCGTCCATTATTGGTCAGCACTGGCTGCCAAAGGTGCTGAAGCGGTATGTCGAGAAATACCCAAATGCCAAAGTATCTCTTGTGACCGGCTGGAGCAGTGAGATGCTTAAAAGTCTGTATGAAGACCATGTCCACATTGGCATCATTCGCGGGAATCCTGATTGGAAGGGCACAAAGGAATACTTAATGACCGATCATTTATATTTAGTCGATTCTGTCATCAAGGACGTGGATGAGTTAATTGAGACAGAACGCCCGTTTATTCAATTTAAAAGTGATAGCACCTATTATCAAGAAATTCAGCACTGGTGGCATCAAAAGTTTAAAGTGTCGCCAAAACAGACGATTCTTGTGGACCAGATTGAAACATGTAAACAAATGGCCTATCACGGTATCGGCTACGCCATTTTGCCTTCGGTCACCTTATATGATCATGAGAAAAGCGTACACAAAACCCCGCTCGTAGACGCAAATGGAGAGCAAATCGGACGTGACACGTGGCTGTTAGGATATGAAGCCTCTTTTCAGTTAAAACAAGTTCAAGCATTTGTTGGTGTGGTGAAAGAAATGCTTGAAAGTGAGGCAGTGTAAGTACTTCTGGAAGAGGAGGTGCTTTTTAGGATAAGTGGTTTGATTAGGTTTTTAATAGATTTACCTGTTTCATACTGAAAAAGCAGAAAGCTGGAAGAAATGATGAGAAATCAACAAAAAAAGAAGATGGATATACCGAAGTGGGGAACTTATTTACGCGAGAGATGGCGTGGACGTTTTGCAAGTCATCTTTCTTTAGAAGAACAAAAAGAGATTGGGATGGATGGTTTCCTATGGCACTTATGCAGCTGGGGAAAAGTTGAATGCCTTGAAAAAGAGGCAGCGATAAACGCCTTTCATCAGCAATCAAAGCATACAACATGTACTATTTTTTATCAATTTGCTCAAGAAGCGTATCTGTTTGAAAACGCCGCTGACCTGTCAGTGAAGGAATTGCCATATACAGACGGACACATGGACTATAGCGATCTGTATGTCATGGATTGGGAAGAAAATTGGACATTTGTGATGACGCACGAAACCGATTGCGGTCCATATTTTATTCAGAAATAAAAAACGAGTGACATAGGGTCACGATCAATTAGAGCCGCCTTCCAATTGGAATGAGCGGTTTTTTGATGTACGTCATGTGTATTTTGAACAGCACCTTTTCATAAAACATTTGACAATGAAAATCATTATCATTTAAAGTGTACATATAATAATTGAAAATGATTATCATTTAGATGAGGTGACCAATAGATGAAAGCACTAATTGCATTTGCGAGTATGTCTGGCAATACGGAAGATATGGCAGCGATCTTAAAACAAACGCTTGAAGGAAAAGGGATAGAGACAGAGATGATGGAATTTGACGACACAAGTGCAGAAGATCTTTCTTCATACGATTATGTCATGATCGGCTCTTACACATGGGGGGACGGTGATCTCCCTTATGAAGCTGAAGATTTTTATGAAGAGGTCTCAGCACTTGAACTTAGTCACATCAAAGCGGCGGTATTTGGATCAGGCGATTACAGTTATCCGAAGTTTTGCGAGGCTGTTCATACCTTTCATGACATGCTGAAATCGACAGGTGCATCCGTATTTCCTGAAACATTGAAAATGGAACTTGCACCAGAAACAGATGAAGATGTGGCGTGCTGTGAGGAGTTTGCAACAAGCTTTTTAACGTGGGCATCATTGTCTGAGAAAAGAGTTGAAAATCATGTTTCATAAAGGTGCGACAGCTGTTGCTGCGTCTAAAAGTGGCGGCTACTTTGTTGCTGTCAAACGAGAAGGTATTTTTCATTACAGTGTGGAGGGCGGATGGCAGCAGCTTTTTAAGCTCAAGCATAAAATCCACGCTATCAGTTATATTGGTCCGTATTTGTTCGGAGTTGGTGAAAATGGAACTGTCATACGATCAGGAGATGAGGGCCACACATGGGCGCTATCATCTTTTCCAACAAATGCAGTTGTTTGGTCTATTACAGGACGCAAAGATGGGTTTGTATGCGCACATGGAAAGCATAGTATTTATGTGTCAACCGATTTCGGAATTTCCTGGGAAATTATGAAGCCGTTTGCTCATGTGAATCAGCCCCCTGTGATTCGTTCATTATGTGTAGCCGGTGATTATCTTTATATTGGAACGCAGATTCATGAGGTGCATGGAGGAATATGGGTGTATGACTTGCAAAGTGAACAGATTTTTCTCCTAAACAGAGAAGAGCACCGAATGACTGCTTCTATGCTGCTTTGCAGGGAACACCTCCTTGTCTGTGCGTTGGGCTCTAAAAAAGGGAAAAGAGGGTCTGTTCAAATTTTAGACTTACATACAAATATGCTGCATGATATTCAATCACAAGCTTTTGCGCGAGAGGAATCATTTTTGGATGTGTCAGAGGATAACGGCATTGTGTACGTGACCACCTCACAGGACGAGCATGGATTTTCTAAGGTGTATCAGCTTGATATAGAGCAAAAAGAGCTCAAGTGGTTTGATACGATCAAAGGGCACGGTTTTCGTGTCGCCAATCAAAAGGAGAATTTTTTCTGTGCGGGTTTATATGAAAGTAAGTTTGTCAGGCCTTATGAGGAACCTGCACTGATTCATTAATAAGGAGGAAGAAAAAGTGACGAAAAAAGTTTTATTGGTGTATGCCACAATGTCAGGAAATACAGAAGCAATGGCTGATTTAATCGAAAAAGGATTAAAGGAAGCTGGGGCTAGCGTGGACCGGCATGAAGCGATGGATATTGATGCTGAACTTCTTCATGATTACTCGCACATTCTGTTAGGTGCATATACTTGGGGAGATGGTGATCTTCCAGATGATTTTATTGATCTATATGAGGAAATGGAAGAGCTTGATTTGACGGGTAAAGCATTTGCTGTATTCGGTTCTGGAGATACATCTTATGAACATTTTTGTGGAGCTGTGGATTTAATTGAAGAAAAAGTGAAGGAGCTGGGCGGTGATATCGTCCTACCATCCATCAAAATTGAGCTGAATCCAGAAGGAAACGAGGAAGAGGAATTGATTTCTTTTGGTAGACAATTTGTTCATCTTCACCAGCAAGAAGCGGGATAAATAGGCCCGCTTGTTTTATTTGCCAAGGCGCAGACAATTCTTTCACTTGTCATTAAAACTCTCCTTTGGTACAGTAATGAAGTATAAATTAAGAGGAGGACATACATACATGAAACAAATGGACGCTAATGAAATTATTTCATTTATTCAAAATAGTACAAAATCAACACCTGTTAAAGTCTACATTAAAGGGGACTTAGAAGGTATTGAATTTGGTGAACATGCAAAAACATTTATCACAGGTAATACTGGTGTTGTCTTCGGTGAGTGGAGCGAAATTCAAGAAGCTCTAGCATCAAACAAAGACAAAATTGAAGATGTTGTCGTGGAAAATGACCGTCGTAACTCTGCGATTCCTATGTTGGATTTGAAAAACATCAAAGCACGTATTGAGCCAGGTGCAATCATTCGTGATCAAGTGGAAATTGGCGATAATGCAGTCATCATGATGGGTGCTTCTATTAATATCGGTTCAGTCATCGGTGAAGGTACGATGATTGATATGAACGTTGTTCTTGGCGGCCGTGCGACAGTAGGTAAGAACTGTCATATCGGTGCGGGATCTGTTCTTGCAGGTGTTATTGAGCCGCCTTCTGCTAAGCCAGTTGTAGTAGAAGATGATGTTGTCATCGGTGCAAACGCTGTTGTTTTAGAAGGTGTGACAATTGGGAAAGGTGCAGTTGTAGCAGCTGGAGCGATCGTTGTGAACGATGTCGAGCCTTACACGGTTGTAGCAGGTACACCTGCAAAGAAAATCAAAGACATTGATGAAAAAACAAAAGGTAAAACTGAAATCAAACAAGAACTGCGTCAGCTTTAATTGACACAATTCTCAGCTGAAGACATAGACGTGGATGATATATCCACGTCTTATTCGTATAGAGGAAAGGAAGCGAGTTCACTTGTTAAATCGTGAGCAATTAATATCCATTCGAAGAGATTTGCACCAAATTCCTGAGCTTGGTTTTAAGGAATTTAAAACACAAGCTTACCTCATCAAGCATCTCGAATCGTACCCAACAGATCGAATCGAGATGGAAACATGGCGGACTGGACTTTTTGTGAAAGTAAAAGGGACAAATCCTACGCGCGTCTTTGCGTATCGTGCAGATATGGACGGATTATCTATCCCTGAAGAAACGGGCTACCCATTTCAATCGGTACATGAGGGCAACATGCATGCATGTGGACATGATCTTCATATGACCATTGCTCTTGGTATCATTGATCATTTCGTGCATCAGCCAATCAAAGAAGATCTGCTATTTATTTTCCAACCGGCAGAAGAAGGGCCAGGCGGAGCTGAACCAATGCTTGCAAGTGATGTTCTAAAAAAGTGGACGCCAGACTTTATTACAGCGCTGCATATTGCACCTGAATATCCAGTCGGCACGATTGCAACAAAGCCGGGCCTATTATTTGCTAATACGAGTGAGCTTGTGATCGATCTTGAAGGAAAAGGCGGGCATGCCGCATACCCTCATTTAGCAAATGATATGGTAGTGGCTGCAAGTGCACTAGTAGGGCAGCTGCAATCGGTGATTTCACGTAATGTGGACCCTCTTGATAGTGCCGTCATTACAGTTGGCACGATTACAGGTGGCACTGCTCAAAATATCATTGCGCAGCATGCAAAGCTTGATGGAACCATTCGCACGCTCTCGCCAGAGTCTATGGAAAAGGTGAGAAAACGAATTGAAGCACTCGCAAAGGGAATTGAAATTGGTTACGAATGCAAGGCGACAGTTCGATACCCTTCAGCTTATTACGAAGTGGACAATTCAAAGGATTTGACAGAGGAATTTATGTCATATGTAGCCGAAGAAGGGCTTGCGAATGTCATTGAATGCAGAGAAGCGATGACAGGAGAAGATTTCGGCTACATGCTAAAAAAATACCCTGGGTTCATGTTTTGGTTAGGGGTAGATTCAGAATATGGTCTGCACCATGCCAAGCTGACTCCTGACGAAAATGCGATTGAAACAGCTGTGAACGTCATGACGGCTTATTTTAAAAAGCAAGCAGGTGAATGAATAATCAAATGGTCTCCTGTACACCTTATGAACAGGAGGTGTTCTTGATTATGACAAGAATTGGTGTAGAACAATCTTTATCCGATGTAGAAGAGCTTTTGAAGCAAAAAGGGTATGATGTCGTACGTATTCAAAATGAACAGCAAATGGATCAGTGTGACTGTTATGTGGTTACAGGGTTAGATTCAAATGTTCTTGGCATTTCAGACACAACGACAAAGGCATCTGTCATTACAGCGTCAGGTATGACGGCTGATGAAATTTGTCAAGAAGTAGAACAGCGTGTTCAATAAAACTAACAAAAAAGAACCAGGATATTATGAACCTGGTTCTTTTTGCTCTTTGGCTAGATCAAGTGCTTCTTTCATTTTTTTGCGCAGAATTCGTTCGACACGCCACTGCTCCATCGTTTCAGTTTTTGCAATGATACGAAGGACGAGGGATGAGGAGCCAAATGATTCCACTCCAACGACTTGAGGACCTTCGATGATTTGCGGCATGCTCTCACGAACTTCATCACAGGCTGCTTGCAAAGTCGTGATCATCTGATCCACATTTTCATCTGGGGATAATTCGATATCAACGAGTGCCTGCATCGTCCCTCGTGAATGATTGCTTACATTAAGTATACTTCGGTTCGGAATGAAATGAAGAGTGCCGTCAAAGCTTCTAAGCTGTGTTGTTCTCAGTCCAATTTGTTCAACGATCCCATCGAAACCAGCAACCGTTATATACTCGCCGACATCAAATTGTTTTTCCAGCAGTATGAAGAAGCCTGTCACAATATCACTCACTAATCCCTGAGCGCCAAATCCAATGGCAAGTCCTACAACACCTGCACCAGCCAGCAAGGCGGTTGGGTTATAATGAAATAAGTCGAGGATCATCACAACTAGAATAAAAATCAGCAAGTAGGCGAAAATATTTAAGGTAAGACTTTGCAGCGTCTGAGCTCGTGATAAAGAGACATCATGCTTTTCAGAGAATGCTGAATAGGCACGCTTAATCATCTTATTTCCAATCGCTCTAATGATAAAATAAATCACAAAAATAGCGATTAGTTTTAACAAAATTATACTGCTGTTCATGATGATGGAAACCCAATCTACTTGTTCAAGTGCTTTCATGATCTTCAAAACCTTTCTATGTATGTGCGAAATGAGAAGCTAATCATTTGTTCCCTTATGCAAGTCATGTTAAACTTTTAATAGTTGGAGCGAGAGATTGTGACAAATCGTTAATTAAATTTATTATTAATTAATATTGACTAAAAATCGCTTAAGTATTATAATTATATTTGTGAAGTTATTAACTAAATGAGAATTTAACCTATTGATTCTCATTTTATATACAGCTAAGAAGTCTGTATAAAGATATTATTTTTGGAGGGATTTACATATGGCAGAGCGTTTTGTAGGAAAACAAGCTCCACGTTTTGAAATGGAAGCAGTACTTGCTAATAAGGAATTTGGTAAAGTGAGTTTAGAGGAAAACATCAAGAATGACAAATGGACAGTTCTTTTCTTCTATCCAATGGATTTCACTTTTGTTTGTCCAACTGAAATTACAGCAATGAGCGATCGTTATGATGAGTTTGAAGATTTAGATGCAGAAATCATCGGTGTATCTACTGATACAATCCATACGCATCTTGCTTGGATCAACACAGATCGTAAAGACAATGGTCTTGGAGAATTAAAATACCCACTAGCTGCTGACACAAACCACACAGTATCTAGAGAATACGGTGTTTTAATTGAAGAAGAAGGAATTGCACTTCGTGGTCTATTCATCATTAACCCAGAAGGCGAACTTCAATATCAAACAGTATTCCACAACAATATCGGTCGTGATGTAGATGAGACACTACGTGTTCTTCAAGCATTACAAACTGGTGGACTTTGCCCAGCGAACTGGAAGCCTGGTCAAAAAACACTTTAATTGATAGTTGAAGAAACAGTCTAACTGATGTTAGACCTTCAGATTGTTGACAAAGGGCTAAAATGTTGTTTATTTTAGTCCTTTGTCTTCTTTTCAGCGTGATAGAAAACCTTTGCAGCCCTAGGAAGGACGAGTACTGGCGCGAAGCGAATGTGACATTCGTGAGCACCAGCACGCAGGACTGACAAAGAATGCGAGGGTTTGTCTACATGCTGGGGTCTAACTGATGTTAGACCTTTTTGTTTCGAGACATACAATGGATGGAGGCGCTTCAAAATGAAATTACGTCAACCAATGCCAGAACTAACTGGTGCAAAAGAATGGTTAAATGGAGAAGTAACAAGAGAAGAATTAATTGGTGATAAACCAACATTGATCCACTTCTGGTCAGTTAGCTGTCACCTTTGTAAAGAGGCGATGCCGCAAGTGAACCAATTCCGTGATGAATACAAGGATCAACTAAACGTGATCGCAGTTCATATGCCACGTTCAGAGGATGACCTAGATCTAGAAAAAATCAAAGAGGTTGCAAATGAGCATGAAATCACACAGCCAATCTTTGTAGACAGCGACCATAAATTAACAGAAGCATTTGAGAACGAATATGTACCAGCTTACTATGTATTCGATAAAACAGGTGCTTTACGCCACTTCCAAGCTGGCGGAAGCGGTATGAAAATGCTTGAAAAACGTGTCAATCGAGTTCTTTCTGAGTCTGAAAAGGCTGCAGAATAGGCTTTTCCCCCATGAATGGGGGTTTTTTCATGGGGAAAAATAGGAGACATATTGCACTGGATGAATATGATTGTAGGTGGAATGCCTAAGAAAAGAGAAAATGAGGGATTTCATTAAAAAAATTTCCTGAAACAAAAAGGTATTATGGCCTATTTACATTTTTAATTTGAAATGAAAATGTAAAGATTTTAACTTTTTACTATTCAGAACGTTTTTGCACAAAAGAAATTTCAGTTTGGTAAATAACTATATAAATCAAGTAGTATAAGCATTTATTCAAAATTTTTACAATATTTTAAAGGAGGTCAAAAGCCTATAGTGGCAATGAAATGGGTGCCGATTTTTCTTCTTTGGCAAAATTTTAGTTGGAAATACCTATCTGATAGCAAACTGTAAAATGATAAAAAAATAGTTGATAAAATTAGTTTTCTAATCTAATATTTACTATAGAATATTTTTTATATGATGAGGGGGAAATCCATTGTTTAACGAGAGGGAAGCGTTACGTTTACGATTGGAACAATTAAATGAAGCAGAAGTAAAGGTCATCCGTGAATATCAAATTGAACGAGATGCGATTTACGCAAAACTAAGAGAATTAGACCGTCAAGGTACAGGTCTCGTCACAGATACAAAAAAAGAAGTGCGTACAGAGAGAAAAACGGATTCATTGCCTGTATTAGCTGAGCTGGCTGCACAAGAAATGAGAAGCTACAATCAGCCTGCGCAAACGCAGTCAAACGTTACATCATCTTTAGGAACAGGTCAGCTAAATGGTGCACCTGTAGGTATTCCTGAAGGATCTACAAGACGCAGAAGAGGCACAGCTAGACCTGGATCAAAGGCAGCTAAGCTTCGTGAAGCTGCAATTAAAACATTAAAGCGTCATAATGCGGCGATTAAAAGCTCTGAACTTCAAAAAGAGATTGAAAAAGAGAGCGGTCTTGAAATTCCAAATATGACAACGTTTATGCAAAGCTTAATTAAAATGTACCCAGAAGTGAAGAAACCTTATCGCGGACAGTATATTTTAGAAGGCGACATTCAAACAGAAGACGAATAAATAAAAAAGAAACTGCTGGGCGTAAATGCCAGCAGTTTTTTCTTGCGTACGTGATGAACTGATCACTTTTTTTGATCAACTGTATAGACAATTTTTCGTTCTTTGGGCATGTTGTCGCGCTGTTTTTTAAATCCATCGATCTTCACTGTCATGACCTCTCCACTCCGCTGCACCGCATCAACTTTTGCCTGGAGCGTTTCTACTTGTTCGTTTAGTTTCTTCAAAATCGGTCCTATTTCTTCGGTTGTTTGCAAAATAGGGTCTTGTGAGAACGGCTCGGCATTTGTTTGGGCTGACTGGTCGATATCAGCAAAATGAGAAGCGATCCATTCCTCGCTTTCGGCTAACTGTTTTTGGTAGCTCGTGAGCGTTTCATAAAAAATGGCTTCTTTTGCTTTTTCGATTTGCAGTAATTTTTCTTGTGTTTCATAAAAACGCTCCTGTAGATGCCGCACGCCTTCTTGTAATAAATGAAGCTCTGCGTTTTTATCGCCTAGAGTTTGTTGCAGTTTTTCAATCACAGCGGATAAAATGTTTCCTTTTTTCTCCTCTTTTGCAAGCTGTTTATCTTGGTCTAGTAATCGCTCCTGTAGTTGCTGAGACATTTCCTTATATTTTACAACCTTCAAATGCAATCGGTGCTTTTCCTCTGTTTCTTTTCGTCTATGATAGGTTTCCTTTTGCAGCATTTCATGAAGAAGGACGATTTTATGTAATAATTCCGATTTGCTATAAGAGAGATCCTGTATTTTAGATGATGCTTCGTCTTGGTCAATGGTCATTTCATCCAATTGTTGTTTTAATTGAGTGAAATCCTTTTTCATCTCATGATATTCTTGAGATAGCTTCTTGTTTTTAGCATACGTATATGTGGACTGTAAATCTGAAATCATCTGTTGATATTTGGCCGTTTCAGCTTTTAAAAATAGATTTTCTTGAGACAGATCATGGAATAGGGGAGAAGCATGGCGCCGGTTCATAGGTAGACCCTCCTTATTCATGTTATCAATAAAGTATGCGAAATGAGTGCGATTAGAACAACCATATCAAAGGGGATGAGATGATGAGAATAGTGAATGTGATACTAGCCGGAGGTGCTTCTAGGCGTTTTGGAGAGCCAAAGGCAAGTCATGTCTATCAGGGGAAACCACTATATGAACATGTGAAAGAGCAACTTTTGAAAGGGGAAACCATCATCATCAGTCACCCGAAGCTTCTGCCCTTTTTCAAAGCAAGAGGGGAACAAGCTGTTTGGTTAGATGATGAACAGGTGCGTGGGTATGGCCCGCTTGCAGGCATATATACCGCTATGCAAAAGCAAGAAGCAGAGTGGTATTTAGTGACGGCATGTGATATGCCATTCATACGAAAAGAGACAGCCGTCGCTTTATCTTCTTATTGCCATGAGCATGTAGATGCTGTGGTCCCGATGGTGCAGGAAAGATTACAGCCGTTATTTGCGCTTTATCACCGCCGCAGTCTTCCGTTTATTTCTGCGTGCTTAAAAGAGAATCAATTAGCTATCAAAGACTTATTACAAAAACTTCACGTCCAGGTTGTTCCAGCCGACGAACTGAACGTGGCACCAAATGAATTTCACAATATCAATAAAAGAAGCGATTTACCTGAAAACGGTATGATATGATACATAAAAACGAGGAGGAGAGAACAATATTGAACGAGCGATATTCAAGGCAAATCTTGTTCCCTCCGGTAGGGGAAAAAGGGCAGTCTGCGCTTGCCGAAAGTCATGTCCTTATTATTGGAGCTGGTGCACTTGGAACAGCGTCTGCTGAAGGGCTTGTCCGTTCAGGAATTGGTACTTTGACGATTGTAGATCGTGATTATGTCGAATTCTCAAATTTACAGCGGCAGCAGCTGTACACTGAACACGATGCAAAGATGCATGTGCCAAAAGCGGCAGCGGCTAAAAAACGTCTCCAAGAGATCAACCATGAAGTGACCATACACGCTCTTATTGAAGATGCAGGAGTAGAGCTGTTAAGACCTTTATTCCGAAAAGCAAATATCGTCATTGACGCGACTGATAATTTTGAGACAAGAATGGTGATGAATGATTTATCCTTAGAAACAAATACGCCCTGGATTTACGGTGCCTGTGTGAGCAGTCAGGGAATGTATATGACCATTTTGCCGGGCAAAACACCTTGCTTATCATGTGTGTTTACCTCAATGCCTGTTGGGGGTTTGACATGTGATACAGCTGGTATTATTTCTCCTGCTGTCCAAATGGTGTCGGCTTATCAGCAAACAGAGGCATTAAAATATTTAACAGGGCATGAAGAGCAAATGGAGCGAAAGTTTGTCACGTTTGATTTGTGGCAGTCGTCTTCGTTTAAAATGGATGTATCTCGTACGAAGCAGGAGAGCTGTCCTTCTTGCGGCTCAAATAGAACGTATCCATATTTACAGGAACAGCGCAAAAAAACAGCGGTTCTTTGCGGACGTGACACCGTTCAAATCATATCGAAGGATTTAGAAAACCTTTCATTTCAGCATGTAAAAGAGCGTCTGTCCTCTATTTGTGAGGTGGAAGTGAACGATTTTTTAATTCATATACGCTATGAAAGACACCGTATCGTTTGTTTTAAAGGAGGACGTGTATTAATCCATGGGACAAATGATGAAAAAGTAGCCAATTCATTACTAGCAAGACTGCTAGGCATATAGGAGTGAGAAGTGATGGAAAGACGACAGCCAATTCCAGTAGAAGAGGCAGTAAAGAAAGTCCACCAATTTCAAAAACATGGACAAGTCGAATGGGTTCCTTTAAAGAACAGCCTTGGAAGATGGCTTGCAGAGGATATTTTAGCAGATCACGATGTTCCTGCCTTTGATCGTTCTCCGTATGATGGTTTTGCACTTCGAGCAGAAGATACAAAGGATGCATCGAGCGAGCATCCGGTTGAATTTGAGGTCATTGATCATATAGGGGCAGGTATTGTTTCTGCAAAAACGATCGGTCCTTTTCAAGCGATTCGCATCATGACAGGAGCGAAGATTCCAAAAGGAGCAAATGTTGTGATCATGCTTGAATTGACGAAAACGTTTGAAAAAGACGGTAAATCAATGATGTCACTTAAAAGACCTCTGAAAAAGGGAGACAATATTTCTCGGCAAGGAGAAGAGACCCTCAAAGGGAACGTCATGATCAAAAAAGGCTCAAAAGTAACCCCAGGCGTGACGGCGATATTGGCAACGTTCGGGTATGCGGTTGTGCCAGTCGTCAAAAAACCGGTGATCGGTATCATCTCAACAGGTACCGAGCTCCTACAAGTAAGTGATGCCATGGTGGACGGTAAAATTAGAAATAGTAACCTAAGTATGGTGTACGCTCAGGTTATTGAAGCTGGAGGAGAACCGCTTGATTTAGGCGGTGTATCCGATGATTTTGATCAAAGCTATGAAGCAGTAAAAGCAGCCTTAAGCAAAGTTGATATGCTCATCACAACAGGTGGTGTATCGGTAGGTGATTTTGACTTTTTACCTGCTATTTATGAAAAACTTGGTGCAGATGTGTTGTTTAATAAAGTCGCCATGAGACCTGGAAGTGTGACGACCGTTGCTGCGTTGCCAAATGGTCAATTGCTTTATGGGCTGTCAGGAAATCCGGCTGCCTGTTTTGTTGGCTTTGAACTATTTGTCAAACCGATCATTTATAAATGGTGTTTGAAAGAAAATCCATTTCCTGTTTTTGCTGAGGCGAAGCTGACACATGATTTTCCAAAAGCCAATCCGTTCACACGATTTGTTAGAGCATCACTTGATTTCGCTGGCAGCCAGCTGAGTGTGACGCCAACAGGTCTTGATAAATCTAGTGCGGTGACATCTATTGCTCATGCTGATTGTTTCATTGTATTGCCCGGAGGAACAAGAGGGTTTAGTGCAGGTGACCAGGTCAGCGTTCTGCTATTTCACCACGAAGGCGGTGCTCCATGTTGGATGACAAATTAAACATTCTACAAGTCGTGGGCTATCAAAATAGTGGTAAAACGACGCTGATCGAAAAATTATGTCAGCTGGCGGATGAAGAAGAAATGCAGCTAGGCTGCTTCAAACATCACGGACATGGCGGAAAGCCAGACCGTCTGTTCAAACAAAAAGATACGGATCGATATGTTCAAGCGGGTGCATTTGCCGCAGGTGTGGAGGGAGAAGGTGAATGTCACTTTTTCATACGGCACATGACATTCGCGCAACTACTCAACATGTGTCAGCATCTTCCTTTAGATGCCGTCTTGATCGAAGGATACAAACAGGCGCCTTACCGCAAAATCCTGTGTGTCAAAGACGAACAGGAACTCATTGATCTTTCAACACTTTCTCATATACAAGCAGCCATTTATTTCAATAAAGAAATACAATTCACTGAGAAATACCCGTTTCCTGTGTTTTCAGCATTTGATAAGCGCGGGATCACATTTGCTTTTAATTTATTGAAGGGGGAAGCCTCGTATGAATGAACTTTTTAACATCACAAAAGAGCCAATTGATGTGAATGAATTGATTCAGCATGTCACAAGACGCAAAGCGGGAGCCATTACGACATTCATAGGCACGGTAAGAGAATGGACAAATGGCAAAAAAACGCTGCGTTTAACATATGAAGCATACATACCAATGGCGGAAAATATGTTGAGTCAAATTGGACAAGAAATTAAAAAACGCTGGCCCGATACAGAAGCTGCTATTGTGCATCGTATTGGCACTCTTGAGATATGTGACATTGCAGTGGCAATAGCTGTTTCATCACCTCATCGGAAAGCTGCATATGAAGCCAATGAATATGCGATTGAACGAATAAAGGAAATCGTTCCTATTTGGAAAAAGGAATACTGGGAAGATGGAGAGGCTTGGATAGGTGATCAGCTTGAAACCGTTTCATACCCGGAAGGAAAACCTAGTACTCTCCAACTTAACGAGAAAGAAGGGAAGCGGCATGATTAGCGTATTATTGTTCGCCGGCCTTGCTGAGAAGGCCGGTAAACAACAAATCATCATTCAAAAAGATCAAACAACGGTTGATGAGATTAAAATAGAATTACAGGAGGTATATGGTGTTGATACTGCACAAAACGTGATGGTTGCAGTCAACGAAATATATACGAGGGGAAATGCTGAAGTGCGTAGCGGGGACACTGTTGCACTCATTCCTCCTGTAAGTGGTGGATAATAGATATTAGAGGACTTGGTTATGGCCGGCGGCTGTAACCAATTTTTTTATGTGTGAAAAGATTTTAGAGGTACTTGGGTATGATCTTCGTAAATAAAACATCCCCGGCGTGCTTTAGAAATGTGAGGATCGAGCTGTTGAATGAGATCATACAATTCGCTGATTCGTCTCACATTGAAATCTGTTCGTGCTTGAAGCTGTTCTTTTAATTCTTTTGTGCTCACAATGCTTCCCTTTTTTTCTTTAATAATATCTACACACCTTGCTGCGTAGTATATTTTGTCATTAGAAGGTCTGCTCTCTTTCATATCAAGTAATTTAAGCTCATGATAAATCAGTTCTCTTTCCTTTCGAAAGTATTGCCATGCTTCTTGTTCCTTTTCATAAAGTAAAATCAATTGCAGTTTCAATTTTTCTCTTAACATTCACTTGACTCCATTTCCACTATCATTTAACCTACCTCTATTTTACATTATATGAAAAAATAACATTTGATCAAGTAAAATCCTTTTATTTTTATTTTTTTAATATGAAAGTATTGTTACTAAAGGCTCATCTGTTCTATAAAAGGCGCTAAACATAGTCCTATAAAGCCGGGATTCATTGAAATTACTAGGAATATTTTAACAAAAAAATGTTGTGTCTAACTGAGACCATCTGAATCCAAAGGAAAAGGATATTTATTCCGAAAGACATGTTGTTTACTTCATAAAATGTTTTTCAGTCAGTAAAATCAGGATTTTTTCATATGAATATGGTCGGTCCAAGTATCATTTGAAGGATGTCGTTCATGAAAATAGAATAATAGTTTCAATCCTATCACTATGAAAATAAGAAAATCAAATGATCTATCACTTATTGGCAATCTTTTGATAAAATAGAAACAACAAGAGTATGAAAAAACGTTTCCATACTTACAGCACATGGAGAGGATGACATTTGATGAAAGAAACAACGCAAAAACCCACAATTATAGGCGTAAGCACAAGACCATCAGAGCATTTAAAAAGAGTGTGGGAGCAGCCATTCGTTTGGTGGCCTTTATCATGTGTGCTTGTATTAACAGTTGTTGTCACTTATTTGTCTCAGCTAGTGAATGAAGGAATGTGGGCAGATTTAATTTTACCAATCCCTTTCGTTTATGTGATCACGCTCATTGGTTTGGTCATTGGGATTGTCATTAATACTGCCGTATACAAGTTCATCGTCTTTTTAGCAAAAGGTGATGCAACGTTTCAGCAGCTATTTTCAGGTGTGCTTTATATCACACCTATTACGATCATTGGTACGATCATTTCTCATTTAGCGATCATCATGTTTCATGTGCCAAAAGATATCACTATTACCTCATTAAACGCATTCATTCGAATGTCTGGTTCATGGCATGCTGTGTTAGGAAATATTGACCTTTTTGTGATCTGGAATCTTGTTTTAACAGGCTTTTTATTGATCAAGGTCGGCCGCATTTCGCCAAGAATATCTTGGATTATTGTGAGTGTCTTTTATGTATTATCTTTAATTTTTCAATATGTAGGAACTACGATCACCATCAACATGCAGTAAGCTGGAGGTAGAATGTTTTTATGAGAAAGAAAATCATCATCGGATCCATTATCATTATTGTGATTGGTCTATTTATTGGATTTAATATTGCAAAAAACCAATCAAAGCCTGCCTCTACGGCATCATTTAAAACAGTCCAACTTGCATCAAAAGAAATAACCTCTAAGGTGATGACGCCTGGAACACTTTCATTCTCGGAGGAGCAATTTATTTATACAGAAGAGGAGAAGGGAAGCCTGAATCATATCGCTGTGAAAGAAGGAGAAAAAGTGAAAGCTGGAACACCGCTCCTTACATATGAAAATAAGGAACTGGAGCTTGAAGAACAGCAGCAAGCACTTGCGGCTGAATCAAGTACACTAAAGCTTGAACAATTACAAAATAGACTCAATTCATTAGATGAAAATCAGGGAAAAAAGGCGGGCTCTGATTCGAAAAACGAGCGAGATCAGCTTGAACTCGAACTCAAAGCTGCTGAATTAGAGCAAAAACAAGCGGAGCTTAACCAAGAAAAAGTAAAGGCACAAATAGAAGATTTAACGATACATAGCAAAATTGAAGGAACAGTCATCTCCGTCGAGCAAGATGCTGGCGCAGGGAAGCTAGAAGAGAGACAGCCGGTAATCCATATTGGCAATGAGAAAAAAATGATTGTACGAGGCTTAATCAGTGAGTATGATGCTATGAAAGTCAAAAAGAAACAAAAAGTAAAGGTAACGTCTGATGTCATTCGCGGAAAGAGTTGGCAAGGAGTGGTGAAAAAAGTGGGCGCTGTGCCTGCCCAGTCAACAGCAGAAACAGCTGCTAGTGATCAAACCGTACAATATCCAGTCGAAATTGAAATAAAAGGGAAAAAGCCGGATGCAAAACCAGGCTTTAAAATGATCATGGAAATTGAAACGGACAAGCGTCAAGTGCTCACAATTCCTGAAACAGCTGTGAAAAAAGACAAAGATGGTTCATACGTTTATGTTGTTGAAAAGAATGCACTGAAGAAAGTAAAAGTGACATTAGGTGAAACGTCAGGTCAAGATCTTGAAGTGACGAAAGGTTTAACAAAAGAAGATCAAATCATTGCAGAGCCATCAGATGATATGTATGACGGAATGGAAGTGAATGCTGAATGATTCAGCTTTCAAACGTGACAAAAAGCTACGAAGTCGCTGAGGAGACATTTGATGTATTAAGTGAAGTGGACCTCGTCATTGGTAAAGGCGAGTATATGTCCATTATGGGCCCGTCCGGCTCTGGAAAATCAACGTTAATGAATATCATTGGCTGTCTGGACCACCCGACCTCCGGACAGTACCATTTTCAAGGTATGGAGCTGTCGGCAGCAAAGGATCAAGAACTGGCAGTGATTCGAAATCGATCCATTGGTTTTGTTTTTCAACAATTTTATTTACTGCCTAGATTAAATGCGAGGCGAAATGTTGAACTTCCGATGATTTACGCTGGTATCAGTCAAAAGGAAAGAAAAGAGCGTGCGGAAATGGCACTTGAAAAGGTTGGTTTGGCAGATCGAATGAAGCATATGCCAAACGAGTTGTCAGGGGGTCAAAAGCAAAGAGTAGCCATCGCACGTGCGATTGTCAATGAGCCGGAGCTCATCTTGGCAGATGAACCAACAGGCGCTCTTGATTCAAAAACGAGCGGCTCGATTATGGAACAGTTTACAAAGCTCAATGAGGAAGGAACAACGGTTGTGCTCGTTACTCATGAAGAAGAAATAGCTGCGTATACAAACCGGATAGTCGTTGTAAGAGATGGACGCCTCGCTCAAGATAGATTGATACAAGGAGACACAATGAATGAAACTCTTTGAAAATATCAAAATAGCGCTGAATTCTGTCCTAGCTCATAAATTGCGGTCTATTTTAACGATGCTTGGCATTATTATTGGGGTTGGCTCGGTGATTGCAGTCGTTGCCATCGGTCAAGGCGGCGAGCAAATGCTGAAAGAATCAATTTCAGGGCCAAACAATACCATTGATATGACCTATACACCCTCTGATGAGGAGTTAAATGCGAATCCGAATGCGTTATTTGAAGCCACATTTACTGAAGAAGACATTCAAAGTGTTCAAGCATTGAATGGGGTTAAACAGGTTGCCTCCTCTACGGCACAAGGCATGCAATTAAGGTTCCAAGATACAACAATAGATGCAACGGTCAATGGGATTAATGAAGGCTACACGAATGTACATTCATTACATATAGCAGAAGGACAGGACTTACGTGAAATCGATTTTAGGAGCGGAAGAAGGGCAGCTGTTATTTCAGAAGGGATACAAAAAGAATTGTTTAATGGAGAGAAGGCAGTAGGCGAGTTGATTTGGATGAATGGACAGCCGGTTGAGGTGATCGGAGTTTTAGCAAAACAGGAAGGGCTGTTTTCATTTGATATGAATGAAATATATGTCCCTTTTGCAATGCTGACAACTGCATTTGGTGTGAAAGAATATGATAAGTTGTCTATTCAAGTCGCACATGCTGATCAAATGAAAGAAGTAGGAAAGAGTGCGGCTGCACGATTAAATAAAAATCACCATACAGACGATGCTTACGAAATGATCAATCTGGAAGAGATTGCAGCAGGCATTGGTCAGATTACGTCTGTCATGACAACAATCATTGGCTCAATTGCTGGTATCTCATTACTTGTCGGCGGCATTGGTGTCATGAATATTATGCTCGTATCAGTCACAGAAAGAACAAGAGAAATCGGAATTCGAAAGGCACTTGGGGCAACTAGGACTCAAATACTCGTTCAGTTTTTAATTGAGTCTGTCGTCCTTACACTGATCGGTGGGTTACTTGGAATCGCGCTTGGCTTAGGAGGTGCTTCACTTGTGTCACTGTTTGCAGGGTGGCCTTCTCTTGTATCGTGGCAGATCGTATGTGGAGGCGTCCTATTTAGTATGCTCATTGGTATTATTTTTGGACTGATTCCTGCCAATAAAGCAGCGAGGCTCGATCCTATTGAATCACTTAGATATGAATAATCCTAAAGTTAACGTTCAAGGTGCTGACAAGAAGGTAGAACGAGATATGTTGCCTGCTTTTCCGCACCTGAAGCCTTTATGCAAAACGCATAAAGGCTTTTTTTCGTTCAATTGAATGAAATGAAAAATGATAGAAATGCTAATATCATGACTTTCTTCTCAATGTCACATATTTTTCAGTTTACAAATGGTACATATAAAGGTAAGATGACCATTGTGAAAGATTTTGATAGTTATTGAATGTATTTGATTGTTTTGTATTGATAATGTTGAAAAAAGCGATTACAATAAAGGTGCGCGCAAAATGAATACGTTTTCAAAAGGGGGTGTTTTCAATGCTAACACCAGAAAGACATCAACTCATTATCGACTATTTAGAAGAAAACGATGTCATCAAAATACAGGACTTAACGATTATGACGGATGCGTCTGAATCTACAATTAGAAGAGATTTGTCAGCCCTCGAAGAAAAAGGCTTTCTTAAAAGAGTTCATGGAGGAGCTGCTAAAATATCTAGTATTCGTCTTGAGCCAGATGTGTTTGAGAAATCTGCCAAAAACCTTCATGAAAAGTCATTGATTGCAGAGGCAGCTGCATCACTTTTAAAACAAGGCGATTGTATTTACTTAGATGCTGGTACGACAACACAGCAAATGATTGACTTTATCGATCCAGATCAAGATATCGTGGTGGTGACAAATGGTGTCATGCACATTGAAGCACTCATGAGAAAAGGCATTTCTTTTTACCTGATAGGCGGATCAGTGAAACATCGAACAGGAGCCATGGTGGGAGCCGCAGCTTTGACAGCTATGGAAAATTACCGTTTTGACAAAAGCTTTGTTGGGACGAACGGCATTCATCCCGAGGCAGGGTTTACAACACCTGATCCAGAAGAAGCGCTCATTAAAAAAAGAGCTATGAAGCAGGCGAAAAAAACCTACATCTTAACAGATGCCTCAAAGTTTGGCGAAATATCGTTTTCAACCTTTGCTAGTTTACAGGAAGCCACCATTATCACAAACGACGCAAAAGAGGATTCATTCGATAATTACCATGAAAAAACGGTTATAAAGGTAGTGAAAACATGATTTATACAGTTACTTTAAACCCATCAGTTGATTACATCGTACACGTGGAGGATTTTGCGGTCGGCGGTTTAAATCGTTCAACCTATGACAAAAAATATCCAGGTGGTAAAGGAATCAATGTCTCAAGGCTTTTAAAACGGCATGGTGTTGAATCAAAAGCACTTGGATTCATTGGCGGTTTTACAGGCAAATATATTCAAGACTTTTTACAAAACGAACAATTACAAACAGCCTTTCATGAGGTGTCAGAAGATACACGTATCAATGTGAAACTAAAAACAGGCGAAGAAACAGAAATCAACGGGCTCGGTCCAAGTATTACTGAAGCACAGTTCGATTCGTTTTTATCCCAATTCACTTCATTAACAGAAGGCGATGTCGTTGTATTAGCAGGCAGCATTCCTTCTTCACTGCCTCATAACACATATGAGCGCATTGCTGAAGTATGTGCGAAGCAAGGGGTAAGAGTAGTACTTGATATTTCTGGAGAAGCCTTAAAAAAAGCAGCAGATCTGAAACCATTCTTAATGAAACCAAACCATCATGAGTTAGGTGAAATGTTTGAAACCAGTATTTCATTTGCAGAAGAAGCCATTCCTTATGGGAAAAAGCTGTTGGAACAAGGTGCTGAACATGTCATTGTATCTATGGCTGGAGACGGCGCTCTCTTATTCAGTAAGGAAGGGATCTTTCAATCTAATGTTCCAAAAGGCAAGCTGATCAACTCAGTTGGTGCAGGGGATTCAGTCGTTGCAGGATTCTTAGCCGGCGTTTCTAAAGGCCTTTCCATAGAAGAATCATTTAAGCTTGGCGTTACATCAGGAAGTGCTACAGCATTTTCTGAGGAACTTGGAACAAAAGAGCTTGTCGATACATTATTGCCACAAGTAAAAGTCACACGCATTTAAAGGAGGAGTCATCATGAAAATTACAGAACTACTCACGAAGCATACGATTAAGCTTCAATTAGACAGCCAGCAAAAAGAAGCCGTTATTGAAGAACTGGTCACTGTATTAGATACAGCTGGTAAATTAAATGATAAAGAAGGCTACAAAGCAGCTGTTGTTAATCGTGAAAAACAAAGCTCTACGGGAATCGGAGAAGGAATTGCGATTCCTCATGCGAAAACAGCAAGTGTGAAAGAACCTGCTATTGCATTTGGTCGTTCAACAGCTGGTGTAGATTATGAATCATTAGACGGACAGCCAAGTCATCTTGTCTTTATGATTGCAGCAACTGAAGGCGCAAACAACACGCATTTAGAAGCACTTTCTCGTTTATCCACACTTCTCATGCGTGAAGAGATCCGAAAGCAGCTTCTTGAAGCGGCTACTGAAGATGAAATCATTGAAATTATCAATACACATGATAAAGACGATGAAGAAGAAGAGGAAGTCAAAGAGGAACCGGCTGCACCGGGAAAACCTGCTAAAATTTTAGCGGTGACAGCTTGTCCAACAGGCATCGCGCATACATTTATGGCCGCAGATGCTTTGAAAGAAAAAGCAAAAGAAATGGGCGTTGACATTAAAGTTGAGACAAATGGCTCTAGTGGAATTAAACATGCCCTGACAGCAAAAGAAATTGAAGAAGCGCCAGCTATTATTGTGGCAGCTGATAAACAAGTTGAAATGGAACGCTTTAAAGGCAAACATGTCATTGAAGTACCTGTGACAGCTGGAATTCGCCGTCCGCAAGAATTGATCGAAAAAGCCATCAATCAAGATGCGCCGATCTATAAAGGTTCAGGCGGCAGTTCTTCAAAAGATGAAAATGAATCATCAGGCAAGGGAAGAAGTGGATTCTATAAGCACTTAATGAGCGGTGTAAGCAACATGCTTCCGTTTGTTGTTGGGGGCGGTATCCTCGTTGCGATTTCATTCTTCTGGGGAATTAACTCAGCTGACCCTAAAGACCCTTCTTTCAATTCATTTGCAGCTGTATTAAAAGGAATTGGCGGAGATAATGCGCTTGCCTTAATCGTTGCTGTATTAGCTGGATTTATCGCAATGAGTATTGCAGACCGTCCAGGTTTCGCACCAGGTATGGTTGGCGGATTCATGGCCTCTGCAGCAGGAGCTGGATTCTTAGGCGGATTGATTGCTGGTTTCCTTGCTGGTTACATCGTGGTGCTACTCAAAAAAGTATTCACTTTTGTACCACAGTCGCTCGATGGAATTAAACCAGTTCTGCTCTATCCATTGTTCGGTATTTTCTTTACAGGGATTATCATGCATTACATCGTCAACACGCCTGTTAAAATGGTCATGGACGGATTAACACACTGGCTTGAATCACTTGGTACTGGAAACCTTGTATTAATGGGGATTATTTTAGCTGGTATGATGGCCATTGATATGGGTGGTCCGATTAACAAAGCTGCCTACACATTTGGTCTTGCGATGATTGCTGCCGGCAACTATGCACCGCATGCTGCGATTATGGCAGGCGGAATGGTGCCTCCTCTAGGAATTGCGCTAGCGACAACGATCTTTAGAAACAAATTCTCTAAACGTGACCGTGAAGCAGGTATTACATGTTACTTCATGGGAGCTGCGTTCATTACGGAAGGGGCGATCCCGTTTGCAGCGGCAGATCCTCTGCGCGTCATTCCTTCAGCTGTGATTGGTGCAGCAGTTGCAGGTGGATTAACAGAATTCTTTAGAGTGACGCTTCCTGCACCGCACGGCGGACTATTCGTTTTCTGGGTAACAAACCATCCAGTTCTTTACATCATCAGCATCTTAATCGGTGCCATTGTTACAGCGCTACTTCTCGGAATTCTAAAAAAACCAGTCCGACAAGAAGCTTAATTTGAAAAGAAGCATCGTGAAGAGCGGTGCTTCTTTTTGTTTAATTATCAGCAAATTAGGAAAAAATATCTAATTGAATGGTTGTCTTGTGAATTTTTAAATGACATGTGATAAAGTAAAGTTATTCAATTCGCGTTTCAAGTCTTTTAGCAGAAAGTCTTAGGAGGAAGCAGTATTTTGAACGAAGAAAACAAACAAAACGAAAATGACATTCAATCTGATGGGAAACAAGCCAAAAAAGAGAAGAAAAGTTCTCTGTTTGAATGGATCAAAGCCATTTTAATTGCACTTGCCCTCGTCCTCATCATCCGTACGTTTATTTTTGAGCCGTATGTGGTGGAAGGAGAGTCAATGGAACCAACCCTTCATGATGGAGAAAAGCTGTTTGTTAACAAAACCATCAACTATCTCGGTGGAGTCAAACGTGGTGACATCGTGATTATTAATGGAAAAGACGGTCAGAAAATTCATTATGTCAAACGATTGATCGGCCTTCCAGGCGACACGATTGAAATGAAGGATGATACGCTTTACATTAATGGTAAAAAAGTAGATGAGCCTTATTTAAAAGAGAACAAGGCGCATGCCAAAGAGTATGAGGTACATTTAACAGGAGATTTTGGTCCAGTGAAAGTACCGAAAAACGATTACTTTGTTATGGGTGACAACAGACTGAATTCTATGGACAGTCGAAATGGACTCGGACTCATTGAAAAGGATCGGATTGTCGGCACATCAGAATTTGTTTTCTTCCCATTTGGCGATATTCGACAAACACAATAAATACACCTTTCTCAATGCGTAAGAAAGGTGCTTGAATGGACGACCCTTCATGTAGGGTCGTTTTTAATTTGGTGTGAGCATCGTGACAATGATGACAATGGCCAAAACAGAAGCGAAAACGGACCCAGTAATCGCCACAACAGAACGGAATAATCCAATTTTCACATTGTCTTTTCCGCGCTTTTGTAAAAACCGTTTTGAAAAGATATGGACTAGTGTGTAAATGAGGACAAGTCCAATATAAAGGCCAAAGTCTCTTGCATTAAAGCCAGTCGCCGATAAATAAATGCCCATAAAGAAAATCAATAAACAGTATTCCATGAGTGTGAGTAATCTCAAATCGCCCGAACTCCTTCAATAAAAACATTCCCACTTATTATACCATATTGGACAAAAAGCCTTTGTTCTTAGCGAGAGACGTTTCTATCAATCGTTATTCATGTTATACTTCATATTGATGAATGAGTGATGGAGGATTAATAAATGATTGCAGTGAATAATGTTAGTTTGCGATTTGCTGATCGTAAATTATTTGAAGAAGTAAATATTAAGTTCACTCCTGGCAACTGCTACGGACTAATTGGTGCCAATGGAGCTGGTAAATCAACGTTCTTAAAGATTCTTTCTGGAGAAATTGAAGCTCAAACGGGCGATGTTCATATGAGTCCTGGTGAACGTTTAGCGATTTTAAAACAGAACCACTTTGAATACGAAGAGTTTGAAGTGTTAAAAGTCGTCATCATGGGTCACAAACGTCTATATGATGTGATGCAGGAAAAAGATGCGATTTATATGAAACCTGATTTCTCAGATGAAGACGGAATTCGTGCAGCAGAGCTTGAAGGTGAGTTTGCTGAGTTAAACGGATGGGAAGCGGAAAGTGAAGCTGCGATCCTATTAAAAGGTCTTGGCATTCCAGAGAGCCTACAATCGAAGAAAATGTCTGAGCTTGGCGGATCTGAAAAGGTTAAAGTATTGTTAGCACAAGCTCTATTCGGTAAACCTGACGTTCTCCTTCTCGATGAGCCAACGAACCACTTGGACTTACAAGCGATCCAGTGGCTGGAAGAGTTCCTCATTAACTTTGAGAATACCGTCATCGTCGTATCGCATGATCGTCATTTCTTAAACAAAGTATGTACGCATATTGCAGACCTTGACTTTGGAAAAATTCAAGTGTATGTCGGAAACTATGATTTCTGGTATGAATCAAGCCAGCTGGCATTAAAACTCAGCCAGGATGCCAACAAGAAAAAAGAAGAACAGATTAAGCAGCTTCAAGAATTCGTTGCTCGGTTCAGTGCGAACGCATCTAAATCGAAGCAAGCGACATCAAGAAAAAAATTGCTTGATAAGATTTCGCTAGATGACATTAAACCATCTTCTCGTAAATATCCTTATGTTCATTTTGCGCCAGAGCGTGAAATCGGAAATGATGTCCTTCAAGTAGAAGGTCTATCAAAAACGATTGACGGTGTAAAAGTACTGGATAACGTCAGCTTTATTATGAATCGTGAGGATAAAATTGCGTTCTTAAGCCGTAATGAGCTTGCTGTCTCTACTTTATTTAAAATCCTTGCTGGTGAAATGGAGCCAGACAGCGGGACGTTTAAATGGGGCGTGACAACATCTCAAGCCTTTTTCCCTAAAGACAACAGTGAATATTTTGAAGGAAGCGATTTAGATCTTGTTGATTGGCTTCGTCAATATTCTCCTAATGATCAAAGTGAAAGCTTCCTGCGTGGTTTCTTAGGCCGTATGCTTTTCTCTGGGGAAGAAGTGAAGAAAAAAGCAAGCGTCTTATCAGGTGGAGAAAAGGTTCGTTGTATGTTATCAAAAATGATGCTGTCTGGAGCGAATATTTTGCTGTTAGACGAGCCGACGAACCATTTAGACCTAGAGTCCATCACAGCGCTGAATAACGGTCTAATGAGCTTTAAAGGGGCTATGCTCTTCTCATCTCATGACCATCAGTTTGTTGAAACAGTTGCAAACCGTATTATCGAAGTGACGCCAAATGGCATCGTTGATAAACAAACAACTTATGATGAGTTCTTATCAGATCAAGAGATTCAAAAAAGACTACAAGAACTGTATGCATAAACATAAAGAAAAGACATCCACATGAGGATGTCTTTTTTCTTTAAAAAGCCCAATTTCCATTTCGGAAAATCGGTTCACGTTTACCATCTTTTGTGATCCCATCAATATTCATTTCCTTTGAACCAATCATGAAATCGACGTGTGTAATACTGCTGTTCACACCAGCTGCGTCTAGTTCCTCACGTTTCATCTCTTTACCGCCTTCGATATTAAATGCATAACCGCTGCCGATGGCAAGGTGATTGGATGCATTTTCATCGTAAAGTGTATTGTAATAGAGGATATTTGAGTTAGAAATTGGTGAATCATCTGGTACAAGGGCAACCTCACCTAGATAATGTGAGCCTTCATCTGTTTCAACGAGAGAGGTTAAAATGTCTTCGCCCTCTTTTGCTTTCACATCTACAATACGCCCATTTTCAAAGGTTAACGTAAATTCATCGATAATGTTTCCTGCATAACTAAGTGGCTTAGTGCTAGAGACAGTTCCGTTTACACCATCTTTTTTAGGTACGGTAAAGACCTCTTCTGTCGGCATATTGGCCATGAATGATACGCCGCGTTCACTCACGCTGCCAGCACCTACCCAAATATGCTGCTCTGGAAGTTCAATCGTTAAATCTGTACCTGGTGCTTCATAGTGCAGCTTGTGGTAGTGACGTTCATTTAATACTTTTACTTTTTCATTTAGTGATTCATCATGCTTTTTCCACGCTTCAACAGGATCTGGCTGATCAGCGCGGGCGACTTTAAAGATTTGATCCCATAATAATGCAACAGCTTCTTCATCTGCATGCTCAGGGAAAATCTTTTTCGCCCAATCTTTTGATGCAGCCCCGACGACTGTCCATGCAACTTTGTCAGATTGAACGTATTGACGATATGTATGAAGTGCTGAACCTGCAGCTTTTTGTTGTGAAGCAATTTTTTTCGAGTCAATGCCACTTAGAAGATCAGGGCTTTCTGACAAGATCGTAATAAAAGCACCGCCACGTTTTGCGATGGTTTCCATCATCTGTGCTTCCCATTCTGGAAATTGCTCAAACACATCTTGTGGGGCATGTTCATATTTTAAACGGGTCAGAACACCATCACTCCAGCGGATATGTACGTTTTTCGCTCCACGCTCATATGCGTGTTTTGCCACAAGGCGGACAAGGTCTACAGATTCAGTGAACGCAGATACGACCACTTCTTGACCACTTTGAACATTTACACCTACTTCAACGATGGTTTTTGCATATTGATCTAGTTGTTTTTCAAATGAACTCATAAAAAAACCCTCCTTTAGTCATGTTCATCATATCAGATTTAAGACCGAAAAGGAAAATGGGGAGCCGTCCCGAAGCAAAATAAAAAAGCCGCTTTCGTGCGGCTTTTTTAGCGGTTCAGTTGTTTCACAGGCTGTGCATTAGAAGGGGGCATATGTGAAAACGACAGGCTCATTCCTCCTAAAATAATACCGGTTAAAATGACTGTGACAACGACCCGTTTACCTAAATCAAGCAACATGTTCTTCCTCCTTCACGTTTATCCATTCATCACGATATGATCGAAATGATGAAAAAAGAAGTAGAACATGAAGATTATTTTAATGTTTTTTGCAATTTATCGATTACTTCTAATGAACGACCTGTTCCAATTGCGACAGATTCAAGAGGATTTGCTGCGATATGAACTGGGACGACAATTTCTTGAGAGAGCCATTCTTGAATGCCGTTTAATAGTGCACCACCGCCAGTTAGAATGACGCCGCGATCTACGATATCACCACTCAGTTCTGGAGGGCTGTCTTCTAATGTAGCCCGAATCGCCTCTAAAATATGAAGAAGTGATTCTCGCATAGCACCTTGAATTTCTGTTGATTCAAGTGTAATTGTTTTTGGAAGACCTGTGACAAGGTCGCGTCCACGAACTTCTAATGACTCGGGTTCGTGTTCAATGAGTCCATAACCAATTTCCATTTTTACCTGTTCAGCTGTCCGTTCACCGATCAGTAAATTGTATTTCTTTCTCACAAAAGTAATGATATCTTCATCCAGTTGATCTCCGCCAATTCGGATCGAGTGGCAAGAGACAACTCCGCCAAATGAAATGATCGCTACCTCTGTCGTTCCTCCGCCAATATCTACAACGACGTTGGCAACAGGCTCGTCCACCGGGAGATCAGCACCGATTGCAGCTGCGACGGGTTCTTCAATTAAATGCACATGCTTTGCTCCGCAATTTTTGACAGCATCGCTGATCGCGCGGCGTTCGACAGCTGTTGAACCTGAAGGTGTACAAACAACCACAGTCGGCTTTCTAAAGGTAAACCCAATATTTTTTCCTGCTTTTTTCATAATTTGTTTAAGTAAATCGGTTGTCATATCATAATCAGCGATGACACCATCTTTCATCGGACGGATCGCTACAATTTTTCCAGGTGTTTTCCCAATCATCTCTTTTGCTTCTGACCCCACTGCAAGGACAGTTTTTGTTTCCGTATCTACTGCCACAACGGATGGTTCATTGAGAATAATTCCTTTATTTTTACTGTAAACCAATATGTTAGCTGTTCCTAAATCAATTCCAATTTCGGCATTTTGAAACATGTTTTCACCCAATCTCTATTTTTGCTGTTTTAAACAATTTTACATTTAAAAGTTCAGAGGGTTGAGGTCATTTGTGGGGGTTTGTGATCACCTTGAAATGAATCTGTAAAATTCAAGTCTCATTTTGACAATCACAATAAATTTTCCCTTTGGTTTTTCGATTTTGAAAAAAATTTTTATGCAGGAGAAACCTTTTAAGAATCTCTTACGTCTACGATATATCAATTGGTGAAAAACAGATTGATCTTGAGCTAATGAAAGAAAGAGGGAACGAAATTGAAATCTATCGGAGTTGTAAGAAAAGTAGATGAACTAGGGCGTATTGTGATGCCAATCGAATTGAGAAGAGCACTTGATATCGCTATTAAAGACAGTATGGAATTTTTTATAGATGGAGATAAAATCGTCTTGAAAAAATATCAGCCAGAGGGCGTCTGCCTGATGACTGGTGAGATTACTTCTGAGAACCACGAGTATGGAAATGGTCAAATTACATTAAGCGCTGAAGGCGCAGAACTACTGCTAAAAGAGCTTCAAGAAGCCCTTCAGCAGTAAATAAAAATAGCCTGTTCTCTCCCATTGTGCTGAGAGCAGGCTATTTTTTCTAAAAAAGTTCCTTAAAAATGCCGCATCTCCCTCAAAAAATAAGTGGAAAATGGTACAATTGACAAAGAATCTCAGGGCGGCAGGTGGAATTATTTGAACAAAACATATCAAGTACGGATCCTGTTATCCGTTCTTGCATTTATATTAATTTTGAGCTGGGATTTCTTTTATTATCTTAGCGGCTATCACATTAATTGGCCGCTCGATCTAGCCTTTACAGTCGTTGTTTTGGCCGGTATTTGGAGCATCTCAGGCTATGTGGACCGGTTGAATTTGCTTGTATCAGATTTAAATAAACGAGAAAAAGAAGCACACGAACTGACAGAGCGGCTGAATCGAATAACAGATAACTTGCAAGAAATCGTCTTTGAAACCAATGAAAAAGGTGAAATCATTTTTTTAAATCAAGCATGGAAACAAATGACGGGTTACGACATAGAGGAGTGTCTAGGTACGATGTATAATCAGTACTTTGATCAAGAAGAGCATGTCGTTCAGCATTTGTTGTCTGTGATCAAAGAGCATAAGGATGAGGGGCGGGTGGAGCTGCAGCTTCTCCATAAAGAAGGAAAAAAGGTATGGGGAGATGTGCATTATAAGCTTTATTTCGATGAACAGCACCAGTTTACTGGAGGTATTGGAACGGTTGCAGATATCACGAAACAAAAGCAGGCAAAGCTTGAACTTGAAAGATCAAATCAGCAATTACAAATGCAGGCACAAAAGCTGGCTGTTGCAGGACAAATAGCTGCTGGCATTGCCCATGAAGTCAGAAATCCGCTCACCTCAGTCAATGGATTTTTGCAGCTGATGAAAACGCAATATCCTGAAAGAACCGATTATTTTGATATCATCTTTTCTGAAATTAAACGCATTGATTTTGTTTTAAGTGAGCTGCTTGTCTTAGCAAAACCTCAATCGGTTCAATTTCAAGAAGTACAGCTCCATGATTTGCTAGAGCAGGTGATTACGTTATTAAAGACCAATGCCGTTCTTTCAAATATTGATCTCAAACAGCCATTTAAAAAGCAGGATGCTGGCACGATATTAGCAGACGCCAATCAAATGAAGCAACTGTTCATTAACTTAATCAAAAATGCGATCGAGGCGATGCCTGAAGGCGGCAATATATACATATCAACAGAAAAAGTGATGAATGAATGGAAAATCACGATTCAAGATGAAGGAAAAGGAATGTCCGAAGAGGACATTCTGAAAATATATGATCCTTTCTTTTCGACTAAAAAAGAAGGTACAGGACTTGGTTTAACGATCTGTGCGACGATCTTAAAAGATCACCATGGAAGAATGGATGTAAAGAGCGAGCTCAGCAAAGGGACGGCTTTTGATATTTACTTACCTGTGTATCAAAAAAGCAGATAGTAGCAAGGTGAGAGGATGTGATGTGTGATGACGAAAGAGACAAAGACGTTATTTGTGTATGGGACACTTTTAAAGCACGAAAAGTATCACGAGACATTGATGAAAGAAAGCAGTCCATTAGCAGCATCTGCTTGGATAAAAGGGAGACTGTACGATACAGGTGAGGGTTACCCTGTGTGTGTTGTCTCGGAACAAAACACAGTATATGGAGAATTGTATGAGGTCAGTGATGAAACGCTGCATAAGATAGATGAGCTAGAGGAAGGGTATGACCAGCAGGAAATAGAGGTTATGACAGACCAGGGGCCAAGGTCAGCCGTTGCTTATACAATATGTAAGCAGAAGGCATCGAGCCTGAAGGAGATTGAAAGCGGCTGCTGGAAGTCATATCAACTATGGGAGCGCAAACCGTCTTCCTTCTATTATTTTGCCTATGGGTCCTGTATGGATGATGCAAGGTTTAAGCTTGCGAAAGTGGAACATTATTTCAAACAAATCATCGGCGGCGGCACACTTGATCGTTTTACCACAAGGTTTACATTGGTGCGCCCTGATGGATCAAGAGCAGATATGGTAGAAGACGGCGGAGAAACAGAGGGTGTTCTATATGAAGTACCTTTTGATGCCATTCGTTATTTGTACAAACGAGAAGGTGTAAATGAAGGGACTTATCGCCCAGCATTTGTCGATGTCACAGTAGGTGATCAAGTGTATGAGGACTGCTTAACGTTTCTCGTTTTAAAAAAGAGCGAAGAAATTGCGCCTCCTGGTCATTATCGCAGTGAAATCGAAAAAGGAGCAGACCTTTACTTAAGTGAAGCGTTCCGTAAAAAAATACGGTCGCATATGGATTCATTAATGAAACCGTAGTAAAATGCATGGTAAGTGATATAAAAGGAGTCTGAACATGAAAAAGGAATATGCAGTCATTGGTCTTGGACGCTTCGGCGGAAGTATCTGCAAGGCGCTAAGCGAAGAAGGACTTGAAGTCATGGCCATGGATATGAATGAAGATCGTGTGAACGAATATGCTAAAATTGCATCACATGCCGTGATTGGTGATTCGACGGACGAATCTGTCCTAAAAAACCTAGGCATCCGCAATTTTGATCATGTGATCGTGGCGATAGGTGAAAACATTCAGGCGAGTATTTTAACAACGATTATGCTGAAAGAACTTGGTGTCAAAATGGTCACAGTGAAAGCTCAAAATGACTACCATGAAAAGGTTTTGAATAAAATTGGTGCGGACCGTATTGTCCATCCTGAACGAGACATGGGCAGGCGGATTGCACATAAAATTATTTCTAACAACGTGCTTGATTATTTAGAGCTGTCAGATGAGTACAGCCTCATTGAAATCGTCGCCAACAGCAGACTTGCTGGGCACTCTTTGTTAGATCTCGACATTCGTGCAAGGTACGGGATCAATATCGTGGCAATTAAACGCGGGAAAGAAGTGATCGTTTCACCGCTCGCAGATGAAATGATTCAAAAAGAAGATATCCTCATTGTCATTGGGGCAGTGGCAGATATCGGGCGCTTTGAAAAACGGGAAATGCAGAACGACTATTAAACACTCCGAGAAGGGGTGTTTTTTTGCTTTAGAAGTGTACATATGGGGCGGACATTGTGGGAGAGAACAAAGTGGAAAAGAGCCGTTTACTTTCTAAAAGAACAGCAAAATAGAACATGGTTATTTTTCAGCCAATTATCACTATTCAGAAATAAAAATCAATCTTTTGATATGGTTGATTTTCTCTAAATGTCATTGACTGGGCAAACAGATTCGTTTACGATAAGAAACATTATATTGTTTACTCGGAGGAGGCAGTGTCGTTGGATAAGGAGCTTTTCAGACATCAAATTGAGGTAGCTGCAAAGAGAAAAAAAGCAGCCCTAGTGATTAAACATGCGAAGGTTATGGACGTGTTTAACCAGGAATGGATAGACGCTGATGTCGCTGTTGAAAATGGAAAAATAGTAGGAATTGGGGAGTATGAAGGAGAACAGGAGCTGGATGCAACAGGTCAAATGCTTGTTCCTGGTTTCATTGACGGCCACGTTCATATCGAATCCTCGATGGTGACTCCTGCTGAATTTTCCAAAGCTGTCGTTCCTCACGGTGTGACAACTGTTGTAACAGACCCGCATGAAATTGCCAATGTATCCGGTGTTGCAGGTATCCGTTTTATGCTCGAAGAAGCGAGAAAAGCTGCTTTAAATATATATTTCATGCTGCCATCCTGTGTACCGGCAGTCAGCTTTGAACGATCAGGTGCTACACTAAAAGCAAAAGATTTAAAGCCTCTTTATCAGGAAAAAGAAGTGCTTGGTCTTGCCGAAGTGATGGATTATGTCGCGGTGGAACAAGCGGAAGAAGATATGCTTCAAAAACTGCTTGATGCTCAACATGAACATAAACTCATTGATGGCCATCTAGCAGGATTAACGGACCGATTAATTAATGTGTACCGAACAGCTAATGTCCAAACGGATCATGAGGTGACAACAGCTCAAGAGGCCCTTGAACGTGTCAAAAGAGGCATGTATGTCATGCTGAGAGAAGGCTCTGTTGCTAAAAACGTGAAAAACGTATTGCCTGCTGTCAATGAGAAGAATGCGAGACGCTTTTTCTTTTGTACGGATGATAAACATTTAGATGATTTAATGGCTCAAGGAAGTATTGATGAACAAGTACGGATGTCGATACAAGAAGGATTGGACCCCTTTTTAGCATATCAAATGGGAAGTTTAAACGCAGCGGAGTGCTTCGGTCTCAAAACAAAGGGAGCAATTGCACCAGGCTTTGACGCGGACTTTATGCTCATTTCTGACTTACATGAGGTAGGAATTACAAGCGTCTTTATCGCAGGAGAATTGGTCTCTGAACATGGAGAATATTTGCCAAGTGTCGACAAGATCACGCCAAATTCTTCGCTCATGCAATCGGTACATGCAGTGGACGTTCAAGAGAAAGATCTAACGCTGCCTATAACAGATCACCAAAAGATGAATGTCATTCGCATTATACCGAATCAGCTTGAAACGAAATTAGAACAAATATCTCCTTCTGGAAGCGATGGACAATTTACGAGTGATATTGATCGAGATGTATTAAAAATAGTACTTGTCGAACGCCATAAAGGTCTATCTGAAATTGGGATAGGGGTCGTCAGCGGTTTCGGCTTAAAAGAGGGGGCGATTGCAACAACAGTTGCCCATGACTCGCATAACTTAATTGCTGTTGGAACAAATGATGCTGATATGATCAAAGCCATTGAGACGTTAAAAGAAGCAGGGGGCGGTTTGACAGTTGTAAAAGACGGAGAAGTTCTTCATACGCTTCCATTACCGATTTCCGGTTTATTATCAGATCAACCTGCACATACGGTCAATGAAAGCCTTCATGCACTCCATGATGCTTTAAAGGAAACAGGCTTTGCCTTAGACTTTAATCCGTTTTTGACATTATCCTTCTTGGCACTGCCAGTCATTCCTGATGTGAAAATGACAACACAAGGATTGTTTGATGTGAGAAGTTTTCAGCATCTCCCGATTCAATCGTAAAACAATGACTGAACCCGCACGTATCGTACAGATATGCGGGTTTTTTTATTACGCATAAAAAAGAGACACAGCCAATTGGCTGTGTCTCCTTGTACGTCATTACACTTCCATAATAATCGGTAAGATCATTGGGCGGCGTCTTGTTTTTTCATAAAGGAAAGGAGCAAGAGTGTCAGTAATCTCGTTCTTAATTTCTGACCATTGAGTCGTCTTACGTTCCATTACTTTTTCAAGATGCTTTGAAATGAGATCTTGTGCGTCGTTGATGAGGTCGCCAGATTCTCTCATGTAGACAAAGCCTCTTGAGATTAAATCAGGACCTGCAGAAATTTTGAATTCTTTCATATCCATGCTGACAACAACAATGACAAGACCTTCTTCTGAAAGAATGCGGCGGTCTCTTAACACGATGTTGCCGATATCACCAATACCGCTACCGTCGATATACACGTTGCCTGATGGAATTTTGCCAGCGACACTTGCTTCGTCACCTTTCAGTGCAAGAACTTCACCGTTATCCATGATAAAGCAGTTTTCCTCAGGGATTCCGCAATCATTCGCAAGTTTAATATGCGTTTTTTGCATGCGGTACTCACCGTGAATCGGCATGAAGAATTTTGGTTTAATTAAACGGAGCATCAGCTTTTGTTCTTCCTGCCCGCCGTGTCCAGAGGTATGAATATTATTGAGTGAGCCATGAATGACTTCAGCACCAGCACGATAAAGCTGGTTAATGGTACGGCTTACGCTAATATTGTTACCTGGGATCGGTGAAGACGAGAAGACAACAGTGTCTCCAGGGTTAATTGAAATCTGGCGGTGCGTACCGTTGGCAATACGAGAAAGAGCGGCCATCGGTTCGCCCTGACTACCAGTACAAAGAATGGTTACTTTGTTTGCTGGAAGGCGGTTGATTTCATTGTGTTCAATGAATGTGTTTTTTGGACATTTAATGTAGCCAAGATCTTGTCCAATATCAATAGCAGACTCCATACTTCGTCCAAACACCGCAACTTTTCGACCGTTGGCAACAGCGGACTCGATCACTTGCTGAAGTCTGTGAATGTTAGATGCAAATGTAGCAAAGATAATACGTCCATCTACTTTTCTAAAGATGTCATCAATGCTTTCACCTACACGTCTCTCGGACATCGTAAATTCTGGAATTTCACTATTTGTACTGTCAGATAGAAGACAAAGAACGCCTTCTTTCCCGATCTCAGCCATTTTCGTTAAATTGGCAGGCTCGCCAACAGGAGTAAAGTCAAACTTGAAATCGCCTGTATGTACGATGTTACCAGGAGGTGTCTTCACGACAATTCCATAAGAATCTGGGATACTGTGTGTCGTTCTAAAGAAAGATACAGCTGTTTTTCTAAATTTGATCGTATCTTCTTCTTCAAAGATGTGAAGTTTGGTCTGTCTTAATAGACCATGCTCTTCCAATTTGTTACGAAGGAGGCCGATTGCGAGTTTGCCTCCGTAAACTGGAATATTCACTTGCTTGAGAAGGTAAGGGATACCGCCGATGTGGTCTTCATGTCCGTGAGTAATAAAAAGACCTTTGATTTTATCTTCGTTTTTAACTAAATACGTATAGTCAGGGATGACGTAATCAATTCCAAGAAGTTCATCTTCAGGGAACTTAATACCAGCATCAATCAAAATGATTTCATCTTGAAATTGAACGCCATACGTGTTTTTACCGATCTCGCCTAATCCGCCGAGCGCAAAAACTGCCGCCTGATCGTTTTTTACAAATTTCATTCCTCTCATAGCTCCAATACTTTAAAATTTTCACTTTCTCGTTCATAGTCTAAAAAAGCACCGTCTACAGGCTGAATGAATTCAATATTGTAGTTATGTTTTTTCAACTTATCGCGTACGTCTCTTTCAGAAACCGCTTCAACGTATAGTGAATCTGTGTGTTCTCTTACAGGTACCTCAGTCGTACTTGCCTGAAAAAATACCTTATATATCATCCAAATCTCTCCTTAAATACCGTATGTTACACTCGCTTATTCTATTATATTAAAAAAACGCGCATAAGAAAAGTCTCAGAGAAAAAAGGACCTTCAGCAAATGTGCGGAAGATCCTTTTAAGCAATCGATTTTTTACGAAGCATGTCCTTCCATTGTCTTCGAATTTTCTTGCGCAGACGACGAAGCATCGCGGATCGCCTCCTTTCGGTATGAGTCTCATTCAGCCATTTGTTCCGTTCTCTCTATATACTTGTATTATATGATGTTTCCACTTAATGTTACATGGTTATATGTGGGAAATGGGCGTTTTAAGAGGAAGTGGTTTCGTCAGTGAAGATCTTTCTGTATGATGAAGGGGAGAGGGTATACATAACAAGAGACAGGAGACGAGATATGAATAAAAAAGTCATCTTCTTTGATATCGACGGTACTTTATATGACCATGATAAAAAAATACCTGAATCAACGAAGCGAGCTGTTCGTTTATTAAAAGAAAAAGGGCATCATCTCTTCATTGCATCTGGCCGATCGCCTTTTCTCATCCAGCCTATTTTAGAAGAAATAGGGCTTGACTCATTTATTGCTTATAACGGTCAGTATGTCATGTACGAAGGAGAAGTCATTTACGGCAATCCACTTAAGCAAGAGCTGATGGATAAAATTTATGAAACAGCGGATCAACATGATCATCCGCTTGTTTTCATGGGAGAGAAGACGATGAAGGCGTCTGTGCCGAACCATCCATTTATTCATGAAGGGATTGGCACTTTAAAAACAGAGCATCCCGAGCATGATTTGTCATTCTTTAAAGAAAACGTCATTTATCAAATGCTGCTATTTTGTAAAGCAGAAGAGGAACATCTCTATGAAGCGTTCCGTGAAGAAATTGATCTCGTCAGGTGGCATGAGCTATCTACTGATGTCCTGCCAAAAGGTGGATCAAAGGCTGAAGGAATTAAACGAGTCATTGAAAGACTTCCGTACGATCAAAAGGACACAATTGCCTTCGGTGACGGGCTGAACGATCGAGAAATGATTTCGTTTGTTGGAACAGGCGTTGCGATGGGGAATGCAGTCAATGAATTAAAAACATTAGCTGACTTTGTCACCAAACCTGTAGATGAGGATGGCATATTCCACGCTGTGACTGAATTAGGCCTTATTGATGAATAAAAAACAAGACCCGCTGATGGACGGGTCTTGTTTTTATATTATGATCTGCCGATCGCAACCGCGTTGTCTGGCTCGGCGAATGGATGATCTTTTTGAATATGATCATAAAACATAATGCCATTTAAGTGGTCAATTTCATGCTGAAAAACGATGGCCGGAAACCCTTTTAGGCGAATATCAATGTCTTCACCTTCAAGCGTTGTACCTTTCACCCTGATTTTTTCATAGCGCGGGACGAATCCAGGGATGGCTTCATCAACAGATAAACAGCCTTCTCCAGTAGCTAAATAAGCTCTTTTGACTGAATGGCTAACAATGCGAGGATTGAATAATGCATAGCTGTAAAGTTCTCCGCCCTCGTCTTCACAGTGAACAGCGATCATTCGTTTACTGATATTGATTTGCGGAGCTGCTAGGCCAACACCGGGTCTAAGTTCATATTTTTCAGCAATGTCTGCATCCTGACTGTTTTTGACAAATTCAATCATGTCAGCTAATTGCTGTTTTTCTTCTTCTGTTGGCGGGAGTTCGACCGCTTCAGCTGTTTGTCTTAAGACGGGATGCCCGTCTCGTACGATATCATCCATGGTAATCACAAAACTTCACTCCTATTTCCTTTGTATGTAAAGTATATAAAATGATACACAACATATGCAATGAAATAAAGAAGACCGGTCGTATGAGACCGGTCAGAGGCTTATTCAGCCATTAGCAGCAGCCACCGCCGCCTAAGAATGCTGCGCCAACAATGATCAATAGAATGAATAGGACGACGATTAAAGCGAATGTACGTCCACCACCGTAACCGCAACCGTATCCACCACCATAACTTGGATAGCAACAACCGCCGCCGTATCCATAACCGTAACCGCCGTATCCACCATACATACTTCCATGACTATAATTAGACATACTTTTGACCTCCTTTGGAAATACACTCGGCCTCTCATAAGTGAAGGCGAAGCGTGTAATATAAACTATGTATGAATGCACTATTTGTATAGTCATGAGCCTAGAGCATGAAAAAAATCTTCTTTCCCCTCAAAAAACCATCCTCTTTCCTTGTCACAACCGCCCTGAAAAATTATAGTGGTATGTGGAGATGTAAAGGGGGACCTTGTAATTGAAACAGATGAAAAGAAGAATAAAAGCAGGTGCAACTTTAGCGGGAATATGCACCCTCTTGCTTGCGGGCTGCGGAGGTCAAAATCCGCTTTATGAGATGCAAGATGCCATGACAAAAATGAGCGAAAAAGAAGCATCCTTTGAAAAAGAACAAGGCGCACTGCAAAGCTATGAAAAAAAAGAGCAGCAGTTGTATAAAAAAATGATTCAAACAACAAAAGACCACACAAAAACAGTCTCAAACTTGTCTGATCAAGCATTAGCATCGGCAGAAAAGCGTGAAGAACATTTAAAAACAGAAAAAGACAGCATGGATCAATCGAAAAAAGAATTTCAATCTGTAAAGGAATTCGCTGAACAGATAAAAGATGCGGAAGTAAAAGACAAAGCAGAACAAACAGTCAAATCAATTGAAAAAAGATACGCATCGTATGATCAGCTTTACCGTGAGTATCAAAAGGCGCTGAAACAAGACAAGCACTTGTATGAATCCTTAAAAAGAAAAGACTTAGGATACGCTGAGCTGAAATCCAAATTAAAGACAGTGAATCGTTCCTATAGTAAAGTTAGAAAAGAAAGCAAGAAGTTCAATCAATATACAGATCAATTGAACGAATATAAACAAGCTTTATACAAAACAGCTCAGAAAGAATCACAAAATAGCTAAAAACAGTACTTGCATATTTGCTAGCTCTGTTTATCGCTGCTACTCCCAAAGTGCCTGCGTGTCGTTACTCGTTTTTCCAAGATGTCAAACTGAAAAGAAGAGAAAGGGTTAAAATGAAGTTCATTTTGGCCCTTTGTCCATCACGATCAAAAGAGCTGGAAATAGCTCTTTTTTTATTTTTCGACAAAAACAAACATGTGCTATTGTAGTACAGTGATCCACTCTATACTAGTACAGTTTGTGCTGTTGATTAAACAGATTGATACAGGTCACCATAAAAAGTAAAGCGAATACATTTATTTAAATAAAGCCGTTAAATCAATTGACGGACTATTTTTCTTGTTGTAAACTATTCCTTGTTAACAGAAGTTGTATTAGTTTTTTGTGAACTATCGTTAATACAGTTAGAAAAACTCAAAAGCAAGCGATCATCCAATGTTTCGACAATGATCTTTGTGGCTATTATATACAGGAGTCATATGAGCATTTTGGGTTATCCTATATCTGTATGTATAAATGGATTCACGACAAATTGACTGTTAAAAGAAAGGAAGAGGTGACTTTAGAATGGCTGCAAAAACAAAAAAAGCAATTGTTGATAGCAAAAAGCAATTCGATGCCATCAAAAAGCAGTTTGAAACGTTCCAAATTTTAAACGAAAAAGGCGAAGTCGTAAACGAAGCGGCAATGCCAGATCTTTCAGATGACCAATTAAAAGAATTAATGCGCCGTATGGTGTTTACACGTGTATTAGATCAACGTTCAATTTCATTGAACCGTCAAGGACGTCTTGGCTTCTATGCGCCAACAGCTGGACAAGAAGCTTCTCAGCTTGCAACTCACTTTGCACTTGAGAAAGAAGATTTCATTCTTCCAGGATATCGTGATGTACCACAATTAATCTGGCATGGTCTTCCACTAACAAAAGCATTCTTGTTCTCTCGTGGACACTTTGTTGGAAACCAAATGCCTGAAGATGTGAATGCACTTTCTCCGCAAATCATTATCGGTGCACAAATCATTCAAGCTGCTGGTGTAGCTCTTGGTTTGAAAAAGCGCGGTAAAAATGCTGTTGCAATCACTTACACTGGTGATGGTGGAGCTTCACAAGGTGATTTCTACGAAGGTATTAACTTTGCAGGGGCTTACAAAGCGCCAGCGATTTTTGTTGTCCAAAACAACAGATATGCGATCTCTACACCTGTTGAAAAGCAATCTGCTGCACAAACGATTGCACAAAAAGCAGCTGCAGCTGGTATCGTAGGCGTACAAGTTGATGGTATGGATGCATTAGCTGTATACGCAGCGACTGCAGAAGCTCGTGAGCGTGCTGTAAATGGTGAAGGTCCAACATTAATTGAAACTCTTACATTCCGTTACGGCCCACATACAATGGCTGGTGACGATCCAACAAGATATCGTACAAAAGAAGATGAAAATGAGTGGGAGCAAAAAGATCCATTGGTACGCTACCGCAAATTCTTGGAAAACAAAGGCCTTTGGTCTGAAGAAGAAGAGAATAAAGTCATCGAAGATGCAAAAGAACAAATCAAACAAGCAATCAAAGAAGCTGACGAACAGCCTAAGCAGAAAGTCACTGATTTGATTGAAAACATGTACGATGTGAAACCATTTAACTTGGTTGAACAGCTTGAAATCTACAAACAGAAGGAGTCGAAGTAAGCCATGGCGCAAATGACATTGATTCAAGCGATCACTGATGCGTTACGCACAGAACTGAAAAATGACGAAAACGTTCTTGTTTTCGGAGAAGACGTTGGTAAAAACGGCGGCGTATTCCGTGCGACTGAAGGATTGCAAAAAGAGTTTGGTGAGGATCGTGTATTCGATACTCCACTTGCTGAATCTGGTATTGGCGGTCTTGCAATTGGCCTTGGACTACAAGAATTCCGCCCAGTAATGGAAATTCAATTCTTCGGATTCGTTTACGAAGTATTAGATTCTGTTTCTGGACAAATGGCTCGTATGCGTTACCGTTCTGGTGGACGCTGGCATTCTCCAGTGACAATCCGTTCTCCATTTGGCGGAGGAGTTCACACACCTGAGCTTCACGCTGATAGCTTAGAAGGTCTTATTGCACAACAGCCTGGTATCAAGGTTGTTATTCCTTCAACACCTTACGATGCAAAAGGACTATTAATTTCTGCAATCCGTGACAACGATCCGGTTGTATTCCTTGAGCATATGAAACTTTATCGTTCTTTCCGTCAGGAAGTTCCTGAAGAAGAGTACACAATTGAAATCGGTAAAGCTGACGTGAAACGTGAAGGTTCTGACCTTTCAATCATCACTTACGGTGCAATGGTTCACGAATCACTTAAAGCTGCTGAAGAACTTGAAAAAGAAGGCGTTTCTGCTGAGGTCGTTGACCTTCGTACAGTGAGCCCGCTTGATATTGAAACAATCATCGCTTCTGTTGAAAAAACAGGTCGTGCGATCGTTGTTCAAGAAGCACAAAAACAAGCTGGTATTGCAGCAAACGTAGTAGCTGAAATCAATGATAGAGCAATTCTTAGCCTAGAAGCACCAGTACTTCGTGTAGCTGCACCTGATACTGTATTTGCTTTCTCTCAAGCTGAGAGCGTATGGCTTCCAAACCATAAAGACGTGCTTGAAACAGCTAAGAAAGTTCTTGAATTTTAATTAAATGATAGAGGGGAAAAGAATTTATTTCTCTTCCCCTTTATCAATTACATGACCGTGTAATGTTGACAGAACAAGGGTTTAACATAATCTAGGAGGCGAAAAACAGTGGCATTTGAATTTAAACTTCCGGACATCGGAGAAGGTATCCACGAAGGTGAGATCGTTAAGTGGTTTGTAAAACCAAACGACGAAATCAATGAAGATGACGTTTTAGCAGAGGTACAAAATGATAAAGCAGTTGTAGAAATTCCTTCACCTGTTAAAGGAAAAGTATTAGAATTAAAAGTTGAAGAGGGAACAGTTGCAACTGTAGGACAAACAATCATTACGTTTGATGCACCTGGTTACGAAAATCTTCAATTTAAAGGCAGCGAAGAAGAAGGCGAAGCGAAAACTGAAGCTCAAGTACAAGGTACTGCTGAAGCTGGTAACGAGCCTGAAAAGAAAGAAGTTGCTCAAGAAGAAGCGGCAGCAGCAACTGGTGCTGGCGCACAAGAGCAAGTAGATGCTGATCCTAACAAACGCGTTATTGCTATGCCATCTGTACGTAAATATGCGCGTGAAAAAGGCGTTGAAATTTACAAAGTTGCAGGTACTGGTAAAAATGGCCGCGTGCTAAAAGAAGATATCGACAGCTTCCTTAATGGCGGTTCTGCAGCAACTCAAGAAGCAGCACCTCAAGCAGCTGAAAGTGCGAAAGAAGAAGCGGCTCCAAAAGCGGCAGCAGCTCCAGTTCTAGAAGGAGAATTCCCAGAAACTCGCGAGAAAATGAGCGGAATCCGCAAAGCGATCGCGAAAGCAATGGTGAACTCTAAGCACACAGCTCCTCACGTAACATTAATGGATGAAGTTGATGTAACAAACCTTGTTGCACATCGTAAACAATTCAAACAAGTTGCAGCTGATCAAGGAATCAAGTTAACTTACTTGCCTTACGTTGTAAAAGCTCTAACTTCTGCTTTGAAAAAGTACCCAGTACTTAACACTTCTATCGATGATAAAACAGATGAAGTTGTTCAAAAGCATTACTACAACATCGGAATTGCAGCTGATACTGAAAAAGGCTTGCTTGTTCCAGTTGTGAAAAATGCAGATCGCAAAGCGATTTTCGAAGTATCTAACGAAATCAACGAGCTTGCAACAAAAGCACGTGATGGTAAATTGGCTCCAGCTGAAATGAAGGGTGCATCTTGCACAATCACAAACATCGGTTCTGCTGGTGGACAATGGTTTACTCCAGTCATCAACCACCCAGAAGTAGCGATCCTTGGTATTGGCCGTATCGCTGAAAAAGCGGTTGTTCGTGATGGCGAAATCGTTGCAGCTCCAGTCTTAGCTCTTTCCCTAAGCTTTGACCACCGTATGATTGATGGAGCTACTGCGCAAAATGCCCTTAACCACATCAAGCGTTTATTGAATGATCCACAATTAATTTTAATGGAGGCGTAAATTCATGGTAGTAGGAGATTTCCCAATCGAAACAGATACTCTTGTCATCGGTGCAGGTCCTGGTGGATATGTAGCTGCTATTCGCGCTGCACAGCTAGGACAAAAAGTAACAATCGTTGAAAAAGGAACACTTGGCGGCGTATGTCTAAACGTCGGCTGTATCCCTTCAAAAGCATTGATCAATGCTGGACATCGTTTCGAGAATGCAAAGCATTCTGAAGACATGGGTATCAAAGCTGAAAACGTAACAGTTGATTTCACAAAAGTTCAAGAGTGGAAAGCTTCTGTTGTAAACAAATTAACAGGTGGAGTTCAAGGTCTTCTAAAAGGAAATAAAGTAGACATCGTCAAAGGTGAAGCTTATTTCGTAGACAGCAACTCTGTACGTGTCATGGATGAAAATTCAGCGCAGACTTATACATTTAAAAATGCAATTCTTGCAACTGGATCTCGTCCAATCGAATTGCCTACATTTAAATACACAGACCGCGTGATTAACTCAACTGGTGCTTTAGCGCTTAAAGAAGTACCTAAAAAGTTAGTTGTCATCGGTGGTGGATACATCGGTACTGAGCTTGGTACTGCTTATGCGAACTTTGGAACAGAAGTTGTCATCCTTGAAGGTGGAGACGAAATCCTTCCAGGTTTTGAAAAGCAAATGAGCTCATTAGTGAAACGTAACCTGAAGAAAAAAGGAAACGTTGAAATTCACACAAACGCTCTTGCAAAAGGCGTTGAAGAAAAATCTGACGGTGTCACTGTTACTTTCGAAGTAAAAGGTGAAGAAAAAACTGTCGATGCTGACTACGTACTTGTGACTGTTGGTCGTCGTCCAAACACAGATGAGCTTGGTCTTGAGCAAGTTGGTGTTGAATTGACAGACCGCGGAGTTGTCAAAACTGACAAACAATGCCGTACAAGCGTTTCAAACATCTATGCAATTGGTGACATCGTTGATGGACCACCACTTGCACACAAAGCTTCTTACGAAGGTAAAATTGCTGCTGAAGCAATCGCTGGAGAGCCAGCTGAAATTGATTACCTTGGTATTCCTGCTGTTGTATTCTCTGAGCCAGAACTTGCAACTGTTGGATACACTGAAGCAGAAGCAAAAGAAGAAGGAATCGACATCGTTGCAGCGAAATTCCCATTCGCAGCGAACGGACGTGCACTTTCTCTTGATGCAACTGATGGCTTCATGAAAATGATCACTCGTAAAGAGGATGGTCTTGTGATCGGTGCACAAATCGCAGGTGTTGGCGCTTCTGATATGATTTCAGAGCTTAGCCTTGCAATCGAAGCTGGTGTGACAGCTGAAGATATCGCAATGACAATTCACGCTCACCCAACTTTAGGTGAAATCACAATGGAAACGGCTGAAGTAGCAATCGGAAGCCCAATCCATATCGTAAAATAATGAACGTTGAAACCCTCTCCACATGGAGAGGGTTTTTTTATGTATGTGAAACGTCGCTGAAAAAGAAAAACCCTCATGAGCTGAGGGCTTTTTTCATATGGATATATAAGTGCAAAGTCGAATCGTTAATTTGTATTCACTCGATCTAATGCTTGGCATATAGGTGATAAGATATCCTCTTTACTTCGGACATTACCTTCCACCTTCACAATGACCTTTTCATTATTGACAAGTAAAATAGCCGGCAGTTCGTCTACTTCATTTTTCCAGCCTTTACGATCTTCTTTGACAATCATCTTGGACATTTCCTTCGGATATTCATTTTTTAAATCGAGCACTGCGTCATAATAAGGACTTTCTTTATCAAGATTTTCTGCATCAGTAAAAAAGAGAATTCTCGGCTTTTGAATATGACTGACCTGGTCTGTCTGATTCGGTATGATATACGCAAATGAGCATGAACTAAGTACAAAGAGCATAGGGAATATAATGAGAAGGGTCCTCATAAAATTCAATCTATTCACCTCAAAATCCTTTGGGGTTGTACCAACATTTTTAGGAGCCAGTTCCCTGTTAGTCACTCTAGTGTATCACGTCCTTTTTGACAATTTTCGATTGTTACTCAATTGTTACAGAATTGATATGAAGCAAAATACATTTGAAACGTTTCCTCAATATGATGAGAAAAAAGCATATTTTTATAAAAAATGATTAAATGTGTCATACAATTAACCGTTGACAACTTAAATGTGACATCATATTATAGAGATATGAAATAGATTAAACGCTTTCAAACTTTGAGTAAAGAAAAGGGGAATGTACGTGGGTACAATTATTTGTCAAGATTGCAATGAAACCATTGATCAATTTGAAAATGAAAAAGTGACAACACTTTATGGAACATGTGGTCACTGTCATTGCTGTGATGAAGCCTCTGAATAAATAAAAAAGCATGCAGCTCCAATTGGGGCTGCATGTTTCTTTTTTATAAAATGGCTTTTTGTTCTTTAATGACACGAATCATATTTAGTGTGGAATCTTCAGGTCCTTGAACAGGAAGACCGATTTCGATATTTTTAAAGATATAGGAGATATTTTCTTCTGTAATGATTTCTCCTGGTATAAAAATAGGAATACCAGGCGGATAAACCATGACAAATTCTGCTATGATCCGGCCAGCCGCTTCTTTAAATGGAATGACTTCCGTTGTTGCGTAAAAAGCGTCACGCGGCGTCATCGCAAGCGAAGGGATCTCAGGCAGTAACACTTCTGTCACGGCTTGTTTGCCGCCTTGACGTGCAGAGGTGGCCGCAATTTCCTTCATAGCCGTTACAAGCGTATCGATCGTCTCATCACAATCGCCAGGCGTCACGATACATAAAATGTTGTATAGGTCAGAGAGCTCTACTTCAATTCGGTAGCTTTCTCTCAGCCATTTCTCCACATCATGGCCATTCAGTCCAAGGTCTTTAATGGAGATGATTAATTTTGTTGGGTCATAATCGTAAGTAGAAGGTGAACCGAGAATTTCTTGACCAATGCAAGTAATACCTTCAATTTCGTTTAAACGAGTTCTTGCTGATTCAGCTAATCGAATGGCTTCATCTGCAAGTGCCTTTCCTTCAGTCGCTAATCGCTTTCTAGCGACATCCAGGGAGGCTAAAAGCAAATAAGAAGTAGACGTAGTTGTCAGCATGCTTAAAATAGATTGTACTCGATCCTTTGAAACAAGCCCTTCTTTTATATTTAAAATCGAGCTTTGGGTGAGAGAGCCGCCAAGTTTATGCACACTTGTTGCTGCCATATCAGCTCCCGCCTGCATCGCAGACAATGGAAGCTCATCGTGAAAATGAATATGCACACCATGTGCCTCATCTACAAGAACAGGTACGTCATATGAATGAGCAATCTCTACAATGGTTTTTAAATCAGCTGAAATGCCAAAATACGTTGGGTTAATTACAAGCAGCCCTTTCGCATCTGGATGTTTAGTCAGCGCTCTTTTAGCTGACTCTGGCGTGATGCCATGAGAGATGCCAAGCTCTTTGTCAATTTCCGGGTGAATAAAAACAGGTACTGCACCAGAAAATACAATAGCAGACATAATCGACTTATGGACATTACGTGGAACAATAATTTTGTCTCCAGGGCCACAGACGGTCATCACCATTGTCATGATCGCACCGCTTGTTCCTTGTATAGAGAAAAACGTATGGTCTGCACCAAATGCTTCTGCTGCAAGCTCCTGTGCTTCTTTGATCATTCCTCGAGGCGAATGTAAATCATCAAGAGGTTCTATATTAATAAGGTCAATGCTTAATGCATTGTCTCCAATGAATGCTCTAAATTCAGGATCCATTCCGGCTCCTTTTTTATGGCCTGGAATGTGAAATTGGACTGGATTGGTTGAAGCGTGTTTTTTTAGTCCAGTGTATAAGGGTGTATCATGTTGTGACAATTGCTTTCCCACCTTCATCGAAATACCTGCTATTATTATCCCAATAACAGCAGATTTCATTGCATAAAACAAAAGAATTATATTATGAACTGATCGGAATGTAAAGCATAAAATCAATCGGATTCTGATCAAACAGATGCTATAATAAAAGTTCAAATAAGAAATGTGGATTAAAGTGAGGGACAAGTAAATGGAATATCAATATCCAATGGACGTCGACTGGACAACTGAAGAAAAGATGGCGGTCATTTCATTTTTTCAAGCCGTTGAAAAAGCCTATGAAACAGGAATTGCGAAACAAGCATTACTAGAGGCTTATAAACGATTTAAAGAAGTTGTACCATCAAAAGCAGAAGAAAAGACGCATTGTGCGGCGTTTGAAAAGGGAAGTGGGTATTCCCCTTATCGCACAGTAAAAAGTGCAAGAGAGGCTGAAGAAACAGCTATGATACGGATGTGAAAAACGAGCCAATATAGGCTCGTTTCAGCGTGTAGACAAACCCTCGCATTCGTTGTCAGTCCTGCGCGCTGGTGCTCACGAATGACAAATTCGCTCCGCTCCAGTGCTCATCCTTCCTAGACTGCAAAGGTTTTCTATCACGCTGAAAAGAAGACAAAGGGCTAAAATAAAGTTCATTTTAGCCCTTTGTCAACAATCTGAAACGAGCCAACATAGGCTCGTTTTTTTATACAGATTCTTTTTGTGTAAAGCGGTATAGATAAGTTACTGTGCGGAAGGCATCTTCAATTTTTGATAAGAATTCTTCATTATTCATTTGAACAACTTCTTCTCTAGGAAGCTGGATGCCGCAAAGGAGTTCGGCCTTTTTGACTGTTTGAACACGTTCAAATAGTGTTCTCAGCTGTTCAGCATCAAGTTCGCTGTGTCGGAGGACGTCCGGTTTCATATGATCCTTAGACCAAACAAAGTTTTGCGGTATTTTCTTTTGGATCGTGTTCAGCTCTTTTTCGAATAGTTGCCCATATTCACCTTTCACTGGAGATTCATAAATGAGCGCAAACCATACAAATACATGAGTTTTCCAAAGCCCAATTTGAAAATGAGGGAGCTTTTTATACCCACGCTTACTGTTAGCGAAAGCCACCCAAGTGTCATTTGGCGGGTTGACTGATCTTCTTGCATGTTTTGCCACGTGGACAAACATTTCGTCACCTGTAATAGAAGAAAGAAGCGGTGCAAAATGTTCACCAAGTGCTTCAAGCTTTGGACGGACTCTCTCTTTTAATACGGTCATACGTTCATCTAAACCGTCTACTGTGAATGTTTCAAAATCTTCATCTCTAAAACGCATTTCACTCATGTTATGCCTCCTGTATCTTTTCGCTGATCATATTTTATCATAGCTTGGGTCAAGCTCAAAAAAAGATGCACTTTAAAGAGAAAGATAGCAGGGATCTTGGTTCGGCGTTTAAAAACTTCGATTTTGTGGTACATAACAAATAGGTAAAAACACAATTTTCAGAATGTCGTTGCGGTTATGCGATCGCTTCATACGATATAAGCAAGAACCATTTCTCTTATCGATTGTATTTTTTATCAATGAAAACTGACAAGGAATGAATCATTCTCTGGAAGGGGCGTTGACCAGTGAAGCAAATCGTGAAGCATGGGTATAGACAAGAGAAGAAGAATCGCATCGCTGTGTGGAGATTAGAGGTTGATTATGAGCTTTCGACGCTTCATGAAGCCATCGAGCAAAAAGATGATATCCAGGTAGAACGCAGCAAACGAAAGCTTGAGCGCCTAAGAAAAGAATGGGAGCAGCTTCAAGGGTAAAACAAGGTGAGGTAAAAACGAACCAATTCATCGGTTCGTTTTTGTATGAAGCTGCTTTTTTCTTGCTTTTACGTACATAATATCAGTATGCTAATACAAATAGGTACTACATAGAAAAGAGGTTTACAGTCCGATGACAAACTGGGTGGAAATTGACCGACTTGCAAAGCTTTGGGTAAAAGAAGCGGGTAGCCGCATTAAAGCATCCATGCAGGAAGGTCTATCAATTGAAACAAAATCAAATCCAAATGATCTTGTCACAAACATCGATAAAGAAACAGAACGTTTCTTCATTGAAAAGATACAGTCGACATTTTCAGATCATCATATTTTAGGAGAAGAGGGCCAAGGGGAAGAAGTGACCTCTCTAGACGGGATAGTATGGATCATTGATCCAATTGATGGCACCATGAACTTTATCCATCAAAAACGAAATTTTGCCATTTCAATTGGGATTTTTGAACATGGTGTGGGGAAAATCGGCCTTATTTATGACGTCATCCATGACGAGCTCTATCATGCAGTCAAAGGAGAAGGGGCGTATATGAACGATACCTTACTCCCGCCTTTAAAAGATGTTGCCATTGAAAAAGCCATTGTCGGCATTAACCCAACATGGGCGATTGAAAGCCCCTATTTTGACGCTAAGCCGTTTGCCCGTCTCGTACGCGATGTGAGAGGAACACGAACGATTGGGTCAGCTGCACTTGAACTAGCTTATATTGCAAGCGGAAGAAGCGATGCATATGTCACGTTAAGGTTAGCGCCTTGGGATTATGCGGCTGGATGTGTGTTACTTGATGAAGTAGGCGCTGTTTACTCGAATATTCACGGAGAACGTTTGACGTTTCTAGAGAAAAATAGCATTGTTGCTGGAAATCGATCCGTCTGTGAAAAAATCTTGCATGATTACATAAAGGGAAGCGGAAATAAAAAATAAACAACATCACTTCATGAGAATGAAGTGATTTTTTGTATTTGATGAAACTTTTTGACAAGTCAAATGTCTATACGAGCGAGGCCTTAATTTGAAGTAAAGGATTGTGTAGCGATGTTTGATTTGTTTAGTGATTTATCCCTCCATTTTGAAAGGTTTTTTATTTTAAATGAGTACAGTATCCACATGATTCAATGGTGTGTGCTTGGACTATTTGTCCTTTTTATTACAATTCCCATATGGAAAGAAAAGAAGAGTAGTTATGTATTTTATGCTGGAATCGTATTAAGAGTAGTTCTGCTAGGGAGTATGACACTTGAGATGATCCACCAAGTGCTAGCTAGACAGTATACGATCGAAACATTTGAAGTGCTGACAGATTTCATGCAATTTCTCATCTATGGATATGTCTTGCTTGCATCACTTTTCTATGTGATTTCTCTTCCTTATTTAAAAAATAGGGGCATGTTTTTTGCATTTGATTTATCTGTGTTACTTCTGCCTTTATGTCAAACGGTATTTATTGTGTTAGTTGAAAGCAAAAAGTTCTTTCTCAGCGGTGATACGGAGCTAGTATGGAGAAATTTGATGACCATTGTGCTTATGATTGGCTTTGCCGCTTTGGTACTTCACCTATTCTTTCGTTTGTTTTGGCATCAGAAGTGGAAAGAATTGCTGTTTTTCTATGGCCTGATTTTCGCTGCGCTGCTGTATATTTTTTATCCTTCTATCTCGAAGCATGAGCTGCAATCTTCGTTTAAATCCATTGTGATTTTAGTAGCGGCCGCAGGAAGCTTTATGACATTACATTTGTTATGTGCGTTACTACAAAACAAGGTGAAGTTGAGACAGTGGGGTGCTTGGGGAATTGTCGTCTTTTTTATGCTAATGCTAAACCCGGTCCTAAATCTCCCACATATCATGTTTCAATTTACTAAAACGGAACTGACAGATACTTTCTCAGAAGAATATCGCCCTTTATCTGAAGCAAGTGCAAAAGCATTCGCTTCAAAGTTTGTACCAGCGGACACTACATTATATTCAACGACTATTAAACAGCCGATCTCTGATAACTACGTGTTTGCAGCCGATCAGTATGAAGTGAATGTTTCTGCGTTTACAGGTGAATTAAACAGCTATTTTTATCATGGTCGCGCAAAGGGTCAGCATTTGACCGATAAAGAATATAGGGAAAAAACCATTGAATTTTTTGAAAGAAGCGGCCGATCCGTTGATCTAGACCGCATTCATGTAGTGGTTGAAAAAGAAGACGGGGAGACAAGCGTTCTTCTTTTGCCAAAAATGTCTCAGAATAAAGATGAGAGCTTAGCGTTTGCCACCTGGAAAAAAGAGACGCTTCGACAAGCGCAATATGGGAACGCCATCTTTCAATTGAAGGATGTAGATGGGATCAATTTAACAAACAAAGAAATGAAAACGAAAATTAATCGTATTTATAAAAAGTTAAATTTACAGCCACCAGCTTACCAGATCACAGACGTTGATGCTTTTTATTTTGAATGGCAGCATGAAGTGGCGGTAAAGACAGCCGATCAATCTGAATTTCTGTTTAATGGTTCAACGAAAGAATTGCTCAAAATACAGCTATCAAAAGCGATTTTTCAACAGAAAAAAGGAAATATCAGTGACGAAGATTTGTTGGAATTGATAGGGGAACAGTCAAAAGACGTGAAGATAGAAACAGGAACTCGTGAACACAAACAATATACTTTTCACGGATCATCAAATTTACTTCATGTGACGAGAGATGCCGATGGAATTGAGTTGAATTGGCAATCAGACTCTTCTTTACCGCATACGGTATCGAATCAAGAACGTGATGAAGTCTATCAGCAAGTTCTCAAAAAGTATGAACCTTATGCCATCTATAAAAAACAAATCAAGCCGGTGAGAATGATCGACAAAGAGGGGAAAATGCGCATTTCGTGGTTTGTGATCATTCAAACCTTCGGATCGAATGAGCGGAAAATATATGAAGTAAATGGACGAACAAAAGAGGTGCAACGTTTTGACAGATAAAGAAAAACAAGCCATCTTTCAAGACTTATATGAATTGTATCAGGAAGGGGAGCTTGGAGAAGAGGCTTCTAACTGGATGAAGACGCATGAAAAGCAGTTTCAGCATTCTGTTAAGGGAAACGAGTTTGCTCCTGTCCACACTGAGGATCAGAGCGATTATCACGAATTAAAACGCATGAAGTGGTTTATTTCTTCGTTATACTTCTTTTTTATCGTTTTATCAATTTGGATGACTGTGTGGTTTTATTTTTGATGTCTAGACCGACCAATCAAATTGAAAAAATATATGAAGAATATTTTCAGGAAATCACCAAATATTTATATCGCAGAACGGGAAATGTCGAAACAGCCAAGGATCTTGCGCAGGATGTATTTATCAAGGCACTGCATGGATTATCCTCTTTTAAAGGACATTCAAGCATTAAAACATGGCTTTACACCATTGCTTATCATACATTTGTCAACGACTATCGCCGAAAAGTAAAACGAACTTTTACGGATGTAGAAAAAGCTGACTTTTTAGAGCAGCAGATATTCATGACACCTGAAGAGCATTTAGAAACTCAAACTGATATTCAAAGGCTGTGGAGCCATATCAATCAATTGAAGGATTCTTACCGAGAAGTCCTCATTTTAAGAGATATTCAGGAATTATCGTATGAAGAAGTAGCGGAAATTTTGAATTGGACTTTATCTAAAGTAAAGACAACCCTTCATCGAGCAAGATTAGAGCTGAAACGAAAGCTACATTGTGAGGAGTTCAACAAATGAACTGTTATTTGATTGAAGAACTATTACCACTTTATATAGAAGGGGACACGAGTGAAGAAACAAATCAATTAGTGAATGAGCACTTACGTTCATGCAAAAAATGCCTTCATCTATATGAAGAAATGAAAGAACCAGTGTCTATTGCAAAGTCAACAGAATTCATACCGTTCATAGATGAAAAAGAAGAAAAAAGAAAGTTTGAAATGCGCTACTATGGAAAACTGTTATTACGGGCAAGTATCGTATTTAGTATCGTCTATTTCATCATGCTCTTGATTTATTGGATATAAGAAAGAACCCCCATCTGGATGAACCGGATGGGGGTTTTTTGAGCTTAGTTCAATTTTTCTTTTGCAATTTGAACTGCATCATAGAATGTTTTTAATTGCTCTTGAGGAATTTTCTTAAGCAATTGGTTGACAACAAGTAATTCAGTAGAGCTGAATCCAAGACCTTTAGCGATTTTAGAATCAATTACAACGTTTCCTTTTTTGTCTAGAACAAGTGCATCACCAGCAAGATCAGCAATTTTGATCACTGATTTGAAAAGCTTTTCGAATTTAGTTGCTTCTTCTTTAGTAAGACCAAGTTCAACAGCTTTTTCTGCATCAAAAACTAATTTTCCTTTTTCGTTTTTAGTGATGCTTTCACTGAAAACGATTGTAAGAACAGCTGCGCGATCTAAGAATTTCTCAGCAGTCGCCGCTTCTTCTTCAGTAAGACCGAGCTCAACAGCTTTTTTCACATCAAATGTGTAGCTGTTGTCTTCCTCAACAAATGAATTGATGAGAATGCTGATAACACGCTCGTTTTTCTCCAATAAATCTTTAATAATTTGTTGCTGCTCAAAAGGAATCCCTTTGAAAGTTGCAGCGCTTGCTTGCCCAGGAGCTACTGTTGTGAAAGTAAAAATGATAGCTAAAGCGAAAAATACAACAGAGCTGAGCGATTTGCTCAAAAACTTCTTCATGCTTCTTTTCTCTCCCTTTTCTGTTAAATTTTGTTGCAAGAACAGCATACCATGAGAAACTTTGTGGAAGAATAGGAAAAATGTAACTTTGTGTTTGATTTTGGAGAACTATAAAAGTTCTTGTCGAAAAATGGAGGAGTTCAGATTGCTTAGATTTGCCAACACTATATGAAATTTTTAGTTGAATCATTAGTGTTACATAGGTGGTTGGTCTTGTTTTTACCCAAAATAAAAGCCTTCTACATGTAAAATGTAAAAGGCTTTTCATAAATTTTATGATTGTACGTTTAATTTTCGTTTTAATGTAAATCCTGTACCCATGAAAATCATGGCGAACACAATACTTAGACAAATACCCAGCACGTTTTTTTCTGCAAGAGTTACCCCAATAAACGCCATACTGACAACCGCAAGTAATGCACATAATAATAGAAGCCATTTGATTTGTTTCATTTGTCTCCATCCCTTTTTTTAGAGTTAATATAAGTTTACAGAAAAACGATCGGCATTTAAAGGGGATTGTGATATAATATGAAAGTTATCTAATTATTTTAGGAGATGAAAATGTGAAACTTCGAAAAGACCTTCGCAACATCGCAATTATTGCCCACGTTGACCATGGTAAAACGACGCTTGTTGACCAATTGCTCCATCAAGCTGGTACTTTCCGTGCGAATGAAAATATCGCTGAGAGAGCCATGGATTCAAATGATTTAGAGCGAGAGCGCGGTATTACGATCTTAGCTAAAAATACTGCGATCCATTATAAAGATACACGCATTAATATTTTAGATACACCAGGACACGCCGATTTCGGTGGTGAAGTTGAGCGTATCATGAAAATGGTAGATGGTGTACTTCTCGTTGTGGATGCATATGAAGGTTGTATGCCTCAAACACGATTCGTGCTAAAAAAAGCACTTGAGCAAAACTTAACACCAATTGTTGTTGTCAATAAAATTGACCGTGACTTTGCTCGTCCAGCTGAAGTAGTCGATGAAGTCATTGACTTGTTCATTGAATTGGATGCAACAGAAGAACAGCTTGAATTCCCAGTTGTATATGCATCAGCAATCAATGGTACAGCAAGTAACGATGCTAGTAAGCAAGATGAAAACATGGAATCGTTGTTTGAAGCGATTGTCAACCATATCCCATGCCCAGTCGACAACCATGAAGAGCCGCTTCAATTCCAAGTGGCGCTACTTGATTACAATGATTATGTTGGAAGAATTGGAATTGGCCGTGTATTTAGAGGAACGATGCAAGTAGGACAGCAAGTTGCTCTAATGAAAGTGGATGGCAGTGTAAAACAATTCCGCGTGACAAAGATTTTTGGTTTCCAAGGGTTAAAACGAGTGGAAATCAATGAAGCGAAAGCTGGAGATCTTGTTGCAGTATCTGGTATGGAAGACATCAACGTAGGAGAAACAGTCTGCCCGGTAGAACACCAAGAGGCATTGCCGATCCTTCGTATCGATGAGCCGACACTTCAAATGACATTTGTTGTGAATAACAGCCCATTTGCAGGACGTGAAGGAAAGTACGTGACATCACGTAAAATTGAAGAGCGTTTAGAACAGCAGCTTCAAACAGACGTAAGTCTTCGTGTAGATCCAACGGATTCACCTGATGCTTGGGTCGTATCAGGACGCGGTGAGCTTCACTTATCCATTCTGATTGAGAATATGAGACGTGAAGGATTTGAATTACAAGTATCGAAGCCAGAAGTTATTGTAAAAGAAGTTGACGGTGTTCGATGTGAGCCTGTTGAGCGCGTTCAAATTGATGTACCTGAAGAGCACACTGGCTCTATCATGGAATCAATGGGCGCAAGAAAAGGTGAAATGATTGACATGATCAATAATGGTAACGGTCAAGTTCGCCTGATCTTTACAGTGCCATCACGTGGTTTAATCGGATATACAACTGAATTTCTTTCATTAACTCGTGGTTTTGGTATTTTGAACCATACGTTTGACAGCTACCAGCCGATGCAGTCTGGTCAAGTTGGCGGACGCCGTCAAGGTGTACTTGTTTCAATGGAAACAGGTAAAGCAACTGCTTACGGAATCCAAGGCGTTGAAGAGCGCGGTGTGATTTTCGTTGAGCCGGGTGTTGAAGTATACCAAGGAATGATTGTTGGTGAGCATAACCGTGAAAACGATCTTGTTGTCAACGTGAGCCGTATGAAACAACAAACAAACGTACGTTCAGCGACGAAAGATCAAACGGTGAGCATGAAAAAACCACGTATTATGTCACTTGAGGAATCTCTTGAGTACTTAAATGAAGACGAATACTGTGAGGTTACACCGGAATCTATCCGTTTAAGAAAGAAAATTTTAGATAAAAACGAACGTGAGAAAGCAGCGAAGAAGAAAAAGCTAGCAGGATTATCTTAATTCCATGAAGAATTAAAAAGATAGAACCCTGAAAGATAAGGGGAGGGAATCTTTTTGAATGATCAGGAAGTAAGTGAGAATCTATCCTTTTTCGCGATGCTGTTTCGTGTCGATGAAAATCCGCAAACAGGGATGTGGCTCTTATATGGCACCATCCTTGTTTTAGCGATTATTGTTTTTAAACTCGGATTTGCTAGACGTTTACCGATTTTAAAAGCACTTGTCATTTATTTGTTTTTGATTTTTGGCTGCACGTTTCTCACATTTCTAGGTATCTTCTTGCCAGTCGCAGAAGGCCTGGTTGTGGCAGCTGTCATTTTGATTATTTATAAAATACGGCTGCATCGTGCGAAAAAAGAAGGAACAGTAAGTACGTAAAAAAGACCTGAACTTGTGTCAGGTCTTTTTTATGTCTTCTGTTCTTTTTTTCCTTTTTTCTTCTTTTTCTCTTTCGTCGCAGGATCTTGATAAAGAGAGAATCTGCCAGTTTTGATGCGTGCCTCTGTCTTTACTTTAATTCTTTCCTGGCAGTCATCGCACATATATGTATGAATCGGTCGATTTCTTAACCGCTTAGCAACAAGTGTATCATCATTAATGGTTTCAAGCTTTTCACATAATGAGCACTTCACTCTCATCATTTTCACCTCACTTTGGTCATGCCTTCATTATAGCATGTTTTTGAACCACTTAAAATCAGTATAAAAAGGCTTATATCACAAGAGATATAAGCCGCAGCGTGTAGACAAACCCTCGCATTCGGTGTCAGTCCTGCGCTTCGGTGCTCACGAATGTCAAATTCGCTCCGCGCCGATGCTCGTCCTTCCTAGACTGCAAAGGTTTTCTATCACGCTGAAAAGAAGACAAAGAGCCAAAATAAAGTTCATTTTAGCCCTTTGTCAACAATCTGATGCTTATATCACAAGAGATATAAGCCGTTCTCATTATTTCTTCTGATTCATATGATGGTTTGATTGATCGTTTTGGTTTTTTTCTAATTGCTTTTGATCTTGTTGTTTGAGCTGATGGTTCGGATCATTTGTCGGATCTATTTCGTTACGGTCGATTTCATTTCGAGGCATTTCTGGCATAACACGGCCCACAATAGCTGCTAGTTCGTCCATAATTCCGCTTACTGGCCTGCCAGCTTGTATTTCTTTGCCCATTTCCTTTAAACGGCTCACTGTATCTGGATCAGCGACGACAACAGCATTCGCACCTTCTGGGTCATTTTTCAGAGCTTTGGCGACTGAATATTTAATGGTTTCAACTTTGCTTCTATCTAAATCATCTTTTACATCAATGCCGACGACAGCATACTTGCCGATGACGATCGCTGTTGCGTCATTTACATCTGCTACATGCTCAGTCACATTCACTAGGTGCTTTGCCACATCTGTTGATGGGCGGGCTTTGTCAGTGTTTTTCTTGGATGAGTCTGATACTCTTACTAAATGCTTGTTTCCGTCTTGATGTTCTTGTGCCAAAGGCTTCTCTTGATGCTGGCAAGCGCCTAATAAAAGAATGGTTTGAACCATGAATAACGTCAAAAATAGTCGCATGTGTATTCCCTCCTTCACAAACTGCATGATTTATTTTATTGTTGAATTAACCTTCTAACTTTATTCATGAAAACATATATTTTAACAATCGTTTTTGGAAAGACAAGGATGAATGAAACCCCGATCAGGAGGCGAAGGACCTGAGTAAAATTTATGTATTAGACACAAATGTGTTATTACAGGATCCGAATTCAATCTTTTCATTTGAAGACAACGAGGTCGTGATTCCGGCCGTAGTGTTAGAAGAAGTAGACTCGAAAAAAAGATATATGGACGAGGTTGGGCAAAATGCACGACGTGTCTCACGTTTAATCGACGGGTTGAGATCGAAAGGGAAACTGCATGAAAAAATTACGTTGGAGTCAAAAGGAACGCTGCGTATTGAGCTGAATCATCGCTCTTTCCATGAACTTCAAGAAATTTTCATCGAAAAAACAAACGATAACCGGATTTTGGCTGTTGCGAAGAATTTGAGCTTAGAGGAAGAAACAAAACCGGATGGCCGGCCTGTTATTTTGGTCAGCAAAGATGTCCTAGTGCGAGTAAAGGCGGATGCCATTGGTCTGCAAGCAGAGGATTTCTTAAGCGATCGAGTGCTACAAAATGAAGACATTGATAACGGCTATCACGAGCTCTATATTCCGACTGAGCAGCTGAATACATTTTATAAGCAAAATCAGTTACCGATAAAAGACGTCACCCAAACGCCATTAAACCCTCATCAATTTGTTATTATGAAGGGAAATGAGGGTGGTTCTGCTTTGGGGATGCTTGATCAAAAAGCAGAGCATGTGAAACGGCTTATTTATGACCAAGAACATATTTGGGGAATTCGCCCAAAAAATGTCCAGCAAACGATGGCGCTTGAGTTACTTTTACGCCGCGATATTCCGCTTGTGACACTTATCGGAAAAGCGGGAACAGGAAAGACACTGCTTGCACTTGCTGCTGGATTAATGCAGACAGAGGACCTCGGCATGTTTAAAAAGCTCATCGTGGCCCGCTCTATTGTTCCTGTCGGTAAGGATTTAGGGTATTTGCCAGGCGAAAAAGAAGAGAAGCTCAGACCGTGGATGCAGCCGATCTATGACAACCTAGAATTTTTATTTAACACAAAAAAACCTGGTGAACTCGATGCGATACTAGCGGGCATCGGTTCAATTCAAGTGGAAGCTTTAACGTATATTCGCGGGAGAAGTATCCCTGATCAATTTATCATTATCGATGAGGCGCAAAATTTAACAAAACACGAAGTAAAAACATTATTAACGCGGGTTGGTGAGGGAAGTAAAATTGTGCTCATGGGAGACCCAGAGCAGATTGATCACCCTTATTTAGACAGCTTAAATAATGGGCTCACATATGTCATTGAGCGTTTCAAAGGGCAGCAAATATCTGGACATGTCAAGCTTGTCAAAGGAGAAAGGTCTGGACTTGCACAGCTTGCAGCTGATTTATTATAGTCCAGACCCGTCATCTTATGTAATGATTAACTCTTTGACGCCTTTAATCGGCTGAGTGATGTTGGACTGATCCTCGAAATAAACGTGGATTGGTCCTTCTTCTGTTATAGGCTTTCCATTTTGGCTGAAATGGGCAATGCTATCCATCGCCTTAGAGAGCGGAACAGCAATTGTTTCTGTTTCTGTGACAAATTCACACGTCTCCGCTTGTTCGAGCGGTTCTGCATTTTTTATCATGTCGCCAAGTTTCATCCCGAAGCTGCCTGTGACAAGCCTTTCTTTTTCGTACTTTTTCTCTGTTTTTAATGTGGGTGGAAGTGTTTGACCTTCTCTTATGACCCGCTCTTGATCGAGTTCCTGATCTAGCTGCTGCTCTTCGTTTGCTGCACTTTTCTCAAAAAATGAATCCATTAAAAATTTACGGTCATCGAAAATCCATACACTCGGATCAATGGTGATCTTGTATTGTACGTTCCCCTTGATTTGAATAATGCTCATGTTCAAGACAACCCCTTTCCAACATAAATTATAGAAGTTTTCGCCCGCTTTGTCACTTTCATAAACATGCACTTCCTTGTACACACTACGATTAGACGAAAAATAGGGAGGGTTTTGGGCATGGCATGTCGTGACAATGAAGAGCTTCAGCGATTTGTAGAAGAGGCAAAAAAGGTGGCCAAAAATGGAAAGGTAGCATCCTATATTCCGGCACTCGGTAAAGCGGATCAATCGGATTTATCTGTCGCTGTTTATCATGTGAGTAATACGTGCCACTCAGCGGGAGATGTTGATAAACGATTCACCCTGCAAAGTATTTCAAAAGTATTAGCACTGGCGCTCGTGCTCTCAGAAGAAGGACCGAAAAAAGTGTTTCAATATGTTGGACAAGAACCGACTGGCGACCCGTTTAATTCGATGATTAAACTAGAGACAGCAAGCCCCAATAAGCCGCTTAACCCAATGATTAATGCAGGAGCGCTTGCCGTTACAAGTTTAATAAGAGGGGCAACGCCGCAAGATCAGCTGAACCGGCTGCTTGGTTTTATTAGAGAGCTTGCCAATGACACCACCATTACATATTGCAAAGAAACCGCTGCATCCGAATTTGAAACATCAATGATTAACCGCGCAATGTGCTATTATATGAAGCAATATCATATCATTAAAGGGAATGTAGAAGAGGTGATGGATGTCTATACGAAGCAGTGCGCCGTCATGATGAATAGCCTGGATTTGGCGAAGATCGCGTGTGTTTTTTCATTAGATGGCAGGCATCCAGAGACAGGAAAGCAAATCCTTTCGAAAGATGTTGCTAGAATTTGTAAAACGTTTATGGTCACATGCGGTATGTACAATGCGAGCGGGGAATTTGCGATCAATATCGGAATCCCTGCTAAAAGTGGTGTTTCAGGCGGAATTATGGGGGCGGCGCCATACGACTTTGGGATAGGTATATTCGGGCCTGCTTTGGATGAAAAAGGGAATAGTATTGCGGGTATTAAGCTGCTTGAGCTCATGAGTGAAAAATATGAGATGAGTATCTTTTAATGACGAATGGCTTCTTTTTATTTTTACAGAGCGAACTGTACAAATCTGCTTGCAATTTTGGGCGTTTCGCTTTATGATAAATAGAAGAATTAGGTACTCGCCTGGGGAACGGAGGGATACTTTTGGCGTCAGAAATTTTAGTCGATCATCGGCAAAAAGCACTGGCTTTATTAAAATTGGATGCAGATAAAATTTTAAAATTGATCCAAGTGCAAATGGACAACTTAACGATGCCGCAATGTCCTCTTTATGAAGAGGTTTTAGATACTCAAATGTTCGGATTATCGAGAGAAATTGATTTCGCTGTCCGGCTTGGATTAGTTGATCAACATGAAGGCAAAAAACTACTCGATAAACTTGAGAGAGAACTATCCGCACTTCATGATGCGTTCACAAAAAAATAATGATTGAAAACTCAAACTTCCACAACATAAGTTTGAGTTTTTTTGTCCGCCTTTTTATTTTGATTGATGCCAAACGGACTTGATTGTCTCATGAAAGACGAACAATATAAAGAGGTAAAACGGGATCAAACGGAGAAAATGTAGTAGAATAAGAACAGCTAAGAGAAGAGAATATCAAGCAGTAGAAATAGACGTTAGGAAGAGGATTATATGTTAAAGAGAATGCTAAAATCGTATGACTACTCATTATTGTTCGCCATTATATTAATTAGCGCATTTGGCTTGGTGATGGTGTATAGCTCAAGTATGATTACATCTGTGATCAGATATGATGCTGCGCCAGATAATTTTTTCAAGAAACAGCTTTTATTTATGATTGTTGGGGCGGTCATCTTGATTTTTACAGCCCTCATTCCGTATCAGCTGCTCTTAAATAAAAGATTCCAAATTGTGATGCTTTTGCTATCTGTGTTTTCTCTCATTTATGTGTACTTTGGCGGTCACATTGCAGGGAATGCCAGAAGCTGGATCAAATTTGGGCCCTTTAGTCTTCAGCCAGCGGAATTCGTGAAGATCGTTGTCATCATTTATCTTGCTGCTGTCTATGCAAAGAAGCAGCATTATATTGACCATATTTTAAGAGGGGTTACACCTCCAATTGTGGTTGTCTCCATCCTATGCGGATTTATTATTTTGCAGCCAGACTATGGGACAGCTTTTATCATTGGTATGATTGCCCTTGCGATGATTTTATGCTCAGGGTTTAGCGGTAAAACGCTGGCCAAGCTGCTCGCATTATTTAGTGCGGTGATGGTTGTTGTGACACCGTTTATTATTCTTTTTTGGGATAAAATTTTCACGCAGAATCGTCTTGGACGTTTTGAGAGTTTCCAAGATCCATTTAAAGACGCAGGCGCTTCTGGGCATCAATTGATTAATTCATATTATGCGATTGGATCAGGCGGCTTTTTTGGGCTTGGTCTCGGAGAGAGTGTACAAAAGTATGGATACCTTCCAGAACCTCATACAGATTTTATCATGGCAATTATCTCGGAAGAGCTTGGTTTTTTCGGTGTATTTTTTGTCCTTGCTCTCCTTGGCTTTATTGTCGTGAAAGGTTTTTACATTGCGAGAAAGTGTGAAGATCCGTTTGGAAGTTTGCTTGCAATAGGAATTTCTTCAATGATTGCCATCCAAACGTGTATTAATTTGGGCGGTGTTTCAGGTCTCATTCCGATCACTGGGGTCACACTTCCGTTTATCAGCTACGGGGGATCCTCTATCATTTTACTGAGTGGATGTATGGGAATATTGCTGAATATCAGCATGTTTACTGAATATAAAGAGCGTTATAAAAAGAAAAAATCAATCAGCAAACCATCGATTCAAAAAAATGGATTGCAGAAAACTTTGAATCTTTAGAAAACAAAAGTGTACAGTTTTCATTTCTTCCTTTATTATAGAGTACATATAAAATTTTAAGGGATATGGAGGAGTGAGAATGTCACAGAGAACAATTCAAAAGGTTCTAGTTGCAAACAGAGGGGAAATCGCTATCAGAGTCTTTAGGGCCTGTACGGAGCTCAACTTACGTACAGTGGCCATTTACTCCAAAGAAGACTCGGGCTCTTATCATCGCTATAAAGCCGATGAAGCATATCTAGTTGGAGAAGGGAAAAAGCCGATTGATGCCTACCTTGATATCGAGGGGATCATCGAAATTGCAAAACGAAATGACGTGGATGCGATTCATCCAGGATACGGATTTTTATCTGAAAACATTCATTTTGCAAGACGATGCGAAGAGGAAGGCATCCAATTCATCGGCCCAACTTCTCAACATTTAGATATGTTTGGAGATAAAGTAAAAGCGAGAGATGAAGCGAAAAAAGCTGGGATTCCAGTCATTCCAGGAAGTGACGGGCCAGTTGATTCGGTCAAAGAAGTCGAAAAATTCGGTGAAGAATACGGTTACCCGTTTATTATTAAAGCTTCACTTGGAGGCGGCGGCCGAGGTATGCGGATTGTCAGATCAAAAGAGGAGCTGAGCGAAGCCTATGACCGTGCAAAGTCAGAGGCGAAAGCGGCTTTTGGAAATGACGAAGTATATGTTGAAAAGTTGATTGAAAATCCGAAACATATTGAAGTGCAGGTGATTGGAGACAATCACGGCAATATCATTCATTTATACGAGCGTGACTGCTCTGTTCAAAGGCGTCATCAAAAAGTCATTGAGGTTGCACCAAGTGTGTCCCTTTCAGATCAATTGCGTGAAGACATCTGTGAAGCGGCTGTTCAGCTGGCCCAGAATGTATCGTATATCAATGCAGGGACTGTAGAATTCCTAGTGGCAAATGGCGAGTTTTATTTTATTGAAGTCAATCCTAGGGTCCAGGTGGAACACACGATCACAGAAATGATCACAGGTGTCGATATCGTCCAAACCCAAATTCTTGTCGCAAAAGGACATGACCTCCACAGCAAAGAAGTCGGGATACCAAAACAAGAAGATATCTTTACACATGGATTTGCCATTCAATCAAGGGTCACAACAGAAGATCCTTTGAATGATTTTATGCCAGATACAGGAAAAATCATGGCTTACCGTTCAGGCGGTGGTTTTGGTGTACGTCTTGATACAGGGAACAGTTTCCAAGGTGCGGTGATTACACCTTATTACGATTCACTGTTGGTGAAGCTGTCTACTTGGGCACTTACATTTGATCAAGCTGCGGCTAAAATGGTCCGAAATTTACAAGAATTCAGGATTCGCGGTATTAAAACAAATATTCCGTTTCTTGAAAACGTTGCAAAGCACGAGAAGTTTCTAAGAGGGGAATATGATACATCGTTTATTGATTCAACACCTGAGCTATTTAACTTCCCTAAGCAAAAAGACCGCGGAACGAAAATGCTTACTTATATTGGTAACGTTACCATTAATGGGTTCCCTGGTATTTCGGAAAATAAGAAGCCTCATTTTGATCAACCAAATGTGCCGAAACTTGCTGTCCATGAAACGATTCCTTCTGGAACAAAACAATTGTTAGACAAGCATGGACCTGAGGGGCTCGCCAATTGGGTGAAAGAGCAAAGCGGTGTACTCTTAACGGATACAACCTTTAGAGACGCACATCAATCCCTGCTTGCAACACGCTTTAGAACACACGACTTAAAGAAAGTTGCGCAGCCAACAGCAGGTTTATGGCCAGAGTTATTCAGTATGGAAATGTGGGGCGGCGCTACATTTGATGTGGCATATCGTTTCTTGAAAGAAGATCCTTGGGAAAGATTGAAAGAGCTTCGTCAAGAAGTGCCAAACACCTTGTTCCAAATGTTATTAAGATCATCAAACGCTGTTGGATATACAAACTATGCGGATAATGTGATTAAAGCATTTGTAAAGGAATCGGCAGAGGCAGGCATTGACGTCTTCCGTATTTTTGACAGCCTAAACTGGGTCAAAGGCATGACGCTTGCTATTGATTCTGTTCGTGAATCAGGCAAAGTGGCAGAGGCAGCGATTTGTTATACAGGTGATATTCTTGATCCATCACGTCCGAAATATGATTTGAAATATTATGTCTCTCTTGCGAAGGAGCTTGAATCCGCAGGCGCTCATATTTTAGGTATTAAAGATATGGCGGGATTATTAAAACCGCAGGCGGCTTATGAACTTGTATCTGCTCTAAAAGACGAGCTCACGATTCCAATCCATCTTCATACACACGATACGAGTGGAAATGGACTCTTCACCTATGCAAGAGCGATTGATGCAGGTGTTGATATTGTTGATGTTGCAGTCAGCTCTATGGCGGGGCTCACATCACAACCAAGTGCGAGCTCATTATATTATGCTCTAGACGGACATGAAAGAAAGCCAGAAATGAATGTTCAAGCGGTTGAACGTCTTTCTCAATATTGGGATTCCGTCAGAAAATATTACCATGAGTTTGAAAGCGGAATGAATTCACCGCATACAGAAATTTATGAGCATGAAATGCCTGGTGGCCAGTATAGTAACCTGCAACAGCAGGCGAAAGGGGTCGGCCTTGGCGAACGCTGGAATGAAGTAAAAGAAATGTACAGACGTGTAAATGACATGTTTGGTGACATTGTGAAAGTGACACCGTCTTCTAAAGTGGTCGGAGATATGGCACTTTATATGGTGCAAAACGATCTGACAGAAGAGGATGTTTATGAAAAAGGAGCAACACTGGATTTCCCAGATTCGGTTGTTGAATTGTTTAAAGGTTATTTAGGGCAGCCTCATGGCGGATTCCCAGAAAAGCTGCAAAAGCTGATTTTAAAAGGGGAGGAGCCGCTTACTGTCAGACCGGGTGAGAAACTGAAGCCTGTGGACTTTGAAGAGATCAAAAAGCAGTTCAAAGAATCACATGATCTGACGTTGACAGAACAAGATGCCATTGCATATGCTTTATACCCGAAAGTCTTTTCTGAATTTGTTCAAACAGCAGAAAGCTATGGAGATATCTCTGTTCTTGACACACCTACCTTCTTCTACGGCATGAGACTTGGTGAAGAAATTGAGGTGGAAATTGAAAAAGGGAAAACCCTCATTGTCAAACTCGTGTCCATTGGAGAACCGAATCCGGACGCTACAAGAGTGCTTTACTTTGAACTGAATGGACAGCCGCGTGAAGTGGTCATTAAGGATGAAAGCATCAAATCCTCCGTTCAAGAAAAAATGAAGGCAGATCGCTCAAATCCAAATCACATTGCGGCATCAATGCCAGGCACTGTCATCAAAGTACTTGTTGAAAAAGGACAGAAAATTTCACAAGGTGAGCATTTGATGATCAATGAAGCGATGAAAATGGAAACGACGGTACAAGCACCGTTCTCAGCAGTCGTGGATGAAATTCATGTCACGAATGGAGAAGGGATTCAAACTGGAGATCTGTTGATTGTCTTAAAGCCTGAATAATGAGTGAGACACATCCACTGCGATGTGTCTCAGCGTATAGACAAACCCTTGCATTCTTTGTCAGTCCTGCGTGCTGGTGCTCACGAATGTCACATTCGCTCCGCTCCAGTACTCGTTCTTCCTAGACTTCAAGGGCTTTCTATCACGCTGAAAAGAAGACAAAGGGCTAAAATAAAGAGCATTTTAGCCCTTTGTCAACAATCCAAGACACATCCACTGCGATGTGTCTTTTTTTGAGCGCATTAAAATGTGCAGCCGCCCGCTAGAGTGATTACACTATAGAATGAGGTGAAGAAAGAGTGGAAATTGTCGTGATTTGGTTTCGCCGAGATATGCGATTGGATGATCATATCGCCTTATCAAAAGCGATCACATATGCAAAAAAACATCAGTACCGATTATTTACTTTTTATCATCTAGATCCATTTTTTACAGAAATGGAACTGGATTTGAACAACGAACATTTCTTTCAAAACTTGGCCAATTTCGTCAAGGAAGCGAGAGAATCTCACATGTATGTTCATCTCATTCATGAAGATATTTTGTCCGCTTTTCAAAAGCTCATGGATGCTTATGACATTAATGCGGTCTTTTTTAATGAGGACGAAGTAGGAAATGGTCGAACTCGTGATGAGCAAGTGACCCATTTCTTAGAAGAAAAGGGCATTCATGTGTCAAAGTGGCAAGATACGCATCTGCATGGGGCGAGAGATATTTTAAAAGCGGATGGGTCTCATTATCAAGTGTTTACTCCATACTACCAAGCGTGGCGGAAGCAGGAGAAGCAGTCTGTGATAAAAGTTGACAAATCATTTCTGAGTAGTGAGCATACGATTTGTGATGAGTCACTTTCTGAAAAGGGAGATGCGAAACTAAGGGACATCATCAAGAAATGTACAAGGAAATTCGATCAGATGGGATCAGACAAAGCGATGAGCACGCTAGGCGGCTTTATTCAAGAAAGATTGACGCATTATCATGAGAAACGAGATATTCCGTCTGTTTTTGGGACGAGCAAGCTGTCTCGGTTTTTAAAAACTGGGACCATTTCTATTCGCACGATCTTTCATGCGGTCAATGAGGAAGAACTTTTTGAAGATGAGGGCAAGGAAACATTTATGAAAGAGCTAGCGTGGCGTGATTTTTATCATATGATCTTTGCGCATTATCCAGAGATGAAAGAAAAAGAAATCAACTCCTCCTTTCAACATATAAAATGGAATGATGATGAGACACTTTTTGAAGCTTGGTGTAAAGGACAAACAGGCTTCCCACTCGTTGACGCTGGGATGAGACAGTTAAATGAAGAAGGCTGGATGCATAACCGTTTGAGAATGGTGACGGCTTCATTCCTGACAAAAGATTATCTCATCGATTGGAGAATGGGCGAAGCGTATTTCGCGAGAAAACTTGTCGACTATGACGAGGCTTCGAATATTGGAGGATTTCAGTGGGCAGCCTCTGTCGGAACGGATGCTGTTCCTTACTTCCGTATTTTTAACCCAACGACCCAGTCGAAACGATTTGACCCAAGCGGAGAATATATTAGAAGGTATGTACCAGAACTAAAGCATGTGAATGAAAAATGGATTCATGAACCGAGTAAAATGCCGATAGATGAGCAAATGAAATCGGGATGTGTGCTGGGGGATACATATCCTCTGCCTACAGTCGATCATCAAGAAAGACGAAAAATGGCCATTTCGCTATTTGAAGAAGCGAAACAAACATAAAAGAAATCCCCCTTTTCGGATGAAAGGGGGATTTCTTTTATGTTTATCTGAAAGGCTCTCTATTTTCATATTTAAACCGGGCAATGAGTAAGCAGAAGTAGCATAGTACCCCAAACAAACAAGAAATAAAGAATGAATGAGCAAGCGCATAACCGAGTGCGAGCTGAGAATAAACAGACATGACACCAGAGATCGCTTGAAGTGTAATCAGAATGGCTGAAATGATCCATCCATAATACAGCTGCTTTTGTTCTTTATAATGTTTAAGGGCATGGAACATCGCAACAAATATCCAAACGAATAAAAGAAGGGCTGCTGCTCGGTGAGACATTTGAACCCATTGATTAAAATACGCTGGAAGTGCGCCGTCTTTTGAACAAAATGGGAAGACAGAGCATGCAAGACTTGATTTTGTATGTCTCACATAGGCGCCCGTATACACCACAATATACGTATATGTGATCAACCCATAAATATGGAACTGCATTCTTTTGCCGATATGAAGCGGCTTCACAAGCTTTGTTTCAGATCTGGTGGCTTCAAACACAAGCAGTGCCAGCAGTAAAACGGAAGCAAAAGAAATCAGTGAAATACCGAAGTGCAGTGCCATGACAAGTGCGTTAGAACCAAACACAACGGCGAGTGCCCCTAACAGCGCTTGAAGCAGTAAGAATATAATGGACATGATGACCAAAAATTTGGTTTCACGGAATACTGGACTGATTTTTTTCCAGCATAAGACCGCCAGTGCCAATACAAGAATGGTGGAAACTCCTGTTGACATGCGGTGGCTCCATTCGATAATGGAAGCAGGGTTCATTTCTGGAAAGAAACGACCGTGGCAAAGGGGCCACTGTCTGCCGCAGCCAAGACCGGAGCCAGTTTTCGTCACAAGCGCACCGCCAATCAGAACGATCAGCATCACAAATGTTGTGACAACGCTCAATAACCTTAAAGCAAATTTCATCAAATGATTTCACCTTCTCTAAATAACTTCTGATCTAAATGAAAACCTCACATGCTCTCAAGTTTAAGCCAAATGCGTGTTCTGTTGCAATTCATAATGACCAAAGTTCACAAAAAAATGATATGTTAGTTCACAAAGTTTACAGATTTAGAGTGCTTGATCTTTCTTTGACAGTCTGATAGAAATAGAGGAGAGAATATTTCATTTTGCACCGCCTTCTGAAACGCACATCCTAATAAATTCACGAAAAGTTCACAAATAACTTCAAGTTTGTCGTTTATTATTTAATAGGATGTTTTTTTACAGCTCTTTATCTTGTATGATAGAGTTGTAACGATTTTACGTTTTATTCGTTCGTTTGAAGGTTTGGGCAAGGGAGGTTATACACATTGGCAAATTCCAAAACAGCCGCGGAAGCAGCTATTCATGGACAAATAGAAGAAACAACCGCTTTAAAAGATTTTCTTGCTCTTATTAAAATGGGCATCGTCAATTCCAATTTCATTACAACATTTACTGGAATGTGGCTTGCTTTTTATTTTACAGGTATGAGTTTCCTTGGGAATCTTGATATTGTGCTGTTAACAATGATTGGTTCTTCTCTTATTATTGCCGGTTCATGCGCCATTAATAATGCGTTTGACCGTGATATTGATATACTAATGGAAAGAACAAAAACAAGACCGACGGTGACAGGTAAAGTTCAGCCAGGTCAAGCGTATGCATTTGGTATTCTGCTTGTTGTACTTGGACTGATTATGCTTCTGATGACAACTGTTACATCAGCAGTGATTGGATTTATCGGTGTCTTTACTTATGCAGTTCTATACACGATGTGGTCTAAACGTCATTACACCATTAATACAGTCATTGGGAGTGTATCTGGTGCGGTTCCGCCATTAATTGGCTGGACAGCTGTTACAGGCACCATCGACACAACGGCTTGGGTCCTGTTTATGATTATGTTCATCTGGCAAATTCCACATTTCTTATCACTTGCGATTAAGAAAACGGAAGATTACCGCAAAGCAGGTATTCCAATGCTGCCAGTTGTTTACGGCTTTGAAGTCACAAAACGTCAAATCATCATTTGGACAGCATGTCTTCTCCCGCTTCCATTTTTCTTAGGTGGATTAGGATGGCCGATTGTCGCACTTGGCACATTGCTGAACATTGGATGGCTCGTCATTGGTCTTATGGGCTTTAAAATGAAAGATATCATGAAGTGGTCAACACTCATGTTCGTTTATTCATTAAACTACTTAACGATCTTTTTCGTTGCGATGATTATTATTACACTATTCTAGAGTGAAATACACTTTGATCACATCAAAACAATGGCTATATCTTATAACACAACATTTTCTTACAACTATGAAAGCCGCCTGATATTCAGTTCTATTTAGGCGGCTTTCTGTTTATACATAGATGGTATTTTGAGTAAAAACATCATTTTTTTATGAAAAGAGGAAATGTAAGTGCTTTTATAAGAGGCGGGGGTTATGGATGGGTGAAAGGTGATTTTATAAATAAGAGGTAAAAGCGAAAGGCAAAGGAGATCAAGCAAAAGGGGTTGGGACAAATTATGATAAGAAAATGGCGTGTTTATTCACTGTTTCTCTTACTGACGCTCGTTTTGGCGGGCTGCGGTGAACCATACTTATCAACACTCAAGCCAGTTGGGGAAGTAGCAGATAAACAGTTTTTCCTAACGGTACTGAGTACACTTATTATGGTTCTTGTCGTTATTGTTGTATCGATCATTTTCTTTTACGTCATCATTAAATTCAAACGTTCTAAAGTGGGAGAAGATACGATTCCTAAACAGGTAGAAGGGAACCGTAACCTCGAAATTACGTGGACAGCGATTCCGATACTTCTACTCATTATTCTCGTTGTACCTGTTGTGGCATACACGCTTGAGCTAGGGGATACAAGCGCCATGGATAAGAAAAAACGAGATCCTGAAAAGACACTTGTAGTGAATGTAAGAGCCAGCTTATATTGGTGGGAATTTGAATACCCTGATTATGGGATTGTGACAAGTCAGGAATTGATTGTTCCAACTGATCAAAAGGTTTATTTTAAGCTGAAAGCATCTGATGTGAAACACTCATTCTGGATTCCATCAGCTGGGGGTAAAATTGATACAAATACAGACAACGAAAACAAGTTTTATTTAACATTTGACTCAAAACGAACGAAAGATGCTGGAGAATATTTCTATGGGAAATGTGCAGAGCTTTGTGGTCCATCACATGCTTTAATGGACTTTAAAGTTAAAACGCTTTCTCAAGATGAGTTTTTAGGCTGGACGAAAAAGATGACAGATTATAAGAAGCCTGCATCTACGTCAGATCTAGCCCTTGTGGGTGAAAAACTCTTTAAAGAGAAAAACTGTTTAAGCTGTCATGCGGTAGAGCCTGGAGATGAACGGCCAGAGGCGGCAAGGACTGCACCAAACCTTGCAACCTTCGGAGAGCGGACAAAAGTAGCTGGAATTAAAGACATGAACAAAGAAAATGTCAAAGCATGGCTGAAAGATCCAGAGAGCTTTAAACCAGGTAATAAGATGACAGGGACGTACCCTAAACTAAATGACTCAGAAGCAGACGCACTCTACGAGTATTTAAAAGGTCTTAAAATACAGTAAATGCCTTGAGCAGCTTGAAGTTGCGCACATTCAAAAGGGTATACGATCTATGTGAAGTTTTTGTTAAGAGCTCCCGAATAAGTCTCTACATCCAAGAATAAGTCATCTGTCAGATATAGTCTGTTTTTAGAGCGTGAAGATAGACATTGATATGAAAAGGGGCAAATGGGAGATAAGAGGGGGATTTCATGGTGAGTACAATAGCTAAAAAGCGGGGGTTTGGCGCTGTCTTATGGGATTACTTAACGACGGTTGACCACAAAAAAATTGCCATACTATATTTAGTGGCAGGGGGATTTTTCTTTTTAATTGGTGGCCTGGAAGCGATGATTATCCGTATTCAGCTAGCCATCCCTGAAAATGATTTTGTGAGTGCAGGGTTTTACAATGAAGTCATGACGATGCATGGAACAACGATGATTTTCCTTGCAGCAATGCCGCTTTTATTTGCATTAATGAATGCGGTTGTACCCATTCAAATTGGTGCACGTGACGTAGCGTTTCCATTTGTGAATTCACTTGGTTTTTGGCTGTTCTTTTTCGGAGGTATTTTCTTAAACCTTGGATGGTTTATGGGCGGAGCACCTGATGCAGGCTGGACTGCCTATGCGTCGCTCACGCTGAATTCAGAAGGGCACGGCATGGATTTCTATATTTTAGGGTTGCAGATAGCGGGTATTGGTACGCTAATTGCCGGAATCAACTTTCTTGCAACGATTATTAATATGAGAGCACCAGGTATGACGTATATGAGAATGCCACTCTTTACCTGGACGACGTTTGTGGCATCTGCACTAATTTTATTCGCATTCCCGCCGCTGACAGCAGGGCTTGCGATGCTGATGCTTGATCGAATGTTTGATACGAGCTTTTTTAATCCAGAGCTCGGAGGAAATACAATCATCTGGGAGCATTTGTTCTGGATTTTTGGACACCCAGAAGTGTATATCTTGATTTTGCCGGCATTTGGGATTTTCTCTGAGATCATTCCGGTGTTTGCAAGAAAAAGATTGTTTGGTTATTCGTCCATGGTGTTTGCGACTGTATTAATTGGTTTCCTTGGATTCATGGTGTGGGCGCATCACATGTTCACAACAGGACTTGGTCCAATTGCCAATGCGATCTTTGCCGTAGCCACAATGGCGATTGCGGTGCCAACTGGAATTAAAGTATTTAACTGGTTGCTCACCATATGGGGCGGTAATGTGAAGTTTACAACGCCGATGCTATATTCCGTTGCGTTCATTCCGTCATTCTTACTTGGCGGTGTAACCGGCGTCATGCTTGCAGCAGCAGCAGCGGATTATCAGTTCCATGACACGTACTTCGTTGTGGCGCATTTCCACTATGTCATTATCGGTGGTGTGGTCTTCGGTATTTTAGCTGGTGTGCATTATTGGTGGCCGAAGATGTTTGGGAAAATACTGAATGAGAAGCTTGGGAAAATTGGCTTTGTGCTGTTTTTCGTCGGTTTCCATTTAACGTTCTTTATCCAGCATTTTCTCGGTCTTTGGGGCATGCCGCGCCGAGTCTTTACATTCTTGCCAGGTCAGGGTCTAGACCTTGGGAACTTGGTGAGTACGATTGGGGCACTGTTCATGTTTGTAGCAGTTGTCATCATGCTGATTAATATCATCTGGACGACAGCAAAAGGGGAGCGTGTATCGGGCGATCCTTGGGGAGATGGAAGAACGCTTGAATGGGCAGTATCTTCACCTCCGCCAGAATATAACTTTAAGCAGCTGCCTCTTGTACGGGGACTTGATCCATTATGGATTGAGAAAATGGATGGTAAAAAAGGAATGACAGCATCTGAACCGCTCGATGATATTCACATGCCGAATAATTCCATCTTGCCTATCATTATCTCATTCGGTCTATTTGTGTCAGCGTTTGGTTTTATGTATCGTCAAGAACACAGCTGGGGTCTACCGGTGATCTTCATTGGTCTTGGCATCACGTTTGCGACCATGCTCGTTCGCTCTCTTAAAGATGATCATGGATACCATATTCACAAAGAAGATTTGACGGATGACGATGACAAAGGGGTGAAAGCATAATGGAACCACAAAAAATGACAGCGGAAACCTTTCCAGCTTCTCCTGAGAAAGCCACGTTAGAAGGAAAGAATAAGTTCGTCGGGTTCTGGTTGTTTCTTGGGGGAGAAACGGTCCTGTTTGCATCTTTGTTTGCCACTTATTTGGCGCTGAAAAATTCAAATGCAGGCGGCGCAACAACAACTGAAATGTTTGACCTCACACTTGTCTTTATTGCCACAATGCTTCTGTTAACGAGCAGTTTAACGAGTGTGTATGCTATGTATCATATGAAAAACTTTGCCTTTAAAAAAATGCAGCTTTGGCTAGGTGTAACCGTTCTTTTAGGTGCTGGATTTTTAGGGGTAGAAATTTATGAGTTTTATCATTATGTGCATGCGTATGAATTTACCATTACGAGCTCTGCACTTGGCTCTTCCTTCTATACGCTTGTTGGAACACACGGGGCTCACGTCGCATTTGGACTTTGCTGGATCACCGCTCTGATGATTCGGAATATGAGACGCGGACTCGATTTATACAATGCACCAAAATATTATGTGGCAAGCCTTTATTGGCACTTCATTGATGTTGTGTGGGTCTTCATCTTTACCGTTGTATATTTGATGGGAATGGTGGGATAAGAATGGGAAATAAAAACACAAATCAGTCCAAAGTCGATCTTGTCTATCGGAAAAAGAAAAATGCCGAAGAAATGAAGCATCAGCTCATTTCTTTCGGCTTGATGATTGGTTTAACGTTTGTTGCCTTTTTAACAATCGCCTCTGAAGACGTCGGAAATTGGTTCGCTGTCCCTTTTATTTTACTGCTTGCAGTGATTCAGGTCGCTTTTCAGCTTTATTATTTTATGCACATGAACCAAAAAGGGCATGAAACACCCGCATTGTTTCTTTACTCAGGTGTGTTTGTCGCGTTTATTACCGTTTTAGCCTTTTTGACCATTATTTGGTGGTAAGCTCGCTTTGCCCTTGAAGGAGGCGCAGCAATGGAAAACTTAGAGATATTTGGATTTCGTGCATTATGGAGTCCTTACTATTTGACATGTATTGTAGCAGCAGCCGCTTTTTATCTGCTTCTCGTGACGAAGGGTAAGCACCGTGCGACGGTGAAAGAGAAAACGCTGTTTCTCACGGGGCTTGTGTTGCTTTATGCAGTGAAGGGGAGCCCGATTGATTTAATGGGGCATATTATGTTCAGTGCACATATGGCGCAAATGGCAGTGCTCTATTTGGTCATCCCGCCCCTTCTTATTACAGGTTTACCTGCGGCGATTTGGGAGCGGATCATTCAAACACGGGGTATTCAGCCGATTTTCCGCTTGTTTTCTAAGCCGTTGATTGCCTTGCTCGGATTTAACGGGTTGTTTTCGCTGTATCATATTCCGCTTGTGTTCGATTTTGTCAAAACAGATCCGTTTTATCACGCATTGATGACGGTTGTCATTTTTATCGCTGCCTTTTTCATGTGGTGGCCGCTTGTCCATAAAGTGCAAAGTCAGCCGCAGATTACAGGCATTTTAAAGCTTGGATATATTATGGCAGATGGGATTTTAATGACACCTGCCTGCGCACTCATTATGTTTAGTGAAGCGCCTATCTATGCTACTTATTCAGATGCCGGCGCATGGATACAAGCACTGCACCTATGCGTACCGAGTGATATGCTTGCTGGTCTTGCGCTTACGGGACCTGACATGTTTCATACATTGCCGCTGCTAGAAGATCAGCAGCTAGGTGCTATTTTGATGAAAATCATTCAGGAGATTGTATACGGATCGATTCTTGCTGTTGTCTTCTTTGACTGGGCGAGAAAAGAAAGAGCGAAAGATGCCGTACCAGATGCGCTCATTCCGAAATATGAATAAATGAAAAGCACAGCCGCAGGGGCTGTGCTTTTTATGCTTCAGCAGTTATCGCTTCTAGTTTTTCTTTCAATTGGTTCAGCGTTTTTTTGCTTGATTGAATAAGAGATTTAGGGAAATCTTCGCCTTCTCCATATTCAACACCATGCGGATAATAGTGTTTTCCAAGTAAAGGTGTCAGCAGCTGGATGTGGGCTTTTTTGGAGCCGACATCTCCCTCAGTGGCGTAGCCAGAGATCCGTAAGTAAAACGTCCCCTCTACCATGTTATACTTCCTGTCGTACGTCACACGCTCATAATCCCATTGATCGGCTCGTACAAATCCTTCACTTTCCATAATGAAATCCAATTTATTTAAGTCAGCTGATACCTTTTCAATCCCCGTACCTTCAAACTTCACCCAAAACCCCTCCTTATAAAAATTCCCTTTACTGACAATCATAGTATGAAAGCGTTAAACTTTCAACTGTGAAGGGTATGTTCTTTTATAAGCTGGTTACAGTAATAAAGAAAATAACGGATGGAGGAATCAACGTGAAAACGAAAAGAATCAAAGATATCATGACAAAAAAAGTAGTGACGTTGCAAAAGGACGACAATGCGTATGAAGCGGCAGTCAAAATGAAAGATAATGACATTGGTGCCATTCCAGTAGTCGACGGAGATCAGCTTGTTGGTATTGTCACAGACCGCGACCTTGTACTTAGAGGTATTGCTGAGAAAAAGCCGAACTCACAAGAGGTTGGTGCCCTCATGACGAAGGAAGTTTTGACAGCTGAAGAAGATGCAACCCTAGAAGAAATTGTCCGGTTGATGTCAGAACATCAGCTCCGCCGTATCCCGGTTGTCAAAAACGGGGCACTCACAGGAATCGTAGCCCTTGGGGATTTATCAGTTGAAGATTTATCAAACGATCGTGCAGGTGATGCCCTGACGGAAATCTCTCAACAAGACCAGGATCATGGCCAAGGATTTCTTCATTAGGAGGGGCATATTTTAAATTCGTGTTAAATAGGCTGTATTGTCGTTGATAAATGGAGCAAGTTTTGTTTAAATGACAGTAGAAGGTACTTTTTGCTTTTTGTACCTTGCCAATTTAACGGAGGTGTTTATTTGAAAACTGTGCTGAAAACACTCTTCATCCTCCTGATTATATCCGGAACGTACGTTCTGTTTATTCAATATGGATCTTCACCAGAAAAAGAAAACAGCAATGAGCCGAAGGTGTCTAATGAAGAAACATCTAGCGATAAGCCGATCAACATTCCGAAAAAAGGTCTCATGTCCTTTATGGGGAAGTCTTCAAACGAAGTGCTTAAACAGCTAGGGGAACCAGATCGCATTGATCCTTCCGCATATGATTATGACTGGTGGATATACAATCAATCGAAGAAACACTATATTCAAGTAGGGGTAAAGGACAGTAAAGTGGTGACCTTGTTTGCGACAGGGGATGGGCTGAATGTTGAGCCGTTTAAAATCGGTCAAGCCACAAGTGAAGTATTTAAAAAAACACAAATCGCTCCTTACATTCATGTAGAGGACGAGGGAAATTCATATCGCTTTGAATTCTCAGAAGATGATATGAATACCAGGCCGACGGTGAAAGTGGGAGATGATGTGTATGTCCAGCTCTACATGGATAAGTTTGAAAGCACTCTTTCGAGCATTCGAGCCTTTAACGCAGATACATTTGTCAAACAAAAGCCGTATGAAGTCGTTTATCGAGGTCAATTAATTGAACCTGAGGCGATATCAGGCGAAAAGTGGAAGGATATTGAAGCGTCGAGTCAAAAACAAATTTTTGATATGACCAATATTATCCGCCATAAGTACAAACTGCCGACCTTAAAGTGGGACGATGAAACCTCTGAAGTGGCATTCATGCATAGTGAGGACATGAAGGATAATCATTATTTCTCCCATGAATCTAAAAAATACGGCACGCTGAAAGACCGGTTAGAAAGAGGCGAGGTCGCATTTCAGCTTGCGGGGGAAAACATTGCGTATAATTATGTTGATGGCCCTGCAGCTGTAGAAGGTTGGCTGAATAGCGAAGGTCACCGGAAGGCATTGTTAAATCAAGATTACACGCACCTTGGCGTTGGTGTGAAAGAAAAGTATTATACACAAAACTTCATTAAGAAAACGTCTTAATCCTCTAAACAGCTGCGCACAGATGGCGGCTGTTTTTTTATGAAAAGGGCTCACCAAAATAGACCCAGATGTATATAGTATAGTAGGCATTTGTATGGGGGGTGAGGATATGACAAATAAGCAAAAGCAAACATCCATTGATGAATTTAAACAGTTCGTCAGACGCCATCCGAAATTAATTCAAGAAGTGCAGACGCAAGAAAAAAGCTGGCAAAGTTTATACGAGAATTGGGTCATGTTTGGTGAGGAAGATGACATGTGGTCTCCTTACCGGCAAACACAAACGGAAGAAGCAAAAGAAGAAAAAGCCGCTAAGCAAAGTGAACCGGGAAAAGCAGATTTTATGTCTAAAATGGTTTCTGCAGTGAAAAAAATGGACGCTGATCAAATGAATGAACAGATTAATAAAATGAGCCAGTCTATTTCCTCTTTACAAAGCTTACTCGGTCAATTTTCATCAAATGGCTCAAAGAAGGGTTCATCTGGAGGCAGCCAGCACCCATTCTCCTTCAGGAAAGATTAATTGAAAGGGGATGCTTTTGGTGCGGAGAGAAGTACAAGAGTTTGTCATGGCCGAAGAGGATCGAATCAAATTCATCAGGCAGCGCCCACTCTGGTATAGACAGTTAACGCGGCATCCTGAAAATGTCACTTCGTTTGAATTAGATAAAATGAACTTTTACGAAAAAACCATTCCTCATCGTGTGAGCCAGTTGAGCAATAGTGTCCAAATGGCTGAAATGATGATCCAGATGTTCCAAGCAATGCGCAATCAAAATGGAGCCGGGTGAGGCTTTTTTTGAGTTGATTAAGATGTCTATTTCATGAGCATCCTATGAAAGTAGACGAAAGGAGAATCAGAACATGAAATGGATGCTGTCAATATGCGCATTGCTTTTTCTTCTCACCGGATGTCAAAGTCAACATGATCAAGAGCAAGTAACTAGGCAAGAACCAGCAGTACCAGTCATGCAGCAGACGCAAAGTGAAATGAAGCAGCAAGGTTTTTTAAAATACAAAGTGCAGGGATCTGTTGTGTATATAGAAAGTACACTTCAAGATTTTCACCTTGAACCTTCACCCCTAAAAAAGGATAAGAAGGCGGGGTATTTTACTGTGTATGTAGACGGGAAACGGGCAGGCAATGAGTATACTGCGGCGTTTGTGGTCAAGCACCTTTCAAAAGGAAAGCATAAAATGACCGTTGTGCTAAATTCTCGTCACCCTGAATATAAGCAGAAAAGAGAGACGTGGGATGTATTTGTCACGTAAAAGCATTTTCTGATCCATAGGTTTCGTGGTAAACTATGAATTGGAGGTGCAACATTTATGTATGCGACAATCGAATCTGTGGAGCTCCAAGAGGAAGCAAATCAATTGGCTGCCATGATTCTTCAGTCGGAGGAGGCTGAACATTACCGCAACTGCTTTAAGCGTCTCCAGCAAGACGAAGAAGCCCAACAAATTATTGCCCATTTTACAAAAGTAAAAGAGCAATATGAAGATGTGCAGCGGTTCGGCAAATACCATCCGGACTATAGAACGATCTCAAAAGAAATGCGTGAGGTCAAAAGAAAGCTAGATCTTCACGATACAGTGGTTGATTTCAAAAAAGCAGAAACAGCGATTCAATCCATCTTAGATGAGATTAGTATTGAAATCGGTCAAGCTGTATCAGCATATATTAAAGTTCCAACAGGGAACCCATATTTTGATGGTCTATCATCATGCGGCGGTGGCTGTGGATCAGGAGGCAGCTGTGGCTGTAAAGTATCTTGACGAGACTTGAACGTCTCGTCTTTTACATAATGAACGGAAAGAATTGAAAAGCGGCAGGTGAAAAGATGGATACCAAACGTCAAGGGATGGTCGTTTGGCTGCATTCGTTAAAGCAGTCAAAAGCGCTAAGGAAATTTGGGAATGTTCACTATATTTCAAGGAAAATGAAATATGCAGTGATTTATTGTGATATGAATGATCTTGAGCGCCACATGGCAAAGCTCAGTTCATTGCCATTTGTAAAACGTGTTGAGCCTTCCTATAAACCTTTTATTAAATTAGAGTACGAATCGAAATTGGACAAAGCAAAAGAGTATGACTATAAGGTGGGCTTTTAAAGACACAAAAAAATCCCCGCGGCATCACCCGCGGGGTCCTTCTATTCTTAATGATTCATTAAGGAGAAGGCAAAGGGAGAGGAGAAACCGGAGGAAGAACTTATGGGGAAACGTAAGTCTTCTCCGCGGTTGGCAACAGCACCACATCAGATGCTGTTAACAGTAGTATGACCCTCTCTTTTGTGATCTATACATAGAAAATGAATGGAATTCAGTGCATTGTCCCATGTGGAGTGGATATGGTAAGATAATGTTGAATTTTTTGTCATCAAACAATATTCAATAGATGCAAGCAGAAAAAGTGGTGGAAAAATGAGAGTGATTTCTGGAACAAAAAAAGGCCGCACGCTGAAAGCCGTACCCGGCCAATCAACAAGACCAACAACAGATAAAGTAAAAGAATCCATTTTTAATATGATTGGACCGTATTTTGATGGGGGATGGGCCCTTGATTTATTTGCTGGAAGTGGTGGTTTAGGAATTGAAGCGCTTTCTAGAGGATTCGATCATTGTATATTTGTGGATCGAGATATGAAGGCGATTCAGACGATTAAAGGCAACTTGAATCAATTGTCGCTGATGGATCAAAGTGAAGTGTTTCGAAATGATGCAAACCGTGCACTCGCCGCTGTAGTGAAGCGAGAAGAATCTTTTCAAGCCATCTTCCTTGATCCGCCGTATAAAGATCAAAAGTTGAAAGCACTTCTTGATACGATTGATGAGCATTCCTTATTAGCAGATGATGGCGTCATTGTGTGTGAGCATGATAAAGATGTGACACTGCCAGAGGAAGCAGGACAGCTGCATATCTCAAGGCAGGAAATGTACGGAATGACTGGCATTACGATCTATAGAAAGCGGGGAAATTAAAGCATGGGGAATATAGCCGTTTGTCCGGGTAGCTTCGATCCAGTCACATTGGGCCATTTGGATATTATCAAAAGAGGGGCAAAGATTTTTGATGAAGTATATGTGTGCGTCCTCAATAACTCGTCAAAAAAGCCGTTGTTTACTGTTGAAGAGCGATGTGAACTCATTCGTCAAGCAACAAAGGAGCTACCAAATATCAAAGTGGAATCCTTTCATGGACTGCTCGTTGATTATGCGAAACAAAAAGAGGCGAAAGTCATTTTGCGCGGACTTAGAGCGGTGACGGACTTTGAATACGAGATGCAAGGGACATCAATGAACAAAGTGTTGAATGATGACATTGAAACGTTCTTTATGATGACGAATAATCAATACTCCTTCTTAAGTTCAAGCATTGTTAAAGAAGTAGCGAAATATCATGGATCAGTCAAAGAGCTTGTACCGCAAGAGGTCGAAGCTGCGCTGAAAGAAAAATTTAATGGATGAGTGCATTGTGCACTCATCCATTTTTTAATTTCTGATAATAGAGCGCAATATACACGATCAGACTGAACAAGGTGATGAGAGGACCAGCAGATACAAGCTGATTCCATAACACGCTGCTAAACATCACGACTTGCTCGCTTGTTTCAAATGCCCCTGCTGGAAGCGCCATATCTGCTTTAGAGACATAAAGGGGTTTGAATAACAAAAAGGCAAAGACGGCTGCGTAAATACCGTGAAGCAAACGGGCGAAGAAAAACGGTTTAAAGCGTATATCGGTTGCTGCCAAAATCCCAGCTACCTGAGCTTGAACGGAGAATCCGCTAAATCCTAAAATAAAGCTGACCACAATTGTTTTAGCGAGCAGGGAAACCTCTTGTGATCCTGTGAGCTGACTTCCTAATGTGATTTCAAATAGACCCGCAATCATGGCTAGATCTAATTCCGGCGGAAGGTGCATCGTTTTCAGTATAGAGCCGATCCCGATAGAGAGAAGATCTGTCACATGAACGACAGCGAGCATTTGACTAAAGACAGAAAATAAAATAATAAAGCCGCCAATCATAAAGAGCGTTTGAACAGATGACATGACAGCGTCACTTAATATTTGGCCAAGTGGTCTTTTCTCTGCAAGTCTTGCCGTATGAAGAGCGCTGAATGCTTCTCGAATTGGAGGCAATAAAAATCCTTTTCGGCTTCTGAGGTGCGCATCATGACGTGCTTTATATCCGCGCATCGTCACCCCAACCGCGAGATTTCCTAAATAATGTGCACAGGCTAACACAATGCCTAAAGCTGGGTGATGAAAAAATCCTACAGCCACTGCTCCAAAAATGAACAAAGGGTTTGAAGAATTGGTAAATGACACAAGGCGTTCTGCTTCAATTCTCGTCAGCTGTCCTTCCTGCCGAAGTCTTGTCGTCAATTTAGCGCCAGAAGGAAAACCAGAGGCCATTCCCATCGCTAGTACAAATCCGCCGACACCAGGCACCCGAAAGATAGGCCGCATAAATGGCTCTAATAATACGCCGACAAATCTGACAATCCCGAAACTGATTAATAGCTCGGACAAAATAAAAAAAGGTAGTAGCGATGGAAAAACCACTTCCCACCACATTGCAAGTCCATTTTTCGATGCTTGCAAAGAGGCTTGTGGATGTGTAATCACAGTGGCTGTTAAAAAGATAAAAAAAGCAGCGATGAACAGAGTGTTCCATTTTTTCATGGAGATGTCGCCCCTTGCCGTTATAATCTATTGGCGAGCTCGTGATTAAAGAAAAAGAGATGCTAGCCGAGCCTGTCTTCTATTACTATACGATGAGAAGGGGCATGTTTAGACCTATAGATTCGTATATATGCATAGAAAGAGGAGGGTGGATTCATGAAACGACCGATTATCGGGCTTGCGCTGGGCTCCGGGGGTGCCAGAGGGATGGCGCATATCGGGGTTTTATCTAGTCTTGAGAAACAAGGAATTCAGGTGGATATGATCGCAGGAAGCAGTATTGGTGCTCTTGTGGGGAGCTTTTATGCAGCAGGACAAGACGTAGAAAAAATGAAAAAACTTGCACTTGTCTTCAGAAGAAAGTATTATGCTGACTATACACTGCCAAAAATCGGTCTGTTAAAAGGAAATCGAATTTTGCAGCTGATTCACACGTTTACATATGGGAAGAATATTGAAGAAATGCGCGTGCCTCTTGCGATTGTCGCCTGTGACCTTCAGACAGGGGAGAAGGTTGTGTTCAAAGAAGGGTCTGTCTCACAAGCAGTCAGGGCAAGCATTAGCATTCCGGGTGTGTTTGTTCCGCATGAAATAGGCGGCAGGCAATTGGTGGATGGAGCGGTAGTGGACCGCATTCCTGTTTCTGTTCTCAAAGAAATGGGGGCAGATCTCATTATCGCCTCTGATGTATCAAGGGTGAAAAAAACAGAAAAGGCAACGAGATTATCGGATGTCATTATGCAAAGTTTGGACATCCTTCAAAATGAATTGGTTCGTCACCAAACCATTCATGCAGATCTCATGATTCGGCCGAAGCTCGAGACCTTTAGCTCTAGTGCGTTTACACAGGTTCAAGAAATGATTGAAGCAGGTGAACTCGCCGCCGACCAACTAAAAGGAAAACTGAAAGATGTCATTGATAAATGGGAGTGTTAATCGAATGAAAAAATTAAATATTCGCTGGCTCAGCTTTTTTGCTGTTGTTCTAGTCTTATTTGGCTTAACTTTTGTGAAACTGCCCTATTACGTCACAAAGCCAGGTGATGCCACAGAAATTGCGCCACACATTCAAGTAGACGGAGGATATGGCGAGAAGGGCAGCTTTTCTCTTATGACCATTAAAGTAGGTCCAGCCAATCCATATACGTATTTGCTTGCAAAAATGAACAAGTATGACGAAATCGTTCCAGAAGAAAATATTAAAGCGGACGGAGAGTCTGATGAGGATTATATGAAACGGCAGCTGCAGCTCATGAAAAGTTCTCAAGAAAATGCAATGATTGCCGCTTATACAAAAGCGGGAAAAAAAGTAGATTATACGTTTAATGGGGTATATGCGAGCTATGTGATGAAAGGAATGCCTGCATATGGGAAGATTGAAGTTGGCGATAAGATCAAAAGCGTCGACGGCCATACATATGAGTCAGCAGATAAAATGGTTTCGTATATCAGCAGTAAAAAAGCAGGCACGACTGTCCGTTTTGTACTTGAACGTAATGGCAAAGAAATTACGCAGAACGTGACGTTAAAACCATTTAAAGAAGAGCCAAAACGAGTGGGAATTGGCGTATCACTATTTACAGACCGTCATGTGAAAGTGTCTCCTTCTGTGAAAGTGGATATTGAAAACATCGGCGGTCCATCGGCTGGTTTAATGATGTCACTTGAAATTTACAATCAGCTGACAAAAGAAGATGAAACACATGGCTATGCGATCGCAGGAACTGGAACGATTGATGCAGATGGTACAGTCGGACCGATTGGCGGAATTGATCAAAAGGTTGTTGCAGCAGACAAAGCAGGGAAAGACATCTTCTTTGCACCGAATGATAAAGGTGACCCAAACTCTGACTACAAAAATGCAGTCAAAACAGCAAAAGATATTAAAAGTGATATGAAAATCGTTCCTGTGGATACCATGCAGGACGCACTAAACTATTTAAACAAATTAAAAGAGAAAGCATCATAAAAAAGAGCAGCCTGCAAATCAGGCTGCTTTTTTCTATCGAGGTGAAAAGAGTCCGCTCTCTTCATCATATCGAATCGGTGATGTTTTAAACTCTGCTTTTGTTAACTCTGTTTGCATGGGTTCAGAGATGGGAAGGCTAAACACCCTTGAAGCGCGAATATCAAGATCAAGGGCGGGATGTGAAAAGGAAGACAGTTTACTCACAAGTGGTACATCCAACTCTTTTTTTACAAGAGACAAGTACTGTTGTCCTTTCCTTGTCATTCCAAGTAAACGAATATAGGGCGCTTTTTTCTCTTCAAGCAGCTCGTGCATCGTCTTTTTCTTCACGTTCATTAATAGATGCGTATTCATCCGCTGTAACCTTGTCCACGTATATCGTTTTGTTTTGACAAGTGATAGATACTCCTCGTAGGAAGATGCATGTGTCATGGCTTTTTGCATGCGGTGTTCAATGCCTTCTTCAATTTCATAGATGCCCTCTAGTTCACTCGTATCCATTGTATGAAAAACGTGTTTCAGAAAGCGAAAATAGGCTTCTTGCGTATGTAAAAGACCATATGAAGAATGATAGTCGTGTAATTGCTTTAAAGTAGCGTCTGGGAGGTAGGGCTTGACTGCTTGAAATGAGCTCTGTTCTTTTAAAGCTTTTCGGATACTTGTGGCGCTTGCGATTTTTTGGGTGTCAGGCAGTTCTTCATCATGATAATCAGATGCAATTCTTTGAGACGTAAAAGGCTGCATGTGAGGAGCTCTCTCTAAGATGGCTTTAACATAATGAAAGCCTAAAATGTTATTTGGTTTGGACAAATCCAGTAAGTGTTCAGAATGAATGGCCTCTTGAAACGCACCTGCTGCTGCTGCGGGATAACTAAGACCTTCTTTCACCTTTTCTTTTGTTAAAAGATCAATCTCTGCCTTTTTTTCATGCCAAGCGTGTGCTGTGCGCTCAAATGCGTTGATCTCTCCATCTTCACTGCCGAAAAAAAGAGAATGGCATTTTAATGCATCGAGGATGGACACAGCGCCATTGGCGAAGGTTTCTGCCTTTTGTACGGCATATATGTATGGAAGCTCACACACAATGTCTACGCCGTTTTGCAGTGCCATTTTTGTACGTGCCCATTTTGAGACGATGGCAGGCTCCCCGCGCTGGAGGAAAGAACCGCTCATGACGGCAATGGCAACATCTGAGGAGGTTTGTTTTTTCGCCTGATTCACATGATAGGCATGCCCATAATGAAATGGATTGTACTCGACAACGACTCCCACTGCTTTCAATAGATGTTCCGCCTTTCTTGCTATGGTTAAATGGTCTGTGCTACAGTAGCATAAGGGAAAAATGAAGACCATTTTTTTCAGTGTAGGCATTCCGAGAACTGATGTCAAACAGCCCTTTGACATCATGAAGGACTGTAAAGAAAAAATATTGACAAATAGCATGATGAAAGCTATAATCATGTTTGTTGCTCTTAGAGGTGATACAATTGAAATGGACAGTTTATCAGTTACATCAAAAAGCTAAAAACAGCTTCGATTTTCATGAGACGGTTGACTTAAATGAACTTACTAGCCTTCATTCAGATATACGTCGCATTTCACCAGTAGAGGTGAAAGGGACTGGAGTGATCGAATCAAAGCAAGTCGCATTTGATTTAACCATCACAGGTGAAATGACATTGCCTTGTTCAAGAACGCTTGTTGATGTAAATTATCCATTTGCGATTTCAACAAAAGAACTATTTGTACTTCATAAGACAGACGACATAGAAGATGAAGACGTATCTGTTGTAGAAGACGATATCATCGACTTAACGCCTATAGTCAAGGAAGAAATTCTTCTTGAAGTGCCCATGCAAATCTTTTGCGACCAAGCTGACGTAAAAGGTGCTGCACCACAGGAAGGGAATGACTGGGCGGTCATTTCGGAAGATGCACATCAAAACCGAATTGATCCTCGTCTAGAAGGCTTGAAAAAGCTCTTAGAAGAAAATAATGAATCTTAACTCTTTAAGGAGGTGGGAATAATGGCTGTACCTTTTAGAAGAACTTCTAAAATGAAAAAAAGATTGCGTCGTACGCATTTCAAACTACAAGTACCTGGTATGGTAGCTTGCCCAGAATGCGGTGAAATGAAAATTTCTCATCGTGTCTGCAAATCTTGCGGAACATACAAAGGCAAAGACGTAAAAAGCAACTAATGCTTGATAAAAAAACGTGAGGGAATCTTCCCTTGCGTTTTTTTATTGATCTATTTTTTAGGTTTCTCTCCTGCAAATAGTCTATCTACTCTAGTAAGCGCATATGATGTGGTATTCAGATTCAGGGGGGATGATGAGTTGACGATTACACGGCAGGACGCATGGACACAAGATGAAGATTTACTTTTAGCAGAAGTTGTTTTAAGGCATATCCGAGATGGAGGTACCCAGCTTTCAGCATTTGAAGAGGTTGGAAAAGCATTGTCAAGAACAGCAGCAGCATGTGGATTCAGGTGGAATTCTTACGTCAGAAAGCAGTACCAGGCAGGCATTGAGCTTGCCAAAAAACAGCGAAAAGAACTGCGTAAAAAAATTGGTATCCATTCTTCGGGTTTACCGCAGCATGCGTTCACTATAGAAGAGAAGGCATCTTCTGATCAGACTGAACTGACGCTTCGAGAAGTAATTCGGTTTCTAGAGCAGCTTGAGAAAGAACCATCTGGTCCAGCTTATTTACGGGAGGAGCTTAAAGATGCACAGCATCAATTAAAATCACTCACCGAAGAAAATGAACAGCTGAAACGTCAATTAAAAATGACAGAAGAAGATTACCGGGCACTTATTGGTATTGTTGAAAGAGTCAAACAGAATATCAGCTTAAAAGATTACGCAAAATAAGAAAACGCCCCTCACAGATGGAAAGAGGGGCGTTTTCTTAATGATTAAAATGATTAAGCGGACTCACCTGTGTTCTTTTGAATATGTGCAGGCTCCCAAATGAGTGGGTTTTCTCCTTTATCGCGTTCCATATCATATTTCACCGCTTCAAAGCCCATTTTATCCCAAAAACCGGCAGATTTGACGCGTGGATTCGTTCGAATTGGAAGGCCAAAAGATTTTGCGAAATCAACAAGTGCTTCGCCGTAACCTTTACGCTGATATCCTGGCAACACTTCTAGCTTCCACAGCTCTAGATAATCATGATTATGGTCAAAATACGTCGTCGTCGAGCCATCTACTTGATAGAGGCTCATACGTGCCACAAGCTTATCTCCAAAGTAAATCCCATAAAATGGAGAGTTGCTGTCATTTTCAATCATATTACTTTCTAGGTCTTCAAGCATAGAAAGTTCTTGTATGCCATATTCCTTAAATTGTTTAAATTCCTCTAATGTTTTGTAGTTAATCAGAAGACGTTTTACTTGTGTCATGTGATCTTCCCCCTTACACACATAATGTCGACAGTGATGTCATTGAAGGCGTTTTCATCCCATCCGCCTAAAAAAGTTTTTACACTTATTATTATAGTTTTTTAATTAAAAAAATTCAATCATAGCGCGTTATCTGCTTTTTGCATCGTAGCACGAAACTGGTAAAATAGTTGATAACATGAAGTAAACAGAAAAAGGGAAGTGCGGCAATTGAAAATTGGAATCATTGGCGGTGGTGCGATTGGTCTGCTTTGTGCCAGTTATTTATCAGAGCATCATGACATCACCGTCTTTACAAGAAGAAAACAGCAGGCAGAAGAAATTCGAGCATTAGGCATCGAACGAATGGTAAGAGGGGAAACCATTCAATCAGCTGTTGGGGCCGATACGGGAGTCAAAGGAATATTTGATTTGCTGATTGTGACAGTGAAGTATCATCATCTGCAAGATGTTCTAGGGGAATTATCGGGACTGCCTCGTCATCGGATCTTATTTTTGCAGAACGGAATGGCCCACCTCGTCGATTTAAAGAACTGGAAAACGGCACATCAGTTATATATTGGTGTAGTAGAGCATGGCGCAATGAAGGTGTCTGATCGCGCAGTAAACCATACAGGAATTGGTGTCATCAAGTGGGGAGCATTTCTGCATGAGGAAAAAGAACCTATGGGTAGTGAACTATCAACGGTCGATTTTCAAATGGTTTATACAGATGAATGGAAGAAAGTACTGGAGGAAAAACTGCTCGTCAATGTGTGTATTAATCCGTTGACGGCTTTATTACATGTGAATAATGGGGAATTGGTATCGAACCCGTCATATGAACATATGATGACATGTGCATTTGAAGAAGCGGTTTCCATTCTAGGGTTGCTTGAGAAAGATCGTCTATGGGCTCATGTGAAATCAATTTGCCATCAAACGGCTGCCAATCAATCGTCGATGCTGCAAGATATCGTCAAAGGCCGCCAAACTGAAAGAAAAGCAATCATTGGCTACCTTTTAAAAAAAGCTCAAGGTCAAGGGATGACGCCGCCATTCCTCACTTTCTTGAATAGAAGCTTGGAAGTATTGGAAAAAAAGCAAACAAAATCTTTTGAGTGAGCTCATTTACATGCTATACTTTTTTCGGGAAACTAACTATTTATTGAAGAAAGGAAGTTCTAAACATGCAATTGACTGAACTTTCCATCCGAAGTCAGAATTTATTCATACGTGATTATATAGAAGAAAAAAAAGAGATGACTGCTTTTTTTGATTATGATATACATTCTGAGCACACATGGAAAAAGAGATACGACGATCTCATGGAAAGGAGCTTCCCGCGCGAGGCTTTAGCGGATTATATGAGCGCATACCATGCAAAATTTGATTCGGCTGCGATGCGTGAGAATATTGAGAAGATCCGTGATGAACGGAGCGTCATGGTGGTTGGAGGACAGCAGGCAGGTCTCTTAACAGGTCCGCTTTATACCATACATAAAATCATTTCCATTATTCAGTTTGCCAAAGAAAAAGAATCAGAGCTTGGGGTTCCTGTTATTCCGGTCTTTTGGGTAGCGGGTGAAGATCACGACGTAGACGAAATTAACTTTGTGTACACGTCTGGCGAAAAAGGCCCAGTCAAACAAAAGCTTCCATTACATCATGTGAAAAAAACAGCTGCGAAAAGAACACCTCTCCACCAAGAGAAAACAGAGAGATGGCTTCGTGATGTATTTTCAACCTATGAGGAATCTGCTTACACAAATGACTTGTTTGATCAGCTTCTTCGATGTTTACGCAAATCAGAAACGTTTACTGATTTCTTTGAGTGGATTGTTTACGATCTATTTGAAGAAGATGGACTGCTGTTATTGAATTCAGGAGACTTCGGCGTGAAGCCACTTGAACGTACGTTATTCAAGCAAATTGTGGAGTCGAGTGATGCGATCGTGGCTCACTTAAATAACACGCAGGCTGCCATGGAACAAGCGGGGTATCAGCCGATTATTGAAGCTGGTGACCATCAAGCCAACTTGTTTTACGAATATGATGATGAGCGTTTCCTCATTGAACAAGAGAATGGCCAATTTTCTATATCTGAAGTGGGGCTTACTTGGACAAAAGATGAGCTTTTGCAGGAAGTCGAGGAGCACCCAGAGCGGTTTAGCAATAATGTGGTGACCCGTCCCTTGATGCAGGAAACCCTTCTTCCAACGCTTGCTTTTATGGCTGGACACGGTGAAGTGAACTATTGGGGTGAGCTGAAAGGCATCTTCGAGTACTTCGATGTCAAAATGGCACCCGTTCTTCCAAGATTGCACGTCACCATTCTTGAAAGGCATATTGATAAGAAGCTGCCGATAAGAGAATTGTCGGTTGAAGAAGTGCTGACAAAAGGCGTGAAAGAAAAGAAGGATGCGCACTTTCAGCAAAGTCTTCCAGACAGCTTCGTTCAATCGGTTCAACATGCCAAACGTGAATTAGCGAATGTTCACGAGGCCATGAGACAAGAAGCGCTAGAGATCGAACCAAGCTTTGAACAGCTATTAGATAAAAATGCCAAATTTATAGAAGACCAGCTTCAATTTGTTTATCAAAAGGTTGCAAAGCGTGTGGAAGAGAAGGAAGGATACATCCTTCGAGATTTTGAACGGATTGAAAATAGTTTAAAACCACTCGAAGCACCACAAGAAAGAATTTGGAATATCATGTACTTTTTAAACAAATATGGTCCAGAATTCTTCAAAACGTTCAAAAATCTGCCATTTTCATTTCAAAACAAGCAACAAATTGTCAAACTTTGAAATAAAGTTTTAATGAACCCTGACTAGTTCAGGGTTTTTTTTTATGTAGAAACAGTGTAAAATAAGTTTTGTGGAGAGAAGTGGTGGATAGTGGAGAGTATAGGTGAGAAAGTGGGGCTCTGATGATCATGTTCATGGGTGAATACCAACATACGATTGATACAAAAGGGCGCATGATCATCCCTGCTAAATTTAGAGACGGTCTCGGAGAACAGTTTGTGCTGACGAGAGGGCTTGATCAATGTTTATTTGGCTACCCTATGAGTGAGTGGAAACTAATTGAAGAGAAACTCAAAGCACTGCCGCTAACGAAAAAAGATGCACGTGCGTTTACCCGGTTCTTCTTCTCCGGCGCAGTTGAATGTGATCTGGACAAGCAGGGGCGCATTAACATCGCATCCAACCTACTCCAATATGCAAAACTCGAAAAAGAATGTGTGGTCATCGGCGTTTCAAATCGAATTGAGTTGTGGAGTAAGTCGATCTGGGAACAATATACAGAAGAGCAAGAAGATTCTTTTGCTGAAATTGCTGAAAACATGATTGGATTTGATATATAATAATCCCTTGTGCAGCAAGCTTTCTACACATTCATTTCTATTTGAAAAAGGTGGGACCATATCATCATGTTTCAACATGAGACAGTATTATTAAAAGAAACAGTTGACGGTTTAAACGTCAAAGAAGACGGTACATATGTGGACTGCACGCTAGGCGGCGCAGGTCATAGCTCATATTTACTATCTCAATTATCAGAAAAAGGTACATTAATTGGGTTTGACCAAGACGATGCTGCACTGGATCATGCACGAGAGAAGCTCGCACATGTTAAAGCGAACATTCTTTTCATAAAAAGCAACTTCCGATATTTAAAAGAACGTCTGAATGAACAAGGAATTACAAGCGTAGACGGTGTTATTTTTGATCTTGGGGTTTCATCACCTCAGCTTGACACACCAGAGAGAGGCTTTAGTTATCACCATGATGCACCTCTTGACATGCGAATGGATCAAACCGCTGCTTTGTCGGCAAAACAAGTAGTGAATGAATGGCCATTTGAAGATCTAGTTCGGATTTTCTACAAATATGGGGAAGAAAAGTTCAGCAAGCAAATCGCACGCAAAATTGAAGAAGCCAGAAAAAAAGCGCCAATTGAAACAACAGGAGAGCTTGTCGACATTATTAAAGAAGGAATTCCCGCACCTGCAAGACGAAAGGGCGGACATCCAGCGAAAAGAGTATTTCAAGCGATCCGAATTGCCGTAAATGATGAATTGAAAGTATTTGAAGAAGCACTAGAACAAGCAATAGAGTTACTCAATCCGAAGGGGAGAATTTCTGTCATTACATTCCATTCACTTGAAGATCGGATATGTAAAAGTACATTTAAAGAAATGTCTTCTCTTCCAGAACTTCCGCACGGACTGCCAGTGATTCCAGAAGGACTTGAACCAAAACTGAAGCTGATCACGAGAAAACCAATCGTTGCATCAGAACAAGAGCTGGAATATAACAACCGTGCCCGTTCAGCGAAGCTCCGAATTGCAGAAAAAAAGTAAACGACACCATAGATGATGATAAAAAGGAGGTTTCTTATGAGTAATTTGGCTTACCAAAGAGAAGTAAAGCAACATCAAACCGAGCAACAAGGTCAATCGGTTGTGATTAGAAGAAGAGGTTCTATTACACTTGGTGAAAAAATCTTACTTGTCATGTTTGTCATGGCTCTCATGTGCAGCTCGATCCTCATCATTTCGAAAGCCTTTGCTGTTTATCACGCAAATATCGAAGTGCAGAAACTAGAACAGCAAGTGACTTTAGAATCGAAAAAGATCACTGAACTGCAAAAGCAAAAAGATTTACTAAGTGAACCAGAGAGAATCATTGAAGCCGCTAAAAAAGCAGGCTTAAGCATGTCGAAAGATGTTAAGAAGGTCGATTAACATGGCGATGCCTAAAAAGAATAAAATGATGAACAGAGGCGCGGCAATTGCGAGTATTTGCTTCGCCCTGTTTTTCTTTATCATCCTTGCACGTTTTATTTATATTCAGATTACGGGAACCGTCGATGGACAAGTGTTAGCTGCAAAAGCCAATGAACAATATCAATCGAAAAAAACACTTGAAGCCAAAAGAGGGTCCATTTTAGACAGAAACGGAAATGTGATTGCGGAAGATACATCTGTGTATAAACTGATTGCGATCATGAGCAAGAAAATGACGGTCGATCCAAAGCATCCGATGCATGTCGTTGACAAAGAAAAGACAGCAAAAGAGCTGTCAAAAGTCATTGATATGAGTGAGAGTGAAATTTTAAAGCGTCTGAATACAAAAGATGCATTCCAAGTCGAGTTTGGTAAAGCCGGAAAGGATATTAGTTTTTCAACTAAGGAAAAAATTGAAAAGCTAAAACTTCCTGGGATCGCCTTTGAAAAAGATACAAAGAGGTATTATCCAAACGGCATGTTTGCTTCGAACTTAATCGGTTATGCTAGATTAGATGAAGCCACCAAGGACATGTCAGGCGCAATGGGTCTAGAAAAGGCTCTGAATAAATATTTAAAAGAAAAAGATGGCTATGTAACGTATAACAGCGACAGAAGCGGATGGGCACTTCCGAATAGTAAAGAAGACATCGTTGCCCCGAAAGATGGGAAAAACGTCACACTGACCATCGATCAAAAAATTCAAGCATTTCTTGAAGAAAGTATGACGCAGGTCGCTAAAAAATATAAGCCGAAGAAAATCATTGCGACAGTCGTTGATCCGAAAACTGGAAGAGTTCTTGCAATGGGACAACGGCCAAGCTTTAATTTAAATGAACTCGACATTACGAATTATAACAACGATGTCATTTCTTACGCATTTGAACCAGGTTCAACGATGAAAATTTTTACACTTGCTGCTGCTATCCAAGAAGGAGTGTACCAAGGCAGTGACAAGTATCAGTCTGGTACTTATAAAGTAGGCGGCGGTCTTGTAAGAGACCATAACAACGGAAATGGCTGGGGAAAAATTGATTTTCATGAAGGTGTTCTACGTTCTTCAAACGTAGCTTTTGCGAAATTGGCAAAAGAAAAATTAGGTTTCACACGCTACGAACAATACTTGCAAAAATTCCATTTCTATGACAAAACAGGCATAGACTTGCCGAACGAAGCGTCTAGTAAAATCAATTTCAGATACGAATATGACAAAGCATCGACTGCTTATGGTCAGGCGTCCGCGATTACCCCAATTCAGCAAATTGAAGCGGCGACAGCCATTGCAAACGGTGGAACGATGATGAAGCCATATGTAATCGATCATATTACAGACCCGAACACAAACAAAACAATTTTACAGCACGAACCAACAGTAGCAGGAAAACCAATTTCTTCTGATACAGCGAAGCAAGTCCGTGACATTTTAGGTGAGGTCGTTTCCTCAAAAATTGGCACAGGACAGCCATACCAAATCAAAGGTTTTGATGTCGCTGGGAAAACGGGTACAGGACAAATTGGCGGTGCTGGCGGCTACCTTCAAGGGAGAAACGATTACGTCTTTTCATTTATGGGAATGGCACCAAAAGATGATCCGAAGCTGCTCGTTTATGTGGCTGTCCAACAGCCTCAGCTATCTGAAACACAAACGGGCTCTGCCCCTGTTTCAGAAATCTTTAACCCTGTGATGAAAAATAGTTTGCTCTATTTAAATATTGCACCAACAAAAACAGACGATAAAAAATCTGGCAAACAGAAAATAAAACAAGAAACAATGCCGTCATTCCTAGATTTAGAAGTGAAACAGGCAGAAACAGAAGCAAAAAACAAAAAGTTATCACCTGTTGTCATTGGTGACGGTTTATCCATTAAACGCCAATGGCCAAGTGCGGGCTCTGAATTCTCTGAAAGCCAGAAAGTCTTTTTGAAAACAGCAGGGAAAACCATTAAAATGCCTGATATGACAGGCTGGTCCAGAAGGGAAGTTCTTCAATATGCGTCTATTTCAGGTGTGCATATTGAAACAAATGGACAGGGATATGCTGTCAAACAAAGCGTGAAAAGTGGAGCGGAGATTTCAGATAAAGTCGTCACAGTGACCTTCAAAAGTCCAAATTAACTTGAAAACCTAGCAAATCATTTGCTAGGTTTTTTTCTTTTGCTTGAGCGATGGACGAGATCGTTCTATAAAAAGACGAGCCTGCATATGATGAAAACAAGCCATATGTAAGGAGTGAACCGGGCGTGCGAGTGTCAAGTGTAACAGTGAGAAAACGATTGCTTTTCGTGCTGCTGTTTGGGGTGATCATTTTTTTCATCATAGATACTAGATTAGGATATGTGCAGTTTATTATGGGCGAGAAGCTGACAAGTTTAGCGAAAGATTCATGGAGCCGTAACCTCCCATTTGAACCAGAACGAGGAGATATTTTGGATCGAAATGGGGTGGAGCTTGCGACGAACAAAAGTGCTCCCTCTATTTTAGTCGTGCCGCGGCAGGTGAAAGACCCAGCAGAAACAAGCAAAAAATTAGCTGCAGTACTGAATATGTCTGAGGAGAAAGCGTACAAGCATGTCACCAAGAAAACGTCTATAGAACGAATTTCCCCAGAGGGGAGAAAAGTATCTCATGAAAAAGCAAAAGAAGTCAGAGAACTTGATTTAGATGGAGTCTATGTAGCAGAAGACAGCATCAGACATTACCCGTTTGGAAGTTTCTTATCTCATGTATTGGGTTTTGCTGGAATTGATAATCAAGGCTTACTTGGACTAGAAGCGTACTATGATGATGACTTAAAAGGTGAAAAAGGCTCTGTGAAATTTTATTCTGATGCAAAAGGGCAGAAAATGCCAGATGAAGCAGATGATTATACACCGCCTAAAGATGGCCTTGATATGAAATTAACAGTTGATTCAAAAGTGCAAACCATCATCGAACGAGAACTAGACAATGCCCAGGCAAAATATAACCCAGATGGCATGATTGCCATTGCCATGAATCCGAAAAATGGTGAGGTGCTGGGAATGTCGAGCAGACCTGACTTTGATCCGGCTGACTATCAATCAGTTGATTCAAAAGTATTTAACCGAAACTTACCGGTGTGGAGCACATATGAGCCAGGATCGACGTTTAAAATCATTACACTGGCAGCTGCCCTGGAAGAAAATAAAGTAAATTTAAAACGTGATCATTTTTTTGACAGCGGATCTGTGACAGTGGATGGCGCAAGGCTCAGATGCTGGAAAAAGGGAGGACATGGATCACAGTCGTTTCTAGAAGTGGTACAAAATTCTTGTAACCCAGGTTTCGTCGAGCTAGGCGACCGTCTTGGAAAAGATAAACTATTTTCTTATATTAAAAATTTCGGCTTTGGTCAAAAGACAGGAATCGACCTTCAAGGAGAAGGTAGAGGAATTTTGTTCCCGCTTGATCGTGTTGGTCCTGTAGAACAGGCAACAACAGCCTTTGGTCAAGGTGTATCTGTTACGCCGATTCAACAAGTGGCTGCAGTGGCAGCCGCAGTAAATGGAGGAACGCTTTACACGCCGTATATTGCAAAAGAATGGATCGATCCAATTACAAAAGAGGTAGTTAAAAAGCAATCACCAATTGCCAAGAAGAAAGTCATTTCAGCGGAGACGTCTAAAGAAATCAGGTATGCCCTTGAAAGTGTAGTCGCTCAAGGAACTGGCCGGAATGCATTCGTTGAAGGATATCGGGTGGGCGGAAAAACAGGAACAGCACAGAAAGTAAAAGACGGAAAGTACATGGAAAATAACCACATTGTGTCATTTATCGGGTTTGCACCTGCGGATGATCCAAGCATTGTTGTATATGTAGCAGTAGATAATCCAAAAGGCACGATTCAATTTGGTGGGACAGTAGCCGCACCTATTGTGGGCCATATTATGCGAGACAGTCTGCCTGAAATGGGCGTGAAAAAAAGAAAAGGACAAATTGAAAAGAAGTACCAATGGCTGGACACAAAAACCATTGAGGTACCGAATCTTGTAGGAGGATCTGTTTCTGACCTTGAATCACTCCTGATTAATTTAAAGATTGATGCTTCAGGAACTGGCAGTAAAGTGTTGAAGCAATCGCCTGCTGCCGGCACAAAGGTCAAAGAAGGTTCCACGATCCGATTATACTTAAATGATGAATAATAAAGAATGAACAGAGGGTAGCCGCACTCATTCGGCTGCCTCTTTTTGTTGAAAGAGAAGGGTCGCTTAAAAAAAAGAGCATAAAGTGTGCTTTTTCCAAGAGAAACTTAAGGAATACGCTGGATGTATCCTTTTTTTTACGATAAAATATAGACTGTGTGTTTTTTTCACAAGACATGCACGTGAACGAATTTGAGAGGTTTGATATGAAATGAAATTACAAGAACTCCTTACATACTTTAAAAGTGAAAACAGTGAACTGATAAACGAAAATCCGGAGATTACTTCCATTGAAATGGATTCAAGAGAAGTGAAAAAAGGGAGTCTTTTTGTCTGTATAAAAGGCTATACAGTAGATGGACATGATTACGCTGAAAAAGCAGTGAAAAGCGGGGCTGCAGCGATTGTAGCAGAGCACCCACTTCACATAACAGATGTACCAGTCATTATTGTAAAACACTCTCAAAGAGCACTTGCAAGAATGGCAGATGCTTTTTACGAACAGCCAACTCATAAACTCAATCTAATTGGTATTACAGGAACGAACGGGAAAACGTCTACAACACACATGATTGAGCAAATCATGAGAAAAGCCGATAAAAAAACAGGTTTAATCGGTACGATGTATATGAAGGTAAACGATGAAATTCTCGAAGTGAAAAACACAACACCTGAGAGTGTCACGCTTCAGAAGACCTTTAAGCAGATGCTTGATCAAGACGTAGATACGGCCATTATGGAAGTATCATCACATGCTTTGCATCTTGGGCGTGTTCATGGATGTGATTATGATATTGCCGTCTTTACAAATCTTACCCAAGATCATCTGGACTACCACAACACAATGGAAGAATATAAACATGCGAAAAGCTTGCTCTTTTCCCAGCTCGGAAGTGCCTTTCAGCACGATAAGCCGAAGCATGCCATTTTAAATGCAGATGATGAAGCGTCTAGTTATTTTGAAAAAGTCACAGCTGCTGAAATTATGACGTATGGCTTAGAGCAAGAATCAGATGTAATGGCAAAGAACATTCAAATCAAACCAAAGGGAACACAATTTGATTTGATCACCCCAATCGGCACAAAAAACGTGACGGTTGCCCTTATTGGGAAATTCAATGTGTATAACATTCTAGCAGCTGTATCAGTAGGAATTGTATCAGGCTTAACGTTTGAAACGATCGTTAGTGCCATTGAAGAACTTGAGGGAGTCAAAGGAAGATTCGAACTTGTGAATTTTGATCAAGACTTCCCAGTCATCGTTGATTATGCGCACACACCTGACAGTTTAGAAAATGTACTGACTACGTGTAGAGAATTAACAGAAGGTAGAATTTTCTGTGTAGTTGGCTGCGGGGGCGACCGTGATAAAACCAAGCGCCCTCAGATGGCCCAAATCGCTGTGAAATATGCAGATGAGCCTGTTTTCACATCAGATAATCCAAGAAGTGAAGATCCATCAGTCATTTTGAAAGACATGGAAAATGGCGTGCCAAACGCCTATTACCACAGCTTTGTGAACCGGAAACAGGCCATCTTTTTTGCCATTGCTAATGCAAAAAAGGGCGATACAGTCTTAATAGCTGGAAAAGGCCATGAGACGTACCAAATCATTGGTGATCAAGTCTATGACTTTGATGATGCCAAGGTGGCAGCGGACGCTATTTTAGATCTAAACAAATCTTAAAAATGATGAAAAGAGTGTAATGAAATGAAGCATTTTGTACAAAAACAACATACGAAAGACACGAATGAATATCATAATAATGAATGCTATTTTCTAATGGAAAACGGCTTTGGAAATTCGGAAGGAGTAAAGAACAATGCTTGAACAGGTGATATTGTTTACAATCATAATGGGATTTTTAATCAGTGTTCTTTTATCCCCGATTTTTATTCCGTTTTTAAGAAGACTTAAATTTGGTCAAAGTATTAGAGAAGAAGGACCTCAGTCTCACCAAAAGAAATCCGGTACCCCAACAATGGGTGGAATTATGATTATCTTTTCTATTACAATTACAACGATCGTGATGATTAACAAATTCTCTGAGATTAGTCCAGAAATGTTTTTATTGTTATTTGTCACCCTTGGCTACGGATTATTAGGATTTTTAGATGATTATATTAAAGTAGCGATGAAACGAAATCTTGGCTTAACATCGAAACAAAAACTGATCGGGCAAATTGTGATTGCTGTGATTTTCTATGCAGTCTTCCATTATTATGAGTTTGCAACGACTATTCGCATTCCAGGAACAGATGTCAGCTTTGACTTAGGATGGGCATACTTTATCCTCGTCGTTTTCATGCTTGTCGGTGGTTCTAATGCGGTAAACCTTACGGATGGACTTGATGGTTTATTATCTGGAACAGCTGCTATTGCATTCGGAGCTTTTGCTATATTGGCTTGGAATCAATCTCAGTATGATGTGGCGATCTTTTCGGTAGCAGTAGCAGGCGCTGTCCTTGGGTTCCTTGTCTTTAATGCGCATCCTGCAAAAGTATTTATGGGTGATACGGGATCGCTTGCTTTAGGCGGTGCCATAGTGGCCATTGCCATTTTAACGAAACTTGAGATTTTACTCGTCATTATTGGAGGAGTATTTGTTGTTGAAACGTTATCCGTTATCCTTCAAGTCATCTCCTTCAAAACAACTGGAAAAAGAATCTTTAAGATGAGCCCGCTTCACCACCACTATGAGTTAGTTGGCTGGTCTGAGTGGAGAGTAGTTGTCACCTTCTGGACAGCTGGTTTATTGCTTGCTGTTTTAGGAATTTACATCGAGGTGTGGTTATAATTGAATAGGATGCAAATGTTAAAAGACGAACATGTACTAGTACTAGGCCTTGCAAAAAGCGGATATGCGGCAGCCTCAATTCTTCACGAGCACGGAATAAACGTGACGGTCAATGACCAAAAAGCTTTTGAAGAAAACGAGCCTGCTCAGTTACTTTCTGAAAAGGGGATTGATGTCATTTGTGGCAGTCATCCTCTTCGTATGTTCGACGATAAAGAAATTACGATTTTAATTAAGAACCCTGGAATTCCTTATGAGAATGTGATGGTTCAAGAGGCGCTTCGCCGAAAAATTCCAGTTTGGACTGAAATAGAATTGGCGTATCATTTGACCTCATCTCCTTTTATTGGGATTACCGGATCAAATGGAAAAACGACCACGACCACTTTGATTTATGAAATGTTGAAAAAAGACAGTCAAAAAACATTGGTAGCAGGTAATATCGGAACGGTCGCAAGTGAAGTTGCCGCGCGTGCAGCGGGCGATGAATGGATCGTAACTGAGCTCTCATCATTTCAGTTAATGGGAACCGTTGAATTCAGACCTAAAATCAGCTTAATATTAAATATTTTTGACGCACATTTAGACTATCATCACACGCGTGAAGAATACGAAAAAGCAAAACAGAAAGTGTATGCACATCAACAAGAAAATGACGTAGCTGTGGTTAACCTAGATGATCCATCTGTTGTCAAACTAGCAGAAGATTCGAAAGCGCAAAAAGTGTTTTTCTCAGTTAAAGAGCCGGTAGCACATGGAGCGTTTATTAAAGATGGTGCCATCTACTATATGAATGAACATGTCATTGACCTCAAGGATGTTGTTCTTCCTGGTGAGCATAACCAAGAAAATATTCTAGCAGCTATTTGTGTTGTAAAAAATGCAGGCTGCTCAAACGAAGCGATTGCGCAAGTTCTTACTACATTTAGTGGAGTGAAGCATCGTTTGCAATTTGTGGAGACGATTCAAAATAGAAAATTTTATAATGACAGTAAAGCGACCAATATACTGGCAACAAGTAAAGCTTTGTCTGCCTTCAAGCAGCCGACCATTTTACTAGCAGGTGGACTGGATCGTGGCAATGAATTTGATGAATTAAAACCTTTTATGAAGAATGTAAAAGGAATAATTACATTTGGTGAGACTGCGCCTAAGTTTGTGAAGCTTGGTGAAGAGCTGGGAATACATCACGTAAAACATGTCGATAATGTTGAACAAGCAGTACCTGCGGCGTTTAGCATATCTGAAGAAGAAGACGTGATTTTATTGTCTCCAGCTTGTGCAAGCTGGGATCAGCATAAAACATTTGAAGAACGTGGAGACATGTTTGTAAACGCCGTGCATATGCTTAAATAAGGGCTTGTCTCTCATATGACTGACAGCCCAAATGAAATTATGCTTGGGGTGTCGGTCTCTTGACGAATAAGAAAACTTCTCCGGATTTTTTGCTTGTTGTCATTACGTTACTTTTATTGACGATTGGTTTAATTATGGTGTACAGCGCAAGTGCTGTGTGGGCATCGTATAAATTTGATGATTCGTTTTATTTTGCAAAAAGACAGCTTTTGTTTGCCGGAATCGGAGTTATCGCAATGTTTTTCATTATGCGGGTCGATTATTGGACGTGGCGGACTTGGTCAAAGATACTGATTGCAGTGTGTTTTCTCCTACTCGTGCTTGTCTTGATTCCTGGTATCGGTATGGAGAGAAATGGTTCAAGAAGCTGGATTGGTGTCGGTGCGTTTAGTATTCAGCCATCTGAATTTATGAAGCTTGCGATGATTGCGTTTCTTGCAAAATTCTTATCTGAAAAACAAAAGAATATCACATCCTTTCGTAAAGGTTTCGCCCCAGCACTCGGCATTGTGTTTTCTGCATTTGCCATCATTATGCTGCAACCGGACCTAGGTACAGGAACGGTTATGGTTGGAACCTGTATTATTATGATATTTGTTTCAGGTGCGAGAATCGCTCACTTTATCTTTCTCGGTCTTTTAGGGCTTAGCGGATTTGCCGCACTTGTCTTATCAGCACCCTATCGAATAAAACGAATTACATCTTATTTAAATCCTTGGGAGGATCCACTTGGCAGCGGGTTTCAAATTATTCAATCCTTATACGCTGTCGGTCCAGGCGGTCTGTTTGGAATGGGGCTAGGTCAGAGTAGACAAAAATTCTTCTATTTGCCTGAGCCTCAAACAGACTTTATCTTTGCTATTTTGTCTGAAGAACTTGGATTTATAGGTGGATCACTCATTTTGCTGCTCTTTAGTGTTCTATTGTGGAGAGGCATTAGAATAGCCCTCGGTGCACCAGATTTATATGGAAGTTTCTTGGCAGTGGGCATCATCTCAATGGTTGCCATTCAAGTAATGATTAATATCGCAGTTGTCACTGGTCTCATCCCTGTGACGGGCATCACACTCCCATTCATAAGTTATGGCGGTTCATCACTGACATTAATGCTGATGGCAATTGGCGTACTTTTGAATGTAAGCAGGTATGCTAGATATTAATGTGCTGATAGTTCATGAAACCATATAGACTTTTATTTTGCAAAAGTATGAAAAAATGATTTGAAGAGTGAAAATGGCAGTTTCTGTTTCGAAAACATGATGATTGACTCTTCTTTACAGGTTTTGACGGAGCCCTGTTGTTTAAAACAGGGTTTATACTTTGTTCAGAGCAGAAAAAAATTGAGGGGAAATGGTATAATGCGTATAGTTATTAGTGGAGGCGGAACAGGCGGGCATATTTATCCTGCTCTAGCTTTTATTAAAGAAGTGAAAAGACTGCATCCTGATGTGGAATTTTTATATATTGGCACTGAGAATGGGCTTGAAAAGAAAATTGTAGAAAGAGAAAATATCCCTTTTAAATCAATTGAAATTTCAGGTTTTAAAAGAAAGCTTTCCTTTGATAATGTAAAAACAGTGATGAGGTTTCTAAAGGGCGTCCAAAAAAGTAAATCTTATTTAAAAGAATTTAAGCCGGATGCTGTTATTGGAACAGGTGGTTATGTGTGTGGTCCAGTTGTTTATGCTGCGTCTAAGCTAAAAGTCCCGACGATCATTCACGAACAAAATAGCCTGCCAGGCATCACAAATAAGTTTCTGGCACGGTATGTGAATAGAGTAGCCATCTGTTTTGAAGAAGCAAAGGAACACTTTCCTTCAGAAAAGGTTGTTTTTACGGGAAACCCAAGAGCCTCTGAAGTCGTCTCTATTAAAGAGGGAAAATCTCTTAAAGAGTTTGGGCTGGATGAGAAGAAAAAAACGGTTCTCATTTTTGGCGGGAGCAGAGGTGCAGCTCCAATCAATCGAGCAGTGATTGACATGCAAGATGAATTAAAGGCAAAGAACTATCAGCTTTTATATATTACAGGTGAGGTTCATTATGAAAAAGTGCTGAACGAATTAAAAGAAAAAGGTGAAGCACCGAATATGATCACAAAGCCTTTCTTGCATCAAATGCCGGAGTATTTAAAATCAATTGATGTCATTGTTGCAAGAGCGGGAGCCACAACGATAGCTGAAGTGACGGCACTTGGAATTCCGACCATCTTCATTCCAAGTCCATACGTGACCGCAAATCATCAAGAAATTAACGCAAGATCACTTGAAAAACATGATGCTGCGATCGTTTTAAGAGAATCAGAGCTTTCTGGAGATCGCTTGCTTCATGCAATTGATGAAATTGCTGGTAATGACGAGAAACTACATCAAATGAGCCGTTTAACAAAAGAACTTGGAGTACCAGATGCGGCCACACGTTTATATAATGTGTTAAAAGAAATTACGACTTCATGATGAATGATATGAGGTAAGGCGGAGGGTAATATGGAGAACTTGAAGAATGAATTATTAGAAGCGCAAGTTGGTAAAGTACTTGAAAATGAACCGCTTGCAAATCATACGACAATGAAAATAGGCGGACCGGCCGATCTATTAGTCATCCCTAAAGATGTCGATGCTGTCAAAACAATTATGGATCAGGTGAAAAAACATGATACTCAATGGACGGTCATTGGGAGAGGATCCAATTTACTTGTCCTTGATAAAGGAATTCGCGGGGTCGTTTTAAAGCTGGGCGCTGGGCTTGATCACTTAACTGTCAATGATGAAGAGATTACAGTTGGTGGAGGCTATTCAGTTGTAAGACTCGCGACGTCTCTTAGTAAGCAGGGGCTGTCAGGATTGGAATTCGCAGCTGGTATTCCAGGATCTATTGGTGGCGCTGTTTATATGAACGCAGGGGCACATGGATCTGATATCAGCAAGATTCTTGTGAAAGCGAGAGTCTTATTTGAAGATGGAACGATCGAGTGGTTAACTAATGAGCAAATGAATTTTAGCTATCGAACTTCTGTGCTTCAAAAGGAACGCCCTGGAATTGTTCTCGAAGCAGTGTTCAAGCTTAAACAGGACGAACGTGAGAAAATCACAAAGAAAATGCAGCAAAATAAAGATTATCGCAAGGAAACACAACCGTATAATAAACCATGCGCCGGCAGTATTTTCCGAAATCCATTACCTGAATATGCAGGACAGCTTGTAGAAAAGGCGAATTTAAAAGGATATCAGATTGGCGGCGCTAGAATTTCTGATATGCACGGAAACTTTATTGTCAATGCTGGTGGGGCGAAGGCTCAAGATGTGCTCGACTTAATTCAGTACATTCAAAAGAAAATCAAAGATGACTACAATGTAGAGATGCATACAGAAGTAGAAATTATTGGTGAAGCAAATTAAAGGCTACTACTTATGAATGATGGTATCACAGGAAAACAAACGGCATTTTTTCATGCCGTTTGTTTTCTAATCAATATGAGATAAAGAATGATCCAAAGGTGCGGACAAGCAGCTTTGAATGAGGTGAAGAGTATATATGCGGCCTGATCATGAAAATGAAAAGATCGTCAATATAGAAGAGCGAATCCCTAAAATTAAAGAACAAAGGAAGCAGAAAGCGAATCGGAGATTAATCTCTTTTATTCTGCTGTTTTTTATCATGGTTTTAATTATTGTCTATTTGCAAACACCAATCAGTAAAATTTCTTCTTTAACCATTACCGGTAATGAACATGTACCAACAAAACAGCTCGTTAAACTTTCGCAAATTAAAGAAGGCGAGACAGAGTTTTGGAATTTAAATAAAGATATAACAGCAGACCATATAAAGCAAAATAAGTTGATTAAAAGTGTCAGTATCAAAAAACATTTCCCTAATAAGGTCAGTATTGCTGTCAAAGAGTATGCAAATATTGCGTATCTGCAAAAGGGACATTTTTATTATGAGCTTCTTGAAAACGGGACGGCTTTGCCAGATGAAGTAACACCAAGTCACGCAGGACCTATTTTTGTCGATTGGGACAATAAAGAGAAATTGAAGCAAACAGTGAGAGCTCTGAATCAACTGCCGGCTTCTATTCAGGAACTAATATCAGAAGTATATTACGTACCGACTAGCTCCAATCAGTGGCTCGTTAAATTTTATATGAATGATGGAAACACCGTTATTGCATCAATTAAAACATTCGCAGATAAAATGACGACGTACCCTGCCATTGTCAAAGAGCTTTCGTCCTCTGAGAAAGGTACGATTCATATGGAAGTAGCTACGTATTTTGAAGCTTTTAAATCTAAGAAAAAGGAAGATGAACGTTGAGAGGCAAAACCGTCATATTCTCAATTGTAATGCTTGTTCTTGGATTTCTGATTTCTTTTTCATACCAATATACGAAGCAGCATCGAGCAGATGTCAATCGAACAGAACAATGGAAAAAAGAATATTCTTTGAAAAGTCAGCTAACAAAGCAAGAAAAGGCGAATCAAAAACTTGAAAAAGAACTTTATCGTCTTCAATCAAAAGTCCAAGAAACAGAGTTTGGTTTGAAAAATGAAAAAGAGCAGTATTTTAATGTTTTGGAAGATGTTGAGAAATACAGAATGTTTACAGGAGAAATAGGTGTAAAAGGGAAAGGGGTAAAAGTATCTCTTGAAGATGCATCTTATATCCCGAGTGGACAAAATGTCAATAATTACATTGTGCATGAGAGCCACATTTTCCATGTGATAAACGAACTATTTATATCAGGGGCATCTGCTGTAGCTATAAACGGACAAAGAATCACACACCAATCATACATACATTGTAACGGTCCAGTCGTCACGGTTGATGGTGTTCAACATCCAGCACCATTTGTCATTTCTGCTATTGGAGATCCAGCTGTTTTAATTCCTGCATTAAACATTGCAGGCGGGGTGGTTGATCAGCTGACAAGTGATCATATTTCCATGACGATTGAAAAGAAGGATATTCGTATGAATCCTCTTCTAAGAAACAAAGATTAAATGTGAAAAGGTGAGTGGTGTTGAGGAAAAAGAAGCCATTACTTAGTTTGACAGTCCTGATGGTCATATTTGGCATCATGGTCTCCATCCAGTTTAACTCTCTACAAAAGCCTAAAGTTCGCGATACTCGAGACGTTTGGGAATTAAGAGAGGATTTATCTGCATCCAAAAGTAAAGAACTGGATTTATTGAAAGAAATTGATAAATATGATGAAATGCTAAAAAAGTATGGCAACCAAGAAGATCAATCAAAAGAAGCACAATTAACAAAAACGTTGAAGGATTTGAAAGAAAAGGCTGGTTTTACAGAGGTAACGGGTGAAGGAGTTGAAATAGAAATTACTCAGCTTTTTTCTAAGGAACTTACCGGAGAAGAATTCAAAAATATACCACCTGATCTTCTAAAAAAATTAATCAACGAAGCCAATATGTTTGGGGCAAAACATATTTCCATTAATGAACACCGGGTGATTAACACCAGTGTTATTCGAGATATTAATGGTACGACGAAAATGGATGGTTACAGCATAGATGGTGATACAGTCACGATTAAGATGGTCAGCGAGCAGGCCGATAAATTATACAGCCGTTTAAATGTATCAGATATTGGTGATTTGTTTGCTCAGGAAAATTTCAGTTTGAGTATTAGACCGCCGAAGAAAAAAATTCATTTAAAAGCATTTGACGGTACAATTCAATTAAATGAATTGAAGCCTCTTGACGATGTAAAGGAGGGAAAATCTTAATGTGGCTTCCTGTACTTGGTTTAATCATAGGAGTTGCGATCGGTTTCTTAACGAATTTTACGATACCGAATGAGTATTCTAACTATCTTTCCCTCGCCGTACTTGCTGCGCTTGATACATTGATTGGTGGAATCAGAGCACATCTGCAAGGGGCATACGATGAACTAGTGTTTGTATCAGGTTTCTTCTTTAATATTATACTCGCAATAAGTTTAGCTTTTCTGGGCGTCCATCTTGGTGTAGACTTGTATTTAGTCGGAATGTTTGCATTCGGTGTTAGATTGTTTCAAAATATCGCCGTTATTCGAAGAATTCTACTAACAAAATGGACAATTTCTAGAGAAAAAAAGAAAAAAAGTGAGTCATAAAAAAGGATATACATATGATGTAACGAATATTTTCAGTAATCCTAATAAAAAATGTTGATTTTTTAAGTTTTGTTACACACTTGTAAAAACACATTCATTGTATTGTTGTTCAGCAAATAATAGAATAGAAAGTATTGATATGTGAGGAGGTGCCATAGAATGAACAACAATGAAATTTACGTCAGCCTTGACATCGGTACATCCAATATAAAAGTCATCGTCGGAGAAATGGCGGATGATTCGCTTAACATTATAGGTGTTGGAAATGTCCCTTCAGAGGGGTTAAAAAAAGGATCGATTGTTGATATAGATGAAACAGTTCATTCTATTAGACAAGCATTTGAACAGGCTGAGAGAATGGTAGGTTTTCCTTTACAAAAGGCGATAGTCGGAATTAACGGAAACCACATTCATATTCAGAATACGAGCGGCGTTGTCGCAGTGTCTAGTGAAAATAAAGAAATACATGCTGAAGATGTGAGACGTGTCTTGGATGCTGCACAGGTAGTATCTATTCCGCAAGAACATCTCGTAGTAGACGTAATTCCGAGACAATTTATCGTCGACGGAAGAGATGAGATCACAGATCCGAAAAAAATGCTAGGTGTACGGCTAGAAGTGGATGGATCGTTAATCACAGGTTCTAAAACGATTCTACATAACTGGCTCCGATGTGTAGAGCGAGCTGGTATTGAAATTATGGATATTTGCTTGCAGCCACTCGCATCGGGTTCAGCGGCGTTATCGAAAGATGAAAAAAATCTAGGGGTAGCTCTTGTCGATATTGGCGGCGGCTCTACTACGATATCCGTATTTGAAAACGGGCATCTCTATTCTACTCACAGTATCCCATTGGGCGGAGAGAACATTACAAAAGATTTGTCTATAGGACTTAGAACTTCCACTGAAGAAGCTGAACGAATCAAAAAGCAATTTGGGCATGCATTCTATGATGAGGCATCGTCTGAGGAGACATTTGAAGTTTCCGTCATCGGTACGGACCAAAAACAGACGTATACACAACTTGAAGCAGCCAATATCATTGAAGCACGATTGGAAGAGATTCTGCTTTTTGTGGCAGAGGAATTACGCAATATGGGTGTCCATGATTTGCCTGGCGGATTCGTTCTAACAGGTGGACAGGCAGCTATACCAGGTATCCTTTCTCTGGCACAAACGGTCTTACAAAACAATGTAAGAATCGCAAGTCCTAATTATATTGGGGTCAGGGAACCTCAATATATGACAGGAGTGGGCCTGATCCATTTTGCTTATCGCAATGCAAAGATTCAGGGCAGACAGGTTGGATTCCAAATGCCGGATGAAGCATTTCATGAAGTAGGCGCGTCCATGGAGCCGGTTTCTTCTACACCACAAGTAAAAGAAGCTCAGCCAAGACCGAAAGTGAAACAAAAAGCGCAACAAGAGACAAATAAAAAACCGGGCAAAATGAAAAAACTATTTAATATGTTCTGGGAATAGAACTAGATTTTCGACGGATTAGGAGGATTCAGCATGTTGGAGTTTGAAACAAATATAGACGGCCTAGCATCAATTAAAGTAATCGGTGTAGGTGGCGGCGGAAATAACGCTGTCAACCGAATGATTGAAAATGACGTACAGGGTGTCGATTTTATTGCAGTGAATACAGATGCACAGGCGTTAAACTTATCAAAAGCAGAAACAAAAATGCAAATCGGTGCTAAGCTGACAAGAGGGCTTGGAGCAGGTGCGAATCCTGAAGTCGGTAAAAAAGCTGCTGAAGAAAGCAAAGAACAAATTGAAGAAGTCCTAAAAGGCGCTGACATGGTCTTTGTGACAGCCGGTATGGGCGGTGGAACTGGTACGGGTGCTGCACCTGTCATTGCGAAAATCGCAAAAGATTCTGGAGCCTTGACAGTTGGAGTTGTGACTCGTCCTTTCACATTTGAAGGAAGAAAGCGTCAGCTTCAAGCAGTTGAAGGGATTGCTTCTATGAAAGAAGCAGTTGATACGTTAATCGTGATTCCAAACGATCGCCTGCTTGAAATTGTCGATAAAAACACGCCAATGCTTGAAGCATTCCGTGCAGCAGATAACGTGTTAAGACAAGGTGTTCAAGGGATCTCAGATCTCATTGCAACACCAGGTTTAATTAACCTTGACTTTGCTGATGTGAAAACGATCATGTCTAACAAAGGTTCAGCTCTTATGGGAATTGGTGTCGCAACAGGCGAAAACCGTGCTGCTGAAGCAGCGAAAAAAGCCATTTCTTCACCACTTCTTGAAACAGCGATTGATGGAGCACAAGGTGTTATCATGAATATTACTGGTGGTACGAACCTTAGTCTTTATGAGGTACAAGAAGCAGCGGATATTGTTGCATCAGCCTCTGATGAAGATGTCAACATGATCTTTGGATCTGTCATTAATGATAACTTGAAGGATGAAATTGTGGTCACAGTCATCGCAACCGGTTTTATTGAGCAAGAGCCGGAAGTGACAAAACCTCAAAGAAATCCATTAGGACAAGGATTAAAGCAAAATCAATCTATTCCACAAAAGCGTGAAGTGAAACGTGAGGAACATCAGCAAACATCATCACAACCAAGACAAAATACACAGTCAAGTGATGATACATTGGATATCCCAACGTTCTTACGTAACCGCAACAAACGATAAGCAAGCACGATTCATCCCCTTCCTTTGGAAGGGTTTTTTTTATGTCTGCATGGTGAGAAGATCCTGAGTCTGATTGATATAAAAGTCTTGTTTCCTACGTGTTATTTGGAACTATCGTATGTGTTTTGGCTTGAGTCTTTTAAGTCAAAAGAATCATTTTTAATTCCCTTTACAAAAAACGACAAAATGTTGAACTTTATTTGACTACATTAATGAGAACACCATGAAACTTGTCATGATCAAAAAGAAGGGGGAGGGGCAGGATACACACTGTTTGACCATTTGAGGAGGAGGGATTTTATTGAAAGTGAAGTTTCGTAAAACCGCCGTCTATCGTTTCATGAGTCTTTTGGTGATTGGTACTTTAACGATGACAAGCTTTGGGATGGTTCAAGCAAAATCGACTTCTACCTCATATCAGGAGGAAGCCGTTTCCTCTAAGACAACAAAAGCCAAGATTTCTTCGAGATTAAAGAAGCAGTTTCAAAAGGAAGATAAGGTGACCTTCTTAGTCAAAATGAAGGAACAAACGAATGTACAAAAAGTAGCAAAAGAAGCTGTATCAAAAGCAAAAAAACAAAAATTAACTGCGGCTAAAACGCAGTACACAAAAAGATCAGCCGTTGTATCTGAGCTGAGAGCAACATCTGATGAAACGCAGCAAGCGCTCCTAGCGTATTTACAAAAGGAAAAAAAGAATAAGCAAGTGAAAGATATTCATTCCTACTATATTGTGAATGGTCTAGCTGTGACGGCAACAAAAGAAGTGATGGAAAAGGTTGCTTCTTTTCCAGAAGTAGCTCAAGTGCTGCCGAATGAAACTCGTCAACTTCATCGTCCTGTTGATCTGAAGCATGCTAAGCCAAACAAACAAATCAAAGCAGTAGATGGAGTCGAATGGAATATTGCTCAGGTGCATGCACCAGAAGCGTGGGATTTAGGCTATGACGGGACCGGAACCGTTGTGGCAAGTATTGATACAGGTGTCGAATGGGATCATCCTGCGCTAAAAGAAAAATACCGCGGGTTTGATCCTGCTCGTCCGAACGAACCATCTCATGAACTGAATTGGTATGATGCCACGACAGGCTCTGAAGTCCCTTATGATGACTTGGAGCACGGGACCCATGTGACAGGCACAATGGTTGGTTCTGAGCCAGATGGAAAGAATCAAATTGGGGTCGCACCGGGAGCAGAATGGATTGCAGTGAAAGCTTTTTCAGAAGATGGCGGTACAGATGCTGATCTGTTAGATGCCGGTGAATGGATTTTAGCACCGAAAGATCAAAACGGAAATCCTCACCCAGAAAAGGCACCTGATGTTGTGAATAATTCGTGGGGCGGTGGGCCAGGTCTTGATGATTGGTATAAAGATGTAGTGAATGCTTGGAGAGCAGCAGACATCTTTCCAGAATTTTCAGCCGGTAATACCGATTTATTCAATCCAGGCGGTGCGGGTTCGATTGCAAATCCCGCTAACTATCAAGAAGCCTTTGCTACAGGCGCAACAGATCAGGACAACAAGTTAGGGTCTTTCTCCCTTCAGGGTCCTTCTCCATATGGCGTAATGAAACCAGATATTGCTGCTCCGGGAGTAAACATTCGTTCTTCGATCCCGGGAAAAGGATATGAGGATGGGTGGAATGGTACATCGATGGCAGGTCCGCATGTCTCAGCTGTTGTTCTTCTTCTTCGCCAAGTGCAATCAGACCTTTCTGTTGATGAAATTCAGCAAATTCTCATTGAGACAGCGAAACCACTGACAGATCAGCAATTTCCTGAATCCCCTAACAACGGCTATGGGGCAGGGTTAGTGGATGCAAGAGAGGCGATTACGGCTTTAACCAATGGAATCGGTACGATTGAAGGCCAGGTGACAAAAGAGGGAGAAGATACAGAGCCACCTGTTTTTTCACATAAAGGTCCGAATGAAATTTTTGCTGCAACGTCAACCCCATTGACCATCACTGCAGAAGATGAGATAGCAGTGGCAAATGTTTCTTTGACTTACCGAGTAGATCAAGGTGAATGGGAGACATTGCAAGCCAACCGCACGGATGGAAATCATTTAAAAGGAACCTATACGGTGCAGCTCCCTGAACTTGAGGGGGAAAACGTGACGTACCGATGGATTGTGAAAGATTTTGGAGAAAATGAAGCGGCATCAGATTCTTATACACTTCCAATTAAAACATCCATCACCACTGGCTACTCACAAGATTTTGAAGCATGGCCAAGTGGATGGTTCAGTGGTGGAACAAAAGATCCGTGGCAGTGGGGAAAACCGTCCACAGGTCCAAAACAAGCATTTAGCGGGGAACATGTCTATGCCACCAATTTAGACAGTCCTTATGAAAATAAAACGGACGCCAATTTGTCTATGCCGCTCATTGCTGTATCAGATTCAGGTTCTTCCTACCTGCAATATCAATACTGGCATGATCTCGAAGCCAATTATGATTATGTGCATGTCTATGTACAGCCAGAGGGTGAAGACGCCGTTCAAGTGACAGCTTATACGGGGAAAACAAATGCGTGGACAGCAGGCGAAGTTGATTTATCTGCTTATAAAGGGCAAAAAGTGAGAGTCCTGTTTCAGATAAGAACAGATGGCAGTGTCACAAAAGATGGCTTTTATTTAGATGATGTGAAAATCACAGATGAGGCTTTGTCTCAACAAGCTAAGAACCAGCTAGGTGTGATCAAAAAAGAAAAATCCACAAGCCAGAATAAGAAATCAGTTGATCCAAAAAAGGCAAAGCCTGCTAAAGTAAAAAATAAACATGTACACATTCAAAAGCAAAACAGTCATGATGCTCCATCTATTCAAGCTCTTCCAATGAAAGCGCAAATCAGTGTTCTAGAAAGCGGAAAATCAACTTCCACCGATGAAGCGACAGGGAAATATCAGCTGTCTCAAGGAGCAGGAGAATGGACAGTGAAAGCGGAAGCTTACGGCTTTGAATCACGGTCCCAAAAAGTCAAAGTGGCATCAAAAGAAACAGTAGAAGCGAATTTCTCCTTACAGCCGCTAGAGAAACGAACGATCTCCGGCACGGTCGTCAATGAAACCACTGGTGAAAAGGTGAAGAATGCAACTGTTTATCTTGTGGAGGACGCAAAAATTGAGCCGGTGAAAACAGATGAATCCGGTGAATTTTCTCTAAAGGCATTAAGCGGTGTCTATACAGTCAAAATTTTTGCAAAGGGGTTTAAAGGCTATACGTTTACAGCGGATGTGACGGCAAAGCCACTTGAAAAGTCAGTGAAACTTGAGCCTTTTATCGGTTTTCCAGGAGAGATTGGCTACGATGATGGAACGGCTGAAAATGCACGGGCTTTCTACGATCCTGGCAATGGCTGGGCTGTGAAGTTTTCATTAGAAAAAGGAAAGAAACAAGCACAAGTCACAGGTGGTCTTTTCCGGTTTTGGACATCAGAATGGCCAGCTCCTGGAGGCGATGAATTTGCTGTTGAAGTATATGATGCTTCTGGGAAGGGTGGCGCACCAGGTGAGAAAATCGCAGGACCTTTAAAAGCAAATGCACTGCGTAATGGTGAATGGACAAAAGTAGATTTAGAAGATCAAGCCATTACAGTGGATGGAGATTTCTATCTTGTTTATATTCAAACGAAAAAGAATACCGAATCGCCGGGACTTGCCACAGATGAAGATGGCCCTAATGCTGAAAGAAGCTGGCAGCTGACGAGCGGTGCTTTTTCTCCTTCTCCGAAAGAAGAGGGGAATTATATGATTCGTGCGCTCGTAAACTATGAAGCAGATGTACCAGAAATCACTTCTCCAAAGGAAGGAACCATTACAAATCAAGGTGAATTGACGATTGAAGGCACAGCCTCTCCGGGTCTCAATGTGGCCATTTATCAGAATGATGAAGAGGTGGCCAACGTCAAATCAGATGAGTCGGGTACTTTCAAAGAAAATGTATCTGTTCCAAGTGGAGAGCATGTCTTCACGGCGGCGACTGTAACGGATAAAGGCTCAACAAAACATTCCAAGCCAGTCAAGGTGATCATCGATCAAACAGCACCGACGTTGACCATTGATACACCGAAAAAAGGTGACAAGTCTAATAGAGAATCACTCACGGTGGAAGGGAAAGTAGCGGATGATTATCTAGATCAAGTCACAGTCAATGGAAAAAAAGCGACTGTAAAGGATGGGGCATATTCTGCAAGGGTGCTGCTTGAGAACGGGAAAAATACAATCAAAGTGACAGCAAAAGATGCAGCTGGAAACAAAACGACTAAAAAGGTCGACATCGATGTTCAATATGATGCACCTGTCATTTCTGAATTAACGCCAAAAGATAATATGAATCTATCATCAGGTGAATCGGTTAAGATTTCATTTAAAAGCAGGGAAAAGCTAGATGCCACCTTTGTTCTTCATATGCCGCTGACAAATGCTAGATCAAAACTTCAAAACACAACCGAACTGCCGATTCGTGAAGTAGCACCGGGAACGTATGAAGGCTACTGGACGGCGACATCTATTGCAAAAGCAAAAGGTGTAGTGATTGAAGTCATTGTCAAAGATGATTATGGAAATGTCACAAGACAGAAGGCAGAAGGAACACTCACCATCAATGAGAAAGAATGACAGCGAAAAAGACATGACTCTTCGGAGCGTGTCTTTTTTTGTGCAATGGATAGAGGAGACACTTGTCCAACAAATCATTCGGATGTTCTTTCTGTCTCATACGTCGACAAAAACGATAACAATCCACCAAAAGTTCTCTATCATCCCCTACAAGAATTGACAGACTTCCATCCGATGACTGTTTTATACTGGTACAAACAAGTGCAAGTACTGCTTTTGATTCTTTGTTTCAGATGAAAGGAGCAGAAGGTGGTCATTTATTTAGATGTCATTTGGCTGTTAAACTTTTGTTTTGATCTATTGCTGCTCTTACTCACGGCATTTATTCTCAAACGACAAGTGAAAAAAAGGCGATATATGTTAGGAGCTCTCATTGGATCGAGCATTGTTCTCTTGCTCTTTACGCCATTTGCAATGATTGTGTCGCATCCTTTAGGTAAACTGCTTTTTTCTGTCTTGATCGTGCTTGGAACCTTTGGCTTTCAAAGATTTCGTTCCTTTTTTCAAAACCTGTTTGCTTTTTACTTTGTCACATTTTTGATGGGAGGGGGCATGATCGGGGTTCATTCGTTTTTGCAGACAAATACAGTCATTCAAGATGGACTGCTTATTTCACAAAATGATGGATTTGGTGATCCCATTAGCTGGCTTTTTGTTCTCACTGGCTTTCCGGCCATTTGGCTGTTTTCAAAGAAACGATTAGGAGAGGTTGGTGCGAAAAAAAGACAATATGACGAACAAGTACTTGTGGAGATACACATTCAAGGAGAAACAATCCGCTTAAATGGTCTGGTCGATTCTGGAAATCAGCTGTATGATCCATTGACGAAAACACCTGTCATGATCGTCCAGCTCGATCAGCTCACATCTATTTTCGGAGAGCCATTTATAGAAAAAATGAAACAGTTTCATCCTGTTGAAGTGATGCAAAAGCTCGATGACCATTTTCCGCTGCTTGATCGTTTAAGACTCGTTCCGTATCGCGCAGTCGGTCATGATCACGGGTTTCTACTATGCTTTAAACCAGATACGGTCGTCCTTTATACAAAAACGCATATGATCCAGCCAGCGAAGTGTTTTGTTGGGATGAGTCTAAGTGGATTATCAGCAGATCAGGAATTTCAATCCATCATTCATCCAGAGATGTTAGACGGAAAAATGATACAAGGGGTGTCGTAGTTTTTTTGTGATGTCTTTTATCTTACGAAGTCAACTGGACATTTAGAAGGGAGAAGAAGATGAAAAAATTAAAATTTAAACTCACTTACTACTGGTATAAACTCCTCATGAAGCTAGGGCTAAAGAGTGATGAGATTTATTATATTGGTGGAAGTGAGGCACTGCCTCCGCCATTATCAAAGGATGAAGAACAAGAATTGCTCGTTAAATTACCTAAAGGGGATCAAACAGCAAGAGCCATTTTGATCGAAAGAAACTTGCGATTGGTCGTTTATATCGCAAGAAAATTTGAAAACACAGGCATTAACATTGAGGATTTGATTAGTATCGGAACGATAGGCCTCATCAAGGCAGTAAATACGTTTAATCCAGAAAAAAAGATCAAACTGGCCACATATGCGTCTAGATGTATTGAAAATGAGATTTTGATGTATTTGCGCCGAAATAATAAAATCCGTTCAGAAGTATCCTTTGATGAACCGCTTAACATCGACTGGGACGGAAATGAATTGCTTTTATCAGATGTACTTGGGACAGATGATGATATTATCACCCGGGATATTGAAGCAAATGTCGATAAAAAATTACTGAAAAAAGCGTTAGAACAATTAAACGATCGTGAAAAACAGATCATGGAACTGAGGTTCGGTTTAGTTGGCGGTGAAGAAAAAACCCAAAAAGATGTTGCCGACATGCTTGGTATTTCTCAGTCCTATATTTCAAGGCTCGAAAAAAGAATTATTAAACGATTGCAAAAAGAATTTAATAAGATGGTCTAAAAAAATTTTTTTGAAAGCTTTATCCCTGCACTGTCAAAGGGATCACCATTTTTTCACATCTTTCTCGTCGTAGACCGTGCATATTTTTCCATCCCACGGAGATACTGAACTTTGTACAACAGCTCCTGTAGGGAGGGAAAAAAGTGTCCAGAAATAAAGTGGAAATCTGCGGAGTCGACACCTCCAAACTGCCTGTTCTGAAAAACGACGAGATGAGAAAATTATTCAGACAGCTGCAAGATGAAGGTGATGATACAGCAAGAGAAAAGCTAGTCAATGGCAATTTGCGGTTGGTTTTAAGTGTGATTCAGCGTTTTAACAACAGAGGCGAGTATGTTGATGATCTCTTCCAAGTAGGCTGTATCGGATTAATGAAATCAATTGATAATTTTGATTTAAGCCACAATGTCAGATTTTCAACTTATGCGGTCCCTATGATCATAGGAGAAATCCGTCGATACTTGCGCGATAACAACCCCATCCGGGTGTCTCGTTCACTAAGAGATATTGCCTATAAGGCGCTTCAAGTCCGTGAGAGACTGATTAGTGAGACAAGCAAGGAACCAACGGCAGAAGACATTGCCAAAGTGTTAGAAGTCCCTCATGAGGAAATTGTTTTTGCCCTAGATGCCATTCAAGATCCTGTTTCTTTGTTTGAACCGATTTATAATGACGGAGGAGATCCGATTTATGTGATGGATCAAATTAGTGATGAACGGAACAAAGATACACAATGGGTAGAAGAATTGGCCTTAAAAGAGGGAATGCGCAGATTGAATGATCGAGAAAAAATGATTCTTCGTAAACGCTTTTTCCAAGGCAAAACACAAATGGAAGTGGCAGAAGAAATCGGCATTTCTCAAGCACAAGTATCAAGGCTTGAAAAAGCAGCAATCAAACAAATGAATAAAAATATTTTTTAAAGCCGCCGCTGATGTGCGGCTTTTTTCATTCTTTTTAGAGAACCCATCTGTAGTATTGACTCTGTTATTTTTTTCATTTAATCTGTTTTTAACAAATGTTATTTAAAATATCATTTGTGAGGGAATAGAGAAGCGGAAAGAAGGGTTATTATGACATTCCATGATGAAAGAAGGCTGCTCATTAAGGTTGCGCATATGTACTATGAAGAAGGCGCCACTCAATCTAAAATTGCAGAAGCTGTTGGGGTTAGCCGTTCGCTCATATCGAAATATTTGGCAAAAGCACGTGAAGCAGGAATCGTGGAAATCATTATTCATGATGAAGTAAATCAACAATATGGTTCGTTAGAAAGAAAAATAGAGCGAAAATATGGGCTGCGAGAAGTCGTGTGTGTGGAATCTCTCAGTCAAGAAACAACAAAAAGTCGAATAGGAGCTGCGGCTGCGGGCTTTTTATTAAAAGTCATGAAGGATGGACAAGTCATCGGTTTTTCATCAGGGACAACCTTGCATGAAATGGCGAAAGCGCTTACGTCTGTTCAGCATTTTCCATCTGTGACATTTGTTCCGCTTGTCGGAGGCGTCGGAAATGAAGATGTTGATATTCATGCCAACTATATTATTGGAAGATGCTCAGAAGCACTCAAATCCAAATGTGAGTTTTTACATGTGCCTGTCATGCTTGATACGAAAGAAGCGAAAGATGTACTCATTAGACAGCCGTCGATCAAAAAAGTCATTGAATTAGGAGAATCATCAAATATCGCGGTCGTAGGAATAGGTGGGGTTCCGCAACATTCAACGATGGTGAAATCCTATATGACAAGTGGTGAGGAAGATATCCTGCAAGCGAAAGATGTCGCGGGTGACATTTGTTATAACTTTATTGATCATAAAGGTGAAGTGTATCCGCATCCGTGGAACGACCGGGTGATGGGGATCAGTCCTCTAAAACTGAAAGAGATCCCACTTGTGATTGGTGTCGCTGGAGGAGAAGAAAAAATTGAAGCGATCAGGGCAGCGTTAGAAGGTGGATTAATTCATGTGTTAATTACAGATGAACAAACCGGAGATGCCCTATTAAAGTAACTACCTAAGCCGATTAGGTAGTTTTTTTGAGTCTTTAGACTCAAAAAGATTGAGAATTTTATCGATTTTATCTTGACACAAAGTTGACACATCATATAAACTAAGTTCATAACAAATGATAAATAAAATAACAAATGTTACAAGAAACAGATTTTTGTTAATTTTTATAACATTTGTTAAAAGTTTCAGATTATTTTTCTAGCAATCTATTGTGAAGCAAGAAAACCTGAAAGGATGATTTAGATGTCAATTTATCAACAATTGTTAGCACGAGAACGCAGCGGAGATCCAATCAAAGTTGGGATTATCGGGGCAGGTCAAATGGGGTTTGGACTCATTTCACAAATTTCTAAAATTCCAGGCATGATTGTCGCAGGTGTTTGTGATATTCATCTTAGTGCAGCTGAGAAAGCAGCGAATTTTTACAAGCAACATGCGAAACCACATCAAATGGTCGTCACAAATGATTACAGAGAAGTGATTCAATCAGATTCTGTGGAAGTCGTTGTGGATGCAACAGGTGTTCCAGAGGTCGGAGCAAACATTTCTTTGGAAGCGCTTAATTCAAAAAAACATCTCGTTCTTTTAAATGTAGAAGTCGATATTACGATCGGCTTGGTCATGCATAAATTATTCACGAATGCAGGACTTGTTTACTCTGGATCAGCTGGAGATGAACCAGCAGCAACGCTAGAACTATATGAATTTGCAAAAACAATGGGGCTTGAAGTATTGGTTGCTGGGAAAGGTAAGAACAACCCATTCTTCCCAGAAGCAAACCCAGATACGTGTAAAGCTGAAGCAGATAGTAAACATATGAGTGCCCACATGCTGGCAGCATTCCAAGACGGAACAAAAACGATGGCAGAAATGAACCTATTAAGTAATGCAACAGGACTTTTGCCTGATAAAGTCGGCATGCATGGAGTAGAAGCGAATTTAGAAAATGTAGCAGATAAATTAAATCAAAAACAGCAAGGCGGCGTACTGGATAACTTCGGAGTCGTTGAATATGTAAACGGACTTGCACCAGGTGTCTTTGTCATCGTCAAGAGTGATCTTGAGCCAGTAGATGAAGAACTTCGCTACTTAAAAGTTGGAAAAGGTCCTCACTACACACTGTATCGTCCTTTCCACTTAGCAAGTCTTGAAACACCAGTGACGATCGCAAAAGCAGTCTTACAACACGATTCTTCAATCCATCCAATTGGTGTACCAGTATCAGAAACTGTCGCTGTGGCGAAAAGAGATATTAAAGCAGGAGAAACACTTGATGGTATTGGCGGATACTCCGTAAGAGGTGTACTTGAAACACATCAAGACATGAAAGCGAACGGCCACATCCCAATTGGCTTAATCAGCGGAAAAGTGGTAGCGAAAAAAGATATCAAATTGGGGCAATTCCTATCTCATGATGATGTAGAACTTGATGCAAGCACAACGGTCTGGAAGCTGCGTTCATTACAAGATCACTTATTTCAATCATAAGGACGTGAGGCTATGGAAAAATTAGCAATCGTACTTTGTATCATTCTGATTGTGCAGTATGGTTTATCGTTTATTCAAATCAAGTACTACCGCAAGAGCATGGATTCACTGATTGACGACTATAAAGGGAAACAAGGCTATCACTTGTTTTCAGGAATGGAGCGGCGCAAATTTGGTCCTGGAGCCATTGCGCTCATCATTGTCGATGAATCATACATCATTCAAAAGTGTCATGTGCTGGGTGGCGTCTCGATTTTGTCTAAATTTAAGGAACTGCCTTCCTATGAAGGAAAACATGTGGGGGCTGTGCTTGATGAGCATCACATGATGAAACAAACATTGAAAAAGCGCAAAAGGGGACCAGCTGTCATGCAAGCACTCTCCATGGCAGCGGAGCAGGCGCTTGTCTCGATTTCTAAAAAAAATATAACAAATGTGAACTAAGAAAGGGGAGATGAAACATGGAATGGATTCAATGGTTTGGAGAGCACTTTATCGGGATGTTTGAAGCCGGCGGAAAGCAGTTCATGGGTCTTGTTACAGGTATCGTTCCAACGCTTGTTGTGTTACTTACTTTCACTTATGCTGTCATGAAGTTTATTGGAGAAGAGCGAGTGAATAGAGCGATTCAGTTTGCAGCGAAATATACCATTTTGCGCTATACGTTAATGCCGATCTTATCCGTTCTTATTTTGACAAACCCAATGGCTTATACGTTTGGCCGTTTCTTACCTGAAAAACAAAAACCAGCATTCTATGATTCAGCTGTTTCATTTGTTCATCCGGTGACATCGCTGTTCCCGTATGCCAACGCAGGAGAACTGTTTGTCTACTTAGGAATTGCGAACGGGATTAAAGAAGCTGGATACTCTATGTCAGAGCTGGCTGTTCGTTACTTCTTAGTCGGGATCGTTGTCATTTTACTTCGCGGAATCATTACGGAATGGATCACAAAGTACTTAGCAGGAAAAATGAAAGCGAATTCACAATAGGGGAGGGTTAGACATGACAAACCACAAAGTATTTGTTGCAAAAGGTGCTGGCGGATGGGGAAAAGGATTAGAGCTTGAACCAACCGGTAAAAGAAGAAAGGTCGTTTCCATTACAGGAGGAGGCATTCACCCAGTTGCACGAAAAATTGCAGAAATGACAGGGACAGAAGCATGTGATGGCTTTAAAAATTCTATACCAGAAGATGAAATGATGTGTGTTGTCATTGACTGCGGAGGAACAGCGCGAATTGGGCTTTATCCAATGAAACGCATTCCTACTGTCGATGTGCTGGCATCCTCTCCTTCTGGACCGCTTGCAAAACATATTACAGAGGATATCTTCGTATCAGGTGTCACAGAAAAAGATATTTCCTTTGCTGAAGCATCTGATAGTGAAGGGAATGTAGAAGGTCAAGAAAGCAGCGGCCCAATTGACAAAGAGAATTTCAAAGAAACCTATTCAAAACTGAAAGAGGAAAATATCGAGCGTCAAGAAAAAGGGAATTTCCTCATGAGATTCTCAAGAGGAATCGGAAAAGTAACCGGCACATTCTATCAAGCTGGTCGTGATTCTGTTGATATGCTCCTTAAAAACATTATTCCATTCATGGCCTTTGTCAGTATGTTAATTGGAATTATCAATTATACAAAAATCGGTGATCTGATTGCCCATTTCCTTTCACCTTTGGCAGGATCTTTATGGGGGCTCTTACTGCTCGTTGTTGTCTGTACCTTACCGTTCCTATCGCCTGTCTTAGGACCTGGGGCAGTCATCGCACAAGTCATCGGTGTACTGATTGGTAGTCAAATTGCACTAGGAAACATTCCGCCTCAATTTGCTCTTCCAGCACTGTTTGCAATCAACGGTCAAGTAGGGTGTGACTTTATCCCGGTGGGGCTATCACTTGGTGAAGCGAAGCCGGAAACGGTACAATATGGGGTACCAGCTGTTTTGTATAGCCGTCTCATTACAGGCGTTCTATCTGTTGTGATCGCATACGTTGCAAGCTTCGGTATGTATTAAACGTATTAAAGGAGGAATCGAGATACATGGTAACACAATCTGTCGTAAAAGAAATTGGGATCTTAGTCCCGCAGTTTAAAGAAGATAAGCTGATTGTTTTATTTGGACCAGCAGCGCCGCAGGAATTAAGAGATATGTCTGTCATTCATGAGTTTGAACACTTAGAAGAAGAGCCGCTGAAATTAGGCGGAACGATTCAAGTGGGCGACCAAACTTATACCATTACTGCTTTAGGCAATAAAGCAAATGACAACTTTAAGGAACTCGGCCATATTTCGATCTACTTCCAAGAGCCGTTTGATGATGTATTACCGGGAGCTGTCTTTGCATCCCCGCATACGTTTCCTGATATTAAAGAAGGCGTACGAATTGAAATTTCGTAACCATGGAAAAAAGCTGTTCCTTATAGGGAGCAGCTTTTTTGCGTTAGGTTTACTGATTGAAACATTTGCGATATGCTGTAGACGTTATTATTTGTATATTCAGAATTTTTATTCAGGGGGAAAAGATCGTGTCGCTTGACTTGAAGGATGTTTCTTTAAAACGAAATGGAAAATGGCTGCTTCGTTCTATTGACTGGCAGGTGAAAAACCAGGAACACTGGGTGCTTTATGGTTTAAATGGTGCTGGGAAAACGGCTTTATTAAATATGCTTTGCTCATATTATTTTCCAACGTCAGGTGAGATGACGGTGTTAGGCCATGTGTTTGGCAAGGAAGCGCTTGGTGAAAAACTAAGGAAGAAAATTGGTCTCATCTCTGCTGGTCTTGAAAAGAAGCTGCACAGAGATGACAATGCATTTGAAATTGTTTTGAGCGGGGCATTTGCTTCCATCGGACTTTATGAAACACCGACAGATGAGATAAGAGAGAAGGCGATTGATTTATTAAAAACATTTGGCTCGTTTCAATATGCCAATCGCACGTATGAAACCCTCTCGCAAGGAGAGAAACAGAAAGTGCTCATCGCAAGAGCTTTAATGAATGATCCGAAGCTTCTGATCTTAGATGAACCTGTGACGGGTCTTGATTTTTTAGCAAGAGAACAGGTGCTAGAGACGATCTCATTGATTGCATCAAAACCAGATGCGCCCACATTGCTCTATACGACCCACCATGCAGAAGAGATTCTCCCGATTTTTCAGCACACCTTATTATTAAAAGAAGGTACTGTTTTTCATAAAGGGGAGACAAAGCAGATGATGACAAGTGACTTGCTTTCTTCCTTTTTTGAATGTCCAGTCGAAGTCATGTGGCAAAACGGCCGCCCTCACTTAAGTAAATTGTAGATAAGAGAAACTATTGGTCTGCTTCCCTGCTTTTCCATCATACATATTATAGTAGAAAACGAAAGGCGGGGAAGGACAGATGATCAGTATTTCTGAATTCCAAATCAAAGATGTCGTCGATGTGTCCAGCGGAAAAAAATTAGGTACTATTGGAGACATCGATATCAATGTCACGAGCGGTAAAATACAAGCGATTATCATTGGCGGTACAGGTAAAATGATGGGATTTTTCGGAAAAGAAGAGGAAATGATTGTCCCGTGGCGAAATATAGTAAAAATTGGCGAAGATGTGATACTTGTCCGTTTGTCTTCTTAATTTGTGTAAATTCCTCAACTAATAGATCAAATTTTCCTTAAAACAAGCTCTCCATTCTCAGCAATCAATGTCTTTTTCGGGTAAAAAGATTACGTTTTCATATCAATTTGAAAAAAAACCTGTAGAAAGGGCACATTTGAGTGTAATATTTAATGAATCCCACTAACTGTCTTAGCAGGTCTTGTGGTAAAATAGGAGCGATATAAAGAGAGATGAATGAAAGGTGGGAGGCAGCTTTGATAGACAAATATGACCCCTTTCAGCAGAAATCACCTTATGCAATGCTGATTCATGATTGGACGAACATGACATGTTCTGGAAAAGAGATATTGGCCGGTTTTACGACAAAAAATGGCGGCTTTAGTCTTTCTCCATATCAATCAATGAACACTGGACTCCATGTAGGAGATGATGCTTCTAGTGTCCAAATGAATCGTCAAGTCATTGCAGACGCTACTGCTGTGCCGCTCTCTAATTGGGTGTTTGCTGACCAAACACACGAGGATCGCATCATGAAAGTCACGAAGGAACAAAAGGGAAGAGGAAGTCTTCAGTATGATGAAGCACTCTCTAGAACAGATGGTTTATACACCTCTGAACCAAACATCATGCTCGCTCTTTGTTTCGCTGACTGTGTTCCGCTTTATTTTCTAGCTCCGCAATCTGGGCTGATTGGAACGGCTCATGCCGGCTGGAAAGGAACCGTCAAACAAATTGGCGCCAACATGGTTGATGCATGGGTTCGCCAAGAAGGCGCTGATGCCGATCATATACAAGTCGTCATTGGACCATCCATTGGCAGCTGCTGCTACATAGTAGATGATGTTGTCATAGATCAAGTGAAACAGCTTCCTTTTTCAACAGAGGATGTGTATTCCGAGATGTCACAAGGACAATACAAAATTGACTTAAAAACACTAAACAAAAACGTATTACTTCATGCAGGATTAAAAGAAGAAAACATACATGTCAGTTCGATGTGCACAAGTTGCAATGAGCAGCATTTCTTCTCACACCGGCGTGATCAAGGGAAAACAGGACGTATGATGTCTTTTGTCGGGTTTAAGGAGGCATAAGTGCAATTGAATGTACGAGAGAATCTCAGACAAATAAATGAACAAATAAACGAAGCATGTAAAAGAGCAGGTAGACATCCAGACGATGTATCGGTTGTCGCTGTCACAAAGTATGTCTCGATTGAACGAGCATTAGAAGCCAAGGATGCCGGAATTTTGCACTTTGGTGAAAATCGTGACCAAGGGTTACTTGAAAAACAGGCAGCCATAACCGATGAAAACATTAGCTGGCACTTCATCGGCAGTTTACAGACGCGAAAAGTGAAATCTGTCATTCAGACCATTGACTACTTACATTCGCTAGACAGAATGTCTCTTGCGAATGAAATTGAAAAAAGAGCGGATCACACGGTTCGCTGTTTTGTACAGGTGAACACATCACTTGAGGAGTCAAAACACGGCTTACAAAGCGAAGACGTGATTCCATTTGTCAAACAGCTGGCTGATTTCAAACATATTGAAATTGCTGGACTCATGACGATGGCTCCATTTACAGATGATCACACGGTGATACGAAACTGTTTTAAAACATTAAGAAGCCTTCAACAAGAGGTAAAACAACTGAACCAAGTAAATGCACCTTGTCAGCATTTATCGATGGGCATGTCAAACGATTTTGAAATCGCAATTGAAGAAGGTGCGACATTTGTTCGGATTGGCTCTTCACTTGTTGGAAATGAAACAGGAGGTGCGTGACATGAGCATAAAAAATAAGTTTAAAAGCTTCTTCACACTCGATGATGAAGAGTATGAGTACGAATATATTGATGAAGAAAGAGAACCAGCACAAGAAGAAAAAAACACAAAAGATAAAGCGGCATTTCAAGAGCGTCCTCAGGCAGGAAAACAAAATGTCGTCAGCTTGCAAAGCGTGCAAAAATCCTCTAAAGTGGTGTTAAGTGAGCCGCGTGTTTATGCAGAGGCACAGGAGATTGCAGATCATATTAAAAATCGGCGTGCAGTCGTCGTCAATTTGCAGCGCATTCAGCACGATCAAGCAAAGCGAATCATCGACTTCTTAAGCGGAACGGTTTATGCAATCGGTGGAGACATTCAGCGTATTGGCTCGAATATATTCCTCTGCACACCTGATAATGTGGATGTATCTGGCACAATATCAGAACTATTGACAGAGGAAGAACCTCAGAGGTGGTAAATCATAGTTATTCTAAATTTCATTTTTAATATTTTGGGTACGGTATTAACGATTTACTCATTCGCGATCATTATTTACATCTTTATGTCATGGGTGCCATCTGCAAGAGAAACAGCGATTGGCCGCTTCTTGACAAACATTTGCGAACCGTATTTAGAACCATTCCGTAAAATTATTCCGCCAATTGGCATGATTGACATCTCGCCGATTGTGGCATTGCTTGTGATTCGTTTCGCATCATCGTATGGACTAACTGGTCTTTATAATATGATTGTACGATTCATGTAAACAGGCTGCCGGGCTTGGCATCTGCCAGGCTCTTTTACATAAAAGGGGAACAAAATGAGCGATATTTATCAACATTTTAGAAAAGACGAACAGCCATTTGTCGACCAAGTATTAGGCTGGAAAAACATCGCACTCGAACAATATCGAATGAAATTAACAGACTTTCTTGATCCGCGTGAGCAGTTCATTACCCAGTCCGTGATTCAGCATTCTGATGAGCTGGGTCTCATGTTTTTTGGCGGGTATGAGGAAGCAGAGCGGAAAAGGGCTTTGATCTATCCTGACTATTTAGCACCGACCATGCAGGATTTTGAACTGACTTATTTTCAGGTGAACTATGCGAAAAAGTTTATTTCTATAGAACACCCCAACCTTCTCGGTTCGCTCATTGGGACAGGCCTGAAGCGTCAAAAATTCGGTGATTTGTTGTTTTCAGAGGACAACGTGCAATTTATTTGTACAAGCGATGTTGCCGATTTTGTTCGGGCTCAGCTGACGCATGTCGGCAGAGCATCTGTTTCATTAGAGGAAATCAGCAAGGCAGATCTTCAGCCAGTCATCAGCAAAACCGATATCAAAGAAGATACGATTTCTTCACTGCGGCTTGACGCTGTATGTGCTGCTGTCAGCCGTCAGTCTCGGCAAAAAGCACAGCTTTTGGTCAAAAATGGTCTTGTCAAAGTAAACTGGAAAGTCACTGAAGACCCTTCCTTTACAATTGGTGAAGGTGATCAGCTCTCTGTCAGGGGATTTGGCCGCTTTAGCTTAAAAACAATTGATGGGAAGACGAAAAAAGATAAATTCAAAGTAACATTTGAGCTTCTGACATAACGAATTTGAATCTGGAGGTGGCAAAATTGCCATTAACACCTAATGATATTCATAATAAAACGTTCACAAAAAGTTTTCGCGGCTATGACGAAGATGAAGTAAATGAGTTTTTAAGCCAAGTACGTAAAGATTACGAGATCGTACTTCGCAAAAAGAACGAGCTTGAAGACAAAGTCAACGAGCTTGATGAAAGACTAGGCCATTTTGCAACAATTGAAGAAACATTAAACAAATCCATTCTTGTGGCGCAAGAAGCAGCAGAAGACGTGAAGCGTCATTCTGATAAAGAAGCGAAATTGATCATTCGTGAAGCTGAGAAAAATGCAGACCGTATTATCAACGAAGCGTTATCAAAATCAAGAAAGATTGCAATGGAAATCGAAGAGCTCAAGAAACAGTCGAAAGTCTTTAGAACTCGTTTCCAAATGCTCATCGAAGCTCAGCTTGATCTTCTGAAAAATGATGATTGGGATCATTTGCTGGAATATGAAGTTGACGCTGTCTTTGACGAAAAAGAATAAGCGCATCACCTTGACATGACGTGCTCATGTTGCATATAATACCATCATAAATTAACAAGAGATAAACGTTTGAAAGGGACACTCGCAGCGGTTACATGCGTAATAAAGCGAATCAGGGACGGTGGAAGCCTGACATTACGAAACGCTGCAATGAGATCACCCCTTTAGTTCCTTTTCTGAAATGAATGAGTAAGAAAAGGCGTCAGATCACGTTACGATTTTAGAGTGGATAAGCGGCAATTTCAAAGCGCTTGTCTAAAAGGGTGGTACCGCGAGACAAGCCTTCTCGTCCCTTATGGGATGAGAGGGCTTTTTTTATTGTTTTTTAATACGAATTTGCATGTGGAGGAATAGGTATGAACTACAAAGACACCTTATTAATGCCAAAAACAGAATTCCCGATGAGAGGGAACTTGCCGAACAAAGAGCCTGAAATCCAAGAGGAGTGGGCAGAAAAAGACATCTATCAAATGGTTTTAGAGCGGACAAAAGGACGCCCAACCTTTATTTTGCATGATGGACCTCCATATGCGAATGGTGACATTCATATGGGGCACGCACTCAATAAAATCCTCAAAGATTTTATTGTCCGTTTTAAATCAATGAATGGATTCCATGCACCGTACGTACCGGGCTGGGATACACATGGCTTACCGATTGAAACAGCCCTTACGAAAAATAAAAAAGTCAAACGCAAAGAAATGTCGACAGCAGAATTCCGTAAACTATGTGAGGAGTATGCTTGGAAACAAATCGAAGGTCAGCGCAATCAGTTTAAACGTTTGGGCGTAAGAGCAGACTGGGATAATCCATATGTGACATTGAAGCCTGAATACGAAGCGCAGCAAATTCTTGTCTTTGGTGAAATGGCGAAAAGAGGCTATATTTACAAAGGTCTTAAGCCTGTTAACTGGTCTCCATCAAGTGAATCAGCACTTGCTGAAGCAGAAATTGAATACAAGGACAAACGTTCACCATCGATTTACGTATCATTTAAAGTGAAAGATGGCAAAGGCGTACTTGAAAACGGCGAGCAGTTCATCATCTGGACAACAACACCTTGGACACTTCCTGCAAACCTTGGCATTTGTGTACATCCAAACCTAGAGTACAGTGTGCTTCAAGTGGGTGCTGAGCGATATGTCATCGCATCTGAGCTAGTTGAACAAGTGGCAAAAACACTTGGCTTTGAAGAGTACGAAGTTGTGAAAACCTTAAAAGGTAAAGAATTAGATAAGGTCGTTGCAGCACATCCAATTTACGATAGAGATTCTCTTGTGATGCTTGGCGATCACGTCACAACAGATGCAGGAACAGGCTGTGTTCACACAGCGCCAGGTCACGGGGAAGATGACTTTATCGTAAGTATGAAGTACGGTCTTGATGTGTTATGTCCAGTAGATGAAAAAGGTGTGATGACAGAAGAAGCACCTGGTTTTGAAGGACTATTCTATGAGGATGCCAATAAAGCCATCACAGAACAGCTTGAAGCAAAAGGCGCATTGAAAAAGCTCGACTTTATCACGCACTCCTATCCGCATGACTGGAGAACGAAAAAACCAACAATTTATCGTGCAACTGCTCAGTGGTTTGCTTCCATTAAAGATTTCAGAGAAGCACTATTAGATAATATTAAAGAAACGAAATGGGTTCCAGCTTGGGGCGAAACGCGCCTGTTCAATATGGTGCGTGACAGAGGTGACTGGTGCATTTCAAGACAGCGTGTATGGGGCGTTCCAATCCCAGTCTTCTATGCTGAAAATGGTGAGCCAATCATCACAGATGAAACGATTCAACACGTCTCTCAATTATTTAGAGAACATGGCTCGAATATTTGGTTTGAAAAAGAAGCAAAAGAATTATTGCCTGAAGGCTTTACACATCCAGGCAGCCCGAATGGTGAATTTACGAAAGAGCAAGATATCATGGATGTATGGTTTGATTCTGGTTCTTCTCACCAAGCGGTATTAGAAGAACGAGATGACCTGGTTCGTCCGGCAGACCTTTACCTTGAAGGTTCTGATCAATATCGCGGCTGGTTTAACTCATCTTTATCTACAGCAGTTGCAGTCACTGGAAAAGCGCCATATAAAGGTGTTCTCAGCCATGGCTTTACGCTTGATAAAGAAGGACGCAAGATGAGTAAATCATTAGGCAATACGATTGATCCGACGAAAGTGGCGAAGCAGCTTGGTGCGGAGATTCTTAGACTTTGGGTATCTTCTGTCAACTATCAAGCCGATCATCCAGTGTCTGACGACATTTTAAAACAAGTCGCAGAAGTTTATCGTAAAATCCGTAACACGTTCCGCTTCTTGCATGGTAACCTGTTTGACTTTGATCCAGCAGTCAATGCAGTACCAGTCGAAGAGCTTCGCGAAGTGGATCAATATATCTTAATCAAATTAAACAAATTGATTGATAAAGTGAAAAAAGCTTATGATGATTACGAATTTGCGGTTGTCTATCATGCCATCCACAACTTCTGTACGATTGAGCTTAGCTCTTTCTATCTCGATTTTGCAAAAGATGTGGTATACATTGAGCATGCGGATCATCCAGACCGCCGCAGCATGCAAACGGTTTTCTATGAAACATTAATGGCGTTAGTGAAGTTGACAGCACCAATTCTTCCGCATACAGCAGATGAACTATGGAGCCACTTAAGCTTTGTTGAAGAGCCAAGTGTTCAGTTAACAGATATGCCAGAAGGTGTAGCTGTTCCTCAAGCAGAAGCGACAGAAGTGAAGTTTGACCGCTTTATGGAAGTACGTGACGATGTGCTAAAAGCGCTGGAAATTGCGCGTAATGAGAAAGTCATCGGACGTTCACTTGAAGCGAGTGTGACCCTTTATGCAACAGAGGAAGTGAAAAACCTTCTTGCATCCATTAAAGAAGATGTGAAGCAGCTGTTTATCATTTCTGAGTTAACAGTAGAAGATGAGAAGCATGCAGACGCATCAGCGCCTGAATACACATCAGGACGTATTGTTGTTCAAAAAGCAGAAGGCGAACTGTGCGAACGTTCCCGCATTATTTCAAAAGATGTTGGCGCAAATCCAAAATACCCAACATTGTCGCTCAAAAATGCTGAAATCGTGGAGAAATATTACCAGAATTAACAGTGTGATATCACCAACTAGCGCCCCGCATATAGCGGGGCGTTTTTGATATAGAGAAAATGACAGCGTTTAGAACGAAAGGAAAAATCTTATGGCTTTAAAGTGAACAGGCGGGGCAACAATATGATTATTACGACAGGGCAGGAGTTGAAACAGCGACATGAATGGCGATCTAGAGACGATTTACATGGAACTCCTTCAAATGAGAGAAGAACTGCAATCGAAACTGTTTGAATATGCATCATTGCGTTCACCCGCTGAACATGTCACGTTCGATCAAGCAAAAACGACCACGCTTCTTTATCACATCAAAGAAGAACTGCAAGATGTTTCGCTCGCGATTGCAAAAATTGAACAAGGAACTTATGGCATATGTGAGGCGACAGGGCATACAATGCCCATTGAACAAATGAGTATTCTTCCGACAGCTCGTACGACTGACGACTTTTTATATCATAAGCAATACGAGAAAAAAGCATTCACCCCTTATCCTTATGAATCAAACGATTCTCATTTTGAAGCCTTCCACATGTAGGGAGGTTTTTGTCTGTCAACTAAAGTTTCTTTACTCCATCCTGTTTTCTTGATAAAATGCATAAAGACCAAAGTATGAAGATGGAGGAACGTGTGTGTTCTATTACATAATCGCATTCGTGATAATTTGTTTAGATCAATTAACAAAATGGCTCATTGTCAAACATATGATGCTCGGTGATTCTATTCCTGTGATTGATGGCTTCTTTTACATCACATCCCACCGAAATTCAGGAGCCGCATGGGGGATTCTCCAAGGACAAATGTGGTTTTTCTATGTGATCACACTCGTTGTTATTGCAGGAATTGTTTATTATTTGCAAAAACATGGACAAAAGGACAAGCTACTTGGCGTAGCGCTTGCCTTAATGCTTGGCGGAGCGATTGGAAACTTTATTGACCGTATTTTCCGTCAAGAAGTGGTTGATTTTGCTCATTTCGTATTTGGGGATTATCATTATCCAATCTTTAATATCGCAGATTCCTCTCTATGTGTGGGGGTCATTCTGCTCTTTATTCAAATGCTGTTAGATGGAAAGAAAAATAAGGAGTCAACTACATGAATCAAGTAAACATTGCCGTTTCAGAAGAACAAACGAGTGAACGGCTTGATAAATTTTTAAGCACAACTGAACCAGAATGGTCAAGAACCCAAGTCCAGCAGTGGGTGAAAGATGGGCTCATCGAAGTAAATGGAAAACAAGTGAAGGCCAATTATAAAGTACAAGCTGGAGATCAAATCAAAGTAGAGATTCCAGATCCAGAAGCACTAGATGTAGAAGCGGAATCAATGGATCTTGATATTTATTATGAGGATGAAGATGTACTAGTGGTCAATAAACCAAGAGGAATGGTCGTTCATCCAGCACCAGGACATGTGACAGGTACTCTTGTCAATGGCCTCATGGCTCATTGCAATGATTTGTCAGGCATTAATGGTGTGATGAGACCAGGAATTGTCCACCGGATTGATAAAGATACTTCAGGGCTTTTAATGGTCGCAAAAAATGATATGGCGCATGAATCACTCGTCAATCAGCTGGTGGCGAAAACGGTCACTAGAAAATACACAGCCGTTGTTCATGGCATCATTCAGCATGATACTGGAACGATTGATGCACCAATTGGTCGAGACAAAAAAGATCGCCAAAGCATGACGGTCACAAAAGAAAATGCAAAGCAGGCAGTCACTCATTTTGATGTGATGGAGCGCTTTAAAGACTTTACCGTTGTAGAATGCCGCCTTGAAACAGGAAGAACCCACCAAATTCGTGTTCATATGAAATACATTGGTTATCCTCTTGCCGGAGATCCAAAATATGGCCCGAGAAAAACCGTTGATTTCAATGGACAACTGCTGCATGCAGGCGTGTTAGGATTTGATCACCCTAGAACAGGAGAATATATGGAGTTTACAGCTCCAATTCCAGCTGATATGCAAGCTTTTATCGATTCATTAAGAAATAACGATTGACAGGCCGTTCTTTTTTTGAAATAATAAACGAAGAAATTGAGATTCTTTAAAACAGTCCAGAGAGGCTGAGAAGGATAACGGATCAATTTGTGCACGAGTATGCACAAATGAGCGCCCCTCTCTGCCCTTTGCAGAAGGGGCTTTTTATTTGTCAAAAAGAGGTGTAAAAGATGGAACAAAAAGCAGTCATTCTTGATGAACAAGCGATAAGACGAGCGCTTACCCGTATTGCACATGAAATGATTGAGCGCAACAAAGGGATGAAGGATGTCATCCTGGCCGGGATCAAGACAAGAGGTATTCATCTTGCAAAGCGCCTTGCAGAGCGCATCGAGCAAATTGAAGGAAACCCCGTGACTGTGGGTGAACTGGATATTACGCTATACCGTGATGACCTGACAAAAAAGACAGAGAATCAAGACCCACTTGTCAAGGGTGCAGACATTCCAGCTGACATTAATGACAAAACACTCATTGTCGTGGATGATGTGCTGTTCACAGGCAGAACGGTGAGAGCAGCTATGGATGCGCTTGTGGATGTAGGAAGACCATCTTCCATTCAGCTGGCTGTTTTAGTCGACCGGGGACACCGGGAGCTGCCGATTCGAGCGGATTATATCGGAAAAAACATCCCGACATCAAAAGCAGAGACAGTCATGGTTCAGCTCAATGAAGTAGATCAAAACGACCTTGTCGCTATATATGAAAAATAACCTTTTTAAATGCATTCCAGAGAGTTTGCAAAGAGGGCAATAACAGAGACACCGAGCACACGACTAAAGTGACGTGTACGGTTTTTCTAGGCCTCTTTGCGCATACTCGCAAAGAGGCTTTTTTAATGAAAAAGGACACATCTAGGAGGAAAATCATGAGTCAGCAAAAAGCCAATTTAGGCATTCGAGATATCCCAAAACCGTTCACATGGCTGTCACTCAGCCTGCAGCACTTGTTTGCCATGTTTGGTGCAACCATTCTTGTACCAAAGATCATTGATATGAGCCCAGCCGTTGCGCTCATCTCAAGCGGGGTTGGAACCATTGTGTACTTAATCATCACAAGAGGGCAAATTCCGGCGTATCTTGGATCGTCCTTTGCCTTTATCGCCCCTATCTTGAATGTAAAAGCCACCGGCGGCCCTGGAGCAGCAATGGTAGGTGCCTTTATGGCGGGTGTGGCATATGCACTCATCGCATTATTTATCAAATGGCTCGGCACAGGCTGGCTAATGAAGCTTCTGCCGCCTGTCGTTGTAGGACCCGTCATTATGGTCATCGGACTCGGACTCGCTGGAACAGCTGTTAACATGGCGATGTACGTGGATCCAAATGCAAAGGAGCTTGTTTACAGCCTGAAGCATTTAATGGTTGCAGGCTTCACGCTCGCTGTCACCATTATTAGTATGATCTTCCTAAGAGGATTCCTTAGCTTGATTCCAGTCTTAATCGGCATTATCAGCGGCTACCTTTTTGCTTTAACACTAGGCATTGTGAACTTCCAGCCGGTCATTGACGCAAAATGGTTTGCTGTACCAGACTTTGTTGTACCATTTGTCGACTATACACCTGCTGTGACCTTAAGCATTCTCACAGTGATGGTGCCGGTTGCCTTTGTGACCATGTCTGAGCACATCGGCCATCAAGTCGTATTAAGCAAAGTTGTTGGACAAGATTTTATTAAAAAGCCAGGTCTGCATCGCTCCATTTTAGGAGACAGTGTGGCGACAATCTTCGCTTCACTCATCGGCGGACCTCCAACAACGACTTATGGAGAGAACATTGGCGTCCTTGCGATCACAAGAGTGTTCAGTATCTTCGTCATCGGCGGAGCAGCGGTGTTTGCGATCTGCTTCGGCTTTGTTGGGAAAATTTCAGCATTAATCAGTACAGTACCATCCGCGGTTATGGGGGGCGTTTCGTTCCTGCTCTTTGGAATCATAGCCTCAAGCGGACTGCGAATCCTGATTGATCATAAAGTGAACTTTGAAGAAAAGCGCAATCTCATTATCGCATCAGTCATCTTAGTCATTGGAATTGGCGGGGCATTCATTGAGGTGAAACAAATCAATCTGACGCTGTCAGGAATGGCACTCGCTGCCATTACTGGCGTCCTGTTAAACATGATTCTGCCGCATCAGAAGGCAGAAGATGATGAGTCAAATGAATCGAATACCGAAAACCTTTTAAAAGAAGTCCAGTGAGGCTGACAAGGGTTCTAAACGGAGCAGAACGTGCGAAAGCACCCCTGCTTCTTTTGGAGAACCCTAAGCTGCCGAGGCTTAGGGTTTTTTTGAACCTGAAAGTGATGAAAAACTAGAGGGGGCAGAAAAAATGAATGATTTATCGACAATGAGCAGCTTGTCAAAGGAAGAAATTTTACAGCTGATTGAAGAAGCATGTGCATTGAAAAAAGGGAAACAGGAACATGGTTTAGCAGGTGAGTTTGTAGCGAACCTCTTCTTTGAACCAAGTACAAGAACGCGTTTTAGCTTTGAGGTGGCAGAGAAGAAACTTGGAATGAATGTGCTGAACCTAGACGCAGCAAGTACCTCTGTTCAAAAGGGAGAGACCCTTTACGATACAGTGAAAACACTTGAATCCATCGGTGTCAAGGCATGTGTCATCAGAGACAGTACCGACGAATATTACAAAGAGCTGATTGGGAAGGTCGGGATTCCAATCATTAATGCTGGAGATGGCTGCGGACAGCATCCTACACAATCATTGCTAGATTTGATGACGATCTTCGAAGAGTTTGGCGGTTTTGAAGGCTTAACGATCTCGATTCATGGTGATATCAAACATAGCAGGGTGGCAAGGTCCAATGCTGAAGTCCTCGCAAGACTAGGAGCGACAGTGCTCTTTTCAGGACCAGCATCCTTCCAAGATGAACAAAATCCTCATGGAACGTATGTCGAAGTGGACGAAGCCATGAAGCGGTCTGACGTGGTGATGCTGCTGAGAATTCAGCATGAAAGACACTCAGAAAAGATGGGCAACGAGGGTTACTTATCGACTTATGGATTAACAGTAGACAGGGCAAGCAAAATGAAAGAAAGAGCAATTATTATGCATCCAGCACCAGTAAATAGAGGTGTTGAAATAGATGATTCATTAGTAGAGTCAAAACAGTCAAGGATTTTTAAACAAATGGAAAATGGTGTGTATATCCGAATGGCTGTGTTAAAAAGAGCTTTTCAAAATAGCAGACTACATCAAAAAGGGAGAGATTCTGTCTATGTCATATCTCATTAAAAACGGTTTTATCTTAACAAGCACAGGGGAAAGAGTGCAGCAGGATATTAGGGTAGAAGGAAAAGTGATCCAAGCAATGGGTCACTTAGAAAGAGAAGACGGAGAAGAAGTCATTGATGCAGCAGGGCTATTTGTATCACCAGGTTTGATTGATCTGCATGTGCATTTAAGAGAGCCAGGCGGCGAGAAAAAAGAAACCATTGAAACAGGTTCTAAGGCAGCAGCAAGAGGCGGGTATACGACCATTGCAGCAATGCCGAATACACGACCAGTTCCAGATACAAAAGAACAAATGGAATGGCTGATGAATCGAATCAAAGAGACCTCCTCTGTAAGAGTACTGCCATACGCTTCCATCACGACGAGACAAATTGGCGAAGAGATGACAGACTTTGCAGCGTTAAAAGAAGCGGGCGCATTTGCCTTTACGGATGACGGTGTTGGTATTCAAACCGCAGGCATGATGTACGAAGCAATGAAAAAGGCAGCAAGCCTTGATCAAGCCATAGTGGCGCACTGTGAAGATAACTCACTCATTTATGGAGGGTGCGTTCATGAAGGAGACTTTTCAAAAGCAAATGGGTTAAACGGGATACCGTCCATTTGTGAATCGGTGCATATTGCAAGAGATGTCCTCTTAGCAGAAGCAGCGAATTGTCATTATCATGTATGTCATATCAGTACAAAGGAATCCGTTCGAGTGGTACGCGATGCAAAAAAAGCAGGCATTCGTGTGACGGCTGAGGTCTCTCCACATCACCTTCTCTTATGTGATGCAGACATTCCAGGTCTTGACACAAACTATAAAATGAATCCGCCGCTCAGAGGAGCAGAAGATCGAGAGGCACTGATCGAGGGACTTTTAGATGGCACGATTGATTTTATTGCCACAGACCATGCACCGCATACAGAAGAAGAAAAGAACGAAACGATGCAGAGGGCACCATTTGGGATTGTCGGACTTGAAACAGCGTTCCCGCTTCTGTACACACGTTTTGTGAAAACAGGGGAATGGACATTAAAAGAACTTGTTGATTATATGACCATCAAACCAGCAGAAGCCTTTGCTCTTCCATACGGAAAGCTGGAAGAAGGTCAAATCGCTGATATCACACTGATTGATTTAAACAAAGAAATGGCAATTGACAAAAAAAGCTTCTTATCTAAAGGACAAAATACACCGTTTGACAAATTGACTGTATCAGGATGGCCGGTCATGACACTTGCATCTGGGAAAGTCGTTTATGAAGAGGGGAGACTAGTAAAATGAAGAGACGCTTAGTGCTAGAAAACGGAACAGTATTCGAAGGAACAGGCTTTGGCAGCTTAGAACCGTCAGTCGGAGAAGTCGTCTTTAACACAGGGATGACAGGCTATCAAGAGATTTTGTCTGACCCGTCGTACTGCGGACAAATTGTCACACTCACTTACCCGCTGATCGGCAACTACGGCATTAACCGTGATGATTTTGAATCGATCACACCGTTTGTGAAAGGGCTGATCGTGAAAGAGCTTTGTGAAAAGCCTTCAAACTGGCGCTCTTCATACTCACTTGATGAGTATTTAAAAATGAAAAATATCCCGGGCCTTAGCGGCATTGATACACGCAAGCTCACGCGCATGATTCGAAGTGCAGGTACATTAAGAGGAGCTTTTGCAGGACCGGATGAACAAGTAGAAGACGTTGTGAGCCGCCTTCAAACGATGCAGCTACCAACAGATCAAGTAAGCCAAGTATCTGTGAAAAATGCGTATCCAAGCCCAGGAAGAGGCAAAAGAATTGTGCTTGTCGATTTCGGCATGAAGCATGGCATTTTGCGCGAACTCAATAAGCGAGATTGTGATGTCATTGTGGTGCCATACAATATCACGGCAGATGAAGTATTACAGTTAAAACCAGATGGCATCATGCTTTCAAACGGACCTGGGGATCCAGTCGATGTGCCAGAAGCGGTTGAAATGATTCAGCAGCTGATTGGAAAGGTACCACTCTTTGGTATCTGTCTAGGACACCAGTTATTCGCGCTTGCGTGCGGCGCAAGTACAGAAAAAATGAAATTTGGTCATAGAGGATCCAATCATCCAGTCAAAGAACTAGCAACTGGCAAGGTAACCTTGACGTCTCAAAACCATGGCTACACGGTTAGCGCCATTAATGAAGACGTGCTTGAAGTCACACATATTGCGCTAAATGATAATACCATTGAAGGATTAAAACATAAAGAAGCACCAGCATTCACTGTCCAGTATCACCCAGAAGCATCACCGGGTCCAGAAGATGCGAACTACTTATTTGACGAGTTCATGGACATGATTCATACAACTGAGAAAGAAGGGGAAGAAGTATGCCAAAACGCGTAGATATCAAAAAGATTTTAGTGATCGGTTCAGGTCCAATCATCATCGGTCAGGCAGCGGAGTTTGACTATGCAGGCACACAGGCTTGTTTAGCGCTAAAAGAAGAGGGCTATGAAGTCGTTCTTGTGAACTCTAACCCTGCGACGATCATGACGGATACAGAAATGGCTGATAAGGTATACATCGAACCACTGACACCAGAATTTTTAACACGAATCATTCGAAAAGAACGTCCTGATGCGATTTTGCCGACACTTGGCGGACAAACTGGATTGAACCTTGCTGTTGAATTATCAGATCTTGGTGTACTCGCTGAATGCGGTGTTGAAGTACTAGGCACCAAGCTGTCAGCTATTCAAAAAGCAGAGGACAGAGATTTATTCCGTAATCTAATGAATGAATTAAATGAACCTGTACCAGAAAGTGAAATCATCCATAATCTTGAAGAAGCGATGGCATTCACAGATCAAATCGGTTTCCCGGTCATTGTTAGACCAGCCTATACACTAGGCGGAACAGGCGGCGGAATTTGTACAAATGAGCAAGAATTAAAAGAAATCGTCGAGAATGGACTGAAGTTAAGTCCGGTGACACAATGTTTGCTTGAAAAAAGTATCGCAGGCTTTAAAGAAATTGAATATGAGGTCATGCGTGACAGCGGAGATCATGCCATTGTGGTTTGTAACATGGAAAACTTTGATCCTGTCGGCATCCACACAGGTGACAGTATCGTTGTGGCACCAAGTCAAACGCTAAGTGATCGTGAATATCAGCTGCTTCGTAATGTGTCACTCAAACTGATCCGTGCACTTGGCATTGAAGGCGGATGTAACGTACAGCTGGCGATTGACCCAGACAGCTTCCAATACTATATCATCGAAGTAAACCCGCGCGTGAGCCGTTCTTCTGCTCTTGCGTCTAAAGCAACTGGATATCCAATTGCAAAACTTGCAGCGAAAATCGCAGTCGGCCTAACACTTGATGAAATGATGAACCCAGTCACAGGCAAAACATATGCAGCGTTCGAGCCAGCACTTGACTATATTGTTTCAAAAATCCCGCGCTGGCCTTTCGATAAATTTGAATCTGCCAACAGACGACTTGGAACACAAATGAAAGCAACGGGTGAAGTCATGGCGATTGGCCGCACATTAGAAGAGTCTCTTTTAAAGGCTGTTCGTTCACTTGAAGCGGATGTACATCACATTGAATTAAAAGACGAAGCGGACATTACAAACGAAGTGCTTGAAAAGCGGATTATCAAAGCAGGAGATGAGCGTCTGTTTTATATCGCTGAGGCGCTAAGAAGAGGCTATACTGTCGAACAGATTCATGAATTCTCGAAAATTGATTATTTCTTCCTTCATAAATTGGAAGGCATCATCACTTTTGAAAAGACACTAAAAGAAAATAAAGGCAATGTAGACGTTTTAAAAGAAGCGAAAGAAAAAGGTTTCTCAGATATTTATATTAGTCGCGAATGGAATATGAATGAGGCAGATGTCTATAACCTAAGAACAGAAGCAGGCATCGTTCCTGTGTATAAGATGGTGGACACATGTGCGGCAGAATTTGAATCAGAAACACCGTATTTCTACAGCACATATGAAGATGAAAATGAATCCGAACGAACAGATAAGAAAAGTGTCATCGTGCTAGGCTCAGGTCCAATCAGAATCGGACAAGGAGTAGAATTCGATTATGCGACCGTTCATTCAGTGTGGGCAATCAAACAAGCAGGCTATGAAGCCATTATTATTAACAACAACCCTGAAACCGTCTCAACAGACTTTAGTATTTCAGATAAGCTCTACTTTGAACCACTCACTGTAGAAGATGTGATGCACATCATCGACCTTGAACAACCAGAAGGTGTCGTTGTTCAGTTTGGCGGACAAACAGCGATTAACTTAGCAGATGAATTATCAAATAGAGGGGTTAAGATTCTTGGAACTTCGCTTGAAGACCTTGACCGTGCGGAAAACCGTGACAAGTTTGAACAAACATTAGAAACACTCGGCGTGCCGCAGCCAAATGGTAAGACAGCAACGTCTGTGCCAGAGGCAGTAGCGATTGCGAATCAAATCGGTTACCCCGTGCTTGTCCGTCCTTCCTATGTATTAGGCGGCCGTGCAATGGAAATTGTGTATCAAGAAGCTGAGCTCCTTCACTACATGGAGAATGCGGTGAAAGTCAATCCGCAGCATCCAGTGCTCATTGACAAGTATTTGACAGGAAAAGAAATTGAAGTAGATGCTGTGTCTGACGGAGAAACGGTTGTCATACCAGGCATTATGGAACACATTGAAAGAGCCGGCGTTCACTCTGGAGACTCCATTGCGGTCTACCCGCCGCAAACTTTGTCTGAGGACATCAAAGCGAAAATCGCAGAATACACGATTAAACTCGCAAAAGGCCTTAACATCATTGGGCTTTTGAACATTCAATTTGTTCTATCAAAAGGTGAAGTGTATGTACTTGAAGTGAATCCGCGTTCAAGCCGGACTGTCCCATTCTTAAGTAAAATTACAGGCATTCCAATGGCGAACTTAGCTACAAAGGTTATTTTAGGAGAAAAACTGAAAAACTATGGCTACCAAGAAGGGCTTCATGTTGAGCAAGAAGGCGTATATGTTAAAGTTCCAGTCTTCTCTTTTGCAAAACTAAGAAGAGTAGATATTACACTAGGGCCTGAAATGAAATCAACAGGTGAAGTCATGGGGAAAGATGTCACAATCGAAAAAGCCCTCTACAAAGGGCTGATTGCATCAGGCATTCAAATTCCAAAAGACGGAACGGTTCTCCTGACAGTGGCTGATAAAGATAAAGAAGAAGGACTTGAGATTGCAAGAAGATTCCATTCCATCGGCTATCATATTTTAGCAACAGAAGGAACAGCAAATTACTTAAAACAAGCTTCCATTCCATCAAGTGTTGTCGGCAAAATAGGAGAAGAAGGAAAGAATCTGCTGGATGTCATTCGAAATGGTGAAGCCCAATTTGTCATCAACACCTTAACAAAAGGAAAACAGCCGGCAAGAGACGGCTTTAGAATTAGACGTGAATCTGTTGAAAATGGTGTCGCTTGCTTAACGTCACTAGATACAGCGGAAGCGATTTTAAGAGTGCTAGAGAGCATGACATTTAGAGCAGATGAAATGCCAGAAGTGAAAACGAATGCTGAGGTGACAGTAACGATATGAAAAAAGCATACTTGACGGTCGTCTCAAACCGAGAGATCGCTGATCATATTTACGAAATGACATTAAAGGGTGATCTTGTTGAATCCTTTCAAACAGCTGGACAGTTTCTTCATATAAAGGTCAGTGAATCCATGACACCGCTGCTGAGAAGACCGATCAGTATTGCCAACATTCATGCCGAAAAGCAAGAAGCAACCATCATTTACCGCGCAGAGGGAGAGGGCACAAAGCTCCTTTCCCAAAAGCGTGCGGGAGAGTCAGTCGATGTGTTAGGACCGCTTGGAAACGGCTATGACCCTTCAGTCGTTCAGGCTGGACAGACCGCATTATTAGTCGGTGGAGGAATCGGTGTGCCTCCGCTATATGAACTGTCTAAGCGGTTAACGAAAAAAGGTGTCATCGTAAAACATGTTCTCGGTTTTCAATCGAAAAAGGATGTATTTTATGAGGAGAAGTTTCAAGCACTCGGAGATACGTTTATCGCAACCGTTGATGGGACATATGGTTCGAAAGGTTTCGTGACAAATGTCATTGAAGAGAATGAGCTGGACTTTGATGTCTTGCTTTCCTGTGGACCGACACCTATGTTAAAAGCACTAAAAGACTCTTATCCCGACAAGCCTGTCTATATTTCAATGGAAGAACGAATGGGCTGCGGAATTGGTGCATGCTTTGCTTGTGTCTGTCATACCGATCAGCACGAGAAACCGTACGTTAAAGTTTGTCTGGATGGACCTGTTTTTAAAGCGGAGGAGGTGGCGCTATCATGCTAAACATCGAATTACCCGGCTTATCTTTAAAAAATCCAATCATTCCTGCATCAGGCTGTTTTGGATTTGGAAAAGAATTCGCATCATTATATGACCTTTCCTTGCTGGGTGGCATCATGATTAAAGCCACGACCCTTGAACCGAGATTTGGCAACCCGACACCGAGGGTAGCTGAGACAGGAGCCGGTATGCTGAATGCGATTGGTCTCCAAAATCCAGGTCTAAAAGGCGTGCTTGAACATGAATTACCTTGGCTTGAGCAGTTCGATACCCCTATTATTGCCAATGTTGCTGGATCACAAGTTGATGATTATGTTGAAGTAGCAAAGCAAATTAGTCAAGCAAGCAATGTTCACGCCCTTGAACTGAATATCTCGTGTCCGAATGTGAAAACAGGCGGAATTGCCTTTGGGACCGATCCAGAAATGGCGGCTACATTGACAAAAGCTGTTAAGGAAGTTTCCTCCGTTCCTGTTTATGTGAAACTGTCACCTAATGTAGCCAATATCGTTGAGATTGCTAAAGCGATTGAATCGGCTGGAGCGGATGGACTCACCATGATCAATACCTTGATTGGGATGCGTTTAGATTTAAAAACAGGCAAACCCATTCTTGCCAATAAAACAGGTGGATTATCAGGTCCTGCTGTAAAACCTGTTGCCATTCGAATGGTGCATGAGGTCAGTCAGGCCGTTTCTATTCCGATTATTGGGATGGGCGGGGTGCAAAGCGCTGAAGATGTACTTGAATTTTTACTAGCTGGCGCAAGTGCGGTAGCTGTTGGGACAGCCAATTTTGTGAACCCATTTATTTGCCCGGAAATCATTGATGAACTGCCGAATGTGTTAGCGGCTTATGGGTATTCATCTGTAGAGGAATGCATCGGAAGGAGCTGGAAACATGAAGCACTTGCCCATCATCGCGCTTGATTTTCCATCAGGACAGGAGGCGCACGCCTTTATAGATCGTTTTGAAGGCACTCCATTATTCGTAAAGGTCGGCATGGAGCTGTTTTACCAAGAAGGTCCTGCCATTATTGACGCACTGAAAGAAAAAAATTGCCGTATTTTCCTTGATCTGAAGCTTCATGACATTCCAACAACCGTGCAAAAAGCGATGAACAGGCTTGCTGCACTTGGTGTTGATTTGGTGAATGTGCATGCAGCCGGCGGGAAAAGAATGATGCAGGCGGCCGTAGAGGGGCTTGAAAGCGGAACCCCTGCCGGGCAAAATCGCCCAGGCATTATTGCAGTGACCCAGCTGACAAGCACGTCAGAAGATATGATGAAAAAAGAATTACTAATTGACCGCCCATTGCAAGAGGCTGTGCTTCATTATGGACAATTGGCATATGAAAGTGGACTTGATGGTGTGGTGTGCTCTGTTCATGAATCAAAACAGCTTCATGAACAAATCTCTCCTTCCTTTCTCACTGTGACGCCAGGAATTCGCTTACCAAATGATCAAACGGATGACCAAAAGCGTGTGGCGACACCTGCCTTTGCCAAAGAACAGGGTGTTTCACAGATTGTTGTGGGAAGATCGATCACAAAAGCCACAAACCCAGTGGAAGCTTATCAACAAATTTTGAAAGAGTGGGAGTGACTGCCGGATGAAAACGAAAATCGCGAAGCATTTATTACAAATCAAAGCTGTCTCTTTAAAACCAGACGAACCATTTACATGGGCGAGCGGTATCAAATCACCGATTTACTGTGACAATCGCCTCACCTTGTCTTATCCTGAGGTCAGAGGGGACATTGCGGAAGGTTTAAAAGACTTGATTCTCACTCATTTTGAAGGAGCGGAAGTTGTCGCAGGTACAGCTACAGCTGGCATTCCTCATGCGGCATTAGCAGCTGATCGTCTGAACGTACCGATGTGTTATGTAAGAAGTAAACCAAAAGCACACGGAAAAGGAAATCAAATTGAAGGAGCCGTATCACCTGGACAAAAGGTGGTTGTCGTAGAAGACCTCATCTCAACTGGAGGCAGCGTTCTTGAAGTTGTGGCTGCTCTAGAAGAAGAAGGCTGTGACGTACTCGGAGTTGTTGCGATCTTCACTTATGGACTGCCAAAAGCAGCTGCGGCTTTTCAAGAGAAAAACATTCCCTATGTTACGCTGACAGACTATGACACACTGACAGAAGTGGCACTTGAGCTAAAAGCAATTGAGCCTTCTGCTATGAATAAACTAAAACGCTGGAGACAGGATCCTTCGTCTGAATCTTGGATGGAAGAAACGGTCTAAAAAGCTTGTCTTGTTTTAAAAAAGCTGTGCTGCGCTGCACAGTTTTTTATTTGGTTAAAAATAGTAGAATAGACTCAAATTCAAATAAAAACTAATCCTATCAATAAAGTCGGGTTGACTTTTGTTTGAATTGTGTTAATATTTAATACAAATTAAAACTCTTATCCAGAGAGGTGGAGGGACTGGCCCGATGAAGCCCGGCAACCTGCGATTTGCAAGGTGCTACTTCCTGCAAAATGATTCTATTTTGAAAGATAAGGAAATCGTGAGCTTCCTCATCTTTCTTTCGGACTGAAAGAAAGTTTTTTTATTTTAACGGTGAGGAGGAAGAGGAGATGGAACTGAAACAAAACCAGGATGAGGACTTAGTGAAGCATATGCAAGAGCTGATTGGGGATATGAAATTCGGTTCAATTACGTTGATCGTTCAGGACGGTCAAGTGATTCAAGTGGAAAAAAATGAAAAAATCAGATTAAAGTAGTGCGGAGAATAGCAATAGAAGCAGTACTCCGGAAGGGGAGAAACAATGTTAACTTATGAAAATTGGCAAGAGCCGTCCATTACATTTCAAGAGGACGATTTGTATAAAGGGGCCCTATCTGTGCTGAAATGGGCGTACGGCCACTATGGTGATCAGCTCGTTTATGCATGCAGTTTTGGCATTGAGGGCATTGTCCTGATCGATCTTATTGCGAAAGTAAAAAAAGATGCAAGAATTGTCTTTTTAGATACAGGTCTGCATTTCAAGGAAACATACGACACCATTGATGCAGTTAAGGAAAGATATCCTGGGTTAGACATCGTGCTGAAAACACCTGAGCTGACGGTGGAAGAGCAGAATGAGCAGCATGGTGATAAATTATGGGAAACGAATCCTCAAAGCTGCTGCCATATGAGAAAGGTCATTCCATTGCAAGAGGCACTATCTGGCTATCCGGCATGGCTGTCTGGTTTAAGAAGAGAGCAGTCGCCTAAACGAGCAGGTACGAACTTCTTAAATAAGGATGAAAAATTCCAATCAGTCAAAGTATGTCCGCTCATCCACTGGACGTGGAAGGACATATGGAGATATGCGTCTAGAGAGGATCTTACTTATAATCCGCTACATGACCAAGGATATCCAAGCATCGGGTGTGCACCTTGTACACAGCCGGCATTTACTGCTGATGATTTGCGTTCTGGAAGATGGTCAGGGACAGCAAAGACTGAGTGCGGATTACATGAGTAAGGGAGCATAATGTATGGAAATCGCCGCAATTTTATTTAGCTTATTCTTTGCTTTAAATATTGGCGCAAGCGGAGCAGCCGCTTCGATGGGCATCGCATATGGTTCAGGTGCGATCAAAAAGCCAATATACGCGCTCAGCGTTTGTGCGGTTGGAATATTAGCAGGTTCAGTGATTGGCGGCGGTGAGGTCGTCAAAACGATCAGCTCCGGGATTATGCCGGAATCTGTCATCACACTTGAAATTGTGTGTATCATCATTGGCTCGGCCGCATTATCACTTTTCATAGCGAATCTCTTGGCCATTCCTTTATCCACAAGTGAGGTCACAGTAGGAGCTGTGGTCGGTGTGGCAGCCGCATATAAAGTGCTGTATGTGAAATCGATCTTAGTCATTGTCTCTTTTTGGGTGATTATTCCGATTGTTGCCTTTGTTTTTACCTTTGCTGTTGTCAAAATCATCAGATTGTTCCCTAAACGGACGTTATCCAAAAAAGGTACATTGATCTTATCTGTTGTTTTGATTATCAGTGGGTTTTTAGAAGCATTTTCAGCCGGCATGAACAATGTCGCCAATGCGGTCGGCCCGCTTGTCGCATCAGGTGTTTTATCAGTCGGGCAAGGAACCCTTTACGGCGGAATCTTTGTGGCCATTGGGGCGCTGCTTCTAGGAAGAAGGGTACTAGAAACAAACGGAAAGAAAATTACACGCTATCAAACGGGTGAAGGCATTCTATTATCGAGCACCGGTGCAGGACTTGTCATCGTCAGCTCTATATTCGGACTCCCTGTTCCCCTTACTCAAATTACCTCCTCGTCCATTATTGGGCTTGGTATGGCAAAGGGTGGACCGAACATTTTTCATAAACATGTTGTGAAAAAAATGCTGAAGGTATGGGTTGTGTCACCTTTCTTATCACTTAGTCTATCTTATTTGCTGGTAAGCCTTTTCTTAAAAGGAGACTATTACTCTATCTTTATCATGATGAGTGTACTGCTAGCTTCACTAGGTGCACTGAGTCTTATGAAGGCAGTTAAAAATGAGAGCAGCTCGATTCATGAACAGGGCGGCGGGATTTAAATATAAATCCGACTATTAACATCTAATAAATATGAACATTGAGAGGAAGATGAACAAATGAGTTTAACACCACATGGTGGCGTATTAATTAATCGAGTAAATGAAGAATTTGATCTAAGCACAGCTGCGAAAGAAATTGAGCTGGATGCCATCTCTTTTGCAGACCTTGAACTCATCGCAATTGGCGGGTATAGTCCGATTGAAGGGTTTTTAACGAAAGCTGATTATGAAGCAGTTGTCAGCAGTATGCGACTAGCAAGTGGTGTCGTTTGGTCTCTTCCGATTACTTTGCCTGTCACAAAGGAAAAAGCAGCGGAGATCAATCAAGGTGACATTGTTCGTCTATCGTATAATGGAACAGTATACGGGGTCATTGAGGTGGAAGATCAATACACACCTGATAAGGAAAAAGAAGCAGTGAATGTGTATAAAACAGATGACCGCAATCACCCAGGCGTGAAAAAATTATTTGAACGCGGTGATACGTATATTGGTGGTAAAATTACACTGACGAAACGCAGTGAAAAACCTTTCCCGCAATTTACGTATGAGCCAGAAGAAACAAGAAAACAGTTTAAAGAAAACGGCTGGAAAACCATTGTCGGTTTCCAAACGAGAAACCCAGTCCATCGTGCGCATGAATACATTCAAAAGACAGCACTGGAAACAGTGGATGGTCTATTTCTAAATCCACTTGTTGGTGAAACAAAATCTGATGATATTCCAGCAGATGTAAGAATGAAAAGCTATCAAGTGTTACTGAACGGTTATTACCCGAAAGACCGCGTCTTTTTAGGTGTTTTTCCTGCTGCCATGCGTTATGCTGGACCAAAAGAAGCCATTTTTCATGCGCTTGTGCGTAAAAATTATGGCTGTACACATTTTATTGTCGGCAGAGATCATGCAGGTGTTGGTGATTATTACGGCACATACGAAGCGCAGGAGCTATTTGAACAATTTACAAGCGAAGAAATTGGGATCACACCATTAAAATTTGAGCACAGCTTTTACTGCAATACATGTGAAGCCATGGCAACACCAAAAACATGCCCACATGATAAAAGCGAACATGTCATTCTTTCAGGTACAAAGGTTAGAACGATGCTGAGAAATGGTGAATTACCACCGAGCACGTTCAGCCGAAAAGAAGTCATTGAAACATTAATCGAAGGATTAAAAACGACGGTATCTTAAAGGAGGGTATGACATGAGCAACGAACATATCGTGTGGCATGATTCATCTATTACTAAAAAAGAATATCAACAGAAAAACAACCATACAAGCGGGATCATTTGGCTGACAGGACTAAGCGGTTCAGGTAAATCGACGATCGCCAACGCAGCGGCTCGAGAGCTGTTTGAACAGGGGTACCAAGTGACAGTCCTTGATGGCGATAACGTACGCCATGGACTCAATAAAGACTTAGGCTTTTCAGATGACGACAGAAAAGAGAACATTCGGCGCATCGGTGAAGTGGCGAAATTATTTGTTGAGCAAGGAACGATTGTCATTACTGCTTTTATTTCACCATTTCAAGAAGACCGCCAAATCGTAAGACAGTTAGTCGAAGACGGAGAATTTCACGAAGTGTTTGTGAAATGTGATCTGAACGTGTGTGAAGAGCGTGATCCAAAGGGATTATATAAAAAAGCAAGAAACGGCGAAATTCCATTTTTCACGGGAATCGATTCACCATACGAAGAGCCAGCTGCGCCTGAGCTCGTCCTAGATACAGGTGAATTATCACGCGAGGAGTCAAAACAGCGCCTTGTTGATTATGTAAAGGATAAAACGAAATAATCGCCTGATGGCAGGGGGAGAAAGCAAGATGGGGAAAGTATACATTGTTGGTGCCGGACCGGGTGACCCAGACTTAATTACACTAAAGGCCCATAAGGCAATACAGCAGGCAGATGTCATTTTATATGATCGTCTTGTCAATCAAGAGATTCTTGCCCATGCCAAACCGGAGGCGGAGTTGATCTATTGCGGCAAACTGCCGAATCATCATACGATGAGACAGGAAGCGATTAACGAAGCACTTGTTGCTCATGCGAAGGAAGGGAACATAGTCGTTCGTCTAAAAGGCGGTGATCCCTTTGTATTTGGCCGTGGCGGTGAAGAAATCGAATGCTTAGCTGAGCATGGTATTCCGTATGAAGTTGTCCCGGGGATTACTTCTGGCATTGCAGCGGCTGCTTATGCAGGCATTCCAGTCACGCACCGAGAATTCAGCTCAAATGTTGCGTTTGTGACAGGGCATTATCAAAAGGATGAACATTTTGAAGAAAAGTGGGAAGCGCTGGCGACGGGGATTGATACCCTTGTCATTTACATGGGCGTCAAAAACGTGGAAAGAGTTCAGCGGCTGCTTTTGAAAAATGGGCGGAATCCTGAAACCCCAGCTGCGTTTATTCACTGGGGTACGACCACAAGGCAAAAGACGACTTGCTGCACGGTGGCGACACTATCTGAAACGGTTGAAAAAGAAGGGATCGAGCACCCAAGTTTAATCGTGGTAGGAGATGTCGTTCACTTTCATCAAAAGTTGAACTGGTTTGAACCAGCACTGATTGAGAAATGAGAACAAAGGTGAAAAGACACGTGTGGACATCGTGTCTTTTCGTCTGAATAAAACTAGGGTTGCAAGGAGGAGTCAAATGAAACAAGCTGTCCTTTATGTTGGGCATGGAAGCAGGGTAAAAGAAGCACAGGATAAAGCCATTTCTTTTATGAAAAGCTGTATGCCGTTAGTGGAAGCAGATATCCAAGAAATTTGTTTTTTAGAGTTGACGGACCCTTCAATCGATGAAGGGTTTGAGACTTGTGTACAAAAAGGAGCAACCCACATTGCGATCGTCCCGCTCCTCCTTTTAACTGCCATGCATGCCAAATCAGATATTCCAGATGAGATTGTGAAAGTACAAAAACGTTTCCCACAAGTGAAGGTGACATATGGAAGACCTATTGGCGTGAACCAAGAAGTCACGAAAGCGGTTATCGCAAGGATTGAAGAAGCAGGATACAAGGGAGAGCGTGCAAAAATTCTCTTAATTGGCCGTGGAAGCTCTGATCCAGATGTAAAGCGGGATGTGTTTGGCATTGCAGATGATGTCCGAAGCATGTTGCCTTGTGCAGAGGTTTTTCCGTGTTTTATTACAGCGTGTGAACCGAATTATCGTGACGTCTTAGCACAGTTAACAGTAGATGACGATACGCCTATCTATCTCGTGCCTTATCTTTTATTTACCGGCATTTTAATGAAAGAGATTGAGAGTGAAGCGAATCAGGCGAGAGAGCGGCTGCGAGATGTCCTTGTCTGCCGATATATTGGGTTTCATCCCCATGTAAAAGCAGCTTATATTGAACGTGTGCAGGAAACCATCTTAAACAAAGAGGATGCGTTTCGTTTTCAAGGAGAAAGCCATGCTTCCAGTTCATCTTGATCTAACCAATAAACACGTGCTAATTGCCGGCGGTGGAAGGATTGCGGCTAGAAGGACGAGTGCGCTATGCATGGAGCCATGCAGCATAACCATTGTGAGCCCTGACATTTGTGATGAAATGGCGAATCTCATTGAGACATATCAGCTGACTTGGAAGAAAAAGAAAGTGGATGCGGAAGATGTAAAGGATGCATTTTTAATTGTTGCTGCTACAGATGATCCTTCAGTAAATGAGTGGATGACGCAATCAGCGCTTCCTCATCAGCTCGTCAACTGTGTGAGCCAGTCAGAGCTAGGCAATGTGATTGTGCCAAAGGTTGTAAGGGCAGGAAAAGTGACAATCTCCATATCTACGAGTGGTGCAAGCCCAGCCCGCACTAAACAGTTGGCTGCGGCCATTGAGACCTTGCTTGAACAAGAGGATGTAGATGCACTGGATGAGCTCTATATAGAAAGAAAAAAAAGAAAAAGAAAAAGCCGATAAAATCTCATCTAAAGATTTAATCGGCTCTTTTTTATTTTCTCAGCTTTAGGACAACATCCTCATCAGGCGTCACAAATAATGTTTGCTGTTGATCATATGTGACAAAGCCCGGTTTTGCTCCGTTTGGTTTTTTCACATGCCGGATTTTCGTATAATCGACAGGGACGGAGCTTGATTCTTTTGCCTTCGAGAAGTAGGCAGCAATTTGTGCCGCTTCAAGCAAGGTTTGTTCATCAGGCGCTTTGTGACGAATGACAACATGTGATCCAGGAATATCCTTTGTGTGCAGCCAAATGTCATCACGAGCTGCCGCCTTTGTGGTCAAATATTCGTTTTGCTTGTTGTTTTTTCCAACGAGAATCGGAACACCTTGAGAGGATTCATATGCTTCAAGCTGAATGGCCGATGTTTTTTTCTTTTTGGCGTTGCGTTTTTGTTTGGGACGCAAATATTTTCCTTCCACCAGTTCTTCTCTTATTTCCTCTAAATCTTTTGGTGAGGCAGAGGACAGCTGCTGGATCAGCTCGTCAAAATAAACAATTTCTTCATGTGTTCGCTTGATTTGTTCATTTACGGCCTCTACTGCATTTTTTGCCTTTTGGTATTTTGTAAAATACGCTTGTGCATTTTCAGAAGGGGTTTTGTTTGTTTTGAGCGGGATCGTGATCTCTCCGCCTTCTTCATCATAATAATTGATGACAGTCGCTTCTTTATCCCCTTTTTTAATCGCATATATATTGGCAGTAAGCAATTCACCATAAAGCTGATACTTATGAGCATTTTGAGATTCTTCAAGCGTTCTTGTTAGTTTTTTTAGCTTGTTTTCATTTTTCTTTTTTTCATTCGCAACAAAACGTTCAAGATCAGCCGCCTGCTGTTTGACTCTATCTCTTTCAGCTTTTCCGAAATAAAAGCGGTCAAGCAGCTCGCTAAGAGAATCAAACGTCTTCATGTCACCATCGACGTGCTGAAGTTCTAATAAATAAAAATACTCTTTCCCATCTTTTCTCGTGAGCTGAGGGGTAAAAGAATGCGCCTGAATGAGCTGAAACATCTCGAGCAATGTACTTGGAATCGTTTCCTGATTGGCAAGACCGGCCCTGTGGACAGCTTCCTTAGCAAACAGCGGAGAAACCCCAGAGAATGTATCGACAATTTGATTGGCGATTTTCCCTTCTTGAAAACGTAAATGCTTTAAAATATCTTCCTTCGTCACGTCAAAAGGATTCAGCTTTTGCTGTGCCGGCGGCAGAAGATATTGATGTCCGGGCAGCACCGTTCGATAGCTGTTCACAGATGGAGAAAGATGTTTCAGTCCGTCAATGATCTGCTCCGTTTCGTCCTCCACGAGAATTAAGTTGCTGTGCCTGCCCATAATTTCAATATACAGCTTACGGGTTTGTTCATCGCCAATTTCATTTCGGCTTCGCACGTGCAGCACGATCACCCGATCTAACCCAATTTGTTCAAAACGTTCAATGAACCCACCCTCAAGATGTTTTCTGAGGAGCATACAAAACATTGGCGGTTCGCTCGGATTATCATCATGGTGCTCAGTGAGCTGTACCCTTGCATAGCTCGGGTGAGCGGATAAAAGAAGTTTATGATTCTTCCCCTTTGACCGGATTTGAAAAATCAGCTCATGCTTGTAGGGCTGATGTATTTTTGAAATTCTTCCACCAGTTAATGTTTCTTGCAATTCATTTGTCATACCGTATGTAAAAATGCCGTCAAATGACATGTTGGATACACCCTCTTTTTTCACACAAATCTACTGAAAGAACCTTACGTTTTCTCGTTCTTTAGGCAGTCTTATTATTATAGCATGATTTAGGACGAGTCTGAATAAACTGGCTTATAGAACACTGCATAAGAGAGAGAACAAAAGAGGAGTGGACGAGGTCAAATGAATTGGCATGAACTGAACCAAACCGATTTATTAAAAACAATGAATACATCGATAGGTGACGGACTGTCAGAAAAAGATGTGCAAAAGCGGCTTGAAAAGCATGGGCCAAATGAATTACAGGAAGGGAAAAAGGTGTCGGCGTTCGTTATTTTTTTGGCGCAATTTAAAGACTTTATGGTGTTAATCCTGCTTGCGGCAACGATTATTTCTGCTTTTTTAGGTGAATACATTGATGCTGTGGCGATTGTGGCGATTGTGCTGATAAATGGTGTGCTTGGCTTTTATCAGGAACGCCGTGCGGAAAAGTCCCTCCAAGCACTAAAGGAATTATCAACGCCGCATGTCTATGCAAGGAGAAACAATGAATGGGTCAAGATCCCGTCCAAGCACCTCGTGCCGGGAGATATTGTGAAGTTTTCAAGCGGGGACCGAATTGGGGCAGATATCAGATTACTAGAAACAAAGAGTTTGGAAATCGAAGAATCTGCCCTCACTGGAGAGTCCATCCCAGCGGTCAAACATGCGAGTCCGCTCTCGCGAGATCATGTCTCGCTTGGAGATTTGACGAATATGGCCTTTATGGGGACGCTTGTCACAAGAGGAAGCGGTGTAGGGGTTGTCATTGGTACAGGGATGAATACGGCGATGGGACAAATTGCCGGTATGCTGGATTCAGCAGGTAATATGGAAACACCGCTGCAAAGACGGCTTGAGCAGCTGGGGAAAATTTTAATTGTTGCTGCATTATTTTTAACTGTGCTTGTGGTTGTTCTTGGTGTGGTGCAAGGTCATGATTTGTATCATATGTTCTTAGCGGGTGTATCTCTCGCTGTTGCTGCGATTCCAGAAGGACTGCCGGCGATCGTCACTGTCGCACTTTCCCTAGGTGTGCAGCGGATGATTAAACAAAAATCCATTGTCAGAAAGCTGCCGGCTGTGGAAACACTCGGCTGCGCCTCGATTATTTGCTCAGATAAAACAGGCACAATGACACAAAATAAAATGACAGTGACACATGTATGGGCAGAGGGGAAAACATGGAATATTTCTGGCACTGGGTACGAGCCGTCAGGTGATTTTACCTTAAACGGAGAACTTGTCCATGTAGACAAACATCCAAGCCTGCAAAAGGTGCTATTATACGGAGCACTTTGTAATACATCGACCATCGTTGAAAAAGACGGAGAGATGAGACTTGATGGCGATCCGACAGAAGGAGCACTTCTAACCGCTGCGCGTAAAGCGGGTTTTACAGAGCAATTCATCGAAGCGGGATTTCGTGTGGTGGAGGAATTCCCTTTTGACTCTGAAAGAAAAATGATGTCAGTCGTCGTGGAAACGAATCAGAAGGAGCGGTATGTCATTGCCAAAGGGGCGCCAGATGTGCTGATGAACCGTTCAAGTCATATGATGCACGGCGGACGCACCGCCTCATTTTCAAAGGCCCACCGGCAAGAAACAGAAGCTGCCATTCAAGGTTTAGCAAGACAAGCGCTCAGAACCATTGCGATTGCATATAAAAAAGTAAGTCTGACAGAAAAAATCACCTCTGTTCAGCAGGCAGAAACTGGCCTCACATTTATCGGTCTAGAGGGCATGATTGATCCACCTCGTCCTGAAGTGAGACGAGCGATTAAAGAATGCCGGGATGCTGGCATTAAAACAGTGATGATTACAGGCGATCACGTAGAAACGGCTAAAGCGATCGCTAAAGATTTAAGTCTCTTACCGAAGCAAGGAAAGGTGCTTGATGGAAAAGCTCTGGATCAGCTAAGCGACAAAGAGCTGGAGCAAACAGCAGAAGATGTGTACGTCTTTGCTCGTGTATCACCTGAGCATAAACTGAGAATTGTGAAGGCCTATCAAAAAAATGGACATATTGTCGCGATGACAGGTGATGGGGTGAATGATGCGCCAGCGATTAAACAGGCGGATATTGGCATATCCATGGGGATTACCGGAACAGACGTTGCCAAAGAAGCTTCTTCTCTTATTTTGCTTGATGACAACTTTGCGACCATTAAATCCGCTATTAAAGAGGGCCGGAATATTTATGAAAACATTCGCAAATTTGTCCGCTATTTGCTGGCATCGAATGTGGGAGAGATTTTGGTTATGCTGTTTGCGATGCTTCTTGCGCTTCCATTGCCTCTCGTTCCAATTCAAATTTTGTGGGTAAACCTTGTCACAGACGGCCTGCCGGCTATGGCACTTGGAATGGATAAACCAGAAGGCGATGTCATGAAGAGAAAGCCGCGGAACATGAAAGAGGGGATTTTTGCAAGAGGGCTTGGTTGGAAGGTCATATCAAGAGGGTTTCTGATCGGGATTGCCACTTTGTTAGCCTTTATGTTTGTGTATCACCGTGATCCGAACAATCTTCAATATGCGCAGACGGTTGCATTCAGCACACTCGTTTTGGCGCAGCTCATTCATGTGTTTGACTGCCGCAGTGAACGGTCTATTTTTGAACGCAATCCATTCGGGAATATGTACTTGATCGGCGCCGTTGTGTCTTCCCTGCTGCTGATGCTTGTGGTCATTTATTATCCGCCGCTTCAGCCGATTTTCAAAACGGTGGCAGTCGCACCAGTTGATTGGCTTCTGATCATCGGTATGTCTGCATTGCCAACTTTTTTATTGGCGGGATCACTTTTGACAAGAAAAAAATAATTGGTTATGGTATAATTTTGAGGTAATAGTGTCTGCTATTACCTTTTTCATTTTATTAATATGAAAGAATTGGGTGTTTTCACATGATACGCAGTATGACGGGATTCGGCCAAGCGAGTAAAACGGACGGTGAACTGACAGTGTCAGTTGAGCTAAAATCGGTCAATCACCGTTTTAAAGAGGTTCATGCCCGTTTGCCGAGGCCGCTTTTATATTTCGAAGATACATTAAAAAAAATCATTCTTCGTCACGTGCAGCGCGGTCGAATTGAGCTGTTTGTTACGATTGAAGGCGGTAAACTTGCAAGCCGGTCTTTACAGATTGACTGGCCGCTGCTTGATGAATATATGAAAGCCGCAAAAGACCTTGAGGACCGCTATCATATTTCAGGTATTCAGCATGCACATGACTTACTGAAGCTGGAACAGGCTGTTCAGGTGGAAGAGTCAGTCAGCCGGAATGAGCAGCTGGAGCATTTGCTGATTGACACTTGTGAAGAAGCTGTCAAGGAGCTTTGCTTTATGAGAGAGCAGGAGGGAACATCACTTCAAAAAGACTGTGAACTCAGGCTGTCTGAACTCGAGGCATTTACAGAAGAAATCAAAGTGTTTGCACCAGAGGTTGTGAGTCAGTACAAAGAACGATTGAATCAAAGATTGCAAGAATGGATCGGAGAGGCGCTTGAAGAGAGCAGGCTGACCACAGAAGCGGCCATCTTTGCTGATCGCTGTGACATTACAGAAGAGATTACGAGGCTGAAAAGTCATTTTCAGCAGTTCCAGCAAATTTTGACGCAAGGCGGCGCTGCCGGACGAAAGCTTGACTTTCTTGTACAGGAGCTCAACCGTGAAGTGAACACGATTGGATCAAAAGCAAACCATCACCATTTAACAAAGCTGGTGGTTGAAATGAAAAGCGCTATTGAAAAAATAAAAGAACAAGTGCAAAATATAGAATAGTCATTGTGTATGCTGTTTACAGTGCGTCTCTTTCGGCGAGACTAGAGACGTTTATATTACAGGGGGACGAAAGAAGATGACCATAAAGTTGATCAATATCGGATTTGGAAACATCATTTCAGCGAATCGGATGATTTCGATCGTCAGTCCGGAATCAGCACCGATTAAACGAATGATACAAGACGCAAGAGATCGAGGCATGCTCATTGATGCGACATACGGAAGAAGAACCCGTGCTGTTGTCATTATGGACAGTGACCATGTCATCTTATCTGCCGTTCAGCCTGAGACTGTCGCGCAAAGACTTTCTGTAAAAGAAGAAATCATAGATGAAGGGCAGGGGTAATACGCCATTATGAAAGAAAGAGGACTTTTAATCGTTCTCTCTGGACCTTCGGGAGTTGGAAAAGGAACGGTCAGACAAGCCATTTTCTCCCAGGAAGATACGAAATTTGAATACTCTATTTCTGTGACAACCCGCAAACCGCGTGAAGGTGAAAGAAATGGTGTTGATTATTTCTTTAAAACCAGGGAAGAATTTGAACATATGATTGAAAACAAAAAGCTGTTAGAATGGGCAGAATATGTCGGGAATTACTACGGCACGCCTGTTGACTATGTAGAACAAACATTGAGCGAAGGAAAAGATGTTTTCCTTGAAATCGAAGTGCAAGGTGCACTTCAAGTAAGAGAAGCATTCCCGGAAGGTCTCTTTATTTTCCTTGCACCGCCAAGTCTTTCAGAACTTCAAAACCGCATTATTACACGCGGGACAGAATCTGAGGATCTCATCCGTAACCGAATGGCTGCTGCAAAAGAAGAAATTGAAATGATGGATGCTTATGACTATGTCGTTGAAAACGACGATGTCGAGCTTGCATGTGAAAGAATTAAAGCGATCGTCCTTGCAGAGCACCTGCGAAGAGACAGAGTCGCACCAAGATATAAAAAAATGCTGGGGGTAGAATAAACCATGTTAGATCCTTCAATTGACTCATTGATGAACAAACTTGACTCAAAATATACACTTGTCACAGTGTCTGCACGCCGTGCACGTGAAATGCAAATCCATCAAGATCAACAAATCGAAAACACAAAATCCTACAAATTTGTAGGGAAAGCTCTTGAAGAAATCGATGCTGGTCTTTTGACATTTGAAAAAGAAGAGCAAGAATAACATCGCTTCTGCTATGCAGATACGATACGTTCAAAAAAGTCAAAACTATGATTGGTTTTGACTTTTTTGAATTGTAGACGAATTTGTGAAAAAGGCCGTTAAGGGGGACAAACAAATGTTACAGTCAAAAAATATTTTACTCGGCGTCAGCGGAGGAATCGCCGTATATAAAGCAGCTGCACTCACTAGTAAACTCGTACAGGCAGGCGCAAACGTAAGAGTGATTATGACAGAATCTGCCCGTGAGTTTGTGTCTCCGCTCACCTTTCAAGCCCTATCTCGGCATGAGGTGTATGTGGATACATTTAAAGAAAATAATCCAAAAGTCATAGCGCATATTGATGTAGCTGACTGGGCCGATCTCATTCTTGTTGCCCCTGCAACAGCACATACCATTGGTAAAATGGCCGCAGGACTTGCTGATGATATGCTCACAACGACCTTGCTTGCTTCAACAGCTCCTGTATGGGTTGCACCGGCTATGAATGTGCACATGTATGACCATCCAGCTGTCAAGCGGAACATCCGCACTTTATATGAAGACGGCTACCGGTTTATAGAGCCAAGTGAAGGCTATTTAGCATGCGGCTACATTGGAAAAGGACGCTTAGAGGAGCCTGAAAAAATTGTTGAACACATCCGTGCGTTTTTTGATGAGCCAACCAGCTTGCCGCTTTCAGGTAAAAAAGTCGTGGTCACAGCTGGTCCTACACGAGAAGTGATCGACCCTGTTCGTTTCCTTTCAAATCGATCTTCTGGGAAAATGGGCTATGCCATTGCAGAAGCTGCCGAGCAAATGGGCGCTGATGTCACGCTCATTTCAGGACCTGTTTCGTTAACTGCACCTGAGCATGTGGATGTAGTGCAAGTGGAATCGGCTGAGGAGATGTATCAAGCAGCGTTAAATGTATACGAGACAGCAGATATAGTGATTAAATCAGCAGCCGTTGCCGATTATACGCCTGTCACGACGTATTCTCATAAAATGAAAAAACAAGACGGTGAACTAGCGGTTGAATTTAAGCGGACGAAAGATATTTTAAAAGAGCTTGGGAAGAGAAAAGAACATCAGGTGCTAGTCGGCTTTGCAGCTGAGACGCAGGATGTAGAATACTATGCGAAAAAGAAAATCGAATCCAAGCATTTAGATATGATTGTCGCGAACAATGTTGCAGCAGAGGGCGCGGGCTTTGGCACAGATACGAATGTCGCAGCATTGATAAAAGCAGACGGAACAAAAAAAGAGCTGCCAATGATGAGCAAAAAAGATCTTGCCTTTGAAATCTTACAGGAGGCAAAGCAGCTGCTGCCAAAAGAGCGTGATCGAGCATGATTGCTGAAGTGATCGTCGATGTCACAACGAAAGCCATTGACAGGCCGTTTGACTATCGTGTGCCAGACCGCTTTAAAGGCCTTGTCAAGGCTGGTATGAGGGTAGTGGTTCCTTTTGGCCCAAGGAAGATTCAAGGGTTTGTGACAAAAATCAAAGAAGAAACAGACGTACAGTCAGGAAATATCAAGGACATTGTCGATTTATTTGATTTATCTCCTGTTCTGACAGATGAGCTATTGGAGCTTTCCCACTGGCTGACGGAAAAAACATTGTCCTATCATATTACGGCGCTTCAATCGATGCTTCCAGCAGCGATGAAAGCCAAATATGAAAAAGAAATTCAGGTGTTATCAGCTGAGGAACTTCCGCAGTCATTGAAAGAGCTTTTCGGTCAGCAAGAGAGCATCCTTTACGCTGACATTCCGCCTGAACAGCTGAAGCCTATTCAAAAGCATGTCCAAAAAGGTCATCTAGAAGTCAGATATCACGTCTCACAAAAATCCGGAAAGAAAAAGGTGCGGACACTTCAGGTAGCAGTTACGAAAGAAAAACTTGAAGAAAAGCAGGAACAGTTAAAGAAAAATGCGGTGAAACAGAAGGCGTTGCTTACCTTTCTATTTCAAGCGAATGAAACGACGTTTTTAGCAAAAGATTTGCAGCAGCAAACAGGTGCTAGTTCTCAAACGATAAAAGCCTTGATTCAAGAAGGTCTGTTAACAGAAAGCTATGAAGAGATTTATCGAGATCCTTATCGGGATAGGGAGTTTACACCATCTACTCCTCTTGATCTCACAACAGAGCAAGCAGAAGCGGCAAAACCCATTCATCAAGCAGTGAGCGATGAAAAACATGAAACGTTTTTACTGCACGGGGTCACAGGAAGCGGTAAAACCGAAATTTATTTACAGACGATTGATCATGTCCTCCAAAAGGGAAAAGAAGCGATCGTCCTAGTTCCTGAAATTTCATTAACGCCTCAAATGGTCCAGCGTTTTAAAGAGCGCTTCGGGTCCAATGTGGCTGTCCTTCATAGCGGCTTATCGACTGGGGAAAAATACGATGAATGGCGGAAAATCCACCGCAAGGAAGTCAAACTTGTCGTTGGCGCAAGATCGGCTGTTTTTGCCCCGTTTGAGAATCTAGGAATGATCATTATAGATGAAGAACACGAATCGTCATATAAACAAGAAGAAATGCCTCGGTATCATGCGAAAGATGTGGCCATTGAACGAGCAGGGCGGCACCAATGTCCGGTTGTATTAGGCAGTGCAACGCCTTCACTTGAGTCATATGCGCGTGCGGAAAAGGGTGTGTATACACTGCTGACGCTCAAACGGCGCGTCAATCAGCAGCAGCTGCCGCACGTTTCGTTAATTGATATGAGAGAAGAATTAAGAAATGGCAACCGCTCCATGTTCTCAGAAGAATTAATGCTTAGGTTAAAAGAAGTACTTGAAAGGAAAGAGCAGGCAGTTTTATTTCTCAATAAAAGAGGTTATTCATCCTTTGTGATGTGCCGTGATTGCGGATATGTGGAACAATGTCCTCATTGTGAGATCTCTCTCACTTATCACCGCTTTCAAAAACGGCTGAAGTGCCATTATTGCGGTCACGAAGCTCCTGTACCTGCAGAATGCCCAGAATGTCACAGTGAGCATATTCGCTATTTTGGTACAGGCACACAGCGTGTGGAAGAAGAGCTGACGAAGGTATTGCCAGAAGCAAGGGTCATCCGAATGGATGTAGATACAACCTCTCGGAAAGGCGCGCACGAAAAGCTTCTCACGTCCTTTGGTAATAAAGAAGCAGACATTCTGCTTGGGACGCAAATGATTGCAAAAGGATTAGACTTTCCAGATGTTACACTTGTCGGTGTCCTTAGTGCGGATACGTCTCTTCACATCCCTGATTTTCGTTCAAGTGAAAAAACGTTTCAGCTTCTTACACAAGTAAGCGGACGCGCGGGACGTCATGAAAAAGCGGGGTCAGTCATTATTCAATCATATACACCTTCGCATTATAGTATTGAATTAACCAAACAGCATGATTATGAAGCCTTTTATGAGCAGGAGATGTTGCACCGTCGTCATCAGTCCTATCCGCCATTTTATTTTTTGGCGATGGTGACTGTATCACATGAAGAAGTGACAAAGGCAGCGCATGTCACAGACAAAATTGTTCAGTTCCTGAAAATGAATTGTGCACCGAATACAAGAATTCTCGGTCCTGCTGCTTCTCCGATCGCTAAGATCAAAGATAGATATCGATATCAATGCGTGATAAAATACAAAAGGGAAAATGAACTGGCAAGTTTATTACGAAAAATACAAGATCATTATCAAAAAGAAATGGAACAAAAACAGTTGATGATATCAATCGATATGAATCCATATATGATGATGTAAAACGGAGGTCTTTTCGTGGCAATCAAACCGATAGTCTTACATCCTGCAGACGTGCTTGAACAACAAACAGAGCTTGTTGATACATTCGATAAAAAACTGAAAAAACTGCTGGATGATATGTATGATACAATGCTTGAACTAGATGGAGTCGGCCTAGCCGCACCACAAATCGGCATCTCAAAAAGAATCGCCGTGGTCGATATCGGAGAAGATTCTGGGAGGATTGACTTAGTAAATCCTGAGATTCTTGAAGTGGAAGGGAGCCAGACAGACATTGAAGGCTGCCTGAGCTTTCCATCTTTGTACGGAACGGTTGAAAGACCAAATTATGTGAAGGTGAAAGCCTTTGATAAGAAAGGCAAACCATTTACAATAGAAGCAGAAGGATTTTTAGCAAGAGCTTTATTGCATGAAATTGATCACTTAGACGGCGTATTATTCACGTCGAAGATCATTCAAACGTATACAGAAAAAGAACTTGCGGAAATGGAAGGGTGAAGAAAATGGCACGTATCGTATTTATGGGAACCCCTGATTTCTCAGTACCTGTGCTGCAAACACTTATAACAGAAGGATACGAAGTGGTAGGGGTCGTCACACAGCCAGATCGCCCGAAAGGCAGAAAACGAGTGCTCACGCCGCCTCCTGTAAAAGTAGAAGCCTTAAAACACGGCATTCCAGTTTTACAGCCTGAAAAGGTACGTCTTGATGAAGAAATTGATAAAGTGCTTGCGTTAAAGCCAGATTTGATCGTAACAGCAGCATTCGGACAAATTTTGCCAAAAAGATTACTTGATGAACCTGAATTTGGCTGTATCAACGTTCATGCCTCACTGCTGCCAGAACTAAGAGGCGGTGCACCGATCCATTATGCGATCCTGCAAGGCAAAAAGAAAACAGGCGTGACGATCATGTATATGGTAGAAAAGCTTGATGCAGGTGACATGATTAGCAAAGTAGAAGTAGAAATTGATGAATTAGACAACGTCGGAACACTGCACGATAAATTAAGTGTGGCTGGTGCGGCTTTATTAAAAGACACAGTTCCAAATGTGTTAAGCAGGTCTATCTCGCCAATTCCGCAAAATGAAGAGGCAGCAACGTATGCACCAAATATTAAGCGGGAGCAGGAAAGGTTAGACTGGACCAAGCCAGGAGAAGAGCTTTACAACCAAGTTCGCGGCTTAAATCCATGGCCAGTTGCCTATACTGAATGGAACGGTGCTAACTTAAAAGTATGGGAAGCGAAAAAAGTTCCGCTTCAAGCACCAGAAGAACCTGGGAAAGTGATTGAGCTTCAAAAAGAAGGACCAGTCGTTGGAACAGGAAATCATCAAGGCCTTTTATTAACGAGTGTACAGCCCGCTGGAAAGAAAAAAATGAGCGGTGAAGACTTCTTAAGAGGCGCAAATATCGAAATTGGACAGAAATTAGGGCTAATCAATGAAGAAAAGTAATGTGAGAGAAGTAGCGCTAGACGCTTTAATCAAACTCGAACAAAATCAAGCCTACAGTAACTTGCTTTTGCAGTCAGTGATGAAAGAGAAAGAACTCTCCGATCAAGACAAACCGCTATTAACAGAACTTGTATACGGTACACTGCAAAACAAGCTGGCACTTGATTATATGCTCACACCCTTTGTGAAAAAACCGCAAAAAGTGGCTCCTTGGGTGATGCAGCTTTTGCGGATGTCTCTTTATCAGATGGTTTATCTTGAAAAAATTCCAGATCGTGCAGCCATCCATGAAGCAGTGGAACTAACGAAAAAGCGCGGACATAAAGGTATTTCTTCACTAGTCAACGGCGTTCTTCGTTCTGTGCAAAGAGAAGGCGTGCCATCATTTGATGCGATCAAAGATCCGGTAAAAAGGCTCTCAATAGAGACAAGCCATCCATTGTGGCTCGTACAAGAATGGGTGGAGGCGTACGGTTTTGAAGCAGCAGAAAGCATGTGCCGTATTCATTTAGTCCCGCCAAAGCAGACATTGCGTGTCAATCAAATGAAAAAAAACCGCACTGCACTGCAGCAAGAACTCATGGATGCAGGAATTGAGACAGAGCTCGGCGATCTCTCTGAGGATGCACTCAAACTCATGAAAGGATCTATCGTATCCACTCCTTTCTTTCAAGAGGGCTTTGTCACGATCCAAGATGAAAGCTCCATGCTTGTCGCAAGAGCGCTGGACCCTCAGCCGGGAGAAATGGTGCTTGATGCCTGTGCCGCTCCTGGTGGTAAATCAACACATATCGCAGAGCGAATGAACGATGAGGGGAACATAGTGTCTCTTGATTTACATGAGCACAAAGTAAAACTGATCAAACAGGCGGCAAAGCGTCTAAACTTAACGCATATTGAGGCAAAAGCGCTTGATGCAAGAAAAGCATCCGACCATTATGATGATGCTTCGTTTGACCGTATTCTCATTGATGCACCATGTTCAGGTTTTGGCGTCATCAGACGAAAACCAGATATGAAATATACAAAGTCCTCGGAAGACTCAGCAAGACTTGCGACAATTCAGCAATCGATCTTGCATGAAACAGCCCAGCTGCTAAAGCCAGGCGGAACCCTTGTATACAGTACATGTACAATGGATCCAACAGAAAATCAACAAGTGATTCATGCGTTTTTACAAGAACACCAAGACTTCGAACCCGATCTATCTCTTAATGAACGGCTGCCTGAGCAGGTTGCTCCGTTTGTTCAAAACGGAAGTGTACAAATACTTCCTCATTATTTCGGAACAGATGGTTTCTTTATTTGCAGCATGAGAAAGAAGGGATAAAAAATGACAGAACAAAAACAAAAAGTAAGAAAAGAACTGAAAACAGACATGCCGTCGATCTACTCGTTTGAGCTAAATGAAATCAAAGACTGGTTAAAGGAACAAGGCGAAAAGCCTTTCCGTGCAACACAAATTTTTGAGTGGCTTTATGAAAAACGCGTCACATCCTTTGATGAAATGTCTAACCTATCAAAGGAATTAAGAGAAAAATTAAAAGATCAATTCGCCATCACGACTTTAAAAACAGTGATCAAACAAACATCTCAAGATGGAACGATCAAGTTCTTATTTGAATTACACGATGGCTATACCATTGAAACCGTGCTAATGCGCCACGAATACGGCAACTCTGTCTGCGTCACAACACAGGTTGGCTGCCGGATTGGCTGTACATTCTGTGCATCTACACTTGGCGGTTTGAAACGTAACCTTGAGGCGGGAGAAATTGTGGCCCAAGTATTGAAAGTACAACAGGCGCTTGATGAAACAGATGAACGCGTCAGCTCAGTTGTCATCATGGGAATTGGCGAACCGTTTGATAACTTTGATGAAATGCTTGCATTCCTTAAAATCATTAACCATGACAACGGCTTAAATATTGGAGCACGTCATATTACGGTTTCGACGAGCGGGATCATTCCAAAGATTTATCAATTTGCGGATGAGCAAATGCAAATCAACTTTGCTGTCTCCCTGCACGCACCAAATACTGAAATTCGAAGCCGCCTCATGCCAATCAATAAGGCATACAAGCTGCCAAAATTAATGGAAGCTATCGAATACTACATTCAAAAAACAGGCAGACGCGTGAGCTTTGAATACGGTCTGTTTGGCGGAGTCAATGATCAAGTCCATCACGCAGAAGAACTTGCTGATTTATTAAAAGGAATCAAATGCCATGTAAACCTCATCCCGGTGAACTATGTACCAGAAAGAGATTACGTGAGAACACCAAGAGAACAAATCTTCCTATTTGAAAAAACGCTGAAAGAACGAGGCGTAAACGTAACGATTAGACGAGAGCAAGGCCATGATATTGATGCTGCTTGCGGTCAGCTAAGAGCGAAGGAGCGTCAGGAAGAGACGAGGTGACGAATGTTGATAAGGGCAGCCTTTCAAACCGATACAGGAAAAGTCCGTCAGCATAATGAAGATGATGCAGGTATTTTTGAAGCAAAAGAAGACACACTTCTAGCTGTTGTAGCAGATGGAATGGGAGGTCATCTTGCTGGTGATGTAGCCAGCAAGATGGCAGTTTCTTCTTTAAAAGAATACTGGCAGGAAACATCTTCAATTCCAAATAAACCAGCCGATCAAGAAAATTGGTTAATCTCAAAAATTAGCGACATTAATGACCAAGTATACGAACATGCGAAAAACAATGAGGAATGCCAAGGAATGGGGACGACCATCGTTTGTGCGCTCGTTCATTTGCAAACGGTCACAATTGCCCATATTGGTGACAGCCGCTGCTACTTGCTAAGAGAAGGCGCGCTGACCCAATTAACAGATGATCACTCACTAGTGAATGAGTTAGTGAAAACAGGAGAGATTTCAAAAGCGGATGCAGAATATCATCCAAGAAAAAATGTGCTGACCAAAGCGTTAGGAACAGATAAACACGTTCAAATTGATGCACGAACTTTTGAAGTGGATCCAGGAGATCAAATTTTGCTTTGCTCAGACGGATTATCGAATAAAGTAGAAGAAGAACATTTGATTCAGATTTTATCGCAAACAACCGCACCAGATGAAAAAGTAACAGAGTTAGTTCAAACAGCGAATGACAACGGCGGTGAAGATAACATTACAGCAGTACTGTTAGAAATCTCCTCCCAAACAGAGGAGGGTGACAGCAAGTGTTGATCGGAAAAAGGATCAGCGGCCGTTATCAAATTCTTCGCGCCATAGGCGGAGGCGGAATGGCCAACGTTTATTTGGCGGAGGATATGATTTTAGATCGCGAAGTGGCGATTAAAATTTTACGGTTTGACTTTGCAAGCGATGATGATTTTATTAGACGGTTCCGGAGAGAAGCGCAATCAGCAGCCAGCTTAGATCATCCGAATATTGTCAGTATCTACGATGTAGGGGAAGAAGATGACATTTATTATATTGTCATGGAATATGTCGAGGGGATGACGCTGAAAGAATACATACACGCCAATGGACCGCTTCATCCAAAAGAAGCCGTTCGCATCATGGAGCAAGTCGTTGCGGCGATGGAAGAAGCCCATGCGAAACAGCTCGTCCATCGAGACATTAAGCCTCACAATATATTAATAGACAACTTGGGGAATATCAAAGTCACTGATTTTGGCATTGCCATGGCACTTAGCTCAGCGACCATTACCCATACGAATTCTGTTCTTGGTTCCGTGCATTATTTGTCCCCAGAGCAAGCGCGCGGCGGTCTTGCAACGAAAAAGTCAGACATTTATTCACTTGGTATTGTTCTTTATGAGCTGATTTCAGGACGCATGCCATTTGAAGGAGAATCCGCTGTCAGTGTCGCACTGAAGCATTTGCAATCAGAGCCGCCATCTGTGAGAAGGTGGAATCCTTCTGTACCACAAAGCGTGGAGAACATCATCTTAAAGGCGATGGCCAAAGATCCATTCTATCGATACGAAGATGCATCTGAAATGCAAAAAGACTTAAAAACGGCTTTTGACCCTGCAAGACTAAAAGAAAAGCGCTTTGTCATTGAAGAAGATCATGAAGCAACAAAAGCCATTCCTATTATAAAAGATCATCAAGTCGATCAAGACAATGAAAAAACAGCCGTCCACCCGGTTCAAAAACCAAAGAAAAAAGAGAAACAAAAGCCGAAGAAAAAACGGAAAAAATGGCCGTGGATTGTAGCGTCGATCTTATTTGTTTTGACGGCTGCGACCATTTTAGCGATCACGGTCTTCCCAGGATTACTCTTTCCAAAGGATGTAGAGGTGACCGATGTTTCTGGCATGACGGTTGAAAAAGCGGAAGATACCTTGAAGAAAGCCGGATTTACCGTCGCTTCTGAACCCATTGATATTGCCGACGAGAAGATTGAAAAAGGGCTGGTTGTCAAAACAGACCCGAAAATCGGAACGAAGGTAAAAGAAGGGACAGAAATTCAGCTTTATCAAAGTACAGGTAAAGAAAAAACCGAATTACCTGATGTAACAGGTGAAAAGGTCGAGAAAGCAAAAGAACTATTAGAGAAAAAAGGGTTTAAACAGGTTGTTGTGGAGGAAGTGAATGATAATGACACAGAATCAGGCATTGTCATGGAACAGAAACCTTCCGCGAATACAGAACTTGTCGCAGCAGATGAAGAAGTCACATTGACCGTCAGTATAGGCCCTGCCGATATTACCTTACGGGATTTAACGACGTATAGTAAACAGGCCGCATCAAATTATCTAGAGGATAATGGACTAAAGCTAGATGAAAAAGAAGCATATTCTGACGATGTGCCAAAAGGTGAGGTCATGAAGCAGGAACCAGGAGCGGGGACTGCTGTTAAACCTGGTGATACGGTTAAAATTACGTTCTCTCTTGGCCCAAAAGAGAAACCGGCTAAAACGGTGACTGAAAAGATTGCGATCCCCTATGAACCAGAAACAGAAGGACAAGAAATGAATGTTCAAATATCTATTGATGACGCAGAACATAGCATTTCTGATTTATATGAAACCTTTAAAATCACTGCGCCTACTGAGCGAACGATTAAATTTAAGATAGAACCTGGTCAAAAAGGATACTATCAGGTGACAGTGGATGATAAAGTAGTAAGCTCCAAAACGATTGAATACCCTGATGATGAATAAAGGAGGGACTTTATGCCTGAGGGCAAAATTATTAAAGCATTAAGCGGATTTTATTATGTGCTGGATGAGTCTCTAGAAAGTGGCAAAGTAATTCAGTGTAGAGCAAGAGGGATTTTTCGTAAAAACAAAATAACCCCGCTTGTTGGAGATTATGTCGTCTATCAAGCAGATAACGATAAGGAAGGCTATTTGCTGGAAGTAAAAGAGCGGACCAATGAGCTGATTCGCCCGCCTATTAGCAACGTTGATCAAGCGGTGCTCGTTTTCTCAGCAGCAGAGCCGACCTTTAGTACATCGCTGTTAGACAGATTCCTAGTGCTTGTTGAAGAGAGCCAGATTGAACCGATTATCTGCATCACAAAAATGGACTTGCTGAAAACAGAGCAAGAGCGAGAAACGATTCAAGCCTATGCAGAAGACTATCGCCAAATTGGATACGACGTTCATTTAACATCGACGATCGAAGGGGATGGAATTGAAAAGCTGACCCCGTATTTCCATCACAAGATTACTGTATTTGCAGGTCAATCGGGTGTAGGGAAGTCTTCCCTCTTAAATGCGATGAGTCCTGATTTAGCACTGAAAACAAATGATATTTCCTCCCATCTTGGCAGGGGGAAACATACAACAAGACATGTGGAACTCATTCGAACGGCTGAAGGGCTCATTGCCGATACACCAGGATTTAGCTCGCTTGAATTTACAGGTATCGAAGCGGAAGATTTAGGGCTCTATTTCTTAGAAATCAGAGAGAAGAGTGCAGAATGTAAATTCAGGGGCTGTTTGCACGTAAAAGAGCCTGGATGTGCGGTAAAAGAGGCAGTAGAACACGATCGCATCAGAGAGTATCGCTATCAGCATTATTTAGAGTTTTTAACTGAAATTAAAGATAGAAAGCCGAGGTACTAAGTCATGGTTTATATTGCCCCATCCATTTTATCAGCCGATTTTGCCAATCTGGAGAAAGATATCCGTGATGTGGAACAAGGTGGAGCGGATTATATTCATATTGATGTGATGGACGGTCATTTTGTACCGAATATGACATTTGGACCAAATGTAGTGGAGGCGATCAGGCCGCATACAAAGCTGCCGCTCGATGTTCACTTAATGATTGAGCAGCCAGACCAGTATATCCCTGCATTTGCAAAAGCGGGCGCTGATATTATTTCTGTTCATGTCGAGGCGTGTCCACACTTACATCGCACGATTCAGCATATAAAAGAACAAGGTGTCAAAGCAGGGGTTGTTTTAAACCCGCACACACCCGTTTCTCAAATTGCGCATGTATTAGAGGATGTTGACCTAGTCTTATTCATGACGGTGAACCCTGGTTTTGGCGGACAGGCGTTTATTCCATCTGTTCTCTCAAAGGTAAAAGAAGTAAAGACACTTAGTGAACAAAAAGGCTTAACTGATTTACTCATTGAAATAGATGGCGGTGTCAATGTAGAGACAGCAAAGAGCTGCAAAGAAGCAGGCGCTAATCTACTTGTTGCCGGCTCAGCGGTATATGGGAAAGATGACCGCGCGGCGGCCATTCAGGCCATTCGAGAAGCATAAGAAAAAGAACCAAAGTCATTGTGATCTTTGGTTCTTTTTCAATGGAGAGGAGCGTAATCATGCACATACATATCGTAGCCGGCGGTCCTTTTGCGTACATCCCGCCGCTTGATCATGAAGCATCTGAGGAGGACATTCTCTGGGTCGGCGTAGATCGGGGAACCCTTTTCTTACTAGAGCATGGCATTGTACCTGACAGAGCATTTGGTGATTTTGATAGTGTGACAGAAGAAGAGCTTCATGAGCTGAAAAAGAAATTGCCTGCACTCAATCTATTTCAGGCAGAGAAAGATGAAACGGATTTAGAACTTGCGCTGAACTGGTCTTTGCGTCAGAATCCAGCACATATTCAAATTTACGGCATCACTGGCGGAAGAGCAGATCATTTTCTTGGGAATATCCATCTCCTTTACAAAGGCATTCAGCACAAACAGAGCATGACCCTTGTAGATAAACAAAATATCATTCAAATGTTTGGACCTGGTACATACGAAATCAAACAAGACTCGGATAAAAAATATGTGTCGTTTTTGCCCTTCGGTACATCGGTTGAAAAGCTGACATTAAAAGGTTTCAAATATCCTCTGAAAAATTGTCATATTGAGCCTGGTTCCACACTATGTATTAGTAACGAACTCATCCACTCAAATGGTACTTTTTCTTTTCATGAAGGCATATTAATAATGGTAAGAAGCAAAGATTGACCAACCTATCAATGTGGATGGCTGATTAAGCTCAATTGTGCTGCAAGCGGTACTTTTAGGAGGGGGACAAAATGAAATTTTATACAATCAAACTGCCTAGATTTCTTGGCGGCATTGTCCGTGCGATGCTTGGTTCATTTAAGAAAGATTAATGAGTAATCTCCTTTATTTCCACATAAAAACGCCTGCTACAGTTAAATGTAGCAGGCGTTTACTCTTGCTTATACACGCTCAACTTTACCAGATTTCAAAGCTCGAGCTGATACATATACTCTTTTAGGCTTACCGTCCACTAGAATACGAACTTTTTGAAGGTTCGCGCCCCATGTACGTTTTGTAGAGTTCATTGCGTGAGAACGGTTGTTCCCAGCTTTTGTTTTTCTGCCTGTAATAACGCATTTACGTGCCATTTGTTTCCCTCCTAACTGCGAAAACATCATCATATTCTTCATATACGTACTTAGAGATGCCTCAAGATACTTTAATAATTTACCACAGCTTCAAGGGGTTTGCAAGGATTGTTTGCTCCTCTTTCAAGAAAAATACCTTGACATCTTGATAAAAAATCAAGGCTATAGTATAAGTAGGATTGGGTCGGATTGAATGATTTCTTTTAAAAAGAAGGGTCTTATAGTAAAATAGTGATAACTCAGGGCAATTTCTCAAAAAGGGGGAACCAATGTGTCCATTGAACTTAGAACGAAATACGGACAAATTGATATATCAAATGAAGTCATTGCAATGGTGGCAGGAGGCGCTGCGATCGATTGCTATGGTATTGTTGGCATGGCGTCCAAAAATCAAATAAAGGACGGCTTGACGGATATTCTCCGCAAAGAGAACTTCAGCCGGGGTGTTCTTGTGCGTCAAAAAGAAGATCGCATTCATATTGATATGTACATCATCGTCAGCTACGGTACAAAAATATCAGAAGTCGCACATAATGTTCAAACGAAAGTCAAATATACGATTCATCACACGGTTGGACTTTCAGTTGACTCAGTCAACATTTATGTACAAGGAGTAAAAGTTACGAACCCGTAGTAAGGAGGAAATATATTGTCTATTAGAAATCTGGGTGGCCGCTCATTTGCAAAAATGATTCTTGCAGGTGCTCACCATCTTTCTCAAAACGCACAAATTGTTGATGCGTTAAATGTTTTTCCAGTGCCAGACGGAGACACGGGGACAAATATGAATTTGTCAATGACTTCAGGGGCAAAAGCAGTTGAAGAAACAAATACCGATCACATTGGTAAGGTCGGGGTGGCTCTGTCAAAAGGGCTGTTAATGGGGGCAAGAGGAAACTCGGGTGTGATCCTGTCTCAGCTCTTCAGAGGTTTCAGCAAAAATATAGAACAAAAAGAAACAATTGACGCAAAAGAATTTGCGCTTGCCTTGCAGGCCGGTGTTGATACAGCATATAAAGCCGTCATGAAACCGATTGAAGGAACCATCTTAACGGTTGCAAAAGACGCAGCAAAGAAAGCGGTTGCTGTTTCAGCAACAGAAGACCAAATCGATCGTGTGCTTGAATTAACGATTGAGGAAGCAAGAGCATCACTTGACCGCACACCAGATCTCCTTCCTGTTTTAAAAGAAGTCGGCGTTGTAGATAGCGGCGGTAAAGGACTTCTTTGTGTATATGAAGGTTTCCTTGCTTCATTAAGAGGAGAAGAGCTTCCTCCTAAAACGGCCTCTTTGCCAACATTAAAAGAATTAGTGAGTGCAGAGCATCATAAAAGTGCACAAAGCCATATGAACACAGAAGATATTGAATTTGGCTATTGTACAGAATTTATGGTGAAATTTGAAGAAGACAAACAGTCCTTTGACGAAAATGCCTTCAGAGAAGAATTAAGCGAATTCGGAGATTCACTTCTTGTGGTATCTGATGATACGCTTGCAAAAGTTCATATTCATGCAGAGCAGCCAGGAGATGTCTTATCATATGCACAGCGCTACGGCAGCTTAATTAATATGAAAATTGAAAACATGAGAGAGCAGCATAGCTCGATCGTCAATGAAGAAAAAGATCACTCGCCTGCTGCACCAAAAGCAACAGCTGCTGAAAAACAGCGTTTTGGAGTAGTGAGTGTCGCAATGGGAGAAGGGATTGCTGACTTGTTTAAAAGTATCGGAGCATCCGTCGTCATTGAAGGCGGACAGACAATGAATCCGAGCACAGAAGACATTGTCAAAGCAATTGATAGCATTCATGCCGAAACCGTCTTTATCTTACCTAATAATTCTAATATTGTCATGGCAGCTAAACAGGCGGCAACTGTCTCAAGTCGTGAGGTCGTTGTTATTCCGACAAAGACCGTTCCTCAAGGAATGTCGGCACTTCTTTCTCTAAATGAAGCAGCTTCAAATGAAGACAATGAAGCTGCGATGTTAGAAGCGATTGATCATGTAAAAAGCGGCCAAATTACCTTTGCGGTAAGAGATACCCAAATTGATGGGATCGACATTGCCAAAGGCGATTATATGGGCTTATACAATGGGAAAATTACCTTAACAGCTAAAAATCAATTAGATGCAGCAAAAGAGCTTTTGACCCAAATGGTGACAGAAGATGATGAGATTGTCACAATCATCAAAGGGGAAGATGCATCATCTGATGAGATGGAAGCTTTAGAAGCATATATTGAAGAAACATTTGAAGATGTAGAAGTTGAAGTCCACGATGGAAAACAGCCGCTTTATTCATATATTTTGGCTGTTGAATAAAGAAAGAAGGGCACATGAAGCCCTTCTTCTTCTTTTGCATTTTTTTACTATGTGTTCATCGGTGAAATGAGTTGCGGGAATCGAATGAATCCATTAGTCTAAAGGGAGTAACAAACCAATCTGTGATTGGTGATGAGAGGGGAAGACCTATGAAATTTAGAAGTGTGTTTGATATTATTGGACCCGTCATGATTGGTCCATCAAGTTCGCACACGGCGGGTGCGGCTCGTATTGGAAGAGTGGCTCGCAGCTTGTTCGGAAGAGAACCGAAACGAATTACTGTATCGTTTTATGGCTCTTTTAAAGATACGTATAAAGGACACGGGACAGATGTAGCCATTATCGGCGGTGTTCTTGACTTTGATACATTTGATGAACGAATTAAAACAGCGATCGATATTGCAAAAAGCAAAGAAATCGACATTGAGTTTAAAGAAGAAGATGCGGTGCCAGCACATCCGAATACAGCAAAAGTAGAAATTTCAGATGCGAATGGAAGCCTTGAATTAATCGGGATTTCCATTGGCGGAGGTAAAATTGAAATCACAGAATTAAATGGCTTTGAACTGAGACTCTCAGGGAATCACCCGGCCATTCTTGTGGTTCATAACGACCGTTACGGGACGATTGCAGCAGTTGCCAATGTGTTAGCGAAATTCGCCATCAACATTGGTCATATGGAAGTGGCACGTAAAGAGGTCGGGCAAGAAGCCCTCATGACGATTGAAGTGGATCAGAATATTGATCCAGCGGTTTTAACAGAGCTTGAGACGCTGCCAAACATTATTCAAGTCACACAAATTGCAGAGTAACAACAAGGAGGTTATGTATGATGTTTAAAAACGTCAAAGAACTCGTGCAGCTAACAGAAGAACGGAATACCTCCATTTCAGAAATTATGATTACTCAAGAAATGGAAGTGACAGGGAAGTCACGTGAAGACATTTTCTCGCAGATGTACCGCAACCTAGAAGTGATGGAACAGGCCGTTGAAAACGGACTGAAAGGTGTGAAATCATTATCTGGTTTAACAGGCGGGGATGCGGTGAAACTTCAAGCATATATCGCATCAGGCAAAACATTGTCTGGTCATACCATTTTAGATGCTGTCAGTAAGGCAGTGGCAACAAATGAAGTGAACGCAGCAATGGGAACGATCTGTGCAACGCCTACAGCTGGCTCAGCAGGTGTTGTGCCAGGAACGCTCTTTGCAGTGAAAGAAACATTAAAGCCAACAAAGGAACAAATGGTCAGATTCCTATTTACATCTGGTGCATTTGGTTTTGTTGTCGCCAATAACGCAAGTATCTCTGGTGCAGCAGGCGGCTGTCAGGCAGAAGTAGGATCTGCATCAGGTATGGCAGCAGCAGCCATTGTAGAAATGGCAGGCGGTACGCCGCAGCAATCCGCTGAAGCCATGGCCATCACCCTAAAAAATATGCTAGGTCTTGTTTGCGATCCAGTCGCAGGACTTGTGGAAGTGCCATGTGTGAAACGAAACGCAATGGGCGCTTCTAATGCGATGATTGCAGCAGATATGGCACTTGCCGGCATTACAAGCCGCATCCCTTGTGATGAAGTCATTGATGCGATGTACAAAATTGGTCAAACGATGCCAACCGCTCTTCGTGAGACTGCACAAGGCGGACTTGCTGCAACACCGACAGCAAGAGAGCTTGAAAAGAAGATTTTCGGAGGTGTGACCTCATCTCGTGATACAGAAATTGCAAGATAAGATCTCTGCCTTGAAAGGGATTGGAGAAGAAACAGAAAAAACACTAAATGAACTTGGAATCTACACAGTAGCCGATTTACTCGGCTACTTTCCTTATCGATATGACGACTATGAGCTTCGCAACTTAGAAGAAGTCAGGCATGACGAACGTGTCACAGTTGAAGGAAAAGTGCACAGTGAGCCCGTTCTCACCTATTATGGAAAAAAACGAAGCAGGCTGACATTCAGGCTGCTTGTCGGTCGTTTTTTGATAACAGCCATATGCTTCAATCGCCCTTATTTAAAACGAAGTCTTGTTTTAGGCGATACGGTATCCGTCACAGGGAAGTGGGATAAAAACCGTCAATCCATTATGGTTCAGGAATTTAAAAAAGGAACACACGAACAAGATGGCAGTATAGAACCTGTTTATTCAGTCAAAGAAAATGTAACCGTGAAGATGATGAGACGATTTGTAAAACAAGCGTTGTCACTCTATGTAGACCATGCAGAAGATCCACTGCCAAAACAGCTTGTAGCTGCTTATAAACTCATGTCTTATCAAGAAGCACTAAAGACCATTCATCTCCCTGAAACGAGAGACTCGCTCAAGCAAGCAAGACGACGCTTCGTGTACGAGGAATTTCTCATCTTCCAGCTGAAGATGCAGGCGATCAGAAAAAAAGAACGAGAAAAAACATCAGGCATCCAGCATCCGTTCTCAAAAGAGGCGGTCTTTGAGTTTGTTCATAGCCTGCCGTTCCCGCTGACAAAAGCACAATCAAGAGTGCTGGATGAAATTATGTCAGATATGGCATCCCCGTACCGGATGAACCGGCTTCTTCAAGGGGATGTTGGATCGGGGAAAACAGCTGTAGCGGCCATTGCCCTTTATGCCGCTCATTTATCCGGCTTTCAAGGTGCGCTGATGGTGCCAACTGAAATCTTGGCTGAACAGCATGCCGATTCACTGTATCAGCTATTTGAAAAATGGGGGCTAAATATTGCTCTTTTGACGAGTTCAGTGAAAGGAAAGCGCCGCAGAGAACTGCTTGAACGTCTGAAAGAGGGAGATATTGATATTTTAGTCGGCACGCATGCCCTTATCCAGGACGAAGTGGAATTTCAGCAGCTTGGTCTTGTTATTACAGATGAACAGCACAGGTTCGGCGTGGAACAGCGGAAAAAACTGCGAAGCAAAGGGCAGGACCCAGATGTTTTGTTTATGACCGCAACGCCGATTCCAAGAACGCTTGCCATCACAGTATTTGGAGAAATGGACGTTTCTGTCATTGATGAGCTACCAGCCGGCCGAAAGCAGATTGAAACGTATTGGGTGAAGCATGACATGCTTGAGCGGATTCTTGCTTTTGTTGATAAAGAGCTGAGAAAAGGCAGACAAGCGTATATTATTTGTCCACTTATAGAAGAATCAGACAAACTGGATGTCCAAAATGCGATTGATGTTCACAGCATGCTGACAGAGGCGTATCGCGGAAAATGGTCGATCGGCTTAATGCACGGGAAACTTGCAAGTGATGAAAAAGATCAAGTGATGAGAGATTTCACTTCCAATGAAGTGCAAATCCTTGTGTCAACGACAGTTGTTGAAGTTGGAGTCAACGTGCCAAATGCGACCATCATGGTCATTTATGATGCGGACCGTTTTGGACTGTCACAGCTTCATCAGTTAAGAGGCCGGGTCGGACGCGGAGAGCATCAATCTTTTTGTATTTTAATGGCGGACCCTAAATCAGAGACCGGTAAAGAGCGCATGCGGATCATGTCTGAAACAACGGATGGCTTTGAACTGTCTGAAAAGGACTTAGAACTAAGAGGCCCTGGCGACTTCTTTGGCAAGAAACAAAGCGGAATGCCTGAATTTAAAGTGGCAGACATGGTTCATGACTATAGAGCGCTTGAAACCGCTAGAAAAGATGCGGCAGAGCTCGTGCAGTCTGAAGCCTTTTGGACAGAACCTGAATACAAAGAACTTAGGCAAACACTCGTAGACAGCGGTGTGCTAGGCGGAGATAAATTGAGCTGATCAAGTGCTGGAGGAATTTTCTTGTCTTTTTGAAACAAGGATTGATTTATCATCTATGAGATTATATACTACTATTAGTACCTAGTCATAAATGTACGGATGGTGTCTGCATATGAAACTAAATAAAAAAGAACGACAAAGGCTTCTCCAGCAAACGATCAGCTCGACTCCGTTCATTACTGATGAAGAATTGGCAAGTAAGTTCGGTGTAAGCATTCAAACAGTTCGACTTGACCGTTTGGAGCTGTCAATCCCTGAATTACGCGAACGAATTAAGCACGTGGCCGAAAAGACATTAGAGGATGAAGTGAAGTCTCTTCCGCTGGATGAAGTTATTGGAGAAATGATTGATGTAGAGCTTGATGATCAAGCGATTTCCATTTTTGAAGTAAGAAAAGAGCATGTATTTAGCCGTAACCAAATTGCCAGGGGACATCATCTTTTTGCCCAGGCAAATTCGCTGGCAGTAGCCGTCATCGACGATGAACTGGCTTTGACAGCAAAAGCAAATATTAAGTTTACAAGGCAGGTCAAACAAGGCGAAAGAGTCGTCTCAAAAGCCAAAGTTGCCTCACATGATAAAGAAAAAGGCAGAACCGTAGTTGAAGTAAACAGCTATGTAGGTGAGGAAGTTGTCTTCTCAGGCGATTTCGTCATGTATCGCTCAAAACAAAAGTAAAAGGTGGCACATAACATGAGAATTGCAGTCGATGCAATGGGGGGAGATCATGCCCCTAAAGCCATTATTGACGGTGTGCAAAAAAGCTTAGAAGCATTTTCAGATATCGAGATTACACTAGTCGGCGATGAAAGCAAGATCAAATCATACATAACAAATCATGAACGCATCACGATCTTAGATGCAAAAGAAGTCATTGAACCAACGGATGAACCAGTGCGTGCAGTGAGACGTAAAAAGGATTCTTCTATGGTGAAAATGGCGCAGGAAGTTTCAGAAGGAAGAGCAGATGCCTGTATTTCAGCTGGAAATACTGGGGCACTCATGACAGCAGGCCTGTTTATCGTAGGCAGAATTGATGGCATTGACAGACCAGCACTTGCTCCGACGTTGCCAACACTTGATGGCAGCGGGTTCTTATTATTGGATGTCGGCGCAAACGTTGATGCAAAGCCAGAGCATCTTGTGCAATATGCCATGATGGGATCTATTTATGCAGAGCATGTCTTCCCGAAGAGCAATCCACGCGTTGGACTTTTAAATGTCGGGACAGAAGATAAAAAAGGCAACGATTTAACGAAAAAAACCTTTGAATTATTAAAAGCATCAGATTTGAATTTCGTAGGAAATGTAGAATCGCGTGATTTATTAGAGGGTGTAGCTGATGTCGTTGTCACAGATGGTTTCACGGGGAATATCGCCCTTAAAACGATCGAAGGCACAGCCCTTTCTGTTTTTAAAATGCTGAAAGAAACCTTAACATCCAGTTTCACAGCTAAAATAGCAGCAGGTATGATGAAGCCAAAATTAATGCAGATGAAATCTAAAATGGATTACTCCGAATATGGTGGTGCCGCATTATTTGGTTTAAAAGCGCCCGTTATTAAAGCGCATGGTTCCTCTGATGAAAATGCGATTTTTCATGCCATTCGTCAGGCGCGTGACATCGTTAAAAAAGACGTTTCAGCTATCATTCATCAAGAAGTTCAAAAAGAAGACACGAATGAGTCGTAATGGAGGTAGAGCAGCATGAGTAAAATTGCTTTTTTATTCCCAGGCCAAGGCTCTCAAAAAATTGGCATGGGAAAAGATTTATTTGACCAAGAAGCAGCATCTAAAGCTGTGTTTGAAGAAGCAGATCAGACCCTTGGTTTTGATTTATCTTCAATGATTTTTGAAGGAGATGCAGAAGAACTGACGCTGACATATAATGCACAGCCAGCTCTTTTAACGACAAGCATCGCGATCTTAAAGAAGTTTGAAGAGAGCGGAATCAAAGCAGATTATGCAGCAGGGCACAGCCTGGGTGAATATACAGCCCTTGTTGCAGCGGGAGCTCTTTCGTTTAAAGATGCCGTTTACGCAGTGAGAAAGCGCGGCGAATTAATGAATGAAGCCGTTCCAGCAGGAGAAGGCGCAATGGCGGCGATTCTTGGCTTAGACCAAGCAGCGCTTGTAGAAGTGACAAAAGAAGTGACAGAAAGCGGTCATCTTGTAGAACTTGCGAACTTAAACTGTCCGGGCCAAATCGTCATCTCTGGTACAGCAAAAGGTGTGGAACTTGCATCAGAGAAAGCGAAAGAAAAGGGCGCAAAACGTGCAATTCCACTTGAAGTGAGTGGACCTTTCCATTCTGCATTAATGAAACCAGCAGCTGAAAAATTCACAGATGTATTATCTAAATTAGACATTTCTGATGCCGCGACGCCAGTGATTTCAAACGTAACAGCAGACATCGTGACATCACGTAATGAAATTGAAACGAAGCTGATTGAACAATTGTATTCTCCTGTTCGATTTGAAGAAAGTGTAGAACGCCTGATTGACTTAGGTGTGACAACATTTATTGAAATTGGTCCTGGTAAAGTGCTCTCAGGTCTTGTGAAAAAAGTCAATCGCCGCCTGACGACCATTTCCGTATCAGATCAAGAAACAATTGAAGCAGCCATTCAAACACTCAAGGGGGATTCTTGATGCTTACAAATAAAACAGCCGTTGTCACAGGTGCATCACGCGGTATTGGCCGTTCGATTGCGATCGATTTGGCGAAAAAAGGTGCCAATGTTGTGGTGAACTACTCAGGCAACGAAGCAAAAGCAAATGAAGTCGTCGATGAGATCAAAGCACTTGGCCAGCAGGCTTTTGCTGTCAAAGCGGATGTGTCAAATGCAGAAGAAGTACAGGCATTAATGAAACAAGCCGTTGATACATTTGGTTCAATCGACATTCTTGTGAATAATGCTGGAATTACAAAGGACAACCTGCTCATGAGAATGAAAGAAAATGAATGGGATGATGTCATTAACATAAACTTAAAAGGTGTCTTCAACTGTACAAAAGCTGTGACACGTCAAATGATGAAACAGCGCAGCGGAAGAATCATCAATGTAGCATCTGTTGTCGGCGTTTGCGGAAACCCTGGACAAGCAAACTACGTTGCAGCAAAAGCTGGTGTGATCGGATTAACGAAAACAACAGCGAAAGAGCTGGCAAGCCGTTATATTACAGTCAATGCCGTAGCACCAGGCTTTATTTCTACTGATATGACAGACAAGCTTGATGAGAATGTTCAAACAGAAATGCTTAAGCAAATCCCGCTCGCACGCTTTGGTGCGCCTGAAGATATAAGCAACGTTGTTGTCTTTTTAGCTTCAGAAGGAGCAGGTTATATTACAGGCCAAACCATCCAAGTGGATGGCGGAATGGTTATGTCCTAAGAAATATCAAAATTTCGTTACGTTTTCTCTAGTTTTTTAAAAACGAATCAACTATAATACTTTGAGGGGAGGTGAAAGGCAATGGCAGACGTATTAGAGCGTGTATCAAAAATTATTGTAGACCGCCTTGGCGTTGATGAGGCTGACGTGAAAATGGAAGCTTCATTTAAAGAAGATTTAGGCGCTGATTCCCTTGATGTAGTTGAGCTAGTTATGGAACTTGAAGATGAGTTCGATATGGAAATTTCTGACGAAGATGCTGAAAAAATTGCAACAGTCGGTGACGCTGTGAACTACATAAATAGCCAGCAATAAGCGTAACAAAGTCCCGTCTATTTTCATGGCGGGACTTTGAAAATTTATGTTAGTTTCAACATATTCAGCTGATCAATTGTCAGCCTTTTTCAGATGCTAAGGAGCACGGTTTCCTTGCATGTAGAAAGAGAGACTCCATATAATCAGTATCCTTAAAGGCGATGACGCCTACCTGGAGGTTGCTATGCCAAAACACTATAAAGACAAACAGAAAAAGAGCAAAAAACTAGAGCAATTCAGAGAATTTCAGCAGCGCATTTCTGTACACTTTAAAAATGAAAAACTACTCTATCAAGCCTTTACACATTCCTCTTATGTGAATGAGCATCGGAAAAAACCTTATGAGGATAATGAAAGACTTGAATTTTTAGGGGACGCTGTTTTAGAATTGACGATCTCACAGTTCTTATTTGCAAAGTATCCAGCCATGAGCGAGGGAGATTTAACAAAACTGAGAGCGGCGATCGTATGTGAGCCATCACTTGTGTCATTAGCACATGAGCTGTCCTTCGGAGACCTTGTTCTTTTAGGAAAAGGGGAAGAAATGACAGGCGGCAGAAAGCGTCCGGCACTCTTAGCAGACGTATTTGAAGCGTTTATCGGAGCGCTTTATTTAGATCAAGGACTTGAGCCTGTTGAACGATTCCTAGAAGCCTATGTGTACCCGAAAATTAATGACGGGGCATTCTCACATGTCATGGACTTTAAAAGCCAGCTTCAAGAATTTGTTCAGCGAGATGGAAAAGGTGTACTTGAATACCGAATCCTGCATGAAAAAGGCCCAGCACATAACCGGGAATTTGAAGCCAATGTATCCCTTAGAGGAGAAGTGCTTGGAATTGGAAATGGCCGTTCAAAAAAAGAAGCGGAACAGCATGCTGCACAGGAAGCACTTGCTAAATTACAGAAACATCATATGAACCAATAAAATCCCCCTCGTGATTCAGGGGGATTTCACTCTGTTTTCCATCATCTTTTTTCAGTTCATATGGTAAGATAATAGTACTTTAAATACATAAGGAGGATCACTCTCATGTTCCTCAAACGTTTAGACGTGATAGGATTCAAATCTTTCGCACAGCGGGTGACTGTAGACTTTGTCAAAGGGGTTACAGCTGTTGTTGGACCAAACGGAAGCGGCAAAAGTAATATTACTGATGCGATCCGCTGGGTACTTGGAGAGCAATCAGCAAAAAGCCTCCGCGGAGGAAAAATGGAAGACATCATTTTTGCAGGAAGTGACTCAAGAAAACGAGTCAACTTAGCAGAAGTGACATTAACGCTCGATAACGAAGATCACTTTTTGCCGATCGATTTTCACGAAGTCAGTGTGACAAGAAGAGTCTATCGTTCTGGAGAAAGTGAATTTCTCATTAACAATCAGTCTGTCCGCTTAAAGGATATTATTGATCTTTTCATGGATTCAGGTCTTGGAAAAGAAGCTTTTTCGATCATCAGCCAAGGTAAGGTAGAAGAGATTCTATCGAGTAAAGCTGAAGAAAGACGTAGCATCTTTGAAGAAGCAGCTGGTGTCCTGAAATATAAAACAAGAAAGAAAAAAGCCGAGAATAAACTGTTTGAAACGCAGGACAACTTAAACCGGGTAGAAGATATTCTGCATGAACTAGAAGATCAAGTAGAACCACTAAGAATGCAGGCATCTATTGCAAAAGACTATCTGCAAAAGAAAGAAGAACTTGAAAATGTAGAAATTGCTCTCACCGTCCATGATATTGAAGCACTGCACAAAAAATGGACAACACTTGGTGAAGCTGTCGAGCGGTTCAAACAAGATGAAATGAAGCAGTCCACAGACATTCAAGCGAAGGAAGCCAAAATCGAAGAATCGAGAGACCGTATTCAGGCACTTGACGATTCGATTCATGACCTTCAAGAAGTCCTCCTTTTCACAAGTGAAGAACTAGAAAAGCTTGAAGGGAAAAAAGAAGTTCTAAAAGAACGGAAAAAAAATGCGGCCGCTAACCAAGGTCAGCTAGAAGATACGCTCGTGCGTTTAACCGAAAAACAGGCGTTGTTAACGGAAAAGATTGAACAGCAGAAAGTCACACGTGACAGCCTGCAAACAGAAGTGCAGCAGCTAAAAGATGAAGTGAAAACAAAACAGCATCAGCTGTCTCTTCATAGTGAAGATGTGGAAGGGCAAATTGAACAGCTGAAAAGCGATTATTTTGACCTATTAAACGAGCAAGCTTCTATCCGAAACGAACGTAAATTACTAGAAGAACAGCAGCGCCAAGCAGCCTTGCAGCTAGAGCGGTTAACGCAAAATAATCAGAAACATATCGAAGAACGGGTATCTGTGAAGGAAAAGAAAACAGAAGCCGAGAAGCAACTTTCAGAACGAGAAGAAGACATTTTGGCTCAGGTGAAACGCTTTAGAGAAGCGGAACAAAAGCTAGAGCAGATGAAACGTCAATACGAGAAAAAAGAAACGGCACTTTACCAAGCCTATCAATATGTACAGCAGGCAAAATCTAAAAAAGAAATGCTTGAATCCATGCAGGAAGACTTCTCAGGATTTTTCCAAGGAGTGAAAGAGGTTTTAAAGGCAAAGGACCGGTTAGGCGGTATTCACGGGGCGATTGCAGAGCTGATTCAAACAGAGCAGCAACATGAAACAGCGATTGAAATTGCACTTGGCGCAGCCACGCAGCATGTCGTTACTGAAAATGAAGCGGCTGCCAGACAGGCCATTGGATACTTAAAGCAGCATTCCTTTGGGCGTGCGACCTTCCTGCCGATGAACGTCATCAAAGAACGAACCATTCAGTTCAGAGATATTCAAACAGCTGAGCAGCATGACGCATTTATCGGCGTAGCGAGTCAGCTCGTTTCCTTTGACGAAAAGTATGAAAAAGTCATTCGGAATTTGCTTGGAACAGTCCTAATCGTGAAAGACTTAAAAGGTGCCAATGAGCTAGCGAAAATGCTAGGACATCGTTATCGTATCGTGACCCTTGATGGGGACGTGGTGAACCCAGGCGGTTCAATGACTGGGGGAGGCGTAAAGAAAAAGAACAATTCCCTCCTGTCCAGAAACCGAGAGATTGAAACATTAACAAAGCAGCTCGTTGAAATGGAAGAAAAAACAACGATCCTTGAAAAAGAAACAAAAGAAACGAAGCAATCGATTGCCGAAAGCGAAGTCCAATTAAATGAATTGCGTCAGCGCGGCGAAATGCTTCGAGAAAAGCAGCAAGAGTTAAAAGGGACATTATATGAACTGCAAGTAGCTGAAAAAAATATTAACGCTCATCTAGAGCTCTATGATCAAGAAAAAGAAGAGTTGCAGCAGCGCTCTAGCGAACTTGCGAGCAAGGATAAAGAGCAGGCAGCCCTTGAAACATCTATAGGTGAGAAACTGACCTCTCTTGACGAAGAGATCAACACGTTAACAAAACGGAAGCAGACCCAAAGCTCAACGAAAGAAACCATTTCTTCCGAGTTAACAGAGCTGAAAATCTCGCTTGCCAAAAAAGAGCAGTCTTTAGCAAATGAACAAGAAAAACTGTCGAGCTTAACGGCTGAATTAGAAGAGGCTGAAAAGACGCTGACGGAAACAAAAGAAGATTTGTCCCTCTTAACAAGTGAAATGTCATCCAGCTCAAACGGCGCCGAACAACTGGAAGAAGCGGCAAAAGAGAAACTGGAACATAAAAACAAAACGACAGCGCTTATCTCAGAGCGACGCAAACAGCGCCTGGCTCTTTCTGAAACATTAGAATTCGCTGAACGTGAACTGAAAGAGCAAAAACGCCTGTATAAACAGCTCACGACAAGCTTAAAAGATGAAGAAATCAAGCTTGGCCGCATGGAAGTTGAACTTGATAACCTCATCGCCTATTTAAACGAAGAGTATGCCCTTTCGTTTGAAGGAGCAAAAGAAATGTATCATCTGACGCTATCGCCGGATGAAGCAAGAAAACGCGTGAAATTGATCAAACTAGCCATTGAAGAGCTTGGAACAGTGAACTTAGGCAGCATTGACGAGTATGAACGTGTGAATGAACGTTTTCTCTTCTTAACTGAACAGCGCAATGATCTGACAGAAGCGAAAAATACGTTATTCCAAGTCATTGAAGAAATGGATCAGGAGATGACGAAACGTTTCTCTGAGACATTCTCTCAAATCCGCGGGCATTTTGAATCTGTTTTCCAAGCATTATTTGGCGGAGGAAGAGCAGACCTTAAGTTGACAGATCCAAACGATTTACTAAACTCAGGTGTCGATATTGTGGCGCAGCCGCCGGGGAAAAAGCTGCAAAATCTAAGCCTGCTTTCAGGCGGAGAAAGAGCATTAACAGCCATCGCTTTATTATTCTCGATCTTAAAAGTGAGACCAGTTCCATTCTGTGTGCTAGATGAGGTAGAAGCGGCACTTGATGAAGCGAATGTGTTCCGCTTTGCCCAGTATTTAAAGAAATACAGCCAAGAAACACAGTTCATTGTGATTACACACCGAAAAGGAACCATGGAGGAAGCAGATGTTCTGTACGGTGTCACGATGCAGGAGTCAGGTGTCTCAAAACTGGTATCTGTCAAACTAGAGGAAACGAAAGAGCTTGTCCAGTAATTAAAGGAGGTTTTTGAACCCATGAGCTTTTTTAAGAAATTAAAAGAAAAATTTACGCAGCAAACCGATTCAGTATCAGAAAAGTTTAAAGATGGACTTGAAAAAACGAGAAATTCGTTTCAGGGAAAAGTAAATGAACTCATTTCTCGCTATCGTAAAGTGGATGAAGACTTTTTTGAAGAACTAGAAGAAGTGTTAATCGGTGCGGATGTTGGTTTCACGACTGTGATGGAACTGATTGATGAGCTGAAAAAAGAAGTGAAATTAAGAAACATTCAAGACCCAAGTGAAGTACAAGCAGTCATCTCTGAAAAACTCGTGGAGATTTACAATAGCGGTGAGGAACAAATCTCTGAACTGAACATTGAAGACGGCCGTTTAAATATTATTTTATTTGTAGGCGTGAACGGTGTCGGTAAAACCACAACCATTGGTAAGCTGGCAAACAAGCTAAAAAATGAAGGGAAATCCGTCATTTTAGCAGCAGGTGATACGTTCCGTGCGGGGGCGATTGAGCAGCTTGAAGTATGGGGCGAGCGCTCTGGTGTTCCTGTCGTTAAACAAACAGCAGGCTCTGACCCGGCAGCGGTCATCTATGATGCCGTTCAATCAGCTAAAGCCAAAAAAGCAGATGTCTTGATCTGTGATACAGCAGGCAGACTGCAAAACAAAGTCAACTTGATGAAAGAGCTAGAGAAGGTCAAGAGAGTCATTGAACGCGAAGTGCCCGATGCACCGCACGAAGTACTGCTTGCCCTTGATGCGACAACGGGTCAAAATGCGATGGCGCAAGCGAAGGAATTTTCTAAAGCGACAAACGTGACAGGTATCGCTTTAACAAAGCTTGACGGTACTGCAAAAGGCGGGATTGTTCTTGCCATTCGCAATGAGCTCAACATCCCTGTAAAACTTGTGGGATTAGGTGAAAAAGTAGACGATCTGCAAGAGTTCGATGCTGAATCGTATGTGTACGGATTATTCTCAGACATGATTGATCAAGAAGACTAATCAAACTGCCGGCAAAACTGCCGGCTTTTTTATTTAAATATCGCCGCAAGAAGTGACAAGATAAAAACTTGACACATAGATTAGAACCGTGTAAACTTAGTTGTTGTAAAGGGAATGAACTTAACAAAGGGGAGAGAGCCCATGACGCTTGAAAAGACAACGAGAATGAACTACTTGTTTGATTTCTATCAATCGTTGTTGACCGCAAAACAAAAGAGCTACATGTCGCTTTACTACCTAGACGATTTTTCCCTCGGTGAAATTGCGGATGAATATGAAGTATCAAGACAGGCTGTTTATGATAATATTAAACGGACTGAAGCGATGCTTGAACAATATGAAGAAAAGCTGCTCTTGTTTAAGAAATTTAAAGAGCGTAAAGAACTTCTCACAAAAATGAGAGAGCTTGTAGCAGATTCCGCGCAAAAGGAAGAAGCAGAAGCTTTAATTGAATCGCTTGAGAAATTAGATTAGGAGGCGGCACAGTATGGCATTTGAAGGATTAGCCGACCGACTGCAGCAGACGATTTCAAAAATCCGCGGCAAAGGAAAAGTGTCAGAGCAAGATGTAAAAGAAATGATGCGCGAGGTACGCCTTGCCCTTCTTGAAGCTGACGTCAATTTTAAAGTAGTCAAAGACTTTGTGAAAAAAGTAAGCGAGCGGGCAGTTGGACAAGAGGTCATGCAAAGTCTTACCCCAGGACAACAGGTCATTAAAGTTGTAAAAGAAGAACTCACTGAATTAATGGGCGGGGAAGAGAGTAAAATCGCTGTAGCGAAAAAATCTCCAACTGTCATTATGATGGTTGGTCTTCAAGGGGCAGGTAAAACGACCACAACTGGAAAGCTTGCCAACTTACTTCGCAAAAAACATAATCGCAAGCCGATGATGGTGGCCGCTGATATTTACAGACCAGCAGCGATCCAGCAGCTTCAAACGCTTGGGAAACAGCTTGATATGCCCGTATTCTCATTAGGTGATCAAGTTAGTCCTGTCGAAATTGCCAAACAGGCAATTGAAAAAGCGAAAGAAGAACATCATGATTATGTCATTTTAGATACAGCAGGACGTCTTCATATTGATGAAGACTTAATGGATGAACTTCAGAAAGTAAAAGAAGTCGCAAATCCAGAAGAGATTTTCCTCGTTGTTGACTCGATGACTGGTCAAGATGCTGTCAATGTCGCAAAAAGCTTTAATGAACAGCTTGGTTTAACAGGTGTCGTTCTGACAAAACTAGACGGTGATACGCGAGGCGGGGCAGCATTGTCAATTCGTGCAGTCACAAATACGCCGATTAAATTCGCCGCACTAGGTGAAAAGCTTGATGCAATTGAACCATTCCATCCAGAGCGGATGGCATCGAGAATTCTTGGCATGGGAGATGTGCTCACGCTTATTGAAAAAGCACAAGCAAACGTTGACCAAGATAAAGCGAAAGAGCTGGAACAAAAAATGCGGACAATGAGCTTCACGCTCGATGATTTCCTCGAGCAGCTTGGGCAGGTTCGCAACATGGGTCCACTTGATGAACTGATCCAAATGATGCCGGGAGCCGGTAAAATGAAAGGGCTCAAAAACGTCCAAGTAGACGAAAAGCAGCTCAATCACATCGAAGCGATCATTAAATCAATGACGACCGAAGAAAAAGAACAGCCAGAGGTCATCAATGCAAGCCGAAGAAAACGGATTGCAAAAGGAAGCGGAACATCTGTACAGGAAGTCAATCGCCTTTTAAAACAATTTGACGAAATGAAAAAGATGATGAAGCAAATGACCAATATGTCCAAAGGAAAGAAAAAAGGCGGCTTTAAATTACCATTTATGTAATTGGTTATACATGATAAAACCGTTGTTAAGAAAAAACACTTTACAAACCCTTTTATCATTGTTAATATACTATCTTGTTGAAATATTTTCGGAGGTGCTAGTAAAATGGCAGTAAAAATTCGTTTAAAACGTATGGGATCAAAAAGATCTCCTTTCTATCGTATTGTTGTAGCAGATTCTCGTTCACCACGTGACGGTCGTTTCATCGAAACAGTTGGAACATACAATCCAGTGTTATCACCAGCTGAGGTGAAAATCAACGAAGAATTAGCGCTTAAATGGCTTCAAAATGGTGCGAAACCATCTGATACAGTTCGTAACCTTTTCTCAAGCCAAGGAATTCTTGAAAAATTTCATAATGCGAAAAACAGCAAATAATGAATGAGCTGTCCTTGGAAGAATTGATTGTGTCCATCGTCGAGCCACTTGTTGATTTCCCTGAAGATATTCACGTATCTTCATTAGAAAAAGATGAGCAGGTCATTTACACACTGTCTGTCAATGCTGAAGATACCGGAAAAGTGATCGGAAAGCAGGGACGTACAGCTAAAGCGATACGAACAGTCATGTTTGCAGCAAGTGCAGAGTCTTCTAAGAAAGTTCAACTTGAGATTGCTGACTAAAAAGGGAGAGGGCTTAGGACCTCCCCTTTTTTTACACGTTTAAATCTATTTTTCGTTATACTGTAGAGGACAAATGCCTTCGGATAGGGGGACAAAAAGGAAGATGCAGATCATTCAACATGTCACCGTCATGCAAGTATTAACTGAAAGCAGTAAGGACAAACTGTTAACGACTTTTTTGGAGAAAAAAGAAAGACTAGAACGTGAGTGCAATCAACTATATTTTCAACTCAAAAAGCATGAAAAAGAACCACATCAGCAAGAAGCCATCCCTCAATTTCAAAAAGCCATTGAAAAAAGACAAGAGAAAATGAGGCAAATTGATTTTCAAGTCGAGCAGCTGCATATCTTGCCTCTTGGCAGTGAAATGAAAGAAACAGAAGTGGATGCGCTGATTGAAGTAAAAATAGGTGATAAATGGGATGACAAAATGCAAGACAATGTCATCGTCGTGAAAGACGGCACCATTGTGGAAATACGTCAGGGGTGATTATAGAACATGGAACTAGAATGGTTGAATGTCGGAAAGATCGTCAATACACATGGAGTGCGCGGAGAAGTACGTGTTGTGTCAAAGACTGATTTCCCAGAAGAACGCTACAAAAAAGGCAGCGTCCTTTATATTTTCAAACAAAATCAAAAAGAACCGCTAAAAGTGACTGTCGCATCACATAGACAGCACAAACAATTTGATTTACTGACATTTGAAGAAGTCGGTTCATTAAATGAAGCTGAGCAATTAAAAGAGTCGATTTTAAAAGTAGAAAAAGAACATCTTGGTTCATTAGATGAAGGGGAATTCTATTTCCACGAAATCATCGGCTGTGAAGTATATGATGAAGAGGACAAACTGATTGGTCAAATCAAAGAAGTTTTAACGCCGGGGGCAAATGATGTATGGGTGGTTGGAAGAAAAGGCAAAAAAGATGCCCTCATCCCTTATATTCCATCTGTCGTCAAAACAGTTGATATTTCATCCAAGAAAGTACACATTGAAGTGATGGAAGGACTCATTGACGAATGAAAATTGACTTTTTAACACTGTTTCCTGAAATGTTTGAAGGAGTGCTTCACTCATCGATCTTAAAAAAAGCTCAGGAAAAAGATGCGGTCTCATTTGATGTCGTGAATTTTAGGGAGTATTCCGATCATAAACATAAAACAGTGGATGACTATCCGTATGGCGGCGGTGCTGGCATGGTTCTGAAAGCACAGCCTGTATTTGATGCGGTAGAAGATTTAACGAAAAAAGCAAACAAGAAACCCCGCATTATTCTTGTCTGTCCTCAAGGAGAAAGATATACACAAAAGAAAGCAGAAGAGCTTGCAAAAGAAGAGCATCTTATGTTCATTTGCGGCCACTATGAAGGCTACGATGAGCGCATCAGGGAGCATCTTGTCACAGATGAAATCTCAATCGGGGATTTCGTTCTCACAGGCGGAGAGCTGCCGGCGATGATGATTGCAGACAGTGTGGTCAGGCTTTTGCCTCATGTGCTTGGAAAAGAAGCGTCTCATATCGAAGATTCATTTAGTACAGGTCTGCTTGAGCATCCGCACTATACAAGACCAGCTGATTATAAAGGATTGAAAGTACCAGATGTGCTTCTCTCTGGAAATCATGCCAAAATTGAAGAGTGGCGGCGTAAAGAATCGTTGAAGCGAACCTATACAAGACGGCCAGATTTGATCGATTCTTGCAAAACATTAACGGATGAAGAAAAAAGATGGCTTTGGCAGCTTCATAATGACTAGATTGTATTGCACAAGGTATACAGGTGTGGTATGATACTACTTGTGACTTGGACGGCTTGCCGATTCAAGTTTGAAAACGATGTTCCGCTGCAATGAAGAAAGAGGACATGAGCATCTGTTGGAAGGAGTTGAAAACGATGCAACAATTGATTGAAGAAATCACAAAAGAACAATTACGCACTGATCTTCCTGCGTTCCGTCCTGGTGACACTTTACGTGTACACGTGAAAGTTGTCGAGGGTACTCGTGAGCGTATCCAGATCTTTGAAGGTGTTGTAATTAAGCGTCGTGGTGGTGGAATCAGCGAAACTTTCACAGTTCGTAAGATCTCTTACGGTGTAGGCGTTGAGCGTACATTCCCTGTACACACACCAAAAATCGCTAAGATCGAAGTTGTACGTCACGGTAAGGTACGTCGTGCGAAACTTTACTACCTACGTGAACTTCGCGGTAAAGCGGCTCGTATCAAAGAAATCAGACGATAATGATATCAAAGGAAAGAGCTTGTTACCTGTAACAGGCTCTTTTTTTGTACAATGTATAGAGACAACCGTTAGAAGAGAGAAGGTGCACATATGACAATTCAATGGTTTCCAGGCCATATGGCAAAAGCAAGACGGGAAGTCACAGAAAAATTAAAGCTCATCGACATCGTATTTGAATTAACCGATGCAAGAATTCCGATGTCCTCTAGAAACCCAATGATTGAAGAAATCCTCCAAAACAAACCGAAAATTATGCTTTTGAACAAAGCAGATAAAGCAGATCCTCGTATGACAAAAGAGTGGCAGGCACACTTTGAAGCGCAAGGTGTACGGTCGCTTGCCATTAATTCTGTCGATGGACAAGGGTTAAATCAAATCATTACGACATCAAAAGAAATCTTAAAAGAAAAGTTCGATCGAATGAAAGCAAAAGGTGTTAAGCCGCGTGCCATTCGAGCTTTGATTATCGGAATTCCCAATGTCGGCAAATCAACGCTGATCAATCGGTTGGCAAAGAAAAATATTGCGAAAACAGGAGATCGACCTGGTATTACGACGTCACAACAATGGGTGAAGGTCGGAAAAGAACTTGAACTGCTCGATACCCCCGGAATTCTCTGGCCGAAATTTGAAGATGAACAAGTAGGTCTTAGGCTGGCCGTCACTGGAGCGATTAAAGACTCAATCATCAACTTGCAGGATGTCGCAGTGTATGCGCTCCGCTTTTTAGAAGAGCACTATCCAGAGCGGTTAAAAAAACGCTATGATTTAGCAGAAATACCTGAAGATACAGTTGAGCTGTTTGATGCCATTGGCACAAAACGCGGCTGTCTGATGAGTGGAGGATTCATTAATTACGACAAAACGACCGAAATCATTATTCGGGATATTCGAACGGAAAAATTTGGTCCCCTCACTTTTGAGAAGCCTGAAAGCTAAAAGACACGCAGCTCATGCGGGTCTTTATTTTTTGCGAAAAACTGCCGATATAAAGAAGGAGGCTGCGGAAAAGCCAATGTACACGGTCAAACAAATAAAAGAATTAATAGAACAACATGCTGACGACGAGTCATACATTCGTGAACTATTGAAAGACGATACAAGAAAAAGTGTCCATAAGCTGATGGACAAATGGAACAAAGAGAGAGAAAAGCAGCAAGAACTGCATGCAGCATGGAAGCAAATGCTGCAATTTGAAACCAAAGCAAGAGCGCAAGGATACACTTGTATTGCAGGCATAGATGAAGCAGGAAGAGGACCACTGGCTGGCCCAGTTGTTGCGGCAGCTGTGATATTAAAAGAAGATACCGTCCTACTCGGTTTAAATGATTCAAAACAGCTATCTGAGAAAAAAAGAATGACCTATTATGAGCTCATTCAAAAGGAAGCACTCGACATCGGCATCGGCATTGTTGATGCGGCAACGATTGACGAAATAAATATATACGAAGCATCAAGACTGGCGATGGTGAAGGCTGTAAAGCAGCTCACTCACACACCTGATTATCTACTCATAGATGCGATGACGCTCCCGCTTCCTACTCAACAGGAGAATATCATCAAAGGAGATGCTAAAAGCGCATCCATCGCAGCTGGTGCATGTATTGCCAAAGTGACAAGGGACCAAATGATGGAAGAGTATGGACGCCAGTACCCTGAGTATCAATTTGAAAAACATAAAGGGTATGGAACGAAAGAGCACCTGGCTGCCATTCAAACACATGGCGCCACACCTATCCACCGGTTATCATTTGCACCAGTGAAATCTGTTATTTCATAAATATTTTGACACAAGGAGGCTGCCTGTGATGACAAGAGTTGAAGATATACATACTGCACTGAATAGTCGGCTGAATACAGCAGAATCTGTTCCGCTTAACACGGAAGGAAAGGAAAATATTCACCGGCTCATTCTCGGCAAAGTACTGAAAATGCTTGGGGATGATACAGCACTTGTTCAAATAGGTTCGACCAAAATCAAAGCGCAGCTAGCGGCTCAGCTAAAAGCCGATTCTTTCTACTGGTTCCAATTAGAACAAGAAGGTGGAGGCAGTCTGAGTAAATTAAGACCTGTTCAGCAATTTGACCAAGATCCTAAAACATTAAAGGATGCCGCAGCTAAACTACTAGAAGGTCTGTCGCTTAAAAATGGACTTGAACAAATGTTAACAGCTACAGCCTTTTTAAAAGAAAAACCGGTCATCAACGAAGCAGAGTTAAAAACGGCAGTAAAATGGATTGAACAACTTCAAGGCGCGGATATCAAAAAAGGCCTGCAAGCACTTCTTTTTGCTTTAAAGAAAGATTTGCCGATTCAACAAGGAGTACTCCAATCAATATTAGCGATGAAATCCCCCTCTACACTTCATCAGGATGTGACAGCACTGCTAGATCGATTAACACAGCTTCCGAAGCAATCAGAAGCCACACAGGCTCTTACACAGGCCGTTCGTACGGTTGTAAATGCTGAGACAACTGTTCATGCAGAAAAGCTCTTATCGGTGCTTCTAGGAGCAAAAGAAGGTCAAACGAAGCAAGGAGAAAGCTTGCAGCAGGTGCAGCCTCATGTCAATCCGGCTCAGCAAACAAAGCAGAGCCAGCCCGCCGCTATACAAGGGCGACAGGTGGATACAGTGAATCAGAACAGCGTGCAGCAATTATTAAGTCCAAAACAGCTCCCGCTTCAGCAAATAGAACGCATTCTGACAAGCATCACAAAGCAAGGCACAGACGGACAGCAGCAGCTTGATGTAAAACAACTCACATCACTGGTTCAAGCAGTCCAGCAGGCAGGGCCACAGGCTGACGCAAAGGCAGCCGTGCTTCAAAAGGAATTTCCGTTTCTTTCAAAAACAGAGGCGAACGCATTGGCAAAGGTCATTCAGCAGACTGAACCAGCATTAAGCAATAAAACCGATGTACTCGATTTACTGATGACGATGAAAAAAGCGATAGGTGTACGAGATGAAATTGGGATGCTGAAATTACTGGAAAAGGGCAGCCAAGATGTCAAAAGCCAAGAGCTTCACCAATTAAAGATGGTTTTAAATGATGCAAGGCAAGCTGATGTTCCGGAACCCGTAAAAAAAGAAATGGATCAATTATTCCATAGATTAAATGGGCAGTTACTAGTGCATCAGGAAAACCAAACAGTTAGTCAAATGATGGTTTCTTACCCTCTTTTCTCAAAACATAGTGTTCAAGATTTAACCTTTATTCTAAAAGGGCATAAGAAAAAAGATGGCTCTATTGATATTTCTCAGTGCCGTTTAATGTTTTATTTAAACATGGAGAACTTAGAAGAAACGTTAATAGACTGTACGATTCAGCAAAAAGTGATGTCAATTACAGTCGAGACGGCTCACGAACTTCAAGGGACCATTAATCCAATGATTCCAGCTGTTCGAGAGAATTTAAATGCCCTAGGGTATAGTTTAACGGGGATTACAGCGAAAAAGAGAGAAGAGCCAATTGATCCGTCTGACTTTCTAGATGAACACTTTCATAAAATCAGCGAGAAAGGGCTGGACTTACGAGTATGAAAGATTCAAAACCGCTTAGAAGAGCGGTCGCTCTACACTATGATGAAGAAAAACAAAAAGCGCCAAAAGTCGTTGCAACAGGCAGCGGCTATGTGGCTGATCATATTATTGAAGAAGCCCAAAAAGCTGGCGTCCCTATCCAAGAAGACCGTAATTTAGTAGAACTGATGCGCCACTTAACGCTCGATGAGGAAATCCCAGAAGCGTTATACGATACTGTAGCAGAAATATTTTCATTTATCTATCGGTTGGATCAAAAAATGAAAAAATAAGGTAAAATAAGTGTTTTGACTGAAAAATTTATATTTTTAATAAAATAAAAGTTTGAATGTTTAGAAGGATTTTACGATTTTACATAGAACCCTAGACATTCTCTTTTTTATTCTTTAAAATGAAAGCGCAGTCTATTTTATAATTTTTGTTTCTACATATGTTGGGAGGATGGGAAATGAATATCCATGAGTACCAAGGAAAAGAAATCCTAAGAAAATATGGGGTTTCAGTTCCAAATGGTAAAGTAGCATTTACACCTGATGAAGCAGTGAAAGCATCAGAAGAGCTAGGAAGCTCTGTATATGTCGTAAAAGCACAGATTCATGCAGGCGGCCGTGGTAAAGCAGGTGGGGTAAAAATTGCAAAAACAAAAGATGAAGTGAAAGGGTTTGCAGAGGAATTGCTCGGCAAGACACTTGTCACACATCAAACTGGGCCTGAAGGGCGTGAAATAAAACGCTTACTTATTGAAGAAGGCTGCGATATTCAAAAAGAGTACTATGTAGGACTCGTTTTGGATAGAGCGACATCAAGAATTGTATTGATGGCTTCTGAAGAAGGCGGTACTGAAATTGAAGAAGTAGCAGAAAAAACGCCAGAAAAAATCGTGAAAGTGGTCATCGACCCAGCGATTGGTCTCCAAGCCTATCAGGCGAGAGAAGTTGCGTTTAAAATTAATATTCCAACAAAATTAGTTGGTCAAGCTGTTAAGTTTATGACAAGCCTTTACAATGCGTTTATTGAAAAGGATTGTTCAATTGCCGAGATAAATCCTCTTGTTGTAACAGGTGATGGAAAAGTCATGGCACTTGACGCAAAATTAAACTTTGATAGCAATGCCTTATATAGACAAAAAGATATATTAGAATACCGTGACCTTGATGAAGAAGATCCAAAAGAGATTGAAGCATCTAAATATGACCTAAGCTACATTTCTCTAGATGGGAATATTGGCTGTATGGTGAATGGAGCAGGCCTTGCGATGTCTACAATGGATATCATCAAGCATTACGGCGGGGACCCTGCAAACTTCCTTGATGTTGGCGGCGGTGCAACTGCTGAAAAAGTAACGGAAGCATTTAAAATCATCTTATCTGATCAAAATGTCAAAGGGATTTTCGTGAACATTTTTGGCGGCATCATGAAATGTGATGTCATCGCAGAAGGTGTTGTTGAAGCGACGAAACAAGTCGGCTTAACATTACCACTCGTTGTACGTCTTGAAGGAACAAACGTTGAATTAGGGAAGAAAATCCTGAGTGATTCAGGCTTAAATATCACTTCTGCTGAGTCTATGGCTGACGGGGCAGAAAAGATTGTATCTTTAGTCAAGTAGAGCAGAAAGGCAGGGAACCTAAATGAGTGTATTTATTAATAAAAATACGAGAGTAATTGTTCAGGGGATTACCGGTTCAACCGCTTTATTCCATACAAAACAAATGATTGAGTATGGAACAAATATCGTTGGCGGTGTCACACCTGGAAAAGGTGGAACTGAAGTAGAGGGAGTTCCTGTATTTAATACTGTATCTGAAGCAGTACAGACAACTGGAGCAAATGCTTCTGTTATCTATGTACCAGCACCATTTGCAGCAGACGCCATTTTAGAGGCTGTTGATGCAGAAGTGGATCTAGTGATTTGTATCACAGAACACATTCCAGTTCTGGATATGGTTAAAGTGAAACGCTATATGGAAGGTAAGAAGACAAGACTTGTTGGACCGAACTGTCCTGGCGTGATTACACCTGAAGAATGTAAAATTGGCATCATGCCTGGCTACATTCATAAAAAAGGTCATGTTGGTGTTGTGTCTCGTTCTGGAACGCTTACATATGAAGCGGTACATCAGCTTTCAGAGGCTGGTGTTGGTCAATCAACAGCTGTAGGAATTGGCGGAGACCCTGTCAATGGCACGAACTTTATTGATGTATTAAAAGCCTTCAATGAAGATCCTGAAACGCATGCTGTGATCATGATTGGTGAAATCGGTGGTACTGCTGAAGAAGAAGCAGCTGAATGGGTAAAAGCAAATATGACCAAGCCGGTTGTTGGCTTTATTGGCGGTAAAACAGCGCCTCCAGGAAAACGTATGGGACATGCTGGTGCCATAATTTCTGGTGGTAAAGGAACTGCTGATGAAAAAGTAAAAACAATGCGTGAATGTGGAATTGAAGTGGCAGAGACACCATCTGTCATGGGAGAAACCTTAATTAAAGTGTTAAAAGAGAAGAATCTCTTCGAAGCTTGTAAAACGCATTAATGACACAAGAAGACTTGTTCTTTGACAAGTCTTCTTCTTTCTATCTTAAACTGGAGGAATGGTATGTACAACGTGTCCGAAAGAATGATTTTTCACCGCTTAAAAGGCCTCATCTCACCCTCTTTGTTAACAAAATGGTGGAAAGTCGATCCTGAGCTATATATAAATGAAGAAACACATCATTTCAAACAGGATCGATTATTACAAAAGATCGACTTTACCCGCTTACAACAAGCTGAAGAAAATGAATTCCCCATTTTTCAACACATCGTTCAAGCCTATTTAAAGCAAAATATTCACATGGTTCCCATCACATCACCTTTATATCCCAGCTCACTAAAACACATTTATGATCCTCCCCCAGTATTATTCCTAAAAGGAAACGTTACCTATTTAAATGAAGAAAAAAGTTTAGGTGTAGTAGGTACACGAGTGCCATCCTCTTATGGAGAAGCGTGCGTGAAGAAACTTGTTGGAGAACTTGTAGAGGAAGATTGGATGATTGTGAGTGGTTTAGCAAAAGGAATTGATGGACTTGCACACAAAGAGTGCATAAGAAAAAAAGGAAAAACGATTGGTGTTGTAGCTGGCGGCTTTCAACATGTATATCCAAAAGAACATGTGCAAATGGCTCAATATATGGGAGAACATCATTTACTGTTGTCAGAGCATCCGCCTTATATCAAACCAGAAAAATGGCATTTTCCAATGAGAAACAGATTAATTAGTGCCCTGACAAGAGGAACCATCGTGGTCCAGTGCAAAGAAAAGAGCGGTTCGCTTATTACAGCCTACCAGGCATTAGAGCAAGGAAAAGAAGTGTTTGCTGTTGCAGGATCGATCTTTGATTCTAATTCTATAGGTCCAGCTAGACTGATTCAGCAAGGTGCCAAGCTTGTTCATTCAACGAAGGATATTTTAGAGGAATTCTCCTTGAGTGGTGTTCAATATACTGAACTCCCATAAAAATATCGTTTGACAAAAGACATCGGAATATTTAATAATAGTGAGGATTTAAGTTTACACTTTGTTTTTCGTGTTTATAATGATGTTCATCATAAAGAATTTTTAACGATTGCCTGTTAGATAGGTGCAATTAACATAAATATAAATTTGTGAAATGGATAAAGAGAGAACACCTCTTAAGGGGGATTTTGAGTATGGCTGATTATTTAGTCATCGTTGAGTCGCCAGCAAAGGCGAAAACGATTGAGCGTTATTTAGGAAAAAAGTATAAAGTAAAGGCTTCAATGGGGCACGTAAGGGATTTACCGAAAAGTCAGCTTGGTGTTGACACTGAGCATGACTTCGAACCGAGATATATTACGATTCGAGGAAAAGGTCCAGTCTTAAAAGAATTAAAAACAGCAGCGAAAAAAGCAAAAAAAGTATATCTCGCAGCTGACCCCGACAGAGAGGGAGAAGCGATTGCTTGGCATTTAGCCCACAGCCTTGACCTTGACCTCTCTTCAGATTGCCGCGTTGTCTTTAACGAGATTACAAAAGATGCAATTAAAGATTCCTTTAAACATCCACGTATGATCGATATGGACTTGGTTGATGCGCAGCAGGCAAGACGAATCTTAGATCGTCTCGTTGGATATAAAATCAGCCCAATTTTATGGAAGAAAGTCAAAAAGGGCTTAAGCGCCGGTCGTGTTCAATCAGTTGCACTCCGCCTGATTATTGACCGCGAGAATGAAATTAATGAATTCAAACCAGAAGAATACTGGACAATTGATGGTACCTTCCTAAAAGGGAAAGAAAGCTTTGAAGCGAGTTTCTTTGGCGTAAATGGCAAAAAACATCCGCTAAAAACAAAAGAAGATGTAAAAGAAATCCTTTCGAAATTAAAAGGAAGCAAGTTTTCTGTTGAAAAAGTGACGAAAAAAGAACGTAAACGCAACCCAGCTGTTCCGTTTACAACATCTACCTTACAACAAGAGGCAGCGAGAAAACTAAACTTCCGTGCGAAGAAAACGATGATGATTGCACAGCAATTATATGAAGGAATTGATCTTGGTAAAGAAGGTACAGTAGGTCTCATTACATATATGAGAACGGACTCGACACGTATTTCCAATACGGCAATTGAAGAAGTATCTGCTTTCATTGATCAAACGTATGGCAAGAATTTCTTGAATACAACAAAACGTACTGCCAAAAAGAACGAAAATGCACAGGATGCTCACGAAGCCATCCGTCCGACTTCTACGCTAAGAAAACCAGCAGATGTCAAACACGTGCTAAGCAGAGATCAGCTTCGTCTTTATAAATTGATTTGGGAACGTTTTGTGGCAAGCCAAATGGCACCAGCTGTTCTTGATACAATGAGTGTGGATCTTGAAAATAACGGGCTTACTTTCCGTGCAAATGGAAGTAAGGTGAAATTCCCTGGATTTATGAAAGTATATGTTGAAGGGAAGGACGACCAGTTAGAAGAAAAGGACAAAATGCTTCCTGATCTGAAAGAGGGAGATACCGTTCTTTCAAAAGATATTGAACCAGAGCAGCACTTTACGCAGCCGCCTCCACGCTACACTGAGGCTAGACTTGTCAAAACCCTTGAAGAGCTAGGTATCGGCCGCCCATCGACGTATGCACCAACATTAGATACCATTCAAAAGCGCGGCTACGTGGCACTTGATAACAAACGGTTTATTCCAACAGAGCTTGGAGAGATTGTGCTCAACTTAATTATTGAATTCTTCCCTGAAATCATTAACGTAGAATTTACTGCGAAAATGGAAAAAGAACTTGATAGCGTTGAAGAAGGTACGATTGAATGGGTACGCATTATCGACAGTTTCTATCAAGATTTTGCAAAACGGGTAGAAAAAGCAGAAGCAGAGATGCAGGAAGTTGAGATCGAGCCTGAATACGCCGGAGTTGATTGCGAAGAGTGTGGTCATCCAATGGTGTACAAAATGGGGAGATACGGTAAGTTCATGGCATGCTCTAATTTCCCTGACTGCCGTAACACAAAACCAATTGTCAAAGATATTGGTGTCAAATGCCCGACTTGTCACGAAGGAAATATCGTTGAACGGAAATCTAAGAAGCGCCGCATTTTTTACGGTTGCGATCGTTTTCCAGAGTGTGAATTCGTCTCTTGGGACAAACCAATTGAAAGAAAGTGTCCAAAATGCGAAAATATGCTTGTAGAGAAAAAGCTGAAAAAAGGCATTCAAGTTCAATGTGTGAACTGTGATTATAAAGAGGAACAACAAAAATAGCGGTGAGCAACCTTGTTCACCTGCTTTTTTATGTCATCAAATAGAACTTACGAAATAGGAGAGTTGTACAATGAGTCAATTTGTAAATGTGATCGGAGCAGGTTTAGCAGGAAGTGAAGCGGCATGGCAAATTGCCAAGCGCGGAATTAAAGTTCATCTGTATGAAATGAGACCTGTCAAACAAACACCAGCTCACCACACTGATAAATTTGCGGAGCTCGTATGCAGTAACTCATTGCGTGCGAACGCTTTAACAAACGCAGTAGGTGTACTAAAGGAAGAAATGCGTCATTTAGATTCAGCAATCATCGCAGCAGCAGATGAAAGCTCGGTTCCTGCTGGTGGAGCGCTTGCAGTAGATCGTCATGAATTTGCAGCTAACGTCACAGACCGCGTGAAAAATCACCCGAATGTGACGGTCTTTCAAGAAGAAGTGCAAAGCATTCCAGAAGGTCCGACGATTATCGCAACGGGTCCTCTAACATCAGAAGCACTTTCAAAAGAATTAAAATCCTTAACAGGTGAAGAGTATTTATATTTCTACGATGCAGCAGCGCCGATCCTCGAGAAAGACAGCATCGATATGGATAAAGTGTACTTGAAATCACGTTATGATAAAGGGGAAGCGGCTTATTTAAACTGTCCGATGACAGAAGAAGAATTCGATCGTTTTTATGAGGCGCTCATTTCTGCTGAAACTGTGCCGTTAAAAGAATTCGAAAAAGAAATCTTCTTCGAAGGCTGTATGCCCATTGAAGTCATGGCCAAAAGAGGGAAAAAAACCATGTTGTTTGGCCCGATGAAACCAGTTGGACTTGAAGATCCAAAAACAGGGAAAAGACCTTACGCTGTTGTTCAATTAAGACAGGATGATGCAGCAGGTACTTTATATAATATTGTTGGGTTCCAAACACATCTAAAATGGGGCGATCAAAAGGAAGTATTCCGTTTGATCCCAGGTCTTGAAGAGGCAGAGATTGTTCGCTATGGTGTGATGCACCGTAATACATTTATTAACTCGCCAAGCCTTCTAAAACCGACGTATCAATTTAAAAATAGAGACGACTTATTCTTTGCCGGACAAATGACTGGTGTTGAAGGATATGTTGAGTCCGCGGCTTCAGGACTAGTGGCTGGAATCAACGCAGCTCGTTTTGTTAAAGGAGAAGAGCTTGTGACACTTCCAGAAGAAACAGCGATTGGCAGTATGGCTTACTACATCACATCAACAAACAAGAAAAGCTTCCAGCCGATGAATGCAAACTTTGGCTTGCTGAAAGATCTTGGCGTTCGAATTAAAAACAAACAAGAGCGCTATGCAGAGTACGCTAAACGCGCAATCGAAACTATTCAAACTATTTCGAAATCTCTGTAGTAAAACATTGCACGGGAAGCAAGATATGTGATACCATTTAAAAGCCTTAAAGAGGTGTAAAAATGACAGAGAAACAGCGTCTTGTCCACTTATTCATTGAATATTTGCAGATTGAAAAGAACTATTCAGCTTTAACGATCTCGGGTTATACTGAGGCGATTGAAGAGTTTGTCAGATTTATGAACATTCAAGGAATAGACGGTTTTGAAGAGGTATCCTATCAAGATACGAGAATTTATTTAACAGAAGCTTATGAAAAAGGCCTTACAAGAAGAACGATTAGTAAGAAAGTCTCTGCACTTCGCAGCTTTTATAAATTTTTATTAAGAGAACAGCTTGTGAAAGAAAATCCTTTTTTACTCGTTAGCTTACCAAAGCAGGATAAGCGAATTCCTTCATTTTTGTATGAAGAGGAGCTAAAAGAGCTATTTACAGTTTCTGATGTAAATACACCGCTTGGTCAAAGAAATCAAGCCATTTTAGAACTTCTTTATGCAACAGGTATGAGAGTCAGTGAGTTATGTTCATTAAAAGAATCTGATCTTGATTTATCGATGGATACAGTGCTTGTTCATGGGAAAGGCAGCAAACAACGGTATGTACCTTTCGGCTCTTATGCACATGAAGCGCTCTCCACATATTTAGAGGATGGAAGGCAGAAGCTGAAAGTGAAGGGAAAGGATCGTGCTGATTCACATGTGTTTTTGAATCAGCGCGGAGCTCCTCTTACAGACAGAGGCGTTCGATTCATTCTAACTGAATTAATGAAAAAGGCGTCTGGCACATTACATATCCATCCTCACATGTTAAGGCACACCTTTGCTACGCATCTTTTAAACGAGGGAGCGGATTTAAGAAGTGTTCAAGAACTTCTCGGTCACTCAAATTTATCATCAACACAGGTGTACACGCATGTATCAAAAGATTCTTTAAGAAAAACGTACATGTCTCATCACCCAAGGGCTTTTAAACGATCCTAAAAGGAGGTTTTTTCATGTCATCATTTCATGCAACCACAATCTTTGCCGTTCAACATAAAGGAAAAAGTGCGATGGCTGGAGACGGTCAAGTCACTTTTGGGCAGGCTGTCGTCATGAAACACACAGCAAAAAAAGTGCGCCGTCTTTTCGGAGGCAAAGTACTCGCAGGTTTTGCTGGTTCAGTTGCAGATGCTTTTACACTCTTTGAGAAGTTTGAAACGAAGCTTGAAGAATACGGTGGTAACCTAAAACGAGCAGCTGTAGAACTGGCGAAAGAATGGCGAAGTGACAAGATGCTCAGACAGCTTGAGGCCATGCTGATCGTCATGAATAAAGAAAGCATCCTGCTCGTATCTGGAACAGGAGAGGTCATCGAGCCAGACGATGGCATTTTGGCTATCGGGTCAGGCGGTAACTACGCGCTTAGCGCCGGGAGAGCACTCAAAAAACATGCAGGTGACCATCTCTCAGCTCGAGAGATTGCAAAGGCGGCTCTTGAAACGGCCGGAGAAATCTGTGTCTATACGAACGATCAAATCACTTTAGAAGAGCTTGAATAGAAAGGACATGAGACGTATGGAGAAAAAGCCGTTCACCCCAAGAGAGATAGTTGAAAAGCTCGATCAGTACATTATTGGTCAGCTTGATGCGAAAAAAGCAGTGGCGGTGGCTTTAAGAAACCGTTACAGAAGAAGTCTTTTACATGATAAGCTAAAGGATGAAGTCGTTCCTAAAAACATCTTAATGATTGGTCCGACAGGTGTGGGGAAAACAGAAATTGCCCGCAGAATTGCAAGGATTTCTGGTGCACCTTTCATTAAAGTGGAAGCGACGAAGTTTACTGAAGTTGGATATGTCGGACGTGACGTAGAATCAATGGTCAGAGATTTAGTGGAAACAGCAATCAGACTAGTCAAAGAAGAAAAAATGAAGGATGTTCAAGAAGAAGCGGAAAAACAAGCAAACAAACGGCTTGTTCATCTACTTGTTCCTGGAAAGAAAAAAAGTCAGTCTGTGAAAAATCCTTTTGAGATGCTGTTTGGTGGTTCTGATGCTGATGAAAGTGATCGAGATCACTCAAGTGAAGAAGTAGAGCTTGAGTCGACGAGAAAACGCATTGCGCACCAGCTGGCGATGGGTGAACTTGAAGACCATTACGTCACGATTGAAGTTGAAGAGCAGCAGCCTTCCATGTTTGATATGCTTCAAGGCTCGGGTATGGAGCAAATGGGTATGAACATGCAGGATGCGCTTAGCAATCTCATGCCTAAAAAGAAAAAACGCAGAAAGCTGACCGTCAGAGAAGCGAGAAAAGCGTTAACTGCTGAGGAAGCTTCAAAACTGATTGATATGGATGAAGTCGGTCAGGAAGCCGTGCAAAAAGCAGAACAGCAAGGAATAATCTTTATCGATGAGATCGATAAAATTGCCAAAAGCGGTGGTGCATCGTCTGCAGATGTTTCTCGTGAAGGGGTTCAACGTGATATTTTACCGATTGTAGAAGGTTCCACTGTGATGACGAAGTATGGGGCTGTGAAAACAGATCATGTTCTATTTGTAGCAGCAGGCGCTTTTCATATGGCGAAACCCTCGGATTTGATTCCAGAGCTTCAAGGACGCTTCCCAATCCGTGTAGAATTAGATAAATTAAGTATAGAAGACTTTGTGAAAATCTTAACGGAACCAGATAACGCGTTATTAAAGCAATATAAGGCTCTACTTGAAACAGAAGGTATATCTCTTGAATTTTCTGACGATGCTATTCATAAGATTGCCGAAGTGGCTTATCACGTCAATCAGGAGACGGATAACATCGGTGCAAGAAGGCTTCACACCATACTTGAGAAGCTGCTAGAAGAGCTCTCATTTGAGGCGCCTGATATTACGATGGAAACAGTGACCATTACCCCTCAGTATGTAGAAGAGAAGCTAGGCAAGATTGCAAATAATAAAGACTTAAGTCAATTTATACTTTAACAAATGAATAAAGTAATCTAGGAGGATCATTATTATGGCGTTACTACAAAAAACAAGGATTATTAACTCGATGCTGCAAGATGCAGCGGGGAAGCCGGTTAATTTTAAAGAAATGGCAGAAACATTGAGAGATGTCATTGATTCAAACATTTTCGTATTAAGCAGAAGAGGGAAACTTCTTGGCTACTCCATTAACCAGCAGATTGAAAATGCACGTATGAAAAAAATGTTGGAAGATCGTCAGTTCCCTGAAGAATATACAAAGAGTCTATTCAACATCCCTGAAACATCTTCAAATCTTGACATTAACAGTGAGTATACAGCTTTCCCGATTGAAAACCGTGATTTATTTGAATCAGGTTTGACAACCATTGTGCCAATTATCGGAGGAGGAGATCGTTTAGGAACGTTAATCCTGTCTCGTTTGCAAGATACATTTAAAGATGATGATTTAATTCTTGCTGAATACGGTGCAACAGTTGTTGGAATGGAGATCCTTCGTGAGAAGTCAGAGGAAATCGAAGAAGAAGCAAGAAGTAAAGCAGTTGTCCAAATGGCAATCAGCTCTCTTTCATATAGTGAGCTTGAAGCGATTGAGCATATCTTTGAAGAACTTGATGGAAACGAAGGGCTGCTTGTGGCAAGTAAGATTGCTGACCGTGTAGGAATCACTCGTTCAGTGATCGTAAACGCACTTCGTAAATTAGAAAGTGCAGGCGTTATTGAATCTCGTTCTCTTGGAATGAAGGGAACATACATCAAAGTATTAAACAACAAATTTTTAATTGAACTTGAAAATTTAAAATCTCACTAATCAAAAAAAACCCTTTTCGGCCGAAATAAACGCTGAAAAGGGTTTTTTTGTATAAAAAATGAGGATTTGTCCGAAAAATGACACTCTTTTTTCCAAGAAACCCCTTACAATTCTGTAGTGCTTTGAATCTAGGTCTTTATACCTATTCGTAAAATAGATATATATTACGAGTTTTTTTTACAATTACATCATAGACTTTAATCCTATTATTTCTTACAATGAACATATGGTTTTACAAATCTCGACATGATTAAATGGAATGAAATACATATGATTGGAGGTATATGGTTTTGGATATATTTTCTGGAACGATAAGCAACCTTGAGAATGCCTTGGGCAGAGCGAATGTTAAGCAAAAAGTCATAAGCAATAATATCGCGAATATAGACACACCGAACTACAAGTCTAAAAAAGTTGCATTCCACGACATGCTAAATGATGCGTCAATCAAATTAGATGCTAAAAAAACATACCGAGGTCACATTGACTTTTCTAAAACAGGGTCTAATTATTCAGTTGTTTCGAGTAACCGTACTTCTTATCAAGAAAACGGAAATAATGTCGATATTGATCAAGAGATGAGTGAACTCGCTAAAAACCAAATTCAGTATAATGCGTTGGTTGAAAGAATGAGCGGAAAGTTCAATTCTCTTAAAACAGTTTTGACAGGAGGTAAGTGATGTCGATTTTTTCAGGCGTGAACGCTTCGGCCTCAGCATTAACAGCACAGAGGCTCAGAATGGACGTTGTATCCTCTAACCTTGCGAATATGGATACAACAAGAGCTAAACAGGTTGATGGCAAGTGGGAGCCTTATAGACGCAAGCTCGTCACATTACAGCCGTCAGGTGAATCATTTTCATCTATATTGAACTCAAGCATGAATTCGAGCGGCAAATTAGGAAACGGCGTCAAAGTAACAAAAATTACTGAAGACGAAACTCCATTCAACCTTCAATATGATCCTACAAATCCCGATGCCAATGAAAATGGATATGTTCAAACACCAAACGTTGATCCATTAAAGGAAATGGTTGATCTCATCAGCAGCTCAAGATCATATGAAGCAAACGTGACTGCGCTGAATGCGAATAAAAGCATGCTGATGAAAGCTTTAGAAATAGGAAAGTAAGGTGAAAAGAATTGGTTAACGCAATATCTCCTTTCCAGCTTCAAACCGCTCAGCAAGCAAGTGAATTGACGAATGCATCGTCTGTGCAGGCGGCTGCACCTAAAAGTCAAACGAATTTCTCTGATGTGCTGAAGAATTCCATTGAGGCATTAAATCAATCACAGCTGAAATCAGACCAGTATACGAATGCTCTCGCACAAGGGAAAGATGTCAATCTCGATGAAGTCATGATTGCTTCACAAAAAGCGAGTGTGACACTCACAGCTGCAACCGAGTTTCGGAATAAAGCAGTCGAAGCGTACCAAGAGATTATGAGAATGCAGATGTAGGAGGTGCTGGTGGACAAAAAATAGACTGAATGGAATGACCGGGGGTTAAGATGAATCGTACTTTAATGCAATTAAGAACAAAAACAGTTGAGTTTTGGCGAAATCGATCAAAATTACAAAAAATACTCATGATTGGCGGCGTAGCTGCCCTAGCAATCATTATTACGGTTGTTAGCATCTTTGCTTCTTCTGAAAAAATGGTTCCGTTGTTTAGAGATTTGTCTGAGGCAGAAGCAGGGCAAATCAAACAGGAACTGGATGGCAAAAACGTTAAATCGGAACTTGCAAATAACGGAACGACGATTTTAGTTCCAGAAAAGCAAGCAGACACTTTAAAAGTAACACTTGCATCAGAAGGACTTCCTAAAACAGGGAATATTGATTACTCCTTCTTTGCGAACAATTCCGGCTTCGGTTTAACAGATAATGAATTTGATGTTCTGAAAGTAGACGCAACTCAGACAGAACTATCCAATCTGATCAACACGATTGATGGGATTAAAGATTCAAAGGTTATGATTAACCTGCCAAAAGATTCCGTTTTTGTTGGAGAAGAGCAAAGTAATGCATCAGCATCAATTGTGCTGCAAGTTCAACCAGGCTACACGCTTACTCAGCAACAAGTAAAAGGCCTTTATCATCTTATTTCAAAAAGTGTGCCGAATTTAAAAACAGAAAACATTGTCATTATGGACCAAGATTCCAACTACTATGACTTAAACAGCAGCTCAGATTCCTATGCAAGTGGAATGGATGCACAGCAGCAGAAAAAAGAGGAGATTGAAAAGAATCTTCAACGAAAAATTCAGCAGCTGCTTGGAACGATGATGGGTCAAGAGAAAGTTGCCGTATCGGTCACTACAGACATTGATTTTACTGAAGAAAAAAGAAAAGAAGATCTTGTCGAACCAGTTGATCAAGAAAACATGCAAGGAATTGCTGTCAGCGCTGAAAAGATTGCTGAAACTTATTCAGGCAATGGCGCAGCAGCTGGAGGCACCGCTGGAACAGGTGACGATGATGTCACAAATTATCAAGGCGCCGATGGAACGAACGGAAGCGGAGATTACGAAAAGAGCGAAGATCGTATCAATTATGAAGTCAACCGCATTCATAAAGATATCAAAGAAAGTCCTTATAAAATCAGAGACGTTGGCATTCAGGCACTGGTTGAACCGCCTACTGCAAACGATCCGAATTCATTAACTGCTGAAAGGCAGGATGATATCAAAAAAATTCTTTCAACCATCATCAGTACATCGATTGATAAAGAATACACAAACGGTCAAGCGCTCACTCAAGCTGACTTAGATAACAAAATCGTTTTATCTGTATCAAAATTAGACGGTAAACAGCAAACGGCAGCAGAAAACCCTTCAAACAATATTCCAATTTGGGTTTATATTGTTGGCGGTGTGCTACTACTCGCCATTATCGCTCTCATCATTCTTCTCGTACGTAAGCGAAGAAAAGAAGAGGAAGAAGAGTTTGAGTTTGATGAACGTACACCAATTCATGTTCCTGATATCGATACTGAGCCAGAAACAGAAGAAATGGTGAGAAAAAATCAGCTTGAAAAAATGGCAAAAGATAAACCAGAAGACTTTGCTAAATTGCTACGCAGCTGGCTGTCCGAGGATTAGGAGGAATACACATGTCGAGAAAAGATCCAAATCGACTAACAGGCAGACAAAAAGCAGCAATCCTAATGATTTCCTTAGGGCTAGACGTGTCAGCATCTGTATACAAACATCTGTCTGAAGACGAAATAGAAAAATTAACATTAGAAATTTCCAATGTACGAAGTGTAGATACTGCTAAAAAAGATGAAGTCATCGAAGAGTTTCACAGCATTGCCATCGCGCAGGACTACATATCACAAGGCGGCCTTATGTACGCAAGACAAGTGCTTGAAAAAGCGCTTGGTGAGGACAAAGCGGACAGCATCTTAAATCGCTTAACATCCTCACTTCAAGTGAAACCATTTGATTTTGCTAGAAAGGCTGACCCAGAGCAAATTTTAAACTTTATCCAGCACGAGCATCCACAAACCATTGCGCTCATTCTTTCCTACTTAGATCCAGTACAGGCTGGACAGATTTTATCTGAGTTAGGCGAGGAAGTACAAACTGAGGTTGCAAGAAGAATTGCTTTAATGGATCGCACATCTCCAGAGATCATCAATGAGGTGGAACGTATTCTTGAACAAAAGCTTTCTTCAACTTTTACGCAAGATTATACCCAAACGGGCGGAGTCGAAGCGGTAGTCGAAGTACTGAATGGTGTAGACCGTGCAACGGAGAAAACCATTTTAGATACACTGGAAATTCAAGATCCTGAGCTTGCTGATGAAATTAAGAAACGTATGTTTGTCTTTGAAGACATTGTTACTCTTGATAGCAGAGCCATTCAGCGCGTGATTCGAGATGTTGAAAATGACGATTTACTACTTGCACTCAAAGTGGCAAGCGAAGAAGTCAAAGAAATTGTCTTCCGCAACATGTCGCAACGTATGGTCGAAACGTTCAAAGAAGAAATGGAGTTTATGGGACCTGTCCGGCTTAGAGATGTCGAGGAAGCACAGACTCGTATTGTCAGCATCGTAAGAAGACTTGAAGAGGCTGGAGAAATCGTCATAGCTCGAGGTGGAGGAGACGATATCATTGTCTAGGATTATCAAACATGAAACATCTGTTATTCCTGAACAAGGCCGTCAAACCATTCCCTTGCAGCAAGTGGAATTCAAAAGAGAACATCACGAAGAAGAGCTTGTCAACGAGACAGAAGCATCTCAGCTTGTATTAAGTGATGCGCAAGATGAAGCAAGCCGTATTTTAGAACAAGCAAATCGTGAGCTGGAACAAACAATGGCTGAAATCAATCAGCGGCGAGCTGATTTTGAAGCAGAAAGAGTACAGCTCATTGAAGAAGCGAAACAAACAGGATATCAAGATGGTTTTCAAAAGGGCGAAGCAGATGCGAATTTACAGTATCAATCGATTCTTGATCAAGCGAATGACATTGTCAGCCTTGCAAAGCAGGACTATGAAGCAAAAATCGAAAGCTCTGCTGAAGAAATTGTCGAACTTGCGTTTGAGCTCGCTAAACGAGTATGGAATGCAGCTGAGGACACAAAAGAACAATTTTTAACGCTAGTGAAGCAGGTCGTTTCAGAAGTGAAGGAATATGACGATATTTCCATCTATGTCGACCCTGCACATTACGAACATGTGATGGAATATAAAGACGAATTAAATAGAATCCTTCAAAAGAATACACATCTTGCCATTTACTCGGATGAAAAAGCACCAAAAGGTACTTGTTACGTCGAAACAAGCTTTGGAAAAGTGGAAGCGAGTGTTGATACCCAAATGAATCAGTTAAAAGAAAAGTTATTAGAAGTCATTGATTCAGGTGATCACAAATGAACATAGATGTGCTAAAAGAAACGATTGAAACCGCCGATCCTTATAAACGTTTTGGTAAAGTCAATCGAGTTGTTGGACTGATGATCGAGTCCAAGGGGCCAGAAAGCTCAATCGGTGATGTATGTCTTATTCACAAAAAAGGGAGTAAGAATCATCCGATCAAAGCAGAAGTCGTTGGCTTTAAAGATGAAAACATTCTACTCATGCCCTACGTAGAAGCCTCTAACATCTCACCAGGCAGTCTTGTTGAAGCAACAGGTGAATCGTTAAAGGTCAAAGTAGGAACTGGTTTAATCGGGCAGGTTGTTGATGCCTTCGGTGATCCACTGGACGGCAGCATGCTTCCTAAAGGACTTGCACCTGTCTCAACAGAACAATCTCCTCCAAACCCGATGGACAGACCGCCTATTCGTGAAAAAATGGGCGTTGGTGTCAGAGTGATTGACACCTTGCTCACAGTCGGCACTGGTCAAAGAATTGGCATATTCGCGGGAAGCGGTGTTGGTAAAAGTACCTTGATGGGGATGATTGCCAAGCAGACAGAAGCGGATCTCAATGTCATTGCACTTGTTGGAGAGCGTGGACGTGAAGTTCGCGAGTTTATCGAAAAAGATTTAGGAGCTGAAGGACTGAAGCGTTCGATTGTTGTTGTCGCAACTTCAGATCAGCCCGCACTGACAAGATTAAAAGCAGCCTATACTGCAACAGCTATTGCCGAATATTTCAGAGACAGAGGCAAAAATGTCATGTTTATGATGGATTCTGTCACAAGGGTCGCCATGGCACAGCGGGAAATAGGACTTGCAACCGGTGAACCGCCAACAACAAAAGGATATACGCCTTCAGTGTTCGCTATACTGCCAAAATTGCTAGAACGAACTGGTACAAATCAACTTGGTTCCATCACAGCGTTTTACACAGTGCTTGTTGATGGTGACGATATGAATGAGCCGATCGCTGATACAGTGCGGGGGATTTTAGATGGCCACATAGTACTTGATCGTGCACTGGCCAACAAAGGACAGTTTCCAGCTGTCAATATTCTGAAAAGTATCAGTCGTGTCATGAGTAATATCGCAAGTCATGATCACAAGGAAGCGGCTAACCGGTTCCGCCAGCTTTTATCCACATATCAAAACGCTGAAGACCTCATTAACATTGGAGCATATAAAAAAGGCTCCTCTAAAGATATTGATGAGGCCATGCAAGCTTACCCACAACTGATTTCATTTTTGAAGCAGGACGTTGAAGAGGCTGTATCGATTGAAGACAGCGTGAGGATATTGCTCAGTTTGATGAATAGAGAGGATTGACAAAAACAGTGAGATATCAATACAAATTTCAAAAGCTCTTAGAATTGAAAGAAAGTGAAAAAGACAAATCACTCGCAGCGTATCAACAATCCGTTTCGGCATTTGAGCAAGCCGCTGAAAAACTCTATGAAAATATGAGTAAAAAAGAGCTAATGGAAAAGAGCAAAGAAGAAAAGCTGAGAAGTGGGATGAGTGTTCAAGAAATGCGTCATTATCAGCAATTTGTGACGAACTTAGATAACACCATTCATCATTATCAGCAGCTTGTGATCATGAAACGCCATCAAATGAATGAAAAACAATCTGATTTAACTGAAAAAAATATTGAGTTTAAAAAGTTTGAAAAAATGAAAGAAAAGCAATTTGAAAAGTTCTCCCTTGAACATAAGGCAATTGAAATGAAAGAAATGGATGATATCTCTATCAGCCAATTCATGTTTCAAGGACATTAGGAGTCGAGATGAATGCCTAAGAAGGAAAAAACAAAGGAATCAAGCGGCGGCGGTAAATTTCAATGGATCTTGTTTATTGTCATTATCCCATTGGTTGTGCTTGTGATTGTAACGGGCACAATCCTTTATATGGCAGGTTATGATCTAAAGAAACCGCTCCAAAACATTCCAGGGATTAGCAGCTTGGTTGGATCAGATGACACATCAAAAACGTCATCTTCAAATAACGATCAACGTGATACAGAGTTGAAAGCGTTGAAAAAGACGATTAAAGAACAAGAGAATGAACTTGAAATTGCTCAAAAAGACTTGAAGACAAGTGATGAAGAGATTAAACGATTGAATCAAAAAATCAATTCACTTGAAAAAACATCTGATAAAGAGAACACGTCAGCAAGTGACAGTTCATCAAACAGTACAACATCAAGTAATAACGCATCAGGATCTTCAACTGATTCGTCAGCATCTTCTAATCAGCAATCAAAAGGAAAGGTCGCCAGCATTTATGAAAGCATGGATGCAGGAAAATCTGCCAAAATTTTATCAGAGCTAAGTGATAAAGAAGCTTTGAAGATCCTTGAAGAGCTGAGTAAAAATAAGCTGACGGACATATTAGCAAAACTGACACCTCAGAAGGCAGCAACGTTCACGAAGGAGCTTGCCAAAAAAGAAGAAAGTGAAAATGGAGGTGGACAATAAGTGAAGCTATTGGACATTGGAGCCTTACAGCAATCTTCCCAAGGTCTCTCGGGACTAAAGGGAGAGGGGGCAGTATCTGCTCGCGGCCTGTTTAAACAATTGTTAAATGGCGCAGGTATTCAAAGTGGTCCAGCTATTTCTCAGCCAGCGGAAACCAATCTATCCATGAATGATGCGATGCAAATCATTGAAAAATGGATGCAATCACCTGAAGAAGGAATAGATGGAGATCTTCTTGCGGCACTTCAGGCGCTGCAAGGGCAAAAGCTTGAGGGGGCTGACTTAAATTCACTTGAAGAGCTATTTCAAAAGATGGAATCGGTGATCTATGGCGATCAGGATGAGAAGCCAGTTGCTGAACATAGTGAACAGCTCATACAAGTCCACTTTTTCTTATATCAAATACTGAATCAGCAGCCGGTGAGCTTTGATGCAAAACTTGTACAGGATATCCAAGCAAAAGGTGAAGATTTCATCAAGTTTCTAACGAAAAACGGAGCAGATGAAAAGCTCATTCAACAAGTAAAAGAGCAGTTCTTCTCGCAAGGATCGGCACCTAAGCTGAATAATATGTCGCAAAGCGAGCTGAAACACTTTAATCAGTTAATCGATCATATGATGGCGAATGCGAAAGGGTCAGATAAAGAGTGGAAAATTTCCTTAGGAGAGTTAAAAGAAATGGTTGCTCCAAGGCAAGAATCTTCCTTCTCATCTCCAGCAAAAGGTGCTGCCTCACTTGAATGGCTTATGAAAAAAGAAGTCACCAAAGGTCAAGGCACTACGGCACCTGCTTCTGAAAAAACAATCACCCATACGCTGCTTCCAGGGCATAAACAGTTCTTCCAACTGCAATCAGCTGCTCCTGTGCAGCAGACGCAAACAACTGACGAAAAGCCAGGTACGGTTGATCAGCAGATTTTAAATACGTGGAAACAAATGAAGTTCACACCATTTGGCAATTCAAGCGGACGGTTTACCGTACGATTAAATCCAGAAAATCTAGGGTTTATTACCATCCAGCTAACGAAACAAAACGGGATGTATGCGAGTAAAATTACAGCTTCAACGCAAGCAGCAAAAGAGCTGCTCGAGCATCATCTGCCGCAGCTCAAGCAGGCGCTACCGAATATGTCGGTTCAAGTTGACCGTTTCCATATACCGCTTCAGTCAAATGAGCAGCCGTCTTTTGGACAATTTAATGAGGAAGGCAAGCAGCAGCCATCAAAAGGACAAAGTTTCCAGCAGCCTGAAGAACAGGAAGCTGAATTCCAAGATGTACTAGATGCGCTTGTTGGATCAGAAGAAGAAGAGGAGGAGATCTAATGGCAACTGTTGATGCGACGAATAGAACAGCCGCTCAAGCGGACACTTCTTCAAACGCAGCAAAGAAAACAGATACACTTGGCCGAGATCAGTTCTTGAAAATCTTGCTTACGCAGCTTCAAAACCAAGATCCGACAAACCCGATTGATGACCGTGAGTTTGTCACACAGCTTGCAACATTTTCTTCTTTAGAACAGCAAATGAATATGAACGAATCTATCACTCAAATGAATCAGATCATGTCTACATTTGTTGCACACCAAGATCCATTTACGACATATGTAGGCTGGATTGGTAAAGAAGTAGCGGGCAAACAAGATGATAAAGACATATCTGGCACTGTGAAGTCTGTGAAAAACATAAACAATGAATACTTCCTATATTTAGAAGATGGAACGAAAATCAGCCCATGGGATGTTACAACTGTTGGAGAAAAATCGTAAGCAAATCGAGGAGGAAAATAAATGTTACGCTCACTTTACTCAGGAATTAGCGGAATGAAAAACTTCCAAACAAAATTAGATGTTGTAGCCAATAACGTGGCCAACGTCAATACACATGGATACAAAAAAAGCCGTATCACTTTTAAAGATATGGTCAGTCAAACCATTGCAAGTTCTGGTGGACCGACGAATAACTCTGGTTCAATCAACTCAAAACAAGTTGGATTAGGATCAGCTTTATCTTCTATTGATAAAATCATGACATCAGGTGCTTCTCAAAATACAGACGAACCATATGATTTCTATATTAATGGAGATGGATTTTTCCGTATTGAAAAGCAAGGTGAAATCCTTTTTACAAGAACAGGGAACTTCAAACCTGATTCAAATGGGGATTTGGTAACATCTGATGGAAACTATCTTCTTGGTATGGATGGGCAAAGAATCAACATTCCACGAGACAATGTGTCAAGTGTTAGTGTTGGGCCAGATGGGACCGTTTCTGTTGTTGAGAACAACGTTTCTCGTACTGTTGGACAAGTATCACTTGTGTCTTTCAGTAATGCAGGAGGACTAGATAAAGTTGGGGATAACTTATATCGCCAAACGCTCAGTTCCGGTGCACCAAGTAATGCCATGGCTCCTGGAACTCAAGGAACAGGTGAACTTCAAACAGGTAAACTCGAAATGTCAAACGTTGATTTAACAGACGAGTTTACAGAAATGATTATCGCACAGCGTGGATTCCAATCGAATGCAAAGACGATCACAACATCTGATGAAATTCTGCAAGAACTTGTGAATCTGAAACGATAGGAGGTAGGAGGAGCGGTTTATCGCTTCTCTGCTTAATATGATTGAAGTGACAAGATTAAATGGCAAAGGATTTATGCTCAACGCTCTCCATATCGAGCAAATCGAAAGCTTTCCAGACACGACCATTACACTCGCCAATGGAAAGAAATTCGTTGTGAAAGAAGATGAAGAGCAGCTTCAGGAGAAAATCATTTCTTTCTATAGAAAAATCCAAGTCATTTCATTGAATCAAGGAATAGAGGAGTTTGAATGAAGAAGAAATTAGTCGTAGTAATGCTAATCATGATTATTGCTATCGTCGGAATTGGAGCAGGTATTTTCTTTCTGGTGAATGGGTCAGACGAAGCAAAAGCAGAAAAAGAGCCAACAGCAGATGAAGTCGTAAAAGCTTCTGTTGAAATTCCTGAGATTGTGACCAATTTAAAATCTGAAGGAAATGCGGTTAAACTTGTACTAAATATTGAAACTGATTCAGAAAAAGCCAAAGAAGAGCTTGAAAAAAGAAGCTTCCAAGTGAAAGATGCCGTGATTGACATTTTATCAGACACGAATGCAGATGAACTTGATGGCAAAAAAGGCAGAGAACATTTTAAAACACAGGTCAAAAACAAAGTGAATAACTATTTGCAAGATGGCAAGGTGAAAGAAGTTTATATAACCTCCTTTAATCTGCAATAGAGGCGATTAATTGACACGATGGAGGTGAAGAAATGTCAGGAGAAGTGCTTTCCCAGAATGAGATCGACGCATTATTATCCGCCATATCAACAGGCGAAATGGATGCAGAAGAGCTGAAAAAAGAAGAAACGACGAAAAAAGTGAAAGTGTACGACTTTAAACGTGCACTGCGCTTTTCAAAAGACCAGATTCGAAGTTTAACAAGAATTCATGATAACTTCGCTAGACTGCTTACCACACACTTTTCAGCGCAGCTAAGATCATATATTCAAATTTCTGTCAGCTCGGTTGACCAAGTGCCATATGAAGAATTTATTCGTTCGATTCCTAATATGACATTATTAAACTTATTTTATGTCAGCCCGCTTGAAGGAAGAATCATGCTTGAAGTGAACCCAACGATTGGCTATGCCATGATGGATAGGCTGATGGGTGGGATTGGCATTAGTCATAATAAGACAGAATCACTGACAGAAATCGAAACAAAGATTATCTCAAACATGTTTGAGGGAGCTTTGGAAAACTACAGAGAAGCGTGGCAGTCCATAACCGACATCGAGCCAGAAATGGCAGATTTCGAGGTAAATCCCCAGTTTGTTCAAATGGTGTCACCAAACGAAACAGTTGTCGTCATTTCTCTTAATACACAAATTGGTGAGGTAAGCGGGGTTATTAACCTCTGTATTCCTCACGTAGTATTAGAGCCTATTATTCCGAAGCTGTCTGTACACTACTGGATGCAATCTGAACGAAATGAACCGAAACAAGAAGAAACAAAGGCCATTGAAAAACGGATTATGACGGCGAAAATACCGGTAGTCGCAGAGCTTGGACAATCGGAAATGACGGTGGAAGAGTTTTTGAATTTGGAAATTGGTGATTGTATTGCCTTGGACAAACCAGTAAATGCGCCTCTTACTGTTATGGTCGGAAATAAACCGAAATTCTTGGGACAGGCCGGCCGCGTGAATCGGAAACAGGCGATTCAAATTCTAGATCACGACATAAGAGGTGAAGAAGATGGAGAATAACGGAAGTAAATTATCACAAGATGAAATCGATGCGCTCCTTAAAGGAGGCAGCAATGACGATATAGAGCCTGATACACTCCTTTCTGCAATGGAACAAGATGCCATTGGGGAAATCGGAAATATATCATTTGGAAGCTCTGCAACAGCACTTTCAACCCTATTAAGTCAAAAAGTGGAGATTACAACTCCAACTGTCACAGTGATTCAAAAAAGCAAGCTGAATGAGGAATTTCCTCATCCGTATGTCGCGATTGAAGTGAATTATACGGAAGGCTTTAGCGCTAGTAACCTGCTTGTCATCCAGCAAACCGATGCGGCAGTCATTGCGGATTTAATGATGGGCGGAGATGGAACAAATGCTGACCCGTCGTTAAGTGAAATTCACTTAAGTGCAGTACAAGAAGCGATGAACCAAATGATGGGTTCAGCAGCGACGTCCATGTCAACAGTCTTTAATAAAAAGATTGATATTTCTCCGCCTCGCGTTGAGTTGCTTGATGTGAAAGAAGGAGAAGGCACAGACCGCATTCCAGCTGAAGAGATGCTTGTCAAAGTGTCCTTTAGATTAACAATAGGTGAACTCATAGATTCAAATATTATGCAGCTTTACCCTATTACGTTTGCGAAAGATTTGATTGCAGAATTAACAGACCCAGCGGAAGAAGAGCCGGTTCAAGAAGCACCTCAGAGTGCACCTGAACCACAGCAGGCTGCTCCGCAAGCACAATCTGCTCCTATGCAGCAATCGGCACCGCCGAAAAGACAGGCGAAGCCAAAGCCGGCAGAACCTGTCAATGTGGCGCCAGTTGAATTTGAGGCATTTAGTGAGCCTCAGCATACAACAAGTCAGCTCGGTAATCTTGATATGCTGATGGATATTCCACTTTCCATTACAGTGGAGCTTGGAAGAACGCAGCGCAGTGTGAAAGAAGTACTTGAACTTTCCGCTGGAAGTATCATTGAACTGGACAAACTTGCAGGTGAGCCAGTCGACATTCTGGTCAACAAACGAATCGTCGCCAAAGGAGAAGTTGTTGTCATTGATGAGAACTTTGGTGTACGTGTGACTGACATTTTAAGTCAGTCTGAAAGACTTTCTAATTTAAAATAAACAAACATATAGGGAGAGAATAAGTAAATGGCTACTAAGGTATTAATCGTAGATGATGCAGCATTCATGAGAATGATGATTAAGGATATTCTTGTAAAAAACGGATTTGATGTAGTAGGAGAAGCAGAAAACGGCGCACAAGCTGTTGAAAAATTTAAAGAAACATCTCCTGATCTAGTCACAATGGATATCACAATGCCAGAAATGGACGGGATCACAGCATTAAAAGAAATTAAACAAATCGATGCTTCTGCAAAAATCATTATGTGCTCAGCGATGGGACAACAATCAATGGTTATTGATGCCATTCAAGCAGGTGCAAAAGACTTTATCGTGAAGCCATTCCAGGCAGACCGTGTACTTGAAGCAATTAATAAAACGTTAGGCTAAAAAAGGGTGTAAGACTTGTTGAAAAAACGTTTGATATGTATAGCAATGATCAGTTTTATGCTTTTCTTGACAGCGCAGCCAGCCTCACTGTTTGCTGAAACAAAAGATCCTGAAAATGGCACAGTGAATGACTGGCTCAAAGATGAGAAAGAAAGCAAAAAGGATACAGAAAAGAAAACCACTGACAATCAAACGAATCCGGCAGAAGAAGTTCCCTCTTCTTCTGTCTCCATTATGGATTTTGTCAAAATGATTGGTGCCTTACTTTTTGTCATCCTGCTCATTTACGGATTGGTGAGATTTGTTGGAAAGCAAAACCGCTTACTCAAGCCATTTCGCTATGTTGAAAATATTGGCGGAACGACGGTTGGTCAAAATCGTTCAGTTCAGCTGATCAAAGTGGGCAAACGAGTATTAGTTGTCGGCGTAGCAGACTCAATCCAGCTACTAAAAGAAATCGATGATGAACAAGAATGCGAAGCGATTGTGAAACAATACGAAGAAGCGATGGAAAGTAAGACTGACTTACCGAAAATGATGCAAAAATTAACATCGCAAGTGAAGAAACACGATCAGCCGACCACTTCTTCTTTTTCAGCCAATTTAAAGGCGCAGCTAGCCGAATTGAAAAAGACCCAATCAGAAGTCAGAAAGAAAGGCCCGAAACAAAATGAATGAGTTTATCGATTTATTTAATTCCAGTGGCGCAGGGAATATTAGCACATCTGTCCGTCTTCTTTTATTGTTAACTGTATTTTCAGTTGCACCAGGCATTCTTATTTTAATGACCTGTTTTACACGGATTGTGATTGTTCTTTCGTTCGTCAGAACATCACTTGCAACCAACTCAATGCCGCCAAACCAAGTGCTTGTAGGACTTGCTTTGTTTCTCACATTTTTTATTATGGCACCCACGTTCTCAGAGATTAATAAAGAGGCACTCACGCCGCTTTTAAATGATGATATTACGTTAAATCAGGCCTATGAAAAAGCCGAAGTGCCAATTAAAGAGTTTATGAGTAAACATACGAGACAGAAAGATTTGGCTTTATTTCTTAGTTACGCAAAAATGGATACCCCTGAATCGATTAAAGATATTCCCTTAACGGCGATGGTACCAGCGTTTGCAATTTCAGAATTAAAGACGGCATTTCAAATTGGTTTTATGATTTTTATTCCATTTTTAATTATTGACATGGTGGTCGCAAGTGTCCTGATGTCGATGGGGATGATGATGCTTCCGCCGGTTATGATATCGCTCCCTTTCAAAATATTGTTATTTGTATTAGTTGATGGATGGTATTTGATTGTTAAATCTTTGCTGCAAAGCTTTTAGAGTAGGTGCTTAAAACATGAGTTCAGAATTTGTCATTACGATGGCTGAAAGATCAGTGTATGTTGTATTACTTGTCAGCGGGCCGCTTCTAGCGCTCGCACTAATCGTGGGACTAATTGTCAGTGTGTTTCAGGCGACAACCCAAATCCAAGAACAGACGCTTGCGTTCATTCCAAAAATTGTTGCAGTGCTCATTGGACTTGTTGTGTTTGGTCCGTGGATGCTTTCAACAATTGTGTCATTTACAACAGAGCTGTTCTCGAATTTAGATCGATTTGCAGGTTAATCAGAGATGTCAATCATAGAATTATTTCCTGCCTTTCTTCTCGTTTTCATTCGGATCACCGCTTTTTTCGTGACAGTGCCGCTATTAGCGCATCGAACGATACCAGCAGTTCACAGAGTTGGTTTTTCACTGTTTTTGGCTGTCATTAGTTTTAGCACCATTAAAGAACCGCCAGCACTCGATATCGACGGTCTTTACATGATGCTTGCCGTGAAAGAAGCAATGGTCGGACTTCTGCTTGGACTGATTGCATATATCATGGTGTCCGCAGTTCAAATTGCCGGCTCATTCATCGATTTTCAAATGGGTTTTGCGATTGCCAATATTATTGATCCACAAACAGGGGCGCAAACGCCGCTGATGGGGCAGTTTTTTTATACGGTTACCTTGCTACTGATGCTGGCAACAAATGCACATCATTTGCTGCTTGATGGAATCTATTACAGTTTTCAATATATTCAAGTTGATCAGTATGCACTGAACTTCGGTAGTGAATCCTTTGCTTACTTTATTGCAAAGAGCTTCAACCAAATGTTCATCATAGCCTTTCAAATCTCAGCACCTGTTGTGGCTAGTTTGTTTTTAGTCGATTTGGCATTAGGAATTGTGGCACGTACAGTTCCGCAAATGAACGTATTTGTCGTTGGACTGCCCATTAAAATGGGCGTGAGTTTTATTATGATCATCATTTGTATGGGTGTCATCTTCGGGGTCGTCCAAAATACATTTGAAACGATTGTGCTCACCATGAGGAATTTCTTAGCATTGGTCGGTGGTTCGTCATGACGACAAGACTTAGACTCGACTTGCAATTTTTCGCAGGTGAAAAAACAGAAAAAGCAACACCGAAAAAGAGACGGGATTCACGTAAAAAAGGGCAGGTTGCCAAAAGTACCGACGTCAATACAGCCATCTCATTTCTACTAATCTTTTTATCATTCTTTTTTATTGGGCCTTTTATGAAAGAGCGTATTATTGCGCTCATTGAACGTTTTTATTCAACAACGATGCTAATGAAGGTTAGCACATCTAATATTCATCAACTATTTGTGGAATTGCTTCAGGAAACAGGACTCCTCCTCATGCCAATCCTTGGTGTTGGTATGCTGGCAGGGATCATTAGTAACTATTTGCAGGTTGGCTTTCTCTTTTCGACAGAAGTAATCAAACCGAAATTAGAAAAACTCGATCCAATCAAAGGGTTTAAACGAATATACAGTATTCGAGCCCTCGTAGAGCTATTAAAATCCATTTTGAAAATTGGTTTAATTGGTTTTGCGACATTTATTGCACTTTGGATGCACTTTGACGATATCCTGAGGCTTCCTTTATTAACAGCAGAGGAAACTCTTCATTTCGTGGCAAATATGACCTTGATTATGGGTCTATATGCAGCAGGTGCTCTCATGGTCTTAGCAGGGCTTGATTATATGTATCAGAAATTTGATTATGAAAAAAACTTACGGATGTCTAAACAAGACATCAAAGATGAGTATAAAAAATCAGAGGGTGACCCGCTCATAAAATCAAAAATTAAACAGCGGCAAAGGGAAATGGCCATGAGACGGATGATGCAGGAAGTCCCAAAAGCGGACGTCATCATTACAAACCCGACCCACTACGCAATTGCCTTGAAATATGACGAAGAAAAGATGGACGCGCCGTTTGTTGTGGCAAAGGGAACAGATATTTTGGCTTTGAAAATTAGAACAATTGCGAAAGAACATAATGTCATGACTGTAGAGAACCGGCCACTCGCCCGCGCCCTCTATGATCAAGTGGATATCGACCAAGCGGTGCCGGAAGAGTATTTTAAGGCGATCGCAGAAATTTTGGCTTACGTATATAAAACGAAACAAAAGATTTTATGAATTTTTGGTTTTAAAAGGAGAGAACAGGCATGTCAGCAAGAGATTTATCTGTTTTATTCAGTGTTATTCTAATCGTGGCGATGCTGGTCATACCGTTTCCGCCCATCCTATTAAGTATTTTAATCATTATTAATATTTCTCTTGCGCTTATCGTGCTTCTCACCACAATGAACATGCAAGAACCACTGCAATTTTCCATTTTTCCATCGTTACTTTTGCTCTTAACACTGTTTCGTTTAGGGCTTAACATCTCTACAACCCGTTCTATTTTATCAACTGGAGATGCTGGTAAGGTTGTAGAAACGTTTGGATCATTTGTTGTTGGGGGCAATATACTCGTTGGTCTGGTTGTCTTCCTTATTCTGATCATCATTCAGTTTATTGTCATCACCAAAGGGGCAGAGCGTGTATCAGAGGTTGCGGCCAGATTTACACTCGATGCGATGCCAGGTAAACAGATGAGTATTGACGCAGATTTGAATGCAGGAATGCTGACAGAAAGTGAAGCTAGAAACCGCCGTGAAAAAGTAGCAAGAGAAGCAGACTTTTATGGTGCAATGGATGGTGCAAGTAAGTTCGTTAAAGGGGATGCCATCGCAGGTATTATCATCGTTATTATCAATATTATTTTTGGCATCATTATTGGGATGATTCAGCAAGGAATGTCGATTCAAGAATCAGCTTCCCACTTTACTCTTTTAACAGTGGGGGATGGAATTGTGTCGCAGATCCCTGCACTTCTTATTTCAACAGCGACAGGGATTGTTGTCACGAGAGCGGCTTCTAACGGAAACCTTGGTTCAGACATTACGGGTCAGCTCTTTGCCTTCCCTGCCATGCTTTATGTCACAGCAGGTACGATCTTCCTGCTTGGATTGTTTACGCCAATTGGCGTACTTTTGACAGGGCCGATCGCAGGTTTACTTGCACTCGGTGCGTACATGATGTCGAAAAACAAACAGGATCAAGAAGAGATTGAAGAAGTACTGGAAGAACAGGCAGAGGTAGAAGAGATGAAAAGTCCAGAAAGCGTCATTCATCTCCTGCAAATGGATGCCATTGAATTTGAATTTGGCTACGGGTTGATTCCGCTTGCAGATGCCAATCAAGGCGGAGACCTGCTAGACCGAATTGTCATGATCAGAAGGCAGCTTGCTCTTGAACTAGGTCTTGTCATTCCAGTTGTCCGTATTCGAGACAACATTGCGCTGAACCCGAATGAATACAGGCTCAAAATAAAAGGGAACGAAGTGGCAAAAGGAGAGCTGCTGCTCGATCATTACTTAGCGATGTCTCCAACGCCTGATGATGATCCGATTGAAGGAATTGAAACAATCGAACCATCCTTTGGTCTGCCGGCAAAATGGATATCAGAAGCAGAAAAAGATCAGGCTGAAATGCTTGGCTATACAGTGGTCGATCCAGCATCTGTTGTGTCTACCCACATCACAGAGAAGATTAGACAAAACACCCATGAACTGCTTGGACGCCAAGAAACGAAGCAATTAATCGATCATCTGAAAGAAAGTTATCCAGTTCTAGTAGATGAGGTAACACCGAATCCACTAGCAGTCGGGGATATCCAAAAAGTACTTGCAAAGCTTCTGAAAGAAAAGGTCTCCATTCGAAACCTTGTGACCATTTTTGAGACCCTTGCAGACTACGGAAAATTAACGACTGATACAGACTTGCTAACAGAGTATGTTAGACAGGCACTTGCAAGACAGATTACTGCACAGTATGCAAGAGAAAATGAATCACTGAAAGTCGTGACATGCTCAGGCCGAGTCGAAAAAGTAATTGCAGATAGCGTGCAGCAAACAGAGCATGGGAACTACTTATCGTTAGATCCAGAATCCTCTGAAAGTGTGATTCAATCAGTGGCGAGAGAAATTGAACAGCTTTCGCTTCGTCAGGAAACGCCGGTTCTATTATGCTCACCTCCTATAAGAATGTACGTCAAACAGTTGTTAGAAAGATATTTCCCAGAATTACCGGTACTATCTTATAACGAACTAGAAGCAAATGTGGAAGTACAGAGCATCGGAGTGGTGGATATCTAATGAAAATGAAAAAAATCACAGCGAATTCTATGCAGGAGGCAACGATCCAAATCAGGCAGCAGCTTGGGAAGGATGCCGTCATATTAAATTCGAAAACCGTTGTCAAACGAAAGCTGTTCGGTTTAAAGAAACAGCAAATGGTCGAAGTGATTGCAGTGCTGGATCAAGATTTTGAAGAAAGAGCCGGTAAAGGATTACAACCAGCAGCTGCGCCTATCCCGGTGTTACCGAAAAAGGAGCAGACTCAACACCTTACACAAGAGCTGCCGGCTGCTGCTCAAGCAGTCAAAGCAGCGCCTTCTCATTCTCAGCCTATAGAATATGCAAGAAACGAACGCCATGCCGGGATCTTACCGGATTCTCTCATGAAAATGGATCAAAAGCTAAAGGATCAAGGTCTTGATGCTGAGATTCGAGATGAGTGCTTAAAGGGTCTTTTAACAAAAGGTGCTGTGAAAGAAGAGCAGATTGAAAAAGAACTTGAAAAACTACTCACAGGGATGCTGCCGGCTCACACTTCTGATGAGCTGATGATTCGTTCGAAATACATTGTGTTGTTTGGTTCAACTGGTGCTGGTAAAACCACAACGATTGCAAAGCTGGCTGCGAAAACGGCTATTCAGCAGCAAAAGAAAATTGCTTTTATCACAACAGATACGTACCGGATTGCAGCGATTGAACAACTAAAAACATATGCTGAACTGCTGAATGCACCTCTTGAGGTTTGTTATTCAAGAGAGGACTTTGTGAAAGCACAGCAGACCTTTAAAGACTATGATCATATTTTCATCGATACAGCAGGCCGTAACTTTAAAGAAGAGGCGTATATTAAAGAGCTGACGGATATCATTCCATTTGATGAAAGCATTCAAAGTTTTCTTGTCATGAGTGCGACGTCGAAGTATCAGGATATGAAAGCCATGGTCAAACGTTTTGAACATGTTCCAATCGATCAATTTATTTTCACAAAAGTTGATGAAACAGACACGATGGGAACGATCTTTCAAATCATTGCAGAATCTCAAATCGGGCTCGGATTTTTAACAAATGGTCAAAATGTGCCTGAGGATATTCTTGAGAGTTCCCCCCTTGATTTGACAAGGATGGTCTTACAATGATGAAGCCTGACCAAGCCGAAGGTTTAAGAAAGCTTGTTCAGCAGAATCAACTGATTGTACCGAACACTCTTCGTGCGAATGGACAGGCGAAAACCATTGCTGTCATGAGCGGTAAAGGCGGAGTAGGTAAATCGAATTTAACGCTGAATATGGCACTGTCTATCGCAAGTACGGGCAAGCAAGTGCTCATCATCGACCTCGACTTTGGCATGGGGAATATTGATATTTTACTAGGGAAAACATCGACCAGCTCTATATTAGACGTGCTTGTTAGAAAAAAATCCTTCCAAGCGGCTATGACAAAAGGAACGGACAATCTGTATTACATTTCTGGCGGAAGCGGGCTTGAACAGCTGTTTTCTTTAGACAAAGATCAATGGTCGTTCTTTTTAGAAGAGATGGAGAAAATATTGAATGACTTTGATTGTATATTCTTTGATATGGGTGCAGGCTTGTCAAAAGATCAACTCCCCTTTGTCTTATCGGCAGGAGAGGTGGTCGTTGTGACAACGCCAGAACCAACATCCATCATGGATGCCTACAGCGCAATTAAGCACTTAGCCATTCATCAGTTTGAACAGTCTGTTCAAATCATCGTCAACCGGTGTAAAACCCCGTCAGAAGGGTCTGAAACGTACCGGAAATTAGCAGGAGTGGTGACGTCATTTCTACACCGAAAGCTTGTGTTTGCTGGGGCGGTGCCTGATGATCCTGCTGTTCCTAAAGCAGTCACTGAACAAATTCCATTTTATATGAAGCAGCCTCATTCAAGGTTAAGTAAAACCATTAAAATGCTGGCTGAAACACTGTATCATCAGCAGATAAGAGAGGCACGGAGAGAGCAGCATACGTTTATAGATAAGTTGTCCTCTTTTTTTAAAAGGAGGAAGGTGGACTCATGATTAGAGTGCTTGTAGTAGATGACTCGGCTTTTATGAGAAAACTCATCAGTGATTTCCTAAGTGCCGAGCAAGAAATTGAAGTCGTCGGAACGGCGCGAAATGGAGAAGATGCCCTAAAGCGGATTAAGGAATTGAATCCAGATGTTGTCACACTTGATGTGGAAATGCCTGTTCTAAATGGAACAGAAGCATTAAAACAAATTCTGGCTGAACACGACCTTGCTGTGATTATGGTGTCAAGCCAGACGAAGCAAGGGAAGGAATTAACCATCCATTGCTTAGAACTCGGTGCTTTTGACTTTGTGACAAAGCCTTCAGGAAGTATTTCGCTCGATTTACACAAAGTAAGAGGTCAAATTGTAGAGCGGGTACTTGCGGCAGGCCTGTCGAGAAAACGTACTGAGAAACAAGTTTCTCCTAAGCCGTTCATGAAGCCGCCAAGTCCAATTCCAGCGGTCGCTCCCCGCCTGCAAGAAGTAAGAAGCGGTTCATCACTCCGAAAGATTATTTCAATCGGAACTTCTACGGGAGGGCCTAGGGCGCTTCAACGAGTCGTAACGAAGCTGCCAAAAGACATAGAGGCGCCGATTTTGATTGTGCAGCATATGCCGGCAGGATTTACGGCATCGCTGGCTACTAGATTAGATCATTTATCACAAATTACGATCAAAGAAGCTCAAGATGGAGACATCGCTAAAAATGGAGTGGCTTACATAGCTCCTGGTGGATTGAATATGTCACTTCATGAACAAGGGGCAGCTTTAGTGATCAGGCTGTCCCCAGAAGACACTGACAGCCGTCACAAACCTTCTGTTAACTATTTATTTGAATCCATCAGCAACATAAAAGGTTACGAGAAAATCGCTGTCATTATGACAGGAATGGGTAGTGATGGCACAGAAGGTGTCAAAAAAATGGTCGCAAGCGGTCATACAAAAGTCATTGCAGAAAAAGAAGAATCATGTGTTGTTTTCGGAATGCCTAAATCAGTCATTAAAGCAGGCCTTGCACATGAAACAAGGCATGTGGATGACATCGCACATGCAATTATAAGCTCCATGAAAAAAGAGAGGGCGTGAACACGTTGGATGTAAACCAATACTTAGATATCTTTTTAGATGAAAGCAGAGAACACTTACAAACTTGTAATGAAAAACTTCTTGAATTAGAAAAGAACCCAACAGACTTGCAGCTAGTGAATGATATATTCAGAGCCGCTCATACACTGAAAGGCATGAGTGCAACGATGGGCTTTGATGATATGGCTCAATTAACACATCATTTAGAAAACATGTTTGATGCCATCAGAAACGAACAAATGATTGTCACTCCTGAATCAATGGATACGATGTTTGAAGCACTCGATCACCTTGAAGCAATGGTTCAATCGATTGCAGAGGGCGGGGATGGAAAACGTGATGTCACGGAGATTAGTAAAAAACTAGATGTGACAGGAAGCCATGCAGAAACAGCCTCTGCCGTTGAGACTGCTGAAGCATCATCAGCTGCAAGCGACCTAGACTATAACGAATTTGAACGAACAGTTCTTGATGAAGCGAGAGAACAAGGCTTTAAATGTTATGAGCTGAACGTGACATTAAGTGACGCATGCTTATTAAAAGCCGTTCGTGTCTATATGATTTTTGAAAGACTGAACGAAGCAGGAGAAGTTGTCAAAACGGTTCCGAATGCAGAACTTTTAGAATCAGAAGATTTTGAATCTGAATTCAGCATTTCTTACTTATCGAAACAGCCGATGGAAGAAGTGAAAAAAATCGTGACAGCGATCTCAGAGGTTGAACAAGTGGAGATTTCTGAAGTCTCTGCCTTTGAAGAAGTGGCTCAGGCTGAAACAAAAGCAGAGAAACCTGAGCAGAAAAATGAAGAAGTCGCAGCTCCTGCTGCTAAAGCGCCAGCAAACGATGCGCCAAAAGCAAATGGCAATAACGGTGCAGCTGCCGGCGGAACGAAAACGATCCGTGTCAACATCGATCGTCTAGATTCACTTATGAACCTGTTTGAAGAGCTTGTCATTGATAGAGGACGTTTAGAACAGATTGCTAAAGAACTTGAAAACAACGAACTCACGGATACAGTAGAAAGAATGTCCCGTATTTCTGGAGACCTGCAATCGATCATCTTGAACATGAGAATGGTGCCTGTAGAAACGGTGTTTAACAGATTCCCACGTATGATTCGTCAATTGACGAAAGAGCTCAATAAGAAAATTGAACTGATCATTGAAGGTGCTGAGACAGAGCTTGATCGAACAGTGATCGATGAAATTGGCGATCCGCTCTTACACTTACTTAGAAACAGTCTCGATCACGGGATTGAATCACCAGAAGAACGTGTGAAAAAAGGCAAACCAGAAAAAGGAACTGTTCTTTTAAAAGCATATCATAGCGGAAACCATGTCTTCATTGAAGTAGAAGATGATGGCGGCGGGATTAACCGTAAAAAGGTCCTTGAAAAAGCATTAGAGCGCGGGGTTATTACAGAAAGAGAAGCGGAAACACTTGAAGATCACCAAATTGATTCATTGATCTTTGCAGCAGGGTTCTCTACAGCTGATACGATTTCTGATATCTCGGGCCGAGGTGTAGGTCTTGACGTTGTGAAAAACAAGCTGGAATCATTAGGTGGTTCTGTGAGTATTAACTCAACAGAAGGTCAAGGCTCACTGTTCTCAATTCAGCTTCCACTCACATTATCGATCATTTCCGTACTTCTTGTGAAACTAGAGGAAGAAACATTTGCTATTCCGATTTCTTCTATTATAGAAACGGCTGTCATTAAGAAGAGTGACATCCTTCAAACGCATGATCGTGAAGTCATTGATTTCCGTGGATTTATCGTACCGGTTGTGTACTTGAAGAAACAGTTCAACGTACCAAATGCGAATGATTTAGAAGAAGAACTGCACATTATTGTTGTCCGTAAAGGAGACAAGCTAACAGCATTTGTGGTCGATTCGTTTATCGGTCAGCAAGAGGTTGTATTGAAATCACTTGGAGATTACCTACCAAACGTATTTGCGATATCAGGCGCAACAATCTTAGGTGACGGTCAGGTTGCACTCATCGTTGACTGTAATGCACTGATTAAGTAAAAAACAATAGAGGAGCGGTCTGAAATGAGTACAGATATCAAAACTGGCGAAAAGATGATTGTGTTTATCGTAAACAAAAAAGAATACGCCATTTCAGTATCAGAAGTAAAGTCCATTGAAAAATGGCAGCAGCCGACAAGAGTTCCTGGCGTTGCCCCTTATATATGCGGTGTCATTAATCTACGTGGTGTCGTGACACCTGTCATTGACCTTAGAGTGAGACTTGGATCAACTGACAACGAGATTACAGACGAAACAAGAATGATTATTGTACAAGTTGGTGACATTGAAGTCGGCTGGATTGTTGATGAAGCAAATGATGTCATTACTGTTCATCAGGAAGAGGTAGAAACTTCTACTGATTCAGCTGAAAAAGAAGGACTGTCATGGGTGACAGGAATTATTAAGCATGATCAGCGTCTATTCAATATCATTCATGCTGGTGCGGTCCTCGACAAGAGCGTGCAAGATGCACCTGTTCATTAAGGGGGATGTGAGATGAGCATTTTCAATGAAATTAAAGATGAACAGCTAGATATATTAAGTGAGGTTGGGAATATCGGAGCAGGCCATGCAGCGTCTGCTCTTGCCAGCCTATTGAATCGCAAAATTGATATGGCTGTTCCTTTTGTCAAAGTTCTCTCGTTTGAAGATTTAATGGATTTCTTTGGTGGAGCAGACCTTCCAGTTGCCAGTATCTTTTTGCGAATGGAGGGTGACCTTACCGGTTCAATCTTTTTCATTATGCCGTTTGAACAAGCTGAACAATTTGTAAGAGAGCTTGTTCAGGACCCAGCATTTGATATTGATACGATTCATGAACACATGCTAGGAACATCAGCGCTTCATGAGCTAGGAAATATTTTAGCAGGCTCTTATTTATCAGCACTTGCCGATTTAACAAAACTGCAGCTTCATCCAAGTGTTCCAGATGTCACGCTCGACATGTTCGGGGCTGTCATTAGTGAAGGATTAATGCAGTTTAGTCCTCTCGGCGATCAGGCGATTGTGATTGATACATCGATTTTTGATGATCAAAATCAGCAAGAGCTGAAAGGAAATATGTTTCTATTACCAGACTTTGAATCGTTTGAAAAACTGTTCAAAGCATTAGGTAACCTATAATGAACGTGCAGATTCCGGCAGTTGTAAAGGTTGGTATAGCGGATGTTCAGCTTGTGAAAACACCGGACCGTATACGGACATCCGGTCTCGGTTCTTGCGTAGGACTTGTCCTTTTTGACCAAGAAAAAAAACTGGCAGGACTTGTCCATGTCATGCTTCCAGACTCCTCTCTTTCAAAAGGAGCGGTAGAGAACTTGGCTAAGTATGCAGATACAGGTGTCAAGCATACAATTGATCTGCTCTTAAAAGAAGGAGCGCGCAAACATGCGCTAAAAGCGAAGCTTGCTGGCGGCGCAGAAATGTTTAAATTTAAGTCAACCAATGATCTGATGAGAATTGGACCTAGAAATGTATCAGCTGTGAAAGAACATCTGTCTCTTCATCATATCCCGATCATTAGTGAGGACACGGGCGGAAACAATGGACGCACGATTGAATTCGATCCGCTTACAACAGAACTTGAGATCCGCACTGTGAAACAAGGCATTATGAAGATATAACTAAGGAAGTATAGGGGGAGAAAGATGCAATCCTTAAATTACGAAGATCAGGCGCTATGGGCTAGATGGAAAGAGTGGAAGGACCCAGCTGCTGGAGATGATCTTATGCGCCGCTATATGCCGCTCGTCACATATCATGTTGGAAGAATTTCCATCGGTCTCCCGAAGTCAGTGCACAAAGAAGACTTGATCAGTCTAGGGATGCTCGGTTTATATGATGCCCTTGAAAAATTTGACCCCGGAAGAGATCTGAAGTTTGATACATATGCATCCTTCAGAATTCGCGGGGCCATCATCGACGGTCTTCGTAAAGAGGACTGGCTGCCTCGTACATCAAGAGAAAAAACAAAAAAAGTAGAAGCGGCAATTGAAAAGCTTGAACAGCGATATTTACGAAATGTGACACCAACAGAGGTTGCTGAAGAACTCGGCATGAGTGAACAAGATGTGGTCACAACGATGAATGAAGGGTTCTTTGCGAATTTGCTCTCGATTGATGAGAAGCTGCATGATCAAGAAGACGGAGAAAACGTTCAAGTCATGATTCGCGACGAAAAGACTGTGACACCTGAAGAGAAAATGCTGAAAGATGAATTAATTGAACAGCTTGCTGAAAAAATGACAGAGCTTTCGGAAAAAGAAAAGCTTGTGATTAGTCTTTTCTATAAAGAGGAATTGACGTTAACGGAAATTGGTCAAGTGCTTAATTTATCGACCTCCCGCATTTCGCAAATTCATTCAAAGGCATTGTTCAAGCTTAAGCATCTGCTTGATAAAGCCATTCAATCTTAAAGAGTTAGTGAGTGAAAAAATATGCTATGGCTGATTAGCTTTATGCTTCATGCTGCACTTATTTATTTTGTGATCATTTTATACACGAGAATGAATTCGCTGAAGGCAACAGAACAAAAGCAGCGAGAGCTTTTAGAAGAAACGGAAAATACCCTGGCTGCATTTTTGATGGAAGTCAAAGAAGAGAATGAAAAACTATCAAAAGCTGCAGCCACTTCCCCTGATTTTTCTGCTGAAGAGCTGAAATCGGATCTTCAGACACCAAAGCAGCCACAACCACCAATTGAATCCCAGCAATCGGTAGAAAGTGAAGATCCAGTTCCAGAGCACCTGTCGGCTCTCCTTAGCGAAGTTGAGGTGCAGGAAGAGAAGGTAAACGAACCCGTTTCAAGTCTCGAAACAGAAGCTTCTGCACCTTCTGAAAGTGAAAAAGAAGAAACATTCGAGGATCAAGTAAAGGCCTTATATGATCAAGGGCTATCATTAGAAGAAATAGCGAAAGAATTAAAAACGGGCAAGACAGAAATCGAGCTTTTATTAAAATTTAGCGGAAAGCTGTAAAGGATTCTTGATTGTCAGTCCATCATGTGTTATATTATTTCTTGGTGTTAAATACACACGCTTAATGATTCGTATGAAGGTGCTGCCGTGGCGCAGTTTTATGTGAACATGACTTAAGCGGAGGAAAAAAAACCATTATATTAGGAGGCAACAACATGTCAGTTATTTCTATGAAACAATTGCTAGAAGCTGGTGTTCACTTCGGTCACCAAACACGCCGTTGGAACCCAAAAATGAAGCGTTACATCTTTACAGAGCGTAACGGTATCTACATCATCGATCTTCAAAAAACGGTGAAAAAAGTAGAGGAAGCTTACAACTTCACGAAAAACCTTGCTGCTGACGGAGGAAAAATCCTTTTCGTTGGTACGAAAAAGCAAGCACAAGATTCAGTGAAAGAAGAAGCAATCCGTTCTGGTATGTTCTATGTAAACCAACGCTGGCTTGGTGGAACGTTAACAAACTTTGAAACAATCCAAAAACGTATCAAACGTTTAAAAGATATCGAAAAAATGCAAGAAAACGGTACGTTCGAAGTTCTTCCTAAGAAAGAAGTCGTTCAACTGAAAAAAGAATTAGAACGTCTTGAAAAATTCCTAGGCGGAATCAAAGACATGAAGGGTCTTCCAGATGCACTTTTCATTATCGACCCTCGTAAAGAGCGTATTGCAGTTGCAGAAGCTCGTAAATTGAATATCCCAATTATCGGTATCGTTGACACAAACTGTGATCCAGACGAAATTGATGTTGTGATCCCTGCAAACGATGATGCAATCCGTGCTGTAAAACTTCTAACTGCTAAAATGGCAGATGCGATTCTTGAGTCTAAACAAGGCGAAGAAGAAGCTGTTGTAGAAGAAACGACAGAAACTGAAACAACAACTGCGTAACCTATTCAAAAGGTGATAAGAGGGAACTGCCTTTTATCACCTTTTTTTCACCTAGTAATCCGTGTTTTAACATAGAAGGAGGAAATGTAAAATGGCAATTACTGCTCAATTAGTAAAAGAACTGCGTCAAAAAACTGGTGCAGGTATGATGGACTGTAAAAAAGCGTTAACAGAAACTGATGGTGACATCGACAAAGCAATCGATCTTCTAAGAGAAAAAGGGATCGCAAAAGCTGCGAAAAAAGCAGACCGTATTGCGGCAGAAGGATTAACTCTTATTAAAACTGACGGCAATACTGGCGTTATCCTAGAAGTGAACTCTGAGACTGATTTCGTTGCGAAAAACGAAGGATTCCAAAATCTTCTTAACGAACTTGCTGATCATTTACTTGCTGCGAAACCTGCAACAATTGAAGAAGCACATGCTTCTAAAATGGAAAATGGTTCAACAGTTGAAGAACATATTACTTCTGCAATTGCGAAAATCGGAGAAAAAATTACGCTGCGCCGTTTCTCAGTCATCACAAAAGAAGATAACGCTGCATTCGGTTCTTACTTACACATGGGCGGACGCATCGGTGTATTAGCGGTTCTTAACGGAACAACTGATGAAGAGCTTGCGAGAGACATCGCAATGCACGTTGCTGCTGTAAACCCTAAATACATTTCTCGTGACCAAGTGTCTGAAGAAGAAGCAAACCGTGAGCGTGAAGTATTAACACAACAAGCGCTTCAAGAAGGAAAGCCTGAAAATATCGTTGCTAAAATGGTAGAAGGTCGTCTAAACAAATTCTTCGAAGAAATTTGCTTACTTGACCAAGCATTCGTTAAAAACCCAGATGAAAAAGTGAAACAAGTTGTAGGTGCGAAAAACGCAACTGTTCAAACTTATGTTCGCTATGAAGTGGGCGAAGGTATCGAAAAACGTCAAGACAACTTTGCTGAAGAAGTCATGAGCCAAGTGAAAAAATAATGTTTGAAAAGCTCTCTGGGGCTTTTTTAGGGAGCACAAGCACTGTGTTCCCTATTTTTTAGAGGATATTGATTTACAAAAGACGGTTTCTTACGCATAATAAGAGACGGTATAGTTTACACTTGGAGGTTATCATGAGCAAACCGAAATATAATCGCATTGTACTGAAGCTAAGTGGAGAAGCACTAGCTGGTGATGCTGGAAATGGAATTAACCCAACTGTCATTCAATCAATTGCAAAGCAAGTAAAAGAAATTGCAGAACTTGATGTTGAAGTTGCAGTCGTTGTAGGTGGAGGAAACCTTTGGCGTGGTAAGACAGGCAGTGACTTAGGAATGGACCGGGCAACAGCAGACTATATGGGGATGCTTGCAACAGTGATGAATTCATTGGCATTACAAGACAGCCTAGAAACGCTTGGCATTCAGTCTAGAGTACAAACCTCTATCGAAATGAGACAGGTTGCAGAGCCATACATAAGAAGAAAAGCGATCCGTCACCTTGAGAAGAAACGTGTCGTGATTTTTGCTGCAGGTACTGGTAACCCTTATTTCTCTACTGATACAACAGCAGCACTTCGTGCAGCTGAAATTGAAGCAGATGTCATTTTAATGGCGAAAAACAATGTAGACGGTGTCTACAGTGCTGATCCTCGTACAGATGCGGATGCAGTAAAATATGATAAGCTTTCATATCTTGATGTACTAAAAGAAGGGCTTGCTGTAATGGATTCTACTGCGTCCTCATTATGTATGGACAATGACATTCCATTAATCGTCTTCTCTATTATGGAAGAAGGAAATATTAAACGTGCCGTCAATGGCGAATCTATCGGAACGATTGTGAGGGGGAAATAACGTGTCAAAAGAAGTGTTGAACCAAACAAAAGAAAAAATGGAAAAAGCCGTTCAAGCATACGGACGTGAACTAGCAACTGTCCGTGCGGGCAGAGCTAATGCTTCCCTTTTAGACAAAGTAACAGTGGATTACTATGGTGCGCAAACACCACTAAACCAAATTGCGTCAATTACAGTGCCAGAAGCACGTATGCTGATTATCACACCTTACGATAAAACAGCGATCGGTGATATCGAAAAGGCGATCCAAAAGTCTGATCTTGGTATCACACCAACAAGTGACGGAAACGTGATCCGTATTGCGATCCCAGCACTAACAGAAGAAAGACGTAAAGAACTTGTAAAAGTTGTGAGAAAATACTCAGAAGAAGCAAAAGTAGCTGTTCGTAACGTTCGTCGTGATGCAAACGATGAATTGAAGAAGCTAGAGAAAAATGGGGAGATCACTGAAGATGAATTAAGATCATCTACAGAGGATGTTCAAAAATTGACAGATGAATATGTCGCTAAAATTGATGAAGTGACAAAAGATAAAGAAAAAGAAATCATGGAAGTTTAAGAAAAAACTATGTACAATAGATAATAGTGAAAAGACCCTCTTCATGTTTACAGGGGGTTTTTTTGTTAATACTGTTGAGGACTATATTATTAGCGGGAACGCAACCTTTTTGGGTGATGGAGGAATCTCATGCTCAATATACTCAAAAATTGGAAGAATCAGCAAACAGCAGCTTCCAACTTAGAAAGCCTGACAAAAGAAGACATATTAAATGGAGAAATTCCTGAACATATCGCCATTATCATGGATGGGAATGGAAGATGGGCAAAGAAACGTGCGCTTCCACGGGTAGCAGGACATCATGAAGGAATGAAAGTTGTCAAGCGCATGACCAAGCTTGCAAATGAGCTGAATGTCAAAGTGCTGACTTTGTATGCTTTCTCTACAGAAAATTGGAAACGTCCAAAACTAGAAGTAGACTTTTTAATGAAGCTTCCTGAAGAGTTTCTAAACATCTATCTGCCTGAACTCATCGAGGAAAATGTCCGTGTACGTTTAACAGGTGATCCAGACGGCCTCCCGCAGCATACGAAAAAAGCGGTAGAGAACGCAGTGAAGAGTACGGCGAATAATGACGGACTCATTTTAAATTTTGCGCTCAATTATGGAGGACGGACAGAAATTATTTCTGCATGCAGACAAATTTCTGAAAAAGTCAAAGAAGGCAAGCTTCGAGCAGAAGACATCACAGAAGAGATGTTTTCAGCTTATTTAATGACAGAATCTCTTCAAGATCCGGATTTGCTTATTCGTACGAGTGGAGAAATTAGATTAAGCAACTTTATGCTTTGGCAAATTGCATACAGCGAGTTTGTCTTTACGGATGTGCTTTGGCCTGACTTTTCTGATGAGCATCTCATAGGCGCTATCGGAGAGTACCAGCGCCGCGGCCGGAGGTTCGGTGGAATTTAGAGGGTGGTGCAGATGAAACAAAGAATTTTGACGGGTGTTCTGGCAGCTGCAGTGTTTTTACTTGCAGTGATTTATGGACAAATGCCATTTACCCTGCTGATTTATTTAATGGGAAGTGTCGCTCTCTTTGAGCTTCTTAGAATGAAAAAGATTTCGATTTTCAGCTTTCCTGGCATTGTCAGCTTAATATTGCTTTGGCTTTTAATGGGCGGAGAAAATAGCTTCTTCCCGAACGTAGACGCATCAAAAATGCAGATTGCTTTATTTGCAGTCTTAATCCTTTTAACTTATACAGTTCTGAGCAAAAACTCTTTCACATTCGATGAGGTTGCTTTTGTTATATTAGCCACATTATATATTGGCGTTAGTTTCTATTATTTTATTCAAATTAGAGGCTTGTATGGCATGAGTGCGATCTTCTTCGCAGCGGTGATTATTTGGTCCACTGACTCAGGTGCCTATTTTATTGGGAAATCTATGGGGAAACGAAAGCTTTGGCCAGAGATCAGCCCAAACAAAACAGTAGAAGGATTTATCGGCGGAATCGTCACAGCGGTCGTGCTGTCACTTGTGTTCCAGGCGGTTACAGGATTTTTGCCATCATATCTGCTTGTTATGTTTATTACTCTTTTGCTCAGTATTTTTGGACAGCTTGGCGACCTTGTGGAATCTGCTTTAAAGCGCCATTACCATGTGAAGGATTCAGGGACAATCCTCCCAGGTCATGGCGGAATTTTGGACAGGTTTGACAGCTTTTTATTCGTTCTGCCGTTTTTATATTTATTGCTGGCCACGTTTGCTAGCTAACCTCATAGAAACTAATTGAACGAGAGAAGGAGTGGCAATTTGAAATATATTTCGCTATTAGGCGCAACAGGATCAATTGGAGAACAAACATTAGATGTGATCAGGCAGCATCCAGACAAATTCAAGTTGAAAGCGATGACGTTTGGCAGAAATATAGACAAGGCCATCCCTATCATTGAACAATTTCAGCCTGAATTTGTTGGATGTGTAGACGAAGCGACCTATCGCACGTTAAAAGGTCATTCATTTCAATACGATGTCAAAATGGCTGCGGGTGATGAAGCAAACATCGAAGCAGCGACCTATGATGCAGTGGATGTTGTGGTCAATGCACTGGTAGGAAGTGTCGGACTTGTGCCGACATTAAAAGCCATTGAACAAAAAAAGACGATCGCACTTGCAAATAAGGAAACACTTGTGACAGCTGGTCATATAGTAAAAGAGTACGCCAAAAAGTATGACGTGCCTTTACTTCCTGTCGATAGTGAACACTCCGCTATTTTTCAATCCCTGCAAGGTGAACAAGCTAAAAACATTGAACGCTTAATCGTCACAGCTTCAGGCGGCAGTTTCCGAGATAAAAAACGCACGGAGCTTGAAGGTGTAACGGTTGAAGAAGCGCTGAATCATCCGAACTGGTCCATGGGCGCAAAAATCACGATCGATTCAGCGACCATGATGAATAAGGGGCTTGAGGTGATTGAGGCGCATTGGCTGTTTGATATCCCATACGATCAAATTGATGTGCTGTTACATAAAGAGAGCATCATCCATTCCATGGTGGAATTCCATGACAAAAGTGTCATGGCTCAGTTAGGTACACCTGACATGAGGGTTCCGATTCAATACGCGCTCACTTATCCTGATAGAGCGCCATTAAAAGAAGCGAAATCATTAAACCTTTGGGAGATTGGACAATTAAATTTCCAAAAAGCGGATTTTGACAGGTATCGCTGCTTACATTTTGCTTATGAATCAGGTAAAATAGGAGGGACAATGCCTACTGTGCTTAATGCAGCCAATGAAATAGCTGTTGATGCATTTTTAAAAGGCAAAGTAACGTTCCTGCAAATTGAAGAATTGATTGAAAAGGCACTGAACAGACATCATGTGATTTCAACGCCTAGTTTGCAAGATATCCATGAAGTGGACAAAGATACACGAGACTTTGTTCAATCAATCCTCGCATAAGGTGGTATGTTCGTGAATACAGTGATTGCGTTTATTATTATTTTTGGAACGCTCGTTTTTTTCCACGAGCTTGGCCATTTAATTATGGCGCAGCGCGCAGGCATTTTATGCCGCGAGTTCGCAATTGGTTTTGGACCGAAGATTTTCTCCTTTAAACGAAAAGAAACCGTCTATACCATCAGACTTCTGCCAATCGGTGGATTTGTTAAAATGGCTGGAGAAGACCCTGAAGTCATTGAAATTAAACCGGGTCATACAGTGGGGCTCTTATTCAATGAGCAAAATGAAGTAGAAAAAATCATTTTAAATGATAAAGAGAAATATCCTGATGCACTTGTCATTGAAGTTGAACAAATTGATTTAGATCATGCGATGAGAATTTCAGGATATGAGGCTGGAAATGAAGACATTCTCACTGGCTACAATGTAAGCCAAACAAGCTTCTATATTGCAGATGGTGAAGAAATTCAAATTGCGCCATACAACCGTCAGTTTGGTTCAAAAACAGTATGGCAGCGTATTAAAGCCATTGCAGCTGGACCGATTATGAACTTTATCCTGGCATATGTGATTCTAGTGGCTTTAGGATTTATTCAAGGTGTAACCGTGGATGATCCTGTACTTGGTAAGCTGACAAAAGACGGCCGGGCAGCGCAAGCTGGGCTTATGCAGGGAGATCATATCGTTTCAATTAATGGGGATAAAATGAATTCTTGGACAGACGTTGTTCAAACGGTTCAAAAGAACCCAGATAAAAAAATGAATGTCGTCATTGACCGAGATGGTAAAGAAAGCACCATTCAAGTTGTACCGGAAGCTGTGAAGGCCGAAGGAAAAACCATTGGCCGTTTTGGCTCTTACCCGCCAACAGAAAATGGCTTTCTCAAAGTCATCTCATCCTCAGGAACGACAGTGATATCTACAGCAGGTCTTATCTTAACGAACTTGCAAAAGATTGTCACAGGACAATTTTCATTAGATATGCTTGCAGGTCCTGTTGGAATATATGACATGACAGGAGAAGTAGCGAAACAAGGTGTGTTAACATTAATGCAGTTTGCTGCGTTTCTTAGTATCAACTTAGGGATCGTGAATTTATTACCGATTCCTGCATTAGACGGAGGAAGATTACTTTTCCTATTCGTTGAAGCCATTCGCGGCAAACCAATTAATCGTGAGAAAGAGGCACTTGTTGTCTTCATTGGTGTTGCGTTCCTCATGCTATTAATGCTAGTAGTGACATGGAATGACATCCAGCGATTATTTTTATAAAAACCAATGTCTCTTGTTTCTCATTCTGGGAAACAAGAGTTTTTGTGAGAAGTCCTATTTCTTAAATGAGGTGTAACGACATGAGACAATCCCTGACTTTCATTCCAACTCTTCGAGAGGTGCCGGCAGATGCTGAGGCAAAAAGTCATCAGCTATTAGTAAGAGCTGGATTTATTAGACAAAACACGAGCGGTATCTATCATTATCTGCCGCTAGCACATAAAGTGATTCAGCACATTCAATCCATTGTTCGCAAGGAAATGGAAAAGGCGGGTGCAGCTGAGCTGTTAATGCCAGTGCTGCAGCAAGCAGAAATGTGGCAAGAGTCAGGAAGATGGTATACATACGGTCCAGAACTCATGCGTATGAAAGATCGCCACGGCCGCGAGTTTGCACTTGGCCCAACACACGAAGAAGTGATCACATCACTCGTACGCAGTGAAGTCAAATCGTATAAAAAGCTTCCTTTGACACTTTATCAAATCCAATCTAAATTCCGTGATGAACAAAGACCTCGCTTTGGGTTATTGCGCGGACGTGAATTTATTATGAAGGACGCCTATTCATTCCACTCTTCACCAGAGAGCCTTGATGACACATACAACAAAATGTTTACAGCTTACTCGAATGTCTTTTCAAAAGTAGGTCTTAACTTTAGACCCGTCATTGCCGATTCTGGGGCAATGGGAGGAAAAGATACACATGAGTTTATGGCACTGTCAGAAGTAGGAGAAGATACAATCGCATACTCTGACACATCTTCCTACGCTGCGAACATTGAAATGGCTGAGGCTGTGTATCACGGAGAAGAAGCAAACCCTGCGGACTTCAAAGAACTCGAGAAAGTACACACGCCGCAGGTGAAGACGATACAAGATGTTGCGTCATTCTTAGAAGTGGATCCTTCTACATGTATCAAATCTGTCTTGTTTAAAGCGGACGATGCGTATGTACTTGTCCTGACAAGAGGCGATCATGAAGTAAATGATGTGAAAGTGAAAAACTTAGTTGGAGCACAGCTTGTAGAGCTTGCTTCACGTGAGGAAGTACTAGACGTGATCGGAACAGAACCAGGATTTGTTGGACCAGTGAAGCTTGAAGCGGAAGTAACGATTTATGCAGACCACGCTGTAAAAGGAATGACAAATGCAGTTGCAGGTGCAAATGAATCGGATTATCACTATGTCAATGTTAATCCTGCTCGTGATCTATCAGTGAAGGAATATACAGATCTTCGCTTGATTCAAGAAGGAGACGTTTCTCCAGATGGTGAAGGTACAATCCAGTTCGCAAAAGGAATTGAAGTAGGACAAGTCTTTAAGCTAGGCACACGTTATTCAGAGGCAATGGATGCAACATACCTCGATGAAAATGGACGTGCGCAGCCAATGATCATGGGCTGCTATGGCATCGGAATTTCTAGAACCCTTTCTGCGATTGTTGAACAACATCATGATGACAAGGGGATTATTTGGCCAGAAACAGTTGCGCCATATGATCTTCATCTACTTGCCTTAAATATGAAAAACGATGCACAAAAGGAACTGGCTGAAACGCTGTATGAGCGTTTACAGGAAGAGGGCTATGAAGTCCTTTTCGATGACCGCCAAGAGCGTGCAGGCGTCAAATTTGCCGACAGTGACTTAATTGGACTGCCAATTCGCATTAGCTGCGGGAAACGTTCAGAAGAAGGAATTGTCGAAGTGAAATTCAGAAAATCAGGTGAATCACACGAAGTATCTGTTGATGAACTGATTTCATTTATACGCCAAGCATAAAAAACGAACAAAAAAATGAAGGTACCTCCTGCAAAAAAGAGGTACCTTTCTGATTTGCAAAAGGAGGGTCCTGTCTTGGATGAACAATTACCGATTACCCGGCGGCAATTTCATATATTACTCAATCAGATTCAAATGACAGATGATGACCTCAGCCGTTACTTTGAAGAAGGCGAGATCGTCAAATTGACGGTGCATAAGGCGGCAAAAACGTGGCATTTTCTTTTTAAATTTAAGGCACTTTTGCCTTACAAAGTATATGCAATGTTTTTAAGCAGGCTGACAAATGCATTTTCTCATATCGCACAAGTCACTTGTACGATTGAAGTCAATGATCCGCACATATCTGAAGAGCTCGTTCAATCGTATTGGTCACATTGTGTGGAAGAGCTTCAAGGAATTTCTCCCCCAATCATCAGCTTGCTTCAACAGCAAAATCCAGTGCTGTCTGGACATAAGATCATCATCAAAACAAAAAGCGAAACTGAGGCTCTGGCCATCAAGAAGAAATATAGCCCAATGCTTCAGGCTGCATTTAAACAAGTCGGTTTTCCAGAACTTCAATTTGATACAGAAATTTTTGTATCAGATCAAGAGATTCAGAAGTTCAGAGAACAAAAACTTGCTGAAGATCAAGAAAGAGCCATGCAAGCCCTTGTTGAGATGGAGAAGAAGGAAAGTGAGGATCAAGAGGAAGCTCCTTCTGGCCCACTGATGATTGGCTATCAAATCAAAGACAATGAAGAAATACGTACGCTTGATAGTATTATGGACGAAGAAAGACGAATCACCGTCCAAGGATACGTGTTTGATGCAGAAACGCGCGAACTAAAAAGCGGCAGAACCCTTTGTATCTTTAAAATTACCGATTATACGAATAGTATTTTGATCAAAATGTTTGCGAGAGAAAAAGAAGATGCTCAGCTCATGAAATCCTTGAAAAAAGGGATGTGGGTCAAAGCAAGAGGAAGCATTCAAAACGATACGTTTGTGAGAGATCTTGTCATGATCGCAAATGACGTCAATGAAATGAAACCTCAGCTGAAAGAAGATACTGCACCAGAGGGAGAAAAGCGTGTTGAGCTTCATTTGCATTCGCCAATGAGCCAGATGGATGCTGTCACTGGCATCGGTAGACTTGTTGAACAAGCAAAAAAATGGGGGCATGAGGCCATTGCCCTGACAGATCACGCCGTTGTACAATCCTTTCCAGATGCGTATGCAGCAAGTAAAAAGCATGGCATCAAAATGATGTACGGGGTGGAAATCAATTTAGTCGATGACGGGGTGCCGATTGCGTATAATCCAGAGCACCGCTTGTTAGAAGATGCGACGTTTGTCGTATTTGATGTTGAGACAACGGGACTCTCTGCTGTGTATGATACGATCATTGAGCTTGCAGCTGTGAAAATCAAAGGCGGGGAAATCATTGACCGCTTTGAGGCATTTGCAAACCCTCATCATCCGTTATCAGCAACAACCATTGAACTAACCGGTATCACGGACGACATGGTGAGAGATGCACCAGATGTGGTCGATGTTGTTCGGGATTTCAAAAAGTGGATTGGACAAGATATCCTTGTTGCTCACAATGCGAGCTTTGATATGGGCTTTTTAAATGCAGCATATAAGCGTCTGCTAAAAACAGATAAAGCATCAAATCCTGTCATTGATACACTAGAACTCGGCCGATTCCTTTATCCTGAATTTAAAAATCACCGGCTGAACACGCTGTGTAAAAAGTTTGATATTGAACTCACGCAGCATCACCGGGCGATTTATGATGCAGAAGCAACTGGTTACCTCATGCTGAAGATGCTAAAAGATGCGGCTGAAAAAGAGATTGCTTACCACGATCAATTGAATGAAAACATGGGACAGTCCAATGCGTATCAGCGCTCACGTCCTTACCATGCAACCGTGATTGCACAAAATGAGACGGGTCTAAAGAATTTATTTAAGCTTGTTTCACTTTCTCATATTCATTATTTCTACCGCGTGCCGCGTATCCCTCGCTCACAGCTTGAGAAATATCGAGAAGGTTTAATTGTTGGGTCTGCTTGTGATAAGGGTGAAGTGTTTGAAGGGATGATGCAGAAGTCACCTGATGAGGTAGAAGACATTGCCGCATTTTACGACTATTTAGAAGTTCATCCGCCAGAAGTGTATCAGCATTTACTCCAGCTGGAGCTTGTTCGGGATGACCGTGCATTAAAAGAGATCATCACAAACATTGTGAAACTTGGTGAAAAACTGAATAAACCAGTAGTGGCGACTGGAAATGTGCACTACCTGCATCCAGAAGACAAAATTTATCGCAAAATCTTAATTTCATCACAAGGCGGGGCGAATCCGCTTAATCGTCATGAACTGCCAAAAGTTCATTTTAGAACAACTGATGAAATGCTAGAAGCTTTCTCTTTCCTTGGAGACGAGAAGGCGAAAGAGATTGTCGTGACGAATACGCAAAAAGTATCTGAGATGGTCGAAAGTATTAAACCAATCAAAGACGATCTTTATACACCAAAAATCGAAGGTGCAGATGAAGAAATTCGGGAAATGAGCTATAACATGGCTCGCAGCATCTACGGTGACGATTTACCGAAAATTGTAGAAGACCGGATTGAGAAAGAATTAAAGAGTATTATTGGTCACGGTTTCGCTGTTATTTATTTAATTTCTCATAAGCTTGTTAAGAAATCACTTGATGATGGATATCTAGTTGGTTCAAGGGGATCAGTTGGTTCATCTCTCGTTGCGACATTAACAGAGATTACAGAAGTAAACCCGCTTGCACCGCACTATGTATGTCCAAGTTGCAAGCACTCTGAGTTCTTTAATGACGGATCGGTTGGCTCAGGATTTGACCTTCCTGATAAAGACTGTCCTGAATGCGGGACGCCGTATAAAAAAGACGGACACGATATTCCGTTTGAAACGTTCTTAGGTTTTAAAGGAGATAAAGTGCCTGATATCGACTTGAACTTCTCAGGAGAATATCAGCCGATTGCCCATAACTATACGAAAGAGCTGTTTGGTGAAGAGTATGTATACCGTGCAGGTACAATCGGTACCGTTGCAGAAAAAACGGCATATGGTTATGTGAAAGGCTACGCAGGAGATCATAACCTTCATATGAGAGGTGCTGAAATTGACCGGCTCGTACAGGGCTGTACGGGCGTCAAACGGACAACAGGCCAACATCCAGGCGGTATTATCGTAGTGCCGGATTATATGGACATTTACGATTTCTCACCAATACAATATCCAGCAGATGCGACAGGTTCTGATTGGAAAACGACGCATTTTGATTTCCATTCAATCCATGATAACTTGCTGAAACTAGATATTCTTGGACACGATGATCCAACGGTCATTCGGATGCTTCAGGACTTGAGCGGAATTGATCCAAAAACGATTCCGACAGATGATCCTGAGGTCATGAAAATCTTCCAAGGAACGGAACCTCTCGGTGTCACAGAAGAACAAATTGGATGTAAAACGGGAACACTTGGGATCCCAGAGTTTGGCACAAGGTTTGTTCGTCAGATGCTTGAGGATACAAAACCGACCACCTTCTCGGAGCTTGTTCAGATCTCTGGTCTATCTCACGGTACAGATGTATGGCTCGGCAACGCCCAAGAGCTGATTCATAATAAAACGTGTGAACTAAGCGAAGTGATTGGCTGTCGTGATGATATTATGGTCTATCTGATTTATCAAGGTTTAGAGCCGTCACTTGCCTTTAAAATCATGGAATCTGTTCGTAAAGGGAAGGGACTTCCTCCTGAATGGGAAGAAGAAATGAAGAATAATAACGTACCGAACTGGTACATTGATTCTTGTAAAAAGATTAAATACATGTTCCCTAAAGCCCACGCGGCTGCTTATGTATTAATGGCTGTTCGGATTGCTTATTTCAAGGTGCACCATGCACTTCTGTACTATGCGGCTTATTTTACCGTTCGTGCTGATGATTTTGATATCGAAACGATGACAAAAGGATCGAATGCGATTCGAGCGGTCATGGACGATATTAACTCAAAAGGTCTTGATGCATCACCGAAAGAGAAGAACCTATTAACTGTACTAGAGCTTGCACTTGAAATGTGTGAAAGAGGCTATCACTTTAAAAAAGTAGACCTATACCGATCAAGTGCCACTGAGTTTATCATTGATGGAGACGGGCTAATCCCGCCATTCAACTCCATCCCTGGACTCGGAACAAACGTTGCGTTAAATATTGTACGCGCACGCCAAGATGGTGAATTCCTTTCAAAAGAAGATTTACAAAAACGAGGAAAAGTGTCTAAGACCATCCTTGAGTATTTGGATCGTCAAGGCTGTTTAGAAGCACTTCCTGATCAAAACCAGCTTTCTTTGTTCTAATGTGAAAAATGAAGAGCGCCCTTAAAGGGCGTTCTTTTTTGTATATACAATAATATTATTATGTTAACTAAATATTTTAACTGGAATTATTTTCTTGTTTGTTCATATATCTTGATTTAACGTCGTGTTTTGAGAGAAGAGATTGTATGTCATTCTTTCTACCCAAATAGAGCAAAAAAGAGAATTTAGCCGTCTGAAATGTTCTCATACGACATATGATCATTTTGGGTACAGTCACATGAAGAATCAGGAGAAAACCCTCGGTGAGCGTCAAGCTGATGGCTGTTTACTATGCACATTTTTGAAACACGCTTGATTCTTTTCAACACTGTACAAAACACGAACGGAATGACAAGGAGGTGGTCATTTCTTGTTCAATGTTTCACGTTTAAGAAAAAAGAAGGGGTGAGAAGTAGGTACATGTCAGATTACAACTATGTAGAGGTGCTTCAAAAATCCATTTTGTTTTACGAAGCCCAGCGTTCCGGAAAGCTTCCTGAAAGCAATCGTCTTAACTGGCGAGGGGATTCTGGACTAGAGGATGGGAAAGATGTTGGTCATGATTTAACAGGCGGCTGGTACGATGCTGGTGATCATGTGAAGTTCGGACTTCCGATGGCTTACTCGGCAGCCGTGCTTGCATGGACAGTCTATGAGTACCGAGAAGCTTACGAAGAGGCAGAGCTGCTTGATGATATGTTAGATCAAATCAAGTGGGCAACCGATTATTTTTTGAAAGCCCATACAGGTCCAAATGAATTTTGGGCACAAGTAGGCGATGGGAACGCGGATCATGGCTGGTGGGGTCCAGCAGAAGTGATGCCGATGAACCGGCCGGCATTTAAAATTGATGAACATTGTCCAGGAACAGAAGTAGCCGCCCAAACCGCAGCCGCTTTAGCAGCAGGTTCAATTATTTTTAAAGAAACTGATGCGCCTTATGCAGCAAAGCTTCTCACCCATGCAAAACAGCTTTATGCATTTGCTGACCAATATCGCGGTGAGTATACAGATTGTGTCACCAATGCGCAGCCATTTTATAACTCTTGGAGCGGCTATATTGATGAGCTCATTTGGGGTGGAATATGGCTGTACTTGGCGACAAATGACCAGACCTATTTAAACAAAGCACTAAAAGCAGTAGAAGAATGGCCGAAGGATTGGGACTATACGTTTACGATGTCGTGGGACAATACCTTTTTTGCTTCGCAAATTTTACTTGCGAGAATCACAAAGGAGAAAAGGTTTATCGAATCGACGGAGCGTAATCTCGATTACTGGTCGACGGGTTTTGTTCAAAATGGAAAAGTAGAAAGAATCACTTATACGCCTGGCGGACTAGCGTGGTTAGATCAATGGGGTTCACTTCGTTATACAGCAAATGCTGCATTTTTAGCGTTTGTGTACGCAGATTGGGTCTCTGATCAAGAAAAGAAGAATCGATACCAAACATTTGCGATCAGGCAAACACACTATATGTTAGGGGATAATCCGCAAAATAGAAGCTATGTCGTTGGGTTTGGCAAAAATCCGCCGATGCATCCACACCATCGAACTGCACATGGCTCATGGTCTAATCAGCTGACAACTCCTTCTTCTCATCGGCACACGCTTTATGGAGCGCTTGTTGGGGGGCCTAATGCACAGGATCAGTATACCGATGACATCTCTGACTATGTATCAAACGAGGTAGCAACAGACTATAATGCCGCCTTTACTGGAAATGTAGCCAAAATGGTGCAGCTGTTTGGTCAGGGGCAGTCAAAGTTGCCGAATTTTCCGCCTAAAGAAAAAGTGGAAGATGAGTTTTTTGTAGAGGCAGCTGTCATGAGTAACGATACAACATCTACTCAGATCAAAGCCATTTTATACAATCGATCAGGCTGGCCGGCCAGAAGTAGTCAATCACTTTCTTTTAGATATTATGTCAATCTGAGCGAGATATTTGCGAAGGGATTCACTGATAAAGATATTCAAGTGACAGCTGTCTACAATGAAGGCGCTTCCTTATCTCCGTTAACGGTGTATGACGCATCATCCCATATCTATTTTACAGAAAGCGATTTTACTGGCGTAGCTATTTTTCCAGGAGGCGAATCGCTTCATAAGAAGGAAATACAGTTCCGGTTATCTGCGCCAAATGGTGCGAATATATGGGATGCCTCAAATGATTATTCCTTTCAAGGATTAACATCCAATATGCAAAAAACAGCGAGAATCCCTGTTTTTGATCAAGGTGATTTAGTATTTGGTACGCTTCCGAATAAATAAATATAAAGGGTGAGGACATGACAAATAAAGAACGGTTTTTAACACTTTATCATCAAATGAAAAACGAGACGAATGGATATTTTTCAAAAGAAGGCATTCCCTATCATTCCGTTGAGACACTCATTTGCGAGGCACCTGATTACGGACATATGACAACTTCAGAAGCTTACAGCTATTGGTTATGGCTTGAAGCATTGTATGGTCATTACACAGGCGATTGGAGCAAACTAGAAGCGGCTTGGGATAATATGGAGAAGTTTATCATTCCAGTAAACGAAGATGGACATGACGAACAGCCGCATATGAGCTCTTACAATCCATCCAGCCCAGCCACATACGCTTCAGAAAAACCATATCCAGATCAATATCCGAGCCAGTTGACGGGTGCTCGCCCTGCTGGTCAAGATCCAATTGATCAAGAACTGAGGTCAACTTACGGAACGAATGAAACGTATTTAATGCACTGGCTTCTTGATGTAGACAACTGGTATGAATATGGGAATTTGCTCAACCCATCACATACAGCCGCATATGTAAACACATTCCAGCGGGGTCCGCAAGAATCCGTATGGGAGGCCATCCCTCATCCATCACAAGATGATAAAACAGCCGGAAAGCCCAATGAAGGTTTCATGAGCTTGTTCACAAAAGAAAATCAAGCGCCAGCCGCCCAGTGGCGCTACACAAATGCGACGGACGCTGATGCACGTGCAATACAGGCGATGTATTGGGCAAAGGAACTTGGCTATAATGGGTCAGCCTATCTTGATAAAGCGAAAAAGATGGGTGATTTCCTTCGTTACGGAATGTACGATAAATATTTTCAAACAATTGGAAGCGGCAAGCAAGGTAATCCGTATCCTGGAAATGGAAAAAGTGCATGTCATCACTTAATGGCATGGTATACCTCTTGGGGCGGGGGACTTGGAGAATATGCGAATTGGTCATGGCGTATCGGTGCGAGCCATTGTCATCAAGGGTATCAAAACCCAGTCGCTGCCTACGCTTTATCCTCAGATAAGGGAGGCTTAAAGCCATCGTCACCAACTGCTGCAAGTGATTGGGAAAAGACGTTAAAGAGACAGCTTGAATTTTACGTCTGGCTTCAATCAAAAGAGGGAGCGATTGCAGGAGGTGCTACCAACAGCTGGAATGGAGACTATAGCGCTTATCCAGCAGGAAGAAGCACATTTTATGATATGGCTTATGAAGATGCGCCTGTTTACCATGATCCTCCGTCCAATAATTGGTTTGGAATGCAAGCATGGCCGATTGAGCGTGTAGCAGAGCTTTATTATATCTTTGCAAAAGATGGCGACAAAACATCTGAAAATTTCCAAATGGCCAAATCTGTCATCACAAAATGGGTCAACTATTCACTAGATTATATTTTTATTGGCACTCGTCCTGTGTCGGATCAAGATGGGTATTTTTTAGATGGTCAGGGTCAAAGGATTCTAGGGGGGACAAATGTTGCTGTTGCTACGACGAGTGCACCTGGAGAGTTTTGGATTCCTGGGAATATAGAATGGAGCGGCCAGCCTGACACTTGGAGCGGGTTCCAATCTGCAACAGGTAATCCAAATTTAACGGCAGTTACAAAAGATCCTACTCAAGATACTGGTGTACTGGGCAGTCTAATCAAAGCACTCACATTCTTTGCTGCTGCAACACAGAAAGAGACAGGAAACTACACAGCACTTGGCATAAGAGCAAAAGAGACAGCGGCACAGCTCCTTGAGGTCGCTTGGAATTACAATGATGGTGTAGGGATTGTGACAGAGGAAGACAGAGAAGACTACCACCGTTTCTTTAAAAAAGAAGTGTACTTCCCAAATGGCTGGAATGGAACATTTGGTCAAGGAAATCAGATTCCTGGTTCCAGCACCATTCCTTCTGACCCGCAGCGAGGAGGTAACGGAGTGTATACGAGCTTTGCAGATCTTCGTCCGAAAATCAAGCAAGACCCAGCCTGGTCAGCACTGGAGAGTAAATATCAATCATCTTTTAATGAAGCAACAGGCAATTGGGAAAACGGAGCGCCAAGTTTCACCTACCACCGTTTCTGGTCGCAAGTTGATATGGCTACGGCTTATGCAGAATACCATCGTCTCATAAACGAATAGAACGTAGTACAGCTGCCGGCTTTTTTAGCCGGCGGTTTCCTAATAAGATAAATGAAATGAAAGCAAAGGTGATGTCATCATGGTTAATAAGAAAGAATTTATGAATCATTCATCGAATGGCGGATCACAGGAACAAGAAAATCAAAGCTGGAGAAAAGAAGCAAATAATCGAATCTTACAACATAGACAAAGAGAGCTTGTCATAAACGTCATCAATAAGGAACAAAAGCCAGTTGCCGGAATAGAGGTGGAAATAAAACAAATCAGACATGAATTTGCATTTGGTTCAGCAATGAATGACCAAGTACTATTCAATCAAACGTATGCTGATTTTTTTGTTCAACATTTTAATTGGGCTGTGTTTGAAAATGAGGCAAAATGGTATGCAAATGAGCCTGAAAGAGGGAAAATAACCTACGAAAAAGCAGATGCCATGCTGAATTTTGCCAATAGACACCAAATTCCAGTGAGGGGGCACGCCTTATTTTGGGAGGTAGAGGATGCCAATCCAAACTGGCTGAAATCATTACCGAATCATGAAGTATATGAAGCCATGAAAAGGCGGCTTGAGCATGCAGGCAATCATTTCAAAGGGAAATTCCGTCATTGGGATGTAAACAACGAAATGATGCATGGTTCATTTTTTAAAGACCGGTTTGGGAAACAGATTTGGAAATGGATGTATGAAGAAACGAAAAAAATTGATCCTCAAGCCTTGTTGTTTGTCAATGATTATAATGTAATCTCATACGGCGAACATCACGCATATAAAGCACATATCAATGAACTTCGTCAGCTGGGGGCACCAGTTGAGGCTATTGGAGTTCAAGGTCACTTTGAAGATCGAGTGGATCCAGTCGTTGTAAAACAAAGACTAGATGTGCTTGCTGAGCTTGGTCTACCGATATGGGTGACAGAGTATGACTCTGTTCATCCGGATGCCAATAGACGAGCGGATAACTTAGAAGCTTTATATCGGGTTGCCTTTAGTCATCCAGCCGTAAAAGGTGTGCTGATGTGGGGATTTTGGGCGGGTGCTCATTGGAGAGGTGAGCACGCAGCCATCGTGAATCATGATTGGTCGTTAAATGAAGCGGGAAGGCGTTATGAAAAGCTACTACAGGAGTGGACGACACAAAGAGTGGAAAAAACAGATGTGAATGGCCAAGTGACATGTCCAGCGTTTCACGGGACGTATGAGGTTCGAATTGGTGAAGAAAGTAAAATGTTGCAGCAGCAGACGATTGAACTTGATTCAACTAAACAAACACCGCTTCAACTAGATATCATCGTATCAGTAGAATAAGAGATTGTGAGGAGGAGAATGGAATGAAAAAATGGGTTCAACGGGTGGCTTGTTTTATGCTGCTGATCACTTTATGGGCGGGTTGGTTCACTCTGACCGTAAAGGCCTCCTCCTATGTGCAAACATCTGGTACACATTTTGTATTGAACAACCACCCATTTTACTTTGCTGGCACAAATAATTATTATTTTCATTACAAATCAAAAAAGATGGTAGATGCTGTTTTTGACGATATGAAGGCAATGGATTTAAAGGTTATTCGTATTTGGGGATTTCACGATGGTACCCCTCAAGAAAACTCAGTCTTACAATCTCGTCCAGGTGTTTATGAAGAATCCGGTTTTCAAAAACTAGACTATGCGATTTATAAAGCAGGGCAGGAAGGAATCAAGCTGGTCATACCGCTCGTGAACAATTGGGATGACTTTGGCGGGATGAATCAATATGTGAAGTGGTTTCAGGCAGGATCACATGATCACTTTTATACAGATTCTCGGATTAAAACAGCTTACAAAAACTATGTGCGCTATGTATTAGAGAGAACCAATACGTACTCAGGTGTTCAATATAAAGATGATCCTGCTATTATGACATGGGAGCTCGCCAATGAGCCGCGCGCTCAGTCAGACCCTTCGGGAGATATACTAGTAAACTGGGCAGATGAAATGAGTGCATGGATCAAATCAATTGACTCGAATCACCTTGTTGCAGTAGGAGACGAAGGGTTCTTTCGCATGACAGGTCATGACGATTGGTTTTACAGTGGGGGAGAAGGTGTTGATTGGGATCGTTTGACTGCTCTCCCTCATATTGATTATGGAACCTATCATTTATACCCGGATCACTGGAATCAGTCTGCTGCATGGGGAGTGAAATGGATTAAAGATCATATCACCGGAGGAAACGCAATTGGCAAACCTGTTGTATTAGAAGAGTTTGGCTATCAAAATCAAGCAGCCCGTCCTGATGTATATGATAGCTGGCTGAAGACAATTGAACAGCTCGGAGGCGCAGGTAGCCAATTTTGGATTTTAACAAGCATTCAAGACGATGATTCCCTCTACCCGGATTATGACGGTTTTCGAGTTTTAAAGGAGAGCCGGGAGGCAGGAATCATTCGTGAACACGCCAAAAGAATGAATGAAAAGAACTGATGAAGAATGCCTGTTTATAAGGAACTTCATTTGCATAAAAAAATTGGATATGGTATAGTTTTTATGGAAATGCTAACGATTACCGAGACAAGAGTGGGGAAACCCGCTCTTTTGTATTGAACAGGCAATTTTTGTCTCGACATTATTCATCCGTTTTCTGCTCCCCCTGCTCACAATAAAGCAGGGTTTTTATGCAGAATGATTGATAAGAGCGTTTATCGAAAGCACAAGGAGGAAGAGAATGAGCAAAAAAGTAGTGGACATCGTAAGCGACATGGTACAGCCAATTTTAGATGGCTTACAGCTTGAACTCGTTGATGTTGAATTTGTCAAAGAGGGTCAAAACTGGTTCCTTCGCGTATTTATTGACTCTGACAAAGGCGTCGATATCGAGGAGTGTGCCAAAGTGAGCGAAGCCTTGAGCGAAAAGCTTGATGAGGCAGATCCAATTAGCCAAAACTACTTTCTTGAAGTGTCCTCTCCTGGAGCGGAGCGCCCATTAAAGAAAAAAGCTGATTTTGAAAAAGCACTTGGAAAAAATGTTTTCATGAAAACATACGAACCAATTGATGGTGAAAAGGCATTTGAAGGTGAGCTTACAAGCTTTGATGGTGAGATTGCAACAGTGACAGTGAAGATCAAGACAAGAAAGAAAGAGATCAATATTCCATACGAAAAAATTGCTAACGCAAGATTAGCAGTTTCGTTCAATTAACCTTTTCATTGATATAAGGGGGAACCATAAAAATGAGTAGTGAGTTGTTAGATGCCCTGACTGTTCTTGAGAAAGAGAAGGGCATTAGTAAAGAAATTATTATTGAAGCGATAGAAGCTGCACTCATTTCTGCATACAAGCGTAATTTTAACCAAGCACAAAATGTGCGTGTTGATTTAAACCGTGAAACGGGAACGATTCGCGTATTCGCAAGAAAAGATGTTGTAGATGAAGTGTATGATTCTCGCCTTGAAATCTCTGTAGATGATGCAGCAAATATCAACCCGAATTACATGGTTGGTGACGTGGTTGAAATTGAAGTCACACCAAAAGATTTCGGACGCATTGCAGCTCAGACAGCGAAACAAGTCGTGACGCAGCGAGTGAGAGAAGCAGAGCGAGGTGTGATTTACACTGAGTTTATCGATCGTGAGGAAGATATCATGACGGGAATCGTTCAGCGAATTGACAGTAAATTCATTTACGTGTCACTTGGCAAAATCGAAGCCCTTCTTCCGGTCAATGAACAAATGCCAAATGAGGACTACAAACCACATGACCGCATTAAAGTGTTCATTACGAAAGTAGAAAAAACAACAAAAGGACCACAAATTTATGTATCAAGAACACACCCAGGTCTTTTAAAGCGTTTATTTGAAATCGAAGTGCCAGAAATTTATGATGGTACTGTAGAGCTTAAATCTGTCGCTAGAGAAGCTGGGGACCGTTCTAAAATATCTGTTCGTACAGATGATCCTGATGTTGATCCAGTTGGTTCTTGTGTTGGACCTAAAGGTCAGCGTGTACAAGCAATTGTCAATGAGCTAAAAGGCGAAAAAATTGACATTGTTCATTGGTCTAATGACCCTGTTGAATTTGTTGCCAATGCGTTAAGTCCATCAAAAGTTCTTGACGTCATTGTAAATGAAGAAGATAAGGCGACAACTGTCATTGTCCCTGATTATCAGCTGTCATTAGCCATTGGTAAAAGAGGTCAAAATGCACGTCTTGCAGCGAAATTAACGAGCTGGAAGATTGACATTAAAAGCGAAACAGATGCAAGAGAACTCGGTATTTTCCCAAGAACTGAAGACTCTGAATCTCTTTTCTTAGAGGCTGAACCAGTAGCTGAGGAATCTGACGAATAAGAGGTGATATAAAAGGTGAAAAGCCGAAAAAAAATCCCGCTTAGAAAATGCGTCGTGACGGGAGAAATGAAACCAAAGAAAGAACTGATTCGCGTTGTTCGTTCAAAAGAAGGTGAAGTGTCTGTTGACGCAACCGGAAAAATGAACGGGCGCGGCGCTTACCTTTCTCTCGATAAAGAAACCATTCTTGCGGCGAAGAACAAACGTAGTTTACAGCAGCAATTTCAGACACAGATTGACGAACACATTTTTGAAGAATTACTAGAACTAGCTGAAAAGGTGAAAAAACCTAATGACTGAATCTGAATGGTATCCTTTGCTTGGTCTAGCAAATCGAGCTCGTAAAGTCGTGTCAGGAGAAGATCTGGTGATCAAAGAAATTAGACATGCGCGTGCTAAGCTGGTTCTTCTTGCAGCAGATGCCTCATCCAACACAGAGAAAAAGGTATCTGACAAATGCAAATTTTACAATGTTCCGGTTAGAAAAGTTGAAGACCGTTCCGTTCTCGGACGTTCTATTGGGAAGGAAGCTCGCGTAGTTGTCGCTGTCACTGACCAAGGCTTCGCTAAGAAGCTCATAAGCTTGCTCGATTAATTTATTTGGGGGTGAACGAATGGCTAAAGTGAGAGTATATGAATACGCAAAAGCCATAGATGTTTCAAGTAAAGATATTATAGCAGCGCTTAAGGATATGAACGTGGAAGTGAACAACCACATGGCGACGCTTGAAGACGACACTGTGAAAAAGCTAGACGCTATCTATAAAAAAGCCAAAGCAAAAGAGACAGCTAACGAGAAACCCGCAGAACAAAAAAAACAATCATCTAACAAAAACAATGATAGAAAGAAGAATGACGTGCAGAATAATCAATTTAATAAAAACAAAAAAAACAACAACCAAAACAAAAACAAAAATAAACGCGGCGGCAACAACAAGGCGCAGCATCAGCAAGCAAGACCTGTGAAGCCGAAAAAAGAGCTTCCTGAAAAAATTGAATTTACAAATTCAATGACAGTCGGCCAGCTTGCTGACGAGCTTGGCAAAGAAACTGCTGAAATCATCAAAAAACTGATGATGCTTGGTGTCATGGCTACGATCAACCAAGAGCTCGACAAAGATACAGTCGAATTAATTGCTTCTGAATATGGTGTTCCAGTAGAAGAAGTGATCATTTTAGAAGAAACTGAACTTGAAAAGTATGAAGTTGAAGATAAAGAAGAAGATATGCAAGTACGCCCTCCAGTAGTAACGATCATGGGCCACGTTGACCACGGAAAAACAACGCTTCTTGACAGCATCCGTAAAACGAAAGTTGTTGAAGGCGAAGCGGGTGGAATTACGCAGCATATTGGTGCATACCAAATTGAAGAAAACGGCAAGAAAATCACGTTCCTTGATACACCAGGACACGCAGCTTTCACTACGATGCGAGCACGTGGTGCTGAAGTAACAGATACGACGATCTTGGTCGTTGCAGCAGATGACGGTGTCATGCCGCAAACGATTGAAGCGATCAACCACGCAAAAGCGGCAGAGGTGCCAATCATTGTGGCTGTCAATAAAATTGACAAACCAACAGCGAACCCAGACCGTGTGATGCAGGAGTTAACTGAGCATGGTCTTGTACCTGAGGCTTGGGGCGGCGAAACGATTTTCGTTCCACTATCTGCAAAAACAGGTGAAGGCATTGACGAATTGATCGAAATGATCCTTCTTGTCAGCGAAGTAGCAGAACTAAAAGCCAACCCAAATCGTGCGGCAAAAGGAACTGTGATCGAGGCTGAGCTTGATAAAGGAAGAGGTTCTGTTGCAACCCTTCTCGTTCAAACTGGTACACTTCAAGTAGGTGACCCAATCGTTGTCGGAAATACATTTGGCCGTGTACGTGCAATGGTCAATGACATCGGACGCCGCGTGAAAACAGCAGGACCATCTACACCTGTTGAAATCACTGGTTTAAATGATGTACCGCATGCAGGGGATCAGTTCCTCGTATTCAAAGATGAAAAAACAGCTCGTCAAGTTGGTGAGGCGCGTGCATCTAAACAACTTGATGAACAGCGTTCAGACAAAGCGAAATTATCTCTCGATGACCTATTTGAGCAAATCAAACAAGGTGATGTGAAAGATATCAACTTAATCGTAAAAGCAGACGTACAAGGTTCTGCTGAAGCACTGACGGCAGCTCTTCAAAAAATTGAAGTAGAAGGCGTCAAAGTGAAAATCATCCATACGGGTGTTGGAGCGATTACAGAATCTGATATCATTTTAGCAAGTGCTTCTAATGCGATTGTGATTGGATTTAACGTACGTCCTGATGGCAATGCGAAGAGCACAGCTGAAACAGAAAACGTAGATATCCGCTTACACCGCATCATCTACAAAGTCATCGATGAAATTGAAGCTGCGATGAAAGGGATGCTTGACCCTGAATATGAAGAAAAAGTCATCGGTCAAGTTGAAGTTCGTCAAACGTTCAAAGTATCTAAAATCGGTACAATTGCTGGTGGCTATGTCACTGAAGGTACCATTACTAGAGACAGTGGTATCCGCTTAATTCGTGATGGCGTCGTCATCTTTGAAGGTGAAGTCGACGTATTAAAACGATTCAAAGACGATGTGAAAGAAGTTTCACAAGGCTATGAATGTGGTATTACCATTAAGAAATACAATGATATCCGTGAAGGTGATGTCATGGAATCATTCGTTATGCAAGAAATCGAAAGAAAATGATCGGTTATACCGAGTGTGAGTGTATGATCTATGATGCATCCTCACTGAAGGAAAAACGTGCGGTTCTGCAGCGTATCATGACAAGAACGCGCCATAAATTCAATGTGACCATTGCTGAAATGGACTATCAGGATACATGGCAGCGTACTTCGATCGGAATCGCCGTCATTTCCTCCTCCCGGGTTCAAGTGGAAAAGGAACTTCAGCGTGTGTTAAGCTTTATTGATTCTTTTCCGGAAATTGAACGAACGATCACGAAAACTGAGTGGTTTTAACTAGAGGTGATAAGATCATGAGTATGAGAGCAACCCGTGTGGGTGAGCAAATGAAAAAAGAATTAGGCGACATCCTTGGCAGAAAGCTAAAAGATCCAAGAATCGGCTTTTTGACTGTAACGGATGTTGAAGTATCCGGTGATTTGCAAATTGCCAAAGTCTACATTTCTGTTCTTGGCGACGAGAAGAAAAGAGAGGAAACCTTAAAAGGCCTTGCAAAGGCGAAAGGGTATATCCGCTCTGAAATTGGCAATCGAATCAGACTTCGCAAAACACCAGAGCTTCACTTTGAATTCGATGAGTCTGTAGATTACGGTAACCGAATTGAAAGCCTGATTGCTGAACTAAACACAAAAGATCACGAATAAGACGTTGAAATAAGGATAGGCGATGATCGTCTGTCCTTTTTCATCGTTTATGAAAGGAGAGAACGCAGGTGCAAAACGGTGTTCTTTTATTACATAAAGAAAGAGGCATGACCTCTCACGACTGTGTGTTTAAAGTGAGAAAGATTTTACACACAAAAAAAGTGGGACATACAGGGACACTCGATCCAGAGGTTTCAGGTGTTCTGCCTATTTGTATTGGACGAGCGACAAAAATTGTGGAGTACTTAACAGATAAATCGAAAACGTATGATGCGGAAATCACCATTGGATTTTCTACAACGACAGAAGACCAAACAGGTGAAGTAGTAGATGAAAAAAAGGTGCCGGTACCGATGTCAGAAGATGACATTGATGCTGTGTTGAAACAATTTGAAGGAACCATTGAACAGATCCCCCCCATGTTTTCTGCTGTCAAAATTGGCGGAAAAAAGCTCTATGAATATGCGAGGCAAGGCATTGAAATTGAACGTCCAAGCCGTGAAATTACCATTCATCGCATCGAGCGGACAACACCTGTCACATTTGAAAATGGAAAGGTATCCTTTAGATTCACCGTCCTGTGTTCAAAAGGCACATATGTGAGAACGTTAGCCGTCGATATCGGAAAAAAACTTGGGTTTCCAGCCCACATGTCTCACCTCATTCGCATAGGATCTGGTGACTTTACGTTAGATGAATGTATCACTCTTGATGAGTTGCGGGAGATCAGCGAGGAAGGAACGGTTGAGGAACATCTTGTGCCGATCGAGCGTGCGCTCAATCATTTGCCGAAATGGGAGATAAATGATACATTAGCAAGTAAAGTGGAAAACGGTGCAGTCCTACCTATGCCTGATGAATTTGCTCATTTTGCAGAGGAAGATCGTGTCGCTGTCTTTGCTCCTTCAGGCCGTTGTATGGCGATTTATATGAAGCACCCGACCAAACAGAACCTGATGAAGCCGGCGAAGATTTTATCACAGGACAAGCAATCTTAAAGAAAAGGTGACCATCTCGTGAAGACTATACATATTTCACACCCACATACATTGAATCAAAAGGATCAAGTCCCGTCTGTGATGGCTTTAGGGTATTTTGACGGTGTTCACCTCGGACACCAAAAAGTGATTGATGCAGCGAAAAACATTGCGGAAAAAGAGGGTTTAGCTCTAGCTGTCATGACTTTTCATCCGCATCCATCACATGTTCTGCAAAAAGCACGTGAACCAAAAGACTTAATCACACCGCTTGAGGATAAGATTGATTTTATCGAACAATTAGGTGCTGACTACTTATACATTGTGCAATTCAGCGAAAGCTTTGCAGCACTGTCTCCTCAAGAGTTTGTCGATCAATATTTGGACGAACTGAATGTGAAGCATGCAGTCGCTGGTTTCGATTTTACCTTCGGCCGGTTTGGTGCAGGCACAATGGAAACGTTTGACGAATACGGGAAAGGGCGGATTGCTGCGACCATTGTACCTAAGCTTTCCAACCAAGACCGGAAAGTCAGCTCGACCCTTATACGTTCCGCATTGAAAAATGGAGACGTTGAATATGTGAGTGAGCTTTTAGGGAAACCGTATCAGCTGCGAGGCATTGTGATTCATGGAGATAAAAGAGGACGCACGATTGGCTTCCCAACCGCCAATGTTGGTTTATCTGCTGAATACATCATCCCGCCAACAGGCGTATATGCAGTGAGAGCGGAAGTGAAAGGCAAGGTGTATGACGGTGTTTGTAACGTTGGCTACAAACCAACATTTTACGAAAAACGTCCTGATCAGCCTGCGATTGAAGTGAACCTTTTTGATTTTAACGAAGAAATTTATGGTGAACCGATTAAATTACAGTGGTACAAACGGATTCGCAGTGAACAAAAATTTAACGGTATCCAAGAATTAACGGCTCAAATTAGTCAAGATAAAGAAGAAGCGATTCAGTTTTTTCAAGATCATCTTCATTAAACAAAAAAATCGCAGAAAAACCGCTCTATCATTTGCAAAATCGGCATATTTTTAGTATGATAATTCCTGTAGCTTTAAAACCACTTACTTGGCAGGCCGACTTCACCGACGGTTGCGAGGTAGATGGGGCTAACATGATTTGGAGGTGAAACAGGATGGCTATTACTCAAGAGCGTAAAACTCAATTAATTAATGAGTTCAAAACACACGAATCTGATACTGGATCTCCAGAAGTTCAGATCGCTGTCCTAACAGAATCAATTAACAACTTGAACGAGCATTTACGTACTCATAAGAAAGATCACCACTCACGTCGCGGTCTTTTGAAAATGGTAGGTAGACGTCGTAATCTTCTTACGTATCTACGTAATAAAGACGTAACTCGTTACCGTGAGTTAATTAACAAACTAGGCTTACGTCGATAATCGTAAAAAGCGGGAGGATTCCCGCTTTTTTATCGTATAATCACTAATATTTTATGGTTAAAATGTTGAAAGAATGGCAAAAACCCTTCTACATACAGCTTTCACATTGATATGTGAAAATCATTTTGTTCATAATAAGAAATAACCTAAAAACTTTACGACAAGAGAGGAGTTTATCTCAGAATGGGACAAGAGAAACAAGTCTTCACCATAGACTGGGCTGGACGTCAACTGACAGTTGAAACTGGCCAGCTTGCAAAGCAAGCAAACGGAGCGGTTCTCGTACGCTACGGAGATACGGCTGTGCTTAGCTCAGCAACAGCTTCTAAAGAACCAAAACCACTTGATTTTTTCCCGCTCACTGTAAACTACGAAGAAAGATTATATGCAGTTGGTAAAATTCCTGGTGGTTTCATTAAAAGAGAAGGCCGCCCAAGTGAAAAAGCAATCCTTGCGAGCCGCTTAATTGACAGACCGATCCGTCCACTATTTGCAGACGGATTTAGAAATGAAGTACAAGTCATTAGTATTGTCATGAGTGTGGATCAAGATTGTTCATCTGAAATGGCTGCAATGTTTGGCTCATCTTTAGCTTTATGTGTGTCTGACATTCCATTTGAGGGACCAATCGCTGGCGTGACAGTAGGACGAGTAGATGGAAAACTCATCATCAACCCAAATGTTGAGCAGCTTGAACAAAGCGATATCAACCTTGTTGTAGCTGGAACAAAAGATGCAATCAACATGGTAGAGGCTGGTGCTGATGAAGTACCAGAAGAAACAATGCTTGAAGCCATCATGTACGGCCATCAAGAGATCAAACGCTTAATCGAATTCCAAGAAGAAATTGTGAAAGCTGTCGGTAAAGAAAAAATCGATATTCCTTTATATGAAGTCGATCAAGCATTAGCAGAGGAAGTAAAACAACTTGCTGAAGCGGATTTACTGAAAGCGATTCAAGTACATGAGAAGCATGCTCGTGAAGATGCCATCAGTGCTGTGAAAAAAGCTGTTGTTCAAAAATTTGAAGAAGAAGAGCGTGACGAAGCAACGATTAAACAAGCGAAGGATGTCTTAAATAAGCTTGTGAAAAACGAAGTTCGCCGCCTTATTACTGAAGAGAAAGTACGTCCAGATGGACGCGGCGTCGATCAAATCCGTCCACTTTCTTCAGAAGTAGGACTTCTTCCAAGAACGCACGGTTCAGGATTGTTTACAAGAGGCCAAACACAGGCACTCAGTATTTGTACATTAGGTGCACTTGGTGATGTACAGATTCTTGATGGTCTTGGTGTTGAAGAGTCTAAGCGATTCATGCACCATTATAACTTCCCGCAATTCAGTGTTGGTGAGACCGGCCCAATGCGTGGTCCAGGCCGTCGTGAGATTGGACATGGTGCGCTAGGCGAACGTGCATTAGAGCCAGTCATTCCATCTGAAAAAGATTTCCCTTATACGGTTCGTCTTGTGTCTGAGGTGTTAGAATCAAACGGTTCTACTTCACAAGCAAGTATTTGTGCGAGCACACTTGCGATGATGGATGCAGGTGTTCCAATTAAAGCACCAGTTGCAGGGATTGCAATGGGACTTGTGAAATCTGGTGAATACTACACAGTGCTGACAGACATTCAAGGAATGGAAGATGCACTTGGAGATATGGACTTTAAAGTAGCAGGTACATCTAAAGGTGTAACAGCGCTTCAAATGGACATCAAAATCGATGGTCTATCAAAAGACATTTTAGAAGAAGCACTTCAACAAGCGAAAAAAGGAAGAATGGAAATTTTAGATAGCATGCTGTCAACGATTCCAGCTTCTAGAGGAGAATTGTCACGTTATGCACCAAAAATCTTAACGATGACAATCAATCCAGATAAAATTCGCGATGTCATTGGACCAAGCGGTAAACAAATCAATAAAATCATTGAAGATACCGGTGTGAAAATTGATATTGAACAAGACGGTACAATCTTTATCTCTTCTACTGAAGAAGACATGAACCAAAAAGCGAAGAAAATCATTGAAGATCTTGTCAGAGAAGTTGAAGTTGGCCAACTTTACCTAGGTAAAGTAAAACGAATTGAAAAATTCGGTGCCTTCCTTGAAATCTTCAGCGGCAAAGATGGACTTGTTCATATTTCTGAGCTTGCACTTGAACGTGTTGGCAAAGTAGAAGATGTCGTGAAGATTGGTGACGAGCTACTCGTCAAAGTCACTGAGATCGATAAACAAGGCCGTGTAAACCTTTCTCGTAAAGCTGTTTTACGTGAAGAAAAGGAAAAAGAAGAAAAGCAGTCTTAATGAGAACAAATAAAATGTGTTAGAAGCCAGGTATCCGTGCCAGGCTTCTTTCTTTTCTTGCGCGCAACAATAGTTCTAGCTTGTTTCTCCCCATCATAATTTGTGGTAAAGGGGAGGGACAACCATTGAAAAAAACGATACCATTCTTTGTGTTTGTATTTTTACTGCTCGTGTCATATCAAACGATGAAGCAGCCGGCTGCTGTTACATATATGAATTCAATGAAAGAGCACGCCGAGGTAGCATCTGTTTCAAAAGATATTCTGTATCAAGAGATCGAATCGAAGTCTTCTGACTATGAAGAGAAGCCGCAAAATGCTAAGATTGATAAAGTGTGGAAAAAGATACCTGGTTTAAATGGACAGACAGTCGATATCGATGCTTCTTACGAAAAAATGAAAAAACAGGGCTCTTTCGATGAAAAGCTGCTTGTTTTTAAAGAAACAAAACCATCTGTCCATTTACATGAACTTGGTGCTGAACCTATCTATAAGGGACATCCGGACAAAAAGATGAATGCATTCCTGATCAATGTAGCTTGGGGCGACGAGCATTTAACAAAGATGTTGAATACACTAGAAAAGCATCAAGTGAAGGCAACCTTTTTCTTAGAAGGCAAATGGGTGAAAAACAGTCCAGACCTTGCTAAAAAAATCGTGGCAGATGGTCATGAAATTGGAAATCATTCATACAATCACCCGGATATGCGCACACTGACAAGAGAACGAGCATTAGAGCAGATGATTAAAACAAATCGCCAAATTGAAGAATCCCTTGGGAAAAAACCGATATGGTTTGCGCCTCCAAGCGGCAGCTTTAAAGAAGAAACAGTAAAGCTTGCGAAACAAGAAGGAATGGAAACCATTATGTGGACAGTAGACACGATCGACTGGCAAAAACCATCACCAGCTGTATTACAAAAACGAGTGCTTGGGAAAATTCACAATGGGGCGATGATATTAATGCATCCAACAGACGCAACAGCGAGAAGTCTTGACGCACTTATCACTCAAATCAAAGAAAGAGGATATGAATTAGGAACGGTTTCTGACCTCCTAAGTGAAAAAAGACATCCGTGATGCGATCTGTTTGTTGAATAGGAGGAGCAAAACTTGGTCAAAACGTATACATGCCAAAACGGAGTAAGAATTGTACTTGAAAACAATCCCACTGTAAGGTCTGTCGCAATTGGCGTCTGGATTGGAACAGGTTCTAGACATGAGACACCAGAAGTAAATGGGATCTCACACTTTTTAGAGCATATGTTCTTTAAAGGAACAAAGACGAGATCTGCACGTGATATCGCAGAATCCTTTGACCGCATTGGTGGTCAAGTGAATGCCTTTACGTCAAAAGAATATACTTGCTATTATGCAAAGGTACTTGATTCACATGCTGGCTATGCCCTCGATGTATTGAGTGACATGTTTTTCAACTCTGCTTTTGACGAAGAAGAGCTGAAGAAAGAAAAAAATGTGGTCTATGAAGAAATTAAAATGTATGAAGATACTCCTGATGACATCGTTCATGATTTGTTAAGTAAAGCCATTTATGGTGATCATTCATTAGGTTATCCGATTTTAGGGACAGAGGAAACACTCTCTACTTTTAACGGTGATTCCCTTAGAAAATATATGGACGAATTCTATACGCCGGATCGCGTCGTCATCTCTGTAGCAGGGAACGTCGATGACACCTTCATTCGTGAGGTCGAAACATTATTTGGCTCGTATGAAGGAAAGGGGAAAAAGCAGCCTGTCGAAGCCCCGCAATTCCACTATGACAAACTGACACGCAAAAAGGAAACAGAACAGGCGCATCTTTGCATGGGCTTTAACGGACTTCCTGCTGGAGATCAGGGCATCTATGACTTAATCGTCTTAAATAATGTTCTAGGCGGTAGCATGAGCAGCCGGTTGTTCCAAGACGTAAGAGAAGATAAAGGACTTGCGTATTCTGTATTCAGCTATCATAGTTCATTTGCAGATAACGGAATGCTGACGATCTATGGTGGAACTGGAGCGAAACAGCTGAATCTGCTATCTGAAACCATCTTACAAACATTAGACGTCTTAAAACGTGAGGGAATTACGCAGAAAGAACTTGAAAACTCTAAGGAGCAAATGAAAGGCAACCTCATGCTTAGTCTTGAAAGCACAAACAGCAAGATGAGTCGAAATGGTAAAAATGAATTACTCCTTGGCAAACATCGTACGCTTGATGAAATTATTGATGAAATCAATCGCGTCTCATTAGACGGCGTGAACAATTTATCGAAAAGAATCTTTACAGAAGATTATGCTCTCTCGCTTATTAGTCCAACGGGTGATGTACCTTCTGCTTAATCAAAAAAAGGCATGTCTTTTAAAAGAGATGCCTTTTTTTCATGTCTAAAGATTAATCAGCTAACTTGTTTTGCAGCTGATGAACAATTTTATTGATTGTCGAAAAGTGCTCGGTCAATAGTTCCTCATCTGCAAATTGAATATCAAAAACCTCTTCTAATTCCAAAATGAGTGAAACTGCTTTAATTGAATCGAGACCGTGATTTGTTAACTCTTCATCTGCACCAATAGAAATCTTGCTATCATCGTCCAAAGAACGCAGGACCAAATCCTTTACTTGACTTGATAGTGAAAGGGCATCCGTCGTTTCATTCATCTGCAACGCTCCTCTTTACAAATTTTCTATTCTTTACATAAATTAACTATATTAGAATGGAAAAACATTGTAAAGCAGTTTCGATATAAATAGGAATTGTTGATCATTCTCTTCAAATGAAAAATTTGGTAGAGTGAGAAGAAAAGAGACTGGGAAGGATGGATCAATTTATGAATAAAACAGACCTTGTGCAGCACATTCCCTTATTAAAAAAAGCGATCTCCATAGACCAGATTGATAAAGGCTATTCTCGAGATGAAAAATGGGTCGTGACGATGTCATCAGGTGAAAAGTATGTCCTTCGATTCACAGATCAAGACCAATATGACAAAATAAAGACGCAATTTGAGCTCCTTTCCCAATTAAGACGTCACGGTGTTCAGTGTGCTGATCCAGTGAAAATGGGTGTTCTAGATGAAACACAGCAAGTGTACTATATTTTATCGTTTGTAGAAGGTCAAGAAGCAAAAGAAATCATGAGTCAGTTAACAGAAGAACAGCAGTATGCGATCGGGGTAAGTGCAGGACGGGATTTACGAAACATGCATACATATCCAGCGCCATCACATATCGAACCTTGGGAAGAGCGTGTTGTGAAAAAGCATCATCGATATTTAACTGCTTATCGGGAAAGCGGTATCTCCATAGAAGGGGATGAAAAAGTTGCGCAGTTTATCGCACAGCACATAGATAAGGTGAAGGGAAGGCCTAACCAATTTCAGCACGATGACTTTCATTTAGGGAATATTATTATAAAGAATGATAAATATGCAGGCGTTATTGATTTTAATAATTTTGATTGGGGAGACCCCATTCATGATTTTTATAAAGTAGCTCTTTTCAGTAGAGAAACAAGTGAAGCTTTTGCGGCTGGTCAAATAAATGGGTATTTTGATGGTGAAATACCAGCTGATTTTTGGCAGCTTTACTCTGTATATGTCGCAATGAGCATCTTTTCATCGATTATGTGGGTCATTAAATTTGATCCAGGTCAAATGGATGAGATGATTGAAAGACTAGAAAATGTATTAAAAGATCATGATTATTTTCGTCAAATAGAACCTCATTGGTATACGCGTATCACTAGATAACAGTGAAATATAGGACGATTAGGCAGTGATGGAAGTCACTGCCTTTTTTGTTATAATGATACAAATTACACATTGTCATGAGTAGAAACATTTTATATAATCCAAACAAGGATCGAAAAAGTTGTAAAAAAATTCCGTTTTTTGTTGAAAAAGAGCAAAAGGCTGGTGATGGATTGAAACAAATCGACAAAGATTCAAAGCAGTTATGGCGTGTATATTTATGGACACTCTCATTTTTAAAGCCTTATATAGGTAAAGTGATTCTAGTCATTATGAGTGGATTCGTTATTACCTTGAGCGAACTCATTATACCTAAATTTATTCAATATTTTATTGAAACGATTTTGCCAGCAAAAGACTTTTCTAAAATGAATGGATTATTGTTAGGCCTGACTGGCTTGATAGCACTTGGTATTATACTGACAGCTGCACGAAATTTATGGCAAAGAAAATTAATCGAACAAGCCTCAAGAGATTCACAATTTGCTGCCTTCCAGCAAATCCGTCAACTCGGTTTCTCATACTACGAACAACATTCTGTTAGTGAAACACTCTCCTTTGTTAACACACAAACACGAGCTGTACAAGAAATTTACAGACGCTACTTCCCACAATTTATCAATCAGACACTATTTATCGCCATCTCACTATACTTTATGATACAAATTTCTATCTTACTCACTCTCATCATCATTCCAAGTTTTATTCTCTACTATATCTTTGGACCTTGGCTTGAAAAAAAGGCAACGATCTACGGAAGACAAAGTGCAGAAGGTTTTCGCACGTTGCAAACAAAATTATACGAAAGTCTTGCTTCAATGGAAGAGCTTAGAATTTTAGGTTATATGAATTGGGACATGGAGCGGATTCAAAAGCTGCATGAACAGGTCCGCCAAGATCATGAAAAAAATGTTTTTTTCGCTTACTTACGGGGAAGCAACCGCAGGCTCACTTATTATATTGGTGCTCTAGCTACATTTGCTCTCGGCATCTACCTTGTAAATAATGGCCAGCTGACGACAGGCGGTTTTGTGGCATATATACTATATTATTTTTCAGCAATGCATATGCTTACTTCTATTGTCACACTTCTAACAGAACAACGAATCTTAACCTTTCAAATTGAACCTTTATATCATTTTATGAAAAAAACACCCGATATTAGAGAGCCTCATCAGCCTATGCTGCTTGATCAAGTCGAAGGCGATATCGTGTTTCATGACGTTGATTTTCATTATCCCAATCATCCTCCTTTATTAAAGGGGATGAATCTACATATTCGGCGTGGTGAAAAAGTGGCGCTTGTCGGTACGAGCGGTGGAGGGAAAACATCGCTTCTTAAATTAATTGGACGCTTTTATGACCCCTCATCTGGGATGATTACACTTGATGGAGTTGATTTGCGCTGTTTATCTACTAGTCAAATAAGAGGTGCGATGGGGTTTGTTTTTCAAGAAACGTTTTTATTTAATATGAGTGTAAAGGACAATATTCGTTTTGGAGATACAAGTCTTTCAGATCAACAGATCATTGAAGCCGCTAAAAAAGCAGATTGCGACTCATTTATAAGAGAACTAGAAAACGGATACGACACCATACTTGGGGAAAGAGGATTAAAACTATCTGGTGGTCAAAAGCAAAAGATCGCCATTGCCCGGCTATTTGCTAAGAATCCAAGTGTTGTATTACTCGATGAAGCAACAGCATCTCTTGATAGTGTCAGCGAGCAAAAAGTCCAGCAGGCATTACATCAAACATTTAAGGAATCGACTGTCATTGCAGTCGCTCATCGTTTATCTACTGTAAGACATTTTGACAGAATTATTTTGATAGAAGACGGTCGTATGTTAGAAACTGGACATTTTAATGAATTGATGAGAAAAAAGGGACATTTTTATCAATTGGCGTCTGACCGCTCAGAAAAGGAGGCAGGTGTAACATGAGGAAAAATTGGCTGTTTCTTTTGATCACAAAGCAAAAATGGATGCTCATCCTCGCTCTTTTACTCGTTTTGATTGAAGCAGCAGCTAATTTAGCCATGATTGGGCTGCAAAAGTGGCTCATTGACGATGTCCTTTTGAATAGCGGAAATCAACATTTCCCCCATATCTTGATGCTGTTTGCCATCATTTTTCTTGTCTATGTTGTCATGTTTGTCGCCAGCCCATATGTGATGCACAAAAACTACCTTACCATCCACCATTCATTACAGAGAAAGATGTTAGATCAGCTTCAGCAAGTATCGATGAGATCATATAAAATTCATCCAGTCAGTTATTATCTACACAAGCTTAACCAAGATGTAAAGACAGTCGCTGTCACAGCTGCTTTACATATACCGAAGATTGTACAAACCATTTTTATGGCCGTTGTTTTATCGATCATTTTACTATCTGTGAGTCCTGTATTATTTTTCTTGCTTCTTTTTGCAAGTACATGTTATTTCATTGTCGGTAAAAAAATGGCGAAAACGGCAACAAACATCGCAAAAGAAGTGCAAGAGAGAAAGTCAGATCTATTCGTGCATGTCGAAGAAGGAATTTCTTCTACAAGAGAAGTGGTTGCATTTGATCGACGTAAATGGGAAATCGGTTTGTATGAAAAGCTATTTAACAACATGATGGATCGTGTCATAAAAGAAGGTAAGTTTCAAAATAAGCTTCTATTTTTAACAGAACCATTGAAATGGTTTGGAATACTATCTGTGCTTGTGTTTGGCACATATCAAGTAGCAGCAGGAAACATGTCAATCGGCTTGTTTGTCGTCATTTACCAATATGCTTCTCAATTAATGAAAAGTTATCAGGAGTTATTCCAGTATGTATTTGAATTTTTCCAGCAGCGTGCATCTGTTCATCGAATTGCAGAAGTACTGCAAATAGAAAACGAAGAAAAAGGAACGAAGCGAATACATTCTGTGGAAGATGTGGTGTTTGAAGATGTTTGTTTTTCTTATGAACAAACATCTAAAGGGGCTTTAAACGACTTGAATCTTCATATTCAAAAAGGAAAAAAAGTGGCCATTGTTGGAGCGAGCGGCAGCGGGAAATCGACTATCTCAAAGCTGGCACTGGGACTTTATCAACCGGATAGCGGAAACATTTTAGTAAATGGCGTTGAACGATCAGAGATAGAGCCATCTCATTTCTTAAAACGGGTAGCCGTTGTCCCGCAAGAACCCTATTTCTTCCCAGACACCATACGCCTCAATCTCATCATGGGGTTAACTGATATTACTGAAGAACAACTTGAACAGGTTTGTGAGATTGCACAAATTCTTCCCTTCATTAAAGGACTTGAAAAAGGATTTGATACAGTCATTGGAGAGAGGGGAATCTCCTTGTCAGGGGGACAGCGCCAGCGTTTAGCTATCGCTAGAGCGCTTTTAAAACAGGCTGATTTTCTGATATTAGATGAGGCGACATCGGCCCTTGACCGGCAGACAGAAAGGCAGGTTCAAAAAGGGATAGACGATGCAAAAGGAGGAAGCACATTGCTTGTGATTGCACACAGATTATCGACCATACAAAATGCAGATATGATCTATGTACTTGAAGACGGTGCCGTTCAAAGCTGCGGTACTCATGAGGAGCTGATGGAAGCCTCCTCGCATTACCGCTCTTTATTTATGGCGCAGGTCATCACAGCGTCTTAGTCAGTTTGGTTTTGACCAAAGTAAAGAGTCGATCTAAGGTGCGGAAGTGGTCAGGGTGTAATTCTTCGTCTTCAAACGCAATGTGAAAGGTGTCCTCTAATGAAATAACAAAAGAGACAATTTGGACAGAATTTAATCCTAAAGCTTTTAAACTATCATCAAGACCTGGCTGCTCAGTGAGCGACAACTTATTCATCACAAGTTGGACAATTTTTTCTTCAACTTCTGTTCGTGTCAGTTCATTCATGTCGTGGCTCCTTTCTAAAAGATTAATATATGTTATATTTTGGTGGATTAAGGAGAAAATTGCAATTGTTTTTATCAATCTATCATAAGGGGTGGCATTCATTGTCATATGTAAGCTATCAAAAAAATAATGTTCGTGTGGTATTAGGGGCAGATGAATCAGTTCAGAATTTAGTCATCAGTAAAGTACATCCCTATGTTGAGTGCAGCAAAATAACAGACAGACTTGAAGGAGACGTTTGGACGATTTTAACCAGCAAATATGCACAAGACATTCAAACAGAAGTGCCACTTGAAGAAGTCTTTTATCAAACCAAGATGGAACCTCGCTGCCGCTACCTGTATCACGGAGAGAAGAAAGTCGTTGTGATAGATGAACCAAAAGATGTCAGATGGACAGCCCAACACGCACTGCGTTTAATAAGAGTACTGCTTCGCCTTTTGTGTTATCAGGATGGACTTGTCTATTTGCATGGCGGCATGATGGAGATGAATCAAAAAGGGATTGCACTAGTAGGCGGATCAAGAGCGGGCAAAACATCCACCATTTTATCCTTGTTATCCTTAACCGATGCAACGTACATCACAAACGATGATATAGGGATTTCATATACGAACAACGAGTACAAAGGAACTGGTTGGCCGAGATCTATGAGTATTCGGAAAGATTCTTTTGAAGCCATTGAAAAGTTTGATACACCATATAGGCTTCAAACATCGAGTCACCCATTTAATGAAGATGATAAGAACTATCATTTCGTCTATCCGGAGGAATTAGAAAAATGGTTTTCTCGTGAAGTCAAAACAATGGGGAAAATCGATGTCATGGTGTTTCCTGAGTTTTTACCTCATGGGCAAACGGGCGCCACACTTTCGAAAATCAGTCCACATGAAGCAGCGGAACGTCTAAAGGAGCACGCAGTGATCAATCCTGGAAGACATAATGAGTTCCTCTTACCATATTTCACATTACCGACACCCGAAGCGCTAGAACCATTTCTTGAACATCTAGCGGAAAAGATCCCTTGTTATTCATTAAAACAGGCATTTACTTCTTTAGAGAAAGGAACCTTTCTCATTCAAGAGCTTCTTGAACAATCCGATATGGTCGTGTAAGACGTTTTGGAGGTGAGTCATGGTTGAGCAGGAGTATAAATATTTGTTGTCACAAACAGATTTTCAACACATCTACAACATGTTAAGTCAAAATCATCAACCTACTTATTTAATGAACTTCAATTACTATTACGACACCTCAGATTTTTTATTAAAACGATATGGCTATACCGTACGGATCCGTCAAACCAGTGGCAAACGAACACTTGAGATCAAATGTCCCAGTCAAACGTATGGCTATAAAAGAGTAAGAGAAGAAAAGTCATTTCCTATTGAGGATCTACCACAAAAACTAGATGTACAGAACATCGTAACGTCTTTACCTTTTACAATGACTGAACAGCCAGAGTTGTTAGGACTATTGGTTACTGAACGAACTACCTTTTATATCGAGACAGGCATCAAAGTGGATTTGGATCAAAGCAGCTATCTTGGCATCACAGATCATGAATTAGAAATTGAATATGACAGTGAAAAAGCATATGAGGCAGATCAATGGTTTCATAGACTAACGGATGATTTGGACATACCAGTCAATCGAAAAGGGAAACGCTCTCGATTTATCACTAGATTTAAATCACTATACGGGAAGGAGTAATCCACATGCGGGCTGTTTTGGATCAATCCACTCTCTCAAATGAAGAGAGGCTGCTATTACTTGGCTCACGTATTCAATTAAATGAAAAAGAAGAAGAGTTGATGAGAGATGTATTAAAAGACGGCATCGATGTACCTCAATTGATTGGACTTGCATCAAGACATAAGGTACTTCAACTGATGACGCCTCATTTGATTCGCCTTGATGATGAAAAAAAAATCACGACAACTTATAAATTTTTACTTCATTATCATTATATCGGGAATCGTCAAAAAAATTTGGAAAGATTCCAGGAATTAAAGCGTCTCTTACAAACATTTCGAAAAGCAAAGCTGAAAGCAGTCCCTCTCAAAGGAGCCATTTTAACGCCTCTTGTTTACAAAGATTATGGACTCCGAATGATGTCAGACATTGATTTCTTAATTCATCCAGATGATCGAAAAAGAGCTTCTTCATTGCTCAAGGGGGAAGGGTTTATCATCGGGAAATATGACTGGGCAACCGATCAAGAAATACCGATTTCCCGAGAAGAAGAAATGATGTGGAGAATGAATGCCGGGAATCTTTATTCACATATTAAACGGAGCGGAGAAGACTTTTTGAAGGTTCACCGTGTTGATTTTTCATACGATGTTGAGCTGAAAAAAAACTACGACGCGACAAATGCCTTGCTAGATGCTGCTAATGAAAAGTCATTTTTGCAAACGGATACTTATATGCTTGAACCTTTAGATTTTCTCATTCATCTTGCTTTCCATTTATACAAGGAAGCAACAAATGTGCAGTATGTCTATTTACATGCAGATCTCAATTTGATTAAGTTTTGCGATGTAAGGGAGTACGTCAAGTTTGCTGAAGAGCAAAACCAACTTGATTGGCATGCTTTGCAAGCAAGAGCGAAGGAATTAGGGGCCGAGAAAGCACTTTTTTACACGTTTACGTTTGTAGATTTATTGTATCAAACGAACTATATCGATCAATTGCAGCAGTTAGACATGAGTGACCAATCGTTCTTAGAAACCTATGGAGAAAATGATTTCGGTTCTTCGAAAATGTGGAAGAAATCTTTTGTTGAGCGTTTTTTCAGCTTGGATAATCGTGATGAGCTTGAAGAGGAGCCTGTCGTACAGCTGTTCCCTGAAAGGCAGTAGCAAAATGAAGAGGAGGATTCTATATGGAGATAAAAGCGCTTTTTGAAAAGCCAAAGAACGATTTTCCTTATGAAAAATCATTTGTGTTTGCAGGTATTCATTTTCACATTTTATCAACCGAATCGCTGGCAATTGAAGATATCGAACATTATATCCCGAAAGAACCAGACAGCCATGTGGGGGATATGCCTTCACAGATTGATATACGGTTCATCATTGATCCTGAGCTTGAACAGTCCGTTCGCAATGCGTGCTTTCAAAAGGGTGAAACGATTACAGCAAAAAGGAAGTTTACTTACAAACGATTGAAATTAGACGATCAAGTATTGTTTGCCTCGCATGAAGGTGACGAGCCGCACAGTGTGGCGGTCTTTAAAGGGTGTTATGCTGTGATTGGAAAAAACAATAATGAATCTGCGATACGCTGTCCACTGCGAATCGTTCGAGAAATTGCCCTTAGAACATTAGAAAACCAAGGTGGATGCTTTACGCATGCAGCGGCTGTCTCTTTTGAAGATGGCCAAAAAGGAGCGCTCATTATTGGCGATAAAGGTGCCGGGAAGTCAACCACTATGTGGCAGTTTTTGCATCATGGAGGAGCAGATTTTATCACAAACGATCGTTCCATTTCAGTGCTTGAAGATCAGGAACTTACTGTGTATGGATGGCCGATGTGCTTGGCGCTTGGAGTAGGAACCGTCCAAGCCACAACAAATATACAGGAACTGAAAAACAAAAAATTCAGCCGGTCTCAAGATAAAAGAATATGGGATGAAACCATATCAACAGAGGAAGAGGCAAAAGAAAAATGGGCGAGCGGCTGTAAGTTTGAAATTACACCAAAAGAAGCTGCTGACATGACAGGAACAACGATTCGGAGCTCTACGAAAGTAAATATGGTGATTTTTCCTTCACTCAAAATAGGATCAGGTGAGATCAGGCTTGTACCAGTAAAAAAAGATGATCAGAGAGCAAAAGATATCATGGTCGCCAATATAAGAGAACCAGAAGATCCTGACTATTTAAAAGGCTGGCTCGGCCTTCGGCATGTGTCAGATACCTTTCTGGAACAAAAGGCATCTGAGCTGATCCATCATTTATTCAATATGCCATGTTTTTATTTAGAGGGTGATCCACGGTATCTGCAGGACGCGATTCCAGATTTATTAAACAAAAAAGTGAGTTCCATTTAAAGAGACGATTGTCTAAACATTCGTTTGAGCCGGTCTTCACGCTTTTTCATCTGTTCGTGATCTGCTGGCAGCATGATTTGAAAGAGCATGTCGGCAATCGGCCGTGCGAGCCTTTCGTCAGAGTTTAAGAGAATGCAAACACCTAATTTTCGCTTCGGAATGAAGCCAATATAGGAGGTGAAGCCTTTAATTTCTCCGCTATGTTCAGCTAAGGTGAATCCGTTAAAAGGTCTCAAAAACCATGATAGACCAACACCTCTAGTGAAATCTTCTTCAACCATAACGGGGCTTTGCATTTCTTTTAGCGAATGCTGATGAAGCAGACGGTTTCCGTCGTATTGAGCTTGAATGAATCGAATCAAATCGTCTGCTGTAGAGAATAGTCCGCTTGAACCGTCCTCCCAAGATGGTGTTTCAGCACTTGGATAAGATATGCCGGAAAGACCAGAGGAAGAAAGGGTATACCCTTTGGCTGTCGATGCAGTTTCAATAAATCCAGTTTGCTGCAAATCGAGCGGTTCTAGTATGTGGGTATGCACTAATTCTCTAAATGGCTGTTGACTCACTTTTTCTAGTACTTTACTTAAGATTGAATAGCCAAGACTGGAATAATTGATGATAGACCAAGGCGGTGTAAAAATAGTCAGTATTTCCATGCACTGAGCTAATGTCATATCTCGCAGATGAGTTGCTTTATCGAGTGTTTTGGGCAGGCCTGAGATATGAGAGGCAATCATTCGAAAAGTGAGTGGAATTGGTTCAGATATGTGACTTTTTATGAAAGATAGTAAAGGTTCGTAAGTATGAATAGGCTCATCGAGTTGAATCAATCCTTCCTCTCGTATTTTCATCATGACCATTGCAGTAAAAGGCTTAGTCACAGAACCAATTCGAAAGGTTGTGTCTTTTGTAACAGGGGTGCCGCTTTCAATATCAGCTAGGCCCTCATGCCACGACCAAATGTGCTTATCTTCATGAGAAATACAAATAGAGCAGCCAGGAATTTGATGTTGATTCAATAACTTCTTAATATCAGTGGTTGTATCTTGCAAGCGTTGTAGGATCGATTCATTGATCAAAATAGACACCTCTTTCATACAGAATATATATATATTACCAAATGTTTCATGTTGTTTTAAGGTAAAGGATCAATATTTTTATATTTTAAAAGAGAGCGGGCGATTGATAATGAAAACAATTCAAAAAACCATTCTTGATATTTTAAAAGGTGATGGCCAGGATATCGAACAAATTCCATATGAGCTTGTAGAACGTAAAGGAGTAGGGCATCCAGATACGATGTGTGACGCCATCGCAGAAAGAGCTTCTCAATATTATTCTCAATATTGCATGGAGCATTTCGGCAGAGTAGCACACCACTGGTTTGACAAAGTGATGCTTCTTGGCGGAGATGCTGATGTAACGTACGGAAAAGGAACAATGGTCAAACCTTATCAAGTTGTGTTTGCTGGAAAAGGGGCATATGCATACGGCGATGAGCCGATTCCTCTTAAAAAGATTCTTTTCGATGCAGCCAAAGATGTGTTATCAGAGGTGACGACCGGATTTGATGCTGACGAACATCTCGTCATTGACTGCCGGATTGTTGATCATCAAGGGGCAGGCCGTAAAAATTCAAGATATCGTCCGATGGTTGAAACAGACATGATCGAAATCGGGGATCCAAAGCTTGTTTCAAATGACTGTAATTTACTACATGCTCATGCCCCGTTAAGCCGTCTTGAGAAACTCGTTCTCTATACAGAGCGTTATGTGAATGGACCAGAATTTAAAAAGGTGAACCCAGATACCGGCTGGGATGTGAAAATATTTGGAAGCAGACGTCATGAAGATTTCAAACTCATAGTAAACATGCCTTTTCTAGCAAAAGATATTCATAGTCTTGAGGAATATTTTTCCCGTAAAAAAGAATGTCAGGATCAAATCGCTCGCTATATTCATGAAACGTTAGGACTTACGCCTGATCTTATGCTGAATGCAACAGATCGCAATGGTCGCCCGTACTTAACAGCACTTGGTTCTGTAGCAGATACAGGCGATGTAGGTGTTGTTGGAAGAGGAAATCGATTAAATGGATTGATCACCCCAATGCGGTCTATGAGTATTGAAGCGCCGGCTGGTAAAAACCCGCTTGATCATACAGGGAAATTGTATGGAGTGCTCGCACAACGATTGGCAGATCAAATTTTTGAGACCATTCAAAAGCCAACAGAAGTGCATATCTTTACTTCAAAAGAAGCACCGCTCCACAACCCTGATGAAATTGCCGTCCGTATTGAACAGTGGGATGGAAATGAAGTGGATAGAAAGAGAATTGAAGACATTGTCATGAATGCGGTTCATTCGATGGGCGATGTGACAAAAGATTTAATTTTTAAAGGCGTGACAATGTGGTAATTAGGATGAAAGAAAAAGTCATTGATGCCGTTCATGCATGTATTCATACAAAAGAACCCATGGCAGTGACCATTCATCCATATGAAATTGAAAAACACCAACAATTGAATCAACATCATCTTCTATTGATGCTAAAGCCTGAATTAACCAGTATCCATAAAGGTGTACAGCTTGATCGAATATTAGATGAACTTTTCATACGCTTAGATAATCATGATGTAGAAATAGGAGCCGTGCGCGTTATATCATCCTTATATTTGAAAGAAAAGAAAATAATAGAAAAACAATATGGGATGCTGAACAAAATCTCTAAAAACGGTCTGAGTGAATTGTCAGATACGGCAAAAAAGATGCTGTTCTTTAAATATCCAGAGTTTAAACAGAAGGAACATTTCATATATGGAGGCCATCAATTTTTAAAAAAGTACGAAGAGCTTACGCCATATGGTTTAGAGCTTCTTACACGGAACATGAAGGTGGACAAGCTAGGTGCGGGCACATACGCCATAAAGGCCGAGGTGGATGGAGAACAGATGCTTCTGCTCAATTCATTCCACCCTTGTCAAATTGAGTGGTTCACTGCACCTGCAAAGTCTATTATCGTCATGGAATGTTTTTCAAAGAAGCCCATGAGGATGTTAAGAGAAGATTTTATCGGTGCAACGGACCCTAAAGAGGCAAAAGCAGGTTCTTTTAAACACATGCTGCTGTCGGAGCAAAAGCGGTTTGGTTTAACGAACGTGTGTACTCGATTTAATGGCATTCACCTGTCACCAGGACCTGTAGAAGCAATGGCGGGAATGATTCACTATTTTCGTACACCTGAAACAAGGCTGACCCCCGCACATACACTTTTTGGCCAGTTGTTAAAGAAAAATGGCTTTTCGGAGGAATCACTAGATCTGTTATGTGAAGATGTGTCCATTCATTCAAGCGAAGTACCAGTATTTGAATTAACTGAAAACCTCAATTGGGATGAATCATTAGATCTGTTAACAAAAGTGAGAAACGACATTCAAAAGCATGAACGTGTTCTGTAACAGGGGGGAACCACTTGAATAATGAAGGAGCTAGCCAGCGAATATGGATAGTTGGTCCACCTGGATCTGGAAAAACGACCCTTGCCCATCACTTGAAACAGGAATTCATGTTACCTCACTATGAGCTCGATGCCCTGTTTTGGCAAGCGAACTGGAAAAAAACAGATCGGAAGTTGTTTATCGATAACGTCCATGAAGTTGTTAAACAAAAGAAATGGGTGATTGATGGTCAATATTCATCTGTTCACCATATCTTGACTGAATATGCTGATACGATCATATGGCTTGATGTGAAGAGAAGGAAGACATTCCCCCGTCTCATGAAAAGGACGTTCAAGCGGCTCATGACAAGGGAAAAACTTTGGAATGGAAATAAGGAGCGAATAGGTAATGCGCTCCAATTTTTCTCATATGCCTTTCATGTGTATCCAGAGGTGCTCCATCAAAACGAGAAGCTTTTTCATAAATTAAAAAAAGAATCACGTGTGAAATGCCTGCGCATAGACAAGCAGGAAGCAGCAGATCTGGTACTTAGGAAAATCAAAAACCTTGAGAAAAAGGGGTGAGGACATGATGAAATCTGATGATGCTGATAATGTCCTGAAATATTGGTTTTCGGAACAGCCAATCCGCTTAACACCTTTAAACGGAAGAAGCCCTAATGAAGGCTGGCTTGTAGAGGATGCTAAAAACCGCTTTGTCTTAAAAAAATGTGCGAGAAATCATGATGCAAAGTGGCTTCAATATTTAGAAGATTTAACAGATGCTTTGCTTGATCATGGTTTCCCGATTCAACCAATGATAGAGGCAGAGAACGGTCGTAAAACCATTTTATTCAAAGAACATTTTTGGCAGTTGCGGCCCTATTTTGAAGGAAGGCCATATGAAATGGGAAATCGTTCAGATGAACAAGAAGCCATTCGGGTATTAAGACAACTTCATTCATTAAAGAACTTACCGAAAGGGCCTGTGAACCCAAACTGTGAATTGAAAAACTGGATAACTTCACCGGACGAAACACTGGATAAGACGGCAAGTGTATTAAAGAAAGTCGTTTCTTCTCAAAAGGCTGCTTCTTTGCTTAAAGTGTATGAACAGGAGCTGATGAATGTACTCACGCTGCTAAATCCTAGTCTGTATGAGGCATTACCACATGCTGTCACACATGGTGATTTTCATTCTGGCAACCTGCTCATCCGTCATAAGAAGCTCGCCATGGTTCTTGATTTTGATACAGCAGGTTATAGACCACGAATTTATGATGCAGCCATATCTGCTTTTTTGTTAACGAGAATCAAGCGGGGAACATTTCAACTAGACATTGTGAAAACGATTAAATTTTTAAAGGCATATGCCAATGACTTATCTGAAAACGAGTGGCGTTCTATATCTGGTTTTATCAGACTTTTATATATTCCGACAGGTCGGTATTTAACACTTCTGCATATTTACACACCTCACTTATTGAACTGGTATATTGATTGGTCCTTGGAAGCACTAGAATCCGCATCAAGCCAGCTGAAAGAAGAATGGTATCTCCAAACGGAGATGAGGATTTGAAGGTTGCTGTTGTCACTGGTGGAAATAGAGGCATTGGAAAAGAAGTGTGCAGACAGCTTGCGCAAGATGGCATGCTTGTCATTTTAACAGCACGGCAGATTGAAAATGCTGAATTAGCTGCTTCTGATATAAATGAGCAGGTTGTGCCATACCAGCTGGATGTGACAAACGAAGAGTCGGTTGAACGTCTGTCGGCTTTTATAAAGGATTCGTACGGAAGAGTGGATGTGCTGATTAATAATGCGGGAGTCTTTCTTGACAACATAATGGATGACGCCTTTCCATCTTTTTTAGATCTTCCTGTATCGACACTTCAAGAAACGATGAATGTCAATGTGTATGGCGCAGCCAGAATGACCAAGGCGGTTTTCCCTTACATGAAAGAGGCTGGATATGGACGAATCGTCAATGTATCTAGCGGCATGGGCAGGCTCTCCGCCATCTCCGCTTCAAACGATGTTAGGCGTGACGGAAAAAGCGGTCCTTACTACAGGATGTCAAAAGCGGCTTTGCACGTTCTGACAAAAGTCACGGCTTTAGAGGGGGCGCCATTTTCTATTCTTGCGAATGCGGTTTGTCCTGGCTGGGTACAAACGGACATGGGGACATCAGAGGCGGTTAAAACTGTTCAGGAAGGTGCATCAGGAATCGTATGGGCGGCACAGCTCCCCCGAGATGGACCAACAGGAGAGCTACTAAGAGACGGTAAAAGACTTCAGTGGTAAGAGGAGGCAGCTACATGCGAGGGATGAAAGAAAAGACAGTGATTGTGACAGGCGGGGCGCAGGGGATTGGATATGCGGTCGCAGAACGAGCAGCACAAGAAGGTGCGCAAGTCGTCATTGCTGATCACCATGTAGATTACGGATTAGCAGCAGAAAAAAGGCTCAAAGAAATTGGATATGATGTGTTGTTTATAGAAGCTGATATTGCTGATGAGGCAGCCATTGTCTCAATGGTAGAAAGAACAGTCGATCATTTTGGGAAAATTGACATGCTTGTGAATTGTGCAGCCGTTTTTATCATGCGTGGCCTTGAAGCTACTGTTGAAGAATGGCGGCGCATCATGGACTTAAATATTATGGGGCAAGCCCTATGTGTCAAACACACGTCACCTTACATGGAGAAAATAGGAAAAGGATCCATTGTAAATATTGCCTCCATTTCAGGTCATATTGCCCAGCCGAAATATTTAACATACAACGCAACAAAAGCAGCCGTTGTGAATATGACGCGATGCATGGCAATGGATTTGGCGGATGCAGGTATTCGTGTGAATGCAGTGAATCCCGGTACGGTGTGGAACAAAAATAACGAACGATTTCACTTGGAAGAACTTGGGTTGACAAGAGAGCAAGCAAATCAGCACCCTGATATTGGAGGGATGCACATGTTAAAACGAACAGCTGATCCAGAAGAGATCGCATCTGCTGTCATCTTTCTTCTCTCTGATGAAGCGAGTTTTATCACAGGAGAAAATCTAATGGTTGACGGCGGCTATACTGCCATGTAGAGGAGTAAACATTTTGATGAAATTTGATCTGCACACACATCATCAGCGCTGTGGTCATGCGGAGGGAAACATCAGAGAATATATCGATGAGGCTGTCAAACTAGGTCTAGAATGTATCGGAATATCGGATCATTCCCCGTTTTTTGGTGAAGAGGCTGATCATTTTAAACCATGGGTAGCGATGGCGAAGAGTGAATTTCAATCATATGTAGAGGAAGTCCTGCAATTGAAAAAGGAATATGAGGGGAAAATTCACGTGCTATTAGGTGTTGAATCTGACTATTTTCCAGAACACGAAGCCCTCTACCGAGACGTGTATCGACATTATCCATTTGATTATATCATTGGCTCGGTTCATGTCAGTAATGGATACGACCTATTTAACCGGAAACGCTGGGAACGAATCACAGAGAAACAAGCCATCATTGAAAAAGAGACGTATTACCAGTTGATTAAGATGTCTGCTGAGAGTCAAATGTTCGACGTTTTAGGGCATATTGACGCCTTAAAAGGTTTTTATCCAGAAATTGCTCATCTCAAAACAGAAGCTGTCGATGATGCGCTAAAAGTCATTGCGGAGAGTGGTTCTGTGATTGAAGTGAATACCTCTGGCAAAACAAAAGACTGCGGCGGCTGGTATCCATCAATGGATCTATTAGAGCGAGCCAAATTTTATGGTGTGGAAGTCACGTTTGGCTCAGATGCTCATCAGCCCGCCCGTGTGGCAGATGATTGGCTGAAAGTGAAACAAACGCTGAAGGAATTAGGTTACCAGGAATGGTGTATTTTTCAATCTCGTCAAAAGCGAAAATTGGCTCTATAAATTCATAAAAAAGGGGTTATGAAAATGACAAAAGTTCGTGTAGCAATTGCAGGAGTAGGATCATGTGCGTCAAGTATCGTTCAATTTGTTGAGTTGGCTAAGGAAAAGAAGGATACGCTCTCTGGTGTTATGCATGACGTCATTGGAGGCTATCAGTTATCTGATGTCGAATTTGTTGCAGCTTTTGAAGTAGATCAAAATAAAGTCGGAAAAGACTTATCAGAGGCCATTTTTACTAAACCAACAGCTGCAGTGAAACATATCGATGTTCCGTTTTTCCAAGTAACCGTCGAAGCAGGTCCTTTATGTGATGGACTTGAAGGAGATTTGTCCAACTGCATTCAACCACATGAACATTCACTGAATATGAAAACACATGAAGTAACGCAAAGGTTAAAAGATGTTCAGGCAGATGTACTCGTCTGCTTCTTACCAACAGGTTCGTTTGAAGCAGTTCGTGTGTACGCAGAGGCGTGTGCACACGCTCAAACAGCCTTTATTAATGCGACACCTGAACCGGTGGCAAATGATCCTGAGTTTGTCAAAATGTTTGAAGAGTCGGAGACCCCGCTCCTTGGAGACGATTTAAGAAGTCACTTAGGTGCAACCACACTGCATACAGCCTTAATTGAACTATTAAAATCCCGCGGGATTGATATCACCAATACGTACCAACTAAATGTTGGAGGGAATACGGACTTTTTAAACCTAGCCAACCCTATGAGATCAACGAGTAAGCAAAAATCGAAGAGAAAAGCATTGTTCGCTTCGGGGATTGATGCCAGTGAAGTGGCAGCAGGTCCAAATGGTTATGTCAGCTACTTAGGGGATCATAAAGTCTGCTTCTTGCGATTAGAAGGGAATTCGGTTTTAGATTCTGACATTTCACTTGAAATTCGTTTACAAGTAGAGGATAGTCCGAATTCAGCTGGTGTCATTGCGAATGCGATGCGTGTTGCAAAAGCAGCTAAAGATATGAATCATAGCGGTGTCATACATGACGTCTGCCCATTCTTATTTAAGAGTCCACCAGTTGGACAAGTCGATTCAGAATCATTACGTCTGTTCAATGAATATGTGGCAAATGCTGAGCTGAAAAAGGTGTAACCAGTGGAAGCGGAACTCAATCTTCGCAAGATAAAATTTGCCGCTTTTGACTTGGATGGAACATTAATTGATGACAGAGGCGAGCTTATTGGTGATGTCCATGGCGCAGTGAAGATGCTGCGCCAGAGAGGCATTATACCCATTATTGTGACAGGAAGAACCTATGATTCTTTCTTCTCTCTGGATTTAGATCGATCTCTACTCGCCTTATTTCATCATGATGTTTTGCTGAATGATGGGAATGTCATTTGTCATCATGAAAAGAAAACATTTGAGGTGAAGCGGTATGTAGATGCAGCTTTATGCCAACAGATCATCACATCACTTGATGGAAAAGCTGAATTTGTCATGGAATCTCATGGGAAGCACGTGGCATCAAGTAAAAGTGCTAAGTTGAAATACTGCATGCTATACACCTTTCCACGAGAAAAAATAGAGGTTGGTCACAAGAAAGAATTCAACTTTGAGCGTGTCACAAAACTATTTATTTTACCAAAAGAAAAAGTGGATCTTGCTCAACAATTAAAAAATTGTCATTGCGACGTAGCAGATGCCCAGTTTTTAAATGCTCAAGTCATATCTCCAAAAGGGATTTGTAAGGCAGACATGCTTGAGCACCATTTATTCGATTGTTTTGGAGAAAGAGATTTAGATCGTGTGATTGCCTTTGGAAATGGTCATAATGACAGGCTGATGCTGAAGAAGGCCAAGTGGGGGCTAGCCGTTCAAGATAGTCATCCGTCGGCGATTGAGTTAAGTGATGTTCTTTTACAGGAGCCTATTTCTGATTATCTATTTAAAGTTTTACAATCATTTGAAACGCCGCACGTTATCAATGAAAAGGGAGGTATTTAGTTGAGGACCCTTCAACTGCCTTTACCAGAAGCATTAGAAGATACAATGATATCGGATTTTATGGAAAGAGTTTCATTTCTATCTGCTCATATTGTGCACGTGGCTCTTAACGAAGAGGAATCTATGATTGAAGTAACCGTAGATAAAATGGGAGACAAAGAGGCAATATCAACTGCGTTTTCGAATCTATCGTCAAATATCGCACAGCTGCGGAGATTTCGTGAAAAAGAAATAAAATCAAATATTCATTTATCTAGTGAGCCTGTTCATTCGAAACTAAGCGAGGAAGATCAGAAAAGAACCTTCTATGATGAAGTTGAATTGGAACTTTCAAACTACTTTGATCAATTATTTTTAAATATAGGGATTTCACTTGGAGCGAAAGTAAGGCGATACCCTTCGACGATCAGTAAAGATTTAATGGAAAAATGTAAGTATCATACGAATTTTCCACAAAATATTTATTCTGTTTTTGAGATCCCTCATGATTATCAAATCATTGATGATATTCGAGAAAAGCATCATGGTTTTCAGCCTGAACACTTCCAGCAGGCAGGCCGTTTTTTACAGCCGTGTATTTGTTATCACTGCTATGAGGAATGGGAAGGGAAGACGTATACAGACAATCAAATGATGACAGCAACGGGGCAATGTTTTAGACATGAAATCTCTTGGAAAGTGGACCCTCTCAGGAAAATAGAATTTAGTATGCGCGAAATTGTCTTTATTGGTCATCAAGAATTTATCAATGAAACGAGAAAAACACTCCTTGAGAACACATGGGAATGCTTTCATCAACTTGGTCTAAGTGGAAAGGTCACGACCGCAAATGACCCTTTTTTCTTTTATGATGATATGGATAAAGCGAATTATCAATTAATGGCTAATAGCAAATATGAATTAGTCGCTGTGACAGAAAAGAAAGACGTTTCAATCGCTTCTTTTAACGACTGCGGAGAGATGCTTTGTGAAAGGTTCCATATTAGCGGAGAAGATGGTCTGCCGCTTTATTCAGGTTGTGCGGCATTTGGGATCGATCGTTGGGTTCAAGTGTTTTTACAAACATACGGTCGAAATCGAAAGGATTGGCCGAAAGACATGCTTCATTTAAAGGAGGAGCGCTATGCTGCAAAGTAATCTGACTCAAGAAGAACATACAGCTCTCACTTTATCCACTCCTTTTTTAAAAGCGAGTCAAATTGAAGAGATGCAGGATCTTTTGTATAAGCAGCAAGACTGGAATGTCATTCTCGGAATGCTGCATGTTCACCGGACAGCAGGAATTGCGTGGAAGAATATTAAACGTTATGCCATTCATTTAAGAAAAGAGTTTAAAGCGACTTATTTTTTAAAGTCATTAGAGATTATGTATAAGGGTCAACTAGAAACGGCTCGAGACAATATCAAGTTAAATGATCAGTTATTTCAAGCACTTGATCAAAAAGGAATTGAATATGCCATTGTAAAAGGAAGTGTAATTGGCCAGTGGGCATACGGTGATGTTGGGCTTCGCTTATTTGGGGACAACGATCTCTTTATCTCACAAGATCAGCTGCAAGAAACTGGACACGCATTAAACGAATTAGGCTATATTCAAGGTTCTTGGAACTATGAAACGGAGACAGTCACACCTGCCAAACGCAAAGACATCCTTTACCTCATCATGAACTCACATCAAACCTACACCTATATGAAACCTACACCAGATTGCCGCTTTATTGATTGTCATAAAATTGATGTTCAGTTTTCAGTTGACCTCATGACAGGGAACCGAACGGATTCAATCGTCAAAGAAATGCTGTCTAGACGAATTCAAACGTCTGTTGACGAGCACCTTGTATGGTCTTTAAAAGAAGAGGATATGCTTCTTTTCCTATGTATTCATTTTTATAAAGAAGCGATTTATTTAAATGAAGTGGAGTCAATGAAAGACTTACTGCTTTATAAACTGCTAGATATATATGGCATGTTTATGAAGGAAGACCTACTCGATGTGGATTTGTTTGTCCGCCAGACGAAAGCGTATGGCTTTGAAAAGATGGTCTATTTTGCTTTTCATTATGTGAATGAGGTCTTTCCTCAAACGATTCCTGAACTTGTCATGGACGCACTTCAGCCTGAATCGCTTACTTATTTATCCGAAGTGCTGGATGCAAATGATGTCGTTCATACTTGGAATCAACCAATTCGTAAACGATTCTTTCATATTAATCGATCTTTAGATATTAACAAGCATTCTGTGCATAAGGAGTAGTGTCATGAAAGATCCGGCATCGCTATTTGATTTTAAGGGAAGAAATGACGTGATATGGTATGGAAATATGAATCAAGAACAAAGCTGGGATCAAACAAGAGCTTTACCAGTCATGACAGACCATGTTCAAAATGAACTGGTTCTTCAGCAAGAACAACAACTGCTTTTGATTGCATCTAAAGAGCATCATGTCATCTTGCATCATCAGCCTGATAAAGCTTTTTTAGCCTATTTGGAAAATCAAGGTGTCCAGCTTCCGCATATAACTAACCTAGACCAAGCATTTAAATTAAATGGACTGATTGTACCGTATCTTTTAGATGAATCCCTTGAAAAAGAAGCATTGATTGAAAAAAGAACGATATACGGCTCAAATGCTACACTCGTAAAGCGGTTCAATCATAAGATTTCTACAAGAAGATGGGCAGAAGAACATCTGTTTAACGTCACATGCGGCGCTATCTGTCATCATGCTGACGAATTAAAACAGACGTATGAAGAATTAAAGGCGAAGAATTTCTCCAAAATGGTTCTGAAAATACCTTATGGATCATCTGGGAAGGGGCTGCGTATTTTAAAAAGTGACCGAGAATTTATGCAGCTGCTGACCTTTATTGAAAGAAGGAATATCGAAACGGATTTGCTCTTAGAGGGATGGCATCCGATTAAACGCTCCTTAAATGCCCAATTGCTCATTCAAGAGAAGGGGTCACACTTACTCTCCATTACAGAGCAGAAAATTAATGAGGACGGCATTTACTTAGGGACGGATTTTGCGCCTGTGTATGAATTGGACAAAAAACGTGAATACGAAGCAAGCATGCATCGAATCATAGAGCTTCTTTATGATGAAGGGTATCGTGGTGTGGTTGGTGTCGATTCAATTATTGATGAAAATGAACAGCTCATACCGATCATTGAAATAAATGCCCGGTTCACACAGGTCACTTATTTACTCCCACTGATTTGTCGTTTTTTTTCAACCTACGAATATATCGAAAGCCGCTTTAAACGATTCTCATGCCGCACTGACCTGCCATTTGAAGATGTCCTAACGGAGGTAACAGAAGCACTCAATCCGGGAGAAGATGGCGGGTTCTTTATTTATACTTTTGGTAAGACGAGATCTGATGATACGTGGCACTATCGATTGTTTATCTTGTTTTACCATATGAAGAAGGACAAGCAGATTCATATGCTGACAATGTTTGATGAGATGGAATTTTCATCAGAAAGGAGGAGGAGTAGTGCTGGAAAATGACTTTACGCTCTTAGAGAAAGCGAATCGTTATGGGACGCCGATGTATGTATACGATGGAGATGCATTGAAAGAGCACTATGAGCACATTACATCATGGCTCCATCAAACAGCTGAGGTGTTCTTTTCATTTAAGTCCAATGGAAATGTCTCGATTGCATCATTGTTACGGTCTTTTGGAGCTGGTATAGAAGTGGCTTCTGAAGGAGAGCTTTTCATGGCGATAAAAGCAGGTTATTCACCGCAGCAAATCATTTTTTCTGGACCGGGTAAGCAGAAGGAAGAGATTGATACCGCTGTTCAGCATGAGATCTATTGTATTATCGCCGAATCTAAGGAAGAACTGACCTACATCGCTGAGTCTGCAAAACGTCAAGACAAGCAGGCATCAGTAGGCATTCGGATCAATCCAGAATCAATTGAATCACGAGCCAAAATAAAAATGGGCGGAGTTCCAAGTCCGTTTGGAATAGATGAATCTAAACTGAATGATGTATTTGATCTGTTTCAGAAGTATGATCATTCGCTGCTATTTAAAGGTATCCATATGTATCTGGGGACTCAAGTTCTTGATGAAACATCGCTTTTATCATCGTTTGAATACACACTTAACACAGCTGTTCGAATCAAGAATGAATATGGACGAACATGCCAGATGGTTGATTTAGGTGGCGGTTTTGGCATTCCGTATTTTCAGCATGAAACCCCGCTTCATGCTGAAAGGCTATTTCAACACGTAGCGGATTTGATTAGATCATATGAAACTGAGCTTGAATTTCCGAGGTTTATTATAGAAATGGGGAGATTTCTTTTAGCAGAATGTGGTGTTTATTTAACAACGATACAATATGTAAAAGAATCAAAAGGGCAGCCGTTTTTAATAGCAGATGGCGGGATGCATCATCATCAAGCGATGACGTTTAGAGGCAGACTGCTCCGCAATAATTACCCTATGCGGCTTATTAAACATTCCAGCAACACCGCAGACGTAGTGAAACAATCAATTGTTGGTCCACTTTGTACACCAGAAGACTTAATTGGCAGGCAGGTGGAGCTTCCGCAAGGGGAAGTAGGGGATCTTCTTTGTATTGAGAAATCTGGTGCATATGGACTGAGCTACAGCCCTACCTTATTTTTAGGTCATTCTTCTCCGCTTGAGCTACTGTTGTTTGAGGGGAACGATTATGTTGTGCGAGATAGAGGGACCCCGGAAGATCTCTTATGGAAACAAAATAGATCACTCTTTAGACAAAGGAGGGGTGGAAATGAAACTGACAGAGCTTCGACAAGAAACGATTGATCGTCTCATTCTCCAATTTTCAGAAAGAGCAGGGCAGCTGGATGCCGAATCTCGGTTCCCACATCAGAATCTAGACGAGCTGATTGATTGTGGATTACATGTCGCCAATATGCCAAAACAAGACGGAGGTCTTGGATATGGATTTGAAGAAACGATCACCTTGTTGTCACACATATCTAAAGGGTGTGCGTCAACAGGCCTCATTATGGCGATGCATTACTATTCGCTCGGCGCATTTTCTGAAGTGCTGACAAGTGAGCAGCAGGCTTCGGTATTTGACGATATTCGGCATTCAGGAGAGTTCATCGCTTCTGTCAGCGACCCGAATGTGATTTTTATTTATCAGCGAAAGCAAATGGAGGGAATTCCAACCATCACCGCCGAAAAAACAGATGGCGGATATCTTGTGAGTGGAACTAAGTTTACTGTGACAGGTGCACCGCGCATTAAATATTTGCCAATCTATTGTGAGTATGCCCCGTCGTCATGTACATCTCAATATGGAATGACGGCGCTTTTAATGACATTACCGAGTGAAGGTGCTGCGGTGGAGGAATCGTGGAATTATTCGGGAATGAGAGCATCGATGAGTCATCACATTCATTTTGATCAAGTGTTTATACCCGATCATCAGCTCATCGGGCGGGAAGGCTACGCAATAGAAGATACTGAACATTTAATCTATTGGTTTCGTTTAGCTGTTACCGCTGTTTATTACGGGATTGCAAAGGCAGCATATGAACATGCCCTCGGTATGGCATATAAAAGGAATGATCGAATTTCTAAGAAAAAATCAGCCTTTTTACCAGGTCAACAATTTCGTATTGCAGATATGAAAATGAAATTAGATGTTGCACATTCTCAGCTCATGGCCTGTGCCCAGCAAGCAGATCGAGAAAAGAAACAAACTCATTACTCGAGTGAGTTGTATACGAAGACGCTGATTACTAAACACTTTGTGACACAGGCGGCAGAAGAAATCGTGGAACTGGCTTCTCAGGTCGAGGGTTTTTCTTCATTACAGCAAGGATCTTTGCTTGAGCGCTTAAGCCGAGATGTGAAAGCGGCAAAATTTCATCCACCTTCAGAAGATGTATTAAAAGAAGTGATTGCGAAAAAAGAGCTGGGCATTATCCCGTTAAAAAATCGCTGGGTATGATGGCGTAAAAAAGGAGGAGACATATGTGGCTACTGCAGCACCTATTTACCGAAACAATTATTTAAACTGTTCTCAATTAACGATTGCAGCCATGCTTCTTAGACAAGGAATTCAAATCGACAGGATTTGGAGGCAAGCTGGTCTTGTTTATAGATCTCAAGACCAAGGATTTGTTTTGATCGGTTCCTTTAAACATTTTCGTGAAGATATTCTGCATCATAATGGCATTCATTTAGAAGAAATTTTTTACACCGAAGAGGAATTAGACCTCTATATGAATCGGGTTTTTAAACAGCATCCTGAGAGAGGCACTGTGTCTGTTTCTTTAGATATATTTGAATTACCGTACTGTCCATTTTTTGAAAGAGAACATGGATATCATACATTGGAAGTACTTGAGGTGAATGATGATCATGTAGTGATCAGTGACCATGCTTATTCCTATCATGGCACATTGAGTAAAGATCATTTGATGAAAGCCGCACGCTCTGTCTACGAACATACGCCTCGAACCGAAAATCGTTATAAATGGATCAAACAGGTTGATCTTGAGAAAGAACCGGATGTAATGAAAGTTTTAAAAGAGCATGTCGCCATATTAGAAGGTGCACCGCCACATTTTGAATTGCCTGGAGCTATCACAGGACTTGACGCAATTTCAGTCATTCAAAGAGATTATATAGATAGTATCAAAGGTGATGAAAATGGTAATTTATTAGACAATGTTTATTTTGAAGGACTAAAGGATGTCGCCAACTCCAGAAAACATATGGTGACATTTTTATCATCATATGAAAATGAGCATTTACAACCCCTTATTCAAGCATTTGAAGATGCTTATCAAAGCTGGACAGTGCTTGCTAATTTTACAGCTAGAGTCGGCCTCAGCAAAAATCCTCGCAGTATGATTGAAAGAACGTCGAATCGGTTTCAAAAAACATTAGAAGTGGAGACAAGCCTTCTCACGCAACTAAAAGAGGTGATTCAAAATGAAAACCTATCAACCCCTCACTCTTCATGATTATGTCAATAACAGAGGCATCACATATCAAAATGAATATGAAAAAGGCCAATTAACCATTGGCGGGGCTTCTTTGCCGGCTGAGTTGGTCATGAACGTGAAAGACTCTTTGGTCGAAGGCATTCCTTTTCAGTTCATTTATCAAGATCAAGGAGACAATATTGAATTAGAAGGTCAGTCTATTCAACTTCAGGCAGTTGAAGCAGAAGCGCTCCATGTCGTTGGCTGTTCATCTAATGGTAATCTCTACGAAAAGATGACATTATTACGAGAGGGGACCGTTGTCTTGGAATCTCGTCTTTCATTAACCGATGTGATTGAACGTGAACCTGCATTTGATGATCGATTGGCTTATGCATTTGATTATATTCATACGGTAGCCGGCATCAATCATCATTTGACATCAAACCTATGGATTGATTCGCTTTCCTTCTCGCAAAAAATCGTTTTTGATGAAATCCGCTTTCAAGATAATCCATTTATGCATATTTTCGCAATGACGATCCAGCAGTCAGATCAGTGATGGAAGGGAGCCATGTCTATGTGCGGCATTGCAGGTTATTGTCATTTTAACAAAGCACCACTTGATCCACACATCTTACTGAAGATGAAAAACGTACTTAGTGTGCGTGGACCTGATGATAGTGGTGTATATCAAGACGACTCAGTTGGTTTGGTTCATACGCGGCTTTCCATTATCGATATTCAATCTGGGCCGCAGCCAATAACAAATGAAGATGAGTCTATTTGTGTGATTTTAAATGGCGAGATATATAATTTCCAAGAACTAAGAGAGGACTTATGGAATAAAGGTCATACGTTTCGTACGCTGACAGATACAGAAGTACTTGTTCATGGCTATGAAGAATATGGTATTTCTTTTATTGAGCAATTAAATGGAATGTTTGCAGCTGCGATATGGGATCAAAAGAAGAAAGAATTCTTTTTATTTAGAGACCGGTCTGGGATTAAACCGCTTTATGTTTCAGAATGTAGAGGAGGGCTTATTTTCGGATCGGAAATGAAAGCTCTTCTTCAGCATCCAGATATACAAATTGCCATTCAGCCTGAAGCTGTCCTTAGTTATTTATCCTTCCGTTATGCGATCGGCGAGCAAACTTTCTTTCAAGGAATTCAAACATTACCCCCAGGTGTCATCTTGAAAATAGATGAAACAGGAATGACAAAAGAGGCCTATTGGCAATATCCTTTCCCATCTGATGGAATTGACAGGGGAGAACGTTATTATCAAAAGGGATTGTTTGAATTACTTCAAGATAGTGTGCAAAAACAAATGATGTCTGATGTACCTGTAGGAGCTTTTTTGAGTGGTGGAGTGGATTCGACTTCTATTGTTGCTTTGATGTCCAAATATGCGAACGAGAATATTCACTGTTTTTCGACCAGCTTTGAAGAGGAAGGTTTTTCTGAAGAAAGCTATGCCAAGCTCGCAGCAGATCAATACAACGTCAAGCTTCACTCGCATCGAATGAGTGAAGAAGAGTACTTTCAATTATTGCCAGAAGTTGTGAAGCGAAGAGATCATCCTCTTTCCATTCCTCATGAAGTCGCTTTTTACCATATGTCACGTGAAGCAAAAAAGCATGTAACGGTTGTTTTGTGTGGTGAAGGAGCGGACGAATTGTTTGCAGGGTATGGACGTGTGTTTAGGAGTCCTTCAGATTGGCGTAAAATTTTATGGCTTCAAAAAAACCGAAAGCTGTCATCGATCCTTTCAAAGGTATTATTTGAACCGTCCTTTCAGCAACAGGTGCATCAATTTATCCATCTTGATGGGGAAATGGAACATTATAAAAAAAGATATGCTTGGTTTACGGATAGCGAAAAAGAGCAGCTCTTAGGTCAGCAAGCTCATTCAATTGATTCTGCTGATTTGCACATGAATCAGTTGATCGCCCATTGCTTTAAAGAGATGGAAGGGGCGTCTTATGAAAACAAACTGCTCTATTTATTTCAACAAATCCATTTACCCAACTTGTTAGACCGGCTTGATATGATGACGATGTCACACGGATTAGAAGCACGTGTACCGTTTCTTGATCATCGCATCATCCAATTTGTCAACGATATGCCTTTCAAGTACAAACTTCCTTATAAAGGGCTACCTAGCAAAGTGCAAGCATTTTTCCAATCGAGCCTTAAAACAAGCGAGGTCCAAGATATTCCGAAATATATGTTGAAAAAGACAATGGAGCAAACGGTGGATAAGCGTATATTATATAGAAGAAAAATGGGTTTTCCGGTTCCGGTGTATCATTGGATGAACAAAAGAATGGGAGAAATCGAAGAGAAACTTCTTGATCAACAAAGCTTTGCAACACAATTATTTCAAAAAGAGCCGTTAGAACAATTTTTGCGACATCATTCGAATCAGAAGAACAAAAATGGAGCGGACCAAAAAGTGTGGATGCTTTACAACTTGGAATTATGGCATGATCACTATATCAAAGGGGCGCGTCTTCCGCTCCAAACTAGTCATTAAGAGGCCCGGTCTATTCACCCTCCCTGCTGCATATATGATATGGAAGGGAGTGATGCGATTTTGAGGCTGAGTGAGCTGTCAGGAAAAGAGATCGTCGATATTAAAAGAGCGGAGCGGCTTGGCGTGCTTGGACAAACCGACCTTGAAATAAATGAACAGGACGGTCAAATTACAGCACTCATCATACCTTCCGTCAAATGGTTTGGCTTTCGAAAACAAGGAAATGACATCCGCGTTCCGTGGAATCACATTCAAAAAATAGGATCAGATATGATCATTCTCGATGTGCCTGAAGAACTTCAGCCGCACGGAGAAAAAGAGCACCCATCATAAAAGGGTGCTCTTTTTCTTTTCTCTCTCCGATTTGTTCACAGGCTGAATCCTCTCCTCATATGCTGAAAGGGAGATTCGGAAAATATTACAGACTTTTTTAAATAAAGAAGGTGAACGGTCAGTATGTTGAGCGGTTTAACGGTTGCGGTGATCGGGGGAGATGCTAGGCAGCTTGAAATCATTCGCAAGCTGTCACAGCAGCATGCCAAAGTGTTTTTGGTCGGATTTGATCAGCTGGATCATGGATTTATTGGTGCTGAAAAGCTGAAAATGTCAGAGCTTCCATTTGAACAAGTGGATAGTATGATCCTTCCGGTATCAGGTGCTACAGACGAAGGGGTCGTTGCCACCGTTTTTTCAAATGAGAAGGTCGTGCTAGAAGCTAAATATTTAGAAAGAACCCCTGCACATTGTATCTTGTACTCAGGTATTTCTAATATGTACTTAGACAATATGGCAAAGCAGGTGAACCGGAAGCTTGTGAAGCTGTTTGAGCGAGATGATATTGCCATATATAACTCTATTCCAACAGTTGAAGGGATTATCATGATGGCCATTCAGCAAACGGACTATACGATTCATGGGTCACATGTCGCTGTTCTCGGACTTGGTCGAACAGGGCTCACCATTGCCCGCACATTTCGGGCGCTAGGTGCGGAAGTGAAAGTTGGTGCTGCGGATACAGCCCATTTAGCGCGAGCCTTTGAGATGGGACTTGATCCATTTTCAATGGACCGTTTAAAAGATGAAGTAACGGATGTCGACATCATCATTAATACGATTCCAAGCTTAGTATTAGATTCATCTGTCATCGTCAGCATGACACCAAAGACACTCATTTTGGATATCGCCTCCCGCCCAGGTGGAACAGACTTTGACTTTGCACAAAAGCATGGAGTGAAGGCGCTTCTTGCACCAGGACTTCCAGGAATTGTGGCACCAAAGACAGCCGGGCAGATCATTGCAAAAGTGCTATCTGGACTCTTATGTGAACTTGCGGAGGAAAAAAGGGGGATGGAATCATGACTACACTAAAAGGGAAAAGAATCGGCTTTGGTTTAACAGGTTCTCACTGCACGTACGAAGCCGTTTTTCCGCAAATCGAATCACTCGTGAAAGAAGGGGCAGAAGTGCGTCCTGTCGTGTCATATACGGTGCAAAATACGAATACGAGATTCGGAGAAGGAGCGGACTGGATTGAGCGGATTGAGAAGCTGACAGGATTTCAAGCGATTGACTCAATCGTCAAAGCAGAGCCGCTTGGACCAAAACTTCCACTTGATTGTATGGTCATTGCGCCTTTAACAGGCAATTCAATGGCGAAATTTGCAAATGCACTAACAGACAGTCCAGTCTTAATGGCTGCTAAGGCGACCATTCGTAATCATCGCCCTGTCGTTTTAGGCATTTCCACCAATGATGCATTAGGTTTAAATGGTACAAATCTCATGAGACTCATGTCGACAAAGAACATTTTCTTTATTCCATTCGGCCAAGATGATCCATTCAAAAAACCGACTTCCATGGTAGCGCATATGGATCTACTGACGAAAACAGTAGAAGAGGCGCTCGAGCATAGACAAATTCAGCCCATTTTAATTGGATCAAACGAATAATAGATTCACTAGAAAATCATGAAAGATTCAAAAAAGGTACTTCAAGCCTTGCTTTTCTATGGTAAAATAAAATGTAAAAAGTCATAGGATGGCCATCCGAAAGAAAAGAATCATGGATGGGTCGGAAGGAGTTTTACTGATGGGAAGAGGATTGCATGTAGCTGTAGTTGGAGCGACTGGAGCTGTCGGTCAACAAATGTTAAAAACACTAGCTGACAGAGATTTTGAAATGGATACACTTACTCTACTATCCTCAAAACGTTCTGCTGGAACAAAAGTGACATTCAGAGGTCAAGAGTATACCGTTCAAGAAGCAACACCTGAAAGCTTTGAAGGGGTCAATATTGCACTATTCAGTGCGGGAGGAAATGTTTCCAAAGCGCTAGCTCCTGAAGCAGTCAAACGAGGTGCAATTGTTGTCGATAATACAAGTGCTTTTCGTATGGACGAAAATACCCCTCTTGTCGTACCAGAGGTAAACGAAAAAGATTTGCATGACCATCAAGGGATCATTGCAAACCCTAACTGTTCAACGATTCAAATGGTAGCGGCGCTAGAACCGCTTCGTCAAGCGTATGGCATGAAAAAAGTCATTGTGTCTACTTACCAAGCAGTATCAGGTGCAGGACATGAAGCCATTGACGAACTGTACAGCCAGTCGCAAGCCATTTTAAATAAAGAAGATGTGAAACCAGAAGTCATGCCTTATCAAATTGCCTTTAATGCGATTCCGCAAATTGATAAATTCCAAGACAATGGCTATACATTTGAAGAAATGAAAATGATCAATGAAACGAAAAAAATCATGCACTTGCCAGAGCTGGAAGTAGCGGCAACATGTGTGAGACTACCAATTGAAACGGGTCATTCAGAATCGGTTTACGTTGAACTTGAATCAAATGACGCAACGGTTGATGACGTCAAGTCCATCCTAAAAGATGCACCAGGCATCACATTACAAGATGATCCGTCTCAGCAAATTTATCCAATGCCTGCAGATGCTGTTGGTAAAAACGACGTATTTGTCGGCCGCATTCGGAAGGATTTGGATCGTCCAAATGGCTTCCATATGTGGATTGTATCTGATAACCTGCTAAAAGGCGCTGCATGGAACTCCGTTCAAATTGCAGAAAGCTTACGAGCATTAAAATTAGTTTAACATTCAATGGATGATGAGGACGAATAGAAGAGAGTTAGGCATCTTTCGCCTGCTCTCTTCTGTTACGTCAGAATGAACTTGGAGTGAAAACAGTGAAAATAATTGTCCAAAAATTTGGCGGTACATCTGTCAAAGATGATCAAGGGAGAAAAAGGGCACTTGCACATATCTTATCTGCAAAAGAGAAAGGCTATAAATCGGTCGTTGTCGTGTCTGCGATGGGACGAAAAGGCGATCCTTATGCGACAGATACGCTGCTCGGTCTGCTTTACGGCAATGCGCAGCATATGACAAACCGAGAAAAAGATTTACTCGTGTCTTGCGGAGAAAATATTTCAGCTGTTGTTTTTTCAAGTATGCTGAATGAAAACGGGCTAAAGGCTGTAGCGATGACTGGATCACAGGCAGGCTTTGTGACAGATAAAGAACATACAAATGCGAAAATTATTGACATGAAGTGTGAACGTCTTGAGGCGGCACTTTCAGAGCATGATGTGGTTGTCGTTGCTGGATTCCAAGGCGCTGCAAAAAATGGAGACGTGACAACAATCGGACGAGGCGGCAGTGATACGTCAGCTGCTGCGTTAGGCGCTGCATTGCAGGCAGATTTCATCGATATTTTTACAGATGTAGAAGGGGTCATGACAGCAGATCCCCGTATCGTAGAAAATGCAAAACCACTGAGAGTCGTGACATACACAGAAATTTGTAACCTCGCATACCAAGGGGCAAAAGTCATTCACCCTAGAGCTGTTGAAATTGCCATGCAAGCAAAAGTACCAATGAGGGTCCGTTCAACATACTCTGATGATGAGGGCACACTCGTGACATCACACTACTCAGATAAAATGAGTCATGATGTGTACGACCGCCTGATTACGGGTATTGCACATGTCAATGATGTCACACAAATCAAAGTCCCAGCTAAAGAGGGACAGTACAGCGTACAAACAGAAGTCTTTAAAGCAATGGCAAATGCCCAAATCAGTGTCGATTTCTTCAACATTACACCGAGCGAAATCGTCTATACGGTGACAGGTGCAATGACTGAAAAAGCAACGGCGATCCTAAAAGATCTGGGCTATACGCCGATTGTCACGACAAACTGTGCAAAGGTATCAGCTGTTGGAGCAGGCATTATGGGTGTACCAGGTGTCACATCTAAAATTGTATCTGCACTATCTGAGCAAAATATTCCGATCTTACAGTCCGCTGACAGTCATACGACGATTTGGGTGTTAGTGAACGAAGAAAACATGAGAGCGGCTGTTAATGCCCTTCATGAAGTGTTTGAACTTTCAAGATAAATGTGATTGAATCATGATGAGGTGAAAAAAATGAATTTCGGAAATATCGCAACAGCTATGATTACACCTTTTGATAAAAAGGGCAACATTGATTTCCAAAAGCTATCAATTCTCATTGATTACTTGTTAAAAAACGGCAGTGACTCTTTAGTCGTTGCAGGGACAACAGGCGAATCGCCAACTTTATCGACTGAAGAAAAAGTCGCTCTTTTTCAGCAATCGGTGAAATTAGCAAATGGTCGTTGTAAAATCATTGCAGGAACAGGCAGTAATAACACAAATGCGTCTATTAAACTAACGAAAAAAGCAGAAGAAGCGGGCGTTGATGCAGTGATGCTTGTCGTACCTTACTACAACAAGCCATCACAGGAAGGCATGTATGCACACTTTAAAGCAATTGCCGAGTCTACATCTCTTCCTGTCATGCTTTACAATGTACCAGGAAGAACGGTTGCTTCATTAGCACCAGAAACAACGATTAAACTTGCGCAAATACCGAATATTGTCGCAATCAAAGAAGCAAGCGGTGATCTAGATGCCATGACAAAAATCATTGCAGAGACACCAGAAGATTTTGACGTTTATTCTGGTGACGACAGCCTAACGCTTCCTGCGGTTGCGGTTGGTGCAAAAGGAGTCGTCTCTGTGGCTTCTCATATCGTAGGCCTTGATATGCAGCAAATGCTAAAAAGCTACGCTTCAGGACAAACAGCAAACGCAGCATTGATCCATCAAAAGCTGGTGCCGATTATGAACCAGCTGTTCTCAGCGCCAAATCCAACGCCTGTCAAAACAGCTCTTCAGCTGAAAGGATTAGATGTCGGATCTGTTCGACTCCCGCTTTTACCTTTATCAGAAGAAGAGAGACTGAATTTAAGCAGCGTATTAAACAGCTGATCAAAACAAAAAAATTCGTAAGCGGTCATTCTCAGATGTCCCTGAGTATGACCGTTTTTTATACATAAACACTTTCTTAAAATGTGACTTCATCTTGTTTTCTAAAATTAGATTCAGTTATAATAGCATTAAGCGATGATGGACGGGCTTGAGACTAGGAGGATAAGAATTTTGAAAAAGAAAAATACAGAGAACGTAAGAATTATTGCACTGGGAGGCGTTGGAGAAATCGGGAAAAACTTATATGTCATTGAGATTGATTCCGACATATATGTTGTAGATGCAGGACTCATGCATCCAGAAAACGAAATGCTAGGCATTGACGTGGTCATTCCTGATATCTCTTATTTAACAGAACGAGCTGATCGGGTGAAAGCAATTTTTCTTACCCACGGACATGATGAAGCAATCGGAGGCGTATTCCATTGCTTAAGCAAATTGTCTGTACCAGTTTACGGCACGAAGCTGACCCTTGCGTTACTTCGAGAAAAGTTAAAGCAATACGGATTCAATCAAAAAGCTGATTTGCGAGAGGTTCATGCAAAGTCAGTCATTACATTTGAAACAACAAAGGTATCATTCTTTAGAACGAATCACAGTATTCCTGATTCAGTCGGAATCAGCTTCAAAACATCTCTTGGTTCAATCGTATGCACAGGTGATTTTAAATTTGATCAAACCCCAGCGCTTAACCAAGCCTGTGACATCGGAGAGATTGCGAAAATTGGAAACAATGGCGTTTTAGCACTTCTTTCAGACAGTGCAAATGCTGAAAAACCAGGCTATACACCTTCTGAGGCGCTCGTCCAAGACGAAATCTCAAATGCGATGTACAATGCTGAAAATCGTGTGATTGTCGCTGTATCTTCATCAAATATTAACCGTGTACAGCAAATCATTAATGCCACAAACCAAAATGGCCGTAAGCTTGCAGTAGCAGGGAAAAATATGATGACAACGCTTCAGCTTGCGATCAAACTTGGTTATGTGACAGCAGACGAAGAATTATTTGTTCCAGTCCAAGAAGTGAAAAAAATGGCGAAAAACAGTGTGGTCATTCTCACAGCAGGAAGCCACGGTGAGCCTCTCGCTGCTTTAACAAAAATGGCGAAACAAAATCACAAACAGCTTCATATTGAAAAAGATGACACGGTTGTGATTGCGTCTACACCTCTTCCAGGACAAGAACTCACCTATTCAAAAACGGTAGATTTCCTTACAAGAAGCGGAGCACAAGTGATTTTTGCTCAAAAACGTGTGCATGTATCTGGACATGGCTGTCAAGAAGAGTTAAAGCTCATGCTGAACTTACTGAAGCCAAAGTATTTAATTCCAGTAAACGGCGAATATCGCATGCAAAAAGCACATTCTCGTATTGCTGAAGAAGTGGGCATGAAACGAAGCGACATTTTCTTAATTGATAAAGGGGATGTTGTGGAATTTAGAGGTCAAAACGTCAAAATCGGTGAAAAAGTACATCAAGGGAACATTTTGATCGACGGTCTTGGTGTTGGTGATATTGGGAATATTGTCTTACGTGATAGACGCCTATTGTCTCAAGATGGCATCTTAATTGTGGTCATTACGCTCGATAAACAAAAGAAACAATTAATTTCTGGACCTGAGATCATCACAAGAGGATTTGTTTATGTAAGAGAATCCGAAGAGCTGATTGTGAAAGCAACAGAAATGGTCAAAGGGATTGTGAAAGAGCAAACGGAAAACTCAATTGTTGAATGGTCAACACTGAAACAATCCATGCGCGATGTACTAAATCAATTCCTATATGAAAAAACAAAACGTAAGCCAATGATCATTCCAATTATTATGGAAGTGTGATGAGAAAAGTCCAAAGAGCACAAGCTCTTTGGGCTTTTTTGATGTGACATGATGAATGCGGATGGAATGTGACGATCTTGTTCATAATAGGAGGAGAGTTTTTAGGAAAGGATGGAGACAAATGGACGAACAGAATGAACAGCAGCCTGAGCGAAAACCAGAAGAAAAAGATAGCATTATGAGCAAAATACAACAGCTTGGTGAAACAGCCGTCCCGCAGTTATCACAAGATACAAACATACATTGCCTGACTATTATTGGACAAATTGAAGGGCACATGCAGCTGCCGCCACAAAATAAAACAACCAAATACGAACATGTCATTCCACAAATCGTAGCAGTTGAACAAAACCCAAAAATTGAAGGGCTTCTAATCATTTTAAATACAGTGGGCGGCGATGTAGAAGCAGGACTAGCCATTGCAGAAATGCTCGCTTCTTTATCCAAACCGACTGTATCCATTGTGCTTGGCGGCGGCCACTCTATTGGGGTCCCAATCGCCGTATCGTGTGATTATTCATACATTGCCGAAACAGCAACGATGACCATTCACCCTGTACGCTTAACCGGTCTAGTCATCGGTGTTCCGCAAACCTTTGAATACTTAGATAAAATGCAGGAAAGAGTCATTAACTTTGTCACGAGTCACTCAAACATTACAGAAGAGAAATTTAAAGAGCTTATGTTCTCTAAAGGCAATCTAACAAGAGACATCGGGACAAATGTCGTTGGCCATGAGGCGGCTGAATACGGACTGATGCATGAAGTCGGCGGCGTTGGACAAGCGATTAAAAAGCTGAACGAGCTTATTGGAGAACGGGCTGCACAAAACGAGGGGCTGATCCAATGATTTTATATACACCTATGCCTTATGAAGCCATTTACGCTGAGGAACAAGGAGAACGCAAACTCCAGCAGGTAAACATTCAGGGCGTGCCAGTGATGGTTGAAATGAAAGAAGATGAAGCGGAAATCGTTCAAGTAATGAGTACGAATCCAATGGACTTTTTGAATCAGGAGCTTGCACCAGGTAAGCGATTGAAGTTACATTTAGGCACCAATCAAACCGACTCATATGAATGATTCTATGCTATAATAAAGGGAAAACTTACAACAAGATGCAGCCAAAACCAGGCTGCTTTCTTTCTGATCTTTTCGTAGGTTATATTTTCTTTTGTAGTAAGGTGATGAGTATGGCGAAAAAGAGAAAACGTAAAACAAGAAAAAAACAAAATAAACAGCTAAAACTGAAATATGAACTAAATGGGTTAGTCTGTATTGCCATAGCGATCATTGCCATTTTACAGCTAGGTGTAGTTGGACAAACCTTTGTACATCTATTCCGATTCTTTGCAGGTGAATGGTTTATTCTCTGCCTTATCGGATTATTTCTTTTTGGTGTGACGATCTTTTGGAAAAAACAAATTCCTGATTTACTGACAAGAAGAAAAGCAGGTTTATACTGCATCATTGCGAGTATCTTGCTTTTGTCCCATGTGAAGCTTTTTCAGCATCTTTCAGCTGCAGGCGTGATAGGCTCTCAAAGTGTAATCAGAAATACGTTTGAGTTATTCTTAATGGATATGAAAGGTGAGACAGGCTCACCCGATTTAGGAGGCGGTATGATCGGTGCCGTATTATTTGCGGCCTCCTATTTCTTGTTTGCACAAGCAGGATCTCAAATCATGGCCATTGTGCTAATGCTGATTGGCATTGTTCTGATCACTAACCGGTCACTGCAAGAAATGGTCAAAAAAGTGACGCTGCCTGTATCACAATTTTTGGTGAAGCAGTGGAAAGCATTTATTGAAGATATGAAAAGTATAAGGCAGGCGAAAAAGAATGCACCTGCGCAGAAAACAAGTGAAAAGAAAAAACGTTCACGCATACAAGAAGAGGCCGAAGAAGATCATGATCAAATCTTGATCGAGGAAGAAGAGCAGGCTTCTGACAATCGTCAGCCAATTATCTCAAGTTTTGCTGATCGAGATGACATGCTCACACCGCCGGTTCAAAAAGATCAGCCGGTCAATGAGCCAGATCCTCTTCAAGAAACTATACAAGGCACTCCGTCTCATGATACAGGGGATGAACCGAAAGAAGCTCCGCCTATGACATTTACGGAGCTTGAAAATAAGGATTATGAGTTGCCATCGCTTGATATTTTAGCTGAGCCGCAGCATTCAGGTCAGCAAACAGATAAGAAGAATATTTATGAAAATGCAAGAAAACTTGAAAAGACCTTCCAAAGCTTTGGTGTAAAAGCAAAAGTGACACAAGTTCATTTAGGGCCGGCCGTCACAAAATATGAAGTATACCCTGATGTCGGCGTGAAAGTAAGTAAGATCGTCAACTTGAGTGATGATTTAGCCCTTGCATTAGCAGCAAAAGACATTCGAATTGAGGCGCCGATTCCTGGTAAATCCGCCATCGGAATTGAAGTTCCCAACGCAGAAATTGCGATGGTTTCTTTAAAAGAGGTTTTAGAATCGAAACAAAATGACCGCCCAAATGCCAAGCTACTCATCGGACTTGGCCGAAATATTTCTGGTGAAGCTGTACTGGCTGAAATGAACAAAATGCCGCATTTACTTGTGGCTGGCTCGACAGGAAGCGGAAAAAGCGTATGTATCAATGGCATTATCACAAGTATTCTCATGAGAGCAAAACCTCATGAAGTAAAGATGATGATGATTGACCCGAAAATGGTTGAATTAAATGTTTATAACGGCATCCCGCATCTGTTGGCTCCAGTTGTAACCGATCCTAAAAAAGCCTCACAGGCACTTAAAAAAGTGGTTAGTGAAATGGAGCGCCGTTATGAATTGTTTTCTCATACGGGTACAAGAAATATTGAAGGGTACAATGATTACATTAAACGAATGAATCAATCAGAAGAAGCGAAGCAGCCAGAACTCCCTTATATTGTCGTCATTGTAGACGAGCTTGCTGATTTAATGATGGTAGCTTCCTCTGATGTGGAAGATTCCATTACAAGGCTTTCTCAAATGGCACGTGCTGCAGGGATTCATTTAATTATCGCCACACAGAGACCTTCGGTTGATGTCATTACTGGTGTCATTAAAGCCAATATTCCATCTCGTATTGCATTTAGCGTATCGTCACAAACCGATTCAAGGACCATTCTTGATATGGGAGGCGCAGAAAAATTGCTGGGCAGAGGGGATATGTTGTTCTTACCGGTCGGTGCGAACAAACCAGTTCGTGTACAAGGCGCCTTTTTATCAGATGAAGAAGTGGAACATGTCGTTGATCATGTCATCACACAGCAAAAAGCACAATATCAAGAAGAAATGATCCCAAGTGAAGAAACGCAAGATCAGCTTGGGGCTGTGGACGACGACTTATATGATGAAGCAGTTGAACTGATCATTGGCATGCAGACGGCCTCTGTTTCTATGCTGCAAAGGAGGTTCCGCATCGGTTATACCCGTGCTGCACGTCTTATTGACGCAATGGAAGAGCGTGGGGTTGTCGGACCATATGAAGGAAGTAAACCGAGAGAAGTCCTCCTCTCAAAAGAACAACATGACGAGCTCTCTTCATAATTCGAAGAGAGCTTTCCTAACATATAGTTAACGATATATTGATTATGTTAACTGGATGTCAGACTATTTATTTATTTGCAAAAACGTGATATAGTTATGTTCATCTTATCTCGGAATAGAGATTTCTCATCTTATCATTTGCATTGATTAGACGGAGGGAAAACATGTCGACCAAAACAGACAATCGCCATTTATATTTGAAAGTGATTGACCGTATTAAAGAAGATATTCAAACAGGTGTATATGCCGAAAAAGAAAAGCTGCCTTCTGAATTTGAGCTCTCAAAGCTTTTAGGCGTGAGCAGAGCGACACTTCGTGAAGCCCTTCGTATATTAGAAGAAGAGAAATATTTAATAAGAAGGCATGGTGTGGGGACTTTCGTCAACTCAAGACCGCTTTTTTCTACTGGCATTGAACAGCTGACAAGTGTTACAAAAATGATTGAACAGGTCAATATGACGCCAGGTACCATTTTTTTGTCCTCACAAGAAGGGGAGCCGACGGAGAATGATGTCATTCGTTTTCAGTGTGATGAATCCGAGAAGGTTTTTTCAATGGAACGCGTTCGAACAGCAGATGGACAGCCAGTCGTCTATTGTTTAGATAAAATTCCGGTTAAACATCTTCCCGCTTCTTTTACTCACGAGGAAGAGTCGCTTTTTGAGCTGTTTGGCAGAGAACCGCACAGCGGAATTAAATATGCAGTGGCAGACATCGAACCGATTGGTTATCACGATCAGGTTTCACCGATATTAGAATGTGACCCAGAAACAGCGTTACTATTACTGAAACAAATGCACTATGATCAAGATGATCAGCCGGTCTTATACTCGCTCAATTATTTTCGAGCGGATAAATTCAGTTTCCATGTCATACGTAAACGATTTTAACAAAGCAGTCGCTTCCATAGGCGGTTGCTTTTTGTTTGTCTATACATAAAACCCGTGAAACGTGCCACACTAATACGTAACAGTATATAGAATTGGGTGAATGATGTTGGGCGAGAAAACAGTCAGTAAAAAGAATATTATTGCATTATCATCAGTGCCTCTAATCATGACGCTTGGGAACTCGATGCTAATACCCGTATTACCAGAGATAGAAAAGAAACTCTCAATCACTTCCTTTCAAGTGTCACTCATTATTACGGTATACTCCGTTGTGGCGATTTTGTGTATTCCGATTGCCGGTTATTTATCTGACCGAATTGGGCGGAAAAAGGTACTTTTACCGTGTCTTTTAATCGCAGGGCTTGGAGGAGCTGTTGCAGCTGTGGCCTCAACCATCATGAAAGAACCGTACATGTGGATTCTATTTGGCAGGGTCCTTCAAGGTGTTGGTTCAGCTGGAGCGGCACCTGTCGTCATGCCGTTTATTGGCGATTTGTTTCACGATGATGAAGAGGTAAGTGCGGGACTTGGAGCAATCGAAACCTCTAACACAGCTGGAAAGGTACTCAGTCCTATTATTGGGGCACTTCTCGCTTCTTGGTTTTGGTTTGTGCCGTTTTGGTTCATTCCATTCTTTTCAATCATCAGTTTTGTGATGGTTCTGTTTATGGTTGAATCCGCAAAGAAAGAGGAAGATCCGCCTACATTTAAAGAGTTTTTAAAAGCAACAAAGACGATTTTTAAACATGAGGGACGCTGGCTTTATGCCATTTTTGCTATTGGCGGTTTTATTATGTTTCTTCTTTTTGGCGTGCTCTTTTATTTATCAGATAACCTAGAGGCAGCGTATCAAATAACGGGTGTCAAAAAAGGCTTGCTGCTAAGTATCCCGCTCCTTTTCTTATCAATCAGCTCGTATATTGCGGGGAAAACAATCGGGAAAGAAAAGGGGAAAATGAGGATATTTCTCATCGTTGGTATGGCTCTTTTATCACTTTCGTATATATTTTTATGGTGGAATCACAGTTTTTACGTGTTGTTTGTCTGCTTAAGTATTGGCGGCGTAGGAATTGGCATTGTGCTTCCAGCACTTGATGCGTTGATAACAGAAGGGATTGAAAAAGAGCAGTGCGGAACCATTACGTCATTTTATAGCAGCATGCGGTTTATCGGTGTTGCTTTAGGACCTCCAATTTACGCATTTCTTATGGATAAAGGAGACGCCATCGTTTTTATTCTATCGACCATATGTAGTCTCATTTCATTATTTTTGGTCCTCTTTTTCATCCAGCCAGATGAAAAGGATGAAAGTGAACAATTGAAAACGGTTTAAACATAGAAAAAAGACGGTATTTTGCCATCTTTTTTCTTTTTTATAAATTGACATGTAAAATTTTGATAGTTAAACTAATGTATAGTAATATCTTTTAAATTATCCCAAATAGGAGGTGTTCAAAAACATTCATTTTCTGTCTTTGTTTTAAGGCAGAAATTGAGCTCGTGGCTGATGATGGATATGCGTTTCTTCAACACGAAAGGACAATTGAATAGGTCATCCTGCCATTAGCACGTTGAAGGAGACGAAGTCAGCACTTCAGACACGCTCAAAAACAGCAAATTGATTGATGAACTAGAAGGAGCTTGAAGCAGCTATGTTGCAAATAATTAAAGCAAGATGGATTGTATTAATGGTGTGGATGATAACAGCTGTGATTCTGTTTATTACTGCGCCCGATTTAGAGGAATTAACAAGAGAAAAAGGGCAGTTAAAGGTTCCAGAGGGGACACCAACAGCTGAGGCACTTCACTTATTGGATAAGCTTTCAGATCATAATGGGAAAAAAGATACTGGTGTGATTGTATTCTCCGAACAACATTTGTTCCCTGCCAAAGAGCAGGAATTAAAAAAGGCTTTAGCTGCACTCATGACACATGCCCCAGAACTCCACATTGACGGAATTACTTCGTATTTTCATGTAGATCGTGACATTCAAAAACAACTTTTATCAAAGGATAAAAGTACACTTCTTGTTCCATTCAAATTCGACCACTACGAAACAAAAGCTGTGAAGGTTAAAGAACGAATTGAGGAAGTTTTAAAGCCCTACAACGTCTCATATGAAATGACAGGTCAAAAATTTGTGGACTCAGATGTCATTAAAAGCTCTCAACAAGGTCTGAAGAAAACTGAACTTATCACGATGATTTTTATTTTCTTTATTTTAATAATTGTATTCAGATCGATACTGGCACCTGTTGTTCCGCTTATTACGATTGGCATTTCTTATGCTGTCAGCCGGTGTATTGTGGCTTTTCTCGTAGAATATACACCATTTCCTATTTCTAATTTCACTCAGATTTTTATGGTAGCTATTATGTTCGGTATAGGAACGGATTATTGTATATTACTTTTAAGCCGTTTTAAAGAGGAGATTGGTCAGGGGCGTGATGTCAAAGAATCGATTATCATCACGTATCAATGTGCAGGGAAAACAGTCTTTTTCAGCGGCTTAGCTGTGTTAGTCGGCTTCTCAAGTATTGGTTTCGCAAAATTCCAATTGTACCAATCAGCCGTCAGCGTTGCCGTAGGCGTTGGCATCCTGCTCATTGCACTTGTCACAATCGTTCCCTTTTTTATGTCGGTTTTCGGAAAATCCCTTTTTTGGCCGTCTAAAAGAGAAAACATTCGTCATCCACAAAGTAAGATTTGGGAATGGGCTGGGCGCTTTTCATTTAAAAGACCGCTCATCAGCTTAGGTGTAGTTGCACTCATCACTGTTCCTCCGATTCTGATGTATGACGGCACTCTTTCTTATAATAGTTTAAATGAGATTGGGACAAAGTATGAGTCAGTGTCTGCATTTAATACGATATCTGAGCAATTTGGCTTTGGTGAAGCGCTGCCGCTGAATGTGCTTGTCGAAAGTGACAATGAGCTCGATAATCAAGAAAAGATTGTCATGATTGAAAAACTGACCCGTAAGTTAAATGACATTGAGGAAGTGAAAGCGGTTCGCAGTGTCACTCGCCCAGTTGGAGACGGGTTAAGTCAGCTCTACGTTACCTCTCAAGCGAAAGAGCTGGGAGGAGAGCTTGGGAAAGGTCACGAGGGCATCGGGAAAATTACAGATGGCTTGACCGAAACAAACTTAGCACTTCTCAAACAAAAACCAAAAATTGAAGAATCCGCTAAAGGGATTGATCAATTGATTGATGGGACAAAAGCCATCAAAGGCGGTATCGGAGAAGTGAGGAAATCACTCATTTCTTTAGAGGATGGTGTGAGGCGCAGTAAAGAGGGCGTAGGAACCATTCGCACTGAAATCAAACAAGCGAAAAAAGAATTAGAGCAAGAATACCGCAGAAGTGAAACCATGATTCAAGATCTTGAACGAGTCGTAAGCACACTGGAAGGTCACGCAACATCAAATGAGCAGCTGATGACAACGATTAAAAAAGTGAAACAATCCTATGAAAACGTATCATTTGAAGGGCTTGAAAACCGGCTTCCAGAAATCAAAGACATGAATGAATATAAAGAAATCAAAAAAGTATTCAAAGACACAAAAGGAATGCTCGATCAAGCTGGAGAGCAAATGAGCGTCTATGAAGAGGAAGCATCTGCCTTTAAACAAAAGATCAAGAAAGCAGATCAAGTCATTCAAACGTTCTCAAGCAAGCAAAAAGAAATCAAACAACAAGTAAAGGCGCTGATGACAGGTCTAGATCAAATTTATGATGGTCTTGATGAAACGAATAAAGGCCAAAAACAGCTCATCAAAGAAATGCCTAAAATTGAAGATGGCGCAGATCAGCTGACAGATGGCCAAAAAGCCGTGAAAAAAGGGTTTAACCAGCTATCATCTAAACTATCACTATTAACAGATGGATTAGATGAAAGTATTTCCGGACTTGAGCAAGTAAAAAGCGGCTTTACCGAGGCAGACAGCTACTTAAAACAGCTTCAGGAAGCACCAGATGAAGAAGTAACGGGCTGGTTTATACCAGAAGAAGTATTGAAACGCCATGAGTTTAAGAAAATATTTAATACGTATATGTCCCCAGATCGTAAATTAACAACCTTTGAAGTGATTTTAAATGTAAATCCATACAGCAATGAAGCAATGAAAGGTGTAGCAAAAATCGAAGAAACCCTTGATCAATATTTACCTGTAAGTGGTTTGAAAAATGCCAATTACGGTGTATCTGGCATCTCCAGTTTAAATGTTGACTTAAAAGAAACGTCAGACGGTGACTTTATCAGAACGGTTATTTTCATGTTAATTGGTATCTTTATTATTTTAGTTTTATTACTAAGGTCAATCGTCATGCCGATATACTTAACACTTTCACTCATATTAACGTATTTTACATCCATTGGCTTAACAGAATGGATTTTCAAAACATTCTTTGGCTACGATGGTGTCAGCTGGGCTGTTCCATTTTTCAGCTTTGTTATCCTTGTGACCCTTGGCATTGATTATTCGATCTTCCTGATGGATCGTTTCAATGAATGGAAGGGAGAGCATGTTCAAGCATCCATGATATCAGCGATGAGAAATATGGGGTCCGTCATTATTTCAGCAGTTGCTATTTTAGCGGGTACTTTTGCTGCGATGCTGCCATCGGGTGTATTGTCATTAGTTGAAATTGCAACGGTCGTACTCATTGGACTTTTATTATATGCTTTTGTTGTTCTACCACTCTTTATTCCGGTCATGGTTCGCATCTTTGGAAAATGGAATTGGTGGCCGTTTAGAATGAAATAACAACCTGCGTCTCTGCTTTTAGCAGAGGCGTTTTTATTTCCTATCCTTTCCTCTGATTGATATAATGACTATTAAATGGCTGTTTCACGTATATATCAGCTATGTTCTAATACATAATAAATAGGATGAACAAAGGAGGTTTCTCATGACGTACTTACAAGAGAAGACATTTGATACACCTGGTCTTCATACTCATATTGTCAAAACAGAAAAATTTAAAACCGTGACGATCCTTTTTAAAATGCTTGCGCCTTTATCCAAAGATGACGTCACCATGCGTTCCCTTTTCCCGCATGTGCTTTTAAGAGGAACAGAAAAAATGCCGAAAACGGGAGAGCTTCGTGCTTATTTCGACGAGCTCTATGGCGCGACCGTTTCCGCAGACATGGCGAAAAAAGGTGAAAATCACATCATTACCTTCCGTCTAGAAATGGCGAATGAAAAATATTTAAAGGATCAAACCCCTTTATTAGAAAAAGGGATTGCCTTACTTTCTGAACTTTTATTCCACCCGTACGTGGAAAACGGAGTATTTCATGAATTGTACGTTGAGCAAGAAAAGCGAACATTGAAACAGCGCATTCAAGCCGTTTATGATGACAAAATGCGCTATTCAAACTTAAGACTTGTACAGGAAATGTGTAAAGGTGAGCCATATGCACTGCACGTCAATGGTGAAATGGAAGACGTCGAAGCGATTACGGCAGAAGCGCTCTTTAAAGCATACGAGCATGCACTTAAGTCCAACCAGCTGGATCTCTATGTTGTGGGAGACGTTGATGAACAAGATATCAATCGAATGGTCTCGCAATACTTTAAAACAAGTGAAAGAGAGCCAGTCAAACAAAATACCGAATCATCAAGATCACAAATAGAGCCAAAAGAAGTCATTGATGAAGAGGACGTAAAACAAGGAAAGCTGAACATTGGCTTTCGCACACATACAACGATAGCAGATGAAGATTATCCGGCGCTGCATTTGTTTAATGGCATATTCGGCGGCTTCTCTCATTCAAAGCTATTTATCAATGTGCGGGAAAAAGCAAGTCTTGCGTACTATGCTGTTTCTAGACTTGAGAGCTTTAAAGGTTTGATGATGGTCATGTCAGGAATTGAAGTCGGCAACTATCAGCAGGCAGTAGACATTATCAAAGAACAATTTGATGCCATGCAAAAAGGCGATTTTTCTGATGAAGCAATTGAACAGACAAAGGCTGTCGTCAAAAATCAGCTGCTCGAAACCATTGATACGTCTTATGGAACAGCGGAATACTTATATCAGCATGCCGTCGTGCCAACAGGGGAGAGCCTCGATTCCTTTTTAGAAGCGTTAGACAGAGTGACAAAAGAGGACATCATCAAAGTGGGTCAAAAAATCGAATGGGATACGACCTATTTTCTTAAAGGAACGGAGGGTGCTTCATGACAGTGAAAACAATTCAATTCGACCAGCTGCAAGAAACGGTCTATCACGAAAAAATGGAGAGCGGACTTGACGTCTATGTACTGCCAAAGCAAGGGTTTAACAAAACCTATGCAACCTTTACAACAAAATACGGCTCTGTCGACAATGAATTTGTGCCGCTTGGCAAAGAAGACATGATCCGAGTGCCTGATGGAATTGCCCATTTCTTAGAGCACAAGCTGTTTGAAAAAGAAGATGGAGATGTGTTTCATACATTTAGTAAACAAGGAGCATCCGCAAATGCTTTTACGACATTTACGAGAACAGCTTACTTATTCTCAAGCACCTCAAATGTCGAACAAAACCTTGAGACACTCATTGATTTTGTGCAAGAACCTTATTTTACTGAAAAAACAGTCGAAAAAGAAAAGGGCATCATTGGTCAAGAGATTAACATGTATGATGACAATCCCGACTGGCGTTTATTCTTCGGTTTGATTGAAAATCTATATCAAGAGCATCCTGTGAGAATTGATATAGCTGGAACAGTAGAAAGCATCGCTCCGATTACAAAAGATCATTTGTATGAATGCTATGAAACGTTCTATCACCCAAGCAATATGCTTCTATTTGTTGTCGGTCCCGTTGATCCGAAGCAAATATTAGATCAAGTTCGAGCGAATCAGGCGAAAAAGCCATTTACAGACCAGCCAGAGATCAAACGAAAAGACATCAATGAGCCTGAAGGTGTGTACCGAAAAGAATACGAACTTCCAATGAACGTACAAGGCTCAAAATGTATGTTTGGATTAAAAACAAAGAATCCTCATAAAAAAGGCAATGAACTGTTAAAACATGAGCTCGGAATGAATCTCATTTTAGAGACGCTGTTTGGTAAAAGCTCCTTACAATATGAACAGATGTATGAAAAAGGCTTAATTGATGAGACCTTCAGCTACGATTATACGGAAGAAGGCGGCTTTGGCTTCACATCAGTTGGTGGAGATACAAATGACCCTGATCAACTCGCAGATGAATTAAAAGAAACGCTTCTTCAAGCAAAAAGCCTGATCACAGAAGAAAAGATTGAACTTGCTCGCAAGAAAAAAATTGGCAGCTTTTTAAAAGCAATGAACTCCCCGGAGTACATCGCCAATCAATTCACTCGATACGCATTCTTAGAAATGAGCTTATTTGATGTCGTGCCAGTACTGGAGCAAATCCAATTAACAGATATTCAGCAAATCTTAGACGAAGAAATTGATGAAGAACGAATGTCAGTTTTTAAAGTCGTACCGAAAACAAAATAAAACGAAAAAAGACAAACTCAACATATAAGAGTTTGTCTTTTTTGTGTCCAGCTAAAGAAATCGCTTTATATGCGAAGATATTGATTGACAATTGTTTCGGCAATTAGTTAAACTATTTAATAGTTAAACAATCAAACTAAAGGAGCAGCATATGGTACAAAATAAAATTGCCCAGCTCATCCAGAGATATGCGGACGTCTATCTCATGATGGAAAAAAAAGTATCGAGTATGATCACGGAAAAGCTCGATAAAGAACTGACACTTGATCAATATTACTCGCTTCGATACATCAATTTACACCCAGGATGTACATCAACAGACCTTGCCATCGAATGTAATGTCAACAAAAGTGCTGTGACATCCATGACCAATCGTCTTTTTAATAAAGATTATATTTATCGAGAGCATGATCAAGCTGATCGAAGAAACGTTCATCTTTATGTGACACCCGAAGGAAAAGAAGTGGTCAGCCGAATGGAAAAGCAGCTTCAGGATCTTGTTCGGTCATATTTAGAAAAATTTGATGAAAAAGAAATAGAATCATTTATTCAAACATATGAAAAGATTTATCAAATTATCATCGAAGAGGAGGCACAACATAGTAATGAGAGCAATCATAAAGGGTAGATGGCTGATTACGATCCTTTGGGTCGTACTAGCGGCTGTATTATTAATCACCGCTCCTAATATGGCGCAATTAACAAAAGAAAAAGGGCAGATTTCTGTTCCAGATGGTTATCCTTCTTCCTACGCCGATCAATTATTAAAGAACATGTCTGAAAATGGGGATACGGAAAAATCGATCGTCATTGTCTTTCAAGGAAAGGATATCGTCAAAGAAAGAGAAGCCTCTTTAAAGAAAGCGATGGAGATTTTAGAAAAGGATCAAGATCTCCATGTTGAAGACATCACTTCTTATTTTGATGCAAACAAAGATATTAAAAAACAGATGCTCTCTAAAGATCAAACAACACTTCTTGTTCCAGTTACATACGACTCGAACAAAATCAAAGCATCCGATTTTAAAGAAAGAGTCAATGAAAAGCTTAAGAGCCTGAACCTGAAATTTGAAATGACAGGTCAGCCGCTAATCGACGATGATGTCATCACAAGCTCACAAGAAGGTCTGAAAAAAACGGAATTCATTACAATTGGGTTTATTTTAATTGTTCTTGTGCTTGTCTTTAGATCCGCAGTGGCACCGTTCGTTCCTTTAGTGGCTGTGGCGCTTTCCTATTTGGTCAGCCAATCCATTGTGGCTTACCTAGTAAAGTATGTTGATTTTCCGCTCTCAACCTTTACCCAAATTTTTATGGTCGCCATCATGTTTGGGATTGGAACCGACTACTGCATCCTGTTGCTAAGCCGGTTTAAAGAAGAACTATCTCACGGAAAAGATAAGATTGAGGCGATTATTACAACATATAAGACGGCAGGTAAAACCGTTTTATTCAGCGGAATTGCTGTTCTCATTGGTTTTACGTGTATCGGTTTAGCCCAATTCCAACTGTATAAATCAGCTGTAGCCGTGGCGGTTGGTGTCGCCGTGTTAATTGTGGCACTGCTCACTGTCGTTCCATTCTTTATGGCGGTTTTAGGAAAAGTGTTATTTTGGCCGATCAAAGGCGATATTGCCCACCCGCAATCGAAAATGTGGGAAACAGCCGGTCGTTTTTCATTTAAGAAACCACTTCTCAGCTTGCTAATCGTTGCAATTATTACCCTTCCAGCGATTCTTATGTATAAAGGAACACTTTCATATAACAACCTAGACGAAATCGGCAATAAATACGAATCCGTCAATGCATTTAATACGATCTCTGACAAATTTGGACCAGGTGAAGCCCTTCCAGCAACCGTTGTCGTGAAATCATCCGATCTTTTAGACAATAACGAAGGTCTGATTGCTGTTGAAAAACTAAGCCGCGCCATTGAACAAACAGATGGCGTGAGTAAAGTAAGAAGTGCGACACGCCCTGTTGGAAAAGGACTGAATGATCTGTACGTGAAATCTCAAGCCAAAGAGCTAAATAGCGGGCTTGATAAAAGTAACGAAGGGTTGAAAAAGATCCAAGATGCTCTTACAACCATGAGTAAATCCATCGAGGATCAAACACCACAAATTAAATCATCTGGAAAAGGCATTAACAAATTGATTTCTGGAACCGAATCCGTAAAATCAGGTATTCAAAACGTCGAAAAAAAGATGAGAGAACTGCAAAACGGAATTGATCAAAACAAAAAAGGTGTTTCTGAAATTAAAGAAAGAATAAAGGGTGCGAAAAAGGAATTAACAGATCAAGTCGCACAAGTGAATCAGCAAGTGGCACTTTATAAAAGCATTTCCAAAGAATTAAAAGCCGCATTGGCACAAGTCGATACTTCATCCTCTGCCGCAGCGGATGTGAAAGCTTTGATCAGTCAAGCAAATAAACAGTTCAGTACACTTGAGCAGCAAATTCCGCAAGTGAAAGAAAACCAATCATATCAAGCCATCAAAGCTTCATATAAGGAACTTTCTACTACCTTGCAAGAAGGAGCCAAACAGGCTGACAGCTATGCAAAACAAGCAAAAGAAGCAAAAAAACAGCTTGAAGCAGCAGATGCTTTTATCGCAAAAGCTTCAGAGCAGCAAAAAGTGTTTACAAATCAAATTGATGAGCTGATTGCTGGCTTAGAAGCCATTGAAAACGGGCTAGATCAAACGTCTAAAGGCCAAGGACAGCTAGCTGATAGTATGCCTAAACTTGCAAATGGAGCCGGCGACATCATTAATGGTCAAAAACAAATGAAAGAAAAAATTGGAGGCTTTGGTGACGATCTGACCAAGCTGACAGATGGTCTAAACAAAAGTGTCGACGGACTTGAGAAAATTTCAAACGGCTTAATGGGTGCAGGAGACTACTTAGATGAACTGAAAAACGCACCAGATCAAGACATGGCCGGTTGGTTTATTCCAAAAGATGTTCTAAAAAATAAAGCTTTCAAGCAAGTGTTCGATTCCTATATGTCGGATGACCGCAAAATGACAAAGATTGACGTCATTTTAGAAGACAATCCATATGGAAACGACGCCATGAAAACAATTAAACAAGTAGAAGCTTCGGTCAAACGTGCACTTCCTGAAACAAACTTAAAAGATGTTTCATTTGGCGTATCTGGTGTATCAAGTATGAACGCTGATTTAAAACAGCTGTCAGACCAAGACTTCAATAAGACGGTTTTTTACATGATGATCGGTATTTTCTTAATACTAGTGATTCTCTTCCGTTCTCTCGTGATGCCGCTTTACTTAGTTGGATCGCTGATTTTAACGTACTTTACCGCCATTGGTGTAACAGAATTTATTTTCACCCATTTCTTCGGATATCCGGGCATCAACTGGGCTGTTCCATTCTTTGGCTTTGTCATCTTAATGGCGCTTGGAGTCGATTATTCGATTTTCTTAATGGAACGTTTCAATGAATACAAAACAAAAGACATCCAGTTTGCCATGACTGAATCAATGAAAAATATGGGATCTGTTATTATGTCTGCTGCCGTCATTTTGGCAGGAACATTTGCAGCGATGCTGCCATCAGGTGTATTGTCACTCTTACAGATTGCAACACTTGTTCTCACAGGGCTTTTATTGTATGCGCTCGTTGTGCTACCATTGTTCGTACCTGTGATGGTCAAATTGTTCGGATCAGCGAATTGGTTCCCATTTAAACGAAAAGAATAAGGATTCCATAAAGAAAGTAGGAACAAAGTATGAGTCGTTGGGCACTGATTACTGGTGCCAGTGGCGGAATTGGGCAGGCGACAGCCAAAAAGCTTGCCCAAGAAGGCTGCCATCTGATGCTCCATTATCATCAAAATGAACAAGCGGCTAGCCGTCTTTCCGCTGATCTCAAAGAAACATATCAAGTAGAAACGTACGTCATCCAAGCTGATTTAGCGAAAACAGGCGGAGCAGCAGAGCTTGTCAGCCGCCTGCCGCTTGATCCAGATATTCTTGTTTTAAATAGCGGAAAGAGTCATGTTGGTTTAGTGACAGATACTGAAAAAGAAGTTCTAGCCAGCATGGTGCAGCTTCATGTGACAAGTCCATATGAGCTTACCCAATCCATTTTGCCTGCCATGATCCAAAAAAAGTCAGGTCATATTATTGCGGTTAGCTCAATATGGGGGGAAACGGGTGCCTCGTGTGAAGTACTGTATAGTATGGTCAAGGGTGCTCAAAATGCTTTCATTAAAGGGCTTGCCAAAGAGCTTGCCCCAAGTGGAATTAGAGCAAATGCAGTCTCACCAGGTGCGGTTCAGACTGATATGATGAAAAGCTTCACACAAGAAGACCTTGCGATGATGGAAGAGGAGATTCCACTCGGCCGTCTTGCCGCACCTGAAGAGATAGCCGATGTCATTTGGTTTCTCGCCTCAAAGCAGTCAAGTTATATGACAGGTCAAATTTTATCCGTTAATGGCGGCTGGTACTGTTAAAAACGTGTATAATTCGTCACTCCATGACAAAAGCTATGGCTGTAATTCATCTTTTCGAATGGAGGAATCGACATGTCAGTACTTGAGAACTGGGACCATTGGAAAAACTTTTTAGGAGACCGTTTAAATCATGCGCAGGATAAAGGCTTAAAAGATGATACTATCAATAACCTTGCGTATGAAATTGGCGGATACCTGGCTAATGAAGTTGAAGCAAAGAATGAGCAAGAAAGAGTACTTGCTGACCTTTGGAGCGTCGCATCAGAAGATGAGCAGCGCGCAATTGCCAATATGATGGTCAAACTGGTTGAAAATAATAGCTCGCACTAAACAAAAAGAGGGGTCGTTTGTGCCTCTCTTTTTATTTTAACTGTTTCACAACATTGTGCTTTCTAAAAATGTGAAAATGCTTTATGATAAAGGAAGGTAAAAATTTGCCACAATGAAGGGGGTAATATCATTTGGCAAAGCTCGAATGGTATTTTGAATATGAGATACAGGTGAACCGTCCCGGACTTTTAGGAGACATTTCTTCTTTAATGGGGATGCTTTCAATTAATATTGTGACAATTAATGGTGTTGATGTATCAAGACGCGGCATGCTTCTTCGCTGTGACCACACAGAACAAATTAAGCGGCTTGAATCAATTTTAAATACAATGGAAACGATAAAAGTAACGAAACTAAGACAGCCAAAACTTCGTGACCGTTTAGCTGTTCGTCATGGAAGATACATTCAGCGTGATGCGGATGACAAAAAGACGTTCCGTTTTGAAAGGGACGAGCTTGGTCTACTTGTTGATTTTATGGCTGAATTATTTAAAAAAGAAGGACATAAATTGATTGGAATTCGCGGAATGCCGCGGGTTGGAAAAACAGAATCAATTGTTGCTTCAAGTGTATGTGCAAGTAAGAGATGGCTGTTTGTATCGTCGACTCTTTTGAAACAGACCATTCGCAGTCAGCTGATTGCAGATGAATACAGCCCGGATAACGTCTTTATTATTGATGGGATTGTGTCGACAAGAAGAGGTTCTGAGAAGCACTTGCAGCTTTTAAGAGAAATTATGAGACTGCCTGCTACAAAGGTTGTAGAGCATCCAGATATCTTTATTCAAAATTCAGAATATACAATGGATGATTTCGACTACATCATTGAATTGCGTAATAGTGCAGACGAAGAAATTACATACGAGCACGCTGAAGAACCACAAGTGTTTGATCATTCTGGTTTTTCTGGCTTCGATTTTTAATATGGTAATGGTAGGTGTTTGTTTTGACTGAATTGGGAAAACGGCTCGTTGAGGCCAGAGAGGAAAAAGGGATGTCGCTGGAGGATCTGATGGCGGCTACCAAAATCCAAAAGCGCTATTTGCTAGCAATAGAACAAGGAAATTATGATATCATTCCAGGTAAATTTTACGTCAGAGCGTTTATTAAACAATATGCCGAAGCCGTTGGACTGAATCCTGAACAATTGTTCGAAGAGTTTCGTAAAGATGTACCAAGCACGTATAACGATGAAGTGTCTGATAAATTATCAAATATTAAACCGCAAAGAGAGCTGCCAAAGCCTGCCTCAAAGGTACTGGAGCTGCTTCCGACGATTTTAATCATTGGAGGGATCCTTGTGGTGATCGCTATCATTTATGTGATCGTTCAAGCGGTTAATCATGATAGCGGACAAAAAAATAATCAGGCGGCTCCTCAGCAATCAGAATCAAAATACGAAGTGTCTGAGGATTCATCGCTTGCAAAGGATCAAAAGAAAAAGGAAAAAGCTTCGTCAGATGATCAAGAAAAATCATCTGAAAAAGACGATTCCTCAAAGGATTCATCTAAAGACGATGAAGATGTTTCTTTGAAGGCGACGAATACAGAGGGTTCTACGACAACGTATGAAGTATCAGGTGCAGAAAAGATGGAGCTAACCATTTCTGCCTCACAAGCTTCATGGCTTCGTGTGAGAGACGAATCTGGAAAAGTGCTGAAGATGGGTGAATTGAAAGATGGCGAATCGTTTAAAACAGACTTAACTGATCTTTCCCAAGTCGATATCCGCTTAGGAAATGCATCGGGAATCGATATCAAAGTCAATGACGAAACGCTGAAGTACGAATTAGACCCTAAAAACACCATGACACAAAACATTGTGATTGTGAATAAAGGAAAGGAAAAGTCATCTTAAGCAAGTAGATGACTTTTCTTTTGTTCCTACTATTATATATACATAAAAAAATGGCTTATTGGAGGATTGAAATTCATGTTTAACTTACCGAATAAAATAACTCTTTCTAGGATCGCCTTGATCCCTGTTTTTATGATCATTATGCTTGCTCCATTAGATTGGGGTGTTGCGCGCTTTGGTGACGTCAGCATTGAAGTCACTCACCTTGTTGGAGCGATCTTGTTTATTATCGCTTCGACAACCGACTGGATTGATGGTTACTATGCACGTAAGCTCAATTTAGTCACAAACTTTGGTAAATTTTTAGATCCGCTTGCAGATAAATTGCTTGTTTCAGCGGCTTTAATTATACTTGTTCAATACAATCTCACACCGGCATGGATGGCAATTGTGATCATTAGCCGTGAATTTGCTGTAACGGGCCTAAGGCTTGTCTTAGCTGGAGGCGGTGAAGTGGTCGCAGCCAATATGCTTGGAAAAGTGAAGACGTGGGCGCAAATCATTGCGATTTCGGCACTTCTTTTGCATAACCTGCCGTTTGAACTTGTATCATTCCCTTTTGGTGATCTTGCCATGTGGGTAGCGGTGTTCTTCACTGTTGTCTCAGGCTGGGATTACTTTGCGAAAAACTGGGAAGCCTTAAAGAATTCTAACTAAAAAGGACGTGTACGCTTTGAAGTCAGAGAGAAAAGCAGAAATTATTGCAGTCGGTTCCGAACTTTTGCTAGGGCAAATTACGAATACGAATGCACAATTCATCAGCAAACAACTAGCTGAAATTGGTGTGAATGTTTATTACCACACAGCTGTTGGTGACAATCCAGAGCGTTTAAAAAGGGCCATTCAAGTGGCACAGGAAAGATCGAATTTTATTATCTTCTCAGGTGGTCTTGGACCAACGAAGGACGATTTAACAAAAGAAACCATTGCGAGTACGCTCGGTAAAGAGCTTGTGCTAAATGAAGAAGCATTTGAGTCTATTCAAGAATACTTCCGTAAAACCGGACGTGATATGTCGCCGAACAACCGTAAACAGGCGCTCGTTCTAGAGGGATCTGATGTGCTCGTAAACCGTTTCGGAATGGCACCTGGTATGTTTATACAAGAGGGAGATACGTTTTACATTCTGCTCCCTGGACCGCCAAGTGAATTGCACCCGATGTTTGAAAACGAAGCGAAGCCGCTTATTTCTGAAAAACTCGGCCTAAAGGAAAAAATCGTGTCTGTTGTCTTGCGTTTCTTTGGCATCGGTGAATCTCAGCTGGAAACAGATCTTGAAGATTTAATTGATGCACAGACCAATCCAACGATTGCACCGCTTGCAGCTGACGGGGAAGTGACGCTAAGGCTGACAGCCAAGCATGAGGATGAAAAAGAAACAGAGCGTCTGTTAAAAGAAACAGAAGCACAAATTTTAGAACGGGTCGGCGAGTACTTTTACGGATATGGTGATACATCTCTTGCCTTTGAAGCTTCAAAGGCCTTGCATGAACACGGGAAAACAGTAGCAGCGGCTGAAAGCCTGACTGGTGGTATGTTTTCAGAGTGGCTGACAGATCTCGAAGGGGCATCATCCATTTTAAACGGCAGTGTGGTTTGTTACACAAATCAAGTCAAGCAGCAAGTGCTGGGCTGCCGTGAAGAAACATTGTCTTCTCATGGTGCTGTCAGCAAAGAGTGTGCGTTAGAGCTCGCCGAAGGCGTTAGAAAACTGACGGGAAGCGATATCGGTATTAGCTTTACAGGTGTGGCAGGTCCTGAACCACACGAAGGACAGCCGGTTGGAAAAGTATTTATCGGGCTATCGACAAAAGACCAGACAGACGTGTTTGAATGGATGTTTACTGGCAGTCGATCAGGCATTCGCAAGCGTGCTGTGAAATATGGTTTGCACCACCTTCTCAAATTATTAAAAGAAAGTTAATTTTGTTTTTTATGAGGTTTACTCCTTTATAAAAGAGCGTTTTTTCTAATAGAAACAGCTCTTTTCTTAAATAATCTGCCAAGAAAAAATCGAATATGTGTTCGTTTTTTTCTTGGCAAATGACGTGAAACAAGGTATAGTATAGATAGTGGAATTGATAAAGGAGGAAACAATAGAATGAGTGATCGTCAAGCAGCCTTAGATATGGCTCTTAAACAAATAGAAAAACAGTTTGGTAAAGGCTCTATTATGAAACTAGGAGAGCAAACAGATACACGTATTTCAACAGTACCTAGTGGTTCGTTAGCACTTGATACTGCGCTTGGAATAGGTGGGTACCCTCGCGGCCGTATTATTGAAGTATATGGTCCAGAGAGTTCTGGTAAAACGACAGTAGCACTTCATGCGATTGCTGAGGTTCAGCAGCAGGGAGGACAAGCTGCATTTATCGATGCGGAGCATGCGCTAGATCCAGTTTACGCTCAAAAATTAGGTGTCAACATTGATGAGTTGTTACTTTCTCAGCCGGATACAGGAGAACAAGCACTTGAAATTGCAGAAGCACTTGTTCGTAGTGGTGCAGTTGATATTGTTGTCATTGACTCAGTAGCTGCTCTTGTACCAAAAGCAGAGATCGAAGGAGACATGGGAGATTCACACGTTGGTCTTCAAGCACGTTTGATGTCTCAAGCACTTCGTAAACTATCTGGTGCTATCAACAAATCAAAAACAATTGCGATCTTTATTAACCAAATTCGTGAAAAAGTAGGGGTTATGTTTGGTAATCCTGAAACAACGCCTGGTGGACGTGCACTTAAGTTCTATTCATCTGTTCGTTTAGAAGTACGCCGTGCTGAACAGTTGAAACAAGGGAACGACATCATGGGGAACAAAACGAGAATTAAAGTTGTGAAAAACAAGGTGGCACCGCCATTCCGTATTGCCGAAGTAGACATTATGTACGGTGAAGGTATCTCGAAAGAGGGAGAAATCATTGACCTTGGAAGCGAACTAGATATCGTACAAAAGAGCGGGGCTTGGTATTCTTATCAAGAGGAACGTCTTGGACAAGGACGTGAAAATGCGAAGCAATTCCTAAAAGAGAATAAAGACATTCTTCTTATGATTCAAGAGCAAATCAGGGAGCACTACGGTTTGGATACAAACGGAGTGAAATCAACTGACGAAGAAGGACAAGAAGAATTGGAATTGAATGACTAAAAAGACGCTGAAAAGCGTCTTTTTTTTACAATTACATAACAGCTAGCGGGTCAAAAGTTCTGTCTTTGCTTGAAATAACGACTTACGCCTTAGTCTGACTAGCTTGACAAGTATTTCCGACACAATTACAATGGGAATGTATCACTTGTTTTTCTTAACATGATTGATAACTAATTTAAACTTGACAAGGGCAGTGAGGATCTCATTCCCTGTGAAGGCCCTGTATGTTGAGACACAAAACAATGTACATGCCGACACTTTATTTGTAAAACCAAGTTCATAGCAAGAGGAGGTGAAAATATGTCGCCTACGATGTTTACGATCATCTCCATTTTGCTGAGCCTAATCTGTTTAGTTGTTGGCTACTTTGTTCGTAAAACCATTGCAGAAGCAAAAATATCCGGCGCAAGAAACATGGCCGAACAAATTGTTGAGGATGCAAAGCGTGATGCGGAAGCATTGAAGAAAGAAGCGCTCTTAGAAGCGAAAGATGAAATTCATTCGTTTCGTGTAGAGGCGGAGCAAGAAGTTCGTGAAAGACGTAATGAGCTTCAAAGACAAGAAAACCGTTTACTTCAAAAAGAGGAAAACCTTGATCGCAAGGACGAATCTTTAGATAAACGGGAGTCCCTGTTGGAGAAGAGAGATCATTCTCTGAATGAACGACAACAACATATTGAAGAGATGGAAAGCAAAGTGGATGATATGATTCGTTTGCAGAAAGCTGAGTTGGAGCGTATTTCTAGTCTAACTCGAGATGAAGCGAAACAAATCATTCTGGATCAAGTTGAAAATGAGCTTTCCCACGACATTGCAGTCATGACGAAAGAATCTGAAAACCGGGCGAAAGAAGAGGCTGATAAAAAAGCGAAAAACATTCTTTCACTTGCGTTACAGCGTTGTGCAGCTGATCATGTAGCTGAAACAACAGTATCTGTAGTCAATCTTCCAAATGATGAGATGAAAGGTCGTATTATCGGACGTGAGGGACGAAATATCCGTACGTTAGAAACGTTAACAGGTATTGACCTGATCATTGATGATACACCTGAAGCTGTCATCTTATCGGGCTTTGATCCGATAAGACGTGAAACAGCGAGGATAGCTCTGGACAAGCTAGTCCAGGATGGACGTATTCATCCTGCACGAATTGAAGAAATGGTGGAAAAATCACGCCGTGAAGTCGATGATTATATCCGCGAGATGGGTGAGCAAACGACATTTGAAGTCGGAGTTCACGGTTTGCATCCGGATCTCATCAAAATTCTCGGTCGCTTAAAATTCCGTACAAGTTATGGACAAAATGTCCTGAAGCATTCAATTGAGGTTGCACATCTTGCAGGTCTCATGGCTTCAGAGCTTGGAGAAGATGCAAAGCTTGCAAAACGAGCAGGTCTTCTGCATGACATTGGAAAAGCCATTGATCATGAAGTAGAAGGAAGCCACGTGGAAATTGGCGTTGAGCTTGCGACGAAATATAAAGAGCATCCTGTTGTCATCAACAGTATTGCATCTCACCATGGTGACCAAGAACCGACATCTATTATCGCTGTTCTTGTTGCGGCAGCCGATGCATTATCTGCAGCACGCCCTGGTGCAAGAAGTGAGACGCTTGAAAATTACATTCGGAGACTTGAGAAATTAGAAGACATCTCTGAATCTTATGAAGGTGTTGAAAAATCGTTTGCGATACAAGCTGGACGTGAAGTGCGTATTATGGTGAAGCCAGATTCAATTAATGATCTTGAAGCTCACCGTCTAGCAAGGGATATTCGTAAGCGGATTGAGGACGAGCTCGATTACCCTGGTCACATTAAAGTGACAGTTATTCGAGAAACTCGCGCAGTAGAGTATGCAAAATAGAGCGGTGCGCTTAGCGCCGCTTTATTTTTTTGTGTAAATATGCAACACTGATAAGAAGATCATTTTATAAGAGAAAGGGTTCAAAACGTATGAAAATATTATTTGTTGGAGATATCGTTGGTTCACCTGGCAGAGATACACTGAAAGAATATTTGCCAAAGCTAAAGAAAAAATACCAGCCACACTTTACGATTGTCAATGGAGAAAATGCGGCTCATGGGAAAGGACTCACAGAGAAAATCTATCACGAGCTGCTTCAAGCTGGGGCTGATGTGCTCACGATGGGGAACCATACATGGGATAAAAGAGACATTTTCGATTTCATCGATGATGCACCCCATATTGTTCGTCCGGCAAACTTCCCGCAAGGTACACCAGGGAAAGGTCTCACTTTTATTAAAAAACAAGGTAAAGAACTAGCTGTCATCAACTTGCAAGGCCGCACATTCTTACCTCCGATTGACTGCCCATTTCAAAAAGTAGATGAGCTCATAGCAGAAGCTTCAAAACGTACACCGTTTATTTTTATTGATTTTCATGGTGAAGCCACAAGTGAAAAACAAGCAATGGGCTGGTATACAGACGGCCGTGCATCATGTGTCGTTGGAACACATACACATGTTCAAACAGCAGATAACCGCGTCTTGCCAAAAGGAACTGCTTATATTTCGGATGTTGGCATGACTGGTCCTTATGACGGTATTTTAGGTGTTGATCGGGAAACGATTATTAAACGATTTAAAACGAGCCTCCCTGTCCGTTTTGAAATTGCAGAAGGCCGCACGACATTAAGTGCAGTGATCGTAGAAATTGACGAACCGTCGAAAAAAGCTGTCAAAATTGATCGAATTTTGATAAATGATGACCATATTTTCTTTGAATAAATATTCACATATTTATTTCAGAAAAATATTAATCAGAAAGAAGGAATATGCGCCCTCTATCGTGAATATAGTAAAAATGGTAGGTAGCCTGCTATTTTTGAAAAACATTTTGGGGATGGATTTTCAAAAAAATAGCAACATCTAACAAAGATTGTTCTAATGAACACTCACTTATCCATTGTAAATTTAAGGGGGAGCAAAAATGGAAATTTTAAAAGTTTCAGCAAAGTCAAATCCAAATTCAGTAGCAGGAGCATTAGCTGGCGTTTTACGTGAACGCGGTGCAGCGGAAATACAGGCTATCGGCGCTGGAGCACTGAATCAGGCGGTCAAGGCTGTCGCCATTGCAAGGGGATTTGTTGCGCCTAGCGGAGTGGATTTGATATGCATTCCAGCCTTTACTGACATTCTTATCGATGGAGAAGAAAGAACAGCAATCAAACTGATTGTTGAACCACGATAATTCTAATTTTATTATTTTCAACCTGCTTACATCATGTAAGCAGGTTGTTTTTGTTTACCGCTATACATTTCTCATATAACATATTTCTTTCACAAAATAGATAGAAAATGACATATTAGAGCTTGCATTTTTTCACCATGATGATAAATTAAGATTAAGTTGAAAATACTTCATCAAAAATAAATATTTAAGTAGGTGAAATAATGATTGAAGCTTTTTTAAAAAGAGGAAAGCTTGTTTTTATTTTATTTTTTATCGTTCTCATTGCTGGAGGTTATTTGTTTACACAGCTTCCTAAACGAGAACTGCCAGAGTTTCAAGCAAATATTGTAACCATTTCGACTGTTTTCCCTGGTGCTGATGCAAAACAGGTAGAAAGTGATGTCACCAATAAGCTCGAGTCGGCTATTTCTGATATCAATGGTGTAGAGAAGACAAGCTCTGTTTCTGCTATTGGTTTCTCAAATATTGTGCTTGAAATTGATGATCACGCCGATTTTCAAAAGGTGGCAAGTCAAATCAAGAGTGAAACCACAAATGCGGCCTCTTCTTTTCCAGATGGTGTGATGGAGCCAGATGTAAAGGATGAGTTTGGCAACGTGCCAGTTGGTTCTTATATGATTGTAGCAAGTAACTCATCTGATTTAGCAAAAAGTCAGGAATCGCTGCGTGCGTTAAAAGAAAAAGTGGAGGACATCAAAGGTGTTGATGGTGTCGTCATCAAAGGGTTCAATGACAAACAAGCAATATTGAACTTGGATTCAAGTAAACTGGAGGATAACGGGTTAAACGTGACCGATGTCACAAATGCCATCAATCAAGAATTTGACACATCCCCTCTAGGTGACGTCCAGGCAGATGGAGAAAAGGTCAAGCTGTCCATTGATGCCTATGATCGTTTAGATCAAATGAAAAAGATTGAGATTTTCTCAAAAACGAGCCGAGAGCCTGTTACAATCGGTGAGCTTGGTCGTTTAAAAGAAGTAGAAAAAGAGAAAAGTGATATCGTTTCATATAACGGAAAGCCAGCCTATTCATTTACAATCAATATTAAGCCAGGACTGGATATTCCTAAAATGTATGACAAAGTCAGTGCGGTCATTGAAAAAGAGAAAGAGCTGCCAAATGGTGTGGATTGGATAGACTACTATTCACAAAAAAGTGAAGTAGATGCCATTTTTAACGATTTAATCAAAGAAGCGATCGTGGCCGTTATCGCCGTCATTGTCGTCACCACACTTGGCCTAACCATTGGTGGTGCGTTTATCGTTTCACTTGCGATTCCTCTATCCATAACGATCGGAACCATCCCGCTGCCTTTTTTACAAGTGGACCTTAATCAAATTTCAATTATTGGCTTTATCATTGCGCTAGGGATACTTGTAGATGACGCCATTGTCGTCAACGATAATATTTTAAGGCAGATGAAAAAATACGAAAGTCCGCTTAAAGGAACAATTGCAGGTGTAAAAGAAGTGGCTGGATCCATTTTGACGTCAACGCTGGCTGTTGTCTTTGCTTTCTTGCCGCTTGTTTTCCTTTCTGGTGCGAACGGTTCATTTATTCGAGCGTTACCGTCTGTTCTAGTCACAACTGTACTTGCGTCAATGGTCATTTCATTGACACTTGTGCCAGTGTATCAATATACAGCAAATCGAAAAAGAAAGAACAAGAAGATTCAAAAAGAACCTGGTTTCTTAGGCAAACCATTAAAAAGGTTAGCCGATTTTTATGCAGATCGAGTACTGACAAACATCGTGAAGCGACCACTTCTCATTGGATTAAGTGGTTTGCTCGTTGCCACACTTGCCTTTTTGCTTATTTTCGCCACACCATTTGAGTTTTTCCCTGCGGCGAATAAGAAAGAGGTGGTTGTCACTGTGACACTGCCAAGTGAAACAACCTTAGATAAAACGAATGAAACATTAGAGAAAATAGAACAAGAGATCAAACAGCAAAAAGGCATTGAAGAGACGGCCATTTTTGCAGGCGGCGGTGTGCCGAACTTGTTTAATGAAAGTATCTCAAACGCAAGTGATCATACGGGTCAGGTTGTTGTCAGAGTAGACAATGAACAGATGACAAGCAAAGCATTGATCGATCGTATGACAGAGCCATTGCGAAAGAAATTTAAAGATGCTGATATCTTTATGAAAACCATTGTTCAAGGACCGCCAACGGGGGCGCCTGTGACCGTAACCATTGCAGGAGAACAATTTTCAAAGCTCGTGGATGTGAAAGAGAAGCTCACAAAAGAAATGAAAGAAAGCGGAGCAAGTCTGATCACAGACGATGTCAATCAGCCGGTGAAAACCATCTCATTTGAATTGAATCGTGACCGAATGGCAGAGGATGGGCTCACTGCTCAGTTTGTCAGCAGACAGCTTGGCCTTGTCACAGAAGGAATTCCATTAGGCACCTTTAAACAAGGAACAGATGACATCGACCTCGTAGTGAAACAAGACATGAGCACACATCAAAACGGACTGAAGCTAAAAGACATCAAGGTGCCTGTGAGTGCAAATGAGGGTGGCATGCCTCAACTTGAGCCGCTTAGCCGATACGTAAAAGAAAAAGAAACAGAGCAATTTGAAAGCATTCCGCATGAAAATGGGATGCCGACGATCACGTTAAAGGCATATCCTGGCACATCAGATACGTTTAAAGACGATATGACAGAAGTCATAAATGAAGTTGGGAAAAGCGATGCAGCGAAGAATTTGACCATTTCTCAGGGCGGAGAAAATGAAGATCAAACCCAATTCTTTATTGAAATTAGTCTCTTATTTGGGGTAGTCTTGCTGCTCATTTATGTGACCATCGCTTTCCAGTTCAATTCACTCATGCTGCCGCTTTTAGTTCTTGGAACGGTTTACTTAGCGATATCCGGAGCCATTATTGGACTATTTGTCACTCAAACGCCGTTTAGCTTTATGGCCACAATGGGGATTGTTTCATTGGCAGGTATTGTTGTCCGAAATGCGGTCGTTTTGTTTGAATTTATTGAACAGAGGCGCAAGCAAGGTCTCGATCAACAGGCAGCTGTGATTGAAGCGGGGAGGGCAAGGATTAGACCTATTTTGCTGACAGCATTTACAGCACTTGTCGCTCTTATGCCCGTTGCTTTAAGTAATGACCCACTCTTTAAGCCGCTAGCGATCTGCATCGTATCAGGTGTCTTTTTCTCAACGATTCTGACACTACTGATTGTGCCGGCTTTATATGTAGCCGTTTCAAAAAAACGCTGACAACTTAAAAGCAAATCTCCGAATAAAAGGAGATTTGCTTTTTTTTTAGAAAAATACCTAAAAAAATATGTGGAGTGTTCATTTGTCTTCTCCTGAAAGACAGTGGTATTTACGTCTAAAATAAGACATGATAAGATCGGATTGGGAGAAGTTTTTTAACAAAGGGGTTGTACGTCATGTGTGGAACGATGAAAGCGATTGTTAAAAAAGAAAGCGCTTACGGAGCGGCAATGATGGAAATGCCGATTCCAGAAATAAGTGATCATGAAGTGCTCATCCAGGTAAAGGCTACATCGATATGCGGAACGGATGTGCATATTTATAATTGGGATGATTGGGCGAAGGGGAGAGTCAAAGCACCGTACATTTTTGGTCATGAATTCACAGGGGAAGTTGTCAAAACGGGGAACCAAGTCTCACGAGCAAAAGTAGGGGATTTTGTATCGGCTGAGACGCATATTGTCTGTAATCAGTGTTATATGTGTTTAACGGGTCAGCAGCATTTGTGCAGCGATACGAAAATTTTAGGGGTAGACATTGATGGCTGTTTTGCTGAATATGTCAAAGTACCAGAACAAAATGTGTGGCATAATCCAGCTCAAATGCCAGTGGAACTTGCATCTATTCAAGAACCGCTTGGAAATGCTGTTCATACAGTTCTGCATACACCTGTTTCAGGAAAGTCAGTGGCGATTTTTGGCTGTGGTCCCATTGGTTTAATGGCGATTGCGGTTGCAAAAGCCTCCGGGGCTGTCCAAGTGTTCGCTGTTGATAAAAATGAATACAGACTGGATCTTGCCCGTAAAATGGGTGCAGATCATATCGTGGATATCGGAAAAGATGATCCTGTTGCCATGATTAAGCAGCTCACGCGGATGGAAGGGGCAGACGTGATGTGTGAGATGTCAGGACATCCCGTTGCGATTAATCAAGCACTCGAAGCTTGTGCAAATGGAGGGAAAGTGAATATACTAAGTTTGCCAGAGCGGCCGGTAACCATTGACATTACGAATCAAATTGTTTTTAGGGGATTAACCGTGCAAGGGATCACGGGGAGAAAAATGTTTGAGACGTGGCGTCAAGTATCCGAACTTTTAAGAACGAATACCATTGATGTACAGCCGGTTGTCACCCATACGCTGCCATTTGAAGATTTTGAAAAGGGATTTGAACTCATGAGAAATGGTACGTGCGGGAAGGTCGTACTGATCATGCCATCATATCAAAGGGGGACGAAATGATGAAAGAATTTACGTATTTACAAGATGAATTGGACACAATGAAGCAGCAAGGCACCCATCAAACACTGAAAGAAATCGATTCCAAACAATCTTCCACGGTGACATTAAATGAACAATCCGTCATACAACTCTCTTCAAATAACTACTTAGGTCTCACCTCACACCCAAGGCTGATGAAAGCGGCAAAAGAGGCGATTGATGAATTCGGTGCTGGAACAGGATCTGTACGAACCATTGCTGGAACGATGACAATGCATGAACGGCTTGAAAAAAAGCTCGCAGCTTTTAAAAAGACAGAGGCAGCCCTCGTATTCCAATCAGGCTTTACGACCAACCAAGGGGTCTTATCCAGTATTCTCACAAAAGATGATATTGTCATTTCAGATGAGCTGAACCATGCCTCAATCATCGATGGGATTCGCTTAACAAAGGCAGATAAAAAAGTATATGCTCATTCTAATATGGAAGAGCTTGAGAAAATTTTAAAGAAATCGATGAATTACCGCGTCCGTCTTATCGTGACAGATGGTGTTTTCTCAATGGATGGAGATATTGCACTGCTTCCTGAGATTGTAAGACTTGCAGAAGCATATGATGCCTTTGTGATGGTAGACGATGCCCATGCGTCTGGAGTACTTGGTGAAAATGGGCGCGGAACAGTGAATCATTTTCAACTTGACGGTAGAGTGCATATTCAGGTTGGCACACTTAGTAAGGCAGTTGGTGTGCTAGGCGGTTACGTCGCTGGTTCTGCCGTTTTAATCGACTATTTAAAGCATAAAGCAAGACCGTTTTTATTCAGCACCTCACATCCGCCGGCTGTCACAAGAGCCTGTGAAGAAGCCATTGAAGTGCTGTTAGACGAACCAGAACGCATTGAAACACTTTGGGAGAACGCGGCCTATTTTAAAGAAAAAGTCATCGGTCTTGGATTTGAGGTGGCACCAACAGAAACGCCTATTATTCCGATGATGATTGGAGACGAGGCACTCACTTTCCGTTTTTCAAAAGCATTAATCGAGCGCGGCGTTTTCGCTCAAGGCATTGCTTTCCCAACTGTAGCGAAAGGAAAAGCGAGAATTAGAGCCATCATCACAGCAGAGCACACAAAAGAAGAGCTTGACCGTGCACTGACAATCATCGAAGAAGAAGCAAAAAAACTGAATATACTTGATTGAGAGAGCTGAGGCTCTCTTTTCTTTTGATCAAGAGTATTGATGACTGTCCAGATGAATAGACATTTTTCATAGAAAAAACACATATGAATTTATTTTCAATTCACGACAAAATAGTCTATACTGTAGGGTGGAGCTTGGTTTGAAAGGAGTACAAATTCATGAATGAAGAGCAGAGAAAAGCGAGCGGACAAGTAAGTTCATCGGACAAAAAATCCGAGAAGGACTACAGCCAATATTTTGAAGCTGTGTACATTCCGCCTTCCTTAAAAGATGCAAAAAAACGGGGTAAAGAAGAAGTCGAATACAATCAATTTCAAATTGACGAGCGGTTTCAAGGGTTAGGGAACGGCCGCAAGTTTTATATTCGCACATATGGCTGTCAAATGAATGAGCATGACACAGAAGTGATGGCTGGTATTTTTATGGCGCTTGGTTATGAACCAACAAATTCGACTGAAGATGCGAATGTCATCTTATTAAACACTTGCGCCATTCGTGAGAATGCAGAAAACAAAGTGTTTGGAGAGCTTGGTCATTTAAAAGCATTAAAGCGTGAAAAGCCAGATTTAATCTTAGGCGTCTGCGGATGCATGTCGCAAGAAGAATCTGTTGTTAACCGTATTTTAAAGAAACACCCATTTGTTGACTTGATTTTCGGTACCCACAACATTCACCGCCTGCCAGAGCTATTATCTGAATGCTACCTTTCAAAAGAAATGGTCATTGAGGTTTGGTCTAAAGAAGGCGATGTGATTGAAAATCTTCCGAGAGCCCGCCAAGGAAAAATTAAGGGCTGGGTGAATATTATGTACGGTTGTGATAAATTCTGTACATACTGTATCGTCCCTTACACGCGTGGTAAGGAAAGAAGCCGCCGTCCGGATGAAATTATTCAAGAGGTCAGACGCTTAGCAGCAGAAGGATATAAAGAAATTACCCTTCTTGGTCAAAACGTGAATGCGTATGGAAAAGATTTTGAAGACATGGAATATGGTCTTGGTCACCTAATGGATGAGCTGCGTAAAATCGATATTCCACGTATCCGTTTTACAACAAGCCACCCGCGTGACTTTGATGATCACTTAATTGAAGTGCTTGCCAAAGGCGGAAACCTTCTCGACCATATTCATTTGCCGGTTCAATCAGGAAGTTCTTCTGTGCTGAAACTCATGGCAAGAAAATACGACCGTGAACGTTACCTTGACCTAGTGCGTAAAATCAAAGAGGCAATGCCAAATGCTTCATTAACAACGGACATTATCGTTGGGTTCCCAAATGAAACAGATGAGCAGTTTGAAGAGACGCTTTCCCTCTATCGTGAGGTTGAGTTTGATGCGGCTTATACGTTCATTTACTCTCCAAGAGAAGGAACACCAGCAGCCAATATGAAAGACAACGTGCCAATGCGTGTAAAAAAAGAACGTCTGCAGCGCCTGAATGCACTCGTAAATGAAATTTCTGCGAAAAAAATGAAGGAATATGAAGGGCAGACTGTCGAAGTATTAGTAGAGGGTGAAAGTAAAAACAACCCTGAGATCCTAGCCGGATATACAAGTAAAAGCAAGCTTGTGAATTTTAAAGCACCAAAAGAAGCGATTGGCAACATCGTCAAAGTGAAAATCACACAAGCCAAAACTTGGTCTCTTGACGGAGAAATGGTTGGAGAAGCTATCGAGGTGAATTAAAATGACGCTTTATTCAAAGAAAGAGATTGTCGAGCGCGCAAGAGAGCTCGCGAAAATGATTTCTGAAACAGAAGAAGTTGATTTCTTCAAAAAAGCAGAAGCGCAAATCAATGAAAATACAAAAATTGCAGCGATCATTAATCAAATTAAGGCACTTCAAAAGCAAGCTGTGAATTTAAAGCATTATGGCAAACATGAAGCCTTAAAACAAGTGGAAGAAAAAATTGATGCCCTGCAAGAAGAACTGGATGAGATCCCAGTGATTCAAGAATTCAAAGAATCACAAACAGAGGTTAATTCCCTGCTTCAACTTGTAGCGCACACGATTTCTAATCAAGTAACGGATGAAATCATTCTTTCAACCGGCGGTGACCTCTTATTAGGAGAAACCGGTTCAAAAGTGAAAAACTCATCCCCAAGTTGCTCCATTAAATGAGAAAACCCCGCAGATGCGGGGTTTTTTGTTTGTGTATTCTTATCTATATTTGTTATTTGTAGTTTAAAGGCTGTGACATCAACAATTTGTTGACGCCACAGCCCCTATTTTATTTTATATGGTTAGTTTATTTCTTTATGAAATACCTAATACGAGTTAAAAAAAGTAAAAATTTTTTGATATTCATTTTAATCTTTAATTCTAAACGAAAATTTATATTAATTTTTATATATAGCCACTCCTAAAGGGACTGTGACTTCATTATTAAATCACATCTTTCAGCTTCCATCAACCCCAATCTCTCACTCTCCAACTTTTCCAATTTTCAAGGCAAGTTTATGGGCGACCATGCATACACTGAAACAGAAATGAATTTAATTGAACATGAGACTCAAAATCGTGACACACTAGACGAATGCCCAGCATAAGATAAAACGATCAAGAACAAGGAGGCATGCCGGAATGTCTGAATACAGAGAAATTATTACAAAAGCGGTGGTTGCAAAAGGGAGGAAATTTACCCAAAGCACACACACCATTTCTCCATCGCAAAAACCAACCAGCATCCTAGGCGGTTGGATCATTAATCATAAGTATGATGCTGAAAAGGTCGGTAAAACAGTTGAGATTGAAGGTACATTTGATATTAACGTGTGGTATTCTTACGCAGACAACACGAAAACCGAAGTGGTCACAGAACGTGTAAAATATGTAGATATCATCAAACTGAGATATAAAGATAAAAACTTCCTTGATGATGAGCACGAAGTGATTGCGAAAGTCTTACAGCAGCCCAATTGCTTAGAAGTCACCATTTCTCCAAATGGCAATAAAATTGTCGTTCAAGCAGAGCGTGAATTCATTGCTGAAGTAGTAGGGGAAACCAAAATTGTTGTAGAAGTCAATTCAAGCTGGAAAGAAAAAGATGATCACGAATGGGAAGAAGAAGTGGATGAGGAATTAGAAGATATTCATCCAGAATTCCTCGCGGGTGATCCAGAAGAGTAATTGATGACTAGGGCGCATATCCCCCTAGTTTTTTTGTGCCTTGATCTAGGGAAAAAAGGTGAATTTTTATGCTATAATGAAAGATGGTATGAATTCGAAAGTAATATAGTGAGGGATTAGAAATATGGCAAGTTATACGCCCATGATACAGCAATATTTAAAGATCAAGGCAGATTACCAAGATGCCTTTTTATTTTTTCGCTTAGGCGATTTTTATGAAATGTTTTTTGATGATGCAAAAGAAGCAGCACAAGAATTAGAAATTACGTTAACAAGCAGGGATGGCGGCACGATTCCAATGTGTGGTGTTCCTTATCATTCTGCGTCTGCATACATAGAACAACTGATAGAAAAAGGCTATAAAGTCGCCATTTGTGAGCAGGTGGAAGACCCTAAAACAGCAAAAGGTGTGGTCAAAAGAGAGGTCGTTCAACTGATTACACCAGGTACGGTCATGGACGGCAAAGGACTGAATGAAAACGAAAATAACTTTATCGCGTCTGTTTCCAGCTTTCAAAATGGCTACGGTCTTGCGCTTTCCGATTTATCAACAGGTGAAAACATGGCGGCTTTCATTGAACGGTTAGATGAAGTTGTGTCTGAAATTTATTCTGTCGGTGCAAGAGAGATTGTGGTATCAAAGCAGCTCGATGAAGAAACGGTGAAAACCCTGAAGGAACGCTGCCAAGCGACCATCTCATACGAAGATAGCGATGAATTAATAGATGAAGCTGAACGACTCGTTTCTCACCTTGACGAACATCTGAAAATAGCATTTTTCACACTCTATGCATACTTAAGAAGAACGCAAAAAAGGAGTCTTGATCATCTTCAGCAAGTTCAAGTATTTGAGCTTGAACAAACGATGAAAATTGATCTTTACTCAAAAAGAAACCTTGAATTAACAGAAACCATCCGTTCAAAAAGCAAGAAGGGTTCTTTATTATGGCTCTTAGATGAAACAAAAACGGCAATGGGCGGAAGATTGCTGAAGCAATGGATTGATCGTCCGCTCATCCGCCTTTCACAAATCAAAGAACGCCAGGAAATGGTGCAAATTCTGATGGAACATTTCTTTGAGCGAGAGGATCTGCGAGAACGTTTAAAGCAAGTGTATGATCTTGAACGTCTAGCAGGCCGTGTGGCATTTGGAAATGTGAATGCCCGTGATCTTATTCAATTGAAAGAATCTCTCAAGCAAGTGCCGGCTATTAAAGAGCTTATCCATTCTCTCCCAGAGGATATGGCGAAATCTAGAGCAAATGACATTGACCCATGCGGTGATTTACTGGATTTATTAGAAGATGCTCTTTATGAGAATCCGCCGATGACGTTAAAAGAAGGCAATTTGATTAAAGACGGCTACAATGCAAAATTAGATGAATATCGTGATGCGAGCCGAAACGGGAAAGATTGGATCGCTCGTCTTGAACAGCAAGAAAGAGAATATACAGGCATTCGATCGTTGAAAGTCGGCTTTAATAAAGTGTTTGGCTACTATATCGAAGTGACCCGTGCAAATACGCATTTATTAGAAGAAGGCCGTTATGAAAGAAAACAAACCCTTGCCAATGCAGAGCGGTATATTACACCTGAATTGAAAGAAAAAGAAGCCCTTATTCTTGAGGCGGAATCAAATATTAGTGAATTGGAATATGAACTATTTTCTGCGCTTCGGGAACAAGTAAAAGCCTATATTCCTAGATTACAGTTGCTCGCAAAACAAATGAGTGAGCTTGATGCCCTGCAATGCTTTGCGACTGTGAGTGAAAAGCGGCGTTATGTCCGCCCTGAATTTTCATCAGATGAAGTGGAAGTCATTGATGGTCGTCATCCTGTTGTTGAAAAAGTGATGGATCATCAAGAGTATGTGCCGAATGACTGCCAAATGGGCAAAGGGAGACAAACCTTGCTCATTACTGGTCCGAATATGTCAGGGAAAAGCACATATATGAGACAAATGGCATTGATCTCGATTCTTGCGCAAATTGGCTGTTTTGTGCCAGCATCAAAGGCAACCCTTCCGATTTTTGATCAAATCTTTACACGTATTGGGGCGGCAGATGATTTGATTTCTGGTCAAAGTACTTTTATGGTAGAGATGCTCGAAGCAAAAAATGCGATGGTACATGCGACAAAGAACAGCTTAATTTTATTTGATGAAATTGGACGCGGGACAAGCACTTATGATGGAATGGCTCTTGCACAGGCAATCATTGAATTTGTGCATGATCATATTGGTGCCAAAACCCTTTTCTCCACTCATTATCATGAACTGACGGTACTGGAATCCCAATTAAGCGAACTGAAAAATGTCCACGTACGAGCAGAAGAACATGAAGGGACAGTTGTTTTCTTACATCAAATCAAAGAAGGAGCAGCGGATAAAAGCTACGGTATCCATGTAGCGCAACTTGCTGAACTGCCTGATGCGATCATTGATCGAGCCCAGACCATCTTAACGGAGCTTGAGAGCGGATCACATGAAGTGATTCCGCGCGTCTCTAAAGCCCCGAAAAAAGAAATGGTTGAGGAAAAACAGCAGCTTTCTTTCTTTGAAGTGGAAGAAAAACCGCAAACAAAACCTGTGCTGAAAAACAAAGATCAAGCAGTGATCGAAGAATTGAAGTCATTTAATTTAATGGATATGACACCGCTTGAAGCGATGACAAAGCTATATGAATTGCAAAAGAAATTATAATGTAAGGTGAGGTGAGCAAGAAATGGCAAAGATTATTCAGTTATCCGATGACCTATCAAATAAAATTGCAGCTGGTGAAGTGGTCGAACGTCCGGCTTCTGTTGTGAAGGAGCTCGTGGAAAATGCAATCGATGCTAGTAGTACTGTCATTGAAATCGATGTAGAAGAAGCAGGACTTTCTTCTATTAGAATTATTGATAATGGGGTGGGAATCGATGCTGAAGATTGTAAGCTCGCCTTTCAGCGTCATGCGACGAGTAAAATCAAAGATGAAAATGATCTGTTTCGTGTCAGGACGCTCGGTTTCAGGGGGGAGGCGCTGCCAAGTATTGCCTCCGTCTCTCACTTAGAAATGAAGACAAGTACCGGTGAAGGTGCTGGAACACACTTAGCTCTCCAAGGCGGGAAGATCATTTCGGAGAAAAAAACCTCTGGCCGTCGCGGCACGGAAATTGTGGTCACCAATTTATTTTATAATACGCCAGCCCGTCTAAAATACATGAAAACTGTTCATACGGAGCTTGGCAACATTTCTGATGTTGTGAACCGAATTGCACTTGCTCATCCAGAAGTGTCGATTCGTTTGCGACATCAAGGAAAAGTGCTGCTTCAAACAAATGGAAACGGAGATGTGCGGCATGTGCTTGCGGCCATTTATGGAACGGCAGTGGCCAAAAAAATGCTGCCACTACATGTACAATCACTTGATTTTGAAGTGAAAGGCTATATTTCCTTACCAGAAGTGACAAGGGCATCACGTAATTATATGTCTTCCGTTGTCAACGGCAGATATGTCAAGCATTTCCCGCTGGTGAAAGCCATTCACGAAGGATACCATACACTGCTCCCGATCGGACGCCATCCGATTACATTTATTGAGATGAAGATGGACCCAATTTTAGTCGATGTGAACGTACATCCTTCTAAACTTGAAGTAAGACTAAGTAAAGAGCAGGAACTTCATGAGTTGATCAAACAAGGGATTAAAGACGTCTTTCAAAAGCAGCAGCTTATTCCAAGTGCTTCAGTGCCAAAAAAAGCACCAATGCCAGCAGTGAAAAATGAGCAGCAGTCTTTATCTTTTGATTCTAAACAAACAATGAAAAGCCGAATGGAAACACCTGTTTCCTATGAGCCGGACTCGCTCGAATCGGCTGTATACGAGACCAGTCAGAACGACACATACGGGGTGCGTGAACCGGAAAGTACGGAAGCAACTTTACCAGCATCGTCTGAAGAAACGTTTGACCATGTATATGTAGAGGAATCTGCAGCTTCGCATGAACAACATGACGAAGTGATACTGGAAGAGAGTGAAGCCCAGCATCAGGCTGAAAGTGAACGTGTCCCTGTGATGTATCCGATTGGACAAATGCACGGAACGTATATTTTGGCTCAAAATGAACGCGGTCTTTATATCATCGATCAGCACGCTGCCCAAGAGCGAATCAAGTATGAGTACTTTCGTGAAAAGGTAGGAGACATTGAACAGGAAGTGCAAGAAATGCTTGTTCCATTAACCTTTCACTACTCAAAAAACGATATGTTGATTATTGAAGAGCATATCGATATTTTAGCAAAAGTAGGGGTCTTCTTAGAGCCATTCGGATCAGGCAGCTATATCGTTCGATCGCATCCGCAGTGGTTTCCTAAAGGAGAAGAGGCTGAACTCATCGAAGAAATCATTCAGCAAGTACTTGATGAAAAGCGTGTGGATATCAAGAAACTGAGAGAAGAAGCGGCGATCATGATGAGCTGTAAAGGCTCGATTAAAGCAAATCGTCATTTGCGTCACGATGAAATCAAAGCCTTATTAGATGAACTCCGGCAAACACAAGACCCATTTACATGTCCGCATGGCCGGCCGATTATGATTCATCATTCCACATATGAAATGGAAAAGATGTTTAAACGGGTGATGTAGCAAGGTTTTAGATGGTGGGTGAATAGGTTTGCCCACCTTTTGCCCACCGATTAATTTTCAAGGTACTTTTCAAAACGCAAAACGCTTTCTGTTTCGTGTTTTTTTGTAACGTGAAGATAAACATCCGCTGTCATGTTTATGGTCGCATGCCCGAGGCGGTCACTCACTGTTTTAATATCGACTCCACTTTCAAGAAGCATGATTGCATGAGTATGTCTTAGCCCATGAGGAGTAATGTGATGTAGGTTTGTTTTCGACAGGATCGAGTCAATAGCTTTATTAATACCAAACGTTCCTATATCTTTTCCATTGGGTGAGGCTATCAAAAAATTAGGTTCTTGGTATGCAACCCCATATTTAATTTTGTTTTTCTTTTGCCATATACGATACTTTTTGAGTTCAGTTATTAATGTGTCATCAATAGCGATTGTACGGATACTAGACTTTGTTTTAGGTATTTTTACGCCATATTCATTTCTTGACTTATTAATCCGTATCGTCTTTTGGTTAAAATCAATGTCATTCCATTGAAGAGCGATCAACTCTCCTTTTCTTATCCCAGTTCTTAGTAAAATTAATGCAATGATGTAATGATGGAAACGTGACTTTTTTGCAGCATTAATAAATATATTCACCTCATCTTTTGTAAGGTAATTTATCTTGTCATCATTTACATTACTATCTTTTTTTATAGAAATATTTGAATACTTATTATGCGTTAACATTTCAAGCTCTACTGCTTTATTTATTGCTGAACAAAATATTGAATGTATGGTTTGAACTGTAGATTTAGCATATTTGTTTAATAGATTGTTGATATATCTTTGGTAATCAACTCTTTTTAATTGACCTAATTTGTTCTGTCCGAGATGGGGGATGATATTCTTTTCAATATACAATTTACGGTTCTTTAAGGTGCTAGGCTGACATTGAGAACCGTAAACATCAAGCCATTCATATAACCAGTCTTTTAATAATACCTCTTTACTTTGGATAATTTCATGCTTACCTAAATAAATCTGTTTTTCAATTTCTGCTGCTTCAATTTGTGCTTCTTTCTTTGTTCTAAATCCTCCTTTGCTTTTTTCTTTTCGCTTTCCTTTAGAGTCAGTAATGGTAATACGGTATTCCCAACTCTTACCCCGTTGTCTAAAGCTAGCCAAGATAGTTCACTCCCTGCTTTTATTTTCAGGTCCTTTCAAGAACATTTGTTCCATTTTTTGCTTAAAAAAATACTACGGTAATTTTGTACAAGTTCTTTCGGAATGCCATATTCTTTGAATTCACAATAAGTAATACCCCTTTGAACGGAAGAAAACAGTAAATGCATGGCGAAAAAGTTTGCTTCCAGTTCAATTTTTTCAGTTGAAAAGAAAGTGTGTCTTTTCAAGAATGGAGTATTAGAATCACTATGAAGCAAAGCGTGTCCTAGTTCGTGAGCGCAAACAAAAAAACTGGATTTTTCACTTACCTTTTCATTTATGTGAATGAATTTAGTACGAAAATGTTTGCTGTAATATCCCAGGGTATTCCCTAAGTCTTCATGAATAGTAATGATTCCAAGTTTATTGGCAATGAAAAAAGGATCAGTTGTTTTAAATCTACTTTGTAATTTAGAAACAGTTTCAGTAATATCGCCCATGATTTAAAATATCATCCCTTATCTATATTTTTTAGGAGTGTATTTTTGTTTTGCTATTTTCTTTGCTATTCTCAAAGTGTTCTCGAGACTTGCAATTAAAAGTTCTTTATCTTCTTCTTCCATGTCATCAATGGATTGACCGTCAAAGGCAGCATAACTATTTCCTTCAAGTCCGTTTATGATTTTTTGTAATTCCTTTTGTATGTCCTTCTCATCTTTTTCTGTTAAATCAAAATTTCTTTTAACTTCTGTGCGTCCCAAAAGGTAATCCGTTGACACGTCAAAATAATCCGCAATTTTTTGGAGTTTATCAGCTCCAGGGGTTTGAGTTTTTAACCTGTATAAAGTGTTTTTTGAATAGCCAAGCGATTGTTCTAAATCATTAATAGAAATTTTTCTTTCGTTGCATAACTCTTTCACTATGTCAAAAACCGTCATATCAACCATCCTTGTGAGCTAGTCAAACAAAATTAAATTTTAAGCATAAAAACACTTGATTAATTTATGCCTATAGTTTAATATTGGTGACATAAGCTAATTAGTTAGCTAAAAGACAATAAAAAATACGACCTACGAAAAATACATTTTAGACGCTGGGGAGCAATGAAATGTACAATTACAGGCTTTTTAAAGTCTTATTTAGCTATGGGTATATATTAAACTATACGCATAAAAAGGTCAATGGAATTTAGCTAATTAATTAGCTTTTTATATTTTTTGGAAGGAGGCAAGACTTTAAATGCAATTTCTCACAGCCGCTAGAGTTAAGTCAGAAATGTATGTGCAAGGTATGACGCAAAAACAGTTAGCAGAAATGTTGGGTGTGTCTGCCCCTTATATCAGCGACATCATCAACGGTAAAAAAACGGGAAGAAAAGCACAAGAACACGCTAAACACATTTGCAAAATATTAGGGATATCCGAGAGGGGTGGATGGGATTAATGATCACTTTTGAAATTGATCAAAGTCTTTTAGAAGAACAGCTTTCAAAAGAGCTTTCAAAACGACTTGATGCGATAGAACACAGGGTCACGTTTTGGGACACAAAAGAATTGTGTAAGCAAACAAACATGAGTCTCAACTTCATAAAGGAAACATTTTTTTATGATCCGAGATTTCCAAAATATCGAGTCGGCACGAAATGGCTTTTTCCTGCAAAAGAATGTGAGCAGTTTTTAATAAATTGGTTGAAAGAACAAGCCAGGGGATAAACGAGGGGGTAGATCGGCTCAAATTTGAGCGCATAAAAGGAAAGTCCGTATTTGGGCTTACCGATTCCCCAAACTTGGGGAATGGCAAATAACTTGAAAAGGAGGCTCTAAAAAATGAATGAAAAGAAATCTAGATTAGACAAGGGCAATTACAGGAGAAATGCTTATGAAGAATTTAAAAGCAATTTCAAAAAATTAATTGCTGATCATGAAGACGAATTAATCGAGTTGATCAGAACCGTTTCGGAGACCTACAACGATGTTGAAAGAGAATTAAATGCATTACGACAAGAGGCGACTTATCACGGAGATAAAATTCTTTTAGAAATAATCAATAGGGTTGAAAAGCGTTTTGCGCTTGAAAAAGGTAGCTTACCTCTCAAGTAAGCCACCATTAGTTTTTAAACTACTGATATAGATTTGATAGCCGATGTGAAATAAATGGTTTTATCTAGGCCATCACCAATTGAGAACAAGTCATGAGAGAGTAGGAATCCGCCAATTCCTAGCCTTTCGTCAGACGTCGCTAAAGCTGAACCATCTTTCTCAAAATCACCTTGCAGATTACCCATATACATTTGCTGGAGATAAAAAATATTTTCATTTGGCTTGTCTGTTCTTGATGCGTTATTGATCCCAATTAGTAAAGTGTTTTCATCTATTTCAATTTTATCGCCATCCAGAAAATTAATTACTACCATATTTAAACACCTCCCTTCAAAAATATTCTATCAGAAGGGTAGTGTTCAGTGCGATGAATTTTCAGCACACCTAATTTCAAAATCTCACTCGGATATTTTCCCGAGTCAAAACAGGAGGAACAACATGAATAACAATTTACAAGTAATTGAGCAGAATGGACAGCTTTTGGTGGACAGTCGAGAAGTAGCGGAAATGACTGGCAAACTTCACAAGAACCTTGTGAGAGATATCGAAGGATATTTAAAGGTTTTGGGTCAAAGCTCAAATTTGAGCCCTGATAGATTCTTTATTGAAAGCACATACCAAGCAGGAACGGGGAAACTTTACAAACATTACCTACTCACAAAACAAGGTTGTGAAATGGTTGCCAACAAAATGACAGGCGAGAAAGGCGTATTGTTCACCGCTGCATACGTGACCCAATTCAACGAAATGGAACAGAGCCTACAAAACTATTCGCACCTTAGCCCGCAGCTTCAACAAATGATTCGTCTTGAGCAAAGACAGAAGGAAACAGATGAGCGGATTGGCAAACTAGAAAACAATCTATCTATCAATGCGTATCAGCAAACCGTCATTCAAAAGAGAATCAATAAACGTGTATACGAACTTGTCGAGCGATATGGAGGAGAAGAAGAAATTAAACGCCGTATGTTTTCGAGCATCCACCGCAATTTTAGGGACGCTTTTGCAGTGCCGACATACAAGGATTTAAGAAAGCTAGACTTTGAAGAAGCCATTTCATGGATTGGCACATGGCGACCGTTAATTTAAAGATGACGGACTATGTTGAACATAGGGGGTAGTTTCAACCGACACCCTCACAGCGCAATTTTGCGCCGTCAAATTATGAAGAAGCTATGAACTGGTGTCGTTTTAAATGACTGGAGATCACGTAACGTTTCGTTACCCCACCATAAACAAAAAAACTCACTCCTCAAAGTTGTGGAGTCAAAACAAACAGAAAGAAAGAAGGTAGAACAAATGAAATTGTTGATAGAAAATATTTGTCCCGAGCCAGTAGATCGTGAGAGTTTTATCCGAAATACACAATCTGTGGTCGAACGTAAAGGTCTTGTTATGTATTCCAAAGAGGAAGGCAACAACAACGGTATTATGTTTGAAGTTGTGGAACAGAAAACAAGTGAGCGTGGCAAGGTCATAAATACCTTTGACATGAACGGGGTTCCCTGTGTTCTGCGATTGAGAGAAGCAACAGAACAAGAAATACTAAACGTCAAAGCAAAAGTGAAAGCACAAGGCGAAGGCGCAAGCATTCCGTCGGAGGTTTCTATATCAATTGACAAGATCGAAACACAGGAGGTAACGGCATGAGCGACAAGCAAATGACAACAATCACAACATGGAATAAGAGACTAAAGAAGGTTTACAGAGAGATAAAGGAAATTGAACCGCTCTTAACTGCTGCTATCAAACAGTATGAATGCATGTATTCGCACGGTATTAAAAAGATCATGCAGGCTAATTTGAAAGAGATTATGGTAGGAGTGCCAAAGGAAGAAGCCGTTGAATTATTGGGTCCCAAGTTGCTAGATGTATTCGAGTGGAACGGCGTTCTACCAGTAGAGAAATACAGCAAATTCAATGCTTTGATTTGGTCTAAACGTATTCAAAAAGAACTGGATCAGCAGGATGAAGTCATTAGGTATTATCGAAACCGCCTATGGAGAATTCATTCTTCGCTTGAAAAATTAGAGGAAGCGTATAGAAAGAATTACGAAAAGAAAAAGGCTAGAAAAGTCTTTGAGTTGATGCATCAAGTGACATACCTTATTTTCTTCCGACCTCAACGGGTTACGGACATTGCTTATCTTATTGAAATGTGTTTCTTCACAATGAGCAAAAACGACTTCTTATCATTGCTGTCAATTGATCACAGAAAAGAAAGAGCGGAAGAAGTGAAAAGTCACATTGATTCTATTCCGGCAAAAGTTGATTTTAATACGTTTTGTCACTTTGTTCATGACTGGGTGTTAGAAGATGAAAACAATGACGTGTTTTTCTCAATCCTTTCACACATAAATGTCGAGGAAGCAGTTCAAAGATATGACAAATACAAGTTAGAACAAGCTAAATAAAAAAACTGATCCACTCGGGATCAGCATAGATTTCTTACTTGTCATCATTATAGGGTCATGCAAGTAAGGAAGGGTATCGGGAAGCTCCTACACTTCCCGATATTGAATAGACTTTAACACGATTAACAAAAAAATACAATAATCAAATTTGAGATAAAAAGGGGATTTTTAAAATGAACTTAATGGGGACACCTTCAAAGGTATTCAAAGCGAGAGCGAAGCTAGAGCATATCGGTCGTCAAGATGAAAAAGAAGCTTACATGTATGATGCGGGCATGGTTTCTGTTCTAAAATTTGTTGCTACCAAAATACTTTACGGTCCTCAAGGTCCGCTTACCGCTGACATTGAATGGTCTGAATCAACAGTACAGGCACAAGAAAATGTAGATGATTTATACGAGAAACTAGAAGGATTGTTGTCTCACTCAAAAAATCTATTGAAAGACTTTGATTCAGCGCACGCAGCAAAAGCGGGTCTTGAGGTAGAAGACGCTTTTGTAACCGGATTTGTGGCAGGTTTCCGCTACTTGATGGATCAAGCAGCATACAGCAAAAACGTAAATTTTCTAAAGTAAGGTGATTGATATGGTCGGTTGGATCAAGTTGCATAGGAAGATTAGAAGTAACCCAATTTTCAATGATCCGCAGTTATTAAGGTTATGGCTAATATGTCTAACAGAGGCTTCGCATACGGAACATGATCAGATAGTGGGTAGACAAACAGTGAAGCTAAAGCCAGGTGATTTTGTAACAGGTCGTTTTGCTTTGATGGACATGTACAATACCGGTCTTAAATCTAAGGACAGGGTAAAGGGAGAAAAGACAATTTTTCGTTGGCTGGAACAGCTTCAAGAAATGGGATATTTGACAATAAAAAAGACCAACAAGTTCAGCATTGTAAGCATTGATAATTGGGCTATTTATCAAGATGGGGCTTCCGAAAACGACAACAGTCTGACCATCAAAAGACCATCAAATGACCATCAAATGACCACAAACAAGAATGTAAAGAATGATAAGAATGAAAAGAAGATAAATAATTCTCGTCACAAGTACGAACCTTGTGACATGGAGAATGCCAATTTGCTTTATCAAAAAATACTTGAAAATAATCCGCAAGCTAAAAAACCGAACTTAGAAAAATGGGCTAGTGATTTTAGGTTGATTAGACAGATCGACAAGCGGACGGATGCACAGGTGAAGTATTTGATTAACTGGACGCAAAAAGATGGTTTTTGGAAATCGAATATATTAAGTCCTGCAAGTCTAAGAAAGCAATTCGATAAATTAACCGTAAAAATTAAAAGCGATAGAGAAGCAGCAAAGAGAAAAGTGGCTGTGAATGAAAAGGAGTTTGATTTGACAGATGACTAAAGCAGAGACACTTGAATTGTTAAAACTAATCAAGACATATTACGAGCATTTTGAGTTTGATCAAACAAAGCTAGACGCATGGGCAAGAATCTTAAAGCCCGAGAATTACGAGAAGATCGAGGCGAATTTGATCGTTTATGTGAAATACAATCAGTTTCCGCCTAAAGTTGCTGATCTAATCAAAGCGAAAGAGGCAAGAAAAGACCGATCCGCTGCCATACCGAACGCCGTGGAAACTCAAAACTTTCTTGCTGAAATGGACAAGGCTGAACCGACCGAGGAAGAACAAGAACAGATCGAGCGGCATAAAGCAGAGATACGAAAGGTACTTGGGATAGGTGATCCATCATGACAGGAGCGGTATTTTATTACAACGATGAAGCGGAACAGCAATATCTAGGCGCAATCTTACAAGAGCCGGATTTGATTAAATATTCGCAGCTCAAGCCGCTGCATTTCTACCGACAACAAAATCAATCCATTTTCAAAGCCTTTCAAGAGCTTGATAAAAAGGGCGAACCTATTGACCTAGTCGCAATTATTGAACATGTTGGGCGTGAAAATATAAAAAGTATAGGCGGTAGAGAATACTTATCCGGGTTGATGAATACAGCAGCCACCACCGCAAGACAGTCCTACTTTGAAAATGTGATCATTGAATACTGGCAAAAGCGAGAGATTGCAAAAATAGCCGCTGACCTTAAAGAATCATCCAAAAGTGAGGACACAAGTCAAGTCATTCAAGAAGGTATTAGCTCTCTCATGAGTTTAGAGGATGTGACTGGCACGGATGATGATGGGTCTATCAATAATGATCTTGTGGAAATCTATCAGGAGTTAGAAACACCTAAAGGTGATGTAACTGGTATGCCTAGCGGTTTTACTGAATTGGATCGAATGACGTCGGGTTTTCAGAAGCAAGAATTTATCATCGTCGCCGCTCGTCCATCGGTAGGAAAAACCGCCTTTTGTTTGAATGTCGCAAGTAACTTCATGGAAAACCCGCTCAACTTAAATAAAGGCGGAGCGGTTGGCATTTTTTCGCTTGAAATGTCACGTAAGCAATTAATAAAACGGATGCAATCAAGCATAGGAAACATTAATGCTCAATCCATTCGCACGAGTAATTTAAACGCTGATGAGTGGGGCAGATTAAGCAAAGTGAACGGGGTTTTAGATAGTGCCGCTCTTAGAATATTTGATCAACCGGGCATGACGATTAATGACATTTGGGCAAAGGCTCGCAAGATGAGAAGGGAATTTGAAGGCAAGGACATGATGATCATTATTGACTATCTGCAATTGATCGTCGGAAATCCAGTCCACAGAGGAAATAGAACAGCAGAAATCGGAGAAATTAGCCGTATGCTCAAGCAGATGGCGAGGGAATTGGACATTGCTGTCATAGCATTGAGTCAGCTTTCACGTGGAGTTGAACAACGCCAGGATAAGCGCCCTATGATGTCAGATATTCGAGAATCAGGGCAGATCGAGCAAGACGCTGATGTGATCGCCTTCCTTTATCGTGATGATTATTACGACAAAGAAACAGAGAATAAGAACATTATTGAAATCATTATTGCTAAACAGCGTAACGGTCCAGTCGGAACTGTGTCACTAGCGTTCGTCAAAGAATATAACCAATTCGTCAATTTGGAATATAGACAATCGTCATGACGGTCAAAGATTGGTATAACGAGGCGATGACATTCAATTATTACGCCTTGATATTGCTGATCGAATTTCTTGTTTACGAAAAGGCAGTAATAAAATGGACGGACCAAGATGAAAAACTTTTCTTTTACTTACAACCGAAATTTCATTCGAGAATGAATGAGCATTTGAAAAACTATCATACAAAAATTCAATTGGAGGAATCGGGCATATGAGCAATGGAAAAGAGCGGTTAACAGAGGAGCAAAGACAATTTTATATTGGATGGCTAACCGTTGCCGGGCGAGGGTATTCACGGGAGTTTTACGAGAAAATGAATGACCAGGAACTAGAAAAACAATATTTGCTTAATGTTCCTCAAGAAATTTAACTCAACGATATTTTACGTTCAGTAACAAAGTGAGGCGAGGAAAATGAAATATCGACTATTAATCTTTTATATCGTGTTTGGATCGGTTTCTGTTTTGGCTGTTATGAATATGAATTAAGGAGGCATTGAAAGACTTGAGATTACAAGAGATTCCAAGTAAAATTATAGATATTGAGACTTTTGACGCAGGAAAAGAGCCTTTAGTTTTTGTTTTATCTAACGGCATATTGAAATATGCACCGCTGCCGCCACATGGTGAAACAAAAATTGTTACTCACAATAACAAAGTGACTCGATTGCTTTATAACGAAGGCGAACTATTTGAATAAAATCGACCTACCGGAAAGCCGGGGGCACTGATCATGACAGCAAAGCGCTGTTTGATTGGTGTCCCTTTTTTTATTTTCAGAAAAGGAGAAAAACCAAAATGAAAACGTTGAGAGCTGCTTTTATAAAAGCGGGCTATAAATCTATGCCAACAAAAAGAACTGACGTTCCTAAGAACAAATCTACTCGAAATCACACGCAGAAGCTTTCAGAAAAAGAAATAAGAGAACTTATGGGTGTTTACCGCCCAACATATAAAAGAGGGCGTGGCGTGGCGTTAAAAAGCAAATAAAAGGGGGAAGTATTCTTATGTTGGGTGAACCGCCTGTAATAGATAAAAAAGAAACGAGAAAAAGAGTTGAAAGGATTCTCGACAACTACCGCTTATATCTTCTTCAAGTCCCGGACGATATGCTGCCGAAGATAACAGGAGGATTCAGCATAGTGCCTCCCGCTACTACCAACGCTTTCCGCTCATCCACAGAAAGCACAGCGATTAAACGTATTGAATGGGAGCAGAAACGAAATGCCTTTCTTGAGAAGGTGCAAAGAGCGGTCAATCGTCTTCCGTATAATGAGAGACAAATAATCATTAAACGTTACATGCAGCAAGAACCTGTTTTCGATTACCAGGTATACAATGAAATCGGCATGAGCGAAAGATCGTATACACGCTTGAAAGGAAAGACATTCCTAGACTTGGCGTATGCGCTCAATGAAGTTGTATATAAAGCACCCGTTTAGAGGTGTTTTTTTCGTTCGACAAATTTTGCAAAATCGTTTCAAATGCTCATGTTCTGTCGATATAAAGACAGGAGGTTTTGAGAAGTGAAAATGTCAAGTACGTATTCAAATATTATATTTTTAATTATAATAGTATCTTTATTTTTAGGTGATCTTATAATTTATACAGGGCTACTGAATTTGTTTTTTGAAGATAAAGAAACATTGTGGGCGGGAATAATTGGCTTCACTGGTGCTGTTATAGGTGGGGGAATAACTTACTATGGGATTAGAATGCAATTAAACCACAAAGATCGGGAGGTTTTTATACAAAGCGTGCAAGCTAGAACAGATATTATCCAAGAGTACTTAAGTAAATATGGGCCTTATTATTATTATGCTTTGGATTACACTACGAATGGTATTCCTAGAGACTATAATTATGTAATTAATGAGTTTATAGATCTTATACAGGATGAAAGAATTTCTCATATGAGTGTTTTAGATTACGAAGCTTCTAAAAAAATTAGAAATCTTACAAACTCTCTAATGGAGAATAGAGAATTCGATCTTACAATTATCGATCCAGTAAAAGCTTTAAAAGACATTATGGAATTTTACGAACTAATCAGGAATTTTTCTTATCAACTTGAAGACAGGTTTATAGAATTAAAAAGAAATATTTAGAGAAGATTTATTAAAGCATCCTACGGGGTGCTTTTTTGTTGGCGTAAAACTGGCGTGTTTTTGGCCTAATGTTGGCGCATCATGACAGAAAAAAGGTTGTAATATTGTATTATGCAATGATTGGTAGGATAGATAACTTGATTATGATTCCAATATATATATAAAAGATGGTACCAGTTAAATAAACTGATACCTATTCATATTATTTATCCTTTTGGAGGAAATGGATCATTACCATAACTGTCACGAGCTCTTATTTTTCCATCTTTACCATGAATAAATAACTCAGATTCTTGATTGCGGGCAATCTCTCTGCCTGCGGCAATTGCATCTTGTTGAGTTTGGTGTACAGAGGATGGTTTTTTATTGCCTGCACCTTTCACCTGCCAACCATTTGGGTGCTTTGTTATATGTTGATTAGTCATTAAATCACCTCCATTCTATATAAATTATAATTCAAAAGGACTGAATGTATCATAGTTTTTTTTTATCGCTGACACTTAAAATCGTTCGACAAATTCTGCAAATGGTTCTATGTTCTCGCTTTTTGCCGATATAAGAGATGGAGGTGATAACATGACAATTTCTAAAGAACTAGATCAGAAGATTAGACAAGCATTAACTTCAAAAGTAAAGAACCCTTGCGAAAAATGTGGACACCCAGGAGTTGAAATTTTAGATAAAATGATAAGATTAGATGCAAAAACTCAAGAAAATGTTATTGAAATTGGAGGTCCTAGTATACAGGCTATTGTAGTTGCTTGCACTAATTGTGGTAAATTAGACCTGTTTGCACCACAAATATTAGTTTCAACTGAATCTTAATTTAAAAGCACCCTATGGGGTGTTTTTTTTATTTGCTGTAAAGCGTCCCTGTCTGTTTACAAAAACAATGGCGGCTAACAAACAGGGGCGGCTTAGATCAAATAAAAAAGGAGAGATTGGCGATGTCATTTACAAAACCAACAAGTTTGAGTTTTGCAAAGTCAACTGATGATGATGTGAAAGATAAAGAACGAGACTTTCAAAGAAATCTACGTTTAGGGATATTAACACTAAATGAAGTGCGGGTACATTACGGATTGAAGCCAATTGGTGAGTTAGGGGAAGTCATTTATAGGGCGGAAAAATGCCGTTAAAACGTTGTAACGCACCGTCATGCCGTGAATATATAGACTGGACCGAACGCTATTGTATAAAGCACCAGGGCTATGCTGATAAGCAATACAACAAAGATGTGAGATACAACAGGGAGAACGAAGCGCACTACAAATACTATCAAAGCAGAGAATGGAAATCACTTCGAGAAGCAAAGAAGCGTGAGAGTCATTACAGATGCGCTGTGTGTGCCGCAGAAGGACGTGTAAACATCTCAAATAGGTTAGTGGTCCATCATAAGCATAAAGAGCTTAGAGAGGTATTCCATGACGATATAGAGCGCACTGATTTAAACAACCTTGAAGTGCTTTGTCAGTTTCATCATAACCAGGTGACATTTAAGAAGTGATTAATTTTAATTGATATCTTTTGTAATATTTTCTATAATGTAGGAAATTTATCTGCTGAGGAGAGAAGTATATGAGCGAAGTCACTTTGCTTGGTTTTTTGTCCCCTTCAAATATTCCAAAAGTGTATGATAACTTTATTTTACAAAAAATAAATAACATTCATAAACTTATGGAATATGTAGAAGATGTATTTGAGAAAAGAAGTAGTGATTTTATAGAAAATTTACCCGATGAAGATTTAAAAAAATACGATAAATCTGAATTACCGTGGCTTGATCCATATGCTAGAGATTTTGAACAGATGAATAGATACTCATTTTTATTAAGGATCCATTTTTTATTAGAAGAGTATGTTGTTGAACTTTGTAGGCTTGGAAATAATAAAGCGTGGAAAAATTATAAAAAAAAACATTCAAAAAAATATTCGAAAATAGTTATGTGGAACACTTTAACTAGTGCAGGTTCATTCATTACGGAAAAACTTGAACAGGAATTTCCTTGCGGAACAGAAGAATGGTTAACTATTCTTAAAGTACATCTAATTAGAAATGAGATAGCCCATAATGGAGCTGATATTGGTAGGTCAAGAAAGTACAAACAACTTGAAAATAAAATTAATAAAATGAAGGGAATTAGTATTGGTCCTCATAACTCTATCATTTTAGAAAGAGATTTTTGTTTTGATTATCTTAAAACTGTATCGGAATTTTTGTCTAATCTTTATAAAAATTATTCAAGTCCCCCCGACAATTAACGGGGTGGGCTTTTTTGATTCCTGGAAATCGGCGTCCCCTCAACTTTAAAAAAAGTGTTGAAATGGAGTTTTGATTTTTCCCGTTTTTTGCGGTTTTTCACTTATTCATAAAATGGCTTGATCCTTTACAGGCGTTGAGATAGAGAGGAATTACTCATTTGTTTGATTGCCTAAAATTAATAGGTTGGATTTTGCTGAAAGGTGGTGGTTTTTATTGGCGAGACGAAAACAAATGACGGACACATTAAAAGGGCAAATATCAAACGAAGAACGAGAGCAGCGGCAGCAGCATGAAGAAAAATTGAAAGGCATTTCGCCATTGAAAGAGAACCCGCCTTATTGGCTGTCAACAATGGCAAAAAACGAATGGATCAGAATTTACCCTCATATTATCGAGCTGCCTATTTCGGAACTGGATCGCACTTTGTTGGCTATGTACTGTAATAGTTACGCACAGTATCGACAGGCACTAGAAGATGTGGCAGCAGAGGGACAAGTCGTTTTTGAAGTAAATAGTAAGGGGTTTGAAGTGAAAAAGAAAAACCCGTCTATTGAAATCATGATGCAAATGTCGAAAGAGATTCGAGCCATTGCGGGACAACTTGGTCTTGCGCTTGATGCCCGATTGCGTCTAGTCGGTTTAGGTGATGACAGCGAAGAAGACGATATATTTGAGGCAATGAGGCAGGATGACGACGATTAAAAAAGACCCCGGTACTCTTTACGCTGAAAAAGTAGTAAACGGGGAAATTGTAGCAAGTAAAAAAGTCATCCAGGCTTGTAAAAGACATTTGCGGGATCTTGAAAAATCAAAAGACCCTAACTATCCATACGAGTACAAGCCGAAAAAAGGGGCGAAGGTTGTAAAGTTTCTTGAAATGCTGCCGGATATTTCAACGGGAAAACCTACGTCATTAGCACTCTTTCAAAAATTCATTGTCTATATGATATTTGCTTGGCGAGTCAAAGAAACAGGATATAGACGATTTACAAAAGCATATATCAGCATGGCACGTAAAGGCGGTAAATCCGTTCTTGTTGCCGGGATCGCTTTATATGAATTACTTTTTGGCGATGCACCTAGATATGATAGACAGATTTACACGACGGCAAACTCTCGTAAACAAGCAAAAGCGGTTTTTAACATGATTGTCATGCAACTTAAAAAGTTGCGGAATAAATCAAAACAAATTAAGAAAATGACCAAGATCATTCAAAATGAAATCCGTTTCTTGTTAGAGGATAGCATCATCATGCCGTTATCTCGTGATACAGATAACCTTGACGGCTTAAACGTATTACTTGGCATTCTTGACGAATTTCACACGGCTACAAATACTAAAATGTTAGAAGTTTTAGAGTCCTCACAAATGCAACAAGATCAAAGCCTCATTTTGATCATTAGTACAGCCGGTTTCAAATTGAATGGTCCTATGTATGCTCAAGAATATCCGTATGTGACGGATATATTGAGCGGAAAGAAAGAGAACGAAAGTTATTTTGCCGTTGTCTATGAACAAGATGATGAAAAAGAGATAAGCGACGAAAGCACTTGGATAAAAAGTAACCCGTTGCTTGAAGTTGAAAGCATGAAAAAGAAATTGCTCAAGAACTTACGCAAAAAATTGAAAGAAGCCCAGGAAAAAGACGATCTGAACGGAACGCTTGTTAAGAACTTCAATTTGTGGCGTTCTGCTTCTTCGGATAGTTTGCTTAATGGCGACGATTGGAAAGATTGTGCCATTGAGGAAAAGCCGGATATTTACGGGAAGCCTGTTTATATCGGTGTGGATTTATCCAGGTCGGAAGATTTATCTTCATTAGGCTTTATTTATCCTTTAGAGGATGCCGAGGAAAACTTTTTTGTTGATAGTCATTCGTTTGTCGGACGTAAAGGCGGTTTAGAAAACAAGATACAGCGTGACAAAATTGATTATAGAAGGCTTGAGCAAGAAGGGTATTGCACAATAACAGACAAAGAGTCCGGGATCATTAATTTACAACAAGTGATTGACTACATGGTCGATCACATAACGAAAAATGATTTGCAAGTGAAGGGCATCTTTTATGATCCATATAACATTTCATTGTTTTTAAATGAAATTGAACAATATGGCTATCCTGCTATTGAAGTAAGGCAAGGGGTACGGACATTATCAGAGCCGACGAAAAACTTTAGACTCAACGTCATGGATCAACGCCTTCTTCATACAAACAACCCATTGCTAAACCTTGCAATTAATAACGCCATTTTGAAAAAGGTCAATGATACGGTGCAGATCGACAAGGACTTGAACCGTGAAAAAATTGACCCGATCGCTGCCTTAATGAATGCATATACAGAAGCAATGTACCATTACGAGCAAAACGAAACAGATTGGGACGCCTACTATCAAAGTGAAGACTTTGGAATATAGAAGGAGGGGAAAGAGTGCCAAAACAATTCAATCATCTAATTTTAGGAGTATGGCGGTTCTTCATATCGAACCTTCATACTCTTTTATTTTTGTTAGGGCTAATCCTCATCAATACCGCCGTTTATATGGTCGGGATGATTTTGGGGATTGCGACTAGTGGTATTTTGCTAGTCTTTGTTGCCATTCTTCTCAACCATGAAACAGAAAGGGGGTAGAGGAAATTGGCGTTCTTTAGATCAATCAATCAACAAAGCGCAGGACAAAGGGAATTTAATGAAATTTTGGTGGGCTTAGATGGTTTAAGCTATGTGCCAGCAACAGCCATTAAAAATAGTGATGTGTTCACAGCGGTTCACGTTTTGTCGTCAGACATAGCAGCAAGTCCGATCATGATTAGAAACGAAGGAATAGAAGAAAAGGATAGTGACTTGTTTCAGCTTATCAACGAGCGCCCTAACGAATATTACTCGGGGTACTCATTCAAATATATTCTTGTCGCCAATGCGCTTTTAAACGGTCAATCGTTTGCTTATATCAAACGGGATAAGGACGGCACGCCCTGGGAACTTATTCACATGTTAAATAGCGAAGTCTCGGTTGATCAAATAAAGGGACGGAACGATATTGTTTATCGTTATTATCCTGCTGACGGAAAAGAAGCTATTTTGAAACCTTCTGACGTGCTGCATATCAAGTTTTCCTCACTGGATGGGGTAAACGGAAAGAGCCTCTTATCATGTCTCAAGCACGAACTTGAAAGCCAGGAAGCGGGCAAAAGACTTGTCACGGACTTTTTTAGACGTGGCACAAATTTAAGCGGCATTGTAACGCTTAAAAAAGGCGTACCGTCGCCCGAAGCAAGGGAAAACTTGCGTAATGAATTTGAAAAGGTCAATTCGGGTGTTAGGAATCAACAAAGAATAGCGGTTTTGAGCGAAAACGAAGAATTTAAGCAGCTAGAAATCAGTACAAAGGTTCTTGAGATCGTCAACAACTACACGCATTCAACCAAACAAATTGCGAAAGTGTTCGGGCTGCCGCCTCATAAGTTGGGAATCGAGCAAGTGAACACTTCACTAGAACAAGCGAACCTGGATTATTTGACAAACACCCTTTCAAATTACTTTGCTGCCATTACAGCGGAGTTAAATTTCAAAATGCTTTTTTACCCGGAAAGCAGGACCAAACGTTTTCAGTTTGATGCAAGACGATTTAAGGAAACAGACGCTAAAACAAAGCGAGAAAACGTCATTGCATTACTTCAAAACGGCATTTATTCGCAAAACGACGCATTAGCAGAATACGGGATTGCGCCTATTGAAAATGGAGATAGGCGCTTTATGAGTTTGAACTATGTGGATGTTGACATTATGGACGAAATCCAAAAAGCAAAGGCGAAGGGGCTTCCTATTCCTTCACTTGATAAAGGGGGTGATGATATTGGAAAAGGAGATTAGAGCCATTCAAGAGGGTTCACTAAAGGCTACAGAAGAAACCGATAAAGGCAGGATGATCACAGGTTATGCATTGAAATTTGGTACACGCAGCCGAAACCTGGGCGGCTTCATTGAAACCATTGAAAAACGAGCGCTGCAAAATGCTGATATGTCAGATGTAAGGGCGCTTATTGATCATGATCCGTCAAAGATTCTAGGAAGAACCAAAGCCGGAACACTGAAACTATCTGTGGATGATATTGGCTTGCGTTTTGAATTGTCTCTACCTAACACGCAATACGCAAACGATCTATACGAAAACTTGAGACTTGGCAACATTTCAAATTGTTCATTCGGTTTTCATCTTGCGAAAAACGGCGACAGCTTTAAACGTGATGAAGAATCGGGGCTGCCGTTGCGGAGCTTAACAAATATTTCACGGATTACTGATGTTTCTATCGTCACTTATCCAGCTTATGAAGATACGGACGTATCAATTGCACAACGGCATTTAAAGCAGCATCAAAGCAGCTATTTAGAAAAAGAGAAAATCAAGTTAGAGCTTGACCTAATTAAATTAAGTCTTTGAAAGCACTCGTACATTGCGGGTGCTTATTTTATTTGGAAAAGGAGCATGTACACATGTTAAAAGAGAAAATCCAGGAATTACGTTCAGAGATCACAAAGAGACAAACGGCTATTAATACAAAAATCAAAGAAGCTCATCAAAGAGCGGAAGAAGACAAGCTAGAAGAAGCAAAAACGATTAAAGATGAAATCACTTCTTTAAAAGCAGAGATTGAGACAATGACAGAAAAGCTAAAAGAATTAGAAGAATTGGCAGGAATGGAAGCGGAGGAAATCACAGAGGGAGCACGTGGAGGAAAAACAGGCGAAGAAAGATCATTTCCATTAGGTACGCCTCAAGTGCGCCTGGATAAAGGAATCGAAGAACAACGCCGCAGCTTTGAAACGTTTTTGCGTACTAGAGGTGAAGTCCGGGACGGTTTGACAACAGAAGGAGCGGCGGCAATTATCCCGATTGAGGTTATTACGACACCGCAGAAAACGCCGGAAGATATTGTTGACTTAGTTGAATTTGTGAATAAAGTCAATGTGACAGCACCATCCGGCTCATATCCAGTTTTAGAAAACACAGAAACCGAACTTGTGTCGGTTGCGGAACTTGAGAAAAATCCAGAGTTAGCAAACCCAAAATTCAATAAAATTGATTGGAAAGTTGAAACGTATCGTGGTCAATTGGCTATCTCTCAAGAATCAATTGATGATTCCGGCGTTGATTTAACGGCACTTGTAGCGGATCATTTGCAACAGGTCAAACGAAACACAAGAAATACAAAAATTGCGGGTGTCTTAAAAACGTTTACAGCTAAAACAGTTACAGGAACGGACGACATTAAAAAGATTTTAAATGTTGATTTAAAGCAAGCCTATGCCCGTAATGTTCTTTCGACGTCATCCGCATTTCAATTCCTAGACACGCTAAAAGACAAAAACGGTCAATACATCTTGCAAAGTAACATTTCTTCACCATCCGGCAAAACGCTTTTCGGAAGCCCGATCAAAGTTGTTGATGATACATTACTCGGCAAAAAAGCCGGTGATATGAACATGTTTATCGGTGACTTAAAACGAGCTGCCTTCTTTGCTAATCGTGTAGACGTTGTTGCGAAGTGGGTTGAAAATGCGGTGTATGGTCAAGTCCTTTCCCTTGCTATTCGTTTCGACGTAAAGCAAGCGGACAAGAATGCAGGCTTTTATGTAACAATCAAGCCGCCAGTTGAAACAGGCGCTACAGAATAGGAGTGAAGAAATATGACCCTTGAAGAATTAAAACACGCTTTAAGGATCACTCATGACCTGGATGACAAAATGCTAGAAACGATAAAAGCGGCTGCTGAAAAATTTATAAAAGATAGCGTCACCTTATCGAAAGAGAGGGACGCTTTTTTTAATGACAACCCTTGTTTTGATGATGCGGTCATGATGCTTTGTGGACATAGATATGAAAACCGATCAGCGGTCTCAAACAAGAATTTGCAAGAAGTGCCATTCGGCGTTATGTCTTACATTCAACAATTCAAAGGAGAATACCCCTCATGGACTACGGACGATTAAATACGCCGATCTCTTTTGTGAAAAAGGAAAATACAAAAGACCCTATATCCAGGGAAAACACGACCACACTAGAAAGACTTTTCACCACCTGGGCGGAACGGCGAGATCAAAAATTAAGAGAAAAGTTATCAACGGCCGGCACGGTTCTAGAGGATAGTTTGACGTTTGTTATTCGCTATCAACAAGTATCAACCATTTCCAACGCTATGCACGTACAGGACCACTTGACCAACGAGCTTTATCAAGTCATTGATATTCTGCCGAACGAGCAGGACAAAGACTTGATCAATGTCTTTGTAAAGAAGGTGAGTTGATGGCGCTTGAAGCTACTGGTTTAGAAGAAACATATAAAGCCATTGAAAAGATGGCTCGTCAAAATGTAAAAGCGGAAAAGGCTGCCGTTCTTGCAGGAGCAAAGATGATGGCGGATGGCTTGGAAAAGAACACGCCATTTGATAGCGATAGCGGCAACAAGAAGCATTTAAAATCAGATGTTTTCTATTCCAAACCAAGAGAGGACGGGGAAATATATTCAACCGTTGGCTATGGTAAGGAAACGGCTTATAGGCTGCATTTTACTAACTTCGGAACGATCAAGCAGCGCCCGCAAAGTTTCATAGAGCGCACGATCAACGAGTATGAACAACTCGTTTTATCGAAAATGCAAAGTGTTTATAGGGGGTTGCTCGGGCTATGATGCTGCCAATTCAAGAAGTAGAAATGATTTTGACAGTATCAGCCGATCTGACAAGCTACGTGCCGGATGAGAAAGTCTTTCTTGTGGACGTGCCGGAGTTAGATCAAAAGGTAGATCAAGCCCCAATGATCCGCATTAATGAGCTTGAAAGCTATCGTAATGCGTATGAGGATGATCAAGCGACAGGCATTAGCGTTGATATACAAATAGATTTATGGACCGGGACAATTAAGGAAGCACAAGAAATACAACCGATTATTGATCGTTTGATGGCTTCGGCTGACTATCAGCAATACGCTTCCGCATTTGATAAAGACCCGGATATACAACTGTACAGATATGCAAGGCGGTACAGAGCAAATAAAGAAATAGAAATCAATTTTTCATAGAGAGGATGAAATAAATGGCTACAACAGGATTGAGAGATATTCAAGTCGGCGTTTTTGAGGATGACGCCGCCAAAGAAGCAACCGAAGTAATAAAAGTACCTGGGGCAATTGAATCAAAATTAGAACCAAGCTCGGAAATTGCCGTTCTTTACGGGGATGATGGGGTATTTGATCAAGAAGGCTCGGGAGTTGGTGAAGCAAAGCTAGAAATAAATGTGGCTGACCTTACAACAGAAATGAAAAATAAATTGCTAGGCGCTGAATTAATTGGCGGCTGGCTTGAGGCATACGGAAAAGATACTGACCCGCCTTTCGTTGCTATCACGTTCCGGCAGAAAACAAAGGGTGGTTTTTGGTATGTTGGGCTTTTGCGAGGTAAATTCGGTATTCCGTCTAATGAAGGTAAAACAAAAGAGGATAAAGTCGAATTTATTACGCCAACTATTGAAGGACAATTCATGCCCCGGAAATTTGATGGTTGGACGTATATCATGGCGCACAGCGCAAGCCCTGGATTCACCGAAAAGGGATTTTATGATTTTGTCTTTAAAGGGATCGCCCCTAGCACTGATGGTGACAATGGAACAGCGGAAGCGCCATCAAGCACCACAACAAAAAAATAGTGTTTTCTGATAGCCAGGTAATTTATTTTACCTGGTTAAACTGGATTCATTAAAAAATATACGAGGTGTTTAATATGTTGAAATTAACAATGATTGATGCACAAACAAAAGAAGAAAAAACGTACACAAAGGATATGCCGTCAGCTCGTCAATTAAGACGTGCGCTTGAATTGCAAGCTCAAGGTGAACAAGAAAATTTAGACGCAACAACAATGCTAGATGAAATGATTGCCTATGTTGTGGACGTATTCGGGCAACAGTTTTCATATGATGATTTTTTAGACAACATCCCGTCTGACGAAACATTTCAAACCATTGCTGATGTCATCCTGCAAGTGACAGGACAGAAAAAGGGAAACGACGGCTTGAAAAAGAAAGCGGTGAAAGCACAGAAATAGAGTATTTAGAAACGTGGCAAGATTACCTAGATTCATTAGATGATATTTACGAAGATTTGATGAAAGAAGGGTACAAATATCATGAGATAGACAACATGGACTTGAACGGATTTTTACGTCTCGCGAATCGAAAAGGACAAAGCACGGGCAGCGTTCCAATAGATCAGATTTTAAAACCAGGAGGCTTTTGAGCCTTCTTTTATTTTTGAATTTTTAAGGAAAGGAGGTAAACCATATGGCTACGGAAGGGCGTCCGATAGGTTCATTAGTCGTTAATACGACGTTAGATAGTACAGGGTTTGACAAAGGCGTCACAGCCTTGAGGCAGCAGCTTAAAACGGCACAGTCCGCAACCAAAGCAACCGCAGCCGAATTTAAAGCATTAGATGACAAGCTCGGCGAAAGTAAAAGTAAGGTGTCGGGTTTGTCGGATCAATTGAAGATTCAAGAAAGAATTGTAGATTCCTATAGACAAGCATATGAAAAGCAAGTGGAGCAATACGGCGAGGGATCAACCCAGGCGCAGAAATACGCACAACGCTTAAACTCTCAAATAACAAGTTACCGCAATATGCAAAACGCTTTAAGACTTGCACAAAGTCAAGTGGAGCGGCTTGAGCGTGCCGAATCAGAAGCAGCAAACAGCGCCGAAGATTTAGCGGCCAGTCATCAAAATGTATCTAATGATGTAACGGCAGCGGGTAAAGAGGTTTCCAAACTCTCAAGCATTTTAAAGGGCGGATTTGCTACGGCAGCGGTGGCGGGTACGGCAGCCATTGGAGCATTAACGGCAGCCGTTGGCACGCTTGGTGCAAAAATGACGGCTGATATACAAGCGTCACAAGGGCGTTTAAGAGCGCAGCTAGGTTTGACGGGTGATGAAGCCAAAAAGCTCACAGGAATAGCAAAAGACGTGTGGTCACAAGGCTTCGGAGAGAATTTGGATGATGCCAGGAATGGTCTGTTTCAAATTAAACAAAATATCCGAAGTATTGCAGACAAGGACCTTACTGACGTAACCAAAAAAGCCCTGGTTCTTGCTGATGCTTTTGATTCCGAGGTAAACGAAGTTGCGAGAGCAGGAAACAACATTATGAAAGGTTTTGGCGTGTCTGTGAGTGATGCGTTCGATCTCATGACATATGGAGCGCAAAACGGATTGAATTTTTCAAACGAAATGTTCGATAACCTGTCCGAGTATTCAACGTTATTCGGGAAAATGGGTTATTCAGCACAAGAATATTTTCAATTACTCGTCAATGGAACAAAAGCTGGCGTATATAACCTGGATTACGTCAACGACGTTATGAAAGAGTTTCAAATTCGAGTCAAAGACGGTTCAAAATCTACCAATGCGGCCATGATGGATTTGTCCAAACCAACTCAAAAGATATGGGAAAATTTCTTGAAAGGTAAAGGAACTGTTAAAGATGTTTCAAATGCCGTTTTAAAAGAGTTGAAAGGCATGAAAGACCAGGTGGACGCTAACAATATCGGCGTGGCTCTTTTCGGGACAAAATGGGAGGACTTAGAGGCTGACGCCATGTATGCCCTGGGCGGCATTGATGGGAAAATCGGTGACGTAAAGGGCAAAGCTGACGAAGCAGGGGCGGCGTTGCAAGACAATTTAGGCACACGCTTTAAAAAGATCGGGCGTCAAGCACTGTCAGCATTAGAGCCAATAGGAGGCGCAGCGGCTACATTTCTTGAGAAGGCATTTAATATTGCTGATCCGATCATGAAACAAATGTCCAGCGCTGGCAATACAGTAAAACAGGCAATGGCGGGTATTTGGGGCATATTGCAAGGTGAGGGAAGCGCTGAACGCTTAGAAGGGTACGGCATATTATCGCAGCTTTTCCCGCCTGGCGTGGTTGATATGATTGTCAGCACCACTGATACAGTGAAAGGCGTAATAGATACTATTAAAAATTCATTTAAGAGTATGCAGCCGACTTTCCAGGCAATAGGCGGCATATTGATGAATGTATTTGTTACAATGGCGCCGATTGTAAAACAAGCCCTGGGCGGAATCTTGTCATTTATCGGACAGCTTGCCGCAGTGTGGGGAACATTTTGGGAAGAAAACGGCGGCGTCATTACACAAGCCTTACAAAATATATGGTCCGTTGTTCAATTTGTCATGCCCGCAATTATTGCCATTATCAAAAGCGTTTGGGGCAACATTAAAGGGGTTGTCATGGGCGCAATGCAAGTGATACAAGGCGTCATAAAATTCTTCTCGGGTTTGCTAACGGGAGACTTCGGCAAGATGTGGGAAGGCATTAAAGATGTGTTTTTCGGCTCGATTACTTCGATATGGAATTTTGTTCAACTTTCCTTTTTCGGAAAGATTCTCGGGATTGCGAAATCACTAGGAAAAGGGCTTTTAGGCATCTTCCCGAAAATGTGGTCTAGCATTGTCGGTTTCTTTAAAAATGGAGCTGCAAACACCGGGAAAATGGTCACTTGGCTAAAAGACAAAGCCGTTTCTATTGCGACAAGCATGAAGGACGGCATGGTCAAACGTTTTTGGGACATTGTAGACGCAGCCAAAAAATTGCCGGGTAAAATCGGTAATGGAATTAAAAACATGGCATGGGAGGCGCTAAAAGGCGTCAAGGCATTAGCAAATAAAATGAATGACAAACTTTCCTTTGTTGTGAATGGCGTAATAGGTGGCGTTAACTGGGTTCTTGGTAAAGTGGGCGTTCCGAAAGAAAATCAAATACCGGAATGGACACCGCCAAAATACGCAAAAGGGACAGGCGGACACCCAGGGGGACCCGCCATTCTAGGCGACGGAGGAATGCAAGAACTATTTATCACGCCTAGCGGTCAAATGGGGCTGTCTCCTTCAACTGACACAATGATGAACCTGCCAAAAGGCACGGAAGTATTATCAGGACCTAAAACGAAAGCATTGTTTGATGACGTGCCATTTTACAAAGATGGTACAGGCAAGGGCGGCAATTTCATTTCTAGTCTTTTCGGTAAAGTGAAAGACCTGGTACTTGATGTGTCTGACTTCATTACAAAGCCTAGCAAGCTACTGAATACATTACTTCAAAAAATGGGGATCACGACCCCGAGCATGGCAGGGGGCTTTGGTCAGATCGTTAAAGGCAGCTTTTCTTTTATAAAGGACAAAGCGGTTTCCTTTATTAAAAACAAGATCAAAGACTTTGATTTTGTTCCTGGTGAGGGAGGCAGCGCAGCCGTCAAAAAGTGGGTTGCTCAAGCTATTGCAATTAAAGGTATTTCCCCTTCTTTTTCAAAGGCGCTTGAAACGATCGCCATGAAAGAATCGGGCGGAAATCCTACAGTTGTAAACAATTGGGACAGCAACGCAAAAGCGGGGCATCCGTCCCAGGGGCTTATGCAATTTATACCAAGCACATTTGCAGCAAACAAAGAGCCGGGTTACGGAAATATCAAAAATCCTGTACACCAGGTTCTTGCGGCTATCAACTATTTGAATAGTCGGTATGGCGGAATTAACAAGCATCCTGGTTTAGTCAACATGAGAAAAGGCGGCAAGTACATTGGCTATGATAAAGGCGGTATCATTACCCGAAATCATACGGCAGAGGTCCACAAAGGGGAAATGATTTTACCTTTAAGGCAATTCAGAAGAAACAGAGCTATGCAGGTGCTTGCTCAAGCTAATCGAATGGTTGGCTATCAGCCCGAGCAGCCAGGGCAAGGATCAACAAATGTGATTGTTCAAAATGATAGTGCCGAGGCTATTAAGCAGCTAGAAAACAAGTTTGATCAAATGATCGGCTTGTTGACACAGATCGCCATGAAAGACACCACGATTAATGTTGAGGGACTAAACAAGTACAATATGGATTTACTCAAAAATAGGCAGCGTAGGGGAGGGTTTGCGACTTGAGCTATGAATTTTATACGGATTACGGGGAAGGGCTTCAATTGATCAGCAAGCGCCTTCCCTTTTTACGTTGCGTAAAATTTACGCCTGTGTCGGCTTCTATCGAACGTCAAACGGCAGTAGTGGCAAATAGACCAGGATTAAAACAAACGTCGAAAAAAGTCCGTTTTAAAGAAAGAAAGATCAAAGCACGATTTTATATTAAAGCAAAAAGCACGGATCAATTTAATAGATACAGGGCAGCGCTCACCAGGGAGCTAGTAAGAGAAGAACCCTATTACATTAGTTGTTCTTTTTCACCTGGTATACGTTACCTGGTGACGTGTGATGATGAAATAGAAATCGAAAAAGATGACGGAAAAAATTATAAAGAAGTTGATGTGGAATTCACCGCAGGGCTTGGGCTTGGCGAAACCGTCTTTAATACTGAAAAGCCTTTGAATTTGAGCGGTGAAAATTTTCATATCGGCATGAATTTGCCGAGTCAAGACAATCTCAAATATAGCTTTACGTCCAAGACGTTTAAAGTCTATAACGCTTCTGATGTGACAATTGATCCGATTGACTTTGATTATAGCGTCACCCTGTATTTAACAGGTAAGGACGTGAAGATACGCAATGATGCTACGAAAGAGGCGTTAACGATAAAGGGATCAGTTTCAAAAAAGCAAAAAATTATTGTCACAAGACAATATGTCATGATTGATGGGAAAATGGCGGATACGTCCGGTCGCTTTCCGAGTTTGCGCCCTGGCTTTAATCCATTTGAGATCGAAGGCGCATCCAGTATTGATATGCGGTTTGTCTTGCGCTTTTACTATAAGTAGGTGACATGATGAATCAATTATTTGTACAGTCAAAGCACGATCCAACAAATAAAATACCTTTGGAACATGTAGAACCCGAAGTCTCGGATAAATTAGACGGCACAAAGCAATTGTCATTTCAATGTTTGCAAATACCCGAGACTGAACTGGCTTTCGATATGCTTGTAAATGACAACATTTTGCTTATAGATGAGATCGAGCATAAAGCGCAGCGATACATTATTGTCGAGGATGAAAAGCGCACAGAAAACGGCGTGTCATTCCGAAATGTGGTGGCTGATCATATGTATATTGTTCGTCTGACATATAACCAGGTGGATGAAGAAATTAACGGAGAAATAGATATAGACACAGCACTTAAACACGCTTTAAAAGGAAGCGGTCTTTCCTTTACCATCATGCCGGATGCTAAAGGATTGAAAGCCAAACTAGAAGGATTCGGCAAGAAAAAGTCGTTAGAGCTGATGAACGATCTTATATCGGCTTTTGTTGTTGAACTTGATGTAAACAACGATCATATTTACGTGTATAAAGAAATCAAAAAGCGGATCAATTATAAATTAGATACCAGGGCGAATATGAATACGATCAGTGTCAAAAGCAGCCTGTCCGAGTCTTACACAAGAATAAAAGGTTATGGCAAGGTAAAAGAAGAAAAGGACACAGCAAGCGAGGAAACTAAAGGCTATGATAGTAAATCGGGGAAATGGAAAACAAACAGTGATTTAAACGCCATGTATGCGGAGGATGTTGGACAAACGTTCTCTTTTAAATTTAAAGGAACAGGCTTCAGCGTGAAACTGATCAAAGAGAAATTAGGCGGGAAAATCACGTTCAACATTGATAAAAAGACAAACAAAACATTCAGCACGTACAAAGACACGGGCAAAGAAAGTCATGTGGTTGAAACGGTTGACGTGATCCGAGGTCTTGAGGATAAAGAGCATACGGTCGTTGCAACGTTTAAGGGAAAGGACAGCAAAAACCCGAACACGAAAAAAATGAAAACGGGTTTCCGGGTGAGCGTGCCTAACGGGAATTTTATTGGTCTTTATCGGACCTTTAAAAATGATGAAAAGTATATGTTCCCACCTGTGACATACATTCACCCCGACGAAAAACTTTTTCTTGTAGATGGTCGCCCTAGAGTAGCAGAAACAATTTACGAGGATTCCATTTCAAAAAAAGAAGACATGGAAAAACTTCTGAAAGGGAAAATTGATCCTTATCCAAAATTAACAATAGAATTGGATTTTGAAAAAGTGTATGATCCGAAGCTCGAAGCGATTGAGGACAATATTTCCAAAGGAGCTATTATTCCAGTCATTGCCGATACAGCTTACGGCATCCTGTTTGAAGGAGAGGTAAGGGTACAGGAGATCAAATACAACCCTCTTAATTTGGACTTAAAGCCGTCTGTCACGCTGACGAACTATCGTAAAGATATTATTGACTATCAACTAGAGCAGACCGTCGCAATGAAAAAGCAGCGGAATTTAATCAAAAAAGAAATAGCAGAAATGCTTGAGGCACAAAAGAGCATAGCAAGCAGCACGCAAAGCCAATTGAATAATATCAATATGAAGGTTTCCCAGGATTTGAGTTTGTCATATTCAAGTATTACGAAAACCTGGTCAATTGATGATAGCAGCGTTGACGGTGCGGAAATTGACGAGATAGGGAATACCATTGATATTGATATAGGAATTGACATAAAACCGAAAAGTCCCAGGGCGGGAGTTGATTTTGATTTAAGTCTAAAGGGGATTACGGCAGGCGCAACCGTTGATACTACCAACCCAAGCGGCATGAATATTATGCTTGCTAAAGGTGGTCAAAGGATCAGCCCAACGGCTGCCGATTTACCAAACGGCGCACAAATTAATATTTCATTTTACTTAGATAGCTGACGGGAAACCGTTGGCTATTTTTTATGGAAGGAGCTGATAGAATGGGAAGGTTTAATTTATTGAAAGTCTTTAAAATTGGCAAGAATGCAGAGTTTGAAGATAACCTATCGCAAAACGCAAGGTCCACGGAAAACGCTTTGAATCAACTGGACATAGAAATCAAAGAACATAAAGCAAGCGATAAAGCCCACGAAGCGTCAAGCATCATCCACAGAGGGAAAAGCGTCGCACATTGGCTCAATAGTTATTGGTCACGACTTGTTAATCTAATCGTCAATCATGACGGCAACGATATAAAAGAGGTTGTGGACGGAAGGGTTTCACTTGATGCGACCATTCACCCGACTTTGAATGATCGGCTTGAATATGACTTTGATCAAGTGTATAAACGCTTTGATTTTTTGCCGGATTTAAATGTTATTTTACTTGGAGCTGATCCGACAGGGAAAAAGGATTCTGCCCCAAGTATACAAGCTGCACTTGATCGTGCGAAAGGCGGTAAAAGCGTAAGGGTATATATTCCCCCAGGCACTTATAAATTAGGTGCGCCATTGATCAATTGGGGAAATACGTTAGTAAGTGCAAGAGGTGCGACCCTTTTAAATTATTATGGTAGATATATGATGACAAATGGTGATGGATCGACTGAATACTATGCTTACAACGGAAACGGAAATATTGTAATTGAAGGCGGCTTATGGGATTGCCGAGGAACAAAAATTTCAATGCGAAGTAACTGTTTTTCATTCGGACACGCCAGTAATATTTTGATTAAAGAAGCGACGTTTAAAGACGTGCAAAGTTACCACGCTGTGGAATTTAACGCATGTCGTCATTTCAAAATTGTTGATTCAAAATTTATCGGGTTTGTTGATCCTGATGGAACAAGGTACTTCTCCGAGGCAATTCAAATAGATTTAGCACAAAGAAAAGAAGTATTCGGCGCTTTTGGTGCTTATGATTTTACTGTCTGTAAAGATGGTTTAATTGATAATTGTTATTTTGGGGCATCCGGCACAGCTGGTACGCAAGCATGGACAAGAGGCGTCGGTTCTCATTCGTCCACAATTGATTATTGGCACGAAAATATTACGGTTCGCAATTGTACGTTTGATGATATTGATGGATGGGCAGTGCGTGGATATAACTGGTTGAATACAACTATCACCGAGAATACGCTTCGTAATTGTCGTTTTGGCATTACTGTAAGCGCCATTGATCCAACCAACCCCGCACATACAAAGAACGATAAATTTGAACAGCTTTCAAAATCACAAAAGTTCTATCATGTGGTTATTTCCAATAACACCATTTTGAAAACACGTGCCAATGAAGGGATTTATGTACGTGGGATCGGTGAAGATGGTTTTGTAAGAAACGTGAATATTGTTGGAAATATTATCGACGGAGTAGATGGACCGAATCAAGCGGCAATTAGATTAGATTCTGTTAGAAATGGCGTCGTTGTTGCCAACCAATTATCTAATACTTCCGGTGACGGTATTAGAATGAATGATTGTGTAGGTGTCAACGTAGGAGATAATCAGATCAGCTTTATCGGTCGTGATGGAATCGCAGCGTTTGGAGAGTCTACTCTATTAGTCATTAACGGAAATAATATCCGTCGCCCTGGACGCTATGGTATTGAGCAATCGGGCGTTTTAATTGCATCCATAACAGGCAATTTAGTCACTGGTGCAGGCTACAACAAGCATGGTGAATACGAAGCGATACGGATCGCAAATGGCGCACGTGACATTTTACTTGCAGGAAACACATGTAGGTCGTTATCTTCCCTTAGTAACCTAGCAAGGGCGGGTATTTATATTACTGATTCAGCGAAAAGAGTTGTTAGATACGGAAATGTTTGCCGGGGAGATTGGACCATAGGCGGCATTGTTGATAATGCACCGGACACAATCACAGATGCAAAGGATGTGGCATGATGTTTTTAGTTATGGGAAATGAAAAAATAGAGGTTGATTCTGTCATTCTATCAAAAAATGAGTCGATCACGGGCTACAACAGCGAAGGGGAAAAAATAATTCGTCTTGAGGGTGTAAACTTCCAAAATGTTTATTTGGAAGATGCAGAAGGTCAAAAAATTGATTTTCCTGTAGAGCAAACAACAAACCCTAGCGAGATTGAAGAAATGAAAAACACCATCAAGGAACTTAATGAAAAAGTGCAGCAGCTAGAGGAAAAAGAAAAGGTGGTAGAACATGACCAATCAGTTATTTAAAAATGGCATGCTGCCTTTCGTGGTTGACGCCTATGATCAAAGCGTGTACGATTCAAAAATTGTTTTCTCAACCCAGGACATAGGCACAGGAAAGCTAATTTTCAAATTGCGTAAAGATGGTGTGCCACTTCCGTTGTCAGCGGTTGACGGAAAACTCGTACTAAAATTTGCAAATGGATCGAAGCACATTCGGAATATCACACTTGTTGATAAAGTAGAAGGGATCGCCGAATACGTCCTAGATAATGACGAGATCAAGCAATATGGCAAGGTTCAAGCGTCCTTGAATTTGTATTATCGGAACGGACAAGCCTTGTCAGTAAATGAATTCATATTTGATATTCAACACAATTTAATTGACCAGGACATTGCCCCGGCAGCGGAATTTTATATTGATGATTTCCAAACACTGAAAACCGAAATAGAACGCATGGCGGCAGAACTTGAAACCGACATTCAAAAGAGAACTGACGATATGCAAGGAAACATTGATAAGATCACGAAAGAGCTTCAAGAACAGCTTGATCACTTGAAAGAAAAACTAGGTGATCTTGAAGCGCTTGAAACAAAAGAAGGCGCAAAAGCTAAAGTAGACGCAGCGCTTGCAGCAGCTAAAAAATATACGGACGATCATGCAACAGATCAAAAAATACATGTGACCGAAGATAAACAAAAAGCGTGGGACGCAAAAGAAACAACTTCCGGCGCTCAAACTAAAGCTAATAAAGCTTTGAGTGACGCAAAATCATACACAGACGAGTTATCCAAAAAAGCACAGATGTATAAATTGACTACTGATGCGGGTTTTAGGCAAGCAGTGCCAACCACAATCGGAGGTACTAATTTGTTCGAGTTACCTCCCGGTTTCTATTATGGCGCAGGTCAATATTTTACGAATCTGCCAACCACAAATGATACATCTTGGTTTAACGTTGATGTATTTACAACAGGTATTAGGAAAAACTTTCATGTCATCCGTAGCGCTGATAATACACATTGGTTTGGGACAATTCATACTGATGGTTCTTTCAAAGGTTGGAAACGAATGCTAACAGATACTGACGCAAACAGTAAATGGGAATATCCGACCATTGTGAACGGTTGGAAAACCTATAAAAGTGAAGTCAATAATGATTATCGGGTTCGTTACACAAAGGATGCATTTGGCTGGGTACACATTACCGGAGCAATAGCAGGGGGAACGCTAGGCGACGTGGCGGCATTTGTGTTAGATGAAGGGTATAGACCATCAACACCTTTATATAACGTTGGTTTAGCCTCTAGCACAGGCGGAGCAAGCGGTCCACAAATATGCCGCCAGTACATTGCAACTGATGGGCGCTTTTGTATTCAGACAACTTCAAGTAACACCGAGTTTATCGTGGTTAACTTTTCATTTAAGGTTTAAGGAGGCGTTTTATATGATACCTATTTTTCAATATGATGAGAATTTTATCTATGTTATTGGGGGAGATTTGAAAATAACAGAAGATGAAGAAATTCCGAGTGGTTATACTGACGTGCCGCCGGAAGAAGGGCTATATAAAGCGAAATTTGATCCAAAGAAAAAGATGTGGTTTGAATCAGCTTCTAAAGAGTATATAGAGAGTTTGCAGCCAAAGCCGCAGCCGTCAGAAATGGAGATCATGCAAAAAGAAATAGCCGAACTTTATTACTTGCTTGCGGTAGGTGAAGCATCATGAATATTTGGTTTGAAAGAATCAAAGGTTTTTATGATCGTGAATTATGGTCAAAAGAAATGGTATATAACACAGTAGCAGCGGGGAGAATCACCCCCGAACAATATGAGCAGATCACAGGTGAGCCGTACGAGGTATAGGCTTATTTTTTATGGCGGGAGTAGGTGAGTATGGTGGAAATGGATTTGGCGCAGTATTTGATGACACAAGGACCGTTTGCGGTTCTTTTTTGTTGGGTGTTGTTTTATGTCCTCAATACAACTAAAGAGCGTGAGAACAAGCTAAACGAACAAATTGACGCACAAAATGACGTACTAGCAAAATTCAGTGAGAAATATGACGTGGTAATCGAGAAATTGGATCGTATCGAAAGAAACCAAAAATAAAACGAAAAGAGGAAATTAATATGAAAAACTTTGACAAAGGCACGGTCGTTCGCACGGTGCTTCTTTTTATTGCACTAATCAACCAGGCGTTAATTATGTTTGGCAAACCTGTTTTGCCGATCAGTGAGGACCAGGTAAACACATTAACAGAAACTTTATATCTTGCCTTCTCAATGGTCTTTACGTTAGTAACGACCCTTGTCGCATGGTACAAAAACAACTATGTGACAAGTCGAGGGAAAGCCCAAAAAGAAGCGCTGCAACAAAAAGGATTAACAAAATAAAGAGCTGCCCCAGGCGGCTTTTTTAAATACTAAAAAACAATTTTAAGGAGTAGATGAACAATGGTAAAAATCATTCAAGACTTCATTTCAAAAGGGAATAAAAATCGACCAGGCAACTATATGAAGCCTTTATATATTACAGTTCATAACACAGCCAATACGTCAAAGGGCGCAGACGCAGCAAGTCACGCTAATTTTGTGAAACGCTCATCCACGGCGGTGAGCTGGCACTACACTGTAGACGAAAATGTGATCTATCAGCATTTACCGTTAAACGAAAATGGTTGGCACGCAGGAGACGGCAGAGGAACGGGCAATATGAAGTCGATCGGCATCGAAATTTGTGAAAATGCAGATGGTAATTTTGAAAAGGCGGTCGAAAATGCTCAATGGTTAATTCGCCAGTTAATGCAGGATCAAGGGATTCCATTAGCAAACGTTGTGCCGCATAAGCATTGGAGCGGGAAAGAATGTCCCCGCAAGCTGCTTAATCGTTGGGACAGCTTCCAAGCCGGGATCGCCGTTGCTAACACAAGTAAAAAGCCGTCTGCTAAACCAACAAAAGCAGAACCATTCAAAACAGCAGCTTCCAAGCCTTCTAAAAAGTCATACGGTTTGCCAACAGGCATTTTAAAAGTTACAAAGCCTCTTACAAAGGGGGCAGGCGTAAAAGCTGTACAACAAGCTCTAGCGGCGGTTTACTATTACCCGGACAAAGGAGCGAAAAACAACGGTGTAGATGGATACTATGGACCAAAAACAGCGGATGCGGTGAAGCGGTTTCAGCTTATGCATGGTCTTGATGCTGACGGCATTTATGGACCAAAGACAAAAGCAGCGTTAGAAAAGGCATTGAAATAAATATCTATAGACATATGACTATAGAAAATGGAATTGTAGGAACTATTAAACCCCTGTCCTTAAATGGATAGGGGTTTTTTTGTTTAAGTTCAATTTCACTAGGAGGAGTAAATATTTAAAACATTTACCATAAAGAGTAATATTTCCTGATTTCTGTTAACTAAATGAGGAATAAAAGACTAAATGTGTTCAAAATTAATAAAAAATGTATAAAAAATTCCCTAAATTTGCTAATGTTTTTTTAGGCCAAAAAACACTTGTGGATGCATCTGCTTTTGAGGAGAATTTAAAATGAAAAAACAAATTATTGCAGGGACACTAGCACTAACAACTTTATTTTCAATTTTGTCACCAGTAACTTCTTTTGCAGCAGAGACAAAGACTTCAACAAATGTAGAAACTAAATTGCAAAGAACTGTCTTACAAACAGCTGTTGAAATGAATGAACCTAAAGCAAGCACAAAAAGTTGGAAGAAAGATGCTTTAGTATTTGCGCTAAGATACGGTGGAGACCTTACAGGTAAACTTTTGAGCAACCTAAGTCCAAAGAATGGCGCATTGGTTAAAAAACATTCAAAAGCAATAGCAAACAAACTCGATAAACTGTCGAGAGACATTGAGCAAAGTATGATCGATTTTATGCATTTTCAGTTAGATATACCAATTAGCGCTGCTCGTTCAATTGCTTGGGCGATTATGCAAGTTATTTAAAAGGTGGAGTTTAAATGTCTATTGAAAAAGAATTAGAGCTATTAAAGTACCAAGTTTACCTTTTGAAAAAAATGGTGGTAAATGAAGAGCATCCTTTTTTTATGTATGCATTGGATCACAATCTCGATGAAAAACAAGTAAAGATGATTTGTAAAGTGTTAAATGTATTTTCGCATAGACTAACGGATGACACTGATCAAAATTCAAATGAATATCATCAACATGTTAGCGAAGAAGATAAACAATTATATGAGAATTTCTCAATCTTGCCGGAAGACTTAATAAAAGATGAAAAACCAAGTATAAAGGAATTTGAATTACTAAAAGAAAAAATCTTTTCTGACAGCATTAATTCTAAGTACCTTTTACTAAGTTTGAAGAGACAACATATTCAACCTAAAGTATGTGAATTTCTTCTTGAAGAATTAGAAGCCTCTCTTGATTAAGAGAGGTCTTTTTTATGTTTGCTTTTTGCGGTTTCTTTTCGGTGTGGAATTATTCGGAAAATGATAATATATGTCATTATAGGGAATAGCAAGGAAGGGGTAGGGTCTTATGGAGAAAGTTCTTTCTTCTCATGTCGGTATGAAAATCAATGAATGGTATTACCATATTCAAAGATTTAACGTACCTGACGCCGAAGCATATAAAGAAGAAATAAAATCTTTGCTCGATGATATGGAAGAAAATCAAGATTTATTATTGTATTTCTCACTCATGGAGTTCCGACATAAATTAATGTTGGATTATTTGAATCCATTGGAAAATGGGAAAGAGCGTGCCAACTTTAGAGAACTAGCAATGAAAATAAAAAAGGATCAAGAGAAATTAACAGGCTTGCTAGATTATTATTTTAACTTTTTCTACGGCATGTACGAATTTGAAAACTATGAATACCTCAACGCAATTACCTTCTACAAACGAGCAGAAAAAAAGCTATCTCTTGTAAGTGATGATATTGAACGTGCCGAGTTTAATTACAAGATGGCTGAAATCTATTACCACATGAAACAAAACCACATGTCTATGCACCATATCGCTCAAGCAATAGATTGTTACAAAGAAAAAGATACTTATACTGTTAGGCAAATTCAGTGTTTCTTTGTCATAGGATTAAACTATATAGATATGGGCTGCCCCGAAAAAGCTTCACCACACTTTATAAACGCCCTAGAAAAAGCAACGAAAAGCGACACCAAAAGATTAGAAGGATCAGCGTTGTATAATTTGGGATTAAGTTATTTCCACAATGATGAAATAGCTGATGCAATTAAATATTTTAATGATTCAATCAACGCTTTTAAAGAACGAGGTTATGAGCATTTCAACAGAATACTTGATCCTTTAAGTATGCTTGTAAGATCATATTTTCATGAAAAAGACAACGATCTTGGCATATATGCCCTAAACCAGGGAATAGAATTGGCAGAAAAATTAAATGATGATGTGATGCTTAAAGTGTTCACATTCTATAAGGCTCTTTATGTGAAAGATGATTATGATAAAGTGTTGAGCGATATCGAATATTTAACCGAAAAAGGCATGTACGCAATTCTTGAAGAATTATCGAAAGATGCAGCTAGAAGATATAACGAAGTAGGAGATAAAGACAAGGCGTCGAATTTTTATGAGAAGATTCTTTATTTCCAAAGATTAATTAGAAGGAGCGATTGCCTTTATGAAATTTAAGTCATTGATCGCAAGCATTATAATTGTGGGAACATTAGGTACTATCGGTTATTTTGCAATTACACAAAATCATGATGAGGCAATAAGAGGTCATACATCAAGTATCGGTTATGATAAATTTCATTAAAAAAAGCCCTTTTCGGGGGCTTTTTTTTATTTGAACCGCCATTCCTCCTTTTCCTTATCCCATGTCAATTCATTTCTTGAAATAAGATTTTTAACGGCTTTTCGTATAGATTGTTCGTCTTTACCTGTTTTTATTTTTAAGTCCTCAATTGTGGGGTTTTTGCGAAACCTGCTCATATTATAGATGATCCTGTATAGCTTTCTCTCAAGATCATTCATGAAATCACCACCGTGAACTATTTTATTTGAATATCTTTTTCATTAGCTTGCCGGATGCTTTACCCGCAGCACGTCGCATGATACGCTTTCCTATAGTGCCCTTTTGAACAGCATTGACGTCACCCAGGTATTTTGATGTTTTATAAAGGAATGATCTTATTTTGTTTATTTTCATGAGGTATGCTTCCTACTTTCTTCATTAATATAGTGTGTATATGGGCTTGCCCACTAAATGCCCACTAATTGATGACAAACTATAAAGTGGTATGATGTAACAATAATATAAAACGCAGGAAACGCAACAACAAGAGAACTTATGTTCTTGTGTGATTTCCTACAAATAATTCCACATATGAAATGGAGAAGATGTTTAAGCGGGTGATGTAGCTAGGTTTGAGATGGTGGGTGAATCGGTTTGCCCACCAATTAATTTTTCAATCCGATAGTTTGGTTCCTGTTGTTGAGATGTGAAGATAAACATCCGCTGTCATGTTGTAAGGATAACCCCTTTCCTCAAATGGATAGGGGTTTTTGTTATTTGGTTATACGATTAGGTGAAGCGTGATATGATTGTAAAAAGGAGGGAATATGATGACATTTAAAAAAGCGTTCAATATAGGTTACTTTGTTTTGCTTTTATCTTTTTTTGTCGTATATTTTTTGCTTCCAGTCGATCAACTATTTACCGCAATTATGATCCTAACCTTACTATTTGGCGTATATCAATTTGTGATTTTTAAAAAACTAAAAGAGCAAAAATAACAATAAAAAACGCCATATATGGATTTGCCAACTAAATGATGACAGACCATCATGAGATATGGTGTAACAATTATATAAAATGCAGTAAGCACAGTGGCAAGAGATGTAATAAATGAGAAAAAGCGCTCTAAGAGCGCTTTTTTGTTTAGCATCCGCAAGGATTTGGCGGTGTGACGACAACTGGCCGTTTATTAATATCAATCGTATCCTCTGCATAAAATGTGGAACCGATGCTGATCGCACGATTTTCTGCACGGAACGTATATGTACCTGCAGCAGGAAGTACTTTATGAGAAAGTTGTAATGTATATTGGGAACTTCCGAATAAATCGAAACGAGCTGGAATGCGGACAGTTTTTCCATTGTTCAAAATGTAACTGTCTTTTAAAGCTTTTCCATTGATAATATCCTTTGTTGTGGCTTGAAAACCTGCTGGTAAAGTAAATTCAACTGCACCAATACTTAGAACAGAATTTGGACGGTAAGTCAGGTCAATGTCAGAAAAAGACCATTCTTGTTTACTTGCTCCTGTGATTTTTGCATAAAGGGCAGCTGGCCTTGCATTCGTTGAAGCTTTGCTTTCCTCTGTTTTAGCCCCTTCAGCTGATGCGGCTAGCGGTACTGAGAGTGCCATGACCAATGTAAGCATCCCCATCATAATCATTGTCCATGTTTTCTTCATTTCTTCCTTCCCCCTTGGTTGATTATAGGTAAATAATAGATGATTACATCCATTATTTACCTATAAGGTTACCATATTCCTATATGTCATTAAATGGTATTTTATACCCTTATTTTGCTTGTTTTTTAGTAATAACGGGGTAGGAATGCATTTGGTTGGTTCATTCCGTAAGCATTTCCTGTCATATGATGATTTGCAGGCATCATCATATGCATATCATGATAGCCGTTTGGATGGTAGGGAGCCATACCATAACCGCCGTAGTGACCGAAGTGATGGTGATCGTTCATTTGTACGTTTGAATAGGGTTCATACTGCTTCGTAAAAGGGGAATAGGCTGAATGATGATGCGGATGGTGTCCGCTATAAGCATCTTTTTTACCGGTATGATAATGATTTGGCATATTCATAGGGTCATGCATGTTTGGTGCAATCATATGCTCATGATTGGCTGTATACACATTTTCAAACGTGTGATAGGGATTTCCTTGATGGTAATGGTTGGTTTGGTTATTCATATTATTCATTTTGTATCTCATCCTTTTTTTCAGGTTGCCATATCTTATGAGCTGCACCTGTTTCATGAGCCTATCCATATGAAAGAAAAGAACGACATGTAACAAAAAAACCGGCTTTTCAGCCGGGAAAACAAAAAGCAGGTGCAGCGTCAAACGCTAAAATGAGAAGCTATGTCTTTTTCTGCGACGCTTCTTACATCTGCTGCAGACACTTTTAGGAAAATAATGGGGATCATAACTTCTTGACGTATCCCAAAAATCGCTCTCAAACCAATCATCTTTTTTATGATAAAACTTCTTTTTTTCACACGGATCAATATGGTGATGATCGTCATGCTTTTTATAGCATTTTGAGTGGGAATGTTTGCTCTTGCATTTGCACATTGTCATCCCTCCTAAATGTGACTCAATGCTAGTATATGCAAGAAAGGTGTACGAGGACTGGATGGTGGCGCTCCTTTTGTAAAAAAAGGCTAATTCTTTAAAAACTCAAATAAAAAGAATTGACTAGTGCTAAATTAACATGATAAAATATAAATTTTTATCCTCTGCTGAAATGTGTTATAATGATATTGTGAATACTTTCGGAGGTGGCGGATTTGTTTCAAATAGGTGATAAAATTGTTTATCCAATGCATGGAGCCGGTGTGATTGAAGGAATGGAAGAAAAAGAGATTTTAGGTAAGACGCAGGAATATTTTCTGATTCAAATGCCGAATATGCAGATGATGGTCCCAAAAGGCAGAATCAATCAACTAGGTATACGTCCGGTAGCTGATCAAGCTACGCTGAAAGTTGTGATGAACAATTTTGCAGAAGAAACAAACGACGACACGCTTACTTGGAAGCAAAGATATGATGAAAATCTGAAAAAGCTAAAAACAGGTTCGATTGAAGATGGCGCAGACGTTGTCAAAGATCTGATGAGACGTAATCAGAAAAAAGCCTTAAATTCTAGTGAAAAGAAGATGCTTGAAGATGCACGGGGCATGTTAGTGAGCGAAATTTCACTTGCACAAGGCATGTCGCAAGATGAAGTGCTGACAGCATTAGAGAATGAATTAAGAGTTTAATGCTGGATATACAGAGACTGGCTGTAAACAGAAGGAGATATTCCTTTTGTTTACAGCTTTTTTATTTGAAAAAAGATGAAAATTCCCAATTTTGTAGGTGTTTTTGACTAAAACTAAAATGAGGTCATAGGATTTAGTTTTTACTTGCACATGAACCGTTTTAAAGAAGCCGAAAATACCTAAGGCAACATAAAAAAACAGGTAAGTTCTCCTGATTCATGAAAAGGAGCCGGACATTCTTTGAATTCTTTTAGCGATTGATAGTAAAATAATGCGATAAGATGACATCGAAGAGAATGAAAAGGAGCGGTGAAATGAAAAGACTACTCATATGTGGATTCATCTTTCTCATCCTGTGTGCTCTTTTAATGGTGAAATGCAGCCATTCTATCCAAGAAAATAAAGAGCAAAAACAACATCATGAAGAAGTAGAAAAGTATAAGAAAGAGCGAAAAAAAGGGGATCAATATGAAAGTTTTAAACAGCTTATACGGCATGAAAGAGATGGCTATGAGATAGAGTTTCATGAAAAAGGGGGAAGTGACTTACTTGTCTTTTCTCCTCACGGCGGCGAAATTGAACCAGGAACAAGTGAAATTGTAGAAGCATTTGAAAAGAAGTACTCTACGTATTTATTTGAAGGGACAAAACAAGATAACAATCGTGACTTGCATATCACTAGTACAAAATTCGATGAACCGATTTTGGTTCAAATGATTAAAACATATCCCTTTTCTATATCCATTCACGGCTATAAAAGTGATAGAAGACATACACTTGTGGGCGGGACAAACGAAAAAATGCAAGAAGCGGTTGTGCGAGAACTAAAAGACCGGGGCTTCTCCGCAGAGCTCGTGCAAAAAGGCGAGCGCCTCTCCGGAACGGATCCAAACAACATTAATAATCAAAATGCCAGTGGCGAAAGTGTCCAGTTAGAAATTAGTACGGCGCAGAGAAAAGCCTTTTTTGACAACTTTGATACGAGAAAAGGAAAGAAAAAAGCATTTAGTCGCTATGTCAGTGGTTTAAAAGAAGTGCTTAGAGAATTCGACCCTACTTCGTAGAAAAAAGGTTTTGATGGGCAAAAGTACTCTCTTTAAACTTGGTAAAAAAGATAGAAATGTGCAAAATCAACATAAAATATGAAATAAATGACAATTTGCCTTAAAATCATAAATTATGTAAAATAATAGTTATCAGTTTGATATGATAGAATGGGGCTGAAGTGGATGGCACACAAAATACCATCTTCCGAAGTAGGTGTAAAAATCAATCAATGGTACACACATATTTGCAAATTTGAAGTTGATCAGGCAAACGATATGAAGCGCCTTGTTGAAGAAGACATTCATGAGATGGAAGAAGATCAAGATTTATTACTCTATTATTCTCTCATGGATTTTCGCCATCAAATGATGCTTCAGCACTTAACGCCAGTCCATGCAGGGAATGAATCGCTTCAAGCGGTCTCTTTTCCAAAAGAAATTGAAGAGGCAGAAGATGAGATGACGGGTTTATTGGGCTATTACTTTCATTTTTTCCATGGAATGTATGCATTTACCCAGCACCGGTATATCGAAGCCATTTCCTATTATAAGCATGCGGAACATCAGCTGATCTTAGTGACAGATGAGATCGAAAAAGCGGAATTTTATTATAAAATTGCTGAAGTATACTATCATATGAAACAAACCTATTTTTCTATGCATTATGCGAAAAAAGCGAGAGACATCTATAAGAAACATCAGCTTTATGGAAAAAGAAGCATTCAATGCGATTTTGTGATGGCAGGTAATTGGATTGATGTAAATCAGCATCAAAAAGCGCTCCCGTATTTAGAAAAAGCTTTAAAAGTGTGTGAAGCAATGGAAAGAAAAGAATGCACATCTTATTTTAAGGCGATGGCCCTCAATAACTTAGGAACTTGTCATTATAGTATGGGAACCTATCATACAGCGACTGTCTTCTTTGAACAAGCCATTTCACTTTATCAAAAAGATCAAGTTGCAACGATGATCAAATCATTGTTTTCACTGGCTCTTACTTGTTTTAAACTCGAAGATATGGAGCGAGCGAGTGAGGCTATAAAGGAAGGCATGAATCAGGCCTCTATATTGGGAGATGAAATTTATCAATTGAAATTCCAATTTTTACAGGCACTCTATATAGAAACAGACAGCTCTGAACAATTGAGATCAGCCCTTTTGGGACTACGAAACAAAAAAATGTTTGCTGATTTAGAGGAATTGGCACTTGATGCGGCTAATTATTATAAGGAACGCGACATGTACAAGGAATCTTCCACTTTTTTTGAAATTGTGATCGAAGCGCGTACGCACATTCAAAAAGGAGATGAGATGTATGAGAACGAAGCATAACATGTCAGCTGCTCAAGTAGAAGAAAGACTTCACACATAAAAACAGACAAAACAACACCCTTTACGAAAAACGTAAAGGGCTTTTTTATTTATTCTTGGATTGCTTTTTCTGCGTCGATGGCACCTGCTCCGTAAATCATTGGGTCCTCTCCAGACCACTTGCTTGTATTTTCTTTTAATAAGGCTTTGACTTCATCAGGTGTTAAATCTGGTGAATGCTCTAATAATAGTGCGCAGATACCGGCACAAATGGGTGTCGCCATCGAAGTGCCAGATAACGTCGTATAATCATCATCGACTCTACTTGATTTATCTAGTTTATCTAGGAATGATCTTGGTGATCTAAGAGAGACGATATTGACTCCTGGTGCGAGGAGGTCAGGCTTTGTTTCACCGTAGACCGTTGGACCTCTGCTCGAAAATGGTGCCACGACATCGTCACTTGATTCTGGCGTATTTCGATCATCATAGGCTCCGACCGTAATGACTTTTTGACTCACGGCAGGGCTTGCGATCGTTTGACTGTTAGGACCGGAGTTCCCGGCAGCAACGCATACGACAATCCCTTGATCCCAAGCTGCATTAACAGCGCGCACCATCGGATCGTCTTGTTCGTCATCATAACGCTGTGCATCGCCGCCTAGTGACATACTGATGATGTGAATTGGGTCATCAGGATGGTCTTCGTTGAACTGTATGCACCACTCAACACCTTCTATAATAGTAGAAAGTGATCCAGCGCCTTGTTTATTTAACACTTTTACCCCAATGATATTGGCTTTTGGAGCGGGTCCTTTGTATAAGCCGTCTGAGGCAGCTCCGTCTCCAGCCACATCCCCAGCGCAATGCGTTCCATGACCGTTATCATCATAAGGTTTCGTTTTTTGTTTGACTAAATCTACAAAGTCGCGAATTCTTCCATCTAAGTCCTCATGTGGGTATACGCCTGTGTCAACGACCGCAACCGTAATGCCTTCACCGGTTAAGGTCGTGCCATTTCGGACGACTTCATCCGCATGACTTGATTGTGTTGCCACATCCAGCAGTGCATGTACCTGTCTGTCTAAATATATTTTGCGAATATGCTCCCCATTTGCTAAGAGTTCCTCTAAAGCAGCAGGGGTAAGATCAGCTGCGCAGCAGTTAATATGTGAAAAATGTTTTTTGATGTTTGTTTTTCTGCTTTTTTTCATTAGCTGCTTTGTGCTTTGAATACCTGCTTCGACTGCATCTTCTTTAAATTCAATGATGACCCGAAGCTTCTTGCTCTTCTTTAACCTTCCTTCAAAAAAACGATGAAGAAAACAAGGCGTCCACTTAAAAGGCTTATAGAGGTGAAGGACGGTTTCTCTTAAAGGCTGATCCAATTTACTAGCATGTGTTCTGACCATTTGTACCATGGAAAATCCAAACATGTGATGCCCTCCATTCTAGCTATCCATTCTCGTACACTCTTACGTTATGAACATGACAGCATCTTTGTTCGGATTCTTGTCCCTTCTTTTGTTCATATTGGCGGCTGACTCATTCCCTTTAAAAAGAAAAGCGCTTACATTTTGTAAAATAATAGAAAAAGGTGGAAATCATATCAAAACTGCCGATGATAGGTGGGAGAGTTCTTCTTAGAGAACCAGTAAAACAGAGGATTCTGCAGAAAAAAGGGGGGTTCTAGACAGGGTCAATGCTCATACAAATGTGATTCATTCCAGATGAAAAAAATCAAATTCGCATAAAAAAAAGACGAATTAAAGAAAACAGACTGGGTAGGACTAGGTCATTTTAAACATAACTTCATTTGTTTGTCATACTATTCTAACTCTGTTTTCAATCAGGAGAGGCGTTTCTGTGTATATAAATGCAATTATCTTATTTTTGAGGAATCTCATGATCTAGAGTGTTATGATCAAATTTGAAGAGAAAATGTGGAAAAAATGAAAAGAAATGATGATTCAATATTAATCATAGAAACGGCTTAGAAATCTGTTAAAGGAGAACGGGAATGAAGAAGTTTTTTGCTTTGCTTCTCCTGCTTGTCATCGGATGGGGCGTCTATTATACCATGCAAGCACAGGAACATGATGAGCCAGTGTCATCAGGTGGAGAAGACGAAAGCGGTTCAAATGATATGTATCGCAATTTTAAAGAACTGGAAGAGAATGAATCAACAGATCATTATCAAATTACATCCAATCCAGTGCCCGGCAGCCGTCTTCTAGTGATGTCGCCTCATGGCGGGAGAATCGAAGGCGGCGTTAGTGAGATTGTCCATTTTTTTGATAACGATTTTTCTACGTACTTATTTGAAGGTTTGAGAGAAAATGCATCAGAACTTCATATTACAAGTACAAACTTCGATGAACCAATCGGAGTCGCACAGGCAAAAGCACATGATTATGTCTTAGCTGTTCATGGTTATAAAGGGGAGCCGGGAATTGACCACACCCTTGTTGGCGGAACAGACTATGATCGTGCAGAGAAAATTGTGAACTCATTAGAGCGGAATGGATTTTCTGCTGAACTGGCTGTCGCACACGCAACCCTGAGCGGAACAAGCAATCATAATATTAATAATCTTACAAAAACAGGGCAAAGTGTACAGCTAGAGATTAGTAGAAGTCAGCGTGAAGCTTTATTTGACAGTTTTGACTTTCGGCGGCGGTCCAGTACAAAAAACGAGACGTTCTACCGGTATGTCAGGGCGATTCGGACAGTGCTTGATGAGGAATATACATAAAAATGGTGCACATGTTAAGACAAGCAGCGTGAATTCTTGTTACACTATAAAAAGTGATAACAAAAGGAGAGACAGATATGGCGCGTCATCATTTTCATCTTCAGGCAAGCTGGCCTGGTCTGCGTAACGATGTGGGGACAATCGAATGTGAACAGTTAAAGACGGAGATTTCCATTCCAAAAGAAATGGATGGACCGGGTATTGGAACAAATCCAGATGAGATGCTCCTAGGTGCAGCGGCCACATGTTATATCATTACACTTGCAGCCATGATGGAGCGGAGTCAATTAGAGAAAGAGGATTTATCGATGAGCTCTGAGGCAGTTGTCGATGTGACAAACGGTGTGTTTACATATGAGAAAATCATTCACCGTCCTGTCATCATTCTCAAAGAGTCGGCTACAGCACAGGACATAGAACGAGCTCGTAAGCTTGCACATAAAGCTGAAAGCTCATGTATGATCTCTAGAGCTGTGCAAGGGAATGTCCATATTTCCTTAGAAGAAACCATCAAAGCTGGTTATTAAGATAAAAAAGTCATTTTCTCTTGATTAATGGAGAAAATGACTTTTTTTATGACGTCCATTCGGTTTGATCGAATGGTTCTTTCTTTTCTTCCTTTTGTTTTTTGGATTGATTTAAGACAATGACGCCGCATATGACAAGTGCAAGACCAATGAATCCTTTCATATGAATGGTTTCGTTAAATAGCACGAGGCCCACAAGAGCAGTAAGTGCTGTACCGACGCCAGACCAAGTGGCATATGCAGATGACAACTCAATTGTTTTGAGTGCCAAACTGAGAAAGGTAAAGGCACACCCAAATCCGATTAGCACCCCCATACTCGGCAGCACCTGTGTAAAACCTTGCGAAAGCTTCAGCATCGTACTGCCAAAAACCTCTGTCAAAATCGCTCCTGTTAAATAAAGCATTCCTTTCATATCACTTCACATCCTTTAAGACATATTTAATAGTACGACCCCTGAAACAAGCATCGCCATTCCAATAAGTGCTTGACGGTTCAAGGTTTCTTTGAAAAAGAGCACGCCAAAAAAAGCCGTGAGGACGGTACCGACCCCAGACCAAGTGGCGTAAGACATGCTAAGTGGAATGATATTAAGGGTCAATGACAACATGTAAAAAGCAAGTGTGTAGCCAGCGACAACGACAGCGCTAGGTTTAAAGCGTGTGAAACCATTTGATAGTTTCAGCATCGCTGCCCCGATTGCTTCTGAAAAAATGGCGATAGCCAAAAAAAGATATCCGAGGATCATCATCATCCCTCCTCTAAAATGTGTAAAATCCGATGAAGTAAAAGGGTTTTTTCCTCTCGATTCAATGGTTCAAGCTGAAACATTTCTGAAAACCATATACCATCACAGGCAAGACGGATCAGCTGGCTAAGTGCAGGGTCATTGATTTCCTCGGTTGCTTTTTCTTTAAATTCCGCATAAAAATGACGCCAAGGATTTAATAATGCTTCATCAAATGACATGGTAGCCAGCATGCTTGTACATAGCTGTGTGGTGTTTTGTCTATCAAGGTCATTTAATGTGGCCAATATATAGGCACGTACATAAGGTGCCTTTTCGTTTTTGTATGTTTCCTGATACGTGTCAAGCTGCTGACGAAAAGAGGCAACCGCATGCTCATTCATTTGCTGGATCAGGTCTTCCTTGCTCGAAAAATGATACAGTAGCCCGGCTTTGGTCATATTTGCATGTTCTGCCACCTGCTGAAGGGTGAGCTGACTCAATCCTTCTTTTAGAATGGTGTGAGCTGCTGCCTCAAAAATTTGTTCTTTTTTCGTTTTAGACATAAAAAAAACACCTACTTTACTGAACGGTCGGTAAAGTAAATGTTAACCTATGAAAAACAAATGTGTCAATCGATTCATTTTATAAGAGGATGTTTTCACTAAATCGTCATATTTAATAATAAGGGTATGGTCCATATGGCGGGTATGGCGGTGGATAAGGATAACCATAGCCATATCCTGGAGCAAGAAGCGACCCAGCTAAAAGCCCTCCAGCAAAACCACCTAAAAATGGCGGTCCAAAAAATCCAGGTCTCCCATAGCCAAAACCAGGGCGCCCAAACCCAAACCCAGGTCTTCCAAAACCAAATCCAGGGCGTCCAAATCCAAAAGGTCTTCTCATCTCATCTTGAACAAACGGTGCGTCAAAATAATTCATAAAAAAAGACTCCTTTCACATAAAATCACTGTAACTGACATCAGTGTATTCGAGTGGCCCACTTGTGTTTGGGTGAATGCCTAAAATAAGGAGGAATGTAAAAAATGGGCCTGTATCCGTCTGATTGGGCTAAATGTCCACCTCATGCACATGCTTATAAAGCGCGAACGGATGTAACAGAAGAACATTATCATTTAATAGAAGGTATTTCTCAGCCTGTGAATGGAAGCAGTACCGACAGACATACTCATTATTACCGGGGGATCACGTCATTTGAAAGAGGGCATTTTCATAGATATTATGGCGTCACTGGACCTGCTATCCCAAGAGTGGACGGGACGCACTACCATGAAATTGAGGAAGTCACGTTTTCTGCCTATACCGACTCTGTCCCGATTCCATATGGGGGAGTCGTTTACAGTCCAGATGAAGAAAGGCCAACGCATAAGCACCGTTTAAAAGGAAAGACATATGAAGTGGTCGGGAATGAACCACTTGGCTGGTGACAAGGAGTATATAGGAGAGAAAGAGAAGTTATGCTATACTGTAGGCAGTTTGTAAAAGAGAGTGATGTTATGAAAAAACAACCAGTGATTGTATTAGTAGGTCCGACGGCTGTCGGAAAAACAAAGCTGAGCATTGATATAGCGAAAGCATTTAATGGAGAAATTATCAGCGGGGATTCCATGCAGATCTATAAAGGGATGGATATTGGAACAGCGAAAATCACCCCTGAAGAAATGAATGGCGTACCGCACCATTTAATCGATATTAAACAACCGGATGAATCGTTTTCTACAGCTGAATTTCAGCAGCTTGTCCGCTTAAAAATCAAAGAGATTGCTGCGAGAGGGAAAACGCCCATGATTGTTGGTGGAACTGGGCTATATATTCAGTCTGTTTTATATGATTACACGTTTACTGATGAGAAAAGTGATCCTGCTTTTAGAGAAGAGATGACGCTGTTTAAGCAGCAGCATGGACCGATCAAGCTGTATGAAAAGCTAAAAGAAGCCGATCCTGACGCTGCAAAAGCGATTCATCCGAATAACGTCCGCCGCGTGATAAGGGCGCTTGAAATCATCCATACAACAGGTCAGAAAATGTCTGATATGCAAAACGGGCATCAAGAAGTTCCTCTTTATGACACTGCCTTCATTGGGCTGAAAATGGACCGAGAGCTTTTGTACGAGCGCATTCATCAAAGAATTGATATGATGTTAGATGAAGGCTTAATTGAAGAAGTGAGCGCACTTTATCAATCTGGTTTGAAAGATTGTCAGTCTGTTCAAGCGATTGGTTATAAAGAGTTGTATGCCTATTTTCAAGGCGACTGCTCACTTGATGAAGCCATCCAGCAATTAAAACAAAATTCCCGCAGATATGCGAAGCGTCAGTTTACGTGGTTCCGTAATAAAATGGATGTCACCTGGTTTGATATGACACCACCTTGCCACTTTTCGGACAAAAAAGAGGAAATTTTCGCATATATAGCAGGAAAGCTTGGACTTAAAGCGAAACTGTAGTTATCAGAATCAAGGAGGACGAAACATGAAACCGATTAATATTCAGGACCAATTTTTGAATCAGATCCGCAAAGACAATACATTTGTCACAGTATTTTTACTGAATGGCTTTCAGCTTCGCGGTCAAGTAAAGGGATTTGACAATTTCACGGTGCTGCTTGAGACAGAAGGGAAGCAGCAGCTTATTTATAAACATGCGATTTCAACATTTGCTCCTCAAAAAAATGTAAATCTTGAATTAGAATAAACACCCGTTTTCACCAATAGCCCCATGCAGCTGCGAATAAACCGGCCGAAACCCGCTACGTTTTTTGTCAGTGCAGAGGGGCTATTTTGTATGCCATGAAACTTTTCTGTCCAAGTTGCGTATAAATCCTTATTGGACATTTAAAAGGTGAGGGGATTTATATGGAAAATGCAGAGCTTGAATTGAGAAGGATTCGAGTGATCCTTCTTTTGATTGGAATCGTTGTCTTATTTGGATCATGCGCCATCTCGAACATCGAAACGAGACAAGAAAGTTGGCATAACCATTCTAGTGAGCATGATGGGAGCCATGTTGATGGTCTTTTACCATCATCTGTTGCGCTAAAAAATAATCACATTGCTGTTGTGAAAGATGATGAAGTACATGTATACCGGTTTGATGAAAAAGAAGGAGAGCTGACGCTCATTACGACAAAGTACATAGATGAATGGGATGAAGATGATGGTGATAGTGAAGACTTTGATGAAGAGTAAGCACGTAAATTTACAAATGAATGTGAAGTCGCTACACTATAAACATGCATCAGACATCTAGACAGAAAAGGATGAGTTCATGACACACAAAATTAAAATTAATCATTGGGAACAAACTTGTGAAGATGACTCCTGTTTCGAATATGGAACAAGCGTTTCTGTAAACGGGAAAGAGTTAGTAAGAGAAGCCTCGATCGTCTCTGCGCTTGAAGCGGTGCTCAAAGAATTAGGTGTTGAAGTGGAAATAACAGAAGTGTCAGAAGATTTACAGTGCGATGCCTACAAAAAATAAAACAAAAAGTCTAGTCTACTAAGCGATTTTTTTTCGTGTTATGATAGATTTCGGTTTCAGTTGAATAGGGAGTAGGGCAGTCTATTTTTAGAACCTGCTCTGCTCTATTTATTTGAACGTACGAGTTCGGCTATGAATGTTCGGCCGGGTTGGTTGATTTTTTTCGTTTCGAGTATCTATATGTTGTGTTTTGAAAAAACATAGTATACTATATATAGTGAATAACGAAATGATCAACAATACTAAAAACTAGGTCGTGATGGAATTGATTCAAATCGTATTTGATTCAAAAACAGGAAATGTTCAACGCTTTTTGGACAAGACCCCTTTTACAGACAAACGAAAATTGACTGGAGAAGAGTTTTTGGATACGCCGTTTATTCTCGTCACCTTTACGACAGGATTTGGACAAGTCCCTGGTACCACTCAGTCATTTTTAGAGAAAAATGCGCACCTTTTACTAGGTGTAGCGGTGAGTGGGAACAAAGTGTGGGGAGATAACTTTGCCAAAAGCGCCGATACGATTTCTAAACAATATCAAGTTCCTATTTTGCACACCTTTGAACTAAGCGGAACAAAAAGGGATGTTGAATTGTTTACACAGGAGGTAGAAAGAATTGTCACAAAATCAGGTTCCAAAGTGGATACAATTAAATAACGAGATTATGATTCAAAAAGAAGGAAAGTTTCAGTTCGACAAGGACAAAGAAGCTGTACATAGTTATTTCGTAGATTATATTAATCAAAACACGGTCTTCTTTCATAATCTAGAAGAGAAGATTGATTACTTAATAGAAAACGACTACTATGAGGAAGAATTTTTAAGACAATACAGCATGTCAGATATTAAAGAAGTATTTGAAGCTGCATATGCCAAGAAATTTAGATTCCCATCATTTATGAGTGCGTTTAAGTTTTACAATGACTATGCACTGAAAACAAATGACAAAAAGAAAATCCTTGAACGCTATGAAGACCGCATTTCAGTTGTGGCTCTTTTCTTTGCGGGTGGAGACAAAAAGAAAGCACTTGAGTTTGTGGAACTGATGATCAACCAAGAGTATCAGCCAAGTACACCAACATTCTTAAACGCAGGCCGTAAAAGACGTGGTGAGCTGGTGAGCTGCTTCTTGCTTGAAGTGAATGACTCATTAAACGATATCTCAAGAGCCATTGATATTTCCATGCAGCTGTCTAAATTAGGCGGCGGCGTCAGCTTGAACCTTTCAAAGCTTCGTGCGAAAGGTGAAGCAATCAAAGATGTTGAAAATGCGACCAAAGGTGTCGTAGGCGTCATGAAACTTCTTGATAATGCATTCCGATATGCAGATCAAATGGGACAAAGACAAGGTTCAGGCAGTGCGTACCTGAATATTTTCCACAGAGATATTAATGATTTCTTAGATACGAAAAAAATCTCTGCGGATGAAGATGTTCGTGTGAAAACACTTTCGATCGGTGTCGTCATCCCAGATAAATTTATCGAGCTTGCTAGAGAAGATAAAACAGCTTACACATTCTATCCTCATACAGTTTATAAAGCTTATGGACAGCATCTTGATGAGATGGATATGGAAGAAATGTATGACGAGCTTGTAGAAAACCCGAAAGTCAAAAAAGAAAAAGTCAATCCGAGAAAACTTCTTGAAAAATTAGCTGTTCTGCGCTCAGAATCAGGCTATCCATATATCATGTTCCAAGATAATGTGAATAGAGAGCATGCTCTGAACCATATTTCACGTGTGAAATTCTCAAACCTTTGCTCAGAAGTACTTCAAGCTTCAGAAGTCTCTTCTTACACGGACTATGATCAAGATGATGAGATCGGACTTGATATTTCTTGTAACCTTGGTTCTTTAAATATCATGAACGTGATGAAAAACAAATCCATTGAAAAAACAGTCAAGCTTGCAACGGACTCACTTACACTTGTGTCTGAAACAACAGATATCCGCAATGCACCAGCTGTTAGAAAAGCGAACAAAGCGATGAAGTCGATTGGACTTGGTGCGATGAACCTTCACGGGTATTTAGCTCAAAACCAAATCGCTTATGAAAGTGAAGAAGCAAGAGATTTCGCTAATACGTTCTTTATGATGGTGAACTATTACTCCATTAAGCGTTCAAGTGAGCTTGCAAAAGAAAAAGGGGAAACATTCCACCGTTATGAGGGCTCTGGTTATGCAACAGGTGAGTACTTCAATAAATACGTAGAAAATGATTTCACTCCAAAAACAGAAAAAGCAGCTGCGCTATTTGAAGGGATGCACATTCCAACAAAAGAAGACTGGGCAGCACTCAAAGATTTTGTAGCGGAAAATGGCATGTATCATAGCTATCGATTATGTATTGCGCCAACAGGTTCTATTTCGTATGTTCAATCGGCAACAGCGTCTGTGATGCCAATTATGGAACGTATCGAAGAAAGAACATACGGAAACAGCAAAACGTATTATCCAATGCCAGGACTTTCAGCACAAAACTGGTTCTTCTATAAAGAAGCATACGATATGGACATGTTTAAAGTGGTCGATATGATCGCAACCATTCAGCAGCACGTCGATCAAGGAATCAGCTTTACATTATTCCTAAAAGATACGATGACAACGCGTGACTTAAACCGCATCGATCTTTATGCACACCATAAAGGCATTAAGACACTTTATTATGCAAGAACGAAGGATACAGGGCAGGAAGGCTGTCTTTCTTGTGTTGTTTGATTAAAGGAGAGTTTAACGTGACAAAAATTTATGATGCAGCCAACTGGTCAAAACACGAAGACGATTTTACACAAATGTTTTACAACCAAAACGTCAAGCAATTCTGGCTTCCAGAAGAGATTTCCTTAAACGGGGATCTCTTAACATGGAAATATTTAGGTGAAAAAGAGCAGGATACGTACATGAAGGTACTGGCTGGACTGACGTTACTTGATACAGAACAAGGAAATACAGGAATGCCGATAGTGGCTGAACATGTGGACGGTCATCAGCGTAAAGCCGTGTTAAACTTTATGGCCATGATGGAAAATGCCGTGCATGCAAAATCATACTCAAATATCTTCATGACACTTGCACCGACTGAAACGATTAGTGAAGTATTTGAATGGGTCAAGAAAAATAAATTCTTGCAAAAGAAAGCAGATATGATTGTAGGTCTGTACCGTTCCATTCAAAAGGATGACCCGATTTCCTTATTTAAAGCAATGGTTGCTTCAGTTTATTTAGAAAGCTTCCTATTCTATAGCGGCTTTTATTACCCGCTATATTTCTACGGTCAAGGAAAGCTCATGCAAAGTGGTGAAATCATTAACTTGATTTTGCGCGATGAAGCGATTCACGGTGTGTATGTTGGATTATTAGCACAAGAAATTTACAACAAACAAACACCTGACGTGCAAAAAGAGCTTTATGATTTCTCTATCGATCTGCTTAATGAGCTTTATGAAAATGAACTTCATTACACTGAGGATATTTATGACCAAGTCAATTTATCGCATGATGTGAAAAAGTTCATTCGTTACAATGCCAATAAAGCGTTAATGAACCTTGGATTTGCCCCTTACTTTGAAGAAGAAGAGATCAACCCAATTGTATTGAACGGACTCAATACAAAAACAAAGTCACATGACTTCTTCTCAATGAAAGGGAACGGCTACAAAAAGGCAACAGTTGAGCCGTTAAAAGATGACGATTTCTTCTTTGGAGATGAATCATAAGAAAGCGTAAAAGTCAAAACGCATCACTCGTTTTGGCTTTTTGCCATTTCTAACAATGTGTTACATACTGGAGGTTACCGAACATGGGAAAAATGGACGAAATGATTTTAGTTGCACCGCGCGCACGCGTGTTCCAAAACGAAACACTTGCGTTTAATGGTGTGAATAGTGAAGAGAAAACAATCAGCACCATTATGAAAGAAATCGAAGAACACTTCGAGCAGATGCGAAGAGGCGATGCAGAAGAAAACCCTGACTTCAAACAGCCGATACCTTATGTCGTGATTAAGCGTGAGGACGAAGTGTATGTATATGAAAGACTTCAAGGCGGGGGAGAGACGCGCTTACATCATAAGTTATCTCTTGGCTTTGGGGGTCATATGAATTTCATTGAAGGAAAAAATTTTGCTGAGATTCTAAAAGAAAATACCGATCGTGAACTGGACGAGGAACTTTCGATTCAAGAAGAAGACAAACTTGAGATGAAAACCCTTGGACTCATTAATGATGATGACAACAGTGTCGGCCGTGTGCACATCGGACTGTTATCAGCCCTTGAATTATCGCCGGGTGCTCATGTAGAAGTAAAAGAAACAGATCAAATCTCAGGCAAATGGATGAAAGTAACAGATTTGAAAAAGCCTGAGTACTTCGATCGTCTTGAAACATGGTCTCAATTTGTCGTGAACATTTTAGCATAATTGGATAGACAACAAACCGGCTCTAAAGATGACTTGAGCCGGTTTGTTTTTTAGATTATTGAAAAACGAATGCGTCGTGACCGGCCTGCTTTAATCGAGCGACGAGGTCATCTGCATTTTGCTTTGAACGGAAAGCGCCAGCTTGGACTCGGTACATGCCGCTATCCAGTACGACCAGCGCTTCAAATCCTTTGGATCTGAGTGTAGCTGCTAGTTCATCCGCATTGGCTTTGACCTTGAAAGCCCCGGCCTGCACTTTATATAGGTTACTTGCTTTTTTTTTCAATTGAAGGGCTTTTTCTAATCCAGTGGCATGAGCACGAGCGATCCCTTGAAGGAAAGTAGCGTTACGGAGCTTATTTGCATCAGCTACCGTATCAATGAAACCGTTTTCAGTTAAAATGGCAGACATAGAAGTTTCCCGCAGAACGTGGAAGTTCGCCGTTTTCTTGCCGCGGTCGGCAAAATCAACGGAGCGGACAATCTCATCATGAAGGGCATTGCGATACGTGGTGGTTGGTGCTGAAACGCCAGGGTACACATAACTTTCAAAACCTGTGCCTCCGCCAGCATTAATATGAATAGACACGAAATAGTCAGCTCCCCAGCTGTTTGCCGCATTCGTACGCTGGGATAACGTGACGGATTGGTCAATTGAACGACTTAAGCGGACGGAAACCCCATCATATTCACTAATCAACATATCTCTCAGAAAAAGCGCAATTTGCAGTGTGATATTTTTCTCCAAAAGTCCATTAGCAGCAGCTCCAGAATCTGTTCCTCCGTGGCCAGGATCAATAAAAATTTTCACCATCTATTCATCACCTCGTCTTTATTTTATGAGGAAATAGAAAAATTGCCTGTACAAAATGCGGAAATCATTGAGACTCTTTTTTGCACAATTTGTGATGAAAAAGCGCCATTTTTCTAAGAAAAAACAAATTGTTGGTTTGTCCGCCCGAAATGGATGAATACAATGGAAATAGCACATCATTTCCTGGGAAACCGCACAATCCCCTACAATAACCGGTATCTCGGGTCATTTTGACAGTAAACCGATGCTAGTGCGGGCGATTGTCACGATTACAGCTCCACCCGAATAGATTAAAGAGAGAAGAGCGAGAGGTGAATACGTTGGAGCGAGCTGTCACATATAAAAATAACGGCCAAATCAACATTATACTTAATGGACAGAAGCAAGTATTGGTTGATGCAGATTCAGAGGCAGAATACCTAGAGGCCTTGCAAAAAAATGAGGCCAAACACAGCATCTTACGAGAAATAGAACGAGAAATGAACAGCCTTGTCGGGATGGATGAAATGAAACGAAACATAAAAGAAATTTATGCTTGGATTTTTGTCAATCAAAAAAGACAAGAACAAGGATTAAAGGTAGGAAAACAAGCGCTTCATATGATGTTTAAAGGAAATCCTGGCACAGGGAAAACAACGGTTGCACGGCTTGTCGGGAAGCTTTTCTTTGAAATGAATGTTCTTTCAAAGGGGCACTTAATTGAAGCGGAACGAGGAGATCTGGTTGGAGAATACATTGGACATACAGCTCAAAAAACAAGAGATTTGATTAAAAAATCACTAGGCGGCATTTTGTTCATCGATGAAGCCTATTCTCTTGCCCGCGGAGGAGAGAAGGATTTTGGGAAAGAAGCCATTGATACCCTTGTAAAACATATGGAGGATAAGCAGCATGAATTCATCCTCATCTTAGCTGGATACTCCAAGGAAATGGATCATTTTCTTTCTCTAAACCCTGGTCTGCAATCGAGATTTCCGATCAATATCAACTTCCCTGATTATACGGTCGATCAGCTGATGGATATTGCAAAACGAATGATGGCCGATCGGGAATATGTCTTTACCCAAGAGGCAGAATGGAAACTGCGAGACTACTTAATGCACATCAAGAGCACAACGAGTCCTGCTAAATTCAGCAACGGCCGTTTTGTGCGAAACACCATTGAAAAAGCGATTCGAACTCAGGCGATGAGGCTGCTTCTTGTGGATCATTATGATAAAAAAGACTTACTTACGATTAAAAGCCATGATCTGCAAATGAAAGAGGATACGCCTTCTTGAAATGGCGTATCCTTTTTGTAAAGAGACAAGAAATTAAACCTTCCGAATGGTGGTATACGTGTGGTGTGTTTGGTATGATGGTACTACTGAAACTTAAGTACAGAAAGGAAACAACTGACGTTGAATGAACATGAAATGATCGAAAAAGCGATCCTTGTCGGCTGTCAACTGCCGCATATAACGGATGAACGCTTTCAATATTCTATGGAAGAATTAGCTTCCTTAACCAAAACAGCTGGCGGTGAAGCTGTCAGCATCATGACGCAAAAAAGAAATAGACAAGACAGCGCGACTTACATCGGGAAAGGGAAAGTGGAAGAGCTTGAAGTGCTTTGCGACGAGTTAGACTGTGACGTTATTATTTTTAACGACGAGCTTTCGCCTAGCCAGTTAAAAGCTTTGGCGACTGCCTTAGATGTGAAAATTATTGACCGTACGCAATTGATTCTAGACATCTTTGCCAAAAGAGCCCGTACAAGAGAGGGGAAGCTGCAAATAGAGCTTGCCCAGCTTCAGTATGCCTTGCCGAGACTGAGCGGACAAGGGATCAGCCTTTCAAGACAAGGAGGCGGAATTGGCGCAAGAGGTCCAGGTGAAACAAAACTTGAAACAGACAGACGTCATATTCGAAACCGCATACACGAAATTCACGGACAACTGTCTGCAGTCAAAGAACATCGCACGAGATACCGGGAACGACGGAAGAAAAATGGCGTATTCCAAATCGCTATTGTCGGGTACACAAATGCCGGGAAATCAACATTGTTTAACCAGTTAACAGAAGCGGAAAGCCATGAAGAAGATTTGCTGTTTGCCACACTTGACCCAATGACGCGTAAAATGACACTTGAATCTGGCTACAGTGTACTGATTTCCGATACAGTTGGTTTTATTCAAGACCTTCCAACCACACTGATTGCAGCATTTCGTTCCACTCTTGAAGAAGTAAAAGAAGCAGACTATTTGCTTCATGTGATCGATTCTTCGAATGAGGATTATGAAGGGCATGAACGAACGGTTCATAAGCTTTTAGAAGAATTAGAAGCTGACCGTATTCCGATGCTGACTGTCTATAACAAAAAAGACCAAATCCGGTCGGATTTTATCCCTTCCTCAAAGCAGCGCCACATTTTAATCAGTGCTAGGCGCGAGGAAGATGTGAAGCGGTTAAAAGCGGATATCATGGCTGAACTGAAAAAAGATTTTTTAAAGCCATATCATGTAAGAATTCCGGCATATGAAGGGAAACTCATATCTGCCTTAAAGTCAGAAACCTTGGTGGAATCACTGGAATTTCAAAAGGAAGCAGAGCTTTATGACATCACTGGATTTAGTGGTGAGGAGCAAACCGTATTAGGACAAATCAAGAAGTATATGTTGTAGGAAAGGAATTAAATCACGATGTTTCACACTTTAAAACATGGCACCATTTTAGAAAAAATAGCAGCAGAAGCAGAACAAGACATTTCACAAATACATCAGCAAATTGACCGAAAGAGTGAACAAAATGAGTGGCGGGTTCTTGAAAGCTACCGGAAACATAAAGTCAGTGACTCTCATTTTAACCCGACAACTGGTTATGGCTACGATGATATGGGAAGAGACACGTTAGAAAAGATCTATGCGGATGTATTTGGAGGGGAAAGCGCTCTTGTACGCCCGCAGATCATTTCTGGAACACATGCCATTTCCATCGCCTTATTCGGTGTGCTAAGACCTGGTGATGAATTGATCTACATGACGGGGAAACCTTACGATACCCTAGAAGAGATTGTCGGGATTCGCGGCAAAGAAGGGACAGGCTCATTAAAAGATTTTCAGATCGATTACAAAGCCATTGATTTGCGTCAAGATGGATCTGTCGATTTCGACAAAGTCAAAGAATCTATTTCCCCAAAAACAAAAGTCATCGGGATTCAGCGTTCTAAAGGTTATGCGTCAAGACCATCCTTTACAATAGAAGAAATTGAACAAATGATTTCATTTGTGAAAGACATCAATGAGGACATCATTGTGTTTGTTGACAACTGTTATGGTGAATTTACTGAATTACAAGAGCCGTGTCATGTGGGTGCAGACCTTATGGCAGGTTCGCTCATTAAAAACCCAGGCGGTGGCCTTGCCAAAACGGGCGGCTACATCGTCGGAAAAGAAAAATGGGTAGAAGCTTGCTCTTATCGAATGACATCTCCAGGCATCGGCAGTGAAGCGGGTGCATCGCTGTATGCGCTTCAGGAAATGTATCAAGGATTTTTCTTAGCACCGCATGTTGTTGCACAAAGTTTAAAAGGCGCCGTGTTTACAGCGCGTTTTCTTGAAAAACTCGGGTTCCAAACAAACCCGTCGTGGAATGCGAAAAGAACCGACTTGATTCAATCTGTAGAATTTGGAGACCCTAAAAAAATGATTGCATTTTGTCAGGCCATTCAATATGCATCACCGATTAACAGTCATGTCACACCTCATGCGAGCTATATGCCTGGATACGAGGACGATGTTATTATGGCAGCGGGCACATTTGTCCAAGGAGCCAGCATTGAATTATCAGCTGATGGTCCGATTAGACCGCCTTACACAGCCTATGTTCAGGGCGGTCTCACGTACGCCCATGTGAAAAATTCCATTTGCAGTGCTGTAGATGCCTTACTAGAGCAAGGTTTTATTGAAGTGCCTGCTCGATAAAAAAATCCATGTTAATATTCCTAACATTTCGTTGACACATAATATAACATGACATATAATAAATTTAAGCAAAGAGGAGGAGACAGTTGAGATGAGTGATAACATTCGCCGCTCAATGCCTTTATTCCCAATTGGGATTGTCATGCAGCTAACAGAATTATCTGCAAGACAAATTCGCTATTATGAGGAAAATGGTTTAGTATTTCCAGCTAGAAGTGATGGGAATCGCCGATTATTTTCTTTCCATGATGTTGATAAATTACTAGAAATCAAAAACCTCATCGAACAAGGTGTAAACATGGCAGGAATCAAAAAACTTTTTGCCAAAGCTGAGGCAGAAAATCCATCGTCTGAAACAAAGACAGAGGAGAAAACCACAGCGAAGCACAACTTGACAGATGATGAACTCAGGAAGCTACTGAAGAAGGAACTCATTCAGGCTGGACGTTTCCAACAAGGAACGACCTTTAGGCAGGGGGATATGTCAAGGTTCTTCCGTTAACCAATTAGCAAAAGCATTGCTATACACATTTTACCTTTTGTAGGGGAGGAGTTTTACGAAATGGCAAAGTACACAAGAGAAGATATCGTAAAATTAGTAAATGAGGAAAACGTAAAGTACATCCGTCTGCAATTTACAGACATTCTCGGAACAATTAAAAATGTTGAGATTCCTGTGAGCCAGTTAGAAAAAGCTCTCGATAACAAATGTATGTTTGATGGTTCATCTATTGAAGGGTTTGTACGTATCGAAGAATCAGATATGTACCTATATCCAGATCTAAACACGTTTGTTATTTTCCCTTGGACAGCAGAAAAAGGTAAAGTTGCACGCTTTATTTGTGACATTTATAAGCCAGACGGAACACCATTTGATGGAGACCCTCGTAACAACTTAAAGCGTATCTTAAAGGAAATGGAAGAACTAGGATTTAGTGATTTCAACCTTGGACCTGAGCCAGAATTCTTCTTATTTAAATTAGACGAAAAAGGCGAGCCAACGCTCGAACTAAACGATAAAGGTGGATACTTTGACCTTGCACCAACAGATTTAGGTGAAAACTGCCGCCGTGACATCGTGCTTGAGCTTGAAGAAATGGGCTTTGAAATTGAAGCATCTCACCACGAAGTAGCACCTGGTCAGCATGAAATTGATTTCAAATATGCAGGCGCCATCCGTTCTTGTGATGACATTCAAACGTTCAAGCTTGTTGTGAAAACAATCGCTAGAAAGCACGGTCTTCATGCGACATTCATGCCAAAACCATTGTTCGGTGTAAACGGATCTGGTATGCACTGTAACCTATCATTATTTAAAAATGGTAAAAACGCATTCTTTGATGAGAAAGCAGACTTACAATTAAGCGAGACGGCTAGACACTTTATCGCAGGTATTGTGAAGCACGCAACAAGCTTCACAGCGGTCACAAACCCGACGGTGAACTCTTACAAACGTCTTGTTCCTGGCTATGAAGCACCTTGCTACGTAGCATGGAGTGCACAAAACCGCAGCCCATTGATTCGTATTCCAGCATCACGCGGCATTAGCACACGTGTAGAAGTACGCAGTGTAGACCCATCTGCAAACCCATACCTTGCACTAAGTGTATTACTTGCAGCAGGTCTAGACGGAATCAAAAACAAACTAGACGCACCAGCGCCAATCGACAGAAACATCTATGTCATGGACAAAGAAGAGCGCCTTGAAAACGGCATCGCTGACTTACCTGCAACACTTGCAGAAGCACTTGAGCTGCTAAAGTCAAACGAAGTCATGATCAACGCACTAGGCGACCACTTATTCGAGCACTTCATCGAATCAAAAGAAATCGAATGGGATATGTTTAGAACTCAAGTACACCCATGGGAACGCGATCAGTATATGTCTCAGTATTAATCAAGAAACCCCTTGGAGCCATTGGCTTCAGGGGGTTTTTATTTAATTAGTTGGTCTTGTGATATTTTCATGCATATTTCACTTTTAATAATCGAAAGAGCCACTTCTTATGCAGAAGTGGCTCTATGTTATTTATGACTAAAATAACTCAAGGTACTATTAATAATTAAGGTGATCACAGATGCAATCAGTAAAGATATACTGATTGCACCCAGTCCTAAACCTTCCCAACTTCCTACGAAAAAACTTATTAATAATAAGATAATACTTATGATGATGAGAATCGATGGTATTCCATACTGTAAAGGTGCATTCTTTCTTTTAAAGATAAAAGAAACACCAAGTATAACAATCGTAATGATAACTGTTAGCAGCCAAAATGATGACATTTATTGACCTTCCTTCTTTAAAAAATATATGAAATTATTTTATTTCCTCATCCATTACTTTCTTATACTTTTCAAATTCAGCATCTTTCATTTCACCGTTCATTTGTAATAAAAAGTTTCCTTTTGAATAGGTGTGAGAGAAGAACATAGATCCAGCATTGCCTAACTCATCATAATAGGATTTCGCCTGCTGTAAATCAGTTTCATTTCCGAATTTAAAAATCCTTCCACCAGCATTCTCACCTAAGGAAGGAATAAGAATTCTTTTTCCTTCTTCTCTTATATTTCCAAACTCTTTTTGTTTAAGATCAGATGGTTTTTCTGCTTCAAGCCCAGCACCTTTAAAAGCTTCAATAATATTGGCTGTCGTGAGCTGTTTTTCATTTGATGCTGCGCTACTGCAAGCTGTTAGCATCATTAAACAAATAAAAATGAATATAGATAATTTCTTCATATTGGATCCTCCTGATTTTTAGGTGCAAAGGAAATTTTACATGAAATACCTTCTTTTTACTATCGTTTCGACAAAAATAGACATTGTGAATGACTAAGTAACAAATATTCTTCTTTTATTTTGCCTAAATTGTCAAATATACTCATCAAGGTGGTATACTTATGTGCATATTTTACTAGGAGGCATCACCTTGAAATCATTTTGGGAAATAGACGAGGAAGGTTACTATACGTTAAAAAAGATCAACGAAGCAGAAATAGCTAAGGCTGAAAAGAAACTTGGTATCACTTTGCCAGATACATATAAAAAGTTCATATTAGAACAGAATGGTGGTTATACCATTCATAATGCTTTTCCAACCACTCACTCTAATTCATGGGCTGAGGATCATATTCAATTTAATCACCTGATGGGAATTGCTGCAGGTGAAGGAATTATGGATAGTGCCTATTTAATAAAAGAGTGGGAGCTGCCAGAAGGGCTTGTTTTGATCAACGGGGATGGCCATACTTGGGTAGCGATGGATTATCGAAAAACGAAAGAGAATCCTGCAATTCATTATTTTGATGTTGAGATGGAAGAAGACTTTAAGTTAGCAGATTCCTTTGATGAATTCATTGAGGGGCTTTATACAGCTGAGTACACTGTTGTTGAGGAAGCAGCAGAGGGTGAATACGAAGAAGAAGAGGAGGAATATATAACTAAAGCAGAACTTGAAGCGATCTTAGAGAAAGAAGCAGCTAATCCAGCCGATATTCATCAAATTACTAAATATCCGTTACAAGATTTAGAAGAAGTAGAGTGGTTCTTTAAAAGAATAAAAAGTTACATTGAATCTGTTAAAGATGAAGACGTTCTTTTTGAAGTAGCTAGAAGCATTGAAACAATCCTTATATTAAGAGTATATACAATGCCAAGTAACGATATTATAAAAAAGACATTATTTGAAATTGTAGACATTTTTGAAAAAACTAAAATTCCTCAGATAACTGTAACAGCTGGAAATTTCGCTGTTAATATTGATTTTTTAGATTAAGGCAAAATTAGAGCATGTAGAGTATACTGTATAGGTTGAATTTTCAAAGAGTGAATGAGAACGGATGTTTTATTATCTGTTTTGATTTCATTATAATATAATTTAGATTGACCCCTTCATGAACCTGGCTGAAACTCAGTCAGGTCTTTTTATATCAATTTCAAAACAATATTTTGTGAATTTCTTTTTAAAAAATGAAGGTGGTCAATAAAAGAAATAAGTATCAAGTCCTTTCTGGCTACTCTCTCTTTTAACCAACTCTTATAATTGCATACCATTCAATTATTATCATATTTGCGGGATACCGAAAATTTCTATTATGAGCAGATTCACTTTACATATGTTGTAAAATGCGTGTTAGAATTATACTAGGGATTTGTTTAGAAGGGGGTAAAGGAATGTCAGGATTAATTGCCTCTCAGGAGGTAGGGAACATGTTAAACACTTGGAATCTTGCGATACAAAAAGGGGATTTATCGGCAGCTATAGAAATGCAAGATGACATAGACAGGGCAATTGATTTAATGGAAGAAAATCAAGATATTCTTTTGTACTATCAACTTTTGAGCTTTAGGCTTAAGCTGAAACTTCAGAATATTAGCAGAAATTTAGATAAGCCATTCTTTCAGCGGAATGCTCCAGACGAAAAAGAAGAAAAAACAAATAAACTCATGTCATATTACTTCTACTTTTATAATGGGATCTATCATGACTACTTGCAAGATTATGATAAGGCATTAAGTTACTTCAGAATAGCTGAAAAAAAGTTGGCTTATGTTGATGATGAAATAGAAAAAGCTGAATTTCATTATAAAATCGCAGTTCTATTTTATGATTTGAAAATGACCTTTTTATCAAAATATCATGCACAAATTGCGTGTGACACATTTAATGCGCATGAAACATATATCAAAAGACAGATTAACTGTAGGATGCTACATGCGTTAAACTTAATTGATCAATTTGAATATGATAAAGCAAGAGCTCTTTTTAGTGAAGCTGAGAATATGATCGAAAGTATTAATGACAATCATTTAATCATTCATCTATATTACAATATGGGTTTTCTAGAAAGCAAAAAAGAAAATTTAGAAGAAGCATCAGCACTATTTAGGCGCACGTTGAGTTATAAAGAGATCGAAAATCAAGATTTATTGAAGATGAGATGTTTATATGAACTTTCTAGAATAGAAATCTCCAGTAAAAGTAATGACGCGATTGAATGGATTGATCTAGGCATTTCTTTATCAGAACAAGTCAACCATAACGTTTTTCAAATAAAATTTAAATTGTTAAAAGAACTATTGTATGAAAAAAATCAATCTCAATTGAACAATATAAACAATCTGTGTTTAGAGCTTGAAGAGAAAAGAGTATGGGTTGATTTAGAGGAGATTCTGGTTGATGTGGCGAAATATTTAGAGGGGAGAGGCTTGCTGAAACAGTCATTAAATTACTATAAAAGAGCCTTACTCGCAAGCCAGTATGTAGGAAAAGGAGTGAATTAATTGAAGAAGTCGGTTTTTATTACATTTTCACTAGCTGTGGTAGCTCTAGGTACACTTTTCTTTACAAACGGTTTGACTCAACCTCTACATGAAGATGTCCAAACAGTTGCATCAAGAGGTAGCTCTGGAGGTTAATTGGTTAAAAAACGATAAAGTGGATTAAAGTGTCAGGCTCCTTATGGTATAAAAGAATATGCCATAAAGGAGTCTTTTTTATATGAAAATATTAGGTGCTCCATTTGCTTTGATGGCAGCGTATAGAGATTCTAAAAAAACAAATGAATTTATTTGCTTTTTGAAGAGGGAAATTTCAGTGTCCGTTAGAGGAACTCTGGGTATTACCCAATTTCACTGTATATATTTATGCGAGAGCTGTATAAAGCATGGGATTCTGAAAAACCGAAAAAAATTTATGAAGAAAGAGAAGAAAACAATTTGAGGTAAAAACAAATATAGTACATACTTTCAATTTTGTTACTTAAATCCTAATTATGGAACTGACTGTAGAATGTTAAGACTGATTGTTTTATAATTTCACGGTAACATAACGTAATTAAAAGTATAAAACGTAAGTGAAAGTATATCGGGGGATTTGGATGATAAAAAAAGAAGTTTTTCAAATAGTTTTGTTTACAGTCCTTTTGTCTATTTTTCTTTATCAAGGTGTACAAAGAGATTTTCCTTTTGAATATCTGATTACCTTAGTTGTGTGCTATGTTGCTGTGATAGTTTATAGAATTATAAAAGTAATGAAATATAAAAAGGAGCAAAGTACAGTTAAGTAGTTTGAGCTATTTTTGTTTGCGATGTCCGCAATCACTATTGGGATCAGACGTTTGAGGTCATGGCTCTTTGGCATGTTGACATTAAGAATTATATAATGAACTAAATTTAACTTCGGAGGTGCTTTTATATGTCTATTCAAGTGGATGATGATGATGTTTTAGAGATGTGTAATATATATGCTCAAGAAACTCATCACAGAGAAGCATTGATTTTAGGAAACAGGAAGGGTCTATTGGAATTAAAAAATGCGATAGATCAGGCTTTGAAAAACGGCAGTGCTGTTGCAAATTTATACCCATCTGATTTTGAAGGGTATGAAACTTGTATTGCTCTAGTGGATGATGAAAAGCAGTTTGAGAAATTAATTACTCCTTATGTAGAGGAATATACACAAGATGATGATGCAATTGATCCAATTGATATTATTAAAGACTACCATTCCAAAAAAGAAAAACCCTTATAATAGGGGTTTTTCTTTTTTTTGTAGAGTATAGTTTCACCTTTTTTAGCTTTGTGTTTACTTGGAGTAAGGGATGGAGAAAGTTCTTTCTTCACATGTAGGTGTGAAAATAAATGAATGGTAAACAGAATATTACAGGGTGGCATTACAAGCCCAAGTGATTTGAGATGCAAAATATTAATAAGTGTCTTAATGATTGCTATCATAATTTGATGAAGTTGTGATGGAGTTTGAACGTGAAAGTAATCTATGTGAGTACTGCCTACCGAAGTGTAGACTATAAGAGCAACTTTGCTAAATCATTTTTGAAAGGTCTTAAAAAATATGATATCGTTGAGAAAAAATTGTTGGGGGGATGTATATGAAAAGCACATTATACATGTTGTTAGGAGCCATCATTCTAACATATTTTACTTTGATTTTACCTTTTTCAAAAATATACAACAGTGGACTGTTTGAAGTATTGTCTTTTTGGTTAATTCTAATCTTTGTATTTTCTTATAATAATAAAAACCATACTTGAGATATTTACGGTTTTTTCTTTATATGGTAGTGTGTGGGCGGAGGTGTTTGGGATGAAAATCAGGTTCATACTCATTTTACTAGCTTTCGTATTCTCATTGACAATGTTTGGGGGTATTTCAAGTGCAAAAAGTAAGGAAACTAAAGATAATACTAGCCAAGAACATTCAGTCAAACTTGAAGTTGTCAAGTCTACTACATATTATAATTCACTAGATGGAGAACGAATTGAATATAATTCTGAGAATGAAAAGCGGATTGCAAAAACAAAATTAGAGGACATAAAGAAGTATAAAAAGCTCACAGGAAAAAGTATTTCATACGAAGATGTAGGGTTGAAAGATAATGGTGATTTAGGAGAATCTGATAAAATACATACCTTATCATCTTTACCGCCAACCGATCCGGCAACAAATAGCAAACTGCTTATTTCTCAACAAGTTTTTTATAAAGGTACATCTGGAACTAATTATAAATATCAATATCATTCTTATGCCGAATGGTTTAAAAAGCCTGTTAACCATAAGAAAGATGCGTTTGCAGTAGCTTGGGATACATCTGCAGTCCCTTTATCAGGTACTTTTGAGGGGTATTGGCAGCAACAAAAGGCCGTTGCTGACGGTAAAGGTGGTCTCACACATGTAACAGAAGATAAACAACTATCAGCTGATACAGACTCATACAAAAATTATGGTCATGGAGTTATTCTTTCACCTGGCTATGGAGATACTCAATTTATAACAATGGATAGAGATGTACTCGTTCCAAAGTCTAAAAAAGGAGATCCTGCAAATATTATCACAAAATATCATCACACTTATGCAACAATAAATGGTATTTCCATTAGTGTTGGCCCAGCTTCAATAAGTTTTAGAGATAGTTGGGGAGATGATTTAGTTACAGAATATAGCTTTGTATATGGAGATAGATAAGAGAAGAGTGAAGCCCTTCTCTTTATTAGGATTCCTTATTAATCCCTATTGATAACAGCATCTCATTCAATGAATATGTTCAAATCCTTCAAAATTGGTTAAAAAACGATAAAGTGGATTAAAGTGTAAGACTCCTTATGGTATTCTAGTAAAAGAATATGCCATAAAGGAGTCTTTTTTATATGAAAATATTAGATGCTCCATCTTTACTATCAGCTGTAGAACAGAGATCAAAGGCCTATCATGAGCTTCAAGAAGAAATGAAACTTGTGAAAAAAGCATTAAAAAGTGTGTCGGGGTTAGGTGATGAATTTACTGGAAAAGGTGCAGACAATATCAAATCTTTTTATGAGGATCTTGCGCTGTACACAGACGCTTATCTTGATTTTATCGATATGCAAAAGGCTTTTTTAGATGGAGTCAAAGGAAAGCTTGATGATGAATCATTAGGCGGGAGTACTTTTATTGATGAGCACTTTTTAGACACTCAATTGAAACAAGGGATTCAGAACAATAAAGATATGGTCAAAGAACAAAAAGAGGCTCTTTCCACTATTTTTGACGATATCAGTGATTTAATTGAATTACATATTTTTTCAAGTAAAGAGGTCAATGAACATTTAGATGATGCGAACAAAAAAAGAAAAGAGACCATTGAAGTTTTACATCAAATAGACAATGATTTAAAAACGGAATACGCAAAGTCAGAAGCGGTTGAGAACCACCTCAACACTTTTTATGCAAAGATGATGGCTGCTACTGGAAAAGGAAAGAATGCTCAGCCAATGTATTATGATGCAAAAGCATTTCATAAGACAGACGTGTACAAGAACCATGATCAGATTGATGCTCAAGTGAAAGCCTATTTAAAGGTGAAAAAAGATGAAAAAGAAAAACGAAGAATCAAAGAATTGAAAGAAAAGCTCAATGATCCTTCGTGTCTATCAGAAGCGAAGTACTTTGAGATTGTAGATGAGATCGGTTATGAGAATCTCACATATGATCAAAAAATGTATTACAGCCAGCTTCTCCAAATCAAAGCACAGGAAGAAGCATCAGAGGTATTCGTTGATAGTGTAAAAGGTGCTGCAGTGGGTCTATATGATGTGGCAAAAGATACAGTAGTTGGTATCTACGATCTTGTGACAGATCCTGAAGGTGCCGTTGAATCGGTCGTAACGGCTGTTTCTCATCCAATTGAAACGTCGAAAGCGATTGGAAAGTCGATTTCAGACTCATTCCAAAAAGAGGTCATAGATGGTGATGCGTATTCACGGTCACACTGGTTTGCCTATGCGACTGGTTCTCTTGCAGAAATTGTCTTTGGTTCTAAAGGTGCAGGAGCCATCACAAAAACAGGGACAACAGCGGCCAAAACAACAGTGAAGAAAGGCCTTGAACAAGGAGCAAAATCATTAGATAGAGTCTCTATTCCTGGTCTATTGCCATATTCACCAAAGTTTCAAATGGCTGGTGGACCGAAGCTCCCATACAATGTATTTGACGGAGAAAATCTCAAAAATAAACTCCTCTCTATGGCAAAGCGACTAGATAACAATTCAGGATACGGTATCTCTAAGACAGGCAGACGATTACCAGCACCCAAATCACCACCGACCGTTGTCACTTACGGAGATCACTATGTGCGGTGGAAACGCAAAAAGGTATTAAAACCGAATGTCGTTTATTCAACAAAGCAAGGTTACACCTACACAACAGATCACTACGGACGAATTGTCAAAGTCGAAGCAAATGATTTAAAATATGGAGAGATCAAAAGAAATCAATACGCTCAATCTAATTCAGGTAAGCCGGATCGATTGCTAGATGATGATGGTGGTCATTTAATTGCGTCTATTTTTAAAGGGTCTGGAGATATTGATAATCTGGTGCCGATGAGTTCACAGATTAATCGGAGTGGTGGGAAATGGTACACTATGGAACAGGAATGGTTGGCAGCCTTGAGGAAAGATCCCTCTAAACATGTAGAGGTCAGTATTCGACCTATCTATAAGGGTGATTCATTTAGACCTGATAAGTTCGTAGTACAATATAAAATTGGTGAAAAATTCGAACAACGTGAGACTATTAAGAATCAACCTGGAGGTTAAAGAAAATGGAATCTATAGAACGCTATTACAAAAAGATAGCAGAAACAATTAATGAAATAATCCCATGTGATTGGGGTAAAGTTTGGATGTATGCAGAAATACTTGATGATTCAGCCGGAATTAATTTTTATTTTACTGAAACTAATAATGAAGAACGTATTTATGGGCATCACATTCCTGAGAGATATAGTGTAAGTGACTATGTTTACGACCATTTATTAGTCGAACTCAGTGAAGACTTTGAAGAATTGAAAAAGGAATATATAAAAAATGGTTTAGGTACTTGGACAACAGCTACTCTGGAGCTGGAGAGATCGGGGAGATTCTCAATTGATTATGGATACGAAGATATTCTCAATACAGGGCTTTATGGTATTCAGAGAAGAGAGGTTTGGGAATATAAAACTTTTGGAATTCTACCTGAAGATGAGGAAGATAAAGAAGCAGTGCTGAATTATATTAAAAATAAAGAAGAAAACAACTAATACATTACACACCATTAATTTGGAGGATTTTTGTACCAATATTTACATCAAGCTCATAAAACGCATTAATAAAGAACGTTTGTACTTTATTAATTTAATCAGCGAACACAATGTTGCTTTCATAATTCTACGGCTGCATTAAAAATGCCCATTCTGACTCCTCAGTAAAATAACCTTAATCTTTTCAATGATGCTGTAGTCGTAAGTAAGGGTCATAATCGACTTTTGTTGATCATGTGTGTTTACTGTTTTAGGAACAGGGTTTATTCAATGACAATTTTTTGAAAAAATCTCCATCGTATTTCTTTAAAAAACTGATCGAAACACGACTATGATCGACCGAAATACAACATCCAAAAGATTATAGGCAGAATTAAACAGACCTTGCAGGGTCTGTTTTTTATGGGATCGGATTGGGAACCAACCTTTTCAGTTTTCATCAGTTGATGTAGTTCACCTGATAGGGAAGGAGTCGCTGAATCGAGCCATTCGAAAACATCATTGAAACTTTGGCGTAGCTTTGGTTTTGGTCATATAGGTTCATTTCATTTTTTAATTAATACAGAACCAAAATCCACCGATAGAATGTTACTGTAAGACATATTTCATATATTCTTTATATTATTTTTAATATGCATTGGGATCAATCGATTGTGATCAAGACAATCAAGATAGGAACGTCACGAAACTTACAGTGTGTGTGGCAAGTTGTATGAAAAAAGAATCTAAATGTAAAGACCTAGCTGCCGATATTAATAAATTTCCAGTCAGCCAAATACATTGAATTAAAAATTAATTCAAATTGTCTAGAAAAATGTTCAGAATGTATTTATTTAGACAATATTACATCGCCGTAGACTAAGAAAAAGACCGAATAAAAAATTAAAGTAGGAGATACTAAAAAAAAAGGAGATGACAAAATGCTTGTAGATGGGGTTTTTGAAGGCGGAGGAGTAAGAGGAATTGCTCATATAGGTGGGGCACAAGCTATTGAAGAAAATGGATATCGATGGAACCGTCTTGCAGGTACGTCTGCTGGTTCTATAATTGCAACTTTATTAGCTTGTGGATACTCTAGTTCAGAAATAAAAGAAGTCATGGAGAGTTTAGATTACAAAAGATTTATGAAGGGAAGTTGGATTGACAAAGTCCCTCTAATAGGGAAAGGTTTAAATCTCTTTTTAAATGAAGGCTTATATGACAATAGCTATGAAGAAGAATGGCTTGATGACCTGTTGAAACAAAAAGGGATTCGAAATTTTGATGACATTGAAGAAGATAAATTAAAAATTATTATTTCTGATATTTCAAATGGTAGAATGGTTACTATCCCAGATGATCTAGTGAGATATGGAGAATCGAGTAAATTTTCTATAGCTAAGGCTGTTAGAATGAGCAGTACAATTCCTTTCTTTTTTCGACCAGTAAAATGGAAAGTAAAAAACCAAAAGACCTTTTACTACATAGTAGATGGTGGGATTCTAAGTAATTTTCCAATTTGGATATTTGATTCTAAAAAAACACCTAAATGGCCCACGTTTGGATTTCGGTTAATTAAAGAAGAGATAACCCCCATTCCAATCAAGAAATTTGGTCTGATTGGTATGTATAAATCTATTTTTAAAACAATGATGCAAGCACATGACTTGTATTACTTAGATAAAGAAACTGAAGTAAGGACTATTAAAATTCCAACTGGAACGATTACAAGTACTGACTTTCATTTAAATGAAGAAGAAAAAGCATGGCTTTTTCAGTCTGGTTATAAAGCTGCTACGGACTTTTTAAAAACGTGGGACTTTGAAAGTTATATTGAAAATTTCAGAAGTGAACCTTGAGGAGAATTGATATTTCTTTTGTATATTGTTGCATTGATAAATTTGTAACGAATGTTCAGCTTCTATTGTAGTTTAGAATTGTTGTTGTTTAACGGGATTGTGATTTCGGATGTTTTATTATATAAATACAATCACAACGGGGTTTAGCAATTTTAGATGAGGATAACATCATACCGACTCAATTGGAAAGAACCGAACGGTATTGATTGTATAAAAATACACATAATAATCAGAATATTTTATTTTGACAACGACAGACGATAAAATAAATTCACAATGGTTCAATGCCTTAATAACCGACTTAGGATTAGATCCTCAACAATTTCAAATAGCACAAGGTTCTATTTCTATAGAAAGAGTTACATCACAAGAAATATGGCGTTTGGCGTTTCTTTAATACAGTACCTTCCGTTTCAATAAATAGTAACTATCAACCGGGAAGCCATTACATTCTCTGATCAGTATCGAAATGTTATTAACAACTTGGAATTACAAACTGATAATGATATGAAAAAATTACTTAAAGATAAATTTATAAGTTGGGAAGCATACAGAGATAAAGAAACTACAGATTCAAAAATTGAGGAATATACTATAGATGGAAAACAAGATTATTCAAAGTTTGAATTAATCAAGTTCCAAAGTGGGCAGTAAAAATAGTTGAATTCAAGTATTTGAGACTGGTTCAGCAATTCAAAGACAAAAAGATATTGTAGCGGAGGCAATTGCTAAGTGGAAATCTGCACAAGGTGACTATGTCTATACTGCCATAGCTGATACACTTCAAAACAGATTAGACATGAGTAGTAAAAAATCCTTACAATTGAACAGTGAAGCAAAAAGTGAGAATGTAATAAATACATGGGCGAAAGGTGTAGTCGATATTTCTGCTGGTTTTTTCATATTAAAAGATTCTTCGATGCAAAAGTTTTCAGATGCAATTGACGGAAACAGTATTCGAATTCAAGCTGATTTTAATCAATTTGTAATGTTGCCAGGAGAACCCTTTCGTTTAAAGGATGGTAAATTACCAGAACTTAAGGAGTATTACCCTTGGTTTGAGCCAGCTGCTCTAAAGTTAGCCAAAGAAAATAACAATAATAAGGTTTGGAAACGCTCCTCTCCTTCCTGGGAGAGTATGTTTGGAACCAACGGTAGCCTTAATCACTTAATTGCTGGATTAGTTGTGGTTGATGGTATACATCTGACCATAAAACTGAATGCTGACATACCTAAAGAGGAACGAGATGAATTTGCGGCATTAGTAAAAGAAGGATCATATCCATTGTTTTGTGCTGAAGGTCAAGGTGGATGGGTAAACAATTTTCAACTAATTTTATATATATGTCTGAATAATGGAAAAAATAATAATTTAAGCATTGAATACATGCTGGCTCAACCATCAAATTCTATTTAGAAGATAAACTAATTCCAAAAAAGGTCTCTAAAAAGTACGTAATCAACTTTTTAGGGACCTTTTTTTATTTAAAGTATCTTTTTTATGTCTCATTCTTAATTAACTTAACAGGGGCGTACGAATATTTTGGATATTCAATAGGGGATAAAACATTTCCCGCCAAATAGAAAAACCATTTCGAATTAATAATTAAATCAAGAAACGATGACAATCATCACCTTTTTTAACCCCTTAGATCGAGGGGTTTTTTGTTTAGATAAATATCAAAATTAAATATTTTTAAAAAATTTTAACAATTTTAACAATTTTGCATCTTCATTTTTTTTTGTATATACGCAACGTTTTAAGAGAAGAGTATGAGAAGAGAAGGGTTATAGTTGATGGCCGGCAAGGGAATTCCACTTCAAATTGTAAAACTTCTCGAAAAGAAAAGGAGGGAAATTTTCGTAAAGACAAACATCGCAAAAAATGAATTATTTCAAAAAAAAATGTGGAGGTTTTAAAAATGTCAGCAACCGAAGATAAAATGAAGGACTTAAATCAGCAGTGGTATCACGCAGTTGTAACAGGGTTAGATGTTGATCCTGAAACATTTCAGTTAGCACAAGGTTCGACTTCTTTAGGAGGGTATACTTCTCAAGAAATTTGGGATTTTCTAGATGTAATACCTCCCGCTACTGTTAATAATTACTATCAACCTGGTGGTCTTAACAGGTTCTCAAATGTATATGGAGGGGTTATCAACAATCTAAACTCCCAAACTGACGATGCTATGAAAAAATTGTTGAAAGACAAGTATGTGAAATGGACTCAATATCGACAAGATGAATCTAAAGATCCGAAGTCTGGTGAGTATAAAGAAGACTATTCTGATTTCCAATTAGTGAAATTCAGTAAATGGGCGAGGAATAACGTTGATAAAGATATACAGACAAGCGGGGAAACAATATTAAAACAAGTAGATATCGTTTCCGTCGCAGTAGACAAGTGGTTTAGCGCAAATGGAAAATATGCCTACACTGCTACTGCAAACAGCCTTCAAGCTAGCTTAAATGCAGGTGTAAGTAAATCAATCCAAATGGACAGTGAAACAGAAAGTACAAGTACATCAAATACTTGGGCAAAAGGCTCAATGGAGATTTCTCAGGGTTTCTTTTCAACAAAGGTCTCTGCAGATTGGGAAAAATTAACAAATTCAATCGATAAAGAAAGTATCCAAATTAAAGCAGATTTTAAGCAGTTTACAGTATTACCTGCATCACCTCTTAGCACGAATGCTGGTTTAATTGAAGAGCTTCAGGATTATTCTCCTTGGTATGAGTCTGAGGCACTCCTGTTGGCAAAAAATCACAATGATAAAAAAGTATGGAGGGATAGAGTTCCTTCCTGGAGTGACGTATTCGGAAGTAACGGTAGTCTTAAACGAGTAATTACTGGTCTAGCCTTTGTTGATGGAATTTCTATCACTTTAAAGCTAAAAGTGGACATTGAAGACAAACATAAGGACGAGTTTGCTGCATCCATTAAAGGTGGATACTTCCCATTTTTTTCTGCAGAAGGTGAAGGTGGATGGGTCCACGAGACAAACTTTAAAGACAACGGTGAAGTGACAATTACATCAACTAGTCAATTAGGAAATCCAAATATAATTGGATTTATTGTAAAGCCATTTGATGAGGTATACAGTTGAATTAAAATGTCTATTTCAAAAAAGATAGAAGAATTAATCTATTCTTTGGGTTCTTTTACAGCCTATATGAAAGCGTGAAAAAATGATCATTATAAGGAGGATTTAAGTATGTATTTTATTAATGGTGGTTCTTCAATCCAACATTGGGATGTTAATGGAGATAAATTTGATTTAGCAGTTTCTGGTGATAAAATGTGCGAGGTAAATGCTAATGATCAAATAGATATTAAAGTTACAGCAGGTAGAGGGATTCCATACCGTGCTCGTCTTCGTAGGATGAACAATAATTGGGTGGTAGCACGGGCAAACGATTCAATTCAATTTAGGATTTTAGGAGGAAATGATGTAATTGTAACTTGCACGGGTCTTTAGAATTCTATCACTATGGTATTAAAACATGTAAAAGCACTGGTTCATACTGGTGCTTTTTATTTTGGTTTTTGGAGTTATTTAAAAGAATGGTGGTGTATTTTAAGCGGTACTTGTTGTTCCAGTAAATGTCTTTTTGTTCACTGTAACAGAAGTATTAATAGCTATACTTGAGGGCTACTATCAATTCAAGTATCTTAAAAAGATGAGTGAATCCTTTCGTAACTCCAGTTAGTTCAAGTTTAGATACTGGCATCATTCATTCATGGTAGAGAAACCTAACAAGCCCAACCCGGTCGGTATACAGATAAGAGGTGTGAAAAAGCCGCCGGGAGGTGTCTGAATGTCTGGGTAGATTGTGTTTTTGTATCCTGTATTTACATTTTTATAAGAACCTCTTCTCCTTTATCTAAACCGATAAACCGTCACATCACAATCACTAAGTACCTCTTCCATCATCTCTTCAACAATCATCCAATCGCCGCCAGCCAATCCGCAGCCGATCCCGTATGGAATGGCGATGGACGTTTGGTTTTTCTCTTCAGGTGATTGTGTCACTGTATCCTTTAGGTGTTGAAAGCAGCTGCGTAAGGCATCGTAGTCTGTTTGCTGTCTTGTTCTTCCGTATCCAGCTTGGGCAAATAAGTTGGCAACTGTTTTTCCATCTTTTGTTGTAATGAGTTGAATGGAGCTTAACAAGTTAACTCCATGTTCTGTACATAACTGTTTATAATCTTTGAACACATTCGGATATTTGCTTTTGATCTGTTTTGCTAATCCAGCTCCCATGACTCCTTTACAGTTCACCTGGTGACAAATGATGTCTTCGCTTGCCTCTAAAATGTTGCCATCGACCGTTTTGATCATATGATGTAACCCCTTTTTGATAAAATGCAAACTTATGTTCTATTATAACAGTTGCCATCATGTTATTTAATAGCCAAAATGCTTTTGATGGGTTTATTTGAAGACACTTCAACATGATCTGATTGTCAAAGTTGATACATGTCGTCTAGAATATAGAGAGGCTGCAAACTCGAAATCAAGTAGAAACAGTGAGGGGTACATATGAATCAATTAGAAACGAATCGTTTAATTCTTAGACCGTTTTGCGATGAAGATGCTGCAGGGATGCTTGAGTACTTGTCTAATCCAAGAGTGAACTGTTTTCTTGATGATCGAATCTCTACATTAGAGGAAGCTGCCGCTAAGGTGCAAAAGAGAAAAGAAAACCAATCATATATAGCGGTTTGTTTGAAAGAAAGCGGGCAGGTGATCGGTGAGTTGTTTCATTTAAAAGAGGAGCCTGATACGTTTTCAATCGGCTGGAATTTTAATGTAGCATATGAAGGGAAGGGATATGCACGAGAGAGTGCTGAAGCATTTTTGTCCTATTTATTTGTAGAAAAGGCAGCAAGGCGGCTGTATGCCTATGTAGAGGATGATAATGTCCGTTCACAGGCATTATGTGAGCGATTAGGCATGCGCAAAGAAGGTCTTTTTCTTGAATTTATTTCATTTACAAATCATGAAGACGGCACACCTAAATATGAAAACACGTATCAATATGCTTTGCTAAAAAAGGAGTGGGTGCAACATCACTCTCGTTAGATAAGTTAGTACACGATGTTCAGGTGACAGCAGAGTGACAAACATGTCATATGATTCCATGGTTTGTTCGTTCGATCGATGGAGGCAGACATCTCATTTTAATTATCCTTATCATAAATGAAGTAAAAAGGGATGAAATGAGATGCGGGGATTTAATGAAGGTTTATTTAGATGGGTGAATCAGCTCAGTATCGATCATGTTTACATGAATCCGATATTTATTGGACTAGCTGAATATACAGTGCTGCTGGCAGCGCTCTTGTGTCTGTTCATATGGTTTCAAAATCGCAGCAGGTACAATAGGGCGATGGTTTTATCTGCCGGACTGACCTTCATATTGGCAGAGTTACTTGGGAAAGTCGCTGGGCTCTTTTATTCCAATCAACAGCCCTTTGCAGAATTGAATCAAGTCAATCTTTTAATCGAAAAGGAAGTGAACAACTCTTTTCCGAGTGATCACACCATTTTTATTTTTTCCATTTGTATAGTCTTTTGGCTTTTCCACAAGCGTCGTATTTATTGGCTTTTCATTGCCTGCGCTGTAGGCTTTTCAAGGATTTGGGTAGGTGTTCATTATCCATTTGATGTGTTGGTAGGTGCTATGATCGCCTGTTTAACGGCGGTAACCGTTGTTTATTTGCCGCTATTCCAAAAGGGCGTTAGCCTGCTTCTGTCGTGCTATGAATGGGTGGAGCAGAAATGGGCAGGAGAGAGAACCAAATAGAATGTAAATCCCACGAAAAAACACCCCAATCTGTTATGACATCAGATCGGGGTGTTTATTACTTTCGCCAAAATGTAGTACAATCTGCTTTGTCTTCAATGTTAAATTCGATGATTTTTTTTAGCAGAGGATAGTCAATCGGTAAGCTTTCTTTCATCCGAAACATCTTTTTTCCATGGTCATAACCAGCTTGTACAATATCTGCTGAAAAGTGATCAATCCCTTTTCCTTCTGGTGCGACAGAAATGTGGTGTTTTGCGACGCTAAATCCGATAATAAATGTGCCATGATCTGTGAACATGGGCTGATTCCAAGCAATTCTTGGCTCTAATTGAGGGAATGTGTCTGAAATCCATTGTAAGATGTCTTGCATGCGCTGTTTCAGCTCTGGATGACCGATATTGCTTACATATTCTTCAAAAACCTGCATTGTTTTCACCCTCCATATTCATCAAGCCTCAGACGGGATTCGAACCCGCACTCCTTTCGTAAGCATAGGCTAGGGGGCAACACGCTTCCCTACGGAATTTCACCGACAGGAGTTTCACCTGTCTCAGCTCATTTGCTTTTCGGTGCTTCTGAAACCCTTGCCTTGCGACCCGCTAGCTACAATTGTTTTACGGCGCTCTTCCCTTCTAGAGCTACTGAGGCACGGAAAGTTCTTGTTCATATTATATAGAGAAACTTGAAAAATGAAAAGCTATGCTCATCATCTAATCCAATCGCACAAAATAGTCAAAGGCACATATGATAAAAGACCATATAGTTATGTATACAGCATGGAATTGGGCTGATTGTAAGTGACAAACCTGTTGATGAGTAAACTAAAAGAGATAAACAATCAAACAAAATTAGAAGGCTTTACTCACAAACGTTCGATGAGTTCTCCCTTTTTGCTCACCATGGAAGATGGGGAACCTTTTTACTCATGGGTGTTTTTTGAAAGAAGTGTGTTTAAGACTTGCTATTTTTCTTTGAGTTCTATCAATGAAAAGCAGAATTGTGTGGTGTTGGAACTTCTTGTACCGTGTTGCAATAGATCAACATGCTGTCAAAAAGTTTTGTATCGATCCAGTTCGAAAATTCTTGTAGATCTTTCTTTTTTATGTGGAATCATTGAAGTAGAGCTTCCTGTATATGATGCGCTTATTTTAAAAAACATAGAATCTCACCACATCTTTCTTTGTTTTTCCACAACGCCCAGTTCGGTGGAAGTATGGCGGAATGGAACAAAATTTCTCAATACGGCAACTGTTGTGTTGCATCATCAAGATCATCAGGATGTACCAGTCGCAATTAGGATTCACACTGGTACATTTTGTTATGATCTTCTTGTCCAAAAAGGAGAAAGTCGTGCGATTACTGTGAAAGATGTGAAATTTATCTTGAAATCTCCATCAACTGAAAATGTGCAAGCACGATTAGACATGCAAATCAACATGGTGCAAAGAAGAAAAATAAAGCTTTGAAGCTGTGATAATCGCACAATCATCCAATATCAATGGATCATAGTCTATCAAGACTAGGTTGAAGGAGGGTTAAAATGGCTATTTTAGGCGGATGTAGTAATGAACAAGCGGGCTTTGTAAATGATGCAGTATGCTTCACACTTGATTTAGCAGCAGCAGCTGATGCAGTTGTCGTCTGGACAGATGGAACACCTTATGTCATAAACGGAACCATCATGGTGGAAAACAATGGGATTGTGGCTGTAGCACCTACTGTGGCTTTAGAGGTAAACGGTACAGCTGTTCCTGATTTCACGGTACCTCCAGGAGAGAGTCGATCCATTACGCTCAGTGATCTGAACTCGATTGGGATTTTAGCTACTGGTGGAACCTCGACTGGAAGTATTGTCGTTTCGTTTTCTCTCAATTATCAGTATTAGTGTGTATGTCTTGAAGATTCCACAGTTTGAAAGTAGTGAGAGACATGTGCGCCCAACTTAATATGTGTGGAGGAATAACCGGCCCGACTGGAGCCACAGGTCCAACGGGAGTAACTGGCGCAACAGGGACAACTGGAGCCACGGGTTCAACAGGAGTAACTGGTCCAACTGGAGCCACGGGTTCAACAGGAGTAACTGGCCCAACTGGAGCCACAGGTCCAACCGGTGCAACGGGCACAACTGGAGTCACAGGTCCAACCGGTGCAACGGGTCCAACTGGAGCCACAGGTCCAACGGGAGTAACTGGCGCAACAGGGACAACTGGAGCCACGGGTTCAACAGGAGTAACCGGTGCAACTGGAGCCACGGGTTCAACAGGAGTAACTGGTCCAACTGGAGCCACGGGTTCAACAGGAGTAACTGGCCCAACGGGAGCCACAGGTCCAACCGGTGCAACGGGCACAACTGGAGTCACAGGTCCAACCGGTGCAACGGGAGTAACTGGCGCAACAGGGACAACTGGAGCCACGGGTTCAACAGGAGTAACCGGCGCAACCGGCTCGACGGGTCCAACGGGAGCCACAGGTTCAACAGGAGTAACTGGCCCAACGGGAGCCACAGGCACAACTGGTGCCACAGGTTCAACAGGAGTAACCGGTGCAACTGGAGCCACAGGTCCAACGGGAGTAACTGGCTCAACCGGAGCAACAGGTGACACAGGTCCAACCGGTACTAGTTTAACAACTAACTCGATGTACGCATCCAATACGTCGGGAAGTACGGTGCTGGTTGTTTTAGGCGGAACGGCAGTGACGCTGCCTAATAACCAAAGTTTAGATGGATTTACCGTAAGTGGTGGTAATACGGTGTTTACTGTACCTGTTTCAGGGCGGTATTTTATCACGTATCAAGTAAATACAAGCGCTGCACTTCTGGCAGGAACAAGGGTGATTAACAACGGAACACCCATAGCAGGGTCTATTTTAACACCTGCTTTATCTACATCTACCTACAATGTATCTCTCATTACAACACTTGCAGCAGGGAATCAAATTTCTCTTCAAATATTCGGTTTAGTCGCAACCGTAGTATTACTTGGCGGGGGATCTGTTGGAGCGGCATTAACCATTATCAGATTGGAATAAATCCAAAAAGCCCAATAAGGGCTTTTTTTCAATTCAACCGTGTCCTTTAATAGAAAAAAGACGGAATTTTTAGTGTATACATCATTGACTAGGAGAAAGAAACGCAATAACAAAGGAATCGGTTATTGAAGATTCAAGTGATTCATATTAAAATGATGTCAAATGGACGAATTAGCAATTGCTAATAGAAGTTCCATATTTAGTGAAATCATGTGGTGTAGCTGAAGGTGATTGGGGGTGTAGAATGAGCAAAGTTCCTGTGGCGGAATTGGCATCACTATTAAATGACTGGAACATGGAAATCAAAAAAGATCATGCAGATGAGGCAGAACGGCTATTTGCTAAAGCGAAACAGGCAGTAGAGGAAATTGATGATGCTGACATCCTCATGTATTATTCTCTTCTAGAGAAAAGGCATCATATTCTGATGTACAATTTAAGAGGGCAAAAGGGCAATGTTTCAACGAAAAGTATAGAAGGCCATTATGGGAAAAAAGATGATGATTTGTCTAATCGCCTTGCTTATTATTTTGATTTTTATGAGGGTGTGTATGAACAGCATCAGGGGAATTATGAGGTTGCATTACAGATGTATCAAAGTGCGGAAAAGCTCTTAGATAAAATTCCAAGTGAAATCGAACGCGCTGATTTTGATTTTAAGGTCGCGTGGCTTTACTATCGCCTGAGTCATATTATGCTTTCATTAAGTTATATTCGTAGGGCTCTACACGTCTATAAGCGTCACAAGCACTATGAAAGAAGAACTGCACTTTCATATTCTCTTATTGCAGCCAACCTTACAGAGATTGGCAGGTACGAAGAAGCGCTTGAGAATTATCGTTTAGCGGAAGAGGTGTTGACTAGCGAACAGGATGATTTTATGCTGGCTCAGCACCACCATAATGTGGCCATTTTATATTCATTTTGGAATAAACCGAAAGAATCTATACGACATCTTGAAAAAGCATTGTCTCATCAAGAGTATTATGATTCAGATTTCTTTTTCCATTCTACGTATCTGATCAGCCGGGAACTCTGTGTGATTGGTGAAAAGCAGCGTGCAAGCCAGTATATAGAGGCTGCATATGCCCGAATGAAAGAAGCTTCTCATGAAGTGTTTCAGCTCAAAATAGGCATCGTACATGATCTTTACTTAACGAATGTACCACAAAGATTTCAGCAAATTAATGAGAAATTAAGAAAGTTAGAAGAAAAGAATGAATATCATGAAGTGAAAGAGCTTTCTCACTTTGCTGCAAAGTATTGTGAAAAGCAAGCACTTTATGAGCAGTCTGTTTTTTACTTGAATAAAAGTTTAGAAGCGGATTTACATATGAAAAGAATGGGGTTGATATAAGATGAAAACAGGATTAAAAGTATTATTCGTTGTAGGGTTAGCGGTCGCTGCGGCTGTTTTAACTGAAAATGTAGCGGGTTCTTTCGAAGTAGCAGAAAAAATCATTGGTGGTTAATCACTCAATCATATCTCGCCCTTGTTGATGATGATCAGCAAGGGTTTTTTATATGGGTGAAAATAGGCTCTTCTTATTAAACGCTGCAAGAACGTTTAATAAGAAGAATTCGCAACAAAGGGGGTGTGCAAATTTGTTACCTGCTCCATTATTCTAAATAAACATTGGGCAGAGCAACAAGTTAAAAAGGTCACCTTTCTTTGCTTAATTTAATTTTTTGCAGGACTTTTCATTCAAATTTCATCAAATTGGTCTATTGTACATAGAAATTGTTACAAAAGAGGGAACACCGCTCCATTTGTCACGCATATGATGAGATGAGGTGTAAGTTGAAGGCAGGTGATTGTATGGATTCACGGGTGTATGGAGGCTTTCATGGCGGCGGTTTTAGCGGCGGAGCAGTGGGACCTCATATTGGCTTTGGCGGGTATTATGTGAGCCCTGGCGTGTTTTCGGGCTTAGGAGGTTACCCTGGATATGGGGGGTTCGGGACGTTTTCTGGATATTCTCCATATGGCTCCACATTCATTATGGGGCGTCCTCCTGGTTTTTATGTAAGAAGTTATTAATGTTTCATCACAGTGATTGAAATAGCCATCTAAGATTGGCTATTTCAATTGGTGAAAGTGCTTAAATGTAGCTGTGATCACAATAACCCCTAGGATGCAAATAGGCAGCCAAATGATGATAAACGGATCGTAAGCATCTGTATACGCAGCTAAAGCAGCTCCTAGGCAGTAAAAGACAATAGAACCGATTCGCAGCAAGCTCACATGTTGAATAGGGGCTTTTCTTTTTTCCCGATTTGATAAGCGTTGCGCCAAATCTTCAAATAAGTTAGCAAGTGTACTCGTTAAAACTGTTGTAGAAATGCCAGCGACATTTAATTTGCGTGCGGCCGCCGTTTGCATGCCCATCGCCATACTTAAAAGGATAATCAGCATAAAATAAGCACCTTGCGTATAAGGAAAAATGGTCATAAGAGCAAATAGAAGCAAGATGATGACTTCTATGATAAAGATGCGTGTAACGGCTTTTGGCCAAAATGTTTTTTCTTGTTTTCCACCTATGACAACAGCTAGTAAAACACCTAGAACAAATCCGCTAAGTGCCGTGATGGAATGAAGAGCGGTTAACTGCAATGAACTGCCTGCTGCAATGCCAAGCAGTACTATATTTCCCGTCATATTTGCTGTAAACACGTGCCCTAGGCTTAAATAGCCAATAACATCCACTATTCCTGCGGTAAGACATAAGAACATCAGGGCAATGTTTCGTATTGAGTGTGCGGTCAAAATGGTCATCCCTTTCTTTCTCTCTAATGAATAAGTGTAACGCTTAATGACCGCGTATGTCCATTTTATGAGCTGGTAACATGTCCTGCAGCTGATATAAAACTTGTCGAAAAGAATCATCATTCACATGGTGCCTCATTTGCCGGAATGGGTCGCCTTTTTCCTTTAGACGTTTCATAACAGCCGGCATCGTAAATAAAGAAGGGTGACATTCTTCGCTGTTTAATTCTTCCCATTCAATCGGTGTTGCAACAAGTCCGAGCTCGTTTCCTCTCGGGGAATACGGGGCGATGATTGTTTTTCCAGCATCATGTTGAAGGTAGTCTAAATATAAACGGTTGCCGCGGTTTTTCTTTAGACGCTCTAGCGTAAACAGCTCGGGTGCTTGTTCACATAAAAATTGGCAGATGAACGCAGTGAATTGTCTAGTTTGTTCATATGTGAAGGCATTTTTCTTCAATGGGATATAAACTTGTAGCCCTTTCCCACCACTTGTTTTAATAAATGCGGTGAGAAAGAGTCCATCTAAAATGACCTTGATTCGTTTGGCTGCTTCTATTGCTAGGTGAAACTCTTTAACAGAAGGCGGATCTAAATCAAATACAATTTCTACAGGCCGATCTGTATCTCTCGTTTCAAAAGGAATATGAAATTCCATCGCCAGCTGGTTACCAAGCCAAAGCAACGTGTCAGGATCATTACAGATTGTGTAATTAATATCGTGCGCTTGATCTGTCTCAACAAAATCAGGCGCATAATCGGGCGTTGCCTTTTGATAAAAAGATTCTCCACCAGTGCCATGAGGAAAGCGTATTAACGTAAGACGTCTTTCACGTAAAAAGGGTAATAAATAGGGAGCGGCTTGCCTCAAATAAAGTAAGTAATCTGCCTTTGTGATATGAAGGGCAGGTACAACCGGTTTCTCTGGGTGGGTGACGTCAATCATAGCTGGGAGCGGATAAAGCTGTTTGAGCATGTGTTGAAAGGTGCACGTTGCTGGATCTGCATCGAATAAAAACGAAGAAAACCGGGGCTCTCGTAAGGCTGATCCATCAAAAGAGATACAGGCAATTTTTACGACAATGGATGGTGGGATTTCATAATGTGATGCTCCAGTCATTTGACCTTTGGTTAGAAATAAGGTGCGCAGGGTTTGTTCTTCTTCTTTAGAAAAACCATGCTTAAATTGGACAACCTCTACGAGATTCGTTTCTTGATAAAGACATCCTTGAAAATAGCCATTGTCTTTATTAAAACGAGTCACGATGACAGATACATACCGCCAATTTTTGATTTTGAGCCATTCTTTCGAGCGGGTATGCTCCTGCCATTTACTCATCTTCTTTTTAGCAACTAATCCTTCCGCTAAATAGGTCGTCATGATTTTTTTCATGTCATCAGGGCTGCTATCGGCTTGGATGATTTGAAGAAGAGAGGGGTGATTCAGCTGAACGAAGGGAGGAATATTTGCTGCTTGGAACACCTCATGTAGCTCAGCTTTTCTTTCAATCAGCGGTAAATCAACGAGGGATTTCCCTTTAAATCTCAATAGATCAAATGCAATCAAATGACATGGAAACCGCATAGCCTGGCGTTGAATGGTTTCTGTGTTTTTCAGCCGGACTCTTTGCTGAACCTTTGTAAAGTCGCTTTCTTGTTCACTCAGTAAAAAGACCAATTCTCCATCTAGGGTCAGCGGTAAAAAAGGTGCAAGCTGCTTTGTTAGTTGCTGGCACTGATCAATGACTTCAGGAAATTGTTCATTTAATCGCTTTCCGGCTCTGCTCTCTAAATGGATGGTGTCTTTTTCCAAAATAAGAATGGCCCTGAAGCCGTCATATTTTAATTCATACAGCCAGTCTGCTCCAACAGGAATATCATGTGCAGACGTTAAACGCATCGGTTTCATTGTGTTTTTCACTTCCTTACATCATGTGTTCTTAGAGTGGGATGAAATTTTCATAAACATACATAACTCAGATGAAAACATTGCATAGTAAGGAGAAAAGAACGGAGGCGTTACGATGCATACAGTATGGAAGGGTGGCATTAGCTTCGGACTGGTGAATATTCCAGTCAAGCTGTTTACCGCTACAGAAAACAAAGATATTAAATTAAGACAGCTTCATAAAGAATGCCATACGCCGATTAATTACAAAAAGGTTTGTGCTAACTGCGGCGAGGAGGTAGCGCCAGAGCAAATTGTAAAAGCGTACGAGTATGCCAAAAATAAATTCATTGAATTGGATGAGGAAGAACTCGAAAGGCTGAGAAAAGAAAATGAAGAAAAAGCCGTCGAAATCATTGATTTTGTGAAGATAGAAGAGATCGACCCCATCTATTATGAAAGAAGTTATTTTCTATCTCCAGATACCGGCGGAGCAAAGGCTTATTCATTATTAAGAAAAGCGTTACAAGAATCAGGGAAAATCGGTGTAGCCAAGATCATGATTCGCTCAAAGGAGCAATTAGCGATTGTTAGGTGCTACGAACATATTTTACTAATGGAAACCATTCATTTCCCTGACGAAATTAGGCAAGTATCAGATGTCCCGAATATCCCGCAAGAGGAAAATATCGTGAAGAAAGAGTTGGATACAGCACTCCTTTTAATTGAGCAGCTGACCACCACATTCGATCCAGCCGCTTATCGCGATGAATACAGAGAGCAGCTGATGAATGTAATTGGAGACAAAATCTCTGGAGAACATACCGTTCAACCAGCAACGACAGGTAAAAAAGAGGCTTCATCCAATGTCACCGATTTGATGGCCGCTTTGCAGGCTTCTATCGATCGATCAAAACCTGAAAAAACGAAAAAAGCAGCACCTAAGAAAAGAAAAGCACCCGCCAAAAAAGAAAAGAATGCATAAAGAAAAGACCGCTCGCCAAAGGGCGGTCTTATTTTGGCTTCACCACATCCTGAATCGTCCCGTCTGTTCGGTGGATGACAACTGCTGTTCCTTTTTTAGATGAAATCTCTTTCGCGCGGTCGATGGCTTCCTGTTTCGTTTCTTTTACCTCACTTGCACGCTTCGCTTTTTCAGTTTGAACCGCCCAGCCTTCATCATGTTTCACGACATGCTGCGCATGATCCATGAGCTCAGGTCGTGCAGAGCTGCTTTTCTTAGAAGGAGTCACAGAACCATGAGAGTGAAAGTCCTCCATTTCTTTTTCCGTCGCATTCTTTTTCCACTCTTTCGCTTGATTGATCGCAATTGGAATCGCTCTACCTTCTTCATAGCCTTCCTGCACCATTTTGTTGGCAATCTCAAGTGCTTTTTTTCGAATGACTTTGTCTAGTGATTGGAATGAAGCTGGATAATCTTCCATTGTCCAAGGCATATTGAACGCTCCTTTCTTTTATTTGAACACCTTCCCCCATATGCAATGGATCAAACATTTCACCATCTCAATCCAATGGCTTGGTTGAAATACATCGTTTTGCTGAGGAAGAATGTTTTCAATTCCTGCACAATAGAAGATAGTAAAGGAGTGATTGAAATGATGATGAAAGGCTTGTATGAAGCACATTTACCTGTGAGTGATTTGAAGGCATCCATTTCTTTTTTTGAAAAATTGGAATTAACGCTTGCTCATGAAAATGAACGAGTGGCCTTTTTATGGATTGAGAAAGGAAAGAGCTGGCTCGGCCTTTGGAAGGTTGATATGTCCACTGTTCCATATCACCCAGCGACGCGACATGTGGCCTTCCAAATAGAAACATCCAGCCTTGACCAGATCAAAGAATGGCTGATAGAAAAAGGGATCAGCATACATCCGATGTTTGGCTTTTCGGAAGAGCAACAGCCTTTAGTACTTGATAATCCACCACAATTTCATGCCGCCATTTATTTTCTTGATCCCGATGGAAATCTGCTTGAATGTATTGCACCGCTAGAAATTGATGCAGCAGAACATCATGAGATGATGACATTTGAAGATTGGGAAAGAAAGAAAAATCCGTTTATTGATTGACAAAACCGCTCATTGTAACTATATTGATTACAACGGTGGTGAAGGAATGTGAAACAAATTAGCAGCAGGTATACCATTGCTGTTCATATCTTATCTTTTATTGCGGGTGTTTCAAAAGAGTGCACAGGGGATTTTATTGCAGAAAGTGTCAATTCAAATCCAGTCATTATCAGAAAAATGATGGCTATGCTCAAAAAGGCGGATCTCATTGAGATTCGCCGAGGAGTTGGCGGTGCTTCCTTAAAAAGGCCGGCAGAGGACATTACTCTACTAGATGTGTACCGGGCTGTGGATGTAATCGAAGATGAAGAGTTGTTTAATTTTCATCAACCAGTCATTGCGTGTCGAATTGGTCAAGCCATGGATACGAGACTGCGGAAAGAACTCAAAGAAGCACAGTCTGCACTTGAGCATCGCCTAAAACAAGTGACAATTAAGCAATTATTAATCGAGGCGGAGTAGAAAAAGCTCATACATAGAGCTTTTTTTACCCCTTCGTTGTAACCATTTTGATTATAACGAATGCTCTGATGTAAGAAACAAGCTGTTTCATTCAGGAACATCACCGTTGAACGAAAAATGAGGAGGTCAAATCAATGACATTATTAGTGACAGGTGCAACAGGACAACTTGGATCGCTCGTCGTGAAACATTTGCTCGCAAAAGTACCAGCTGAACAATTGGCGGTCAGTGTGCGAGATCCGCAAAAAGCAGTACATTTGAAGGAAGCTGGGGTGGATGTGCGCAAAGGAGACTTCACACAGCCGGATACACTTCAATCAGCGTTTCAAGGGATTGACCGTCTTTTGATCATTTCGTCTGGGGATGGAGAACGAGTGAAGCAGCATCTAAATGCCATCGAAGCAGCGAAAGCAGCGAATGTGTCATTTATTGCTTATACAAGTGTTGTCAATGCAAGAGAAAGTCAGCTTAACCTAGCACATGACCATGCAAAAACAGAAGAAGCGATTTTGGCCTCTGGCATCCCCCATGTTTTTTTAAGAAACAATTGGTATGTGGAAAATGAAAAAGATACGATTCTGGCATCAGTCAACGGAGCGCCGTTTATCAGCCCAATTGGTGAAGGTAAAGTCGGCTGGGCAACAAGAAATGACTATGCAGAAGCAGCAGCAAATGCGTTAACACTGCCGGCACATGATCAGGAAATCTATGAATTGTCAGGACCGCTTCGCACACACCCTGAACTTGCACAAATGGTCAGCAAGGTGAGCGGCAAAGAGGTCAAAGTAGAGCACATGGATATAGATACATTTGGAGAATTTTTAGCGTCAAATGGTGTACCGAAAGAAGCTGTTCCATTTGTCAAAGCGATGCAAAGCGGAATTCGCGATGGGGCATTAGCAGTCGAAAGCCATGATTTCGAAAAACTATTAGGCCGTTCTTTAACACCTCTTGAAGACGGAATACGTGAAATGATTTCAAAATAAACATGTCAAAACGCCCTGTAAAAAGGGCGTTTTTTTCATGTACCTTCACAAGCACGATATCCAAATTTTAAACAAATCCGTTCGTTGAAATTTCAGAAATTTGGGATTAAAATGAAATGAAGGTCCATTATTTAGTCATCAGATGACCAGACATAAATCAAGGTGCAGCAAAAGAAAGGAAGTTCGCCGATGAGAGTCAGTTTATTTGTCACCTGTTTAATTGACACTATGCAGCCACATGTAGGAAAGGCGACTGTCGAGGTGTTAGAGCGGCTCGGTGTTGAAGTCGAATTCCCTGAAGCACAAGTGTGCTGCGGGCAGCCCGCCTTTAACAGCGGCTATACAAAAGAAACAATCAAAGCGGCCAAAAATATGATGAAAGCCTTTGAATCAGCTGAATATGTCGTCACACCATCAGGTTCTTGTAAGGCCATGTTTTTAGAATATCCGCACCTTTTTAAAGAAGACCGAGCGTGGTTCGCCCGTGCTCAGGCACTTGCTGCGAAAACATATGAATTAACGGAATTTATTGTTGATATATTACATGTAACAGATGTAGGAGCGAGTTTGAAAGGAAAAGCCACCTATCATACCTCCTGCCATATGACGAGACTGCTTAGAATTAAGGAAGCGCCTTTCACACTGTTGTCAAATGTCAAAGATTTGGTGATGGAACCATTGCCTCGCGCTGAAAATTGCTGCGGATTTGGAGGAACTTTTTCAATCAAAATGACACCCATTTCTGAGCAGATGGTCGATGAAAAAGTACAAAGCATAGAGGAGGCAGGTGCTGAATATATCATCGGTGCTGACTGTGGATGTCTGCTCAATATCGGAGGAAGGCTGAATCGTCTTCATAAGCCAGTTAAAGTGATGCATATCGCAGAAGTGTTGAATAGCCGCTGAAGCTAAGAGGGGGAACGGCACATGAGTATGAAAATTGGAGAGAAGGCTTTTAAAGAGCGGATCGGCGAAGGATTAGAAGACGCTGTGATGAGAGGAGCTGTTTCCTCGGCACAGGAGCGTCTGTATAAAAGGCGGATGACTGCAAGTGAAGAGCTTGGAAACTGGGAAAAGTGGCGTGAACTTGGAGAGGACATCAGGCAGCATACACTTGCCCATCTTGATGACTACTTATATCAATTAAGTGAGAGCGTGAGTAGACGTGGAGGTCATGTGTTTTTTGCAAAAACAAAGGAAGAGGCATCGGCGTACATCCAAGATGTAGCACAAAAAAAAGCAGCAAAAAAGATCGTGAAATCAAAATCAATGGTCACAGAAGAAATTGAAATGAATGAAGCGCTAGAAGAGATTGGCTGCGAGGTAGTTGAAAGCGATCTTGGAGAATATATTCTTCAAGTTGATGACCATGAACCACCTTCACATATCGTGGCACCAGCCCTTCATATGACGAAAGAACAAATACGGGAAGTTTTTCACGAAAAGCTTGGATATGATATGTCAGAGACTCCTGAAGAAATGACCAAATTTGTAAGAGCTTTGTTACGAGAAAAATTTCTTGAAGCGGATATTGGTGTGACGGGCTGTAACTTTGCTGTGGCTGACACAGGATCGATTTGTCTTGTGACGAATGAAGGGAATGCGGATCTTGTCACGTCTATTCCAAAGACACATATCGCAGTCATGGGGATGGAGCGGCTTGTACCAACGATGGAGGAGCTCGATGTTCTTGTCGGTCTATTGTGCAGAAGCGCAGTCGGTCAAAAGTTAACAAGCTATATCTCTGTCGTGGGACCAAAAGGAGAAGGAGAGGTCGATGGACCAGAAGAGTTTCATTTGGTCATTGTGGATAACGGACGGTCAAATATATTAGGGACGGAATTTCAGCCAGTTTTGCAATGTATTCGGTGTGCAGCCTGTATCAATGTGTGCCCCGTTTACCGGCATGTTGGCGGTCATTCGTACGGATCAATTTACCCGGGGCCGATTGGCGCTGTTCTTTCGCCGCTACTTGGAGGATATGACGACTACCAAGAGCTTCCTTTCGCCTCAAGTTTATGCGCAGCCTGTACAGATGCTTGTCCAGTGAAAATTCCACTTCACGAATTATTAATCAAACATCGACAAGCCATCGTTGAAAAAGAGGGGAGAGCGCCTAAAGCGGAAATGATGGCAATGAAAATGTTCGGAATGGGCGCATCCACTCCTAGAATGTATCGATTTGGAACAAAAGCAGCCCCTGTGCTCTTGAAACGTATGGCTTCAAACGGACAGATTTCAAAAGGTGCGGGTCCTTTAAAGAATTGGACAGAAATTCGTGACCTCCCAGCGCCAAGCAAAGAAAGGTTTCGGGATTGGTTTAAAAAGAAACAAAAGGAGGAGCGGCAATGAAAGGAACCATTTCTCATCGAGATCCATTTTTAGCACATATCCAGCAACAATTAGGCAAAAGCTCCTCCAAGCCTGCATCTATTCGGCGTCCGGCTTGGAAGAATCGAGTCAATTGGGAAACAAATGAAGGTCTGTCGAAAGAAGAATTGGTAGAGCAATTGAAGATGCAATGTCAGCAAATTCATACGAGAGTGGTAGAAACAACGCCAAAAGAAGCACCCTCAACGTTACGATTATTGATGAAAGAGTATGGAGAAGGTCCTGTGATGACTTCGAGCGATAGACGTTTTGCACAATATGAATGTCATCCTATGTTGCAAGCCTTGCGGAAAGAAGGAATCTCAGTCACTAGCTGGAATGCAGATACATCAAGAGAAGAAAATATAAGGCAGGCAGAACAAGCGAAATATGCAGTGGTATTCAGTGATTACACACTTGCAGAATCCGGAACGGTTGTTCTTTCCTCCCATCAAGGTCAAGGGAGAGCACTTCATTTTTTACCGATGATGTATATCGTATGTATTGAAAAAAGCACAATTGTCCCGCGGATGATTCATGCTGTTTCAGCTCTTCATCGCTTAGTAGAAGAAGGAGAGCAGACGAAAGGCGCCATTCATTTTATATCAGGTCCAAGTAATTCTGCCGATATTGAAATGAATTTAGTGGTTGGTGTTCATGGGCCGGTGCGGGCTGTTTATGTATTAATAGATGATGAATGAGGCTTTCGTGAAGAAAGCCTTTTTTATGTAAACATTCTTAAAATTCATCTTGCTTCTAGGCGAATAGTCATAGTAAGATGACGTCATACAAGATGAGAAGCTCATCTACTGCTGATGTAAAGGAAGCTGCTAATGGAAATGAAGACAAATGCTCCAAAGAAGTCGATTGCGGTGCCGCTTGTGATCTCAATCATTGCGATTTCGTTTTCGGCCATTATTGTGAAGTGGTCAAGTGCGCCTGCTGCTATTTTAAGTATGTATCGAATGATATTTGCGGCGGTTTTGATGCTTCCGTTTATTCTGCCGCGTCAAAAAGAGTTTGTCTCGTTAAAGCGAAGAGACTGGTTTTTCTTATGTATGTCAGGTTTCTTTTTAGGGCTCCATTTTGTTTTGTGGTTCGGCTCATTGAAGCTCACCACAGTGGCGAGCTCTACAATCATCATTGCACTTCAGCCGATGGTGTCATTATTAGGCGGATTTCTCATTTTTCGTGAACGAACAACAAAGTCAGCCATTTTCACAATGTGTGCGGCGATTGTTGGTGCGCTCATGATCGGATGGGGGGATGTCGGACATAGCCAAGACGCCATTATAGGAGACATTTTATCCTTTTTCAGTGTAATCGCTGTTGTTTGTTATTTATTAATCGGTCAACAGGCTGTGAGAAAGATATCTCATTGGATTTATAGTTTTTGTGTATTTGGTTTTGCCGGCCTTTTTTTAATTTTATTTAACCTTATACAGCAAACGCCTTTTGTAGGCTATTCGGGTAAAGAATGGGGGATTTTCTTACTGCTCGCCATTATCCCTACCATGTCCCATGTCATTAACAACTGGCTGTTAACCTATGTGAATGCGACAACTATTTCAATGAGTATTCTAGGCGAACCTGTTGGGGCAACGATACTCGCTGTTTTACTGCTTGGAGAGAAAGTCACGCTGCTGCAAATGTTCGGTGGTCTTCTTGTCCTTTTAGGTGTCTTTTTCTTTTTGATGCAGCAGCGACAAGGAATCGTGATGAAAACAAAAAAATCCGGTTAACTCCCGGATTTTTTTACTCTTTTAAATGATTTTTTTCAATTACTTTGTTTAATCTAGCCTCGACTTTCTTCAATTCCACTTGTTTTCTTCTTATCATTCGAATCGCGATGACAACGATGGTCACGATCAATGCAATGAATAGAAGAGAAAATACTTGGAATACGATATCCCCAATGTTGAATGCAGTATTCGCTTCATTAGGCATGTGTAACCCTCCTTATATCTATATATTACCATAATCAATAAAAGATTGAGATTTATCCATAATTTATCTATAATAGGTAAAATATCACTCATTAAAGGAGAACCATTATGAGAACTTTAGTCCTTTTACGAGGTCTCCCAGGTGCAGGTAAATCAACTTGGATCAAAGAACAAGGCTTAGAACCATATACATTATCAGCGGATCAAATCCGTCTGTTAACCCAGCCTCCGCAGTTATCAGTCAATGGGAAACCGGAAATTTCAAGCAAACATGATCATAAAGTCTGGTCTTTATTATTTGAACTCCTCACAGCCAGAATGGAACGAGGAGACTTTACTGTCATTGATGCAACACATGTCACAAGTAAGTCCATTTCGCAGTATAAATCATTAGCTACTTCATACCGCTATAGAGTGTATGTCGTCGATTTTACGCAAGTGCGTCTTGAAACATCCCTGCTGCAAAATCGCGGTCGAGAGCCGCACAAAGTAGTGAAGGAATCTGTGTTATATCAAATGAATGAACGGTTAAAGACAGAGAAGGTGCCTTCATGGGTAACCGTTTTGACGCCTGAGGAATATCCAGCCATTATGACTTATCAGCCCAGGTCTTTTGATCAGTATGAGGCCATTCACGTCTTCGGTGATATTCACGGCTGTTACACAGCTCTAAATACTTATTTGCAAGGAGACTTGAAAGAAAACGAGCTTTATATCTTTGCAGGTGATTTGCTTGATAGAGGAATAGAAAACAAGGAAGTTTTAGAATGGATGCTGGCACATAGAGAATGCCGCAATGTGATTGTCATTGAAGGAAATCATGATCAGCATCTTTACAAATATGCACATGAAGAAAAAGTGAGAAGCAATATGTTTAACCGTCATACTGCGCCTGAAATTGCGGAAGCAGGTTTTGACCTAAAAGAATTAAGGAAGTTTGTCAGAACATTTCATCAGCTCACCTATTTTACGTATCATGGTCAGACATTTCTTGTCACCCATGGTGGGCTTGCTCATTTGCCAGAAGAGCTTCTGCATGTCTCATCGCAGCAGCTTATTCACGGAGTAGGTGAATATTCAGATGACATTGACCACTTATTTGTCCAAAACACTTCTGGATTAGATATCATTCAAATTCATGGTCATCGCAATTTATATAGACTGCCTATCCAAGCGGCGGATAGATCTTATAATCTCGAAGGTCAGGTTGAATTTGGCGGACAGCTGCGTGTGTTAAAAATCACAGCAGGCGGGATTGAGACACATGAAATTGACAATCCTGTCTACAGAGCTTCTGAAAACAAGCAACCGGTCTTTGTTCAGCCCAATGTGACGCTGGATGATTTTTTAGCCCATTTAGATCAGCATGAATATGTACAGGAATTAAAGCTGCCACACGATATTTCATCTTTTAATTTCACGAAAAAAGCATTTAGTGAAAGACAATGGGATGAAATAAATGTCAAAGCAAGAGGGTTGTTTATCAATATGACTTCAAAGCAGATTGTGTCTAGAAGTTATAATAAGTTCTTTAATATTGATGAACGTCCTGAAACCAGAATGCAGCATTTAGTGAATCATCTTCAATTTCCTGTGACGGTCTATGATAAAGCAAATGGATACTTAGGTACGGTTGGGTTTAACGACATAAAAGATGAACTGGTGTTTACGTCCAAATCGTATACGTCACATGTGAAGCAAAATCAGCATGCTGCTTGGGTCGAAGAGCTATTTTATGCGACCTTTGACGATGTGCAGGTCGATTACATCAAATCATATGTACGCGACAACCATGTATCCCTTGTATTTGAAGTCATTTTGTCAGAGAAAGACCCGCATATTATCACATATGATCATGATCAACTCATTTTACTTGATATCGTGAAGCGTCAGCTGAGCTATGAAAAAGAACCATTTGCTGAAGTGAAAAGGCTCAGTGAACAGCTTGGCATGCGGTGCAAACAGCAAGTGGCAGTGTTTCATGATTGGACCTCTTTCTATAAATGGTATCAATCTGTATCACATGATGACACAATCAAAGAAGAAGGCTATGTCATTGAGGATAACAGCGGCTTTATGACCAAGTTAAAGCTTCCTTATTATCAATTTTGGAAGCAAATGCGATCCATTAAACAGCGTGTTGCAGATAAGCGCTCCACCCAAAAATATATGCAGGCTTTGCAAACAGCAGAGCAAGCAAGATTTTATACATGGCTGCTCGAGCAAGATCCAGTAAACGTGAGAAACTGCTCAATCATTGAGCTGCGTTCACAATTTGAGCAAACGGAAGCGGGCCATTTGAATAATGACGGAATAAATGCATAGTCTAACAAAGAGTCTTTTCTAAAGAAAAGGCTTTTTTTCATGAAATCGAAAGGTGGAAGCTGAAATGCCAGATCATATTGAAGTCATTCTTCGAACCATATTTGCTTTTGCTATTTTATTCGGCGGTGCCCGTCTTCTTGGAAAGCAAACCATTGCGCAAATGAATATTTTTGATTTCATTGCAGCGATCAGTCTAGGTTCAATTGCGGCGAACCTGGCGTTTAATACTACGCTTCCGCTTCATCACACAACCATTTCTTTTGTGACACTTGTGATCATTATTTATGTGATTTCTTTACTTGCTTTAAGAAGCCGGAAGGTGAGAGGATTTATGGCCGGTAAACCAACGCTTGTGATTCAAAATGGCAAAATCCTTGAAGAGAATATGAAAGGAATGAGGTATACACTTGATTATTTAAATCAACAGCTCCGAGAAAAGAATGTGTTTGACATTAGTGAAGTTGAATTTGCAATGATTGAAACAGATGGGCATATGTCAGTGAAAAAATACCCTTCATTTGATTATGTCACGCGAAAAGATCTTAACCTGTGGAAGCAGGCAGAGCGTTACATGCCCATTGAAGTCATTATGGACGGAAAGCTCATTTTGAAAAACCTTCAAGAAAACCAATTAACGGAGCAGTGGATCTATGAAGAACTTCAAAAAAGGCAGCTGTCTTTAAAAGACATTGTTTATGCGGTTCGATCAAGTAATGGCAGTTTATATATTGATACATATGACGATCACATCCATTCTCCAATTGATCAAGAATGAATATGTAGTACGGACGACACCCGCGCGTCACAGAACTGCCAATATTTATAAGTCGTTTGGATGTCATCTATCTAGGTATCATTTCTCAATTATTATTATTTTTAGAAAATGTAGTGACGGAGAAAAATAAGTATGTTTAAGTATAAATAGAAGAATTTAAAATATTAATATAATATACATCAAGCGGAATGAACATTCATTCCTATTATAACGAAAGGAGAGGATGAAATGCCCGCAGCAACTACTGATAAACAGGAGCAGATTATGAAGGCTTCTCTGGACTTATTTATTGAACGGGGTTTTGACGGTACAACGATGCCGATGATTTCGAAAAGAGCCAATGTTGGAGCAGGAACTATTTATCGTTATTTTGATAGTAAAGAGGCTCTTGTGAACATTTTATACCAGCGAAGCCTGACTGCATTTATCGACAAGGTGAATACAAACAGTCCAGACCCTAAAGCAAGTATCAGGGCTTATTTCAAACATGTCTTTTACTGCTTAGTGCTCTTTACAAAAGAGAATCCAAGTGGTCTGTACTTCTTAGAAATTGACAAACGCTCTCACTATTTAGATGAGACAAGTAAAGAGAAGATGCAGCAGCTATTAAATGAGCTATTTCATATTTTTGAAGAAGGCAAAAAGGATGGAATTCATCCAAATCTTTCAGGGAGAACGATTTTATCCATTGTATTTGGAGCGTTCGTTCAGCTTCATAAACAGATTCTAGCAGAGGAAATTGAGCCAACCATTGAATTTTTAGAAGATATTGAGCAATGCTTATGGCGTGCCATTAGCGTTGCATCATAAAGAAATAAAGGGAGTGGGCACATGCAACAAACATCAATCATTCCAAAACCAAAAACATACGGACCTTTAAAAAATATTCCTCATATCAAAAAAGGAGAGCTTTCTCAAACCTTTTGGCGGCTGGCAGATGAATTAGGGCCGATCTTTCAGTTTGAATTTTCAAAAGCAACAAGTATTTTTGTTTCCAGCCATGAACTTGCCAAAGAAGTATTTGATGAGAGGCGTTTTGATAAATTCATTGGAAGCAGTCTCAATAAAGTGAGAACATTTTCAGGGGATGGGTTATTCACAAGTTGGACAGAAGAGCCGAATTGGAGAAAGGCTCATCACATCTTGATGCCGGCGTTTAGCCAGCAGGCCATGAAGGGCTATCATGAGATGATGCTCGATATTGCCACACAGCTTGTACAAAAATGGCAAAGAACGGGTCGTGATGAAGAAATTGAAGTAGCAGAGGATATGACAAAGCTCACTTTAGATACGATCGGGCTATGCGGTTTTGATTTTCGATTTAACAGCTTTTACAAAGAAAATCAACATCCATTTATTGAAAGCATGCTGAATGGCTTAAATGAAGCGATGGATCAAGCAAGCAGATTGCCGGTCGCAGATAAATTAATGATCAAAAGAAGAAAAGAATTTGAACAAGATGTTGAATTTATGAAGAAATTAGTAGATGACATTATTCAAGAACGGAAAAAACAAGATAAAACGGGCAATGATTTACTTTCTCTCATGCTACATGCAAAGGATCCTGAAACAGGTGAACGCCTGTCAGATGAAAATATCCGTTATCAAATCATTACCTTCTTAATAGCAGGTCATGAAACAACAAGTGGATTGTTGTCATTTGCGATTTATTTTTTACTAAAAAATCCAGACAAATTAAAAAAAGCCGTACAAGAAGCAGACGACGTGCTACAAGGCGGACTGCCGACATTTAAGCAGGTTCAAAAACTAAGTTATACGCGTATGGTCTTAAATGAAGCACTTCGCCTCTGGCCGACTGCGCCTACGTTCTCTCTTTATGCGAAAGAGGATACAGTCATTGGAGGGAAATATCCGATCAAAAAAAACCAAAGTGTCAGTGTGTTGCTTCCTAAAATACATCGGGATCAAGCGGTTTGGGGGAAGGATGCAGAAGAATTCAAGCCTGAACGTTTTATGCATCCTGAAAAAATTCCACAGCATGCCTATAAACCGTTCGGAAATGGCCAGCGTGCATGTATTGGGATGCAATTTGCCCTTCATGAAGCCACGATGGTTCTGGCGATGGTTCTGCACAACCTTGAACTGATTGACCATACGTCGTATGAACTGGATTTAAAAGAATCTCTGACGATTAAGCCGAATGATTTTAAAATCAAAGTGCGGCCAAGAAAGCAGCAATTCTTTATGGCGCCTCCGAAAGAAGAACCAACAAAAAGCACGGCATCTGCTGAAGTGAAAATAGCGAGTCATGGAACACCGCTATTGGTCTTGTACGGATCAAATCTTGGCACAGCAAAGCAGATGGCAAACGAATTTGCTGAAGACGGGAAAGCAAAAGGGTTTGACGTGACAACGGCACCGCTTGATGATTATACTCGAAAGTTACCAGAGTCAGGCGCAGTTTTAATTGTAACGGCTTCATACAACGGTCATCCGCCTGATCATGCGAAACAGTTTGTGGATTGGGTGACGCAGGATGAGGAGCAAGATCTATCAAATGTGACATTTGCAGTCTTTGGGTGCGGGGATCGAAATTGGGCGAGCACGTATCAGCGTATTCCTCGTCTGATTGATGAAGCACTTGAAAGAAAAGGGGCGAAGCGTGTAACGGATATTGGTGAAGGCGATGCGGGCGGTGATATGGATGAAGATAAAGAAACATTCCAGAAGACAGTCTTCGATGAGCTTGCAAAAGAATTCAATTTAACCTTGCAGGAGAAACGCCAAGAAAAGCCAAACCTATCCATTGCATATACGAATGAGCTAGTGGAACGTCCTGTTGCTAAAACATATGGTGCCTTTTCAGCTGTTGTATTGAAAAATCAAGAATTACAATCTGAAAGAAGTACCCGCCAAACAAGGCATATCGAACTTCAGTTACCTGAAGGCAAGCACTATAAAGAAGGAGATCATATCGGAATCGTGCCAAAAAATAGTGCAACACTCGTTCAGCGAGTGACCGATCATTTCAAGCTGGATCCAGAGCAGCACATGATACTCTCTTCGGAAAAAGAAGCAAGTCATTTACCATTAAATCAGCCAATTCAAGTCGGAGAATTGCTGGCGTCACATGTAGAGCTGCAAGAGCCTGTGACACGTACTCAGCTAAGAGAACTTGCAAAATATACGGTATGCCCACCTCATCGTATTGAACTTGAACAAATGGCGGGAGAAATTTATCAAGAAGCTGTATTAAAGAAGCGTGTGACCATGCTTGATTTACTAGAACAATACGAAGCATGTGAACTGCCATTTGATCATTTTTTAGCCCTTTTACCAGGATTGAAGCCTCGTTATTACTCGATCTCCAGTTCGCCAAAGGTAGATGAAAAGAGGCTTAGTATCACAGTAGCTGTTGTGAAAGGAAAATCATGGAGCGGACGCGGTGAATACGCAGGCGTCGCATCAAACTATTTATGCGGACTGCAAGAAGGAGATGAAGTGGCCTGCTTCCTTCATGAAGCTCAAGCAGGATTCGAATTGCCGCCTTCTCCTGAAATACCAATGATCATGATTGGACCAGGAACAGGTATCGCCCCGTTTAGAGGGTTCATTCAGGCAAGGGAAGCATGGCAAAATGAAGGGAAGTCGTTAGGTGAAGCCCATCTTTATTTTGGCTGCCGCCACCCGCATGAAGATGATCTGTATTATGACGAAATGCAGCTTGCAGAACAAAAAGGAGTCGTCACCATCCACCGTGCTTACTCTCGCTACGAGGAGCAAAAAGTGTATGTCCAGCACTTCATTAAAAATGATGGAGCCAAGCTCATTGAATTGCTCGACAAAGGCGCCTACCTGTATATTTGCGGGGATGGAAAGGTCATGGCACCAGATGTCGAGGCAACACTTATTGAATTGTATCAGACTGAGAAACAGTGTGCGAAAGAAACAGCTGAACAATGGCTGACATCTTTAGCCAATGACAACAGATATGTAAAAGATGTATGGAGCTGATCATGTTGAAAAGAAGACAAAGGGCTAAAATAAATCACATTTTAGCCCTTCGTCAACAATCTTGAAACCGCCAAAATGGCGGTTTTTCTTTTTTCATAGAGAGATCGCTAGAATAAATATTTGGAAGATACGAAACACCTAATTTACAAATGAAATATTTTGTAAAAAATAAGAATATTCTCTCATTTACTCCAATATGAAACAATCGTATCATTTTTGATATAGGACATAAAGGAGGAATATGATGAAAAAGGTGAAAAAATTAATCCCTTCACTACTCGTTTTTGGTGCTTTAAGTGTGCCTAGTTTTGCCCATGCAGCATCTGATTCAGTACTTACGTCTGATTATGACATGGTGACTTCTGACGGAAAGGTGATTTCTTCAGCTGACTTCCACAACGATATGAAAACCCCCTCATCCTTTGACAAAGTGGATGATCTCTCTTCTACTATTGGCGAAAAAGTAAAACCACTCACAAAATATTTAAAAGACTTTCAAACAAAAGTAGTCATTGGAGACGATGGTAGAACAAAAGTGACGAATACAAGAGTAGCACCCTACAACTCTATTGCTTATATTACATTTGGTGGGTCTAGCTGCACCGGAACACTCATTGCTCCAAACAAAATATTGACAAACGGACACTGCGTCTACAATACAGCCACAAGAAGCTATAGTGCAAAAGGGTCTGTCTACCCAGGCATGAATGACAGCACAGCCGTGAACGGCTCAGCAAACATGACCGAATTCTATGTACCAAGCGGATATATCAACACGGGGGCGAGTCAATATGATTTTGCCGTCATTAAAACAGATACGAACATTGGAAATACGGTCGGCTATCGCTCTATTCGTCAAGTGACAAATCTAACAGGTACAACGATTAAAATTTCTGGATATCCAGGTGATAAAATGAGATCGACTGGCAAAGTGTCACAATGGGAAATGTCAGGTCCAGTCACGAGAGAAGATACGAATCTCGCATACTATACGATCGATACATTTAGCGGAAACTCTGGCTCTGCGATGCTAGATCAGAACCAACAGATCGTCGGGGTCCATAATGCGGGTTATTCAAACGGAACGATCAACGGCGGACCAAAAGCGACTGCTGCCTTTGTTGAATTTATCAACTATGCGAAGGCGCAATAAAAATAGAACAATCAGCTTGTTTCCTTTACAGGGGACAGGCTTTTTTTATCGTCAAATGCAGAAAAGTTTCTTTTTTTGTTCATCACTATTTCATATTTACAAGCTATGCTGAATGAAATAAATGAAAAAGAAAGAAGAGATATGAGTGAAAAATAAAAAAATAGATATGATATTGTTGTTGATTTTATTGATTGCAGCTTTTCTCTACACTTATCAAATTTGGCAGAATGACAGTGCCAATCAATATTATTTAGCTGCAGTCAAAAGTATGTCCAAAAGCTTCCATCACTTTTTTTATGCCTCATTTGATGCGGCTGGATTCGTATCAATTGATAAACCACCCGTCGTTTTATGGATTCAAACCATCAGTGCACTTATTTTTGGCTTTCATACATGGAGTGTGATATTGCCGCAGGCACTTGCTGGAGTGGGGTCTGTTCTTCTTCTTTATCTCATGATAAAACCGGCTTTCGGTCAAGGTGCTGCAAGGGTGTCAGCGGCCGTTATGGCTCTCACGCCAATTGCCGCAGCTGTAAGCAGAACGAACAATATCGACAGTATGCTTGTCTTCACATTACTTGCGGGTACATATTTCTTGATGCGTGCTGTAAAAAGCGGAAAGATGCGCTGGCTTCTTATGGCCTTCGCTTTGGTAGCGGTAGGATTTAATATGAAGATGCTGCAAGCGTTTATGGTCGTTCCAGCATTTATTTTCTACTATTTTATTGCTGCTCGCGTACCGTTAAAAAAGAAAATTTTCTCTCTCTTATGCTCGATCGTCGTATTAGTCTGCTTATCTCTATCGTGGGCAGTTGCTGTAGATATGACAGCTGAAAGTGAGCGCCCTTATGTGGGAAGCAGCCAAACAAATTCAGTGTTAGAACTTGCCTTTGGTTATAACGGCACGGAACGGCTGCTTGGTCAGACGACAGGGAAATCCTTTGGTGACATGAATCAGCAAGCAGGTATGGTGATGCCAGACAATTCTGGATTAGGGAATTCGTCAGAGGATCAGTCAAACAGAAATCAGCCGCCTCCATCCCAAAATCAAATGATGCCACCTCAACATGGTTCAGGTAGTGGTTCTCCGCCTGGAAGTGCTGTAGGTCAACAAAGTATGAATATGTATGGCACTGGGAATCCCGGTATATTTCGTTTATTTCAATCTGCATTGTCAGGTCAAATCAGTTGGATGCTGCCGTTTGCTTTGTTTGGGCTTTTAGGGATGATCATCAGCTGGTGGAATGAGAGAAAAGCACAATTAAATGAATGGAAACAAACGATGTTTTGGACAGCATGGCTGATTCCTGCTGCCGGATTCTTTAGTATTGCGGGTTTCTTTCACCATTACTATCTCATTATGCTTGCCCCGCCTATTGCAGCACTATGCGGCATAGGAGCTAAGAAGATGGGAGAGTTATTTAAGGCAAACAAAGGAGTATCTGCGTATTTGCTTCCAGCAGCAATCGCTGTTACAGCCATCTTCCAAGGGTATATTTTGAGTAACTATACGACTCAAATCAGTAGTATTTGGATGTATGCCATTGCCATTGCGGGAACAAGTATCGCTATCCTATTGCTGATGTACAGAGAAAAACAATTGATCATGAAACGACTGCTCATCACTGCTTTGACAACGCTGTTACTGTTTCCAGGTTTTTGGTCCGCCACCCCAATCATATATGGTGGAAATGCTGTTCTTCCAGAGGCAGGTGTACAGCTGGCTAGTTCACGAGGTGGGAACATGTTTACATCTAGTGTCGATCAAGGCTTACTCACTTATTTAAAGGCTCATCAAACAGGTGAAACGTATTTATTTGCAACGCTTACGACTGTTACCGCAGCGCCATATATCATTGACGAAGATGAGAATGTCATGGCTTTAGGCGGTTTTAATGGGACAGATCCTATTTTGAATGTCAACAAATTAAAAGCACTTATTCAACAAGGAAAGGTGAAATACTTTTTATTACCAGACAATCAGTCATCAGCTAACAGCAAATTGGTTAGCTGGATTAAATCACATGGTACAGTCATCTCATCTGAAGAATATAAACGATCCACATCAGCTGAAGAGGGGATGCCATCCGAGATGTCTTCACAAAACGAAACATTATATAGAGTAGATGAAATATCTTAAGTAGAACAAGGCGAATGATGAAGAGATCATTCGTTTTTTCTTATGGATCAGTATCCAGGAAGATTCAGCTCATGTTTTTCACATGTCATCACTCAGCCACTCATACATTAAAAATGACTCATTCCCTTCAAGTCAACATCATTTCATCAAAAGTATGAGGAGGTCACGAGCTTTTGAAGATGAGAAAAGGCTGGATCGCTGCTGTCGTTCTTTGTTTTGTCATTTGGATGGGTGCGTTATTAGGTGGTTTTGGAGAGGATCGTTCCGCAAAAGGAGCAGATCGTTATGATCATGTGATTCAATTTCCTAAGGAACGGTATCCTGAAACAGGCAGTCATATTCAAGAAGCTATTCGAAAAGGGCACTCAGACGTGTGTACCATTGACCGAAATGGGGCAGATGCCCGCAGGCAAGAATCATTAAAAGGAATTCCCACAAAACCTGGTTTTGACCGGGATGAATGGCCGATGGCGGTGTGTCTTGAAGGAGGAAAGGGGGCAAGCGTTCAATATGTCAGTCCATCAGATAATAGAGGCGCTGGTTCATGGGTCGGGCATCAAATCAGCGGGTATCCTGACGGGAAACGAATTTTATTTATTGTCAAATAAACATAGACAAGAGGCTCCTTGAGAGGGGGCTCTTTTTGTTCAACAGGAGCGTATTCGAGCTAGCAGGTACAAAAGATTCAATGGTACAATCAATCCATCAGGTACAAAGACTGACAAGTAGAAAATGTGAAGGGACATATGCTTATGGAAAAGAACCGTGCATTATACGATTTTTTCATGCAACATGCAGAGAAACTGACTGAAACATGGTATGAATCAATTGAGGATGATGATCCAGAATCCATTTATCGTTCAACAGATTCCAGCATCATAGCAGAGCTTAAACGGCAAAATCAAGATTATTATCAGCATTTTATCCGCGCACTTATTGAAGACAAGACGTATTTACATACGAAATTTAAAAAATGGTCTGAAGACTTAGCAAGTGATCCGAAGCACTTGAACACACCATTAGATTACGTCGTGAGAGAATATATGTCCAATCAAAGAGTGGTTCTTCATTACTTAAAAGAGTTTATAAAACAGCATCAAGGTGATATTGACATTGATCGAATATTTTATTGGTATGATTTGATATCTGAGGCATTTAACATTTCGATTCATGTCTTTATTCAGCAATATGTGAAAAATACCACCAAAAAACTCGTTGCACAAAGAGACATGATTTATGAGCTGAGTTCTCCAGTCATTGTGTTAAAAAGTCATGTTGCCTTATTGCCTTTAGTTGGAGATATTGACACTGCGCGAGCAAAGATTATCTTAGAAAATACATTAAAACAGTGTTCGCAAAAAGGTGTTCAACATTTATGTATTGATTTATCAGGTGTCGTCATCATTGATACGATGGTAGCACATCAAATCTTTGATCTTGTCACGTCACTTCGGTTAATTGGGGTTGATACGACCATTTCAGGGATTAGACCAGAAATTGCTCAAACGGCTGTACAGCTTGGACTTCCTTTTAATGAATTTCAAACGGCTTCATCACTTGCTCACGCTTTAGATCGTATGACTGAATTTTCATCCATATAAAAACCAGGCCTAGTAAACGGCCTGGTTTTTATTTAGATCACAGCGTCAATTTTTGTTACTTTCCACTCGTTTTGTACTTTCTCGAAAGTGACAGTACGTTTTACTTTGCGTCCATCAAGTGTTGGAACTGTGAATTCGTATGTGCGGATTGTACTTTTCTTAGAGACGAGTTTAGGTGTTGCCTTATCCCAATTAAGCATATTGTCTCCGTCACCAACTGGCACAGCCATTTTTCCTTTATGAACGATGAACTGATAGTCTTTTAAACCGTGAGTAATGGCATCTTTTGTGAAAACTTGAGATAGATAGCTGTTTAGTTTTTTCTTTGTATCAAATGTTTTAGACAGGTAGTTGTAAGTCATATCTTTATAAGTAAATGATTTTAATTTGTAATCTGAATGCTCTTTAATGTTGTAGCCTGACATCGCACTCCAAAAGTGTTCTCTTGCATCAAGGGCAATATGTAACGCTTCTTTATTTGTCAAAGCGGCTGATTTTTTGGAAGCGGCCAGTGTTGTTGTTTGTAATGAGATCATAAGCATAATAGCGGTTAATAAAACAAATAATTTTTTCAAGGCGATTGCCTCCTTTTCTCAATGAAAACTTCTTATGTTACAAATGTTACAATAGTTACAGAGATATTACAAGTATTAAATCTAAATGTTTTTTATTTCTTTTCTTTCTATCTATATAACGTTTGAGGGAGACAAAAAGTTTTCATTTTTTTATTTTTTTCTTCCTCATTAGTATTTAACCGTTCTAAAGAAGAATAAAACGTCTTTTGGAAAGATTTCTATTTGTCTCCTCAACACTCTTTTTTTATGTATGACATATACTGTCGTGATGAATGTCTAAGAAAGTGGTGTTTAGTATGTATAATCCATATGAAGGTACGTGGAATGGGTACTTGTACGATCGGCAGGTACAAAGCATGCCGGCGTTTCCTATTTCTCAAGTTGGAGGATTTCCCGGTTTGCCATTCGGAGGGACTGGGCAAGGTGCAGGAGGACAATCGGTCCCGCCAGCCCCGCCGCAGCATATCATCTCGCAATATCAACAAGCAGTCTCTCAGCCTCAAAGTATGCAGCCGCTCATTGCGGGGCAGAGTGTAGGCGGAAGCCAGCAAACGGTTCAATTTGCAGCTGGATGTAATAGAAGGTGGACCATTGTGTTCCTTAGAAACGGTCAAGTATTTCTCATGTATGTTCTTTCCTCGCAGCCTTTTGGCCGTACAACGGGTTTCATATGGCCGAACTTTACATTTGGCTCGTTCCCAAGCTCCAGTATTCTTGCATATTCTTGTTCATAAAAGAAAAAGCCGGCTCTCATCAGCAATTGATGAAATACCGGCTTTTTTTAATGAATATTTCTAAATACGCCAATCACTTTACCTAGTATACTCACATTCTGTAAAATAATCGGTTCCATTGATGGATTCTCGGGCTGTAATCTAAAGTGTGTATCTTCCTTATAAAAACGTTTCACTGTTGCTTCATCTTCTTCTGTCATAGCCACCACAATATCTCCATTGTTGGCAGTGCTTTGCTGACGCACAATGACGTAGTCTTTGTCCAAAATACCTGCATCAATCATACTTTCTCCCATAATTTCAAGCATAAATACTTGTTCATCTGGCGCTGCAAAAGTTTCTGGAAGTGGGAAATATTCTTCTACATTCTCAACAGCCGTGATAGGCAAGCCTGCTGTGACTTTTCCGATGACTGGAACATTCATTACAGCGCTTTTTGGAATATTCATTTCCTCTTCATCTAGTACTTCGATCGCTCTAGGTTTCGTTGGGTCTCTTCTAATTAAACCTTTCGTTTCTAGTCTAGCTAAATGTCCATGGACAGTTGAGCTGGATGCTAGACCGACAGCTTCGCCAATTTCACGAACGGATGGGGGATAACCCTTGCTTTTTACTTCTTCTTTTATGAATTTCAGGATATCGAGTTGTCTTTTTGATAGCTTCGTCATCTTTTGCACCTCAAAACGTCAATTTTAAAGAAATTATAGCATGTTTTTCCTAACAGTACAAACATAGGTTCGAAAAAAACGTTTGACAGAAACGTTTGTTCGTATTTATAATGAGTGTCAGAAAGAACGAACACACATTCTATTAGGAGAGATGACATTATGAGGTTAAAGGAATCTATTATTTTTATTGGGCTATTCTCATTCATCGTTGGCATATTTCTCTCACTTATTGCAGTCACTAGCCATAATGATCCAAATCAATATGTTAAAATAGAGGTTCAATCAGGTGATACTCTTTGGGGATTAGCTGATCAAGTAAACGACAGTAAATCAATCGATAAAAATGCTTTTATTGACTGGGTAACTGAACACAATGATCTCGCTTCAACTGACATCCAGCCGGGAGATATCCTTGTGATTCCAGTTAAAAAAGAGCATCCAGTCGTATATCAACTTGCAACAGTACAGTAGAAAGGTCGATTGAAGACATGAATGCAATCATTTATGCGAGAGTAAGTACTGCCAAAGAAGAGCAAGAAACCTCGCTTAAAAGACAAGAAGAAGAACTGCTTGCTTTAGCTGCAGCGCACAAGATGAATGTAGTCAAAGTGATTAAAGAAAAAGCGAGTGGATACGATCTTGATCGTGACGGTGTTTTTGACATGCTGGCTGCGCTGAAAGAGGAAGAAATCGATGCTGTTCTCATTCAAGATGAGACACGCCTTGGAAGAGGGCAGGCGAAAATCGCTCTTCTTCATTGTCTGTTTAAAGAAAAAGTCAAGGTGTACAGCGTATTTCATAGAGGAGAGCTTGAGCTTTCAGAAGCAGACGAGATGGTCATTGAAATTGTAGGCGTTGTAGAAGAGTATCAGCGTAAAATTCATAATTTGAAAATTAAGCGTGGGATGAAAAAAGCTGTTGAGCGAGGGTATCAACCCGAACTAAATTTAAAACACCAAGAACAGGCGCCTGGCCGCGAACGTATTGAAGTACCGATTTCTGAAATTGTTCGATTAAGAAAAAACAACATGACATTCGCTGAAATTGCAGTGACATTGCAGGCACTTGGTTTTGACATTTCAAAAGCAACCGTCCATAGAAGGTACCAAGAATATGAAAAAGGGCTTGCGACTTAAAGCGTGATTTGTTGTAAAAATGACTGATATTTAGTAGTATGTAGAGAAAATGTTTTAAAGGAGTTTGTCATGATTTCTAAAGAACAGCTTGCAAGAATCAATGAGCTTTCAAAAAAGTCGAAAGAAGCCGGTTTGTCGGACGCTGAGAAAACAGAACAGAAGCAATTAAGAGAGGAATATTTAAAGGCTTTTCGTTCTTCTATGAAAAATACACTCAAAACCGTGAAAATCGTCGATCCAGAAGGAAACGATGTCACACCAGAAAAATTAAAAAGAGAAAGAGACCAGAATCTTCATTAAAGGTCATCATTTCTTTATTTTTGAAAAGATGGGAGGAATATTCTCATCTTTTTTCATATTTGCATAAGTTTTTAGGTGATCGATAAACTAAATGTGACAAAATCCTTCTTTTTCGGCGTGAAATAGTTGTGAAAAAAGGACAGTAGATTTATGATAATGGTGTACACAAGATACGGAAGGGGATTTATATGGAAACGATTGAATTGAAATCTATTGCAACAATACGTACTCTCTCCATAGACGCAATTGAAAAAGCGAATTCCGGTCACCCTGGAATGCCGATGGGCGCTGCACCAATGGCATACGCTTTATGGACGAATCACTTAAACGTAAGTCCGCAAAATCCAAATTGGTTTAACAGAGACCGTTTTGTGTTATCTGCGGGACATGGCTCTATGCTTTTATATAGCATGCTTCATTTAAGCGGATACAATCTGAGCATCGAAGATTTAAAACAATTCCGCCAATGGGGAAGCAAAACACCTGGACATCCTGAGTTTGGACATACAGAAGGCGTAGATGCGACAACAGGTCCTTTAGGACAAGGGATTGCGATGGCTGTTGGAATGGCACTTGCAGAAAGACATCTTGCAGAAACGTATAACAAAGATAACTTTAATGTTGTGGATCACTATACATACAGCATTTGCGGAGATGGAGACTTAATGGAGGGCATTTCCTCTGAAGCTGCTTCACTTGCTGGTCATTTAGGCTTGGGCCGTTTAATTGTTCTTTATGATTCAAATGACATTTCTTTAGATGGCGACCTCGATCGTTCTTTCTCTGAAAATGTGAAGAATCGTTTTGAAGCGATGAATTGGGAAGTTCTTTATGTAAAAGACGGCAATAACATTGACGAAGTGACGGCTGCCATTGAAAAAGCCAAACAAAGTACAGACAAACCTACACTTATTGAAGTGAAGACGACGATCGGTTTTGGATCTCCAAACCGTGCGGGAACGTCTGGGGTGCACGGTGCACCGCTTGGCAGTGAGGAAGCGAAGCTAACGAAGGAAGCTTATTCTTGGACGTTTGAAGAAGATTTCCATGTACCTTCTGAAGTGTACGATCATTTCAAAACAGCTGTTAAAGACGCTGGACAGAAAAAAGAAGCAGCGTGGAATGAACTGTTTGAGCAATATGAAAAAGAATATCCAGAACTAGCAGCTCAGCTGAAGCTTGCGATTGAAGGAAAACTTCCTGAGAATTGGGATCAAGAGGTTCCTGTTTATGAAGCAGGTTCAAGCCTTGCCTCTCGTGCTTCTTCTGGAGAAGTATTAAATGGCATTGCAAAACAAGTACCATTCTTTATTGGCGGGTCTGCTGACCTTGCTGGATCAAATAAAACAACAATCAAAGATACAACTGACTTTGGCAGAGAGAATTACGCTGGCAGAAACATTTGGTTTGGTGTGAGAGAATTCGCAATGGGTGCAGCATTAAACGGTATGGCACTTCACGGCGGACTTCGTGTATTCGGCGGAACATTCTTTGTTTTCTCAGACTATTTAAGACCTGCCATTCGTCTTGCTGCATTGATGGGACTTCCTGTCACTTATGTATTTACGCATGACAGCATTGCGGTTGGGGAAGATGGACCAACGCATGAGCCAGTTGAACAGCTCGCTTCATTACGTGCGATGCCTAACCTTTCTGTGATTCGTCCAGCTGATGGAAACGAAACAGCTGCAGCATGGAAAATTGCTGTATCTTCAACGAATAAACCGACAGCGCTTGTTCTTACTCGTCAAAACCTTCCAACGATTGATCAAGCACCAGAGAAGGCGTATGAAGGCGTAGAAAAAGGTGGATATGTCGTCGTTGAAGCAGCTGATGCACAGCCAGAAGCTCTTCTACTTGCTTCAGGATCTGAAGTAGGTTTAGCCATTGAAGCGCAAAAAGCACTTGAAAAAGAAGGCATTCGCGTTTCTGTCGTGAGCTTACCTGCATGGGATCGCTTTGATGAGCAGTCAGACGAATACAAAGAGTCCGTTCTTCCTAAAGCAGTGAGAGCACGTGTTGCAATCGAAATGGGTGCTTCACTTGGCTGGGAACGTTACACTGGCCTTGATGGCGATGTGATTGCGATTGATAAATTTGGCGCTTCTGCACCAGGCGAAACCATTATTGAAAAATACGGTTTCACTGTCAGCAACGTGGTGAGCCGCGTAAAAGCAAAGCTGAATAAATAATCAGTCTCCAAGCATCATGCTTTTTTGCAGTCGGTTTGCAGAGCTTTTCACTATGCTCTGCAAACTTTTTTCTTTTTTCTTGTTTTTTTGACAAAACTAGTTTCTTCTTGCTTCATATATAGACAATTCTTTCTTTCACATTTTTGTATAATACAAGCAATAAGCGAGATTGACGAAATGTGAAAGGAAGGGATAGACATGGAACGCCATTATTATATTTATTGGATTGAGGATGAGTTTGCTCATCATTATTTTGGTAGAGAATCTATTTTGTTTCATTTGTTTGAATCGTTACACTGGACGAACCGCAGTGATGACGAATTAGTCATGCTTGTTAAGCAAGTGGATTATGTAACGAAACGAATCCCTGCTTTTCATATGCACCAGCGTTTAATGAACAATTTAACCAACATTCACTATACACAAATAGGCTCAATATACAGTGCATCGCTGCCAGATGGAAAAGGCACAGCCGCATTCATTATAAAAGACCGTTACATTCAAATGTCTGCCACAGGCAGTTATGAGGCAGAAGCGGTGTTTTTTGAAGTACTCAGAAAAATTAGTCCTTGTTTCCTGGCTATGGACTTTGGATCAAAGAAGCATGGGTGGCTCAATCCGGTAAAAGTGATGAATTTTGTTTAAAAAAATAAAATTGAACGTGAAATGTTGTATAATAGCCTTTTGTTTAGTACACTTTATACGAGACAACATGAAGGAGGAAGAATTATGGATTTATGGGTTGTCATCCTTGTAGGCGTTGTTGCACTGCTTGCAGGAGTTGCACTCGGATTCTTTATTGCTCGTAAGTATATGATGAGCTACTTGAAAAAGAATCCACCAATTAATGAACAAATGCTTCGAATGATGATGATGCAAATGGGCATGAAACCGTCCCAAAAGAAAATCAATCAAATGATGAAAGCCATGAACAACCAAGCGAAATAATACGTACGTTATTATGATCATAGATGGAACATGGTCCCTAAAGATTGGACAAGCGATGTCCTTTCTTTATTGAAGTCACCTTCATCAGACGCATAAAACCACTGTACTTGCATGAATAAAGCAGGGAAAGTGGTTTTTATTTTGCCGTGAACCGTCCGTTAAAGACAAAACAAAAAACCCCTTGTGAGCAGAGGTTTTTGTTTCTTTTATTGTCACACATATCAACTTTTCTAAAATCGTGCGGCATTTGTTTCTATCTTGAGATATCATTAGTTGGCTGAGTTTGAGTGTAAGTGTCGTTGATATTGTAAGAGGAGATGATCTAGCTGCTGGCTATGTTCGATGGTCACTGTTGACGTCATCCCATTATGCAAGACAACTTTCATCAACTCTTCTCTTTTTTCTTCAATTTGAGTTAATAATGATGTTTTTACCAAAGTCATGTTCCTTTCATGCAAATCTTGATAAAAAGAATCGGTTCTATTATATCCATTTTAAGGTTTATTTTCAAATTTAAAGGGTTTGGTATCTTGATGTCAAATTAAATTATATAAGGTTTTAAGAGATTAGACCATCTTTATTGAGATGATGTAAAAAAAATGAAATGAATTTGTCATCTCTTATTGTATATTGTAAGAAGGGGGTGTTCTTTTGTCAGATTTGAATTACTTTTTAGCGTTTGGAGCAGGGTTTCTTTCTTTTATCTCACCGTGCTGTCTGCCACTTTATCCAGCCTTTTTATCCTATATTACGGGCGTTAGTATAGATGAAGTGAAATCTGAGAAGGTGATGCTGAGAAGGAGAAGTCTTCTTCATACATTATTCTTTTTAATTGGATTCTCTCTCATTTTTATTGCCATTGGATTTGGGACATCGTTTGTTGGGAAGTTTTTCATTGAATATCAAGATGCGATTCGTCAAATTGGTGCCATTCTCATTATTTTCTTTGGCTTTATGATTCTTGGTGTATTTCAGCCTTCTTTTTTAATGGGAGAAAAGAGGTTGCAGTTTAAGAATCGTCCAGCCGGTTTTTTTGGATCGATTCTCATCGGAATGGGTTTTGCTGCTGGTTGGACACCATGTACCGGCCCGATTTTATCAGCCGTCATCACACTTGCCAGCAACAAGCCAGAGTCCGCTGTGACCTACATGATTGCGTATGTATTAGGTTTTGCTATCCCATTTTTTGTTCTTTCCTTTTTCATCACAAAAATGGCTTGGATCAGAAAGCGTCAGCAGCTCATTATGAAAACTGGCGGGATTATTATGATCGTGGTAGGAATCTTGCTGTTCTTTGATCTTCTGACGTGGATCATTATTATGTTCTCATCATTATTTGGAGGATTTACTGGTTTTTGAAATCGTTTTCTACAGTCGCGGCGAATGGTTTTTTTTCGTCAATTGGAGTATATTATACATAGGCTGACCTTAAAGAATAAAGGAATGATTTGATATGATGATCATAATTTCTTCTATAGTGGCGGTATGTATGGCGGTAGCCGTCATGTTTATTCGCATTAAATCATCTGCAAAACCTGCAACCGCGAAAAAAATTATTTTACCTCCTATCTTTATGAGCACTGGTGCACTGATGTTTTTTGTGCCAATGTTTCAAGTAACTGGAGCTGAATTTTTAGAGGCGATTACTGTAGGGATGTTTTTCTCTATCTTTTTAATTAAAACATCGAAATTTGAAATTAGAGGCAATGAAATCTATTTGAAGCGTTCAAAAGCATTTGTGTTTATTCTCATTGGGCTTCTTGTCCTTCGTATCGGAATGAAGACGATTTTAAGCTCTTCCATTGATTATGGTGCGCTTAGCGGGATGTTTTGGATTCTAGCCTTTGGCATGATTGTCCCTTGGCGGGTTGCGATGTATTTGTCGTTTAGAAAGATGTCTAAACAATTAGATGTGCAGCAGGCCCAAATAAATTAAACCTCCTTTTTAAAAAGGAGGTTATTTTAATAAAGATTCATATGGTGAATGGTCGATCTTTTTTTCTTGAAGGCGCTTTAGTAGAAATTTATGATCCCGCTTCGGTGTAGCGATAATATAGCCGCGAATGATTAAGTCTAAATTAATGCTGGCCGCTTGTTCTTTAAGTGCCAGCTCGCCAATTTTACCGGCGATTTTTTCTTTGGCGACGTCTCTAAACAGCTCTGGAACCGGTAATACTAGCTCATTTAATAGCTGTTTGTCTTCATCGCGCCATAGGTGCAGGCTCTTTTGAATATATTCATCCTGCCAATCAAGCTCTGATTTCCCGTCTTCTTTCGGCAATCGTTTTAAAAACTTGCGAAACATAAAAAAGCCACCGATTGCTAGTAATCCAATCATCACTGTACCCCAAAATAAAATGAACCACAAAAACCAGCCGCTTAACATGTTCTCACTCCCTATATCCCTTCTCTCTACTCTATTTTACATGAAGGGAAGGTAGAAGAAAATAACAAAAATGTATGAGTTTTTTCTCTATAAACGCCTTTTTTGATCAAGAGGCGCCCATTTACTAGAATGACCCAAACCATTTAGTAGAAAAGGAATACATTATTGTATAGCGACTCTACTATTTGGCCATGGTGGTTCGCACAAGGTATTGACTTGAAACGAACGGAAGAGAGCCCGCCTGTATACAGGCGGGCTCTTAATGTTTGAAGTGCGGCATTTGAAAGGAAAATGCTCCGTCTTGACGATGGGCATCCTTTTTGATTTTGATTGATATGATTCTGTTTTCGTAATCTGTATCAATGTCTTTGTCATTCAAATAAAAAGGGAGCATGACACTTTTTTCAATCGGCTGTTCTCTTTCATCAATCAAATAAGCGAGGATGAGCTCACATCCGGAAAAGGTCAGTTTTAAATCAGTGATCGACAGGGTGGAGAGGTCGATCTCAATAATATAATCACGGCTCGTTTCATAAAGATCTATTGGGAGCTGTTCGTCATACCATGCAAAAGGATCGTCCATTAATACATTCAGCCAATCATCTATTTCAAGAAAATCAGAGGAATTCACTTGCTTTTCATTCTCCATAAACACTCCTCCATCACATCTCATAATAAATCATATGATAAAAGCTGAAATGTGTGAAAGACCTAAAACATCCCGTTTGGTCACGGGCTTAAGAGAGAATGTTTACATATCATGATGTGAATTGTGCTTTTGTCTTGTATGGTTGCGATTTTTCACTTTTTTACTGCCTGATAGTGGCTCAGGTTGCCCGCCTTGATGCTCTTTAGGAGAGTTTTGACGTATGTCTTTCCCAGTGTTTTTGTCCGTCATCATTTCTCACTCCTTTCTTATTGGTTTTTTTTACGCTTTTTATTGTTTTGCTTTTGTTCTTCTGTTAAAACGAGCTGATCATTTTCTATATAGCCTGCACCATTTCCTTGGCTTTTGGCTGCGTTCATGCCGTCAATGACATGATTTGCTTTTCTTTTTGTCATGTTCTATCACCTCAGCATTAGTATGAACCCGTGCTGCTCAGTTTATGAAGAGTAATCATTTCCTCATGATAAGCTAAACTTATTGAATTTAATAAAAGCATTGTTATTTACTTATGTATGAATTTGTTTTAAGATGAAATTGTGAGAAAATTGTGGTGAAATACGACGATTTTTCTGAGAATTGAAATTGATCTTGATCATCAAAAGGGGGATTTTGGACATGTCGAAACAGCAGCAAGTCGCTAAACAAGACGCTTTTCAATCTAGAAAAACGTTTTCGACAAATGGGAAAACGTATCACTATTATTCGTTAGAAGCACTAGAGAAACAAGGAATCGGAAATGTTTCTAAGCTGCCTTATTCCATTAAGGTACTTTTAGAATCAGTGCTTCGCCAAGTAGACGGTAGAGTGATCAAAAAGGAACACGTTGAGAACTTGGCAAAATGGGGAACTGCCGAGGTAAAAGAAATTGATGTTCCATTTAAACCTTCTCGTGTTATTTTACAAGACTTCACGGGTGTACCAGCCGTCGTTGACCTTGCTTCTTTAAGAAAAGCAATGGCAGATGTGGGCGGAGACCCAGATAAAATCAACCCTGAAATTCCAGTTGACCTGGTCATTGACCACTCTGTACAAGTCGATAAAGCTGGAACTGAAGATGCATTAAACATTAACATGGATTTAGAATTCGAACGTAACGCAGAGCGTTATAACTTCCTTAGCTGGGCAAAGAAAGCGTTTAACAATTATCAAGCTGTTCCGCCTGCAACAGGGATCGTTCACCAAGTGAACTTAGAGTATCTTGCAAGTGTTGTTCATGCAATCGAAGAAGATGGCGAGATCATCACTTACCCAGATACATTAGTTGGTACTGACTCACATACAACAATGATTAACGGTATCGGTGTACTTGGATGGGGCGTTGGCGGTATCGAAGCAGAAGCTGGAATGCTCGGTCAGCCTTCATACTTCCCAGTACCAGAAGTCATTGGGGCTAAATTAGTTGGAGAGCTTCCAAACGGAACAACTGCAACTGACCTTGCATTAAAAGTGACACAAGTTCTTCGTGAAAAAGGCGTAGTGAACAAGTTCGTCGAGTTCTTCGGACCTGGTGTTGCACAATTGCCGTTAGCAGATCGTGCAACGATTGCAAACATGGCGCCAGAATACGGTGCTACTTGCGGATTCTTCCCAGTAGATGAAGAAGCGCTAGCTTACCTTCGCCTTACTGGACGTGATGAAGAGCAAATTAATATCGTTGAAGAATATTCTCGCGCAAATGGCTTATTCTATACGCCAGATGCAGAAGAGCCAATTTTTACAGATGTTGTGGAAATTGATCTTTCTCAAATTGAATCAAACTTATCTGGTCCAAAGCGTCCACAAGATTTGATTCCACTTTCTAAAATGAAAGAAACGTTCCATCAGCACATTGAAAGCCCAGCTGGTAACCAAGGGTTTGGCTTAGAAAAATCAGAGCTGGATAAACAAATTGAATTTGATCTAGCAAATGGTGAAAAAGCTGTGATGAAGACAGGTGCGATTGCGATTGCAGCGATTACGAGCTGTACGAATACATCGAACCCATACGTCTTAATCGGAGCAGGTCTTGTTGCGAAGAAAGCAAGTGAGCTTGGCATGAAGGTGCCAAACTACGTGAAAACGTCACTAGCGCCAGGTTCTAAGGTTGTAACAGGATACCTCGTGAACTCAGGACTTCTTCCATACTTAAGAGACCTCGGATTTAACATCGTTGGGTATGGCTGTACAACTTGTATCGGAAACTCAGGACCGCTTGAAAAAGAAATTGAAGATGCTGTCTCTGAAAATGATCTGCTGATCACTTCTGTTTTATCAGGTAACCGTAACTTCGAAGGTCGTATCCACCCGCTTGTAAAAGGAAACTACCTTGCATCTCCACCATTAGTTGTGGCTTATGCACTTGCTGGTACGGTGAATATTGATTTAACAAAAGATCCGATCGGTGTCGATAAAAATGGCGAGAACGTTTATTTCAATGACATTTGGCCATCAATGGATGAAATCAACAGTGTCGTGAAAAGCACTGTCACACCTGAGCTATTCCGTTCAGAGTATGAAACTGTTTTTGACAACAATGACCGCTGGAATGAAATTAAAACGACGGACGATGCATTGTATAAATGGGATGAAAATTCCACATACATTGATAACCCGCCATTCTTCGAAAACTTATCAGTTGAACCTGGTAAAGTTGAACCACTTAAAGGATTGCGCGTAGTGGCGAAGTTCGGTGATTCTGTCACAACAGACCATATTTCTCCTGCTGGAGCGATTGGTAAAGACACACCTGCAGGTAAATACTTGCAAGAAAGAGGCGTATCGCCTAGAGACTTTAACTCATACGGATCTCGCCGTGGTAACCACCATGTTATGATGAGAGGTACTTTTGCAAACATCCGTATTAAGAACCAAATCGCACCAGGAACAGAAGGCGGGTATACAACGTACTGGCCAACTGGTGAAGTGACATCCATTTATGATGCATGCATGCGTTATAAAGAAGATGGAACTGGTCTTGCGATCTTAGCAGGTAAAGATTACGGAATGGGTTCTTCTCGTGACTGGGCTGCAAAAGGAACAAATCTTCTTGGAATTAAATTCGTTCTAGCGGAAAGCTTTGAGCGTATCCACAGAAGTAACCTTGTCTTCATGGGTGTACTTCCTTTACAGTTTAAAGATGGAGAAAGTGCAGAAACTTATGGACTAACAGGAACAGAAACATTCGAAGTAGATGTTGATGAAACAGTTCGTCCGCGTGATCTTGTCACTGTAAAAGCAATTGATACAGATGGCAACGAGAAAACATTTGAAGTAATTGTTCGCTTTGACAGTGAAGTCGAAATTGACTACTACCGTCATGGTGGTATCCTTCAAATGGTATTGCGTGAAAAATTGGCAAGCAACTAATAAAGCAAAGAAGAGAAGGCGATTAGACAGCTTTCTCTTCTTTTTTAACATAGTGGAGGATCAATCATGTGGAAAAAAGGAATGGCAAGCGCTGTTTTACTTGTGTTGATTGGTTTACTTGCATGGAATGTATTCGGACCAAAAGAACCTGCCATCGGTCTTGAAACAGGGGACAAAGCCCCTGATTTTGAGCTCAAAACCCTTGATGGCAAAACGGCATCGTTATCTGATTATCGAGGGAAAAAAGTACTCCTCAATTTTTGGGCGACATGGTGTAAGCCTTGCCGAACAGAAATGCCAGATCTAGATGCAATTAGAAGTGAAAATGACCAAGTTGAGGTACTAGCGGTGAATTTGACGAACACTGAAAAGAGTGTGGATCACGTCGCCTCATTTATTGATGAACTTAAGGTCAGTTTTCCTGTTTTATTAGATCAAAAAGGTATTCAAGCAAGATATCAGGTACTTTCCTATCCGACGACATACATACTAGATGAAAAAGGGCGTATCCTGTCTGTAAAGCATCAAATGCTCACAAAAAAAGAAATTGAAAAAGAGCTGGATCTATAATGATTCAGCTCTTTTTTGCTTATTTTCTAAATGTTTTGGCGAAAATGGTATGAACAGAGTGGAGGTGGTGATAGACATGAGAAGAAGAAAGCGCCGTACATTTGAAGAACTTGTGCTTGAAAATAAAAAAGAATTATTAAGCAATGAGGAATTTTTAAACCAGCTTGAAGAAAAGTTGGAAGAGCGATTTAGACAAAAATAAGTTATGATTTGTCCTTTTTCGTTCATCCTAAAGAAGAGGGAGGGATGAATGATGGGTAGAGAGCATGATAAACAAGCGCAGTTTACACCAGACCATTTAGGGACAAAACCTGTAGCATACAAACGAAATAAAGGTAAAAAGATGCATAATAAATCGAATGAACAGCCTGATGTGATACAGACGAAGGGCGAATAATAGGAGGGAAGCATGATGAATGACAAGTCATATCAATCCAATCCAGATGATCGTTCTGACAATGTTGAGAAGCTGCAGGATATGATCGAAAACACACTTGAAAATATTGATGAATCTGAAGCAGCAATGGGTCTTTCAACAGAGGAAGAAAAGCAGATGATCAAGCAAAAAAATGAAAACCGTAGAACAAGTATTGACGCAATGCGTTCTGAAATAAAGGACGAGGAAGCAGCAAGAAAGAGCGGTTACACTGAATAAACCAGGGATTCCTGGTTTATTTTATTGCCTCTTTTTAGAAGAACCATTTGGAATGTGGTAAAATGTCAGAGACGTTAGGTTTTGATAGGAGAGCGATGAAAACGTGTATGTATCTAAAAAAGAAATAGAAGTCCGTTATGCAGAAACAGATCAAATGGGCATTGTGTATCATGCCAACTATTTAATTTGGATGGAAGTCGGCAGAACAGCGTTAATTAAAGAATTAGGCTTTTCCTATGCCCAGTTAGAGGCAGACGGTGTCCTTGCACCTGTTGTCGATCTTCAGGTTCAATATAAGAAACCACTACTGTACGGTGAAACGGCTACAGTTCACACATGGATAGAAGAATATAACGGCGTGAAAACAGTGTACGGCTATGAAATACAAAAACCTGATGGACAAACGGCTATTACAGGGACCACCTCACATATTTGTGTGGACAAAGAAACCTTTAGACCGATTCAATTTAGAAAAGCTTTCCCTGCATGGCACAGCGTATACGAACAGTCCAAGAAGCAGGTTTGATTCATGGCCTTTGGAATTAAAAGAAGAGATTTGAATGCTTGGAAATCAGCTGTTCGGCAAGGGAATGTGGCCTTTTTGACACACTATTGGCTTGATGACCGTTTTCCGCATGCGAATACTGTCACAAAGGCAGCCTGTCAGGATATGGAGCAATTAATCGCTTGGGGACAAAAGCATGGATTAAAGAAAGAATGGATCCATGTTCGCGAAGGTTTTCCTCATTTTGATCTCATCGGTGATTCGCAAAAACGGATTTTGCAAAAAGAGCGGTTGTTAGGAAACATTCAGGAGTATGGACTTTATATTGAGTGATAAACAAAAAAGATACCCGAGGGATGAGGTATCTTTTTTGTTTATTCATAATGAAATTCTGGTTCTTTCACGGACTCGTTATAATCAATATGCAGATCATGGTTGTCAAAATACCAAATATCACTTTCTTCCACGAAGAAAGTAATGCCTTCTACTTCAGCGGTTGCGCCGGCATTTTGAGGTTCATCTTTTGCGACGCCGAGAGAAAAGCCTTTTTGTACATTACTGCACCCGCCATATCTGACAAAAAAGCGAACATGATCACCTTTTTCTAAATCCAGTTCATTCTTGTACCAATTGAGTGCATCATCTTTTATCGTTAATTTCAATGTGATCGCCCCTTTTTGAAGTCATGCTGTTTTTAAATGCAGGATGCAAAAACAGCTTTTCTTTACTTTTACCACATATTTAAATTGATGAAACGGCTAAAGCCATTTGATTTTCGGTTCAGTTTTGTTGAGAATTCGTTTGAGGTTGGCGATGTGTCTGAAGATCACAAAGCCAGCAAGAACAGCAACAACAATAATTAAAAATAGATCTTGGGTGAATATGCTGTAAATGAATGTGTAGATCCCAGTCAGCATAGATGATAATGAAACATATTTACTAATGTATAAAAATAAGAAAAAAGCAGCGATCATCGTGATAAATAAGAACGGGGCATAAAATAACAGCACGCCGCCTGATGTAGCGACCGCTTTTCCCCCTTTAAATTTTGCAAAGACAGGAAAGCTGTGACCGATAACAGCAGCAACTCCTGCTAATAAGGGATGAATGTCCAGTTGCATGAAAAACGGTAAAGCCGAAGCAAGAGTCCCCTTTAAAATATCAGCTGTGATAACGATGGACCCTGCTTTCACACCTAGTGTACGGAATGCATTCGTCGCACCTAGGTTCCCGCTGCCATGTTCACGGATATCGATTCCCTTTGCAGCTTTCCCGACAATGAGACCTGATGGAATACTGCCGAGAAGATAAGCCAAAATAAACATCAAAGCAATTAACATCTGCATAACTCCTTTATATTCTCCCTCTTGTCTTACATTTTAACATGATCTTATGAAAAACATGGCGATCTTTTTTTGAAAAAAACGATGGCCGATGAATTCAGCTTTGTTTTTAACAAGAAATTCGCTAAAATAGAAGAAAAGGAGTGTCTGGATGAATCATCCTTCAAAACAAGAAATTGGGCGTATATTAAAAAGCAGTAAGCGAATTGCAGTTGTAGGTTTGTCAGATCAGCCGCACCGAACGTCCTATATGGTTTCAAAAGCCATGCAAGATGCCGGTTATGACATCATTCCTGTCAATCCAACGATTGATGAAGCACTTGGGGTAAAAGCGGTCGCCTCTTTAAAAGACATAAAAGAGCCTGTTGATATCGTCAATGTCTTTAGACGTTCTGAGTTTTTGCCTGAGGTGGCGAAAGAATTTCTTGAAATAGACGCACCTGTTTTTTGGGCGCAGCAAGGCGTATATCATGAAGAGGCAAAAAGGCTGATTGAGGAAAATGGCAAGGTCGCCATCATGGACTTATGTATCAAAGTGGCTCATGCGATGACAAAAACTCATTAAATCGTCAAAAATCCTTGGTTTTTCAAGGATTTTTGCTTTTTTGTTGCAGAAATATATTTGCGATTCTAGAAGAAAGCGATAAAATAAGGCGACAGGGACCTATCGGTGACCTTGCATATCGAGAAAAAGAGCGATAAGATAAATATAGAACATTTGTTCTGTTTTGCTAAAACCATCATATGATTGCATTTGGCTTATGAAACAGTCTTGTTTATAATGGACTTCTAGTTCTGATTGCAGAATGTAGAACATTCTCATAACCGTGCAAAAGAGCATGTATCGCTGAATCACACATGCATGGTGATGATGCAGCTTATTAAAGTGGACAGTAATGAGCAGCATGATCATCATTAAAATCTAGAGAGATCATTGATGATTAGCCGGTTATGTTTGTTAGTGAAAGGGGATTAAGCATTTGGTTAAAAAGCAGCAAGTAGATTATAACGATGATTCTATTCAGGTGCTAGAGGGGCTTGAAGCGGTCCGTAAACGCCCAGGGATGTATATTGGATCGACGGATTCACGCGGTCTTCATCACCTTGTCTATGAGATTGTAGACAACTCTGTCGATGAAGTGCTCGCGGGCCATGGAGATCATATCATTGTCAAAATACATAAAGATAACAGCATTTCCGTCCAAGATAAAGGGCGCGGAATGCCTACTGGTATGCATAAGCTTGGAAAACCGACACCAGAAATCATTTTAACGGTCCTGCACGCAGGCGGAAAATTTGGTCAAGGCGGTTATAAAACAAGTGGTGGACTTCACGGGGTTGGGGCGTCCGTTGTGAACGCACTTTCAGAGTGGCTCACCGTGACGATAGAACGCGATGGATTTATTTATCACCAGCGCTTTGAACATGGCGGAAAGCCAGTCACATCACTTGAAAAAATCGGGAAAACGAAAAAGACCGGTACACTGATTCATTTTAAGCCAGATCCAACGATGTTCAGTGTCACCACCTATAATTTTGATACATTATCAGAGCGTTTAAGAGAATCAGCCTTTTTATTAAAAGGGCTAAAAATAGAGCTGATTGATGAGCGCCATGATGTGCAGGAAACCTTTTATTATGAGACAGGTATTGAAGCGTTCGTTGCTTATTTAAACGAGGAAAAGGATGTACTTAGTGAAGTCGTTTCGTTTGAAGGGGAACATCAGTCCATTGAAGTCGATTTTGCCTTTCAATTTAACGACGGATATTCAGAAAATATTTTGTCGTTCGTCAATAACGTAAGAACCAAAGATGGCGGTACGCATGAGTCTGGTGCAAAAACGGCCATGACGAGAGCCTTTAATGAATATGCACGCAAAGTGACCCTTTTAAAAGAAAAAGACAAAAATTTAGAAGGTACGGATATTCGTGAAGGTCTGTCAGCTGTTATTTCTGTCAGAATTCCTGAAGAACTTCTTCAATTTGAAGGGCAAACAAAAGGAAAGCTTGGAACGAGTGAGGCAAGGTCAGCTGTTGATGCCGTGATTTCTGAAAAATTGGCTTATTTTCTTGAAGAAAACCGCGAAACGGCGACACTGCTTGTGAAAAAAGCGATTAAAGCGCAGCAGGCAAGAGAAGCGGCTAGAAAAGCAAGAGAAGAAGCAAGGAGCGGCAAGAAACGGAAAAAATCTGAAGCAACACTCAGCGGAAAATTAACACCTGCTCAATCTAGAAACCCGGCAAGAAACGAACTGTATCTAGTAGAGGGCGACTCTGCTGGTGGATCAGCCAAGCAAGGACGTGATCGGAAATTCCAAGCGGTGCTGCCGCTTCGAGGAAAGGTCATTAATACAGAGAAAGCAAAGCTTGCTGATATTTTCAAAAACGAAGAAATCAACACCATAATCCATGCCATTGGCGGCGGGGTTGGTGTCGATTTTAATGTAGAAGACATCAATTATGACAAAATTGTCATCATGACAGATGCTGATACAGATGGTGCGCATATTCAGGTTCTATTGCTTACATTCTTCTACCGCTATATGAAGCCGCTGATTGAGCATGGCAAAGTATTCATTGCCCTTCCGCCTTTATATAAAGTTAGCAAAGGCTCAGGGAAGAAAGAAGTCATTGAATATGCTTGGTCTGATGAAGAAATGGATGACGTATTAAAGAAAGTTGGAAAAGGATATACGATTCAACGCTATAAAGGTTTAGGTGAAATGAATGCCGACCAGCTATGGGAAACGACAATGAATCCAGAGTCGAGAACGCTTGTCAGGGTGAAGATCGATGATGCTGCACGGGTGGAGCGCCGCGTCACGACACTGATGGGTGACAAAGTAGAACCACGCCGTAAATGGATTGAAAAGAATGTCGCCTTTGGACTTGATGAGGAAAGCAACATTCTTGAAAATGAAAACTTGTCGCTAGCTGAGGAGGTTTAAACATGGCACAACAAGAACGATTTCATGATTTACCGTTAGAAGAAGTGATTGGGGACCGTTTTGGTCGCTATAGTAAATATATTATCCAAGATCGTGCACTTCCAGATGCACGTGATGGATTAAAGCCTGTACAACGAAGAATTTTATATGCAATGTATGCGGAAGGAAATACACAAGATAAAAACTTCCGTAAAGCTGCCAAAACAGTCGGTAACGTAATTGGTAACTATCATCCGCATGGTGATTCTTCTGTTTATGAAGCAATGGTGAGAATGAGCCAGGATTGGAAAGTGCGAAATGTGCTGATTGAGATGCATGGAAATAACGGGAGTATCGACGGAGATCCTCCTGCTGCCATGCGTTATACGGAAGCAAGGCTTTCTGCAATTGCATCAGAGCTTTTAAAAGACCTCGACAAGGAGACAGTCGAATTTGTCGCGAACTTTGATGATACAAGCAAAGAGCCTGTTGTCTTACCAGCGATGTTTCCCAACCTTCTTGTGAACGGGTCAACAGGGATTTCAGCCGGTTATGCGACTGATATTCCGCCGCACCATCTAGGAGAAGTGATTGATGGCGTGATTAAGCGAATTGAACAGCCGCATTGTACGGTTGAAGATTTAATGACAGTCATCAAAGGGCCAGATTTCCCAACAGGCGGGATCATTCAAGGTGTGGATGGTATTAAGAAGGCATATGAAACAGGAAAAGGAAAGATTATGATTCGCGGAAAAGCGGAGATTGAAACCATCCGCGGTGGACGTCAGCAAATCGTGATCACAGAAATTCCTTATGAAGTGAATAAGGCCAATCTTGTCAAAAAGATGGACGAGTTCCGCATTGAAAGAAAAGTAGAAGGAATCTCTGAAGTTCGGGATGAGACGGACCGTACCGGCCTTCGGATTGTTGTAGAGCTGAAAAAAGAAGCGGATGCGAATGGTGTCTTGAATTTCTTATATAAAAATTCTGATCTGCAAATCCCATATAACTTTAATATGGTCGCGATACATAACAGAAGACCGACTTTAATGACGCTTACAACTGTACTAGACGCTTACATTGCTCATCAAAAAGAAGTGATGACGAACCGCTCAGCATACGAGCTTCGAAAAGCAAAAGAACGTCATCATATTGTAGATGGGTTAATTAAAGCTCTTTCCATTTTAGATGAAGTCATTGCGACGATTCGCTCGTCTAATGATAAACGTGATGCGAAAAACAATTTGATGGAAAAATATGATTTTACAGAAGCACAATCAGAAGCGATTGTTTCTCTCCAGTTATATCGTTTAACAAATACAGATATCACTCAACTAAGAGACGAAGCAAGAGAGCTTGACGTGCGAATTGCAGAGCTTGAAGACATTTTAGCGAATGAGAAGAAGCTGTTTAAAGTCATTACGAACAACTTGAAGAAGTTGAAAAAGACGTATGCTGAAGAAAGACGATCCGTCATTGAGGAAAAAATTGAAGAAATTAAGATTAACCTTGAAGTGATGATCGCATCAGAGGACGTGTACGTCACAGTCACAAAGGATGGATACATCAAACGGACGAGCCAGCGCTCCTATGCTGCATCAAACGGTAAGGACTTCGGTATGAAGGATACAGACCGACTGATTCACCAGTTTGAAATGAATACAACAGATGTTCTTCTGCTATTTACGAATAAAGGGAGCTACATTTACTGTCCAGTTCATCAGTTGCCAGATATACGCTGGAAAGACATGGGGCAGCACATTACGAATATTATTTCGATTGATCGCGATGAAACCATTCAAAAAGCGATCCCAATTAAAGAATTCGATGAATCATCGTATCTCTTGTTCTTTACAAAAGGCGGTATGGTGAAGAAAACAGAGCTTCTCCAATATAAAGCGCAGCGCTATTCAAAACCGCTTGTCGCCTTGAATTTAAAAGGTGATGATGAACTTGTAGATGTTCATGTCACAACAGGTCAGCAAGAATTGTTTATTGCAACGAAAAATGGCTATGGATTATGGTTTGATGAAGAAGAAGTGAGTGTGGTCGGTCCGAGAGCGGCTGGTGTGAAAGGCATCAATTTGAAGGACGGAGACGAGGTGGTCTCTGGACAAATCATTGATCCGAAGAACAATGTGCTTGTTCTTACGACACAAAGAGGTGCTGTGAAGCGGATGAACCTCTCTGAATTTGATAAGACATCAAGAGCAAAACGTGGAGTGATCATGCTAAGAGAATTAAAGAAAAACCCTCACAGAATTGTTGCTGTGATTGCTGCTTCACTGCACGATACACTTGAGATTGATACGGAAAAGGGTGCCACGATCCCGCTCGATATTTCCACACTAAGGGCAAATGATCGTTATAGCAATGGATCGTTTATTTTAGATGAGGAAGAGCAGGGAGAAGTAACTCAAGTTCTTTTATCACCTGCTGCATCTGACCAAGATGACAATAAATAAGCAAAACGAAAACCCCCTGCCTTACGCAGGGGGTTTTTTATATTGAGGTCAATTTAACTCTCGTGATTGCCAAACATGCTTGTGATGGCATGCACTACTTCAATTCCTTGGTAAACGAAAAGAGAAAGTGAAGTGACAGAGAATAGACCTAGAATGAATACTCTTAAGAAAAATAACATCGTGTAAAACCTCCCAATTTTTGTTTGATTTAAATGGTTGGGTTAACACGAGCTACTCGGAAATTCGAAGACTGGTAGAACACTGCAAGTAAATGCTTCTTTTTCCGGTCAAATCGATCAGTATAAGTGATGCGTGCAAATCCAGCTGCCATACTGCCAATGACTAGCAGTGCTGTAAATGCCGCAAATACTGCGTTCACATGTTTTTGTTTCTTTTCATCGCCTGCTGTCTGAACGATTTTCATTTCATGTGATTCTTGATCAGCAACCACCTTTGCATGATGGTATACCTGAACGGAATGAGGCATTGAGAACAAATGAAAACTTGCAAGTGCTATGAATAAGACTGCTAATTTTAAAAGCATATTTTTTTTCATTTTTCTCACCCCTTCCTGTTTATTTTCATGATCTTACCACGTTTTCAGTTATTTGAAAAGTCTTATTTTTTTACTTTCCCTCTTTAAAAAAGCGATAAACATCAAGACATCTATAGGACTGTTTCACTTCATGAAAGGTTTCAATTTTATTTATTAAATTTAAAAAAGTACCGAGATCAAAGATCTGGCACTTTTCAAAAAGAATGTATTGATGTCGGTTTTGCAACAGCTTTTGTAAAGATTCCTGCAATACAAATGGCAAACAGAACAAAAATAAACGCATGAAGCAGACCGACTTGATTGGCGAGCAGTCCTAAAACAGGGGGCCCTGATAGAGAGGCTGTATACCCAGATAAAGTGACGATACTGACACGTTTGACAGCATAGCGGCTATCATCACCAGCTGCTGAAATGGTCAGCGGGAAGCCTAAGGACGCGCCAATTCCCCATAAAAAGATAGATATCATACACACAATGAGTGAAATCTTTAAAATCACCAAGAATAGTCCGGCGGCAGCAGATAAGATCGCGACTCTTAGCAACAGCACCCTGCCAAAGCGATCAATGAAACGTCCGCTCAGTAATCTGCCACTAATCATCCCGCACAAAAATAATGCATAGATGACCGTACTCATTGAATGAGAAACCTGATAGCCATCAACCATTGCTAGTGGAATCCAATCATTTGCAGAACCTTCTACAAATGCGAGACATAAGGCAATCATCGCTAATGAGATCGTCCGTTTGTTCAGCCATGATGTTTGAGAAGCCTCAACTGATTCTGTCTGCGTCTCATCCGGATCTTTTCCTGTCCCGTGCGGAATAAACCGTGTACAAATCAGGATGCTGAGAAAGAAAAGGAGTGCAATGGTGAGAAGGTGAATGAGGACAGACACACCTAAATAAATAAAGAGTATTCCGGCACCTGCACCAATTAACGTTCCAATACTGAAAGAAGCATGCAAAATCGGCAGGATCGTTCTCTTGATCTGATACTCAATCTCCGTTCCTTCTAAGTTCATGGCTACATTGCACATGCCTGAGCCTGAACCAAAAAGAAAAAGACCAGCAGTGACAATCAGCGTAGAAGAGAGGGCGGCGCCAATTGCAAGGGTTGAGAAGCCAATAAACATCAAAAAAGCGCTGACCACAATCGCCACTCGGCCGCCTTTTTTGCGAACGAATACATTGGAAAGAATCAGCCCGACAATGGAACCTACAGATAAGCCGAGTAAAATGAGTCCCATTGTGCCTGTATCTGCTTGCAATAAATCTCTCACTTCTGGTGTTCTTGAAAACCAAGTGGAGATGGAGATCCCAGACATCGTAAAAATAACAATAATCGCTTTATACCACTTTAATTTCATCTAATCCCTCATATCTATGTAGTCATACAGAACAAATCTACTCGATTATAAAGGAGACTTCTTGATTCGTAAATAACATGAGGGAGGATCATCATGAAGAAAATATTCCAACTTCATCATTCTTTGATAGAATAAAGACAAAAGGGGCGATACATATGTCATATCGAATAGGTGTTTTAAAGGGAGACGGGATTGGACCGGAAATTGTTGATTCTAGTATGCGTATTTTAAAGACAGCGTTGTCACAGTTCAATGAACCATTTGTGGAATTTGTAGAGTGTCCTATCGGTGCTGAAGCCATTCATTCTCATCAAGATCCAGTGCCAGCTTCTACTATAGCCGCCTTGAAAAAATGCCATGGCTGGATATTAGGACCTCATGATTCAGCTTCATATCCTGATCAATTGAAAGAAAGAAGAAATCCAAGTGGAGAACTGCGTCATACATTTGATTTATTTGCAAATATTCGTCCATCGCAATCGCTGCCAGGTGTGAAAAGCGTTGCCAGTGGTGTCGACCTTGTCATTTTTCGAGAAAATACAGAAGGCTTTTATCCAGACCGGAATATGTATCAGGGGACAGGAGAGTGGATGATTACACCAGATGTCGCCATATCTACAGGTGTGTTTACAAAAAAAGCAATTACCCGTATTGCCCACGCAGCCTTTCAACGTGCAGTGGAGAGGAGGGGGAAAGTCACCATTGTTCATAAAGCGAACGTGATCAAATTAGGATCTGGCTTGTTTTTACGAACATGTCAAGAGGTAGCGAAAGCATATCCACAAGTGGAGGTTGAGGATATTCATATTGATGCGATGGCTGCTCATTTAGTGAGACGTGCAGGTGATTTTGATGTGATTGTGACAGAAAATATGTTTGGCGACATTTTATCTGATCTTGCAGGGGAACTAGTCGGCAGTTTAGGAATGGCACCCTCATTAAATTGCAACGAAAATCAAGCGATGGCACAGGCGGCACATGGTTCAGCACCTGATATAGCTGGTCAAAATATCGCCAATCCAATGGGCATGATTCTTTCTACAGTGATGCTTTGTAACTGGCTACATGTGAAATATCAAGATGAAAGATTAAAACAGACAGCCAGTCTGATCGAACATACTCTTGATGAGGCCTTAAAAAAGAACTTGAAAACGAAGGATTTAGGAGGAAATGAGACGACGACACAATTCACCGAGGCATTCATTCAAACGATGAATGAATTTTCAATAAAAGGGAGATGAACATGAAAACAGAAAAAGAAAAGATGATCAAGGGAGAATACTATCACCCAAATGATCACACATTGATGGCAGATCGAGCAAAAGCACGACAATTGACATTTGCCTATCAGCAAACAAATGAGCCATCACAGAGAAAGGCCATTTTAAAGGAGCTTTTAGGCGCTTGCGGAGATGATGTGGTATTTGAAGGCAGAATACAATGTGATTATGGATACAATATCGAGGTTGGTGAGCATTTTTTTGCAAATTTTGATGCTGTGTTATTAGATGTTTGCAAGATTACAATTGGAGATCATTGTTTGTTAGGTCCGAATGTACATATATACACAGCTGGACATCCGTTAAATCCAGAAGAACGTCAAACAGGTATTGAATTCGGCAAACCAGTCACAATTGGACATCATGTATGGATTGGCGGCGGCGCCATTATCAATGTGACAAAAGATGTTCCGTCAAATGTGATTGTTGGCGGGAATCCTGCAAAAATCTTAAAACATTTAGAGGAATGAAAATCTGACGAATCAACCGTTGGATTTTCATTTTTTGTTTTATCTCAATAAGATAAGTATACTTAATAATGAGACAAAGAAAATTCAATTATTGTTTAACTTCCTAGAATATATATTATGTAAACTAGATATTAATTAATGCAAAAAAGAGAACCTTTGACTTGATCCTCTTTATTATTAGATTTTATATTCAATTGACTCAAACGCAGCACTATTTTCCAGTCTCAGCAAACTGTTTCAAAAATAGGTCATAAAGGTTTTTGGGGTAATTCCATTATTTGAATCTCCATCCCCCATGAAGTTGTGATATAGAAAAATCCAAGAGGGCTCAGCTCTCTAACTTTAACATCAGACTGTTCTGCAAAATATTTTAAAGCCTCTTCTATATTGGTAACTGTAATAGCTAGATGGGCTACACCGATATCACTGGGTTTTAGGTGAACATTCTGTTGATCTGGCGTCGACCATTGAACCAGTTCGATCTTTCTACCGCCATATTGCAAAAATGCCGCCCCTTCTACAATTGACTGTTCGTGAACCCCAAAGTATCTTTTTAAACTATCGTCCTCAAACTGCATCCGTCCTGGCCGGAACAAGACTTCAAAACCCAAAATATGAGTGAAGAATTCAACTGCTACTTCGATATCGGGTACTACAAATCCTGAATGCTCGATTGTGCCTTGGAAAATTGTATTTTTCATATCGCTAAACCCCTTTGATTTTTTGGAAGTAAATGATTCATAATAAAGTGGTATTTAAAGCAGCTATATCACACGAGCACCAATTAGGTTCAATACAAGTCAAGTGGTGTTGGCACTACTGCAAGATTTAGAACAACAATACCTGTGCCTTGAAATACTATAATATTCTTTTGTGATTTCTGAATCTTTTTTGAATATCCATTAAAATTTACATGTTCCATCTGAACAATAATCATCGAGCGACGACTCTAATTTATGCTCTTCAACCTTACGATTCGCGTACTCTTCTTTCCATACCTGTTGTAATGTTTCTAAAAACACTTCGCTAGGTTGTGCTCCTGAGATGACATATTTATCATTCACAACGTAAAAGGGAACGCCCTGAATCCCAATTTTTAATCCCTCGGCTCTATCAGCTGCGATATTCTCGCTATATTGATCATTTGATAAAACATCCATAGCTTCGTTGCCATCAAGCCCTATTTCACTTGTAAGTTGAGCAAGTGTTGCGTGATCACCGATATCTAGTGAATCCGTGAAATGAGCTTTCAAAATACGCTCCATAAACTCCCGAATCTTCCCTTTCTCTTTTGCATAATAAGAAAGACGAAGTGCATCATATGAATTTGTAGGAATCATTGTATCAAATTGATAATCTAACCCAACCTCTTTTGCTTTCTGTTTCAATTGATTGTTCAGTACTTTTGCTTTTTCATATGGGACACCATGCTTAGAGGATAATACTTGATGGATATCCATTCCTGTATTTTTTTCCGCATATGGATCTAATTGAAAATGTCGAAATAAGACTTCGACCTCTTCTTTATGTTCAAACTGTTCTAACCCTATTTCAAATTGACGTTTGCCAATATAACAAAACGGGCAAACAAAATCAGACCAAATTTCTACTTTCATCCTATGTTCCCCCTTTATGATTTTGATGAATGTATCTTGTCCATTCTTCTTTATTACGCTTTTGAACGTGCGAGGTGGGATGATGTTAATTAAAATCTTTTTAACTAATCCCACCAATGCTTTTTTTAAAACGTTCGTGCTACCGCTTTTGCTTTTTCAATTGTTGAAGTAACAATTTCTTCTTCTTTAGTTGGATCATAGTCAATACCTTCAACAAAAATCGTTGGTTCCACTTCAATTCCAACAAACTTCAGCGCACCTCTTACGTAAGAATCGGAATGTTCCATTCCAATTGCCTGCGAATAAAATCCTCCCATTCCATGAATATGGATTGCTTTTTTCCCTTTCATCAATCCTTCTGGACCTTCTGATGTATATTTAAACGTTTTTCCAGCACTCATGATTGTATCAAAATAGGCTTTTAATAAAGGTTGGATTCCTAAATTCCACATTGAAGACTGAATGATGTATTTATCTGCTTCCATAAATTGTTTTGTGAATGCATTCACTGCTTCTATTTTTTGTGCTTCAACATCTGTTAGCACTTCCCCACTTCTTAACTTCTTTTGTCCAGTTAAAAAATCAGCATCGATTAATGGCACATTTGCATAATAGACATCTACTTCTATTATTTCATCTGCTGGGTTTACTTCCTTATATTCATTGATAAATGCTCTAGCAACTTGCGTACTTCTTGATTGTTCCTCACTTTGAGGTGTTCCTTTAACAAATAATACTTTTGACATGATCATTTCCCCTTTATGATTTTGATTTTGAATACTTATAAAAAGAATTCACACGCAATATTTTGGTATGACTCTAAATGATTCCTATAATTTCTGCTGAATCAACAACCTCATACAAAAAGCTGATTTAATGATTATAAACAATGGGCATTTTTCCGATTAATTGGTGTTGCCTAGCAGCGTCATACATGAGTTTAGCGACATTTTCCCTAGATACGGACATTTTAGCTGGCTGATCGCCGAATGAATAACCGTAAGATTGCCCGTTGTAGTTGATATTAGGATTAATGATTCGAACGACTGTCCAATCCAGGTTCGATTGTTTAATCAGTTCTCCTATCTTCTTCATTTCGGCATAACCATTTGGCATGAGAAGTTTAGGCAATATTCTTGGCAATATCGTCGATAAGCTTTTCTTATCGTCTTCAGATTGCAAGGCTGGCGTCGCGAGTGTAATCAACCTTTTTTTGGTGAACTTCTTCATCGCTTTGACAATTCGGTTATGTCCGTCGGCGATCGGTGTACCTTTTTGTTTTCGAGACAAATCAATGCCGGGACCTAAGGTGCTTATCACGACATCAGCTTCTGAAACTGCCGTTTCAATAGCTGAAGTGTTCGTTAGTTCACCCGTTACAATGCGTAAATTCGAATGCTTTTGCTTTATTTTCTCAGGGTTTCTAACATATACCGTAACGAAATCTCCGTTTTCTAATGCAAACTGTGTTAAAAGTTGACCGATTGCACCAGTTGCCCCAAAAATAGTGATATTCATGGTCGTCTATCTCCTTTTGTTATTCAGAATGATCACAATGATTTCCTTGATCAAAAATCTTTCGTGATAACATGTGTTATTTAAGCAACGCGCGTTGTATAATTGATGATAAGATGAAAAAGAATAATAAACAATAACCAAAATAGCCAATATGTAGTTTACGCAACACTTCTATATGTATTGTCGTTTTTAGACAAGATGATGAACCCTAAAAGGAGAAGAAAAAATGATTATGCCAAAAAAAAGATCCGAGAATCCTTCGTACAAGACAGTTGATTGTAGACTCTTTTCTTTCGTTAGCTAGTGAAAAAGATTTCAACCATATAACGGTACGTGATATCACAGAAAAGGCTACTATTAACCGGGCTACATTTTATGCGCACTTTGACGATAAATTTGATTTGTTACATTCTACAATCACCAATACATTTACAGACAAATTGAAAAAAAGACTCAATGATCACGATGGATTCAATGAAAAAGTCATTGCAAATATTTTTCTAGCCATGTGTGATCACCATAAAGAGATAAGCGACCTATGTCCCAAAGGTTATCATTCTTTAGGAACTATTATCGAAAGTAAAATTAAAGAGGAGTTACAGAAACTAATAGCTGATCTTATGCTAAAAGGAACTAACAACATCATCGAATTAGAGGATAAACAAATGGTAACAACCCTATCTACTATGCTAAGTTGGGGGATATACGGAGCTGCATACACATGGAATAAGGATGGAAGACTTATTTCATCAGAAGAGCTAGTGACTAAGACACTGCCTATCTTTAGAAATGGTATGAGTCAGTATTTTCTTTAATGAAATGATGTTAACAATCTGCTTGAACCGGCAGTGCTAAAAGAAATATTAAAAAAACACAGAAATGGTATGGATTTAAATAGTGGGGTATTTGGAGGAGTGCAAGAGGTCAATTAGGCAGGCTCTATTTGTTGTTGCTTAAATGACTGGTGATAAAGAGTCTGCTGAAACGTGTAGCACTAAAGTTATAAAGCTTTACTTTAAATAGTGGGATTCTTATACGGCTATTGTTTATCAGATCATACAATGGATATACATTTACCTTCTTGTACAAGTCAATCCTTTTGTTTGTCTAAATCTCACCTCTTTCAAATTTCAAAACTTCTACGACCTTCTCAATAAATTAAATCGGTCGTAGAAGATGGCACTTATTTGTTGTACTGTAAATCAAATATTCTGGGATATATCTTTTAAAAATTGCTTTCTCTTTTCATCTGTTGTTAAGTTCACTCTTGAAAAATGAATCCATTTCGTGGATTCATTTTTCAATCCCAAATCAGCTAGAGTTCTGTTAATAAAAACGCTTTGAATGGCATTTCCAGCTTCCGATTCAATATAATCCTTATCTGTTGTAGATGTTGAGATCACGGTTGTTTTTTTTATATTTGTCAATAAACCTTTCAAAGCACCAGTGTGTTGATCTTCCGTAAATGCGAAACCCCTTAACATCACTTTATCAATAAATCCTTTTAAAATAGCAGGTAAGTCCCACCACCAGACTGGGAATATAAATACCAATTCTGTTGACTGTTTTAATTTTTCTTGATAATCCTTCACTAATGGATAAGGCGTTTCTCCTTTATGAAAATGCTTTAATTCTTCAGCTGTAAAAACAGGATTAAATCCATCTTTATATAAATCGATTACTTGAAACGGTTCTTTCTTTGTTTCTAAATTTTCTGTTATGGAAGTCAAAATGGCATGATTATAACTTCCATCCCAAGGATGTGCATAGACAATCGTTTTCATTATTCATTCACCCTTTTTCTGAGTTTTGCATCATTTTTTGATGTACATTCTATTGTATGCTATAACATACTACAAGTACGGTAATCAAAGTGCGATACTAACCCAAAGGAGAGTATAAAATGAATGAGGAGTCCTTCCAGACGAAAGCTGAGCTAAAAGATACTGGTTTTGGGTATACTTTGTCATTAATTGGTGGGAAATATAAAATGCCAGTTCTGTATGCTTTATATTCAAACGATGGTCCTGTTCGCTATAATCAGCTGAAACGTAAGCTCGGAACGATTTCTTTTAAAACATTAACCAATACACTAAAAGAGCTTGAGGCGGATCACTTAATTCATCGTAAAGAATATCCCCAAGTGCCTCCAAAAGTAGAATATAGTTTATCTGAAAAGGGCTTATCACTGATGCCTGTATTAGATGAGATATGTTATTGGGGAGAGGAACAAATGAAAAATAATTAGGTAGAGTGGAAAGAAAGCTACTACGGTTTAAACACGCTTTCTAAAGTAGCTTTCTTCTCATCTTATATCAATCCGATTGGCTCATTTTGTTGATGCGCTAACTCCATTCCTTCTGCCAGATAGAGAGCGTTCTTCTTATCTATATCATCATCAGGCCAATTGTGAATCAGTTGACGTAATCTAACTGCAACGGTTTTACAAACATCTGGCATTAAGTAACTATCAGAATCCGAAAGATCCAGCAAAGGAATGATGTCATCTGTAAAGTTCTCAAATGGTATGTCCCCGCCAAAACCCTCCATATCATCTAAATTCATTTCGCAAATATTACTCCTGATTGAACCTATAATAGGACAACGAGGCACGCAACGCTCTATTCTACCAGAGTCCTAAGGTTATTTTGATTTAATCCCTGCCCCACAAAGAGGTATGATAATGGTTTCTTCTGATTCCTTTTGATATTTCATGTAGCCAGCAAAATTGATGGCAGATGTCACTTCGACATAAAATCCTTTCTCACTCAGTTTAGAACGTGCATGTATAATTTCTTCTTCTTCAATATCAATAAACGTACCATTCGTCTTGTATACAGCTTCTAAAATTTGTTTGGAGCGAGCCGGGGCAGCAATAGCGATCCCTTCTGCTACGGTCCCTTTATTTGTGACAGGTGATGCTGATTCTTCTTCATTTTGATAGGCTTTCACAAGGGGTGCGCAGTTTTTCGCTTGTACAGCAACAATTTTCGGTATTTTATGAATGAGACCATTTTCGAATAACTCTCTAAAGCCATAATATGCACCGAGCAGCAGAGTGCCGTTTCCAACCGGAATAATTAAAGCATCCGGTGCTCCTTTTAGTTGCTCATAGATTTCATAGGCGTATGTTTTTGTACCCTCGAAAAAATAAGGGTTATAGACATGGCTTGCATAAAAAACGTTTTCCTCGTCTACTGCCTTTTGGGCCGCAGCTGCAATATCCTCTCGTGTACCATGAATTTCTTTAATCGTTGCTCCGTGGGCTTTTATTTGAGCGACTTTTTTAGGTGATGTTTGATCACTTAGATAGATGTCACAGGCAATACCACAACGCGCCGCATACGCAGCAATTGCCGTTCCTGCATTCCCGCTGCTATCAGCAATGACTTTTGTTACCCCTAATTCCTTAGCTTTTGTCATTAACACAGCTGCTCCACGGTCTTTAAATGATAGTGTCGGCATCATATAATCAACTTTTACATAAGTGTTTGGCTCATTAGGACCTAGAACGATTAAAGGAGATTGGCCCTCGCCCATTGTCACAGTTTCCCACGTCCTAGAACCTTTTGGAAATGGCATGGTTTCAACATAACGCCATAATGAATTTGGATAGTGCTCCCAAGCTGTGACGTCTATTTTCGGGGTATCTTTCACTAGATTTAATACTCCACCACAATCACATTTCCATAGAGTTGGTGTCATCTCATATTTTTCCCCGCAATGGTTACAACTTAATTGATTCATTCATCATCTACCCCTTCGGATATTTTTTTATACAAAATATAATTTTTTATATAGGGTGGTCAAAAAAATATTCTAAATATATGCAATGGCATCCATTTCAATTTTGAAACCAAAATGTAATTCATTCGTTGGTACAATCGTACGAGCTGGTTTATGTTCACCGAAAAATTCGGTATAAACCGCATCTACTTTGTCCCATAATTCAATATCTGAAATGTATAATGTCATGCGCAAAATCTTTTCTTTTTTACTTCCAGCAGCCTCTACAATCATCTCTACATTCTTAAGCGCTTGTAATGTCTCTTTTTCAATGGGGCCGAACTCTTTTTCTGTCGTTTCAGGATTGATGGCAAATTGTCCCGACACATAGACCGTGTTTTGATGAATGGTTGCGAATGCATAGTGTCCGTTTGATTTTAGATTTCCTAACTCGAGTATGCTTTCCATTTTGACACTCCTTACCTCGATTTATTTTTGATTTCATCCAAATAGCTATAGACGGTTACTTTGGAAATACCTAACATAGATGCGACCTTCTCAACAGATCCTTTCATTAAAAAAATGCCCTTTTCATCCATAAATTTGATTAGTTCAATTTTTTCATGACGTTTCATAACTGGATGAACACTGTTTTGAATGATTTGTTGAATCAATTGATCTACTATTTCTTCCACATTTTCAAGATCATCATTTGATGTTGTTTCTTTCTCTTGAGCTTCCACCTGTGTAGTAAGAAAAGTATCCATAAATTGCTGCATTTGATTCAGTGCTTCAACATCAAAATTGATACAGAAAGCACCGATCACTTTTTGCTTTGAATCACGTATTAATGAAGTCGAAGAACGAATCGTACGCTTATCTTCTGTTACAAATGTATAACCAGCCAGATAATCTTCTTTAAAATCTTCTGATTGTAATACAGTCTTTACTAGATGATCAAATGATTGGCCGATTTCTCTACCTGTCACATGGTTATTTACTGTAAACATGACAGATGCTTGAGGATTCGTTAAATCATGAATCACCGCTTCACAATTTGGTCCAAACATTTTTGCAGTAGATTTTGCTAAAGGAATATAACTCTCTAATAACTTTTTAATATGTTCCATGCCTAAGCACCTCATTTTTTTATTCCATTAGATTATATAACTTTTTATATATAAAAACAATATATAGATTTATTTATATATTGTAATGCTCACAAGATCACAAATATGAAAATCACCACATAAAAAAAAGCAGCCATTGACTGCTTTTTGCTAATGTTCCTTTCTAATTGTCTTCCTGCTGGATTCCATACAAAATAACGTCAATTCCCCATCGGAACCGTTCCATTGATACGGTATCACCTGCAAACATTTCTTCTTTTACACGATGAATGAAAGGAAACTGCATTTTGTCTGCTTGAAGAAATGCTTTTTTTGTGTCTGAAATCTGTGAAGAGCCTTGTTTCTTCCAAGAGACCTTTTCGTAAGCTACAGAAGATACGTATAACAGCAATAGGTCTACTCCCCATGCTGCGGATGTAGATTTGATCCCGCCTTCATGCAATGCAGCCAGAATACGTTCGGTCAACTGAAGAAAGTTCGTTCCTTGTGGAATGGTGGAAAGAGAAATTTCAGCGAGACCCGGTTTTTCGAATAGCAGTAGGAAATAAGTATGCAATATGTCGAATAACTGTTCTTTCCATGTGCCATCCTCTGAATCTGGATAAACCATTTGTCCGAGACCATAATCCAAAACGAAAGCACTGAGTTCTTGAACATTATTCACGTAGACATACAAGGATGCAGGTCCCGTATCCAATGCTTTAGCCACCTTACGCATACTCATGCCCTCTATTCCTTGCTCCTTAAGAAGCTCATAGGCCGTTTTCACAATCAGCTCACGGCTTAAGGGTTCTTTAGCCGGCCGAGACCGGCGACTTATAATACGACGATTTGAATTGTTCATACTCTCTTTATAACATGTCAAAGTAAAATAGTAAATTGAGCATCAATCATCATCCTTTTGAAAAGAATTCATCATATTTGCAAGCTTGACCGCAGCGTTTTTTGAAAAACACAGTTTTAAACTATTCTCCGATTCATGCGCTTTTTCTGATGAATATTCGTACATCATGTCTTCGTATTCTTCAATCGCCTTTTCAATATGATGAGGATGTCGGACAATAGCAAGTGCTAGCTCCCTTGCATCAAACATCGCCATGTTCACACCCTCGCCTGCGAATGGCGACATGACGTGAGCTGCATCACCGATAAGCGTTACTCCTCTATGACGATTCCATTTAAAACTGGTAGGAAGCGTATAAATCCGCCTTGGAATGATGGCATCTTCTGCATAACGAATATAGTTTTTCAGCTGATCATCCCAATCACTAAATAACGCTAATAATTGTTCTTTTGCTTCTTTCGCTTGATGAAACGGTATACCACAAGTCTCGATCCAATTGCGTTCTACCATAAGGCTTGCATACACTTTGATTCGTCCATCTCCATTTAACTGCCCAATCAGTCCTTTGTGGTCTGCCAAAGCAAACATCTTACCTCGTTTATTAAATTCAGCTAAATCAGGGTGGTTCTCCTCTACGCTTAAGACATTCAGTTCTAGCATCGTGAGCCCAGAGTATTCTATCTCAATATCTGTTAACAGAGGACGCACACGAGAAAAAGCACCATCAGCCCCAATCAAAAGGTCAACTGTTTCGACAACTCCGTTTTCAAAATGAAGCTCGGTCATACCACTTTCTAATGAAACGCATCTTTCTAGTTTATATCCATATTTGATGGTTTCAGCGTCAATTTGTTCTAATAGTAGTTCACATAACACACCACGATCAATTTCCGGGCGAGTACCTTTTTGATCTGATTCCGTTTCTTCATCTAAATAAATTCTTCCTGATTTATCAAGTAATCGGAAATCTTCCCCTTCATAGCGGGCATTCCTTTGAAATTTCTCATAAACTCCTGCTTCTTTTAAGGCTTTTTGACCTGTTTCTTCGTGAATATCCAGTGAGCCCCCTCGTTCAAGGCTCTTGTCATGCATCTCCCGTTCATAGATGGTTGTTTGTATACCGTAATTTTGCAAAATTAAGGCAAGTGTTAGTCCCCCAGGTCCTCCTCCAATGATAGCGATTTGCTTTTGATTCTTAGATAATGACGTCATCTTCTGCATCTCCTCATCCCTTTGTGGAAAGCGTTTTAAATTACATTTCATTTATATTATAACGAACACCGTTCGTAAAGAACAGTGTTCGTTTAAAATTGTTTGTTGTACGATTGTGTTTTCATGAAAAGAAACCAATCGCCTACCATCATATGATACACTCCATTTAGGACGGTTAAAGGTTGTCGAATCATAACAATGATACTTAGATCAGTAGGTCTCCATTGTTCTCACTCTAAGTGTAAGAGGTGTTTCTATGAATAAATTATTGGCCATGTTGATATTAGGATTAAGCTTTAGTGGTGCTGCGCTCATTCTTTCAGTCCCTTTGTTATTCAAACCGAAACCAGAACAATTTGAGCTGGTGTTTGCTGCTGGATCAGCGGGCGCTTTCGTAGTATTCGCTATCTCATGCCTAGTTCTTCGAAAACGATTCAATCGCTAAAAAACCTAAACAAAATCCACCGTCATGAACAGTGGAGATGTGTTTAGGTTTTTGTGATTTACCTTAGTGTTCAGTCAAAGAATGTATACAAGCTGACCCCGATAGGGAATCTATTTATTCAAAACAAAAGAGACTGCTGAAACATATCACGATATGCACGCTAAACGAATCACTAGCTTTGGCATAATAGATATCAATGCGAAAATCTGTGATATGAATTCTGACATTCCTCATATCACAAAAGGTCCATTAAACGCATATCGTTTTGTGATATAATCTTGAGTCAAAGACAAGCGCTAAGAGAAAATGAACTGGCTGAATGGACATCATGATTGTGAAAAATTCTGAAGAAATGATGGGGTGATAGCGATGAGAAGACTTGAGTCTGGTATATCAGTAGATAACGAAACATTTTCTGATGTTGCCAGGTATGAAAACGAAACAATCAGCAGAACGACGATCATCAACTCAAATGTTCGTTCTCCTATTTTTTGGAGCTGTCACTTGGATCATCTTGTATTTGATACGTGTGATCTGACGAATGCGAGATTTTTTGCCGGTAGTACGATTGATCATTGTACTTTTAGTCGTTCAGACTTGCGCTCTGTGGGCATTGGCAAAAACGAAGCTGTCTTCACCAATTGCGAATTTTCTTCTTGCGATATGAGGGGAATGACATTGGAGAATGCTACGTTTATTGATTGTACTTTCTCTAATTGTAGATTCAATGACCGTGTTTTACAGGCAGCGAACATCGTCAATTGTACCTTTGCTGGTAAGCTAATAGATATAACGTTTGAGGGAAATGGCAAACAAAAGCTGATCGCCAATTTTGAAAACTGCACCCTTGATGGTGTTCGTTTTATAGGCTGTGACCTAGCGGCATGTATTCCGCCAGCATCCAAAAACCATTTATATGTTGAACATGTATCTGCACGAGTGAAAAAGACCTTAGAGAAGATAGATGATGATCCTACTCTGTCTGACCATGATCGGAAAATACTAGTGCGGAGTCTGCGGAAGCTTGAACAAATGGAACAGTATATTTTTAACACGAAATATATGGAGAACATACATGGGGCCGCTTTTGTTGAACGCTTTTTCAGTCATCTTGGATGTAGCAAGGATCACATGTAACGTTTGCTACATCCCTTTTCCTATTTTATCTTTATGTGGTGCATCAGCTTCGAGTATATTTGAGCGGAATGAGTTCTTCGATTTTCACCTTGACCAGCTTCCCATCCATATCAAGAATGACAAAACACGTTGGTCCAAAGTCTGAAATGAGCTCTCGGCAGATGCCGCAAGGGCTGACTACCCTAATTCTTCTATCTTCTTCATCTGAATAAGGGTGTCTCACTGCAACAATTGTATCAAAATCTTTGTATCCATTCGATAAAGCGCTACCAATCGCAATGGCTTCTGCACAAACAGTTACCCGTCCGATATAGGCTTCTATATGGACAGCTGATATGATTTCTCCTGTTTTCATGCGGATCGCTGCCCCTACATGATGCTTGTCATCTTCATAAAGACTGATAATTTTCTTTTTTGCTTCGTCTATTAATTCGATATCTTCTTGTGATAGATCAAACGTTTTCATTGCGTTCCCCTTTCGCCTCACTGCTCGTATGTATTATACCAAACATGAGGTGATGAACTGAACTTCACTCTCCTTTACAAACCAGCCAAAAGATCGTTTAATCTGTAGTGAATTGCCATTTTGAATGTATTTCATATTCAATTGAAAAAGGCTGCTTTCAAATAAGCAGCCTTTTCCCCTATTTACATCAGAACATGTATCCTTTCTAGGTGTGAACTGAATCCCTAACGATTGATCACTTGAATGATTTTCTTCAGAGCATCTGCCGCTTCTGGAATTGGCATGACAACAAACACATGTAGCATTTCAGGATAAACAAAGGTTTTGATGTCCATTCCTTGTTCTGATAGTTTTTCATCGAGCTTTATAGCATCTGGATATAACATATCATGTGTTCCGATAAAATGAGTGATCTTCCCGAGCCCTTTAAAGTCACCGTAAATGGGACTAATCAATGGGTCTGTGAGACTTTGATCAGCTGCCCACATTTTTGTGATGACTTCCATTCCTTCATGACCTAGAATCGGATCCTTTTTTGCATATTCAAATATGAGAGGGTTGCTCATGCTCATATCCACACACGCAGATAGTAACACGATATCCTTCGGCTGCGGCAGATCCTCTTTCTTTAAAAGGTGCGCAAGACCAAGTGAGATGTTTCCTCCAGCTGAATCTCCCATGATCGTCAATTGATTGGCACTTCCGGCAGTTTTCAGAAGGTCTTTATATAGGTTAAGCATTTTCGGATACGTATCCTGATTGCTATAATGAGGTACTTTTGGGTAAATAGGAGCGACTACTTTCGCACCTAGTGATTGCGCCATTTTATCCATGAACCACCAATGGACATTCAAAGGCTGATTTGTCCATGCGCCACCATGTAGATAGAGAATGACTTTTTGATTTTGTGATGCTTGTTCATTCAATGTGAAAACTTGGATGCCTTCGAATGTCTGCTCTTGTACCTCATTGATTAACTTCACATCATCCCCAATGGCATAAGGCTGCGTATTTTCAATTCCTTTTTGCTCAAGAAATTTTTTTGTCTGTTCGATACTAGAAAAACTCTCTTTATTACTTTGCGAAGCGAATAATGTTTCAAATTGAATACTTTCTTTAGAACGTTCACCATGATACATTTCTACACTCATTTTTTTCTCTCCTTCACTCAATAGGTTTATTGATCATCCTGCTTCGGAACACGAAATGATTCCAGGTAGACTTGTACTTTTTTTTCAGGGGTTTTTAATAAGTTAGATAAAAGGTCTTGAATGAGACGAAGGCTTTTAATTTTCTTTTCAATTTCTTCATGTTTAAGATGGACAATTTGTCTTAGGGTATCAAGGTCTATGTCTTGACTTAGCATGTCCATAATTTCAGCTATTTCCTTTAATGAATAACCGAGCGTTTTCGCATCTTTGATCAATTGAATTTTCACAACATAGTCGTCTGTATAGAATCTGTAACCGTTTGAACGTCGTCTTGGAGCAGGTAATATGTTGTGCTCTTCATAGTAACGAATTGCGGCAGGACTCACTCCTGTTTTTTTGGCAAGTTCTCCTCTAGTCATCAACTCCATCGTTACTCCTTTTTTATTATTTTGTTTTACTATATGTACATTATAAAGGTTGAACTACACTTCAAGGTCAAGGTGAAACATTTTTCGGCTAACTTTTATTATCAAATGATTGTAGCAAAGAGATCTCTAGTGCTTGCTATGACATCATTAAGGTTACTTTTCGGTAAACAAATAAAACACCATCGCACCCGGCCAATTAAGGCGGATGCAATGGTGTCATCATTATTCCATCTGGATTATGATAAATCTTCCCCATTTGTTTCAATCACTTTTTTGTACCAGTAGAAGGAATCTTTTTTGTAACGATTTAATGAACCATTCCCTCTGTCGTCTTGATCTACATAGATCAAACCATAGCGCTTACTCATTTGAGATGTTCCGCAGCTAATTAAGTCAATACAACCCCATGGTGTATACCCCATTAAGTCGACACCTTCTTTGACTGCTTCTTTCATCTGTTCAATATGTTGTTTTAAATAATCAATTCGATAATCGTCGTGAATTTCTCTGTCTGGTGTCAATGTATCTCTTGCGCCAAGTCCATTTTCACAAACAAATAAAGGTTTTTGGTATCTGTCATATAGTTTAATTAATGAAATGCGCAGACCCATTGGATCAATTGGCCAATCCCATTGTGATAACTCTAAATGCTCATTTTTGATTGGACTATCAAAAGTACCCGCTAGCTCAGCTGCATCTTCTCGCGCTTCTGCTACGTGCGACATATAGTAGCTGATCGCCACAAAATCAACAATGCCCTCTTTCAAAATTTGCTCATCCTGCTCTTCGATATCCAGCTTTATGTCGTTATCAGCAAAATATTTCACCATGTATGTTGGATATTCACCTCTAGCTTGAACATCCGGATAGAACATATTCAATTGGTTCGATTTTACCGCTTGCAGCTGGTCCTCTGGTTTCGTTGTTTTTGCATAGGCTTCTATTTGGTTAATCATACAGCCAATTTGTGCATGTGGAATGATTTCTTTTGCAGCCTTCACTGTGAGAGCGCTGGCGATAAATTGGTGATGTGATGCTTGATACGCAGCCTGTAATTTATGGTCTACTAGGTCCTCTAAAATTCCAGCACCGGTGTAAAGGCTGTTGAGGTTCATATTCATTTCATTGAATGTAATCCAATACTTCACTTTATTTTTATATCTTTCTAAAATGGCACGGGCATATTTTTCAAACAACGGGACAAGCTCTCTACTCATCCAGCCATTATATTTCTCTGTTAAAGTAATCGGCATTTCGTAATGAGACATCGTGACTAGCGGTTCAATTCCATATTTCGCACACTCATCAAATACGTTATCGTAAAAAGCCAATCCTTCTTCGTTCGGCTTGTCTTCTAAACCAGTTGGAAAGATTCTTGCCCATGAAATAGACAAGCGAAACACTTTAAAGCCCATCTCTGCAAATAGTGCAATATCCTCTTCATATCGATGGTAAAAATCGATTCCGCGTCTTTTCGGGAAATCAAATTCATCGGGTTGTTCCTTGTATCTTGTTAATTCAGCTGAACTCACATCGAAAGTAAAGTTGTTCACTTTTCCTTTTTCATAAGGATCTTTATATGCAGCAAAGTCTGATGTCGACAGGCCCTTGCCACCTTCTAAGTATGCGCCTTCTATTTGATTGGCAGCAGTTGCGCCACCCCATAAAAAATCATCTGAAAATCCTTTTTTTACATTCTTCATTTCAATCATCCCTTCTCTTTATATTAGTGAATAAGCATTAAGAGCTTATTTTGACCTGCGGTGACATGAGCGTCACCTGTATGAATCACATCAAGGTATTGCGTTGAATTTGTGACGATAATAGGTGTCACTACATCTAAATGGTTTGATTGAATTCCTTCTATATCAAACGATAATAAATGATCCCCCGTCTTCATCTCATCGCCCTCTTTTACGAGTACATCAAAGAATTGGCCATTTAGGCTGACGGTATCAATCCCCACGTGGATCAATAATTCAATCCCATCATCTGAAACGAGTCCGATGGCATGTTTAGTAGGTGTAACAGTCACTACTTTTCCTGAGAACGGTGCTTGTACCACCCCCTTATCAGGCAAAATTGCGACTCCCTTCCCCATCATTTCACTTGAGAACACGGAATCATTCACTTCAGATAAAGGAATGATCTTTCCACTCATAGGTGCTTGAACTTCATAAGGGGTTTTTTGCTTAGATATTTGTTGATTCTCTGTACTCTCAGTGTGATTTGGCTTTTCTGCTGTTTGCTCGTTAGCGGCCGTGACAGACTCCTGAAATCCAAGGAGAATGGTGATGAGAAGTGACACGATGAAGCTAAGGGCGATTCCAATCAGAGCCAGCTGAAAATTATTTGTCTCTTTCATAATGTAAGTTGGCAGTGAAGTAATGCCTGGGATCGAAAAGGCTGTCGTTTTAACTGAAAATAAACCGTAAAAACATCCACCGACTGCGCCGCCAATTAATGAAGCATAAAAAGGTTTTTTTAGTCTAAGTGTGACTCCATAAATGGCTGGTTCTGTGATCCCGAAGAAACTAGGAAGCAATGTTGAAAGCGCTAATGACCTTGTTTCTACCCGCTTGGTGCGGATGATGACACCTAACACAGCGCCTGCTTGTGCCATATTCGCAATGAAATTCATCGGAAGCAGCATGATATCGTAACCCACTTTTTCAAAGCTGGCTAACGTGCTTGGGAAGAATGCGTAATGCATTCCAGTTAACACAATGAGTGGCATCAAGCCTCCCATTAATAAACCGGCAATCGGACCAGCGAAATTGAACAAAGAAGTGAAAAAGATTTCTAAATATTGCCCAGAAACGTTCCCAATAGGAGCGATAAAAGCCAGTGTAAGAGGAGCTGTGATCATCAGGCTCAGTACCGGTGTAAATACGATACTTAAGGATTTTGGGATCACTTTTGTTATCCACTTATCGACAAAACTTAGTAATAGCACACCTAAAATAATAGGTAATACAGAAGATGTGTAATTATTTAGTGGAATACTTAATCCTAAAAAACTTAACGGGTCTGCTCCTTTTGCTGCACCTTCGAGCATCGTTGGATATAGTAAAATTCCTGCTAATGCGAGTGCGAGAGATTCTCGCGTTTTAAATTTCTTCGCTGCCGAATAAGCAATGAGGAAAGGTAAAAAGTAAAAGACAGCATTTGAAAAAATCTGAAGTACTTGATAGGTAGAGCTTGTCTCCGCCAGCCAGCCTAAGCTAACGAACAGTGCCATGATCCCTTTGATCAATCCACTACCAACAATCGCTGGCAAAATAGGTGTGAAAATCCCGCTGATCACATCGAATACGACTTCAATTGGATTCATCTTTGACGTGTTTTTAACAGGAGCCGAATCATTGCTGCTATGACCTGCCAGATGATCGATTTCCTCATAAACCTCTGCTACCTTTGCTCCAATAATGACTTGGAACTGTCCACTTTGGAATTGAGCACCTAAAACACCATCTAATGTTTTCAGCTCATCTACTTTTACCTGTCTTTCATCGTTGAGATTAAATCTTAGCCGTGTGATACAATGCCAACTTTGAGATATATTTTCGGTTCCACCAATTAATTTCACAATTTTTCCAGCCAATTCTTTGTTTTTCATGCCTTCACCCCTTCATTTTCACAAAAAAAACCTAAACAAAATCCACCATAGAAAAGATCATTCTTTCTCATGGAGATTTGTTTAGGTTAATGCTTTTTCATAACACGCCTAAAAGAAATCATTTATTTTTTTGGTGTTCCTTTGTGATTCTCTCAATATGGATGACTAAAAAAACAAGTTCGTCTTCTGTCACATTCCAATTGAATTCTCGTTTTAACATTTCTTTGATGATCAATCCGCAGGCATAACTCTTCATATAACGATCCTGTATTAATTCTTTTAACGAGTCATCCATCTGCTGCGGTGGTTGATTGGTTTCCTGCCTGACAATAAAATATCTCAAGTGGGTAATAAACCTCGAATAATTAATGGATGATTTATCCAATATCATCTCGAAAATATTTTGAATAATTTTGACGATTTCTTTCGTAAGGTGAGTCATCTTAATGGTGTCTCCCATAGACTGACCATCTATTTGAGCGTTTACAAAATGCAGGGCAATGAGTGAAGCTTCAGTATCTTCAAAAGAAATGCCCATCATCTTTTGAATAATTGTCAGTGCTTTTTTCCCGACTTGATATTCTTGAAAATAGAGATGTGGAATTTCCCACACAATGGGGTTTTCATACGCCATTTTTTCTTCGTGCCTTTGAATAGCGAAAGTGAGATGATCGGATAGCGAAAAGAGCACGCTGGAACCTAACTTCTTATTCAACATCTCTTCGCCTACGCGAATGATTTTTTCAGTTAATAAAAGGATATCAGTTGGGATAGCGGCAAGTTGAGATTCTAATGGAGACGTCTGATCAGAATAAAATGTCTTACTGACAGCGCTCTCATCAAGGGTATCACCTTTCTTCTTTTTAAAACCTATTCCTGTTCCAAACACAACGACTTCATTTTGAGCCTCTGTTAGAGCTAATACAATATTATTATTTAAAACTTTAACGACGGTGAACATCCTCATCCCACCTTACCTAAAATGCTAAAAAAAGCATAAAAAAACACCAAAATCTCAGCAAACAACGTACAAATGTACAATCTGTTTACCTGACTTGGTGGTGCCTGATCATATCAGTAACACTCCTGCATCGGTTACGACTTTATTTTATACAGAGGGAATGACCAAAGTCAACTATTTTTTCAGAAAAAATAGATTGAAATACCTATAATGATTTTATCTTGCATTGATCATTCTACAGTTTAACAAATTTAAGGTTGCTGTAAGGTTCGGATTAATACGAGTTAAGGTTGAGGTTGTACAATGAGTTTGTAAGGAATTGAGGGATGAGTCAAATGGTCCCCTCTTCTAAATCAATCATAGAGGTGAAAAGCTTTGAGAGAAAATAAAATTTTGTCTTCATTATGTTACTTCAGTATCTTTTTTGCACCATTTCTATTTCCGATTATCGTTTATTTCTTAGGAAAAGACGAAGTGAAATACCATGCGAAAAAATCACTATGGACACATATTATTCCTTATTTGATTTTCGGCCTTGGGATTGCCGGTTCAGGTTTACTTGGCATGAACGATATCAGTCATGCTGGTCCGTTCTTAATTGCAACGTATGCTGTGACATTCCTTGTGGCGATCTACTTTTTCATTTGGAACATTGTGAAAGGCATTAAAGTGTTTTCGGAATAAGAGTTAGAAAAAACGGTTCTGTGATTGAGCAGAACCGTTTTTTTGTATGTCCGTTTAAGCGGGTAATTGGATATCAATCGTTGTTCCTTCTCCTAACATACTTTGTATTGTAATATCTCCCCCGTGTTTTTGGATGATATCTTTTGCAATCGCCATTCCAAGACCTGAGCCTGCATGTGTCCCTCCTGTATTCGTCCCTCTATAGTAGCGGTCAAACACTTTTTCTAGCTCTGCCTCTTCAATTCCTTTGCCGTTGTCTTGAATGGTGATGTGGGTATGTTCTTTTTGTTCAAGCTGTACAATGATTTTCACATCAGCATCATTGTGAACAAGGGCATTTAAAATAAGATTGGTGACCGCTCTTCGTATGAGGATCGTATCAATATTCAGCATAAGCTTGTCTACATTCGTTTGCAGCTCAATGGTCTGATCTGCATATCTCGAATCGTTGAGGATATCAATTAACGTTTCACGCAGCAATGGCACAATGTTCACCAGCTCTTTATGCAGCATCACGTCGTTATTTTTCAGCCTTGTTGTTAAATTGAGATCCTCCATCACATCTTTGATGTACAGTGATTTATTCTCAATGATGTCAGCGTAATGTCTGATATCTTGTTCTGAAAGAGGATAATTTGGATCTTTCATGATTTCTGCATAGCCTTGAATAGAGGATAATGGTGTTTTAATATCATGAGAAATATGACTGATCCACTCTTCCCGCATTTGCTCTAATTTGTCTTTTTCTTTTTGGCTTGAAGCGAGCTGCTCGGATAAGTGATTGACATTATAGAACACATCTTTATATATTCCCTTAGTTGGCAGATTCGTCGTATAATCTCCGTTTGCGAGCCGCTGAATGCCGTAAATGGCACGGCCGAGCGGTTTGATGAGTTGCCGGCTGAATAAGTATCCAATGAATAAGGCAATGATGGCATCAATCGATAATAAAATCATCGTCCCGATATTGAATTGCGATATTAATTCTTTCGTATCAAAAGAAAATAAATATTTTCCGATGGAAGGGTCCTTAAATCCGATGAAGTAGCTGTATTCCTTACCCTTTCCATTTTTACCGCCAGCATAGATCGTCGACATCAATTGCTTATCTTTATATTTATGTAAGTTTACAATTTCTATAGGTGTGTATTTGCTCTTTATGCCTTTAGGTGCTAGTGCATGATAGACGTCTTGTCCATTTTCGTCTAATATTTGAATCCACGCATTTTGTTGTTTTAAGGCTTGCTGTCCTTCTTTACTCACAGTGATATTTTGATCAGACAAGGTGATGTATTGTTCAAATGTTCTTGTGAAGGTTTCCGGCGTATTTCCTTCGTTTTGCTGACTGCTTGCTTGTAGTACAAGCCATATCATGAATCCAAATAAGTTAATAAAGACCGTGATAATGGTCACGATAATGACAGAGACCATGTATCTGCCTGTTAATCGCCATTTCATCTTTACGCATCCTTTACAACAAATTTATAGCCAAGCCCTTTGACCGTCACGAGAAATTCTGGTGTAGATGGGGAATGTTCTATTTTTTCCCGAAGTCTTCGTATATGTACCATCACTGTATTATCAGAACCGAAGAAATCCTCTCCCCAAACCGCTTGATAAAGCGTTTCTTTACTGATCACGCGATTCGGATGCTGCAAGAAATAAGTCATCAACATAAGTTCTTTCGGAGTGAGCTCAATCGCCGCTCCGTTTTTCGTCAGTTCGGCTTGCTGCTCGTTTAACTCAAATGGGCCTTTTTTGATCACGGGCTCCGCTTGAGAAGGCTGTAAGTAGGATGACCGTCTTAGCTGGGCTTTTACACGGTAGGCGACTTCTTTTGGACTGAACGGCTTTGTAATATAATCATCACCGCCAATGGCAAGTCCTACAATTTTGTCTGATTCCTCTCCTTTTGCTGATAAAAAGATAATCGGAACATGTGAGACATCTCTGATTTGTTTGCAAATATCGTAGCCTTCTCCGTCTGGCAGCATAATATCCAGTATGACGAGATCTGGTTGTTCTTGATGAAATTGCGTGAGCCCATCACGGGCAGTTGAAGCTGTTAACACCTGGTCAATGCCTTCTCTTGTTAATACGGTATGGATTAATTCTAAAATTTCTTTTTCGTCATCTATAATCAATACTTTGCTTTGAACCTTTGGCATGATGATCACTCTCCTGAAGTCATTGTTATTATTATACCCAAAGTGTTGACGTCGTGAAAAATCAACTTTCTATTTACACAGAAAAAAGCCAATTTTCTTTTTTAATGAGAAAATTGGCTTTTCGTGTTTCTCTAGCGTTTGACCACAAATGTTGTCACACTTTGAGCAGGGAGATGAGCCCAAAATTGATTTCCTGATATGTTTAAGTCAGTTCCAGGCTGAAGGTTGCTGCTGCCGCTCGTCACCCATCTAGACGCCTGAGAAACAGAGCCATTTTGCACGACGAAGTGTTGATTGACCCCTGCATTGTTTTTATTAATCGCGACAATGACGACCTGATTGTTTCCTTTGTAGGCTGAGACGAAAACATTCGGTTCAGGGCTTTTCGTTGCATCAATCCTGACGTACCCTGGACGCACAAACTTGGAGAAATGCGCCATGTTGTATCCACGTTTGCTAATCATTCCATCTTCTTTCATAGGACCGTATGATCTCCGGATGTACCACCACACATACGCCTGAAAGTCCCCTTCCACCATTGAATGGTGAATATGCTCTGATACCCCTAATGCCTCAGGCCAGCGGTCCGCTGAATTGTTATCACTATTCGGATAGTAGACCTCTGTCATCCATAGCTCTTTCCCTGCCCCTTTTTGTTTGAAAAGAGGGTACGGAAGCTGGCTAATTTGGGTTCCGTATAGATGTGCGCCGAGAATGTCCATATTTCCAAGCGCCTGCGGATCGTTTAAGATAGGATCTGAGATATTTTTAAGGTATTGAAACGATTCTGGTGCAATCACACGTGCATTAATGGAGCCGGCATTTTCTCTCATGAATCGCAGGATTTCCTGAGGTGTCCACCATGTCCATTCGTGTGCATAATCGGGCTCGTTTTGAACAGAAATCGCATAAAGATTGACTCCGTTGTTTTTCATGTAAGTGACAAAATCATTCAGATGCTGAGCATATGCTGCGTATTGATTGTATTTAAGCCGCTTGGCAGGTGATCCATTCCGGTTGAATGTTTCAACCATACTGCTTGGAGGATTCCAAGGGGAAGCAATGACTAGAGCACCATGCTCGATCGCTCGTTTGGCCGTCGCGACTTCTCTGCTCCAATTGTTTCTGTTTTCGTCTACATAAATTCTAAGAATGGAAAACCCTAACTGATTTTGTCCATTGCCAAAGGCGGTTTCCCTTTGTGGTGCTGTCAAATCACCAATCCAAGCTGGATGGTTCATTCCGCCAAAACCACGAATCACTTGTCTTTCTGCGTTGAGGTTAATGTTTGCGTCAGCTGCTGATACTTCAGCTACTCCGGGCCCTATGAACATGACAGACAGCATGGTGAAACACACCAATAAAGCAAGCATTGGTTTTTTTATACTTGACATCAAATTCCCCACTCCTCTATCAAACATTTAAGCACCTTTATTCGCTACCTTTGAGTAAACTGCCAAGAATCAAATTGGAATAGATTTCCCCCGCCTGTTCCGGTAAAGACAAAAAATACGTTGTGCACTCCGGATGCGCCGTTAATCGATGTTTCTATTTCCCGCCAGTTTTGTGTTCCACCGGTGGAAGGGACATTCAGTGTACCGACCAGTCTGCCGTTCGCGCTGCCAAGGCGTACTTCTATTTTCCCGCCTACTGTCGATGCGACATTGGCTTTAAATGTTCTAGCGCCATTTGAACCAAAGTCTACATTCCCTAAAGCGACCCAATCGCCATTTTGAATATTGGTGACATGCTGGTTATTCACTGGTCCTCCGGGTGCTGACGAGGCTTCTGTCAAAATGCGTCCATTCCAAGCGAATGTTTCAGCTTCAACACGTTGATATGGATTCAGATTAGATAGCTGTTTCACTCCTTCATAATTGGCTGCTACTTCTCGAAGGGAGCCATCTGCATTATGAACCAGCTTGTTAATATGTGGAGAGCGATAGCCTTTGCCGCTTCCGTATAATGCAGAGCTAACGGTTTGCGTATGATACACCACATACCACTCATTTTTAAAATTGAACACCGCATGATGGTTGTTACCGCCGCCACCAAAAAAAGCACCCGGATTTTTCAGAAAGTGTCCTTTATACGTGAAGGGTCCCATCGGACTTGAGCTCGTCATATAGCCGATTTCACCAGGTGGTTTATCAGCAGGATGTGAGCCACCAAAATTGATGCAATAGGAATAGTAGTAGGTTCCGTTATACTTATGCATCCCTGAGTCTTCAAACATAAAAGGAGCATCAATGGTGGATGCGCTACTGGCCACACTTGTCATATCAGCACCTAGCTGCAAGACTCTTGCTGTTTTAGGATTTGCCCATTGTCCCTGCGTTGGATTGGAACCGCCTGGAACGCCTCCGCCGGCATATAGATAGCCAGTGCCGTCATCATCTACAAATACGGCCGGATCAAAAAGCCATACAACTCCGGACATGCCAGGTGTACTTGGCGTAACGAGTGGTTTTCCAATCGGATCAGTCCATGGGCCGATCGGGCTGTCTGCTGTAAGGACACCTATCCCTCCGCCGCTGTTAGCGAAATAAAGGAAAAATTTATCCTTTCCGTTGATCTTCTTTACCGCTGCTGATGGGGCCCATGATGCGCCTGCCCATTTGGCAATGCCTCTGCCGCCGTTTGCCCCATTTGCCCCCGCTACTGGAATCGCTCCGTGATCGGTCCAGTTGACCATATCCGCCGAAGAGATGACGAATACTCTATTCAGATTTGCAAATGAATTGTCCTTAATCGTTCCGTTGCTTTGATATTCATAGTCATCACTCGACATATAAAGGTACACTCTTCCGTTATAGGTAAGCGCAAACGGATCTGCTCCTAAGTGATGGTCAATGAGCGGGTTTGCATTTCCTACTTGCTTGGCAATAGGAGTGCTTGCCGCATTCGCTTCATATACCGGCAAACAACTCAGTACCAAAGTGAAAATCAATAAACAAACGCTGCACTTCATCCTCGTCCTCATCGTGTCATTTCCTCCTGTTTTCATCTTCCTGATATTGGGGTTTAGGCCCAATTTCAAATTATGTTGATGTTTCGTGATGAAGAATGAATACAAAGAATGATTTCTCCCTGTGAAACCCTGTAAAGAGTGCGATGAAAACCCTTACTTTTTAACTAGAAGACAACAAAAAAATGCAGTCTCCATGATGGAGCTGCATTCTTCCTCAATGTTCAATAAATGTAGGCTACATATACCGAGCGGTCACCATTTTCTTTCTCGTGTAAAACTCTACTCCGTCTGTTCCATTGGCGTGCAAGTCTCCGTAGAAGGAATCTTTCCAGCCGGAAAATGGGAAGAAAGCCATTGGAGCAGGAACACCAATGTTAATGCCTAACATGCCGGCTTCGATGTTTTCACGAAATTCTCTTATGCTTGAAGCGCTGTCTGTGTATAGGCAGGCACCGTTTGCGAATTTTGATTGATTGGACAGGTCGATTGCTTCTGCGAGTGATGAGACACGGACAATGGATAAGACTGGGGCAAAAATCTCGTCCTGCCAGATTTTCATTTGATTTGTGACATGATCAAAGATCGTTGGTCCGACAAAATACCCTTCTCCATTTGTTTCGTTATCTTGTCTGCCATCACGAATCAGGCTTGCGCCTTCTTCAATTCCTGATAGGATATATTGAAGAGTTCGTTCTTTATGCTCTTTCCGAATGACTGGTCCGAGAAAGACATCTTCATTTATTCCGTTTCCGATGACAAGCTGGTTGGATTCATCGACCAATTGTTGAATCAAGTCGTCCGCCACGTCTTCTTCCACTGCGACAACGGCTGCTGCCATGCAGCGTTCACCTGCTGATCCAAAAGCAGCGCCAATGATCTGTTTTGTTGCCGATTCTAAATCAGCATCTTTCAAGACGATGGAGTGATTTTTTGCACCGGCAAGTGCTTGTACACGTTTACCATGTGCTGTCCCTTTTTTATAGACGTATTCTGCGACTGGCTGAGAGCCGACAAACGAAATGGCTCTTACCTTTTCATGTTCAAGCAGACCGTTTACTACATCGTGAGCGCCATTGACAATGTTGAGCACACCTTTTGGAAGTCCCGCTTCTTCAAATAGTTCTGCTAACCGTGCAGCAAGGATTGGCGTTCGTTCTGAAGGCTTTAAAACAAATGTATTTCCGCAAGCGATGGCAAGCGGGAACATCCAGCATGGGACCATCATCGGAAAGTTAAACGGGGTAATGCCGCCGATGACGCCAATTGGGTAGCGGTACATGCCAGACTCTAGACCAGTCGCAATATCAGGCAGTTGTTTCCCCATCATTAAGGTTGGTGCACCAGCGGCAAATTCCACACATTCAATTCCTCGCTGCACCTCTCCTTTTGCTTCTGTTACACTTTTTCCGTTTTCCAGCGTGACGAGTTCAGCCAACTCATCCCATTTCTCAACGAGTAACTGTTGGTATTTAAATAAAATACGTGCCCGCCGGGGAACAGCTGTTTTAGACCAAGTGGTGAACGCTTCCTGTGCTGCTTGGACTGCATGTTCTACATCCGTTTTTGTTGAAAGCGGTACTTCTGCGATGACTTCGCCAGTAGCTGGATTATAAACAGCTTCCGTTTGATTCGTTTCGGCGTCCACCCATTGTCCGCCAATATAATTTTTCAACGTTTGTACATCTGTTTTGGTCATGTTCCCTCTCTCCTCTTTGTTTGGATTGTGATGCAATCGTGTGTTGATTTATCGTCATTGTCTCATCTAAGGGGCCTTCATCTGTATACACTCTTTGTCAAATGAAACCACAGTTTTGCTTTACGTTCTGATAAAACATGTGAAGTCTATACCTTCTAGCCGAAGATCTGTCCCCCTTTTAGGTCGTTTTGTCTGTATGTCATGTGGCATGATCATGTTAACTAATTGATGATGTATTTTTGGTTAACTGTTGGTTAACTTTAGAAAAATCATAATATTAAAAACGCTTTCAGTCAATGATCAGTTTGTTGATTTAAAAAAGCCTGATGCCAAGTGCATCAGGCTAAGACTGTTTATGTTAGTTATTTAGAAGAAATTGCGTATTGACTCGGCTCTGTATAATCCGGGAGCATCTCCCCGTGTGCTTCAATTAATTCATTACATAGTTTGATGGTGTCATCAATTGATAATTCAGCACTTGTATGCGGGTCTAATAATGCCGCTTGGTAAATGTGTTCTTTTTTGCCGCTGATTGCAGCTTCAATCGTCATGAGCTGTGAGCTGATATTGGTCCGGTTGAGTCCAGCCAATTGTTCAGGTATCTCTCCGATATAACATGGCATGATACCGCTCCGGTCTGCGACACACGGCACTTCGACACAGGCTTTTTCCGGAAGATTGTGAATGAGTCCTCCTGTGTTCAGTACATTTCCACCAAATTTAAAGGGAACGTTCGTTTCAATCGCTTCAATGATACGTGAACCATATTCTTTAGAGCGCGTATGCGTGATTTGTGTGTTTCCCACAAGGTCATGTTTCATCGTATTCCAATTGTTGATTTGTTCCTCGCAGCGTCTTGGATATTCATCGAGCGGAATGTTAAACTGTCCAATCAGTTCTGGATAACGAGATTTGATAAAATACGGATGATATTCTGCATTGTGCTCTGAGGATTCGGTGACATAGTAGCCGAATTTATCCATTAGTTCAAAACGAACCATATCTGGATGTCGTGTTTTTTGTTTTTCTTTTGCTCTTGCTTTGATTTCTGGATACAAGTCTTGACCGTCCCGTTTCACTTCTAATAACCATGCCATGTGGTTAATGCCGGCAATTTTTTCTTCAATGCCTTCATGGTCCATTTCAAGTGATTGAAATAAATCTTTCGTACACACCTGTACGCTATGGCAAAGACCAACCGTTTGAACCCGAGTATAACGCAGCATAGCGCCAGTCAGTGTGGCCATTGGATTCGTGTAATTTAATAATAAGGCGTGTGGACATACCTCTTCCATATCCTTTGCGAAGTCCAGCATCACGGGAATGGTTCGAAGTGAACGGAAAATACCGCCGATGCCAACCGTATCCGCAATCGTTTGTCTTAATCCATATTTTTTTGGAATCTCAAAATCAATGACAGTGCTTGGCTGATAGCCTCCCACCTGGATGGCATTGATGACATATTTCGCATTCTTTAAGGCTTCTTTCCGGTTGTGATACGACTGAATAGTCACATGTGCACCGTAGTTCTCTTTTAAGTGACGCAGCATCGTTTCTGATTCTTTCAGCCGGTTGTGGTCGATATCATATAACGCAAATTCAAAGCCGGCAAGTGCGGGAACGAACAGACAATCTCCTAATATATTTTTAGCAAACACGGTACTTCCTGCACCGATAAATGTAATTTTAGACATAGACGACACTCCTTTTTACATCAAGGTTGGATTACCCTTTAACAGAGCCTTGAGACAGCCCTGCGATAAAGTATTTTTGCAAAAGTAAAAACATCGTGACCATTGGCAGCATCGCAATGAGAGCAGCGGCGCCAACGAGCTGGAGCTGGTGTTGATTTTGACCAAAGAAATTGGATAAGGCGACTGTCAGTGTATGCATCTCTTTATCTTGCAAGAAGAAGATGGCAAATTGATAGTCGTTCCAAATATACACACAGGCAATGATTAAAACAGAAGCGGTAATCGGCTTCAGCAGCGGAAAAACGACGGTGAAAAAGACTCTAAGTGTTCCCGCACCATCAATACGAGCGGCTTCTTCAAGCTCCTTTGGAATCGTCGACCGGATAAAACCGGCATATAGAAAAATCGTCAGTGGCAAAAAAGCAGCAACATTGTTTAAAATAGCGATTTGATAAGTATTCATCATGCCAATTTGTACAACCATTTTGTATAGCGGGACAAGGGCGGTGAGCGGCGGTATGACCATAATGGCAATGAATAAGAGATACACCGCTTGATTCAGCTTTGTTCCTCTTCTTGCGAGCGGATAGGCGGCAAGTGATCCAAAGATGATGAGTAGGGCAGCCGAGCTGAACGTAATGATCACTGTATTCAAAAAGGACTGGCCAAGCTGAGCATCTGTCCATGCCATGCGAAAGTTTTCAAAATGAAGCGTTGATGGGAACAGCCATTTTGAGCTAAAATCTCCTATCCCCTTTAGAGAGGTCGTGACTAAAATATAAAATGGAATCAGGTGCAGCAATGTTATCAAAAGGGCTAGTAAGGAGTACCATCTTTTCTTTCGTTTATAGGCGTTATCCATCACACCTCGGTCTCCTTTCGTTTGAAATAAATGAGCGCTGCGACACTAACGACAAGGATGATGACAGCCATGAAGACACCTTGCGTCGCTGCATAGCCTGCATCCTGCCGTTTGAAATACAAATCGTACATAAAAGTCGACATCGATTGCGAGGAATCTCCGGGTCCTCCGCCAGTGAGCGCGACAATGACATCAAATAATTTAAGTCCACCGATGACATTGAGCACAACATTGATGGTGATAGATGGCATTAAAAGTGGTAATGTGATGCGCCAAAATTGCTGAAGACCTGAAGCTCCGTCGAGTTGTGCTGCTTCATAATAATCTTTAGGAATGCTTTGGAGTCCTGCTAAATAAATGATCATGGCAATCCCGACGAATTGATACGTATTCACAAACACAATGATCCAAGTGTTTAGCTGCGGATTACCAAGTGCATTCATTGGATCAAATCCAAAAAAGGTAACAACGTCGTTTAAAGCACCACCTTGGTACGCAAAGACAAAATACCAAATATAGCCCATGGCAATCGGGCTGATCATGACGGGTAAATAGATCACCGTTCTTGTGATGGCTCTCATTTTTAAACTTTGATTTAATAAGAGTGCATATCCAAGACCAATCATATTTTGTAAGATGGTGCTCCCGATGCCGTAAATAAGGGTATTTTTCACAACAAGCCATGTAGTTGGATCTTGTAGTAGCCGTTTGTATTGATCCAGTCCGATCCACTTATACTGTTGTGAGAAACCGTTCCAATTTGTAAAAGAGAGCTGAATCCCGTTAAAAAAGGGATAAATGATAAAGGTACTGACAACGAGAACAGCAGGCAGATACATCCACCAAAGTGAAGAATTTTGGCTATTTTTCATCTTCTGTTTGGGAAAAGAGGTAAATGTCGCCGCCTGTTTTTCTTTTGTGATGTCACTCATTGGCTTCACTCCTGTTTCAGCATGAGCCTGCTATTGTTTTTTCAGACGCTTATATTCCTCTTCCATTTTCTTCGATAGTTGTTCCGGTGTGATGGAGCCTGCTAATAATTCTTGACCGGTCGTTGCCATGACAGCCCACATGCCGCTCGGTAAGTATTTCCGATCAAAATATGGTTCAATCTTAATATCTTCATATTGCTCGTAAAATGTAGAGTAATAGTTTTTGGCTTTGACTTCTTTTAAAGCCGTTTCAGAGGAAGTGCCCTCTGCGATTTTTTTTGCGTTTTCAGGCTTTGCTAAAAAGTCAATGAATTGTTTTGCTTCTTTTAGATGCTTTGAGTCTTTCCATGCCGCAACAGTAAAGCGTTCCCCGCCAATCCAGCTTTGCTCATCTCCTTCATGAATCGCTGGTACGGGCATAGTGCCTACTTTGATCGATTGATTGAGTTCAGTCGCCTCAGGTCCTAAAGATCCTCCCACAAAGGTGAAAGCAATTTTGTTTTGTGCCATCAGCTCAGGTGCTTGGGATAGTTTGGCCGTGAGTACATCTTTGTTTAAAAGGTCTTGATCTTTCAGCTCCTTCATAAGCTGTGCAAGCGGTGTATAGTGAGACCAATCAAATGATCCATTTTCAAGGTCTTTTCCGTATTGATGTTTTTGATCGGTAATGAGTAAAGGCGTTGCCAGCTCATCAAAGACTTGGGCAATATTTGAATTATCGCCTCCTGGAATCCAGAGCGGCACAACGTCTCCTTTACTTTTTTCTTTGACAGTTTGTAAAGCACTTTTCAGTTCATTCAGTGTTTTAGGAACTTTTATGCCATATTCTTTTAGTAGATTGGCATTAAAACTAAGTCCGTCTTTTGCTTGATTCAGCGGATAAGCATAGACTTTGCCATCTTTGTCTTTTAAAATTTGATCGAGTGAAGGATCGAGTTGTTTTACCCAGTCCATCTCCTTTAGATCAGCCACGTATTCGCTATATCGCAGCTTGGCCCAGCCGTGTGTATCAAATAGGTCTGGCATGTCGTTTGCGCCCATTTTGACGCGTATCATATCTTCATAGCTGTTGCCAGGGAAGTTTGCATCAATTCGGATGTTTTGATGTTCTTTTTCAAAGTCACGGATCACTTCTTCAAATGCCTTTCTCTCCCCGCTGTTGCTCATTGTAGAGAATAGAGTCAAGGTCACTTTTCCGTTTGCTTCAGACGCACCGTTATTGCCACAAGCAGACAAGATCATCGACAAAACTAGAGCTGCACACAGCATCAAAATTTTTTTATTCATCGTTTCCTCCTTTTGATCACTGAAAATTCAGACGATTATCGGTAGAATTCATGCAGTTGCGGAAACAAAAGAAGTCCATTATACTGGAATTCTATTCTTTTCAAAGAGATAAGAGAGCAATTGGGTGAACTGCGTTGTTTTCAGCATGATCTGGCCATCATGCTCAGCAGCTCCCTTCCTGCTTTTTTGTCTCTTTTTTGTTTACTGAAATGCTTATTCACCCCCTTTCATGGATTGGGCATGTGCTGCCTCTTTGCATGAGTTTTGTTGGCACGACGACTTTTAAAGGAAGCTTTCTTCCTTCTATCCGCTCAAGCAAAAGCTTTAGACCTACTTCCCCCATTTCTTCTGTATATACTTTAACCGTTGTGAGCGGCGGGCTTGAAAAGGAAGCGGCTTCGATATCATTAAACCCCACGATTGAGACATCTTGAGGTACACGAAGGCCGTCTTCATGTAGCGCTCGCATAGCGCCTATTGCCATAGAGTCACTTCCGATAAAAAAGGCTTCTGGAAGCTTTCCTTTCTGAATGGCTTTTTGCATAAGCGAGTAGCCTTCTTGCATCGAATATTCGCCTATGTGGATGTCATTCATATGAAGAGTTCCCGCTTCTTGCATTCTTTTGATAAAAGTTGTTTGTCTTTCGTCCTCAATCACAGCATTTCCTTCGAAATAATGCTCCCTCTCTTTCCCGCCAATATAGCCTAGATGTGTGTAGCCGAGAGATTGCAGATGACGAATGGCACGATCTGCCGCTCTGACAAAATCCACATGTACACAATCATACAAATCTTCATCCGCATAATGATTGATAAAAACGATATGTTCCATTCGGTTTGTCATCTTTTCAACCGTATCAGGGCTGATTCGTCCAATGACAATCAAACCGTCAATATCCTTTAGTATCGCCCCTTTATCCATGTTTCTTAGGCGAAAGGTGTGGAGAGTAGACAGACCTTGTTTGGCATATTCTTTTTCAATTCCTTTTCGAATCGATGAAAAAAAAGGATCATTTAATTCTTCGTCAATGGATTGGGCGACAACGACACCGATGACTGGGGATGCGGGTGGGCTTTTTACTTCTGCTTGATCGGCTTTTCTTGCTCTGACTGGGGTATAGTTTAATTTCTTGGCTATGTCGAGGATGTTTTGTCTTGTTGCGTGTGAAACGGCAAGCGTTTGGTCGCCATTTAACACACGGGATACAGTAGAGACGGATACTTTTGCATCATGAGCAATATCTTTGAGTGTAGTCATAGGCAAACTCCTCATCATTTTTGACTAAATGTTTACTAAAGATATTTGAAGAATAACACATAAATAAAGCGCTTTCAATTATAAATTTGTGCTTTTATGAAGTTTTTGAGTATGTTTTGATAAGGAGATAGTTTGTTTAGTAAAATTGCGTAAAAAAGAGGATGGGCTTCATCCTCTTTTTTACTAAGGTGATTTCATTGTGGCTGTTTCTTTTGCGAACAATTGCTTCATTATTTCCCATGCTTTATCTAATTCTTCGTGAAGTCCAAATAAACCTGAGGTGCCGATGATGTAAATTTCATTTCCTGCCTCAGCAAGCAATCGGAACGTGCTTTCATTACAAGAGCCGTCTACCTCAATTGAAAATGAGTATCCCCCCTTCTCTTTGATTTCTTTCACCTCTTTCATTTTCGGAAGCATTTCTTTGATAAAAGGCTGACCAGCAAACCCTGGATCAATTGTCATGATCGTCACCCGGTCTATTAAATGAATAAAAGCATCTAATGCTGCAACTGGTGTGGCGGGATTGAGAACAAAGCCGACCTCACACTTTCTTTCGTGGATATGCCGAATGATTCGAAAAACGTCTCTTTGCACCACTTCTGGATGTAAACAAATCATCGTTGCGCCTGCATCAATACATGCATCAATTAAAAATTCCTGAGGCTGTTCGGCCATTAGATGAACATCAATCGGAACGTCTGTCAGTTTCCGAAGTTGTTCAATGAAAAAGGGTGATAAGGTCATATTTTTTACATAGTGACCATCCATGACGTCGACATGATAACGGTCTGCCCTTGTGTTCAGCAGCTGAATTTGTTCACGGAAGTGCGTTAAATCCATGCACATCAGTGAAGGTGAGAAAATAGCTGTCATCCTGAAATGCCTCCTTTTTAAAGATGAAATATAAATTTGATCAATCCAATCAAGATTCCGATGATACCGAAGTCTGTATCGCCAAATGTTGTCCCTTCAAAGCCAAGAGTGCCTAACACAGGAAGTAAACAAGCTGGTAAAAATGAAAGGAGTATTCCATTCACAAAGGAACCGGCGACTGCACCTCTCACTCCCCCTGTTGCATTGCCATATACGCCCGCTGTCGCACCGCAGAAAAAGTGCGGCACAAGTCCAGGAACAATGACAGTTAAACCAAACAAAGGAAGAAGGAAAATAGACACGATGCCTCCAGCAAAACTGCATAAAAAACCGATGATCACCGCATTTGGAGCAAATGGGAAAACAGTTGGCGCATCAAGTGCCGGCTTTGCCCCTTTGACGAAACGATCGGCAATCCCTTTGAAAGCAGGCACAATTTCCCCGATTGCCATCCGTACACCTGCTAAAATAATGTACACCCCAGCAGCAAAGGTAATGGCCTGAATGAGAATGAAGACAGCAAAGTTCGTACCACCACTAATGTTTTCTATATATGAAATTCCCGCAAACGGTGCAATCGCAAAGAAAAGCAAAGCCATCGTAATGGAGATGGCCACCGATGTATCTCTTAGAAAACCGAGTGATTTAGGCACTTGAATGGTTTCCGTTGATTTCTCTGGGCGCCCGACCCATTTGCCGATCATTCCCGCTGTAAAATAGCCGAACGTACTGAAATGACCGAGCGCCAGATCATCACTTCCAGTGACTTTCCTTGTAAACGGCTGAAGGATTGCGGGAGCAATGACCATCGCTGCACCTAATACGATTGAACCAGTGATGATCAGCAGCGTTCCTTGCATGCCGGCTGTTGACAGAACGACTGCAAGCATAGCCGCCATATATAGCGTATGATGACCAGTTAAAAAGACGTATTTAAAGGGTGTGAATTTTGCCAAAAGCAAATTGACCACCATACCAAAAATCATAATGAGCGCTGTCTGTGTACCGAATTCCTTTTGGGCAATGGCTGCCATGGCATCTGTATTTGGGACAACCCCTTGAATGTGAAACGCTGCTTCAAACATCTTCCTGAAAACCCCAAGTGAATCAGATACGACTGTGGCGCCCGCTCCTAATATTAAAAAACCCATTGTTGTTTTTAAGGTGCCTGATACAGTATCGGCAGCTGACTTTTTCTGCAAAAGTAAACCAGCCAGTGCAAACAAACCGATGAGAATTGCGGGTGTGCCCAATATATCGTTCATGATCAGTTCTATCATGATGTGAATCCCCCTTTTTCGTGGCTTATATGTGTTTGCGAAGGACGTCTTTAATGGCTTCCTGGTCTAACAAGTTATTTAATCCAGCGACCTTTCTTGTGCCGTCATCCAGCTGATCGATAATGTCTGTTGCTCCGATATAGAGGTCTGCTTGTTCATTTTTGCTTGTACTGAGATCGGTGTGATCCACTTCCGCTAAAAGTCCTAATTCTTCTAAAGCCTTTTTGACATTCATTTCAACAATAAAGCTGCTTCCTAAACCGTTTCCGCATACAACTAGAATTTTTTTCATTCTCTTTTTCCTCCTTTATACTTGTGAAAATTGATTGATTAGTTGTTGGATGGTTGCTAATTCCTCTGCTTCAATCAATTGTCTCACCCGTTTTTCTTCACTTAACAGCATCGTCAGCTGTTTGAGTGCTTTCAGGTGGGTCATACTGTCAATGGCAGCTAATACAATGATGAGCCGAACTTGCTTTTTTCCATCCTTTGAAAAGAAAACGGGCTGATGACATGACATAAGTGACATGCTTAATTTGTTCACGCCATCCTCTGGCCTGGCATGCGGAATCGCCACTTGTGGCGCAATCACAATATAAGGGCCATTTTGATGAACAGACTGGATCATCGCTTTCACATAACTTTCCTGAATCGCTTGTTGATCAATTAAAGGCTGCGCTGCTTTTGTAATGGCCTCCTGCCATGTGTCTGCTGTTTGCTGGAGCTGAATGGTTTCTTCTGTTAATAAATCGTTTAACACTGGTTTCCACCCTTTCTGGTGTGATACATATGTCGAATGAAGCAGCTCCTTCAAGTCATGAAGCAATGCTTTTTCATTTTGAACGATGGTATGCTGCTGAATGATATTGAATAAAGCATTCACATGTTGCTCATCAAGCTTAGGTTCTGAGCCTTCTCCATATTGAAGCAATGTTTTTTTCTCATAAGCAGTGAGAATAGGGTGAACGAGATGAACAGGTTTTCCTTTAAACGAAATAGGTGTCGTTGACACAACAAAGTCGGCATCAATGGATGTTAATTCTTCATATGAACGTTTTGATAACAGTCCGCGTATGTCGATGTAACCGATTAATTCAAGAAGCTGCGTTTTCAGCATGTGACTTGTGCCAATTCCTTCTCCGCAGACAATGTAAATAGAACGTTTCGCAATCGACGAAATCCCTTCTCTTCTCATCCAGCCGCCAAAATGCATCGCCACATAGGCAATTTCATGATCGCTCATCTTTGAACAGGTCGCCTTCTCTAAATGGCAAGCAACCTTTTGCGTGATGTCAAACACCTCTGGCTGTGCATGTTTCATGGAATCTGTTAATTCATTGATGATATCAATGTGATAGATGAGCCTATAATAGGCAGGAATTAAATGCATGGTTAAGTTTTGTTCCAAGACTTCTACTTCCTGGAAGGAAATACACGCATAACGCTGAAAGTCAATGATCATTTGTCTCGCAATGGTTCGAATGAGATGTTCTTCTGGTTTTTGACTTGTTGGAAGTTTTTGTTTTTTGGCACTGAGCCATAGCGTACTAAGAAAATAGATTTCATCATCATGAACCAAAAGACTGGTTTCTTTTTGAATTTGCGCCATGAAACGAATAGCAGCCAAGCATTCATCTGTTTCCTGCAGTGTCCGTTTTTCTTCTGTTGAAATGTGTACAGCACGTCCTAGCTTCATCCGTTTAAAGTAGAAAAAGAGATCCATAGACAGCTGATCCAGCATGTCATCTGCAAACTCAAGCTTCAGATCTTGTTCGGACTGTTGAAGGAGAGCATGTATTCTCTTATATGAGATAGGACCCTTTAACCAAACCGATGGAAATGTTTTTTCATTTTTTATCATGTTGCGAATGAAATGAATATAAGGTTTCAGCGCCAACCGAATTGTTCTTTCTTCTCCTGAAATTAAATAGCCACTGGCCGCCTGATAATGAAGTGTAAGCTGCTGTTTTGAAAGTGCTTCTTTTAGTTGTTTCATATCTTCAAGCAGTGTATTGCGGCTTACCTTCGTCATCTCCATAAAATCATCAATTTTTAGATGCTTCTCACTGCATGCAATGGAAAGGAGCAAGATGGCACGTCTTTCTTTTACACATGGTTCATAGTCATGACCGACAAGAACAGTGTCAGCTTTTTCGATAATGACTTCTTTCTCGTGTGGATTTAAATAGTAGCCTCGTTGATCTTTTCGCTGGACGCCACTAAGCTGATGGGTTTCCAGCCAACTATTCATTCGCTTAATTTCAGCGTAGACCGTTCGAGTAGAGACATTCAGTCGATTCTGTAAATCTTCAATTGATAGATAAGTGGTCGTGTGAAGCAGCATCGATAATAAAGTCGTGCCCCTCTTGGTTAAGTGCAGTTGGAATCCCTCCCTTCTTCCCTTTGGTTATAAGTCTAATCAACTCACATGCGTCAAAGAAGTCCAAATGTTTGCAGTAAATGTTGTGCAACTTTTGGGTGCTCTTTTGCCATAAGAAAAAGCACACTCGCATGAGTGTGCTTTGAGCCTTTTGATCTTGGTTTAGCCATTTTTAAATACTCTAAATCAAAACCAACTGGACGACCAGTATTATCAATAAAATATACTGCACCTTTCTCGTTTTCTACAATTAACCCTTATTTAATGCTTCTTTCTCAATAACTTTATTTTTTGTATTAGGCAAATACTGTGCCTGCTTTCGTCCTGTTTCGCTAAATAGCTTAGCTTGTTCAGCTGTTTTGGCTTTTAAATGTTTAAAACTATATTCTGTAAAGGTAGCATTGTTGATTTGAGTTCTAAAATCTTTTCTGCTATTGAAAAAAGTTAAATAAATGAAAGGGTATAACATATTTTATATGACGAATATGTTATACCCTTTCTTCCTTAAACTAACTGTTAGCATAACAAGAAAATGATTATTTTATTTTTTTTAGCATTTTAAAATTATCCAACTTAACCCCCTTTTTTTCCACAGTTTGTGAACAAACAATTTTGTAACCTAGATGTTCAAAAAATGGCTTAGCTGTAATACTTGCTTCGGTATCAATTTCTAAAAGATTTAGTTTCTTTGCCTCAGATTCGAGCATATCAACTAAAGCTGTGGCTATACCTTGTCCTTGATAATCTTTATGAACGAATAGTCTATCTAAGTACCCGGTATGCGTTAAATCGCTAAAACCAACAACTTTATCATTCACTTTAGCAACAAATGTTATATTTTGACCCAATGATTCCTTCCAAGAATTCATTTTAGATTCTTTTTCATCTCTTGGTGCCCAAGCATCCAATTGTACTTGGGAATAATTTTTTGAATTTACGGAATGAACTGTTTCATAAAACAATGAAACAATATCTTTTGTATCAGTATCCTTAAACTTTATAATCTCCACTTTCTGTTATACCTCCCCTTATTAGGATAAGCATCCTATGTTGTTATTCTCAATGAGAACTTCTTGCACCCTCATAACACATTTCTCATAAAAGATATTACCGCTTCGTCTAAAGACCTCACATTGTCCTTTCTTACGCCTTAGACTTAAGCAATTGCAGCTCTTGATCCATGACCTCAGCTGCCTCGGTAATAAATTGAATGATTAAATCCAATTCTTCAGGCTTGTATTCATTTGTGAGTTTTTTGGTGGATGTCGATAAAGATAGAAAGAGTTCCTTCACTTGTGATTTCCCCGCTGTTAGTGGAACAATGATGACCCTTCGCTTGTCTTTTGGGTCCTTCTCCCTTTTGACGTAGCCTGCTTTTTCTAACCGGTCAATGAGAGCTGTGACCGCACCTGAGCTAAGACCGGTTTTTTCACTTAATTCACCTGCTGTGAGTGGTCCAAGTTCGTTTAACAAATCTGCTGATTTGAGATCTGTTGGGAAAAGGCCGAGCGATTGAGCAGCTGCTTGGTGAAATAGGACTGTTCGTGTAGCAAGGCGTCTCATCGTATGTATGATCTGGTCCGCTCGATCTTCTGCCTCGTTCTTTATTGACAACTTGTTCTCCTCCCTTTAAAATCAATTTATCTTGATCATCAAGATAAATGTTCTCTTACTTTATAATTAACTTGATCATAGCAAAAAAGTGAAGAGAACGTAAGCAGGAGGTAAATGAAATGAATAACGTGGATCATAAAGGCAAGGCATCCACTCGCTTTGTTGTCATCGGGTTGCTGTTAGGGATTTTTATGGCAGCGATGGACAACACCATTGTCGCAACAGCAATGGGAAGCATCGTCGCCGATTTGGGCAGTTTTGATAAATTTGCTTGGGTGACTGCTTCTTATATGGTGGCAGTGATGGCCGGTATGCCGATTTATGGAAAGCTTTCAGATATGTATGGTCGAAAGCGTTTTTTTCTGTTTGGACTTATTTTCTTTTTAATTGGATCTGCGCTGTGCGGCATCGCACAAACGATGGATCAGCTTATTATTTACCGTGCGATTCAAGGACTTGGAGGCGGTGCTCTTCTTCCGATCGCTTTCACGATTATCTTTGATATCTTCCCGCCAGAAAAGCGCGGGAAAATGTCCGGTATGTTTGGTGCAGTTTTTGGTCTATCCAGTGTATTAGGACCGCTGTTAGGAGCAATTATTACGGATTCGATCGGCTGGCATTGGGTGTTTTATATTAACGTACCAATTGGTATCGTCAGTGTGTTCTTGATCGCCAAATTTTATCAAGAATCGCTCGAGCATCGTAAGCAGAAAATTGACTGGTCAGGTGCCATTACACTTGTCGTTGCGGTTGTCAGTTTAATGTTCGCTCTTGAGCTTGGCGGTAAATCGTATGCATGGGATTCTGTTCAAATCTTGACACTATTTGCTGTGTTTGTTGTCTTTGGCACCATCTTCTTCATTGTTGAACGGAAGGCAGAAGAACCGATTATTTCATTTTGGATGTTTAAAAATCGTCTGTTTGCGACATCTCAAATCTTGGCGTTTTTATATGGCGGGACGTTTATTATTCTAGCTGTCTTTATTCCTATCTTCGTCCAGGCGGTGTACGGTGAATCTGCAACAAGTGCCGGGTTCATTTTAACACCGATGATGATTGGTTCCGTGATTGGCAGTATGATTGGCGGAACGATGCAGACGAAAGTACCTTTTAGACGATTAATGACCATCTCTGTGATTTCATTTTTTGCTGGGATGCTGCTGCTTGCCAATATGTCGCCTGATACAGCAAGATTGTGGCTTACGCTCTTTATGATGATTTCAGGTTTTGGCGTTGGATTTAGCTTCTCCCTTCTGCCATCTGCTTCAATGAATGATCTCTCTCCGCGCTACCGCGGCAGTGCTAATTCTACCAATTCGTTCATGAGATCACTTGGGATGACTTTAGGCGTGACGATTTTTGGAACGATTCAAACCAATGTCCTGACAAATCGTTTAGCAGATGCTTTTAGCGGAATGAAAGGAGCTTCTTCTCAAGTTGGTGATCCACAAGCCATTTTCCAAGAGGAGGCACGCTCACAAATTCCGCCTGATATTTTAAATAAAGTGATTGATGCGATGTCACAAAGTATTACGTATGTATTTATGATTGCTTTATTCCCGATTGCACTTGCGGCGATTACGGTCGTATTTATGGGAAATGCACGAGTACGTACATCAAATGAAATGAAAGAAAGCGAATAATGTGAAAAAAGCAGAGCGATGCGGCTCTGCTTTTTTTCATCTTATTGATATAAAAGTTGGGCTTTTCCTTCACTGCCAACGATCTTTATTTTAGATGTGACCATGTCTTTGGCTGCTTGTTTGGCTTTTTGTAAATACATACGCGGATCTAAGCTTTCAGGTTCGTTTGAGAAATGATCACGAATCGCTTCAGAGTATGCATTTTTCAGTTCAGTGGACACATTGACCTTTGCCATACCGAGTGCGACACATCTTTTGACATCCTCATCTGGTACAGCTGAACCACCATGAAGGACAAGCGGCACATCGACAAGCGCTGCAATTTGTTCAATGCGGTCAAAGTCGATATCCGGCACCCCTTTATAAATGCCGTGGGCCGTGCCGATCGCAGGTGCTAAAGTAGGTACACTAGTTTCTTCTACAAATTGACGGCATTCTGATGGAATGGCTTTTTGAGCATCCTTTTCATCCACGACAATATCATCTTCTACCCCGCCTACCTTGCCTAACTCGGCTTCTACATTCACACCTACTTTTAAGGCAAGGTCCACCACTTCTTTTGTGCGGCGTACATTTTCTTCATATGAATGCATGGAAGCATCGATCATCACGGATGTATATCCTGCTCGTATACAAGTCAGAATCACATCAAAATCAGTGCAATGATCGAGATGAAGGCCGATTGGTATTTGGTATTGATCAGCTGCCGCCTTTACTGTATCTGCAATGGCTTTTGCGCCAAGCGATTGGACCGTGCCAACCGTTGTTTGCAAAATGACAGGTGATTTTAATTCAGCTGCCGTTTCGAGTACCCAGTAAATACTATCAAAGGAATGTACATTGAATGCGACAATTCCGTATTTTTCTTTTTTTGCTGCTTCAAGCATAGGTGTTGTGGAAAGTAAAGGCATGGTCAAACATCCTCTCTCGTCAAAATATCTGTTTTTAATACAGCGAGCATTTCTTCATTTGTTCTTGTTTCGAGCAGTTTTTGCCGTTTCGTTTCATCCATTAATCCGCGTGAAAGAGCAGAAAGTGCTTGTAAGTGAGTGGTTCCTGCTTCACTTTTTGGAATGAGTAAGGATAAGAAGAAAAAGCAAGGCTTTCCATCAAAAGCGTCCCATTCGATTCCGGTTTCTGTACGGACGATGACGAGTGCCGGTTTTGTGATGGTGTCTGACTGTGTATGCGGAATGGCAAATCCATCTTGAAAGCCGGTTGTACTCAGAGCTTCTCTTTCAGCTAGTCCTTTTTTGACAGCCTCAGGAGATGTACAAATCCCTGCTTTAGAGGCAATGTCAGCTATGGCTGCGAAAACGCCAGCCTGTGAAGAAGCTGTTTCATGTAGATTCATATAAATATGTTCCATCATTTCTCTTCCTCCCTATTAAACTGCGGGTTTGTCTATTTTCTTGCGGTAAAGCCCGTATAAAATCGCACCTACAAGTGATCCGATGAGTATGGATAGCACCCACTGAAATGCGCCTGTGACGACTGGTAAGACAAGGAATCCGCCATGCGGAGCTGGAACCTGTACGCCAAACAGATACGTCAATATAGCAGAGGTGGCGGAACCAAACATGATAATTGGCAGGACAACGACTGGATTTTTTGCTGCAAATGGAATGGCTCCTTCGGTAATATGAGTCGCTCCGAGAATATAGTTGATCATCCCAGCATTTCGTTCTTGTGGTGTAAAATGTTTTCGGAAAATCGTTGTGGCAATCGCAATGATAAGCGGCGGTGTGATACATGCTGCTGACACCCCTGCCATGAAGTAAAGGTTACCTTCTGCGAGTAAAGCCGTTCCTGTGACATAGGCTGCTTTGTTAAAAGGTCCTCCCATATCAAATCCACACATGGCTCCAACAATTAAACCTAAAAGCAATGGATTTGTGGATTGAACTGAGGAGAGAAAATCCATTAATGAATTATTTAGCCCTGTGATTGGAACTAATAGCGGGGTCATGACAGCCCCAATTAAGAAAATACCAATGACAGGATAGATGAAAATTGATTTTAATCCGTCAAGTGATGCTGGTAATTTTTGAAGCAGGAATTGAAGAAGTACGATGATATACCCTGCTGCAAAACCTGCGATAATACCACCTAAGAATCCAACGCCTCCATCGTTTGCAAGCAAGCCACCGATAAATCCGACAACCATCCCTGGGCGTTTGGCGATTGAATCAGCGATAAATGCTGCTAAAATAGGCACCATTAAGCTAAAGCCGAGTCCGCCAATGTTTTTCAAGTAGGCAGCAAACGGATGATACGTTTCATGCTGAGGATCAGCTGAGTAAATACCGAATAGAAAAGATAAAGCAATTAAGACCCCGCCTCCAACAACAAATGGAAGCATATGTGATACACCGTTCATTAAATGTTTGTAGATGGTGTGTATCCACTTATTCGCTGTCTTTTGTTGAGCTGATGAAGGCGCAGATGTTTTTTCTGTTCCAGAAGCTCTTCCTTTCACTTGATGAACGGGGGCTTCTCCATTGATAATGCCTTGAATCAGTTCGTTTGGTGTGCGGATACCCTTCGCTACAGGCACTTCAATGAGTGGTTTGCCGTGAAAACGATCTGTATTCACATCTTTGTCAGCAGCGACAATGACCCCATCGGCCTCCAAAATGTCTTGATCCGTTAAAGCGTTTTCAATTCCTACTTGACCATGCGTTTCAACTTTGATGTCGACCCCTAATTGCTCAGCTGCGATTTTTAATGCCTCAGCTGCCATAAATGTGTGCGCAATGCCTGTTGGACAGCCAGTGGCAGCGACAATTTTCTTGCGGCTCATGTGAACTCCCCCTTATATGTTCTGAATGTGTATTTGCTCAATTAATGAATCAATGTCATGTAAATCACTTAACCCTTTTGAAAAGGCGGTAGATGCCCCTGTTGCAATGCCGTATCGTAAGCATACTTCATGAGGTTGTCCTTCCAGCTGTTTACTTAGGAATGCAGCGAGCATGGCATCACCAGAACAAGCCGTGTTTACGACCGTTCCTATTGGTGCATTTCCTTTTAATACGGCTTCGTTTGTAAGGAATAGTGCACCTTCTCCTCCTCGGGAAATGAGTACTTGCTCTGCACCCATCTCGATCAGCTTTCGTCCTGATTCAACGAGTTCTGTTTCTGATAAACGGTGGGTTTTCCCAAAAAATGCGGCAATCTCTTCTTCATTTGGTTTTAGTAAATATGGTTTGTATTGAAGTGTTTCTAAAACCGCTTTAGAGCTTGTGTCTAAAATAAATTTCACGTTGTTTTGATGACAAATAGCGGCTATCTCTGAGAAAATGCTAGCAGGAACGCCTTTAGGCAGACTGCCTGACATAATGAAGATGCTGCCTTTTGGAATGGTCGAGATTTTTTCGCGAAAGGCATCAAGCGCTTTTGCCTCAATAGCAGGTCCTTGATTCACAAGCTTGTATTCTTCCGTTGTGTTAATAAATACATTAATGCGTGTAATCCCATCCACTGGGATAAAATCGGTTTGAATGGAGAGATCGTTTAACGATTGTTCAATATATGAACCTGAAAACCCAGCAATAAATCCTAATGCAGTGCTGGTGAAGCCATATTTCTTTAGCATAATGGACACATTAACACCTTTTCCATTCGGCTGATAATCCTCATCTTCAGTGCGGTTGACTGTATCTGCCCGCATTTCTTTTAATGCAATATATAGGTCAATAGCAGGATTTAAGGTGCAGGTATAAATCAATTGGTTTCACCTTCTTTCTTTTCTCTAAAGAAAGTATCTCATACGATTCAGTGAAAATGTTTTCAGATTGTGTAAAGGTTTTCACGGTAAAAAGCCTCCCATCATAAAGTGTGGAAGGCTTTTTGAGTGTTTATTTCATCCGAATCACATAGGCGTCTAGTAAAATGCGGGCAATGACATGAAGCGACAGGCGGGACCTGACTTCATAATCTGGGAAGAATGATTGTTCCCCTTTATATCCGACGAGTGTCATATCTGATATTTTACTTAATGTAGAATCAATTCTAGTTGTGACCGTAATGGTCGTGACCTGCTTCATACTGAGGTTTTGGCAGGCTTCCACTAGTTCTGACGTTTCTCCATTTAATGAAACAAAGATGGCAAGTTCGTTTTTATCAATGTCACGCGATTTGAGCCGAATGATATTCGGGTCGTCATGTACCTCGCATGTTTTTCCGATGAGCTGCAATTTGATGGTCATCTCTTTGGCGATCATCTCTGAAAAGCCTCTGCCAAAAATATAAATTTTGTCTGCATCATGGATCTTTTGAACCGCATCCTCAATTTGCCCAATACTTTGCAGTTGAATCGTCTTTAAGACCTCTTCTTCATTTTTTCGAATGGCTAGTTTGATGTCTTCGTCAATATTTTTTAGTTGATCACTATCATCTGTCATTTTCTTTTCTTGTTTCAATCGATATTTAAAGGATGTATAGCCATTGTATCCGATTTTCTTCATCAGTCTGACAATGGTCGCCGTCGACACGTTAGCTCTTTCACTTAATGTGACGATGGATAAGGTGGAGATATCCTCTAAATGCTGGTGAATATAATGCAGTAAATAACGTTCTGTTTCACTTAACGTTTGGTACACATCACTTGGTATATTAAATAATGGTTCATTCAATGCGATTCCCCCTTACTCATTTCATACTATAATTAAATGCCCTATGAAAACAAGGTGATTCTTTTATCCTGTATTTTTCATTGGAAAAGCTGGATGAGTGAAATTTTGTTTTTAACATAAACTAAGAAAAAGAACGGTTTGTGTGAAAGGAGTTGATCACTGTGCTTCAATTCTTGTTTTTTCTGATCCTTTTATATGTGGTGTATGTATTTTTGACCGCATTTGTCTTGTTTTATTTACCGTTTCAAAAAACTTGTAAAGAACATTGCATCTATAAAGCTTCTTCCATCTCAGGAGACGACCAAGGCATAAATCAAGTCATGCTGCTTGATGACGGATTTGAATCGGGTCAAGTGAGAGTTCAAATGATTCGCGAGGCTAAAAAGAACATTCGTTTGAGTTATTATTCCATTCAAAAAGGAAAAACCGCCGAATGGGTGCTTGGTGCTTTAATTGAAGCGGCTGATCGAGGAGTAAAAGTTCAGCTGTTGTTAGATGGCATTTGCCATAGCCTGCGTGGACCGCTAAAGCATTTGCGTTATGCTGTGGCGAATCACCCGAATATGGCCATTCGTTTTTATGAGCCTTTTCGTTTGTTCAAGCCATGGACGTGGCATAACCGCCTTCACGATAAGCTTCTTTTGGCAGATGGCAGGGTCGCTGTCATGGGCGGCAGAAATATTGGTGATAAATACTTTGCAGATCAGCCGCCGAAAGACTTTGCGTATGACCGAGATGTGCTGCTGTACAACGCCAAAAAAGGAAAAGTATTAGATGAAATGGAACAGTATTTCGTTTATTTGTGGAATCATGATTTTACGAAAAGAACGAAAGATGTATTTTCCAAGGCAAAAGCGAAAAAAGGAAAAAAGCTAAGAAAACAGCTACTTCGATCTTATCAGGAAGCCATTCGTACAAAAGAACCCTTTGTCATGTCCACATATGATTGGGCAAAAGACGCCATTCGTGCAAAACAGATTGCATTTTTCACAAATCCAGTGGAACGCTTAAATAAACGTCCGCTCGTCTTGAAAAAGTTAAACGATCTCGCACAGCGGTCAAAGCGTTCGGTTCTTATCCAGACGCCTTATGTCATACCGACACGGCCAATGAAAGACGGACTCACGCCATTACCAAGTGATATTCAAACGACGATCGTGACGAATTCTCTTACAGCGACACCAAACCCTTTAGCATTTGCAGGATATTTAAGCACGAAAAAGGAATTGATGAAAACAGGTGTTCATTTGTATGAATATCAAGGTCCGTATTCAATTCACGCCAAATCAATGGTCATTGATGATAACTTAAGTATTATTGGAACATATAATCTAGATGCAAGATCCAGCTTTTTAAATACTGAATCGATTTTGGTGATTGATAGTGCACCATTTGCGTTATCTCTTACGGAAGCAATCGAACGAAAAATCGCTTATAGTGTTCTCGTAGCGAAAGATCGAACAGAATATAAAGCAAGCGACTATGGACAGAAAAAAAAGCCTTTCATGAAAAGGCTCCTTTTAACTGGTTTATCTACCATAACGGTTTTATGGCGGCGGTTGATTTAAATAAAAGGGCAGCTACTTTTGTGGCAGCCCTTTTTCTCTTGACTGCTCCTCTTCTACTGGTTCAAGCTTGGTTAACTTAAATACGAGGATTCCTGCCACAATGACAAGTACACCTAATAATTTTGTAAAAGAAAATGTTACTTTTTCTAACCCAAGCCAGCCAAGCGAATCAAATAGAAGCGCACAACCTAGCTGGGAGGTGAGAACAATCGAGATTCCATAAGTGGGACCGAGACGTTTGATGCTCTGAACAAGACAGATGACAACGCCTACCCCGATGGCTCCGCTTATCCAGTACCAGGCTTCCATATGCCTTAATTGAAACATGCCGGTTCCTTCTAACAAAAGACCCATCAGAAGTGAAGCGATAAAGCCCATTCCTAGAACTAGCGTCGTTGTTGACCAAGAGCCTGTATGCTCATTGACTTTACTATTAAAAATGGTTTGTAAGCTGACAAGTGCCCCAGCAGTGACAGCTAATATTATTCCTATGATCATATATAAGTCCCTTCGTTTCTTCTATTCATAAATGTTGTGTTCTGCTATTTCTAAAAGCCCTTTTTGATCACAAATCGTAATCTTTCCTCTTCGCCTTTCAATCAGCCCTTTTTCTTGGAACTGCTGAATGACCCGATTAATATGGCGGTAGCTTGTTCCAATTAAGCTCGCTGCATCCGTGAGGCGAAGCGTGCGTGCGTGCGCGTCATCATCACCTGTTAAAACAGACAATAAATAGCTTGCAAGCCTGACCTCTACAGGGTATAAAAGGTGAAAGCTTAAATCATTTGATTTTGTATAAAATTTGTTTGTGATGCCCTTGAGCAAAAAGGTTAAAACTCGAGGATCGTCCTTTGCATGCCGCATGAGGGCTTGATGAGAAATCCTGAGCATATGTACTTCTGTAACGGCTTCAACTGTATTGACCATATCTGTCTGCTGAACGTATTCAATATCTCCAATCGCTTCAAGAGGGTTTTTAAAGCAAAGAATAAATGTTTTTCCTTCCTTTGTGGTGGTGAAAATCTTTAATTTTCCTTTCACCAGCAAGTACATATACTCCCTTTTATCCCCTTTTGAACAAATCAGCTCACCTTGCTGATAGCGCCACAAGCTCACATGTGAGATGAGTTTTTGATGAAAGACATTCTGTAACTGATGCGTCTTCATATAAGAGGAAAAAAGAGATTCATCATGCAGCTCCTCCATCTGATGCCCTCCTTTATAGTTTTAAGATGATGACGCCTGCAATCATTAAAAAGATGCCTGCATAATGGGGCCATTTCATTTTTTTCTTCTGAACACCAAACCATCCTTTTGCATCGATGGCAAAGGTAAACGCAAGCTGTGCGATAAGTAAAGCAGCGATGGTGAGTGTCACACCAATGATTTGAATGGCAGTGACCTCATTAAAGATAATAATGGCTGCAAATGCACCTCCAATTAAATAAAGCGGCTGCACTTTTTTGTATTCCTTAAAGTGGCCATCCCGTACGATGAGTAAAATGACGAGAGAGATGATAAACCCTGTCAGCTGCGTGATCGTTGCCGCCTGCCACGTCCCGATATCTTGACTAATTCTGGCGTTGGCTACGCCTTGCAGTGTAATACAAGCTCCTCCTAATAATGCAAAAATAACACCTTTCATTCGTTCAAAAGCTCCTTCTTTTTTCAGTCTAGTTCCATTAAATGATAGATGCCCTCATGTTGAAAAGGACATATGTCCCACTTTGCGTATTATATCAGAAACTTTTTCTCATGCAGTTTCTCTGTTTTAGATTTTTCACAGTGGGTACAGTTTTATATGAGCTGAAAACAGAATATTGGATTGAATCACATATAAAAAGGAGACATGTCAGAATGAGAAATCAAGAGAAACACTTTATTAATGGAGAATGGGTCGCATCAACAGGAAACGAAACGACGGAGGTCATTAACCCTGCGACAGAGGAAGTCATTGGCACCATTAGTTTAGGAACGAAAGAAGATTTAGATCAAGCTGTCAAAGCAGCTCGAGCCGCCTTCCCTTCTTTCTCAAAAACATCTCGAAATGAACGAGTAGAAATGCTGGAAAACATTGTGCGCGGGTACGAAAAACGCAAGGATGAACTTGTAGAAGTGATGACAAAAGAGCTTGGTGCACCGCTGAAAGTGTCCGAAGAAGTTCATTACAAAATGGGTTATGAACATTTTTCTAAAGCAGCGGAAGCACTGAAATCTTATACATTTACCGAAGACCGCGGTGGACATACGATTATAAAAGAAGCAATTGGTGTCAGCGGATTGATTACACCGTGGAACTTCCCGACGAATCAGACATCTCTTAAAATTGCGGGTGCCATTGCGGCAGGCTCAACAGTTGTCTTAAAACCAGCGGAAATTACCCCTTTTGCTGCGATGATTCTTGCAGACATTATTGATGAAGCAGGTGTACCGAAAGGAGTCTTCAACTTAGTAAACGGAGCGGGTGACGTGATTGGTGACGGCATTAGCTCACATCCTGATATTGACTTCGTTTCATTTACAGGATCAGGTGCCGTCGGCTCTAAAATTATGGAAAACGCAGCGGACAATGTGAAGAAAGTAGCACTTGAGCTTGGCGGAAAATCCCCTCTTATCGTCTTAGACGATGCAGATGTGGACGAAGCAGCAGAAACAGCCATTCATCATATTGCGATGAATACAGGTCAAGTATGCTCTGCAGCTACACGTGTGCTAATTCCAGAATCAATGAAAGACAAGTTTGAAAAGGCGCTGCTGAACGCCCTGCCGAAGTTTACAGTTGGTGATCCGAGAGAAGATCACGCTACTGGCCCGCTTGTTTCTAAAAAGCAGTGGGATACGGTGCAATCTTATATTGAAAAAGGAATCGAAGAAGGTGCTACCCTTCTTGCTGGGGGAACTGGAAAGCCAGACGGAATCGATAAAGGATATTTCGCCAAGCATACCATTTTCACCAATGTGAAAAATGATATGACCATTGCGCAAGAAGAAATCTTTGGGCCAGTCATGAGTGTGATCACGTATCAAGACCTCGATCATGCCCTTGAGATCGCCAACGATACAGTGTATGGTCTTGCCGGGTATGTTGTTGGTCAAGATGAAAAAACATTAAAATATGTCGCTGAACATATTCGTGCCGGTCAAATCACCATTAACAATGCTGAAACAGATTACTTTGCCCCATTTGGCGGTTTTAAGCAGTCTGGTATCGGAAGAGAATGGGGAGATTTCGGTATCGAGGAATATTTAGAAGTGAAAGCTGTGATGGGGCTTCCAACGGCGTAAGTCAGGCGAAAAAGAGGAAAACGGTGATCCGTTTTCCTTTTTTTGTGCCCTCTCCCCTATTCATCCGTGTTTTGTCATTAGAAATCTTAATCATGACAATCAATATTATATATTTTACTTAATGGCAAACTTTCGGTAAAGTTCAAATTGAACCTATATATATAATTCCTATCGAATTAATCTATGTTTATATTCCTTGTGAGGTGGATATTGTTGCAACTTCATGTATTGAACAGTCCGTTTAGCCAGGAGCAGGCAGAGTTACTCAATCAGCTGCTTCCGACTTTAACAGATCAGCAAAAAATTTGGCTTACTGGTTATTTATCAGCGCAGGCAGCGCTTGCCGGCTCAGAAGCTGTCACTCCGGCGCCTGCTGCCGCAGCATCTGCCCAGCCTGTGAGCAAAGATGTGACCGTGCTTTATGGGTCGCAAACAGGCAATTCCGAAGGGTTAGCAAAAAAGACAGCCCAGCATCTTGAAGAGAAAGGCTTTCAAGTGACGCTCTCTTCTATGTCCGATTTTAAACCGAATAATCTGAAAAAAATAAACAATTTACTGGTCATTGTCAGCACACATGGCGAAGGAGATCCGCCGGATAATGCCCTTTCGTTCCATGAATATGTTCACGGCAGACGTGCGCCAAAGCTCGATCATTTAAGCTTTTCTGTCCTTTCATTAGGTGACAGCTCATACGAATTCTTCTGTCAGACAGGAAAAGAATTTGATGAACGCTTCCAAGAGCTTGGCGGTACTCGCCTGTTTGACCGAGTGGACTGTGACCTTGATTATGATGAGCCGTTTTCAGAATGGCTTCAAGGTGTTGCCTCTTCTTTGAGTGAAGGTGAAGCTGTCTCACTGCCGCAAGAATCAGCGGGAGCCAACAGTACGGCCGTTTCTGAATATTCAAGAACGAATCCTTTTTATGCTGAAGTTCTTGAAAATATCAACTTAAATGGGCGTGGATCTAATAAAGAAACACGTCACTTAGAGCTTTCGCTTGAAGGTTCAGGTCTCGTGTATGAGCCAGGTGACAGCCTTGGCATTTACCCGACAAATGATCCTGCGCTTGTCGACGAACTGATTCAAACATGCGGGTGGAATGCAGAAGAATCCGTCACCGTTCATAAAAATGGAGACACTCTTCCTTTAAAAGAAGCACTCACCTCGCATTTTGAGATCACGGTTTTAACAAAACCACTTCTTCAAAAGATCGCTGAACTGACAAAAAGCGAATCCTTGCATGCCCTTTTAGAAGAAGGAAACGAAGAAAAACTGAAAGAATATATCGCAGGCCGGGACTTAGTAGATGCGGCTCGTGATTTCGGTCCTTTTGAAGGAACCGCCGCAGATTTCACAGCCCTTTTAAGAAAAATCCCTGCACGCCTTTATTCCATTGCAAGCAGTCTCAAAGCAAATGACGAAGAGGTTCATTTGACGATAGGGGCTGTCAGATATGATGCGCACGGCAGAGAACGCCAAGGTGTCTGTTCGATTCTATGTGCAGAGCGCCTGCAGCCAGGTGATACGTTACCTGTTTATATTCAGCACAACCAAAACTTTAAGCTTCCTCAAGATCCAGATGCACCGATCATTATGGTAGGACCAGGCACAGGCATCGCCCCTTTCCGTTCATTTATGCAGGAACGTGAGGAACTGGGTGCAAACGGAAAGTCATGGTTATTCTTCGGTGATCAGCATTTTGTGACGGATTTCTTATACCAAACGGAATGGCAAAAGTGGTTAAAGGACGGCGTCTTAACGAAAATGGACGTGGCTTTTTCAAGAGATACTGAGGAAAAAGTATATGTCCAGCACCAAATGAAGAAACAAAGCAAAGAATTATTTGAATGGCTTGAGCAAGGTGCTTACGTGTATATTTGCGGAGATGAAAAGCATATGGCGCATGATGTTCACAATACCCTTCTATCCATCATTCAAGAAGAAGGTGCGATGAGCAAAGAAAAAGCAGAAAGCTATCTTGCCAACTTACAGCAGCAAAAACGCTATCAGCGTGACGTTTATTGATTTGATGCTTGAAAGAAAGGAGCTTTTACTTACATGGTGAAGACAGCATTAACAGCGCCGGATGGACCTCCGAGCGACGTAGAGGAAATCAAAGAAAAAAGTGATTATTTACGGGGTACGTTAAAAGAAGTGATGCTTGATCCGATTTCAGCGGGAATTCCGGATGATGACAACCGTCTGATGAAGCATCACGGCAGCTACTTACAAGATGATCGTGACCTGAGAAATGAACGACAAAAACAAAAGCTTGAGCCTGCCTATCAATTTATGCTGCGTGTCCGTCTGCCTGGCGGAATCGCCACATCTAAGCAGTGGCTTGTGATGGATGAGCTTGCTCACAAATACGGAAACGGTACGTTAAAGCTGACGACTCGTGAAACCTTTCAGCTTCACGGTATTTTAAAATGGAATATGAAAAAAACCATTCAAGAGATTCATTCTACTATGCTTGATACAATTGCTGCTTGCGGCGACGTGAACCGGAATGTCATGTGTACATCAAACCCCTATCAATCAGAAGTGCACCATGATGTATACGAGCTGGCGAAAAAATTAAGTGATGACCTGCTCCCACAAACAAGAGCCTATCATGAGATTTGGCTTGATGAGGAAAAGGTTGCGGCAACGCCAGATACGGAAGTTGAACCGATGTATGGTCCGCTTTATTTGCCAAGGAAATTCAAAATTGGTGTGGCGGTCCCTCCTGCTAACGATATTGATGTCTTTTCGCAGGATTTAGGCTTTATTGCCATTATCGAAAACGATCAACTGGTCGGTTTTAATGTCGCAATTGGCGGCGGAATGGGTATGACGCATGGTGATACAGCGACTTATCCGCAGCTTGCAAAGGTCATCGGCTTTTGTACACCTGAACAGGTCGTAGAAATTGCCAAACAAGTCATCACCATTCAGCGTGACTACGGAAACCGTTCCGTGCGAAAAAATGCCCGCTTTAAATATACGGTGGACCGCCTTGGTCTTGAGAATGTAAAAGAAGAGCTTGAGCGCCGTCTTGGGTTTACTCTTTTAGAGGCAAAGGATTATCACTTTGATCATAACGGTGACCGTTATGGCTGGGTAAAAGGCATTAATGGCAGATGGCATTATACGATGTTTGTAGAAGGCGGACGCATCACAGATTATGATGATTATCCGCTGATGACAGGCATCCGCGAAATCGCCAAGGTTCATACAGGTGACTTCCGTTTAACAGCCAATCAGAATTTAATCATTGGGAATGTGACAACTCATAAAAAGAAACAAATCGAACAGCTCATTCAGAAGTTTGGTTTATCAGACGGCCAGCAGCACTCTGCCCTGCGCCGCAGCTCAATGGCTTGTGTATCTTTGCCAACTTGCGGCTTAGCGATGGCTGAAGCAGAGCGCTACCTTCCTCGATTGATTGATAAAATCGAAGACATCGTTGAAGAAAACGGATTAAGTGATAAAGAAATCACCATTCGAATGACTGGTTGTCCAAATGGCTGTGCTCGTCATGCGCTTGGAGAGATTGGATTTATCGGAAAATCACCTGGTAAGTATAATATGTATCTTGGTGCCGCATTTGATGGCAGCAGATTAAGTAAATTATACCGTGAAAATGTGGGTGAGGAAGACATTCTAAAAGAACTTGGCTCTATTCTCCCCCGCTACGCAAAAGAACGAGAAGAAAATGAACATTTCGGCGATTTTGTCATTCGGGCAGGGATTGTGAAAGAGACAACAGATGGAACGAATTTTCATGTGCAATAAAATCATCTATGTATTTGATTTAGAGGATCTCTACTTTTGTTATTAATAAAAAGTAGAGATTTTTTTATGCTGTATACATATAAAAAAAACTTTATGACATCCTATATTGTGTTAGAGCATGCTAAATCTTTCTAAGGAGAGTCAGTTAATATGAGTAGTGAAAAAAATACAATTCCTGATGTACCTGGACTTGATGTATTAGGATATGGATACGATGTTTTTGGTAGGTATGCAAATACACAGAATGCAACTCGGAAGTTATTCAATCTCGGAGAAATGGTGTTAAAAAATATCGACAATAAAGATTATAATATTCCTAAATGTGTAAACTTTAGATTCATTAATGAAAACAGTTTGCAGATTTTCTCTGGTGAAACACTAAGTGAGTATATGTCAGCATTAAATAATATTCTAAAAGTGGATGGAAACTATAATTTTTTTAGCGGGTCTTTGGAAGTGGACTTTAATAAAAAATTTCTAACAAAAAGTAATTATGCGTTTACTAAGGTATTAAATTCTATACAAAAATGGATTCTTTCTTTGCCTGACGAAAGTATATTAGTATCGCTTTATATGGATGAAATAGTAAAAAAAGATTTGGAAGAATTAACTCCCGAAAACTTATTTGATAAGTATGGAACTCATTACCTACAAGAAATAATTGTAGGTGCAAAAGCAACTTATAACACTGTTGTAAATAAACTTTTATATGAATCTGAATTTTCGATAAGTACAATGGCACAAATGTCATATAAATACACTGTCAATTCCATCTCTGCAAGCGACAAATTAAAATATGAAGAAAGTATAAAAAATTATAAAAGGTTTTCTGAAGAAACATTACATACTTTTGGAGGAAGACCAGAATACAGTAGTAATATAAAGAATGGCTCTTATGATAAATGGATAGAGTCTATTGAAGAAAATGCAGTATTTTGTGATTTTGCTCCAAAAGGTCTTAAGCCGATTTGGAATTTATGTACAAACCCTGATAGAAAAAAGGTATTAATCGATGCTTTTTCTTCTTATGCGAAATCAAAAGAAAAAAAGATCGGGCAACCATGTATTAACGGATTGGACATAATATATTCTTCAAAGCCTGATGTTGAACCGCCAAATGATTATATTAGAATTAATTACGATTTAAATAAAGGACATGGGCATGACTATTTGTATATATGCTATAGAAACGGATTAGATAACGATGAAGCTAATTTACCAATTACCGATATAAAAGTAATTGTATCTGATGAAGAATTAACTAAAGCACCTGATGAAAGATATACTTTGATTCGGCATGATTTAAATGCAGGCTTAGGAAGTAAAACAAAGTATATTTATATAGCGTATACACAGAACACCCAATTGGGTTTACCTATTAGAGGTATTAGTTTAATTTACGGGGATACCCCAGATGTACCGGCTCCCTCTGGATACACTAAAATCCCAGTAGATTTGAAACAAAGCGCAGGCGGAGAATATGTTTATATCTGCACCTCAATGTCCTAGCAATTAAAATTTGTTTTAAGCCCATCCAACTAGGGGTGGGCTGATTGTTTTTCAATTCATCTATAATATTATTTTTTGAAATATTTTAAAATGCTCTCGTACACATCTGGATTGTCTAATGAAGATAGATCGGGTGAAGGCTGATCTTCATATGCCCCTTTAAGTAAACGTCGTACGATTTTTCCATTCCTTGTTTTCGGCAAAGCTGAAATGAGATGAACTTCTTTTGGTGTGAGCGCTTTTCCGGCATGTGAACCAACATGGGCTGAAAGCTCTTGGATAAGGGCAGCTTCTTCAAAAGCATGCGGACTGGTCACGATGAAACAGACGAGCGCCTCCCCTTTCACCTCATCCTTTACCCCAATCACAGCGGCTTCATGCACGGCAGGATGCCAGGTAAGGATGGATTCAATTTCAGCTGGCCCGATGCGTTTCCCTGCTGTATTAATGACATCATCCGATCTGCCGGTGATGTGGAATTCTCCGTCCTCTGTTTGCATGACCCAATCTCCGTGTGTCCATACACCATCAAATCGTTTGAAATACGTATCTTCATAACGCTCCGGTTCGTTCCAAAAACCACATGTCATGCCGACCCATGGCTTTTTCACCACAAGCTCCCCTACTTCATTCATCACGCTTTGCCCAGCTTCATTGTATACATCTGCCGCCATTCCTAAGATCGCCGCATTAAAGAGAATCGGTTTGATGGGGCGAAGCAGCGTACTGCCTACAATGCCACCAGAAACCTCGGTTCCTCCTGAATAATTTAAGATTGGAATGTTCTTTTGACCAATGATGTGAAATAACCATTGCCACGGAGCTTCATTCCATGGTTCCCCTGTAGAAATAATGGCTTTGACATGCGATAGTTCGACCCCATCAATCGTTTGCTGCATCGCAGAACGAACAAATGTAGGGGAAAGTCCAAAATGAGTGACTTTCTTCTCGTGGATGAATGACCAGAGCTGCTGCTCATCTGGATAATCGGGAGCGCCGTCATATAAAACGATGGCAGCTCCATTGATCAAGCCGCCAAAGACGAGGAATGGCCCCATCATCCAGCCCATATCAGTCAGCCAAAACAGCCGGTCTCCTTTTGCCACATCCATACATAGCCCAGCATCAAAAGCTGCCTTTATCGGAAAGCCTGCGTGTGTATGAACGGCTCCCTTTGGTGTGCCGGTTGTGCCTGACGTATACAAGATCATCAGCGGGTCTTCATTTGTGACATAGATCGCGCCGGTGAACGGCTGTTCTTTTAACAAATCATTCAGCAGGACATCGTCCTGATATCCGGTATGAGAGGAAGTGTGCACAATCACTTTTTGCACAGTTGTGGTTTTGTTGATGGCATTAGCCACACATTCCCGCATGTTGATCGTTTTCCCTCGCCGCATCATTTCATTCGCTGTGACGACAATGGATGCGCCTGACGCACGAATGCGTACAGCGAGTGGCTCGCTTCCATAGCCTGAGAAGACTGGGCTGAAAATAACACCAATCTTTGCAAAGGCAAGCATGACGGCGACCGTTTCTGGAAGCATTGGCATATAGATGATGGCTACATCCCCTTTTTGAAGTCCTTCTTTCAAAAAGCCAGCTGCAAGACGGCTCACTTTCTCTTGAAGTTCGAGAAATGACCATTTCTTTTCTTCACCGGCTTCATTGCTCCAAATGATGGCGGGCTGATGCCTCGTCTCTTCTTTTTCTGCCCATTTGTCCACAGCCGTTTCGGTGATGTTTAGTGTGCCGCCCTGATACCATTTCGGCCACATCAATGAGTGGTGACCTAATGCCGCTTCATATGGTTTTTTCCACTGAATGCCGACTGCCTTCTCCGCTTCTCTCCAAAACCAGTCTGTGCGATCAATACTGGCTTGATAGAATGAGTCATACGTAGAAAAACCAAGAGATTTCATCCACTGATACAAACGTGTTTTTTGGCACTGCTTTTCTTCCGGTATCCATTCTGGTTTCAGGTTGATCATGAGGTCTGCCCCCTTTAGACCGGATAGACCGGATGTTTTCGTTTCGTAAATGTCATGTCTTTCGATGAATAGGCTACTAATCTATGACAAAGTTCCGTTCTGAGACGGTCAAATGGGATGACGCCATCGACAATCATTTCAGAGGCAAGCTCATAGATATTCATATCTTCCTGGTATTCCTTCCGTTTCTCTTGTATAAATGAAGCCCTCTCTTCGGGAGGGAGTTCTGCAATTTTATTTGCATAGACGGCATTTACAGCGGCTTCTGGACCCATCACAGCGATTTGCGCCGATGGAAGAGCGAGACAGCAGTCTGGCTCAAAAGCAGGGCCTGCCATTGCATATAGTCCTGCTCCGTATGCTTTACGGACGATGACGGATATTTTCGGAACGGTCGCTTCTGACATAGCGGAGATCATTTTTGCCCCATGACGAATAATGCCGGCTTGTTCCACTTTTGTTCCAATCATAAATCCTGGTATGTCCGCAAGAAAGAGCAGCGGGATATGAAAGGCATCACAGAGCTGAATAAACTTGGCGGCTTTATCAGCTGAGTCGTGGAATAATACACCGCCTTTGACCCTTGGCTGATTGGCAATGAGACCGATAGGCTGACCGTTCATTCTGCCAAAGCCGGTGATTAACTCTGCGGCAAACAGCTTTTTGATTTCAAAAAATGACCCTTCATCAATCAGTAAATCGATGAGTTGATACATATCAAATGGGGTATTCTGGCCTTTAGGGATTAAGTCTTGGATAGTGATTTCAGATGGTTTAGGTGCTTTTGCTGCTGTCGTTTTTGGTTTTTCTGTATAGTTGGCAGGCATATAGGTTAAATAATCACGTGCAATTTGAATGGCCTCTTCCTCTGTTTTGGCTAATATATCTCCGCATCCAGAAATGCTACAATGCATTTTCGCACCGCCCATTTCCTCAAGCGATACTTTTTCACCGATCACCATTTCAGCCATTCGCGGCGAGCCTAAATACATAGAGGCATTTCCTTCGACCATGACGACAATGTCACAAAAAGCAGGGATATACGCACCACCGGCTGCAGAAGGACCGAATAGTAAACAAATTTGAGGAATGCGCCCCGACAGCTTGACTTGGTTATAAAAAATGCGCCCTGCTCCTCTTCTGCCTGGAAACATTGCGATTTGATCGGTGATTCTTGCACCCGCAGAATCGACTAGATACAGCATCGGACAATTGAGCTTCTCGGCCGTTTCTTGAATTCGAATGATTTTTTCTACTGTTTTGACGCCCCACGATCCTGCTTTAACCGTAGAGTCGTTTGCCATGACACAAACAGTCTGCCCATTCATACGCCCGGTTCCGGTGACGACACCATCTGCTGGTAAGTGTTCATCTTTGCACTCTGCAAACATGGCATCTTCAATGAAAGAATCCTCATCTAACAACAAATGGAGGCGATCACGGACAAATAATTTTCCTTTTTCTTTGTTTTTTTGATGGTAGCGTTCTGCCCCGCCCTTTTCAATTCGTTGTTTTTTTAATTTATATTCTTCGATCATAAACATTCCCCTTTCTTGCTATTTCCCTCTGTAATAAGGCGTTCGTTTTTCTTGAAAAGCCTTGAGACCTTCTAGTCGATCTTCTGTATGAATAAGCCGCAGATAAGCTTCGTATTCTTTCGTTAGACCTGTTTGTAAATCGTGATCAAGGCTGGATTGAATGGCTTGTTTTGCTTCTTTTAAAGCGATCGGCCCATTTTTGGTGATTTGTTTTGCGAGTGTGATGGCATCATTCATCAGTGAATCGGCTGTAGAGATACGTTCAATCAGCCCAATTTGAACGGCTTCTTCTGCTCGTAAAGAAGTGCCTGTGAAGATCATTTCTTTCGCTTTCCCGGGTCCGATCAGGCGCGAAAGTCTTTGTGTGCCCCCTGCTCCCGGCAGGATAGCTAGTCCTGTTTCCGGCAGGCCGAGCGCTGCACCCGCTCTTGCGATGCGGAGATCACAGGCGAGCGCGAGCTCAAGACCTCCGCCAAGTGCGTGTCCGTTTATCACGGCAATGACAGGAACAGGCAAAGATTCAATGTCTGTAAAGGTTTGCTGAATGGTCAGAACGGCTTCTTTCGCTTCTTGTTCTGTCATCAATCGCCGTTCTTTTAAGTCTGCTCCTGCGCAAAAAACTTTAGCGCCAGCTCCTGTCATGAGCAAACAGCGGATGTTTGCATCATGTTTGATTTCTTGAATCGTTTGGTTGATTTCCTCTAGCATAGCAGCGGAGAGAGCATTGGCTTGTGCTGGTCTATTTAATGTCATGGTGCCAATGTGATCTTGTATTGAAAAATTGATCAATGAAGTCATGTGATTCACCCTTTATCAAGTAGTGTGAGACTGAAAAGCGCGTAAACAGTGACTTGGCAGGGTTCGATCCACTTTTGCTTCAATCCATTCAGCCGCTTTAATCAAGCGAGGAAGGTCGACATTTGTTTCGATCCCGAGTTTGTGAAGCATGTGCACCACGTCTTCTGTCGCCACGTTTCCGCTGGAGCCAGGTGCATAAGGACAGCCGCCAAGCCCCCCGCTAGAGGCATCAAATATGGTGATGCCGGCTTTTAATGCTGTATAAATATTGGCAAGCCCCATTCCTTTCGTATCATGAAAATGAAGTGCGATTTTATCAGCAGGAAAGCGTTCAAGTAAAAGGTCTAACCGTCTTTCTACTTGCAGCGGATGGGCTTCCCCAATGGTATCCCCAAGTGATATTTCATCAATGCCGAAGGACAGCAGCTGTTCCGTTAATCGCAGCACTTGGTCCATCGGCACTTGTTTTTCATAAGGACATCCAAACACGGTTGAAATATAGGCCCGCGTTTGCCGTCCTTCTGCTTTTAAATCGGCTGTCATTTGTTTGATCACAGGCAATGTTTCCTGTATAGATCGATTCATATTCTTTTTGTTATGTGTCTCACTCGATGAGATAAACATAGCCCCTACCTCAAGGTTTGCTTCAAAAAAATGAGCTAATCCTTTTTCATTTGGGATGAGTGCGGCATAGGTGATATCCTCTTTTTTGTTTAATGATTGGGCTAATTCTTTGGCGTCTTTTAAGGCTGGAACCCATGTCGGATGAACAAATGAGGTGACTTCAATATAAGGAAGATGGGCTTCTTCGAGTAAATGGATCCATGTTCGCTTCTCCATTGTGTCCAGCCAAACGGATTCATTTTGTAGTCCATCGCGCGGGCCGACCTCTCTAATGAGCACGTTTTTTGGTAATGCCATGCGGCTTTCCCCCTATTCTGTCAGCTCTAAAAGTACCTCTCCCTCGTCAACAAATTCCCCCTCCGCCTTATACACTTTACTGATCACACCTGCTTCTTCTGCAACAATGGGAATCTCCATTTTCATCGATTCTAAGATGGCGACTTCCTGTCCTTTTTGCACATCATCACCCTGTTTCACAAGAAGCTTCCATAAGTTTCCGGCCATTTGTATCGTGACAGTTTTCATGAACGGTTTTCCTCCCTTTTTTTCATCAGATAATCGGTTGTGATGCGGCCATGTAAAAAGGCGGTTGATTCGGCCATTTCCTTTAAAAGCGGTACATTGGTTTTGATCCCTTCTATTTCATATGCTTGTAATGCTGCTTTTAATCGTTCTATGGCGAGTTTTCGAGTATCACCGTACACAATCATTTTCGCAATCATTGGATCGTAAAATGGGGTAATGACACTTCCGCTCGTGACGCTTGACTCATGACGGATATATGGGGCATCAGGTGTAGAAAGCCGAGTGATCGTGCCTGGCGAAGGGTAAAATGTCACAGGGTCTTCAGCGTATATTCTAACTTCAATCGCGTGCCCAATTTGATGAATATCCTCTTGGCTGAAGGACAGGGGCTCTAATGCGGCAATTTTTAGCTGCTCCTCGACAAGGTCAATTCCGGTAATTTCTTCTGTGACAGGGTGTTCTACTTGCAATCTCGTATTCATTTCTAAGAAATAAAATTGCTGGTTTTGATCGACTAAACATTCAATTGTGCCCGCATTTTCATACCCAATTGCTTTGGCAGCTTTGACGGCCATCTGTCCCATTTGCTGTCTCACCGTTTCTTCAAGACAGACGGCTGGTGCCTCTTCAACAATTTTCTGATGTCTTCTTTGGAGTGAACAATCTCTTTCAAATAAGTGAACGCCGTGACCGAACGAATCAAAAAGAACTTGAATTTCGATGTGCCGTGCGTGTTCAATCACCTTTTCCATGTATAAAGTTCCGTCTTGAAAGAAACTTTGTGCTCTTTTTTGATTTCCTTCAAACGCTCGATGCAGTTCTTCGTCGTTGCGGACGAGCTGCATACCAATCCCGCCGCCACCGCTCGATGCTTTTAGCATAATGGGATAGCCGAGTGTCTGTGCTTTATGAACACCTTCGTCTGCATCATGGAGCGGGGCTGAAACACCAGGAACGATTGGGATGCCCGCTTGTTCCATCGTTTTTCTCGCTTCAATTTTATTTCCCATCTGCTGAATGACTTGTGCAGATGGTCCAATAAAGGCAATGCCTTCGCTCCGGCAGCGTTCAGCAAATGCCGCATTTTCTGATAAAAGACCATACCCTGGGTGGATAGCATCAGCATTTGTTTGTTTGGCAACCTTAATGATCGCTTCCATGTTTAAATAGCTTTCAGAAACTTTAGCGCCGCCGATATAATAGGCGCTGTCTGCTTCTTGCACATGAAGTGCATGCTGATCAGCCTCTGAATAAACGGCAACGGTTTTGATTCCAAGCCGTTTACATGTCCGAATTACTCTACGGGCAATTTCGCCTCGATTGGCGATCAATACTTGTTCAAACATCGCTGCTTTCACTCCTTTATTAGATCAAGCGCCTGCTTTTTCAAGCGGAATTTCTGAATTTTGCCTGAGGCGGTCATTGGGTACTCATCTGTAATGAAAAAGTATTTCGGGATTTTGTAGCGTGCCATTTGCGACTGACAATAGCTCGTTAATGTCTCAATTGAGACCGACTTCCCTTGTTTCAGCCGAATGAATGCGGCTGCTTCCTCGCCGTATGTCTCGTCAGGAATACCAACGACCTGTGCGTCAAGAATGGCAGGGTGAGTGTATAAGACATCCTCAACCTCTTTTGGGTACACATTCTCTCCGCCTCTGATGATCATATCTTTGAGCCGGCCTGTGATTTTCACATAACCGTCATGATCCATCTCAGCTAAATCCCCTGTATGAAGCCATCCTTCCTCATCAATGACTTCATTTGTTGCTTCTTCGTTTTTATAATAGCCTTTCATGACATGATAGCCTCTTGTACAAAGCTCCCCTTGCTGTCCTCTTGGCACTTCTTCTGACGTTCCTGGTAAGGCAATTTTGACTTCAATTTGAGGAAGCGCACGTCCGACCGTTTGAACGCGTCTTTCAAACGAATCATCGGTTCTTGTTTGGGTAATGACGGGTGAACTTTCGGTTTGACCATAGGCAATCGTGAGCTCTCTCAGTCCCATTTTTTCAATGACTGCTTTCATGACGTGGGATGGGCAGAGTGAACCGGCCATAATCCCCGTTCGTAATGTGGACAGGTCATAAGAGTGGAAATTTGGATGATCGAGCTCTGCGATGAACATGGTTGGTACACCGTGAAGAACGGTGCATTTTTCTTTTTCTACTGTTTGAAGGACTCGTTCTGGATGGAATGATTCAAGTGGAATGATCGTTCCCCCTTTTGTGAGACAAGCAAGTACACCAAGAACAGAGCCGAAGCAATGAAAAAACGGCACTGGGATACACATACGGTCCTGCTCTGTTAATTTCATACAATCTGCGATCTGACTCGCATTACAGACGATGTTTGTGTGGCTGAGCATGACGCCCTTTGGATAGCCGGTTGTGCCTGAAGTGTACTGCATATTAATAACGTCATCAGGCGTGAGCTCATTCATTCGCTTCTCCCATTCAAGCTCTTCGGTTCTTTTGGCAGCCACTTGAAGACGATCCCAGCCGAGCATACCGTTTGGTACATGCTGACCGATATAGATACATCTTTTTAAATAAGGAAATTGTGTGGAAGTGATCTCCTCTTGATGAGCGGTTTGAAGTTCTGGAATTAGCTCTTCAAGCATGTTGACATAGGACGTTTCTTTAAAGCCGTCTACAATAAACAACATTTTGCTGTCAGAATGCTTGAGTAAATAGGCGAGTTCCTGTGATTGAAAATTGGTATTCACAGTGACAAGAACAGCACCAATGGAGGCGCAGGCAAATTGAAGAATGAGCCATTCAGGTATATTTGGTGCCATAATGGCGATGTGATCTCCCTTTTGAACCCCTAATGCCATGAGACCTTTACCTGTTGCCTTGACCTCTTGATAAAACGCTTCGTATGAATAACGTAAAGAACGTTCTGGGTAAACAATGGCTTCATGTGCTGGATGCTGTTCTTTTTTTTCTCTTAATAGGGAGCCAATCGTTTGCGGGTGAATCGACATCATTGCTTTCCTCCCTCATGTATAGTAAGCGTTTTCATTAAGGTATTACGCTAACAACTGTCTTGCGATCACGAGCCGCTGAATTTCAGAGGTCCCTTCTCCGATTTCCATGAGCTTGGCATCTCTCACAAGCCGTTCAACACCGCATTCTTTCATATAGCCTGTTCCGCCATGAATTTGGACCGCATCAAGACTTGCTTTTGTAGCCATTTCTGAAGCAAACAGTTTGGCATAGGCCGCTTCTTTTGTAAATGGTTTGCCTTGATCTTTCAGCCAAGCGGCTTTCCAGACCATTTGTCTTGCAAGCTCTATTTGCATCGCCATATCCGCCAGCTTAAACTGAATGGCCTGGAAGGATGAGAGCGTCTTTCCAAATTGCTTTCTTTCTTTTGCATAGGAAAGTGAAGCATCAAGTGCAGCTTGTGCAATTCCGACAGATAAGGCTGCAATGGAAATTCGTCCGCCGTCCAATGTATATAAAAATTGCTTGAATCCTTTCGATTTGTCTCCCAATATATGATGCGCTGGTACACGCACTTCGTCTAAAATGATTTCAGCGGTATCTGAACCGCGAACCCCCATTTTGTCATATGGATTTGTAATCGAAAGTCCCTTTTGTCCTTTCTCCACAATAAAGGCGGAGATGATCGGACGTCCGTTTTCATCATGATCCGTCACAGCGGTGACAATAATCGTTCTGGCATAATTGGCATTGGTGATCCAGCACTTTTCCCCACTGATGACATATTCTTGTCCGTCTTTAATGGCTTTTGTTTTTGTTCCTTTTGCATCTGATCCGGCGTTTGGCTCTGTTAATCCGAAGGAGCCAAGCGCTGTTCCAGAGGCTAATGGAACAAGATGGTCCATCTTTTGCTCCTCCGTGCCGAAGTAATAAAGTGGACTTGCGCCTAAGGAAACCGCTGCGGCATAACTTAGACCTGTACTGGCACACTGCTTGCCAATTTCCTCTACTGCCAGTGCATACGAGATCGTATCTCCTCCAGAACCTCCATATTTCTCTGGAAAGGGTATACCCATAAAACCGAGCTCCCCCATTTTTTGAAATGTTTTTACGGGAAATGCTGCCTGTTCATCAACAGTTTGAGCGTGTGGTGCAATTTCTGTTTTTGCAAATTCTTTGACCATCTGACGGATCATTTGCTGCTCTTTCGTTAATTCAAAATCCATTTTGCTTCCCCCTTTGGCGCTTTTCTATCATATTTATTATTGAAATAGCTTCTTCATGCCAAGCTTGATTGAATTCAGAAAATTAAAATAAAAATAGTAGAAAAATAGAGAAAGCAAAAAAGCATAAATGGAGGAAACCCCTCATTTATGCTGTCTTTGTTATTTTACTGTTTTTGTAGAAGGTTTGCTTTCATGATGAAGGCGATTGAGTGCCGTCACTTTATAGCTATAGCTCTTCTTTTGATTTGCTAAAATGTCTTTCGTTTGGGTGAAGGAACCTGTTTCTTTTCTGACCGTTTGCACAAATTCGTATGTCCCTTTATTCGACAATCGATAGACTGCATAATAGGATGCACTAGAGCGCGGATCATTTTGTATCTGTAAAACTGCACCATCCTCTGTCTTTTTCACAGATTGAATGATTGGTTTTTTTGGCGCTTTTTGATGAAGCCATGGCATCTCTGGTATGAGAGCCGGTTTGCTATAGGTTTCTTCTATTAATCGTTTCTTTACATTCAAGGGATTCCGATTGATATCTTTCAGACTAAAATGCATGCTTCCTTGTACGAGCTGTGACTGCCTGTTCAGCTCGATCTGGCGAAAATACTCCTCGGGATCAGACCAAGCAGGATCACTGTTTTGATTGATTTTATACGTCGCTTGACCAATGTACAAGTGAACAGGCTGCCCCTTCACTTCATTTGACCACCATTTCGTCAGCACATCATAGGCAGCGGGCTGAAAGCCGATACTCCAATAAATTTGCGGGGTGATATAATCAATATGGTGCTGCTGTATCCACTCTCTTGTATCAGCATACAAATCATCATAATTGGTCATCCCTGCTGTTGTGTTTGAACCGGTTGGGTCATCTTTTATGTTGCGCCATACACCAAATGGGCTAATACCAAATTTCACATACGGCTTTTCTTTCTTAATGGTGTCATTGATCTGCTTCACTAGCACGTTCACATTATCTCTTCGCCAATCTTCTATATGAGTGAACTTCTGCCCGTAAGTTTCATACGTTTCTTGATCTGGAAATGGCACACCAGCGATTTTATTCGGGTAAAAATAATCATCCATATGCACCGCATCAATATCGTAGTTTTTCACTACTTCCTCTATCCCGTCAACAATGAAGTCCTGAGCATCAGGAATGCCTGGATTAAAGTAAAGCTGATTTCCGTAGGCGATGGTCCAATCTGGGTGCGCTCTTGCAGGATGATCGGCTGATAACCGGTTGAGATCGGTATGATTCATGGTGATTCGATAAGGGTTAAACCAAGCATGAAATTCAAGACCGCGTTTATGTGCTTCTTCTATCATAAATTCAAGCGGGTCATATCCAGGGTCTTTCCCTTGTGTACCAGTCAAATATTCAGACCATGGACCAAATTTTGATGGATAAAAGGCATCTGCTGTTGGTTTAATTTGCATGATGACGGCGTTCATATTCATCGCTTTGATATCGTCTAACAGTTGAATGAACTCTTGTTTCTGCTCATCTGCGGGCAGTCCTTTCTTTGAAGGCCAATCTAAGTTATAAACTGATGCGACCCACACTGCACGCATCTCTCTTGTGCTCTCAAGCTTCCCTTTTGGCATCGAACGAGCTAGACTGCTAGACGGAATCAATAAGAAGACACCCATGAAAACTAGTGTCAGAACCGTCATACTGATCTTTTTCAGCATGCTTTGCATCACCTCATATTAAGTTTATTCTGCGTTTTGTGATGGAATGCCAGCAGATGGTGTAAGCAAGATGTTTTTTACTTTAAGCAGCTGAGCTTTAGGGACGTCGCAGGCTTCTACTAAATACCGCTCTGCACTTCCGTATGTATCCATCATCTCATTCAGTACATCTTCAAGATAATCTTGCTGCACACCGAGCAGGGGTTGAATTTGTTCTTTTGACACCCGATATAAACTCATCATGCGAACAAATCGTTCTTGTCTTTTCACTAGCATTTTCACGCCTTCATTGGAACGCATGTATTCACTTAAAACGGTATGCACCGGCACACCCGCTGCTAATTGAATAAGAGCAGATAAAAAGCCTGTACGGTCCTTTCCGCTTGTACAGTGAAGCATAAGCGGATAATTTTTTTCATCGGACAGTAATGTAAACAATTGCTGAATCTCTTTTTTTCGCTCATAGAGCATGCTTTGATATACTTCTTTCATGATCGGTGTAAAGGATAGAGATTTTCCTTCTGCTATTAGCATACGAAACATGGTCCATTTGCTAGGCATCATGCTGTCAGGCTGCATAGGGATATGAACAATTTTGTCATGTTCCATGATCTTTGGCGGGTGTGATTTTCGTTCTGAGCTTGTACGTAGGTCACAAATCGTTTGAATTCCAAGTGTTGAGAACGTCAATATATCTTGCTTCGTGAGACGTGATAAATCGGCAGAGCGATAAATCATTCCTTGTTTGATGACCATCTGATCCGTTGTTTGGAGTCCCCCTACTTCTCTAAAATTTGCAAGCTTTGAAAATTGTATGTTGTGTTGATTCATAGAAGTGAAAATCCTTTCTATCCTCTTTTCTCTATCATACGCTTTTATGAAAAATGAGAAAAGATAAGAGAAAAAGATCATTCGATTCTCCCATGTTGATCAGTGACATCTTTTACGTGGAATTATTGTTATAATAGAATCAGCATATTCGTATTGATTGGAGATTGTAGCATGATAAAAACAAAACGTATTCAGCAAATAAAAGAGTATGTATTTGACCGGGAATCTGCCTCTCTTGATGAGCTTGTGACGCATTTTGGCGTCTCAAAAAACACCATACGCCGAGATGTACAAGCATTGGTAGAATCCGGCGTGCTAAAGAAAGTGTACGGCGGCGTCGCTGTGAATCACTCAACATTGGTGGTGTATCAGGAGCGAAAGACTCGTCAGCTGAGTAAAAAACAATTGATCGGACAGGCTGCCGCTGCTTTTGTTGAACATGGTGATATGATTTTTGTTGATTCTGGTACAACGACACTGGAGATGCTTCCCTATTTGAAGGAGAAACGGATTACCGTTGTGACAAATAACGTGGATTTCATTACACAGGCTATGCCTTATGAACACCTCACCATCTTTTCAACCGGCGGTATGCTAGAGCGAAAAACAAATTCTTTCGTTGGTTATCAAAGTGTTGAGCGTCTAAAAGCATACAATGTCAATAAAGCATTTATTGCATCAACTGGTTTATCCATTGATCATGGCGTCACGAATTCCTCCCCGCTTGAGACAGATATTAAAAAAACGCTCGTTGAAAAAAACGCCAAAACCTTTTTATTAGTCGATGATAGTAAGTTCGACCATTATGCCTTAACCACGTTTTGTGACTTAAAAGACATAGACATCGTCGTGACGAATGAACAACCAAATGAAGATTACCTTCAATATGGAAAAGAGCATGATGTGAAATTTGTCACGCCTTAGTCCAGAGCAAAAAAGCCAAGCGCCAATGTTTTGGCTTTTTTCTTATGCGCAAAAGAGTGAAACGGCGAAGTGTTGGTTACATTATGATTGTATATTAAACACATATTTGGAGGTTGACCTGATGCCGTTGTTACGTTTTGACGTGATAGAAGGCCGTTCAAAAGAGGAATTAAAAAAACTGCTGGACACTTGCCATGAAGCAATGGTTGATGCCTTTGGGGTACCTGAACGAGATCGCTATCAAATTGTTCATCAGCACCGCCCTGAAGAGATGATCATTGAAGACACTGGGCTTGGTTATCCGAGAACAAAGGATCTGGTTGTCATTAGTGTTGTCAGTAAACAGCGGACGAAAGAACAAAAGGAACAGCTTTATGCACAAATCGCAGAACGTATAGAAAAAGAATGCGGAGTTGCCAAGACGGATGTGATGATTTCCATCGTGGAAAATGGAGACGCCGATTGGAGCTTCGGGATGGGTGAGGCTCAATTCATAAGAGGATTGCTCTAAAAAACAGCTCAGGAATGTGAGCCGTTTTTTGATTCATTCATTTTCAAGCTGCATGAGCAAGTTGAATAAATAGCGGTACACTGCTGAGATCACACCAATTAAAGGCGTATCTTCTTTGATGTCTTCTAGTTCAAGAAGCGGAATGTTGATATCAAATAACCCGTCTTGTCCATTAAATTGAAGCTGAGCACCATTTAATGTTGAGAGCATCTCTTTTAGTAATCCAGTATCTTTTTTAGGACGCTTCAATCCGAATAACACGGTATACGTCTGAAATACTTCATCCCATTCTATGGCAAGTCCGTCGGCTCTCACCACATCAAACCACTTCGACTCGATATAAATGAATTCTTTTTGTTGTTTTTTTACGTATGTAAGAGGTGTATTTAAAAAGGAAGCATTTTCTGTTTGAATCATTTCCTCCGATTCCTTGTCTACACGTTCTATATAAACATCTGCAAAGCGTGCTTCTTCTGTCATTTTTGCCCCTTCTAGCGGCCAATTTTGACTTGCGGCTTTGTTATATTCAAAGTCGGTGAGCGCCTGCCCTTCTTTCAATAAATCTTGTAAGCGATTTTGCAGTGACATGACTGTATCTCCTTTCATCTACTTCATATGCGTTTTTTATTTTAGCATAACACATGAAAAGAAAGATATGCCTGAGCATATGATGGTATGATAGTGTAAAAGAAACATCTCGGAGGGGACCGTTTTGCTCACAATGACACTGGCAGAAAAAATCGTAGATGAGGTCAAAAAGGTACTGACGGAAGAAATCATCATCACACAAACAAACGGTACCATTATTGCTGCAACAGATCCAGCACGCATTGGTCAATTTCATGAAGGAGCATATGTCACATCCTTAGAAGGGCAGAAACGAATTCTCACAAAGGATGATGTGCTGCAGATGAAAGGCGTCAAAGCCGGTATCAATCTGCCTATTTATTTTAAACAAGAAGTCATTGGGGTCATTGGAATGACAGGTGATCCAAGGCATGTCTCCCCTTTTGGCGACATTTTACGTAAAATGACGGAGCTGCTCATTCAAGAGCATGAATTCTTTCAAGAAACGGAAACAGATGAACGGCAGCTTGAAGCCTTTGTATTCGACTGGCTTCATCTGCCAGAGACAGCGGTTGGAATGACCGAGAAGGCGCAGCGGCTTGGCTTTGATGTCAACAAGCAGCGTGTCGCTATTCTCATTGATTGTCAAGACGAATCGTTTATGAAGCAGGATCAATACAAACAGATGAAGGACAAATTGCAACTCACCAATCAGGAGATCATTGTGCGCTGGGGGCATGCACGTTTTTTGCTCCTGCTACAAGCCACACCAGATGGTCGTGATACATGGCACAAGCGCTTGTTCCATATTCATGCTGCGCTCACAGCGCTGTCACCATCGAGGATTTTAATGGGGGCAGGAAAACCAGCAGCTTCTCATGTCATGAAGCAGTCCTTTCATCAAGCTTTTCGCGCTTTAAAATTGGCGCATGCTGAAACACCCATTGTGTTTGATGAAGATTTGACGCTTGAACTTTTTATGGAGGAAATCAGTCAGGAAACAAAAGATGCGTTTCTTGATCGAACGATTGCGTCCCTTTTCCCCTATCCTGAACTAGTGAAAACATTGCGGGTTCTCATCGCTTCGGATTACTCATTGAAACATACAGCAGAAGCTATGCATGTCCATATTAATACACTTCATTACAGATTAAAACGGATTCAGGATTTAACGACACTTGATCCAAAGCGCATGCAAGATGCGATGCTTTTTTATTTGGCCTTGCTGCTTTTAGATCATGATACAAAAAATACGATAAAACAGCCTGATATTTTGTAGAATCGTCTATAGTCATGTGACGGTTCTTTTTTTATACTGGTAGAAACGAGACGTTAAATGAGCGGGAGTGATTGTATATGCTAGATTCAGAATTTTCAAATCAATTAAAAGAGATTGTCGGTGCGCCCAATGTCCAAGACAGCAAGGCGGATCGTCTTGCCTACTCTTATGATGCGACACCAAATTTTCAACAGATGCCAGATGCCATCGTGACACCTCGCACGGCAGAAGAAGTGCAGCAAATTGTGAAACTGTGCGCCTCTTACAAGGTGCCGATCGTCCCAAGAGGCTCAGGGACGAATCTGTGCGCAGGAACATGCCCTACTCAGGGCGGATTGGTGATTCTCTTTACTAGAATGAATCAATTATTAGAAATAGACGAAGAAAATTTAACCGCAACGGTGCAGCCTGGCTTAATTACGCAGGAATTGATTCATCAAGTAGAGGAAAAAGGTCTCTTCTACCCGCCTGATCCAAGCTCTATGAAAATTTCCACATTAGGCGGCAATATTAACGAAAATTCAGGGGGACTGCGGGGGTTAAAGTATGGAGTGACAAGAGATTATGTCCTTGGGCTTGAAGTGGTTTTGCCAAATGGTGACATCATCAAAACAGGCGGAAAGCTTGCAAAAGATGTCGCTGGCTATGATATGACTCGATTGTTCGTTGGTTCAGAAGGAACACTCGGGATTGTCACAGAAGCGGTGCTAAAGCTCCTGCCGCTTCCAGAAACGAAACAAACAATGCTTTGTTTATACGAAAGCCTTGAAGAAGCTGCGACTTCTGTATCGGCCATCATTGCTGAGCGTATCATTCCTGCTACATTAGAATTTATGGATCAGCCGACCCTTGAAGTCGTTGAAGATTTTGCAAACATCGGCCTACCCACCGACGTTCAAGCTGTGTTATTAATTGAACAGGACGGCAACCCTGAAGCTGTTTCTCGTGATATCCAAAAAATCGCAGAAGTCTGTGAGCAGCACGGGGCTAAAAGCGTCAAGATTGCACATTCAGAAGAAGAGGCAAGTGCGCTCTTAACAGCGAGACGCTCTGCTTTATCTGCCCTCGCTCGATTAAGTCCTACAACGATTTTAGAAGATGCTACCGTTCCCCGGTCTGAAATTGCCAATATGGTTCGTGCAATCGAAGACATTGCACGAAAGTACGAGGTGAACATTTGTACGTTTGGTCATGCAGGTGATGGCAACTTACACCCCACTTGTGCGACAGATGCAAGAAATGAAGAAGAAATGAAACGTGTAGAAGCTGCCTTTCAGGCCATTTTTGAAAAAGCCGTTGCACTTGGCGGCACCATTACAGGCGAACATGGCGTGGGTCTTATGAAAGCCCCCTATTTGGAGCTGAAGGTCAAAAAAGAAGGAATCGCTGCCATGAAGGCGATTAAACAGGCACTTGACCCAGCAAATATCATGAACCCAGATAAAGTGTTTGGAAAAGCCTCAAGAAAGCGAGTGGTGGTCTCATGAGTTCTTCTTCTAAGCAAAAAGAGATCCAGCAGCAGTTTCAGGAGCAAATGGATGAAAAGGAGCTGCTTAATTGCATGCGCTGCGGCTTCTGCCTCCCTTCCTGCCCTACCTATATTGAATCTGGACAACAAGAAACGCACTCTCCTCGGGGCCGAATTGCGTTAATGAAAGCTGTAAGAGATGGCGTCATTGAGCCAGATGAAGATGTTGAACATTCCCTTAATCTTTGTCTTGGCTGCCGTGCATGTGAACCAGTCTGCCCTTCTGGCGTCAAGTATGGACAGTTGCTAGAAGATGCCAGAGACATTATTCAACAACATAAAAAACAATCATTTCCTGTCAAATTGATGAGACGTGTTGTGTTTAAAGGTCTCTTTCCGTCACAAAGTCGTATGCGACAAGCTGCTAGTTTCCTTCGATTTTATCAAACATCTGGTCTGCAAACAGCCGCCAGGAAGACGCGCATACTGAAGGTGCTTCCCTCCCATTTACAGTTGATGGAACAGGCACTTCCAAAGGTACCGCCTCAAAAGAAAAAACGTTTGAATGAATATAAAGCCATTGGTCAGGCAAAAAAACGGGTGGCGTTTTTTACTGGCTGTTTAATGGATACAGTTTTCTCAAACACAAACAAAGCGACCATTCATCTCTTGCAGCTGGCAGGCTGCGATGTGATCGTTCCTCCTATACAAACGTGCTGCGGCGCGCTACATGGTCATAGCGGAGAAAAAGACCAAGCAAAACAGTTAGCCAAGCGTAATATTGAAGCATTCGAGGAAACAGATGCCGATGCGATTGTCATGAACGCGGGCGGCTGCGGTGCCTTTTTAAGTGATTACGATCATTTGCTTCAGGATGACCCAGATTTTCAAAAACGAAGTAAAGCTTTCTCACAGAAAATAACAGATATATCAAGTATCCTTGTAGAGCTGGAGTTTCACCGCCGCGTGCCACTGGTTTTGCCAGCGCAAGTGATCACCTATCAAGACTCCTGTCATTTACGAAATGGGATGAATGTACAACAGGCGCCGAGGGTGCTCATGAAAGCCATTCAAGGGGTAACGTTTAAAGAAATGAAAGATGCCGGCCGCTGCTGCGGATCTGCAGGAATCTACAATATCTTGCATCCAGACATGTCGATGCAAATTTTAGATCATAAAATGACGGAAGCGAGCAACACAGCTGCAGCTGCCATTGTGACGTCGAATCCAGGCTGTCAATTACAAATGGCAGCAGGCGTCAAAAAGGCAGGACATATGCCTAGCATGAGAGCGATTCATCTGGCTGACTTTTTATTAGAAGCCGTTCAATATGGAAAAAAAGCGTCCAGCTCATGAAGCTGAACGCTTTTTTTATGCATATCTTCAGACGATTGGTTGGATAATAGAGGAAAATCGCGGAAGGAGATGGTTCAAGTGCTGAAGAAAAACAAATCAAAACAGAAAGACCCGAATTCAGTATTTGAGGCACTATCGCGTTCCTCTGATTTTATCAATGAATTATCAAGTTCCGGAGGTTTCCTTTATAGAATTTCTTTTTTTCGTCCTTTAATTAATGGCAATCTCCTTCATGAACAAATCTTGCCTTTTATTCAGCAATTGCATCTGACACCCACCCTTGAAGAACTGAAAGAACACATCCCAATCGAACAAGCTGTGATTACGAGGGACCTTCAAAAAGTGGAAGAAGCTCTTCATCGAGGCAGTATTGCTGTTCGAATTGAGACAGACTGGGGCAAAGCCCTCCTTTTGCCGATTGAAGAAAAGAAAGGCAGACAAGTGAGCCAACCTGAGATTGAATTCGGAATCATTAGTGCGCAGGAAGCCTTTGTGGAAGGGCTGGACACAAACTTAAACTTGCTCAGACGCAGGCTGCCCACTCCTGACCTTAAAGTAGTTGAACACACAGTTGGTACCCTTTCTCAAACGAAAGTAGCCGTTGTATACATAGAGAATATCGCCAACCCGCAGAACATTGAAACCGTTCTTCAGCGGATTCAAGATGTTGACTATGACCAAATTCTAGATTCTAATTATCTTGCGCAAATGCTTTATGATGTGTCCAATACAATCTTTCCATTGTTTTTAAATACAGAACGGCCAGACAGGGTTTCCTCAGGTCTAACGGAAGGAAAAATAGCCATTATGGTTGACGGTTCGCCTCATACCCTGCTTGCACCTACAATTTTACTCGAGTATTTTTCTACAATGGAAGACTATAACATGTCTTGGATCGCAGCATCCTCCTTTCGGCTGTTACGCATTTTTGCTGTAATTTTTTCTATTTTTGCAACCCCTTTGTATGTAGCTGTTTTAACGTTTCACTATGAACTGATTCCTAAGGACTTATTAGAAACGATTGTCGCATCACGCTATCTCGTTCCCTTTCCGCCTATTATTGAAGCATTATTTTTAGAGATATCGATTGAGCTACTTAGGGAAGCCGGGTCTCGCCTTCCTGCAAAAGTCGGACAGACGCTCGGGATTGTTGGAGGTATTGTGATCGGACAGGCTGCGGTTGCAGCGGGATTAACAAGTAATATCCTACTCATTATAGTCGCATTATCAGCTCTTGCCTCTTTTGTCACCCCTATTTATAAAATGGGGACAACCATTCGTCTCTTACGTTTCCCATTCCTTTTTGCTGCACAAGTGTGGGGAGCGCTAGGGATTTCGCTGATGGGGGCTTTTCTTCTTACACATTTAATGAAATTAACGTCTATAGGACAACCTTACTTAGAGCCAATCTTTCCACTTCGATTGGCCGATTTAAAGGGTAGTTTGATTCGTCCCCAGCTCCGCTTTTTGAAAAAACGTCCAGAAAATTTACGCCCGCAAAATGAAACGATACACCGTCAAAAGCCAAAGCAAGGCCGTAAGGGGAAAAATGATTTTTATGAATAAGGAAGTGAAGGCATGAGCTCTTCTTCTGTGAAAGAAAAATTTCAAGTATCCCCTTTTTTTGTGTTTTTTCTTGTCAATGCCAATCAAGTAGGTGTTGGTATTTTAAATTTCCAGACGAATCTTGTCCGGACGATTAATAATGATGGGTGGATCGCCATTTTAATTGCTGGTGCAAGCGTCAATTTGATGATTTTCCTCATTTACTTTTTGTTTAAAAAAGCACCTACTGACGAATTTAGTGACATTACGCAATCTGTGTTTGGTAAATGGCTCGGACAATTCATCAACATTCTCTACATTTTGTATTTTTCTTCATTGTCTTTGATTGTGCTTGTTCATTATATGGATGTGATCCATGTTTGGCTGTTTAAAGAAATTCCTGGTCTTTTATTTGCATCAGTGCTGCTCATCCTCGTCTATTACATTCACACAGGCGGATTTAGAACAATCGCTGGCTGGGCATTCTTTAGCATTGTCCTAACGTACTGGATGACCTTTATCTGTTTTTATGTCATGAAATATAGTCACATCCGCTTTATGTTCCCAATGTTTGATCATTCATTTTCACAACTCATGATGGGGGTCAAAGATGCCTCTTTATCCATGTTTGGTTTTGGAACATTGCTTGTCTATTATCCCTTTATTAAAAAAGCACAAACGTCGCAAAAATTTGCACATATGGGAGTGTTGCTAACGACATGCCTGAATTTGCTTGTATTTCTCGTCTCTATAGCGTACTACTCAAGTGCTCAGCTCGAACTAACGAAATGGCCAACATTGACATTAACCAGCATTGTCAAACTTCCGTTTATCCAGCGCTTTGAATTTATTGAAGTGTCTCTATGGCTTTTGCTTATCGTTCCAAATATCGCTATTCCATTATGGGCAGCCAGCAGAATGGCAAAACAAGTGTTTCACACGAGCCAGCGCACCACGTTAATAGTTCTCAGCCTTCTCATTCTCGTCATGTTTTCATTTTTTATTAGAGCTACCTCATTTGAGACATTTAATAAATGGGTGGAATATAGCGGATACATCCTCATCTATGGATTGATTGGATGTATGATCATTGGGCTGCTGCTGAAAAAAAGGTGGGTGAAAAAACGAGCATGAAACATTCTATTCTGATATGTCTCATGTTATTGAGTCTTTTCTTAACGAGCTGTGCACAGCCTCGTCTCTTAGATGAATTAAGTATCTCGCAGGCGGCGGGATTTGACTTATTGGAAGATGGAGAAATGAAGGGCTTCTTTGTTTTCCCTGTTTTTAAAAGCGAAGAACAAGGAAGCTATCAAATTGTAAGTGCTAAGTCAAATACCATTAGTAATATTCAGTTTCTTGTTTCGGAAAAATCGCCTTTCCCCGTTGTCATGGGACAAGTACTCGTGATTTTAATAAGTGAAAAGCTGGCGAAAGAAGTGGGTATGATTGATTTGATGAATTACATCTATCGTGATCCGATCATTGGGTCTCGTCAAGTATTTGCCATAGTAGACGGAGAAGTTGAAGATTTATTGCATACAAAAATGAATCAAACCAACTTAAATATCGGTGTATATCTTTCAGATTTACTGGCTCAAAACATGCGAAACGGTAATCAACCTGTGACCAATCAGCATATTTTTATGAATCAGATGATGGCAAAAGGCGTGGATGCCTACCTCCCTTACATTAAAAATACAAGCAACTCTATTAAAGTGTCAGGTGTCGCTCTTTTCGATCAAGAAAAAATGGTTGGGCATATTCCAGGGGAAGATACGTTTACGTTTAAAGCGATGATTGAAAATCATAAAAATGGGATTTATGAGTTTCGATTTAATGACAGAAAGAAAACCCATGTTGTTATTGAAAATATCAAATCACATGTGTCTTATCACATTAAACCAACTGAAAACCTTTCAAAAAAGCCTCATATCACCATTGATATCAAGCTGAAAGGTGAGTTAAAAGAATTCATGAAATCAAAAAAAATCGATACGCCTTCTATCTTGCAGCATGTTGAAAAAGAAGTGGAGAAGCGTGTGGCCCAGCAAGGGCAAGACCTTGTTCAATCCTTTAAAAAGCAAAAAATTGATCCACTTGGACTTGGTTTGAGATATCGCTCTAAAGATAAAGCCATGACACCGGAGAAATGGCAAAAACTCTACCCTGATGCAGATGTCCAAGTGAATTGTCATATGAACATTGTCCAAACGGGTGTCAGCCAATAAAAAAGACTGTATGAAAAGGTTCTCCCTTCTCGTACAGTCTTTTTTAATCTTCATCTTTTACGTCCGGGTCCTCAGGGATTGGTTCATTTAAGATGTCTTGAATGAGCTCTTTATATTGTTCTAGCTGTTTCATATGAGTTTGAAACTGCCCTTGATAAATGAGATACGATTCCCCGTCAAATACGTAACGAATCTTTTTTTGCTGGATTAATTTTTCAACATATGCTTCTGATACTTCTAAGTATTCAGCTGTTTCTCCAATTGTTAAATACATGCATGTGCACCACCGTTCGTTTCATCTTACAAATTATATCACGAGCTGGTGAAAAAACAGATATCGCTTGTTCATGTTTTTTTCATCTTTTCTTCACTGATTCGTCAACTCGCTTTTGTACAGTATTCATACACCCACTCAAACACTAGGAGGTGATGATCCTTCGCATGACAAAGAAAAATATTCGGACCTATGCCACATTTTTAACTGTAGGCGCAAGCAATACGATGATTGACTTTCTGTTCTTCTTTTTTTTCACTGCTTGCTTTGTTCCCTCTTTTCTTGCACAGTGCCTGTCCTATACAGCAGGAATGCTGAACAGTTATGTTTGGAATCGAAAATGGACGTTCCAAGTAAAAAAGAAAGCGGATAGGTGGGAATGGATCAAGTGGGCCACAGTCAACGGCGTCGCGTGTCTCCTCACCTATGTTGTCTTATATGTCATGCAGCAAGCAGGCTTCTCATTATTCATTAGTAAAGCGATTGGTACCCTTCTTGGCATGATGATCACTTTTACTGGAAGCCGCCTATGGGTGTTTCCATCAGAAAACAAACGATCAGAAATGGAGCGATGATTCAATGAACATCAAAAAAGCCGTTATACCAGCAGCCGGATTAGGCACACGTTTTTTACCCGCAACGAAAGCACAGCCAAAGGAAATGCTGCCGATTATCGACAAACCCGCCATTCAATACATAGTTGAGGAGGCTGTTCAATCAGGCATTGAAGATATACTGATTATCACAGGAAGAAATAAAAAATCGATTGAAGATCACTTTGACCGTTCGATTGAGCTAGAACACACGTTGCTTGAAAAAGGAAAAAAAGAACAGCTGGCTGAAATCAAACATATTGCGGATATGGCCAATATTCATTATATTCGTCAAAAGGAGCCCTTAGGTCTTGGACATGCGGTATTATGTGCACGTCATTTTACTGGCAATGATCCTTTTGCGGTGCTTTTAGGTGATGATGTCATGGTGTCAGAAAGACCTGCACTCTCTCAGCTCATGGAAGTCTTTGAAGACAAACAAAGAGAGGTCATTGGCGTCCAGCAAGTGGATCGTCTAGATGTCAGTAAGTATGGTATGATAAGACCAGCTAGAGTAGACGGTCAAGTGTTTGAAGTCACAGACTTAGTGGAAAAGCCAGCTATTCATGAAGCTCCTTCCGATTTAGCCGTGATGGGCAGGTATCTGTTAACACCATCGATTTTTCCTATTCTACAAGGAATCGAGAGAGGTGCTGGGAACGAAATCCAGCTGACAGATGCCCTGAAAATCATTGCACATGAATCACCCATTTATGCAAAACAATTAGATGGGATGAGATTTGACGTTGGTGATAAGCTGGGCTCATTTAAGGCAGCGGCTGAAATTGGATTAATGCGTCATGATATGCGGCCAGCCATGCTAGCATATATGCAAAGCATACTCATGAGAGAAGCAAAACAAGCATAGGCTCTTATAAGGATGCTTGAAGAAAATTCGTATTTAAAGGCAGAGTGAAATGAATGGGAACCTTGTTTAATGAAATTTTAACCTGGCTGACAAGCCTTGGTTACGCAGGTGTTGCACTTGGACTGATGATTGAAATTATTCCGAGTGAAATTGTACTTGCCTACGGCGGATATATGGTGTCAACAGGAAGCATTGGATTTGTTGGAGCCGTCATCGCTGGGGTTATTGGAGGAACACTTGCCCAGTGCTTTATTTACTGGATCGGCCTTTACGGCGGAAGACCTTTTTTAACAAAGTATGGGAAGTATTTATTCATCCATGAGCATCATATTGCCACGGCAGAACGCTGGTTTGACCGATATGGAACTGGTGTCGTATTTACAGCTCGTTTTATCCCAGTCGTGCGCCACGCGATCTCGATTCCAGCTGGTATTGCAAAGATGCCATTTCTCAAATTTGTTCTTTTGACCGGATTAGCCGCCATCCCTTGGTCCATTCTATTTATTTATCTTGGAATGCAGCTTGGGACAAAATGGGACCACATTCAAAGTGTCGCTCACACGTATACAACACCAATTATGGTCATTGCCATCGTTCTGATCGTACTGTATTTCGTTTTGAAAAAAATTCGCACAAATCGAAAACGGACAATCTAACAAAAACGCCTTTCACTCGTCATGTGAAAGGCGTTTTTTCTATGCGTGCGTCGATTGTTTTTTCATATATTGAGATAATTCCATAATCATTGCACCCATTCTTTCAAGTGAAGGGGCTAGAATGCGGTTTATCCCCTCTTCTTTTAAAGCTTCAGCTGTGACTTTTCCAACAGCTACAGCTAATACATGCTGCTCGAATAGATGTTGCAGTTCTTCTTTTTTGCCCCATTCTTCTGCTAGTTTGAAAAAGGCATGAACCTGAACAGCAGTTGTAAAACAAACGGCATGGACCTTCCCTTCTTTCATTTCTTGAAGCAAAGTGTCCGCCGCCTCTGGTTCAGGGGGCGTGTGCTGATATGGCATGAGCTGCAAAACGTCTGCTCCCTTGTGATGTAAAAAATCAATGAGAGCTGGTGCATTTTCACCGTGAAGCTGTACCATGACCCGTTTACCTTGAAGTTCTTTGTCTTCTAACTTTGAAATGAGGTCACGAACGGTTCCATCTTCATCAGAAACATCTGGCTGAATGCCGTGTTTTTTTAGAGCCGCGAACGTTTTGTATCCTCTTGAAGCGATATGGGCACTTGATAAAATGTTCATAAATGCTTCTCCAAGCTGCAGCTCTTGTGCACTTTCAATTAATGTGTCTGTGCCGATACCCGTTGTTAAAATGACCCAGTCAGCTCCCTTCTTTACAAAGGTTTCTATGCCTGGCTTCAATTCCTCTTTGGCTAAAAATACAGTGCCCTGAAGAGAACGAATAACAGCTTGTCCTCCTTGCTTTTCAACAAGTGTACGCATTTCTTCTGTTTTTCTTGTTCCGCATATGGCAATGGTCTTTCCAGCTAAGCCTTTACTCATTCTCATCCCTCTTTTTCTATCACATGTATGATGTATTGTATTAAATATAGATTTATTTGGAAGACGTTGCAAGTGTCTACTAAAAAAGAGCTTGACGTTTCTATCGAATTCGAGTATCTTTTGTAAGTGCAAATTGTAGGAGGTCATTATGGAAAAACAGAATGTTCAAGCAATTCGATTATCAATCGCAGACCCAACACCACTTGGTTTGTTTGGTTTAGCAATGGTGACGCTTGTTGCGTCTTCACAAAAACTAGGAATCACAGATGGCACATCCCTTATTTTACCTTGGGCTATCTTCCTTGGAGGAATCGCGCAGCTGATTGCGTCCATACAAGATTCAAAGCATCATAATATTTTTGGAGCCACTGCCTTCGGCGCATTCGGTCTTTTTTGGATGGGCGTTGGAACCACTTGGCTCATTCAAGCGGGCGTTTTTGGGAAAACGCTTGCGGGAGCTGCGGACCCAAAACAACTAGGTTTTGCTTTTATTGGTTATTTGATTTTCAGCTTATTTATGACGATCGGTGCAATGGAAACACATAAAGTATTGTTTTTGATTTTCGTCTTTATTGATTTCTTATTCATTGGCCTGTCCCTAAGCTCGTTTGGTGTGATGTACGATGTGACTCATACGATGGCTGGTATTGCAGAATTGATTATTTCTCTTCTTTCATTTTATGGTTCTGCAGCTGTTGTGCTGAATACACATTTTGGTCGTACAGTACTGCCAGTTGGACAACCATTTCGCGTGTTTACTAAAGCATAAATAAAAAAGAACTGCTCTTGGCAGTTCTTTTTTTATTCTTATTTTTCTTGTTCTTGTTCCTCTTGAAATATCTCTGCAATGATTTCATAAGAACGCATTCTTTCTTGATGGTCAAACATATCAGAATTAATCATGACTTCATCTGCTTGAGTCGCCTCAATAAAGGCTTCTAACTCTTTTTTCACCTTTTGTTTATCCCCGATCATCGTCGAACTTAATTGTTCGTCCACCATCGCCTTCTCATATGGACTCCATAGCCCATCCATACTTTCAACAGGGGCTTTGAGTTTTCCTGGTGTATTGCGAATGAGGCTCAAGAAGCGCTGATAATGAGACGTCGCCAAATATTCAGCCCGCTCTGTTTGATCAGCAGCAAAAACCGTCACACCAACCATCGCATAAGGTTCTTTTAACACATCTGAAGGTTGAAATGCCTGTCTGTATAATTCTAAAGCAGGAATGGTATTTTTAGGGGAGAAATGTGCCGCAAAGGCAAATGGCAGTCCCAGTTCTCCTGCAAGCCTTGCACTAAAACCACTTGAACCAAGAAGCCAAATTGGTATATCCAATCCTTCTCCCGGAACGGCTCTTACATGTTTTTTGACCTGACCAGTCGGTTTGAAATATTGCCGAAGTTCTTCAAGCTGCTCAGGGAAATCCTCCCCATTATGAAGATTACGTCTAAGTGCCCTTGCCGTTAACTGATCTGTTCCTGGTGCCCTGCCAAGACCTAAATCAATTCTCCCTGGATACAAAGTCTCCAGTGTTCCAAATTGTTCTGCAATAACGAGTGAAGAATGGTTTGGAAGCATAATCCCCCCAGAACCAACCCGGATCTTTTCAGTCCCTCCAGCAATATGTCCAATCAAGACGGATGTTGCTGAACTCGCAACCCCTTCCATATTATGATGCTCCGCAAGCCAATATCTATGGTAGCCCCACTTCTCAGCTTTTTTTGCTAAATCCATACTATGTTCAAATGACTCTTTGATTGTGCCACCTTCTGTTACAGAGGATAAATTTAACACGGAATATGCTGCACGTTGTAAAACTGATTGACTCATACATGATGCCCCATTTCTTTCAAAAATCATACTAGTTTCATTCTTTCAACACCATAACATAAAACGATTTAACTTTTAAATGATTTGATTCGATGAACTTCGAACTAAAAAATATCATTTAGCTGAATTCCGCTTTTTAAATTTCCACATAGAATAAAATATTAACTTTTAGGAGATGGGGAATTTGTATAATCAGTACGATAACAAATGTCCCTTTTGCGGAAAAAAGCATGATTGGCAACCTCATTACAGAAAATCTCGTCACGATAGACCTTTATTTGATGATTGCCCTCTTCTTAAACGAGAATGTAAAAAGAAAAAAGTTGTTAAACATCACAACACTTGTGCTAAAGCAAAAGGACGAAAAAAAACAAATACTAAGATTGTAAAAAGAGGTCCAACTGGTGCAACTGGACCTACCGGAGCTACTGGTGTTACTGGAGATACCGGACCTACTGGTGCGACTGGTGTAACTGGAGATACTGGACCTACTGGTGCAACCGGTGATACTGGTGATACCGGACCGACTGGTCCAACCGGTGCGACTGGTGTAACTGGTGATACCGGACCTACCGGTGCAGGATTAACAGGAATTGAAGCGTTTGATCCGGTAGTAAGTCCTACTTACCCGGTAGGGCAAGTAGTGACCTTTAATGGCAGTACGTATGTAGTAAATACTGCACCACCGACAGGTACACCAGATACTTCCCCAGACTACACATTACTGGCTGCAGCAGGATCAACTGGAGTAACTGGAGATACGGGTTCTACCGGTGTAACTGGTGATACGGGTCCGACTGGAGCCACTGGTGCAACTGGAGATACCGGACCTACTGGTCCAACCGGTGCAACTGGTGTAACTGGAGATACCGGTGCGACTGGTCCAACTGGAGCCACTGGTGATACCGGTGCGACTGGTGTAACTGGAGATACCGGACCTACCGGTGCGACTGGTGTAACTGGTGATACCGGACCTACCGGTGCGACTGGTGTAACTGGAGATACCGGACCTACTGGTCCAACCGGTGTAACTGGAGATACCGGACCTACTGGTGCGACTGGTGTAACTGGAGATACCGGACCTACTGGTGCGACTGGTGTAACTGGAGATACCGGACCTACCGGTGCGACTGGTGTAACTGGTGATACGGGTCCAACCGGTGCGACTGGAGTAACTGGTGATACGGGTCCTACCGGAGCTACTGGTGCGACTGGAGTAACTGGAGATACCGGACCTACCGGACCTACTGGTGTAACTGGAGATACCGGACCTACCGGTGCGACTGGTGTAACTGGTGATACGGGTCCAACTGGAGCCACTGGTGATACCGGTGCTACTGGAGCCACTGGTGTAACTGGTGATACCGGACCTACTGGTGCGACTGGAGTAACTGGAGATACCGGACCTACTGGTCCAACCGGTGATACGGGTCCTACCGGTGCGACTGGTGTAACTGGTGATACGGGTCCTACTGGAGCCACTGGTGCAACTGGAGATACCGGACCTACTGGTCCAACCGGTGTAACTGGTGATACGGGTCCTACCGGTGCGACTGGTGTAACTGGAGATACCGGACCTACCGGTGCGACTGGTGTAACTGGTGATACGGGTCCAACCGGTGCGACTGGAGTAACTGGTGATACGGGTCCTACCGGAGCTACTGGTGTAACTGGAGATACCGGACCTACTGGTGCTACTGGAGTAACTGGAGATACCGGACCTACTGGAGCCACTGGTGTAACTGGTGATACGGGTTCTACCGGTGCAACTGGAGCCACTGGTGCAACTGGAGATACCGGACCTACTGGTCCAACCGGTGCAACTGGTGTAACTGGAGATACCGGTGCTACTGGTCCAACTGGAGCCACTGGAGATACCGGTGCTACTGGTCCAACTGGAGCCACTGGAGATACCGGTGCTACTGGTCCAACTGGAGCCACTGGTGATACCGGTGCGACTGGTGTAACTGGAGATACCGGACCTACCGGAGCTACTGGTGTAACTGGTGATACCGGACCTACCGGTGCGACTGGTGTAACTGGTGATACGGGTCCAACCGGTGCGACTGGTGTAACTGGTGATACGGGTCCAACCGGTGCGACTGGTGTAACTGGTGATACCGGACCTACCGGTGCGACTGGTGTAACTGGTGATACGGGTCCAACCGGTGCGACTGGTGTAACTGGTGATACCGGACCTACCGGTGCGACTGGTGTAACTGGTGATACGGGTCCTACCGGTGCGACTGGAGTAACTGGAGATACCGGACCTACTGGAGCCACTGGTGTAACTGGTGATACGGGTTCTACCGGTGCAACTGGAGCCACTGGTGCAACTGGAGATACCGGACCTACTGGTCCAACCGGTGCAACTGGTGTAACTGGAGATACCGGTGCGACTGGTCCAACTGGAGCCACTGGTGATACCGGTGCGACTGGTCCAACTGGAGCCACTGGTGATACCGGTGCGACTGGTCCAACTGGAGCCACTGGTGATACCGGTGCGACTGGTGTAACTGGAGATACCGGACCTACCGGTGCGACTGGTGTAACTGGTGATACCGGACCTACCGGTGCGACTGGTGTAACTGGAGATACCGGACCTACTGGTGCAACCGGTGATACGGGTCCAACCGGTGCGACTGGTGTAACTGGTGATACGGGTCCTACCGGAGCTACTGGTGTAACTGGAGATACCGGACCTACTGGTGCTACTGGAGTAACTGGAGATACCGGACCTACTGGAGCCACTGGTGCAACTGGAGATACCGGACCTACTGGTGCAACCGGTGCAACTGGTGTAACTGGAGATACCGGTGCTACTGGTCCAACTGGAGCCACTGGTGATACCGGTGCGACTGGTCCAACTGGAGCCACTGGAGATACCGGTGCGACTGGTCCAACTGGAGCCACTGGTGATACCGGTGCGACTGGTGTAACTGGAGATACCGGACCTACCGGTGCGACTGGTGTAACTGGTGATACCGGACCTACCGGTGCGACTGGTGTAACTGGAGATACCGGACCTACTGGTGCAACCGGTGATACGGGTCCAACCGGTGCGACTGGTGTAACTGGTGATACGGGTCCTACCGGAGCTACTGGTGTAACTGGAGATACCGGACCTACTGGTGCGACTGGAGCCACCGGAGATACTGGGCCAACTGGAGCCACTGGTGTAACTGGAGATACTGGTCCTACTGGTCCAACCGGTGCCACTGGTGTAACTGGAGTTACTGGTGATACGGGTCCTACCGGTGCTACTGGTGTAACTGGAGATACCGGACCTACCGGTGCAGGATTAACAGGAATTGAAGCGTTTGATCCGGTAGTCAGCCCTTCTTACCAAGTAGGGCAAGTAGTGACCTTTAATGGCAGTACGTATGTAGTAAACACTGCACCACCAACAGGTACACCAGATACTTCCTCAGACTACACATTACTAGCTGCAGCAGGACTAACTGGAAGCACTGGAGCTACCGGAAGCACCGGTCCAACTGGAGCTACCGGAAGCACTGGTCCAACTGGAGCTACTGGAAGCACCGGTCCAACTGGAGCTACTGGAAGCACTGGTCCAACTGGAGCTACTGGAAGCACTGGTCCAACTGGAGCTACTGGAAGCACTGGTCCAACTGGAGCTACTGGAAGCACCGGTCCAACTGGAGCTACCGGAAGCACTGGTCCAACTGGAGCTAGCGGTCCAACTGATACGGCACTTTATGCTGGAAATACAACAGGTCCTACAATCATTACTATTGCTGGTGGTACGAACATTGCTTTACCAAGTAATCAAAATATTAATGGATTTACGCCGAATGGTTTAAATGATACATTCACAGTCCAGCAAACAGGTAAATACTATATCACATATCAAGTAAATACCACTGCTGCACTTTTAGTGAGCACAAGGCTATGGTTGAATGGATCAACTGCTATTCCAGGTTCAATTCAGTCGTCTGCCGTATCTACAACTTTTATGAGCAATACAGTTATTGTCAATTTAACAGCAGGAAATACAATTTCATTACAATTTTTCGGAGCGGTTGTAACAGCCATTCTAATAGGTGGTGGTGCAACCGGTGCCTCACTTACCATCATCAGACTCAGCTAAGCGAAACTAAGCTAAAAAAAGAAAGGCTCTGTCAGCCTTTCTTTTTTCTATCTTCAATTACGTTTATACAATGGTCAATATCAGGAGATTGCAAAAGGTGAAAAATAGACTGTATGATCGAAAACTCTAAATTCCACCATTCTAACAACTGAAGTTTTTCAATGATATCAGAAGAAAACCGATATTTCATGAGCCGCTGTGGGTTCCCTGCGACAATCGCATATGGAGGCACATCTTTTGTAATCAGACTATTTGCTCCAATGACTGCCCCGTTTCCTATCTGTACCCCTGACATGATTGTTGCTCCATATCCAATCCAAACATCGTGCCCTATACACACATCCCCTTTTGATCGTGGATGTCCTTCAATGTGGGCAGCATCTGTGAAAATTTGATTGAAGGGATATGTGGTGACCCAATCTGTTCGGTGTTCACCACCAAGAAAAACTTTTACTTCGTTTGCGATGGAACAAAACTTTCCTACATTCAGCGTTGTTCCTTCTCCCCACGTCAAGACTTGAAAATCTGGTCCAGCATAAGTGAAGTCACCGATATCATACGAACTGAGCTCACTTCTTTGGTTTAAAAACATAGAAGATCAGACCCCCTACAAAGTAATCGATCTTCGTATATATATGCCAGATGATAGGCTCACATTATGATTGGACAAGTGCAACAATCTGCTTTTTCTTCCATACCAGTCGATAATAGCCGTATTGGAGCAATAAGTTTACAAAAAAGGCTGCAGGATATCCTATCCAGATTCCTTTGATCCCAAGCGATGTATGATGTGATAGCACATAAGCCACTGGTACTTCAACAAGCCAAATGGAACAAATACTAAAGATGGTCGGCCATAGAACTGTGCCACTTGCTCTCATTGTGGCTGCAACGATTTGTGCTGTTCCGAAAATGAGATAGCTCCATAGGGTAATCACGACCAAACTATATGCAATGTCGATCGTTGCAGGATCTGTTAAAAAGATAGATAAAATTTGCGGTGCGAAAATATAGACGAAAATAATAATCCATCCGCCTATTGCAAAGTTTAGCCCCAGCCCAATTTTAATGACATCCTTCAAACGATTCATGTTTCCTGCGCCAATGAATTGTGCGGCGAAGATAGAAACTGCAATACCAAGGCTCACTGCAGGCATCTGTACATAACTTACGACTTGATTGACAACGCCATAAGCTGCGGTCGCCTGTGATCCATAATCGTTGACAAAAGAAATGACAGCAATTTCTGATAAAGAAATGAGAATCATATTAATACTAGAAGGGATACTTAACTTTAATAGCGTTTTTAATAAATCCCCTTTCATCAATAAATGCTTTCTAACCGACGCATCAATGCGCAGCGGGTGCTTTGTTTTATAAAGATAGATATGAAGAATGATAAACGTAACGATTGTAGAAATCACAGAAGAATACGCAGCACCATATAAACCAAATGCCGGTAAACCAAGCCAGCCGAATAATAAAATTGGCAGCAATAAAATATTGGTTCCTGTACTAATCATTAAGAAATAAAATGGTGTTTTTGAATCTCCTGTTCCTCGTAAAAAAGTTGTATAGACAAAATAAAGAAATAAGATGGGCATGGAGATGAATAGGATTCTGGCATATGCCGCACTTTCCTCCACAATATTTGCAGGTGTCCCCATCAGATGTAAAATATCTGTGGCAAAAAAACCTCCAATGACAGCTAAAGAAAGTCCGATTAAAAAGGTAAACGAAAGCGTTGTACCGATAATTTCCTTTAACCTCTGCTCATTTTTTGCTCCGTATGCTTGTCCAATCAGGATCGAGCTCCCTGATCCAATCCCAATGGAAAAAGAAACAAGTAAAAAGAAAAGTGGAAAGAATGCAGATATCGCAGCTACTGCATCCTCTCCAATCCATCTACCGACAAGCACAATGGAAACAAGCTGTCCAATTGATTGCAAAATATTACTTAATAAAAGTGGAATTAGAAAGATCGACATGGTTTTTACTAAAGATTGATTATTATCTAACGTCATGATGGTTCTCCTTCTCTGTCTAAAGATCCTCAGCTAACATGCTGACAATGCGGTCTTCTATCTCTTTTCCTTTTTCGTCATCAACGAGATGATTCAATAAGATGGAAAAAGCAAGCGTTTTTCCACTCTGCGTTTCAATATATCCAGATAGTGTGCTGACCGTTGATAGTGTACCTGTTTTTGCACGCACTTTTTCTAGTGTAGCTGGTTCTTTCAATCTATTTCTTAATGTACCTCCCACCATACGCTCACTTGCCCCAGCTAACGGAAGTGCATGGACATAGGTGTTAAACCATTTTTCCTTTTGAATGTTTGTCAAAAATAAAGTGAACTGGTTTGCAGAAACAAGGTTAATGGGTGATATGCCTGATCCGTCTCTTAACACAGTCATGGATGAATCTATGCCAAAGGCAGGAAGACGTTCATTCAGCACGTCAAGCCCTTTGTCAAAACTCCCTTTGTTCTTTACCCGCTTCCCAAGTTCTTTTAACAGAATTTCTGCATGTGTATTGTTGCTTAATTTCATCATCGGAACAAGAAGATCGGATAAAGGCATTGATGTATGGGAAGCGATTTTTTTCGCTTTTTTAGGAACTTGTTTTGTTTGGAGTGGTCCTTTCAGCTGAATCCCCTCAGCCTTTAATGCTCGTTTCATTAAGTCTAAAGCATACGTTGTCGGTTCCCATAATGCGACCCATTGTTTAGACGAGGATGCTTTTAGCGGAATCGTCCCAGTCAGTGTAATTTTGTTTGTACCGTGAGAGCGTTTAAAAGATATTTTCTTCTTTCCGCCTTCTGGCACAGTTTTCACTTGATTGACAACTTGAGCGACGTCAGTCTTCGGGATCATCTCATAGCTGGCCTTCTGCCCTGCTTTCTTTCCCGGCTTGACTTCGAGAATGATCGTTCCTGCATCATAATCCTCATTCGGTGAAGCAGTAAGAGCAGATATTTGAGCGCCGTAATATTGATCTTCATCACTCCAAGGCAGATCGATGGAATACCTTGTGTCATCAAACCAAGTATCATCAGCTAAAAGCTGTCCACGAATCGTATGTATTCCGGCCTTTTTGACTTGTTTGGCTAATGCGGCAAAATCGCTTTCTAACAATGTCGGGTCTCCAGTGCCTCGGAGATAAAGATTGCCGTGCAATGTTTTTTTGTGAATTGAACCATCTATCCAAACGTCTGTTGGAAAAGTGTGTGTTTCACCCAGTAGATCGAGTGCGATAGCAGATGTGAGTAATTTCATATTAGAAGCAGGAGTCAGACGGATGTCCGCTTGATGTTCATAAAGAAGAGAAGTGTCAGAAGTATCGCGTACGCTGATGCCAGCAATTGCGCCCTCTAAATCAGGTGCTGTTCGAATGAATTCGTCTAAAGAAGTGATCCATTTTGATTGATCATCATGAGCCGTTAGTTGTTCATCTTTCACTGAAAAAGGGAGAAATAACATCGACAAAATACATAGTTGTAAAAACATGACCTGTGAGAAACGTTTCACGCAATCCCTCCTTTTTAGAAAAGCAGCCAAATTTAGCAGATTATGTTCATTATACACAAAAGAACGTTTGTTCTCAAAGGTTTTTTAAACAGAAAAGTCAGCTTTCTTTGACGAAAACTGACAAGCCTCTTTTACCTTTTTTCAGGATTCCAGCCATCGTTTCCGCTAAGTACGGCTTGAACGGTGATTTGACTTGCTTCGTTTTTTGTTAATATCGTTGACCACTTCACCCGGTTTGCCACATGACTCCCTGCGCCCGTTGATCCATATTCTTGATATCTAGCCGTTCTTTCGTTGTCTTTGTTCTCCCAGTTATGCCATCCCTCAGCTTTAATATGTTCATCCATTTTTGTTTGGAGGAACGTGACAGCCGAATGAGGTCTCCACGGACGGCCTAAGTACACAGATTGAGACGCAGCCGTTCCTTTATTTAATGTGGAATCAATAAAAACGTAGCCATACTTTTGCGCTTCTGTTGTGGATGCCGCTGTAATATACCCATTTCCAAGACTTTTTATTTCAGCTCTTTTAAATACAGCCGTTGCTGAACCAAAGATGAAGTCAACCGTGCCCTCGATATAGCAATCTTCATAATATTGTCTCCCTGTGCCTGTGGCATAAAGTGTATCTTGATAACCGAGAACACGTACGTGTTTAAACACAGCCCGGTCCCCGGATACATAAAGGGCAACCGCCTGCCCTGCGTTTCGGCCAGCTGTATTTTGAAACGTGATATTTTCTGCGTAAAAATGATTTGCCCGAATCATTGTACTAGAGCTATTGGTTGTGCTCCCGCTGCTTGCATTTGTATCATCATACGTCAGAATCGTCTGATACTGATTTTCTCCAATAAAGGACACATACGGCTTATTTTGCGGAAGGAGAATCTTTTCTTTATACACACCATTTTTAATATATATCGTCGTTTGCTGTTGATTGTTCACTGGTATCGCATCAATGGCAGATTGAACCGTTCGAAATGTCCCATTTCCTTTTTGATCGACAATAAGCACGCGGTTTGTTTGATGGTTGTGTCCAGCTGCTTGCGCATAAGCTGAGTCAAAAAGCAGTAAGGCCAATACCATCATCAGCAGTCGTTTTCCATACTTCATCACACATCTCCCCCTTATATTGTGAACGTTTTCATTGACGTATTCTTTTTGATCCTATTCAGTTATAAAACAAAAAAACACAAAAAAACATCCACTGTGTTAGGTTGTGGATGTTTTTTCATATTTCATCGCATAAATTCCTTCATTTTCAATCCATTCACAAAATAGGACGTCTTTATAGGAGGATATGTGCTGCTTTTTCAATTGCTCTCGCAGCCACGCTTCATCAAATCCAGCTTCCTTTAAATCTTTTTTTAAAATCTCTCCGTCGATAATAAACGTTCTAGGCAATGTGACTTCTTTTCCTTTCACGTTCACATCTTCGGCTGTAGCTGGTGCATATTTCATTTTTGGAAGCACACTCACAGACCCATCCGTTTCCAAAATGGCAAATTCAATTTCATTAAGAGCAAAATGCCCTTTCGCTCGAATCAGCGTCTGCAACTGATTTAAATCGAGCATATTTTTCTTTAATCGATTGTAGTGAATCTTTCCTTTATCAATCACAAGAGTGGGTCTTCCCTCTAAAAAAGCGCGAATGGATTTGAATTTTTGTGAAAGCCATTCAACTGTGTAGATTAAAACGCCCCAGACTGCAACTGCAAAAAGGATATGTAGCACGCTGACTTCTGGATCAAAAATGGCGTTACCGACCATCTCCCCTAAAATCAGTGCAGAAATAAAATCAAACGGCGTGATTTGTGCAAATTGTGTTTTCCCTAATAGCTTTGTAATGGAAAATAAAGCGAAAAATCCGATAAAGAGTTCAATCAAAATATTAAAAAATGGCACACATATACCTTCCTTTCTCACTGCATGTACTTACAGCATGTACAGGAAAGGAAGGTTCTAAACCATTTATGAAGGCAGTAAAATAAAGACGTCGTCTCCCTCAACCAATGCTTCATATGTTTTCACGCATCCATGATCTGGTTCTTGAACATTTCCTGATGAAAGATTGATTTTCCAATCATGCATTGGACAGAAGACATGATCTCCGCTCACCATTCCTTCAGCTAGTACACCGCCTTTATGAGGACAGCGATTTTCAATGGCTTTGAACTGCTTGTTAGAGGTTTGAAAAACAGCTAATTCAAGTGGACCGGCTGCGACTGTTTTCCCTAGCTGCAACGGGAAATCTGATATTGTACCAATATGAACTTTTACAATTGAAACTGTCATCTGATCTCATCCCTTCAATTGATTTAGACGGAAGCAGTTGCCTTTTGAAATAATTGTCTTGTTTCTGTTTCGTTCTCTCGAATCTCTTGCCACGGTTCTTCATAAGTTGAAAGTGCGATGTCCATTCTTTCGATTAATGCTGCACGCCTCTGGTCATCTAGCAGTACCGTTTGGATATGATTCAATCCAAGCCGTTCAACCCAAGCGGATGTTCTCTCTAAATAATTTGCGGTTTCTCTGTAATATTGAAGGTAGGCTGCGGCCATTTGTTCTACTTCTTCTGCTGTACTTACTTTCATTAATAAGTCTCCAGCTCGTAAATGTGTCCCTCCATTCCCGCCAGCATACAATTCAAATCCCCCATCGATACCTACGATGCCAAGATCTTTAATCCCAGATTCAGCACAGTTTCTTGGACAGGCTGATACGGCCATTTTGACTTTGTGCGGTGTGGCAAGTCCTTCAAATTTCTTTTCAAGTGCGATCCCAAGAGAAATGGAATCCTGCGTTCCGAATCTGCAAAATTGTTCTCCAACACATGTTTTGACAGTTCTTAATGATTTTCCGTAAGCATAACCAGACGGCATATTTAAATCGGCCCATACTTTTGGTAAATCTTCTTTTTTGACACCTAAAAGGTCGATTCGCTGCCCTCCAGTCATTTTCACAAGCGGTATCTCATATTTGTCAACGACATCCGCTATTTTTCTCAGGTCATTAGCATTTGTCACGCCTCCGTACATACGTGGAACGACCGAATAGGTACCATCGTTTTGGATGTTGGCATGCATTCGTTCATTCACAAATCGCGAGCTTTTTTCATCTTTGTAGTCAAGCGGATACATCATCCCTAAATAGTAATTCAGTGCAGGCCGGCACTTTGAACAGCCTTCTTCTGTTTCCCAGTCAAGTACATTCATCACTTCTTTGACATGCTGCAAACCTTTCTCTTTTATTTCATGAATCACTTCATCTCTTGATAAGGTGGTGCAGGCGCAGATGGTTTCTTTTTGCGCAGTGCGGTTTGCATCATCGCCTAAAGTGTGCCATAAAATCTCTTCCACAACAGGTTGGCAGCCTCCGCATGATCTAGAAGCACTTGTACATTGCTTGACCTCTTGTATGGTCGTTAGGCCTTCTTTTTGAATAGCTGCCACTATTTGACCTTTTGAGACACCATTACAGCCGCAAACGATATGGTCGTTTGCCATTTGTTCAATCGTGTTTTCTTGCGCCAGCTCATTTGATGTTAAGACAGATCCTTTTTCCATATCTGACATATCAACACCTTCTCTAATGTACGAGAATAAACGTGGTCCATCGCTTGTTTCTCCAAACATGACGGCGCCGACTAAGCGGTTTTGCTGGAAGACTAGTTTTTGATAAATACCTTGCTGTTCATCAAAAATTTTAATCGCTTTTTTCTCATCGTTTTCTATAAAATCTCCAGCTGAAAATACATCAACCCCTGATACTTTTAGCTGTGTCGATAGTACAGATCCTTCATAAGGCGTCGGGGCCATATCACAAACATGCTTCGCAAGCACGTTTGCTTGATCGTATAATGGCGCAACAAGACCGTACGTTTGTCCTCTATGTTCAACACATTCTCCGACTGCGTAAATCCGCGGGACACTTGTTTCCATGAAATCATTGACGATAATCCCCCGGTTCACTTCAATGCCGCTCGTTTCGGCAAGCTTGTGATTCGGTTTAATTCCTGCTGCCATGACCACCATATCTGTCTCTAATGTAGAACCATCTGAAAATGTTAGCCCTTCTACTCTTGTATCTCCTAAAATTTCATTTGTCTGTTTTCCTAATAAAAAGCTCATGCCTTGTTTTTCTAAAGCTGCTTGCAGAAGCTGACCTGCCACCGGATCGAGCTGACGGTCCATTAAATGAGAGCCAAGGTGAATGACGGTCACTTCCATACCTAAGTTTAATAGACCACGCGCGGCTTCAAGTCCAAGGAGCCCGCCTCCAATGACGGCTGCTTTTTTGTACATCATAGATGCTTTGACCATTTCCTCTGTGTCTTGTAATGTACGAAAAGCTGTTACCCCTTTTTTATCGCTCCCTGGAATGGGCGGGATGAACGGGAGTGACCCTGTCGCTAAAATTAAACGGTCATAATGCACGGTCCGTCCTTGATCACTCATAACGGTTTGATTGTCTGGATCGATCTTCACAATGGTCTCATTTGTAAACAGCTGAATATGATGTTCCTTGTACCAATTCCAATCGTTTAACGTAATATCCTCTGTCTTTGTATCCCCTTGGAGAACTTTCGATAAAAGAATCCGATTATAGTTAGGATACGGCTCAGTTCCAAATACAGTCATGTCGAATCGTTCATTGTCTGTTTTTAAAATGTTTTCGAGCGTTCGGATACCAGCCATACCATTCCCTACTAATACGAGTTTTTCTTTCATGAAAAACACCCCTCATGTGATCGTTTTTTAGAAAGTACCATAATCTAAACAAAGATGGAAAATACATGTTAAAATTTCTCACATAGTTTTCAATTCTTGTAGGCTGACAGCTGTACAGGACAATATTTAAAACCTGGCATTTTACTGTGTGGATCTAACTGTTTACCAATTAATAGGTTAATTGATTGATGTTTGTTCCAGTGAAACGGAACAAACACAGTATCTTTTCGGATGCTATCTGTTATGTGGCACCTCATGATGACACTACCTCGTTTTGACTGGATGGTGACGAGCTCCCCGTGCTGAAGTCCATAAGCTTCGGCTGTATCAGGATGAAGCTCTGCATAAGCTTCAAACTGCCGGGCAACAAGAGAGGTGCTTTTTCTTGTTTGAACGCCCGTTTGGTAATGAGCCATCACCCTGCCGGTCGTTAAATAGAGTGGATATTCTGGACTGACTGATTCTTTTGCACCCTGTTGTCCATGTGCAACGACTGCAAATTTTGCTAATTGATCAGGATGTGAGAATTGATGCTCAAATAGTCTTTCTGTTCCTCGGTCTTCCAAATGAGAGCAGGGCCATAATATGCCTTGCGTCTTCCTTAACCTGTCATAGGTCATACCGGAATAATCGGCTTTGGCTCCTTTCGTTGCTGTTCTCAATTCCTCAAAGATGTCTTCTGCAGATGAAAAAGAAAAAGAGCCGCCTTTGCCTAATACTGCTGCTATATCACAAATGATTTGCCAATCGTGCTTTCTTTGGTGTTTGAGTGGATAGGTTGCTTCTCTCAGCGTAACGCGTCCTTCTATGTTCGTCATGGTCCCTTCGTCCTCTAAATATGACGAAGCTGGTAAAATAACATCTGCGAGTGCAGCCGTCTCAGAGATAAATAAATCAATTGCGACAAAAAAGGACAGCTGCTCGATGGCTTTTTTGATAAAACTTGCATGCGGACCTGATTGAACGGGATTAGAACACATTAAAAAGAGCGCTTTTATCTCTCCTTTCTGCATTTTTTCAAACATTTCAAAAGCAGATACACCTTTTCCAGGAAGTTCTTTTTCATCGATCTTCCATATTTCAGCCATTTCTTTTCTATGTACTGGGTTTGTGATATCACGGTAACCAGGAAGCTGATCTGCTTTTTGTCCATGCTCTCTTGCACCCTGTCCATTTCCTTGCCCAGTAATGGCACCATAGCCACACCCAATCCGGCCAATTTTCCCAGTAACAAGCAGAATATTCAGGAAATTACGAACGGATGCTGTCCCGTCTATTTGCTGCTCAATGCCTCTTGCAGTCAGAATCATGCCTGTTTTTTCGTGGGCGAATTTTCTCGCTATTTTTTGAATGACTTTCATCGATACACCGGTTTGCTGCGTAATGTCTGGCAGGGACATGTGTGAAATATGCTGTTTCATTTCTGGAAAACCTGATGTTCGTTTTTTAATAAATTCTTCGTCTAGTAACTGTTCATGAAGCATGACGTGTAAGATTCCATTTGCGAGTGCAGCATCTGACCCAGGCCTTAAGCTGACATGTAAGTCAGCTAGTTTGGCTGTTGCTGTTTTTCGCGGATCGATCACGATGAGAAATGCCCCGTTCTTTTTAGCTTCTTCCAAGTACGGCATGAGGGTCGGCTGACATTCCGCTATATTGGTTCCAACCAATAGTAAAACCCGGGCATGCTTGATGTCACGAAGCGGAAAGGTTAGACCCCGATCAAGTCCAAATGTTTGGTTAGCTGCTGTTGCTGCTGAAGACATACACAGTCTTCCGTTGTAATCAATGTATTTCGTTTTAAGGGCGACCCTTGCAAATTTTCCGAGTAAATAAGCTTCTTCATTTGTAATCGATGCACTACCATACACACTGATAGCATCGTGCCCATGTTCCGTCTGAAGGGTTTGAGTGCGTGCTTTGATTTCGTCAAGTGCCTCTTGCCAAGTCACTTTGACAAATTGACCGTTTCTTTTGATGAGGGGGTAATTCAATCGTTCCTTGTGCAGTGCGTGCTGGTGGGCATGCTGCCCTTTCATACAGATCCTGCCGAACGTGGTTGGATTATGAATACCTATCGTCTGATAGCGTGTTCGCCCTTCTGCGTGCTGCTCGACTAATTGCATTTTGCACTGCATACTGCAAAACGGACATTGAGATGGGAACACCCTTTTTCGCTCTTGCTGCTCTGATGTTTGCTGCACATATTGTAAAAAAGATTGATTCATACATTCACACCCTTTTGTCTACTTTGCTCAAATTGCTCGCAGAGCTCTTCTCTCATTTCCTCATCGAGCAATTTTTCTCGGATAGAAATGATGCTGTTTTTTTGGATCCAGTCTCCAATAGATTCTTGAAAATATGCACGTTTTCTATAGTCTTCAAGCAGTGCTTTTAAAAAAGGAATCAGCTCATCCGTTCGGCTCACAGAATAAAAAAGCTGACCTGCCTTAGGTTGACGTATGCTGCCTCCTATATAAATGTCCCATTCATCCAGCTGCTTCTTGATGCAGATGTCATAGATGGGGCTGAAATGACATACGCAGGAAGGACCAGCGATATGAATCGATGTGACTGCAGGTAAAAGCGTGTTTTCTAGTTGTCTTTCGATCTCCATGACAAGTGTTGTGACAGATGGATCGTGACGACAATCACATGAAAGAACATGAGAAAGTCTCTTGCTTTCTTGTGGCATGATGTGTCCATGTTCTTTTACAATATGGGCGGCCTCTTGTGAAATACCGATCAGCCGAATTCGTTTATTCTCCGTTAGTTCTACGTGCTGAATTTGCTTTTGCTCTAATAATCCGGTTATCATCTGTAAAAATGTCAGATCAAGACGGCCACCATATAACTGAGGCATTAGTATGTGCTCATGATCTGATGGGCTGTCTTTTACGAAAAGATCTTGAAACTGCTCAAGATAGTATGGAATGGCTGCTCGGCATTTGTCACAGCCGTTATCTGTCATCCAATTAAATTGTCTTCTTACTTGCTCTTCATTCAGCGGATGCTGATTTTTTATATACGAAAAAATGGTCTGTTTCTCTACATTTGTGCACGAGCAAAACGTGTCCAGTACTTCCGTTAGCTGATTTGATGAGACATGGCAGCAGGCACGAACAAGCTCTTGACAGCCTCCGCAGCCCGTTGCGGCCCCTGTCTGTTTTTTTATCTCTTCTAAATTTGTCAGCTGATGGGCCGATATGCTTTTGAATATCGCTCCCTTCGTCACCGTGTGGCATTGGCAGATGAGATCCTCTGTTTTTAATGAATCTAAAGGGGATATCTGCTCTTCATTCAGTGATTTCATGACTACGCTTTTATCACGCCCCACTTTTACATCCTGCAAAAGCTGCTCAGCTCTCTCAAGTTGACCAACTAATACAACGCCTGTGAGCACATCATGTTCAAACACTAGTTTTTTATATACTTCTTGTTCTTCATCTAAGTAAGTCACCACTGAAGCGGAGGGGGATCGGTTTACAATACTGCCAGCAGAATAAATAGATATGTCATTTGCTTTCAATTTTGTTGAATAAATGGCAGGAGGTAAATTCGTGACCAGTTCATCTAATAAATGATTCGCAAGCACGTTTGCTTGTTCATAAATAGGCTGCACAAGACCGTGCACCATCCCCTTATGCTCTGCACATTCTCCAATAGCATAAATATTCTCAACGTTTGTCTGCATGACATCATTTACAACAATGGCTTTTCTTGTATGAATGCCGTGCTGTTTTGCAAGCTCTATATTCGGACGGACCCCTGTTGTGAAAACCACAAGATCAGCATCCACGATGTCTCCACTTTTTAACAGAACGCCTTCTACTCTCTCGTTTCCTAAACATGCAATCGTATGAGCATTTGTTTTTACCTGAATCCCCTTGCGACTTAATTGTTGAGACAAAAGCCCTGCAGCTGTTTCATCTAAGTGGCGTTGCATAAGCCAATCCGTGTGATGAATCAAGGTTGTCTTCAGTCCAGCGATCTGTAAACCAGCGGCCACTTCCACACCAAGTACACCACCTCCAATGACTGCTGCACGCTCATAGCGTAAAGAATCAGCGTAAATGGCCTCATAATCGTCAATCGTACGAAAAGCATAGACCCCTTTTTTGGATACGCCTTGTATAGGCAGAAAATGAGGCGATGAGCCTGTGGCGATAACCAGTTTGTCATACGGGATATTCCGGCGTGCTTCTGTCATGAGCAATTGACGCTTTGTATCGATGTGGACAACTGCTTCGCCTGTTTGGATGGTGATGTCATGTTTGGTGTACCATTCTTTTGGCTTTAGTTCAATCTGAGACAATGATTCACTTTTTTGTAAAACCGATGAAAGTTTTATTCGATTGTAAGCTGGGTGCTTCTCTTTTCCAATGATTGTGATGGAATAGCGTTCTGGCTGTTTCTTTACGATATGTTCGATACATTTCATACTCGCCATGCCATTTCCGATAAACAAGAGTTTACGTTTTGCCATGTGAGATCAACCTTTCTAGCTTTTTGCGCCAAAGCAATGTTTGCCTAGATTATGGCACACATTTGTAAAAAAGTGTTTATCCATGTCATTTTTTCTAACACAATACTTCCATTCCTTCTATCAACTCGCTATCTTTAAGTCAGAAAATTCAAAATAAAGGAGGGGTTTTGTGAAACTCTCAGAATTGACTTCTAGTGGTCATCCTAAGACATTGTTTGGTTCATTTTTATATTTTGACGTGAGTTTCATGATTTGGGTTTTACTGGGGGCACTCGGTGCTTTTATTGCACAAGATTTTGCCTTATCGACAATAGAAAAAGGCATGATTGTAGCCATTCCGATTTTATCGGGATCTTTTTTTCGAATTGTGCTAGGCCTATTAACAGACCGAATGGGACCTAAAAAAACAGCGATGATGGGCATGATTTTGACCACCATTCCGCTCATATGGGGGTTTTTCGGTGGTACAACCCTTTCAGAGCTAGTACTGATCGGGATTTTATTAGGGGTTGCAGGTGCGAGTTTTGCGGTCGCTTTACCGATGGCAAGCCGCTGGTATCCTCCTCATTTACAAGGGATAGCGATGGGAATTGCCGGCGCCGGAAACAGCGGAACACTGATCTCGACACTCTTTGGACCAAGGCTTGCGGAGGTGTATGGCTGGCATACAGTGATGGGGCTCGCTCTTATTCCTTTAAGTTTCGTCTTTTTGTTTTTTATTTTCACAGCAAAAGATGCACCAAACCAGCCCGCCCCTCAGCCGCTTCGGTCCTATTTTTCAGTCTTTCAAGTGAAAACAACGTGGTTTTTCTGCCTGCTTTATGCGATTACATTCGGTGGTTTTGTCGGCCTTTCAAGTTTCTTGAGTATTTTCTTTGTGGACCAATATGCGATTTCAAAAATTCATGCCGGTGATTTTGTGACGCTTTGTGTGGCGGCAGGCAGCTTCTTTCGGCCAGTTGGCGGTTTGATCGCCGATAAAATTGGCGGGATGAAAGTACTGCTCGGTTTATTTGCTTTGATTGGTATCTGTTTAGGGGCAGTGAGTAGTCTACCTGCTTTACCAGTGGTCATTGCGCTTTTATTTGTCGGAATGATGTGTCTCGGTATGGGAAATGGAGCTGTTTTCCAGCTTGTCCCGCAAGTGTTTCATAAGGAAATTGGGATTGTGACTGGAATTGTAGGGGCTGCAGGAGGCATTGGGGGATTCTTTTTACCAAACGTTCTTGGCAGTTTAAAAGAAATGACGGGCTCCTATACGTTTGGTTTTTTGACCATTTCTCTTTTTGTTCTTGCTGTCTTCCTCTGTTTGGTTGTATCCCAGTTCAAACGTAAAAAAGTCATTATCCAGCCAACCATGTCTGAATCATAAAAAGCCATGACCACTCTTTGGTCATGGCTTTTCTCTATATATGGTAAACACCCTTTGTTTGACCTATTTTGGCAGAACCGAACTCCCCATTAAATAACGGTCTACCTCATGTGCCACTTGTCTGCCTTCGTTAATCGCCCAGACAATCAAGCTTTGACCGCGTCTTGCATCTCCCGCTGCAAATACGCCTTCTACATTCGTTGTATATTCCCCATATTTTGCGTCAATCCGATTGTTTTTGCTGTCCACGCCAAAGTGTTTCACTAGTGGCTGTTCAGTTCCCTCAAAACCAATCGCAATAAAGACTAGCTGAGCTGGCCATACCTTCTCTGTTCCTGGAATCTCATGAAATTCAAACTTCCCTTGCTCGTTTTTCACCTTTTCCATTTGAATGGTATGAAGCTCTTTTAACTTCCCATTTTTATCAGCCACAATCTTTGTGGTTTGAATCGAATATTGGCGCGGGTCTTCTCCAAATTTTGCTTGTGCTTCTTCGTAAGCATAATCTAGAGAGAAGACATAAGGCTGTTCTGGCCACATGTTATCCCCTACACGTGTATCTGGAAGCTTTGGATGCTTTCCGAATTGAACAACACTTTTTGCTTTTTGGCGAAGTGCAGTTGCGACGCAGTCAGCGCCTGTATCTCCTCCGCCAATCACAATGACGTCTTTCCCTTTTGCGTCAATAAAGTTTTTATCTTTGAATCCTGAATCAAGCATACTTTTTGTTGCGAGTGTTAAATAATCCATTGCCAGGTGAATCCCTTTTGCTTCCCTGCCTTCAATTAACAGGTCACGCTGCTTTTGTGCACCTGTACAAAGGATGACCGCATCAAATTGCTCTTTCAGTTCATCAGCCGTGATATCCACACCAATTTCTGTATTGGTCACAAAGTCAATGCCTTCTTGTCTTAGTAGTTTAACTCTGCGCTCAACGACTTCTTTGTCGAGCTTCATATTCGGAATACCATAAGTGAGCAGTCCGCCTAGACGATCAGATCGTTCAAACACGGTTACAGCGTGTCCTGCCTGGTTTAGTTGGTCTGCACTTGCCAGTCCTGCTGGTCCTGATCCGACAATAGCAACCTTTTTCCCTGTACGACTTGAAGGAATTCTTGGTGTAATCCAGCCATTTTCAAAACCTTTATCAATGATCGTCCGTTCGATATTTTTAATCGATACTGCTGGATCATTGATCGCGACGGTACATGAGCCTTCACAAGGTGCTGGACATACTCTTCCAGTAAATTCAGGGAAATTGTTCGTTTTTTGTAGTCTTTCAAGCGCTTCTTTCCATCTGCCCCGGTAGACAAGGTCATTCCATTCTGGAATTAAATTGTAGATCGGGCAGCCAGAAACGCCGCCCCTGATCTCCATTCCAATTTGACAAAACGGTGTTCCGCAATCCATACATCTAGCACCCTGCTGTTTCAATACCTCATCTGTATAAGGAGCTGAATATTCTTTCCAGTCATTTTGACGAGTGAGAGGGTCACGTTCATTTGGCTTTTCTCTTTTATAATCCATAAAACCTGTTGCTTTGCCCATTGTCCTCTCCCCTTTCTTAATGAGCGACGGCTGCTTTTTGCCCGTTTGCCGTTTCTTTATTTTTCGGTTTTGTGTTTGCTTCAAATGCGAACATAACAGCTTCCTCGTGGCTGAGGCCTGCTTGTTTTTGTTCCTCAATGCTTTGAAGCATCATTTTATAATTTCTTGGAATGATCTTAATGAAATGATTCTTTTCTTGTGCCCAATTCTCTAGAAGCGCTGCTGCTTTTGAGCTGTTTGTATAATCAAGGTGTTCCTGAATCATTTGCTTCACTTCTTGTTCTTCTTCGTGATCTGTGAGTTTTTCAAACATGATCATTTCCATGTTACACATTCTTTTGAACTGTTTTGCATCGGATGTATGCACGTAAGCGATACCGCCAGACATCCCTGCGCCAAAGTTCTTCCCAACGTCACCTAAAATGACAACACGTCCGCCAGTCATGTATTCACAGCCGTGATCACCGATTCCTTCAACGACCACATTGACACCTGAATTACGAACGGCAAATCGTTCACCTGCACGACCGTTAATATACGCTTTTCCGCTTGTCGCGCCGTAAAATGCAACGTTACCGACAATCACGTTCTCATGTCCATTTTGTACAAAGTGATCAGATGTTTTGACAGCAATTTTGCCTCCAGAGAGTCCTTTGCCGATATAGTCATTTGAGTCACCTGTTAAATATAAAGACATCCCCTTTGGAACAAATGCGCCGAAGCTTTGTCCAGCTGAACCAGTGAACCGAAGTGTGATCGTATCCTCTGGCAGACCTTCTTCTCCGTAGCGCTTAGACACTTCACTGCCCGTAATCGTTCCAGCTACACGGTGAATGTTGCGAATGTTTAGTGACAGATCAACTGGTGTTTGATGATCGAGCGCTTCCTGTACATAAGGGAGAATCTCATTCATATCCAGTGATTCATCAATTTTATGATTTTGCGGCGTTCTGAATGTGCGTGCTCCCTCTGGCTGATATAGCAGGGTTTCAAGGTTCAGCTGTCCTGCTTTCCAGTGTGCTTTTGCTCTTTCACTTACTGATAAAACATCCGTACGCCCTATCAATTCATCCATTGATGTAAAGCCAAGTTCAGCTAAAATTTCTCTTACTTCCTCTGCAATAAACATCATGAAGTTGACAATGTGATCAGGGTCACCCATGAATTTTTTGCGAAGTTCTGGGTTTTGAGTAGCGACTCCGACTGGGCAAGTATCTAAATGACATGCTCTCATCATGACGCATCCTAATACGACAAGTGGAGCTGTCGCAAAGCCGTATTCTTCTGCTCCTAAAATCGCAGCCATGACAACGTCGCGTCCTGTCATTAATTTGCCATCCGTTTCAAGAACGACTCGCTCTCGAAGGCCGTTTAAGACAAGGGTTTGATGCGCTTCTGCCAATCCAAGCTCCCAAGGAAGTCCTGTATGTTTAATACTTGTTTTCGGAGAAGCTCCAGTACCGCCATCATATCCACTAATTACGATGACATCCGCTGTCCCTTTTGCGACACCTGCTGCAATCGTACCAACGCCAGCTTTAGAAACTAGCTTGACACTGATGCGTGCATCACGGTTTGCGTTTTTCAAATCATGGATCAATTGAGCCAAATCCTCGATTGAATAAATATCATGGTGAGGCGGTGGTGAGATTAGGCCAACACCTGGCGTAGAACCACGTACGTCTGCGACCCAAGGATATACTTTATTTCCTGGCAGCTGTCCGCCTTCTCCCGGCTTTGCACCTTGCGCCATTTTAATTTGCAGTTCATCTGCATTGACTAAATAATGACTTTTCACGCCAAAGCGGCCAGAAGCAATCTGTTTAATCGCACTTCTGCGATCATCCCCGTGCTCATCTACTGTGAAGCGTGCAGGGTCTTCCCCGCCTTCTCCGCTGTTGCTTTTGCCGCCAATTCGGTTCATCGCAATCGCTAGTGCTTCATGCGCTTCTTTACTTAGTGAACCAAATGACATCGCACCTGTCTTAAAGCGGCGTACAATGGATTCAGCAGATTCAACTTCTTCTAGACGAACTGGCTTTTGTTTTGAACGAAAAGCAAATAGATTTCTAAGGAAACCAATTCGTTCTTCATCCGCCGCCTTCGTATATTGCTTAAATAGATCATAATCTTCGTTGCGGCATGCCCACTGAAGGGTATGAATGGTTTTTGGATTAAAGGCATGATGCTCTCCATTTTTTCTCCACTGGAACTCACTGCCTGATTCTAGCGTTTGATCAGTTGATGCCTGATACCCAGCCTCATGACGAAGCTTTGCTTCACTTGCAATGGTGTCAAGATCAATACCGCCTAGCTGAGAAGCTGTTCCTGTGAAATACGCCTGGATGACATCTTCACTAATGCCGACTGCTTCAAAAATTTGTGCGCCTCGATAGCTTTGGACAGTGGAAATTCCCACTTTAGACATTACTTTAACTACGCCCTCAGTCACACTTTTCCCAAACTTTGTGACAGCTTCATCAAAGCTAATCGCAATCGCTTCTTCAGCAATAAGCTGTTTGTATGTTTCGTAAACGAGGTACGGATGGATCGCATCTGCACCGTAGCCAATCAGTGCCGCAAAATGATGAACCTCTCTTACTTCTCCAGATTCGACGATTAAGCTCACCTTTGTTCGTAAGCCTTGACGCACAAGATGCTGATGAAGTGCACTCAATGCAAGAAGTGGTGGAATCGGCACTTTTTCTTCCGTCATGTCACGATCGGAAAGAATTAGTAAAGATACCCCTTCACGAATGGCTTTTTCTGCCTCTTCAAACATCGCATCAAGACCACGTTTTAGGTCATCAGTGAAAAGTGTATGAATCGTTTTGCTTTTAAAGGCGTTATGAACAATCGTTTTCAAGCCGTTGAACTGCCCGCTTGTTAAAACAGGTGTATAAAGTTTAATTCTTCGGCATGAATATTCATTTGGATGTAAAATATCTCCCTCAGCACCTAACCAAGTCATGGTCGATGTAACGAGCTGCTCACGAATGGCATCAATTGGCGGGTTCGTGACTTGAGCAAACAGCTGTTTAAAATAAGAAAACAGCGACTGCGCACGATCTGATAACACAGCAAGCGGTGTATCACTTCCCATTGAGCCGATTGGGTCCTTGCCTTCTTCTAGTAAAGGAATTAAATATTTTTGAATGTCTTCGTACGTATAATGGAAAGCACGCTGACGTGTTAACAAATCACTCATTATACTAGAATTTTCTGAATTTTCTTCAGAGCGATTGACGTGAACCATTTCTTCATCGAGCCATTTTTGATAAGGAAGTTCATTCGCAATCGAAGATTTCACTTCTTCATCAGAAATAATGCGTCCTTCTTCTAAATCGATTAACAGCATTTTACCTGGTTCAAGACGGTCTTTATACTTCACATCTTCTTCATTTGTGTCGATGACGCCGACCTCAGATGAGAAAATGATATGATCGTCATTTGTTACGTAGTATCTCGCAGGTCTTAATCCGTTCCGATCTAAGATGGCGCCGATTTGTTTACCATCCGTAAACGAAATCGCTGTCGGGCCATCCCACGGCTCCATTAACGAACTATGATATTCATAAAATGCCCGTTTCTCTTTAGACATGTGCGTATTCTCCGTCCACGGCTCAGGAATCAGCATCATCGCTGTATGAGCAGGAGTACGCCCTGCAAGCACGAAAAATTCAAAGGCATTGTCTAAAATGGATGAATCACTTCCGTCTGCATTCAGCACTGGCAAAATCTTGTCTAGATCTTCTCCGAAGGCTTCAGACACAAATTGTTGTTCTCTTGCTCTCATCCAATTGATGTTTCCTCTTAATGTGTTGATTTCTCCGTTATGAATTAAGTAACGGTTTGGATGCGCTCGTTCCCATGTCGGGAATGTATTTGTACTAAATCTTGAATGAACGAGTGAAAATGCAGAAACAAATGTTTCATCCTGTAGATCAAGATAAAAAGCATCAACTTGATCTGATGTTAAAAGCCCCTTATATACAATGGTTTGACTAGACAGACTGACAAAGTAAAATTGTTTTTCTTCTGCTGTTCCCCAGTTTTCAGCCTGCTTACGGATGACGTATAATTTTCGTTCAAATGACAAACGGTCTGTTACGTTGTCGTTTGCTCCGATGAACACTTGCCGGACAACCGGACAGCTCTTCGCTGCAACCGTTCCAATTTTCCCAGCATCAACAGGGACCGTTCTCCAGCCAATTAATGTTTGCCCTTCTTGTTTAATGAAGCCGTTGATCTTTTGTTCGATCGCTTGACGCGTTTTGGCATCATCATCTTTTGAAAAGAACACCATTCCTACCCCGTAACGGCCCTTTTCAGGAAGTGCAAAGTCTTGGCAGTTCTTTCTAAAAAAAGCGTCTGGCAGTTGTACCATTAATCCGGCACCATCACCTGTATACGGATCACTGCCTTGCCCGCCGCGGTGATCAAGCTGGCACAGCATTTGCAATCCCTTTTTGACGATGCTATGTGTCGCCTCCCCTTTTAAATGGGCGTACAGTCCGATTCCACATGCATCATGTTCAAATTCAGGACGGTAGAGACCTTGTGGTTGTGGTAGTTGATTATAAGTCATCGTTTCTCTCCCCCGTTTAAAAGATCCGTTTTTTCACAGTAATAAAATCTCACAAACTCTGTAACTTATTTTAAGTTTTCAAATTAATATAAACAATATATAATTTAGATCAAAACAATCTCTTTTTGAGATAGATGGGTGTGAAGTGCAAAAATGGAGCTTCGTCAATTACGTTATTTTGTAGAAGTTGCTGACCGTGAACACGTGTCAGAAGCGGCTGAAAACTTACACGTTGCCCAATCTGCCATCAGCCGGCAGATTGCCAATTTAGAAGAAGAACTTGGAGTGGCTTTATTCGAACGAGAAGGACGAAATATCAAATTAACGAAAATCGGCAGACAATTTTTGGACCATGTCAGAACCGCCCTAAAAGCGATAGATTACGCCAAAGAACAAATTGATGAATACTTAGACCCCCACAAAGGGACAGTGAACATTGGATTTCCTACAAGTCTAGCAAGCCAAGTGCTCCCTTCTGTCATTTCCGCATTTAAGCTGGAATATCCAGAGGTCGATTTTTTACTTCGTCAAGGTTCCTATAAATTTCTGATTGAAGCTGTCAAAAATCGAGACATTGATCTTGCCTTTTTAGGACCCGTCCCGACAAACGATCCTCAAATAGAAGGAAATATCTTGTTTTCCGAAAGCATTTATGCCCTTTTACCTATTAGTCACCCCTTTAGCGGGCAAAGAAGTATTCATTTAAGTGATTTGAGAAAAGACCATTTCGTTTTATTTCCTGAAGGATATGTGCTGAGACAAATTGCGGTTGATGCCTGTAAGCAGGCTGGCTATGAGCCTACTATCTCATCTGAAGGAGAAGATTTGGATGCCATTAAAGGTCTTGTGTCAGCGGGTATGGGCGTTACCTTATTACCCGAAAGTGCTTTTTATGAAACAACACCGCGATTTACAGTGAAAATTCCCATTGATTTCCCTCAAGTGAGAAGAACGGTCGGAATTATTGCTTCTAAATCGAGAGAGATGTCTCCTTCTGCCCATGATTTTTATATGTTTGTAAAGGACTTCTTTTCAAAAATTGAACAATATAAATAATTCATTAAAACAAGACATTTCATTTGTAGAAATAATCCCTCTTTGTATATGATGAGTTACAGAACAACAGACTATATGGAAGAAAGGTAATCGTATGAAATCAATTTTATCGTTTTTAAAGCCCTATCGGCTATCAGTTGTGTCCATTGTGATTCTCACCTTTTTAAGCAGTATGCTCCAGCTGTATTTACCGACGCTTACGGCAGATATCGTTGATGTCGGGATCGTCCAAGGAGATGTCGCTTATATATGGAAGGTTGGGGGCTGGATGGTGGCTTGTTCTTTACTTGCCATCTTGCTCACGATTTGGAAGTCCTACTTGTCATCTAAGACAGCTCTAGGCTTCGGGCGTGATATGAGAAGACAGCTGTTTGTGCATGTCGAACAATTTTCATTAGAAGAATTTCAAAAAATCGGGACATCTTCCTTTATTACAAGATCAACAAATGATGTGAAACAAGTTCAAGATGTCACGATCATGATCTTACAAATGATGACACGGGCGCCTCTTATGCTCGTTGGTGGAATTATTTTGGCTGTATCTAGAGATGCTGTGTTATCTCTCATCTTTTTAGCAGCTCTTCCCCTTCTTGGCGGGTTCATTTATTTGGTGTCAAGAAAAGCAATCCCCCTCTTTGGCCAGCTTCAGAAAAAAACGGACCGGCTGAACTTGATTATGAGAGAGTCGCTTTCAGGCATTCGGGTCATTCGTGCGTTTAACCGAGTAGATGACGAAAAGGAACGTTTTCAAGAAGCCAATACATCGTATAAGGATACTGGCCTTAAGGTCAATCGATTAATGGCGTACTTGTTCCCTTTTATGCTCATTATCATGAACTTCACGAATATCGGCATTGTCTGGATTGGCGCTAATCGGATTGATGCCGGACAGATGGAAGTTGGGAATCTGATCGCCTTCATTCAATATGCGATGATGATTTTAATGGCACTCATTATGCTGTCTATGAGTTTTATTATGGTGCCTAGAGCTCAGGCATCAGCTAAACGGATGAATGAAGTGTTAAATCTAGAACCAAAAATTAAAGACAAAAAAGAAGCTGTCACTAAACTTGATCAGCCAGCCCAGTCCATTCGCTTTGAGAATGTGTCATTTTATTATTCAAATGCTGAAAAACCAGCCGTTCAAGACATGACGTTTGAAGCCAAAAAAGGTGAAACGACGGCGATCATCGGCAGTACAGGTTCCGGGAAAACGACCCTTCTTCAGCTGATGACACGTTTTTACGAGGCAACAGAAGGAAAAATTACATTAGATGGTGTCGATATTAGAGAATTGCCTCAAGAGAAACTGAGAAGTCAGATGGGTTATGTTTCTCAAAAAGCCATTTTATTTAGCGGAACCATTGCTGATAATGTGCGCTTTGGCAAACGAGATGCTACAGATGACGAGATTTGGCAGGCACTGCGGACAGCACAGGCCGAAGAATTTGTTTTGCAAAAAGATGGCGGAATTCACGCAGAGATAGACCAAGGGGGTTCGAATCTCTCTGGCGGTCAAAAACAACGTCTTTCGATCGCAAGAGCACTCGTAAGAAAACCCGCATTCTACCTGTTTGACGATAGCTTCTCTGCCCTTGATTACAAAACGGATGCAAAACTTCGGTCAGCGCTAGAAGCTGAAAAAGAACATGCTGCTTTGATTATTGTGGCCCAAAGAATCAGCACAGTGAAGCATAGCGATAAAATCATTGTGTTAGATGATGGAAAAATAGCAGGTATCGGTACACATGAACAGTTACTGAAAGATAACCTTGTCTATCAAGAGATAGTCGCATCACAGGAAGGTCAGGAGGTGGAGCAAGGATGAGTAAAAAAATGTCTACTGGAATGGGACATAAAGGCGGTCACCCAAGGGGCCCAGTACAAAAACCGAAGGAATTTAAAAAAACACTTCTTCGTTTAACGGGCTATTTAAAACCGAGGAAATTTCAGCTGATCATTGTCCTGATTGCAGCGATCGGTTCAACCGTTTTTAATGTCGTCAGTCCAAAATTACTTGGGGATGCCACCTCTTCCCTATTTGAAAGTTTTACACAAGGAACTGGCGTTCAATTCGATGTCATTTCACGCATTTTATTGCTGCTTGTTCTATTATATGTCGTAGCATCTCTCTTCTCATTCGTGCAGCAATATGTGATGGCGGGTGTCTCGCAGCAGACCATTGCTGAATTAAGGCAAGAAGCAAATGACAAGCTCACACGTCTCCCCCTTCGTTATTTTGATAAAACAACACACGGAGACACGCTGAGCCGGGTGATGAACGACATTGATAATATTAATACTTCTTTACAGCAGGCACTCACGCAAGTGATCACATCTGTCATTACAGTCATTGGAATTGTCGTCATGATGCTTTTCATCAGTCCGCTACTGACGCTGCTTGTTTGTTTGACGCTGCCTCTTAGTTTGTTTGCGATTCGAGGCATTACATCATTTTCGCAAAAGCATTTTAAAGCACAGCAAAAAGAACTAGGGATGATCAATGGACATATTAATGAAATGTTCACAGGACATCAGACGGTTCGTGCGTATGGCTATGAAAAGAAAGCCATTGATACATTTGATCAATTAAACGAACAACTATATGAATCTTCAAGAAAAGCACAATTTATCTCCGGCTTAATGATGCCGATGATGACCTTTATTGGGAATCTTGGCTATGTGGCGGTAAGTGTTGCTGGCGGAATTCTTGTCATTAATGGGAATATTCGTGTTGGGGATGTGCAAGCATTTATCCAATACACACAGCAAATGTCGCAGCCGCTTGTGCAAGCATCCAGTGTTGCAAACTTAGTTCAATCTGCTATCGCTTCTGCTGAACGGGTGTTTGAAATTCTGGATGAAGAAGAAGAACATGCGCAAGAAGATGCAGCGATTGATCTTAAATCCCTTTCCGGAGATGTGGCCTTTGAGCACGTTCACTTCGGTTATGAGAAAGATCAACCCATTATTAAAGATTTGAATTTACAAGTCCGAGAAGGACAAACGGTGGCCATTGTTGGGCCAACAGGCGCTGGAAAAACAACGATTATTAATCTGTTAATGCGCTTTTACGAGCTAGATCAAGGCTCCATTCGCATTGGCGGCGTAAAAACCACCGACCTCAGCCGAGAGCAAGTGCGTGACTTATTTGCGATGGTTCTTCAGGATACATGGCTCTTTGAAGGCACAATTTATGACAACATCGCATATGGCAGACCAAATGTTTCAAAAGAGGATGTGTTGAAGGCCGCTAAACATGCCTATGCAGACGATTTCATCCGCACCCTTCCAGATGGATATGACACACTCTTAACAGAAGATGCCGGCAACCTCTCACAAGGTCAGCGTCAACTGTTAACCATCGCCCGTGCCATCTTATCTGATCCGAAGATATTAATCTTAGATGAAGCAACAAGCAGTGTCGATACACGGACAGAGATGCATATTCAAAAAGCGATGAATGAATTAATGAACGGCAGAACAAGCTTCGTCATTGCACATCGACTTTCAACGATTAAAGATGCCGATCTCATTTTAGTCATGAAAGATGGCACGATCATTGAAAAAGGAACTCATCGTGAGCTTTTGAAAGAAAAAGGCTTTTATGCAGACCTCTATATGAGTCAATTTGCCGAAAACCAAGTCGGTTAAACAACACCAAAAAGGATAGACAGCATGTAAAAAATGCCTGTCTATCCTTTTTGTTATGCCTTAAGCTTCCCGTTTTCTGACTTTCACACTAAGTTTCGTCATGTAATCCGCTTCATTTTTAGACATCAGAGAATGAAGTAAATACTCCTCAAAGACATCCCCATCCAGTATCATATCCTCTGCTTCGATTCGATCTAATAAACGTGAATAGGCAGTCTCCATCTCTTCATATGTTCCTTGTTGATACATGACTGCATATAGACCCGCTGGCTTTTTGACTGCATCCGGCCCTTCCATTCGGCAAAACAGCCTATCAGATTGATGATAATGACGCTGCAAAAACTGCTCCTTGTTTAAAACAGAACCATTTGCCGCGGCACCTTTAATACCAATCCCTTTCAGAAATTCTCCTACAATTCGAGAAATTTCTTCTATAGGTGTGTTTGAATCAATCGGGTTTGATGTACTGAGGACGATCGGTTCTTCTGGCAGTTCTTGAAACAAGACCTCCCCTGTTTTCACTGATGATAATTCATTCGTTGTCTCGATCACACGAAAAAGAAAAGATTGAATATCCTGTAGTTTTTGGATCTCCTCCCCGACCTTTTCTGCTTGCTCAACCGCAAGACTTTGCAATTTATCCTGAGAAGGCTCAGTAAAGTATTGTTTTAATTGCTTGATCGGAAATTGAACAGCACGAAGAGATTGAATGGCCATGAAATGATCAAACTGTTCAAATGTATAATAACGGTACCCATTTTCCTGAACACCTGCCGGCTTAAACAAATCGATCTTATCATAATAGAGCAGTGTATCTTTTTTCACTTCAAATAATGCCGCAAATTCTCCAGTTAAAAATGTTTTTTGAACATCGCTCATCATTTTTAGGGCTCCTTTCTTGACTATGGAGTTACTCCATCCTTTATGATAACATGCAGAAACACCACATATGTGGAGGAAGGATTTACACATGAACAAAATCACACAAGATCAAGTCACATTATCACTTGCAAATCAAGAAGACTTCCCTTTGATGAAAAAGGAACTGCAAGATGCTTTCACAGCTGGCATCATTGATGCATTTGGCGATGCAGAAGGTGGACCAATTCCTCCTGATGAGTCGATTGATGAATCTTTTTATTCAGCTGAGAACCTTGTCTATCATATTTTACTAAACGGTCAAAAAGCAGGAGGGGTTGTTTTAAAAATCAACCCTCTCACACACCGCAATTTGGTGGACCTATTATACATTTCTTCATCATCTCACAGCCGCGGCATTGGTCAGGCAGCATGGAAAGCCATTGAGGCGCAATATCCAGAAACGAAGGTGTGGGAAGTTGTCACTCCTTATTTTGAAAAGCGCAACATTCATTTTTATGTGAACAAATGCGGGTTTCAGATTGTTGAGTTTTATCACTTGCACCATCCAGATCCGAGCTTGCCTCATGAGAACGATCAAGAAAATGACCCTTTAGCGCCTGAGACATTTGAATTTTTCAAATTTGAGAAAGTCATGAAAAAAGACCGTTCAAGTTCATAAAAAACTCCCCCTCATATGGGGGAGTTTCAGCGTGTAGACAAAACCTCGCATTCGCCAAGAACAAAAGCTGGTTATTTGAAAAGAATGAATACGTGTATGATGCATATTTTGATTGTTACATTTGCCCCAACGGGCATTATCGTACAACGACTAGAGAAGGCTATAAGCAATATGCGTCTGATTCAGAGATATGCAAGTCCTGCTCGTTTTTAGATAACTGTACACAAAGTCAATTGGACGAAACTTCGTGGACTCAAAAAAGTTTCAATATAGGCGATGCTTACTTTCGCTGCCATGAATCTCAAAAAGCTAGCAAACTGGACATGGAAAGGACCATGTCCAGCCTAAGTTAACAGATAAATTGTATTAAAATCAGTGAAAACCCCTCATCTGGGGAGTTTTTATTTTGATATAATGTGAGGCCTTTCATCCGTCGCAAGAATCGCAAACAAATAATGATCTTTCCACTCCCCATTGATTTTTACATTTTGTCTAGATAGACCTTCTTTTTGAAAACCTGCCTTTTCAAGTACTCGTATGGAACCTATATTATGAGGCTGAACACCTGCTTCAATTCTGTGAAGATCCAGCACATGAAATGCCTCATCTAGCATGAGGGCAATTGCTTCAGTTGTGTAGCCTTTTCCATTATGTTTTTGATCAAGTCCGTATCCAAGCCAGGCGCTTTGAAGAACATCTCTGACAACACCAGATAATGTGATTGTGCCAATGAGCTGATGTGACGCACGGTGGAAAATTCCTTTTGCATATGTTTCGTCTTTTTGGCGGCTTTGCTGAAATGTCTGAATTCGCTTCAATTGTTCGGGGATGGTGTAAAAATCCTCTTGTCTAAATGAAGTAAATGGCTGAAAGAACTCGCGATTTTCATATTCAAGTGTTGCCAGTGCTTCAGCATCGCTTTCTTTGAAATCTCTTAAATAGATCGATGTGTTGATCGTTTCCATGTCGTTCCCCCTTTTTTCTCTCTTCTTTTATCATACACTAAAAAACACTACCCCAAGGAGAAAGGTAGTGTTCTTTACATTCATTCTAGCTTCTAATCTGACCATCACCAGACAGAAGAAGCTTTGTTGTTGTCAGTGCAGGAAGTCCCATTGGCCCTCTTGCGTGCAGCTTTTGAGTAGAAATGCCAATTTCAGCGCCATATCCTAGTGCACCGCCATCTGTAAAACGTGTAGATGCGTTATGATAAACAGCGGCCGCATCGACTTCGTTTAGAAAGATTTGTGCGTTTTTTTCATCCTCTGTTACGATGGCTTCTGAATGTTTCGTTCCGTACTGATCAATGTGGTGAATGGCGTCCTCAATTGAGTCAACGACTTTCACCGCAAGATCAAGACTTAAATACTCATCTGTCCAATCCACTTCCTCCGCAGGAACCGCTTCGGAAAAGAAAGATTGAGCGTCTTGATCTCCATGCACAGTGACATGGTGCTGAAGGAGTGCTTCATTCAATGCTGCACCATTTTCTTTCAGCCAATCGCGATGAACGATCAGAGTCTCAAGCGCATTACAAACGGCCGGACGATTTGTTTTCGCATTGATGACAATCTGAATGGCTTTTTCTACATTCGCTGTTTGATCAATAAAGATATGGCAGTTCCCTGTCCCTGTTTCAAGAACTGGAATGGTCGATTCTTCTACAACTGTTTTGATTAAAGAAGCCCCGCCTCTCGGAATTAAAACATCAATCCACTCTTTTAGATGAAACATCGCTTGAACCGATGAACGGTCTGTTTGTTCAATAAACTGCACAGCATCACGAGGGATCTTTGTTTCATCCAATGCCTCATGAATGACGCGGACGATGGCTTTGTTGGAAGAAATAGCGGAGGAACCGCCTTTTAAAATCACTGAGTTGCCTGCCTTGAGGGCAAGCCCTGCTGCATCGACAGTGACATTCGGTCTCGCTTCATAGATCATCCCGATCACGCCGAGCGGTACTCTTCGGCTTTTCACATGTAAGCCGTTTTCAAGAGTCCATTCATCCAATATTTCTCCAACAGGATCTGTTAATCTCGTCACAAGCCGCAAACTTTCTGCAAACTCATGAATTCTCTCTTCATTTAACATTAATCGATCCATTAATGCTTCAGAGAAGCCCTTTTCTTTTCCTGCCTCTAAATCCTTTTGATTTTCCTGTAAAATAAAATCACTTTGCTGTTCGAGTGTTTCTGCTATTTTCAGCAGCGCCTCATTTTTTTCCTCTGTTTGAAGTAAACCTAGTTTTTTTGATACGTGCTTTGCTTTTTTCGCTTTTTCTTTGACCGATGTGACAACTTCAGCTGTCAGTGTCATGAAATTCCTCCCTTATGATTAGCAAACTGGTATTGATAAATCTAAATGACAAACAAACGCTTCAAGATCTACGACATGCACCACTTCATCCTGTAGCAAGTCACCGTTCAGTGCGAGTTCGTCGGACGCATAATTGACAATGCCAAGCCCTATTTCTCTTTCATCTTGATCTAAAATACGGACAACATCGCCTTTTTTAAACGAACCCTTTACATCGACTATGCCGTCAGAATCCAGACTTTTCTCACGATGCATGAGAAGCTCCTGTGTTTTCTCTCGAACAACGATTTCGCCTTTTGGGCCAGAATGAAAAGCAATCCACTGTTTTTTATAATTCAGCGGCGCTAAATTTTCGTCAGCTGTAAAATAAGTGCCGTCCTCTGTCCCGTTGATGGCTTTGTCTAAAATGTGAGGTGTATCGGCTTTTCCCAAAAAGCCATTGATGCCTGAGGCCATTGAAATTTTAAAGGCGTCGAGTTTTGATTTCATTCCGCCTGTGCCAACGCTGCTTCCCGCATCTCCAGCGGCTGCTTCGATGTCTTCTGTGATTTCTGTGACTTCTAGAATTCTCTTCGCATTCGGATTTGTATGAGGGTTATCTTCATACAAGCCGTCAATATCAGATAAAATAGCGAGGAAATCCGCATCAATCAGTCCAGCTACTTTTGCAGACAATGTATCATTATCTCCAAACTTCAACCGATTGATCGTCACTGTATCATTCTCATTAATAATCGGGATGATCCCTCGATCTAATAACACATTCATTGTATTTCGCACATTTTGATAGCGCGTTTCATCTGAAAAATCGCTTCTTGTAATTAATAGCTGTGAAGCAATATAACCGTGCGATAAAAATAAAGTAGAATATGACTCCATTAAAAGCCCTTGCCCTATTGAGGCAGACGCCTGTTTTTCTGGCAGTGTTTTCGGTCTATCAATAAATCCTAATTTTCGGTAACCAGCTGCAACCGCACCAGATGAGACCAAAATGACTTCGTGTCCTTCATCTTTGAGTTTTACAATTTGATTGACGAGGTTTTCTAGTTTTTTTAAACTAATCTCACCTTGAAAGCTAGTAAGAGAGCTGCTTCCGATTTTCACAACAATTCGTTTTCTCTCTTTATCTGCGTACACCTTATCACTCCTGTATTGAGGCTCTATTTATATCGTTACTTTTTGTTTTTGCTGTTCACTTATTTCTTTTGATCGATTGGCAGCATGTTTGACAGCCTGTTTGATGGCTTCTCCTCCGCCAAAATCATCTAATGCATCTAGTCCTGCAGCAGTTGTTCCATTAGGTGACGTAATTTTTTCTCTGAGGACAGAAGGATTTTCATCTGTTTCTTGCAGCATCTTCGCTGCACCGAGAAGTGTCTGTGTACCGATTTGACGGGACATTTCTTTTGATAAGCCAGCTTCTTCTCCAGCCTCTTCGATTCTTTCCATTAAGAAATAAAAATAAGCTGGACCACTTCCGGCAATTCCTGTGAAAATATCCATTTGCTCTTCCTGAATGGTATACACTTCTCCCATTTCAGATAAAAGAGCACGACTCATGCTTACATGTTCATTTTTCACATAACGTCCAGCAGATAAAGCGGTCGCCGACGCCCCAATCGTACTTGACGTATTTGGCATTACTCGCATAACAGGCTGCCCTTCATGCAGCATGTCTTCGATATACGATGATTTCACACCTGCAAGTACAGACAGGATGAGCTGATCTTTCTGAATATGAGGTTTTAATGATTCAAGTGCTGTTTCAGCATCCTTTGGCTTCATCGCCAGGATCAACATATCCATTTCTTCAAAAGGAAATGAATCCATTGTGGCTGTTTGGATTCCGTAGCGTTTCGTTAGTTCGTTTAATCGCTGCTTATTTTGCTTGTTTGTTGCGTAAATTTGGCTGAGCGGCATCTGACCTGATCGCACAATACCTGCAATCATTCCTTCCGCCATAGAACCTGCTCCAATGAAAGCAACTTTCTTTTGATCAATGATATTGATCCTCTCCCTTGTTCGCTTTTTGTTCGTGTTTTTCGCACGTAAGTTATCGTAACATGATGAGAAATCGTGTCAAGAAAGAGCCAGCGCTTTTCAAAAGTCCCGAATACACGCTGAACAGCTTGCGGTATGTATGTTAGCCGTGTTTTTTAAAATCATCAATTTAGATCAAAAGAACTATACAGATTTGAATCATAGTACCCTTTCGTTCGACTGAATTCACCATTTTATTTTTGGTTTCGGTGACTTCAATTCTAGTTTTTTAGAAAGCGCTATCATTTTGATGACTTTCTATTTTCCTATAGGAAGAATGTGTTTGAATCTTTCGATTAGACTATTGACATATTTTAGAAAACATGTCCGTTGAAATGCGTTTTTCTTGGTGATACCGTGAAAGGGAAATCAAGTGAAAAAGGAGCGTTCATAATGAAAGTAAAAGAAAATTACGTCAATGTCATCCCAATGAAAGAAATCCGATCTACAGATGACCTTCTTTTCCCATTCCCTATCTACAATGAATTACGATCGCAGGGTGATATTCGATACGACGAAACGAGAAAGTGCTGGGATCTCTTTCGATATGCTGATATTCAGTCCGTTCTGAAGCAGCCAAAAGTGTTTTCATCACAGCGAGGAAGAAGCACATCTAAAACGAGTATTTTAACAATGGACCCTCCAAAACATACCAAAATGAGAGCACTCGTCAATAAAGCCTTCACGCCAAAAGCGATCAAACAAATAGAAGAAAAGATCAAAGACTTGACCCATGATCTATTACATCAAGTAAAGGATCAACGGACCTTCGATATTGTGCAAGATCTGGCCGCTCCCCTACCTGTCATGATCATCGCCGAGCTTCTCGGTGCAGAAGTGAAAGACAGAGAGCTGATCAAAAAACATTCAGATGCTCTAGTTGCAGGAGCCAAAGATGATTCAAAAGAAGCTGTTCAAGCCGTTGTCGACATGCAAAAACAAGCAGAAAAAGAGCTGTCAGAGTACTTTGCTCATTTGATCCAAAAGCGAAAAGAAACGCCAGCCGATGATTTAATCTCCCTTCTCATCCAAGCGGAAATTGACGGTGAGCGTTTATCAGAAAATGAACTGCTTGGCTTTTGTATACTCTTACTCGTTGCTGGTAATGAAACAACAACGAATTTAATCACAAATGCCGTACGACTTTTAACAGAGCAGCCGCATATCACCGAATCAGTGCGGCAAGACCTGTCTCTCATTCCTCAATTGACAGAAGAAACGCTACGCTATTATCCGCCTGTTCAAGCGATTGGGCGAGTTGCAGCAGAGGATGTTCAGATTGCCGGTTCTCACATTGAAAAAGGAGACTATCTTATCAGCTGGGTGGCATCTGCGAATCGTGATGAACGGAAGTTTGACGATCCAGATACGTTTCGTCTTGACAGAAAATCAAATCCGCATTTGAGCTTTGGCTTCGGCATCCATTTTTGTCTTGGTGCCCCTCTCGCCCGGCTTGAGGCTCATCTAGCACTTGAGATTTTACTCCGTACGTTTCGGGAAATCACCTGTGCGGCAGATCAGCTGAAACCGATTCAAAGCACGTTTGTGTTTGGGGTCAAAGAATTCCCTGTGCAGGTCACCCGTTTTTAAAAGTCCCTTTCATTAGGGGCTTTTTTTCATATGCTTATCCTTACCTTCCTCGTCTGAACATGCTAAAATAAAATCCATATGTACAGTGATCACGGAATTCGGAAAGGAAGCTAAACGTATGACCGATTACACAGCAATGAAAGACGGAATATTCAAATCAGTTTGTTCGTTAGATTGCCCTGATCAGTGCGGTCTTTTAATACATAAAGAGAACGGAAAGATCGTTAAAGTTCAAGGAGATCCAGATCATCCAGTCACTCAAGGAAACATTTGCAATAAAGTGCGGAATGTCACAGCTCGTTTATATGATGAAAAACGTCTGACAACACCATTAAAACGTGTAGGTCAAAAAGGTGACCGGCAGTTTGCTCCAATTACGTGGGAAGAGGCGATTGAAACCATTCGTCAAAAATGGACAAAGCTGATCGAAGAAAAAGGACCAGAAAGCATTTTGCCTTACAGCTTCTATGGGAATATGGGGAATCTCAATGCAGAAGGAATGGACCGCCGCTTTTTCTATCGACTTGGCTCAAGTCAGCTAGACCGAACCATTTGTCAGTCAGCCGGAACAACTGGCTATAAATATACAATGGGCGCAAGCATCGGGACAGACCCAGAAGAGACCATTCATACGAAACTATTTATCTTTTGGGGCATCAATGCGGTTTCAACCAATATGCATCAAATCACGTTGGCACAAAAAGCTCGAAAGCAAGGGGCTAAAATTGTCGTCATTGATGTGCACAAAAACCAAACGGGCCGGATGGCAGATTGGTTCATTCCGCTTCGCCCCGGCACTGACAGTGCGCTAGCTCTTGGGATCATGCATATCCTTTTTAAAGAAGACCTCACAGATGCGTCATTTTTAGAGACTTACACGGTCGGTCACAATGAACTTCGCGAGCATGTGAAGCAGTACGATCCAGAAACGGTTGAACAGATCACGGGTGTCCCAAAAGAAGACATCATCACACTTGCGAGAATGTACGCAGAGACATCGCCGTCTCTCATTCGTATTGGCAATGGGCTACAGCATCACGATAATGGCGGTATGAGTATTCGAACCATCTCCTGCCTCCCTGCCCTCACCGGTCAATGGCTGCACAAAGGCGGCGGTGCGATGAAATCGAACTCTTCTTTTCTTAGTTATAATGAAATCGCTCTTCAGCGGCCGGAATTATTAAAGGAACGCGAACCTAGAACATTTAATATGAATCAGCTGGGCAGCGTGCTAACGAACGCAGAACCTTCTATTGATTCTCTTTTTGTCTACTCTTGCAACCCGGCTGTTGTGACACCTGAAGCAAATAAAGTAAGAGACGGTTTGATGCGGGAAGACTTATTTACGGTTGTCCATGACTTGTTCATGACAGAGACAGCCACTTATGCGGATATTGTTCTGCCAGCGACCTCTGCCTTTGAAAACGAGGATTTTTATACTTCTTACTGGCATCATTACATTCAAATTCAAGAACCTGTTATAGAACGTTATGGAGAAAGCAAATCAAACACAGAAGTGTTTCGTCTTTTGGCTCATGCGATGGGCTTTGAAGATGAAGCCTTTAAAGACACAGATGCGGAACTAATGGAACAAGCTCTTCATCATCCTGAAAATCCGCACTATGAAAACATTTCATATCAAGCGTTAAAAGAGAAAAAGTGGATCAAAGCAAAACGAGGGCCTTTCGAAGATTTAAAGCTCCCTACCCCAAGCGGGAAAATTGAGCTTTACTCTGAACAAATGAAAAAAGATGGATATCCAGCCCTCCCAACCTATGTACCTTTATTCAAGGAAAGTGATTATCCACTGACGTTTATACCGGGACCAAACCATAATTTTCTTAATTCCACCTTCTCTCTTCATGAGAAGCATCAAAAGCTTGAGAAATTTCCGAAGCTTCATATGAATGAACAAGATGCAAAAGAAAGACAGATTGAAGATGGGGACATGGTTCGTGTGCTGAATGATCGAGGAGAATGCGAGCTCATCGTGTCAGTCGGACAAAATGTGTTATCTGGCGTTGTTGTCAGCCAGGGATTATGGGCAGACCAAAAAGGCAAAAAACATTTGGTGAATGGCCTCACACCTGATCGTTTGGCAGATATGGGCGGTGGTGCGACGTTCTTTTCCGGCAGAGTCGAAGTTGAAAAATTATGATAGAAAGAGCCAGGCGTTTTGCTCCCGGCTCTTTTCTTTGACTTTTTTAGTTGCCAATAAACAACTGATTGGTCATCACATTTGCACTTCCGCTGCTTTGGTAGCCTTCTACAGTAAATGCCGTTTCATACATTTTCCCCATTGGCATCCCTAAGCTTTCCCATTTTTTAAAATGCGCACTGACGGAGACCGTTCCGCTTGTACGTTTCGTTTGACGTACACTCCAATATTGCTTGAAGGTTGCGATCCCGATAATGGAAGGCTGATTGACACGGGTTGTTTCATAAATGTCATATGTGCCCCCGTCTGCATAAAATGTTCCTTTATGTGTGCCTGTTGGACGATATGTGCCCCATGAATCAACAATGTAGTATTCTGCTAATGGAGATTGTGTCCAGCCATAGACACATAAATAGGAATTCCCGACTGGGTTAAAACTTGCGTTGTAATTGATGGAGATGTTGCCAAGTTGATGGTGAGTTCTAGTGGAATCAAACTTTTTTCCTTTTCGAAATAAAGCATTTCCAATATTGTTCCAGCCTGCACTAAATGCCCCGCCGTTATTGAGTGTCATCGAGGTGTTTCCATAATCCTTCCATAATTCATAATCGTACCCGCTATGGTTACCCATTTCATTATTCGTAATGGTTCTCGCATGGGCTGGTACAGCCGTCAGTATAAGCGTCAGTCCAATACACATCACAAACAACAGTCTTAATTTTCTCAAATTCATCTTCCATTCCTCTCCTTTTTCATCCTTTTGATTCTGTCATCTCTAAGATGAAACGAATTCATCACCTCCTTTCATGCCCCTACTCACTACTAGATTATCGATACTGTGCTAGACCCGCATGAATGTCTCTTGTGTTTGTATAAATGCTTTGATACAAACGAAAGAGATGATCATATACATCGACATGCTGTTGATTTGGTGTAAATACGGCTGCTTGATGGATAAACTGATCCGCGCACACCTCAAGTGACTCGTACCAGCCGCATCCAACTGCTGCAATCATCGCTGCACCTAACGCAGGCCCTTGCTCATTTTCAAGCTGAATCACCTTAGCTTGAAAAATGTCTGCCTGCATTTGAAGCCATGTATGACTTCTCGCACCTCCACCAATGGACACAATAGCATCTATTCTTTTTCCGGCCTGCCTGAATAAAGCGATCGATTCATTTAATGAAAAAGTGATTCCTTCGAGCACAGCTCTAACCATATGCGCTTTTTCATGCCGGCTGTCTAATCCAATGAAGCTTCCACGAATGACTGAATCTGCATGAGGCGTTCTTTCCCCAACTAAATATGGCGTAAACAGCAATCCATTTGCGCCAGGCGCTATATCCTTTGCTCCGGCTAAAAGGGCTTTAAACGAATCATTTGGAGCAAGTAAAGATTTAATCCAATCGAGGCTATAACCTGCTGATAAAGTGACTCCCATTGTATAAAAAGCTGCTTTTTTGGCATGATGGAATAAATGCAAGTTTCCATTCAGCTCTCTGTTATGATTTTCTTCATAGGAAAGAATGACACCTGATGTGCCAATGCTGCATAGTGTGTGACCTGATGATAAAATGCCGGCACCAATGGCACCGCAAGCATTATCCGCTCCACCCGCAAAAACCTTCGCCTCTTCTGTCATCCCGGTTTCCTTTGCGATCTGCGGCAAGAGTGTTCCAACCTCCGCCTCCGATGAAACGAGCGGCGGGCAAATACGAATCGGAATATCAAAGGTTTGACAAATCTCCTCACTCCATGTTTGTTCTCCAATATCCAACAGTAACGTACCAGCCGCATCAGAATAGTCCATATGAATAGCGCCGGTTAATCGATATCTGACATAATCTTTTGGAAGTAAAAACAAATGGATTCGTTGATCAATTTCCGGTTCATGTTCCTTTACCCATAACAACTTTGGCAGTGTAAATCCTTCTAACGCCTGATTTTTTGTGATCGCTTGCAGCCTGCCTCCTAGCTTTTCTGTCATGCGCACGCATTGCGGTGTTGTTCTTGTGTCATTCCACAAGATGGCAGGCCTGAGCACCTGAAGGGATTCATCCAATAAAACAAGTCCGTGCATTTGTCCAGAAAAACTGATGCCTTCTACCTGCATTGACTGAACAGGCCTTCTCTCCATAAGTTCTGTCATCGCGGCCATCGTCTGCTCTACCCAGTCTTCAGGATTTTGCTCGCAATAACCTGGTTTGCTTTGAATGAGGCGGTAAGATTTAGTCGTCTCGCAGCATACCTTCCCGCTCTCATCTACTAATATCACTTTGACTCCGCTCGTTCCAAGATCAATTCCCATCACATACTTCATGTGTTCACTCCTTCAAAACATCAGCCCGCTCCATTAATCTTCTAACAAATATTGATTCAATCTGGCTTTCAGCTGTTCCTCTCTGCCAGATTCGTTTCTGATGAGCGGATGTTTCAGTGCATATTCTTCTAATGTATGAAAGTTTGCCGTTCCTTCTGAAATCTCCCGCCCAATTCCTTCAGAAAAACTACGGTACCGGTGCTTGATCACATCTTCAAACACACGGTCTTCTATGAGTCTATGAGCCACCCGCAGCCCTTTTGCGAATGCATCCATCCCCGCAATATGGGCATACAGAAGATCTTCCAGTTCAAAGGAGGCTCTTCTGACTTTTGCATCAAAATTGAGACCGCCTGTTCCAAGTCCGCCATTTTGCAAAATTTCATACATGGCGAGTGTTGTGGCATATAAATCCGTTGGGAATTCATCTGTGTCCCAGCCTAGAAGGGAGTTTCCTTGGTTGGCATCAACGGAACCGAGCAGTCCATGAATTCTTGCTACACGCAGCTCATGCTCAAACGTATGACCCGCTAATGTCGCATGATTGGCCTCGATATTTAATTTAAAGTGTGTATCCAATCCATATTGTTTTAAAAAGGCGATTGATGTCGCTGCATCCGTATCATATTGATGAGTTGTCGGTTCCTTCGGCTTTGGCTCAATTAAAAATTGACCTGTAAATCCAATTTCTTTTGCATAATCGACCGCCATATGCAAAAAGGTCGCCAAATGGTCAAGCTCTCTTTTCATATCTGTATTCAGTAGTGTGTCGTAACCTTCTCGTCCTCCCCAGAAAACATAATTTTCTGCGCCGAGTTCCTTTGCTGTTTCGATGCCCTTTTTCACTTGTGCAGCTGCATAGGCAAATACATCTGCATGACAGGATGTCGCTGCACCGTGAACAAATCTTGGATGCTTAAACATATTAGCCGTGTTCCATAGAAGCCGAACCCCGCTTTGCTGCATGTAATCTTTCATTCTTTCTATGATGATGTCTAACTGCTGATTGGTCTCTTGAAGCGTGTCGCCCTCTGGTGCAATATCACGGTCATGGAATGAAAAATACGGAACATCCAATAGATCAAAGAGCTGAAAAGCCACTTCCAATCTAGCTTTCGCCAAATCCATTCCACTATAAGAATCCCAAGCTCTTTTCATCGTGCCAGTTCCAAACATGTCTGTTCCATCAGCAGTCAGTGTATGCCAATAAGCGACGGAAAATCGCAGGTGGTCTTTCATTGTCTTTCCGCCAATCATTTCGCTCGGATTATAATATTTAAATGCGAATGGGTTCTTTGAATGTTTTCCTTCATATTGAATGTTGCCAATCCCCTGTAAACTACTTAACGAAGTCATATTTGATTTGACCATAAGTGATTCCCCCTATATATTCACTTAGTAAGTTGATTCAACAAACAAACGAACGAGTTTACCAACTAATCTCTTTGAATTTTCCATATTTTTTAGTTTTTTAGAAATATTTTCGTTATAATAAAATGAAAAGCATGTTTTATAGAGAATGAACACGATAAAAAGTGGCTTTTCTTCACTTAATCTAAAGACGAAACAAATGGAGTGGATACAATGGATATTGCGGATCAGAACTTTGTGAAAAAAATAAATCAAAAGCTATTGCTAAACGAAATTCTGCACCATGCACCAATTTCCAGAGCAAAATTATCTGAACGCACTGGGTTAAATAAATCGACCGTTTCTTCTCAAGTGAGTACATTAATGAAAGAACATCTTGTTTATGAAATCGGTCAAGGTGAATCTAGCGGCGGAAGAAGACCCGTGCTTCTCATGTTTAATAAACGTGCAGGTTACTCTATCGGCATTGATGTCGGTGTTGATTATGTCAACGGCATTTTAACAGACCTTGAAGGGTCGATTATTCATGATGAGCAGCTCAAGCTCCCATCCAGCACACCTGATGTGACCGTCCGTATTTTAATTGAATTGATTCAGCAGTTACGTTCACACATTCCTTCTTCTCCATACGGGCTGATTGGTATAGGGATTTGTATACCAGGTCTGGTCGATGCAGATGAACAAATTGTGTTTACACCTCATTCAAAATGGAAAAATGTCGATCTAAAAACAAGTCTCCAAGACACATTCCAAGTACCGGTTTTTATCGAGAATGAAGCAAATGCCGGTGCGTACGGTGAAAAAATCTTCGGTGCTGCTAAACATTATGACCATCTGATCTATGCAAGTATCGGCACTGGTATTGGAATAGGCATCATTATCAATCATCATTTATATAGAGGCACGAACGGTTTTTCTGGTGAAATGGGACATATGACGATCGACTTTAATGGACCGACATGTAGCTGCGGAAATCGTGGTTGCTGGGAACTGTATGCATCTGAGAAGGCACTGTTCCAATCGCTCCAAACAGATGGTCAGCCATTCACCTATCAAGATATTGAGCGGCTGGCGAAGTTAAATGATATGAAGACACTCAATGCCTTGCGTAACTTTGGCTTTTACATTGGGGTAGGTCTCACAAACGTTCTGCATACCTTCAACCCACAAGCCGTTATTTTACGAAACAAGGTCATTGAATCTGAGCAGGCCGTTCTAAGTGTCATTCAAGATGAAGTATCCTCTAGAATGGATGCACAATTCAGCTCACGGGTGGAGCTGCTCCCTTCGTCATTAGGACAAAACGCACCAGCCTTAGGGATGACATCTCTTGTCACTGAAGCTTTTTTGCGTGATGTCACGCCTTCACCATAATGGAATACATGTTAAAGAGAGACAGCCTTTAGAGTGTTGTCTTTTTTTATTCAGTTGTTTCTTCGTATCGAAAATACTTAAAATCGGCAGGCAGACGTTCGCCGCTTGTGTCTTGGCACTGCATTCCGACAAAAGCCCCTGTAAAGAACCCCCCTCCTCGAATAAAATCATCTGATAAATGAGTCGATTCAAGCGGTATATCTATTTTTTTCCACTCTTGTTGATCAAAAGAATAAGAATACGTGTACGTCTCTCTCTGAACGGTCACTTTTAAATACACATACGGAATCTCGTCTGGGATGATGATTTTTTTAATTAGCGGCTGAGAAAAGGCCAGATTTTCACACACAGATAACTCAAGGATACGGCCAAGCGCCTCGTCATAAGTCACCTGAAGTGCAGTCCAATTTTCCGTATTATAATAATTCACAAGACCTGCCGCTTGCTGAAAGTTTTTCGGAAAGAAGGAAACCGCTGTCTCTGCTTCAAAATAAAAGCTTTGCCAGCGCCTCGCAACAAACGCTTGGGTAAATTTAGACGTTAAAGATTCCTGCCCATACAGCCTTAAATGATGAGGATTTTCCGTCACTGAACCAATCTGATCCGTAAATGGGATTCTTAATGTTTGAAAATGTCTATTTAACGATGAATCTTTAAATTCATCGACTGTGTGATAGGTTGGAGAGAACTCTTTTACGCTCATCGCAGGCGCTTCAACCTCTAGGAGCCCCTCTTTTCCGCCTACCACATACGGCCAGCCATCTTTCCATTCAAGCTTTTGTATGGCTGTCTCTCTTCCTAAAGGGCACCAGCCTCTTTGCTGAAAAATGGATTCCTTCCTTGAATGAATTGGGCGGCCAGTCAGATGAGCCATATACCATTCATTTGTATGCGTTTGTACAATGGAAGCATGCCCGCATTTTTGTAGTGGATGGCTAGGCGCATGAAAAGCCGTTAAAATTGGGTTGTCAGGATGAACCTCGTACGGCCCATCAATACGCGAGGAACGGGCGATTGTGGCTGCATGTTCGTAACGTGTGCCCCCTTCAGCTGTTAATAAATAATAGACATCATTGATGTAATAAAGATGCGGGGCTTCTGTCAGTTTGATTGGAGTGCCTTTAAAAATGACCTTCCGCTCACCGACCAGTTTTTTTTCAGATACACTATATTCCTGCAAGGCTATACCTGCAAAGGAGTGATGTTTTTCTCGATGGTCCCACAGCATATTCAACACGTATTTCTTTCCGCTTGGATCATGGAACAAGGAAGGATCAAACCCAGAACTATTGAGCCGAACCGGATCGCTCCACTCGCCATCTACTTCGTCAGCTGTGACCAAATAATTATGACCATCCTTAAACGGACCATCTACTACTTTAATATCTGAATAGATGAGCCAAAACTGACCATCCGCATAACTTAAACACGGCGCCCAAACCCCGCCGGAATCAGGATTTCCTTTCATATCGAGTTGAGAAGTTTTTTGCAAGGGACGCGCGGCGAGCCGCCAGTGGACGAGATCCTTCGAGTGATAAATTTGCACCCCCGGGAACCATTCAAATGTAGAAACCGCCATGTAATAGTCCTCTCCCGCACGGCAAATACTTGGGTCAGGGTTAAACCCTTTGAGCACTGGATTAGTAATCTTCAATTGAACTTCCTCCTCTTTCAGAGAACTACATTTTAAAGTCGTCCATATGATCGATATACACCTTGTCTCTATTCTCAAGCTCTCGTATGACTTTTTTATGTTTTTCTTCATCTAGGTTATAAAAATTAATATCAACCATCGCTAAAATTAGTAAGCATACAGGAATCACCGTTGTCGTGATTAAAATGCCCAGTAAAGCTTCTGGTGTTTGCACTTGATTTGCAATATAACCAAATCGGTCAAGGACAAGCCCTGGAACGATGCCGCCTAAGGCCATCCCAAATTTAAAGAAGAAGCCAATCACTGCATAGATCAGTCCCCCCATTCTTTTCCCTGTTTTATATTCGCCATATTCAACGGTTTCAGGAATGAGTGCCCACATGTAAGCACCTGCTGTAATACTCCCTGCAGCCGCAACGAGCCTGAAAACAAGTATTAAAGTGATTTGACTCGGCGGGATCACAAGTAAGGCAAGAAGGCCTACAATATTCAGCAATAATGAATAATTCAGCAGCTTTTTCTTTCCTAACAACTTGTGCAGCTTAGGAATAAACGGCAACACCATTAAAGCTGGCAGACTGCCAATCAGGCCGTACCACTTCACTAAATCTTCTCTGCCGAGGTTATACGTCACATAATAAATCCCGACTGAGTTGCTGATCGAGTTCACACCAAAGATAATGATAAAGAAAATGCTTAACACAACAAGCGGACGATTCACTCGTAACTGGACAAAGAGATCACTGAACTTGATCTTTTCCTCTGGCTTTTGAAGTGTGACGCGCTCATTCGTACTTTTAAAACAGAAAATCAGTAATCCGCCCCCAAGTACACCGAGAAATGCCATTGTGATCTGCCAGCCAAGTGCTGTATTTCCTGTTGTATCACTCAAAAACGTCGCAAGAAACGGAACAAAAAAAGCAACAACTAAACCACCGAGATTTGCAAAAAGCATACGAACAGACGTAATACTGACGACCTCTTGGTTATTTCTTGTCATTGCGGAAGTTAAAGCACCATAAGGAACATTGATGAACGTGTATGTAAGCGATAAACCAACATACGTGATGTACGCATAAATGAGTTTTCCCATTTCGGAAAAATCCGGTGTCGTAAAACAAAGAATGGCAAGAACGGCAAAAGGTAATGCACCAAATAACAAATAAGGTCTAAACCGGCCAAAACGGCTGTTCGTTCGGTCAACCATCGCCCCAATAAACGGATCTGCAAGCGCATCGATGGCCCGAACCACCAAAAACATCGTCCCTGCTGCTGCTGCTGATAATCCATAGACATCCGTATAAAAAAATAATAGATACGTAGAGACAGTTGCATAAATTAAATTACATGCGAAATCTCCTGAAGCATACCCCACTTTTTCAGACATACGAATCTTCTTTAAATTCTCACTCACCATGAGTTTTCTCCCTTCTTCACTTAGCCTCTTCTAACGGACAGATGGTGCAGGGCAGCAGCAATCAATAGGTCGAAAATAAAGCGCTTTCAATCCGTTGTAAAAATGAAGCTGAACATCTCTTTCTTTCAGCTTAGCCCACATAGCAGCAAATCATTCGCTTTAAACAATAGATCAATAGATGATCGACATCTTAGTTTATCGATTAAACAAACTAAGATGAATTCATTTTATAAAATATGATCTGACTTTTCAATATTTTTCGAAAAATTAATCCAAATAATTGATTTCTTGTCATTTTTTCTATGATATGAGGATATGAACCTTCTTTTTATCTTCCAAAAACAAAGAGAACTCAAATAATGGTTGCATTCATACCAATCCCATGCTATATTAATCAAGCGATGAGCTGAATTGTGTAAGTCGGGTAACACGTCTCTTTGAGACACACACGAATGTGGCGTGTGGTTATTCCGCCTCAATACGCAAAAGACATCTTCTGATGAAGATGTCTTTTTTCTTACCCTATTTTGGTGCCATTTTCAACCGGCTCATCGGTGGCAAGCAGGACAACGTCTTCTTTTGACGGCATGCCTCCTAAGACAAGCACCTCTGATTTAAACCCGGCAATTCTTCTTGGCGGGAAATTGACCACTGCAATAATTTGTTTCCCAGTGAGATTCTCAGCCTGATAACGTTTTGTCAGCTGTGCACTAGATTGTTTTATGCCAATCTCATCCCCAAAGTCAATCTTCAGCTTGAAAGCAGGCACTCTTGCTTCTGCAAAAAATTCTGCTTCTACTATCGTCCCAACGCGAATGTCTAACGCTAAAAACTGTTCAATATCTGCCATTAGAATCTCTCTCCCTTTCAATCTTTCATAAAAAAGGTCACATTTTTCTTCTGCTGGATGACCACTTGTCTTCCACTAATTTCTTTATTGTAGCACACCCTACTCTTCTAAAAGAAAGGGTTAAAAAGCCTATTCATTGAAAATCCTTTTTAGTTTACATAATAATTTTATAGTAGTCTATTAAATGTTTGCATCATGAAAATGAATTCGGTAAAATGGCAAATAATCCTACTGCTTCCTCTCGAATATTTCGGGGAGGGTTAACACTTGTTTACATTATCAGATATGTGGACGTTTTGCTGGTCGTTTTTCGTCATTCTTCCTATCGTTGCCATCTTGCATCAGCTGGGCCATATTGTAGTCGCCTGGCTGTTTGGAGCAAAGGTTTCGTTTGCGCTTGGCAGAGGCAAAAAAGTATTGAAAATAGGCGTCGTTGAAATTAGAAGAATCTATTTTCTAGATGCATTTTGCCACTATGAAGAAATGAGGAGAAATAACCGTTTCTCACACATTCTTGTCTACTTAGGCGGATCATTATGCAACCTGCTCAGTGTTCTCATATTGAACACAATGATCGCCAACGATTTCCTGCCAGAACATCAATTTTTCTATCAATTTGCTTACTTCTCAGTCTACTATGTATTTTTTGCTTTACTGCCAGTACAGTATGCAGATCATCATCCGAGTGATGGGCAAGCGATTGTGAACATCATTCGTCACGGTGAACCATGTGACATCATTGATTAAGATGAGTGGCTTTCACTGTCGATTTGATACTGAATCGTTAAAAAAGGAATGCCGAATAGCTTCATTTGATGAATTGCTGTGAGACTTTTTTCCGTCTCCGGTTTCATATGAAAGCTTTCTTCCATTGGCAGTTTCATGGTGATGAAAGACGTATGCAAATACAATCCTTCATCACCCGTACTGCCTTTTGGACTTTTACTTTTTAATAGAAAATCTTCCTTTTCATTCAAAGGTTTTAAAATAGCCGTAAGCTGTGAAAAAGGAAGCGGCAAAGCAATATTCATATAGACTGTCTCTTCATCATGGTGCTGAGCATAGAGCGCATAAAAGACTTGCTCGCCTTTCTCATTGCGCCTGATCCACACACGTACATTCTTCCTTTCTTCAAGAGGATGTTGAAATCTTGAAAGACTCCCCGGCATTTCATATGGCCTTCGTGATGACCCTAAATAGAGCTGTCCTATTTGTCTAAAAACAGGTTGAAGCAAAAAGACAAACGGCCTTACCCACCAATGAAAACAGACGGCTGCTTTTAACGTAAAGGACATCGGGTCCTCATAAAATCTGCGAATAACAGGTGACACACTCTCTGCTGAAAATGCCTTTCCATTTAATTGGTCAAGAGAATCGACTAAACCAATCTTCTCATCATGCTGCATGTGGTCATGTTGAAAAGACATGACCTGAAAACGACCGTGAACTCTCGATACCGGAAAGTCCTTCTGTTTCAATCGATCAGCTGGTCTTTCAAGCAACCATCCAATGAGGCCTGGTAAAATAACCAAACTTGCATTGATACTGCCATGAAACCAAATCATTTGATCCATGCTGATGTAGGTAACATGTAAAAGCATTCCGGCAGAATAAAGGAATGATAGGACGATGGTTCCCATTAACATGATGCTAGAAAACACAACGAACCCTTTTGCGACAGTTGAACGAAAAGAAGTTTTCATACACAAAATTCCATACAAATAAAGTGCGATCACATACAAAATGACGCTGAACGTATCAAACAGGCGAGAATAGCTGATTCCAACAGCTATCATCACTGGCGACAGTAAAATAACCCAGCCACCCACTTTGTATAGCGTCGTCTCTTTTTTCCGCTGCCTTCCTAATAAGCCATAAAAGATTGGGATAAAAAAAGCCGAATAATGAAAATGAATAGCTGTCAAAAGAACAATCATCGGTGAAAATGTCATCACTTGTATATCTGCTATGTACAGCCAGAACCAAAGCCCACCTAGAGCGATATACATACATGCGCCATCGATCATCAGCTCATGAAGCGGATGGGCCCCTCTTTTCAGCAAACGGGTGAAACCAAATAAAGCCAGAATCATTGTAAAGAAAAGCCATCCCAATGCAAGCCAAAGAGAATGATAGATGAATGCGCCTGTTGCACATAGAGCTGCTACTGGAAAGGCTTTCATTATGAAGCCGATCAGCCCCTCCTGCTGCCGTTTCTTCTCTTCCTGATAAAAAAAGTGTAAGAAAGCGGGAAGAAAGAATAAAATCGCAATCAAAACAAAAAATTCTGGTATGGGAGCTGTCGTCAAATGTGTAACGAGAAAGCAGGACATCAACACGATGCTACACATCAAATGCCATTTATTCATAAGGTGACACCCTTTCCGTAAACCGGCCCTTATAAGTAAAAAGAGTGCCAAAAAGGCGATTTTTCACTTGAACATCAATCGTATACTCACCTGCACGCTCATCGTACCCTTCTGTTACATCAGATTCACCATAAAGCCAAGAAGGCAGTGGCCACTCCCGCCCAAACAGCAAAAACTTTTGCTTACCTGATTGAATGTGCAAGAACCCTTTTTCCGTGACTGTAAAATGAAGCTCTGACACAAGAAGCCTAGGTTTTCCAAAGTAGTCCAGTACTTGATGGCTCTTCTGATCAATGATCATATCTGCATCAAAATGTCTTTCCTTTTCAGGAAAATAGAACGTTCGAAACCAGTGCATCCCTTCTTCTCCCTTACTTGTCGTAAAAGGCTTGTTCACAATTTGGAAGGGAATATTTCGCCCTCTTTCAGGAAAAAAACAGCGAAACAATGGGCCGATTTTGAATAACAATCGGATGAGCTTTGTCCCGCCTCCTATTTCCTCCATGATGCCTTCGGCCGTAAACGCGCGGTTATAACGTTCTTTTAATGTTGGATGCAGCTTATCGTAGTCCTTTACTTGATGATGATGAACGACCATGTCTACCTCCCCTTTTTCGTTTGATCGAAAACACATCTACACAATCTTTTAAATTGATCATTCCTGCAACGGATAAAATGAAAAATGCACTCAGCACCAGCGGCTCGTGCAGAGTCGTTTCTGGCGATAAAATCCCTATACCAAGCATCAGCAGCAGAAAGATGCTTTGAAGGATGAATATATATTTCTTTGGCAGTTTAGGCATGAGCCATGATACACCTAATAGCGCATAAAACAATCGAAATCCGGTGCTATGTTCAAAAGCAGAAGGTGAAAAAGGAATGATCGCTTGACATAACCAGACGATAGCAAACAACAAACAAATGCCATAATGGGCAAGTGTTCTCTCTAGCAGCAACCGGGGATGCGTGCCCTTTTCAAGCCACGTCTTTAATGCGCCAAAGCTAAAAGCAGTCATAAACCCCATCATTGGTCGAAAAAACAAACGGTCTGCCCATTTCCACCCTTTTCCTTCCTTTGTTTCATAATCAAATTGCGTTTGAAACACAATGTGATCATTCGTTTTCATGTATTTCCAATACCCTCCGCCTTCTTTGATGAAAGACAAAGGGTGTGATGATTTAAATTGAAGTGAGGATGCTCTTTCATGACGCTCATCCTTCACGCTCGTTCGATACGCTCCTGTCCCAGTTACACTAATGCCGAATCCAAGGTGTTTCTCATACAAAAAGGATTGGGGCTGTTCATCACTAGGTCCATTTAATGAAATGGTTGAAAATCGCAAATCCCATTGTTCATGAAGCTTTGGATTTTGCGTATACTCCCATACTTTTTCAATAGGTGCTTGAATGGTTGTTTCCACATAAACAGGCTTTCTTTTCATCTGCCTCTACTCCTCTATGTGAATTATTTCACATAATAAGCATACCATGTTTCACAAAACTGTCAAATCTTTATTGGTTTTTTGCCCAAAAAATGTTTTGATTTGTTTACATCTCCTTCATCATATCGGTTCGATACATAAAAAAGACCTGTCAATGAGACAGATCTTCTTGCTCTTTGATGCCTGCAATATAAAGACGGACCGCATAGCTCACACTATCTTCAAGCTGTTCTTTCCGTTGAAATCCTTTTTTGTTTGAAATATCTCCAAAACCGTGCAGTAAGCTTCTGAGCCCTCTGACGACATGCGTCATGTCCTCTTCTTTTACACCAAAACGAGACATGATGGATTGGACAAAATCAGCAAGATTCTCTGCAGCCACACTGACTTCTTTTTCATTCATATGTGAAAAAGCAGCCTCATAAAGACCGGGATGCTGACGAACAAATTGAACATATTGTCTTGCAAATACTAAAACAGCGTCTTCTTTTTCCAGCCCCGCTGTTACTTGTTTGCCGGCCTCACAAAGCATTGTCAGCCCCTTGACAGCAAGAGCTGCCTGTATTTCATGAAGACCGGATATATGGTTGTAAAGAGATGGTGGTCTGATGTTGAGCCGTTTGGACAATGTTGCAATAGTCAAAGCGGAAAAGCCCTCTTCATCGACAAATTCGATGGCAGATTCAACAATTTTTTCTTGTGTGATACCCATTCTTGGAGACATGGCTTACTGTCCCCCCTTTTGTAGCTGCTGCTTCCTTTTTTCGATAGCGGCTCTGAGCTTTGCCTCAGGCTCTATGATGAGATCACCATGCCCTGCTGCGAGACATGATAAGGGAAGTGCCAGTAATTTTTCAGCGCTTTTTAGTGCTGTTTCTGCATCCCAAGTGGCAAAAGCCGGGAATGGGAAGGTGAAGCGAAACTCACCCGTTACAAATAAACCGCCTTTTGTCACAACTGCATCACCCGCTATGACAACCCCTGACTTTTCATCGTATAAAGAGATGCTTCCTGGTGTATGTCCTGGTGTGGCAATGACTTTCAGGGACCCAATCTCGTCCCCTTCTTCAACAAGCACGTCTGGTTTTGTGTGAATGTCTTTTGAAAAACTGCCTTTGACTTTTTTCTCTGGCTCACCAGGAAGTAAAGAGAAATCGCCAGCAAACAGGCGAGCATCTCGTTTAGATAAATAAACAACTGCCTCTGGAAAAGCCTTTTTCACTTCATCTAGTGCGCCAATATGATCCATATGACTATGAGTCAGAATAATTTTGTTAATGGGTTTGTTTAATTGATGTGCAAATTCAATTATCGAGCTTGCTGCCATTTTCAAAGCTGCATCAATTAAGATGAGTTCATTTTCTTCCTCAAATACATAACAATTTACCGGAAAAATACGCGGCATTAATGTAAGCTGATGCAAACGGTCAAATGTTGTCAATCTCATCTTGTTTTCCCCCTAAAACTAATGTCGTTAGTTTTATATTAACTAATAGCATTAGTTTTAGCAACTATTTTTTCAGCGACTGCAATATAAATATCAATTTGCGCTTCTTTTGGATCAATCGATCGTTCGTCGTACCATTCAAAATCGCCAGTATATGTTCGCAAATAACGCTGATCCCAACTCCAAATCTGCTGCCATGTTTCAAACACAACCTCTTCAATCGGGCCCTTTCTCGTTTGAAATCTTGCGTAGGTGGAGCCTGGAATCTCTTTTGCATCTTGTGCTAGCTGCTGGTCAACCAATTGCCCCGCTGTGAACAAATAAGCGCCATTTTCATCCTTTTCATAATCTGAATACAGCCCTATGACTGGCGCATGTCCTCCGCGAAGCTGCTGCGTGAAAAATTGCTGCCAAAGCGGTGCAATCTTCCGCTCGTTTGTTTGCTCCATTTCGTTTGTTGTTCGAACAGATAATCCCTTGATCCATTGTTTCTGTAAAATCACGATATCGTACATACATTCTCATCTCCTTTTTTTCCATCATATAAAAAGAAACCTGACAACATTGTGTCAAGTTCCTTTTGGTTTTTGAAATTGTTTCAATTTGAGATCAAATGCTTCCCGAACGGATAGCGGAGAGACAACCTCGACATCTGGCCCTAAATAAAAAAGAAAGCTATATAACCAATCATCCTGAGGCAACGTGATTGTGGCAAGATACGTACCATCTGCACATACGGTAAATTCATTTTCATCTATCCATTCCTTCACTTTACCAACAGAATCTTCAGTCAACCTGAGCGTTAGTGTACTGACGGAAGGTTCTTCGTGCCAAGAATCATTCCAAGGCTTTTCTTCATTTTTTATTCGTTTAGGAAGAAAAGATACTGAATGCGTGATAAGGTCTGACATTCTTTTGAGTTTAAACAGACGAAACGCTTTTTTCACGCAGCAATACGCATACAAATACCAGTGTCTTCCTTTTAAGACAAGTGTATAAGGCTCTACTTTTCTAGGAAGTGTTTCGCCTTTTGCATTGCGATAGGTGAACTGGATATATTGATGCGCTGTGGCAGCGGTATGAATGAGCTGGAGCTTCTTTTCTAAATAGCTGTCTTTCCCCCAAGAGCTTAAATCAATAAATACATGTTGCTGTTTTTCATTTTGAGGCGGGATCAGGGATTTCATTTTCTTTAGTACATGTTCACTTTCTTTAAAGGTGTATGCACTCGTAATGCTTTCAAGAGCTGTTAAAATCAGTTCAATATCATCATCAGTGAATAATTTTTTCTCTAGACGATAGTCGTCAACGAGTGAAATTCCACCCCCTGCACCTTGTTTTGTGACAACTGGAATCCCCGCTTGATTGATCGTATCAATGTCACGGTATATGGTTCTCACGCTCACTTCATGTAGTTCAGCTAGGTCTTTCGCCTGTACTTGCCGTTTGCTAATCAGTATCATCACAATGGACAAAATGCGATCAATTTTCATGACTTTTCCTCTTTTTCATAAATATAGGTTTTGATTTGATAAAAAAAGAAAGAATGGTAATGATAAGTAACAGCCAGCATTCGTTTACATCCCTGCCTGTGCAGGAGGAGGTTGCATCATGACACATTACGTATGGCAGTTGTTCATGATCGGGATCGTCATGCTCGTCTGGATCATCATTCGAATGAATCGAATGAGACGCTATCAGCTTGTGCGCCCGGTAAATCTTTTCATGAGAATGTATGTATTTAGTCTCACTGCCCTTATTCTCTTATCAGAAGGATGGCAAAATCACAGTATTTTTATCTATGCCGTCATTGGCATGATCTTCGGGAGCAGTCTCGCCATTCACGCCTATCAGACGATTCAGATGAAATTAGAAAATGGCCGGCTGTATATGAAAACAAGTAAATGGATTGAAAGCTTTATTTTATGTTTGTTTTTATCTAGGCTTGCATTTAAATCGGTCAATCTCACAACACATGCGATCACCAAAATGGATATCGTTGAATTGTATCAGCATATTGTCAGCGATGATGCGCTGACAATACTCAGCTTTTTCCTTCTAGCGGCTTACTATATTGTGTTTTCTTATCAAATGATGAAAGCAAATAAACGATCAACCCAAGTACATCATGCATAAAAAACCTTCCTATATAAAAGTAGGAAGGTTTTTTCTCAATCATGCTGTGCATGGTGTATCATTTGTTCAAGCACTTCCATCACATGCTGATCTTCAGGACTGTAAAAAATCGAGGTCCCTGCTCGTCTAGATTTCACGAGACGAAGATTTTTTAAAAAGCGCAGCTGATGAGATACGGTTGATTGCATAAGGTTTAGTGTTTCTGCTATATCATTTACTGAATGTTCACCTTGAGACAGCAAATGCAGAATACGAATACGCGTCGGATCAGATAAGGCTTTAAATGTTTGGGAGACAAGAAATAGACTTTCTTCGTCCAGCTCCATCCGTTCCTGTTCTTGATTTGTATTCAGTTCTTCCTTCATTTCGCTTCACCTTTCTTGTCAGTCAACTCACGACTTATTCTATGTATCATCATATACCAAAACGTGTAGCATGCAAAGCTTCCACACCTTTTGAAAAAAGATTTATTCAAATAGCATTGACACGTGGTAGCATTCTTTTTAAAATGAGCATTATTTATTCATTTTTTTAGAGGAGCTGATAGGCAAATTGACTGAAGAGCCAAGACTAAAACGCAGCCTGACTGTTTTTCCACTTGTTGTGATCGGGCTTGCTTATATGGACCCACTTGTCGTATTTGATTCATACGGCATTGTTGCTCAGCTGACGAAAGGACACGTTGCTGCAGCTTATATCTTTACTTTACTGGCATTACTATTGACAGCGCTTAGCTATGGGAATATGGTGAAGGCTTTTCCAAAAGCAGGATCTGCATATACATACGCGCAAAAAAGTATTCATCCTCACGTCGGCTTCCTTGTAGGATGGACACTATTGCTTGACTATTTATTTTTGCCTATGGTGAATTTTGCAATCGGAAGTGCATATTTAACCGCAGCCTTTCCTGATGTACCTCATTACATTTGGATCATCATACTTGCTATCGCCATAACGACTGTCAATGTGATCGGTATACGTCTTACAGCCAACATTACAGCGCTATTTGTGACCTTTCAGGTGATTGTCGCTGTGACATTTGTTGGGTTTATTATTTATGGGCTCACGCAGCATGCAGGCACGGGAGAGATACTGTCAACCCGTCCGTTTTATTCAGCGAGCTTAGATCCCGCCCTTATTTTTTCCGGTGCGACGATTTTATGTTTTTCTTTTCTAGGATTTGATGCGATTTCGACCATGTCTGAGGAAACAATTAAACCAAAAAGAACGATTCCTCTCGCCATATTTTTAACGGTCGCTATTGGAGGTGTGCTGTTTACCCTCACCTCTTATTTTTTACAGCAGGTGTTTCCAAATTTTCAACAGTTCAAGCATCCAGATGCGGCATCACTTGAAATTGCAGAATTTGTGGGCGGCGCGTTTCTCCACTCATTCTTTTTAGCCGGCACCATGGTCGCTGTCATCTCTTCCTCCCTATCATCACATGCGAGTGCCGCAAGACTCTTGTATGCGATGGGAAGAGATCAATCATTACCAAAGCGTTTCTTCGGTTATATTCACCCAACATTGAAAACGCCTGTATTTAATATTTTATTAATTGGTGTTTTTTCGTTAACCGCAGTTGTTGGTGAGCTTGAGGTCATTTACTCGTTTATCAGCTTCGGGGCATTAATTGGATTTACGTTTGTTAACTTGTCTGTTTTCGCTTACTATTTCATCAAACAAAAACAAAGAGGTGTATTAAACACACTGAGGTATGCCATCATCCCTCTTTGCGGAACGGCTTTTTGTATTTGGCTCTTAACAAGCATCAGTACAAATGCATTAATCATCGGCATGGTGTGGCTCATGATCGGTTTTGTTTATTTCTGCTATAGACTGAAAACAAGAACAGAATTTACGTTTGGCTATGATTGAATATAAGGTTTTCACTTGGTATCCTGTGCAGGATATGGCATAATATAAAGGCTGTACTTCCCTTTTAAAAGCGGGGCAAAACAGGGGTGAACTGACCTTGAAAAAGAAAAAAACAGGATGTTTTGCCATTTCAGGCTGTTTCACGATTTTTCTGTTTGTTTGCGTATTAGCGGCCATTGTCATTTCCTTTAATCAAAAGGAGTTAAAAAAGCTGCCGATTGATACGGAATCAATTGTTTTGTCGAGACTGGATGATTACAAACCGCTTGTAGAAACAGAGTTAAGAGATCAAGATTTAGATCAATATACCGCGTTAATTCTCGGTATGATGTATCAAGAATCAAAAGGCAGAGGCGGAGATCCAATGCAGTCCTCTGAATCTCTTGGTTTGAAACGAAATGAAATCAATGACCCTCAGAAAAGCATTAAACAAGGAGTCCATCATTTTTCGACCATGTACAAGCATGGGAAGAAAAAAGGCGTTGATTTGGAAACCATTATTCAAAGCTATAACATGGGAATCGGCTATATTGATTTTGTTGCAAAAAACGGGGGAAAACATTCCGAAAAATTGGCAAAGCAATACTCCAAAAAGCAAGTGAAGCGAAACCCTGAAGTCTATACATGCGGGGGCGACAAAGATAACTTCCGCTATCCGTATTGCTACGGTGATTTCACTTATGCTGAAAAAGTAAAAGAAAAAACGAAAACAGTTGAAGAAAAGATGAAATTGGCTTCATCATCCACACCATCATCGTAAAAAAAGCACTTCCGTTTAGGAAGTGCTTTTCATTTTATGAATGCTCTTTCCCGATTTCCGGCAGGATCGTTTTGGCTAAATGCTGATCCATTTCTTCATATTCATCATAATGAATCGTTTCATATAGCTCTTTTCTCGTTTGCATGTCCTCCAGCATTCCCTGTTGCGTCCCCTTTTCTTTAATCTCTGTAAATAAACGCTCATACGCTTTTGCAGCAACTCTCAGGGATGACACTGGATAAATCACCATTTGAAAGCCAAACATAGAAAATTCGTCTGCATGATAATAAGGTGTTTTTCCAAACTCCGTCATGTTTGCAAGAAGCGGCCCTTTTATATTATTTGAAGCATACGTGAAATCTTCTGCTGTGATCAGCGCCTCAGGAAAAATGGCATCTGCTCCTGCTTCTAGATAGAGATTAGCCCGGTGAATGACATCCTCCATCCCGTTTACTGACTTCGCATCTGTTCTTGCGATGACGAGAAGTGTAGGTGCCGCTTGTTTGATCGCTTTGATTTTCGCCATCATGTCTTCTACAGAAACGAGTGATTTTCCGTTTAAATGTCCGCATTTCTTCGGCATTTGCTGATCTTCAATTTGAACAGCCGCTACCTTGCTCTCCACCATTTCTTTTGCTGCCCTGGCTGCATTTAATACCCCGCCATAGCCAGTATCCATATCAACTAAAAGAGGCAGCTGAGAAGCTCGAATGATTTCCTTTGCCTTTTCCGCCATTTCAGTGGAATGAATCATACCGAGGTCAGGAAGCCCTTTGCTTGCGCAAAAAGCGGCACCCGATAAATAAAGCCCTTGAAATCCCATTTTCCTCGCATAGAGCGCAGACATTCCATCGTGAACGCCTGGAATTTGAAATAAAGCGGATTTGTGCATTTGCTCTTTAAAAGCTGCGGCTAAGTCAGCTTGATTTACTTCATCATTCACGATCCACACACTAGCTCCCCCTTATATGACAAATAAATCCATAAATGCTGGTACTGTCGTTGTTTTTAATTGATTTGGATTTTGGCAAAGTGAAACAATTTGATCGACTTGTTTTTGTGGAAATCTCGTTTTCAAATGATATGCCCATTTCTTTTCAAGCAGCGGGATCCCTTCCTGCCTTCTTCTGCGATGACCAAGCGGATATTCAATTTCAATTCGATCTGTCATCGTTCCGTCTTTAAAGAAGATTTGAACACAGTTTGCAATTGATCTCTTTTTCGGATCTAAATAGTCTTCTGTATACCGTTTATCTTCTTTGACGATCATTTGATCACGCAAACGGTCAATGAGCGGATTCTGCGCCGTCTCTTCTTCATAATGATCAGCGGTCAGCTCACCATAGATTAACCCAATGGCCGTAATATACTGCAAGCAATGGTCACGGTCTGCCGGGTTGTAAAGCGGTCCTTTTTTATCAATAATTCGAATGGCTGATTCATGTGTCGTAATCTCAATCCTGTCAATCTCATCTAAACGGTCTTTTACCGCGTCATGTAGAATGACAGCGGCCTCAGCGGCAGTTTGCGCATGAAATTCTGCTGGATAGGCAATTTTAAAGAGTACATTCTCAATCACATATGACCCGAGCGGCTGGGCAAGTGTAAGTGGTTTTCCTTTCATTAACACATCTTCAAATCCCCACTTTTCTGCACTGAGGGGCGTCTGATAGCCCATTTCTCCTTTCAATGTCATCATCGCTAGTCTCACCGCACGGCTTGTGGCATCCCCTGCTGCCCACGATTTCCTTGATCCTGTGTTCGGGGCATGCCGGTACGTTCTAAGCGGTGAATTATCCACAAATGCTTGTGATAACACATGCTGCACATCTTCTTTCGTTCCGCCAAGCATTGCACAAACGACTGCACTTGATGCCACCTTGACAAAAAGAACATGATCCAAGCCATTTCGATTCAAACAATTTTCTAAAGCAAGCACACCTTGTATTTCATGTGCCTTTACAATCGCATGCAGTACGTCATTCATCGAAAGCGGTTCTTCTCCATTTGCAAGCCTCGTTCTGCTAATATAATCGCTTACAGCCAATATCCCGCCCAGGTTATCTGAGGGATGGCCCCACTCCTGTGCAAGCCACGTATCATTATAATCTAACCAGCGGATCATACATCCTATATTAAAAGCCGCTTGAACAGGATCTAATACAAATGAAGTGCCGGGCACTCTTGCTCCGTTAGGGACAACAGTTCCAGGTACGATGGGTCCAAGATGCTTCGTGCATTCTGGAAAGTTGAGCGCCAGCATTCCGCAGCCGAGTGTATCCATGAGTACATACCGAGCTGTTTCAATGGCCTCTTTGCTCGTAATTTCTCCATCCACGGCATAGGCTGCGATATCTGCTAATAGTTGATCTGTTTGATTGGCTACTGCTGTTTTATTCATATTCATTCCCCCGTTTTTCCATCATCATTAGAGACTTTTAATCCTCTTGGTCCTAAATACCTTACTCTCGGTCTAAAAATCCGATTGTGTGAATGCTGCTCGATGACATGCGCTGCTAATCCGCTTGCTCTCGCAGCAAAGAAAATCGGTGTATAAAGTGAAATAGGAATGCCGAGCACGTAATAAATAGGTGCTGCGTAATAATCAAGGTTTGGATAGAGGTTTTTCTTTTCTTTCATGTATGCCTCGCCTGCGACGCACATGTCATAAAGCGTCGTGTCTCCTTTTGATTTGGTAAGCGTTTTCAACGATCGTTTTAAAAGAGCCGCTCTTGGGTCCATTTTTCTCATATATACCCGGTGTCCAAAGCCCATCATTTTTTCTTTTGCGGCTAATTTACGTTCGATGAGCGCAAGGAAACCTTCTGTTGTTTTGCCTTCGAGCAGCATGTGCATGACTGCTTCGTTTGCGCCTCCGTGTAAGTCACCTTTTAATGAAGAAATCGCTCCAGTAAAAGCACCATACATGTCAGAATGAGTAGATGCAATGACTCTTGCTGCAAATGTGGAATTCGGCAGCTCATGCTCACTATAAAGCGTGAGCGTTTGGTCAAATGCTTTGATTTCGTCTTGTGCCGGAGTGCGGCCTGTTAACATCGCTAGAAAGTTTTCAGTGTAGGATTTGGTCTGGTCTGGAGTAGGTGTGGTGTCTTGTGTGAGAATATGATAGCTTCCCGCAACAATCGCTGGTAGCTGGCCAAGTAATCGAACGGCACGCGCTTGTTGGCATGCTTCTGATCGATCATTCAGTTGTTCATCGTACCCTGCAAGAGCTGATAAACACGTTCTCATGGCATCCATTGGGTGAGTGGTTTTTGGCAGTTTTGTCAAAATGGTTTGAATGGTTGGATGTAAGCTTGTTTGTGAGGAAATATCTTGCTGAAATTGGTGATATTCCATTGCATCTGGTAATCTTCCATAAATGAGCAGATAGGCTGTTTCTAAGTACGTCTTGCTTTGTGCCAGCTCGATGAGGTCATAACCGCGAATCACAATTTCTTCTTGCTGGACATCTAGGAACGAAATTGACGTTTCGCTTGCCACAATGTCTTCAAGCCCCGGTTTGTACTGCAATTGTTCAGTCATCATATAACCCCCGTTTTGTTCAATTGTGTTCTCCAAACGAGCAAACGGCCAGACATGATGTGATTCTATAGGTGGGAAGATACCGTGCAAGTCGGATACCCAATTCCCATTTTATCCAAAGCACTTCATCTTGTAAATAAAAGAACGTATGCCCAGATGGACATACGTTAGCTGTAGTATGGAGAAATCATGATATATACGATGACACCTGTTAGACTGACATAGAGCCAAAGAGGCATGGTCCATCTGGCAATTTTACGATGACGTTCGACTTGCATTTGTGCGCCTCTAAAGAGAGTGATCAGTGCAAGCGGTACAATGACGGCAGATAAGACGATATGTGTGATGAGAATAAAGAAGTAAATCGGACGAATGATTCCTTCTCCCCCGAAGTGTGTATCAGCTGCCATTGAATGATACGTCACATACGAAATTAAAAAGACAAGTGTTGTTGAAAAAGCCGCAAAGATAAATCGTCTATGGGCTTTAATGTTCTTTTGTTTAATCATAATGAGCGCTGAAAGTAAAAAGATAAACGTAAAACTGTTCATCACAGCATTCAGTAACGGCAGAAATGTAATATCCAGATGACTAAATTTATCTGTTTTTGGCATGAAAAATAATAAAGCAATTAAGCCGTTTATGGCAATTGTTAAAAAGACAACAATGCCGGTGAAATTTTTCGGTTTTTGATTCTGTTCGTTCATGTTTGAAAACCTCTCTTTATTAGTTCCGACTAAGAGTATGTTATTTAACTTTCTCTCTAAAGTCAATGAATTCGCTGTCTTCGTCGAATTTTAGACAAACTTGCCGATTGCCTGCCTTCTAGCGGCTTGAAAGATCCACTCACTTCCTTTAGAATGGGAATTTGTGTGGTTTTTATCAACTCTTCTATGAAAGGAGCAATAGACTTGTCAATCTTACAGGAAACAACAAAAGATGTGAAGACATTAGAACAAGAATTACAGCAGTTGCAGTTCCAAATGTATCGAATGCAAGAAAATATAAAAGATATTTCAAAAAAAGCAAAGATTATTGGCATTGATCAAGCGAAGGAAGATGAATGGATGATCGTCTCTGCAATTGAGAATGCAGATACGTGCAAAATCATGTTAAGCGATTGTGAAAAAGCTTTTCGCGGACAATCTGATTTTTCCTTGATCGCGGAATATCCTGAAGAAGGAAAGATTCACATTGCCGATATTAAAGGCCCGCCTGATAATGGCTATGGATCCATTTGTATGAAGCATTTAAAAGAAATCGCAAGAGAGCAAAACATTCCAGTCATTACTGGGGATCTCGTCAAAAGAGATTGGAACCATGTGGACCGCCTGATTCATTTTTATGAAAAACACCATTTTGATGTCCAAATTAATTGGAAAGAGCAAAGCGGAGAAATTTATTGGGTGGACAGCTAACGACACAAAAACCAGCGTTGAGATGGACTTATACGCTGGTTTTTGTCGAAAATGCGAATTTTTCAGAAAAATATGTGTATTTCCGGCCAAAAAAAGGTATAATAAAAGCATCAGGCCGCCACCTGATGCTTTCTTCCAAAAACAATAGACTACTAGTTAAGTACTTTCACTTTGACTGATTTTACGCCCCAATTTTTAGCTTGGGATTTGCTTGGTACGTGTACATCAATTTTGTTACCTTTAATTGCGCCGCCAGTATCTGCTGCGATGGCTTCACCGTAGCCTTCAACATAAACCTTACTTCCTAATGGAATGACATTAGGATCTACTGCGATTACTTTTGCATTTGGGTTTTTGTTTAAGTTTACCCCTGTTGCAGTGATACCTGAGATGCCACCATCATTTGCTGTATAAGCCGTAGCCGTTACAGTCATTTCTTTTTGAACACTTTGACTAGCAGAAGATGATTCTGCTTTAGCTGTTTCCTTTTTAGGAGCAGCTTTTTTCGTTGTTTGCTCTTTTTGGACAGGTGCCTGTTTTTGAACAGGTTCTGAGCTTACCGGAGCTGAGCTTTGACCAGCAACACTTAATGTTGAACCAATCATAATTATATCTGAGTTTAAGTTATTCCAAGACTTAATATCGCTAATTGACACATTGAATTTTTGAGCGATTTTCCAGAGGCTGTCCCCCTTCTGGACTTTGTACTGCTCCTGAGTTTTCTCTTTTGAAGAGATTGTCAATTTATCTCCTACATAGATCATGTCTGTAGATAAATTGTTCCAACCCTTTAGGTCCTTTAGAGACACATCATTTTTTTGAGAGATTCCCCAAAGTGTATCACCTTTCTGTACAGTGATTTCCTTTGCAGAAGCTTGCTGTGCTCCTAATGCTGTTGTTGAGATTGCTGCAACAGCAACCAAGGACATAATAGTCTTCTTCATAAAGTAAATCCTCCCTTGTTAGCTTTTTATGGCGGCTAACGAGTGCTATCGTAACATATGTAAATGTCATTTCAATAACAAAACGATATGTTTTAGATTACAGTTCCTTTACATGAAACATCTCTCTCCATTGGTAAATCAGCCCACTAAATGGCTCAATTCCGCATCATATCAAGGTTTTGTAGGGATGGAAATCATCATGATGAAAACGCGTCCAAGTGGAACGAAAAAAATTTATTTTCCTTCTTCAAACTCTTTATTTTTTCTCTTTTTCTATAAATAAACGAATTTCTTCTAAAAAAACATCTCCATATTTCTCTCTTTTTTGTGCGCCGACACCTTTAATATTTAAAAGTTCTTCTTCTGTTTTAGGCTCTACTGCTGACATTTCCTTCAATGTTTGATCAGAAAAGACAACAAATGGCGGAACGCCCTGCTCTCTTGCCAACTTCATTCTGACCATTCTTAACTGCTCAAATAATGCATCATTTTCTTGAATAGCCTCTGCCTTTATCGCCTGCTTTTTATAGACGGTCTCCTGCCCCACTAGCACTTTCTTTCCTTTTTGTGTCACTTTTAGTGTTGGAAAAGCTCCTTCAGACATGTGTAAATACTCTTCCGTAATTAAAAATTCAATGAAATCACTGATATGTTGGGCTGAATGCTGTTTCATTAAAGCATAAGTAGGAAGCCGGTCGAAACCAAAATCAAGCACTTTTTTATTTTTAGAGCCGGCTAATACTTGAGCAATCATCATTTTTCCGAATCGTTCGTTCATTCTAACGGTACACGACAAAACCATTTGTGCTTCTCTCGTGACGTCTTCACGCTCTCTCTCGTCTAGACAGTTGCTGCATTTTTGACAAGGGGCACTTGATGATTGGTCAAAGTAATCCATCACAAATTGCTGAAGGCACTGTTCCGTATGACAGTAGTCTACCATTTGTCTCAACTTGAGCAATTCATGCTGATACCGCAATTCATCTTCTGTTGATTGTTCAATGAGAAAGCGCTGCACGCGTACGCCTTGCGGTGAAAACAGTAAAATGCATTCACTTTCAAGCCCGTCTCTCCCGGCACGTCCTGCTTCTTGGTAGTAACTTTCAATATCTCTTGGAATTTGATGATGAATGACAAAACGTACATTAGACTTATTAATCCCCATACCAAATGCAGATGTAGCTACCATTACTTGAATATCATCATTTAAAAAAAGATTTTGCTGTTCTTCTCTCACTTCATCATCTAATCCTCCGTGATAAACACCCGCTTTGATCTTTTGCTTTTTTAGACGATGATAAATTTGATCTGCTTCTTTTCGTGTGGCTGTATAAATAATGCCTGACTCAAGACTGTTTTTCTTCATATATTGTGTGATGAATTGGTCGCTGTTTTGCCCTTTCACCACTTGAAAAGACAAATTTTCTCTAGCAAAACCAGTAAAGATTGTTTCTTCTTCGTCCATGCCAAGTTGCACACATATATCCTGTTGGACCTTCTTTGTAGCAGTGGCTGTTAATGCTACAATAACAGGCCTTTTTGAAAGCTTGTTTACACATTCTTGTATAAAGCGATAGCTCGGTCTAAAATCATGTCCCCACTCAGATATACAGTGCGCTTCATCAATAGCCATTAAAGGAATCGTCAATCGATCAAGCAGCTGAAAAAAACGTTCATTTTGTAAGCGTTCAGGGGTGATATAAAGCAAATCATACTCCCCCTGTTCACATTTTTTCAGCCTTGTATTCATTTCACCTGCTGAAAGTGTACTATTTAAAAAGGACGATCGTATTCCCATCTCATTTAACGCATCAACCTGATCTTTCATTAAAGAAATAAGCGGAGATACAACGATTGTCGTTCCTTCCATCATAAGGGCAGGAATCTGGTAGCAAACCGATTTCCCTCCGCCTGTCGGCATAATGCAGACCGTATCCTTCCGTTTATTCACAATCGATTCAATGGCTTGTTTTTGTCCTTGTCTAAAAGCATCAAAGCCATAATATTGTTTAAGAAGTGCTTCTGCTTGTTGTAACATCCAATTCCCTCTCCGTCGTTTGTTTTGTCTATTTTAACATACATTTGTACATCCACATTCGGTCTGTTCAAAATCGTATTTTGGACAAAATAAAAAGCCATTTTCCAAAAATGGAAAATGGCTTGAATCATCCTAGGAAAAGCTGCGGATGCCGTAATCTAAGTAAGAAAGTTTTAAACCACCACTCCTCAAAGTGGGTGTTTGCAGAAACGTTCCTGTCTTCCTCTCGAAGGAGGCGTGACATTCCGGCTTCAATATAAAACTCCCTATTACAGCTTAAAGGTTAAAACTTAATTAACATTACGCGCATCGCAGCCTTTAAACTATACTACACGAAAGTTTATTAAATTTCAAGATATGTTTTTTCTAAAAAAATACTCATGTATACAAGATTTTTGTCCATGTAGACGTGGGAAAACATTATGGTGAGAAAACATAAATTCCTCTCATCATGTTATTTTTCCTCATCTACATCAACATCTTGCTCTTCTTCTAGCCTTTCATACGTATCTGAATGTAATTGATCCATTGTTTCTCTATTTGTTAAATCACGCATTTGCTCAGAGAACGAACGGTCAAATTCATTTGGATCTTGATTGGTTTCTTCATTTTTCTTTGCATCAATTGAATAACGAGTATAGGGTACTGCTTTCAAACGTTCATATGGAATGTCTTTTCCTGTTTTTTCACAAATTCCATATGTTCCGTCTTCCATCCGCTTAAGCGCCGCATCAATTTCACCTTCGAGCTGATCGTCGACTTGATCCAGCGTCTGTTCGGTCATGCGATCTAAATAGATGCTTCCGTGATCTGCGATATGGTTTCCAACACCATTTGAAATCTCATTCGATTCGACCAGCATGGATTCTTCTTTCTTTTTTGATCCTTTCACATCTTCTTTTAATTGAATAAGTCTTTCATATAAATCAGCTTTTTGCTCTTTCGTTAAGCTCACGGTCAATCACTCCTTTCTCTTTACCTTCCCGCTCCATGCGAAATGAAAACATCAAAAAAGCCGCCGCCTTTGGCAGCAGCTTTCTTCATTTAAAGATTACGAAGTGCTTCTTCTACTGGTGTATCACCTTTGATTAAGTCAAAGGCTTTATTTTTAACATTGGATTCCGTTAAGCTTTCCACTAAGACAGTGGCTACATCTTCTCTTGAAATCTCAATGTCACGATCGTCTGGAATATGAGCCGCCGCTTCTATTTTCCCTGTCTTCTCCTCATGCAGCAGTGCTCCTGGCCGCACAATGGTGTAAGAAAGACCAGACTGTTTTAAATGTTCATCGGCTTTTCTTTTCGCTTCATAATAAATCTCCATACTGCCTTGTCCTTTTCCTTGATGAGGATCGTCGGCATTATAAGAACTCAGCATCACAAAATGCTGAATATTTTCTTTTTTGGCTGTATCAACGAGGCGTTTTGCCCCCTCTTGATCAACAGCGATGGTTTTATCTGCACCTGTTTTTGAGCCTGAACCAGCTGCAAAGATGACAGCTTCTGCTTGCTTCACAGCATCTGTCACATCCTTTTCAAGATCACCGATGACAGGCGCTGCACCAAGTTCTTTTAGTGCATCTGCTTGTTTTTCATCTCGAATGAGAGCAAGCGGCTCATGTCCTTTTTCTTTTAAATATCGAATGACAAGTCTCCCTGTATGTCCGTTTGCTCCAGCAACTAATACTTTCATTGTTCATTCTCCTTTCTGTATCTGTTTCATCTTTATCCTTTTTTGATGTGATTCAAACACACGAATAGAAAAAAGCCTTCCCCACTGTAGTGGGAAAAGCTCAAGGGATATGCGATAGATAAAAATAAGAACAAAGAATGAGAAAAGTGCATGTGATCTATGTAATCGCATCGTTGATCAGCAAAGATGTTTTGTTAAAATGGCCTGCACGTCACTCAAATCTGTATCTTTAGAAAAATCGAGTTCAAATACTTTTGAGCTTGTAACAAGCAGCATACCAGTGTCCTGATCAAACACGCCAGCTTCTTGAATGGCAAAACTTTCAATTGATCGATACGGCAAGGAGACCCTGACTTTCTTTTTAGAAAATACGCGGTTATCGCCAAAGATCAGTCGTTTATTGGTAAAACAAATTTGGTCGTGACGCAGTCTGTAAACAGCCTCAATTCTTTCTCCTTCAATTAATAAGGATTCGAATTTTTTATGATCATTTTGTTTACTGACAGAAAAAATACCCACGTAAACCCCCTCTTCCTGCATCAAATTCCTTTATGACAAAACGGCCACACGGCTCTGTGGGTACGTTTTATTCTCACTTATAGAATACGCTATAAATCGTCGTTATTCCATTACGAATAGATTAAATTTCATTTAACTTTTTCTTTTTGATCCGATGCTCTTTCCTCTACTTATTTAGACTGTTAAAGCAGGAAAAAAGTTTCAGTTTTTTTCAAGAAATCATTCGTTATGAGACCATAAAAAAACAGTGATTATGTAAAATCACTGTTTTAAATGACTATTCATCTTTCGGGGTATCAATCGTTCCTTCGGCATACACGTCAGAAATTTGCTCAAGTGTCATCGCCATATCAGCATCTTCATTGTCATGCCAAGCATTTTGATGTTTCTGCTCTTCTTGCTGCTGCTTTTTCATCATCATCACCCTTTACTGTTTTTTTTAGTATGAGTGATGACCATCAAAATCATTCAGCAGAATTGTCTTCGAAATACTCTTTGTAGTACCCGCCTACTTTACCCGTATTATCAACAACAAAGAGAAATTCCTCTGTTTCATTTTTCACATCATATGTGTGTCCAACCGTTAATGCCCGGTCAACCATATATTTTTTCGCATTTGTATGTACACATTTTACTTGTTTTACCGTTTCAGCCGTTTGCCAGTTTTGATGGATCATGATTTAAAAACTCCTTTTTTCATCTATACATTTATTGTAGCCAATTTTTCGTGAAATGCAATGAGTGTTATCGATTGCTTTCAAAGATGTCGTGTAATATGATAAATGTATACGTTTACATGCGTGTGCGTATACAAATGGCTTCATGTTCACTTTTTCCACCTAGAACTCGCAGAACAACCCATATCTTTAAGGAGGTTTGTTTATTTATGAGCTCTACAACACTTCAAATCAGTTCAAAACTCGAATCTTTTCTCCAAGGGACGAAAAAACTCTACATTAACGGTCAGTTTGTCACAAGTCATGATAACAAAACATTCTCTACGCCTAACCCTGCCACAGGAGAAACCCTTATTGATGTATATGAAGCAGGTGCAGCCGACATTGATGAGGCAGTAAAAGCTGCTAAAAAGGCGTTCCATGGACCTTGGCGTTCTATGTCTGCAGCCGAACGTGCCCGCTTGATGTTTAAGCTGGCAGATTTAATGGAAGAACACCAAGAAGAACTGGCTCAGCTTGAAACACTTGATAATGGAAAACCAATTAATGAAACAACCAATGCGGATATCCCTCTTGCCATTGAGCACATGCGCTATTATGCAGGGTGGACCACAAAAATGACTGGACAAACCCTTCCTGTCAGTCAGGGATATTTTAATTATACCCGCCATGAGCCTGTGGGCGTTGTGGGACAAATCATTCCTTGGAACTTCCCGCTGCTCATGGCCATGTGGAAAATGGGTGCTGCACTAGCAACAGGCTGCACCATCGTTTTAAAGCCAGCCGAACAAACGCCACTATCTGCTTTATATTTAGCTGAATTAGTGGATAAAGCCGGATTCCCAGAAGGCGTGATTAACATCGTTCCTGGATTCGGTGAAACAGCCGGTGAAGCATTAACCGATCACCCTGATGTCAATAAGCTGGCTTTCACTGGATCAACAAGTGTTGGGAAATTGATCATGGAGAAAGCAGCCAAATCCATCAAGCGTGTTACTTTAGAGCTTGGCGGAAAATCGCCGAATATTATTTTACCAGATGCCGATTTAAAGAAAGCCATTCCAGGTGCATTAAACGGCGTGATGTTTAACCAAGGTCAAGTGTGCTGTGCAGGATCAAGGGTCTTTGTGCACCGGAGCCAATATGATGAAGTCGTCGATCAAATGGCTAAATATGCGACATCATTAAAACAAGGAGCTGGTCTTCATCATGATACCCAGATTGGGCCTCTAGTGAGTAAAGAGCAGCATGAACGTGTGTTAGGTTATATCGAAAAAGGGAAGTCAGAAGGTGCAACAGCCGTAGTCGGTGGTGACTGCCCTTATGAAGCAGGCTATTTCGTCTCCCCTACTGTCTTTAGAGATGTAGAAGATGAAATGACAATCGCAAAAGAAGAGATCTTCGGTCCAGTTCTATCTGCGATTCCTTACGATTCCATTGATGAAGTGGTCGAACGGGCCAATCAATCTGACTATGGGTTAGCGGCAGGACTTTGGACAGAAAACTTAAAGCATGCTCACGATATCGCTGCACGCCTAGAAGCAGGAACCATTTGGGTCAACTGCTATAATGTCTTTGATGCCGCCTCCCCGTTTGGCGGATATAAACAGTCAGGCCTTGGCAGAGAAATGGGATCATATGCCCTTAACAACTATACAGAAGTCAAAAGCGTGTGGATTAATCTGCAAGACTAATCATTTAAGAAAGCCGATGACGATGTCATCGGCTTTTTTTGTGCTGGCATGTGACAGGCCGACTCCTGAATATAGTGATAAAGGAAAGGAGCATGGCCGAATGCAAGATTTTAAAACGAGAGTCAACGAATATATCGATGAACTGCACATGCAGGTAGAACGCAGACAAAGAGAAGATGGCGCATTTATTTTCTGCTTTGAAGGACCTATGATGACAAATGCTTTTATCATTATGCTGTTAAAAGCCGTTGGTGACCCCGATCAGCAATTGATCCATCAATTGGCCGAAGCAATACATGCCAAACAAAATGAAGATGGTTCCTTTTCTTTGTATCATGACCAGTCGGGACATCTCACAGCTACAGTACAAGGTTATTGCGGCATGCTCGCATCTGGCAGATTTCAAAAAGACGAGCCCCATATGGAAAAAGCAGCACAATATATTCGCTCAAAAGGTGGACTAAAGAGCGTTCATTTTATGACAAAGTGGATGCTTGCCGTAAATGGCATGCACCCTTGGCCCTACTTCTATGCACCTCTTTCCTTTTTACTCATCCCTACGTCTTTTCCGCTGCACTTCTACCACCTTAGTGCCTATGCAAGGATTCATTTTGTACCCATGATGATCGCACTGAACAAACGGTACACCTCTCATGCTACGTTTCCATCATTAGCCCATCTTGATGAAAACATGTCTAAAAATCCATTTGACTGGTTTATGGCAAGAGAAGAACGTTCGACTGATCACTTCCTCATGTATATGCGGTCATATACAGCCCTCGACAGCCGGCTCGACTTTTTCGGATATGAAGCGGCAAAGCGATACATGTTTGCCCGTCTTGAAAAAGATGGGACGCTGTATAGTTACTTAAGTGCAACCATCTTTATGGTCTATGCCCTCATGAGCCTTGGGTACTCCCCTGGACATCATCTCATCCAAAAAGCAGTCAGAGGTATGAAAAGGCTCGTCACCTCCTGTCAAGGCAAGTTATATGCTGAGAATTCCACCTCGACTGTGTGGGATACAGCGCTTGTCAGTTACGCTTCTCAAAGAGCAGGAAGAAAACGAGAAGATCCCATGATCATGAATTCCTTCAACTATTTGCTGGACCGGCAGCAAATGAAGAAAGCGGATTGGGCAGTTCATAACCGTCATGCTGCTCCCGGGGGCTTTGGTTTCTCACATATCAATACGAATAATCCTGATTGTGATGACACGCAAATTGTGTTAAAAGCGATTCCAAAAGAATACGCTCCACTTCAGTGGAAACGAGGATATGACTGGCTTCTCTCCATGCAAAACCGTGATGGCGGCTTTTCTGCTTTTGAAAAAAATCAAGATCACTTTCTACTTCGTCACCTTCCGCTTGAATCTGCGGAGGATGCGGCGATTGATCCGTCAACTCCTGATATTACTGGTCGTGTGCTCCATTTGATTGGTTTAGAAGAAAAAGATACTGCTTCACCCTCGATTCTCAGGCAAAAAGATCGATGTGTAAAATGGCTCATTGACCACCAAGAGAAAAACGGATCATGGTTTGGCAGATGGGGTGTTTGTTATATTTATGGAACTTGGGCAGCGTTAACAGGACTGAAAGCGGCCGGTGTTCCCTCCTCACACCCTGCTGTGCAAAAAGCGTACCGTTTTCTAAAGCAGATTCAGCTTGAAGATGGCAGTTTCGGAGAATCGTGTAAAAGTGCAGAACTGAAAACCTATGTCCCGCTTCCCTTTGGCACAGTGGTTCAAACCGCATGGGCGACAGAGGCGCTCCTCCAATATGAGAAAGCAAATAACGCAGCCATTTTGAAAGCTGTCTCCTTTTTAGTGAACCATCACCATACTGAAGAAGCCATGTACTATCCAGTCGGCATTGGACTGCCAAAACAATTTTACATCACCTATCATAGCTACCCATTTGTGTTTCCGATGATGGCTTGTTCTACATTTTTAAACGAAATGAGGCGTATACATGAATAAAGAAGAATATCGCTCACAGCTCAAAGAGTGGCTTAGCACGATTCAACATGTGTGGCAAGATGATAAAATTCATCGAAAAGTGGAAAATTTACGACTCAAAATGGAGGATGACCATTCGAGTGAACAAGAATGGTACGAACTAGCCGAAAGGATTGCAGAAGACATGCAGCCACACGAAGAAGTGCGCGATATAGCAGCTGGAAAACATCAGTTACCACCACTGACTTATCGGTATGACGCGCTCGAACCTTATATTTCAAAAGAAATTATGTACTTGCACCATCAAAAGCATCATCAAACTTATGTTAATGGTCTAAATCAAGCTGAACTTGCGCTAAAAAAAGCAAGAAGAACCAACGACTTTACGATGATCAAGCATTGGGAACGTGAACTTGCCTTTCATGGGGCAGGACATTATTTACATTGTATCTTTTGGTTTTCAATGAGTCCTTCAGGAAAAAGAAAACCTACTGGTCAAATGCTTCGTCTCATTGATCAATCATTTGGCAGCTATGAAGCGTTCAAGTCACATTTTTCAGCTGCTGCCAAACAAGTAGAAGGTGTCGGATGGGCGATCCTTGTATGGTCCCCGAGATCTCAGCGTTTAGACATTTTACAAGCAGAGCGCCATCAGTTCCTCTCGCAATGGGACATCATCCCCCTTCTTGCTCTTGATGTGTGGGAGCATGCCTATTACCTCCAATATCGAAATGAGAAGGCGCAATATGTAGACCAGTGGTGGAATGTCGTTGACTGGCGTGAGCCAGAAGCAAGACTAAAACAGGCTCAACAAGTGAAATGGACACCTTTTTGATCGCATACTCCACATAGTTCATATACTATGTGGGGTTTTTTATTAGTTTACATAATGATATTATGAGCACCAGATGCAAAATCATAGGTTGTTTTTTCAGAAAATTCATTTAAAATAGAAAAGATATGAAAAGAAAGAGAGTTGAAAGATAGTATGAACACCCTTTTACACATTAGTCACTTTGCGGGAAGAACATTTGCTATATGGGTCATTGTCTTTGCTTGTCTAGGTTTTACTTTTCCTGCGGCATTTTCTTTGATTGGACCTTATATCCCTTTTTTACTTGGCATTATTATGTTTGGCATGGGGCTGACGCTGTCTTCTGAAGATTTTAAAGAGCTTTTTAGAAAGCCTCTTTATGTATTGATCGGGGTTTTAGCGCAGTATACACTGATGCCACTCATTGCATTTTTATTGGCCTATGGGTTACATTTGCCTTCTGAAATCGCTGTTGGTGTCATTCTCGTCGGCTGCTGTCCAGGCGGGACTGCATCCAATGTAATGACCTTTTTGGCGAAAGGAAATACGGCCTTATCCGTTGCCGTGACAACGATCTCGACCCTACTTGCTCCCATTTTGACCCCTGTTTTCATTTATATCTTTGCAAAATCTTGGTTATCTGTATCACCGGGTGCTTTGTTTTTGTCGATTGTCCAAGTTGTCTTAATTCCGATTATTTTAGGGGTCATCGTCAAATTGTTTTTTAAAAAACAAGTGACGTATGCTGTACAAGCACTCCCGCTTGTATCTGTGGTTGGCATTGTCGCCATCATTGCAGCTGTTGTCAGCGCAAATAAAGAACAGATTCTGCAATCTGGACTGCTTATTTTTGCCGTTGTTGTTTTACATAATGCTCTTGGTCTATTATTGGGTTACCTCATTGCAAAATGGTGTAAAATGGACATTCCTTCTCAACGAGCAATTTCAATAGAAGTAGGGATGCAAAATTCTGGACTTGGCGCAGCCCTTGCAACCGCACATTTTTCTCCACTTGCCGCCGTTCCCAGTGCCATTTTTAGCGTATGGCATAATTTATCTGGCTCTTGGCTGGCAACATTTTGGTCAAAAAGAGGCTACCCAGAAAATAAAGACCAAAAAAGCTAGTACCCTCATCGGTACTAGCTTTTTCTTTCGATTATCCTTCAAGCAATAGCTGTTCAGGATCTTCAAGTAGATTTTTAATCGTGACAAGGAACCCAACAGCTTCTTTACCATCGACAATACGGTGGTCGTATGAAAGAGCTAAATACATCATTGGACGGTTTTCAAAGCGTTCTTCATCAATTGCAACAGGACGAAGCTGAATTTTATGCATACCTAAAATTCCAACTTGAGGACTGTTTAAAATTGGTGTTGAAAGCAGAGAACCAAATGTTCCTCCGTTTGTGATCGTGAATGATCCACCTTGTAATTCATTGAGCGATAATTTGTTATCTCTTGCTTTTTTCGCAAGATGACCGATTTCTTTTTCAATTCCAGCAAACGATAGTCTGTCTGCATCACGGACAACTGGTACCACAAGCCCTTCATTGGCGGCTACAGCAATACCGATGTCATAGAATTTTTTAATGACAAGCTCATCACCTTGAATTTCTGCGTTGAGAAGTGGATATTTTTTAAGTGCTGCTACCACTGCTTTTGTGAAGAAGGACATGAAGCCCAGTTTCACATCGTTTTGTTCAAGGAAGGCATCTTTGCGACGCTTTCTTAGATCCATGACAGCTGTCATATCGACTTCATTAAATGTTGTCAGCATCGCTGCCGTTTGTTGAACTTCAACTAAACGTTTTGCAATGGTTTGTCTGCGGCGTGACATTTTTTCACGCTCAACTGGTTTCCCTGCTTGATCATTTTGCACCGCAGCATTTGCTTTTGGCGCAGCTTTCGGTGCACTTGCAGGAGCTTCATTCTTTTGGTAAGAAGCTACATCCTGCTTTCGTACCCTGCCCAGCGGATCTGCGGTTGGAATCTCAGATAAGTCTAACCCCTTCTCTCTTGCTAGTTTTCTAGCTGCTGGAGAAGCGATCGTTCTGCCATTACCAGATTTCGGCTCTTCTTTTGCTGCCTCTTCTTTTTGTTCAGCTGCTGGTTCTTCTTTCGAAGCTGATGCAGAATCTTGCTCAGGTGCTGGAGCTGCGGACTCGCTTCCGCCAGCTTCACCTGCTGCAATCGTTCCGATGACTTCTCCAACTTGGACAGTGTCACCAGAATCTTTCAGTACTTCTTTTAGAACACCAGATTCTTCAGCTGTCAATTCGACATTGACTTTATCTGTTTCAAGTTCTAACAGGTATTCCCCCTGCTCAACATAATCGCCCGGCTGTTTTAGCCACTGAGCAATTGTTCCTTCCGAGATTGATTCCGCTAGTTCAGGTACTTTAATTTCCGCCATTTTTCATTTCCCCCTTAGTTTTTGCGAGTCAAGCTATCAGATACAATTCGTTCTTGTTCTTTTTTATGAACAGTTGGATCACCCTCAGCCGTACTTGAACGTCTTCTGCGGCCGATGTAACGTACTTTTATTTTTTCAGATGCAATTTCACGTAAATATGGCTCAATATATCCCCAAGCGCCCATATTTTGCGGTTCTTCTTGCACCCATACGATTTCTTCTAAGTTCGTCAGTTTTGATAAAATGGCTTTAATATCTTTGGCCGGGAATGGATATAATTGTTCCACTCTCGCAATATGAAGCCAATCTTTTGAGTCTTCCATTTGAGTAAAACGATCACTAATATCGATCGATACCTTCCCGCTCGATAGCACAAGGCGTGTTACTTTTTCATGATCATGCACAAGGCCCGGCTGTTCAAGAACTGGACGGAACTGTCCATCTGTTAGTTCTTGGACTTCGGATAATGTGTTCGGGTTACGAAGCAGACTCTTCGGTGTCATGATGACAAGAGGACGAATCTCTTCACGAAGTAGCATTTTCGCCTGTCTTCTAAGAATATGGAAGTATTGAGCTGCACTTGTCAGGTTCGCAACTGTCCAGTTATTCTCAGCAGCTGATTGCAAGAAGCGTTCTGTTCTTCCACTAGAATGTTCTGGACCTTGTCCTTCATATCCATGTGGCAAGAGCATCACAAGCCCTGATTTTTGTCCCCACTTGGCGCGGCCTGCTGAAATAAATTGATCAAAATACACTTGAGCCGCATTTGCGAAGTCTCCAAATTGAGCTTCCCAAATCACTAATGTTTCAGGAGAATAGACATTATAACCATATTCAAACCCGATGACAGAGCCTTCTGACAGTGGACTATTATGGACTGTAAATGATGCATTTGCATCACTCAGTTCATGAAGAGCAATGAATTCATCTCCCGTTTGACTGTCGTGAAGAACAAGGTTTCTTTGAGCAAATGTGCCTCGCTCAGAATCCTGTCCGGTCATTCGAATCGGCGTACCGTCTTTTAATATAGATGCAAATGCCAGTGCTTCACCAAGTGACCATTCCACTTTGCGATCATCTGTAAACACTTTTGCACGTTTTTCAAGGATCCGCTTTAGCTTACCGAATACTTGGAAGTCTTTCGGCCAGCTAATTAATTCTTCATTCAGCTTTCTTAATACATCAAACTCTACAGATGTATCAACTGCAGGGAAGCCGTTAGATACAGGCTCTGGCAGTTCGATTTCTTGAATCGTATGTTCTTTCTTTGAAGGCACTTTTTTATAAGCTTCTTCAATTTTTGCCGTGACAGCCTGCTCAATTTCTTCTCTTTGTTCTTTTGACAGAAGGCCCTCAGTGACAAGCTTATCTGCGAAGATATTCTTGACCGTTTTGTGCTTTCTGACCGCATCGTACAGCATTGGCTGAGTAGTAGAAGGCTCATCCATTTCGTTATGGCCATATCTGCGGTAGCCAATCAAGTCAATTAAGAAATCCTTTTTAAACCGTTTACGGTATTCTACCGCCAGCTGAACAGCTGCTAAACAAGCTTCTGGATCGTCTGCATTGACGTGAACAATTGGAATCTCGAAACCTTTTGCAAGGTCACTAGCGTATTTTGTTGAACGAGATTCATTGCTTTCTGTGGTAAATCCAATCATATTGTTGGCAATGATATGGATCGTTCCCCCCACTTGATAGCCGACTAATTGACTTAAATTTAATGTTTCTGCGACAATTCCCTCTCCAGGAAATGCAGCATCCCCATGAATTAAGATGGCTAACGCTTTTTCAACGTCTTGAACTGGATAGCCTTTTTGAGTACGCGATTCTTGAGCAGCACGAGTGCTTCCTTCAATAATCGGGTCAATAAATTCCAAGTGACTTGGGTTATTGGCAAGTGTGACTCTTGCACTCTTTGTATCTTCATCTTTGATTTGGCGGTCAGCACCGAGATGATATTTTACATCCCCTGTCCATCCGTAGCTGATGCCGATAGAGCCTTCTGATGGTACAAGCTCTTTATTAGGTGCATGCTGGAATTCTGAGAAAATGATCTCATATGGCTTTCCTAACACATGTGCTAATACATTTAAACGGCCTCTATGTGCCATTCCAATGTTAATATTTGAAGTCCCTTGTGTAACAGACTCGGATATAATTTCATCAAGTACTGGAACAAGTGCGTCTAATCCTTCAATAGAAAAACGCTTTTGTCCAACAAATGTTTTATGAAGGAACTGCTCAAATTGCTCGACTTCTGTTAATCTTTTGAATACAGAAACTAGTTTATCTGCTGGTTTTTTCTTAAATAATTCACCAGACTCAATAGATTTAGAGAGCCAGTTGCGCTCTTCGAAGTCATGTACGTGATCAAACTCAAATGAAATGGTACGCTTATACGTATTTCTCAAATGGTTAATGGCTTCTATGCCGTTTGAAATGTGTTTAGGTGCATCTGGACTAATAATTGATATTGGAATATTCTTAACGTCTTCTTCAGTTAAACCGTATTCCTTTAATGGAAACAGCTCTTGTAATTCCTTTTCTTTGCGAAGAGGATTGACGGAAGCATTTAAATGGCCATACGTTCTGATGTCTTCTGCCAGTTTAACGACTGATGCTATCTTTTGGATTTGTTCAGAAGTAACTACGCTATTTTCTTTTTTCCCAATTTCCTCCTTCATTTCACTCGGTGGTGCACCAAGTTCATCAAATATGCCTCTTATGTCTTCATCAACACTAGTAGGATCCTGGACATATTGATCGTAGAGCTCGAGCACGTAGCCGAGGTTCGGACCATGAAATTCTTCCCAACTCAACGGTTGTTTCACATCATTTTGAAACATTTTGAACACTACCCCCAACTTTGATCATCAAGTGATTGAACACTATCTCGATATAACTTCCAGAACACAATGACCAAATTTATGTAATAAAACGCTTCCAATCATATTCTACCACTGTTTCGGATTACTTTCTACATTCTTTGTTCAATTAAAGATAAAAAATTCAAAGAAAAACAAAAAATTTAAATCATTCCGAAAAATATTTTAAAGAAAGGGGCAAAACCTTATGCCCCAATGCTTTTATGCAGCAATTTCTTGAGTAATGGATATAGCACATCTGGCAATGTATCGACATCCGGTACAAAAATGCTGAACTTGCCATACATATCTTGGATCGTTTTCATCTGCGCCTCTTCAATCGGAGAATTGGATAAAAACACATTGATCACTTCAATTCCCTTTTTTCTCGCTTCGAGAACCGCTTCATGTGTATCCACGATCCCATTTTGTTCGTAGCTGAATGCAGCCGGCTCTCCGTCTGAGAAAACAATGAGGAACTTTTGCTCTTCTCTTCGTTTTAAAATCATTTTTGTCATTTGGCGAATCGCATAGCCATCCCGGTTATCCTCTTCTGGCTCAAGTGACATAATGGATGGTCCTGCGTCAAATAAGGAATCTTTGAACGATACGACGGTGTTAAAGTAGTTCGGTTGACTTGTTTCAGTTGCATCATTTGTATCTTCCCAGAACCCTACAATTTGATGAGGTACCTGCACTGATTTTAAAGCTTCATGAAACAGAACAATCCCTTTTTTTGTCTCATCCATCTTGTCAAACATACTTGCCGAACAGTCAACTAATAAAGTGAACACAGCATCAATTTGAGAAGATGGCGCTTGTTTTTTATAAAATAGTCGAGGATTGGACTCTGTAAAATAACGAATGAGCTTTTTACTGAGACGTCCTGCATGAAGATCTGTTTTTGGCCATGTTTTTTTATGCTCAAGTGTTTTTTGAATCATTTGTTTTAAGCGTTTCTGATAAGGCTCGATTGCCTTTGCGTGCTGCTTGTACACATCTATTTGCTCTGGTGAAGGAGGTTCTGGTGAAATCATGACTGGAAATGCATATTTGTTTTCTTTTCCATTCTCATGCGCATCTGCCCCGCTTTCTTCTCCTTCTGCCTCTTCTAGTGCTTCAAGCTTTGAATAGTCTTTTCGATGGGTTTGTTTGGCTGAACCTTGAACCGTTCCAAGCGCCTGATCTCCATCGTCACCTTCTCTTGCCGCATCTTTACCGAGATCGCTTTTACCACCGTGTTCTAAATCAAATTGAAGGAAACTTTTAGATGGTGCTTCCGTTTCTCTATGCCATACTTCCATATATTCATTATGGATGTCTTCATCCCCCTCTTTTTCCCGATCGACTTTTATATCCTCACTTAGCTTAGACTTTCTTTTGAGGTCATGGAAAAGCGGTTCTTTTGCCGCTTTTTCATAGTCCAATTCTGGGAAGAAAAAGTATGTGTTCAGCATATCCTTTTCAAGGAGCTCATCGAAGCCTTCTGTCAATTCCTTCACAATGATGGCGATATCAGATGTCGAGCGTGCGTCATATACACGTTCAAGACTTGACTCAATAAACGGAATCATTGGATCTATCCGCTCATGAAGGGGTGGAATGTCTTCAAGCGGAGATTCGGCTGTCAGCTTCACGTATATCGCACAAAAGAGTGAATCTGTTAAAATACTGCGCTCTTGGTTAATCGTTAATTGTGTTTTAAAGTGACGTCTGTAAAGCTCTCTTCTCCGTTTAAATACCTTTTTTGTTCCTGGGCGGTCACGTTTAATCCGCTCTTCAATGCGGATATCTTCAAACAGCATAAACAATTGTTTGCACACATCAGGAATGGATAATGTGTGGGCATAGCGAATGATGTCTTCAAATACTGTAAGATCGCTATACACTGTCCCTACTGCTCGCAGGAACACATCACTTTTTAGGCCTGCCATCATATCCTCTTGATGACGATCATCCCAAAAATGGCTGATGAAAATTTTCTTTTCAAACGGTTCATAGTACGATTGAACACCGTATTCAAGCTCCACATCATCACTTTTGGCAAGTGTTTTGGCTAAATCCGTTAATTCCATAAATAGAAATGAATCGATTCTGCTGTCATTAAATTTGATGAATTTCAAAAGTCAGAACCTCACTCGAATAATGTTTGAGCGATATTTCTTACCGCTGCTTTTTCCCGGTCATCTTCTAGCTTCTCTACAATTCCTCGTTCAATTGCACGAAGCGGCGGGATATATTGCGCAAGATCACATGTATCTAACAGTGCGCGAATGGATGCGGCTTCTTCACTGACCTGTCCATTGTGTGCTTGGACGATGAGATCTGATGAGAGCTGTACGAATTGATCGATTAAACGCTCATCCTTTAATACAGATTGAGTGTGCAGTACTTCTTTTAAAATGCCACCGCCAATGTAAGGAACTTCAATGACGACAAAACGGTTTTTCAGCGCTTCATTGAGCGGCACTGTCCCCACATATCCCTCATTGATTGCTGCAATCACGCCAAAACCTTCTTCTGCTCTAACGACTTCACCTGTAAATGGGTTTGTCATCATTTTTCTGTAATCAAGCACACCGTTTAAAATAGGTAGTGTTTCTGGTTTTGCCATGTTGATTTCATCAATATATAAAAGGTGTCCTTTTTTCATTGCTTTTGTAACGGGTCCTTCAATGAATTCTATAGAAGCAACTTGTCCATCATTATGGATGGTTTTATAGCCAATTAGACTTTCTGCATCAAGGTCAACTGAGCAGTTTACACTATGCATCGGCTGTTGAAAGAAAGCGGATAAAGTTTCTGCTAGTTTTGTTTTACCTGAGCCCGTCGGTCCTTTTAACAGAACATTTTTTCCTAGGGCAAGTGCAATCATGGCATCTTGAATAATAGACGTATCTTGTGATTCATAGCCGCTTGTTCCGATAAGCGGACGAAATTCTTCTTCGAGAACTTTTCCTTTTGCTTCGATCATTGCTTGAATTTCTTCTGGGAGTGCTGGTTGGTTAAACATATATGATTAATTCCTCTCTTCGATCATTTTCCTCACCAAGTATACTAAAAAAACCTTTATGCACTCAATACATAAAGGTTCGTCTTCTGTTATTTTACCATTTCTTTTGTGATGGCTCCGCAAGCAATGCGTTTCCCTGAGTTGCCAGAAGGGTTGCTTAAGTAATCATCTGCTTCTGCATGGATGATGAAACTTCGCCCGTTTTGATCAACCAATTGATTCGGGCCTCCTTTGACCGTCACATTCGGAACATTCACAACGACGTCAATTTGACCATCTGCCCCTACTTCTAAATTAGGCATATCTCCAGCATGATGCCCTTTTGGGTTGTCGAAGCCATGCTCTCTATGTGTCGAATTAAAGTGAGCCCCCGCCGTTTCAAAATCTGGCGTTTCACATATTCCTGTTTCATGAATATGAAAGCCATGAGGACCTGGCGGCAGTCCTTTCGCTTTCACATGCAGATCCAGCCCATTTTCTGAGGACTCTCTTATTTCAATGCTCCCTATTTTTTGCCCGCTTTCGTTTATGAGTGACGTTGTCACTGGTGCTTGTTTAGGTGCGGCAACTTCTCTTGTTTCTTCTGTCGTTTCTTTTTTCGGCGGTGCATGACATGCTGATGCGGTAAAGATCAAACATATCATGATCATCCACACTGACTTTTTCATTTATGACTGCCCCCTTTTGCTACCAGTATGGACAAACTGATGAGAAGGCAAACAAAAAAAGCCGAAAATCGGCTTTTTTAGAAGAAACGTTTCGCACCTAGATAGGCTTTTTTCCAATAAGGATTGCTTAAGTTTGAAATTCCTACTCCGCTGTCACTTGCATGAAGGAAATCTCCTCCACCTAGGTATAGTCCCATATGAGAAGGACCTGCTTTGTACGTTGTGAAATAAACAAAATCTCCAACTTGTGGTGTGCTGACAGGCGTCATCATATTCCAGTATCCTGCTGTACTCAATCTAGATACTGATGAAACCTTATTAATGAGATAGTAAACAAAGCCGCTGCAATCAAATCCAGCTGGTGTATTGCCGCCCCATCTGTAAGGTATGCCTGTGAGCTTTTTACCTTCTTGAATCATTGTCGTGATTTTTGCATTCATTGGAACGTCATTTTTATTATTGTTGACCGGTGTTGTTGAACCGTTTGACGTAGAACCATTAGATCCAGTTGAACCGGAAGCTGTTCCGTTGATTTTTAATACTTGTCCAATTCTCAGCACATCACTTTTCAAGCTGTTTGCTGTGCGGATTGATTGAACCTGCACCTTAAACTGATTCGCAATTTTCCATAATGAATCACCTGATTTAACCGTATAAGATGTGGTTTTACTACTTGAAGACTGATTGCTGTTTGAAGGCGTGCTAGGTTGAGCAGGTGCTTTCGGCTGACTTGGTTTTGACGTCACCGTTCCTTTTACCTTCAATACTTGATTTGGATAAATCGTATCAGATTTTAGCGAGTTCAATGTTTTAATTTCACCAATCGACATATTTAACGAATTGGCAATTTTCCAAAGTGAATCGCCTAATTTCACTTTATATGTACTAGATGCTGACGACGAACTATTAGAATTCGTTGATTTGTTACTTGAGCTAGAATTAGATGTTGAGTTTGAATTTGAGGACTGGCTGCCGCTCGTTTTCGCTGTTCCAGACACTTTCAGCTTTTGTCCAGGACGAATGAGGTCACTGTTTAAGCTGTTCAAACTTTTCAAACTTGCAACTGACATTTTGTGATTCTTCGCAATCAGCCATAATGAATCCCCAAGCTTGACTGTATAGCTAGATGTTGTTGAAGCACTTGATTTCGTTGCTTTTGAACTTGTTGATGAGCTGGATTTTGAACTTTTTGCACTAGGAATCTTTAAGCTTTGTCCTGCAAAAATCATCGTCGTTTTTAATTGATTAAGAGATTGAAGTTCCGAAATACTTGTGTTGTACTGTTCGGCAATCTTCCAAAGTGAGTCACCGCTTTTCACCTTGATCGTCTGTGCTTCTGCCGGTGCAGCAATAACAGCTGAGCCTGCGATCGCTGAAACTGTGAGGCCGGTTACTACTTTTTTCTTCATAGATGAATCTCCGCCTTTCATGATTTCGTACCATAAGACTTATGTACTAGTTTTGAGTTTAGCATTTAATGGTTCTGCTTCTCTTGCACTATTTTATCTTTATTTCTATAATATTACTCGACATGAAGACGTTGGGCAATACTAAATAGGTTTTAGAGCAGCAAACTCAAAATGCTAAAACAAAGCCATATCGTTTCTATCGGCTGTTTGCTGTTTTTATAAACATTTTTTAAGGAATTTTTAAGTTGACGTTTAGAAATTTGTCAAAACAAGCACGTTGCTAGTTTCATAGTTCTATTCTACATGACAAATTTTTCTGTATCAAATGACTTTTTACTTAATTGCCTGTTTTTTCTCCTCAATAAAAAAAGCACCCTTCCCAATGAAGAATGCTGTGTTCATGTTTACTTTCTGATTTCTTGATCTTTTACAGTTAACGGATAGAGGACGCCTTCTTTCGCAAACGACATTTTCCCTGTTTCTTCTGATACCACAAGAACAAGGGCATCGGTCATGCCAGAAAGTCCAATGGCTGCCCGGTGTCTTGTGCCTAGAGAAGGGCTGACTTTTTTCGAGGTGAGCGGTAGGACATTTGCAGCGGAAACAAGCGTGTTTTCTTTCACTAAAAGGGCGCCATCATGAAGTGGGTTTCCAGGATAGAAAATGCTTTCTATTAATGATGCGCTAATTTTCGCATGGAGGTTTGTCCCTTTTTGTATATAATCCTCCACCTCATCTCTCCTTTGAATCACAATCAGTGCGCCATGCTTTTGTTTTGATAAGTTCTCAATGGCTAAAGAAAATTGAGCAAAACCTGGTGTGAATTCTTCCATATATGCTTGTAAATAAAATGAGGAAGCCTCTGCATGCATTTCATTAAACTGATCATGCAATGATTCGAGTTCACAAAGAAGGCATTGTTCCGTCTGGTCAAGTGAATCGACGATTTTCCTTGCATCCATCATAATTTGCGTTAAATGAGATTTCATTTCTAACTTAAACATCGCTTCTTCATTTGTGCGATTGATCATCTCACCATGTCCCTCCTTCTTTCGCTTGTGTCATAAAATAACAAATTGTGCACATTCTATTTGTATGGAGGTGAATTCAATATGACCATTCAAAAAGTGATTCAATATGCTTGCAGCATTTTAGGTGTTGTCAGTCTTTCTTTTATTTATGCCCAAATGTTCAAAAAAACGAAGCCCTCAAAGAAAAATAATCCGACGGAGAATTGATTTTTTTACATAGCGTGATATAATTCCTCTCGTTATTTCTGTTCAGAGAGGAACTTATGATGAGAGAAACGAATAGCATTCGAGCAAAGTTGGCACAATTTTTAACCATATTGATTCCGATTTTAATTACACAAGCAGGTCTTTCGCTCATCACATTTTTAGACACGGTGATGTCTGGAAAAGTGAGTGCAGAAGACCTAGCAGGTGTAGCGATCGGTTCGAGCATTTGGACACCTGTTTATACTGGTCTCGCTGGTATTTTAATGGCTGTTACCCCTATAGTGGCTCAGTTGATGGGCGGCGGTCGCAGGGAAGACGTTCCTCGTGCAGTCTTTCAGGCCATTTATTTATCTTTTCTTTTAAGTATCGTGGTGATTGTCATTGGATCGTTGTGTGTTCCTTTTATTTTAGGGAGACTTGGGCTTGAACCATCCGTAGAAATCATTGCCCGTCATTTTCTCAGCTTCCTTGCTATTGGAATCATCCCGCTTTTTGGTTATTCAGTCATGAGATCGTTCATTGATGCATTAGGAAAAACACGTGTGACGATGTTCATTACGTTAACCGCACTTCCTATTAATTTTGTTTTAAATTATCTCTTTATTTTTGGAAACTTTGGGTTTCCAAAGCTTGGCGGTGCAGGGGCAGGTCTTGCATCTGCGCTGACGTATTGGGCGATTTTCATCATGAGTATATGTATTGTCATCAAAGCCGAACCGTTTGCATCCTTTCGGTTGTTTCAGACATTACCTCGTTTTAACGTCTCCCGAATGGGTCAAATACTGAAAATCGGTATCCCTATTGGGTTTGCGATCTTTTTTGAAACAAGTATTTTTGCAGCTGTCACGCTCTTAATGGGTCACTTTGATACCGTGACAATCGCCAGTCACCAAGCAGCGATGAACTTTGCTTCTATTTTATATATCCTGCCGCTTAGTATCTCAATGGCTTTAACGATTGTTGTAGGTTTTGAAGCCGGTGCCCTGCGGTATAAAGACGCAAAAAGCTACAGCTATATTGGCATTGCAACAGCTGTTTTGTTCTCATTATGTACCGCAGCACTCATCTTGTTATTTAGACCTGAGATCGCTGGTTTATATACAACTGAATCAGCTGTTTTACAAATGACACAGCACTTTTTGATGTATGCGATCTTTTTCCAGCTGTCAGATGCGATCGCCGCACCAATTCAGGGAGCTCTACGCGGGTATAAAGATGTGAATTATACACTGATTGCTGCGTTTGTCTCTTACTGGGTCATCGGCCTTCCAGCAGGCTACTTGATTGGCACGTATACCTCATTTGGAGCGTTTGGTTATTGGATTGGGCTGATTACTGGGCTTGCCGCAGGTGCCATCGTCCTATTTGTTCGTCTCAGGTTAATTGAAAGACGTATGCATTCTGCAACAGGAAAAGGCAGCTGACTGAAGTCAGCTGCCTTTCATTTAGTCATTCCATTGATACGTCCAGAAAATTTCTTCATCAAACCATTTTTGGACGACTGGTTCTTTGTTTTTCAACTTTTGTTCAAGCTCTCTTAGCATGCCTTCTGTTTGTGTTCTATGCGCTCTTAGTGCATTTAATTTGATATCGGCTACATCCGTAATATCAATCACAATATCGGCATTTCCTAGCACTTCTTCTCGATTTTTCGTAATGGCCATACAGTATGTGACGGGACGGTCTTCTTTTTTCTTTCGGTATAGAGCACGAATGACCGCTTCACCTGTCGCGTCATGATCAGGGTGTACACCATGACCTGGATAAAATGTGACAATAAGGGTTGGTTTCACTTCATCAATAATACTTTCCATCACATCCGCTAAATACTCATCATCTTCAAATTCCAACGTTTTATCCCGAAGACCAAGCATTCGCAAGTCTGTGACATCCATTTCTTTACATGCATTGATTAATTCCTGTTTTCTTAATTCAGGAAGTGTCTCACGGTTAGCATATGTTAGACTTCCCATATTTCTTCCCATTTCTCCAAGTGTCCCGCATGCATACGTCACTGGAATTCCACGTTTTCTGCTTTGCGCGATGAGCCCTGCGACCCCGAAGGATTCATCGTCGGGGTGAGGCAGCATCACAAGTACATGTTCGTTCATCACTGTTCCCCTCTCTCCTACACCTGAAATGGTGTTTCACTAATTTGTAGTGAGATCGCTAACTTTCCGTCTGGCAGGTGTCCTGCTAACAGCAAGCGGCCTTGTTCATCAAACACGTAATCGGTTAAACCTTCTGCGTAAATCCAGCCATCTTCTGTTTTCATCCCGACACGGTATGGACCTTGTCCTTTTATTTTTGCCTGTGAATAGACGACTTTTGCGTTGCGGATATACGCCACGACCGTCATATTTTGCTCATTCACATGAGCTGAATAAGAACCAGTTGTCGTTTCAAGATGAACGAAGACTGGCCGATTTAAAAACGATTCAAGATGTGCTGTGACATCTTCCGTTTGAATTGGTTTCATGAGTGGTTCCTTCCTTCATTTTGAATTAGTTCTCGCAGCTTTTTTGTATGTAAGCTGATCAGCTGTAGTTGATGACCCTGTTCAATCGTGCTTTCTAAAATTCTTTCCACAGCGAGTACATACTTTTGATGTAATGACTTTCTTGCGCGAGGATGGGTGCGTGCATCAAGCAAATCATCTTGTATCGCCTCGTGTAATGAAGTCATATCCACTACATCAAGCTGCCGATTTTTCCATAAAGATTGATAAGCGTGTGCAAGCTCATCGACTGATGACATGTGATCACCTCTACAGTTTTGGTAACAACTTATTATGACATGATCCGCCTGCAAAAAAAAGCAAACTGCTTCGTCTCTTTAATGAGAATTCGCTGTTTTTTTCATTCGCAGTTGAGAGGTTGTAAATAGTAAAATCGCCACCCAAATACAGAGGAATGTCACGATTTTTGCTGCAGATAAGTGTTCGTGATACACAAACAGCCCCAAAAAGAGTGTAATGGTCGGTGCAATATACTGCAAAATACCAACTTGATATAAAGGAATTCTTTTGGCCCCTTCAGAAAATAAAAGAAGCGGTACAGCTGTAAAGACACCTGCAAAAAATAATAGCCCAAGAGAGCCGAAGCTGCTCGGATTCATCGTGACAACAGGTTCTTTTAAGAAGAAGAATAAGTAAACAAGCGCAGCTGGTGCAAGAAGCAGTGTTTCAATGGTTAATCCAATGGCACTCGTAAAACTCATCCTTTTTTTAATCAGTCCATAAAACCCAAAACTAAAAGCCAATACGAAAGCCACGACAGGAAATGAGCCGTACTGAACAGTTGAGATGATGACCCCAGCTGCGGCAATGAGAATGGCGGTGGTTTGCATTTTATTCAGTCGTTCTTTTAAGAAAATGATGCCTAGTAAAACTGATACAAGCGGATTAATATAATACCCTAAACTCGCTTCCAGCATAAGATCGTGATTTACCGCCCAAATGTATACATACCAGTTGACCGAAATTAAAATAGCCGATAAAAGTAATGAAAAAAGTGCTTTTCCATCTATCATCAGACCTTTCACAGTCTGCATCGCTGGACGGACTTGCTTTAAATATAAAAGAATACCGCACATAAAAACAAAGGACCATACTATTCTGTGCGCTAAAATTTCGCCTGACGAAATATGCTCCATCAGTTTCCAATATAATGGGAACAACCCCCATAATGTAAAAGATGCAGCCGTATATAAGACACCTTTTGATTGTTGTTCGTTCAATCTAACCATTCCTTTCTAAACCTATCGTATATTATAGCACGCACATCACTTTATGGGCATATACTAATTCAGGGCATTTAGAAAGGATGATTTGCATGTTTGACTGGAACCGATTATTCCCTTTTCAAAAGCAATTTTCAAAAGAAGCGTTAAAAAATTCAGATCCTAAAGACGTTGAGCAATATGTCAATCAAGTCATGGAAAGTGTTTTCGGCTCCAATTATTCTGCTCAATTCCCCTTTCAGGATCCGCTGTCTCAGCAGCAGAAAACAAGAGAGACAGACGATAAAAAAAAGAAAGAGCCGAATGTTGAAGTATTTGAGACGACAGATCACGTGTTTGTCAAAATAGAGCTCGATCGTCCGAACACGGAAAAAGTAAAAATCAAACATACAGCCAATCTGCTGTTTATTGATCATTTTCCTGAAGAGAATAAACAAAAGAAGGTTGTCCTGCCTGCTGCTGTGAAAAGAAAAGGAACGAAGGCTTCGTATCAAGATGGTATTTTAGAAATTATGTTTTTAAAGCATGATGATCCAGGCATTTCTGAAATTGATATTCCATTATAAAAAGCCTGCTTTGAAATGGAAGCAGGCTTACTCTTTTTTCTTAATAATATGGTGGATATCCGCCGCCATAAGGTGGTGGAACAGGCGGTGGTGGTGGCGGGTAATATGGACGAGGATAATTAAAAATCGCACTTCCTAGAAATCCGCCAAGCAGTCCGCCGACTAAAGGAGCGCCAAAACCAAAAAACAAAGGGACTCTAGATTCATATGGCGGAATGCCAGGGGCACCGCCTCGAAAATACGGAGTATGAGGGTACATGCTTTTCTCCTCCTTTGTCATGTGCCTAACATCAGCATATTCATTAGGAGACAAAACGTTTGGGCAAACCTAAAACTAGGCTTGCTCCTTTTTTACATGAGATCCAGCATACTCCCCTGCCCAGCGCGATACTTCTCCGAACACACCATGTAATGCACTCCCTTTTTCGGTTAGACAATAGATGACTTTGACTGGCGTTTCAGGAAGTACAGTGCGCTTTATGATTCCTTCTTGCTCAAGCTCTTTTAAGCGTTCTGCGAGCATTTTTTGACTGATGGATGGAATAATGTCCGTCAGGTCTTTAAACCGCTTCGGACCATCAAGCAATACATGAATGATGAGACCATTCCACCTTTTGCCAAGAAGCAAAAAAGCTTGCTGAATGTTTGGACATAATTGAAATTCCATATATTTCAGCCTTTCTTTTCATAATCGTTTGACAAACTAACGGTGTACAATTTAAAATATATCTCTAGTTACAATAAGTAAGTTTCTCACTTTTTTATTTATTGTACCATACTATTTGCAAAAACGGGAGGAAATATCCATATGGCGAGCGATCAAAAAACGATTGACATTTTAAAAGAAAGAGCTTCAGTAAAAGAGTATGATACAACTCATGAAATGACAAAAGAAGAGTTAACAGAGCTTCTTGATATCACAACAAAAGCACCATCTGCTTGGAACCTTCAGCATTGGCATTTCACTGTTTTCCATAGTGCTGAATCAAAAGCAAAGCTTCTTCCAATTGCTTACAACCAAAAACAAGTCTCTCAAGCATCAGCTGTGATTGCTGTGCTAGGTGACCTTGAAGCCAATCTAAAGGGTGAAAAAATCTACAGTGAGCTAGCAGAACAAGGCTTCATCACAGAAGATATTAAAGAAACACTGATGACGCAAATCAATGGTGCTTACCAAAGCGAGCAATATGCACGTGAAGCTGCGTATTCAAACGCTTCGTTAGCTGCTATGCAGTTAATGATTGCGGCGAAAGCAATGGGATATGATACATGCGCAATGGGCGGTTTCAGCAAAGAAGCGTACGTGAAAGAATTCAATGTGAGTGGTCGATACGAACCAGTGATGTTGATTTCTGTCGGGAAAGCAGCAAAAGAAGCTCACAAAAGCAATCGTTTTGACATCGAAGAAGTATCTGATTTTCTATAAAAAACGGCACAGTCTCAGCGTCATGCTGGGGCTTTTTTATTTGCTCTAAATATTATTTTTCCATACTTATTTTCAAGTCTTCCTTTCTCATTCATCAGTATTTACCTCTTTTTAAAAATGAAAGCGTTATATTAGTATGATATTCATAAAAATGATTGTTTTTTCTGAAAATGGTCTTGTGATCTAATCTGACAACTGCTATTATTATGAAATTACAAAATATTAGAGGAGGAAAACATGAACAAAAAACTGATACTGGCGCTACTCATCGCGATTCCATTCATAGGACAGCTTGCACTGCTCCCCTTTGTGAATCGTATTCATCCATTTGTCATCGGGCTGCCTTTTTTCCACTTCTGGCTCTTACTATGGATTGTACTCACACCCGTTTGCACATTTATCATTTACAGGATGCAACATTCAAATGGAGGAACTGACGAATGCAAGGAAACTTAACAGCTTTATTGATTACTGCAAGTATCATTTTCATCGTCGTGGTCATCGGTTTTGCCGCTGGTCGTGATAAATCATCAAGACAATCAGTAGAAGAATGGTCTGTTGGCGGGAGAAAATTTGGCGGGCTTCTCGTCTGGTTCCTTGTTGGCGCAGACTTATATACTGCTTATACCTTTTTAGGGCTCACAAGTACAGCTTATACAGCAGGAAGTGTTGCTTTTTTCGCTATCCCCTATTCCGTTCTTGCTTATTTTATTGCGTATTTCTTCTTACCAAAACTTTGGACGGTTGCAAAAAATCACAAGCTGACAACACTTGCTGATTATGCACGTGAGCGATTTGACAGTAAACTGTTATCCAGTTTGATTGCCATTGTTGGTGTACTCATGCTCATTCCATACATTTGTCTTCAGCTAAGCGGGATTCAAGATACGTTAACTGTCGCTGGAACGAGTTATATCAATGTGAATGCAGTTGTTATGATTTCATTTATTTTAGTTGCACTTTATACATTTTTCAGTGGTATTAAAGGTCCTACATATACAGCCATTATTAAAGATATTCTTGTTTGGGTGATCATGCTCTTTATGGTCGTTTCCCTCCCGATTATTCATTTTAACGGCTGGACACCAATGATGAATACGTTAGCTAAGGAAGCCCCACAGCTTCTGACGATTCCTGAAAGCGGCCCTAAAGGCATTTTGTGGTTTATTACCGCATCAGGTGTTTCTGCACTCGCATTATTTATGTGGGCTCATGCAGCAACTGGTGTTTTCACAGCCAAAAGCGCAGATGCCATCCGTAAAAACAGTATGTTTTTACCTCTTTACAACATTGTATTGATTTTGGTCATCTTCCTTGGCTTCATTGCCTTTTTAGTCTTACCGGAAGATACAAATCCAAGATTTGCTCTTCTTCATTTAATTCAGACGTCATATGGCGGCGTGATGCAGGGGCTTGCGTATTCAACGATTGCACTTGCTTCTCTCATTCCATGTTCGATCATGGCCATTGGGGCGTCGAATTTATTTGCCAATAATTTGTACCGTGATTTAATCCACCCAAATGTGTCACCTAAACGGTTAACGATCATTACACGTTCGATGGTATTTATCGTGATCGGTCTTGCTCTTTTATTCGGTATGCTGTTCCCGACTGCGCTCGTCACGCTTCAGCTGATCGGTGTTTCTGGAATGGTTCAAATTTTCCCAGCCATTGCCATCAGCTTGTTCTGGAAAAAACAATCGAGAGAAGCAACGATTGCGGGGCTCATCGTAGGAATTATCGTGACCTTTACAGCGAATATGACACAAATGACATTCGGCCTTTATGAAGGCTTTCTCGGTTTACTAGCAAACGTTGTGGTCATCTTGATATTGAATCCATTCTTCCAGAAGAATGTCACATCTAATTCTGTGACAAGTGATTTGTTTGAAAAGAATGGGAAAACAACGGAACCTGTGGCTAACAAAGCGTAACACAAGAAAAAAAGCAGTCCCCTGATGAGGACTGCTTTTTCTATTTCATTTCTTTTTTCAACACTTCAATGGCTTTTTTCATTTGCGTATCATTTTTCTTGAGCTTATCTTGGATGTTTGTCATCAGTACCGTCGTTGTGTCCCCTGTCAGAATACCATCAGCCTTTAGATCGTGATCTGATTGGAACCTTTTCACGACCGACTGGAATGCTTGATCATATTCTCCATTGGCTTTTGCTTTGTAGCCAAGCGCTTGGAACATTTTTTGAGCCGCTTTGACTTCATCTCCATCATCATTCAGTTGATACGTCTTTTTCGGACTTAAGTATGGCAGCTTCGCATAACTCGGCAGAGATGCTTTCACCTGTGGCTCAATTCCTTTTTTGTGAATCCAAGACCCGTCTGGTGTCAGCCACTTGGCTATGGTTAATTTCACACTAGAACCATCATTGTAGCTTTGGGCATTTTGAACAGTCCCTTTACCAAATGTCTTTTCTCCAACAAGTTGAATGCTGGAGGATTGGTGCAGAGCTGCCGCCATGATTTCAGCAGCACTCGCTGAACCGCCGTTTACAAGAACAACTGTCGGCTGATGAACTTTGCGTTCTTTTTCCGCTTTGTACACTTGTTTCTTTCCTTTTTCCTCAACCTGCATAATGACTTTTCCTTTATCGATAAAGTCATTGCTCATTTCAATTGCTTCTGTCATAATGCCGCCTGGATTATCTCTCAGATCAATGACAAAACCTTTTGCCCCTTTTTTCTCGAGATCATCAATCGCTTTATCTAACTCTTTAGACGTGGTTTCAGCAAAAGACGTGATTTGGATTTCGCCTATTTTATCTTTTGTTAGTTTTGCATACACCGTTTCAAGTGGAATCGTATCTCTTGTGATCGTCACATCCACATTTCCAACACCTTGTCGGTTCAAATGCAGTTTGACATCCGTTCCTTTTTTCCCTCTGATAAGAGAAACGGCTTTATTCACTGACATGCCTTTTGTACTTTTACCATCCACTTTTAAAATACGATCATGAGGTTTCAAACCAGCTTTTTCAGCAGGAGAGCCTTTAATCGGTGCGACAATTAAAATTTGTCCATCCTTCTCTTCTACTTGTGCACCAATTCCTTCAAATGAAGATGAAATGGTGTTGTTAAACCCTTCGGCTTCCTCCTGATCCATATATGTAGAGTATGGATCATCAAGTGATGCAATCATTCCTTGAATCGCACCGTCTACTAGTTTTTGATCATCCGTTTTTTCGTAATACTCGTTTTTCACCTTCGTATATGCAGCCATGAGTTTACTAAACTTCTCATCTCCTGAAACGCTGACAGCACCTTGTTTTGTGATCACAAATGTAATCGCTGAGGAAAGCGCTGCTGTCACCAGAATGGCTATCACGAACTTGAATTGTTTTTTCAAAAAAACACCACCTTTATCTCCTTTCATTATTATCAAGGACGATTCTTCATCCGTCAACCAAAGGATCAAACTTCTATTTGAAAAGATAAGCCATTTCGCCCTGCAATGCATAATCTTTAGAGAGAAACATGATAAAGAAAGAAGGGATTTCATGAGTGACTATGTAGAAATGCTTGCCTATTTTGGGGTATCAGGTGCCCATCCTGGTGGAATTGAGCTCACTAAAACGATGATTGAGCATCTTAACTTGGCGTCTGACGATCGTATACTGGATGTTGGATGCGGCACAGGACAAACAGCCGCATATCTAGGACATTTAGGTTATGAAGTAGAGGCGATTGATACACACCCTTTGATGATTGAAAAAGCCAATCTGCGATTCGAGCGGGAACAACTACCTTTCCGTGCACAGCAAGCATCGATCGAACACCTGCCATTTGCGGATGACTCGTTCTCTCTACTGATCAGTGAATCTGTTTTAAGCTTCATCCATTTACCTGCTGCGATTGCTGAGATAAAACGGGTGCTTGCTCCTGGAAAACAATTGATCGCAAATGAGGCTGTGCTAAAAGTGCCGCTTTCCTCAGAAGAACAGGCAGCCATTCGGGAGTTTTATGGGTTTCACTCCCTCTTTTCATTTTCTGAATGGAAAAGGCAGTTAGCGTCCGCAGGATTCCGTGACATTCAGATTCTCTCATTCGATGAGCACATGGTGCAGGAGGAGCCGACCGAAATGGAATTATCAGATCAAATACCACCTTCTCTTTATGATACATTGCAGACACACTATGACCTGATTCAAACACACCGAGAACATCTGAGTCACCTTGTATTTGAATGTACAGTATAAAATGAGCGAATCTCCTATATGTTTTGTCCAAACTCTATGAAGTCTTTCGCATAGGATAAGAGTGAAAAGAGTTTGTCATAAGGAGGAAAAACATGGAGCGCTACTACAAACTTTGTCAGCAGCATATGGGGAAAGTAGCTAGAATTACTGATCGTCATGGCAGAGTACATGTTGGACGTATTGAGCGGGTGACAAACCGCAAAGTTTATATCCGACCAGTCGGCGGGTCCCGCGGGGGCTTAGGATTTGGCTATTACGGAGGTTATTACGGAGGTTATTATGGCTGGGGTCCAGCTTATGGCATTGGACTCGGTTTTATTACCGGCTTCGCATTAGCAGGTTTGCTCTTTTTTTAAAACGACGTATAAAAGAAGGCCTCCCAGCTTCGGGAGGCCTTTTATTTGTTTATATTTTCTTCACTTTGTTCATGTACTCTTCGAATGTTAAATCATGATCATGCATCGCTTTTGCAGCTTCTTTCCCTACATAGCGCAGGTGCCACGGCTCATATTCATATTTCGTGATGTCTTCTTTCCCTTTTGGATAACGAATGATAAAGCCATATTTATAAGCATTTTTGGCTACCCATTTACCATCAGGTGTTTCACCAAATTTTTCAGAGATTTCAAAGCCGGCACTTTTTGAGGAAATATCCATAGCTAGACCTGTTTGATGTTCACTTTCGCCTGGTAAGGCTACGGCTTCTTGGGCTTTTTCTTTCCCTTTTAGTTTCACTTCACTATCAAAAATGACTTTTTGACGATCATAGGAACGATAGCCAGATACTGCAGCAAGCTCAAAGTTTTCCTTTTTAGCACCTTTGAATAACTTCGCAAGTGCCTCCGCTGCTTCTTTTCGAATATATCGTTTTTCAATATCCTCTGAAAAAGAGAATTCCACTTTTGGTACAACGAGATCAGAAGGTTTATAGGTTCCTGGCAGTGCATATTCTTTGTTCACTAAAGCAAGCACATTTTCAGGGTTTTGAATGGTCTTCAGTCCGCTCACTACCTTGATGTCATTGAAATATTCACTCTTTAACGTCAGCTCTTGATTAGATGAATCTGCCGTATCGTTTGAGTTTTGCTGGGGTGATGAACTTACTGCGTTCTTTTGTTCGTTTGTTTTGTTAGATTCAGTGGTACCGCTTTTCTGATCCAGCAACTGGCAGCCTGATAATGCGGCCGTCAAACCAAGAATCGATGCGATTGAGAGTATTTTATAGCTTTTCTTCATGACATACCTTCCTTTTGCTCTACTAAAAAAATAAAGATGCGCTACATCGTAGCACACCCTTTATACTATTATAAAACAGAATCTAGTGCAATTAAGATCATTTCGTCAAATGTCGTTTGACGCTCTTCAGCAGTTGTTTCTTCTCCTGTTAGCACATGATCACTCACTGTCAGAATCGACAACGCTTTTCTGCCAAATTTTGCAGCAAGCGTATAAAGAGCCGTTGTCTCCATTTCGATCGCTAGAATTCCATATTGGTCCATCAACTCAAGTGGTTTTTCATTATAAAACTGGTCTGCTGTAAATACATTCCCAACACGCACAGCTACATTTTTCGCTTCTGCTGTGTCGTAGGCTTTTTTCAGTAAACCAAAATCAGCACATGGTGCGTAATCAATCGGTCCAAATGCCACACGGTTCATTTGAGAATCTGTTGATGAGGTTTGAGCTAAGATGACGTCACGTACATTGACATCTTTTTTGATCGCTCCGCAAGAACCGACACGGATTAAGTTTTGAACATCATAGCTTTGGATCAGCTCATTCACATAGATCGAAATAGACGGTACGCCCATTCCAGTACCTTGTACAGAAATGCGTTTTCCTTTATATGTTCCAGTATAACCATACATGCCGCGCACTTCGTTATAGCACACAACATCTTCTAAATATGTATCTGCAATATATTTCGCACGAAGCGGATCGCCTGGCAGCAATACCGTTTCTGCAATTTGTCCTTTTTCTGCTCCAATATGTACACTCATTTTTTAGCCTCCACTTACGTTTAACATGTGTTTAGTCCCATTTATTATAAACGATTGAGATCAAAAAAGAAAATACCAGCTGAAAGTAAAGCTGGCATCGTCGTTTATATTTAACTCATCGTCATTAGGCGTTCACTGCGTTTCCATCCTGCCGGAAAGAGCTGGTAGTAGCACTTCCCTTTTTTCTGGTCATCAATCACAACGATATCCCCTGTTGTGATAAACCGTGCATTGTAATCATTAGGGACTGTATCTTGTACATTAAATGTCGAGAATGCTTTTTCCAGTACATCAAGGTGTGTCCTGCCGCCAATCTTTGTCCGGTATACAGGTTGATGCCCGCTTTCTGCACCATATTCAGGTGTTTGATAAATGGTTAAGTGATAAGCTGAAGGTTTCTTTTGAAAAAATCTCAACGTCAATTGCATTCAAATCCCTCCCCTTTTATATAAAATTGGCTGGGATCTATGAATTTCCTTCTTCTATTTTTGTCGAATGACGGACAATTTTTCGTCAATCTTTTTACATATGAGAAATAAAGCTAGTCCTATCGCAAAGCCCCCTGCTACATCAGTGACATAATGAACACCGATATACATCCTGCTGATGCCGATCATCAGCACACAACACCCTGTCACCATGTAGACTGCTTTTTGTCTCTTTTTCAGCCACGGAACCATTTCAATTAATAGATAGGCGATAAATGGATAGATCGTTGCTGCATTCATAGAATGACCGCTCGGAAAGCTGTAATAGGTCTCATTCACTAGATGATCAAAGGCTGGACGCTCTCTAGCAAACAGTCCTTTCAGTTCATGATTGACCGTTTTTTCTGCTATATATAGTAGAAAAAGCAGCATAATAGAGTGGTAGCGTTTATACATAAACAGCACCACGCTAAAGATGAGCATGATTGGGACAAGCAGCGCACTGATACCAAAGTCAGTCAAAGTCAGCATGACATCATTTAAAAAAGGAAGTCTGATGTTTTCAAACGATAAGATGATCTGGTTGTCCAACTCCTGGAACATGCCAGACACCATAAGCGCAGCGATGGCGCCAAACAAAAGGAAAAAAATGATGACATACACGCGAAACAATTCCCCTCCCTTTCTACTCAGAATCTCTTCAAAGTATAGTGCCTACCGCGCCTCTTCTTCAACTATCATTGCTTTCCTCAGCATATATTCAAATGTAATATCGGCAAGCTCAAACGTTTCCAGCTCAGATGGTATGTACCCTCTTTTGACCAGCTCCGTGTAGAAGAATTCTGCAATTTCCTCTGTATCAATCACCAAATCTGCTTCTTTCATTGCTTTCCGCCTCCTTTTTTATGATGTATGAACGCTGCCTTATTTTTATTACAGTTTGTCATAATGGCTTATTCCATACATATAAATGCAGTAAACGAAAAGAAAAGGGGCATGAGGCAATGAAATGGTTAAGCATTTTAGATGGACATACTTTTGATCAGGTGATGGGCCGTATCTTGAGGGGATGGTTTTATGTGATTGCTTTTTTCTGTGTTCCTTACTTTTTATTCGTGTTAGGACAAGTCTTCTTTTAACCAAAATGTTCGTTTAAACTTTCCAAAATAAAGTCCATCATATCCTTATATTCTGGGTCTTTGAAAAATTCATAGAGAATTTTATAATCATTGTAAATATCAAGAAGCTCATCCACTATAGATACAGCGAGAAATTCTAGTGATGCTTCGCTTTCTTGTTTCTCTTCTAACTGTAATAGAGCGGTTTGCACCATATCTTCCTCTATTTCTTTTGAGGTTTCTCCAACGTAATGCACAAAAAGAAGCTGATGAACAAACTGATCCATCTCATATTTTCTTAGGACAAGCGTCAAGTCTTCTTCTTCTGTTTCCAGCCATTCTCCGTCTTTTAACCTTGTCAGTTCATAAATGACATCTTCCCAGCCATCTTCAAGGTAGCGCCATATCTCAGTCCGATGGCCAATGATTTTAAATAGCTCTTTCCCGTAATCCTTTACATATACAACATCGCCAATGAGGAACTCATATTCAATGTCCAGCTTTTCTGTATCTACAATCACCCCGTCGTACTCATCGTAAAGCTGAAGTGATGTTTCAAAATAAAGCACCTCATTATGATTGACCTCATATAGATAATGTTGGTCAATTTGATGGACTTTTGTTATCGTTCCAACTGTGCCGTACATGACAACGACGACAATATCCCCTACTTTATATTTTGGTGCTTTCGCCTTCATTCTGTCTCCCCCTTGCCCGACTTTTGGTCTTAACGTATCGTATGCCGGCGCAAGGAATTCTGCATGGGCAACCACACCATGCAAAACGCCATTTTATTTCTTCATGAAAAAACCGCTTCTTCCATACGGAACAAGCGGTTGTGTGTGTTATTTTTTTTTGACTTCTACTTCGTATTGCTCAAAAGCCTCATCAAATGTCGTCATGGAGCTTAAATAGTCCCCATTTAACTCTAAATAGGCACATAGCTCATGATAATCAGTGGATGCTTTAGGAAAGCTGTGATCTTCATAAGCAGCATTTGCAAAATGACTGATTTCATCCTTCGGTTTTGGATGTCTGTACTTCATTAAATAATGGTAAAACGACTTCACCTGTTTTTCCCTCCGCGACACTCTATTTTGTTGTTATATTATACAGGAATTTGATGACTTGTATAGGCGGAGGTACAACTTATGAAGAAAAATCAAAGTAATTACGCTTTAATAACCGCTCCATGCTCATTAATTCTTCATATGAGATTTTTTCTGGAAGCTTTGTTTGATCGACTAAAATTAATTGATCTTCTATCTCTTTTACTGTCTCATCCTTCTGATACGTCATCCCGCAATGCGTGCAAGAAATCGAAGGCGTTTCCAAAATCTCAATCGATTGTGTGCCCGTGATGAGTTCCCAATAGACTGTGGTCTGTCCTGCGTTCGCTTTCTTCTCCTCACACCAATCACATGTCAGCAACGTTATTTCTCCTCCTTTACGGTTTGTTCTTTTTTGAGCTGGGCTTGATATTTCTTCTCTTTTAATTCATCTCGTTTTTCGCGTTTGTTTTTGAGCGTATCATGTTCAGGATTCGTCTCATAAGACTCTCTTCGTTTCATTCGGCTTAAATTTTCAGGCGTAAAGGATCTTGCTTCGTCCTCAAATAGAGCTGTTATGCCAATGGCGGGTTCTTTCTTTTCTTCATAGATTTCATTAAAATACGCATCTGCTTGGCCTGCGACGTAATGTTCCGGCTCTGGATAAGAGGTGATCACACCTTCAAAGTTACGCAGGACCACTTTCTCTGGGCTTTGAGATAATAAATAATTTGGCTGTAAGGTGATCTTACCTCCTCCGCCTGGTGCATCTACAACAAAGCTTGGCACAGCATAACCACTCGTATGTCCTCTTAAGCCTTCAATGATTTCAAGGCCTTTTGAAACCGGTGTTCTAAAGTGGCCGATCCCCTCAGATAAATCACATTGATAAATATAATAAGGTCTGACGCGAATCATGACGAGATCATGCATCAGCTTCTTCATAATTGGAACACTGTCGTTAATTCCTGCTAGGATCACCGCCTGATTACCAACAGGCACGCCAGCATTGACAAGTCGCTCACACGCTTCTTTCGCTTCTTTTGTGATTTCAATGCTTGTATTAAAGTGAGTGTTCAACCAAACCGGATGATATTTTTTTAAAATCTCACACAATTCATCTGTAATTCGCTGCGGAAACACAACCGGTGCACGTGTTCCAATTCGAATGATTTCAACGTGAGGAATGTCTCGTAAGTTTTTCAAAATGTATTCAAGCACTTGATCATTAATTAACAGCCCGTCACCGCCTGAAATTAACACATCCCGCACTTCAGGGGTTTCTCTAATATATCCAATGGCGGCATCTAATTGCTTTTTCGGCACACCCATCCCGATCTGACCGGAAAAACGCCTTCTCGTACAATAGCGGCAGTACATGGAGCACTGATTTGTGACAAGAAACAGCACACGATCTGGGTAGCGGTGCGTTAAACCTGGAACAGGTGAATCCTCATCTTCATGGAGCGGATCTTCGAGGTCATATTTTGTTTTATGAAGCTCCTCTGCAATCGGTACAGACTGCATACGAATTGGGCATCTTGGATCGTCTGGATTCATCAGTGAGGCATAGTAGGGTGTAATGTTGAGTGGAATGGTCTTCGTGGAAATCTTCACCCCTTCTTTTTCCTCTTCTGTTAAGTTCACGACTTTTTCTAAATCTTCAAGCGTTTTGACCGTATGCGTCAGCTGCCAAATCCAGTCGTTCCACTTTTCCTCGGGTACGTCCTTCCAAAGTTCGATGTCCTTCCAATGTCGCGCAGGTTGATACAGTTTTTGATTCATATCCATTCCCCCTATCAGCATTCACTTTATACTATGCAAGTTATGTGCCAACATGGGAAAATGCCCCTATTCTTTACAAAAGGAGCTTTTCCGTCACATTCACATGTTTGAAGTGCCTACTTTTCGGCATCTGTATATTTTTTTAGTTTATACTGCAATGTTTGTCGAGGAATTTTTAAAGCGGCTGCCGTTTGCTTAATATTCCCTGCGTGCTGTCTTAAAGCTTCTTGAATCAGCGTTTGTTCAAATGACGTCACTTGACTTTTTAATGAGGACTCTGGCGGATGACTTTCTATCTGATGCGTCCGCAAATGGGCAGGGAGATATGCTGGGGTGATTTCTTCTGCTTCCTTTGGCATCATCAAGACGGCATGCTCGATCGTATGTTTTAATTCTCTGACATTCCCTGGCCACTGATGGGCCATAAATACTTGGACGGTTTCTTCAGAAAGGCGGTTGACGTTTTTAGAAAATTGCTGATGATACGTTTGAATAAAGTGGCGGGATAACAGCTGGATATCATGCTTCCTTGTGCGAAGCGGCGGGATATGAAATGATGACACATGCAGTCTATAAAATAAGTCTTCTCTTAACATTTGTTTTTTAACGGCTTCAAATGGGTCGATATTGAGGGCAGTAATCACTCTGACATTTACTTGAACCGCCTTTGCATCACCTATCCGGCGGACAACACCATCCTCTAACACACGCAGTAATTTTGTTTGAAGCGTAAGCGGCATCGCTTGCAGCTCATCAAGAAAAAGCGTACCGCCATCTGCTAACTCAAACAGCCCCTTGCGATCTATTGCGCCCGTATAACTTCCTTTGACAGACCCGAATAAAAGACTTTCAAGCAGCGATTCTGGAAGAGCAGCGCAGTTTTGCGGGATAAAGACTTGATCTTTCCGATCAGATGCATGAACAATCGCTTGTACGAGTACCTCTTTTCCTGTCCCAGTTTCCCCGAAGACCATAACCGATGAAGGATATGCAGCAGCTTTTTTCGCTTTTTCCAGCATCTCTTTTAAGTGTGGATCATTTGTTAAAAATGAAGAAAAATCGAGCATTTGAGTGGTCTCCGCGGCACCATCCGTTCGTTTTTTTTGATCTAAACGATTCGAAAGCGCCGACAGCTTCGACACATCCTTCGCTACTTCTACCGCCCCAATTAACTTGCTGCCTTCCATAATGGGCAGTGTGGTGTTGACAGTCTCAATTTTTTCTCCATTTTTATTCAAATAGGTTTGCAACGAATGATAAATGGGTTTTCCTGTTCTAAGTACATGCATGAGTGTACTTGTCTTTTCAGTTAATGAAGGATACACATCCAGTATGTACTTGCCAATCACCTCTTCTTTCGCTAAACAGTCGAACTTCGCTGCATTATGATTATAAAAGATGGTGACCCCTTGATCGTCTACAACGTGAATCGCTTCATCGATAGCTTCTAAAATTAATTCAAACCAATCCGCTCTTTCGACAACCTTCCCCACTATTTCCCCCTCACTTTCTATGCCGAAAATCCGGCACAGTATTGCCCAATTTTCAGCGGTTTGATGATATTCAACGTGTTCCCCTATCCTTTTCACGTTTCGCTTTTTCCTTTCGATCTCCTGCTTTTTTTGTCAATTCTAAAAAAAGCACCCCTCTTAGAAGGAGTGCTTTCGCCCTGATATCTGATAAAGAGACAAGTCAAATTCCTGAAGAGACTCCATATACAGCGGCACAATTGGCTTTCCTTCTTGAAAAAATGCAAATTGAGAAGGTTGTAGTTTGATTGGCTGATGGTAAAACGCAAATATTTTCACTACCTCAGGGACAATTCGGCAAAAGGTATCATGCACAAATAAATAGACATCTTGTTTCCATTTAAACAGCCGTCTATTTGGCGGGCTGAATATAGGAGATACTTGAATGATCTTGCCATCCTCAAACGTCTCCAGCTGCTGTTTTGTGACCGTGTATATCTCCTTTTGATGAAACTGAAAATATTGCACATCACGTTTTGAAGCAAACCGTCTTTTTGTCTGATGTTCAATATAATAAAATGTTCTGCCGTTATCTGCGGTGACGACTGTATAATTTGGGACTGTCAGCGGCTCGTTCATTTCATATTTCATCGCACATAACGAGGGAACACGAATCGCACGCCTGTTCTTTTCATTCACCCAGCGCTTGTCAATGCGATGAAGATATCCGCTAGCGATTTGATAATAAGCGCCTTCTCTGTCAATCACAGCTCCGTCAATTAAATCGTAGGGCATACTCGCAAACATATGATGGAATGATTGTGGCGTTTTATATGTGGTATCAAGTACTTCTTTTAATGGAAAGAACGCAGCAAAATGATTCAGTCTCATCCAAAACACAGAGTCAGCATGATGCCAATGTTTTGGTTCGTCGGCCCAGTATTGTCCGTATTTTTCATGAATAAGCGGAAGTAGCCGGCTTCTATGCATAACAGAGCAATGGTCGACTTGAAAGGATGCATGCTCCAACACTTGATCTGCTTCTCGAACGAAGCTCGCCGTTTCCACCAAATGCTGATTCACATGCACGACACGCTGCGAGGAATAGACGATATCTATGTGAGGCTTCGATTGAAAAACCTCGACCATTTTCTCTAAACGATCTTTTCTGTAGACTGTATCATCAGTTACATAACAAACCAGCTCACCTGTTATACGTGTTAATGCTTCATTAATTAGCGTTGCATAACGTACAGTCTTCAGCCGGTTTGCAGGATGAATTTGATGAGAATACAATTGAATGCGCTTATCCACTAAATAAGGCTGCATCTTTTGGATCGTTTCTTGTTCAGAGCCATCATCCATGATCAAAAGCTCCCAATGCTGATACGTTTGTTCTACCACACTCTTTAGCACACGTTCAATGAAATCAGGTTTGTTGTAGCTTGTTAATATCACTGATACTTTCATGACCATTATCCTTTTTTAAATAGATTAAAAAGCCCCCCAGCTGACAATGTTCACATAAGGAACACTTACTCTTAGTTGATTTGTCGCATTTTTAAAGACTGCTACTGAGTCAAACAATTGTACGACAACCACGTTTTGCAGCACATCTCCATTGACTAAATGAACACGTGGCAGCGGAATGCCGAGCTCAAGCCACGGGCGCAGCAATTCTTTAATCTCTGACGCACTCCCTTCCTCACTTTCCTCTAAAAGATGAAGAAGAAGTATAATCAACACAACTTCAAGTATTCCTTCTGTTTCTAGTAATTCTTCGTTCCAGCCATTTAATAGTTGTTCAAATTCCATTCAGATTCCCTCTTTCTTCTCGTTTGATCTTTACTAGAGTATGAGGATCACTTCATTTAGCATCAGCATTTGAAAACATTTTTCAAAAATGTGTGAAGTCATTAAATGAAAAAAAGAACAAGGAATGAGCATTCTGCTTATACCAAAAAAAGAGAACGGCATATACATAGTGGTGTGTTTGAATGGATGAAGAAAGGATGGGGAAAACATGAGCGAAAAGCGTGCCGAATTAAAAAAAGAGCTATTAAAGCTGTTTTTCAAACCGCTTAGTCATGCGTTAACAGTTAATCTCGAAGAAGGAGGAGTTCAAGTGGAAGAAAAATTGAACGATTTATTTAGTGAGGTAGCTGCTGAAGCATCACCTTCAGATTCTGCTACAACACTCGACGTATCTCAACCAGCAAGATGGATTTTCGCAAGACTTGCACCTGGAACAGTCATTAGCATTGTCATGGACTCAGGTGACTTAATCGGACCCGTTCAATTCGTATCATTCGATGCTTCAACAGGTGTTGTTTTCGTCACACAAGAAAGCTCTGTGACACCTACAGGCTCTGCAACGACTCTATTAGATGTAGATAAAGTAGAAAGTGTTACGTTCACATCTTAATGTGAGAGGGCCATCATGAAGCTTCTTTATATCAGCTCTGGCTACGGTGGAATCTATCGGATGTTCGATCAATGGATAGAAGAGAGCTTCATTGATTCCCCCTTTTCATGCGTCAAGGTGGATAGGGAAACTCTACCCGCTCATATGCACAAAATCCGGACATTTTCTCCGGATTTTGTTTTCATGATGATCGGTGATCATATTCCAACAGAACTGCTTCATCAATTCAAACAAGAAAAGATCCCCGTTGTACTGTGGATGACAGAAGACCCTTTTTATATAGATGTGTCAGCTGCATGTGTAAGTGATGCACAGCTGATCTTAACGATTGACGAAGGTGCTTTGTCATTTTACAAACAAATGGGCGCTGATCACACGCACTACTTTCCCATTCCGACCAATACACACGTATTTCAGAAAAAAGAATCACCACATGAGTCGTGCATCTATGACATTGCACTCATTGGCTACCCTTATCCAAACCGCATCAAAGCCATCAATACACTCTTACATCAAAACAAATGGCGCATTCTCGTGGCAGGAAAAGAGTGGCATCGCGTGTTGAATAAATCACGCAGACGATATCGTGATCTCTCACTGATGACCCGCTGGCTGAGTCCCGAGCAGATGGCAGACATCTATCAAACATCAGCCATTGTTCTGAATCCGCACAGGCCCGCGCAATTTGCCTATAATCAAAACAAAGCCAATGTTCAAAATATGAGCCTCAACAACAGAGCATTTGATATCGCTGCAAGCGGAGGCTTTCAGTTGACAGATCTACAACCGTCACAGGCATTTTCAAGCTTCGCTTTTTACACACATGAAAACGATTTGATTAAGCAGGTCGAGCACTATGTAAAAAACCCTCAACAAAGACAATCGGTTGCAGAGAACAATTACGAACAAGTCGTTCGCTGGAACACATTTGATACGCTGCCTTACAGACTTTATGAAATAGTCAAAAGCGCCCTATGACCGGGCGCTTTTTCTAATTGCCATCATCTTATGCCGTTCCTTCTGCATCTTGTCGAGCCAGTAAAATCTTCTCTGCCTTTTTCCGATCTTCCTCACTTTTCACAACAAGCGATTGCGCATGATCCATCATATATGCACCAACAGATCCTTCTAAAAAGGAATGAATGCATTCTTTTGCATATGGAACATGAAACGCATAGACAGCTCCATTTAAACGTCCATACGTATAAGGGTGCTCCTGAGTTGGTACAAAAAAATAATGATTGTCCTTATACAGGCTGGCTTCATTGGTGTCATGAAGTGTCCAAGTTTCATTTGGATTTTCTAACGCCTCTGTAAAAGAAGCCGCACAATCATATCCCCCCTCTACTAGAAGCTGCAAGCAGTTCTCAATATCTGCCGTCTGCCTTAGTGGTGATGCTGGATGCAAATACAAAACAATATCAAACGTCTTTCCCTCTCGTTCTAAATAAGCAAGCGCATGCTTCACAGCTACTAAAGAAGGTGTTTGTTCTGTCACATGTGTGCTTGGCAGTTCAATCACATTTGCTCCATAGTGGGACGAAATGATTTGAGTATTCACATCCTCTGAAGATACGATGACTTCATCTAATTCAATCATTTGTAATAGTGGCTGAATGGTCCAATAGATCAGCGGCCGCTCCGCCAATACGCGAATGTGTTCAGCATGATGTCCCTGCTTGCTGCTAAAAGCTGGTATCATAGCTAAAATACGATTTCCCCTATACATGTATGATCTTCTCCCCTCGCGCAGCTCAGTATCAGAGAATACATTCTGAGAGCTGAACTGATCACCGTACTGAAGTTCTTTAGGTGCCTCGCTATTCTACTTAATCTTCTATCTCTACATATTCTATTAAGTCGTCAAGCAGATGGTTATAATTGGTTCACCTAATTTATGCATGAAGTGGTTCTTTTCCTCAAACGTCTTCCACTCTTTCACATATGATGCAAAGTAGAGAAATGAGAGTTGGGGGATTAGATATGTCCAAACAAATAGAAACGAGTTTGAAGACCTTTTTTCGTGACAAAATCATCTTGGTCACAGGCGGTACGGGTTCGATTGGCCGGCAGATTGTGAAAAAATTAACAGCCTGCTCTCCTAAAAAGGTCATTGTCTTCAGTAAAGATGACAGTAAACAATACATGATGAAAAATGAATATGCGGCAAATCCAGAGGTTGTATTTGCACTTGGAGATGTGAGGGATGCCAGCCGCGTCAGGCAGCTTGCCAAAGGGGTAGATATCATCTTCCATGCAGCTGCACTCAAACAAGTACCCACCTGCGAAGATAATCCGTTTGAAGCTGTCCAAACCAACATCATCGGCGGACAGCATGTCATTGAAGCAGCACTTGAACATGAAGTCAGTCATGTTGTCAACATTTCAACCGACAAAGCGGTTTCTCCGACAAATGCCATGGGAGCTACAAAATTAATTTCAGAAAAATTGTTTTTTCAAGCGAATGAAAGTATTTCAAATCAGAAAACGAGGTTTTGCTCTGTCCGGTTTGGCAATGTGCTTGGATCAAGGGGTTCCGTCATCCCCATCATGCTTCAACAGTTGTTAAATGAACAACCTCTAACTGTAACTGATCCTAAGATGACACGCTTTTTTATGTCTATCGAAGAAGCTGTATCTCTCACGCTTGAAGCAGCTATCATGATGAAAGGCGGCGAAACATTCATCCTCAAGATGGAGTCATTACAGCTGGCTGATCTATTGAAAGCATTTCATGAATATGCCGGTCTGATCAATGTTCCTTCTCCTGATATTCTCGTTGTGGGAAAAAGACCTGGAGAAAAACTTCACGAGGAGCTCACATTCCCTCACGAGGCAGATGCACTGTTTGAACATGAACAATTTTATGCCATTTTACCAAGACCACATCTTCACCCTCATTTTCAAAAAGTTCATTTGACCCATTACACATCAAACGAAGCACCGCTCATTACAAAAGAGAAGCTGTTTCACATCATTGAACAATTACATCATACCCACCATAAAAAATAAAAAAATCGTCACACGGAAGCAGCTGACTTCCATGTGACGATTTTTAAAATCAATTATTGAAAGATGTGTTTCAAATGACCATAGCCTTCTTTTTCAAGATCATCCTTCGGGATAAACTTTAAAGCGGCAGAATTAATACAATATCGAAGACCGTTTGGCCCTGGGCCGTCAGGGAATACATGACCAAGGTGAGAGTCGGCCGTCTTACTGCGAACTTCAGTCCGCACCATGCCATGGCTCGTATCTACTTTCTCTTCTACCTCTTGATCTTCAATCGGCTTTGTAAAACTTGGCCAGCCGCAATGGGCATCAAATTTATCTAAAGAAGAAAACAATGGTTTGCCTGAAATGATATCTACATAAATGCCCTCTTCCTTATGATCCCAAAATTCATTTTGAAATGGCGGCTCAGTGCCATTATTTTGCGTCACTTCGTACTGCATTCGGTTTAATTCTTTGATGCGCTGCTCTTTTTCGTTAGCCATTATTTATCACTCCAATGAGATTGAATAAAACCTGCTCTGCCCGAACCGACATGGTATCGTTCGTAGTGCATTTTGTTCTTTTTATAATAATGCTGATGATATTCCTCAGCAGGATAAAAAGGACTAGCCTCTAAAATTTCTGTCACGATTGGCTTTTGGAAAATTCCACTTTGGCTCAGCTGCTCTTTTGATGTTTCTGCAAGTTGCCTTTGTTTTTCATTGTGGACATAAATCCCTGTACGGTAGGACTCTCCTCTATCACCAAATTGTCCTCCATCATCTGTTGGGTCTATTTGCTGCCAATATAGTTCTAATAGCTTCTCATACGGAAAAACGTCTGGATCAAAGGTAATTTGAACGGCTTCTCTATGGCCTGTCGTATTTGTACATACTTCCTCATAGGTTGGATTCACTGTATGTCCGCCAGTATACCCTGATTCAACTTTGATAATGCCTGGCTGTTCATCAAAAGGTTTAACCATACACCAGAAACAGCCTCCAGCAAATGTGGCTAATTCTTGTTTTTCAGACATATTAGTGCCCCCTTCATTTAAAAAATGGTATCATCATATTATAACATGATAAAAAATAATGAAAATGATACGACTTGTATACCTAAAAACAAATGAAAGCATTCTGTCGTATCTTAAAATATAATGGGGGTTTAATGATTGGAACAAAGAAAACAAATGATGTATGAAATGGATACTTTACTGAGAACCGTATTTAAGCAAATACGTTATGAAATTAACAGCTTGCTTGAAAACGAATTATCTCGGAATGAATTTCTCATTTTAAATCTGCTGCGTGAACAAGGCGCAAAAAAAGTAACGGAATTCGCCTCAATTCTCGGTGTATCAGCAAGCCATATTACAGCTGTAACCGACACACTTGTAGAAAAAGGCTGGATCACTCGTATCCGTTCAAAAGAGGATCGACGCATCATCAAAATCCACTTAACCGATAAGGGTAAGGAAATTACTGAGCATTTTGAGAAAAAGAAAACAGAATACTTCATGGAACGATTTGAATCATTTGATGATGAAGAACTGAAAACGATGATCAAGTTATTTAAAAAGCTGGATAAAAGTCAAAAGGATTAAGCATAGATTTTAGCGTGGAGGACATGCTACGGATAAAAAGGTGGAATGAACCATGACAAGTCCATATCTTTGTCCGAACTGCAAAACCAACAGAACGCGTTTTAACCTCATCGAGCAGCATTCAGAACCTGTGAAACTTGATCCAGCAACTGGAGCTATTGTCGAAACATATGAAGGAGATCAGCTTTCTCCTTTTCACATGAACTATCAAGGACCGAAAATCAAAGTCCAGTGCGGCGTTTGCGGATTAATTGAGGATGAAAAAACGTTCATTAAGTTGGCTGAATATCATCAATATTCATCTCCTTCTTAATACGAGAGCCTGACACTTTTTGTCAGGCTTTTTTCTATGTTTCTTTTGCCTATACAGATCGTCCCTTTCTTGCATACGCTACAAAAAACACATTGCAGAGAAAGAAGGGATAAAGACGTGCAGCAGCTCTACGAGATGAATCAATTTCTATATCGTCCATTAGCTACCTTTCCCCCATACCATCCGAGAAACACCATTTCCAAAGCTGTTATTCGATTATTTCACGCTGCACCGGATTTAAGTGAGCTTGCTGTATTTGTAAATCAGCAGCCAATCCAAAAAAAGCTGCCATACGGTCAGCTGTCTGCTTATATGGAATGGGATGAGGGTGTTTATGAGATAGAAGTATTCAAGCTGGCTACAAAAGAAAGAATTCTTTCTTCTCGTATGATGATTAATGGAAACGAGACTTACACGCTATGTATCACAGGAGCTCGTACCGGCTTTGCGCTGCTCACAGAAAAGCAAGACTCGCTGATTAAGCAAGATGAGCTATCAGCACTCACGTTTATCCAGCTGTCACCAGACCTCCCTTTCATTGATATATATGAACGAGATCAAGGCATCTTATCAAAGGAGCTCGGATATGTAAACGGCACCCAAACCTACCACTTCTCTCCGAATAAGTATCACTTTGAATTAAAAGCTGCCGGTACTCAAAGTGTACTGCTAGATATTCCGAAAGTTCACCTGCAAACAAAGCGGGCCTATCTTATTTTACTTCATGGATTTGCAAACGGAGAGCCAGAGCTAATGGCAAAAGTCGTCTTGTCTCACCAAATGTAAAAAGAGACTTTCCAAATGGAAAAGGCTCTCAGCGTGTAGACAAAGCCTCGCATTCGGTGTCAGTCCTGCGTGCCGGTGCTCACGAATGTCACATTCACTCTGCGCCAGTACTCGTCCTTCCTAGAATGCAAAGGTTTTCTATTCCGCTGAAAAGAAGACAAATAGCCTTTCCAAATGGAAAAGGCTATTTACGAGACATCTTCAGCTTTTTCTTGTTTTTGAAAATCAAAAGCAAGAATCATGGTACCTAAAAATAATGCACAATAGGCGATATTTAAGTAAAACTGGTCGATATTTTCTGCTTTTAAATGAGAGGCAGCTGTCATGCCAAAGTATGCAGCAAATAAGAGCGACAGTAAACTAAAATATTGATAGACTCGCTTCATAGTTTCACTCCTGACTTACACGTTCTATTGCTTTGGATGATAATATGAGAATTCAATTTCATCATTCTCAAGATCAATTTTGTTCGCTTTGACATACATATCATTCGTCAGCGGCATTTCTGAAAGGCGCACTTCCACTGTTTTTTGGTCTGGTTTCACATGAACGAAATCAGGCAGTTCATAGAATTGACCCATGTAGCTTAAAACAAAACTGATTGGGATGCTTAATTGTCCAATTGAAAAGTCATCTACTTTCAGCAGAACATCCCCATTATCTTCAACAGATGGTGTAAATGATACATTTGCATTAATCGTTGAAGAAAAAGCTTTGATTGCACCTGTTACTTTCACATCTTGGTCAATCGCAACATGAAAGTCGGGCATATCGCTTGATCCTTGGTTTTTTAAATAATCATTGACAAAGCTGGTGAGCGATTCTTTTGAACTAGAAATGTTAAAAGCATACTCGCTGTTCACTTCTTTTTTCGAAGCTGATTGATCGCTCGGCAGCAGCATAAAAATACCGCATACAAGAACAATCAATAGATTAATTGACAGTAAAACAAAAAATAAACTCTTCCATTTTTTCATCTTTTCACCCTATTCCTTCGGCAGTCCTTCTTTTTTCACTTCTGAGAATAAACGATTTGCCATAAGAGAGTACCCCTTTTGGTTTGGGTGGAAATCATCATCTGCCAGTAATTTTTCATCTTTATCATCTTCAAATAAATCTGCTACATCGATCATATCAGCATTGCCGTCTTTTTTTAGTTCTTTTTCGGCAGCAGCATTCCAGTCTTTGACGACCTCATCAATATCTCTCAGCTCAGACAAGCTGAATTTAAAAGGATTGTACATACTGACATACATGATCTTTGCATGGTCATTATGCTCTCTTAATTGAGCAAGAATGGTCTTAAAACGCTCTTCAAAAGGACCTTGCTCTTTTTGAAAAGGAGCAAATGTCAAGTTGAGCACATTTTGACGGACGACATGCATTAAGTCATTTCCGCCGATCGTAAAGAAAATATAATCAGCGTCTTTCAGTCCATCCTGCACTTTTTTTTCTTTTAATCTTTTTAATAAATCTACCGTTCTACTGCCTTTAATGGCATAGTTTTTTAATGTAACAGACTGTACACCGTCCACCGCTTCTATCTTGTCACGAGTGATGCCGGCATACCCTTTTTTATTTTGATCTCCGATTCCTTCTGTTAAGGAATCTCCAACCGCTGCGATCGTAATATGTTCTTTTACGTTTTGTGTGTCTTCTAGTTTATCCTTTATGCCAGCCTCTTGTGCGGAACATGCAGAAAGAACAAAAGCTAGAGACATCACAATCAAAATCAAACGAGCCTTCAAACGATGATGTCCCTCCTTTTTCTGATTAAAAAAGTGTATCATGTTTTCGCTCATTTGAACATCCTCATGCTAGCTTCGATTCAGTGTTTTGATGTCCTTGATGATTTCATCATATGGCGTATTTTGAACACCATCATAGTTTTTCATCACTTTTCCTTCTTGATCAACGAGGAAAAACAGAGATTGGTGTATCACTTGATCTTCGTCTTCAGGTTTTTTCACAATCGTCTTAAAGCTTTTCATTGCAAATTTTTCAATCGCTGACTGCGAGTAACCAGTGAGAAAATCCCAATTTTTAAAGGATAATGGATATGCTTTTGCAAATTCCTTTAGCTTTTTCGGTGAATCCACCTCTGGGTCGACGCTAAATGAAATGATGTGCGCATCCAATTTTTCCTCTTTTAACCGTTTTTGTAGCTCTGTCATATGTGCGGTCATCGGCGGGCAAATCGTTTCACAGCTTGTGAAAATAAAATCTGCCACCCAGACTTTCCCCTTTAAATCGTCGAGCGACACCTTTTGACCATCCTGGTTTTGATACTCAAACGGCTGGATTTGATAATTTAACGCATCCTTGATTTGTCCATTTGAACATGAGACTAAAAGAAGCACGCTTATAATCGTAAGCGCACCAAATAAGGCTCCCCTTTTTGTATACATGACAATTACATCCCCTTTTCAATCAATCGGTATAAAAAGTAAAGCCTATAGCGCCCTTACCAGTATGACAGGAAATAATCGGTGTTGTATAAGCGATGTCAACTAGTGCATCAGGTGTGTGATCAAGCAGTGCTGTTTTAAGCTTTTCTGCAAGTTCTAATGCGTCTGCATGTGCAATCCCAATGGCCTGAACGGTTTTCCCTTTCACCGCCTGTACATACTGTTTTGTCAAATAGCGGACAAGAGCGGAGTAACTTCTCACATTCGCTTCTGGTGTGTATATGCCGTCTGTTAAGCTGGCAATTGGTTTAATATGAAGAAGTGAACCGATCAGCGCCTTTCCTCTTCCAATTCGTCCACCTTTCACGAGATTTTCTAATGTATCGATTGTGACAAATAGCTTTGTTTTAAGACGAATTTTGTCCATTTCTTTGAGGATGTCATCACGGCTTGCCCCTTTTTTTGCAAGCTCTGCTGCTTTGGTGACTTGAAACCCTAAACCATAGGAAATAAAATTCGAATCGATGACAGTGATATGTCCGTCTACCATTTTAGAAGCGCTTTCAGCAGTTTGAACCGTACCACTCATCCCACCAGTTAAATGGATACTAATGACTTCGCTTCCATCTGCCGTCAGTTTTTCATATAATTCGACGAATTGACCGATGGCAGGTTGAGACGTTTTCGGCAGTTCCTCAGCGGCCTCCATTTTTTCAATAAATTCATCTGGCTGTATGTTCACTCGGTCAATATAATCAACCCCAGAAATGGAGATATTGAGCGGAATGACATGAATGGAAAGATCATTGATTTTTTCTTGCGGAAGGTCCACGGTTGAATCTGTTACAATTTTAATTTGTTTCACTATCGTCTCATCCTTGCTGTCTTAGTCTTTACATATGATATTACCTTATTTCGTGCATACTTGAAAACAACTGTCAGAACGTTTTTGAAATTGTCACATTTTCTTCTTTTCATGTAAAAAATCCTTGCCAAGATGAGTAGCCGCCATTTGAAAATGGCCGCTCACTCTCTTTGGCAAAGATTCCAATTTACGCATTGTGTTTTAGTGTAGGCTCTTGGTAGATCTGTTCATATGTGCTCCACTTGACGTTACGTTTCACATCCTCCCTGAAAGAGTAAACATGCCTCTTTCCTTTAGATACATAGACTTTTTTCAAGAAAGCTTCAAGTCTAAAGGTGAGCATGAAACCATAGGATTCATCTCCCTTTAAAACAGGGACTTCTGTTACCTTGATCTGAGCTCCATCCATCCGTCTAAAACATATTGTTTTGAGCAGCACAAACGATCAATCCTCTTTTCCAATTATCTGTTAAGCCTAAATAAATAGGTGGAATAAATCTTGATCTTTATTCACTTCAACATAGTGGAAGCCTTTTTTATTCATTCGGTCAATCAGCGCTGCATAGTCATCTCTTTCTTTCAATTCGATCCCAACAAGCGCAGGTCCTTTGCTTCGGTTATTCTTTTTCGTATATTCAAAGCGTGAGATATCATCATTTGGCCCTAACACTTCATCTAAAAATTCCCTGAGAGCACCTGCTCTTTGCGGAAAATTAACGATGAAATAATGCTGGAGTCCTTCATAAATCATGGAGCGTTCTTTGATTTCTTGCATTCGGCCAATGTCATTATTGCCTCCGCTGACAATACAAACGACATTTTTCCCTTTAATCTCCTCACGATGTGCATCTAAAGCCGCGATCGGTAACGCACCCGCTGGCTCAGCTACAATTGCACATTGATTATACAGCTCTAAAATGGTTGTACATACTTTTCCTTCTGGTACAAGACTAATCTTATCGACAACAGACTGAAGCGATGTAAACGTCTTTTCACCAATCCGCTGAACCGCTGCTCCGTCTACAAACTTATCAATCGAATCAAGTGTCACAACCTCGCCCTTCTCATGTGAAGCATGCAGTGAAGCTGCGCCAAGCGGTTCGACTGCAATAATTTCGGTTTCTGGTGAGATATTTTTGATATATGTACCTACACCAGATAACAGACCTCCACCTCCGACACTTGCAAATAAAAAGTGAGGTTCCACTTCGATATCATTTAATATTTCTACAGCAGTCGTTCCTTGTCCTGCCATGACATCTAAATCATCAAATGGATGGATAAATTCCCGCTTTTCCTTATCTCCGCATTTGACTGCTTCATGATACGAATCATCAAAGGTATCTCCGGTTAAGATAATGTCAACATATTCTTTTCCGAAAAGCTCCACTTGCGATACTTTTTGCCTTGGTGTGGTAGCAGGCATAAAGATTTTCCCGTGGATACCTAAATATTTGCAAGAATAGGCAACGCCTTGTGCGTGATTTCCTGCACTGGCACAAACAATGCCGTTTTCTAGTTTTTCTTTTGGCAACTGGCTCATTTTATTAAAAGCGCCTCTTAATTTAAAAGAACGAACAACTTGCAGGTCCTCTCTTTTTAAGTAGACATTACATTCATATCGTTCAGAAAGTCGCTCATTTTTTTGAAGTGGTGTATGAATCACTACATCCTTCAAATTTTGATGGGCTTTTAAGATGTCTTTCACTTGAATTAGCGTGTTTTCTTTGAGCAACGGTTTCATGTACAAGATCCTTTCTCTTTAACCTTATTTAATTTGTCATTATAACATGAATATTCAAAAAATAAACCAATAGATCATGGATCGGAGATAAATTTCATGAACTTTTTCGTTTTTCTATACATTTGTTCTAATTGGGTGTTATAATAAAACCAATTAGAACCAAAAGAAAGGAATCGCTCGATGACCACACATCCGTTTGCTAATATATATGGAGAACACCAAGATATAAAACACGCCATTCATTTGGCAAAACAATTCACGAAAAACGATCAGCCTGTGTTGATCACAGGTGAAATTGGAACAGGCAAATCACGCTTTGCACAAGAAATGGCCCATTCATTTGCTGCGCAGGCTTCGATGAAATATATCTATTGCCCCATTGTAGATGAAGTGACTTTGCAGGAAGCATTTACTCATGCGGCAAATCATGTGCTTTATTTAGACGAAGTCAGCGCATTTAGTATTCCTATGCAGCATCAGGTCATTCGTTTTCTCGAAGATTCTCCTGCAACAAAAATCATTGCTTCTTCGTCTTTATCATTAGAGGCGATGAGCGTTTCGTCCAGTTTTTTACCTGAGCTGTTTTATCGGCTCAATGTGCTTCATATCCCTCTCCCGCCTTTAGAAGATCGAAAAACAGATATTCCTATTTTAACCGCTGCTTTCTTTCGAGAACTGAACATGACGCCTGATATCGACTCAAGTGTGTGGGAAGTCTTACAGCAATATTCGTTTGAAGGGAATGTCCAGGAGCTCAAAAATATCGTTCATTATGCAGCCGCGATTCTCGAAGGGCAAACAGTTTTCTTGCATCACTTGCCACCTTTTGTATTATTACCTCAACAAACAGCTGGTAAAGGAAAAAAAGAAGAACACCAGCTCACGCTTATGGAGAAACAAGAATTTGTTTTCTTACTCGAAGCCATTAAGTCTCTAAATGAAAAAGGAGAAGCAGCCAGCAGACGTATCTTGTCTGAGTTAAGCAAACAAGGCGACATCCCGCTGACCCCTCAGCAAGTCAGGAGTCGATTAGATGATCTTGAGAAAAAAGCCTATGTGACAAAAGGGAAAGGCAGAGCTGGAACGAAGATTACACTTGAAGGTCTCTCATTTCTGAAGTCGCTTGATGGTTATATACCGGTTCAATAAAGGAGGACATCCATTGTTTACTGTAAAAGAAGAAATTGCCAACGCGATTACACATGGCATTGGCGTCATTTTATCCATTCCCGCCATTGTTTTTCTCGTTTTATTCGCTGTTCAATACGGCACTGTCACTGACATTATTAGCTTTTCGATATTTGGCGCGTCGATGCTGCTGCTTTATTTAAGCTCTACTTTGCTTCATAGCATTCGGCACAAAAAAACAAAAGATGTATTTGAAATCCTTGACCACTCTGCGATTTATGTATTGATTGCTGGTACATATACGCCATTTTTGCTTGGCCCATTAAAAGGCGCACTTGGCTATACTCTTCTTGCAATCGTATGGGCGCTTGCTGCAGGCGGTATCGTTTTTAAAATCTTTTTCGTCAAACGGTTTATCATTGTATCCACCCTTGTTTATTTATTAATGGGCTGGATGATTATCATCGCAATTAAACCTCTGTACGTTCAATTAACAGGAGCTGGATTCAGCCTCTTACTATTAGGCGGTATTTTGTATTCAGTCGGAACGATCTTTTATATTTGGCGGAAAATTCCCTATCATCATGCGATTTGGCACAGCTTTGTTCTCGGCGGAAGTGCATCCATGTTCTTCTGCATTCTATTTTATTGTGTCAACATCCCAGCATGATCAAAAAACCAGCATCCACATTCGGATGCTGGTTTTTTCTATGCGCGCTTTTGTGCGTAATCACTCATCTTGACCGGTGCTTTTATATGGATATCGACATTAACTGGACGAAGCCTTTTGACGATCTTCCCTGTTAAAAGACGGTCTGTGCCGCTAGTTTCAACCGGAACAAGTGAGCAGTTACATTCTTCAGCAAGCGTTTCTGCCATGACACGATACTGTTCAGAAAGCAACAGACTCTGGCCAGATAGAACTCTTTCTCTTGCTTCTTCTAATAACGCCTCATCAGATTGATTCTGCTTGATCACCGCCATCTTCTTCAACCATTGTTTTAAGATGGGATAGCGAAACAGATGCGGTTTTGCCATAAAAGCAAATGGCTTCTCTAAGTGACCAATCAGCAATGTCGTCGTCACTGGATGATGTGCTTCTGTGACATAAATAACAGGACCATCTGGCAGCTTTTTTTGCTGATGAATGGTCATGACCGACCCTGATTGATCAATACACCCTCTGGCAAACCTTTTTGCATGCTCATGGATGAGATGCATTCGTTTCGTATAGGAAATGCGTGGATCCGTTAATTCATGATCATACAAATGCCTTATACTTTTAAAAAAGGATACAACAACATAAATCGTTAAAAACCAATAACGAAACAACCGTACTCCTCCTACTCACTTATCCTTCTTTTCTGTCATAGACGACAAATTCATAATTGTAGGGGTTCTTTTCGTCACGATGGCCTTTTTCACGTGATACAACCGTCCAATTCTCTTCATCGTAATAAGGGAAGAAACGGTCGCCTTCAAATGAATGATGAATGTGCGTGATATATAGACGATCTGCATATGGCATCATTTCCTCATACAGCTTAGACCCGCCAATGATCAATAATTCTTCCTCGGTCTTCGCAATGGTTAAAATATCATCGATTGAATGGACCACCTCGCATCCTTCAGCTTGAAAAGAAGAACTTGTGGTCAACACGATATTCCGGCGGTTAGGCAGTGCTCGTCCAATTGATTCAAACGTTTTTCTGCCCATGACAATGGTATGGCCACTTGTGACTTTTTTAAAATACGCTAAATCAGCGGGTAAATGCCAAGGCATTTGATTATCTTTGCCAATGACTCTGTCTTTTCCTGTCGCCACTATCATGGAAATCATACACTGACTTCTCCTTTAATATGCGGATGTGGATCATAGTTCTCGAGCACAAAATCATCAAACGTAAAATCAAAAATACTTTTGACATCTCTAGTGATGCGAAGCTGCGGAAGTGTGCGCTCCTCACGCTCTAACTGCATTTTGACCTGCGGAAGATGATTTTGATAAATATGAGCATCTCCTAGCGTATGAATAAACTCTCCTGGCTCAAGGTTGGTCACTTTGGCAATCATCATCGTTAGAAGTGCATACGAAGCAATATTGAAAGGCACACCTAAAAAGATATCTGCCGAACGTTGATAGAGCTGGCACGATAATTTACCGTTTGATACATAAAATTGAAACAAGCAATGACAAGGAGGCAGCGCCATCTGATCAATTTCTCCTGGATTCCACGCACTGACAATCAATCTTCTCGAATTAGGATGATTCTCAATATCATGGATCAGCTTGCTGATCTGATCTACTGTCTCTCCGTCTCCACTCGCCCATGATCTCCACTGCGCACCATACACACGCCCTAGCTCTCCATTTTCATCTGCCCATTCATTCCAAATACGGACACCATTTTCTTGAAGATATTTGACATTTGTATCACCTTTTAAAAACCACAGTAACTCATGAATGATTGATTTCAGGTGTAATTTCTTTGTTGTTAATAAAGGAAACCCTTCCTGTAAATCAAATCTCATTTGGTAACCGAACGTGCTGATAGTGCCTGTTCCTGTTCTGTCACCTTTTTCATCCCCGTGCTGTAATACATGACGGCATAACTCTTTGTATTGTTTCATTTTTTTCATCCTTTATTTATGTTCTTGTTGTAGTTTACCTTATTTCTGCTTTTGTTGAAACCAAAAAAACATGTCTGCAAGATGAGCAGACATGTTTTTCTTTTTATGCTTGATTCACTCGATCCTGCTCTTCGTCCTTAATATCTTGGTGTGAGTGAGCTATGCGACTTGCTGCTGCAGCGGCAAGCGCAGCGACAAGGTCATCGAGGAAGGTGTGTACTTCACCAGGACGACCTTCATCTAATTCTCTAATGATACCAAATTTCTCTTTGTCTAGATAACCGAAGTTGGTCAAACCGATTGATCCATATACATTGACAATGGAAAGCGGAATAATCTCATCAATTCCATATAGCGGTTCATCTGTTTCAACTAAATGCTGCAAAGGTTCTGGCAAAAGTTTTTTTTCTGCCAGCTGATCAAGAGCAAGTCCTGTCAAAACTGCGTGGACAATTTCCCTTTTATTCAGCACTTTTTCAACATTTTCAATGCAGACACTAAGTGGAAGATTTGGGTTGTATTTCTCTTGGAGTTTCAGCACAATGTGTGCAATATCTTCTATTTTCACTCCACGCTCGTTTAACATTTGTTTTGTAATGCGAACCATTTCGTTCATTGTATACTTTTTCAATTGGCATGACATCTCCTTCTAGTGGCTCATCCAGCTCGGCGGGGTGTTTTTATCCCAGTAAATATTACCGAGTTCATGATGCGTCTGGAATCCATCTTCTGCTGTATGGTAGTGAAAGTTAAACCAATATCCGCTGTGAGGCGGCTGATCTCTCCTGACATGAAAACGAAGCAAATCTTCTCCAGTCTTTCTATTATAAATGTGGAAGATTTTTTCCCCATTTCCGCTTGAAGGCTGATCAGTTAAAACAACATCTTGAAATTTTTCGTCATCTTTGAAATTTGTTAAAAAGTCGGTTAACACTTGTTCAATTTTTGGTTGAATCTCTTCTCTATACTCGTCCTCAATGACAGGTGTGATTTTACGACCAAATTTGAGAAAGGATTGGTTTTCTGCACTTGATAGAACCTCTTGCTTATATTGCTCAAAGGGGTCTACCCGCTCTTTGTTGTCTTCTTGCGATAATTCCCAGCTGCGCGTATCATCTGATGTATCATAAACTGCTGTATAAGGTGATTTATCAGATGAAGAAAGTTCAGATGGCTTGTCTGTCATCAAAGCTGATGGAGGAGAGATTAAACCAAAAGTCGCAATCGTAAAGAGTGCAACGAGCGTTTTTCTCATCCACATTTTCATGATATCTAATTCCTTCCATAAGTTATCATACTGCTATTCTAGCATATAATGAATTTTCAGTCATTCAATTTGGTCATTGAGTTGAGACTTTCTTTTTCATGATAAAACGTTTACAATGACAGTAACGACGACTAAAATTTGGGAGGAATGGATATGCTTGAAGGGTTTTTCATCACAGCTTCCTTGCTGACGTTATTTTATTTTGTCTATATGGAGATCACCGATTAAAAGCCCTGAAATAGGGCTTTTTTAATTGTTAAGAGTGATTAAAGTTTTGTTGATTTGTCTTCTTCTATTGAGATATATCCGTAATGGAATTGGGCGGTTTTACGTTTCATCACCTGAAATTGATAGGAATCAGTGGTAAATCGTGTGCTTTTCCAATGATCTTTTAAAACCACTCTTTTTCTAGCCACTCTCATTGCTTCTTTCACAGCGGTTTCATGGTCAAAATGATGCTCAGCTGCATGACGAAGCGGCATCATACTAGCAGACTCTTGTATGGTTTCTTCAAACATCGGGTCAAAATAGACGATATCATAGGATCGATCAGGGAGCTTCTTTAACTGCTCAATACTATCCCCGCTGATGACAGATATCCGTTTCATCGCTTCGTCTGCCTCTTTCACACCCGTTTCCCAAGTGCTGAGTCCTTCTCGAACAAGCAATGCCGTCATCGGATTTTTTTCAATACCGGCCACTTTTCCATTGGCTCCTGTAGCGCAGCTTGCGGTAATCGCATCAGATCCTAAGCCAAGCGTACAATCTAAAAAGGAATCGCCCGGCTTTAATTGTGCTGCTTCTATTAATGGATCTTTTTCCCCTCGCAGAACCCGCTTCACCCTAAACATCGCTGAGCTTGGATGGAAAAAGAACTTTTCACCATTTGGCTGATACCATTCAAATCGTTCTTTCCCAACAACCAGTACATCCCCCCGCTTGATCGCAAGCTGTTTGACAGATTGTTTGCGCCGCTCGATATACTCACCATGCAAGTCCTTTGCAAGGGCCTTTGCCGTTTCAATTGTTTGTTCATTTGCTCTAAAGCTTGTTGTAATGAGCATGTCGTTCCTCCATCATAATCAAGAAAAAATGCCCTGATGGATCACAGGACATTTCAACATTTGTATTAGCAATGTTTTTCAAATGCAGATAAGACGTTCTTCATAATATCTTCCATTTCATGACCTTCAATTTCGTCACGCGGGATAAAGTGAACGAGTTCATTTCCTTTTAAAAGTGCCATAGATGGAGAAGATGGCTCCTCACCTGTGAAGTATTCTCTCATTTTAGCCGTTGCTTCCCGGTCCTGACCAGCAAAGACCGTCACCATTCGATCTGGTGCTTTTTCTGCTTTCATGACAGCTTGAGTAGCAGCAGGGCGTGCTAAACCGGCAGCACATCCGCATACGGAATTGACGACAACAAATGTTGTTCCTTCTGCTTCCTGCATCGTTTTTTCTACTTCTTCTTCAGTCGTCAATTCTTGAAACCCTGCACTTGTCAGTTCTTGGCGCATTGGTACGACGAGCTGACGCATATATTCTTCATATGCCATTGACATAAAAAAGCCCCCTCTATAATCCTTATGTTGTGAATAAAGGATACTATAGAGAGAGCCAATTTTCAAATGTTCAATTTCACATTAAATTTTCATGATTCCGCCTGTATTGGCTGATGTCACAAGTTTTGAGTATCTGGCAAGGTAACCTGTTTTTACTTTTGGCTCAAAGCCTTTCCAGTTTGCTTTTCTTTTTTCCCATTCTTCTTCCGGGACATCTACGCTTAAAATGCGTTTTTCGATATCGACAACGACATGATCACCATTTTCAACAAAGGCAAGCGGGCCACCTTCTGCTGCCTCTGGAGAGACGTGTCCAATAGACAATCCGCGAGAAGCACCGGAGAATCGTCCGTCTGTAATTAAAGCAACCTTTGGACCAAGTCCCATTCCAACAATTTGTGAAGTTGGTGCTAGCATTTCAGGCATACCTGGACCGCCTTTAGGTCCTTCATAACGAATAATGACAACATGTCCTGCTTCTACTTTTCGATTAATGATTCCTTCAAGTGCTTCCTCTTGGGATTCAAATACGATCGCAGGTCCTTCATGACGTGTGATGCCGTCTTGTACACCGCCTGTTTTAATGATTGCTCCATCTGGCGCAAGGTTTCCAAATAAAACGGCTAAACCGCCCTTTTCAGTAAATGGCTTGTCAATTGGATAAATGACGTTATAATCTTTTACCTCATGACCTGCAATATTCTCGCCTAACGTTTTCGCTGTGACGGTCATGGTATCTAAATGAAGAGCCCCCTCTTTTTTGGACAATTCATTTAGTGCAGCGGTCACTCCGCCAGCTTCATGTAAATCTTCAATATATACATCTGAAGCTGGAGCAAGTTTCGATAAATGCGGCACACGTTCTGCGACTTCATTGATGCGTTCAAGTGAATATTCAACGCCTGCTTCATTTGCAATCGCCAATGTATGAAGAACTGTATTTGTTGAACCACCAAGTGCCATATCTAAAGCAAATGCGTTATCAATCGCTTTTTCGGTGACAATATCACGTGGTTTAATGTCTTTTTTGATCAGCTCCATCAATTGTTTTGCTGACTTCTTCGCAAATTCTCTTCGTTCTGGTGAAGTCGCCAAAATGGTTCCATTTCCAGGAAGAGCAATCCCTAGCGCCTCTGCTAAACAGTTCATTGAGTTTGCTGTAAACATACCAGAGCAAGATCCGCATGTTGGACAGCCAAATTGCTCTAATTCGTTTAATTCCTCTTCATTAATTTTCCCTGATTGGTATGCGCCTACGCCTTCAAAGACAGAAGAAAGAGAAATTTTTCTGCCATCACTTGTTCTACCAGCTTCCATCGGTCCACCACTGACAAATACAGTTGGGATATTCACACGCATGGCAGCCATCATCATACCTGGCGTGATTTTATCACAGTTTGGAATACAAACCATGCCATCAAACCAGTGTGCAGACACCACGGTCTCTACTGAATCAGCAATGATTTCACGGCTTGGCAATGAATATCTCATCCCAATATGCCCCATCGCAATACCATCATCTACCCCAATTGTATTGAATTCAAATGGAACACCGCCAGCTTCACGAATGGCTTCTTTCACAATTTTTCCGAATTCCTGAAGATGGACATGCCCTGGGACAATATCAATATAGGAATTACATACGGCAATAAACGGTTTGCCAAAATCCTCATCTTTTACCCCAGCTGCTCTTAGTAAGCTTCGGTGAGGTGCTCTGTCAATTCCTTGTTTAATCATATTACTGCGAAGTTCTGCCATCTGTTTAAAAAGCCTCCTATACTACTAGTCTTGTTGACTGTATGATTTTGAGTTCATTTTATTTTACAAATTTTCTGTTTATTTAGCCACCTATAATAGATAGTGACTGATTTCTCTGCTGAAGCAAGTGCTCAGCAAGGATTGTGTCATAAAATCTGACCTCCAATATTCTATATTGGTACTACTATATAGAGTTTTTTCTCATATTTCAACAATATTCAAAATAATTTTTCTAAAAAAATTTTTCTGCCAATAAAAAAGCCATTTTCAGAAAACAAGCTGCCTTTTATTGGCAGCCTGCTCGTCTTTCTTATGATTCTGATGCATTTTTTCTACTTTCTGTCATTTGCTTCCACACAGAGCCTTTTGCTTCTTCTCCGTGCTCAATTCGTTCGATGGCCATTTTTACTTGAAGACTGACTTCAAATTCAGGGTCCTGCTCCGCTTCTTTTAAAGCTTCTAGTGCTGTTTCGTCACCTTCTTCATAAAGGAACATGGCCGCACGCCAGCGGACAAGCTTACTTGGGTCCTTTAAGGCTTGGATCATCGCTTCAATCGCACTAGGATCACCAAGATCCGAAATACAATCTCCTGCAGTTCTTCTAACTGTCACTGTTTTATCTTCAAGCCCTTTATACAAAATAGGCAAAATGGCTGGATCTTCAATCATGCCAGCATTCACAACAGCTTGTCTGCGAATCGATGTTTTTGGATCCTCCATCGCTTTCATTAAAACAGGTATATCTTTTTTCTCTGGCTGCATTTGCTCTAAATGAGCAAAACGTTTCTTCCAATCTTCATCGCGCAGCATCTCTTCTGTCACATCATATGCTTTTCGGTTCACTTGTTTATCTACAGCCTCTTGACCTTCCTTCACTGCCTCTGTTAAACGGGATAAACGCTCGTCGTCATATGCAGCTTGCAGCTCTTCTGTGACTTCTTGACCGATATCAGCAAATTCTCCAAAACGTACGCCATGTTCTTTCCACACACGTTCAAATACAACATTATCTGAACTGCTTCTTAGCTTTAAAATCGCTGCCTGGAAACGTTCAGGCATTCCAAATCGTTCTTCTCTTTCACCGTCTGTCAGCTTCACCTGCATCGGAATCCCATTAAACATTTGAACAAACACTTTGACTTCTCCAAATGTGTCATCACCTGACTGCGATTCTCCCTGAAGCCCTTCCGTTTCTTGTCCAAAGGCTTCTCTGACTTGCTGTAAAATACCTTGCCAGTCAAATTTCGCATTACGCTCAACCGCTAAGAAATCGGCTACATGGTAAACACCTTTTACACCTTCAATGGTTAAAATGCGCTTAATCATCTCTGGCGCTTCGTCTTTTTGATCTTTTTTGTAGTTATTGCTTTTACCGCCTGCAAGCGCTTCTGTCAAAATGACTTTCATTGTATTCGGGCTTGGCGTTGGTTCTATGGCAGTTATTTTCATCTATACATCCTCCTTACACACATAAAGACCCTACTCATCTGTAAGGCCGCATTCTTCTTTCCATGTCTTAATAAATAGACACATAAACTCATGTCGCTCATGAGCCAGCTGCTTTCCAGCACGTGTGTTCATCAAGTCTTTTAATTGAAGCAGCTTGTCTTGCATATGCAAAAGTACTGTGCCTTGGTGAGCACCCTCTGTATAGTGAGGCTCCCCTTTTGCACCGGCATATGTAAACACCCTTGCAATCCCAGTTGCACCTATCGCATCCAGTCGATCTGCATCTTGAACAATGGCCCCTTCTAATGTCACTGGCTTATGCTGCATATGCCGGTGACGAAAAGACATCGTTGTAATGATATCCATGATATACCGAATATCTTGCGTGTCCACTTCCCACAAAAGGAGCTGCTGCTTGAGATCATGCGGTGAAAGCTTCCATTCACTAGACAGTTTGTCATCAATTACATCATGGACAATCGCTGCCATTTCAATGACAAAAAGCGACCCGCCCTCCTGTTGTGCAATATGGACGGCAAGCTGGCGCACACGATTGATATGAGCTTCATCGTGTCCAGTCGGTTCATTCTTTAGCTGTTTTGAAACAAAGGAGGCAGCTGCCTCCAATTGTTCTTGCTGCTTACTCGAATACATGCTTATTTCTCCAAAAGAGCGATAATGGAGCTTTCTAATTCTTTTGGTGGTGTTTTAGGAGAGAATCGTTCAGTCACTTCTCCGTTTTGGTCAACGATAAATTTTGTAAAATTCCATTTCACCGTTTTTGTACCAAGCACACCTTTCGCATGACTCGTTAGGTATTTGAAAAGCGGATGCGCATTGTCACCATTGACATCTATTTTTGCAAACATCGGGAAGGTCACACCATAGTTTAACGAACAGAATTCTTGAATTGCTTCTTCCCCTTCTGGTTCTTGATTCATAAATTGATTGCACGGAAATCCCAAAATTTCAAGGCCCTTTTCATGATATTGATCGTATAACTCTTGTAATTGTTTAAATTGAGGGGTCAGTCCACATTTGCTCGCTGTGTTCACGATGATCAGTACTTTCCCTTTGTAATCTGCCATTGATTTTTCCTGACCGTTAATGGTCTTGACCTGAATATCATAAATTGACATCTCATAGCCTCCTAGGATTCACTTTTTCCTATCGTAACATGCTTCTTTTAGAAAATCGCTTTTTATGCTTCCTGCTAAAAGAGTCCAGTCACACTGCCGTCTTCTAATAAATCCATCTCAAGTGCTGCAGGTTTTTTAGGGAGACCTGGCATGGTCAGAATGCTTCCCGTTAGTGCAACAATAAAACCTGCTCCTACAGATGGTTTTAACTCTCGAATCGTAACGGTGAAGCCTTTTGGTCTGCCGATTAAAGCCGGATCATCCGATAGTGAATATTGCGTTTTTGCCATACAAACCGGCAAATGGGCCCAGCCATTTTTCTCAATTGCAGCTAGCTGCTTTCTTGCTTTTGATGTAAGGTTGACGCCGTCTGCACCATAAACCACTTTGGCGACTTTTGACAACTTTTCTTCAATGGAATCTTGCTCCTCATATAAATAAGAAAAGCTGTTTTCATTCTTTTCAATGAGTGTCGTGAGCTCTTCGGCAAGTGCTACGCCGCCAGCTCCCCCTTCTTCCCATACATTGACGGCTTTGACTGGATGTCCATTCGTTTCGCACCAGTTTTCTATTGCTTGAATTTCTTCTTTTGTATCGGTAATAAAACGGTTCACTGCAACGATGTATGGTAGACCGAAGGCTTGCACTGTTTCAATATGCTTCTCTAAATTATGTATACCTTCTAATACAGCCTGTGCATTTGCTTCCTTGAGCTCTGTTTTCTGCATTCCGCCATGCATTTTAAGCGCCCTGACAGTTGCTACAATGACAACAGCGCCTGGTTTAAAATCACCTGCTCTTGTTTTGATGTGAAGAAATTTTTCCGCGCCGAGGTCTGCACCAAATCCCGCTTCTGTTACGACGTAATCTGCTAGTTTTGCCGCCATTTTTGTGGCAATTAAACTATTGCATCCATGTGCAATATTGGCAAAGGGACCACCATGAACAAGGGCTGGAGTTCCTTCAATCGTTTGAACAAGGTTTGGTTTCAGCGCATCTTTTAAAAGCAAGGTTAATACGCCTTCATATCCTAGATTTCCAACTGTGACCGGTTCACCTTCTTGATTGTAGGCAACAACAATAGAAGAAAGACGTTTTTTTAGATCGTTTAAGTCGTCTGCTAAACAGAGGATGGCCATCATTTCGGATGCAACCGTAATATCAAATCCATCTTCTCTAGGGTACCCATTTAATTGACCGCCAAGTCCTACGACCACTTGTCTTAGAGCACGATCGTTTAAATCTAACACTCGTTTCCATACAATTCGGCGTGCGTCGATCCCAAGCTCATTTCCGTGATGGATATGATTATCAATAAAAGCAGATAAAGCGTTATGTGCAGATGTAATCGCATGAAAATCCCCTGTGAAATGAAGATTGATTTCTTCCATAGGTAACACCTGTGAATATCCGCCGCCAGCTGCACCACCTTTAATACCCATTGTGGGACCTAGTGAAGGTTCACGCATGGCAATGATCGCTTTTTTCCCAATTTTCTCGAAGGCTTGACCGAGGCCAACTGTTACGGTGGACTTCCCCTCACCTGCTGGCGTTGGGTTGATCGAAGTCACAAGAATCACATTTCCTTCTTTTTGTTCCTTTAAACGGTCAAAAATAGTCAAAGATATTTTCGCTTTTGTGAAACCATAGCATTCTAATTCTTCGTCATGTATTTGTAATTTTGCTGCGATGTCTTGAATCGGTCTCAGCTTTGCCTTTTGGGCAATGTCAATATCTGATAAATGCTTTGTGATCATGATTAATGGCCTCCTTTTTTGACAGAAACAGCTTTCTTTTTTGCTCTATTTTTCATTGTAACATAATTGAAACATTGAAATATCGCCAGAAAGTTCCTATAATGAAGTGAAATTAGCTTTGGTTCAGGGGGTGGCGAGTTGCCTATTAACATACCAGTTCATCTGCCGGCAAAACAAATACTAGAGAGCGAAAACATTTTCGTCATGGATGAGACAAGGGCATTCAAACAAGATATCCGTCCTTTGAATATCGTGATCTTAAATTTAATGCCAAAAAAAATACAAACTGAAACGCAGCTGCTGAGAATGCTCGGAAATTCTCCTTTGCAAGTGTATTTTACATTTTTGATTCCAAGTACACATACACCGAAGAATACATCGAGAGAGCATCTAGATGAATTTTATACGACCTTTGACTCGATTCGCCATAAAAAATTTGATGGCATGATCATTACAGGTGCACCAATTGAGCATTTAGCTTTCGAAGAAGTTTCCTATTGGAAAGAACTGCAGGACATTTTGGACTGGAGTAAAACGAATGTGACGTCTACTCTCCATATATGCTGGGGGGCACAGGCTGGTCTTTATCATCATTATGGCATTGAAAAAATCAAGCTTCCAGAGAAAAAATTCGGTGTTTTTGAGCATCTTGTCAAAGAGAAAAAAGAAAGATTAGTAAGAGGTTTCGATGAAGTATACTATGTCCCACATTCTAGGCATACAGATATTAATACAGAACAATTAAAAAACACGCCGAATCTAAAAGTATTGAGCACGTCTGAGGAAGCTGGTGTTTGTTTAATTGTTTCAGATGATGATAAACAAGTATTTTTAACTGGACATCCTGAATACGATACAGATACATTGAAGCAGGAATATGAAAGAGATTTGTTGAAACATGATACAGTCAAAAAACCCGTCCACTATTTCATCGAAGATGGAGACACATTAGTTCCAGTGAACCGCTGGAAAGCCCATGCTACTTTGCTGTTTATGAATTGGCTTAATTACTATGTTTATCAAGAAACACCATATGTGTGGGAATAAAATAGACTGTAGTCTGATGATAAATGCTTAAAATGTGTTAAAATACAAATGGCTCTGTCTTCCATTATCAATTTAGTCTGTTTGTTTTTTAAAATTAGTTTAATTCTTTCGTAACGAATGATATGCTCTCGCTGTTTATATGTTATCTTTATGTATATGTAGACCTATGAGATTTATAGTTTCGTACGAAGTTTTGTTGTTGTTGATTACATTTGAGGTGAATATTCTTGAATACCAATAAAAAAATATTAATCTTGACCGCAAATTATGGAAATGGACATATGCAGGTTGCAAAAACACTGTATGATGAATGCAAATCCCAAGGGTTTGAACATGTGATAGTTTCTAATTTGTATCAAGAATCAAATCCCATTGTGTCCGAAGTGACTCAATATTTATATTTAAAGAGCTTCTCCATTGGGAAACAATTTTATCGCTTGTTTTATTACGGTGTAGATAAAATTTACAATAAACGCAAATTTAACATTTATTTAAAGATGGGAAATAAGCGTCTTGATGAATTAATTCAATTACACAATCCGGATATCATCATCATTACATTCCCGATGATTGTTGTACCTGAATACCGAAACAAAACAGGTAAAGTCATTCCAACATTTAATGTGATGACAGACTTTTGTCTTCATAAAATTTGGGTACATGAAAACATTGACCGATACTATGTTGCAACCGATTATGTGAAACAAAAGCTAGTAGAAATCGGCACACATCCAAGCGATGTCAAGGTAACAGGCATTCCGATTAGACCACAATTTGAAGTAGACGTGCCTAAATCGATCATCTATAAAAAATATGGATTATCATCAGACAAAAAAGTCCTTCTCATTATGGCGGGTGCCCATGGTGTACTAAAAAATGTGAAGGAACTGTGTGAAGCACTACTTCTTGACAGTGAAGTACAAATTGTTGTTGTGTGCGGTAAGAATGCAGCGCTGAAGCAATCGCTTAGCGAACTTGAACAAGCACACCCAAATCAATTGAAGGCGCTTGGATATGTGGAACAAATTGATGAATTGTTCAGAGTAACGGACTGTATGATTACAAAACCGGGCGGAATTACATTAACAGAAGCAACAGCAATTGGTGTCCCAGTTATTCTTTACAAACCTGTTCCAGGACAAGAAAAAGAAAATGCTCTTTTCTTTGAAGATTACGGCGCTGCCATTGTCATCAACAGACACGAAGACATTTTAGAATCTGTCACCAACTTGCTGCAAGACGAAGAAAAATTAGAATCCATGAAACAAAACATCAAAAAATTACACTTAAAACAGTCTTCTCAAACCATTTTAGAAGATATCGTCGAACAATCAGATCTGATCATGAGCAACAAATCGTATGCTCAAGCATTATCATAAAAGGTGTCCGTCATTGACGGACACCTTTCTTCTTTTAACCTTGATTCCCATTCGTTGTATACACTTCTTCAAACGGCTGCACGACAACAAAGCCACTTCCGCTAAACTTCATTTGAATGGACTCTCCGCTTCCCCTGCCAATAAACGTTTTGAACGATACATCTGTCACAAATTCAGTCTGCAAATCTCCTGACCATGCGACCGTCGCATTCGGATCTGTATAAACAGAATCACCTGGCTGAACAATCAGCGTCAGCGGTTCGTAATGACTTGTGATTGCCACAAGACCTGGTCCTTCAAGTTTGACATTAAATAATCCGCCTGCAAGCATGCCAGACACCTTTTTCATTAATTTAATGTCCCACCGAACAGACGGTTCAAATGCGAGCAAGTCGTTTCCATTAACGAAAATAGACTCCCCTTGAGCCAATCGAAGAATCGAAATTTTTTTCCCTTGGTCTGCTACATATAATTTCCCATCACCTGTGGCCTTCATCAAAGAAGTTCCTTCTCCTGATAACATTTTTTTGAACATCTTTGACACACCGTGTTCAAATACACCTTCACGTTCAAACTTTATTTTCCCGCGATATGAAACCATGGAGCCTGTTTTTGCCCAAATGGTATCCGTTAAATTAATTTCTAACAATCTTGGTGTTTCAAGTTCAAAAACCCCTTCCCCTTTGTCTTCTTGCTGCGTATTCTGAACAAACTCCTCAATTGTGTAACGATTCATGACGCACCTCTTTCTGTATTTTTACTATATACGGACAAGTTATACGTTAGGTTTCATGAGATTAGGACGTTTTATAGATAAATGTCATTCACTAAAAAAACAAAAAAATCAAACATTCTGCTCAAAATTTGGCTTGCCTGCTTGACGCTTTACTTTTGATGGTGTATAGTGGAACCATCATTTAACAACTTCTTAAGTCGTTAGGTGATGAAAAATTTTTTTTAGTATGCCGAAAGGTGTGCTACAGTACTAGGAGGAAAAAGCAATATGCAAAACGGTAAAGTAAAATGGTTCAATAATGAAAAAGGTTTCGGCTTCATTGAAGTTGAAGGCGGAGACGACGTATTCGTTCACTTCACAGCTATCGAAGGTGACGGTTACAAATCTCTAGAAGAAGGACAAGAAGTTTCTTTTGAAATCGTTGAAGGTAATCGTGGACCTCAAGCTGCAAACGTAACAAAAATCTAATCAACTCAATCAATGATGAAACGACAAAATAAAGAGAGGCGTATGCCTCTCTTATTTGATTTTCAGCTGAATTTCAATCGCTAAAATATTTTGCTTTAATCTTTGTTCAATTTCAGAGATATCTTTTTCGAGAAAAGGTCTTCCCTTCTTTGCTACATCTACCAGTTGCTCTAGATCACTGTACACCTCTTGAAATGTCCGATGTAATACCGTTTCAAAATCCTTATTATCCATGCCGGCCTTCCCCTTTTCCTCTATTATCCGTCACTTAGTCAAAAAGTAACTCAACCAAAACTTTCTATAGTTATATCGGCTCATTTTTCAGAATATGTTCTTTTTTTACACATTCTATTCGTTTTTTTTTTCGTGAACGCGTGATACATCTAGGGGAAAACCGGAGTGTACGCTTATTTTTTGAGTAATTCATTCCCGTATTGTTTGATCTTCTCTCCTACCGTGCATTGCTGTATACAAAAGGAGTGGGCGTATTTTTTGCCAAATTCTTTACGAAAGTGCTTTTTAATCAAGCAATCTGAACAATACGTGTCTTGAAGATCTGTTAATTCTTTTACTGCTGTTTTTTTATCCACTTTATTCAGCTCCGTCTGCTTCTAATTTCAACTTACTTTCGATAGGGACGTCTGCAAGTATCTGTCTGGCAAGCTGATCTGCTTCTGCATTTTGTTTACGATCGATGACTTCATATGTTGGCGTGAGCTTCAGCTCTTTGATCGCAGCCTCAATTCGGTCGAGCCATTTGTTATGTATATCATCATAACAAGGCCATTCCCCTTTGAGCTGATTCATCACAACAAGAGAATCTCCTCTAATCGTAACAGAGTTTCTGCTGGCTCCCAGTTCTTTTAAAGCTTTTACCGCTTCAAATAAAGCCGCATACTCTGCCTCATTGTTCGTGGTGCTCTGAAAAGGGTGATTCTTCCTTAACCGGTATGCATCCTGTCCGAGCTGATAATACACGACAATTCCAAGCCCAGCATCACCTGTTTCTTTGCGAAAACTCGCATCAAAATAGACCTGAAGCTGATCGGGTTCAAGCCTAAGTTCTTCGTTTAGCTTTTCAAGTTCTTTCATCGACCACATCGCACCCTTTTCATCTTCAAATGTTAGAAGTGACTGCGGTTCTTTTTTGTCTATATGTTTTGCTAAAAGCAAGGCCTCTTTGAGCTCCATCCAATCTTCTTGGAAAAAAGCAATGGACCCAATCGATTTCACTTTCATTGTATAGTGCGCTCTTAGTTTCATTGATCACATCGCCTTCCCATACTTTTAAGGTAAACGTTCGTTATGCTATAATCAAAAAGTTACATTTTACATTTAGAAAGGAAGTTCATGTCACTTGTTTAATGAAGGTATTTGGATCTTATTTGCGATCATTAATTTTATCATTGTTCTTCTATTTTATAAAGGATTTGGCAAGATGGGGCTTTTCGTCTGGATTGGTTTTGCAACAGTTGCTGCCAATTTACAAGTGGTCAAAACCGTTGAATTATTTGGCTTAACGGCAACACTTGGCAACATTTTATATGGCAGTGTGTTCTTTGCAACGGACGTCCTCAATGAAAAATATGGACAAACCGAAGCGAAAAAAGCTGTCTGGATTGGCTTTGCCACCCTTTTAACATTAACTGTTGTCATGCAGGAGGCTTTGCTTTTCCATCCCGCTCCATCTGACATTTCCCAATCATCATTAGAAACGATATTTGGCTTTATGCCAAGGGTCGCTCTTGGTAGTCTTGCTGCTTATATCATCAGTCAAATGTTAGATGTTTATGTATATTCGTTTATTCGCCGGATATTTCCTTCAGACGGTGCGCTCTGGCTGCGAAATGCGGGGAGTACAATGATTAGCCAGCTACTTGATACACTCGTTTTCACAACCATTGCCTTTCTTGGGACCTACCCATTCCATATATGGATCGAAATTTTCATCACGACTTATGTGATTAAATTTATCGTCGCTGCTATTGGCACACCTTATGCCTATGCGGCGAAAAAAATGGTTCCGATTGATGAAAGGGGGAAATAAATTGCCAGCTGAAATATATATTGACGGTGCTAGTGCCGGAAACCCAGGTCCATCTGGCATCGGCATTTTCTTGAAATATGACGGAAAAGCTGAGTCTTTCTCCATTCCTCTTGGCATCATGAGCAATCATGAAGCAGAGTTTTCCGCGCTCATTGAAGGCATGAAAATTTGCGTAGAAAAAGGATTACGGACCGTTTCATTCCGCACTGATTCACAAGTGGTAGATCGTGCAGCCAATGCAGGATTTGCTAAAAATCCATCTTTTCGTCATTTTATCGAAGAAATGCTGCAGCTTCAAAGCGAATTTGATTTATTTTTCATTAAGTGGATTCCGAGCAAGGAAAATCAAGTGGCTGATCAGCTCGCTAGAAAAGCGATTCACCTTTCAAAAGGATGAATCGCTTTTCTTTTGGTTATGCTAATGTGTGAGGTGATACGAATTGGATAAAGAGAACAGAGGCCGTGTCACAAACGGAACGACTCCTCAAGGTGATGCGCAAACAAAAGATAAACAGCCAATATCGCAATTAGAAAATAAGGCGAAAAAAAGCAACACAAAGGGCTAAAATGAACTTGATTTTAGCCCTTTCTTTTTTTTCTAACCTTAACTGATTCCTAATTGACTTAAGCGGTTAACCATTGGTTCGATCCCTTTGATTTGATGCAAGCGAAGCATTGCCGCTGCCCGCTCTGGGTCCATTTTTATTTTTGTTTCGTCAATCGGACAGCTGAGTGGTACATCACATTTAATTTCTGCCAGTATACGAGAAAGCTTCAGATCTTCTAATCCTGCTTGCATTTTCTTTTGCTGAGCTGCCGTTAATGCATGAACATTTTCTAACAGTCGATCAATCGTTTGATACGTTTGAATAAATTTCAACGCTGTTTTTTCGCCGATTCCTTTTACACCAGGATAATTATCACTAGCATCACCCATCAGCGCTTTCATATCAATCAGGGCCTTTGGAGATATGCCCATTTCCTCTTCAAAAAGGGCTTTTGTATAATGCTTATAATTCCCGATGCCTTTTTGCATTAAAGCCACGGTCACTTGTTCATTCAAGATCTGCAGCAAATCTTTATCTCCTGTTAAGACGGTCACATGTGCTTCGTTTTGATAGATAGATGCAAGCGTTCCAATACAATCATCTGCTTCAAAACCTTTCACACCAATGTTCATGATCCCCAGTTCTTCTGTCGCCTCTTTTGCTAAATCAAACTGCGGGATAAGCTCAACAGGCGCCTCGCCTCGATTGGCTTTATAATCTTGAAACAATTCGTTACGGTATGTCTGGCTCCCCATATCCCAGCAGCATACGATATGAGTCGGCTCAAATGTTTGGACAGCTGTTAACAAATGCTTCAAATAACCATTCACTCCATTTGTCGGTACACCACGATCATTTATCATAAAATTGCGATGGACAGCCGTCGCATAAAACGACCTAAAAAGAAGTGCCATTCCATCTACAAGTAAGACGTGTTTATTCATTCATCTAAGCTCCCTTTTTATAAACAATACTCCTATTCTATCATAGAACATCGAAACGAACATAAAAAAGGCGCCTTCTTCTTTTGATAAAGAAGAGGCAGCCCGATTACTTTTTACCATATTGCATTTTTTTCGTTTCCGCTTCTGCGTAGGATGGCATGCCTTTTTCCTTCAGCATGCGCTCCTCCTGCTGCTTTACGTTTTGCTTTTTTGCCATGATCATTCCCCTTTCTGGTTCATTTGTTAAGATGACCAAAAATGAGAAAGTTACTCTTTACTTCTGTTTACGCTGGGTGTATTCCTCCACCATCTCAATCGTGACATGTTTACGAAGGGGAACAATTCCGCCTCGGGCAAGCTCATTCATTTTAGACGTAATGGCGTTGATCTCATCTGTTGAAAATGGTTCATTGTGTTCACATTTTTTCACAGCCGATTCAATCGCCTGCTCTCTTTTTTGTTCAAGTGCAAGAAAAGATTGGATGTGGGCATGTTGTTTCTGTGAATGTGCAGAAATTTCTTCGTGTACGCTCGTCATCGTCTATCAACTGCTTTCTTTTTTATATAGTCTATCATGAATCATATCGTTTTCAACTGGTTCTTCCATTCATTTGTTTGTTCATAAACTTGTTCAATGATCGCCTGTTTTTCAGCATCTGTTGTAAGGCTTGTCATAAATGTCTGTTTTTGCTCATTGAGCTGTTGGAGAGCATCTTGTTCGTACCTTTCCGTATAGGTCTTCACTAGCTTTTCATATCTGCTCAGCAACTCTTCTTTTTCGTTATCTGCCCAACGTGTTGTCATTTGATGTAGAACATCTCGAATGGCTTCAATAAACGTAGCCTTTTCATTTTGTTCAAAGAAGGCTTTCGCTGATTTTTGTTTCTTTAAAAGCGGCTCAAATGGAGTAATCTCTGCTTCGACTTCAATTTGTTTTAGCTCAGCATTTTTCTCCTCAGGGGCTGACAGGCTGAGAGAAAAGTAAGGATCTTCCGCACATGCAGCCTGCATCCCTTTTTCCCACTCCTCCTGGAAATAATGGTGGATAAACGATTCCATTCGGATATCAAGTGCCTTGAGCTCCTGCACAAATTCAAATTCATACTCCTTTAACGCTTTCTCAAGTGCCATTTTTAACTGCTGACCAAAATTCCCTTGAGATATGCCAGGATAAAAAGCCGACTTTAATAGATCATTCGCAAATAATGAAAGCCGCTGTACAATATGATAGAGCTGTTCATGCACGTCTTTTTTTACGCTTTCAGTCACAAGTTTAGACCGTTTCACATCTTGCATTTTTTCGAGAATGGCTTCATAGGATGTCTTGATGTTTTTCTTTTCAGCTTCTTTCTCATCTTCTGATTGATGCAAGGTCGCACGTAGTCTATCGACCGTTGTACATAATGTATTAGCTTCAAAATGCAAAAGTTCAATGGCATCTTTCGTTAATTCTTCCTCAATAAAATAGTCGAGCTGTTTTCTCAGTGTTGCATATTGATTATAAGATGTCGGCTCTTTCCCTTCGATCTCTTCCTTACTAGACACATGATGCAGGTTTGGATTGCGGATACCTTCTTTTGTGAGCTCGCTTCGTACATAGTCAAATACGGTTTCAAGCTCTGCTTGATCTTTAGCCAAATCAGCTGCATTGATGATAAAGAACATTTTATCCATGCTAAAGGAATCTTTTACGAGTCCAAGCTTCCTTAAAAATGAGCGATCAGCTTTTGAGAAAGAATGCTGATAATACGTTAAATAAAGAAGGGCGTCTGCATCCTTCATATACTGGAAGGCGATTTCTGTATGACGCTTATTCATACTGCTAGCACCTGGTGTATCGACAATCGTCAGCCCTTTATCTGTCAAAGGTGTACTTAAATACACCGTCACTTCCTTCACCACACAAGAAACAGATTCTTCCGCTACATAAGGCTTTAATTCTTGAAGTGTGACATGTAAATTGGTTTGGTTGTCAATGTCATCATGAAACTTGGCATAGGCTTGTAGAAAATGTTCTACAATGATTCGGTGATCCTGTTCGAGCTGCCGTTTTTTCAGCACTCTTTCCAGCTTTGCCTTAAACGAATCTCCTTTTTCTGTTGTGATCGAAAATCCAAGAATCTGATCGAGTTCCTCTAGAATGTCTTGCTTGGTTTTAAACACCACTTTGACACTTTCATGAGGATGATCTTCCGTAGGTCGTGTCAGTTTGTTAATTGTTGCAGTTGTTGGCGTAGGAGATGATGGTAACACCTTCCGTCCAACAAGCGCATTGGCAAAAGAAGATTTTCCAGAACTAAAAGCGCCAAATAAAGCGAGTGTAAATTCTTTTGCCCGTAGCCGTTCTGTTCGTTTTTCAAAGGAATCTCTTTGAGACTTTAGAATATCTAAAGGCGATAAAATGCGGGAAAGCTCTTTAAATTGTGCAATTGATTGTGCTGTTGTTAAATGCTGCGATTGACGGTATTGATCGCGCTTTGTCCGTTCAGCAGCTTGATCGCTCTCTTCAACATGAATTGATGCGCGATTCTTCTCCAGTTGGTCGTGCTGCATCCATTGCTTTTTCGCATAAAACCAGTCGCCTGGGATATGCTCATCCGTTCCGTTTTGCCAAATATCCCATAAATGCTGAATATCCTGTCTTATTTGTTCATTTTTTTCGTTATACCCCTCAAGGCTCTGAAGCTCTTGTTTCGCTTGCTCCCATTTTTCCTCTTGCTTCTCCTGTTCATTCTTGAGCTGGTCTTTCAAGGTTTCAATCATCTGTTCAATCAATTGAAGCGCTTGCTGTTTCGCCTGTCTTTTCAATGCTTCACCAGCATCTTTCGCATATTGAAGAACATATTCGTTAGAAAAAGTTGCCCCTTGGTGAATGACCTTTTCAAGCAAGGATTCTTCAATAGGTGTCTCAAATGCCATGGCTTTGTCTAATAACGCTTCCCCAAGCTGATGCTGTTTTATTTCTTTTTTGAGGAGCTCGGCAATGTGCCAGTCAACTTCCGCTTTCATTCTCTTTTTTACATCTGCTAAGAAATCATTTGCCCGCTTTTCCTTTTCCTGCTCGGTTTTATTTTTGGCAAAAAGTAAACCCACTTTAAAGCCAGGTGCTTTCGATTCAATATAGTCACTTGCAAGCTCTCGCATCTTAAATGGCGTGAGGTTTGCATTTTTTAAGATGTTCTCTACTTCAGAAGACACTTCATCTCCTACCTGCTTTGCACCATTTTCCATAAATCGGCGTTTCTCTTCTAGTTCTTTCACTTCATTCCTTTTTTCTTGAAGCTGCTTATCAAGGTCCTCTTCATGCAGTTCTTCTTTTAACGAGTCTATATGTTCTTTTAAAACATGTTCGATTTTTTGCTCTGTATAGGCTCGAAGTGATGCTTTAGGCATGGTTTGTAATTCTTGTAGTTTCTTCACTAAACGGATCATTTCGTTTTTTGGGTGTGCCTCATCCGTCACAGAAGTAAAATATAGATGTTCTTCTTCAATGCCTTCTTTTAAAAGCATCTCAACGACTTGTTTTTTGTAGTTTTCAAAAGTTGTCTCTTGTTCATCATGCCGATCCACTTGATTGACGATGAAATAAAGATTGGGCACTTTCTCTTTAATCGAGCGAATGAAGCGAATGTTTTCTTCAGAATGGACATGGTTATAATGAACGACATAAAAAAGAGCATCCGCTTGATGAAGAATAGAAGCAGCGGATAAAAAGTGCGCATTATCCGTTGAATCAATTCCCGGTGTATCAATGAGTGCCACTTTTTCTTCAAGTCCACTATAATCACCGCTAATTTCCACCATCTCAATTTGTTCCCCATCTTTACAAAAACGCTGCACCGCTTCTTTATCATAAGAACCGCTCATTTTTGCAAAACGTCCATCAGACGTATGGAGCTGAACTTCACTGACCCCTTTCCTGACAACAACCAAGTTTGCACTCGTTGGAATTGGGCTTGTGGGCAGGATGTGATCATGAAGAAGATGATTCACTAGTGATGACTTACCAGCAGAATAGTGGCCGGTAAATGCGATATATACTTCTTCTTCAGCTTCCTTTTTCATAATAGATGCAAGTTTGGCTGCGCGCTCGTGATCATCCCTTTTCAGAAGGCTTTGATATAAAGCACCTGTAGTTTGAACGAGCGAATCTCGAATAGACAAGTCTTTCATGACGATAAACCCCTTTGTTTTTAGAAAAGTCAGTTATGTATGTGTACCATTTTACACAAAATAAAGAGATTTTTCTTCTGATCTGAGGAAATAAAAAAATCTGCTACCCGATCAGTCACAATGGACTGCAATCAGGAAGCAGATTTTTTTGAAACACCTTTTAATACGAAGCCAATCAATAAGCTGTATACACAGACCGTACCGAGTAAGAAAATCATTGTCATGTGATCACCGTCCATCCTTCATGATTGAGAATGTTTATCATTAATGAAAGTGTAGCACAATTGATAATGATTTTCAATATTAATTTAGTAAATACTGATTCAGTGCTTTTTCTTCTGTTTGAATTCTGACCATCATCATCCATCCATTTAAACACGTAAACAAAATGGCAGTAATAAATGCGTTAAATAGCAGCGGAATGAACATCAGTTCAATCGCCACCACCACATAGTTAGGATGCTTCAACCAGCGATACGGCCCCTTTTTTACAATCATCGCATTTGGAACGACTAAGATTTTTGTATTCCAAAACGTCCCAAGTGAACATAGTGCCCAGTACCGAATCACCTGGGTCGCAAGCAGAAACACAAGTAGCAATAGGAAAAAACGAGACGGTTGACGATGCAGCAGCCATGTCTCTCCAATAAGCGAGAGGAAAAAAGCTGCATGCATAGCGACCATATAAGGATAATGGCTTGCACCAAATTCAATCGCTCCGAGCGCCTTCACCTTCTTTTCATTTCTTTTCGCCACAAGCACTTCAATGAGGCGCTGACAAATGAAAATGCCAATCACTATCCAGAAAATCATCACGAGAGCCCCTCCCATTTCATGAGCAATAATTCTGACGAAAAGCCTGGACCAAGTGCTCCGCAAAGCCCCACCTGTCCTGCATCTAGTGACTGATGTTCAAGAAAATGCTTCATGACATATAAAACGGTGGCAGAGGACATGTTTCCATGCTGTTTCAGAACCTCTTTTGAAGAAAATAGCTGATGCTCTTGTAAAGATAGGCTTTCAAGATAGGCATCAATCACTTTTTTTCCTCCAGGGTGAGCAAGAAATACGGATACATCCTCTGTTGAAAACCCTAGCTGATGTAAAAATTGATCCACTTGCTCTTTTAACCACCCAGAAATGATGGATGGAATGTCACGTGAGAAGATGACCCGAAATCCGTCGGCGGTAAAATCCCATCCCATCACATCCTCAGAATCTTTCATGGTCACTGACTGCGTGCCAAGCACTTTAGGTACTGTTTTTAACCGCGTATACTTAGAAGCAGCCTTTTCTCCAGTTAAAAGAACGGCCGCAGTCCCGTCACCGAACAGCGAGGTTCCAATTAAATTGCTTTTTGATTGATCTTGCGGCTGAAAAGTGAGGCTGCAAAGCTCGCAGGCAACAACGAGCACTTTTGCTTCTGGATACGCCCTGATGTATTCATAAGCTCGGGATAAGCCTGCCGCCCCGCCCCCGCATCCTAACCCCCAAATTGGCACTCGTTTCGTATAAGGAGAAAATGGAAGAACATTCATCAGCTTTGCATCAAGACTTGGTGTTGATAACCCTGTACTGGAGATGAAAAACAAAGCATCAATCTCATCAAAAGGAACTGGCATTGTAAGGAACGCTGTTTCATGCAGACAGTGAAAAACGGCTTCTTTCGCATGTGCCAATGCTTTTTCGATATAGAGGTTGTTTTTCTCTTCAAAAGAGTGATGTTCTTGATACCAATCAATAGGCTGTACAAACTGCCTGCTCTCTATTTCGCCATTATTAAAAGCTTTTAATAGCCGATCAATATCTTTAAACGATCGTTTAAATTGAGACCTTGCAAATTGAGCAGCTGCTTGCTGATCCACATGATGTTTTGGCAGACTTGTTCCAACTGAAAGAATGTATGCCATCGGCTTCACCTCTTTTTTCGGTTAATATCCCCAATCAAAAAAAGGATATACATGCCAAAACGACACAATTCAGTCAAAATATTTTCCTCCGTCTAACTTTTTGTCTTGACGACAATTGATAAATATTGGATAATATAGGTGAAAACATGATGTAGTTTTCCTCCTTCACAGGTTCGTTCCAAGCCAAGCGAACCTGCTTTTTTTATGCAATTTATGTTCAAAAATAATGGTGATTTAATGAAAAAAAAGAACTCCGTTAATTGGGAGTTCCTCTGTGAATGACCTCTCTTATGAACATCTAAAGAGCAAACCCTCACCTAAATCTTTTCAAGGATTGACTTAATAAAATCAGTTTTTTCATGTGCGTATTTGTGTTTGTCATTTCCATGTAATCTTGATAATTTAAGTTTAAGCTGTTGGTACTCACTTCTAGCTTGCTCATTATTTCTCAAGTAATCTCTGAAATTTAACTGTTCAAGTAAATACTTATTATGTCTTTGGTACATATGGATTTGATGTGTTCGTGGTTCTCCTTTATTAAAGTAGTGTCTTTCAGGTAATACGTCTGTTCCTTTATATGAGTAACCGAGTGCTTCCAACGCTATTACACATTTTTCTCCATCAAAAAAATGTTCTATTTCAATGGCAATATCAATAATTGGCTTAGCGCTTAAACCTTTTACTGCTGTACTTCCAATATGGTGTACATTGATTATGTATTGACCAATATCACCTATTATCTTTCGCTTTTCACTTTCAAATTCTTTTGCCCACTCAATAGACCAAGGAACTAAAAAAACTTCCCCTCTTGGTAATCCTAACATTTACTTATCCCACCTTTTAACACCCATTTGGAGAATGTTAATAAACCAACTTTATCATAAGTCCCATATGGAGAGAGCAGACAGATTTCAACAATCATCCTATTCGTTTAGATCTATTTCTTGGTTGATGTCATTCAATACGATTCTTAACAATTCACTCTCATCTTATTTTATATCTAAAGAACAAAAATTCCCTTCAACCGATTATTAATAGAGTTATTTAACATAGCTTTATGCAAAAAAACACCTCTCAAATGAGAAGTGCAGACCGTAGACAAACCCCACCTTTACTTCAAGTAAAAGTGCTGTATGAAAGGAATAAGCAAATGACTTTTCACATTCACCTTTTACATAGTAGCCAATCTCTGATTCAGTTGTACTGACTTTGCTTCCTTTTGTTTCTTCTTTATTTTGTAGGGTAAGAGCTTTTCTCTATGTATTCGCGATTGATAGCCTCTATCTCCAATATCCACTTGAGCATCCTTTTTTCAATGAAATCGTCATTTTACAACACTTTCATACGGAATCTCCTTTCACTTCGCATTAATGGTTAAATCTGTTGCTATCTTAGCGTATAAATACCAACGTTTCGATCATTATTCAGAATTATTTCATTTAAACATGAATGGATCACCTTTTTTTCTGATCAACACAAAAAAATAACCATAAAATGCTAATTTATTTGATGATTATATATAAAAAGGTGTTTTTTTCCTGTATACTTAATCAATATGAACACCATGAAAAACAGTGAAAAAAGACAGAATCTACTACATGATTCGGCACAAAATTTAATTGACTGGAGTGATTGTCATGAAAAAGGTGTCCAAAAAACAGACACCCTACAACACGATATTTCTCTCGAAGATAATTGGTTTAGTGCTTCTTACACTGTTTCTCGTTTTTATCTGGGATATGTCTAAACCCCATTTGCAGGCGACAAATGGGCAAGCAAAAATTGTTACTAGCAGTGACTTCCGAGACACAAGTATCAGTCTGAAAGCAAAAGATCATTCTACAAGAACATTGGATCAACAATTTAAGACCAATCCAAACCAACAGACAACGAATAAAACGGTCTTTTTAACATTTGATGATGGCCCTTCTGCTACATCAAATCAGCTGTTAAATGTCTTAAAAGCACATCAAGTGAAGGCGACATTCTTCATGCTTGGACCGCAAATCCAAGCTCACCAAGCAACTGTGAAAAGACTTTATCAAGAAGGACATCAATTAGGGCTTCATGGCATGACGCATGATATAAACCGCTTTTATCAGAACAGTGAGTCTCCCGCAAATGAAATGAGAGAAGCTCAGCTCATTCTTGCTTCTGTTACAGGCGTTTACACCCGTCTTGTGAGAACACCTTATGGCAGTGTTCCAAATTTAACATATGATCAAAAAGTACGTTTAAACCAAAATGGCTTTATTTACTGGGATTGGACGATTGATAGCCTTGACTGGAGATATAAAAACTCACAATATGTTCCAGAGGTATTGAATCAACTGCAAATGTTTGAGAAAAATAAACCATGGGAACCAAAAGTTATTTTAATGCATGATCAACCCTCTACCACGAACTATTTAGATAGCCTGATTACACAACTAAAAGCAAGGGGCTATACATTTGCAGTCATTAACGAAACAATGCCGCCGGTACAACATTAATAGCACTAATCACAACAAGCCCGTATCCAAAGGATGCGGGCTTTCACCTCTCCAAGAGAAGTGTTTACATAACAGATTGCTTAGGTTCTTCCATTAGCTCCTGCTCTGTTTCTTTTTTAAAAGGAATCATGTGATAAATAATATGAAGCAAAATAGCGGTAAAGCTTCCGGCGACAATTCCGTTACTTGTTAACAATTTAATCGATTCTGGCAAATGATCAAACATTTGTGGTACCACCGTTACTCCGAGCCCGATGCCAACTGAGCATGCGACAATGAGTAAGTTTTCCTGTTTGGCAAAATCGACGCGTGAGAGCATTTTAATCCCGTACGCAATGACCATGCCAAACATGGCGACCATTGCACCGCCTAGAACGGATTTTGGAATAATCGTTGTAAATGCCGCGATTTTAGGAAAAAGGCCAAATACCATTAATAATACACCTGTCACCACAATGACCTGATTTTTCTTCACACCTGTTAATTGGATCAATCCAACGTTTTGGGAGTAGGCTGTGTATGGAAAAGCGTTGAAGATACCGCCTAATAAGACGGCAATTCCCTCTGCACGATATCCCTTTGCTAAATCCTTCTCTTTTAATGAACGATTCGTTAAATCTCCGAGCGCAAAGTATACACCCGTTGATTCGACTAATGACACAATGGCAACTAATGTCATCGTCATGATTGGTGCAAACTCAAAAGTAGGCAACCCAAAGTAAAAAGGCTCAATGATGCGGAAAACTTGTGCATTCGCCACTTCTGCCGTCTCCACCTTCCCTAAGAAAGCAGCAACTGCTGTCCCAAGTAGAATGCCGATTAAGATGGCAATGGCTTTCATGAATCCCTTTGTAAATCGATAGAGAAGGACAATAATAAACAACACTAGAAAAGCAAGTCCAAGATTCTCAAAAGAACCATAGTCTGCACTTCCTTCACCACCTGCCATATTGTTCATGGCTACCGGAATTAAGGTAATTCCAATGATCGTGACGACGGAACCTGTGACAACGGGCGGGAAGAATTTCACAAGCTTCCCAAAGAAAAATGAAAGAGCAATGACAATAAACCCTGCGGCGATAATACTTCCATATATAGATGAAATTCCATATTTAGAGCCAATCGCAATCATAGGAGATACCGCAGTAAATGTACAGCCTAGTACAACAGGCAAACCGATGCCAAAAAAGCGGTTTTTCCATACTTGAAGCAGTGTGGCGGCACCGCACATGAAAATATCTGCCGAAATTAAGTACGTCAGCTGGGCTGGCGTGAGCCCAAGCGCATCTCCAACAATGAGCGGGACAAGAACCGCACCTGCATACATCGCCAGTACATGCTGTATCCCTAGCGAAAGGGTTTTGGCTTTTTTAGTGGCACTCATGATTGTACCTCGCGTACAAACGTGACTTTTCCTTCCTCAAGCGATTCGATACGTGCGAGTGACTCGACTCTATAGCCCATTTGCACAAGCTCTTTTCTTCCAGGCTGGAATGATTTCTCGATAACAATTCCAAAACCAGCTACTTTTGCTTTCGCTTGCTTTGCGATTGCAGCTAGTCCCTTAGCGGCTTCTCCATTTGCTAAAAAGTCGTCGATGATTAACACACAATCATCCTCACTAAGGTGCGTGTTAGAGACGGCGATCGTACTTTCTACTTTTTTGGTAAAAGAATACACACTTGCTGTCAAAAGGTTATCCGTTAAAGTCAGTGATTGCCGCTTTCGGGCAAAAACAACTGGCACATGAAGGGCAAGCCCAGCCATGACAGCAGGTGCAATACCAGAAGATTCGATTGTGATAATTTTAGTAATTCCATCATTCTTAAATAATCTAGCAAACTCTTGACCGATCTCATGCATTAACACAGGGTCAATTTGATGATTTAAAAAAGCATCTACCTTTAGCACTTGATTTGACAGAACGATTCCTTCGTTCTCGATCTTTTGACGTAACAATTCCATCATTCTTCCTCCCAGCATATTAGCAACTTTCATTTTTTTGCATAAAAAAAGCATTGCTGTCCATTAAGGAGCAAGCAATGCGAAAACGATCCACGGGATCTTCAGCTCATACAAAAGCTGTTTCATTTTGCTCACTCATAGTCGGACGGTATCGGTGTCCGGTAGAAACTTGCGTGCCTTCATCACGCGATTATATGAGTGTTTCATAGTGTTCAAATTATAACAAGATTTCAGACGCTTGGAAAGCACTTTTCTAGAAAAATACCGAACTTAAATAATCATTAAGCTTTAAACGTTCGTTTTTAGAATATTCAAGCAGCAAAAAAGCACCCTTCTGATTAAAGGGTGCCTCAGATTGTTGACAAAGGGCTAAAATGAACTTTATTTTAGCCCTTTGTCTTCTTTTCAGCGTGATAGAAAACCTTTGCAGTCTAGGAAGGGCGAGCACCGGAGCAGAGCGAATTTAACATTCGTGAGCACCGGCGCGCAGACCCTGACAACGAATGCGAGGGTTTGTCTACACGCTGAAGCACCCTTCTGATCAAAGGGTGCCTTTCATTTATGATAAATATAGTTTCGTGTACTTATCTGTTAAATAATCAATTAAGTATTGAACATTTAATTCTTCACCAGTTGCGTCTTGAATGATCTCAGATGGCTTTTTCCGTTTTCCATGCTTGTGGACATGTTCAGTTAGCCATTCTTTTATCGGTGCAAAAGACCCATTTTGAATCAGTTCATCAAAATTCGGTAAATCTTTGATCATTTGCTGCTTTAATTGCGCCGCATACATATAACCAAGTGCATATGAAGGGAAATATCCAAAACTACCATCTGACCAGTGAACATCCTGCAAAATACCAAGCGCATCGTTAGGCGGCGTAATGCCAAGATATGCTTTATATTTTTCATTCCATAACGCTGGCAAGTCTTCAACGGCTACTTCTTCATTGAAAATGGCTTTTTCAATTTCATAGCGAATAATAATATGAAGCGGATACGTGAGTTCATCTGCTTCAATTCGAATGTAAGTCGGCTTCGATTCATTCACCGCATGCACAAATTCTTCTAAAGTGACATCTTTAAATTGTTCAGGAGATGCCTCTTGCAGCTTTTGATAATACGTTTTCCAGAAATCTTCATGTCTGCCGATAAAATTCTCAAAGAAAAGAGACTGTGATTCATGAATACCCATTGATGTGCCGTCACATAAGAGCGTTCCGCTCAGTGCCTCATCAATATTTTGTTCATAAATGGCGTGGCCGCATTCGTGAATGGTGCCAAAGATCGCCATTCGAAAATCGTGCTCATCATAACGCGTCGTCACACGTACATCCCCTCTGCTTAATGTCACAGCAAATGGATGAACCGTTGTATCAAGTCGTCCTGCGTCAAAGTCATACCCTAACTCTTTTAAGAAAAAGAGACTCAGCTCTTTTTGTTTGTCGATCGGGAAGCTTTTCGATAAAAACGAAGTATCTGGTTTATTTGGCGAAGCTTCAATTTTTTTCACGAGAGGAACGATGGCGTCTCGAAGTGCACCGAATTTTTGATCGAGTTGTTCAACCGTCATATCCGGCTCATAATTATTGAGCAGCACATCATATGGTGTTTTTTTCACGCCCCAGTACTGGATGAAACGCTTGTTAAAATCAATCAGCTGTTTTAAATAGGGTGCAAAGAGTGAAAAATCTGATTTCTCCCTTGCTTCTACCCAAACATGCTCTGCTTTTGATTGTAGAATGGAGTATTCTTTAAATTCTTCTTTTGGAATTTTGCTGTTTTCATCATATTCTTTTTGCGATAATTCGAGTGCCTTCTGCGTGTCTTTTGACAGCTTTTCTTTCTCTTTATTTAATGCTTCAAGAAGATCTCTCATTTCATCAGAAGTCTTCATATTAAAGATATCGCTGGATAATTGACCGATGGTTTCTGCTCTGAAATCAGCGCTTTTTTTAGGCGCTTGTGTTCGAGAGTCCCAATAAAGTAAATGAAGCGCCTCTGTATAATGGGCGATTTTTCCTAGTAATTGATAAAACGCTTTCTCTTTTGATTCAAGACTCATGCGTTCGTTCCCCCAATCAATAAAATATGTATGTACGTTTCAAGGCTACTTCAATAAATGTTCTTTTGTCAATGAAAAAGGAGGATACGCTGATCGTATCCTCCTCTTATTGAATGGTTTTCTATCATTAAGAGATCACTGGCTTTACTGGAAGAACGGATTCAATTTTACTTTGCAGCTCAATATCTTTCTGACTGCCAAAGTAAATATGAATGCTGCCAGCATCTTGGCTTGTCCGAATCAGTCTCCCAATGCCCTGCCTTAGACGAAGCAGCATGTACGGAAGGTCTACTTCAGTAAATGCATCTTTCGCTTCATTCCGTTTTGCTTCAAATACTGGGTCATGCGGTGGATATGGAAGTCCCCAAATGACCACATTTGTTAGAGACTGTCCTGGAATATCCAGCCCTTCCCACAAGTGAACGGAACATAACACAGATGTTTCATCCGCTTGGAACTTTTGAACAATGGTACTGATCTCCTCGTCTCCTTCAAAATACACATGGAAAGGCAGTGATTCATTTGATGCTTCGAGCTGCTTTCTAAATACATGCAGTTCATCAAATGAAGGGAATAAAATAAGAGATCGACCGCCATTTTCTTTTACCTGAGATAGCACGTGCTGACCTTTTACAGCTGACTCTGTCATTGGCTGCTGAATTCCATGGAAATACATTTGCATTTGCTCCTCATAATCATACGGCGAAGCCACACTCATGGATAAATAATCTTTGATCCCAAGGCTTTCAGCTAAATAATCAAATGATTGATTTTCAGACAACGTAGCAGATGAGAAAATATAAGGGATTTTTTGCGAAAATACCTTTTCACCGAGAACTTCTGCTACCGTTTTTGGCATGACGACAAAGGTGGTATCTAATTCCTGCTTCTCCAGCCAGCTAATGGCATTTTTCTGATAAAGCGACAAAGAATACGCCATCTGTTCAATGTACTCTTCCACAACAGACAATTCGTATTGATCAATTGTGTACATCTCTGATTCAAATACGAGCGCTTCTCCAATCTTCTCAAGCAAATCACATAATTCACTTGCTGAACGCTTTACCTCATCTACACGACCAATTTCAAGACGGTGTGATCCTTTGATTTCTTTGGCATTCGTTTTTAAGAGATAAAAGAACTGATCGTTTGTTGCAAGTGCATCTTCAACAAGCTCTGCAAACTCTTCACGAATATCATTTTGCAAAAGACGCTCCAAAAACGTCTCAAGTGTTGATTGTTTCACTCGGTATGTTAGCGCTTTTTGTGCTGCAAACTCAAGAAGATGCCCTTCATCAAATACAACAGAGCTATGCTCAGGAAGGAGCGGCAGCTGTCCTTCACGTTTACGTGACTCCTTTGTCCATACATGCTCCATGTAAAAGTCATGAGAACAAATGATGAGGTCTGTTGCTTTTCGGTAATGGTCTCTTGATAAATTCAAGCCACAGCGATGCCGCATGTCGCACGTTAAGCAGTCCTGAAAAGAGTCATAACCAATTCTTGACCACTCATCATTTGTTAATTCTGGATACTCTTTTCGATCACCATACGGATAAAATGTCTGCATCCCATGAGATTCATGAACAAATGAAGGAAGCGATTCATAAATGTCGAGCCACTTCTCATCATCTTCACGTTGCATCGTTTTCTCTAGTTTCTTTAAGCATAAATATTGATCATGCGATTTACTTAATCTCGCATCTATTTGAATATCAAGGTGATTGGCAATTTTATAGATATCACCTTCTTGTTTGACCAGCTGTTCAATTAACGTTTCGTCTGCACATGCAATGATCGCAGGTTTCCCTGTATATCTTGCATATGTGACCGCAAATAAAAGATAAACGATTGTTTTGCCTGTGCCTACCCCAGCTTCGGCAAACATCACACTTTTTTCTTTAAAGGCTCTTTCTAACTGAAAAGCCATAAATATTTGTTCATCTCGAAGATCAAAGCCCTTTTCTGGCAAAATGTCATAAAACACATCACCAATCCAGTTGCCCAGTTCTTCGTAAAAATTATGTTCTTTTGTTAATGAAAAAGGCAAACGAGATGCTGTCACCTGCTTCAACCCCCAACTTTTGAATCATTCAGACATTCAATAGTAACATTTATGCTGGGGTATGACAATCTTTTTTTAAGAGCGCAGGCGATGCTGGTAGCTTTCCTTCATTAAAAATGCGTGCTCTGAATGGTCTATGTAGTTTTGAGCCATTGCTAAGTTCTCGATGGCTGCCGTAAGTTTAGCAGATTGTCCCGTTTCAATCCCTTCTATTTCTCGGGCTGTTGAAGCGAGTGCTTTTTGAATTAACTGAAATTGATCATAATGAATCATGAAGACACCTCTTTTTTTAAAATCAAGTTCAGTTTATTCCGTCCCGTCAAGACTTATACCTTTTTAGCATAAAAAAATCCACACCTTCTCGTGGTGTGGACATTTGTTACGATTCAGTTGTTTGCTTCCTAGGCCGGCGTTTTCCCCAGTATTGATAATAGTCTGTTTTAATAAATCCATTAAACAGTTTTCTCTTTTTCGTCGCTTTTCTTCCGAAACACTCTTCGAATTTTTCATGTGACGTTAAAATGTAAATGGACCACGTATCTAGGTTTTTCAATGCTTCGCCCATGCCTTGATACATTTTTTCCACAGCTGGCTTATCGCTGAGACGTTCACCGTAAGGCGGATTTCCGACAATCACACCATACTCATCTTTTGTTTGAAAGTCTTTCACTTGCATTTGCTTAAATTGAATCAATTCACTAAGTCCAGCTTCTTCTGCGTTCAGTTTCGCAATCTCTACCATACGATGATCAATATCGCTCGCGATAATGTGAAGCGGCTGATCATAATTCGCCTTTTCTTCTACTTCAAGGCGTGCTTTGTTCCAAACGTCCTCACCGATCCATTCCCATGATTCAGATGCGAACTCACGGTTAAATCCAGGAGCAATGTTTTGTCCAATCATCGCTGCTTCAATAGCAATTGTTCCTGATCCGCAAAAAGGATCGACAAACGGACGGTCAGGTGTCCAGTTCGTTAATAAGACAAGCGCCGCTGCAAGGGTTTCTTTAATCGGCGCGCCCCCTTGATCTGCACGGTATCCACGTTTATGAAGACCCACACCAGACGTATCAAGCGTCAGCAATACTTTATCTTTTAAAAGCGCTACCTCGATTTTGTATTCAGGGCCTGTCTCTTCTAGCCATTCAGACTGTATGTTGTAAGATGATCTAAGTTTTTGCGCGATAGCCTTTTTGACGATGCGCTGACAATCCGGCACACTGGCAAGCTGAGATTTAACAGATTTACCAATGACGGGAAATGTGCTATTTTTCGGTAAAAATGCGGCCCAGTCAATGGCTTTAGTCTGTTCAAAAAGCTCATCAAATGTTCTAGCCGAAAATTCAGCAACTTGGACCTTGATCCGGTCTGCTGTACGCAGCCATAGATTCGCACGGCAAATGGCAAGTGCATCTCCTTGAAAAATGACTTTTCCGTTATCTACAGTGCACTCATACCCAAGGTCTCTTACTTCTTTTGCAACAATCGCTTCAATTCCCATTGGCGCTGTTGCGATGAGTGTATAGGTTTTCATTTGTTTATCACCTGTTTTCTCGTTCTTTTCTTAATCAAGATAAAAGCTCTCCATATGTAGAAATAGGAGAGCTTTGATTTCATCATGTTTATGATAACGGATATAACGTTCTGTAAGCCATGTTTTGTTCCATCGTACTGCAAACGGCAAAAACCTCGTACTCAGGTGGTAATCATCTATCTACAGAATTCTCTGTCCTTCTCTCCGTTTGGTTCCTTTGAGAAAGTTCCCCTACCAAGTTTGGGTTTCTCGCTCGAGGGGTTTACCGCGTTCCACTCTCACCATTTCTAGTGAGACTTCGTCACTGTGGCACTTTCAAGGATACTTTGCCATATCCTAAAAGGACGTAGGCATTTTTCCTGCCGTCAGCCTTTCCCAGGCTGCCCTGGCTTATTTTTTCGCCAGGCACGAACACTACGGGCATCTCAGCACCGTGCGAGCATGGACTTTCCTCTGCAATGTCAAAGCATTACAGCGATTACCCGAACGTTAATCAACATGCGTTATTATAAACGACAATGTCATCTGACACAAGCTTTTTTGGTATTACTCAATCATAAAGTTTGCTGCCGAAAACGTGTTTCTCAAGATTAGATAGTCTTTTTAAAATATCAAAGTTTGTTGTATTGGACTGTGCAGGCTGTCTTTTCCCTTGCTCAACCGCTTCTTCAAGCTGTTTTGACAAGTGAAGGTTTTCTTGTTGGAGTTTTTCAATTTCTTGATGGAATGTCTCATAGTCTTTAATGACCATATCTAGAAATTTATCGACTTCTTCTTGTTTATACCCTCGGACACCTGTTTTAAATTCTTTTTCTAAAATTTCTTTCGCAGAAAGCTTTACTTTATCAGCAAGCATCTTTTTCACCTCATATCGTGAATTCATAGTATATTTTTTCAGAAATACGTGACGTTGTCAAATTTTCTCTTGCTTTTAGTCAAAAAACGGATCTTCCGCCTCAACCTGTGCTCTTAAATCATCCATTGTGATATACATAATTGGGTAGTCGGTATAGGTTTCAGCTTCTTTGATCATATATTTTGGCGAGCCTTCGTGCTCGGGATCATATAAGACGAGAAGGCCGTCCGTTTTTTCAATAAAAAAGCGGTTCTTTTGTTTAAATTGTGCCGGACTTTCATACGGTCTATGCGTGACACTTTCTACAAAATCAGCTTGTGCAAGAACGCCTTCATACAGCTCTTTATTTTGTTCATTCCAGCGCTCTTCCTGTTCATAAAATGGTGTAATGACAGCAAGTTTTAAATCTGGAAACTCCTCTTGAAGCTCAAAGACCACTTCAGCTGTCCATATTTCTGCCCCTAACTGACCTGAAATGAGCACCCATTCCAGCCCGTCTTCAATGAGTGCCGTCAGCCTTTTCCGAAGTTCCGCTTTTATGTATTGAAGTGCAGGCTCGTCTTGTTTGAAGATCCCAAGCTCAAATGGCTTGTACCCTGTGACAGCAATAATTTTCATTTTTTCACCTGCTTTTAAAAAAAGGGACTTATAAAAGTCCCATTTCACTTTATCTGTTACAGCAAGGTCCACCGCAGTTAAAGTGTTGATGTGTTGCCGGGTCCACCTGAGAAAACGTATGCGGGAAGTAGTGAACATGTTGGAAATTTTGGTGATGAACATTTGTTACATGCTGCGGGTGGATGTGCGGCACAATTGTAGTTGACTCACTGTGCGTACAGCAGTGATTCGTTGGATGTACAATTGGCTGTGTAACATTTGGATTGCAATGATGATGATGGTACATGTAGCATTCCCCTCTCCTTGATTTTCTTACATTAATAATGTATGAATCAAGAGGTGTACATGTACTAATGCATTAACCTATTTTAAAAGTTTGCAAGAAAAACATCTTTATAGTTTGAAAACACAAAAGCGACCAATATGACAACAAGAAAAAACAAGTAGAAAAGACCCTTATACATGCTCTACGCTCCTCATTCAATATCTAACGTTATTTTACAGGATTCGTGACTTTTCTACAATAAAAGTGCTAAACAATTTTTATTTTCGGCCGAGAGCCGAACGTTGTCTTTTTTTGCGCTTTCCCAGGCAATAATTTCATTGCCCAGCTTTTCTTAAGAGCCGCTTTTCTCGCTTGTCAAGTTCCACAATGTCTCGTTCACTTAAAGACGATCGTGATAACAATGTTTGGGTAATGGAAAGGGCTGCTTTTGGATCTTTTTGACGGTGTTCTTCATACTTTGCAAGCTCTACACCCGCTTTTAATCTTAAATGAACATCACTTGATTCAAATAGACGTCTCCATATGCATGCCGCTTTATCCCATTGTTTTAATCGCTTGTACTGTAACGATAGATCATAAGCTGCTTGATCCGCATGCTCAAACGCTGCTCCCGTTAATTCTTGCAGGTGCTTTGTTGCTTCCTGCACATCACGGTGAGCAAGATGCCACTTAGCTAATGCATATTTCTCATCGTCTTCCTTCACCGCATCTTTGGATAAGATTTTTTTAGACAAATGAATGTAGAGACTGATTAACGATAAGACATCAAGTTCATTGTGAGTCAAAATTCCTTCAATCAGTTTCGGGTTTTGTTCCTTTAAAAAGTGAAAATAGATCATTGGTGCGAGGAACCCCGGTGTATCTCCCTCTCGATTGACGTGCAGTTCCTCTTTTTCTACAACCGAAAGAGCCATACGCTCATATTTATGTTTCCACAATCTCCTTGACCCATGCAGAAGGTCAAAATGACCAAATTCAGGTAGAGCAGGTATTTGATCGCGTAATAATGTATGCCTCGTTTTGACTTGAGGCCAATCAAATGATTTTCCATTATATGTCACTAGCGATTCAACATCCACCTCACTAAGAAAGCTATTGTAAAGTGCCGCTTCATTTCCTGGATTCGTGAGCAAATGTTGTTTTACCACCACTTTATCTGAATAAACTCTCGCATGCCCAAGTAGAAAAATCATATTTCCCGTTCCGCCAGATAGTCCTGTTGTTTCTGTATCGAAGAAAAATAGCTCGTGAGGCTTGTAGCCTTTTGCAGAAAGAGAATGCTGAATCTCACTTTTGTTCCATGCACTCACCATCTCCGGCAGTTCTGCAAATGAATATCGCCCATGCTGATGGTCAAGTGGATAGGTCACTTCCCGAATGAGGCAGAAAGAGTCTTCAAAGTAGTAAGGAGCTGCACCTAATTCCCCCCACTCTTTTAGAAATGGTATGGTTTCAGCCGTCACAGTGTGCGTTTGTCCCTCTTTTACTGCCCCACGCTTTTCATCTGACTGATTGTGCGACAGGTGTTTTTTCATTCTGTTTAATTTTCCTTTTAATGACATGAGTACGTCTTTTCCCCCTTTCCTTAAAATCCTGCCATCAATTGAATGATACTGCTTTTTCCATCGATCTCTTTCATTTCCATGCCAATACAAGATGGACAGCCGTTCTCGCAGCTGCATCGCTCAATCAGCTGAGTGGCTGCACGGGCAATTTCATCAAAGCGAGCCTGGACCTCTTTACTTAAACCGATTCCACCTGGGTAATGATCATATAAAAATACGGTCGGTTTCCCGTTATGGGCTGCCTTTATTTGAGAAATGACATGAATGTCTGAACGGTCACACATGACAAACGCCGGAACAATATGCTGAAGAACATTGGCAATACCGAGCAAGAGCTGTTCAAGTGTTTTTTCTTCAAATGTCCGCTCTGCTTCATGTAATTCAAACCAAGCAGCACTCGTATGAATCTCTTCTTCAGGTAAGTGAATCGGGCCGGAACCGATATTTTCCCCGGTAGATAATCGAATTTTTTTGAAAATGGTCGGCATTGCATTGACGGTCACATCACCGTAGTGAACAGATACCGCCTCTTTCTCTGTTGTTTGATCAATTTCAAGCACCTTGAGCTGAACTGCTAAATTCGCATCTGTATAATATTCTACATCGACTTGTTTCACATAAGCCTTAAGATGCTCATAATCTAGCTTTTCCACTTGATACTGAACCCCTTCATGTAAATAAATCGCTTCATCATGAAGTAAAGTCATCGCACTGAATCGATCCATCTCCCCAATAATTCGAACGTTCGCTACATCGGATTGATCGACAATGACGACATTTTCCTGACTTGCAGATCTCAGACTGATGCCATGAGCCGGGAACGATTGATCTGACCAATAATAACGGTTCCCGCTGAAATGAAGAACCCCTTCTTCATGTAAGTATTGCAAGATTTCTTCTACTTCCATACCGCCAAACTGTTCATCTTCTCGAAACGGTAGCTCGTAGGACGCACATTTTAGATGATCGACTAGGATGATAAGGTTCTCAGGATTGATTCTGGCCGATTCAGGTGGTCTGTTAAAGAAGTATTCAGGGTGTCTGACAATATATTGGTCAAGTGGCGATGAGCTTGCGACCATGATAATGAGTGCTTCCTCATGACGCCTTCCAGCTCGTCCAGCCTGCTGCCACGTACTCGCTACACTGCCAGGATATCCGGTCATGATACAGACTTTTAGCTGTCCAATATCTACTCCTAATTCTAGTGCGTTTGTGCTGACAACACCGAGAATGTCTCCTTCCCTTAAGCCTTTTTCAATCATGCGCCGCTCTTTCGGCAAATAGCCCCCGCGATAACCACGGATCGATTTAGGACCAATTTCTTTTTTCACTAGTTCTTGAATATGACTTAGGATGACTTCAACTCTTACCCTACTTCTAGCAAAAACAATCGTTTGAATTTTTTCTTTTAAAAATGTTTTAGCGAGCTGATTCACAACAGTGGCCGCACTTTGTCTAATATTTAAAGGCTTATTGACGACTGGCGGGTTGTAAAAGACAAAATTCTTTTTACCGCTAGGTGCTCCGTTTCGTTCAATGAGATGCACCTTGCTTCCGGTCAGCTGCTCTGCAAGCTCTTTCGGATTCGCAATGGTCGCTGATGTACAAATAAAGGTCGGGTCACTTCCGTAAAATGCACAAATTCGCTTTAGTCTTCGAATGACATTGGCAACATGACTGCCAAACACGCCTCGGTATGTATGAAGTTCATCAATGACAATATACTTTAAGTTCTCAAATAAACTGACCCATTTCGTATGATGAGGCAAAATCGCTGAGTGCAGCATATCTGGATTTGTGATGACAATATGTCCTGCCTGTCTGACGCGCTGGCGAATCGCTGGGGAGGTGTCCCCGTCATAGGTTTCACTGTGAATTGGAACATCCATCTCATGAATGATTTCGTTTAATTCACTTTTTTGATCTTGCGCAAGTGCTTTTGTTGGAAATAAATAGAGGGAGCGACTTGTCTGATCTTCTGCGATCGACTGAAGAACTGGCAGATTGTAGCAAAGCGTTTTACCTGAAGCTGTAGGTGTCACAGTCACCACATTCTCACCATCCATCACACGTTCAAAGGCTTCCTTTTGATGAATGTACAGTTCGCTCACACCTCTTTTTTCAAGCGCCACTTTGAGCCTGTCATTTACTCTTTCAGGAATTGGAGAAGTCAGTGCAGGCTTCTCTTCAATTTCATGCCAATGCTCGACCTGTTCGTCTTTTTTTAAATCTTCTATGAGTTCGTTCATTGTTTTCTTCTTCATCTGGTATCCACCTCTCATTCTAGTGTACCGAATATTTGTTTGCATGACTAGGCGGCAATTTTTTGATGCACCGCTTGTGAGCAAATATTTTGATGTGTTGTAACAATATCTATTACACTTCTATAGTGAAATGATTTTATCAAGGAAGAAGATGATCAGATTGAAAAACGAATTTAAGCCTTTATTTGAACCTTTTACATTCCCAGGGGGTGCCTCTATTGATGGCCGTTTAGTCGTTGCACCAATGACACACTTCGGTTCTCATGAGGATGGCACGATCTCAAAGGAAGAAATTGATTTTATTACCGCTAGATCAAGCGAAATGGGCATGGTCATCACCGCATGTGCAAACGTGACGCCAGATGGTAAGGCGTTTGAAGGACAGCCTTCTATTGCAAGGGATGAAGATATACCTGGCCTTCAAAAGCTTGCTTCTGCGATTCAAGCGAAAGGAACAAAAGCCATTATGCAAATTCATCATGGCGGCTCTCAGGCTCTCCCTCATTTAGTCCCAAACGGTGATGTCGTTGCGCCAAGTGATGTATTTAAAGATGGAAAACAAATTGCGAGAGCTTTGACAGAAGAAGAAATTCCTCACATCATCGACTCATTTAAAGAAGCAGCAAGGCGTGCAATCCAAGCAGGATTTGATGGGATCGAAATCCATGGAGCGAACGGATATTTATTACAGCAATTCTACTCCCCGCATAGTAATCAGCGTACAGATCAATGGGGCGGAAGCGAAGAAAAACGTCTCGCATTTCCAATTGCAGTTGTAGATGCGGTGAAAGAAGCAATCAAAGAGCATGTAACAAAACCATTTATCTTTGGGTATCGATTATCACCTGAAGAACCAGAAACACCTGGTTTAACCATGACAGAAACATTTACTTTAGTGGACGTACTTAAGACGAAAAACCTTGATTACTTGCATATTTCTTTAATGGAGATTGACGCTAAGGCAAGACGTGGTGCTGATACAAGTAAGACGCGGATGGAGTTATTAAAAGAGCGCTGTGGTGACACGCTTCCACTCATCGGCGTCGGCAGCGTCATTACAGCTGAGGATGCACTGAATGCATACAATCAAGGGATTCCACTCATCGCTGTTGCAAGAGAAGTCATTGTTGATCCCGATTGGGCAGTAAAGATTAAAGAAGGCAGAGAAAACGAGATTGAGACCGTCATTAAACGCAGTCAAAAAGACAAGTACATGATTCCAGAGGGTTTATGGACTGTCATGGAAGCAAGTAAAGGCTGGGTTCCAATGGAGGATTAATCTCCTCAATAAAAAAACTACCCTATCAACTCAGGGTAGTTTTTTTGGATTATTTCATTTTCACTGTAAAAAGCTTGGACGTCTGCTTTTCTACAGAGCCCTTAGGTTCTTTGTCAAGATGTTCTACTAAATCACCATTCATGATGACAATTGGTGTCACTGTGCTTGCCGCTTTTTCTTCAATCAGCGCTAAATCACATGTAATGAGAGGATCACCTGCTTTCACTTTATCCCCTTCTTTTATGTGTGCTTCAAAGCCTTCACCATTTAATCCAACCGTTTCAAGTCCGATATGAATCAGAAGCTCAAGCCCCGAGAGTGTTCGAATCCCAATTGCATGTTTTGTATGGAAGAGTTGAATAATTTCACCATCTACTGGCGACACAATGGTTCCGTTTTTTGGTTTTACAGCTACGCCGTCTCCCATCATCTTTTGAGAAAAAACGGGATCTGGTACATCGGTCATATCCATTAACTCACCATCAACTGGAGAATAAATGACTTCTTCCTTTACATCATCTTGGTTTTTTCCGAAACCGAATAATTTTTTCAGCAATGTTCATTTGCTCCCTTCAAGCTTTGCTTCTAGATCTATTCAGCGTATAAACCTTCCCGCCCATACACCTTGCTTCATTCAACACTATTTAATCATAATTTTTTCCTCTCATCAATTGATAACCGCCTGAGCCCCTTTTGCATAGGCTGTAGATGAGAGGTGATTCAAATGAAACATGAAAGTGAAAAGAAACACGAGTTGTTAGCAAATGAAGACATTCTATATGAAGCGATTGAACAATTTTTTGCATCATCGCCGTTTCACGACATTTTAAATAGTGCAGAGGCGCTGATGACCACGAGCCATTCACTTGCATCCATTACAACCGATGTGACAGAAGATGATCAATATGTATATATTGAGATTCGATTTCCAGACCATTTTGTCGAAGGTGATATCGCACTAGAAGTGAAAGCGCAATATTTACACTTATCGGTACAGGAAAAAATCAAAACAGACACGACTTCCTCCTATTCGAGCTTTACCAAAACCATTTTAATGCCTGCAAAAATAGATGAAACCAATATGAAGAGCGTTTGGAAAGATCAATCACTTCGTGTGACTGCGCCAAAACAAACAACCCAATAGATGTATATCTATTGGGTTTTGCTATGCTTTAAAAATACTAGTAAATCCTTTCGCCAATGAGCCCACTTGATTCATTGTACTCATCATTTGTCCAGCAGTATCAAACATTTTATTAAAATCGTATTGCCCATTCGTTTTTTTAAATTGTGACAGCACACTTTTAAATTGAGATGATTGCTGTTTTTGCGGCCTTGGCAAAGGATAAGGATTCATAGGCTGCTGCATAGGCATCATGCCCGGCGGCTGCATTTGCGGCTGATTCATTGCTTCAGGCTGCGGCTGATAAGGCTGGAAGTTTTCCTGATATCCAAAAGGCGGCTGATAACCTGCAGACGGCGGCTGGTTCATTTCACCTTGATATGGGGGCATGAAATATTCTGGAGGCTGCGGAGGCTGCTGCATATCTGGATACGGAAAAGGCCGTTGCTGAAATTGATTCATTTCATAAGATGGCTGGTTTGAATAAGGGAACACGTATCTCGCTCCTCTCGCTCTGAAAACATATTGAAGTCAATGATATATTATGTTCAGGAAGCAGAAGATGTGCCTACAGCAGCCATAAGAAAAACGCAGGCTGTTTCATCAGCTGCGTTTGTTGATTTCTTCTATTAAAAGGTTCAGTGTATAAATCACTGACTCAACTAAATTTTTCACACGAGGTGCATGCTGTTTGCCAAAATAAGATTGCAGCACAACCTCTTTTCCATTTTCTTGGACGGCTTCAAGCTGTTCTTGATGTAAGTATCTAGGTTTGGCCTGATGAATAAATGAGGTAGCAGCAGTAAGCCACTCTTCCATTTGCTGATCAAATTTGACAACGGCCGGGCTAATATCGTTGTAAAAATCATAAACTGGGTATTCCTCTTCTGCCTTTCCCTTTAGGTACTGCTCGTATGCTTCTTCGATCCACGTGATCAACTCTTGTGTATGTTTAAGTAATGTTTGATTGTCCAAAGTGTTCACCTCTATGAACCATCCTATCAAACGTTTACTTATTGCTCAAATAGAAAAGCTATCCGGCGTGATATGCGGGTCTTGCCTGCAGCTTATACTCTGCTGCATGAATTTTCAATTCACATTCCTTCACTTCAGATTCAAGACGGTCAATGATTTGTTCTTGCTCCTCTACGGCAGCGTTTTTTGTTTTTTTGACAGCTAAAGACAGTTCTTCTTCCACCGCATCAATCTTTCGCTCAATTTCCTCTAACAACTGCATAATGGATTCTTTTGATACAAATTCGCTCATCATCAGATTCCTCCTTTATCATCTCTCGTTACATTCTCTTTTCTTTTGCTCCCTCCTTCATACATGACAAAACTAGAACTAAATCGCCAATCTAAGTGAAGATAAGCGCAATTTCTTCCATTTCGACACGTGCTTGTCCTTCTTTGTATGATCGCGTCCGATTGTGTAAATTCTAAGGACAAAGGAGGTAGATGTCATGAAAAAGCAGCAAGCACCAAAAGAGCAAAAAACAAAAGGGAAAGAAAATAGTACAGATCAGCTTGATAAAAAGCTCGGCGGCCCTAACCGTCCATCCACGTAAAAAAAGCAGGTACCCCCTGCTTTTTATTTATGCAAAAAATAGTGTTCTAATGAGAAAAGAAAACGAAGCTGCCTTTTTTTATGAAAATACCAGTCGGTCAGCTCAATTTGTTTTGGTAAACGCTCTGCTTCAAACAAGGATCGACTCAATTTCTTTTGAAACCAATCTTCCCTTTGATCGTCTAATGAATGTGTCATGACTGGATACACCGTTCTGAGGAAAGGGCTTGACCTTCGCGCAATCCCTAAAAACGGTTCAAAATCAAATCGAGATCCCGTATGCGGCACGGTATGCAAAAAATGATAAAAATCCGAAAACAAATCGGCTCGAAACAATAGTTTTGCTAGTTTTTTCCCTAACGTAATGCGCTCTTTTACTTGGGAAAACTTTCGTATGGTTAACCCATACAAATGCCCGTCTACTGTCGGAAAAACGACGGTTTGAAAATGTGCCCACTCGCTGAAAAGATATTGAATCGAGTGAAAAACATTCTTTTTCAGGAGAGGATTTTGTATAATAGGAGATTGTATAGTATATTGTTCATTTATGATGAGTGCATGCAGCAGTCGCTCTGTGTCACGCGTTTGCCAAAATCGTTCCCACTCAGCGCTCATAAAACGAGACACACCGAAATGGGGCAGCAGATGAAATAAAGGTTTACGGCACCTTTTTGACCATTCATACAAGAGAAGCTGCGGGTAAGCATCTGAAAAGATCAACCAATTCGCTCTTTCATATGCTGTAAAGAACAGATGCCCTTGCTGATCCGTTAAACCCGGATGAAAGAGCTCGCCTTTTAAATCTGTCATCGACCATCCAGCATTTCTGGAGACAAAAGAAGCAAGCAGAGACCATTTCATCTCTGGATGACGGTCATAAAAGCGCTTGTACGCATTTGTCCTTGTCAGGTTGTCCTTATTTTTCGCTTTCGTTTCATGTAAAATATGCTGGGTAATCATGTGCTCTTGTTGTGACAACATGGTGATCTCTCCAATACAAAATGCATTAAAAGGAGGCTGAAACTTGATGATTCGGTATCCTAACGGAAAATCGTATCAGCCCATTCAACAAATTGGGACAAAAAAAAGAAGCAGCGGCGAATCATCTTATAGTAACCGCGGGATGACGCTTGAAGCTGACTTAAATGAAACGAACCAGTACTATTTGGTCAACGGGATCGCAGTCATTCATAAAAAGCCTACCCCTGTTCAAATTGTCAATGTGGATTATCCAAAAAGAAGCGCTGCTGTCATTAAAGAAGCCTATTTTAAACAATCCTCCACAACAGACTACAACGGGGTATACAAAGGACGCTATATCGATTTTGAAGCAAAGGAAACCAAAAGCACCACCTCGTTTCCGCTCAAAAATTTCCACGACCATCAAATTGAGCATATGAAACAGGTTGAAAAGCAAGGCGGTATTTGTTTTGTTATTATATCCGCATTTGGTTCCGTTTATTATTTGTCCGCTACTGACCTCTTCTTCTTTTGGGAGCGGCAGCAGCAAAACGGCCGTAAATCCATTAGCAAAGATGAATTAATGGAAGCAGGTCACCTCATGACACTTGGATATTCGCCAAGAATTGATTATATTAAAGTAGTGGAGACACTTCATTTTTCGGATGACAGGAAGCAACATTTACGTTCGAAAAAGGTTTAACACGAAAGGTTGAGATGTGATGTCTGATCAATTTACAAGTCGTGAACAGCGACGTAAAGCAAGTCAAGAAAACAATAAGAAGCAAAAGAACAAAAAAGGCAAAAAGAAAGCAGGTCTATTTAAAAAAATATTTTTATCTTTACTCGTGATCGGTCTTCTTTGTTTAGTAGCCGGAATCACAACTTTTGCCGTTTTTGCATCAAGCGCTCCTTCTATTGATGATAGCAAGCTAAAAACGCCGTATTCTTCAAAACTTTACGATAAAGACAAAAAAGTCTTTGCAGAAGTCGGGGCGGAAAAAAGAACGTATGTCTCGATTAAAGATATACCCGACGTGGTAAAAGACGCGTTTATTGCAACTGAAGATGCACGTTTTTATAAACACCACGGGATTGATCCTATCCGTATTGGCGGTGCTCTTGTCGCAAACGTCGAGGACGGTTTTGGAGCAGAAGGTGGAAGTACGATTACACAGCAGGTTGTGAAGAACTCCCTGCTTAACAATCAAAAGACGTTAAAACGTAAAGTACAGGAAGTATGGCTCTCGATTCAGCTTGAGCAAAAATACTCTAAAGATGAAATTTTAGAAATGTATTTAAACCGTATTTTCTTCTCTCCTTATGCTTATGGTGTTGGGAAAGCAGCTGAACAATTTTTCGGAGTGACAGATTTAAATAAACTAACTGTTGCACAGGCTGCCACACTTGCAGGTATGCCGCAAAGTCCATCTGCCTATAACCCAGTGAAACATCCAGAGGCAGCGGAAAAACGCCGTAATATCGTTTTAGGGCTAATGAAAAAACAAGGCTATATTTCAGAGAAAGAGTATGAGGAAGCAAAAGCAACACCTGTCAGCAAAACAGTTGTTTCAGCTGATAAATATAAGAGTCAAAACTCAAGTAAGTACTCTGCTTATATTGAAGAAGTCATGGAAGAAGTACAGAAAAAAGCCAAAGTAGATGTATCAACAGATGGATTAAAAATCTATACTTCTCTTGATCGAAAAGCTCAGGATCATCTGGATGACATCATCAATGGGGATTCAGCCGGATTTACGAAAGGTATGCAAGCTGGAGTCACCCTGCTGGATACAAAAAATGGTGAAATTCGTGCCATTGGTGGTGGTCGTGATGTGCCAGCCGGCGGCTTTAACTATGCCACTGATGCAAAACGCCAGCCGGGATCTACAATTAAACCAATTTTAGATTACGGCCCTGTAATTGAAAACAAAAAATGGTCAACATATCAGCAAATTGATGATGCGCCTTATACGTACTCTAACGGTACACCAATTAACAACTTTGACAGAAGACACTTAGGGAAAATGTCGATGAGAAGTGCTTTGGCACAATCACGAAACATCCCTGCTTTAAAAGCTTTCCAAGAAGCTGGTACAGACAATGCTGTTCAATTCGCCAATAACTTAGGTTTGGACTTACCTTCTGACATTCCTGAGTCTTACTCAATCGGCGGATTTGACGAAGGTGTCTCATCTCTTAAAATGGCTGGTGCATTTAGTGCATTCGGTAACAACGGATACTATAATGAACCGCATGCCGTAACGTCTGTTGAATTTAATGACGGGACGAAGCTTGACTTAACACCAGACTCTAAAGCAGCCATGAGTGATTACACTGCATTTATGATCACAGATATGCTGAAAACTGCTGTACAATCTGGAACAGGTACACTCGCACAAGTACCGAATGTTCAAGTAGCTGGTAAAACAGGTACAACCAACTTTACACAAGATGATATTAATAAATACAACATCCCTTCTGGCGGGGCGAAAGATTCATGGTTTGTCGGTTACACGCCGCAATACACAGCAGCTGTGTGGACCGGAATCGGCAACTCAAAAGATGCAGACGGCAAAATGTGGCTCACGGATTATGAACAACGTGTTGCCAAAGTTGTCTTCCAGAAATTAATTTCTCAAATTGATGATGGAAGCGGCTCATTTGAAAAGCCAGACAGTGTCGTTGAAGCAACGGTTGAAAAAGGATCAGATCCAGCGAAGTTAGCTGGACCAAACACACCAAGTGATAAGAAGACAACGGAATACTTCGTCAAAGGAACTGTCCCAACAAAAGTTTCTGACACATATGAAAAGAAAGAAGCTGACAAACCATCTGACTTAAAAGCGGTGTATGATGAAGAGAAAAAATCGATTACACTCACTTGGGGTTATGATGACGATGCAGATGCAACATTTAATGTGAAGCAAGCGGTCGATGATGGAGGCTATAAAGACATTCAAAACAGCTCTTCTAAAGAAGCCGTCATCTCTGATGTGAAGCCAGGTTCCACCTATAAATTCCAAGTGACAGCGACTGTAGACGATGTCACAAGTAAAGCTGCTTCTACCTTCCTCACCATTAAAGATGACGAAGAAGAGGAAGAAAAAGCAGATGATGAGAACAAAGAAGAAGAAGAGCCACAGCAACCTGATGATGAGCAAACAGATCAAACAGATGATAATCAAAACCAAGGTGGCACTGATGAGCAGAAGCCTGATGATAAAAAAGATCAAGGCGGAAATACCGAAAATGGTGATGGCTCAGACAGTACAAATGGAAACAGCAACTCACAGAGCGATGCCAATAAAGATAAAAAGAAAGACGACGAGAAAGCCAATTCTCAAAGCTCAAATACTCAGTCAAATTCTACTTCTCGCAAAGAAGACGAATAACAAAAAAAGCACTTGCCCTATGTGGCAAGTGCTTTTTTAACGATTTTGTTTTAACTTTCTGAGTGCTTCGTATTTTCCATACTGCTTTTTGAGCTCTGTGTATAACTCGTCCAATTGAATAAAGCAATGATATTGAGTAGGTTTAAGCAAAATAAACTCTAATCGTTCTGTCCAGTTAATGGGGGCTACTGGAAACGTCTGTTGTTTAATTTGCTCCCAATCAACGGTTTGAAGCTTCTCTCCTTTGATCCAGTAAAACATTGCAATCATACTGACAATGCCTTGCAGCATATCATCCTCTTCACACCGAGATTTTCTCGTTTGAAAGCGAGGAAGCATGTTGTCTTTTAATTCATTCCACAGATCAAACATCAAAGGAACAAATTCTTCCGTTTTCTCCCACGGTTGCTCATCTAGTAAAGGTTCTGAAGATAGATCAAATGCGAGTGGATTGATTCTTAATATATCCTTTTTTTCGCCGCTTATCTCTACCTTTTTCTCTTTTAGCTTTTCGACATATGAGGTGAAAACAGCTGCTCCGCTCATGCCAGCTTCACCAGCCCTTTTTTCAGCCTCTTCTGCCCTTCTCTGCACATATCAAGAAGTGGACAAGATTCACACTGTGGCCGCTGCGCCTTACAGTGATATCTGCCGAAAAAGATGAGACGATGATGGGTCACGGACCAATCCTCTTTTGGCACCTTCTTCATTAAGGTTTGCTCTACCTCAAGAACAGAATCCTTCCAGCGGCAAATCCCAAGTCGTTTGCTGACGCGCTCGACATGTGTATCTACTGCAATGGCGGGAATTCCAAAAGCGACAGACACAACGACATTTGCTGTTTTCCGTCCAACCCCTGGGAGCTTGATTAGCTCATCTCGATCTCTTGGCACTTCACCGCCATAATCTTCAATCAGCATTTGGCTTAATTTTTGAATGTTTTTTGCCTTATTACGATAAAGACCGATCGAACGAATATCCTGCTGCAACTCTTCAAGCGGCACACTTAAATAGTCTTCTGGTGTTTTATATTTTTGAAATAGATGTTTGGTCACTTTGTTCACTAGAACATCTGTACATTGCGCTGAGAGTGCGACAGCAATCACTAGTTCAAATGGATTGGAATGAACAAGCTCACACTCAGCCTCTGGAAACATATCTCCTATAATATCTAAACATTCATTGATTTGTTTTTTTGATAACATGCCTTCTCCTTTATTGGTTATTGTTCCAGCCAATTATAAAAAGGAACTTGTCTTTTATATGAAGATGTTTCTTCTTTTGAAGGTGGGGCTTTTTGCTGCGAACGGAAATACTGGCTATGCTCTTTCGCTTCTTCCGCTGTTTTCAGCCCTTTCTTTTTCCACTCAAACAATATTCGATCGATATAGCGAAAATTTAATTTTCCGGATAAAACGGCTTCTCTTAGAGCAAGACGAATCATCTCAGCATCATGATGGTCTTGGTCCATCCAGATCGAGAGTGTTTCCCCTTCAAGAGGAGAAAGTGGTCTGCCAAACTCATCTTCAAATAGCGCATATAAAGATTTTTCAGCCTGCACATGATTTTTTTGCAGGTCTTTCGCCTGTTTTGCTTCTAAAAAGTCATACAGCACACCCCATAAGGGTTCTACCGAGTACCGGTCATGCTGAATACCAGACCTGTCTTCAAACGGCTGGATCGAAATAAACCCTTTTTGAATCAAATACTGCACCATATAAGCACATTCTTCGGCCGAAATGGTCATACCATGTGAAAGCTCTTCAAATGTCTGAAAAAAGACACCTTGTTCTTCATTCATTTTAATCTTTAACATGACCATCATTTGTAATTCATTCAGTCCTAATTGCTCATAATGGGCAATCAGCAAATTAGGCAAACTGGTCGAACCCATTTTCTGCATATCTATAAATTGCTGCCTTTTCATCGGATACACCTCTTCACTTTCAGTATATCACGTTTTCTCATACGTGCTGCCCTTAAGACGTTTGAAAAAGCCTCCATATATTGGAGGCTTTCACGTCTTAAGGATATAAACGGTTTAATAATCTTGGGAATGGAATTGTTTCACGCACATGCGGCGCTCCGCTAATCCAAGCAACTGTTCGTTCAAGTCCAAGACCAAAACCTGAATGTGGTACAGAACCATACTGTCTTAATTCTGTGTACCATTTGTACGTTTCTTGATCTAACCCATGTTCTTTTAGTCTTGCTTCAAGCAGATCTAAATCATGAACACGTTCAGAACCGCCGATAATCTCTCCATAGCCTTCTGGCGCAATTAAATCTGCACAAAGGACGACATCATCACGGTCTGGTGCAGGCTGCATATAAAATGGTTTTAATGAGGTTGGGTAATGAGTGATAAAGACTGGTTTATCATAGCTTTCGGCGATCGCTGTTTCATGCGGCGCACCGAAATCATCTCCCCATTCGATGTCATCAAATCCTTTATCCTGCAAGAATTTAATCGCTTCATCATACGTGATGCGTGGGAATGGTGCTTTGATGTTTTCTAATTTTGCTGTATCACGGCCAAGTGTGTGCAGTTCTACTTTACAATTTTCAAGTACACTTTGAACAACGTGAGACACATAATTTTCTTGGTACTCAAGGTTCTCATTGAATTCAACAAATGCCATCTCAGGCTCGATCATCCAGAACTCGATTAAATGACGTTTCGTTTTCGATTTTTCTGCTCTAAATGTTGGACCGAATGAGAATACTTTTCCGAGTGCCATCGCAGCAGCTTCCATGTAAAGCTGGCCACTTTGAGAAAGGTACGCATCTTCATCAAAATATTTAGTAGCAAACAGCTCTGTTGTTCCTTCAGGAGCACTTCCTGTTAAGATTGGCGGATCCACTTTCACGAAGCCTTCTTGATGGAAAAACTCATATGTAGCACGAATAATTTCGTTACGGATTTTCATAATGGCATGCTGTTTTTTAGAACGCAGCCATAAATGACGGTGATCCATTAAGAATTCTGTTCCATGTTCTTTTGGTGTAATTGGGTAATCTGTTGCTTCGTGAATCACTTCAATGGATTTCACTTGTAATTCAAAACCAAGTGGTGAACGTTCGTCTTTTGTTACTTGTCCTGTGACATAGACCGATGTCTCTTGTGTCACTGATTTCGCAAGCTTAAAGACTTCCTCTTCCACCTCTGCTTTTACAACGACTCCTTGAATAAAGCCTGTCCCGTCGCGAAGCTGCAAGAATGCAATTTTCCCGCTTGAACGTTTATTGGCAATCCATGCGCCGATTGTTACTTCTTCATCGACGTGTTTGAACACTTGATTAATAGTTGTTTTCAACATATTTCCCTCCAAAGCCAGAAAGAAACTCACCTTGTTAAATAGGTGTGATTCTTTTTTCATACATTTTATTATAACCGTTCTAAATCAGCATGGTCAACGCAAGACAGAAGAAACTATGGTGTTAAATTTTTTTCCACTCGTCCTGTCGTAAAATCAACATAGCTGAAACTATATTGGTCGTTCTCATTTAAGTACGTTACTTCCCAAAGGAGGACGTCACCTTCTCGTGCTAATTGAACATTTTTCAGCTTAGAAATGGTGTTCTCCTTTTGAACGGCTTGTACTGCTTGGGTTGAAGTAATGCCTTCTTTTGCTTTTTTAGCAATGACTTTTTCTTTTTTGCTGGCAGGTACCCACACATAGATCGCTTCGTTTTGTTTGTTTTTACCTTCCACAATAAATTGCTTTTCTTTCCCAACAAAGGTATCCACTTGCTCTACTTGTTCTATTGATGCTTGCTTTTTTGCTCGTTCAATCGCTGCCTCATGACCTTCTTCTTTTTGTCCCATGGCAATTTGATAAATCCACGAAAAGCTAATGATGCCAATGAGTAAAACGAGCGCAGCAATGGATGAAATAATCCAAACTATTTTTTTCATGTCAAGCTTCCCCTATGTGCGATATATGGTAAATATCGCTTGATTTTGATCTTCTTGATCTAATGCTAATCCAAACATAAGATCTTCCCTTTTAAGCGTTCTGTTCAGCAAATCGACGATTTTGTATAGGTCTTCTGAATACTTAATTTGAACAGTTGAAAGTACCTCTATTTTACTTTCCACTTCTAATTCCTCCTCGGTACGTAAATATTGTTAGTCATACTTTTCAATGTGAGAACCGATACTATTTTTACAACGGAACATAAAAAGCCGTTACGATAAATTAACTCCAAACCCACACCAGTGAAAGGCCGCTTATGACAGCGGCTTTTCGTTGTTAAGCTTTTCTATATACGCCTCAAGCGACTCTTTGGACATCTCGTGAACTGGCGCATGATGAAGTGATTCTAAAAATAGTTTTCCATACGAAGCGGTTTTCACTCGGCGGTCTAAAATCAGCAATGTTCCGATGTCTTTTTCCGAGCGCAGCAAGCGGCCTGCTCCTTGCTTAAAAGTTAACACAGCTTCCGGGAGAGCGACGGCTTTAAACGGATTCTTCCCCTGTTTTTTTGCCGCTTCGCATTTTGCTTCAATGAGCGGTGAATCGGGCGGTCGGAAAGGAAGCCTTGCCATAATGACGGTCGTTAGCTCTGAGCCAGGAAAATCCACACCTTCCCAGAAACTCCCTGTTCCTAGCAAGATGGCCTGCTTAGCCAATTTGAACATTTTTGTCAATTTTACAGGGCTCCCGCCTGTCAAACCTTGAGCAAACAAGGCCGATTGCATACCTTCTGATTTCAGCTCTTCATACACTGCTTTTAACATCTCATGTGAATTAAATAACACCAATATTTTCGCTTGATCCTGCTTTTCCATGATCTTAATATATTTTGCAGCTTGCTTCACATATTCGCGTTCATCACGGTTTGTGATCGGCGGCATGTCAGCAGGTACAACGACCTTAAGCTGTTTTTCAAGTTCAAAAGGTGAATCAATTTGGACAAGGTGTGGGTAAAAATCTTGCAGGCCAAAACGTTCCAAGCAATAATCAAAGCGTTGATTGATGGTAAGCGTCCCTGATGTGAGGACAACGCTTTTTTTGTTCATGAAGAACCGATCAGCTAGCAGCTCCCCTGTATCCAGCGGCTGCGCGTGCATAAAGACAGCATTCTTGGCACCCTTTGCATCAATCTCAATCCAAACTGTTTCATCATTGTTTGGTTCAAAGATAAACCGGTACAGCGTACTGCAGAATGTCTGCATAAATGACATCACTTGATCGTATTCTTCTGCTTCAAATGCAAAGTGTTCTATGAACTGATCACTTTTGTGAAGTAACTCATTTTTTTGCTGCTCATACAGTTTCTCACAAGCAATCAATAATGAACAAAGCTTACTCGCTGATTCTTTAATTCGGACCCACTGAGCATGTTTTGAATGATGACGGACTCTATGAATGAGACGATTGATGTCCGCTTTTGGTTTTGTCCTTTTGACAAAAGAATGTACGGTACTAAAAAATGCGTCACTTTCCATCTGAAGCTGCTGAAGATACTCGTCCATTTCAATAAAGGTGTCAGTTGATAAACCTGCCCCATGAAATCTCTTTTTCAATTTCTTAAGCAGCCCGCCTTGCAAAGAGCCAAGCTGCGTTAATTTCGCATGAAGCTGGATATAAGACGCACTGTCACCTAGCGTTTCATTGGCTGTTTTTTCAAATTGGTGGGCCTCATCAATCACATAGACATCTGCATGTTGAAAGATAGAAGCTCCTTCCGTTTGAGATAAAAGCAGACGATGATTCGTCAAAATTAAATCAGCGGTTTGAGCCTTTCGTTTAGCCCGTTCATAAAAACAATGTTCTTTAAAACGGCGTTTTTTCGATGTAAATGGCATGTGCACACAAGAGATACGGTCTTTTATATTTGCAGCTCCTGACGGTAAATTCAGTTCAGACAAATCACCTGTTTCAGTGACAAGAAGCCACATTAAAATTTGCGCTTTTGTTAAGACAACATCATAGTTATCATCTTCCTCATGCAGGACATGCTCAAACTTATCTAAACAAATATAATGTGCCCGCCCTTTAAACACACAGGCGGCTGGCTCAAATGGGAGCAATTGCTTGAGTAGCGGAACATCGCGCTGAAGCATTTGCTGCTGCAGTAAAATTGAATATGTACTGATAATGACAGGTTTTCCTGATTTCTTTGCTTCTAAAGCAGCTGGTATAAGATAAGCGAGTGTTTTCCCGATTCCTGGCGCCGCTTCAATTAACGCATAAGCTCTTTCATGGAACGCATCTCTTACTTTGTTCATCATCGTGAGCTGGCCTTCTCTTACTTCATAGCCTTCTAATGTTTGAGGAAGTTTCTCTTTTATCTCCTCAAACAGTTGCTCATCGTCAGCGCCTACTGCATATGTCGATTCAGTGATAGGATTGGTCACATCTTTCACAGCAAAAGATCCTACTTCTACAAGCGAATCATCCTGACTAGAGTGATTGGTTTCAAGCTGCTTAATTAAAAGTCCTATATCACTTAGAAGATAAGAGGATAATCTGCGCAGCTGTTTTAACACATTTGGCGGTGTATTCCTTAATTGATGTAATAAGGTTAAAAATAACATGGCAGTAACTTCCGCATCACTATCCGCCCTGTGCGGGTGGTCATGTGGAAGCATGAGCTCTTCGCTTAATTCAGTTAGCTTATAACCTTCAAGCTCAGGATAAAGAATTCTAGAAATTTCAACCGTATCAATCGCTAGCACATCCAGCTCATTTTTCCCGCATGCTTTTAGTTCATCGTTTAAAAAGTTCAAATCAAAATGAACATTGTGCGCAACAAAATAAGCGCCCTGTATGAGATCATACACCTCTTGGGCAATGTCCTCAAAAAACACCGCGTCATCAACCATGTGCTGCTTAATACCTGTCAGCTGTTCAATAAATCCAGGAATCGTTTTCCCTGGGTTCACATATTTTGAATACCGTTCGACAATTTGTCCATTTTCAATGACCACCGCAGCAATTTGAATGATTTTATCACCTTTTTTTGGTGAATTCCCGGTGGTTTCAATATCAACGACAACAAACCTTTGATCGGTCATAAAATGGACACCTCAATTCCTCGTTCCACTCATAGTGAAACACACTCTGGGCAATATAGCTGAAACAGAACAGCTTCCTTATGATGAAACTGTTCTGTTTCCATGTGAGCGTGCGTTATAAAATCGTTCTCGCAGGCTCTTGCCCAATCATTTGTTCAATTTGATTTTGTTTATTTAACACGACCACTTTAGGTGTGTGCGATTTCGCTTCTTCCTCTGACAACATCCCATAAGCGATAATAATGACTTCATCTCCTGGCTGAACCAATCTTGCTGCCGCACCATTTAAACAAATGACACCGCTCTTTCTTTCTCCAGGGATGATATATGTTTCAAGTCTAGCACCATTGTGATTATTAACAATTTGCACTTTCTCATTTGCCATCATGCCTGCCGCATCAAGCAAATCTTCGTCGATGGTAATACTACCTACATAGTGTAAGTTTGCTTCAGTCACTGTCGCTTTATGAAGTTTCGAGGTCATAAAAGTTCTATACATGTTTTTCACCGCTTTCAGGAACATGGAAAATCACATTATCTATCAGTCTTGCCCGGGAGAACTTCACAGCAGTGGCAATGATCACTTGGCCCGTTAAGTGCTGAAGAGGTTCAAGCTCTGGGTAGGAGTAAATGTCAATATAATCGATTTCTCCACTCGTTTGAAGAATCTCCTCTTCCACTAATTGATAAATACGATTTACATCATGTTCACCGTTTTCTACAGCTGTCTGTCCTTTTTTTAATGCCCGGTATAAAGCAGGTGCTTCTTGCCTTTCTGTTTCAGACAGATATACGTTCCTTGAACTTTTCGCTAAACCGTCTTCTTCTCGAACAGTAGGAACAGACACAAGGTGAAGATCAAAAAAGAAATCCTTGATCATTGCATCGATAACAGCGACTTGCTGTGCATCCTTTAGACCAAAGTATACATTGGTTGGTGCGACAAGGTGAAACAGCTTTGTCAGCACCGTGACAACGCCGTCGAAGTGTCCTGGGCGTTTCTTCCCGCATAAGACGTCTGTACGCTTTTGGACAGTCATCGTAATCGATGGCTCATCTTTGTACATTTCCTTCACATCAGGTGTAAATAATATATCTACTCCAGTTTCTTCGGCAAGACGCTGGTCTCTTTCCATATCTCTTGGATAGGATTCAAAGTCTTCATTCGGTCCAAATTGCAATGGATTAACAAAGATGCTCATCACTACGATGTCATTTTGATCTCTTGCTTCTTTTGCAAGCGTAAGATGTCCTTCATGAAGGAAACCCATTGTAGGGACAAATCCAATGGAATGCTGCTTCTTTTGATGCTGCTTGATCATTTCTTTTAGTTCATGAATATGGGAGACAACCTTCATTCCTTGATCCCCCCATATAAACCATCAAGGACTTCTTCTTTCATATGAAAGGTATGAGCATCCTCTGGGAATGTGCGTGCTTTTACTTCTTTTGTATATTGTATGAGCGCTTCTTCTAATACAGCATCGATTTGCGCGTATTGTTTCACAAATTTAGGTGTTCTAGACACGCCGTACCCTACCACATCATGGTAAACGAGAACTTGTCCATCTGCTTCAGCCCCTGCCCCAATTCCGATCACAGGAATCTTTAGCATGTCAGTAATCCGTTTTGTCAGTTCACCAGGTACACATTCTAACACAAGAGCGATGGCGCCTGCTTCCTCACATTTCAGACTATCTTCAATCAATTTCTGTGCACTCTCTTTGTCTTTTCCTTGCACTTTATAGCCGCCAAGGACACCGACTGATTGGGGGGTGAGCCCTAAATGGCTTACAACAGGAATACCGCCTCTTGTAAGTGCTTGGATGGATTCAAATACTCCGTCTCCACCTTCAAGCTTTAAGGCATCAGCACCGCTTTCTCGCATAATGCGTGCTGCATTTTTCATCGTTTCTTCTAATGAATAATGATAAGACATAAATGGCATATCCGTCACAACAAATGTGTCTTTTGCGCCTCTTTTGACTGCTTTTGTGTGATGAATCATATCATCCATCGTCACTTGCACTGTGGAATCAAGTCCAAGGACAACCATCCCAAGTGAGTCACCAACTAAGATCATGTCGACTTCCGCTTTTTCCGCTTGCTTTGCAGCTGGATAGTCGTATGCTGTCAGCATCACAATAGGTTCGTTTTGTTCTTTCATTTTGAAAAAATCTAACTTTGTCTTCATTTGTTCCTCCTCATTCTGGAGAGGAGATGGCTTGTCTGATCTCACACGCTTTTATCTCTCATGTGCAGACGAATCATCCCTCTGTCCAAGTCCCTTAGGATCAAGGCAGAAATTTATCGAATTTTTCTTCCTAACAGGTACAGTTCTTTTTCAGATACTGTCCACACGAAGTATATCAAAAATGTGCCGGGTGTTCCACTTAAGTTGACTTGATCTCAATGTCAGCGGAGTAGATGTTTTGGATTCCGCCTTCCGTTTCGAGTAAAAGAACGCCTTCATCATTAATCCCAAGCGCCGTTCCAGCATATTGTCCATTGACGGTGCGTGCGATGATACGCTTTCCAATGGTCATCGCATACGATTCCCATAATTGTTTGATCGGAGCAAAACCATAAGTCATATATTCATCATACCTTTTTTCAAAGGTGAACATGATGGTTTGAATCAATGCCGCTCTGTCTATCTTTTCACCCAGCTCCATTTGCAAACTCGTCGCAACATCCTTTAATTCTTCAGGAAAATCATTTGCCGTCTGATTCACGTTAATGCCTGGACCAATAATGACTGCGTGAACTTGGTCAGCTTCTGCTTTTAATTCAGTCAAAATACCAACGACCTTTTTTCCGTTTAGCAAAATATCGTTTGGCCATTTGATTGATGGACTGAGACCCGTTTGCTGCGCTATGGCTTCAGCGATGGCGACAGATGCTAAAAGCGTCATTTGCGGCGCTTTGTGCAGCGGTATTTCCGGCCGGAGAATCAAACTCATCCAAATGCCTGTCCCATTTGGTGAATGCCACGTTCTTTGAAGGCGGCCTTTTCCGTTTGTCTGATGATCACTGACAACAAGCGAGCCGTGTGGGGCTCCTTTATTGACGAGGTCATGGGCAATGAGCTGAGTTGAGGCGACTTCTTCTTGAAAGTAAATATGCCTGCCAAACAGCTCTGTTTCCAAACCAAACAGAATTTCGTCTTCACTAATTTTGTCCGGTTTACGAAGCAGCCGGTATCCTTTTCTTCTGACCGCTTCGACCTCATATCCCTCTTTTCGCAAATCCTCTATATGCTTCCATACTGCCGTTCGGGAGCAGCCAAGCTCATCACATATTTGCTGGCTTGAGACAAAATCTTGCTCAGATGCTGTAAATAGTTCAATTAATCGTTTTCTAATCGCTGATCGCACGCTATGAGCCACTCCTCTATGGCTTCTTTTCGGTTTTCAAGCTGGTTTTGCAAAACGGCTTTTTTTACAGAAGCAAGCTCTTCTGCAATCCATTTACCAGCTGGCTTTTGCCGAAAGGCCATCAAATCTTTTCCTGACACTGCAAGGTCTTGAAGCTGTTTAATCGGCAACGCATCATATGAACGTTTCGCCGCCTCCAGCTCATCAAAGAAAATGCGGCGCTCATGTTTGAGTTGCGTGATTTTCATACTAGAAAGCAGGACATGTTCACCAGCTTCAAACATTTTTTCCGCATCCCAGTCACAATCAACATATTTGCTAATGGCAACGGCTTCTTTTAAAAGTTTCGTTGATAACTTCCATTCTTTTAAAAAGGACACCGCCTCCGCCTCATCTAGACCAAGTAAATGGATAAAGGCTCCCCACACCTCATCTAACCCATCCAATAAATAATACGGGAAAGCTTGGAACGTTTCATTCAGCTGATCCTTTTTGAGGCCGGGCAATTCTTCATACAATTTGGTGGAGATGAGCACCTTGATGGCTTGCTCACAGTAGCGTCCTTTTAAAAGTTTTTCCATTTCGATTTTTTTGCGTTCAATAGATATATTAGCAAGCAGATGTTTATCTTTTTTCATTGCTTCTTCCGTCTCTTTAGAAAGCTCAAACCCGAGCTGGCTTAAAAACCGCACCGCTCTCATCATCCGAAGCGCATCTTCTTGAAAGCGGCATGCAGGATCTCCAACCGTTTGAATTCGTCTCCGCTTCATATCCCGCTTGCCGCCCACATGGTCAATGATGTCACCATGAATATCCATGGCCACTGCATTGATCGTTAAATCTCTTCTTAAAAGATCTTCTTTTAGTGATGAAATAAACGCCACTTCTTTAGGCCGTCGAAAGTCTTCATATTCTGATTCAGTCCGAAACGTAGTGACTTCATAGCTGACCCCGTCAAGTAACACAATAACAGTGCCATGCTCTTTGCCGACATCTACTGTTTTATCAAATAAAGACTCCACCACATCAGGTGTGGCATCTGTCGCAATATCGATATCCCCAATTTCCCTGCCTAAAAGGACATCTCTCACCGCACCGCCGACAAAATAAGCTTGATACCCATGTTCATGCAGTGTATGTAAAATAGGGATCGCATGTGTGAATGGTTCATTCATTTTCAACATCACCTTCGATCAATTCTAAGTAAAGCTCTTCATACTCTCTCACAATTTTGTCAGAAGAGAAATTGGCTTCAACACTAGACTTGGCTGCCATCGATATTTGCTTATGGAGCACATTGTCTTTCAGAATAGAGATGGCATGTTTTGCTGCTCCATCTACATCACCAAGCGGAACAAGGAATCCTGTCTCTCCATGTGCAATCACCTCTGGAATTCCTCCAACGTCTGTTCCTATACAAGGTACTCCGCATGCCATTGCTTCAAGTAGTACAAGACCAAAACTCTCTTTCTCAGAAAGCAGCAGCTTCAAATCACTAATCGAATAGAGCTCCTCCACCTTCTCTTGCTTTCCTAAAAATAACACGCGGTCCGTTAATCCAAGCTTTTTCACAAGCTCGCAAACAACCGATTTTTCAGGTCCGTCCCCAATCAGTAGCAGTTTTGCATTCACCTGTTCAGAAATCTGTTTAAACACATGGATTACGTCATGCACCCGCTTCACTTTTCGGAAATTTGATACATGGATGACGACCTTCTCATCCTGCAGAAGACCATAATGCGTCTTCAGCACTTCGTGATCTTCACGCAAATATACGCGCTCATCGACGAAATTATGGATCGTATCAATTTTTTTATTCGGTTTAATCAGATCGTATGTCTGCGCAGCCAATGAATGTGATACAGCTGTTACGCGGTCAGATGATTCGATCGCAAACCGGATGACTTCCTTTAAAGATGGGTCATAGCCTAAAACCGTAATATCCGTCCCGTGAAGGGTGGTGACGACTTTGACAGACTGTCCAGTCATTTGTTTGGCTAAGAACGCACAGACAGCGTGAGGGACCGCATAATGCGCATGAATAATATCAAGCTTCTCTCGTTTTGCGACTTCTGCGAGTTTACTTGCCAGTGCAAGGTCATAAGGCGGATATTGAAATACAGCATATTGATTGACATCCACCTCATGAAAATAAATATTCGGATACACTTTATTGAGTCTAAACGGAATACTTGAGGTAATGAAATGAACATCGTGCCCTTTTTCAGCTAAACGTTTTCCAAGCTCTGTGGCAATAATGCCCGAACCGCCAACACTCGGATAACAAGTGATTCCGATCTTCAATTTTTTCATAATTACCCCCCAAGTAAGTCATCGTCCATCAAAAGTGGCTTCTTTGTCAGAAACCCTTCTGCAAAAGGTTTATTGACTTCCCTTCCATACATCGACTCTCTCATTTTGACAAAATCGATATAACCATTTACAAGCGGTGTCTCCACTGAACTCTCTGTTTTGACAAATTGGCTTTTATACGCATGTAAGCTATCAATTTTTTGCTTCATCTCGTCTGAAATATCGATCACAAAATCTGGACGATGGTGGCCATTAATCATGTAATAATACATCTGGCTTATTTTATGCGCTGGCTGCTTGTATGAATCTTCAAATTTATGTATACCTGCAGAAAAAGCGGCCTCTTCTACAAGTGAACCCGCATGACCATGATCAGGATGCCGATCTTGGTGGTGCGGGGCAAAAATAAGTCTCGGTTTGTATGTTCGGATGACACCTGCAATTTCTTTCATCGCTTCGTCATTCAGATAAAGTCCTCTATCTGGCAGCGTGAGCTGGATTCGAGTCGTGACGCCTAAAATGGCAGCGGCTGCTCTGGCCTCTTCTTTTCGGCTTTCAACCGTTCCATTTGAAGATAATTCAGCCTGAGTCAAGTCACAAATCCCAACACGTGCCCCTTTTTTTACGTATTTTGCAATCGTTCCACCCATACCGATCTCTACATCATCGCTATGGGCACCGAATGCAAGGATATCAAGTGGTTTCATGCGTTCCTCCGTTTTTTGCTACATCTCGAAAATCAAACGTACCTTTATTTAAATTCCTGACTAAAATTTCGGCGGTCCCCATATTGGTTGCTAATGGGATGGCATACACATCGCAAAGCCGGATGAGTGCAGATACATCCGGTTCATGCGGCTGTGCAGTGAGAGGGTCTCTAAAAAAGAGCACAAGATCCATTGCATTATCAGCTATCATAGCACCGATCTGCTGATCTCCTCCAAGTGGTCCTGATTGGAAACGATGAATGGGCAGCCCAGTCGCTTCTTTCACTCTTAAACCTGTGGTTCCTGTTGCATAAAGTGTATGATCTGCCAAAAGATCTCGATACGCAATGGCGAATTGAATCATGTCACTTTTTTTCTTATCGTGAGCGATTAAAGCAATGTTCATCAGGGATCCACTCCTTATTAGTCGATAATATTTTCTAAACCATAGACGAGTTGATCAATATGCATCACCTGTTCAACAGAAAGCTTCACACCTGACATAAAGGATGCACGGTTATAAGAATCATGACGGATCGTGAGCGTCTGTCCGTCCATTCCAAACAGCACTTCTTGATGAGCAATCATGCCTGGAAGCCTTACGCTGTGAAGACGGATGCCATCATAATCTGCTCCTCGAGCACCTTCGATTAGTTCTTTTTCTTCAGGGTGCCCCTGCTTTTTGCTTTCTCTTACTTCAGCAATCATTTCAGCCGTTTTTAGTCCTGTACCGCTCGGAGCGTCCAATTTTTTATCATGATGAAGCTCAATGATTTCAACATCAGGAAAATAATTTGCTGCCATTTTGGCAAACTTCATCATTAAAACAGCACCAACAGCAAAGTTAGGCGCAATAATACAGCCTATCCCTTTTTCTTCTGTTAATTGCTGAAGTTCTTTTAGGTCGTCTTCTGAAAAACCTGTTGTGCCTACGACTGGACGTACGCCATGTTCAAGGGCTTTTTTTGTATGTACTTTCCCGATTTCTGGGGTCGTCAAATCAATTAATACATCCGGTGCTGTTTCTGAAAGACACACGTCAATATCTGTATAAATGGGCGCATCAGATGTTGTATGAAGCACATCTGATAGCTTTTTCCCCTCATGTGTGTGATCAAGTGCTGCTACTAGTTCGAAGTGGCTTGTTTCTTCTGCCAGCTTGACAGCCTCTATCCCCATTCTTCCTCTTGCTCCAGCGATTACTACTTTGATGGTTTGATTCGTCATCTTCTCTACTTCCCTTCTTTTTTCGTCCAGCGGTCTTTGTCTCTTGTATTGAATTTATGCATCACACGATCATGGGCTTCTTCAAGTGATATATTGAGTGAATTGGCAAGGCATGTTAACACAAACAGCACATCGCCAATTTCTTCTTCCATGCTTTTTTCTGTTTCTGATGTTTTTTTCGGCTTTTCTCCATAGTAATGGTTGACCTCTCTTGCCAGCTCACCTAATTCTTCTGTCAGACGGGCCATCATGGCAAGCGGGCTGAAATAGCCTTCTTTAAATTGTCCTATGTAATCATCGACTTCTTGCTGCACGTGACGCAGCGTTTTTTCATTCGTCATGAAGCTCATCCTCCTATCCATCTCTTACATGTTAGCGAAATCATAAATATTTGACAAATGTTTAAAACTCAGTTTGCTTGTTTCTCTTCCATACCATATAATATTATCGCTGTCTAAGCAAAAAAAGGAGTGATCTTTTGCTAAAAGAAATTCGTCTTAAAAATATCGTATTTATTTTAATAGGATCTGCGATTTTTTCTTTCGGCCTTGTTCATTTTAATATGCAGAACAACTTGGCGGAAGGCGGATTTACAGGTATCACACTGCTTTTATATTTTCTATTTCACATTGACCCATCTATTTCAAACCTTGTGTTAAACATTCCGATCTTTTTTATCGGCTGGAAAATGCTTGGCAGAACCATGTTTACATATACAATTGTCGGAACCGTCAGTCTTTCTGTCTTTCTAGCCATCTTCCAGCGCTTTCAAATACATATGCCTCTTCAGCACGATTTAGCCTTAGCCGCACTCTTTGCAGGTGTGTTTATCGGAACAGGCCTCGGAATCATCTTTAAATTCGGCGGGACAACAGGCGGCGTGGACATTATTGCAAGACTGATCAACAAACATTATCAAGTCGCAATGGGAAGAACGATGTTTATCTTCGACGCATGCGTCATTACCATCTCTCTCACCTATTTAAATTACAAAGAAGCCATGTATACACTTGTTGCCGTATTTGTTGCTGCAAAAGTCATCGACTTCATGCAAGAAGGCGCTTACGCTGCCAAAGGAGCGATGATTATTTCTGAAAAGGATGACATCATTCAAAAGAAAATCACAGAGGAAATGGAGCGCGGAGTGACCATTTTAAAGGGTGTCGGCTCCTATACGAAACAGGAACGCAACGTCCTTTACTGCGTCGTTCCAAAAAATGAGCTTGTCCACCTCAAGAGCGTCGTAACTTCCGTCGATCCTCATGCCTTTGTATCAGTGAGTGACGTGCATGACGTACTTGGTGAAGGCTTCACATTAGATGAACATAAAAAGCCGCTCAATCCCCACTAAAAAAAGAAGCCCGATAACGGTGCTTCTTTTTTTATGACTTTGGATAATCGGCTTGTCGCTTTTGCTTTTTTTCTTTTTCAGCACGGTATTTCCTAAACCCAACATACGTTAAAGTGAGTAAAATCATACTTCCTGTTGTTAAGATGACCCATAAAAGCGATGGATCCGCTTCATCTTGATCAACGTTCGCAAACACACTTGATAAATCTTCTTCAAGTTTCGTGAGACGCTCAAGCTTTGTCCCACTCGATGCTTTTAAAAATTCACCTTGTTCAATTACTTCCATGTGCTGCTTAATCGTTTGCAGCTTTTCAGGCGAGATATCAATGGTTAAACTCGGATAAATCATATCATACAATGAAACCAGCTCATTCCAAGTTTCATAGAACGTCGTCGATTCTGGATCTTTTACTTCTTTCTTTAATGTCGGAAAAGACCCCATAATCGGCTTCTCGAGCGAACCCCAAAGAGGTTCCGAATTTGATTGTATCGCATCAAGAAGCATTCTAAACTGAGAGGCATACCGAAGTTTTTCGCGCTCATTTAAGTCTTCCTGCGGGAGTCCTTTAATGATATCTTGATAGCCAAGTGTAATTTGCCGAACCTGCGTATTCGTCAGAGTTCCACGCCAATTCTCAGCTTTAAATGTCTTTTCAGCATACAATGCGACTTGTAATGCCTCATCATATTTAGCTTGTCTCGTTAATTGAAAGATTGAATCTGATAGTTCCGTTAATTCTTGCAGCGCTTTAGCAGCTGTTGTTTCCTCACCTTTTGCAGCAGCTGGATGCAAGACGAGAAATAATAATAGAATCATCGCGATTGACTTTCGTTTCATGCAAGTCCCTCCTAGCCTTTCTCCATACAGCGTATGAAGAAAAGGACAAGGTTAGACCAACATTGTTAAGGGAGTTCAAGCTTGACCGATTTTTTCGAGAGGACAAGATAATACGAAACAAGAAGAACGGCAATACTTAACCAAAACGTCACGTAGCCGATCTCATTTGAATAGGCAGAAAGCATAGAATAACGCGGCATCATTCCAAATACATAATCAATCACATCATTATGTAAAATCCATATACCTGCTACAACCAAATGACGCATGTGAAAACGATAATACGGCGCAAATAACACAGCCTGTACCGCCATCGCAAAGTGCGAACCAATTAGCATATATCCTTCCCACGGAAAATCATCAACAGAAACGAGCACGAAAAGATTCATCCCTACAGCCCATAATCCATATTTGATCAAGGTGACAAGGGCCAGTGCTTCAAAATAAGGAGCATGGCGTTTCATTAGAAAGGCTAGTAATACAAATAAAAAGAAAAAGCTTGCCGTCGGACTGTCCGGTACAAAAGGTAAAAAGACAGCCGGCGTCTCTACGAGCTGCGGAATATACCAGTAATAGCCGTACGCAGTGCCAAGAAAGTTGACAATGAGCACGAGCACAAGCATGTAGCGTGTGGCTAGCAGATATTGAATCCATCTCATATTTCTCTTCACTCACGATCTGTTAAAATCAGAAAAAAGCTGACAGCGCCAGCTTTTTTCTCCTTTTGAGTATATCCTTGTACTTGCATTTAAACAACTGAATTATTTAGATTTTACCTCAGATAAATATTTCGAGAGCTTTTCAAGTTCTTCATCGCTGCCTTTAAAAATGCCCTTAGGCATGTTGCCTTTTCCTTCTACAGCGATTTTCGCTATTTCCTCTGGTGCTAAACCATTATCAACAAGTGACGGTCCAGCTGCCCCGCCTTGCATATTATCTCCGTGACAGGAGATACATGTCTGCTCTTGATAGATTTTATACTCTTCAGCTGAGGTATCAATCTCTGCTTCTTTCTTGATTTCACCTTGCTTCGCTGCTGCTTCCCAGTCATGAGTAGCAACAGACTCCCATGTTAAATAGGTTGCTGCACCAACTGCAAGAATCATCATTCCAACTGCAATTGGTCTTCGATATGGCCTGCGTTCAGGACCAGAATCAAGAAATGGTGCGAGTAAAAGAGCACCAAACGCAATTCCAGGCATAATCATTGCGCCAACCACTGTATAGCTCCCTGCAGCAAACTCATATTTTAACAACTGGTATAAAAATAAGAAATACCAGTCTGGCAGCGGAATATAGCCCGTATCTGTCGGATCAGCCATCCGCTCAAGCGGAGGTGCATGAACAACAGTTAGGACAAGAAATCCAATTAAAAAAACAGCACCTACAAGCCATTCCTTTAAAAGAAAGTTCGGCCAAAAGGCTTCGGTTTTTCCCGGATATTCGGAATAGTCTTTAGGTATGTTAGGTTTTCTTTCTGCCGGTATTCTGGAATCTCCGACAAACTTCATCCCTTTTCCCCTATGCAAAGTCATCCCCTCCTCATTGAACATTCATCAAACGCAAAATTTTACAGCGGTCCAGAAATTCCTTGCTTACGAATCATAATAAAGTGGGCAGCCATCAGCCCAAATAATGCAGCTGGCAAGAAAAAGACATGGATAGCGAAAAATCTCGTCAGCGTTTGTGCACCTACAATGTCAGGATGACCTGCAAGCAGCGTTTTAATCTCTTTCCCAATGAAAGGTGTCGCCTCTGCAATTTGAAGACCAACCTTCGTCGCAAATAGCGCCTTCATATCCCACGGTAAAAGATATCCTGTAAAACCAAGTCCAAGCATCACAAAGAAAATGAGCACACCGACAATCCAGTTTAGCTCTCTAGGCTTTTTATACGCCCCTTGGAAAAAGACCCTCAGCGTATGTAAAAACATCATAACAATGACTAGACTCGCACCCCAGTGGTGCATCCCTCTTACAATCTGTCCAAATGCCACTTCATTTTGCAAATAATAGACAGATTCCCATGCGTTTTTAATATCCGGTACATAATACATCGTTAAAAACATGCCCGAAAGGACTTGAATGACCGTCACAAAAAAAGTTAAACCGCCAAAACAATACACAAAAGCAGAGAAATGATGTGCTGGATTGACGTGCTCAGGCACTTCATGATCCGCAATGTCTCTCCATATCGGTGTGATGTCCAGCCGCTCATCTACCCAATCGTAAATCTTGTTAAGCATCGTTACCCTTCCCCTTTCGGCACAGCTTTTCCAAGATAGAGGTATCCGTCCTTCACTTGCTGCTTATAATGGTCAAGCGGAGCAAGCGGCGGAGTTCCGGGTACGTTTGTACCATCCTTGTCGTACAGCCCATAATGGCATGGGCAGAAAAATTTGTTTGGATTTTTCGGATCACTGTTCCAGTTCACTGTACATCCTAAATGTTTACAGATTGGCGATAAAGCGACAATTTCATCCCCTTCTTTGTACACCCATGCAGACCTAGATTCCTTTGACTCATACCATGCATCTACTTGATCAATTTTAAAGTCAAATCGCTTCGGTTCTTTTGTCAGTTCATCTACACTGACAACTTGAACCATATCCTGATCCTCTGTTCCTTTTAGCACAGGGTCAAGCGCAAAGCGAACCATAGGCATGAGCATTCCAGCGGCCATAAATCCCCCCACGCCGGTCAACGTGTAATTCAAAAATTGACGCCTGGACACTCCATGTCTCTTCTCGCTCATTTTTTTCTCCCCCCCTCAGGTCGTCAGCTACTTTATAACTGAATTAGAAAAAATTTCATAAAACTAGGACACCCTCATAATATATCAATCTATTCACAAGGTCAACAGCCTAAAAAGCTATGTACAATGCAAATGTAAGGGTTTTTATGACGGGTTCCATTTTTGTAACAAAAAGTTCAAAATTTGTTCTACACTGTCTTGAATGACTTTTTGCTTTAAATTGACCTTTAAATGCTCAAGCGGAACAGACTGCAATATAAATGCCGATTCGCTCACTTCTAGCTGTTCTTTCCATTTGTTATCAGATGTGATAAACACAACATGCTGAAAATGTTCTTGCAATGATTGTTTTAGTGCAAGTATGTCTTCTTGCTTACGATTATTTACTTCTAAATATGTATATGGAGGAAAAAGAAACACTCTGCCTTTCAGTTGCCTTTCAAGATCCTCTGCCACAAGCATTGTAAACTCACCTAAAGACACGGTTTGTTTGATATGGCTTGCATTTATCCCAACTAATGGAATGATAGCGGTATCAATGTAATCTTTAGATTGTAAAAAGAGATCCGCGTCCTCCGCCTGAAACTTCATCTAGTTCCCCTCTTTCATCACATAAGCCCTGCCTGTATAGGGCAAGGCTTATTGGCTTGGTTTATGATAATAGGCTTAATTCTTTTGCTAACTTATTAAATGTTTCTTGATCATGACGGTCAAGCGCTTCATCGATTTCTTTCATCAGCCGTTCTTTTTGGAAAGTAGCGATAGAATGCTCTAGCACTTTCTCAGCAAGATCTTTATCTTTTTCATTTTCATAAAGATCTTTAGGAATATGAGGATTTGTTTCAAGTACAGCGGCATATTCCGGCGAACGATATGCAGAACGGAAATTCAATTGAATAAACAAATCTTGCTGTTTATTCAAACGAATATCATGAAATGATTTTTCTGCATCTGTCGTCATGATATTTTCTTTATAAAATCTAAAGGGAACTTCATCCACACAGTGTGTTGACATAATAATTCCCCTTGGGCAAAATTCTGCTTGCTCTACAAAATGAACCTTTTCCATCAAAGAGTCGTGACTCATTAAATAATTTAATATCCAAACACACTCTCTTCGCTTTAACTGATAATGGTTTAAGAACCACCGGATAAATTCCTTCTTTTCATTGACAGAAACAGGGGTCTGCATGTTATTCCCTCCTCTATCGTAAATTAAATTTCTATACATGAATTATTCAACAAACCAGTTCTTCATTCCTGCAAACTATAAGGAAATTTCGTCTTCAATTCTTAAAATCGTTTCTTCAATTTCTTCATTCGTGCCATCTTTCTGAAGAACTTTTCGTAATAACGGCAAGGCTTCTTTTTGTCTACCTTCTTCTAAAAGGAACGAAGCATATTCATATAAAAAGTCACGTTCCTCATCAAAATCAGGCAGAGCAAGTTTGAAATACTCAGCGGCTTCATCGTATTCTTCTCGTCCGACAGAAGCAGAAGCAGCATACCAATTCCATTTTGGATCTTCTTCCCCAAAGCTTTTAACCTCTTTAATCACATCCAGAATTTCATCAAACAGCTCTTCATTTAAATAGATCGCAAGCAGCGTTTGAACCGCTTCAATATATCCTGGATCAAGAGCAAGTGCTTCTTGAAGCAATTTTTTCGCATCTTCCGAATGGCCATTTTTTAAATCAATCTTTGCCCCATATAAATATAACTCTTTGTTATACTCATCCACTTTAATTCCTTCTTTTACTATCTCTAAAGCTTCATGATATAGTCCTTCTTCCTCATAGCTTTTGGCTAAAGGCATATAAAGTGACGAATACGAAGGATCAATATCTTTTAGTTCAGAGAGCTGCTGAATAGCCGTTTTCGTTCTGCCAGCCCTCATCGCTGTAAATCCGTAGCCAAAAAGTGTATTTGGATCCACTTGATCCTTTACAGCCTTTTCATACCATTCAAGGGCATCTTCAAATTCTCCAGCTGTGCTTAATGATTCAGCGAGCCGCTGATATACATTGACACCACCAATTTCATTTTGTTGATCGGCCACTTTGTAGAAATAGTCGGACGCTTTCTTTGAAAGACCTTGAGAAAAATACAATTCCCCTAAAGCAAAATCAATGACGGCTTCATGAGGTAGTAACTCTTTCGCTTTTAAAAGCTTTTGTTCACTAACTTCAAATAGTCCTTGCATTTGATACAAATCTGCCATTAACAATAAACTCTCTGGATACGCATCGTCATCTTCAGGAATCGTTTCAAGAACTGCTATTGCCTTCTCTTCTTCATCAGAGTCTATTAACAGCTCTGCATAAAAACAGGTTAATCCTGTTTCTTCTGGATATAAATCATGTAAATCACTAATGAGATTCCGTGCTTTATCAATATCTCCCCAGTCATAATATAACTGAGCTGCCTGCACTTTTTCTTCATCATGAAGATGCTTCTCTGCTTGAGCAAGTGTTTGGAGTCCCTTTTCAGTCTCACCCGCCTCAACTAATTTTATGGCTTCTTGTAATGAACTATTCAAATCAAACCGTTCCTTTCTGTTTCCAAAAACCTAAACTGTTGTTACTTCATATCATAATCGACAGCTGCATATCCAGCAAATATGTTGCTCTTTTAACATGAAGCCATTTTTGTGTTTTGAAGACTCTTTTTCAATCAATACTTTACTAAACTGATGATTTGTAAACCGAATACGCTAAAAAATTGTTTTTGAATCAGCAAAATGCTCTTTTTCAAGGTTTCACCTTGAGACAAGCTATGCTATAGTTCTTTCAAATATGCAAAAGGAAAGAAAAAGCCTGAGGAAATCCTCAGACTGTTTGCGTTAAGTATTCAATGTGTTCAAAGAAATTTGGGTAAGATACACGTACTGCATCTGTATCTTCAATCTCGATTGCTTGCTCTGTTATACATGCCGCAATTCCTAACATCATACCAATTCGATGATCTCCGTAGCTTGAGACGACTGCGCCGCCTTTAAGGCTCGTTTTACCATGAATCTTCATTCCATCATCTGTTGCTTCAATATGAGCACCTAGTTTTTTAAGTTCTGAAACGACTGTATCAATCCGATTGGTTTCTTTCACTTTTAATTCAGCGGCATCTTTAATGATCGTTGTTCCTTCTGCTTGAGTAGCTAGGAGCGCAATAATAGGAATTTCGTCGATGAGTCTAGAGATCATATCACCTGAAATGTCGATCCCTTTTAATGAAGAGGTAGAGATCGTTAAATCACCGTACGGTTCTCCGCCTTTAGCATCCACTTCTTGAATGTCGAGGTCTGCACCCATTTGTTTTAGCACATCTATAATACCAGTTCTCGTTTTGTTCAAACCGACATTTCTCAATACAATCCGGCTGTTTGGAACGATAGATCCAGCCACTAAGAAAAATGCAGCTGAAGAAATATCTCCAGGGACAAATACATCTGTTGCTTTTAACGTTTGTCCACCTTCAATTGAAACACTTTGTGCATCTTCATGTAGCGAGACACCAAACATTGATAACATTCTTTCGGTATGGTCTCTTGATTTATGCGGTTCAGTTAACGTCGTTGTTCCTTCTGCCTGCAGTCCAGCTAGAAGGACAGCCGACTTAATCTGGGCACTGGCAACTGGAGACTCATAAGAGATAGCTTTTAAATTACCCCCACGTATAGAAAGCGGTGTATACTCGCCATTTGCTCTACCATCGATCTTGGCTCCTAATTGTCTTAACGGACCTGTTACCCGTTTCATCGGTCTTTTGGCAATACTTTCGTCTCCGATCAGCGTACTGTGGAACTCACAGCCAGCCAAGATTCCCATCATTAAACGAATGGTCGTGCCAGAGTTACCAACATCGAGAATATCGCTCGGCTCTTTAAGTCCTTTTAGTCCCTTACCATGAATGACAACATCTGTACCTTTTTGTTCGATGTCGACACCCATCTTTCTAAAACAATCAATCGTGCTTAAACAATCAGCGCCAGGAAGAAAGTTTTTTACTACTGTAGTCCCATCAGCAATAGCGCCAAACATCACAGATCTATGAGAAATGGATTTATCTCCTGGAATATGAATTTCTCCATTCATAGGAGCACTTTTATGAATTTTCATGTTCCTCACCTCAATCAGCATAAAATGTATCGTAATTTGCTCTATTTTTTATACAGAGTTCTGCCCGCTTTCGATCGTCATCTGTTTGAAAACTAATGCGTAAAATCCCGTTAATGTCTTCTCGCGTTTCAATAATACGGATATTTGTAATACTGATGTTTTCATTTGCTAGATATCCTGTAATTTCCGAAATAACACCAGGATGATCCGGCACATCGACATAAAGATCATAAAAAGCAGGGATCGCTCCTTTTTTCCTCAGAGGCAGGCCGTCGCGATATTCCTTGGCCTCTTGGAAATAAGAGAATAACCCCTCAGCATCTTCTTGTTGCACAAAGGATTCAATGCGGTCAATCTCTTTTTTCCATTCATGAAATCGGTCTAAAATCTTGTTTTTATTGTGCAAAAGGATATCGCGCCACATTGCAGGATTACTTGATGCAATACGGGTAATATCTCGAAAGCCTCCAGCAGCAAACCGTTTTACAAGAGGAAATTCTTCTTCAAAATGATGCGCTTGATGCACAAGACTGGCAGCGACGATGTGTGGAAAGTGACTAATCACACTTGTCACAGCATCATGTTCTTCGGGTGTCATTTCAATGAAATGAGCATTGGTTCCCTTCAGTAGATCCTTCAAACGGTCAACAGCCTGACGACTTGTTACTTTTGCTGGCGTTAAAATGTAGAATGCATTTTCAAATAAAAAGTCTTTTGCTGCAATGACACCTGACTTATGAGACCCTGCCATCGGATGCCCGCCAATAAATTGGTAATGATCAGGCAACGTTTTTTCAGCAAAGTGAACGACCTTTTGCTTTGTGCTCCCTACATCCGTAATCGTGAGCTCTCTTTCAATACCAGATGCTGCAATATCACTTAACATTTTGACGGTTTGTTGTACTGGCGTTGCCAAAATAATCGTTGCTGATGCTTTTAAGCCTTCCATCAAGGACTCGGCAGTCGCGTCGATGATTCCTAGTTTTGTTGCAGCAATCATTTGTTCTTTAGAGACATCATAGCCTACAATTTTTTTATGTGGAAATTCTTTTTTTATCGACAGTGCAATAGAACCACCAATTAAACCAAGCCCAGCGATTAATATGGTTTCGTTTGCTTCATTCATGTTCATCACCTGATTTTTCGCGTAAATTAAACAAGCTGTTTCAATAGCTTATATGTATATTGGATGAGTTACAACGAAAGCCATATCCCATAAACAGGATATGACTTCATTGTTATGCTACGCACGAATGCCTTGTAATAAATCGGCAAGTGTAGTTAGGATTTCTTCATTTTGCTCCTTTGTTCCAACAGTAATACGTAAAGAAGTTGGGAATCCGAGAGCTTGACCAGATCGAACGATATAGCCCTTTTTCAAAAGTGCATTGAACAGCTCATCTGCATCTCTTTTAAAATCAATCAGCACAAAGTTTGTTTGAGATGGATAGATAAATAATCCAAAACGGTCTGCAAAATCTTGATATTGTTTGAGACCTGCTTCATTTTTTTGTCTGCACGATTGAATGAAGTCTTGATCTTTAATGGCTGCACGTGCAGCTGCCTGAGCGATACGACTTGTATTAAAGGGCTCTCTCGCAGGTTCAATGGCGGTAATCAACTCCTCTGAGGCAACCCCATAACCTACTCGAAGTGCCGCAAGTCCATATGCTTTAGAGAACGTGCGCAGTACAATGACATTTTGATAGGCTTTTAATAGAGATAAACTGTTCGGAAAGTCTTCCGCGCGAACATATTCAAAATATGCTTCATCTAGAACGACAAGCACGTGAGCAGGCACTTGATCTAAAAACGATACGAGCTCAGACTCTGACAAATGATTTCCTGTCGGATTGTTGGGGTTACACACCCAAACGACTTTTGTGTTGTCATCCATCGCATCCAGCATTCCCTTTAGATCATGAGCTCCACCATTTAGAAGTGGTACTTCTCTAATCTCTGCATGCTCAATTACTGCATTGTGACGGTATTGCGGGAATGACGGAGATGGGATCACCGTATTTGTATGTTGATCAAGGAATGCCCTAGCAATAATTTGCACAAGTTCATCTGAGCCATTCCCGAATATTAATTGTTTTTCATTTACTTGAAGAAACTCAGCAAGTTCCGTTCTTAAACTTGCGCTGTATCCGTCTGGATAAATCGCTAAATGTTCAAGTTCAGCTTGTATGGCCTCTCTTGCATGTGTGGAACATCCAAAAGGGTTTTCATTTGAAGCCAATTTCACAATTTTGTCTAATTGATATTCTTTTTTGACCTCTTCAATTGGTTTCCCAGGTTGATACGGTTTTAGCTGTTTTAATTGATCTTTGATTTGCAAAATGTTTCACCTCATTTGAATGAATAGAGGGGACTAAATGTTTTTGCATATGTTTCAAATTCTCTTAAAGCCTCTTGGCGTGTATCACTTGCTACTAATTGTTCTTGAAGCTCTTCAATTTTTTTGACAAGCGCACTGCCAACAACGACACCATCACTCATTTTATTCATTGAGTCTACTTGTTCTCTTGTTGAAATACCAAAACCTACAGCAACTGGTATTTGACTAAGCTGTTTTACTTGTTGAATAAAATCTGTAATCGATGCGTCGAAAGATTGTCTGACACCTGTGACGCCGAGAGATGAAACACAATACACAAAACCTTCTGCCTGCTCTACAATTTTTTCTAATCGTTCCTTGCTTGTTGGTGCAACGAGTGATATATATGAAATGTCGTGTGCTTGACAGTTCTTCTGCAGCTCGCTGCTCTCTTCAAAAGGCAAGTCGGGTGTTAAGAGTCCCGAAATATGATTTTTGCGCAGTAAAGCGAAAAAGTATTCTGTGTCTAATTGTAACACAGGATTATAATACGTAAATAGAATTACAGGAATTTTTACGCCGTTTTTTTTCATCTTTCCTGCTAATTCTATCGCTTTTACAATATTCATACCATGATGAAGTGCTCTTTTAGAAGCTCTTTGAATGACAGGGCCGTCCGCTAACGGATCGGAATACGGAACACCTAGTTCAATCGCATGTGCCCCTGCTGCTTGAAGCGCGAGGGCTAAATCAATGGTAATCTCTTCTGATGGATCACCCGCTGTAATAAATGGAATAAATAATTTCTGACCTTGCTCTAATTGAAATGTGATCATATTGTTTCACCCTCACTTTCAAGCACATTCATTAATGTATGCACGTCCTTATCTCCTCTGCCTGACAAGCAGACAAGAACAATGTCGTCTTCACTCATGTTCTGGCTCATTTCAAACGCTTTTGCTAAAGCATGTGCAGATTCGATCGCTGGCAGGATTCCTTCTTTTTCTGTGAGCAGCTTTAACGCATCTAGTGCTTCTTGATCTGTCGCACTCACATATTGAACCCGGCCGCTCGCGTGCAAATACGCATGCTCTGGCCCGATCCCCGGATAGTCTAATCCAGCTGAAATCGAATAAGGCTCAATAATTTGACCAAATTCGTCTTGGATCAAGTATGTCAAAGATCCATGTATGACACCTTTTGTCCCTTTCGTGATGGTCGCTGCATGAAGCGGAGTGTCGATTCCTTTCCCAGCAGCTTCTACACCAATGATATCGACCTCTTCATCTAAGAACGCCCGGTACATCCCTATCGCATTGCTCCCTCCGCCAACACAGGCAACGACTTTATGAGGAAGCTGCCCTTCCTTTTCAAGTATCTGCGCTTTTGCCTCATCTCCGATCATCCGCTGAAATTCACTAACGATTTGAGGATACGGATGAGGTCCAACGACTGAGCCGATCATATAAAAGTGGTCACTGCAATGCTGGACCCAATAGCGGATGGCTTCATTGGTTGCATCCTTTAATGTTCCGTTCCCGCTTGTGACAGGTATAACTTCAGCGCCGAGCAGTTTCATTCGGAACACATTGAGTGATTGTCTTTCCACATCTTCTTTTCCCATAAATACAGTGCAGGATAAACCGAATTTTGCGGCCACTGTTGCAGCAGCTACACCGTGCTGACCTGCTCCTGTTTCGGCGATGATATTTGATTTCCCCATTTTTTTTGCTAGCAGTGCCTGCCCAAGCGCATTGTTAATTTTATGAGCGCCTGTATGGTTTAAATCTTCTCTTTTTAAATAGATTTTAGCACCGCCGAGATATGCCGATAATTGATCAGCGTATGTGAGTGCAGTTGGTCTGCCTGAATAGTTTTTCAAAAGCGATATATATTCCTTTTGAAAAGCAGGGTCTTCTTTTAATTCACAAAAAGCTTGTTCGATCTCTTCTAGTGGCTGCATGAGCGTTTCAGGAACGAATTTCCCTCCAAATTCTCCATATCTGCCAATCTCATTTGGATATGCGTACATGGTTCAACATCCTTTCTTCGAGCACTTTCATCTTTGTACTGCTTTTCTTCCCGTTTTCTTCTATACCGCTTGAAAGGTCTATGGCGTCTGGACCAAAAGCAAGCAGATCTATTATGGTATCTGGCGTGATCCCGCCAGCAATGGCGCAAGTTTTTCCCAGTTGTTTTGCATGCTGAACATATGAAGGCACCGCCTCCCATGCAAAAGCTGTTCCAGAACCGCCTCTCATTCCTTTCACTTTCGCATCAATGAGAAAACCGTCGACACTTGGAGCAAATGCCGTCATATGTTCAAGTGTGTCGTTTACATCGGGCTCGTGATGGAACACTTTCCAAACGAGCGCCTTCGTTTGCTGTTTGATGTCATTTGCAACTTCTGGCGTCTCATCGCCATGAAGCTGCACAATATCTAAGGGTAGGTGGTTTGTGATCTCGCACACTTTTGGTGTTTTTTCATTCACAAATACCCCCACTATCTCTTTTTTGCATTTTACTTGTGACAGCCAGTGTTTCACTTGATCTGGATCAACTCGTCTTTTACTCGGCGCAAAAATAAAACCGATGGCATCCGCTTGAGATTGCGAGATGCATGCGACATCCTCTTGTGAGACAGCCCCGCAATATTTTAAGTAAGGCTTACTTTTCTTCATTCTCCGAACAATGCCTGAACGGCTTTCTCCTGTGATTGTTCCCTCATTAAAGATTCACCAACAAGAACGGCATTTGCTCCGTGCTGTTTCACAAAGGTCAGATCATCAAATGTCTTTATCCCGCTTTCACTTACTAGTAATACGTCTTTTGGAACAAGCGGCGCAATCTCTTTTGTTTGTTCAACAGTTGTTGTAAACGTATTGAGATTCCGGTTGTTCACACCGATAATCTCAGGAGTGAATAGGTGTAAGATCTTTTCTAGTGTATGTGCTGCATGTACTTCAACGAGGACATCCAGTCCTTTTTCTTTCGCTTCTGTATAGAGCTCATACAGCTTTTGCGGCTCAAGCACCTCTCCAATTAATAAAATGGCATCTGCCCCTATCCGTTTCGATTCTTCTACTTGTATAGAGTCAATAATGAAATCTTTTCTTAAAATAGGACGTGTGATGTGTTCTTTAATAAGAGACAAATATTCGTTTTTCCCTTGGAAAAACGGTTCATCCGTTAAGACAGATAAACAATCTGCATTTGATGCTTCGTATGCTTTTGCTGTCTGTAAAGGATCAAAATGAGGCTGAATGATTCCTTTGGAAGGAGACGCTTTTTTCACCTCAGCAATCAGTCCGATCGAGCGGTGAGGATTCATAAGGGCTTCTTTAAATGATTGTCTTTCATAATGTCCTTCCTCAGGTAATTGCAAGGTCTGCACATGTTCTTTTTTACGGGCGATAATTTGATTAAGCATAGATCTCTTCCTCTTTCGTTTTTTGTTTTAGACGGGCTAATTGTTCTTTAGCTGATCCGTTTTTGATCGTTTCTAATGCTTTCATTGTGCCTGCCATCAGACTCTCTGCTTTTCCTGCCACATATAATGCGGCCCCAGCATTAAGCGCTGTAATATGAAGCGGTGCTCCACCCGCTTGATAATTCAATATATTCTGAATCAATTTGGCGCTTTCTTCGGGTGATTGAACCTGAATGTCTGATAAATGCCCTTTTTCAAGTCCGAAGTCTTCTGGGTTTAACGTATATTCTGTCATGACACCTTTTTTGAGTTCAATGATGTATGAATTTGCTGTAATGGTTAATTCATCCAGCCCATCATCTCCGCAAACAAACAGGACATGTTCTGGCTCTAAAGGAGCAAGAGCTTCCGCCATGAGCTTTGCCTTTTCCTTTGCATACACACCGATGATTTGCTTTTTGGCCTGCATCGGGTGGCAAAGCGGTCCTAATAAGTTAAATACTGTCCGAAATCCGAGCTGCTTGCGTACGGCGGCTACTTGTTTCATAGAAGAATGATAGAGCGGTGCAAATAAAAAGCCCATGTTTTTCTGCTGTATTTGCCGTCTTGTTTCTTCAGGTGTGGATTGAATTTGAATACCAAGACATTCTAGCACGTCAGCACTCCCGCTTTTAGAGGAGACGGAACGATTTCCGTGCTTGGCGATTTTCGCCCCAGCAGCCGAAGCAACGATGGCAGCGGCTGTTGATATATTAAATGTTGATAAACCGTCGCCTCCTGTCCCGCACGTATCAACGACATCAAGTGACCTTTCTACTGGTGCTGCATGCTGCCTCATGGCTTTCACGAAGCCTGTCATTTCTTCGGCGGTTTCTCCTCGATGCGCTAAAATAGATAGACTAGCAGCGACTTCAGCATCTGTTAACGAGCCGCTCATCATATCATGCATCAGGCCATTCGCTTCTTTTTCTGATAGTTTTCCTCCATTAACAAGAGCTGATAGTCGTTGATTCATTTGGCACACTCTCCTTTTCTGAGAAAATATGTTCAGCAAGCTGAATGGCTTTTAGAAGTGCTCCTGCCTTATTACACGTCTCTTCCCATTCGTTTTCTGGAACGGAATCAGCGACAATGCCGGCACCTGCTTGTATAGAAGCAGTCTGATGTTTGACGCTCATTGTGCGAATGGTAATACAGGAATCGATATTGCCGTCGAAACCAATATAGGCAATACAGCCGCCATACGTCTCTCTTGGCTCAGGCTCCATTTCGTTTAATAATTGCATCGCCCTAATTTTGGGGGCGCCTGTCAATGTGCCTGCTGGAAAAGCGGACATAAGTGCGTCTACTGGATGTGTATCCTGCTTCAGCTTCCCTGTCACAATAGAAATAATGTGCATGACGTGCGAAAAATTCACGACTTTTGTAAAAGTTGGGACAGACACACTGCCGTATTCTGCCACACGTCCCACATCATTTCGAGCCAGATCCACCAGCATGTAATGTTCTGCTTTTTCTTTTTCATCATCGAGCAACTCTCTTGCTAGTGCATCATCTTCTTCTTTTGTCATTCCTCGTTTTCTTGTACCAGCAATTGGATGGATTTCTAAGTGTCCGTTTTTCGCATGGATTAATCGTTCTGGCGAGCTTCCGACTAAGTCTCGATCTTTTAATTTCATAAAATACATATACGGTGATGGATTGACGATCCGAAGCACACGATATAATTCAAATGAGCTCACTGTCACTGGAATGTCAAAACGCTGAGAAAGTACACCCTGGAAGATATCACCCGCTCGAATAAACTCCTTGATTTTTTCGACATCCTTTAAAAATTTTGCTTTTTCATAGGTAGACGTCACCTGTTCAAACGAAGGGGGTTCATTCATATTCCCTGAGATAATCAGTTCTTTCATATCAATTTTTGTATGAAGCTGCTGTATCATCAGTTCAAGCTGCTTTTGATTTTCTCGATAAACCAGAATTTTTTCTTCCTCTGTTTCATGACCGTTCAGCTGCGTGTACTGAATAAAATGAACTTGGTTTGTTTCGTGATCAAATGCGATCATTGTTTGGCAAACAAATAATGTGCAATTATCTGTTGTTGATGCATTCGGATGCGGCTTGACAGACGGCTCAATGTTTGGAATGAGGTCGTAACTTAAGTACCCTACGGCTCCGCCAGTAAATGGGATATCAATTTCAGGTGTCTTGATTTGATATTGCTCTTTCATCCAGTCAAGCAACTCTTTCAGCTCCGCTTTTTGCATCACTGACTTTCCCGCAGCGTCACGAGCAATATAATGGTCTTGCTCGTCATGTAATGTTAAAAAAGGATGTAATCCGATAAAGGAATATCTCGACCAGCTAGAAGATTCGTCTTTGCTTTCTAGCAAATACACAATATCCTGTTTCAGTTTCTCAACAATTTGAATGGGTGAGAGCGTATCAACTGTAATGGTTTCAACAATCGGGATGGTTTTGTAAAACTGACTGTCTCTTAAAAATTGGGTAAGATTTGATTGGGATTTCATAAGCACACTCCTTAAATGGATTTAAGGAGAATGAGGGGACATCTTGAGGATTTGTTTGAGTATACGAAATAAGCCTAAAAGAGGCTTCGCTCTTTTAGGCAGTATGATTAAATAGAAGTATCGTATCTCTGCTCAACTCTACTCATCTCAACTACCCTAGTCTCATTCTCATCTTCTCTAAGCTTGCAATGCCGTTCACACCTGTGTGTAAACTTCGGCTGTTCATATCGTATTATAATTCCTTGTTTTTTGTCAACTGTAAATCAGGCCGAAGCGTGACAGCCTCTTCCAAGTATACGTGCTGGATGTCTTCCTGCTTGACATCTGTCTGAACGGTCATTAAAACGCGAATACACTTCTTTAGACCTCCATCAATGTCAAGCTCTTGCATACAAGTGACAGGCACATAGGTCCATCCTTCAAACTGCCTGAGTGCTTTTGCTGGAAAAACAGAGTGAATATCTTGTGTAGCTGAAATCAAGATCTGCACGACACGCTCTGGATCTACTTGATTTTTTGAAATGATCGCTTCTAGCAGCTGCTTCGTTTTGGTTAACACTTCTGTTTCTGTATCTTCTGTCACAGTTGTAGCCCCGCGTATCCCGCGAAACATCATAGACAGCCCTCCTCCCGTTTCCATTCTTCGAGCCAGTGATACAGCTCATCTTTTGTGAAAGATTGCAGGGTGACGTCTCCAACTTGTTTTAGCAAAACAAACTGAACACTCCCGCCTCTTGCCTTCTTATCACCAATCATGCGATCGACAAATGTTTTGGTTGAAATCGTTTGTGTGACTTGTACTGGGAACCCTAGTTCTTTCATCCACAATTTAAGTTTCTCACGATCTAGGCTGAGTCCTTGCTCTTTTTCACTGACATATAAAGCAAACTGCATGCCAATTGCAATGGCATCTCCATGCGTGATCGCACCGTATCCATACTCCGCTTCAATGGCATGCCCTAGTGTATGACCTAAATTCAAGTATGCCCGCACACCTTGTTCTTTTTCATCTTCTTGAACAATGGATGCTTTCACTTGAATCCCTTGATAAAGCATATGTGCCAGTTCATCCTTTGATAATTCTGTCAACGAACGAATGGACATCAGTTCTGATAAAAAGACTTCACTTGAAATCAGTGCATGTTTTATCACTTCTGCAAAGCCTGATCTCAGCTCTATTGGTGAGAGTGTCTCTAGCATACTTGTATCATAGATGACAGCAGCCGGTTGATGAAACGCACCAATTAAATTTTTGCCGAGCGGATGATTGATTCCGGTTTTTCCGCCGACTGCACTATCATGTGCAAGCAGTGTGGTCGGTACTTGAATAAAATCAATGCCTCTCATATAAGTGGCAGCAGCAAAGCCAGCCAAGTCTCCAATCACCCCGCCGCCTAATGCAATGATACATGAGGATCGGTCTAGTTGAAATTGGATGGCTTTCGTATGAATCTGCTCAAACTGCGCAAAAGATTTTGATTGTTCTCCGTTTGGCACCACTACTTTTTGTACAGACCATTTCTGTTTAAGTAATTGAACCATTTCATCTCCATAAAGGGCATCGACGGCTGAATCTGTCACGATAAAGAGCTTCGTGTAGGATCGCCCAGTGGAAGTAATCAAGTCTACGATATTTTGTCTAATCCCATCACCGATATATACAGGATAATTGGCTGAAGACGTCTTCACTTCCAGTGTTTTCATTAAAACTCCCTCTGAAGCTGGCGCATTTTGTCCACATTTTCTTTAATGCGGTCAATTTGATCAAGACCAAACTGCTCAACCACTGCATTGGCGATTTCCCATGCAACGACTGCTTCTGCTACAACACTTGCGGCTGGAACAGCACAGCTGTCAGAACGCTCAATACTTGCAGAGAAAGGTTCTTTTGTCTCAATATCCACGCTTTGCAATGGTTTGTATAAGGTTGGGATTGGTTTCATAACCCCTCTTACGACGATTGGCATGCCAGTTGACATTCCGCCTTCAAGACCACCTAAACGGTTTGTTTTTCTCGTATAGCCTTTTTCTTCATCCCAGATGATTTCATCATGAACTTCACTGCCATTTTTAGAAGCAGCCTCAAAGCCAATACCGAATTCAACTCCTTTAAAAGCGTTGATACTCAGTACTGCGCCCGCAAGCTTGCTATCCAGTTTGCGGTCATAGTGCACATAGCTGCCGACTCCAACTGGCATCCCTTCAACGATGACTTCGACAATACCACCAATTGAATCGCCGTTTTTCTTCGCTTCGTCAATGGCATCCATCATTTTTTGACCAGCTTCACTGTCATAGCAGCGAACAGGTGATTCTTCTGTTACTTTTTGCAAATCTTCAATAGATTCATAAGCGGTATGGGAAGCTTTTACTCCACCAATTTCAAGGACGTGACCAGCCACTTTGATTCCAAGGTGAGCCAAAATTTGTTTCGCTACTGCACCTGCTGCTACACGAACCGTTGTCTCGCGTGCTGATGAGCGCTCTAATACGTTTCTCATATCACGGTGACCATATTTAATCGCACCATTTAAATCCGCATGCCCTGGTCTTGGACGAGAGATTTGACGCTTCATTTCACTCTCTTCTTCTTCAGTAATTGGCTCTGCACCCATGACCTTTGTCCAGTGCTTCCAATCATTATTTTCAACAACAAGTGCAATAGGAGAACCTAATGTTTTCCCGTGGCGGACACCACTTAACACTTTCGCTTGGTCTTTTTCAATCTGCATTCTTCTTCCGCGGCCATGACCTTTTTGTCTTCTAGCCAGTTCATAATTGATGTCATCCTGCTCTATGTAAAGTCCCGCTGGAACTCCTTCAATAATTGTGGTCAGTTGTGGACCATGTGATTCACCTGCTGTTAAGTACCTCATGACTTATTCTCCCTTCATCGCATTAACGCTTTTAAGTAAAACTATGATAACACACTTCCTACTAAAAAGTCAGCTACTACCCCTTCTTTTGATAAAAGAAAGTATCAGCAGAGGTTAATCCAAACTTTTCTGGGTGAAAAATTTGTTCTGTAGAACCAACAAATAATACGCCGTTTTGCTTTAAACTGCTGCTCATTTTTAAGTAAATTTCTTCTTTCGCCTCTTCTGTAAAGTAGATGAGGACATTTCTGCACACGATGAGATCCAGCTGTTTTTCATATGGATCTGCTAAAAGGTTGTGTTTCTTAAATTGAATGTGCTTTCGAATCTCATCCTTCACCGTGTAAAATGAAGAATCTTCTTTGGTGAAATATTTTTGCTTGATTTGATCTGGCACCTCTTGCAAAGATCGTTCATGATATCTTCCTTTTTGCGCAGATTGCAGGACTTTATCATCTATATCCGTTGCAATAATTTGGAAGTCCTTCACAAGCGGATGGCTTGATAGCAACATTGAGAGTGTATACGGTTCTTCTCCAGTTGAGCAAGCTGCACTCCATATTTTTAGGGTGCCGCTGTTTTTTGAAAGCAGCGGCAGGATTTTTTGATCAAGTACTTCCCAGCGCTGATAATTTCGGTAAAATTCTGACACATTGATCGTCATTCGATCCATCGTTTCATCTAATAGCGCTTTGTCCTTTTCAAGAGCAGACGCAAATGCCTCAAAATCTTTATATCCTTTTTTATCATAAAGAGATGTTAATCTTCGTTTCATTTGTGCTTCTTTATATAAATTCAGATCTACCCCAGTTAGTTTTTTCCATTTTCCAACAAATACTTGATACTGATCCATCAATGTCCTCTCCTGTCTCATCTATCTTTGTCCTAGTATAGCTGTTTTTATCATAAATTTGTATCATCTCATGCGAAAATTCGGATAGAAATCTCAATATAAAAAAGCCAAAGTGATCATTTGATGAACACTTTGGCTTGAACATTAATAAATCCAGCTTGAGATCGTTTGATCCCAGTTTGTCAGTTCTTCTTGTTTGAAGAAAAGGTTGATTTCTCTTTCGGCACTTTCTGGTGAGTCTGAGCCATGGATAATGTTTTTGCCAACAGTTAATCCATAGTCGCCTCTTATTGTTCCTGGAAGCGCTTCCTTCGGATTTGTCTTTCCAATTATCTGCCTTGTTACGTCTACGACTTGTTCACCTTGCCATACCATCGCAAATACAGGTCCTGACGTAATAAAGTCAACCAATTCACCGAAAAATGGTTTTTCTTTATGCTCTCCGTAATGTGTTTCTGCTACTTCTTTTGGAATGCTCATGAGCTTTGCTCCAACAAGCTGAAGCCCCTTTTTTTCGAATCTTGACACAATTTCACCGATTAATTGTCTTTCCACACCATCAGGTTTGACCATAAGAAATGTTTTGTCCATATACGTTTTCCACCCCGTCGTTATGTATGTATAGGCTTACATTGTTACAAAGTGATCGTATCATTTTTTTTTATAATAATCAATTTTTGACAAAAAATTTCACAAAAAAACCAATCAACGAAACGTTGATCAGAATTTTCTTTTACCAATATATTTTGCAATCGACGCTAATGAAGATTTAGCCCGCCCACGCGGAAGTTGATCGAGCTGTTCAAATGCTTTTTTCAAATACATTTCACTCACTCGAATGGAACGGTCGATCGCATCTGTTTGTTTGAGATGTTCAATCACAGGTTTCAGCTGCTTTTCCGTCGTTTCACTATTGATCAGCTTCAACTGACCTTCTAACGTCGGGTTCTGAAGCGCATATAAAACGGGAAGAGTGACATTTCCTTGTAAAAGGTCCCCACCAACAGGTTTACCTAATTCTTCTTCAGTTGCTGTAAAATCAAGGACATCATCAATGATCTGGTACGACATACCAACATAGTACCCAAACCAGTAAAGGGCTTTATGTGTTTTTTCATCTGTTCCAGCTGCAATCGCACCTAATTGGCAGCTACCTGCAATAAGCAAGGCTGTTTTTCGTTTAATTCTTCTTAAATATGTACGAAGGTTTTGGTCCATGTTGTATTTATCTTTGACTTGTTCTATTTCCCCAAGACAGAGCTCGACGACCATTTTTGACAAAATTTCATGTGCCATTGGGTGATTGATTTTCGTCATGTACTCGAGTGACCTTGCAAATAAGTAATCCCCCGTGTACATCGCAATTCTGTTGTCCCATTTTGCTTTAATCGTCGGTTTTCCTCTTCTTAGTTCTGCATCATCAATGACATCGTCATGGACAAGTGATGCCATGTGGATTAATTCAAGCGCTACGGCTACATATTTAATTTTATTAATATCATAGTCACCAAACATGCCTGAAAGGAGAACAAAAACGGGGCGGATTCGTTTTCCGCCCGCTTGCAGCAAATGAAGACCGGCTTCACTTAATAATGCATAATCAGAGCGAACGGTTTGTTCAAGCTCTTTTTCAATTATATCGATATCATGATTTAGAAAAGAAATCATTGCTTTTAGTTTCATTATTTTCACCCAAATATCGTTTATTCAAAGCTTCTTTCCGATATGTGTTGCTGCTACACCGCCTGTAAATGGATGATACGAGACATCAGACAGACCGGCCTCTTCAAAAAGAGACGCCAGTTCTTTCATGCCAGGGAACGTTTTGGCTGATTCTTGAAGCCATGAATACTCCTGATAGCTTTTGGCAAACAGCTTGCCAAAGAGCGGCATGATGTATTTGAAATAGACATAATATCCTTGTTTAAACCCAATCATCTCAGGCTGTGATGTTTCAAGGCAGACAACCATTCCACCGGGTTTTACCACTCGTGTCATTTCCTTTAGCACTGTTAAGTAATCAGGGACATTTCGAAGGCCAAAACCGATTGTGACATAATCAAATGAGTTGTCCTCAAAAGGAAGCTCCATTGCATTGCCGTGGAGCAGCTCAATTTGATTGTAGCCGCCTGTTTTCACCTTCGTTTCGCCAACACTCAGCATATTTTTACTGAAGTCAAGGCCTTTGACCTCGCCTGTTTCTCCAACAGCGTCTGCAAGTGCAATCGTCCAATCGGCAGTTCCGCAACATACATCTAGCGCTTTGGCTCCTTTTTGAACATTCATGAGCTTCATTGTTTTATCGCGCCATTTTTTATGCTGTTTAAAGCTAATGACAGAGTTCATTTGGTCATAGTTTTTATAAATTTTTTCAAATACACCGTGTACTCGCTGTTCTTTTGATTGCTGCATGACTTACCCTTCTTCCACTTTCTGATGGTACGCAGGTTCATTTTTCATATGATCCAAGCGATTTAATAGCTCTTTTTGAACGATCGGAGATGAAACTAGATGCTCCTTGATTGATCGTTTGGCCTTTTCATAGCCTTCACTTTCAAAGTTGTCAAAACATGTATAGGCGTCCGTATAGCTATCGTTCAAAAAAAGTTTTAAATGTTTGTCGTCTTCTGCTTGTTTCATAAAACGTTTATAAACAAGGAAGCGACTTGCAATTTCATTCCAATGCGTCAATTGAAAGTGCTCAGAAATTCTTTGGAATAGCGCAGATTCTACTGTAGCAACACTTTTATAAAAGTGGGCTGCATCTTGAATGGATCGATCATATAGTCTAATTTTATGTTCATTAATCTCTTTGATCGCCGTGGCGAGAGTACGGATCATGTAAATATCTTTCATGTCAGAGAGAAGAGAGTAATAGAGACCGCTGAAATAGTCTCCTGCTAGGATGGTCAACTGACGATTTTTGAACTCGTCTTGTTTGATGGCTGCAGCAGTTGTGACTTCGTCATGGGTATCAAGGGCAATTTGCACAAGCATCGCCGTTAAAATATAATTTTCTTTTTTCTCAGCATCGATTTGAGCTTCATCAAACATTGCATGAAAAAGAAGGAGCTTATCTTCATCGATGAGCGGCGCACGCAAATGCTTCGCCAAATAAGGATGAGAAAGCTTTTTGTTTAATTTTATATTCAGATTAGATAAAATTCCGTAGATGTCTTGCAAAGATATCACCCTTGTCCCAAAAATTACAGTTTCATATGTAGCTCTCTACATTGTATAGAGATTTATTATACCATATCAGGCCTGACTTTCATGCTATCAAGTGCATAGTCGTGCGTTATTTCTTTGCTTCGCTTTGAATTTCACCGAAGCTTGTTTGAATGACAGCATCGCCTCGCACTTTGATGGCTGATGTGTGCTCAGTAAATTGTGCGATAATGACTTCACCTTTATCGAGCTTTTCGGAATGGTGAAATCTTGTATCGGAACCTCTAGTTAAGCCGATCACATTGACACCATTATCAATGGCTTTAATCACCACAAAATCAGATGCTTTATTTTCACTCAATCTGTTCACCTTCCATCTATGGATTAGTCGTTTTTAATAAATGAAAGCACTTCTGCTCTTGCTGCCGCATCATTTGCAAATGTACCGCGTACGGCTGAAGTGACGGTTTTAGCGCCGGGTTTCTTCACTCCGCGCATCGTCATACACATATGCTCTGCTTCAACGACAATCATCACACCATGTGGATTTAAAGTTTCCACCATACTATCTGCAATCGTTGATGTAATGCGCTCCTGAAGCTGCGGGCGCTTTGCCACGGCTTCTACTGCTCTCGCCAGCTTGCTGAGTCCCGTTACTTTTCCGCCGCGCGGAATATAAGCGACATGGGCTTTGCCATAGAATGGCACAAGATGGTGTTCACACATTGAATGAAAAGCAATATCTTTCACAAGAACAAGTTCTTCATGATCTTCACCAAAAATGGTTTTAAAATGTTCTTTTGGATCTTCATTTAATCCCGAGAACACTTCTTCATACATTTTTGCTACTCGTTTTGGGGTATCAAGAAGTCCCTCACGATCTGGATCTTCTCCGATTGCTTTTAATATATCGCGTACCGCGTGTTCGATTAATTCTTTATTTATTTCACTCATGTATTATATCCTCCAAAGGCGATTACATTTCATTCAGATTCTAGCACACTTCAGATCCTAAAAGCAAAGGAGAGCGTTCTAAACAAACCATTTGATTCAAAAGGAAAAGCCCCTTATCAAAGGGGCTTTTCTAGACCAGTGTGAAACTGTATATGTATAACTCCTTCAATAGGATCATTACACATAACGATTATTTACCTGCCACCGCGTCTTTAAGTGCTTTACCTGGTTTGAAAGCAGGTACTTTGCTTGCAGGGATTTCGATCTCTGCACCAGTTTGTGGGTTACGTCCTTTACGAGCTGAACGCTCACGTACTTCAAAGTTACCAAAACCAATAAGTTGGATTTTGTCACCATTTTTAAGTGCATCTAAAATTGTATCAAAAACAGAATCAACTGCTTTTGTCGCGTCTTTTTTAGATAACTCGCTTGCTTCAGCAACCGCGTTAATAAGTTCTGTCTTGTTCATGCCTTTCACCTCCTCCCAAAAATATGCATTCAATAGATTGTTATCATTTCTTCACAATTCATCTTCTTTCTATACACTTTTTTTGAAAAAAAGAGCGTCTAGAAAGCGTCATACATGGCTTTTCATTAGAAAACTTCTCTTTGAAGGAATGTTTGTCCAACAAAGTGAAGATTTTCTGTAAGTAGATTAACACATATGAAATACCATATCAAGCATTTTAAAGGGAAGAATCCTTATTCGTCAAGGATTAAGGGCACTTTTGCGAACGAATATTCCTAATTTCAGCCTGAATCTGACTAATCTTTATACAATTGTCTTTTTATGACTTCACCTGCACGCAAAAAAAGACCCCCATCAATGAGAGGTCTCACATCCTATAGAATAATCGCGATCAGACCGCCTGATCCTTCGTTAATAATTCGTTCAAGCGTTTCCTTTAGTTTATACCTTGCATTTTCCGGCATCAGCGAGAGTTTTGCTTGAATGCCTTCTCTGACAAGCGAGCTGAGTGAGCGTCCAAATATATCGGAATTCCAGATAGAAAGCGGATCATCCTCAAAGTCTTGCATTAAGTATCGGACGAGCTCTTCACTTTGTTTTTCTGTTCCGATAATCGGCGCAAACTCACTTTCTACATCTACCTTAATCATATGAATAGATGGCGCGACTGCTTTTAATCTGACGCCGAATCTTGATCCTTGCCTAATGATTTCCGGCTCATCTAAACTCATATCCGACAAAGCTGGTGCCGCAATTCCATAACCAGTCTGCTTCACCATTTTTAAAGCGTCAGACACTTGATCATACTCCGTTTTCGCATGTGCAAAATCTTGCATGAGCTCAAGAAGGTGATCTTTGCCCCTAATTTCCACACCAACCACTTCTTTTAGGATATGATCATATAGATCATCCGGCGCATACAGATCAATTTCTGCGATCCCTTGACCCATTTCAATGCCTGCTAAGCCCGCTCTTTCGATAAAATCGAATTCACTGAACTGACCTACCACTCGGTCAACATCTCTTAATCTCTTAATATCCTTGACGGTTTCTTTCACTGAATCCTGATAACTCTCTCTTAGCCAATGATCTTCTTTTAGTACCATGACCCAGCTTGGCAGGTTCACATTCACCTCAAGCACTGGGAATTCATATAATGCTTCACGAAGTACACTGAGGACGTCTTGTTCTCTCATACTTTCGACACTCATCGCGAGTACAGGAATATCATATTTTTGACTAAGTTCCTGCCGCAGTGCTTCTGTTTCAGGGTGATAAGGTCTCACAGAGTTGATCACCATAATAAACGGCTTTCCAACTTCTTTGAGTTCGTCAATGACACGTTCTTCTGATTCAATATAGTCATGTCTTGGGATTTCCCCAATTGATCCATCTGTTGTAATCACAACACCAATGGTTGAATGCTCTTGAATGACCTTGCGTGTACCAATTTCCGCAGCTTCATGAAACGGGATTGGCTCTTCATACCACGGCGTATTAATCATTCTCGGACCATTTTCATCTTCATACCCGCGTGCACCAGGCACGGTGTAGCCTACACAATCGACAAGCCTAATGTTGACATCCAGGCCATCACTCACGTGAATGGATGCCGCTTGATTTGGCACAAATTTTGGCTCTGTGGTCATAATGGTTTTTCCTGCTGCGCTTTGCGGCAATTCATCCTGTGCTCTTGCACGGTCTGCCTCATTATTGATATTCGGGAGCACCACGAGCTCCATAAACTTTTTAATAAACGTAGATTTCCCTGTACGAACAGCTCCAACGACTCCTAAATATATATCGCCTCCTGTTCGTTCAGCGATATCCTTGAAAATATCGACTTTTTCCAAGTGATCCCCTCCCGGACTTGCTATCCTCGTTTTCAAATAAAATACTCTATACTTCAATCAAACGGTGCTTGAAAGGTGTCAGGACAATATATGTGTATGACGTTGTCCTATTTGAATATGACACCTTTTTTGTTTTGAGAGTATGTTTAGCCATAAAAAAACCTTTCTCCTCATTTATATGCAGAGGAGAAAGGTTCATTCTTGTTTATGACGTCTTTTTTTCTAAAAAAGCCGGCTCACCTTTTTTGTTGATCGTATATGGAACAGAAAACGCTGGTACAAACGGGGTTTCCTGCCAATAGACATCTTGAATATTTTCACCTGGTTTCAGCTTTTGTTTCGTATTTTTCAAAATCTGGGCAAAATCACTGCGATAGTCAACATAGATTTCGCCATTTGAGGAAATCAGTAATGGAAGTGATTCACCCGTGACAGGGCTCGTCACTGTAGGCGGTGCTTTTAACCCTAGTTTTTTTTCATTTAACGTATATAAATCTTTGGATACTACTTTGCCATATGGCGGATATGTATGTTCATCTTGATATATTTTGATCCTTAGACGTAATTCACTGATCGTTTGTGTCATTTTGACATCAAGCAGTTTCACCGTTGGATTTTGTTCGACGTCTGTGAGGACATAGATATATTCGCCCCCGCCTTCAAAAGATGTCGACGGTACATCATGTAAATATCTTGGTGACAGACGCTTAAAGTCAATGACATACTTCTGATAAATCGGTGTGTCGCCTTCTTTTGTTTCAATCGGTAAAAGGCCATTTGTCGCTTTTTGAAAATCTTCAATCGCTGTCTGCACACTTTGCAGCTGCTCTTTATATGGCACGCGGTTTTCAGCTTTGCGATTCTCTGGATAGAGGCACCCCGTAAGTAAAATAAGTGTTAACAGCATGACACTGATTTTTGCTTTGATCATCACATTCTTCCTTTTTCTTTATTCATTGACCGGCCCGCTAACTACAACTAAAAACACAATGATACCTGATATGAGCATTAAGCTGTACGCAACAGTCGAAGCTGTTATTTTCAGAAATCGGCTCTTCAGCTTAAACCTACTCAAATAAATGGTTACAACGGCTAAAAACATGAGCCCCATTGAACCAAGCGCAAACCACATCTTGATTAAAGCAAAACTCATCGTGCCTGTCCCCCTTTAATATAAACGAATTGTAAGCGTTTATATTTCATTCTAAACCAAAATTAAGTAAAATATCAATCATTTTTCCAATCATTCAGAAAAAAGTGAATAAAAAAACTGAAGCAAAGAGGGGGACTCTGCTTCAGTCATTAGGTCGACTATTTTTCCTCATTCTGTAGAGGCAAAGCTCTAATCAAACTTCATTGTTATGTTATGCAAGTCTTCCCCTTCTTGCATCCTCTACACGCCTAAGTTCAGTCTTCCAATTACTTTGTTTGGTTTTCGAACATGTTCACAAGGTCTTCCATCTCATGTGTTTTCACACGTGCCATTAAGGATTCTACAGCATCGTCAACTTTTTTCCCTTCAAATAGGACGCCGTAAAGAGCCTCCGTAATCGGCATGCTGACCTTGTATTCTTTGGAGAGCTGATAAGCGCCTTTTGTTGTGCGGACGCCTTCGACAACCATCCCCATTTTTTCAAGCACTTCTTCGAGCTTATATCCTTTACCGAGTAAATTACCGCAGCGCCAGTTACGCGAATGAACACTTGTACATGTGACAATCAAATCTCCAACACCTGTTAATCCGGCAAACGTAAGAGGGTTTCCTCCCATTTTTGTGCCGAGGCGGGCGATTTCAGCAAGCCCCCTTGTGATGAGCGCTGCTTTCGCATTATCGCCATATCCGAGTCCATCTGTGATCCCTGCCGCAAGAGCGATGATGTTTTTCAGCGCCCCGCCAATTTCCACCCCAATCACATCAGGGTTGGTGTACACTCTAAAATTATTGTTCATGAACAAATCTTGAACAAATTGAGCTGCTTCAATATTTTCTGACGAGACAGTCACAGTTGTCGGATGACGCAAGCCAACTTCTTCAGCGTGACTTGGTCCTGACAGGACAACCACTGCTTCCCTTTTCGCTTCTGGGACTTCTTGTTCAATCATTTGAGAAATTCTAAGAAGCGTATCTGGTTCAATTCCTTTACTGACATGAACAAATGGCACCTTTGACGTAATGAACTCATTGGCCTGTTTCAATACTTCTCGAATAGCCTTTGTTGGCACAGCGACAATAATCGCATCTGTCCCTTCTAGTGCCTGTTTCATATCTGTTGTCGCTTGAATAGACGCTGGCAATGCAACATTAGGCAAGTAATCATGATTTTCATGTTTCTCGTTGATTTGATCAATTAATTCTTGTCTATGTCCCCACATGTGTACATCATGATGATTATCAGCTAATACAAGCGCAAGAGCTGTTCCCCAGCTCCCTGCTCCAAGTACTGAAATTTTCTTCATCCTGCTCACCCTTTTTATTTTCTCGCTCTCGCAAATATTTTAATTGGTGTTCCTTCAAAACCAAATGCATCTCGAATTCGGTTTTCTAGGAAACGCTCATAAGAAAAGTGCATAAGTTCTGGATCATTTACAAACACAACAAAGGACGGCGGTTTGATCGCCACTTGTGTTGCATAGTAAATTTTCAGACGCTGTCCGTTATGGGTCGGCGTTGGGTTCATTGCTACGGCATCCATGATAATATCATTTAGAATGTTAGTTTGAACGCGCATCGCATGATTTTCACTAGCGGTAATGATTGTTGGCATTAACGTGTGAATTCTCTTTTTCGTAAGAGCAGACATGAATAAGACAGGTGCATAATCAAGGAATTGAAAATGCTCGCGAATGTTTTGCTCAAATTCCTTCATTGTACGCTCGTCTTTTTCAACAGCATCCCACTTGTTCACAATGATCACAACGGCTTTACCCGCTTCGTGTGCGTAGCCAGCGATACGTTTATCCTGTTCAATAATGCCTTCTTCACCATCAAGAACAACAGCGACAACATCCGATCGATCAATGGCTTTCAACGCACGGAGTACACTGTATTTCTCTGTTGTTTCATATACTTTCCCTTTTTTTCTCATACCGGCTGTGTCGACAATGACAAAGTCACGTTGATTGTACGTAAACATTGTATCTACAGCGTCTCTTGTCGTACCAGCGATGTTGCTGACAATGACACGTTCTTCACCGAGCATCGCATTCACCAAAGAGGATTTCCCTACATTTGGGCGGCCGATTAAGCAGAACTGGACCACTTCTTCATCATACTGTGTATCTGGTAAGTTTTTGAAATGCTCTACGACAGCATCAAGCAGATCACCTAGACCGAGCCCGTGCGTTCCAGAAATCGGATACGGTTCGCCAAATCCAAGTGCATAAAAGTCATACACGTCGCTTCTCATTTCAGGGTTGTCCAATTTATTGACAGCAAGTACGACAGGTTTTTTCGTGCGATATAAAATTTTTGCGACTTCTTCATCCGCAGATGTGACGCCATCTCTTCCATTGACCATAAAGATAATAACATCCGCTTCATCCATTGCGATTTCAGCCTGATGGCGAATTTGCGCCAAAAACGGCTCATCTCCAATATCAATTCCACCAGTATCTATTAAATTAAAGTCATAATTTAACCATTCAGCAGAGCTATAGATTCGATCTCTTGTTACACCAGGTGTGTCTTCTACAATCGATATTCTTTCGCCTGCGATTCGATTAAAAATTGTAGATTTTCCAACGTTGGGCCTTCCAACAATGGCTACGACAGGTTTACCCATAGTACCCTTCCTTTCAATCCAGCCGCGATTCAATATGTTCATCATCATGTTTCAACCGGGATTTATAATTTTCATTCAGTTTTATGAAATAAACCCTTCAAACATGAAGGGTTCAACTTATATATTATATCAATTTTTAATCAGACCACAATGAATAACTTAAAAATGTTTGACGATCAAGTAAAGATCTTCTCCAATACCGTGTGCAATTCCATCTAAAATGGCCTCTAAATTCATGGCATACATGTCGAGCTCTTCTTTATTTTCACAGAAAAAAACGGCTGTTCCGCCAATGACCCGCTCTTTATTTGTTGTCGCCACAGCCAATATAAATTGTTCAATGGTGTTCGCCATGCCCTATTACCTCACTTTCTTTTTAATGAAATCTGTCGGCATTCTAATGGCATTTTCTAAAATAGGCACCTCTTCTAATACACGGACAGCCAAATCTTCACGCTGCCATTGCGGTAAAATGAATACGCCAAGTGTGCCATTATTCAGATCACGTTTTGCGAGCGGACAAAGCGATGGTTCACCAGAATCTCGGTATACACCAAGCACGTTGGATAAATCAAATAAGATAGCTTGCCGCTGCCCAAGGTTTGCGATGGTTGTGGCCGAGTTAAAATTCTTCGGAGTCAAGATGAACCCCATTCCATGCTCTAAAATCAATTTTTGCTTTTCAGGCAGCCCGATATTCATAATGTAAATATCATTTACGTAAAGTCCTGCGCCGTCAAAACGAAGTTCCCCTTTTTGAATATTCACGATATCCTTTAATTGGCTCCCTGACATTAATAGTTTTGCCATGAAAAAACAAAGAATACCGACCACGGTCCCAACGACGAGCGAAAAGAAAATACAGGCGGTCGTTGTAATAAGGGCAGTAAGAATGGCAATATAATTTCGACTTTCAAAGGCGATCGCAATGCCTTCAATATATGTACTGCCTCGTGAGACAAGCTCATACGAATCCATTTGGGTCAATGTATTTCTTTCCATATTACGCACATCACGAAATTGCGTGGCTGCAAGCGTCAGAAAGGTAATTGCAGTGAATTCTTCCTGGATCAGCGCAGGCATAATAATAGCACCAAGCCCTGATGCGATAAAACCTAGCGCAATGTGAATCACTTGTCCATGAATATATGTGGGATATTGCCGATAATCAGTTCTTAGCATATAAAGCCTAGCCGCCATCCCAAAGATGACACCAATAATCACAGGAAACGTGTAATCCGTCATGTTGATTTTGCAGCCCCTTTTACTGGTTTTCTAGATGAACGGGTGTTCAAGAGTTTTTCAAGCTGACCTACACCTAATAGAAAGACAGCTCCTTGAACAGCCATGGAAAGAAACGAGAGATCTCCTATGACAATGGAAGATGTGAGGCGATGAATCGTAAGCGCATAAAGGGCTTCCCCCAGACATATAGCCATCATCCATAAAGTGATCCGTTCCGTTAACTGATGCCCATATGTTAAACACATCAAGATCAGCAAGGCAAATACAACCCAGTCCACCTTTATTATCGTGAACCAAACTGGATCATATAATGCAAAAATCATAAAAAAGGCATACGCACTGACCATGGAACCTAATTGCATGATTCGCATGATTCGATGAGCAGGTCGAAAGATCACGAATGACATGCAAGCATATAAAAAGGTCATCAAAAATCCTGCATTGATCCTAATGTCTAAAATAGAAACCATGACATGACTGCATATAATATGAATGAGAACACATACGCCCAGCACATTGCGCCACGTGCTTTTCTCCATGATAAATGTCACCATAATCCAAACGAACCATATTGACCAATAATAGTACAATGCCTCCAACCCTCATCACCTCAATTACATTATGGGAAAATCTCCAATTTTTAAACATATGAGAAGGTGCGGGATTTGCATGAAATAAACAAGAGGTGACACCCTAATAGTTGAGGAGGGATGTATGATGGGTAAGGATAGACAGGAAAAACGCCTTAAGGCGTCAAGAAGAGTTGAGTCTGACCGTGATCAATCCATTCATCACAAAGGGGCAACAACTTTAGAAGGCCCGGAAGACGCTCGCAAAAGAAATCAATAAAAAAAGACATGTGATTACCACATGTCTCAGCGTGCAGGCAAACCCTCGCATTCAGTGTCAGTCCTGCGCATTGGTGCTCACGAATGTCAAATTCGCTCCGCAAAAAGTAGCTGTCTTTCATAGACAAAAAAAGTTTTCTTTCACGCTGAAAAGAAGACAAAGGGCTACATTTCATTTAGTCCTTTGTCTTCTTATTTCTTAAACTATAGTACGTAGTATCCACGCCTCTTTCTTTCAGCCAATGACTTGTTTCCCCTGTAAGCACAATCGGAGCTTGCCTTAGCTCCTCAATTGTTTTCATGCCAAGTACTGTCATCAACATCTTCACATCATCTTGTAGATCAATGATATCAGAGATGAGGCCCTTTTCTCCTCCACTCGTCAGGGATTTTAAGAAAAAGCCGGCTAATCCAACGGCAGACGCACCAAGAGCAATTGATTTTGTCACATCAAGTGCATCTTGAATGCCTCCAGAAGCTAGGACAGTTTGATCTGGAAAGGCTGTATGTACTTCAGCCAGACTCGCTGCAGTTGGAATTCCCCACTGGTCAAAATAGCGAAGTGCTTTTTGACGGCGCAGGTTCTCGATTTTAGAAAAATTCGTTCCCCCAAATCCACCTACATCAACAGCAGCAACTCCAGCAGCAAATAATTTCTTTGCTGTTTCCTTACTCATCCCAAATCCAACTTCTTTGACGACAACAGGCACCTCAATTGATTCAGCAATGGCTGAGATCCGCTCAACAGCACCTCTGAAATCACGATCTCCTTCAGGCATGACAATCTCTTGAATCACGTTTAAGTGAATTTGGAGCATGTTTGCCCCCAGCATGTCAACGGCATCCCGTGCTTGCTGAATAGTCGCCTCACTGCCCAAATTGGCAAAAACGAGTCCATCTGGATTCACCTTTCGAACCACTTCATACGTACGACGTTCGTCTGCATCTTTCAGTGCAGCCATTTGTGAACCGACTGCTACCGGAATATTGGTTTCCTTCGCTGCGATAGATAAAGAGCGATTAATCTCATAGGTCGATTCTCCGCCTCCACCAGTCATTGCATTGATAAAAATTGGCGAACCGAAAGTCAGTCCGCCAATTGTCGTATGTGTATCAATTTGTGATGTCGCAAGATCTGGTAAACTGGCGTGAACGAAGGAAACATCTTGTAAACCTGTTGCTGCATGCTGGCCAGTCGACAAAGCATGCTCAATATGCTGTTTCTTTCTTTCTGCTCGCGTCAATTTTGATCACCAAATTATTTTAGTTTATTGAGTTTATCACCAATCAGGTCACCAAGCTGGAATCCGCTTGTATTTTCTTCTTTCGCCTGGTATTGACGGTAATCCTCTTCAATTTGTTTTTCAGGATTCTCTTCTAATTCACGAATGCTAAGTGAAATGCGCTCTTCATCTTCATTGACATCAAGCACTTTCACTTTCACAGTCTGCCCTTCTTCAAGGACTTCTTGAGGAGTACCGATATGTTTGTGTGAAATTTGGGAAATATGCACAAGTCCTTCTACACCTGGCAGAATTTCAACAAATGCTCCAAAGCTCACAAGGCGTTGAACGGTTCCTTCAAGAACATCACCTTGTTTTACCTTTTCGCCAATTTGGCTCCAAGGTCCTGGTAATGTTTCTTTAATAGATAGTGAGATACGTTCGTTATCGCGGTCAACAGCAAGAACTTTGACTTTCACTTCCTGTCCTTCTTCAACAACGTCAGATGGCTTTTCGACATGCGCATGGGATAGTTGAGAAATGTGAACTAATCCATCAATGCCGCCAATGTCAACAAATGCACCAAAGTCAGTCAGGCGCTGCACTTTTCCATCAATCACACTGCCTACTGCAAGCTTTTGCAGGAAGTCTTGCTTCTTGTCTAATTGTTCTTGCTCAACGACTGCACGATGCGATAGAATCACGCGGTTTTTTTCGCGGTCAAGCTCTACCACAACAAGCGAGAGTGTTTTTCCTTTGTAGTCAGTGAAGTCTTCTACATAGTGTGCCTCAACAAGAGACGCAGGAATAAATCCGCGAACACCAATGTCGACCACTAGGCCACCTTTGACAACGTCTTTTACTTCTGCTTCAAATACTTCTTTTGTTTCAAACTTTTTCTCTAGGTCTTCCCAAGCGCGGTCTGCATCAACAGCACGTTTCGATAAAATCAAAGCATCGTCTTCGACCTTTGTTACTTTAAGCTCTAACTCGTCGCCATCTTTCACGACATCTGATGCTTTTTCAACGTGAAGACTTGATAATTCACTGATTGGGATGATCCCAGGTTGTTTCACATTGACGATATCTACATTGACATGCTTGTCCTCAACTTTAGAAACAATCCCTTTCACTACATCTCCAACCTCTGGTACCTGAACATCGATTTGATTCATTTCCTCTGTCATTTCGATAACCTCCTTGGTCCAAACCTACACAGCTTAGTTAAAACGACTGGGTGAATATGTGTCCTTAGCATGATGATTGCCAGCCGAATATGTATTATAGAAACATTCAAATCAACAGAATTGCTTGAATGATCAATAAAAATAGTATTAGTATAAACTTCTAATAAAAGACCTTGTTTGTCAAGAGATAAACCTCTAACTTATAAAAGTTTTCTAAAATTTCTTACTGTTTTTCTACACGCTCTGCTGCATCTAAAATTTTACCTGCAACCTCTTGAATAGAAAGGGAAGTCGTGTCAATTTCGATGGCATCATCTGCTTTCTTCAGCGGTGATACCTCCCGCTCAGAATCAAGCTTGTCACGTCTTGCAATCTCTTCGATCAGCTGATCGTAATTGACATCATAGCCTTTTTTCTGATTTTCTTCAAAACGACGTTTTGCTCTTTCCTCTACTGACGCAAGCAAGAAAATTTTCACTTCTGCATCTGGAAGAACATGCGTGCCAATGTCTCTTCCATCCATGACGACACCGCCTCGGTTCCCCAGCTCTTGCTGCCTGCGGACCATTTCTTCCCGGACAGCTCTATGCTTTGCAACAACAGAGACTTGATTGCTTACGCGGTCTGTTCTGATGTCTTCTGTGACATCGATCGTGTCTAAATGTACTTTTTGACCTTCGTCAGTTGACACAAGTTCAATGACTGTGTTTTTCAATAACGCATCAAGTGCCTGTTCGTCTTCAAGGTCTACGCCTTGATTGAGTGCTGCAAGTGTAATTGCGCGGTACATCGCACCTGTATCGATATAAATATATGATTTTTTCGCTGCGACAATTTTTGCCACAGTGCTTTTTCCTGCTGCAGCAGGACCGTCAATTGCGATAGATAATTTCTTTTTCATAATACCTCTCCTTGATTGAATCTCCCTTATGAATTGTAACACGATCACTGCTCAAACGGGGGAATTTTCTATCAACCCTTTTGTTTAAATGTCTCAATCCAATCTTCAATGCTCATGTTATTCACACCCTCGTATTGTACGACTTTTGACAAAAATAGTTCTCCTTTCGTCAAGTGAAGGGTGACCTGAACCGCCAAAAGCAGAATGAGCTGAATGAGCACTGCTTTGAATAGCCATCTTTCCATTGTTTTCATACAAAAAGCCTCCAACGCTAGATTCTTTCTCTCTAGTATGGAAGCTTTTAACAACCTTTATTCTTATACTTTTTTCACACGTGTTAGAAGCTGCTGCTGGAAGCAATACTTCATGATGTGTTGCTGGTGGTCGTTTGTGATTTCAGTAAATTCCATGATCGCTCTTGTTTTCCCCGTCTGTTCATCTTGATAAACACGATTCATTTCTGCAATCGCTTTAATTTTCACTGGTTCTTTAAGTGAAAGTTCAAACTCTGTGACGACCTCGCCATATTCTTTTAGTGAGACACCTTCTGGAACAGCAATTGCTACACCGCCAGCACTCATATTGACAATAAATGTGTCGAAGGTTTCTTCACCATTTTGCGTAATGGACGCTTTCACCATCGTATCCACTCGAAGATATTCTCTTCGCTGAAGCCGAATCATTTCTTCTTTTGGCGGAATCGAAACGACAATCATCGGGATATCTTCTTTTCTTTTCCCAATGACTTTGCTTGTACATTTGTATGGAATTTGATTTTCATCGAAAAAGAAGACGGTGATTTCTGTTTCTTGATTTAAATAGATCGTGCGCCCCGTTTCTTTATCAGCTGGATAATTAATGCAAATATCATCGTTATTATTTTCCAAAACTTTCGATTTTGCAGTTTTCACTTCTTTGTTCTCATTGACATACTCAATTGTGATTGCATCCCCTATTTGTAACATTCCTCATCACTCTTTTCATCTGTGAAATCGTATCCTCTCTTATATTAAACCATGTATAAAACAAAAGGAAAAGGCTTATTCGCCTTTTCCTCGCTTCCTTTTCTATAGGTCTTTATATATAGGTTCTGCATTTTTTAGTTTATCTACTCTTTCTTCTTTTCCAGTATCTGCATTAATGAACATTCGGTACGTGTCGTTTTTAATGGTTCCTAAAAACTCATAGCAGAGAACTTCCTCTGACATATCATTTTGAACAAGAGCTACATGTGTATCCTCGATCTTCACATGTTTATTTAAGGTCTTTTCAGCTTCTTTTCGAGAAATCTTTGGTGCTTTTATGTCACGTTTTCTGTGATTCATTAAATAGTCTTTCGCTGAGAATCCCACAACCTCACCATCATCTAAAGCGACTTTCATTCGAATACTATCTGGATAAAGCAATACGTTATTCTGTAAAGGCACATAGGTAAATACGCCGATATTATCAAATTGCGCACTCTCATCTAAATGAAATGATTCGGTATCGAATCCATGCTTCTTTAAGAAACTTAGTGCTTTTTCTGAGGCATCATTTAAACTGATTTTTTGTTTTTTCACTTCACGGTTCTGAAGAAGATAGACAGGATGGCCGCCTTTTTCAGTCAAGTCTAAATAAAAGTTTGCCCGGTTGTCTGGGTCAGACATTGACAGGCTGTAGACATCACGGTTCGTTTTACTCCCACTTTTTCTCACCTTAAAATCTTTGTTATGGTCAGGCGCAAATTGCTGGGCGATGCGAATCGCTTCTTTTTTTGAAATCTTTTGCCCTTTTAAGTGATTGTAGCCTTGCGTTTCTGATTCAGTTGACACATTTGTAGGGCCAAGATCAACATCTGCAAACGCATCAGCATTTCTCTCAACGGTTTTTAATCCGTCAATGATGGTGTTGTCGTTTTTTCGATCTCCATCAGCCAGTGCCATTTCAACATCCATCCATTTTAAATTTTTGTTGAGTACGAGATGCTGCACTTGTCTAAGTTCGTTTTGAATATCTGCCGCTTGATCATATAAAGTGGTAATGGTTTTGTGTGTATCTTTGTTTAATGGTTCATCTGATAAAGATTTAAGTGACGATTTGTAGCTAAAGTCACCGACATTCGCTAGAAACTCTTCTGTTTTGTTAAAAGGCATCAATGTGAGCGGAAGCTGACTGACATTGTTATGCGCTTCTGATGACATTCTCCATACATCTGCCAGTGCTGGAGATATAGATGTTTGGCTATTCATCGCAAGTGTTGCGCCAAGTTTATCGTGCAGCTGATCGACTTGATACGTTAAATCATGGAAGGCTCTTTGATAGTTGTTCTCTGCATGAAGCAGTACTGCATCTTTTTCTTGATGCTCTTTATAGCCCCAGTATCCTGTTGAGATGACAGCAATTCCTAAAATAGCAATCAATATTCCTCTGATCATTTATTTACACCTCTTTTTATTCACAGAAAATATGTTTCCCGATTCGTTTAATTTGTGGTCTTCCCCAAATCCATGGGCTTGTTGCTGTATCAGGATTAAAGTAATAAACGGCGCTTTCAGATGGGTCCCAGCCATTAATGGCATCAAATACTGCCTTTTTAGCGGTTTCATTTGGCGCCATATAAAATTGTCCATCTGCTACAGCAGTAAACGCAAGCGGTTCAAAAATGACACCAGCAATCGTGTTTGGAAAGGTCGGGTTGTTTAAACGGTTTAAGATGACGGCTGCGATCGCTACCTGTCCTTCATAAGGTTCACCTCTCGCTTCACTATAAACAGCTTGTGAAAGAAGCTGAATGTCATTGCTTGAAAAACCACCTGGCATGTTGGCTGCTGTTTGTTTCGGCGTTTGATTTGCTTGACCATTTCCTGACTGCTTTCCAGACTTCCCAGTCGAGCTGTTTCCTCCGCTTTGACTTTTTTGATTCTCTTTTGCACCTTGTGCTGTCTTTTTTTGCGTGTTTCTTTGCGCAGGAGCCTTTGTTTGCTGATCAAGAGGTTTCCCGCCATAATGCGTAAACTGATTTCCTTTTTGAAGCTGCTGCTGCACAAACTCTTTATAGTATTTCGTCTTTTGAACTAATAGGCTTTTTGTTTTTTCCCCTACGAGTCCATCGACTTTCTTTACACCAAACTGGCTTTGAAAATTGCGCACGGCCCAGTAAGTTCCCCAGCCATACACCCCGTCTATTTTTCCATTGTAAAAACCATTGTATTGGAGCCTTGCCTGGAGCTCGACGACATCTTCTCCTGTAGCTCCCCGCTGAATCACTTGATTCGTGAAAGCTTCACTTTTTTCAGCTGTCATCAATGAAGACGCGAGCAGAACAATTGAGAAGATAAGGACGATTTGTTTCATGAAACGAGCTTTGTCCATATTTGATCCTCCTGTACTTTTGATGTTTGAATATATGTTTCTTCCGATCCCTATTTTTATACATTCATCACAGGAGGGAATTGGATGGAAAAGACAAAAAACGCCCTAAAGACGTATAGGACGTTTTCCAATTTAAATTTGTACCATCTTCACCGCACGGGCTTTTTTGGCTTTCCGCAGACCAAACCACCATAAAAAAATCATGAACGGCAACATAATATATCCCCAATTTTTCATGCCAAGAAGAATGAAATCATATAAGCCATGAAAAAGGATAGGAAGTATTAAAGAGAGAATCAGCCATTTTCGCTGCTCTTTTTTATCAGAGAAGCGAGCTTTACCTATATAAAATCCCATCACCACACCAAATAAAGCGTGGCTTGATACAGGCAGCAAGGCACGTGTAAACGCGTACTCTACCCCATGACCCACTAAGTACAAAATATTTTCAAGTGTCGCAAATCCAAGTGAGACACTTGTTCCATAGACAATCCCGTCATAGTGTTCATCAAACTGTACGTGCGCATAGACACTGACCATTAAAATAAACCACTTTAATGATTCTTCTAAAAAACCCGATGTCACAAATGAAATCACGATAGGATTCGTGGCGATATTTTCCTCTTGGAGGACATACTGAATAAACATGGTTGGAAACACAAGTATGACACCTAGCATAAAAGATCTGATGACCATATGAACCGGCTCATTGTCGTATTGATCTTTCAAATAAAAATAACTTAAAAGTGCGATGCCGGGAGCTAAACCTGCTGAAATGATTGCGATCATAATCAGACCTCTTTCCCTACATTATCCTTTATTATCGTACCACGAATCACCCCTTTTTTATATGACTCGAGCCCATTTTCCCAAAAATAATCTTCTATATAATCCCAATTTACATAAAAAAGAACTGAATCCCTTAGAAGGACCCAGTTCTTTTTTTACCCGTTGATTCTTTTGTTGATTTCTTCTGCAATTAACCCGCCATGAAATCTTCCATTTTCAATGAAAATTTCGTTGGCGTTGTTACCAGCTGCAATGACCCCTGCAATGAAAATACCTTCTACATTTGTTTCCATTGTTTGTTCATCAAATGCTGGGCGGCCTGATTCTGGATCGATTGTTACACCCATTTTTTCTAAAAATGAATGATCAGGATGATAACCTGTCATCGCAAACACATAATCACTTTTCACTCGATCCGTTTGGCCCTGCTGGTTTGTAAAGACAATATCCTGTTCTGTGATTTCCTTCACCTCTGCACCGAACTCCATTCGAATGGTGCCATTTCGAACAAGCGCTTCAAACTCTGGTAAAATCCAAGGTTTGATGCTGGATGAATATTCAGTTCCTCTATATAAAACCGTCACCCTGCTTCCGCATTTCACAAGTTCCAGGGCAGCATCAACACTAGAGTTCTTCCCGCCGATCACCGTCACATCTTTATCAAAGTAGGGGTGTCCTTCTTTAAAATAATGATACACATGAGGAAGGTCTTCCCCTTTTACATTCATATAGTTAGGATGATCATAGTAGCCAGTCGCAATCACAACATAGTCACATGTATAGTCGTCTTTTGATGTATTTACCGTAAAACGGCCATCTTTTTTCGTCACAGCGTTTACCTTTTCAAAAGCATTCACACGAAGGCTTTTTCGTCTGACCACCTCTCGGTAATAGGAAAGCGCCTGAATACGAACGGGTTTCCGATTTTCAGTGATAAAAGCGACGTCACCGATCTCAAGCTTTTCACTTGTACTGAAGAAGGTTTGGTGTGTAGGGTAATGATAAATACTGTTGACCACATTGCCCTTTTCAATCACAAGTGCATCAATCCCAATTTGCTTGAATGCAATGGCAGCTGATAGACCGCACGGGCCGCCTCCTATTATGATCGCTTTTTCTTGTTTCATTTGTTCCACTCCTGTCGTTTCACTGCAATAACAATTGCTGGGCTGTTTGATTCTTTGCATGATTCCATAAAAAAATCTCCTATTTAAGGATAGGAGATTTTAAGGCGCGATGCAAATAAGTCGCTTAAATCCAGCCTCTGAATCGAGAAGCTTCAGCCATTTTACGTACACCGACCATATATGCTGCTAGTCGCATATCAATACGGCGGTTTTGCGCCATTTCATAAATATTATTAAATGATTTCACCATCATATCTTCTAAACGAGTTTCTACTTCTTCTTCTGTCCAGTAGAACCCTTGGTTATTCTGAACCCATTCAAAGTAAGAAACAGTCACTCCACCCGCACTTGCAAGTACGTCTGGAACAAGCAGTACACCACGATCTGAAAGAATTTTTGTCCCTTCCAATGTCGTTGGTCCATTTGCTGCTTCTACGACAATTTTGGCTTTAATGTTCGCCGCATTATCTTCTGTAATTTGATTTTCAATGGCTGCAGGTACTAAGATATCACAATCTAGCTCAAGCAGCTCTTGGTTTGTAATTGTATCATTAAATAATTTAGTGACGGTTCCAAAGCTGTCACGTCGGTCAAGCAAGTAGTCAATATCGAGACCATCTTCATCATACAAACCGCCGTAAGCATCTGAAATTCCTACGATTTTCGCTCCGGCATCATACATAAATTTAGCCAAGTAACTTCCTGCATTTCCGAATCCCTGAACGACAACACGAGCCCCATTGATGTCAATTCCTTTTTTCTTCGCCGCTTCTTTAATACAGATCGTTACACCTTTTGCCGTTGCAGTATCACGTCCATGTGAGCCTCCAAGAACAATTGGTTTTCCTGTAATAAATCCTGGCGAGTTAAATTCATCAATTCTAGAATACTCATCCATCATCCATGCCATGATTTGAGAGTTTGTAAACACATCTGGTGCTGGAACATCTTTTGTTGGTCCAACGATTTGACTAATTGCGCGTACATAGCCGCGGCTTAGTTTTTCAAGCTCCCTAAATGACATTTCTCTTGGATCACAGATAATACCGCCTTTTCCTCCGCCATAAGGAAGATCCACAATACCACATTTTAAACTCATCCAAATTGAAAGCGCTTTTACTTCTTTTTCAGTAACGTTCGGGTGGAATCGAATTCCGCCTTTTGTTGGACCGACAGCATCATTATGCTGCGCACGATAACCAGTGAAAATTTTCACCGATCCATCATCCATACGTACTGGAATTTTGACCGTTAATAGGCGAATTGGCTCCTTCAGCAATTCATACACTTCTTGCGGATAGCCCAATTTATCAAGCGCTTTATGTATGACGGTTTGAGTTGACTTTAAAACATCTAGCTTATCTTCTGCGTTATGAGCGGCGTTTTGATCGGCTGCCATTAAAATAAACCCCCTAGAAATCTTTCATGATCTACTGCTCCCTTTCAAGCAATAGTATACACCTTCGTACTGGTAAAGCAAAGGTAAAAAGCGTTTTTTATCAAAATAAAATATCAGCGTTTATAAATATAAAAATGGATATAAAAAAATACTGTTGTTTCATCACAACAGTATTAAATATAATAGAAAAAAGTGATTAAAAATACAGTTGAATCGTTTTCACTGCATCTTCCTGCATGATCACTTTTCCGTATTCTTTTAACCGGTGAATGGTTAATGTCGTCGGTGAACCGAACTCCGCTAAAATAGAAATGACCGTATCTGCAGACAGTTCTTCGAAATCATCTAGACTGAGAAAATATTGACCTTCATAATGGTAAACTGTACCCCCTAAAAGTCCAATACGACTTAAACTATGGGACAGTTGAATCACATCTTCAAACGAGGCAAATTGATAGAGCACATGCTTGCTCTCGTCGAGCTTGACTTGCATCTCAATGTAATCTTCATCAAACTCATCATCAGCATCTTCCTGCTGACTCTTTGTCACAATGACGACCATCCCCTGCGCCTGAAGAGAAAATACTTCAACAGCAATCGGTCCATTCGCTTCAAAACCGAGCTCCTGATTCGCTTCGTTCATCATGTCTTTAAACAGCTGATGAACTTTGAACGAATCTTTCCAAAGGTCTTCTTTCGTAAGACCTCGGTCTGTCAGATCATCTAGTGTGAGAAAAATTTTGATTTTATTATAATTCAGACGCTCTAGCCGCATAACGTTCCCTCCTGCCTCTTCTAACACACATCATACTGTAGTATATGAGATGATGAGTCATAGGTTCTTAATTTTGTATTCAGTTTACACTGTGTCAAGACGGAAGACAAGCATGAAGCTATGCTTACGGTGACTTTTATGGAAAATATTGATGGGGCATCAACTTAGCGCGTTTTTAGCGGCATTAAATAGATCAGATGGGTTTCTGGTTCTGCTCCAAGACGCATCGGAATCTTTGTTGTTCCGTAACCATTACTAATTAGAAAGAAAGCACCTTTGACTTGGCCTGTTCTTCCTTTTTCATACGGACCAAATTTCCCAATACGAATTTGACCCCCATGGGTATGACCGCTCAAAACGAGATCAATTCCCTCTTCTTCACTCATCAAGTGATGCACATCTGGGTTGTGTGATAAAAGGATATTCACGTCTTCTTTGACAAACTCCGGCCGTATCGCTTCATAATCTGCTTTTTCAAGCCTGATATCATCGATTCCGCCTATTTTAATGGGCTGTCCTTCAAAATCCCACACAGCCGTCTCATTTTGCAATGTCGTCACCTGATAGGTATGGAGGATGTCTTTGAGTTTTTGCTGATGCAGCTCATGGTCGTTATTCCCCCACACAAAATACACCGGGGCAATCCTTGCTAAACGTTTCACATTTTCTTCGACTCTAGCATAAGGGACTCCCTTTTCAGCTAAGTCCCCGCCGATCATAATGACATCAGGCTGCTGCTCTTCCACTTCCGCTAATAAAGTATCACTAATTAGACGGCGATGGGTATCAGAAATAAAGAAAATGACTGCAGGTCGATCTGACTGAAGTCCTTCTATTGTAAAGTAATGCTTTTTGATGTTGTTTTGTTTTGCCGTTTTCACCATTTTCGCTGTTACACACACACCTGTTGTCACAGCCGCTATGGCAGCAGTAAATCCGATGGCATATTTCATTATGAATGACTCCCTTGTATCAGCTTTCTTTTATAGGACGCTTGAATGAAAAAAGACGTTTCAACTGTTTAAACGTCTTTTGCTCATTTATTTACTTTCATAATAGAGGTTGATGTCATATTGCGTCTGCATGAAGTGAAAAACGGCCTCGCGCTCTTTCCACTGATTTGATTGAGGCCATAAATCTGTGCTTTTCTGTATAATTTCACATCTGAGCTTATGATATTCATCCTCAGCCTTTTCTTCTTTTTTCTTATAATAATACGATGCGTAAAAAGCAAACACTTCAGCCATGATCCAAAACAGAAACACCTCATGGCCAAGCAATGTGGCAATCATCGCTTCCGGCTGCAGGGAGCCCCCGCTATTAGCTGTTATCACAAAATAAAACAGAAGAATCGCAAGTGATAAAAGGGCTGTCCATTGCCACCTTTTGCATTGTTTTGCAAATCCCTCGTATTTGCGTTTCCTTTTGATCAATGTTTCAATCATTTTCTGTGTCGGCTGATCCATATAGCGGCTGATTGCGTGCAAAGTCATCACATACACCCTTGTCCCTTTTTTCTACATATGTATGTGCTTTTCGATTCATTCATGTCAAATATTAATTTTCTAATGGGATATTCAATACTTGTCCGCTGTACACGCTATTTCCTTTTAAATGATTGTAAGCTCGAATTTTCTCTTCCCCTGATCGGTTTTGATAATACTTCATGGAAATTCGATACAAGTTTTCCTCTGGTCCAACAGTATGCTGCACGACACGAACAGGCTTTTCTTCCTGCTTCTTCTTCTCTTCTGCTTCTTTTCGCTTTTTCTCTTCCTGCTGTTTTTGAAGAGCGAGCTGTTGCTGCTCACGCTTTTTTGCAGCTTCGGCCTTTTCACGCTCAGCCTTCTCTTTAGCGGCTTGTTCTTTTTTCTTTTGCTCTGCTTTTTCTTTTGAACGCTGCTTTTCTTTATCAGCATCTTTCTTTTTCTTCTCATCATCAGACGCATCCGCTTTGTCAGCGCTTGAATCATTTTTTGTGTCAACAAGTGCTGACGGGACTGGATCTGTGTCAGCACTCGATGTTTTATCAATATAAACACCTTGATTGTTGTTATCGTTAATTTCCTTTGATGTGTAATAAATCAACAGGAAGAAAACCGTGACGACAATAATAGGAAAGATAATAGCCAGTGTCGTAAACAATGGATTACGCACCTTTTTGGTTCGCTGCTTTTTATATTCATGAAAATCTTCTCGTGTAGGAAAGTGAGAGTCATCTGAAGGATGCACTTTTTCTTCTTCAAGATTTTCCTCTACATCATCATGGATGTTTGTCAGCTGCTGCTTTTTTCTCTTCATTCTCGACATTTCTTCCATGTTCATCCCTCCCCCAATATTTAAAACGAATTTGACATGCAAAGACTAGGTCAATGACAAAGTGTGTCATGACAGGAACGAATAAATTCCCTGTCCACTCGTATAAAAGTCCTAAAAAAATACTAATAGAAACCACAAGGATAAACAAGAGTATTTTTGACAAATAGCGAAAGTGAAGAAGTGCAAACACAATGCTTGCAATCTCCAGTCCAAATTGCTGCTGAACGATCCCGCGAAATAAAATTTCTTCTGAAAAGGCAATGAGCAGCGTTAACCAAACAATATGCAGGATGCTGCGGTTTTTGAACATTTTTTCATTTAATCCGCCATCATCATACATATGAGCCGGAAACACCTTCATGACAATAGCGTCGACAATAATCACAAGCAAAGCGCCGCCAATTCCGTAAGTCAGGATACGCATATCTCGGATCTGCCATAAGGCTGTAAAATCAGTCCAATGATCAAACATAAACATCCCTAGTAAAAAAGAGACAATCAGCATGAGCAGCTGTGTGAAATACAACTGTTCTACTACTTGTCGATCGGTTAATTTTTCAATAATACGGCGATGTTGTTCAATCAATGCTGCGCCTCTTTTGTCAGGTGAAACAGACGATCCAGCTCGGTCTTCCAGTGTTTCATTTCATTCAGCTCCAATGGTTGATCTTTTTTTTCGTAATCAGACAGGTCAAGTCCGCATGAAGAGCAGCAGTTCCCAAAGGAAGCGTCCTCCGTTAGATCAAGCTGCTCATCAAAGTATGATAACAGAGATTGCCTAAAGCAGCGATGGCCAGTGATATGCTCTTTAAACTGCCACACTTTTTTTAGCTTTTCTGTTTGTCTATCCTGCAGCTTTTCTTTCAGCTTCTTCATGAGCAAACGAGGCTGTTCAGTTTGGTACATCGTGTAATAATGCGAGAGCATTCGCGCGCGCGTCTCCTGAAGCCCTGCTTCCATCAATTGTTCACGTAATTTCTTTTCATCATTTATCGGCATGTGTGATACTCGGGCTAAGAAAAAATCAATTTCTGGATCATCAAAACCTTCTGCTTGAATCAAATGACTTTGAATATCCGCATCCTCTTCTGTATATAAAAGAACGCTCACACTATTTTTCCCGTCCCGTCCAGCTCTTCCAATTTCCTGCATAAATGCTTCAATTGACTGAGGCGGACTCATATGAATCACAAAGCGTATATTTGCTTTATCAATTCCCATTCCAAAAGCACTTGTACAGCAAATGAGATCAATTTGACCACTGATAAATTGCTGCTGGATCAGCATGCGGTCTCCTGACTCCATTCCGCCATGATAAAACTCTACACGTTGATGCGTTTTTTGTTTCACCAAACGTGAGATATCTTCTGTCATTTGCCGGGTCGGACAATAAATCAGCCCAGGCCCTTGAAGGGTTTCCACAAGCTCAAGTGCTCGTTTCTCTTTTGCTTCTTTCGTTTCATGTGCCTCTTTTAATAGTGCAATATTCGGCCGGTTGACTGAATGAATATGAACATCTGGATGCTCTAGCCGCAACGTTTGCACAGTATCTTTTAAGGTTTGTTTCGTTGCAGTTGCCGTTAGTGCTAAGGCGACAGGATTGCCGAGCGCTTCCCTCCATTCCCCAAGCTTGGAGTATTCCGGGCGGAAATCATGTCCCCATTCCGATATACAGTGAGCTTCATCTACAACGAATAGACCCACATGCATCGCTTTGAGCTGCTCTAACAATACCTCTGACATAAGCGCCTCAGGTGCGACAAATAAAAATTTATATGATGGCAAATGCCGAATAATATGTCTTCTTTCTTGAAAAGACAGTGTACTGTTAAGCGCAGCCACTCGCTTTTCACCGCGCATTTTCATGCGTTCCACTTGATCTTCCATGAGTGATAAAAGAGGTGAAATGATCAGCACTAACCCGTCTGTCAAATAGCCCGGAATTTGATAACAAAGTGACTTCCCGCCACCAGTAGGAAGCATGGCAACCGTATCTTTTTGTTGAAGTACACTTCGAATAATGTCCTCCTGACCTGTTTTGAAGGCATCATAACCAAAGTATCGCATCAGCGTCTGATGAAGCTTATCCACTTGCTTTCACCATCCTTGTCAATGCCAATCGTATTTGAAAATAAGTAAATGAATGCTCGAGACTTTCTTTGATCAGCTTCATCTTGTTGGTTTGGAGCTGACCGGCTACCTCATGTATCGCCTTTTGAGCTTCACTGCTGACATATGGTTCGATCGAGAAGCTCGGCTCATGTATCGAGAGCTCCACAATATGATCTTCAATTGTCGCTTTTTTTAATGAACGAATATGAGCAATTTGATCAATACTGAACCCTTTTTGTACAAGCTCAAGCGTTTTATGGGTAGAGGTGGTCAGCACACGTTTGAATTGAAGATCATCTATCATTCGCTGGATGATCGGTGCCTCACCTTTTTGCGCACATTGAATAAAATAATGGAGCACATTCCAAAAAAGCAAGTAAACATACCATACATCTTCTTTCATCCATTCCGCCATTTGCTGGTACGTCCGTCCGATTCTTTCATTTGAAGTCAATGAATAAACAAAAAGCAGTGCCTCTTGATCAGTTAAATGAGCAAGAAGTGTTTCAAGCTCATGATGGATATCTTCAGAAAGCTTTTTCTTCTGGTGATATTGCGAGAAGAAGGATTTCGTCCAGTTTTGAACCGATATATCTCTTTGAATCGGCACATAGTGTTGTGACCGCGCTGCATGATGTGAAAGGACCTGCACAAGTAAAGACAGCCTCATCCATAACACCTTTGCTTTATCATGATACTTGGCACCATCAAAATAAACTGGCATCGGTTTTTCAGTGAAACACTGCCTGAGCATACTTATTCCTTCATCTGTGGCAATGAATGTATCCTCTGTCTTTCTGATAAAGTGTTGCTCTAGCAGCCTTTTTACAGAGCGATTCAGCTGATCCCTCGTAAAAGCTGGATAGCAGCCGAAGTAGCTAGAAAGCTGAAACAAACTTGCATCCTGTATCGTTTGCGATGATTTTTTTCCTTTAAAAAGATGGTAGACAGCACTAATGGAGCGTTCGCCGTTCAATTTATGTACGCTGTCCATCAACATGACATCCAAGTAATGAATCGTCATTGACCAAAGCACCTGTCTTCCTGACAAAATTCGAATATTTTCTCCCTTTATTTTAACAGATTTCATTGAAGAAGAAATGTTTAAACTCAATTAATGGGGGAAAGTTATGAACAAACCCTTATGTGATAAGCATTCTCAATCACTTTACAGTTGAAATGTGAATTTAAAATCATTACAATAAGGTTTGAGGAAATTGGTTTTTTATCGGTGAAACTAAAAAGGTTAAACCATTTGTTCCATCGAACAATCTGGGAGGTATTTTTTTAACATGGCAAAATATACAATTGTAGACAAAGACACATGTATTGCTTGCGGCGCATGCGGTGCAGCTGCTCCAGACATTTATGATTATGATGATGAAGGCATTGCATTTGTCACGCTTGATGACAATCAGGGGACTGTAGAAGTTCCAGAAGTACTTGAAGAAGATATGCTTGATGCATTTGAAGGTTGCCCAACTGACTCAATTAAAGTTGCGGACGAAACTTTCGATGGTGATCCACTTAAGCATGAATAGGATAAAAGCCCCTTTAAAAGGGGCTTTTTTTATATTAACTATTTTGAAGTCGGCGTTTATTTTCAAACCATGGACGCATTTTGACAAAAATGAAACTAAAGACGATGGTGATGATGATTCCTTTAATCAGGTTAAAAGGCAAGATCCCTGCTGTAATGGTTGCCTTTAGCACATGATCTGACAGGACGGGTGCATTCAAAAACCATGTATAAGCAGGAAGGAACAAGAAATAGTTTAAGATGCTCATCATGACTGTCATGAGTAATGTTCCGAGAATCATGGACCACGCTAACCCTCTTGCTGATTTAATCTTTTTAAAAATAAAAGCCACCGGTAAGATGAATAGTACACCTGCTGTAAAATTCGCTACTTGATCCACAGGAACACCGGACATGCTACCATGAATGAGGTAGTGCAATAGATTCTTTAAAGCTTCAACAGCAATCCCAGCACCTGGCCCATAAATTAAAATCGCAATAATCGCAGGAATGTCACTAAAATCAATTTTTAAATACCCAGGAAGCCCAGGGAAAGGGAAATTCAATAACATTAATACAAATGCGATACTGCTAAGCATGCTGATGACAACTAAACGTTTTACTTTACTTTGATTCAATATTCTCTCTCCTTTTCGATCAAATCTTTCGAAAAGAGGATTGTTCAATTTTAGCCACAAAAAAACCGCTCTGAATACATACACAGGAGCGGGAAATTTAGGCTACACAAATAAACGTATAAACAGACATGTTTTCAACGTTTACGAACCTCCATCTTCTCCCATCCAGACTATACTGTCGGCTTCGGAATCACACCGAATCCTGCCAAAAAAGGCTCGCGGGCTTAGAGACTATGCCTCATCACCGCCGGTAGGGAATTACACCCTGCCCCGAAGATTGATCATTATTCAATTCGACATCATTATATATGATATATGAGCATTTGTACAGATAAAAATCCTGAGCAAATTCATCAGTTTTAAAAAATCGTAAAAAACCTAAAATTTATAATGACAAATGCGTTAAAATTGGTTATCTTTTGTTTAAAGGTGTCCATTCTCGATCAAGACACTAAAAAATGTTCGTGTTTTCTTTTTCGCTTTACTGCTTTAATTTGATTGACACAGTGAAAAGGAATATGGTAAATTATCAGATATTTATGACGTTTATTTTAGGAGGAAATCTTACGATGTTTCGAGTATTAGTCTCAGATAAGATGAGCAATGATGGTCTTTTACCACTATTAGAATCAGATTTTGTTGAAATTGTTCAAAAAAATGTAACAGAAGCAGAAGATGAATTACACACGTTTGATGCCTTACTTGTCAGAAGTGCCACAAAAGTGACAAAAGAACTTTATGAAAAAATGACTTCATTAAAAATTGTTGGCCGTGCCGGTGTGGGAGTCGACAACATTGACATTGATGAAGCGACAAAACACGGTGTGATTGTCATCAATGCGCCAAATGGGAATACGATTTCAACGGCAGAGCATACGTTTGCGATGATCTCATCTCTCATGCGTCATATTCCTCAAGCGAATATTTCTGTGAAATCAAAAGAATGGAACAGAGGCGCATATGTCGGTGCTGAGCTTTACGGAAAATCTCTTGGGATTGTTGGCTTAGGCAGAATTGGAAGTGAAATCGCCCAGCGTGCAAGAGCATTTGGCATGACGGTCAACGTATTTGACCCTTTCCTCACAAAAGAACGTGCCGAAAAAATTGGTGTCAATGCAAAATCACTTGATGAAGTGCTTGAAGTATCAGATATTATTACGGTACATACACCTTTAACAAAAGAAACTAGAGGACTTCTCAATAAAGAAACAATCGCAAAAACGAAAAAAGGTGTTCGTCTAGTGAACTGTGCACGCGGCGGCATCATTGACGAACGAGACCTTCTTGAAGCACTTGAAAATGGTCATGTCGCAGGGGCTGCACTCGATGTATTTGAAGTAGAACCACCTACTGAGAATCCACTTGTGGATCATCCAAACGTCATTGCCACTCCGCATCTTGGTGCATCTACAAAAGAAGCACAATTAAATGTGGCGGCACAAGTCTCTGAAGAAGTTCTTCAATTTGCAAAAGGACTCCCGGTCATGTCATCTATTAATCTACCAGCGATGACAAAAGACGAGTTCAAAAAAATCCAGCCTTATCATCAATTTGCGGGAAAACTTGGACGTCTTGTTTCTCAATCGATGAGAGAACCTGTAAAAGAAGTCAGCATTTCATATGAAGGATCTATCGCAAAACTCGAAACATCATTTATTACAAAAAGTCTGCTTTCTGGCTTTTTGAAAGAGCGTGTCGATTCGACTGTAAATGAAGTCAATGCAGGTATGGTGGCAAAAGAACGCGGCATTAGCTTTAGCGAGAAAATTTCTTCAAGCGAATCTGGCTATGAGAACAGCATTTCCATTGAAGTCAAAGGTGACCTTTCCACCTTTACATTAAAAGCAACGTATATCCCGCATCTAGGTGAACGTGTCGTTTCTATTAATGGTTTCAATATTGACTTTTACCCAGATGGGCACCTTGTCTATATTCAGCATACTGACGCACCTGGTGTGATCGGTCAAGTTGGAAAGATTTTAGGCGACCACGATGTGAACATTGCGACAATGCAAGTAGGCCGTAAAGAAAAAGGCGGCGAAGCCATCATGATGCTTTCTTTTGACAAGCACCTTGAAGATGAAATTGTCCAAACGTTAACTGAAGTAAGCGATATTCTTTCTGTGCGTCTGATTGACCTATAAAAAATGGTAAACCTCATGCAAAAGCATGAGGTTTATTTTGTTGAAACGATTAAACGTTCACCTGTACGTATGAGATGCGTTGTCAGTGCATTGATTTTCTTCAATTGATCAACGGTCATTTGATGTGCTTTAGCAATGGACCAGAGCGTGTCCCCTTGTTGTATGACATATGTATGTTTCTCATATCCATCTACATGAAGGGCTGGCTCTTGGAAACGATCTCTTGCAATGATTGTGAGCGGATCTACTGCATCTTCTTTACTAACTGACCAATTACCCCTGTGCACCTCAAAATGCAAATGAGTGCCCCTAGAAGCGCCTGTGTTGCCTATGATGCCGATCGGCTGTCCTGTTTGTACATGGTCACCATTCTTCACAAAACGCGCATTTAAATGCGCATAGACGGTTTCATATCCATTTGGATGCCGAATAAATACAACTTCACCATATGTAGCAGATACATAGGAACGAGTGACCACACCTTCGCTAGCAGCCAAAATGGATTCTCCTTCCGGTGCAGCAATGTCTAACCCCTTATGCGAACCACCTCTTGTCCCAAACAAATCAGTGACTTCACCTTTGATTGGTTCCACCCACTCGGTTGTTTTCTCTGCACGGGCAAACGGTGATAAGGTCACGAACAAGAAACAGCTAGCACATATGTAGCAATACCTTTTCATCAGTGACTTCCCTTCTTTGAAGTTCTTTTCATGACAGCTTAGTATACCTCAAGGAAGCCCTTTTCTATACATGAAAAAAGAACGCAATAAGTTGCGTCCTTTAGCGTTCTTTGATAACAACTGGGTTTGGCAGTGCCGGTACCTCTAGCGGTTCTTTTAATTCATATGGGCCTACTTGATCTATTCCTGCATTTTGTATCGTGACATCTGTAAAACCGAAATCTTTCGCTGTGAGCAGCAGTCCTTCAATAAGTAAAATATGATCAATTGAGTCCGTTAATTGTGCTGATGCTCCAAACGTGATGGTTGCATGTTTTCCTTTTGATGTCACCTTTTGAATAGGCTCTTCTTTAATGAGTGGATCGAGTCCTGCATCATTCGCCCGCTTCATCGCCTCTACCGCATCTTTATAAGAAGGATAATCATCTTTTGACGGCACCAAAAATGTCCCGCTCTTATTTTCTAAAACGTAGTAAGCGTGCTTTGTTTGTTTATTAATTGAAATGGTACCAAGACGGCCATTCGTCCCTAATTGAAGGTGCGAGCCATTGACAGACTTGACCTGTACTTGTTTATATTGGCTCCATTTTAACGTTTCTTTGACCATGTCTTTAAAACGATTGGCTTCTTTTAATGTATCAAGAGACAAATCATTTTTCAGCTGAAAAATCAGCGTGTCCCCTTTTTCACTCACATCCACCATATCCATATAGGCTTGAAGAGGTTTTGTCATTTCAGGCAGCTCCAGTTTTTCATATGTATCAAGAAGCGCCTGCACATCGTCATGCTTATTTTCTTTTTGAATACTGATTGGGACAACTTGAGAAGTCGATTCATCTATGTATGAAATCGTCATATACTTTTCTTTGTCAGATGCGTAAGCAACATGTGAAGGATCATTTGTGTTTTTTACCGCCTCTAATGTAGCATTCACCTGTCCTTTTTCAGCACTCGAGTCCATTTTCACTTTCTTTATATCTTGAGCAGCCGGCTGAAATAAATGAGGAGAAATCAAAAACGCCATAAATAAGACCACAACGGTTGCGACCGCTGGACCGATCCATCTGGCACTTTTCTTTTTCTTCCCGCTTGCCATCAGCATTTGCTGGTAAATCTGCTTAGATGAACGGTTGTCCTCCACTTTTGGAAGCTGACTGAGTAATACTTTAATTCGTTCTTCGCTCCAATTGGACCTGTTCGTTTTCATTCACTAGCTCCTCCTTCAAAAGCTCCATATGTTTTCGGAGCACTTTCAGGCCTCGGTGCTGCGTTGTTTTGACTTTGCTTTCCGAGAACTTTAGCGCCTTGGCCGTCTCCATGATTGAGTAGCCTTGGATAAACCTTAAAATGATGACGGCTCGTTGATCAATGGTGCAATGATCAAGTGCGGCATAAATTTCTTTGATATTTTCATCCTGTACAGCCAATTCATCTGGGAGCAGGTCTGGATCTTTTACATCCTGTTTATCCCAATCAAACGTGCCGAGCACCCGTTGTCTGATGGTTTGCTGTTTGCGAAACCAGTCAATTGCCACATGCCTTGCAATTGAAAACAGCCATGTTTTCTCGCTGCTTCTTCCTTCAAAAGTTTTATATGAGTGAAGTACCCGAATGTAAACCTCCTGCACGAGATCCTCTGCCTGATTTTTATCTTTTACCATATAAAATAAAAATTGGTACAAATCTTGATGGTACGAATCATATATTTTTTGAAAGGTTTCATGCATAGGAAACCCCTCCGTTCACTTATTTTTGTCGAGTGACTCTCACAAAACGTTACATTACAACTTTATGACAAATATATTACAAGATCGACAATTTGGAAAGGGCTTTTTGTTTAACTTCTCCTTAAAAATATGAAAATAGAAAAAACACTTCATTTTCTTTCGAAAAGAAGTGTTTCTCATGTAACAAGATTCTTCGTCAAGATTAGACGAGTTCCTGCTTTTTTTTCGGAATATAGAAAGTGAAGTGAGTACCTGTTCCAGCTTTACTATGTGCATGAATGGAGCCTTGATGCGCTTCTACGATGTTCTTCACAATCGCAAGGCCCAGCCCCGTACCGGAACGTCCTCTTGTTCTTGCTTTATCTGCTTTATAGAACCGTTCAAAAATAAACGGGAGATCCTCTTCAGGAATGCCGCTTCCCGAATCTTTCACATCCATTTTGAGCCCATTTTCCACCGATTGAACTGAGAAGTGAACTTCTCCGCCTTCTGGTGTATGACGAATGGCATTATCGATGAGATTTGTAAAAACCTGTTCTATTTTATCTGGATCAAATACAAAATACGGTTCTTCTACTTGAATTTCATACGTCAGGTTGATTTGTTTTTCTTTCGCAATTCCAAGGAATTTACGGTAGATTTTTTCAGTCAGCTCTTCTGTATCAGTTGATTCAAGATTCAGTGTAATATGACCAGCTTCCATACGTGCGAGATCGAGAAGATCATTCACAAGACGCCCCATTCGAAGTGATTCATCATAGATAATTTGGGCAATCTCTTTCTTTTCCTCTTCTGATCCGGCAATGTCATCGACAATCGCTTCACTATAGCCCTGGAGCATAGCAATAGGTGTGCGGAGTTCATGACTGACATTTGCAATGAAGTCTTTTCTTAGCTTATCCAGTCTTCTCTCTTCTGTCATATCGCGAAGTACCGCTACCGCCCCTCTGACATCTTGCTGGTTATAAAGCGGAGACATGAGAAGAACCCAAGTACGCCCTTGCAGCGTGACTTCGATCATTTGCTCTTTTTCCGTACTGACGGCAGTATGAAACAATTCACGCGCTTCCGGCGGCAGTTCATCCCCATCTTTGATCTTCATATTTTGCTCGTAATACCAAGCCTGCAAGAATCTTTCTGCAGGAGGGTTTGTCATGAGGATCGTTCCATCAATATTGATCGTGATGACACCGTCTGCCATACTGCTGAGAATGTTGGACAAATGTTCTTTTTCTTGATTTAAAGCGGTTATATGAAATTTAAGCTGCTTACCCATTTGATTAAAGGCGATCGCCAGTTCCCCAATTTCGTCTTGCGTTAAAATAGGAATCTTTGTATCAAATTTCCCTTTCGCCAAATCTTGTGCTCCCTCTCTCATCTTTCTGAGAGGATAGGTGACACGAGTGGATAAGAAGAAAGCGAAAATCGTCGTCAGCACAATCGCAATTCCGGCTGCGAGGAAGATATAACGCGTCGTATGTTTTGTTGTCTGCTCTACAGCAAGGAGGGATTGAGAAAGAAAGACCATCCCTTTCTTTCCGTTCGCCTCGTAAGGAACACCTACTACAATGCGTTCATCCTTCTGATTGCCTGTATCTGATTCAGCTCGTTTACTGATTTTTTTTCGTTCTGTCAGTGCTCTGTTCAAATCTTTGTCTGCTTCAATTTGTTCTTTTGTGATCGCAGGAAGCTTCCCGCCTTTTTCAGACGAATACCATTCTAGTCCATCCTCTTGAACAATCGCGATACTTGTCAATTTATCAGCTAGTTCTGATGTAATCGATCTTGCAAGCGATTGATCCTCATGGCTTTCTAAAATGACTGCTACTTTGTTGGCCATTTGTGTTAAATCAGACTTTGCTTCTTCCACATGGTAATTCTCAATGAACTCTAAAAGAAGCACAGTTAAAATCGATAAAACAATGAGCACGAGGAAAAGAATGGTTAACCATAGCTTTCCTACGACACTTTTCCACAGCTTCATTCAGCGCCGACCTCAAATTTGTACCCGACACCCCATACTGTCACGATTTTTTTCGCTGCTTCTGGTGACACTTTATTCAGTTTTTCACGAAGCCTTTTGACGTGGGTATCCACTGTTCTCAGATCCCCAAAGAATTCATACTGCCACACTTCTTTGAGAAGCTTTTCCCTGTCATAGACCTTATCCGGCGTTTTTGCCAAGAAGTACAAAAGTTCGTATTCTTTCGGCGTGAGGCTGACTTCTTTTCCATCTGCTGTGACCCGGTGCGCATCATGATCAATAGATAGATGAGAAAACACGAGAACATCTTTTGTGGTTGTTCCAGTATTAAGGTATGACGTTTGAGACGATCTTCTTAGCAGTGCTTTCACACGAAGAACCACTTCACGCGGGCTGAAAGGTTTGACGATATAATCATCCGTTCCTGCCTCAAAGCCTTGCACACGGTTAGCTTCCTCACCTTTTGCTGTCAGCATAATAATTGGTGTGGCTTTTTTATCTCGGATTTGATTACACACTTCAATCCCATCTGTCCCAGGCATCATTAAATCAAGCAAAATGAGGTCATAATCGGTTTGAAGTCCTTTTTGAATGGCTTCATCCCCATTTTCCGCTTCATCAATTTCATAATTTTCCCGTTCTAAATACATTTTTAAAAGGCGACGAATTCTTGCCTCATCATCGACGACTAATATTTTCGTTTGAGTTGTGTGTTCCATTAGATAATCCTCCTGCTTTCTCCGTTGTTACATACATTTTAACAAAAAGCCGAATTGAATCATAAAAGTTGGCCTTTTTCATGCGATTACGCGTAAGAATGAAGCCCCGCAATCACTAGGTTGACAAAGATGAGGTTAAACATAATGATCGCAAATCCGATTACAGCAAGCCAAGCGGACTTTTCACCATGCCAGCCTCGTGATAACCGAAGGTGGAGATAGGCGGCGTAAAATAAAAATGTAATTAAAGCCCATACTTCCTTCGGGTCCCATCCCCAGAATCTCGTCCATGCAATTTGTGCCCAGATCATCGCAAAAATAAGACCGCCTAACGCAAATACAGGGAATCCTATGGAAACAGCCCTGTACCCAATTTCATCGACTAAATCGAGATTCACCTGTCTTACGAGCGGCTGAAGCAGCGCACTTAGTCGTTTGCGAATGATCAATCTTAGCAGTCCATAAATAATCAGCCCAACGCCAAATGACCACAGCACTGTATTCACCTTTCTACCTGAAAAAACAGGCGGCAGATCAACTACAGGCTCTAAACGATCTTTTGTGATAAGTTCTCCTTTATGAGGTCCTACTAAAGCAGGCAGCTCATAGACCATGACGCTCTCTTCTTTATTTTTATCTACCCAATTAAATTTCGCTTCATACCCTGTCATTCTAAAAATGGACGTGACAGCGATAAATGCAAGGGTGACCACAATCATAAACATGACCAGCTCTAAGCCAAAGGTTTTCTTCCCCGGTTTTGTTTGATCGACATGCTTCAAAAGAAAAATCACACCTGCCACAAAACTGATCGCCAAAATGGCTTGACCAAGCGCTGCTGTCGTGACGTGAATATATAGCCAATTACTTTGAAGTGAAGGAATCAGCGGTGAAATATCCGATGGAAACATGCTTGCATAAGCAATGATTAATAAAGCGATTGGAAGTGTGAATAAACCTAGCACAGACACTTGATAGACAAAATATAAAATAATAAATGCGAGCACCAGCATCATGCCAAAGGCTGTGGTGAATTCAAACAGATTACTGACTGGTGCGTGACCAGACGCGATCCACCTTGAAATAAAATAGCCAAATTGACTCAAAAAACCGATGATGGTGAGCGTTATGCCGATAAGTGCCGCCTTGTTTTTGCGCGGACCCTCTTCTTTCTTTTTTCCTTTAATGGCCCCTCCAAAAAAAGGAACTGCCGCTAAATACAATAGAAAAGCTGCAAATAACAGGTTTTCACTGACTGCCGCCATCTAATCCTTCCCCCTTGCTTTTGCTGATACTTGTTGTATCAGGCAGTTCTTTTTGATCCACTGGCTGTTTGATGCCACTGCCATGCAGTAACACCTTGAGATCAGACTTTAAGCCGAACCAGTTTTTGTTTGTATGTCCTGCCACAAACACTTTTCCATCCTTTACCGACAGCCAGATTCTTCTATGCTGCCAGTACATCCCTTGTACGACACCAATCATAAAGATCATTCCGCCAACAATAAGTACCCAGAGTGTTAAGTCTTTTCGAACCGTTAAACCTGTTACGTTTTTTGTTTCAACCCGGTCAAATTTCATTTTATAAAGATTGTTATCAGAACCCTCTACTGTCTCTTGAATCGCGACAAAACTTTTTTCACCTTTTGGTTTTTCAGGAGAGATCATTTCAAATACGAACGCAGGATTATTCGGATTCCTCGTTTTCGTACTAGGTGTGCCATCTTCGTCAAAATAAAAATCAGGCAAATAACTCATCACCTTGACTTTGTAACCGCTACCAAGATCATATTCTGACTTAGGCTCCAGCAGATTAATCTTCACTGTTCCGAAAGATTTCTCAGTATCTTTTCGAATCAGCTGAAAGACCATTTGATCGAGTTCATTTTGTTTAAAATCCACTTGATATAATGAGAAATTGTCAAACTTAAGCGGTTCATTCACTTTAATATCGTGTTCTGTTACCTGCTTCAGCTTTGGCTTTTCACCAAAAACAACTTCTCCTTCACGTTTGTATAAAACGGCATCGGTTTTATAACTTTTGACGACTTGACCATCGCCAGCCTTTTCAATAGCATTTTCAAAGACTTCTTTTTCTTTTTCAGATTCATAGCGGTCAATTGAAAACGCATTATTCTTTAAGAAGTATTGGCCTCCCGTCCCTGGGATTGGTGCCGTTTCGCCTTCTCTTACCCATAATGTTTCATCCACGTACATTCCTGGGACAAATCGGAGCATGGATCCAATGAGAAATATAATTAATCCAATATGATTGACGTAAGGTCCCCAGCGGGAAAAGCGTCCTTTTTCAGCTAAAATATGTCCATCTTCTTCTCGTACGCGGTAACGCTTTTGTTTCATTTTACTAACGATGCCTTCATATGTATGTTGATCTAATGTTTGGTTTGTTTCGCTGAAAAGACGCTGCCTTCTCATAAAGCCTTCTTTTTTGACAACCCCTTGATTTTTGAGTGCACGATAAAGTGGAATCACTCGATCAAGGCTGCAAATCACAAGGGAAATTCCGATAGATGCGACAAGGGCTAAAAACCACCAAGAATTATAAAGATCATGGAATCCAAGGATGTAATATAACTTGCCAAACGACCCATATTGCTCCTCATAATAAGTGGAAGCTGATGCACCTGGCGGAATAAACCGCTCCTGCGGAAAAATAGTTCCTAGCGAAGAAGCTAACAGTGTGATGACAATGAGCCACACACCCACTTTTACGGAAGAAAAAAAGTTCCATACTTTATCAACAATCGTTTTGTTGTATGTTTGCGAGCGTCTTGCACTGCCGTCATATCTCATATCAAGCAGTTTTGATGAATTTTTCTCTTTTACTGAAATGGGATTCCCGCATGATTCACATAGAACAGTACCGATTGGATTAATATGTCCACACTCGCACTTTACCTCTTTCATTCTATGACCCCTTTGGTTTAATCAAATTCATATATTCATAGACATTACGTTCTGTCATCGTCCCCTTTATGACTTTGATTACTTTGCCTTCAGGATTAATTAAAAATGTGGTTGGCAGCGGCGTAATATCATATGCCTCTGTCACTTGACGATCTTTGTCCATGGCAACAGGAAAATTCACGCCATAAGCATCCATAAAATTCTTCACAGCAATATTGGATTCCCCCACATTTACGGCAACAATTTCGACACCGCGATCCTTGAACACTTCATACTGATTTGCCATATAAGGGAATTCCTGCTTACATGGACCGCACCATGTACCCCAAAAATTGAGAAAGACACCTTTGCCTTTTAAGTCCTTTAATTCAATCCGTTCCCCATCTACCGATTGAAGGACAAAGTTCGGCGCAATAGATCCTTCTTTGATTTGATCCTGTTTGGCAAATACTGAGTTATACATCGTATAACACAGTGCAGCAAGCATCACGAGGAGAATGCCCGTCCGTATGAAAAATCGTCTTTTCTTCATCTGAAGTACCCCTTCCCCATAGACATTCAGGTAAATTATAGCATTCTCCTTCTTTTGATGCTTCTTCATTTTTTGAAGTTTATGTGAAAATTAAAAAGCGCTTTTCCCATGATCCGCAATCGCTCTTAGGCGTTTTACTTCATGCGGCGTCAATTCTCTGCGATCTCCTGGTCTCATGCCTTCAATATGAAGAAAAGCATATTGCTCTCTTTTGAGTTTTAAAACGTCGTGGCCGATTGCTTCAAACATGCGGCGAACCTGTCTGTTTCTGCCTTCATGAATGGTTAATTGCACAATACATGTTTGCTTTCGTTTATCAATCGAAAGCATTTTGGCACGGGCAGGTGCTGTTTTTTTATGGTCTAACATGATTCCTTTTTCTAACTTTCTAAGCAATTCTTTTGAAGGGATGCCTTTTAGTTTCGCTGCATACGTTTTATCAATTTGATATTTCGGATGCATGAGCTTATGGGCAAATTCGCCATCATTTGTAATCAAAATTAAACCGCTCGTATCATAATCCAACCGGCCGATTGGATACAGACGCTGCGGAACATCATCAAAGAAGTCTGTCACGACTTTGCGTCCTTTATCATCCTCGGCAGCTGAAATGACGCCGCGCGGTTTATAAAGCATAAAGTAAACCGGTTCTTCTCTTTCAAGCTTTAAGCCATTGACTTCAATTTTATCTGAAGAGCCCACCTTTACTCCGAGCTCTGTCACTGTTTCACCATTAACGGTAACTCGTCCTTCTTTAATTAATTCTTCAGCCTTTCGTCTAGAAGCGACGCCGGCATGGGCAATTACTTTCTGTAAACGTTCCATTTGTCTTTCACCTCATGTACTATCTTACTTGCTTGGCTTGAAACAAACAAGCATTCGTGGAAAAATAAGCGTTTCATCTGTCTAATTTCGACAAAAAAGCTGTTTTCCATCCACGAAATAAAAAAAGCACCTGATTAGGCGCCGCTAAATAACAAACTGACGATAATAATTGATGCAATGATCCCAATCAGGTCTGCAAGCAGCCCCACTTTCAGTGCATCTCCCATTTTTTTAATACCAACTGCTCCAAAATAGACGGTTAAAATATAAAGGGTCGTATCCGTTGACCCTTGCATAACGGCGGCAAGCTTGCCGATAAAAGAGTCTGGACCATAAGTCGCAATTAAGTCTGATGTCATACCAAGCGCCGCTGTTCCTGATATAGGACGAATAAGCGCAAGCGGCACCACTTCTGTAGGAACACCAATCGCTGTAAACACAGGTTTCAATAACTCCATGACAAAATCAAGGGCACCTGATGCTCGGAAAATCGTAATGGCGACAAGCATACCGACTAAATACGGAATAATTGAAAAGGCAATTTGAATGCCTTCTTTCCCGCCTTCTACAAATGTTTCGTACGTCGGTACTTTTTTAATCGTCCCTGCAATCAATATTCCTGCGATGATCAGTGGAATCAAAGCAAGTGACAGCCAGTTAATAAATGCCACAAGATCACCCCCGCCTGCTTCTGCGATAGTGGAAATAGCGATCAATCATAATCGCACCGATACCTGAAATAAGTGTCGCCAAAATGGTTGGGCCTACAATATCTGTTGGCTGATCTGCGCCATAGGTCATACGAATGGCAATGACAGTCGTTGGCACAAGTGTGATAGAAGATGTATTGACTGCTAAAAAAGTGATCATAGATCGGCTCGCCTCATTTTTTCCGCCATTTAATGCTTTCATCTGCTCCATCGCCTTAATCCCAAGTGGTGTAGCGGCGTTCCCAAGGCCAAAGAAATTTGCCATGAGATTGGACAGAATATACCCCATCGCTGGATGATTCGCAGGAATCTCAGGAAATAGTTTTGAGATAAAGGGCCGGCATAATTTACTAAAGAAATGTAACAACCCCGCTTCTTCTGCGATCTTCATCAATCCTAGCCAGAATACAAGAACACTAATCAACCCAATTGAAATGGTGACCGCTTCTTTTGATCCTTTAAAGACCGCTTCATTCACTTCATGCATCGTTCCGTTAAACATTGCATAGACAAGACCGATGACCGTGAGGAATACCCAAATCAGATTGACCATGAAGATCCGCCTATCGATGTCTGAAAGACAGACTTAAACATTTCTTGAAAGCTTTTTTGGGGCATTCGGTTGCGTTTGTTTTCATAAAAAATGGGGACTTGCTCAATTACCTGACCATCCAGTAAGAACGTCATTTTCCCTACTACATCTGGGATCGCTTCTTTGTTTTTCTCCCATTTCTTTTCAGGCGTCAGCATTTCCGTTTCGATTTCCACTAGTTTTTTCTCATCCTCATTTAGTAAATAGTCCACATCCCGCTTAATAAACGCTTTTTTTTCGTAAAAAGTCCCTTTTAACGAAGCGAGCCTGCCTTTTTCAGCAAGCACATACGTTTTATAGTGATCAAATGCATACTCAAACATTGAGATATGATCCTTCCAGTCATCCGGTGCATTAATCGTCACAGCAATGAGCGCAGCATCTCCTTTTGCAGCTGTGGAGACAAGTGTGCGTTTTGCAAGTTTTGTATATCCTGTCTTCCCTCCAGTCGAATATTGATACAAACCCGTGAGCAGCTTGTTTTTATTTTTCCAATAACCCTCGATTGTTTTTGCTTTATAAAAGGTGGTACCGGCAATTTTTTGATATTGCTGATGCTTCATGGCGTACTTCGTTAAGATCGCCATATCATAAGCTGATGAATAATGGTTTTTATGATCATCGAGTCCATGCGGATTTTGAAAATTCGTATTCTCCATGCCTAGTTCAGAGGCCTTTTGGTTCATCATAAAAATAAAGCCTTCTAAGCTGCCGCCAACATGTTCTGCAATGGCAACAGCTGCATCATTTCCAGAGCGCAGCATGAGCCCGTATGTCAAGTCTTCTAAACTCACCTTCTGTCCTTCCTTTAAATAAATCGAAGAACCTTCCGCTTGAATCGCACGTTTTGACACTTTGACCATGTCGTTCATTTTTCCTGATTCAATGGCTAATACAGCCGTCATAATTTTTGTGATACTGGCGATTCTTCTTTTTTCGTGCTCGTCCTTTCCAAATAGGACTCTGCCTGACTGTCCATCTATTAAAATGGCGCTTCTCGCACTCACCGATAATGAGACGTCTGCTTGAGCGTGTGAGGAAAAAGGCAGTAAGAGTGTTAATAGAAGAAGGACTGCTGTTCCAATTTTTAAATAGGGCATGTTCATTCACGTCCTTGTCCGTTTTGTACAAGTGTATGCGCGGCTGAAAAAGTTATGATGCCTCGTCCATAAAAAAAAGCAACTCTCATGTGAGAGTTGCCTTGTCTTCTTTATACCATTTTCATTTGCTGATGAGATGTTGTATATTCCAGCTCTTCTCTCATCGTTAAAAAATCTTTTTCTAATGAAGAAAACAAACGTTTGACCTCAGCCGATACTTCATGATGGAAAACAATGCAGCTTTTTCCTGTGTAGGCTGAACGGCTATTTTCATACCATGTATCCTTTTTTGGTGTAAAAAATTCTTCAATACATTGATGATAAATACGATGAAGCGTCTGCTGTGCGGCTTGCTGCGGGAATGTCTGCTGCTGCCTGATTTTCCTACAAACCGCCGCGGCATCCTCGCTATAAACTGCAAGCTTCCGCAATGTAATTAATATGTCACAATAATAGGCTTCCGCTTCCGGGTTTAATCGTTTCAAGCTTGATAAGGTAGCTTCGTTCAGAAAATCATTCACTTCAACTGCAACCTTTGATAAAAAAACGCCTGCTTGATCAACTTGAGCCTTTACATTCATATGTGCCATTTGTTTCGTGTTTACCTTCCCCTCATGGCTTTGTCACCATTTTATCTTTCAAACGAAGATTTTAGACCTAAAATCTTTTTATATTTTATCATACATTTTTCCTTATTTTGAACTATTTTATCTCTTCAAATGTTTGATTGAAGTTTTCAAAAAAGAGATCAGCCTCTTCTTGCACCCCATCTGCTTCCACATTCTCTGGAAGTGGCGGTAATTCATCTAAGGCTTTTAAACCAAATTGCTCTAAAAAGGTAGGTGTTGTCCCATAAAGGATCGCTCGTCCCGGTCCATCGGCACGTCCTACTTCACAGAGCAGTGCTTTGGCAACTAAACTATGCAGCACTCGTTCTGATTTAACGCCTCTGATCTCCTCGACTTCGCTGCGTGTAATCGGTTGTTTATACGAGACAATGGCGAGCACTTCTAGCGCTGCCTGTGACAAACCTTTCGATGGTGTCTCTACTAATTTTTTTAAATATACGCTGTATTCTTTTTTCGTCAGCAGCATATATGAATCTGCATATTCAATAAGCTCAATCCCTCGTTCTTGTTTTTGATATTCTTCCTTTACGGCAGACATAATATCAAGCAACGCTGCCTCATCAACTTCAAGAACAGACATGAGCTGTTTTCTTGTTAAGCCTTCGTCACCTGCTGCATATAGCAGCGCTTCTAAGATGGCTTTCCAATTCACGATATCAAGCGTCATGAATCGTTTCACTCCCTATGATATAAATATCTTCAAAGTTTCCTTCCTGCTCCAGCATGATTTGATGGCTTTTCATCAATTCGAGAACAGCAAGAAACGTCACGACAAGGTGTTCCTTTTGATCATGTTGAAACAAAGTCATGAAATTGGTTCGCTTTTTTGTTTTTCTTAAATGGTTCATAATCTCATTCATTTTGTCTTCAATCGGGATTTCTTGTCTTGTAATCTTTGATGGTGCTGGTTTTGTTATTTTTTTGCGGTTCAATACCTTTTGGAACGCACCTAACATATCATACACCGTGACATGTAAGTTTGTGTCCTTCGCTTCTGCTTCTTTTGCAAATTCACTTAAATCACTTGGTGGTTTTGTGAAGGCGTTTTGCCGCTCTTCTTCACGTTCCTTCAGTTCTTGCGCTGCATTCTTATACTTGCGGTATTCAATTAATTTGCCAATCAGCTCATCACGAGGGTCCTCTTCTTCTTCCATCAGGTCTTCATCAAACAGCTCTTCCTCTTGTTTTGGAAGAAGCATTCTGCTTTTAATGCTGAGGAGAGTTGCAGCCATCACCAAATACTCACTTGCAACATCCAGTTCAAGCTCCCTCATCGTGTGGACATATAATAAATACTGCTCCGTAATTTTAGCGACGGGAATATCATAAATATCAATTTCCAAACGGTTAATTAAATGTAAAAGCAAGTCCAAAGGACCCTCAAACGAATCTATTTTCACCTGATATTCCAGCATTCTTTTCTCACCATTTCTACTGTCTTCTAAGTACCGTTTTCATCGGCTAACCTTTAGTATAAGACACCATAAAGCTCTCGTCCAATATAATTTCGACCATGAGGCAGCAAGCAAAAAAAGAAAAACAGTGGATTCGCCCATACCAATGAGGGCATTTATACATAGAATACCATTGTAATCAGAACTGATGAAAAAGGAGGCCGTAACATTATGGGAGATGGTTATTACTTCGGCGGAGGATTTGCGCTTATTGTTGTGCTGTTCATCTTGCTGATCATCGTTGGCGCGGCTTGGGTTTATTAAAGAAACAGAGCGTCCTTTCATAAAGGGCGCTCTTTCTTCTTTTCTTTTCGGTATGTTAGACTGATAGTGGAAAAGGAGATGACCGCTGTGTATCCTAAAGCGTACGTGGCTTTTTTACATGAATTTCATACGACAAGAGATTATTTTGAGTGTCATGAAATTCTTGAAGAATTTTGGAAAGAAGATCCTCCTCATCAGCGCAAAAAGTACTGGGTGGGTCTCATTCAGCTTGCTGTTGCTTTGTATCATCAAAGACGAGGAAATGGAAAAGGAGCAAAACGGCTGATTTCAAACAGCCTTCATATATTAGATTCGGACCGGAACGTACTAACAGAATTAGGTCTTGATGAAGAGGCATTTCTTTTACTGCTGAGAACACTGAAAAAGAAAATCGATGAAGACATGCCCTACGAAAGTGTGATGCTGCCAATCCGAGATGAAACGCTTCTTTCTTTATGCCAAGAGATGGCGGAAAAAGAAGGCTTAACCTTCGGACAGGAGAGCAACTTATCCCATACATTCTTAATTGAAAAGCATAGACTGCGTGATCGGACGGACGTATTGCTTGAACGTGAAAAACAGATGGAACGTAAAAAAAGCAGAGGCATATAACCTCTGCTTTTACACGTGTGATATTTAGTTTGTTTCATTGTGACACTTATGAAAGAAGCCTTGCGTTAATTCATTTGGAATGAGTGTTTTCGTTTTGAATACTTCTTCCACGGCTAATACCATTTCCTTGCCGATGCCTTGGTCACGATGGGACGGATTGACACTAATATGTTCGATTTGTACTTGGTCGTCTGTTTTCAGCACACCAATCGCACCGACGATATCCTCGCCATCTTTCCAAAGGAACAGCTGCCGATCTTCATCCATTTCATACGACTTTATCGTCTGCTGAAGCTGTTTGACGTCTTTCTCACCCGGCATAAAGGACAGGAGTCCCATGGCAATTTTTTCAAAAGACCTCTTGTAACGAATTAACATATATACCCCTCAATATTAAAATTATCCTATTTTACAGCAAATGTCTTATGAATCACTTGCTCATCACACATTATAAACACTTTTAGGTTGTTTTTAAACTCTTTTTCATCAAATTAACGAAACGTTCGATTTAGGTTGGCCATTTCAATAGCAGCTGCAGCCGATTCACTGCCTTTATTTCCAGCCTTTGTACCGGCTCTTTCAATAGCTTGTTCAATAGATTCTGTTGTCAGTACACCAAAGATAATCGGCACCCCTGTTGAGATGGCACTTTGTGCGATTCCTTTAGCCGCTTCATTACAAACATAATCGTAATGTGATGTTGCCCCGCGAATCACGGTTCCAAGTGTAATGACTGCATCATATTTTTTTGTTTCTGCTAGTTTTTTTGCCATATACGGAATTTCAAAAGCCCCCGGCACCCACACGACATCAATATCGTCACCGTTTGCTCCGTGTCTGAGCAATGTATCTTCTGCCCCATCTAGCAATTTACTTGTAATAAAATCATTAAATCTAGCGACGACGATTCCAAACTTTAATCCTTCTGCTACTACATTCCCTTGTATTGTATTCATATGTTCATCATCCTTTTTTGTGATTTTTATTTTGTTTTCATTGTCGTTGTTTGCTTGTTTATATATGCCTGCAATGCTTCAATCGTCAGCATCTTTAAATCGTGTTCTTTTTGAATTTTTTGTAGTTCGGGTACGCGGGCCATGGTTCCATCTGCATTCATAATTTCACATATGACACCCGCTGGCACTGAACCCGCAAGTTTAGCAAGATCAACGGCCGCTTCTGTATGACCTGGTCTTTCTACTACGCCTCCCTCTTTCGCAATAAGAGGGAAAACATGACCTGGTCGGGCAAAATCTTCTGGTTTTGACTCTTTATTTAACATGGCCAATATGGTCGTTGAGCGCTCAAAAGCACTTATACCAGTTGTCGTTGACGTATGGTCGATGCTCACTGTAAATGCTGTATGATGTGCATCCGTATTTCGCTCGACCATGGGGTGCAGATCCAAGTGTTTCGCAATCGAGACATGAACTGGTGTGCAAATAAGACCTCTTCCATGTAAAGCCATGAAGTTAATGACTTCCGGCGTTGCATGCTCAGCAAGTGCCACAAAGTCTCCTTCATTTTCTCTGTCTTCATCATCTACTACGATAATGATTTCTCCTCGTTTCAGGGCATTTACTGCCTCATCAACTGAATGATACATACAATCGCCTCCTAGAATCCGTGCTCTTTTAAAAATGATGGGGTTAATCGTGATGGCTGCTTTTCGTTTTGCTCTTTTGTTAAAAAGCGATAAATGTATTTACCGATCATGTCACATTCAATATTTACTACATCCCCCATAGATTTAGTCGGGAAAATAGTTCCTTCAAGCGTATGTGGAATGATAGAAACTGTCACGTGAGCATCTCGCAAATCGAAAATAGTCAAGCTGACGCCGTCTATTGCGATCGATCCCTTTTTTGTGAGCATATCTGTGAGGGTCTTGTCCATTTTCAAATCATAGTAAATGGCATTACTCTTCTTTTCTACACGGGTAATCACAGCCGTTCCATCAACATGGCCTGAAACAAAATGACCGCCGAATCGTCCATTTGATGACATCGCTCGCTCTAAATTCACTTGGCTACCTGGCGCAAGCTGATCAAGTGATGTCGCTTTGACCGTCTCAGGCATCACATCTGCCGCAAACTGTTCTTTTGTGAAGCTTGTGACAGTGAGACAAACACCATTGATGGCGATACTATCGCCTAGGTGAACATCTTCTAGTACACGACTGCACTTGATGATAATTTCCATGGCATCTGCGGATCTTTTGCTTAATGACTGGACTGTACCCACTTCTTCAATAATCCCCGTAAACATGTGATCCTCCCTTTCTCTTTCTTTTGTACTTCTCACTTTATGAAAAAGCGATGTTTGGGACATGTGATCGATTGAACACCTTCGTCGCTTTTTATGGTCCATACAAGGTAAATGAGGGATCACCTAATAAACACTGCATGCGATGACTATATTGACATACAGAAAGCCCCGGAAAAATTCCGGGGCTTTGGTTTTTTTGCATTAGAAATAAAACTATGATCAACACATATTTTTTGTTCATACATAGCTTTCGTTATCCTTCTCCCATCCAGACTTTCACTGTCGGCTTCAGCTTCTCACTGAATCAACCGTTAATAAATTAACGGGTCACGGGCTGTAAAGCATTTGCTTTATTACCGTCGGTCGGGATTTTCACCCTGCCCCGAAGGATACAATCGATATTTAGCTGTCCTTAGGGGCTATTATAGCGATCCTTGTGGTCAAATGCAACAATCAAGATTTATCACCTGTTCATAAAAAAAGCCTCCCTATAGGAAAGGAGACTTGTTAATTGACGACTTTTACTACTTTTATAAGACCGTCTATTCTTTTTTCATTACTAAAGTATGCTTTAATACGATCGCCTTTTTTCAGATCGGCCACATCATCTTCAAATTTCTTCCCATTAAAAATGATTTTCGTGCCATTTTTGGCTTGACCGTAATACTCATCACCATCAATTTTTGTAATGGTATATTCATAGATGGTGTAATCTTTATCATTATTCGTTAAACTTTCGCCAATGGCTGTTGGCACATCTTCAATTTTCATGCCATTCATGTATAAATAACCTGCGCCTAAACAAAGCAGTAAAACAAATAAGATTGCGATTTTCAATTTGATTTTCCCCATTTTTAGAACCTCCATCATCTGCACTTCGCCTATTTGTATGTTCTATTCCTTCTTTTGATGAAATAAAACCAAAAAAGCTGATTTTCATTAATGGTTACTTATATAACGATTCAAATGGACTTTTGGTTCCACCTTTTCATCATTACATATGATACGAATATGCGTTCTTTATTAAGGGGGTCTTTTTTCCTCTTTATCTGTTAGCAGGGTGAACAAGAAAGACGAGCTTTTTGATTATATTCTTTTCTCTAATGCGAATAGATCTTCCTCTAACAATTGAGATCTTTGAACAGCGATATTTCGGCTGTCACGAACCCCTTGATTATAATAGTAGCTTCCAAGATGCTTTGTGATAAATTCTAATATATTGATGGCTGCTAATTCACCAATCTCCTCTTCTCGTTCTTCAGCAAAGTAACGCTGAATGACAATCATCATCTGATTTTTTTCTTCTTTTGTTAATGGTTTCAAAGTATCTCCTGCTTTCTTACAGCATGATCACACGCTTTTTAGATTTGCACTTTCACTTATTTTTAGAGCTGCAAATGGTGACACTCACAAATACGAATGTTTGTTCTCTTATCATATCACAAAAACGTGTCCATAACACCCTAAAAGAAAAAGCGTGTTTTAATCAATTGATCAAAATACGCTTTCTTTATATAGACTATTTATTTCAATATGGATAGGATCGTCGCTACAGAATGATCTACAAATGAACGCTCTGGGCGAGATTTCATGAGGACTGTAAGTCCAATAAAAGAAACAACCAGCGCCTGTGCTAAGGCTTTGGCATTCAGACTGCTTTCGAGCTCACCCGAGCGAATACCTTGTACAATTTTTTCTTCAAAAATGACCGAAAGATACATCTGATGCTCTCTTGTGAGAATTTCAAATTTCTCTTCGTGGGGGGCAAGCTCGACTATTGTATTGATGCAGAAGCACCCTTTACTCGGCCCATTTCCATATTCCTCTGCTACTAATTCAGCAAATAATGTATGAAATGCTTCCTTTACAGATAGATTGTTTTGAAGTTTTGTTCGAATGTGGGCAGCATGCTGAGTTGTATATTTGCGTAATGCCGCTTCAAACAATTCCTCTTTATCACCGAACGCTGAGTATAAGCTTGGCCGCTGTATTCCCATTTTTGCAGTTACGTCGCTTAATGTAGTGGCTCTGTACCCCTTCTCCCAAAAAAGCAACAAGGCCTCATCTAATGCTTTTTCCTCATCAAATTCCCGTTGTCGAACCATCATCAACCCTCATTTCTATCTATCATAAAAACCTCTTCACTAAATCAATCATCTATTTCTTATAAGGATTTTTTACTCATCGGTACATTATCATTTTATTTTATTGACGTATCATTGTCAAACCGACTGCCCATCTCAAGATCTTCACTACATCATCTTGACTTTAAAACGTTTCTCTGGTTATCCTTAACAGGAATTATTTTATACCAAACAGTATATTATACTATTTAGTACAAAAAGAGAGGATGACATGCATGAAAAAAGAAAAAATGAATGCCGTTGAACATTCTGATCTGGAAACGACTCATTTACAAATAAACACCCGATCAACGATGACTCGCAATATGGCTCTACTGTTTTCGACAGCCTCGGGGATGGCAGTTGCAAACATATACTTTGCACAGCCATTATTAGACTCCCTCGCATCCGAGTTTGGTATCAGCTATTCATCCGTTGGTATGGTCATTACGATTACTCAGCTTTGTTATGCGCTTGGACTGCTACTGATCGTACCACTTGGTGATCTGATCAACCATCGGCGGCTCATCGTAGCTCAAATGCTAGTATCCGTGTTATCTCTCATTCTAGTCGGTATCGCCCCTACCGCCACCGTCCTGTTCATAGGACTAGCTGCGGTGGGACTGCTCGCTGTAGTCACTCAGGTACTCGTAGCATTCGCAGCGACATGGGCCGCTCCTGAAGAACGTGGCCGCATAGTGGGCTTGGTTCAAAGTGGAATTGTGATTGGTATTCTTCTCGCACGAACGTTTGCTGGTGTACTAACCGATCTCGCCGGCTGGAGATCAGTCTATCTCGTTTCCGGCGTGATGATGCTGATCATAACTGGCGTGTTGTACCGGTATCTTCCGCGTGCTGACAGCAAGAGAGTCTCCATATCCTATGTGAACTTGCTCGCTTCAATGTTTATATTGTTCAGACAAGAACGAATTCTACTTATTCGTGGCGTACTGGGTTTTCTGATCTTTGTTGTGTTTGGCACGCTGTGGACTTCACTTGTGCTGCCTCTCAGCACTACGCCATACAATCTGTCACATACGGCAATTGGTGCATTTGGCCTTGCTGGAGTTGCCGGAGCATTAGGTGCCGCTCGAGCTGGAAGCCTTGCTGATCGAGGCTTAGGACAGTTAACAACGTGCATCGCCCTTGTCCTATTACTCTTTTCATGGTGTTTTATTTTTTTCACTGAATATTCCCTCATTTTATTAATCGTTGGTATAGTCATTCTTGACCTATCTGTGCAGGCCGTTCATGTGACCAATCAAAGTATGATTTTCATGGTCCGGCCTGAGGCGAGAAGCCGGCTGACTGCTGCTTATATGATTTTTTATTCCCTCGGCAGTGCGCTCGGTTCTATTGTATCAACTAACATATACGCAAACGCTGGCTGGAATGGGGTATGTCTATTTGGAGCCTCTATCAGCGCCTTAGCCCTTTTATATTGGATGATCACCTACCGCTTCACGGCACAGATCACAGGAACATCAGATTTAAAATAAAAAAAACACCGCAATTAAGCGGTGTTTTGGATTAAGCATCGATCACTTCGACTTTTTCCATGCCTTGTCCTTGTTCCATATCAAGAACAGCTTCGATACCAGATGTTACTTTGCCAAAAACAGTGTGAACACCGTTTAAGTGCGGCTGTGGGTCATGTACGATAAAGAATTGGCTGCCGCCAGTGTCTTTACCAGCGTGTGCCATTGATAATGAACCTCTCTCGTGCTGATGAGGGTTTCCTTCTGTTTCACATTTAATTGTGTAACCAGGTCCTCCAGTTCCATTACCGTTTGGATCGCCGCCTTGGCTTACGAACCCTGGGATCACGCGGTGGAATTTCAATCCATCGTAGAAGCCTTCATTCGCTAATTTTTCAAAGTTTGCTACTGTACCTGGAGCAGCCTCTGGGTAAAGTTCAAACTCAATTTTCTTTCCATTCGTTAATTGTATGTATCCTTTTTTCGCCATTTTTCACATTCTCCTTTCAGGTTAAACAACGCTCATTATAGCACATTTTCGGTGATGTTAAACATCCCCTGCTTGTCGAATGTGATTTACCTCTTTTGCCATCATTGATAAAATAAAAGAGCTTGATCCTTTTCTCCTAAGGAAATGATCACAGACTGAGCAAATCACTTCATCATATTGGAGGTTTCAAACATCTTTAAAAGAAAATTGAAACGTCAGACTGATTTGTTACGTCTATATGATGGAGTACGATTCAAATCATGTACTCAAAAGATGAGTTTCTCACCATCGAGAAACGCTTTCGACTTGAAGGAGGTCAACATGTTTAAAAAAACAATGCTTGGTATGATGGCAGCGCTCCTTTTACTGATTGGTGCGCCAAAAGTCAGCTTAGCGGATGCAGCTGTCGGCGATGTCATCGTCACACTCGGGCAAGACTTAACACCGGCTGATCGTCAGAAGGTGCTTGACGAGTTGAATCCACCTGAAAATGCGACAAAAATTGAAGTAACCAATAAAGAAGAGCACGAATATTTAGGAAAGTATATCCCTCGTTCTTCTATCGGGACGAGAGCATTATCATCTTCATCCATCACCATTGAAAAATCAGGTGCGGGTCTGACCGTGGATACACATAACATTAAGACCATTACAGATGAGATGTATTTAAATGCTTTAATGACCGCAGGCGTGAAAGATGCAAAGGTTGTCGTGACGGCGCCGTTTGAAGTATCTGGTACAGCAGCACTGACAGGTCTATTAAAAGCCTATGAAGTGTCAAGCGACAAAGCCATTCCCGAAGATGTGAAACAGGTGGCAAACGAAGAACTTGTAACAACATCTAAACTGGGAGACTCTATTGGAAAAGACAATGCTTCTGCCCTGATTGCAAAAATCAAAGATGACATTGCCAAAAATGGAGTTCCTAAAACAACAAAAGAAGTGGAAGAAAAAGTAGATCAAGCCGCTTCTGATTTGAACTTAAATCTAACGCAAGACCAAAAAGATCAACTTGTCTCTCTCTTTGATAAGATGAAAAATATCAATATCGATTGGAAACAAGTCGGATCTCAAATTGATAAAGCAAAAGACAAGATTACAAAATTCATAGAATCAGATGAAGGGAAAAACCTTCTACAGAAGATTTGGGATTTCTTTGTCTCTATTTGGAACGCGATCGTCTCTGTATTTACTGGTGGAAAATAAATGTCATAGAAAAAGCTGCCTGATGATCAGGCAGCTTTTTTTAAGTCGATGATTTCACTTTTGATTGATAAGGTAAATCCAATTTGACAATGTCCTCATATGTCTCACGCTCAACGACAAGCTGCGCTTCCCCATCTTCTACAAATACTACAGCCGGGCGCGGGATGCGGTTATAGTTGTTTGACATGCTGTAGCCATAAGCTCCTGTACAAAAGACAGCTAACAAGTCTCCCTGTGATAACTCTGGCAGATCAATATCCCAAATGAGCATATCTCCACTTTCACAGCATTTTCCTGCAATGGACACAGTTTGATCATGCGTTTGACTCATTTTATTGGCGCTTGCTGCTTCATATTTTGCTTGATATAAAGCAGGTCGAATGTTATCACTCATTCCGCCGTCAATGGCTACATAATCGCGAATGCCAGGTACATGTTTTGATGAACCAATCGTATAAAGAGTGGTTCCCGCATCTCCAACAAGTGAGCGGCCTGGCTCAATCCAAATTTCAGGCATCTTAAACTCATAGCGGGCTACATTTTCTTTCACCGCTTGAATAATTTTCTCCACGTATTCAGTTGCTGGAAGTGGTTCGTCCTCTTCTGTATAACGGATGCCAAAGCCTCCGCCTAAGTTCAACACTGTGGAAATAAATCCAAATGATTCTCTCCATTCATCCAGCTTCAAGAAAATTTTATCTGCCGCAAGGACAAAACCAGCTGTATCAAAGATTTGAGAGCCGATATGGCAGTGGACACCTAAAAGCTCGATCACTTCTGATTCAAGTACTTGTTTGACCGCTTCGTCTGCTTGTCCATTATGAAGATCAAAACCGAATTTTGAATCTTCTTGACCTGTTGTAATATAGTCATGCGTATGTGCTTCAACGCCCGGCGTGATGCGGAGGAGTACTTTCACCTGTTTTGACAGCTCTTGCCCAAGCTGTTCAATGAGATTGATTTCATAGAAATTATCAACAACAATACAGCCGATTCCATGCGCTAATGCCATCTTTAATTCTTCTCTGCTTTTGTTGTTACCATGGAAATGAATTTTTTCTACTGGAAACCCGGCACAAATGGCTGTGTGCAGCTCCCCGCCTGAAACGACATCAAGTGATAAGCCTTCTTCTTTTGCCAGCTGGAACATGGCAATAGAAGAAAAAGCCTTACTCGCATATGCCACCTGAGCCTTTAGTTCTTCTTCAATAAATGCTTTCTGAAAGCTTTTTGCACGCTCCCGTATTAAAGCCACATCATATACATAAAGTGGTGTCCCATACGTTTCAGCTAAAGAAACGGCATCAACACCACCAATTTCTAAATGTCCGAGTTCATTTTGTCTGCAAGTGCCGTGTAAATACAATGTCATTCCCTCTTTCTCCGCCTCGGCTGAAAAAAGACAGCTGCACAAGCTGCCTTTTGCCGTTTCTCAAAGTTAAAAATACAATATCACAATCTTCAGCCACTTTCAACGAGCGTTAAGAATTTGGCGGAATTTTTGATCTGTTCTGAGGGTGAACGATGCTTGGCCTTACTTTTGAGCCAGGAACAGACGTCCGAATGAGCACTTGCCACAAAGCCTTTCCATTAAAAGGAATGAACGGCCACATATAAGGCGTCTGTAAGGAACGAATGGATGTTAAATAAATAAGTAACAGCGTAAAACCGATGATCAGTCCATTCAGCTTAAAGATCGCTACTAGTGCTAATATGATCAGTCGGATGATTTTATTAGCGACACTCAGTTCATAACTTGGAGTGGTGAATGTACCGATGGCTGCTAGCGAGACGTATAATATGACCTCTGGTGTAAATAAACCGACATCAATTGCAATTTGTCCAATTAAGACAGCTGCAATCAAGCCCATGGCAGTCGACAAGGCGGTCGGCGTATGAATCGCCGCCATTCGTAAAAATTCCACCCCAAAATCAGCAAGGAATACTTGGAGAATGACAGGAATATGAGAAGGTTTGTTAAATCCAATATAGCTTAGATTGTCTGGCAGAAGATTCGGTTCTAGAATAAAAAGAAACCAGATCGGCAAAAGAAAAGTAGAACATAAGATGCCTAAAAAACGCACCCATCTTAAAAAAGTCCCAACTGCTGGCGCCTGGCGGTATTCTTCAGCATGTTGAACGTGATGAAAAATAGTGGTTGGTGTAATGATGACACTAGGAGATGTATCAGTAATGATGATGACATGCCCTTCTAATATATGGTTAGCGGCTACATCTGGGCGCTCGGTGTATCGCACAAGCGGGAAGGGATTATATCCTTGCTTAATGATAAATTCTTCTATTGTTTTATCAGACATCGTCAGTCCGTCAACTTTAATCCCAGACACTTCTTTTTCGATAATATCAACAAGATCAGGGTCAGCTATGTCTTCAATATAACAAACACAAACGTCTGCTTTAGAACGCTCGCCTACTTTAAGCATTTTGTATCGCAGTTTTTCATCCCGCACTCTTCTGCGAATGAGTGCTGTGTTCACAATGATGTTTTCAACAAAGCCGTCTCTTGCACCTCTGACAACCTTTTCTGTATCCGGTTCCTCCGGCATTCTGCCAGGGTAGCTCCTGACGTCAATAATAAATGCGTAATTTTCACCTTCGACAACGACTGCCACAAGTCCAGACAACACTTGATCCACTGCTTCATCAAGTGTTTCAACTTTTGAGACTTGCTGATTGACAAGACGGTTTTCTACCACACGTGCAAGATCATCTGATTCAGGTTCATTGTCATTGATTTCAATCAGTTCTTTTAATAAATAGATCACATATTGTGTATCACATAATCCATTTACATAGTAAAGCTGGATTTCCTGATCATGGACATAAATTTTCCGAACGCCAAGGTCAAAGCTGAGACCCATCCCGACATTGTCTTTGAAAAAATCTTCATTTTTCTTCGGATCTCGGTACACGTGCACCTTGTCTTTCTTCATGGAAACCGCTCCTTTCTAAAATTAATTCGACTGCCTTCATTGTGATGGGGGACCCTTTGCTTAGATCATCTTTCCGTCCCATCTTGCCAATATCTCCAATGCCGACAACAATCGGAGGCTGTAGTGAATCGAGACAATACACTGTATCTCCACTCATTTTGTGTGGTTCCATTTCTGGAAGTCCATGTTTGTCAACGCCGTATTCTGTCAGTTCACCTTCCCGGTCAATGGAGACATGTACCTTTGTCCATTCCGCTTGATGGGTTTTAGATGCCACTGCAATGGCGCCAATCACTTCAATTTCAGGGTGACGTGCTACGTGCTTCATAGCCGTCTCCCCTGTTCCTTCACCTGTTAGGCCAGAATCATCAAACATGACAAACACTGGGTCATACGGCGTTTTTAAAATCATCTGGACCAGTTCTGGCCCTGTTCGTTTGCTCGGATTCCCTTTTGAGCTGGAAATACATCTTCCGCCGACTTTCTTTGCGACAAGCTCAATCGTTTTGGCAGCATATATATCTCCGTCTGTCACTAAAATGACTTTGCGTCTTTGCCCCATATTAGGTTATCCTTTCGGTTTAAAGATAAGTGCAATGATAAATGAAAATAAAATCGCAGCTGATATTCCAGCAGAGGTTAACTCAAAAATCCCAATTCCGATTCCAATAAATCCGTGGACATCGGCCTGATGCATCGCCCCATGAAGCAAGCTATGACCAAAGCTTACGATAGGGACGGTAGCACCCGCTCCTGCAAATTCAATAAATTTATCATAAATACCAAACCCGTCTAAAATCGTCCCCGCCACAACAAAGGTCGTCATGACATGTGCCGGTGTGAGTTTCAGTACATCAAGTAAAAGCTGGCCGATTACGCAAATCAGTCCGCCTGCAACAAAAGCAATCAAATAATCCATTAGCTTTCTCCTCCTGCACGCTCAAATACAACTCCGTGCGCAATGGTTGGAATGGTCTCTTTTTGCTGAACCATCATTGGGCTGAGAAGCGCCCCGGTTGCTACAACCAATACTCTTTGCAAATTCCCTGCTTTCATTTCTTGAAAGATGTGACTGAATGTCACGACAGCTGAGCAGGCACAGCCGCTGCCTCCAGCGAATACATTTTGATCAGGTGTGTATATGATTAATCCGCAATCATCATGCTTCCGTCCAAGCTGAATGCCATCTTCTTTCAGAAGATCCTTTAAAATAGGCGATCCAATTCCAGATAGATCTCCTGTTAGGATGAGATCATAATCATCTACTGTTCTTCCTAAGTCTTCTAAATGTTGTTTGATTGTGTCTGCCGCTGCAGGCGCCATAGCAGAACCCATATCGAATGGATCTGTAATCCCAAGATCCATCACCCGTCCGACAGTGGCACTTGTAATTTGAATTTGGGAAGGTTCTTGGCTGATGACGACAGCACCGCTCCCTGTCACTGTACTTGTGGCTGTATCTGGTTTTTGCCCGCCATATTCTGTTGGATTACGGAATTGCCGCTCTGCCGTCGCATTGTGACTGCTTGTCGCAGCAAGTGCTCTATTGGCAAACCCACCATCTATTAACGCTGAGGCAATGGCGACTGATTCCATAGATGTGGAGCAGGCACCAAATAAACAAAGAAACGGGATTTTGAGTTCTCTTGCCACATAGTTGGCTGTCACGTTTTGGTTCAGTAAATCTCCTGCCAGCAAAAGGTCAATATCACTTTTTTGCAAATTCGCTTTTGATAAGGCCATTGATATGGCATCATCCATGAGCTGCCTTTCAGCCATTTCCCAGTTCTTTTGATAACAGTGCATTTCATCATAGGTTTTATCAATGAGATGACCGATTGGGCCTTCTTTTTCTTTCGGTCCTGCAGCTGTTCCTTCCGCATTCACATAAAGCTTGTGTTCAAATACCCAAGATTGCTTACCTGTTAGTTTCACGTTTTATTCCTCCTACGAAAACATCTTTTCCAAGACGTATCGAATAATCCCTACGACATATGCCGAGACGACACCAAACACAATGACGTTCCCAGCTAGTTTAAACATGTTGGTCGCTACACCTAACACAAGCCCTTCACTTTTATGCTCAAGAGCCGCACTTGTCATGCTATTTGCAAATCCTGTCACCGGGACAGCTGATCCCGCTCCAGCAAACTGGCCGATTTTATCGTAAATACCAATACCAGTTAAAATAGAAGAAATTAAAATAAGGGTCGCCACCGTTGGATTCCCTGCTGTCTTCTCATTAAAATCAAAAAAAGTAATATAGAAATTTTGCAATCCCTCGCCTATCGCACAAATCAAACCGCCGACAAGAAAAGCCTTGATGCAGTTCAGTACATAAGGAGGTTTCGGCTGATACGTTTTCACTTTAGATGGATAGTTCTCTTTTAAACTTGACACGTGTTGTTCCCTCCACATTTTTAAATATAAATAAGCCAATGAAATAGCGAGCCAAACACCTTTCCTAAGACGATGGCCATGAGCAGCAGCACAATTTTCCCGTCCATTCCAATTCTTTTCGTTAAGATAGGAAGTACATTTAACACTTCTGTGAGTGCGGCAGCAAGCATGCCGACAAAAATGCCAGATAAAAGACCGATCGGTAGCGCCAGCCATTTGGATAAATGCAAATGGACTTGACTTAAAGTAGCCCAGCCGCCAACGACCGCTCCACTTATCACGGCAGCCTCATATCCTTGAATAAAACGCTGCGTTTTCGTTAATTGCATTAATCGAGGGATAATACCAAGCACTGTAAGAAACGCCACAAATCCTGCCCCTACCGTTAAACCGCCGCCGAGCCCAACAAGCACCACAAAAAGCCATTTACCGATCATGGATATCTTTCAATGTTTCTTTGTTTTCATTGAGTGCGACATAATGATCAAGATCGAGCTGATATTTAAACATTTCCACTTCAAGCGGGCTTGGCTCTTCGTTTAAACGCTTTTTAAACACATGATTGAAAAATAAAATCATGCCAAAACCGAGTCCAAAGCTATATGGAATTTGTAATAAATACGGATGCTCAACCGTGTTTCCAGTAATCATCTCGTAAAGGCGGATATGAACAAGTCGCATACTAACATCCTCATGGAAATTCATGATGGCAAGGGCCGCTCCGACAAATAAGAGGAGCCATACAAACACGAATAATACGGGGGACAGCTGGCGTTTGCCTGTGTCTATTTCAACAATGGCTTCTGAGCCTCCGACTGTTTGAATGTCAATGTCAGGCCATGTTTTTTTGATCGTTTTGACCACATGCATGATATCTAACACAACGATGTGACGATCCTTTTTGCTGACATGGTATATCGGCATTTTGCTCAGCTTTTGCACAGCACTGTCATCTCCAGTGATTTGGGCGATATCCTCTAAATAAATAAGCTGATCATTACCAGTCTTAATCCGATGGCGCAGCCGAATAAAGATTTGTCCGTCCATCCAAGTCACTTCCTATACGATGGGTTAAAAATAGTATGTGGTGAAAAATGGTTCTCATACTGAAAGAACTTGATTTACCGGTAATTACCACACAAAAAAAGCCAGCCGAATTGGCTAGCTGTCCTTTTGATCCATTTGCATTTGAATTTGTTTTAAAATTTTCTTTTCAAGCCGTGAGACTTGCACTTGGGAAATTCCGAGTCTTTCTGCTACTTCTGATTGTGTTTGGTCTTTATAATACCTTAAATAGACAATCAGTTTCTCACGCTCTTCTAATTCTTTAATCGCCTCTTTTAGCGCAATTTTATCAAACCATCTTTCTTCTGAATGATCGGCAATTTGATCGAGCAACGTAATCGGATCGCCGTCATTTTCATACACGGTTTCATGAATAGATGATGGTGAGCGGACCGCTTCTTGAGCAAGGACAACATCCTCAGGTGTGATGTCCAGATATTCAGCGATTTCCTGAACAGTCGGCATTCTGCCATGAGATTTAGACAATTCGTCCCTTGCCCGCCTGATTTTATTTCCAAGTTCCTTTAAAGACCTGCTGACTTTGACGGTTCCATCATCACGAATGAAACGCTGAATTTCACCAATGATCATTGGAACGGCATACGTCGAAAACTTCACATCATAAGACAAATCAAATTTATCAACAGATTTCAGCAGGCCAATACAGCCTATTTGGAACAGATCATCTGGTTCATATCCTCTATTTAAAAAGCGCTGAACAACGGACCAAACAAGACGCATGTTTTTTTCTACGAGGAGGTCTCTTGCTTGTTGATCTCCGTCTTGGCTTTTTTTGATGAGCTGTTTCACTTCATCATTAGACAGCTGTGCTTTTTTTGCTTGCTTTTTTACCTCCACATCCATATGAGCAGCTCCTTAATTACAAAGCGCTTTGCTTTTTGATAGATGCTTTGTTAAGCGGATCGTTGTGCCCATTTCTGGAGATGAGTCCACCATGACATCATCCATAAAGTTCTCCATGATCGTAAAGCCCATCCCGGAGCGCTCTAAGTCTGGTTTCGTCGTAAAAAGCGGCTGCCTTGCTTCCTCAAGATCTGAAATGCCCATACCTTCGTCTCGAATCGTCAGATACACAATATGGTCATCCAGTGTAACGCTAATGTGCACCTTGCCGTCTGGATTCCCGTCATACCCGTGAATGATCGAGTTCGTGACCGCCTCTGATACAACGGTTTTGATTTCTGTTAGCTCATCTAATGTTGGATCAAGCTGAGCGATGAATGCTGCCACCGTTACTCTCGCAAAGGATTCGTTTTGACTTAAAGCAGAAAAAGTCAGATTCATTTCATTTGTCATGATGCCACCCCCAATGTTTGCAGCGCAGTTTGCTCTGAAGGCTCCATACGAATAATTTTAAACAAGCCGGACATATCAAATAAACGGTTCACCGCTGGCGAGATCGCACAGACGACCATTTCACCGCCAAGTTGTTTAATTTCTTTGTATCTTCCTAAAATCACTCCGAGCCCAGAGCTGTCCATAAACGATAAATCAGCTAAATTCAGCACAATGTGGCGAATGTCCTCTGTTTCCAAATAATTCGTCACCTTTTGTCTCAATGTCTCTGCGGAGTGATGATCAAGCTCCCCTGTCAACCGAATGCAAAGTACGCTCTCTTTTATTTGAAAATCAATACCAAGGCTCATCTTTTCTTCCTCCTTGCTCTATTTTCGGATAAAGAATGTTTCTCTTTCTTCACATGCAAATCCTTCACCATGACAAAACTAGTGATCATTCGTCACATTTAGATGTTCTTTTCGTTCATAGCAAAAAAGACTGCCAGTTGCAGCAGTCTTTCACCTTTTACTTCCATTTAACAAATTCGGCCATAGCCCGTTTGAAGAACGTCCAAACACCGGCTTTTTCCATATCTTCTTTCGCTTCAACAGGACTTTCATGAAGCACTTTTCCATCTTTTTTCAAGATGATGGTGCCAAGTTTCGTTCCTTTTGAAAATGGGGCTGTGACATCTTGAGTTAATTTAATTTCTTTTTTGATCTGATCGACATTTTCGCCTTTTTTCGTTAGAAGAGAAATCGGTTCAGACGTGACAAGCTGAATTTTTTTCTTTTTCCCTTTGCTCACTTTGATCTCTGCTACATCTTGACCACGCTTGTACAGAGGATGCGTTGTATATTGACTAAAGGCGTAATCCAGCATTTTGACGACTTGGGCGTTTCTGTCTTTTGGTGTGCTTGCGCCGAATACAACAGCAATCACGCGCATGTTCCCTTTTTTAGCGGATGCAGTTAGACAGTATTTCGCCTCGCCTGTAAACCCTGTTTTCACCCCATCCACACCTGGATAAAATTTAATGAGACGGTTTGTATTCACAAGCCAGAATTTTTTATCCGTGTTCTGACGAAGATAGTCTTCGTATACACCTGTGAACTTGGTGATCTCTTCATATTTCAACAGCTCTTTCGCCATTTTTGCCATATCATGAGCCGTGCTGTAATGATCTTTTTCAGGAAGTCCTGTTGGATTTTGAAAGACCGTTGAGGTGAGTCCAAGCTCTTTTGCCTTTTTGTTCATTTGCTCAACAAACTGTTCTTCAGATCCAGCAATATGTTCTGCCATGGCAACTGAAGCATCGTTTCCTGACGCAATCGCAATGCCTTTTAGCATGTCTTTAACCGTCATTTCTTCTCCCGGTTCAAGGAAAATTTGTGAGCCTCCCATAGATGCTGCATGATCGCTCGTTCTTACTTTATCAGTCATTTTTAATTTCCCTTGATCCATCGCTTCCATGATGAGAAGCATCGTCATGATTTTGGTCATACTTGCAGGGGCAAGCTTTTCATCACTGTTTTTGTTGTAAAGCACTTTTCCCGTGTCACGTTCCATTAAAATCGCTGATTTGGCTTCATGCGCCAATTCTGATGTTTGTTTTTCTCCTGGCTTTTCGATCTTTTCTTTTGCCATCGCTGATGGTGAAACCATTGAAATAAGGATCATTAAAGTAAACAATGCACATATATGACGTTTCAAGTGGCAGACCTCCATTATCGTAATCCTTTCTATTTTTTCCTCATAAAGGCTGTTTTATTCAGAGATCGTTTGATTGCCATAAAAAAAAGCCCTCTGTTTATGAACAGAAGGCTTTTTCACACGATCTATGAGAGTTGTTTGACAACTTCTTTCACTAAATCAAGGAAACTTGCTTTCACTTTTTCCGTCACTTCGATCACTTCATCATGAGAAAGCGGCTGATCTAAAATACCTGAAGCCGCATTAGAGATGCATGAAATACCAAGTACTTTTATGCCTGCATGACGTGCCACAATCACTTCTGGCACAGTCGACATACCGACTGCATCAGCGCCAAGCGTTCTGAGGAAACGAACCTCTGCCGGTGTTTCATATGAAGGGCCTGTCATTCCTGCATAAACCCCTTGCTGCACAGATATGCCTAAATGTTTAGCCGTTTTCTCTGCAAGTGCCAACAAATCTTTATCATACGGTGCAGACATATCAGGGAAACGAACCCCTTGACTGTCGTTTGGTCCAATTAACGGATTGGTTCCCATCATATTGATATGATCTGTAATCAACATAAGATCGCCAGGATGGAAGGACGTATTCACACCGCCCGCTGCATTTGTCACAATACATGTTTCAATGCCGATTTCTTTCATCACACGGACAGGAAATGTCACCTGCTTCATATCATACCCTTCATAGTAATGGAAACGTCCTTGCATGGCACAAACGACCGTGCCTTTCAGCGTTCCAATGACGAGCTGGCCTGCATGCCCTTCTACTGTTGAAACAGGGAATCCAGGAATATCTTCATATTTCAATTTGATTGGATTTTCAATCTCATCGGCTAAAATGCCAAGACCTGAACCTAAAATTAATCCAACTGTTGGTACATATGTCGATGCTTGTTTAATATATGCCGCCGCTTCTGAAAACTGTGCTCCCACGTGATTTCCCCCTATTTGAGTTTAGATAAAAAGCTTGTTCCGTATTTTGGCAGCGTTGATTTAAAATTATCTGCTACCGTTGCCCCAAGATCAGCAAATGTTTTCGCTGTTGGCAGCTCATTCGCCTCTTGATGCTTTTTGCTGTAAGCAATAAGCGGAACGTATTCTCTTGTATGATCTGTTCCGTGATGAACCGGGTCATTTCCGTGATCTGCTGTGATCACAAGCAGATCATCCTCTTTTAATAGATCAAACACTTCAGGTAGACGTGCGTCAAATTCCTCTAGTGCCTTACCGTAGCCTTCTGGATCTCTTCTATGTCCATAAAGCGCATCAAAATCGACAAGGTTTAAGAAGCTCAGCCCAGTAAAGTCTGTTTTCAGCGTCTCCACTAGCTTGTCCATTCCATCCATGTTGGATTTCGTTCTGAGTGAAGAGGTGATTCCTTCACCATCATAAATATCAGAGATTTTTCCGATCGCAATGACATCAAGTCCATCATCTTTCAATTCATTCATGACGGTACGGTCGAATGGTTTTAATGCATAGTCATGACGATTTGGTGTTCTAACAAATGCCCCCGGCTCCCCGACAAATGGACGAGCGATGATGCGCCCTACCATATATTTTTCATCTAAAGTCAGTTCACGTGCGATTTCGCAAATGCGGTAAAGTTCGTCTAATGGCACAACTTCTTCGTGTGCAGCAATTTGCAGCACAGAATCTGCTGAAGTATAAACGATTAAATCGCCTGTTTTCATATGCTCTTCGCCAAGCTCATCCAGAATTTCTGTACCAGACGCTGGTTTATTTCCAATGATGCCACGCCCTGTTTTTTCTTTTAATTCATTTAACAGTTCATCTGGAAAGCCGTCTGGAAAGACTTTAAATGGTGTGTCGATGTAAAGACCCATGATTTCCCAATGCCCTGTCATTGTGTCTTTCCCGTTGGATGCTTCTTGCATTTTCCCATAATACGCAAGCGGTTTTTCGTCCGCTGGAATTCCTTTAATTTCTTTAATATGACTTAGCCCAAGCTTCGCCATATTCGGCATATGAAGCCCGTTCATTTTTTCAGCAATATGTCCAAGTGTATCTGCACCTACATCATTAAAATCAGCAGCATCAGGTGCTTCCCCGATTCCTACTGAATCCATCACAATGAGGAAAATACGTTTATACTGATAATCAGGCATAAAAAAGCGCCTCCTTCAATATTCTTGTCCTTTCACCTTTCACAACTGGAGAGGTCAGACATCTCAAGTATAAACCGTTTTCAAGTCAATTGACAACCATAAACGGTCCAAACATAAAAAAGCATGATACACGTTCACCGTGCCATGCTTTACTTATGCCCTTGGATGGAATTTGTGATACACGTCTTTTAATCTTGTTTTTGTGACATGTGTGTAAATTTGTGTAGTAGAAATATCGGCATGTCCGAGCATTTCCTGTACGGCTCTAAGATCCGCACCGTTTTCAAGCAAATGTGTCGCAAATGAATGTCTGAGCGTATGAGGCGTCAATTCTTTTTGAATACCTGCTTCTATGGCTCGTTTCTTTAAGTTCTTCCAAAAGCCCTGCCGCGACATTTTTTTTCCGTGATGATTCAGAAACAAGGCATCGGCCGGCTGTTTTTTGAGCAGCTTGTTTCTGCCTTTTTCTATATACACTTCAATCGCACTTGCAGCAGCTTCACCAATAGGCACGATTCGCTCTTTTCTTCCTTTTCCAAAACAGCGGATAAACCCCATGGTCAGATGCACATCTGCAAGAGTCAGATCAAGCATTTCACTTACGCGAATACCTGTTGCATATAAAAGTTCGAGCATGGCTTTGTCACGGTAGTCAAATGGTGTTTGCTGCTTAGGTGTATCGAGCAGCTTTTCTACCTCATCTAATGATAGAACTTTCGGTAATTTCCGCTCTGTTTTTTGTGATTCAATGTTCCATGACGGGTCATCTGTTGTCACTTTTTCACGGAGCAAAAATTGATGAAAGGAGCGTATCGATGATAGATGACGGACGGACGTTTTACTCGATTTCCCCTCGTCTTTTAACTGTTTTAAATAATGAATAATATGAAGGCGTGTGACGTCTTTTACATCTGTCAATTGTTCATGCGTCATTAAAAAAGACAAATAGTTCTGTAAATCTCTTTTATAAGAGACAATGGTATTTTCAGAGAGTCCTCTCTCTACTGTCATAAAATGAATAAAGTCGGATAATTGATCCTTCAATGGTTTCTACTCCCCGTTTTGATAAAAATAAATCAATCGATCCTGCCAGCTGTCTTGTTTCGGCTGATCCATTTCCATCACTTTTATCGCTGCACCTTCTGGTTTATCATAACGATGATAGCTTTCATATTCTGAATTTATCCATATCATAGCATAATAGAACAGGACGGTAAAACCAGTGAACAAGATAAATACTTTCATTACTTCACCTGTTGTTTTGAGCCATTTTCGCATGTTCTTCATGTCCTTTCTCGTGTTCTCATTACTTCAGCATATGCCAGGTGGGACAAGGAATATACAGCGAACATGCAAAAAACCTTTTCATTTTGAATGAAAAGGTTCCAATTCGGATTATTTGCCGGATTCATCATCATGACACCGGTGGCAAATACCATGGAATGTCAATCTATGATCCTTAATTTTAAATTTCCAGTCGCGTTCAATAATCTCTTCAACATCTTCTAATAAATCATCTTCTATCTCATCGACTGTTCCGCATTCCATACAGACAAGATGGTGATGGAAGTGGGCGGCTCCTTCTTTGCGAAGATCATATCGCGAAACGCCGTCTCCAAAGTTAATTTTATCAACAACTTTCAGTTCAGTAAGCAATTCTAACGTCCGATAAACAGTAGCAAGACCAATTTCAGGAGACTTCTCTTTTACGAGGAGGTATACATCTTCTGCACTTAAATGGTCTTCTTCATTCTCAAGCAGTACTCTTACTGTTGCTTCACGCTGTGGCGTGAGCTTATAGCTGGAAGAATGAAGCTGTTTCTTAATTCGATCAATCCGATTTTCCATTGACTTTCCCTCCTACGCCACATTACTTGATCATTATATCAAATGATGTGCAGAGAGCCAACTATAATCATTTTAAATTGATAAATAAATTGATTATTATTTAATAACGATTATAAAATTATCAAAACAGAACACCTGCCAGCTTTTTCATCAGCATGAATGATAAGTATGATTCAAAAAAGGACGAAAGAGCAGCGAGGGTTAAAATCATCAGTAGAACAGAAGCATACCGGCCAAACCAATGGATTGGCGCTTGACTGATGGTTTTTTTCATAAAAAGCTGACCAATTAAACGAATGGAGAACGCAATCGCACAAGTTCCGATCACTAAATACGCAGGAATGAGCAAGATATTTTGAGGAAGCACCGAGACAAAAGATAGAAAAAAACCGCTAAGCCCCATTTGATTGACCAAAAAACCGACAGTAAACCCAACTACAATCCCTTTTAAAAAGATCATCAGAAAAATAAGCGGCAGGCCAATGATGGAAATTCCGAGTATCCACATGAGGCCCAAATATTTCATATGATGCAAAAAGCTTTGCAAAAACATTTCTTTTGATTCTGCTGCTTTCTCATTCGTCAGTTGACCAAAAAATTGATTTAAATAGTAGAATAAATCCTCTTTCTGACTCATTGTCATACTATTGACGATAATGGCTCCAAAAATGACGCCCATTAAAAATAGTACAGAAACAAACAAATAAATTGATAAATGATCTTTCACGTGCTGAAGAAGATGTTCTTTCCAAGACTTTTTCCGCATGCGCCTTCCTCCCAAATAGTAAAGGTTACTAGATTCTATGAGAGAGCAGACGAAACATGACAGTTTTATGAAAAGAAAAACGAGAAAGCAACTGTACACTGCTTTCTCGTTTCCTTTATCGTGCAGCTTTTTGTACGTTCACAAGCCCAGCTCCATAATAAAAAGGTTCGCCAAGTTTTGTGGCCGTTTTTGTCAGCCTTTCACGCAATTCATCATTTGTGAGATTCGGATGTTTTGATAGAATGACTGCCGCAGCACCAGCTACATGAGGTGATGCCATAGACGTTCCACTCTTATATCCATATTCGTTATGAGGAATGGTACTTAATGTTGAAACACCTGGTGCTGATACTTCCACCTCTTCCCCAACAGAGGAATCAAAGGCTCTTTGCTTTCGTTGATCCACAGATGCAACTGCCATGACAGAGCTGTATTTGGCCGGGTAATCTATCGTATTAAGTGACCCGTAGCTTCCAGCATTTCCTGCAGATGCCACAATGAGAATCCCGTTGTCATATGCTCGATCTACCGCTTCTTTCAGCGCCTCCGATTCACTTGCTCCCCCCATACTAATATTGATGACATCCATCTCATTCTCAATCGCCCATTCAATGCCTTTAATGATCCAGCTATAGTAGCCGTCACCATTTTCATCTGCCACTTTCACCGCATAGATCGAAGCTTTTGGTGCCACACCAACGACGCCTACCTTATTATCTAAAGCTGCGATCGTGCCTGCAACGTGGGTTCCGTGTTCATGCGGATCAACGAGCGGATCGGACTCTGTTGGAACAAAGCTGACACCACCAGTTACATGTAAATCTTCATGCTTGCCGTCGATTCCACTGTCAAGAACAGCTATTTTGACATTCTGTCCGGCATATCCTCGTTTATGTACCTTTTGTGCTTTGATGCTTTTGATACCATAAGGGACGCTTTGACCGCTTGTTTTTGCTTTTTGGTCTTCCTCAATAAAAGTAACTTCTTTTGCTTGATGTAGTTTTTCTTTTGATGCTTCGTTCAACGAAACTTTCATCATATCTATTTTATCTATTGATTCTTTCACATGACCGCCAGCTTTTTCAACAAGCTGTTTTTGTGTTTTGTCTTGAACGGAAGAAGAAAAACCGATCATATACTCTTTTTTTGCTTGATCCTTTGCAGATACATCTGATGCGCCGAATGTCATCGATGCCAGCAGCATACTTGCCATACAAAGCCCTGCTCCAAATGATTTGACCTTCACGATACCCACTCTCCCTTTCATTTCTTTTTGTCATTTAACTACATTTTTAGACAAAAAGAAACGACCGTTTGTCCTATTTTTTAAAATTTTTCCAATTATTTGATCTACTTGTCACAAAAAAGCAAAATAAAAATGCTTATGATCCTGTTCATAGCGATCATAAGCATTCCTACCTTTATGTTTTTTCATCATATGCTGCAAGGCTTCTTGTTTTGTTTTTGTCTTTCTTTCGTGTGTACTAAAATGCGGTATATTTCCTCTCGATTGTTCTGGATTTCGACTGTGCTGCCTTTGAAGGTGTTCTCTCTTTTTCTTTGCTTTGCTTTTTCCCATTTCGCAAAACCCCTTTCGTTGTCGTTATGATACATGAAAGAACCTAAAAAAGATAGACGTATACACGTCTATCTCAAATTGTTGACAAAAGGCTAAAATGTACTTGATTTTAGCCTTTTGTCTTCTTTTCAGCGTGATAGAAAACCTTTGCAGTCTAGGAAGGACGAGCACTGGCGCGGAGCGAATTTGACATTCGTGAGCACCGGAGCGCAGGGCTGACAAAGAATGCGAGGGTTTGTCTACACGCTGAAATAGACGTATACACGCCTATCTTTCTTTTCTCACCATATCAAGATGCGGAATTCCATCCTCATCATAACAATCTGAGACAGCTTCGAAGCCAAACGATTCGTAGAACGATTTCAAATAAGCCTGTGCTTGGATTTTAATCTTTGTTTCGCCTAATTCACTGAGCTTTTTTATCGCCTGATCGAGCAGGATCTTCCCGTAACCTTTTTTCCGGCCGGTCTTCGTCACAAGGACACGGCCAATGGATGCCTCTTTGTACATGATCCCGCTTTGGAAAATGCGGCAATAAGCCACAATCGTGCCGTTCTCTTTGGCGATTACATGCAGCGCCTCTTGATCACGATGATCAATTTCAGGATAAGGACATGTTTGTTCTACAACAAACACATTCACTCTTTCCATTAAAATCAGGTAAAGGTCCTCTTTAGACAGTTGTTCAAATGTGTGACATGTCCATTTAAGTTGATTCATGATTGATATCCACCTTACCGTAGACCCCGCCTCCGCCAGCGATCAGTCCAACTTCACCTCTTCTTGCTTTGATGATGTAATCGGCTGTTTTCTCAGGCAGGACCGCTTTTAATTCTTGTTCTGTTGCTTGATGAAGAATATTCATCTCTGTATGAAAGACAGCTTTTAACTTTTCTAACGTTTTGGCTCCAACACCTGGAATAAATTGAAGGGGAAGCTGGTGAACATAAGGAGGCCTTATTCCTTTGTCACTTTCTTGGTCAGCAAGCTCCTTTAACCGCTCACTCACCCCTTTTGTCATTCGGGTATGGCCGCATGCTTGGCACTTTTCTTGCTCCTGACTGTCAGGTCTTACCCCGCATTTCTCACAGGTCGTATGATAATACTTTCCGAGCCGCGGAGCGAGCCCATAATTTCCAGTGATGTTTCTGCCATCTTTTCCTTGAAGCGCTAGCTCGAATTCAGCAAAGGAGGCATGATCCATTCGGATCTTAGTATATTCCCGCGCAATTTTCCCTAAAGAATGGGCATCTGAATTTGTTAAAAAAGGATAGCGGTTTAGCTCACTTAGCTGGGAGGCCATAGACGTATCACAGCTAAGGCCAAGCTCAACAGCATCAATGAGTTCTGGATCGAATACTTCGGTTAAAGACGTATTGACCCCTTTGCCGTATAAACTTTTATGCGGCGTAAAAATATGGGCAGGAATAAATAATCCCCCTAGTTCCTTCACCTTATGCTGAAGCGTTCTTCCATCCACATATAACCGCTGTGAACTCAAATGCACATTTTTCATATGAAGAGAAAGCCATGCGGAAAACTCAGACATTTTGCGAAGCGTGGGCATAAAGGCAAGCACATGAATCGGACCTTTTGATTGGTCATCATTGATTTCTAGCTCACTGCCTAAAAGCAAAACGGTCTTTCCAAATGATAAACCGCCATCGCTTAGTTCAGTGTACGTGCCTTCCTCTACACCTTCTATCAATTCTTCTAGTACTTCAGGAGATTGTGCATCAATCACACCAATCATCCCCATCCCTTTACTTTGAGACGCTTCAATGAGAATTTGGTCAATGGTCAGTGACCTTGCACCTGTAATTTTGACAGCCTTGCCTGTTCTTGTTCGACCAATATGAATATGGATATCTGCAAAGAATTCCCTCATTTTGTAGACTTAAGTACCTCTTGCAATTGTAAGTATTGAATGGTATAGGCTGTTTTTGCATCATAAATATGCTGTTTTTCGATAAGGTGCAGCGCTTCTTCTAATGAAACTTCCATCACTTCGACAAATTCATCCTCATCCAGCTCTCGTTTCTCTTCAAGCGGGACCAGCTGATCGGCAAGGTAGATATGAACAATTTCATCCGCAAACCCTGGTGATGTATAAAAAGCGGTCAGCTTTTGGAGCTCCTGAGTTGTATAGCCTGTCTCCTCTTCCAATTCTCTCAGTGCTGTATGTGCCGGCTCTTCTCCTTTTTCTAATTTTCCAGCCGGGATTTCAACGATGGCTCTCTCCAGTGCTTTACGGTATTGTTTGACCAAAATGATTTTATTTTCGTCTGTACGTGCAATGACGGCTACTGCACCTGGATGTTTAATGATTTCGCGTTTGCCTGGTTTTCCGTTCGGCAATTCTACATCTTCAAGAACCAAGTCAATGATTTTTCCGTTATATAATGTTTTTGACGATAATGTTTTTTCTTCAAAGTCCTTCAATTTTGTCAGCTCCTCGTTCTACTTTCACTTTTTACTTCATTCATTTTAACATAGATGTTTTAGGAGAAGCCAAAATGCGAACGCCTGCTTCAATGCGCCTTTTGAAATCACCTAGCTTGAATTCCAGAATTGTTTCACTTAATGTGAAAGGATAGGAGTGTGATTGAATTGAAAAAAAGACGAATTGGCACCTCTGATCTCTTGGTTAGTGAGGCGGCACTAGGATGTATGTCCCTTGGGACTGAAAAAGAAAAAGCGCTCTCTTTATTAGATGAAGCCATTGATCTTGGGATTAACTATTTGGATACAGCTGATTTATATGATTTTGGAACAAATGAGGAAATCGTCGGGGAAGCCATTAAGAACAGACGCCAAGATTTGATTTTGGCCACTAAAGGCGGCAACCGCTTTGAAAAAGGCAAACCTGGCTGGGACTGGGATCCTTCAAAAGCATATATAAAAGAGGCAGTGAAACAAAGCCTGAAACGACTTCAAACAGATTATATTGATTTATATCAATTGCATGGCGGCACAATTGACGATCCAATTGACGAAACCATCGAGGCATTTGAAGAATTGGTTGAAGAAGGTGTCATTCGCTATTACGGCATATCGTCGATCCGTCCGAATGTCATTAAAGAATACGCCAAAAAATCAAATATCGTGAGCGTGATGATGCAATATAGTTTACTCGATCGCCGCCCAGAAGAATGGTTTTCTCTTCTTGAAGAACAAAGCATTAGTGTCGTGGCAAGAGGTCCTTTAGCAAAAGGATTATTAACTGAAAAACCCCTTTCGCAAGCAAGTGCGGCGATTCAAAAGAACGGGTATCTTGAATATTCATTTGAAGAGCTCCAGCAAATCATTCCTTCGTTAAAGAAAGTCGCTTATGACCTATCACTGACAGAGCTGTCCATTCAATACTTGCTCAAGCATTCTGCAGTCAGTTCCGTTGTATTTGGTGCAAGCTCGGTGAAACAGTTAAAAGAGAACGTGGCAGCGGCAAATGCGCGTTCATTAAGCGACCAAGAAGTTAAAGCTTTGTCATATTTCACAAAACAGTCTGTGTATGAGACGCATCGTTTGAATCAATAGAAGACAAATGGAAGAACAGCTTGCCACTTATGTTTTGTTTTAATGTACAACCCTATTGGTGCGATTCTGAAATGAAGTGATACGAGGGAGTTAGACGTGTTTTCTCTCAGGCTCATGTAGTATGTATTCATCTCAATGATATAACATAAAAAAGGGAGCATCATAGCTCCCTTTTTTAACTTTTATACTTTCTCCAGTCTAAATGACTTTCATCTAGCAGCTCTGAGAAGCTTTTATTTTTTTCTTTTTCTTTCTGTTGCCGAAGGAGGTCTTGTCGTTTTTGTTCTTCTCTTTTTTCTGTCTCGGCGGCCAGATTCTGCTTCATTTGAAGGAGCTGCTGTTTCACATCATCCTTTATGCCGTCCTTTAGCTTTGCTTGATCTTGATTGGTCTTTTTCACTTTGCCTCTCTCCTTTTGCTTTAGTGTATCATCCGTTTTATTTGCTCAGCAAGAGTCACGCCAAACTCCCAACATGTGGTATGATCTTCATAGAAACCCTTCGGAAAGGAAGAATCAGCTTGAAGAAGAAATGGCTCGCTATACTCGCCTTGGTATTATTTCCACTCGCTGCAATCGGCATTTTTTTTACCAATAAAATGATGTATATACGAAAATTAACGGATGAAGAGCTCATCAAACGAGAATCAGATGAAGGGCACTATCATCACGAGGAGTTTCAACAGCTGCAAAAAGAGAAAGTTTGTATTCCTTCAACATTTGGTTATGATCTTCATGGCTATTTTTTACCGATCCCTCATACAACACGCACCATCGTTCTTTGTCACGGGGTTACAGTCAGTTTGATCAATTCCGTGAAGTATATGAAATTATTCCAAAAGCTTGGATGGAATGTGCTGCTTTATGATCATAGAAGACATGGGATGAGCGGCGGAAAAACAACGAGCTATGGATATTATGAAAAAGAAGATTTGGCTCAAGTCGTCAAGTGGCTGAGAAAAAGGCTTGGGGAAAAAGCAATCATTGGGATACACGGAGAATCGATGGGCGCAGTCACAACTTTATTATATGCTGCAAAACCAGATGCAAACGCCAATTTTTACATCGCTGATTGTCCTTTTGCTTCCTTTGAGGATCAGCTTCTGTATCGATTAAAAACAGATTTTCGTCTTTCAGGACAGTGGATTCTTCCACTAAGTGATCAAGTGTTGAAATGGCGGGACGGATACAGCATTCGGCAAGTTTCTCCACTTGATGTAATCGATCAGGTGAAAGAACCTATCCTTTTTATTCATAGCCTCCATGATGACTATATCCCTTGTGAGCAAAGCGAGCAGTTATACGCACGCAAAAAAGGTGATAAACGGCTATTTATTGCGCCACATGGTGCGCATGCGATGTCTTATAGTGACAATAAGGAAGTCTATGAACAAGAGGTCGAAGCATTTTTGGAAGCATTTCAATTCAATCAAAATGAAAGAGGAGAATGAACAGCAGTTCGTCTCCTCTTTTTGCTAACTTATACGATAGTCACCACTGTTGTATGGTGTCTGCCCGCCAGCTCCATATGGCTCTCTTCCGATTGCTGCTGACTCATGACCGATAACCCTGCAGTTGCTGCCAATAAAAGAACTATCAAACTCATTTTCATATAAATGACCTCCATTTTGAATTTTTGATATGGCTTGAATTTTCCTTTCGTAATACCGGGTAGAAACTTCAAATAATCCAAGCTCATTATAATAATGAGCCGCATCAAGTGCCAGTTCCTCAATATCTGGGTATAAACGCTTGTCCTCCAACAAATCTAATGTATCGTCTATGATTTTTATTTCTGCATCAACGTATAATGCTTTTAAAAACTGAAACTTGCAGATGTAAATTTCATCTTCTAATTCACAGGCTTTCATAATACCTTGTTGATAGAGGGTTAACGACTCTTCTATTTGTTTTTGTTTAAACAGGATTTGGGTCAGCATAAATAGTGGGTCTAGAGAGCGATTCAGATGGGTTAAATTCTCCTTTTCAAACACTTCAAGAGAGTCTTTGAGATAGCGACTTGCTGTAGCAAGATCGTTCATTTGGTAATAGCAGTTACCTAAGTTGAAAAGGGCCGAACCTATGACTCGAGGGTTTCCAATTGAGCGTGCTCGCTTTAGAGCATTTTTAAAGTAGGGCAATGCATGTTCATAGCATTTCAAATCATCATAGTTTGCACCGATGACAAATTCACAGTGGATGATTCTCAGCGTGTACGTTCTGTAGGCAGAGTACGTATCTAACGCTTGCAAAGCATAGTGCATCGAAAAGTGGGTTTGTTTCATGTGGTAGTATATTTCTGCTAATTTAAAATAAAATTCTGCTCTTTCTATATCATCTGATATGAGATTGAGCTTTTTTTCTGCGGAACGGTAATAAGCAATGGCGCTCAAATAGTTTCTCTGTTCAAATTCAAACATTCCTGTAAAAAAATGAACATAGTATTCAAGCATATCTGTTAATTTGGTCTGCGAATGTTCAATTGTTTCTAGAAGCTTCTTAATCTCCTCATCATTCGAGGCTTTTTTTGCCGGTTCAAAATATTCAAGCATGACCTTATGTCGAAAATCCATCAGCTGGTAAAAAAGCAGCAAGTTCTGATCTTGCTCCATCTCAAGGATTTCCTGCTCGATCTCGGCCTTTAGCTTCTCTGCTTTCATGACATGAAATCCGCAAATCTGCCTATACCATTCGTTTATTTTGATTCCAACCTGAGGCGATGACAGCTTGAGCTTCAATTCACCTTAGCACCTCCCTCCTCATGTACGATACATGTTGTATTCTATCATATTTCCTCGAATGGAAGAAATATGAAATGTCGTTTTTCGTAAAGTTTTCGGTATCCCGCAATAACCGCTTTCATTGCCGATTTTTCGGCATTTACAGTCTCTATTTTTCTCTTTCTATTTTTCTCATTTTGTCTAAATGTTTGTTAAAAATGACTTTTTATCGTTGAAAAATCTCATTTTTCAAATTAGACAGTTCTCCTGTTTGATGAGATGATGATGGCACAAAAAAAGCCCTCTTCAGCAAAGGGCTTATAACACATCTGTTACGTGTTCCATATTCTCTTTTATCCAACTGACTGCTAATTCAAGCGTTGGAAATTCTTCCGTTTCAAATGTGACTTCATCTTGGAGAAGCCAGACGTCCTTTTTTACTGAATCCATTCCACCGATTGACCAGTGCAAAAGGCTATATGGATGATTATTATTTAAAAACGACACCCACGTTTTATTTTGTGCCGTATTTTGTATCACTTTCAGCTTTTGATCCACTACGTTTCCACCTTACTTTACAAGTATACCCATTCTCGGGCTGAGTATTTGTTGAGGACTTTTCAACATAAGTGTATTGGCTTTTTCATTGAAATCAATCGTCATTTCCTCGTCAAAAAACACCTTTTGTGCTGTGTGTATATATAGTTTTAAATGTTGGCTATTTTTAAGTGGTTCCCATTCACCTGTTCTTTCACTTGTTAACCAAAGCATCGGTACGCCACTCACTGCACAGCCACAACCTTCTGAATCGTAGCGAAGCAGTAATTCCTTCGTTCCGTTTCCTGTTTGCTGTTTCTCTATATACGTTTTAGCCAGTTCTGTGATGTGAATATACATGGCGAACATCCTTTTTAAATTGATTCTTACATTGTAACACATAAAACACCATAAAACATGACACACGACTAAATCCGAAAGTCATACTCTTTGAAATACACGCTCTTCTCACTAGGATTATATCTATCTATTGGCTCTTTCTGCATCCTGTTTTTTAGATTTATACTGATGACGCTATCAATTTTAAAAGAAGAAACAGGAGGTTTTAGATCGTGAAAAAAAGATTATCTCTCTGCTTTATCGGGGCGCTGATATTGATGTTGAGTTTCACTATGCCCAACATGAAAGCGGCATCTATCCTTGATGAAGTACGAGAAAGCTATGCGACTTATACGGGATCTGGTTACTCAGGGGGCGCCGCTTTATTAGACCCTATTCCCTCTGACATGAAAATTACAGCTTTAAATCCCCATGACTATAACTATAAAGGGGTAAATGCGGCACTTGCAGGGGCTTACCTTGAAGTAACGGGGCCAAAAGGAAAAACCGTTGTGTATGTAACCGATAAATATCCAGAAGGAGCAAAAGGAGCTCTTGATCTTTCTCCTAATGCCTTTGCCAAAATTGGCAATATGGAAGATGGGAAAATCCCAATTAGTTGGAAAATTATAAAAGCACCGATTAGCGGAAATGTAGCTTACAGAATAAAAGAAGGTAGCAGTGAGTGGTGGGCTGCGATTCAAGTGCGCAATCATAAATATCCGGTTATGAAAATGGAATATTACAAAGATGGACAATGGGTGAACATGGAAAAGACAGACTACAACCATTTCCTTGGCTTTCATATGGGGTCTACATCTCTTCCTGTTCGAATCACAGATATTCGCGGGGTCATAGTAAAGGATCAATTACCCGCTCTTCCATCTACTGCTGCTTCACAGGCCTATATTGTAAAAGGCAATGTTCAACTTCCTAATTAACGAGATGAAGAGGCAGCTTATTTAAGAGCTTCCTCTCTTCCTTCTTTATCCCAGCGATATGCCTCATTTTCTATTTCTTTTATGATTTCATTCTTTCCCGCCATATAGCTTTGTATATCTTCCGGATACTGCTTTGCTAATTGTTCCTTGACAGACGCATACGCTTCAGCTCGTTCTGGGTGGAGTCTTAAGTAATTTCGAAACAATAAATGTCTTTTCACATCAGGATGATTCCTTTCATACACATGGACATGATGCGTACGATTCAAGCCACCCTTTTGAAAAAAACGTCTCCCTTTTATACCATTTTCACCGAGCGCTTCATATCCAAGGTGTTCAAATCTCTCTTTTTTTCTATCAATCTCTTCTATATCGCTTACTTCTATTAATATATCTATAATTGGTTTGGCAACAAGTCCTGTAACTGACGTGCTGCCTATATGGTATCCTTCTATCCAGCTCTTTTGAATGATTTGCTTGAGTCGCTGCTTTTCTTGACGGAATTCTTCATGCCATTCGTTTTTGAATTCGACAACCTCAACCTTGCGTCGCGGTGTCCATTTCATTTTTGATAGGGTGAGCTCTTTTTCCACATGAATGACATTTGTTTCAAAAAACCCTAATTTTTCATATAGCCTTTTTGCAGGGGTGTTTTCCTGCCCTGTGGTCAGTTCTATCGGAACATTCTTCTCTATGATTGTGGACATAAGTCTTGTTCCAATACCCTGCTTTAGCGCTTTTGGATGCACAGCCAATCGACTAATGATCAAACAATCTTTCAGCTCTTCATAAGAGACTACACCTAATAAGAGATCATGTTGCTGAAAACCAATAAATTGCTCTTTTGCTTTCATGACATCTTGAATGGTCTCTTTTAATGGCGGAAGATCAGCATAGCCAATTTGTTCAGCTTCTTGTTGGTATGCAGCTAGTTGAATATGTAAGATCTGCTTTGCTACATCACTTATTGTGTGATCTAAATGAACAATCATTTCATTGCCTCCAGCTTCTTCACAAATAACACACGGTCTTCATGAATGCCATCGTAATCTGAAAAGACTGAGATGCCATCTACTGTTTTATCTCCCTTTTCTATCTGAAACCCGAGTTTTGTATGGTAAGCAATGGAGACTTTATTGATAGGAGCTGTGACAGCTTTAATTGTTGTTCTTCCTTCCTTTTCAGCCGCTTCATAAAAAGCTTGATAGAGGATTTTACCTATCTTTAATTTACGGTGATCTGGGTGGACACCAACAAAGTGAATATAGGCTTCATCCGAATGAGATTGCGATAAAAAACCAACCAAAAAGCCGATCAGCTCTCCCTTTTCAACGACAACAAAACTTGTTTGCTGGAAATGTTCAAAAAAGAGCTTTGGCAATTTTGCACGCAAATCTCTGCCTCCCCACCAGCTTTGAATGACGGATGTGACTGCGTAAAAATCTGACGGTTTCACTTGACGTATCATGTTGGCCTCGCCCCTTTTCCATTTTGGCTTTCCTTGCTTGGATCGATTTTTTCTCAGAAATACGATTGTTTCAATAGTCTACCTGGCTGATCAAGTGATTGTAAAGACAGTATGCCTGTCTTTTTTCATATTCACTTGTTGGTTCTTCGTCTTTCAGCCGTCATCTCCTTTTAAATCTTCACACTTATTTCAAAAAGTTCACTTTTTGTGCGAAAGTTTCATTCATTTGTTATGTTAAGATGGTTCATATAGGAAATGGTACAAATGTTTATTGGAGATGATGAGATTGGTTTGGGTTGTTATTTCGCTTGTTGTATTTAGTCTTTTAAAGCTGCTTGTCACCTCTTTGCCCTCTGGTGTTGTTGAGCGCCTTTTTAGCCGCTACGCCGTACATGCTAAAGTAACAAGTGAGCAAACAAATATTACTTTTCAAGGTCGTTCGCTTGATGAGCAGCGAGCATCTGAAATCATTCAACATTTTAATGATGCGATCTTTATTGAACGCTATTATATTTACCCTGGTGATGAAGAACGCTTTCTTCATCCGAATGAAGGGCCAGCGCCGCTTACTATGCAAACAAAGCATGGGAAACATGATGTCACCCTTTATCTGTTCCATTATGATGACCATGTGGATGTGGTTCGGCAGTTTACACATAAGCCAAAGAAAAAGCTGATGGCTTATCGTCTGCGTTCTGAACCGCTCCAAACATTCCACAACATGGCACATGCCTAACAATCGTTGCAGCAGACGAGACGAAGTGTTCACCACTTCGTCTTTTTTGTATGGACAGCTTTTGAATGATTTACCAGTATGAATTTCACCTCATGTTGTTTACAATAGATACAGAACATACGTTCCTAGAGGTGAAGTACAATGAATGAACGAGCCATTCTGCTTGTGGATATGCAGTCATTTTATGCATCAGTCGAGAAGGTGGAGGCGCCTCATTTGGAGAATGTACCGCTCATTGTCTCTGGAGATCCAGAACGAAGAAGCGGAGTCGTCCTAGCAGCCTGCCCTCTCGCTAAGAAACGTGGCGTACAAAATGCATCAAGGTTATGGGAAGCACAGGAGAAATGTCCTGAAGCAGTGGTTGTACGTCCACGTATGCAGCGCTATCTCGATGTCTCTGTCATGATTACAGAACTGCTTGAACAATACACAGACCTTGTCGAGCCATATTCCATTGATGAACAGTTTCTTGATATTACAGGCAGTCTTACACTATTCGGCTCTCCACATGAGATCGCTCAACATATACAAACAACGATTATGAATCAGACTGGCATTTACGCACGTGTGGGCATCGGCCCTAATAAAGTGCTCGCTAAAATGGCCTGTGACCATTTTGCCAAAAAAAACACATCCGGCATCTATGAACTGAGTGCCGACCGGGTTGCTGCTGATTTATGGCCGCTTCCAATTGGAAAATTATTTGGCGTCGGCAAACGAATGGAGCATCATTTGAAACGAATGGGCATCAGTACCATTGGCACACTTGCTACTTATCCGTTAGACCGATTAAAGAAACGCTGGGGAATCAATGGGGAGCTTCTGCAGCGAACAGCTTTAGGACACGATCCCTCCCCAGTCACTATTCACACACATGATCAGCAAAAAGCCGTTGGGCATCATATGACCCTTCCCCGTGATTACGCATCTTTTGAGGAGATCAAAGTCGCTCTTCTTGAATTGAGTGAGGAAGTCGCTAGGCGGGCACGTTTTAAGCATTATCTCGGTCAAACGGTGTCTGTTGGTGTAAGAGGGGCTGATTTTTCACATCCAACAGGCTTTCATCGACAAATGAAGCTTCATTCACCGACACAGTATGGCTCAGATATTGCAGAGGCAGCGATTCAGCTATGCCAGCAGCACTGGGATGGCCAGCCCATTCGCAGTGTAGGCATTACCCTCTCACAACTGCAGCCTGACAGCCACTATCAGCTGACTTTATTTGATCATCATTTGAAGAAAGATCAACTCAGCAAAGTATTTGATGAAATCCATCTGAAATATGGACCTGCGGCATTATTGCATGCTTCGTCACTGACAAGCGCAGGGCAGGCATATCACCGCGCCGAAAAAATTGGCGGGCATTACAAATAACGGAGGCGAACAAGCATGAATCCCAATAAATTAACACCTGGATACAACATCATGTGGGAATCAAGCCGAATGATGCTACCAGAGCACCGGGAGCAACTACTTGCTCAAAAACGAAAGAAAAAAGAATATACACCTCTACCGCTCAGCTCCGATCAGCTAGAGGAAATGAATGTTTTGATCACACAGTCGATTACCGAGGATCAAGCGATTTGCGTGACATATGTCTCATCAGGCATGAAAGCACAGTTTTGGGGCTGGGTGAAAGCCATTCATTATGAAACACGCCAAATGAAAATCGTGAATGACGAAGATGTTCTAAACCTTTCCTTACATCAAATTATTGCCATCGATCTCAATTGATTTTCGCAAAACGAAAACATGATCATCGAAAAACACGCTTCGTTTTTCTGAAAAAATTATGACCCATCAAGGCTTAAAACCTTGAAAACGAGGCATATGCTCTTGGAATGAACGGAACGGTTCAAGCTTCTCTGTCATTTGACGGATGACTCCTCCATCAAATTGTGTATTTAATTTGCACAATTTTTCATGTATGATTGGAACATCTTACAAACTCAGGGGAGACACAGCATGAAAAATAACTTACGCACTTTACATCCACTTAGTTGGACGATCATCATCGGCACGATATTTGGCCGAATGGCGACATCCATGAGCATTCCCTTTTTAGCCGTTTATTTGACACAAGTCAAAGGCGCCTCAGCCTCTTCAGCTGGATTGATCATTGCCGTCAGCTCTCTTATTGGGATTGTTGCGAGTTTTTACGGCGGCTATGTTTCCGACCGAATCGGCAGAAAAAAGGTCATGCTTTTATCCATCTTTGGCTGGACACTTGTCTTTGTTGGCTTCGCATTTGCAGATGCCATTTGGGTCTTCTTTTTTATGAATGCTTTAAATGGACTGTGCCGGGCGCTGTTTGAACCAACGTCTAAAGCACTCTTATCCGATGTCACCCCATCGAGCATTCGGTTGTTTGTCTTTAACTTACGGTATACGGCCATTAACATTGGTGTCATTTTCGGCCCGCTGCTTGGCTTATATCTCGGGTCATCAAAAACGACTTTTCCATTTCTCGTCGCTGCCCTCATTTACTTGTTGTACGGGTTAACGCTGGCATGGCAATTTCAAAAGCATCCAGTGGCTGCTCCAGAAAGCACCAAACAAATCGGCGTCAAAAAAGCTCTTTCCATTATTCAGAAAGATACGGTCTTTAGCATCATCCTCATTGGCGTTACTTTATGTTCATTTGGCTATTCACACCTAAGCTCAACACTGCCTCAATATTTATCGGCATCCCCTATGATTGAGGATGGCCCTAAACTGTTTGGGTATCTTTTATCCTTAAACGCAGTGGTTGTCATTGTCGTTCAGTACCCGCTGATTATGATCGCTAAGCGCTATTCAACGATTTTGTCATTAACGACTGGGAACGTGCTTCTAGCAGGCAGTTTGTTTGCCATTGCTTTTTCACAAAGTCTCGGTACGCTTGCTTTCATCATTGTCGTGTTTACGATTGGTGAAGTGCTGCTCTTTGCGATGATGGATCTGTTTGTAGACAATATTGCAAAACCTGAAGTGAAAGGATCATACTTCGGCGCAATGGGGTTTTCTCAGCTCGGCAGCGTCGTCGGACCGTTTGTCGGAGGATTGTGTATTGACTTATTTGGCGCAGCCCATCCCCTTTCTATTTTTTCAGTCTTGGCGATTGTCACCGCTGCAGGCGTTCCGTTTTTACTTATCGGATACTACCGCCTAAAAAAACGAACGGCGGCTGCCGTGGCTGTGAAAGTAAGTGGAGGTCATTAAAAAAACCGCTCTCAATTTGAGCGGTTTTCTTTATACCCTGCGGATGGCGATCTCTTCCACCTTATGCTGATCGCCTTTTTTTAAAATCAAATCGGCTCTATATTTTGTCGGCAAAATATTTTCATATAAATTAGGCCGGTTCACTGTATTCCAAATCGTGCTTGCCATCTGATCTGCTTCTTCATCCGTCAAATCTTTGTATTGATGAAAGAAAGATTCAGGGTCTTGGAAGGCTGTTTCCCGCAGCAAACGGAACCGTTCTTTATACCAGCATTGAATTTGCGTCTCAGCGGCATCTACATAAATCGAAAAATCGAAGTAATCTGATACAAACACGCGCGGCTCATCCTTCAGATCATCCAGTGCCGGTGATTGCAACACGTTGATCCCTTCAATGATGACAATATCTGCATCTTCTACTGTTTCATACACCCCTTCAAGACGGTCATAGGTCAGATGTGAATATACAGGTGCATGCACAGTTTGTTTCCCTGATTTTAATTCATTTAAAAACGAAAGTAGCGCTTTAACATCATAGCTTTCCGGGAAGCCTTTCTTTTCCATCAGCCCCCGATCTTTTAACTCTTTTTGAGGATACAAAAAGCCGTCCGTTGTTACGAGACTCACCTTCAGCCCATCTCCAAGCCTTGATAAAAGTGTTTCAATAATACGTGCTGTCGTGCTTTTTCCGACGGCCACACTTCCTGCAATCCCAATTAAAAAAGGGATTTTCGCATGATGCGGGTAGTTTAAAAAAGCATTGACATGCTGATTTTTTTGTTTTTCTGCAAAGACATGTAATGTCAGAAACCGAATAAGCGGTATGTAAATATCTCGCACTTCTTCTAGCGATAAGTAGTCGTTTAATCCTTGAAGTGCTCTCACTTCTTCTTCTGAAACAGATACCGGCATATATTCTCCAAGAGCGGCCCATGCCTCTCTCGTATGGCGTGTATATAGTGTATTAAAATCTAGTCGTTCGTCACCCAAAGTCTTTCCCACCAATCTAAACTAAACTCATAACCAAAAAGACGATAATCCGATTGTAGCTTAAAATGAAGGCGCTGTCTTTATTTTTCAACGAAAGTTTGCTTCTTTTGCGAAAAAAAGCATTAAATAAAGGAAAATGAGGGTAAATAAGAGTATTCAGTTTGATAGATAGAAGGGAGCACACCAAATGAAATATGTGATGATTGGCGGAGATGCAGCAGGAATGAGCTGCGCTATGCAAATATATAGAGAGGATCCAGACGCGCAAATTGTAGCTTTTGAAAAAGGAGAGATTTTCTCATATGGACAGTGCGGACTCCCCTACTTGATCGGCGGTCTCATTGATCATCACAGAAAACTCATCGCACGCAGCGCTGAAACTTTTCGTGACAAATACGGAATTGATGCCAGATGCTTACACGAAGTGACCTCAATTGACCCGGAGCAAAAAACAGTATCGGGTATTCATTCTAAAACAAAAGAGCCCTTTACAGAAACGTATGACCGTCTGTTAATTGCGACAGGAGCAAGCCCCGCCACACTTGATCTAGACAGTCATTCATTAGAAGGTGTCCACGTATTAAAAACAATCCCGCATGCGATGTCTATTTTAGACAATCTAAAAAAAGACGTCACACATATCACGATCATCGGCGGAGGATATATCGGCTTAGAAATGGCAGAAAATTTAAAAGGGCTAGGCAAAGACGTTCATATCATTCAGCGGGGTGCAACACTTGGCCCAGGCTTTGACCCCGATATGGCAAAGTATCTGAAAGAAGAAGCGGATAATCAAGGCATTCAAGTAGTACTTGGTGAAACAGTGCAAAAGTTAAAGGGCAAAACACATGTAACAGCTGTTCAAACAGACAAACAGACCATTGAAACAGATATGATCATCATTGCCGTTGGCGTCACTCCGCAAACATCCTTTTTAGACAGCACAGGAATTCAGCGACTTCAAAATGGTGCAGTTGTTGTGAATGAATACATGCAGACCAATGTACAAGATATCTATGCGGCGGGTGACTGCGCAGCAACCTATCACCGTATCAAAAAGGAACTGGACTATATTCCGCTCGGCACGACAGCAAATAAACAAGGAAGAATCGCAGGCTTTCATATGACAGGAACAAACCGCGCGTTTCAAGGCGTAACCGGCACAGCGGTGATGAAATTTATGGACGTGACAGCAGGGCGAACGGGTTTATCAGAGAAAGAAGCAAAAGACGCAGGCCTTCCTTTCTCCACCATCACCATCGACAGCACTGACCACGCTGGATATTACCCAGATGCAGAGAAAATGAAAGTGAAACTGATTTACAGAAGCGATGATCACACCTTGCTTGGCGCACAAATCATTGGTAAAGAAGGTGTTGATAAACGAATTGATGTCATGGCAACTGCTCTTTATCAAGGGCTGACTGTGACAGACCTTGAAGATTTAGATATTAGCTATGCCCCTCCTTTTAACAGTGTATGGGATCCACTTCAGCAAGCGGCAAGACGAATATAGAAAACTTGGTATGAACAGATTTTATAGATGATCGTTCTACATCAATCAGAAGAAGCCGCCATGCTCACTTTTACTCATGGCGAGGGACCTTCTTTTTATCTCGTCAAAACAAAACACGAGAAACGAATCTACTTTATGAACTCTTTTACAGGAGTTCGGCATAGTATGATTGATCTATTTGTGAAGGATTTAAAAAACTTTCACCAGTATTTAAGCGAGCATGAAGTGACCGTATCGGATATTCAAATATTAGCTGACCCAGACTTAGGCGGTTTAAGCTTCGAAAATGTTGATGACAATGTCTTTGGCGTCACCAATATTAAGCTCCATCAAACAAAAAAAGAAACCAGCCTGTGACCGGTTTCTTTTTTTTGTTATTTTTTCATCATCGCTTTACGTGCTGCTTTTTCAAATAAAAACGGGAATAATTGATACAATTTACTGCCAGCATTCATCCATCCTGGTAAATTAATCTCTCTTTTTTTCGTCATCATGGCGGAAACGACCTTCCCTGCTACCTTGTCAGCACTGAGCATCATAAAATCAACATTTTTCACATATTCACCACTGCGGTCTGCAATGGTAAAGAAGTCTGTCGCAATCGGTCCTGGATTGACGGTTGTGACATGAATTCCGCTGTCTGCCAGCTCCATTCTCAGGCTGTTTGAAAAACCGAGAACCGCATGCTTTGATGCGGAATAGATGGCGGATTTAGGGGTGGCAATTTTGCCTGCCTGTGACGCAATATTGATAATATGTCCCTTCCCTCTTTGTTTCATCTCAGGAAGGACCTTTTTTGTGCAGGCAATTAAACCAAAGACGTTGACCTCAAACATCGACACCATTTCCTCAATGGATGCGTCTTCGACGAGATCGAACACACCAAAGCCGGCATTGTTCACCAAAATATCAACAGCACCCACTTGTTGATAGGCTTGATCAATGTCCTCAAGCTGACTGACATCAAGCTGAACGATGTGACATACGCCGCCAGCACTTATAATCTTTTCTTGTACACCTGTGAGCTTTTCAATTCGTCTTGCCGACACAATGATTTCTGCTCCTTCGGCTGCTGCCAAGTACGCCATCTTTTCACCAATACCGCCTGAAGCACCTGTAATCCATATTCTCTTTCCTGTTAGTCGCCCCATTTATTTCACTCCTTCATTTGCTCGATAGTAGAGGGTTCCGTCTTTTTGCACTTCTTCAATTTGTCCAGCCGCTAAAAGCACATCAAGCTGTCCGACTGTCTCAGACATTGTCAGAAATAATGCTTCTTCATACAGGCCCGGAAATAGGGTGCGACAAAGATGAAAGGCGGTCATTTCCTTTCGTTGAAGCAGCTGATACATCGTATTTGCCCGTTTTTCCTGTTTTTTAAATCTTTCTTCGATCAATTCGTGATGAGAGGTAATGAGCTGGCCATGCCCTGGATAAATCGCCTGAATGGGCAAATGCAATAAACGCTTGAGTGATGCTTTATATTGAAGCAGCGATTTTTGACGTTCTGTTCCTTTCATTGGCGCTTCCATTAACGGATTGGAAGAAATGGTCGTAAGCAGCAGATCACCGCCGATGAAATTCCCTGTTGTTTCATCTAAAAAAGAAAGATGAGATTGTGCATGTCCCGGGGTCTCTAGCACTTGGAAGTGCTCATGTCCCTTCAAACGATCGCCTTCTTTTATGACGTCATCGACATGTGCCGTACATGAATATGTATAGGACTGCATCACAATTCTTTCACACTCACCTTGACGAAGCGGCACACCTAACTGCTGAAAAAAATCATTCATAAAATGGATTTGACGCTGTTTAAACGCTTCATCCTGACTAATATAGGGCTCATTTAACTCGTGTCCGATGACACGGACATGAGGTTTCATCAGATCTAAAAGACCGACATGATCTGCATGATGATGTGTCAAAACCACTTGATCAATATCATCTATTGATAAATGATGTTCCTTTAATTGCGTGACAAAGGCATGCTGCGCCTCTTGTGTCATCGGTCCGCAATCGACTAAGGTCACGGCATCGCCTTTTAATACATATGCATGGACATCCCCCACCGCAAACGGTGTGGGGATGGATAATTGAATCATTTCTTCTTTCACTTTTATACGTCATCTCCTGATTTTTGACTCATAGATCATCTGAACTCACTCTTCTTTATTCATTGTATCTTGCAAAGGGCAGACTGTCATGCGGTTTAGATGGTCAATTTTTTTATCTCTCCCTATTGACACAAACTTGTCCATCGTTGCATAATGAACAACAAATATAAGATGCGCGATGACAAGGATTAGTAAGCAAAATAACGATGCAAGAGAGTGAGGTCCGCCGGCTGTAAGACTTCACCATCCTCTTATTTGCTGAACCTGCCCTTTGAGCTGTTAGGCAAACCTAAACGTTTCCCGCGTTAAGGGACTAGAGCTGAGTATGCATGATTGCATGCTAATTGAGGGTGGTACCGCGAAAAACCTTTCGTCCTTTGCAGACGAGAGGTTTTTTTATTTTCTACAAGGAGGAGCAGCTTATGAGTAAAATTGGATTTATTGGTGCAGGCTCAATGGCCGAGTCTATGATTAAAGGTCTTTTAAAGAGCGGCATTATGTCAAATGAAGATATCATTGTCACAAATAAAACAAATGAAAAACGATTAGAAGAATTAAATGCACGTTATGGAGTCAAAACAGATTTCGCGCGTTCCTTTATTTATGAAGAAGCCGATATGCTGGTGTTTGCTTTAAAACCAAAAGATGCGGAAAGTGGCATTTCTGAAGTAAGGCCCCATTTAAATGGACAGCTGATTATTTCTATTTTAGCGGGCATTTCTATTGAAACCATTCAGCATTATGCTGGCGCAAAAACGGCGGTGGTTCGTGCGATGCCAAATACATCAGCAGCCATACAACAATCAGCTACTGGCATTGCTGTCAGTGATGAAGTCACAGAAGCGCAAAAGGAAAAAGCAGTTCAGCTGTTTGAAACGATCGGTCATGTGACGGTTTTAGATGAATCACAGCTGAATGCGGTCACAGCCATTGCAGGCAGCGGTCCTGCCTTTATTTATCACTTGATTGAAGGAATGGAGCGAGGTGCATCGGAACTTGGGATGGACCAAGAGACAGCGAAATTGCTCATTTGTCAAATGATTGCAGGCGCTGCAAATATGCTTCAGGATAGCGGTAAGGAACCTGCTGAATTGCGCAAAGAAATTACGAGCGAAGGTGGAACGACAGAAGCAGGACTGAATACCCTTGCTTCCTATCAATTTGAAGAAGCGATTGTCGATTGTGTGAAAACAGCGACAAAACGCGCAGCAGAATTAAACGACATGTTTTCAGCGAGTACGTATAAATAATATAGAAAAGCACCTGCCTTGATGACAGGTGCTTTTCATCTATCACTCGATGCTCTCATGGACATGATGGCTTTGATTTGATCGAGGTGATGAATTTCATGTAAAGCAATGGTTTCAGCTAATATTTGGACTGTCATCATCCCTTCTTCAGGATGGAGACCTGAAAAATCCCATGTATCCTTTTCTAATAGTTGTAGTGTTTTGTTTCTGCTCTCTTTTAAGCGCTCGATCAATGCACTGACCTCTTGTGCGGTATACGTTTCATAAGCTCTTCCCTTCACATATATCTCTGGATCATATGATGCGAAAAGCGTGTGCTCATTTGATATTGCCTGCTCTATCCGCTCTGACCAGACTTCTTCTGTATCATACAAATGTCCAACAATTTGTTTAATCGACCACTTGCCTTCCCCAAAAGATTCATCTAATGTAGCCTCATCACATGTCCATAATAACTCCTCAAGCTTACGCAAACTCTCTTGAAGTGATGTCATGATCTCTGTTTTTGTTAGTACTCCTGTTTTCACTCTCACAATCCCCCTTCAAATATATGTAAGTATCATTCTATATCATACTCTATTTCTTTAGACAGAAGGTGATTAAAATCAAAAAGAAAAGCCCTATCATGGCGATAGGGCTTTCACTTAATTCTTTTCTAGTAAAGCATGAATTGTTGATTGTAAGAGCGATGGCAAAACGCCAAAAGAGAATGGGACATGCAGCCGTTCTGTCCATTTGTGCGCATCCTTTCCTAATGGACCAACGTTGATGACAGGAACGTTAAGAGCTTCTTTTTCTCCTTGTGGTAACGAGTAGCCTTTTTGGTATAGCGGCATGTTGGCTGTATAATCGGCTATATCTTGATTTTCAAGCTGTAAGTAGCTTAAATCAGATAAACCAGGAAAATATTTGACTTCTTCTACTTCGATTCCATAGATCTCTTTTGCTTCTCTTTGAATCTTCTTTAAGGTCGTTTGAATATGCAGATCGTTTGTTGAAGAAACTGATGGGTAAAAAGGCGGACTATAAAACAACACAATCAGTGCTCCATCTTCCTTACAAAGGGTCGTCAGTTCCGATACAATTTTGGTTGAAAAATCACGATCCCCAAGCTCACCCCGGTTGGCAAAGGCGTAGTTGACAATTCGCTCGACCTCCTGCTTGCCGGATCGTTCAGCAGCTTTTTCGTACAGCTCATGATACGTTAACACCGTGATGTTTGTATCGATGGGTGTAAAATGTTTAAAGCGTTGAAATGCAGCGGTTTTCTGTTTGAGATTGGCTTCGATTTGGGCTGCTGCTTGTTTCGCAGTTTCATAGAGGAGCCCGTGAAGCTCTTCACTAGAGCGGTTCATCATCAGCACATTAAATAAAGAAACAGCCGTGTGAGGCGTTTGAACAGAGTAAGCTTCTTTCAAATCCTTTTGCATCAAATTGGTCGGAGGCGGTGTCACTTCACCATCTACTTCCTCACAATAATCACTATTCAGTTCTAACAGCCTGTTTAATTCAGATACCATAAAATTTGCATTTAATCCTGAGAAGGGCTCACCTACATGTGTTTCAATTCCTTTGCAGAAAAATCCCGCAAGTACCTTCCCTATACTACCTGTATAGATGTATTGGTGCGCATCCCCGGGATACTTTTCAAACATCGGCTCACTGTTTAAACACGCGGTATACTCAAGGTCATACGTCTCCTTGATTTCCTTTAGTTTCGGAACAGCCTCCAGCATTCCCTGTGAATTCACTTCTTCATCTGGCACTGTGACGAGCAGAATATTTCCTTCAAACCTCCCTGCCATCGCTCTTTCCAGCATGGAAAGCTGGACAGTCAGGCCTGCTTTCATATCCATGGACCCTCGTCCAAACAGCCAGTCACCTGAAGCTAAATCCTCTCTTGCCCTTTTTGGAAGAAGTGCACTTTTTTGAGAAAAGGACGCCATTAACTCTTCGGGCTTACACGCCATATTTTGAAATTCTCCGTAATCCTCTGTATCGACGACATCAAAATGGCTGAGGAGTAAAACAGTACGTGGCAGCGTACTTCGTTTGACAAGTGCCGTTAAAAAATACCGGCCATCTTTCATTGGATGCAAAGCCAAGTGATCAGGATGCTGCTCAAAATATGGCCGCTCCCTCAGCAAGTAATATAAATATTCCGCTAATGCAACTTCTCCCGTTGTACCAGATATGCTTTCATACTGCATCAGAGCTGTGAGTAGCTCCTTTAGTTCACTTTCCGTTTGCCATTTCATCCGTTTATCCCCCTTTGATGTCCATATCTTTCATTATACAAAATCATGTTCAAAAGCTATATGGTTTGAGCACCTTTTATGACGAATGTTTGAATGACTGTTATAATCGGCTATACCATTCTATGAGGAGGCGAAGGTAATTGGAAACAAAGCTTTTTTCACCTTGGACATTAAAAGGTGTCACACTCAAAAACCGCATCGTCATGTCCCCGATGTGTATGTATTCATCCTATGACCGTGATGGAAAATTACAGCCTTTCCACTTTGCACATTATATTTCCCGTGCGCAAGGTCAGGCCGGATTAATTATGGTCGAGGCAAGTGCTGTTTCACCTGAGGGAAGAATTAGTGATCAGGACCTCGGAATTTGGAGTGATGAGCACATTGAAGGGTTTGCCTCATTAAACGAACAAATCAAAGCGTACGGAACAAAAACGGCCATCCAGCTAGCCCATGCAGGACGCAAGGCTGAGCTAGATGGTGACATTCTTGCTCCATCCAGCATTCCATTTGACGAGCAATCTAAAACACCTCTTGAGATGTCTATCGATCAAATAAAAGACACAGTTCAGGCGTTTCAAGATGCCGCTGTCCGCGCCAAGAAAGCTGGATTTGACATCATTGAGATTCATGGTGCGCATGGCTATTTGATTAACGAATTTCTCTCACCGCTTGCCAATCACCGGACAGATGAATATGGCGGTTCACCAGAAAATCGTTATCGCTTCTTGAGAGAAGTTGTTGATGCAGTCAATGAAGTGTGGGATGGACCATTATTTGTCCGTGTATCCGCTTCTGATTACACAACAAAGGGACTAGATATTGCAGATTATATTGGCATTGCCGCATGGCTGAAAGAGCAAGGAGTCGATCTAATTGATGTGAGCTCAGGCGCTGTGGTGCAAGCCAGTATTAAAACATTCCCCGGCTACCAAGTCACCTTTGCTGAGAAAATAAGAGAAGGTGCCGGCATCCAAACAGCCGCTGTTGGTATGATCACATCTGGTGTACAGGCCGAAGAAATTTTACAAAATCAGCGTGCTGACTTGATCTTTATCGGCAGAGAATTTTTACGGGATCCGTATTTCCCAAAAACAGCCGCTAAAGAGCTTCGTACATCCATCGAAAGCCCGCGCCAATACGATCGCGCTTGGTAACATCTTTAAGCAAAAAGGTGTCTATTTTTTGAAATAGGCATCTTTTTTGTTTTTAAGAGAAACATCTTTGCCTTTTGTGCCGTCTTTTAGCTAAAGAACCACTTAGAGGAGATGGAAGAATGAACTCGGCATTGATTGAAAGAACGTATCATATAGATGGACATCACTTTTATACAAGGCATCGTCAAGGAAAAAAGCAAGCCACCATTATTTTTGAAGCAGGATATGGAATTTCAGGCGATACGTGGGCGAATATCGCTCGTGATATTGACCCAGAGCTTGGTGTTTTCTTATATGACCGTTTAGGTAATGGAAAAAGCAGTGAAAGCAAAGAAGGAAGAACTTTGCATGATCTTGCGGATGATTTAGATACACTCTTACATCAAGCCAATATTCAGCCGCCATTTCTCATTGTGGCGCACTCATTTGGCTCTCTTGTCAGCCGCTTATGGGCAAGCCGCAGAAAAGAAGATGTTATCGGTATGGTCCTTCTAGACCCAGCAAGTGAGGAGCAAGAGCAGGTCATTCTGCCGCTCTTATCAAAGGAAGAACGCACTTCATATATGGCGCAGTTCACAGCAGAATGTACACATGAGGACTTTGAGCAAATGCTGCGTACGATCAAAGAGGAGCAAACGCATTATGGGATGATGCCCCTTCTTGTCATTTCATCAGGCAAAAGCCGCTTGTTTCATCCAGCACATGAAGCTTGGCTCAGGCTTCATAAACGAATGCTCACATTGTCATCCCAAAGCGGATGGATTCAGGCGCAGAACAGCTCGCACTATATTCATCACGATGAACCACATATTGTGCAGCTTGCGATTTATGATGTGTGGTGTGCAGCAAAACAGCCTGTCTCTTATTATCAAACAGCTAACTAAAAACAAAAACTCCTTGACCGGACATCAGTCAAGGAGTTTTTTCATTATACCGTTGGTGCTGATTGACTTTTCTCAGACAGCAACTTTTCAATGCTGACAAGCTGAACACATAACGTAAAGATGTCAATCGCCTGCTCTAGTTCTTCAAGTGTTGGGAACGTTGGCGCAATACGGATGTTACGATCAAGCGGATCGTTTCCATAAGGATATGTCGCCCCTGCACCTGTTAGTGTCACACCGGCTTCTTTCGCTTTTTGCACAACAGCTTTTGCACAATGATCGAGTGTATTTAAGCTAATAAAATATCCGCCGTTTGGTTTGTGCCACTCAGCGATGCCTGTTCCACCAAGCTTTTCATCAAGGATCGAAAGAACGAGGTCAAATTTCGGCTTAATAATCGCTGCATGCTTTTTCATATGTTCCTTCAATCCTTCTGGATTCTTGAAGAAACGAAGGTGTCTTAATTGATTGATTTTATCTGGCCCAATGGTTTGAACTGATAGCTGTTTTTGAATAAAGCTGACGTTGTCCTGACTAGATGCCATTAGTGCAACACCTGAGCCTGGGAACGTAATTTTAGAAGTAGAGGCGAACATAAACACACGGTTTGCATGTCCTGCTTTGTCTACTGCTTGAAAAATATCTTTTAACGTATCAGGCGTATCTGTTAGATGGTGGACTGCATAGGCATCATCCCAAAAAATACGGAAGTCGTCTGCTTTTGTCTGCATAGAAGCAAGACGGTCAACAACCTCATCTGAATACGTAATGCCGTCAGGGTTACTATATTTCGGTACACACCAAATCCCTTTGATGGCTTCATCTTCTGCAACCAATTTTTCCACCTGATCCATGTCAGGTCCATCCGACTTCATATCTACCGTAATCATCTCTATGTTAAAATGCTCACAAATGGCAAAATGACGATCATATCCTGGGCTTGGTGCAAGGAATTTTACCTTTGGAAGCTCTCCCCAAGGTGTTTTGCTGCCATATACGCCGTGAGTCATAGCACGTGCAATTGTGTCATGCATCATATTTAGACTAGAATTACCGCCAATGATGATTTGTTCTGGCTTCAGATTGAGCACACTTGCAAAAAATTTCTTTGTTTCAGGAAGGCCTGTCAAGCCGCCATAGTTTCGCACATCTGTACCATCCTCAGCTGTCATTGCATCCTTTGATGTCACGACATCGAGCATGCCCATAGATAAATCGAGCTGTTTTGGTGAAGGTTTCCCTCTAGACATGTCTAAGTGTAAGTTTTTACTTTTGTACGTTTCATATTCTTTTTGTCGTGCTGCATATAGGTCATTTAATTCTGCTTCACTTAACGCTGTAAAACCGCTCATCTTTGATTGTGCCTCCCGTATTCTTCATAGTGTAATTCGTCATTTGTTTTTTCTTCACCATTTTACCACTACCTGAAAAAGAGCGTCATCATAAATATCAAAAAAATCACACAACTTTTTTTGACGATTCATCCAATTTTTACAGGGTACGGTCAATAGGAAAAGAAAAGAAATCATGTGCAGCTTCAGTCAGCGGGAATATATCGCGGGCTTCTTTGAGTAATTGTTTCAGTGACTCTTCCCCTTGGTACCGTGCACTAATATGGGTCAAAATCAGTCTTTTTGCGCCTGCTTCCTGCGCTGTTTTTGCTGCCTGTTCTGTCGTACTGTGATAATAATTATAGGCTAGTTCTGCATCTTCTTTCCCAAATGTTGCTTCATGGACTAACACATCCGCATTCTTGGCAAGCCTTGTTATATTCTCGCACAAACGGGTATCTCCTGAAAATGCAACGATTCTCCCTTTTTTAGGGGGTTCCAAATAATCGGTTCCATCAATCATTCTTCCATCTTCGAGTGTAACGGTTTCCCCATTTTTCAACTTCTGATACAAAGGTCCAGGTTTTACACCGATTTTTTTTAGGTCTTCGGCTTTTAGTGCACCAGGTACATCTTTTTCCACGACCCGATAACCGTAAGCTGGGATCCCATGAGACACTCGTCTTGCTTCTACTTGAAAGGTCTCATCTTCAAAAACGATCCCTTCCTCTATTTCTATGATATGCAGCGGATAAGTCAAATGCGTTTGTGTCGCTGAAAGTGCCGCGTTTACAAAAGCTTTAATGCCGCTTGGACCATATATCGTCAATTCATCCTCTCCGCCTTGAAAGGACCTGCTGCCAAGCAGACCCGGGAGACCATATACATGATCACCGTGCATATGCGTGATAAAGATCTTCTCAATTTTTCTTGGTTTAATCGTTGTATGTAATATTTGATGCTGCGTCGCTTCTCCGCAATCAAAAAGCCACACGGCTTTTCTCTCTTCTAAAAGCTTCAGCGCAGTGCAAGTGACGTTTCTTGTTTTTGCAGGAATGCCTGCACCTGTTCCTAAAAAGAGCAGTTCCATTACGATTTCCTCCTACAGCCGGTATACAATCTCTTCATTCATATAGAATACATGAAGACAGGATAAATGTGAATTCAGCGGAATTTTTGAAAAAAGTCAAACTCGGGCAGAAAAAGTCGAATCAAATGTTTGCTTTACGAACAATGAACCTTTAAAATAAAGAAAATGTACATACATTCTCGGTTTTTACAACAATGCTACGAATAAAGTGAGGTACTTTTCGTGAATACAGAAACTAACTATCCAAAAGCAGTCATTGTCATTTTTGGCGCAACAGGAGACCTTGCAAAACGCAAGCTCTACCCTTCTATACATAGACTTTATCATAGCGGAAAGCTTGGAGATCAATTCGCCGTTGTAGGTGTTGGACGTCGTCCTTGGTCTCATGAAGACCTAAGAGCTGTGGTAAAAGAATCGGTCTCTTCTGATGATGCAGAAGCAAAAGCAGAGGAATTTATTTCTCATTTCTATTACCATGATTTTGATGTCTCAAGCCCTGCTTCCTATCAAGCACTGAACACGCTTCTTTCTGGTCTTGAAGATACATACAGTATCCCGAATAACCGGATGTTCTATTTAGCGATGGCACCAGAATTCTTCGGAACCATTGCGAAGTTTCTAAAAAGTGAAGGCGTATCAGAAACGACTGGATGGTCTCGACTTGTTATTGAAAAACCGTTTGGTCATGACCTGCCTAGTGCCAAAACATTAAATGAAGAGATCCGAGATGCATTTACAGAGGATCAAATTTATCGTATTGACCACTATCTTGGTAAACAGATGGTGCAAAACATTGAGGTAATTCGTTTTGCGAATGCGATCTTTGAACCGCTTTGGACAAACCGCTATATTTCAAACATTCAAATCACATCGAGTGAATCATTAGGTGTCGAAGACCGTGCGAGATATTACGAGAGTTCTGGTGCACTGAGAGATATGGTACAAAACCATATGCTTCAAATGGTTGCACTACTAGCCATGGAGCCACCGATTAAGCTCAATACAGAGGAAATCCGTAGCGAAAAACGGAAAGCATTGCGTGCGCTTCGTCCATTCTCGAAAGATGAAGTGGATCAATTCTTTGTCCGCGGACAGTATGATGCAGGAACGATTGATGGCAATATGGTTCCTTCCTATCTTGAAGAGCAAAATGTCGACCCAAACTCCAACACAGAAACATTCGTTGCAGGAAAACTTCTCATCGATAACTTCAGATGGGCCGGGGTACCATTTTACATTCGTACAGGAAAACGTCTAGAAAAGAAATCCACTCAAATCGTGGTGCAATTTAAAGACATTCCGATGAACCTGTACTACGGAAACGGGAATTCCATGCATCCAAACTTACTTGTGATTCACATTCAGCCAGACGAAGGCATCACCCTTCACCTGAATGCTCGCAAGCTTGATGGCGGAACGTATGCTAAACCAATTAAGCTTGACTATCAAACAAATTACAACGACATCATGAATACACCAGAAGCGTATGAAAAGCTAATTCATGACTGTTTGCTAGGTGACGCAACAAACTTTGCCCACTGGGATGAAGTAGCACTGTCTTGGAACTTTGTTGATCCAATTTCAGAAAAATGGGCTGAAACCAAAACGTTAAAACCAAATTATCCTGCTGGTTCTATGGGACCAAAAGAAGCAGATCAGCTTCTTGAAAAAGATGGATATCACTGGTGGAATATATAAAATCAACAAAAAAAGAGCAGTCTCCCGATTGAGGGGGTTCTGCTCTTTTTTTAAAGTCGTGTTTTCGTAATTTCAACCGTTGAAAAATCAAATTTATCATAGCGATGATGGCTAAAGGAATATTCAAACGGCCGACCTGTGTTTAAATAAGCCACCTGTTCCACTTCTAGCACCGGATCCGTAGGGTCACAGCCTAAATATTGCTGATCAAGCTGATCTGATTTAGCCGCTCTAATTTTTTTGTGCGCTCCTGCTACTTTTAATTGCAGTGTGTTTGTAATGTAGCTATAGATGGAACCCAATAAAACCTCTTCATCTATTCCCTTAATGACATTGACAGGCATAAAGGTTTTTTCTAATACATATGGCTCTTCTTCTACCAAACGGAGCCGAATAATGTCATAGACAGGTGTGCTTGAGTCAATGGATAAATGAGCTGCCACCTCTTCACTTGGAAAATGCACATCAAAGCGAATGATTTGGCTCGTCACGTTTTTATCTGCCATCACTTTCGTGAACCCTTTATTTTCATGACCTGATACGTTGATCGCACCTTGATTTAGTGCTGCCTTCACAATAAATGTGCCATGACCTCTTTTTCTAAAGAGCAGACCTTCCGCCACTAAAAGATCGAGCGCACGCTTCATCGTCATTCTGCTGCATTTAAATTCAGCGGCAAGCGAGTTTTCATCTGGAATGGGTTGATCTTCTGGATAATATGCTGTTCCTATTCTTTTTCTAATTTCTTCTGAAATGAGTTCGTATTTTGTCATCTCACACCACCAACTGACTTGTTTTTTCATATCCTATTATAGCGCTTTCTAGCCTTCCTCTCATTCTACACTAAGCCTAGTGCGCTTAAAAGGTTCGAGCCACTTTCATTTCACCCCTTTCATCTTTACATAAGAAAAATACTTGCCCTTTTCAAGGAAAGAGCAAGTATCTTGATTAGAAACCATTATTCTCTGAAACCGATTGAAACCAATAGCCACTTTTTTTGATGGTACGTTTCCCGTCTTCCTCAAGGTCCACTGAGACAAATCCATAGCGATTTTTATAGGCATTCGACCATGACCAATTATCCATAAACGTCCACAGATGATAGCCTTTTACATGACTTCCTTCTTGAATGGCTTGATGCACCCATTTAAGATGCTCAGAAATAAAATCAATGCGGTAATCGTCATGAATCATTCCTTCTTCATCCTGAAACCGCTCTTCTCCTTCAACACCCATTCCATTTTCAGAAATAAAGCATTCAATATTCCCATAGTCTGTCTGGACTTTTTTCAATATATCGTAAATACCCTTTTCATAGATTTCCCAGCCGCGGTACACATTCATTTTTCTACCCGGCATTTCAAAAGAATCGAAATAATGATCTGGCATAAATGGTGCATCAGGGTGAGGCATATGTTCCTTTGCTTTCACTCTTCTTGGCTGATAATAGTTGATGCCGAGAAGGTCGATCGTGTTCTCTTGAATGAGTTCAAGGTCTCCTTCCTCCATAGCCGGCATCAATCCTTCTTTCTTTAACACGTCCACCAGCTTTTCAGGGAAATGTCCTTTCACTGCTGGATCTAGGAAGGACCGGTTAAAGAAGGCGTCAGCCATCTCAGCTGCTTCGACATCCCGCGGATTCTGGCTTCGCGGATACGAAGGAGTAAGGTTCAGGATAATGCCTATTTTCCCATCCTGCTTCATCTCTTTATAAGCCGCAATGGCCTTAGCATTTGATAAAATCTCATGAAATCCAACTTGCACTGCCTTTTGGAAATCAACTTCGTTTGGATAATGGAAGCTATACATATATCCACCCTCTACAGGGACAATCGGCTCGTTATGGGTAAACCATTTTTTCACCCGGTCGCCAAAAAGCTGAAAACACAATGTCGCATAGCTGACATAATCGTCTACGACCTGCCTGTTTACCCATCCTCCCGTCTCCTGCAACGCCATTGGCATATCAAAATGATACAAGTTCACAAACGGTTCAATGTCACTCGCTATCAGTTCATTGATCACATCATTGTAAAAAGCCACAGCTTCTTCATTAACAGCCCCTTTTCCCTCAGGTAAAAGGCGTGACCATGAAATAGATAGACGAAACGAGTTGTGCCCAATCTCCTTCATGAGGCGGATATCCTCTTTGTATTTACGATAAAATTGCGAGGTTACACCTGGACCGACGCCCTGAAAAAAACGATTCGGCTCTTTTTCAAACCAGTGATCCCAAATGTTCGGTCCCTTTCCATCTCCTGGATAACTGCCTTCTGTTTGCGTAGCAGAGGCAGAAGATCCCCACCAGAAACCTTCTGGAAATGTATATGATTGACTGTTAGTTTCCATCGACATGTATTGAGTCTCCTTCACCTTTGATGTTTGTTTGTTTCGTTTTTTCTGTCGGGACTATTTTTTCATTTTTCACATTCATACGATCAATAAATTTTAGGAACGGGAACCAAATGACAAACACAATCATTAAATTAAACAGCTGAAGCAGACCGCCCGCTAATGAATTTGTTGCCATGACTCCGCTAATAAAGATCGGGACTGTCCAAGGAATATTCACGCCCGTCGGAGGCGGCACAATACCTGCGGCCATCGCAAAATAAGAAATACAAGTAATCACCATTGGCGCCAAAATCCATGGAATGAGAATAAGCGGGTTCATCACAATCGGTAAACCGAAGATAATGGGTTCATTGACGTTAAATAAACCTGGTCCTAAGCCGAGCTTTGCTACTTGTTTCAATTGCTTACTTTTAAGGAAAATTAAAATCGTAAACACAACAGCTAGCGTCATACCGGTTCCACCCATACCCACTGTATAGATTTCGATAAACTGCTTGCTGATAATGTTTGGAACCTCACCTGTTTTTGTGTAGCTTTCTAGATTTTGAATGGACAATGTATTCCAAATCGGGTCCATGACAGAGTTAATAATAATTTGGCCGTGGAGCCCAAAGAACCAAAGAATTTGTATAAAGAAAATAGCGATCAAGGTCGGAATGATACCGCTTCCAAGTCCGACAAGCGGCGCCTGAATCGCATTGTAAATCAAGTCATGCATGTTGGTTTTGAACCCTTGTGTAATGATGATATTGATCAGTAAAAAGGTTGTGAGTGTCAAAGTAGCCGGGATAAGTGCAGCAAAAGACTTAGAAACAGCTGGCGGAACCCCTTGCGGCATATTGATGACAAATTTCTTTTGGACAAAATAGCGATAAATTTCAGCCGACAAAAAGCCTGTGATCATTCCAAGAAACATTCCCTTTGCGCCTAAACGATCGACTGGGATGACGCCTGCAATGGATGCACCGCCCTCTTGTTCTAGTAAAAATGGCGTAAGGAGTAGAAAAGAGGCTAAAGCGATCACACCGCCAAAGACAGCTTCCACATCATAGCTTTTCGATAAATAGTAGCCAATCCCAAATACAACAAACACACTCATAATGCTGATGGTCGCACTAGGTGCAATATTCAGTGCAGACTGAACACCTTCCAGTGCTGTTTGACTCATGATCTTATCTAAAAATGGCAAATTCATTAATACGACCATGATGGAACCAAAAATTGTTAATGGGAACGCAAGCATAAAGGCATCCCTTAATACCCCTAGATAGCGATTGTTGTTCAATCTCCCAGCAATCGGAACCAAAATCGCACTTATTTTATCAAACATTGGTTTCCCCCCTTGTTTACACCCTTTATTGTTTCAGTGATTGCAATATCGGTAAGAGCTCTCCCACAAGCTCTTTTATTGTCATCGTTGACATGAAATGATCTTCGGCATGCATGAGCAGCAAGGAGAATGAAATCGTTTCTCCGCTTGCCTCTTGCTGTACCATCTGAAAATGGATATCATGTGCATTCCGCAAGTCATCTTCCGCTTCTTTGAGAAGGTCAGATGCTACTGTTTCATGACCTTCTCTAAATTGTTTAAGAGATTGAAGCAATTTGCTTCGTGCATTTCCGCTGTGTAAGATCAATTGAAAACTGATTTGTTCTTCCGTGAGTCCTTCGAGCGTTTTCTTTTCCATCCTTTAAGATTCCCCCATCAATGAAACCGCTTGTTCATACGCTTTTTGTCCATCTGCTAGCCCATACGCCTGCATATCGATGACCTCTACTTCAATCCCATATTTTTGAGCTTCTTTTTGAAGATCCCCTTTTAAAAAGCTCATTTGCGGTCCAATTAATACAACATCGGCATGTGCCATTTCTTTTTTCGCTTGGTCTTGTCCGACTGCCCAAATCTCTGCTTCTTCCCCTATAGACTCAGCATGTGCCTTCATCTTTGTGACTAGTAAACTCGTAGACATACCTGAACTGCATGCTAATAAAATACGTTTCATTTCTCTCACCCCATTGTTGTAATAAAAGCGCTTCCAGTTAATATTATATATTTTTATTTTTAAATGTCTAGACATTTAATTTTATATGTATGTATTTTATTTTAAAAATGACCGTATCAATACTCACATCAAGCTTTCAGAACAAAAGAGATCTCATCCAGATATGAACGAGACCCCTTTTCTTTTAAAAAATACTCTCCGAATGAACCATAAAGTAGCTTCTTCTTCAGAAGACAGTCTTTGAGAACTTTGTTAAAATAAGTGCTAATGACTTAGCTCATTCAAAAACCCATAAATCATGAGAAGTAACTGCCCCGAGATGGAAACAGATGCTATTCCCACTCAATTTGATGGATAGGTAAACGTCTTTTGCTGCTACTTTTCGAATCTATTCATATCTTTGCAATCAAAGGGAGTCGATATCATGGCAGTCACTCATTTGTGTGAAGCCTGTAAAAGAAACGAGATTGATGTTGTAAAAACTTCTGATGAACCAGCTCAGCCTTATCGTTTATGCAATGATTGTCACAGGCGGCTCTTAACCTATTCTTTACGTCCAATTGAATGGTATCACTTAGCGATCATCCACTCTCCAAAGAAATTTTTATTGCACGATGATTTTTATGAAGAAGACGGAGAGGCTTGTCAGCCAGAAGAAGATGTATTGGTCACAGCAGAAGAGAAAATACCCACATTACAAGCGGTTCAACACGATTTGGAGTCTTTATTAGATTTCTCAATCACAAGATGGTTTCTTCAATACGATGTCATCAATGCCCTGAAAAAACACGATACACAAAAAATTTTGATGTCTGTAAAATCTAGATTTTATGGAACGGAAAATCATGAAGTTAAATCAAGAATGCTGGAGATCGCAGCTGATGTTTTAGGTACTGCAGCTTCGGATTGGGTAAGAGAGCTTTGGGAGAATGATGCCGATGAATTTTTTCATCCGCTTTCTTGGGCAGCAGCCAGTAGTTTACCAGCCGAGGAAGGAATGAGACGTATTTTTGATCAATTGAAATGTGTAAGTGAAAAGGAATTGCCAATGACGGCTCTCTCCAGCCTATATCGTTTCCGTTCACATCACATACTTGATTGGATGGAGTCTCATTGCTCCTCTTTTAACGACAGTTGGGGCAGGTTGGCATCAGCATGCTTTCCAACATGGCTCAGAATGAAATCATGGCTAAACAAAGGAAGACCTTTCAGTTTAATTGCACTCGATACAATGGCGAACTGTCTAGCAGTTAAAAACGATCCATTTATCGAGGAGTTATCTCCTAAAATACTTCGTACAGATATAAATGAAATAGAACCTATTTTATATGATTATCTTCAAAAAGATGGCGTTCCTCGTGTCAAAACCAAAGTAGGCATCATCGTGAACAACAAAGAAGCCATATTTGAATAAGGCGTATAAACGGATAAAAGCGTGTGAATGTTTATACACACGCTTTTCACTAGTCTTCACATGCACATACTAGATCATAATTTGATGTTGTGTTGTCCTCTGGGCCCAGCCCGTGATCATCACGATTATCCTTTTCCTGCTTGGAATCCAGGGTACTTGGTCATACCGCCGTCTACATATAACGTCAACCCTGTCACATAGCTCGCCTCTTTTGATGCAAGCCAGACAGCACATGCTGCCACTTCTTCCGGTTTTCCGATATAACCAATCGGTATCAGCTCAATGACGCCCTTTTTCAATGCTGGATCATCAAATTTTTCGGCATTGATCGGGGTATCAATTGCGCCTGGTGCAATGCTGTTTACGCGAATTTTTTTAGGGGCATATTCTAGTGCCAGCGTTTCCGTCAAAAGCTTGGCGCCTCCTTTACTTGCTGCATAATGGACAAAATGAGGCCACGGAATTTGCTGATGGACCGACGACATATTAATAATCGACCCCTCGATCCCGTGTTCTGTCATATACTTTAATGCATCACGGCACCCTAAAAACATACCTGTTAAATTGGTGGACATCACTTTGTTCCAGTTATCTAGCGTCATTTCAGTTGAAGGAACTTCATTTTCAATTCCTGCATTATTGATCATGACATCAAGACTGCCATATGTATCAACAGCTTGATCAATCATCGCCTTCATATCCTCTTCTTTTGAAACATCCCCTTGAATTTTGACAGCCTGTCCGCCACTTTTTTGAATCTCAGCAATCGTGTCGTCCGGGTTTTCTTTATCTGAGAAATAATTGATCACTACATTGGCTTTTTCTTGTCCAAACCGGCGTGCCATCGCCTGACCTATCCCTGTACCTGCTCCTGTGATGAGAACTGTTTTTCCTTCCAAATCTGGATACATTCGCTTAAACCTCCTATTTTGTAAAACCTAGTAGCACACCGCCTGCGATAATCATCAAGCAGCCTGCAATGACAAAGCTTGTTTTAGATGCTTTCTCTTTTAATAAATAAATACCGCCTAAAGTCGAGATGACAATTCCTGTTTGAGACATGGAAAAACTTACTGCTACGCCAATGAGTGGAATCGCCAAAAGAAGCCCTAGATTTCCTGTCGACCACACAAGACCAGCAATGATATTTCTGAACGTATATTTGCTAAACGGGTCTTGCTTTAGACTAATCGCTAACGATGAAAGCAGCATGCCGACAGATTGTGGAACGAGCGCAGACCAGCCATCTATATGAAACCATCTTAAAATGACGACATATCCGACGTAGCCTACGGTTGAGATGAGCAAAATGATAATTCCCTTTTTAAAATTGCCGCCTTCGTTTCCGCCACTCTTTTTTTGACCGAGGGATGTCATGACAACGCCAGCAATAATAAATAAAATGGCACAAGAACCAATAAGTATGACCGTCATGGTTTGCCATTCTTTGAAGACGATGACACCAAATAATGTCGTGCTCACAAGCTGCATACCCGTTGATAAAGGAACAGCCTTTGACACCCCTAGAAAGGCGACACTTGAAAGCTGATTCATTTGCCCAATACTCCAAAAGATCCCAGAGATAACGGAAACCGCAAAAATAAGCGGTGTCAGTTCCGGCATTTTGATCAAATAGGCGCCGATTGAAAACAAAAAAGCGCCGAGGGTAATGCCGAGTGTTTGCTGATAGGCATTCCCGCCAAGTTTGACACTGATGAGAACAATACTTCCCCAAAATATCGCTGGGAGAAGTGCATATAAAATGCCCACTTCTATCCCTACTTTCTGTTCTTTTTTACTTAGCATCCCTCTTTTTCGGATTTTTAGCCGAATAGATATAAACACAAAAAAGACCTTACCAAAGGTAAGGTCACAGCGTGTAGACAAACCCTCGCATTCGGTGTCAGTCCTGCAAAGGTTTTCTATCACGCTAAAAAGAAGACAAAGGGCTAAAATCAAGTTCATTTTAGCCCTTTGTCAACAATCTAAGACCTTACCAAGGTAAGGTCTTTTGAGGTTTTATACTTATTTCATCCATTCAGTATGGAAGACGCCTTCTTTATCTGTACGCTCATACGTATGTGCGCCGAAGTAGTCACGCTGTGCTTGAATTAAGTTAGCTGGAAGGACAGCTGTACGATAGCTATCAAAGTAAGCAAGTGCACTTGAGAATGAAGGAACAGGAACACCTTGTTCTACTGCAAGTGAAATCACTTTACGAAGTGATGATTGATAGCTTTCTACGATATCCTTGAAGTAAGGATCAAGCAATAGGTTTTTCAATTCAGGGTTACGGTCATATGCTTCTTTGATTTGCTGCAGGAAGGCTGCACGAATGATACATCCACCGCGGAAGATCATGGCAATTTCACCGTATTTCAAATCCCAGTTATACTCATCAGACGCTGCTTTCATTTGCGCAAAACCTTGTGCATATGAGCAGATTTTACTCATAAAGAGAGCTTTTCTAACAGCTTCGATTAATGCTTGTTTATCTTCAGCTGATTGAGTTGGCTCAGGCCCTTGAATTAATTGACTTGCTTCCACACGCTCATCTTTCATCGCAGAAATAAAACGAGCGAAAACAGACTCCGTAATGATTGGAAGCGGGACACCTAAATCAAGTGAGCTTTGGCTTGTCCATTTTCCAGTTCCTTTTTGGCCAGCTTTATCTAAGATGACATCTACTAGCGGCTGGTTCGTTTCTTCGTCCACTTTTGTGAAAATGTCAGCTGTGATTTCGATTAAGTAGCTGTCAAGTTCGCCTTTATTCCACTCTGAGAATACTTCATGAAGCTCATCTGCTGATAAGCCAGCGACATGCTTCAAGATAAAGTATGATTCAGAGATCAATTGCATGTCTCCGTACTCGATACCGTTATGAACCATTTTGACATAATGGCCTGCTCCATCTGGACCGATATACGTTGTACAAGGCTCACCATCTACTTTCGCAGAGATGGCTTCTAAAATTGGTTTCACTAGCTCGTGCGCTTCTTTTTGACCGCCAGGCATGATAGAAGGACCTTTAAGTGCGCCTTCTTCACCGCCAGAAACACCTGTACCAATGAAGTGAATACCACTTTCCGCAAGCTCTTGGTTACGTCTTTGTGTATCCTTGTAATATGTATTTCCACCATCAATTAAAATGTCACCTTTCTCTAGGTGAGGCAGTAATGATTGAATGGTTGCATCTGTTGCTGCACCCGCTTTTACCATTAAAAGAATTTTACGCGGCGTTTCAAGCGATTGAACAAATTCTTCAATGCTGTATGTGCCTACAACGTTTTTCCCTTGTGATTCTTGAAGAAACTCTTCTGTTTTGCTGCTAGATCTGTTATAAACGGACACGGAGAAACCGCGGCTTTCAATATTTAGGGCAAGGTTTTTCCCCATAACGGCTAGTCCAACGACACCGATTTGTTGTTTTGACATAATTCTGACGTCCCTTCTAACACACTATATTGATTACTGCTGAAATGATGTACCCTTTGAAATTACCACAACATCACCTCTTTTATCAAGTTTTCAGGCTAGTCATTTCCTCTTTCGTCCTGAAAAAAGTCTTTATTAAAACTTGTACCACTTGTTTTGCTCTCTTTTTCCTTAATGGTCACTCCTCTTTGAATGAGTGGTTTACCGTATTTTTCTTTCAGTCCGTCTAAAAGAGATTGGAGCGGTTCGTCTTTTGCATCTTCTGTATAAGAGAATAAATCAAGTTGCTTGACGGCTGATTTTCGTTCCACAAGATCGGTCCCCGTCACGCCTAAAAGTCTTACTGGCTGGTCATTCCAATGCTTTAGGAATAGCTGCTTTGCCGCCTCAAATAGATCTTCCTTTCGATCAGTTGGATTCGTGAGTGTGACGCTCCGTGTGATATTTTTCCAGCTTGCATACCGAATCATAATGAGCAGCCGGTTTGCCATCACTTCTTTTCTTCGTAATCTGGCACTCACCGATTGCGACAGTTTCTCTATTAATGAGACGAGTTCATCTGTATCATCAGAATCGTGAGGAAGAGTGGAAGAATTGCCGACAGATTTAAATTCGTATATTCTTTCTGGATCTACAATGCCGTCATGCTCTCCGTTTGCCTTTTGCTTTAACCTCGGTCCATTGATGCCTAATAACTCTTTCAGCGCATATTCATTCGCTTTCGCTAAATCTTCAATTGTATGAATTCCGATGGTTTTCAGCTTATCTGCCGTTTTCTGTCCAACCCCATGCATGTCACCTGCAGGGAGCGGCCAGAGCATTGTCGGGACATCTCGTTTACGCAAAATGGTAATGCCCATTGGCTTTTTCCAATTAGACGCCATCTTCGCTAGAAATTTATTTGGTGCAATGCCAATACTCGAAGGAAGCATGAGCTCTTCTACTAGCCTCGTTTGAATATCATGAGCGGTTTTCACGGCATGCTCAGCATAAGGTGTATCGGTTAAATCAATATAGCCTTCATCAATTGAAACGGGTTCAACTAAGTCACTATATTCTCTTAGTATGGTAAACATTTCTTGTGAGGAGCTGCGGTACCGGTCGAAGTTGGGTGTACGCACAATCAGTCCCGGACATAGCCGCTTCGCTTCCCAGAGTGGCATCGGCGGCTTTACCCCGAGTGCTCTTGCCTCGTAGCTACAAGTCACAACAATCCCTTTGCGCTCTTTTGCATTTCCGCTAATGGCTAAAGGTTTCCCTCTCAAAGAAGGATCATACGCCATTTCTACCGATGCATAAAAACTATTCATATCAATATGAAAAATGATTCGCCCCTTCTTTTGAGAATCAGCCATTCGCTTGCCTCCTTAGGTGATCTACTTTCCTTCACTTCACCGTGATTTCACCTGTTTGTTCCATTAGACATTTCATATGGTGTATAGTACACTGTGAGTAATGAAATGGATGTGATAATCATGATTATTGATACATTCAATGAAGTCTTTTTCCTTGTTGAATTCTTTACGATTATTCTTCCAGCGCTGACCGCCATCGGCATTGCCTTCTTATTAAAAGACTGCCGAATGAACGAGCACCTCGGAGGACATCGTTTAGAAGAGTTGGATGCATCTTGTTTGAATCGAACAGACTTTCTGTTTATCATATATGATCGCATTACAACTTGGATTAGTAAAGTCATTCGAATGAAAAGATCATCAAATGATGATGAAGACCATTCGCTTCCTCTCTCTTATTAGATTTTATTATTGAGGAGGAAACGAATTGAAACGTTTATTGACAATTTGTACGACTTTATTTTTTATGATGGTAGCGTCACCTGCATTTGCTGCAAGTGCGCAAACAAATACAAGCTCTGATGGGTTTTTCCATCATTATTTTGTTCAGCCTTTTTCTGAGTTGATTATCTGGCTTGCGAACTTTTTCCATGATGACTACGGTTTATCTATTATGTTCGTGACATTGATTGTCCGGCTGCTTATTTTCCCACTTTTTGCAAACCAATTTAAAAAGCAGAGAGTGATGCAAGAGAAAATGGCACTCGTTAAGCCTCAGATTGACCAAATACAAAGCAAATTGAAAAAAACGAAAGAACCTGAAAAACAAAAAGAACTGCAAATGGAAATGATGAAAGTATATAAAGACAACAATGTGAACCCGCTGGCAATGGGCTGTCTGCCGATGCTGATTCAAATCCCAATTGTTCTTGGCTTTTACTCAGCAATCCGCTCAACACCTGAGATCGCAACACATTCGTTCTTATGGTTTAACTTAGGACAAACTGATCTTTTGGTGGCGATCTTTGCAGGGGCCATGTATTTCTTGCAATTTTATGTCACACAAAAATTCGCAAAGCAATCAGGCACCCAAACAGAAGCTGCACTGAAACAAGCAAAAATCATGGGCATGATTTTCCCAGTCATGATGCTGTTTCTATCAATTAATGCTCCCGCTGCACTTCCTTTATATTGGATGACAAGTGGACTTTTACTCACCATTCAAACGATTATTTTAAATGTGATGTACCAAAAATCAAAAACAAAAGCTGCGGCAAACGATTCAATTAACCCAGCAGCTGAATAAATGATAGCCCCCTTACCCGAACATGATAAGGGGGCTTTATTTGTCTTCTGTAGAGCGCAACAAATAAAAGATGCGTGATCTCCGGCACGCAAAATGACCCCTTATCCATGGATAAGGGGCCTTTGTTTATGCTAATTCCTCTTTCAATCGCTCAGGCAATTGATCAAGATCCTCGATTTTCCCTAGAAACTTATTAGGGTCCACTTGTAAAATCATCTTGTTCTCTCTCTCAACGACGCCGAAGAAATATTCAGATGCCTTTGTGTTCATATGAAATGGCTTGATCTCACTTAGCTCGATATCAATGATATCTTTTGCATCAGAAACAAGGCAGCCAATCATTTGATCGTTTAATTCAAATAGTAGAACCTTAGACTGTTCGGTTACATCCAGAGGTTTTCCGTGCAGCATGACACCTGTGTCACTGACTGGAATGACCTCTCCTCTTAACGACATAAGTCCTTTAATCTCTTTTGGAAGGTTCGATACTTCTTGTAAATAAGGGACCTTCTCAATTGAGCGTATATGTTCTACGCTGATACCAAAATCCTCTTGTCCCACTTGGAAAATAATGATCTTTTGCGTGCTCACAGAGTCTCCTGCCTTTACGATGGATTTGTCGTTTCTTCGATAATGGCGAGAACCATTTCAGCTGTCTTGACTAATTCTTCAATCGGCATTTTCTCATTTTTCGTATGAATATCTTCATATCCAACAGCTAGGTTGACGGTCGGGATGCCGTTTCCAGCAATGACGTTTGCATCACTGCCTCCCCCGCTTGTCTGTAGTTCTGAAGGACGGCCAATTTTCGCAGCCGCTTTTTTCGCCACTTCAACGACTTGATCGCCGTGTGAGAATTTAAAGCCTGGATACATGATGTCAATTTGTACATCGGCACTTCCGCCCATTTCTTTAGCGGTTTTTTCAAAGGCTTCTTTCATTTTCGCTACTTGCGCTTCCATTTTTGCCGGTTCTAAAGAACGTGCCTCTGCCAAAATATCCACTTGATCACAGACAATATTCGTTTGTGTTCCGCCTTCAAAGCGACCGATATTCGCCGTTGTTTCTTCATCAATACGGCCAAGCGGCATGCTCGCGATCGCTTTTGATGCAATCGTAATCGCAGAGACGCCTTTTTCAGGTGCCACACCTGCGTGAGCTGTTTTTCCGTAAATGGTTGCACGTACTTTCGCCTGTGTTGGCGCAGCCACGATAATGGTACCGACCTTGCCATCTGAATCAAGGGCATAACCATATTTTGCTGTCATCAGTTTCGGATCTAACGCTTTTGCTCCTACAAGTCCTGATTCTTCACCAGCTGTAATGACAAATTCAATCTTGCCATGCGGTACATTTTTCTCTTTTAGGACACGGATCGCTTCAAACATCGCGGCAAGCCCTGTTTTATCGTCAGCACCAAGAATGGTTGTGCCATCTGTCTTGACATAGCCGTCTTCAATGACTGGCTTAACACCATTACCTGGTACAACTGTATCCATATGAGAAGTAAAATAAATCGTATCTGCCTCTTGATTCCCTTCAAGTGTGCAAATAAGATTGCCTGCTCCATGGCCGGTTGTCTCTTTTGAATCATCTTCAACTACATTAAGCCCTAAACCAGTAAATTTCTCTTTTAGGACTTCAACAATTTTTTCTTCATGTTTCGTTTCTGAATCGATTTGAACAAGTTCTAAAAATTCGTCTAATAAGCGTTTCTCATTGATCATGATGATGTTCCTCCTCTTATAGCGGCATGTTTCCATGCTTTTTTAACGGTCTATCTTCTTCCTTACTGCGAAGCAGGTCAAATGAGCGAATGAGCCGCTCTCTCGTTTCATCTGGCATTAAAATATCGTCGATTAATCCTAATTGTGCTGCCTTCATGACACTAGGTTCATTGTCCACCTCACGCAAAGCAGGATGAACAATTTCGTCTGCAAACGATTTTCCCATGACATCAACTTCTGCCTCTGGCCATGCATACACAAAGTCAGCACCTAAGCCCTTACTATTCATCGCAACGTATGCACCGCCAAACGCCTTTCGCAAAATCACAGTGATCTTTGGAACGGTCGCCTCAGCGTACGCATACAGAAGCTTTGCGCCGTGGCGGATAATGCCTGCATGCTCAGCTTTCTCACCTGGCAAAAATCCAGGAACGTCCACAAGGGTTAAAATGGGAATATGAAATGCATCGCAAAATCGAATAAACCGAGCCGCTTTATCAGCAGCATCTAGGTCAAGGCTTCCTGCCAGCACCTTAGGCTGATTGGCTACAAGACCAATGGAAGACCCTTGTAATCTGGCAAAACCTGTGACGATATTTTTGGAGAAACAACGCTGCGTTTCAAAAAATGAGCCGTGGTCGGTGATCGCTGTCACCACTTGTTTGACATCATAAGTACGTGATGGCTCCTTTGGCAAGATGTTCCCAAGATCGCTCGCATCATGCTTTTGCACCTTACGATGAATGACAGGCCGTCGTTTCGTTGGTATGTACGTTAAAAGCGTTCGAACTGCTTTTAACACGTCTCTCTCATCTTTCCCTGTATAGTGCACATTCCCGCTTGTTTGATGCTGAACTGCTGCACCTCCAAGCCGGTCAGGACAGACCGTCTCTCCTGTTGCTTTTTCTATCACTTTCGGACCAGTTAAAAACATATGAGCTGTTTGCTCCGTCATGAATACAAAATCCGTCAATGCAGGTGAATATACTGCACCTCCCGCACAGGAGCCTAAAATAACGGATATTTGCGGAATTTGACCAGAGTACAGCACATTCCGTTTAAAAATCTGACCGTATCCCTCTAATGATACCACACCCTCTTGAATTCTCGCACCACCTGAGTCTTTTAGACCGATAACAGGCATTTGATTTTTAGCAGCCAAATCCATTAAAGCCGCTATTTTTTTCGCATGCATGTCCCCTAGCGAACCCCCGTACACGGTCGCATCTTGTGCATAAACGCCTACTTGTCTCCCATGAATCAGTCCCGTCCCAGTGACAACGCCATCCCCTAAATGTTCTGAGCGGCAGCCTTTAGCAAATGACTGGATTTCCATAAAGCTGCCTTCATCAAGAAGTTCATGAAGCCGCTGACGAACAGTCAGCTTTCCTTTGTTTCGGTGAGCCGCTGCTCGTTTTTCACCGCCTCCCCTTAAAGCTTTCTCGCGCCATTCAGACAAGTCATTGAACGATTCATGCATCTTCCTGTTTCTCTCCTTTCAAAGGCTCACACAATTCAACTAGCACACCTGACGTTTCTTTTGGTGAAATAAACGCAATGCGCTTTCCGTTCGCACCATTTTGTGCGCCTTTTTGAATGAGCTGTACACCGAGCTCGTCAAGTTGACTGAGATCAGCCTGAATGTCACCTGACTTTAATGCAATATGATGAAGCCCCTCTCCTCTTTTTATTAAAAAGGTATGTAATGTGCTGTGATTTGACATCGGTTCAATCAACTCAATGTGCAGATCACCTAGGGAAGCAAAAGATACTTTGACCCCTTGATTCGGAAGTACTTCTATGTCTGAAAATTCCCAGTTAAACAGCCTAGAGAACGTACGTGCTGTTTTTTGAATAGAAAAAACGGCAATGGCTATATGATCGATTTGATTCATCCGTTCACTTCCTTTGTACATCACTTGTCGCCTGCGTAAAAACGAGCTAGAATAAAGAAAGGTGCGCTCGTCGCAAAAACATTTGATTATAGGGGTGCGATATGTCTCAGAAATTCATGAAATTTATGGTATTGCTCATGATTAGCTTACTGTTAATTTCTTCACTTTTAGCAGGAGCGGCAGCCTTTTTATAAAGTGTTGATAAAAAAGCAGACAAGCAGGTGATTCGTTTTTTAACGAATGGCCTGTTTGTCTTTGGCCAGTTTCTCAAATGCATCGCTTGATGTCGTGATCCATACCTTTGTACCAACTGGAAGCTGATCAAATAGCCGTTCTACATCTTGATTATGAAGACGTACACAGCCTGCCGTAATAAATTTCCCTATCGATGTCTCATCACTTGTTCCATGAATGCCATAGGTTCTCCCGTCGGTTCCTCGCGCATCAAATCCAATCCACCTTCGGCCGAGTGGGTTATTCTTTGCGCCGCCTTCAATATTTTTTCTTCTGTAATAAGGATCTTTCGCTTTGATCATAATCGTAAATTCCCCTTCTGGCGTTAAATCAGCTGTTTTGCCAGTAGAAGCCGGGTAGACTTTTTGAATTTTCCCATGATCAATATACGCAAGCTCGTTCGTTTGTTTATTAATAATGACATACGGATCTCCTGGAAGCGGGTTTTGCCCGAGCGGCCAGATGGGTGAAAGGGACATGGTCAGCACAGTATAAAATAAAAGACGCATAGGCTCCTCCTTTTTCATTAGATTGACCAATGAAGGAGGAACTCATGCGTCTTTATTCTTTCATCCCTTTAAAATAGCTTTTCAGTACCAAATATTGTTCCATTTCCCCGAGAAAATGAAAGAGTGCGGCTCTAGCTTCAAATTCTTCACGTGTTTGTGGAAGCGGCAGTGCATCGAACTCTTCTTTCATATCAATCAGGCGTCTTAAGAACTTATGCGCCGTGTTCCCTGGGTGAATATGTTCTCGTAAATCTCTAATATATTCTGCAATGATTTGCCCATGCTCCGTTGTAACAGATATGGACGTAATTTTCGGAAGCACCCGCTCAATGATTTCAAATTGCTTTTGTCTCATATTGAAATAATGATAATACAGATTTTCATGTCTTAAGACATGATTTTCAACATCACGGTATGCAAGAGCTTTCGCTTCTTTAATCAATTGATGCGTCTCTGGTATTTCTTTTCCTGTCCAGTCTTGTTTTCCGGTCATTAAATATTGCTCGATTTCTTCAAAGATTTTCGCAAAATTCGCTTCAATTTGTTCACTGTATTGTTTCAGCTTTTTATCAACGCTAGGCATATACAGGTTCATAATGAGTGCGACCCCTACACCAATGGTGATGAGTAAAAGCTCATTCCAGATGAGATGAAGCGTAATGCCTCCAGACATATACAAATGAAGGATAATCACTGAACTTGTGACAATCCCTTCTTTAATCCGAAGCAAGACCGTTGTTGGAATAAAGACGAGCAGCATCAGTCCAATGACGAAAGGATGATAGCCAATCAGATCAAAAAACAAATAAGAAAATAAGATGGCAAGACTGCATGCGGCAAAGCGAGCCCCCGATGCGAGGAGTGACCTTTTTTTCGTCACCTGAATACAAAGGATCGTAATAATGCCGGCAGCTGAATAGTTTTGCAGACCGAGCATTTGTGCAATATAAATGGCTAGAGCTGTTCCTAATGCTGTTTTCAGCGTTCGGTAGCCGATTTTAAACATGATGTGATTCACTCTTTTCTGTCTACTTTTGTGAAATGATGAACTTTTTTTACTTTCCCCATTATAATCAAAAAAAGAAGGAGATGTTAAGTCTCCCCCTCGTTTTTTTCATTATAATATTTTTTGCAAGAAATCTTGAGCACGCTGTGAAGACGGAGATTCAAAGAATTCTACAGGATTTGCATCCTCTACAATTTTCCCATCATCCATAAAGATCACACGGTCTGCTACTTCTTTTGCAAAGCCCATTTCATGTGTGACGATCATCAGCGTCATCCCAGATTGAGCGAGCTCTTTCATGACCTCTAATACTTCCTTTACCATTTCTGGATCAAGAGCAGACGTCGGCTCGTCAAAAAGCATGATGTCTGGTGTCATCGCAAGGGCACGTGCAATGGCGACACGCTGCTTTTGACCACCTGACAGCCGGTTTGGATAATCATCTTTTTTCTCTAAAAGTCCGACCTTTTTTAAAAGATCCTCTGCCTGCTTGATGCTGTCTTCCTTCGATTGGTTCTTTACATTCATTGGCGCATACGTAATATTTTCTAGCACTGTTTTGTGCGGGAATAAGTGAAAATGTTGAAACACCATACCAATATTCTCGCGCACTTTTAGTGCATTTGTTTTTGGATTGGTAATTTCCGTCCCCTGAATCGTAATCATTCCAGAAGTCGGTTTTTCAAGTAAGTTAATACAGCGAAGAAATGTTGATTTTCCTGAACCAGACGGCCCGATGACAGCTACCACTTCGCCTTCTTTAATCGTGGTATCAATCCCTTTCAACACTTCATTTTTACCGAAAGATTTTGTGAGTTTCTCTATTTTAATCATTTGATTTTAACTTCCTTTCCACCGATTTGCCGACGAAGGTGAGAATAAGCACGATGACATAATAGATGAGACCCGCAAAAATAAGCGGTTCAAGATAGTTATAGGTGACGGCACCTGCTTGATAGGCTCGTCTCATGACATCGCCCAGTCCAATGACTGTGACAATCGCTGATTCTTTTGTCAGTGTAATCGTTTCGTTCACTAGTGCTGGGGAAATATTTTTGAATGCTTGCGGAAGCAATAAGTCCTTCATCATTTTAGCATACGGGATACCTAAAGCAACGGCTGCTTCTTTTTGCCCTTTATCAATGGCATTGATTCCTGCACGAATGATCTCAGAAACGTACGCCGCCGAGTTTAGTGAAAAGGCGGCTACAGCTGCCCAGTATTGATCAATTTGAAAGCCGAGCAGCTGGGGAAGACCAAAATAAATAATCAAAAGCTGAAGCACAAGCGGTGTGCCTCGGAAGATTGACGTATAAAAATCGGCTAGCCAGATAAGCGGCTTAAATACACTAATTTTACAGAGCGTTAATAAGATTCCTAAAATAAAACCAAGGAACAGTGATACCACAACAATAGAAAGCGTTACTTTAAGACCTTCTAAAATAAAGGGCATCTGAGGTATTACTTCTTTAAAATCCATCATGATATTCTCCTTTTTTCCTTCAGATAAAATCAAAGAATAAACAGGAAAAAAGTTCAACACATGTTGAACTTTTCAGCGCTTTCTACTTGATTTTCATGAATGACGCTGATCCTTTTCCTGACTTACTTTTCATCAGCAAACCATTTTTTAATGAGTTTATCAAGTTCGCCATTATCCTTCATTTCTTTTAATGATTTATTGAATTTCGCTGTTAAGTCGCTATTTTTTTTGAATGCAATGGCTGAACCTTCGTTTGAGCTATTCAATCCAAATGCTTGGAAATCTTTTTCCTTTTTCAAGTAGCCAGCCGCTACTTTATCTTCAATAATGGCTGCATCAAAACGGCCTGCTTTAATTTCTTGAATGATATCAGAGATTTTATTACGATCTTCAACCGTTAAGTTATATTTCTTTTGCAATCCGTTTGCTTCATCTTGCTGGATAGAACCTAATTGAACGCCAACCGTTTTGTCTTTTAAATCTTTCTCTGTTTTTATACCGCTAGATTTTTTTGATACAACCAAGTTTTCAGCATTGTAGTAAACATCTGAGAAATCAACTTGTTTTTTACGCTTTTCAGTAGGTGTCATGCCTGCAAGCACAATATCAGCTTTATTTGTTTTAAGAGCTGACACGAGGCTTGCAAAGTCCATATCTTGAATTTCTAGCTTATAGCCGTTCTTTTTCGCTAGAGCTGTAGCAAGGTCGACATCAAAACCGATAATTTTATCACCGTCTTTTGATTCAAATGGCGGATAATCTGCTGAAGTCGCCATAATGAGTGTTTTGTCGTCTCCTGATGCGTTTGAATTATTAGAAGAAGTTCCGCATGCTGCTAATGCAGCTGCAAGACCAGCTGTCATAAGTAATAATAACCACTTTTTCATATGATAATGCCTCCTAGTATTTAAAATCATGAGTAGATTTGAATATTTATTCACTATAATGTATTTTAAACACTTTCTTTTTGATATGCAATAGTATTTTGCTAAAATTATTTTGATTCGTATGTCATATAAAACAAAAAAAACAGACCGATCAAAAGACCGGACTGCCTCTAAATGATTCATTCAAAAGTAACATGTTACACTTCTTCGCAATACTCATCGAAAGCGGCTTGAAGTTTTGACACCACTTCCATCGGTTCATGTCCTTCGATTTCGTGACGTTCGACCATTTTCATGATTTTCCCGTCTTTTAATAGAGCAAATGATGGTGAAGATGGCGGGAAGCCTTCAAAGTATTCACGTGCTCTTGCGGTTGCTTCTTTGTCCTGTCCAGCAAACACTGTGAGCAATTGATCTGGACGCTTATCGTAATGAACAGAATAACCAGCCGCTGGTCTAGCAATACCGCCTGCACAGCCGCACACTGAATTCACCATGACAAGTGTCGTTCCTTTTTTCGTCAGCGCTTCATCGACTTCTTCAGCTGTTGTCAGTTCCGTATAACCTGCCTGTTTAATCTCTTCTCGTGCTTGTTTCACAATATCATTCATAAATAAATTAAAATCAATATTCATAACCGTCCACTCCTTCTACGTACCAAACCATTTTAACTACATCATATCAAGGAAAACGCCGGCGGGCAAATGTCTTGTTTCGCCCCCTTCACTTTTTTCAAACGTCGTTTATGACCTGTGGAATTGGGGAAAAGTGATAGTAAAGTGATGAAAGGGAGAACTGCGTGATGGCACAATTCAAAAAAGCAATACTCATTTATAACGGAAATGCTGGTCAAAAAAACATGGAAAAAACACTGGGTCAAACAGTGCCTCTTCTTTCTTTACATATTGATGAACTCATCCTTAAGCCTACAAAACAGCCGAATGATGCCTATCATTTCTGCCGTGAAATGGATGAGTCGGTTGAATTGCTGATTATACTAGGCGGAGACGGAACCGTCCATGAATGTATGAATGGAATTGGCGGTTTAGAAAAAAGGCCGACTGTAGCGATCTTACCTGGCGGGACGTGCAATGACTTTTCTAGAACGCTGGGCATCCCTCAGCAGATGCCAAAGGCCGCTCAAATGGTGATAGATGGCACTGAAAAAAAGGTCGATTTAATCAAAGCAGAGGATCGATACCTTTTAAATTTTTGGGGGATTGGTCTCATCGCAGATACCTCAAACAATATTAATGATAAAGAAAAAGCTGTCCTCGGAAAAATCAGCTACTTCACGAGCGCTCTTCGAACCCTTCAGCAGACAGAACCTTTCTACGTACGCATTGAAACCGAAGAGGAAAACTGGGAAGAAGAAGCTGTGATTGTCCTTGTCATGAATGGGCACTTTATCGGTACAAATAAAATAGATCTGCCAAATGCTTCAATTGATGATGGAAAAGCCGAAATTTTAATTTGCAGAAATACGAGTTTCTCTGCTTTAAAAGAGATTTTTTCAATGAATCGCGAAGAGCTAGAAGATTTTAAAGGTGACCTGTCTCTTATACAAGCATCCCGCATTCATATTCATACTAAAGAGGAAATGGATGCAGATACAGATGGTGAAGTATACATGACCGCTCCTTCTTCCCTTGAAGTATTAAAACAGCATTTGACCTTTATTGTTCCAGCAGAATAAAGAAAACGCCTGCATCATTTCGATGCGGGCGTTTTTTTGATATAACGTCTGTATAAATATTCAAGTGCATACCCTAGCAGTGTACCTATCAGAAGGGAAATGCCTAATAAACTATTGGCGACTCCTTTAAATCCACCTATCATCAACAAGCAATAGGCGATTTGAATGATTGAAACGATCGATATGATGAGCAGTAAGCGTTCAGGATGATTGCGTGATTTGGAAATATACCGAAGAAAAGCGAACGCAATGGCTGTGATAAACATCAGACCGATCGTAAGAAAAGCAAAAAAATCTAGTCCAGACATCTCATCGCTCCTTTCTGATTGATATGGAAATCCCCCTCTCATTGTGAGAAGGGGACATATAAATGAGCTTAATAGACGGACGTCTCTTCGTCAATGCCTTCAAGAATTTGTTTGATTCTTTGCAGGAATCTACCGCATACAAGACCATCGAGTACTCTATGATCTAATGAAAGACAAAGATTCACCATATCTCTTGCGGCAATCATTCCATTTACAATCATCGGGCGCTTTACAATAGATTCTACTTGTAAAATGGCTGCTTGCGGATAGTTAATAATCCCCATTGATTGAACCGAACCAAATGATCCTGTGTTGTTCACAGTGAAAGTGCCGCCTTCCATGTCACTTTGCTTCAGTTTGCCTTGTCTGACCTTGAAAGCAAGTTCATGTATTTCTTTGGCGATTCCCTTAATCGTTTTCTCATCCGCATCTTTGATCACTGGGACAAAAAGAGCATCATCTGTCGCAACAGCAATGGAGACATTGATCGCTTTCTTTTGAACAATTTTATCACCAGCCCACATGCTGTTCATTTCAGGGAATTCCTTTAAGGCCTGAGCCACTGCTTTGACAAAGAATGCAAAAAACGTCAAATTAAAGCCTTCTTTTGCTTTGAATTGATCTTTTAGCTGATTTCTTCTTGTCACAAGGTTTGTCACATCCACTTCCATCATCGTCCAGGCATGTGGAATTTCATGCTTGCTTCTTAGCATGTTTGCGGCAATCGCCTGTCTAATCGGAGTGACCGGCAGTTCAACATCTCCAGGCATTGAAGAGATGGAAGGAGCCGCTTTTGCTTGTGACGGCTTCGCAGGTTCTGTTTGACCCGTACCTTCACTCACAGGTGCTGCCGTTTCTTTTACGCCTCCACTTTCGATAAGCTTCAGCAAATCTTTTCTTGTGATTCTGCCGCCAGCTCCCGTTCCTTGAACAGCCGTTAAATCAATTCCGTGTTCATCTGCTAAACGCAGGACTGCCGGAGAGTATCGTTTCTTTTGACTCTGATCCACATTTGTTTGGTCAGGTTCTGGTGCTTCATCTTGCGCAGGCGCCTCTTCTGCTTTCGCACTCTGCTGTGCACTGCCTTCTACTTCAATTTCACAAAACACTTCTCCTACTTGAAGTGTATCACCCTCTGCAGCCGCTAGTTTAGTGATTGTTCCTGTAAAGGATGACGGAACCTCTGCATTTACTTTATCTGTCATGACTTCCGCAATCGGATCGTATTTATTCACATGATCGCCAGGTGAAACGAGCCATTTGCTAATGGTTCCTTCTGTTACACTTTCACCAAGCTGAGGCATTTTCATTTGTTCAGTTGCCACTTTGAAACCCTCCTCTTTCTTAAAACGCCGCTAGTTCTCTCATTTCAGCTTCTACCTTATCCGGATTAACCATGAAGAATTTCTCCATTGTCGGTGCATAAGGCATTGCAGGGATATCAGGTCCTGCTAGACGTTTAATTGGCGCATCTAAATCAAACAAGCAGTGCTCTGAAATGATGGCAGCTACTTCACTCATGATGCTTCCTTCTTTTGTATCTTCTGTTAACAAAAGTACTTTCCCTGTTTTTGATGCCGCTTCAATAATCGCTTCTTGATCAAGCGGGTACACTGTACGTAAATCGAGAATATGAGCAGAAATTCCGTCCTTCGCAAGGCGCTCTGCTGCTTGGAGGGCAAAATGAACACAAAGGCCATATGTAATGACCGTAATGTCATCGCCTTCTCGTTTCACATCCGCTTTTCCAATAGGGAGCGTATAATCCTCTTCAGGCACTTCTCCTTTAATGAGACGGTATGCACGTTTGTGTTCAAAGAACAATACAGGATCTGGATCACGCACTGCGGCTTTTAACAACCCTTTGACATCATAGGGTGTAGAAGGCATCACAATCTTTAAGCCTGGCTGATTGGCAAAAATGGCTTCGACCGATTGCGAATGATAAAGCGCCCCGTGTACGCCGCCCCCGTAAGGAGCACGAATGACCATTGGGCAGCTCCAATCATTATTGGAACGATATCTAATTTTTGCAGCCTCTGAAATAATTTGGTTGATGGCTGGCATAATAAAATCCGCAAATTGCATCTCCGCGATCGGACGCATTCCATACATAGCAGCCCCAATACCTACACCTGCAATCGCTGATTCGGCAAGAGGTGTATCCATGACGCGCGCTTCTCCAAATTGCTCGTAAAGACCCGCTGTTGCTTTAAATACGCCGCCTTTTTTCCCGACATCCTCTCCGAGCACAAACACTTTCGGATCTCGCTCCATTTCTTCTTTCATCGCTAATGTGATAGCGTCTATATATGACATAACAGGCATTTTTCTTCCCCCTTACTCTGCATACACGTAACGAAGTGCGCTTTCTGCATCGGCATAAGCTGCGTTTTCCGCTTCATCAGTGGCTTCGTTTACGATTTGCATGATTTCTTTTGTCATCTCTTCTTTCATTTCAGAAGTCATGACATTTCCTTCGATTAAGTACGTTTCATATTGAATGAGCGGATCTTTCTTTCTTGCTTCGAGCACTTCTTCTTTTTCTCGATAGCTAGAATCATCGTCATCACTTGAATGCGCAGTTAACCGGTAAGAGATGGTTTCGATCAATGTTGGGCCTTCGCCTCTTGCCGCACGGTCTCTCGCTTCTTTGACCGCTGCATACACTTCAAGCGGATCATTTCCATCAACCGTCACACCAGGCATTCCGTACCCTATTGCACGATCTGAAATACGCTCACATGCCACTTGTTTGTCATACGGGACAGAAATCGCATACTTATTGTTTTCACACATGAAAATAACAGGCAGCTTATGCACCGCAGCAAAGTTGGCGCCTTCGTGGAAGTCTCCTTGGTTTGAAGAGCCTTCACCGAACGTGACAAAGCTAACAAAATTCTTTTGTTCTAGACGCCCGGCTAGTGCGATGCCAACCGCATGAGGAACCTGTGTTGTCACAGGTGATGATCCAGTCACAATTCGGTTTGATCTTTGCCCAAAATGACCTGGCATCTGTCTCCCGCCTGAGCTTGGATCGTCTTTTTTCGCAAAACCAGACATCATTAAATCTTTCGCCGTCATCCCGAATGCAAGGACAACCCCCATATCACGGTAATAAGGTAAAACGTAATCCTCTTCCCTATTGAGGGCAAAAGCGGCACCGACTTGCTGCGCTTCCTGTCCTTGACAAGAGATGACGAATGGAATTTTTCCAGAACGGTTTAAAAGCCACATCCGTTCATCAATTTTTCTTGCTAAAAGCATGGTTCTATATATGTCAATCGCTTGTTCATCTGATAATCCTAATTCCTGATGACGCATGTTACTCATCATGTTTCCCTCCTTGATTAAAAATGGATCGCCTTTCCGTCAACAGCCAGTGCTGCCTCGCCAATTGCTTCTGACAAGGTTGGGTGCGGGTGGATCGTCTGCCCCACTTCCCACGGAGTTGCATCTAATACTTTGGCTAATCCAGCTTCAGATATCATATCTGTTACATGAGGACCAATCATATGAATCCCTAAGATATCATCTGTCTTTTGGTCAGCAATGATTTTGACAAATCCATCAGACTCTCCAAATACAAGCGCTTTTCCGATGGCCATGAAGGGAAACTTCCCAATCTTGACTTCGTAGCCTTGCTCTTTTGCCGCCTGTTCAGTCAGTCCAACACTAGCGGTTTCTGGGTGAGAGTAAACACATTTAGACACGAGCGTTTCATCAAGTGGCTTTGGATCTTGACCAGCCATATGTTCCACTGCAATCATGCCTTCATGTGATGCGACATGTGCCAGCTGAAGACCGCCAATGACATCACCTATTGCGTAAATATGCGACTCTTTCGTTTGATAATGCTCATTCACGACAATGCCTTGCTTTTCTGTCTGGATGTCCGTGTTTTCAAGTCCTATGCCTTCCACGTTTGGCACTCGGCCAACTGAGAGAAGCAGTTTCTCTGCTTCAAACGACTGAATGTCTCCACCTTGTTCCACTTGGATCTTGACGAGATTCTCGTGCTTTTCGGCAGTATCTGGCAGAACCTTCGCATTTGTCACTAAGGTGATGCCCTTTTTCTTTAAAAGCTTTTCCATTTCTTTAGAAATATCTTGATCCTCTGTTGGTAAAATGCGATCTGCAAATTCGATCACTGTGACTTTAACGCCAAAATCGTTAAGCATGGAAGCCCATTCGATCCCAATCACGCCTCCGCCGACAATCAGCATGGACTGAGGAAGTTCTTGCAGTTCAAGTGCTTCGTCTGATGTAAGGATGTGTGTTCCATCCGCTTCAAGTCCGGGCAGGACGCGCGGTCTTGACCCAGTCGCAATGATGACCTGCTTTGGAATCAGCATTTCATTTTCATCACCATTCGCCATTTCTACCGAGATGGTGCCTGGCATTGGCGAAAAGATCGAGGGGCCTAGGATACGGCCTATTCCTTCGTATACATCAATTTTCCCTTGTTTCATTAAGTGTTTGACGCCGCCTGCTAATTTGTCGACAATCTCTGTTTTTCTTTTTTGTACGTTGGCAAATTGTAAGGCAATTCCGCTTGCTTCAACGCCAAAATCAGCGGCACGTTTGACCGTTTGATAGACTTCTGCACTTCTAAGAAGCGCTTTAGATGGGATACAGCCTTTATGAAGACATGTTCCACCGAGCTTTGATTTTTCTACGACTGCTGTTTTCAATCCAAGTTGAGAGGCACGAATGGCCGCTACATAGCCGCCTGTGCCTCCACCAAGAATGACGAGGTCATATTCAGTTGCCATGACTTGTCACTCCTTTCTCCGCCTTTTGATCATTTGGGTATTCTTTTGGTGATTCTTCTTCTTTTAAAATGCGAAGCGCCCCTTCTGCTAAGGATTGCAATTCATTTTCACCTGGGTACACAACAACATCTGAAATCCAGTCAATGTATCCTCTAATACTTGACGTAATTTGTTTGCTGTACGCAAGGCCACCTGTTAACACAATGACGTCAACAGCTCCTTTTAAAACCGCACTAGCCGCACCGATTTCTTTGGCAATTTGATAGCACATCGCTTCATAAATAAGCGCCGCACGCTCATCGCCTGCTTCAATCATGCGCTCTACTTTTACTGCATCTGTCGTACCAAGATAGCCCGCAAGACCGCCTTCGCCAATAATGCGTTTGAGCATTTCCTCTTGCGAATATTCACCAGAAAAGCATAAATTAACAAGGTCACCTGTTGGAAGAGTACCTGCCCGCTCTGGGCTGAAAGGACCCTCGCCATGAAGACCGTTATTCACATCAATGACTTTTCCTTTTTGATGTACACCAATCGTAATTCCGCCGCCCATATGGGTAATGATCATGTTCAAATCTTCGTAACGCTTTCCAAACGAAGCAGCCGTTTTTCTTGCGACTGCTTTTTGATTTAACGCATGAAAAATACTTTTCCGCTCAATTGTTGGCAGTCCTGAAATACGAGCAATCGGCTGCAGTTCATCTACGACTACGGGATCAACAATAAAAGCTGGGATGTTAAGGCCAAGTGCAATTTCTCGGGCAATAATTCCGCCTAGATTAGAGGCGTGCTGGCCAGCATACCCTTCTTTTAGATCTTCAACCATTTGCTCATTTACTTCATATGTGCCACCTTCAATCGGACGAAGAAGACCACCGCGTGCGCAAACTGCATCAAACTTTGAGATGTTCATCCCCTGTTCATGCAGTGTTTTCAAAATGGTTTCTTTGCGGAATGAAAATTGATCAATGATATGAGGAAACTGCTTGATTTCCTCATCTGTATGTCTTAATGTCGTTTCAAAAATAGATCGTTCATTATGAAACACACCGATTTTTGTTGAAGTAGAGCCAGGATTAATAGTGAGAATACGCCATTCTTTTGTCAGCAAAAACAAAACCTCCGTTTCAACTCATTCATCCATTTAGCGACGACTTAAAATATGTTGACCATTTTGCAGGAATTGGCTTCTTGATTTGCGCATTCTTTCAATTCGCTCTTCAGCCAATCGGTCTGCCGCTTTATAAGTTGGAATGGCATCACGGTTAGAGATTTCAATCACTCGCTCAATGTTTTGGTAAATGCCTTCTACTTTTTTCATTGCACGATCTGCATTATAGCCATAAAGCTCATCTGCAACGTTAATCACACCGCCTGCATTGATGACATAATCCGGTGCATACACAATGCCCATTTCATGAATAAGATCTCCATGATGTGTTTCTCTCAGCTGGTTATTCGCTGCACCTGCGATGACTTTTGCCTTTAATTTAGGAATTGTCACATCGTTAATGGTTGCACCGAGTGCACATGGTGCGTAAATATCACATTCTTGATCATAAATATCATCAGGGTCTACCGCTTTTGCACCGAAGTCTTCTACAGCTCGCTGAACTGAGTCTTTGTTGATATCAGTGACGATAAGCTGTGCGCCTTCTTCATGCAGGTGTTTACATAGGTTGTAAGCCACGTTTCCAACACCTTGAACGGCAATTGTTTTTCCTTCTAATGAATCTGTACCGAATGCTGCTTTTGCAGCTGCTTTCATCCCTTTATATACACCGTAAGCAGTCACTGGAGATGGATTTCCTGAAGAACCAAATGCAGGAGAGATGCCTGTGACAAAGTCTGTTTCTTCATGGATAAGATCCATATCTTCTACCGTTGTACCGACATCTTCAGCGGTGATATAACGGCCATTTAATCCTTGAATGTAACGGCCAAAAGCACGGAACATTTCTTCATTCTTGTCTTTTCTCGGATCACCAATGATGACCGTTTTACCGCCGCCAAGGTTAAGCCCTGCCGCCGCATTTTTATAGGTCATACCTCTTGCAAGACGCAAGGCATCTTCGATAGCTGCTTCTTCATTTTCATATGTCCACATTCTTGTTCCGCCGAGTGCCGGCCCAAGTGTTGTATCATGAATGGCAATGATGGCTTTTAAACCAGACTGTTCATCCTGACAAAATACAAGCTGTTCATAATCGTATCGTTCCATATATTTAAAAAGTTCCATTTTCTATTCCTCCTAATACTTTCGCTTAATTAGATGTACAGATGGCAAGTGCAATTGAATAGAGCTTGCTTTCAGCTGAATCAGACCGGCTTGTTAAAGCAATCGGTGCTTTCGCTCCTGCCACCACAGCTCCCACTTTTGCATGAGCAAAGTAGATGAGAGATTTATAAAGAATGTTGCCTGCTTCAATGGTTGGCACAAGCAAAATATCTGCATGACCAGCCACATCACTCGTAATATTTTTATGAGAAGCTGCCGTTTGAGAAATGGCATTATCTAAAGCAAGCGGCCCATCAATCAGACAGCCAGAAATTTGACCTCTTCGATTCATTTGCGCAAGGCTTGCAGCTGTGAGCGTCGAATCCATCGCTGGGTTTACGACTTCTACCGCTGATAATACCGCCACTTTGGGCATATCATTTCCGACAGCTTGTGCGACTTGAACGGAATTCACCGTAATTTCTTTCAGCATATTTAAATCAGGCGCAATGTTCATCGCAGAGTCCGTCACATAGATAAAACGGTCAAAGCCCGGTACTTCGAAGGCAGCAACATGTGAAAGGACACTCGCTGTCCGAAGTCCATATTCTTTATTTAGTACAGCTTTTAACAGTACGGCTGTCGGGACATGACCCTTCATGAGAATATCTGCATGATTTTCACTTACTGCCTGAACGGCAATTTTGGCAGATTCTTCGGGTGAATCTGAATGAATAATATCTATCCAGTCTTCATTAATCTCATGCTGTTTGACTAGCTCCTTTAGGTTGCGTTTGTTTCCAACCAGCAGGAAGCGAGCGACTTTTCGTTCGATTGCCATTTTGATGGCATGAAGCACTTCTTCGTCTTCTGCATGAGCCACAGCCGCTGTTTTATTCTGCAGCTGCGAGGCTTTGATAATCAGATCGTCAAGCTTCATACTTGCCCACCTTTCCTTGTGCTCGGTTCCTCTTTTTATATGCAAGTTCCGTGCCAGCTTGAAATGTGTGAAAAATTAGCCTTTTCGCAAAGAAATCATGCAATTCTTTGCAGTTTACGTGCATGTTACTGCATGCTATCTTTTGCAAGCTGATACTTATCCATTTTATAGTAAAGATTTCGAATGCTGATCCCTAACGTTTTCGCTGTTTTTGTGCGATTGAATTGATGTTTTTCAAGGGTTTGTTTGATCAGCTGCGCTTCAAATGCTTCTACAGCATCTGAGAGCGTCTCCCCCTCAAATTGACTAACAGCCAGTTCCTGCTGCTCTTTTTCCTCATGCTCGTCTGACTCCATGAAGGCGATATGCGCTTCATCGATCCATTCTTCTTGCGGATTCAAAAAGATCATCGCTCGTCCAAGCACATTTTCAAGCTCTCTCACGTTGCCTGGCCAGCTATATGATCGAAGTCTATTAAGCGCACGATCTGTTAAGCCGCTGACGTTTCGCCCATAGTCTAAATTGATCTTCTGGATGAGGCGTTTACTTAATGATTCAATATCTTCAAGACGCTGTCTGAGCGGCGGGATTGATATCGGGTATCTGTTCATTCGATAATATAAATCCTCTCTGAACTTCCCTTCTGCCATCGCCTTTTCAATATTGACATTTGTCGCTGTGATCACACGCACATCGACCGGTATCGCTTTCGTTCCACCTACCCGAACAATTTCTTTTTCCTGCATGACACGCAGCAATTTCGCTTGTGTACTTGGCGTCATTTCACCGATTTCATCTAAAAAGATACTGCCGTGATTGGCTTCTTCAAACAGCCCTTTTTTCCCGCCACGCCTTGCACCAGAAAACGCTCCTTCCTCGTAGCCAAACAGTTCTGACTCTAAAAGAGTTTCTGATAAGGCAGCACAGTTGACACGGACAAAGCGATTGTACTTGCGATCACTTTCATTGTGAATGGCATGCGCAAACAGCTCTTTCCCAGTACCTGATTCTCCACGGAGTAAAATGGTTGCCGGCGTTTTTGCACCCAGCTTTGCCTGCTCAAGTGCGACAAGCATTTGTTCACTTTCTCCAATAATGTCTTCAAATGTGTACTTTGCTTCAAGTGTTCGGATGAGCTGTCTTGCTTTATTTAATTCATTCGTCAATGATTGAATTTCGGATACATCGTGAATGACCCCGACACTGCCTTTTAGAATGCCGTCAACAATAACAGGTGCTACATTGACGATGACATCTTTTTTGTTTGGACCGACCTTCATTCTGACGCCTCGAACAGGTCTTCTTGTTTCAAGCACCTTTAAGTGCATGCTTTCCCCTTCGGAAATATCAGCTCCTGCTGGTTTCCCCACGACCTCTTTATCCGTTAAACCGGTCATTTTCGTATAAGCACGGTTGATCAAAATACCTTTTCCCTGCTCATCGACAACCGATATGGCTTCATCTGATGATTGAATAATAGCCTCAAGCATCGTTCTCACTTCTTTGAGGTTCGTTACTTCCTCCGCTAGCTCCACCGCATCTGTTATGTCTTTAAAGATGGATAAAGCACCTAACATTCTCCCCGCGTCATCAATAATCGGCAGACGGGTGGTCACAATTTGAATTTGCTGATTCAAAAATTGCTTTTGGTTAAATTCCGGCTCCCTTGACCTTAATATATCGGGAAGTTTCGTGTTCGGAATCACTTCTCGAATGTGACGGCCAATCGCATCCTTTTGCGAACACCCCACCATTTTGGCAGCCGATCGATTAAACAGGACCACTTCTTCATCCATATTAATAAAAATCATGCCATCGTTCGTTGCATTAAAAATGCGGTCATGTTTATAGGTTTGTTCCTTCAATATTTGAATAAGCTGTTGTTTCTCTGCCATTAATTCTGAAATGACGTATGCCATCGAGCTTGGCACAATCACAGCATGCTCTGGTTTTTGTTCAATTAATTCTTTCAGTACAACAGAACTGCCTGTGGTTTCAATGATGATATCAATGTCATCTTTTATGTATTCTTTCCAATCCGTCGTCGTCTCAATTCCATTCTTTTTTGCTTCATCCATCCCCGGTGCCTCGAGATCAAGGTCGGCGATCGCAATGATTTGAACCGTATTTGTTTTCAGCAATGTTTCAAGCAGTGCTGATCCACCTTGTCCTGCACCGACAATCAAGACTCTCTGCATCCCGTTACCCCTTTATATGAAAAATTTTGCACACCATATTTTTCCGTTGCAAAAAATTGCACAACACCTATATTACCACGTTTTCCTTTCTTGACAAAATATTTTTTGAATTAGACAATGGAAGTAAATGACGTTTAAGGGGACATTTGATGGGGAGAATACTGGCATTAGTGATTATTTTAATACCTGGAGCCTTTGCAGCACTTGGCATTAAGCTGCTGCGTGACACTGTTTTCGGCATCATCATTGCACCATTTCCATATTTATGGCTGCAAGGAATTGCAGGGTTGTTATTTTTAGGGGGAGGTCTTTATGTTGTTGCAGGATTTATTTTATATAGGGACCGTAAACGAAATAAAGTAACAACTCGTTTTAAGCAAAGGTAATCATGAAAAAGACCCGCTGTTGATAGCGGGTCTTTATTTCATTTCTTCTCTTATTTTGACGGCTCGATCAGGAAAATCAGTAAAGATTCCATCAACACCTAATCTCAACATATTTTTTATTTGCTTCTCACTGTTTACAGTAAACGGTCTAATCACTTGTTGGTCCGCATGGAGAGCGGCTACTACTTCTTTTGTCACCCCAGCGCCCTTTATATTCGGATGGTAGCCCTTTGCCGGGATTGTTTTTAAATACATGTCCGGCTGATGAATCACATCCATTGTGAGGACCGCCAGTTCAATGTGCGGCATCAGCTTGTGAAAAAGAGCTAAGCTGCCGTGATGAAATGATGAGACAAGCACTCGATCCTCTATTTGAAAGTGCTCAATTTGCTCTTTTACTTTTTCTTCAATCCCTGGATATCGATAAATAGAGTTTTTTAATTCAATGTTGATCATAAAGGATGATCTCTGCGTCACTAGCTCTAATACTTCTTCTAAAAGAGGAATGGAGACCGCACCCGTTTCATCATAGAAAGAATGACTGGCATCTCCTCTTTTTAACTCTTCATATGTATAGTCTTTCACTAACCCTTTCATATTGGTCGTTCGGTTCAGCTTTTCATCGTGAATGACAGCTAGTCTGCCGTCCTTGGTGAGCTGAACATCAAGCTCAATCCCATCCGCTCCAGAATGGAGTGCGTGCTCAAAGGCAATCATGGTGTTCTCTGGATAGTTTCCTTTAAAGCCTCTATGTGCAAAAATTTTCGTCATATGCCACCTCTAAATATGATGATTACCTATATTATGACGTGTCTTTTTTCGTTTTTCCAGTTTGAGCACATAAAAAAACCTCTTCTAATAAGAGAGAAGAGGTTGACAGGTAAATTCGATCACGTAATCGCTCTGATGGCTTGCTCTGTCGTCTCTGCGTCAAGAGCAAAAAGGGAAGAAACAACTGCGACTGCTGTAACGATTGTTACACCTAACAACAACTTTTTCATAAGATAACCTCCACTTTCTTTTGAAGTATTTGTGCATCGAATTTCTTTTCAAGAAAACGAATGGCATTTTGATAATCATTTCGTTCCTTGAAGTATTTCGATATTTGTTCAGACAAATCCTCAAGCTCCACATATAATCTATTTTTTTCTATGTAGTCTAATTTTTCAGAGAATACGTCTGCTGCTCCACTATTTTCGCACATCAAATCCAAAATTTCAAATTTTACTATATATTCATTATTTTGGATATCACAGCTATATTGAATCCCCTCTTTAATATATTCTTTCGCCTCATGATCTCCTAAATGAACTAAGGCATTTGCGAGAACATATAAAGATTGGATGAAATAATGGCTATTGTCGCGATGAATTTGAATGCTCATCCCTTTTTTGGCGTATTGCGCACTTTTTTCATAATCAGGTTTTGCGTAATAAAGAACCGCTAAATTGTGATAGCACTTCCCAATCAGCACTTCATTGTTAATGCGCTTACTTTTCTCAAGTGCCTCTTGGTACTTTTCCTCAGCTTCATCAAACTGTAGTAAATCAATACAGTTGCTCGCATGTAAAATTAAGCTGTCAATCGCCTGTGCGGTATATTCCTCATGCGCTTTAAACGTATCAATGGCTTTTTTAATATGATTAATGGAAATGAAATTTTGCTTCAGTTCGTAATAAATGGAAGCGACTTTATGATGAAAAGTTCCTACTTCAAGATCTTCATTCACACGTTTTAGCCGCTGCTCAGCAATCTTATAAAAACTAATCGCCTCATCATATTTTTTGACATAGGCAGCATATTGGCCTTTATAAAAGTAAAAATAAAAATTAATAATGTCATCTGCTTTTTCATCCAGCGTTCCGACACTTTTCATAATCTGATTGGCTTTTTCAATATTTCCAAGTAACATTTCATGTCTGCCGTCGACTAGCTGATAATAAAGAAGAACTTCTCGATCCTCATCTGTATTTTTTAGCAAATTCTGAATTTTCTCTTTATAGACAGCAGATTTTTCTAGGTCATTCTGAGAAATGACCCTCGTCCACTTGCTAATTTCGTTCGCAACCTCAGCAGAGTGGATTTTCAGCTTTCCCATAACCTCACCCTCTTCTTTTCATTATTATAGCATAGTAAAAGAATGTGAAAATTATTAAATTCGACAATGGGAATATTCAGTTCAAATGGCACAATCTCTAAGAAGCCAGTGACTTTAAAACGCCAACCAATCAGGTCAATAGAAATAGAACTTTCGATCTCATTTACTTTATTTACTAATTACATAAGACCTTTTCCTCTCATCCTTTTTCTTACGAATGAGCGTTTTCTTCTTCTATAAGCCAATTGATTAGCGTAGCTGATTACCACTATTTTATGTCCTATTCATTTCTTTCATGCTTTATTTTTCATTTTATTCTGAAAATAAAGCGACCCGTTTGTCCAATTTAAACATTAAAGATGATTTTATCAACATAACCATTTTTTAGCAATATTTTACAAAAATAAAAAAACGCCTCATTGAAGAAACGTTTTTTTATGGAAGGTGACTTAGCTTGCTCTATGCTCTAAACGCAGACGATCAGCCACCATGGCAATAAATTCGGAATTGGTCGGTTTGGCTTTTGACATGCTGACTGTGTAACCAAAGAGTGACGAAATGGAGTCAATATTCCCTCTGCTCCAAGCCACTTCAATGGCATGACGAATCGCTCGTTCTACCCTGCTGGCTGTCGTGTTAAATTTCTTTGCAATGTCTGGGTACAACACTTTTGTAATACTGCCGAGTAGTTCAATATCATTGTACACCATCGAAATGGCTTCTCTTAAGTATAAATAGCCTTTAATATGAGCTGGCACGCCAATCTCATGAATAATCGTCGTAATGCTCGCATCTAAGTTCTTACGTTTCGGTTCAGGTTTGCTGCGAAGGACACTGTTTTGGATAGATGAAGATCGATGGCTGACTTGTGTGCCGTTTCCACTGACTTGACGAATATGACCTACGAGGTTTTCCATATCGAATGGTTTCAAAATGAAATAGGATGCGCCCAAATCGACTGCTTTTTTCGTTACGTCTTCTTGTCCGAAAGCCGTCAGCATAATGACACTTGGCTGTTTGGTCATTTCATTGTTTTCACGGAGGCGTTCCAGTACAGCAAGACCGTCTAAATGAGGCATGATAATATCTAAGAGGAGAACGTCGGGCTCTTTATCTTTAAATAATGTCAGACATTCCTGACCATTATACGCCACGCCAAGTACTTCCATATCTTCCTGTCCCTCAATATACTCTGTCAAAAGGCCAACAAGTTCTCGATTGTCATCAGCTACACACACTTTAATTTTCTCCACGTTCTTTCCTCCCCAATGTCGATTCCTTAGTCTTTTGCATTTCTCTTCTGAGTGTTCAATTCGACAAAACCATGCTATCCCCTTTAAAAAAGTTTAATTTTCCGAATAATAGAGCATTATCTAGCTTTTTCTACGTTTTTCTTAATGAATCGACGATTATTGCAATTTGACAACACACTGTTTTTTATTTTGTCGAAAAATCTCTTTTTCCTTATTTTATAACATGATGGAAGAGAAAGAAAGGGTAGAAAAAAACTGCCGGAAGATTCGCGGCAGTTTTCATCAGCTTGCTTTTTTGTTTTTTTGATAAAGATCAATTCCTGCTTCTGACAGCATCCATTCAATGTGTACGCCGTATCCGCTTGTCGGGTCATTGACGAACACGTGAGTGACCGCTCCAATGACTTTGCCATTTTGGATGATCGGACTTCCGCTCATTCCTTGAACGATCCCGCCCGTTTTGCTTAATAAGCGTTCATCTGTTACTTTAAGCACCATTCCTTTTGTTGCTGGGAATTTTTGCGGTGTTGTGCTGACGATTTTAATATCAAATTTCTCTACTTTATCATGGTCCACAACCGTTAATATTTCGGCTGGACCTTCTTTTACTTCATTTGATAATGCGACTGGAAGTGGTTTGTCTGCTACATGATTTTCAAGTTTTTCGGTTAACGTACCAAATATACCAAATGGACTGTTACGTGAAATATCACCTATCGTTTTTCTTTCGGAAGAAAACCTGGCCAATTTTTCTCCAGGGTTGCCTCCTGTCCCTTTTTCAATGGATGTGACAGTTGATCTGACAATTTCACCATTGTCGACCACGATTGGTTTTTTTGTATCCATGTCAGAAATCACATGCCCAAGGGCGCCATATTTTTTAGAAGATGGTTCAAAGAAGGTCATCGTCCCGATTCCTGCTGCGGAATCACGAATATAAAGACCGATTCGATAAGTACCTTCACTTGCATCTTTAGCGGGTGTTAATGTCGTTTGAAAGGTTTTATGGTCTCTTTTTATGAGTAAATGAAGGGTTTCCCCCGTTTTTCCGGCTTTCTGAATAAATGGGGTGAGGTCATTCATCTTCTCCATTTTCTGACCATTGATCTCAATGATCATATCCCCTGATTGAATGCCTGCAGCTTCACCTGGTGATTTTTTGCCGTCTGCTGTTGTGATTTGATGAAAACCGACAACGAGAACTCCGACAGAATGGAGTTTGACGCCAATGGATTGTCCTCCAGGAATGACTTTTAATTCGGGAAGAACATCGACTTTTGTTTTCTTAATAGGAAATCCTTTAAAATCATAAACAATTTCGGCTTTTCCCGCCTTTTGTCCCGTTACTTCAAGTTGATTCTTTTTCTCTGAAAGACTAAAGGCTGGTGAAGAAGCATTGGCTGACGCTTCAATGGATGTATCAATCGAATGCTTCTCGTGTTCAAATACTGCGACAGTTGTTGGAATGCTGATATATTCCTTCACTATGCTCATAAACCCTGTACTTATTAAAGAAACAAGGAGAATCACACCAATGGCTTTTCTCATCTTTTCGGGCATTCATTTTTCACTCTCCTCGCTCCTTACCCACACCAGAACATTAATGTTTTGGCTACATCTTTACTTTTGCCTTCTTAGCGAGGATTTATAACCGACACCTTTAGAAAATGATTGGATAAATTGATAAAAGAAAAAGACGATTTCATGCGTATATACGGCGAATATGAGACAATATAAAAAAGGCAGCTGTTGTTTCAGCTACCCTGTCGTTTTGACATCATTTGCTTGGTGCAGTAATTCTTTTGCATGCTGTTTTGTGAGCTCAGTGACTTCTACACCAGCAATCATTCGGCCAATTTCACTCACTTTTTCATCATCACTGAGTGGTTTGACGTTCGTCATTGTTCTACCAGCTTTAGCGCGTTTAGAAATAAAAAGATGTGTATCAGCCATTGCTGCGACTTGCGGCAGATGGGTAATACAGAGTACTTGTGAGCCTGCTGCTACTTTATAAATTTTTTCAGCAATGGCTTGTGCGACTCTGCCGCTAACGCCCGTATCCACTTCATCAAATATAATGGACGTCACTTCTTGTTTCGCTGAGAAAATACTTTTCACTGCCAACATGACACGTGAAATTTCTCCTCCAGATGCTACTTTTGACAAAGATTTCATCGGTTCACCCGGATTTGTAGAAATGACAAATTGCGCTTGATCTATGCCATTTTTCCCGAGCTGTACGGGTTTTCCATCTAAAAGCGGGCAGTCCGTACTGCCAAAAGGTGCATATCGAATCGTAAAAGCGGTATCAAAAGAAGACTTCTCCATATATAAATCCTTCAATTCAGCTTGAATGTGCTTCGCCAGTTTTTTCGCCCATTTTTTACGGAGCTCTGACACGTTAAGCGCTTCAAGCAATGCATCCCGGCTTATCGCATCAAGTTTGTTTTTAAGTGTCTGCAAATGGCTGTCTCGATTTTGGATTTGGTCTATCTCCTCTTCAATCTTAGCCGCATATTCTAAAATTTCCTCAACGGTTGTGCCGTACTTTCGCTTCAGCTGCTTCATCTCATTTAGCCTAGACTCAATAAAATCAAGACGGGCTGGGTCAAATTCTAATTGATCAAGCATGCTGCGCATTTGAAAAGTAGAATCTTCTAATAAATAATAGGAGTTTGACACTTGCTCAGAGAGTTTTTTCAGATCGTCGTTGATCTCAGAAACTTGCTCAAGCTCGCTTGAAGCCATTCCAACCCAATCAAGTCCTCCCTGCTCATTACGCAGAGCATTATATGCGTTTTGAAGCGAGGAAAAGATTTTTTCAAAATTGCTGATTTGATGACGTTCCTCTTGAAGCTTCTCATCTTCCCCAGGCTCTAATTGTGCCGCTTCAATCTCTTCCAGCTGAAATTGTAATAAGTCTAACCGGTGAACCATTTCTTGTTCATTTTCAGACAGCTGTTTGAGTTTTTGCGCCGTCTTCATATATTGATCATACGCTTCTTGATACTGCGAGAGAGCAGGTGCAATTTCTTCTGCTCCAAATTGATCAAGCAAATGCAAATGATTTTCATCCTCCATTAACAGCTGATTATCGTGCTGTCCATGTATATCAAGCAAAAGCCGGCCAACTTCTCTTAAAAGCGAGATGGTGACAAGCTTACCATTAATGCGGCAAATGCTTTTCCCGCTTTGATTGATATCACGGCGAAGAATCATCATTTCATCAGATGCATCAATTCCTTGCTCCTCGCACAGGGCAAATACAGGATGATCTGCTGGTACAAGAAAAAGACCTTCCAGCTCTGCTTTTTTTTCGCCATAACGGACAAATTCAGATGATCCTCTTCCCCCTACGAGAAGTGAGACAGCGTCAATCATGATTGATTTTCCGGCACCTGTTTCCCCTGTTAGAACTGTGAGTCCTTTTTCAAACGAAACCGTTAACTCCTCAATGATTGCAAAGTTTTTAATGGTTAGTTCTGCTAACACTCATTTGACACCTCTTTTTGTAAACCTGATCTCTTTATAGAAGCTCTAAAATTTTGGACGAAACGGTATCCGTATCGTCTGGCGTGCGGCAAATGATTAAGATGGTATCATCCCCACAAATGGTTCCCATAATTTCTTCCCAATCTAAATTATCCATTAAAGCACCGATGGCTTGAGCGTTCCCAGGCATTGTTTTTAGAACGATTAAATGACTGGCAGCATCCATTTTAATAAATGCGTCCATTAAGGAACGCTTTAATTTTGATAGCGGGTTAAACCGCTGATCTGCAGGAAGGCTGTATTTATATGTTCCATTATTTGTTGGCACTTTGACTAAATGCAGTTCTTTGATATCTCTTGATACGGTCGCCTGTGTGATGTTATATCCATCCGCTTTCAAAATATCGACTAATTCGTCTTGTGTTTCGATTTCTTGGCTTGCGATAATTTCTCTAATCTTAATATGTCTTTGACCTTTGTTCATTTTGACCCCCCTAGGCGTTAGAATCTCAGTTTGTCTTTACGTTCTATGTTATATGATGCACACTTCAAAAAACAAGCATTACGTGAGAAACGGTCAATTCTGATCTTTTGACCATGTAAAAAGGAATAATAGCGAGCTATTATTCCTTTTGTTTCAATAATTCATGTGTCAGCCGGCTCAGGACTGTTTTTCTTTTCTTTCAATACGGCATGGGCTTCTTTGACGACTTTTTCAAGTTCAGATACTGGAAGTGCCGTATTCTCTTCTTGATCGGGATGCAGGACCAAGTGGAGGAGAAATTCGATATTTCCATCTCCGCCTGTAATCGGTGAAAACGAAACATCCTTTACATCATAGCCTTCTTTTGCAGCAAATTGATTCATTTCTTCTAGCACACCAAGATGTACAGAAGGTTCTCGCACAATGCCTTTTTTTCCAACAAGCTCTCTGCCCGCTTCAAACTGCGGCTTCACTAGCGCAATACAGTCGCCGCCTGGGATAAGAATATGCTTTAGTGCGGGAAGAATGAGTTTGAGCGAGATAAATGATACATCAATAGATGCAACCTCTGGTAATCCTTCGGTGAAATCTGCCGGAACAGAATGGCGGAAGTTGGTGCGTTCCATGACGATCACCCGATCATCCTGTCGTAATTTCCACGCAAGCTGATTGTAACCAACATCCACAGCATAGGATTTGACTGCTCCATTTTGGAGTGCGCAATCTGTAAATCCCCCTGTTGATGAGCCGATATCAATTAAAAGCTTTCCTTCAACGGTTAAATCAAATTCCTGAAGTGCCTTTTCGAGCTTTAGCCCACCTCGGCTGACATATTTCAGCGGATTCCCCTTCACAGTCAGCGGGGTATCACGAGCGATTTTTTCTCCTGGCTTATCCAAACGGTTTTCATTTGAGTAAACGATCCCTGCCATAATGGCGCGTTTTGCTTTCTCTCTCGTTTCCATTAGTCCTTGTTCGACTAATAAAACGTCAAGTCGTTCTTTCTTTGATGTCATGATCCAATTCCTTTTCTTGGTGCTGCGGGAAGCAGGTCACGCAATGTTTCAGCAACCTGTGTTTTCGTCAGTCCAATTTCCTCAAGTAGCGCATCGACACTTCCATGCTCAATAAATTCATCTGGAATGCCCATACGTTCTACTTTGATATGAGATGCTTTCTTATCGTGTATATATTCTAAAACGCTGCTGCCAAATCCACCCTGAAGCACCGCTTCTTCTATTGTTAAAATTGGCAAACCTTCAGACAGTATCTCATTTAACATGCCTTCATCAAGAGGCTTAATGAAACGTGCATTGACAACACGGATTGATTTACCTTCTTTTTGCAGTTCTTCTGCTGCCTGCAGCGCCATTTTAATGGTTGTACCGAATGTTAAAATGACAGCATCTTTCCCGGGACGAAGAACTTCCCAAGAACCAATTGGAATGGTTTTCAGCTGTTCATCCATTTTGACGCCTAGTCCATTTCCACGCGGGAAGCGCATGGCGATTGGACCATCATCATATTGAATGGCTGTGTTGACCATATGCTGTCCTTCATTTTCATCCTTTGGCATCATGAGAACCATATTCGGCATATGACGCATGAAAGCAATGTCAAACACACCTTGATGTGTTTCTCCATCTGCACCGACAAGACCTGCACGGTCAATTCCAATGAACACATTGAGATTTTGACGGCAAATATCATGCAACACTTGGTCATAGGCTCTTTGAAGGAACGTTGAATAAATCGCTAAAAATGGCTTCATGTCCTGTGTAGCAAGTCCAGCTGCCATTGTTGCAGCGTGCTGCTCTGCAATTCCAACATCAAACATTCGCTCAGGGAATTCTTTTGCAAATCCTTCAAGCTTTGAGCCAACGGGCATTGCAGGTGTAATCGCGACAATCCGCTCATCTTCCCGTGCCAGCTTTCTGACGGTTTCACTGACGAGACCACTCCACGACGGTGCAGCTGCTGTCGGTTTTACAAAGTCACCTGTGTCGATTTTGTATGGGCCTGTTCCGTGCCATGTGCCGATCTTATCAGATTCGGCCGGCTTATAGCCTTTTCCTTTTTTCGTGATGACATGAAGGAGAACCGGGCCTTTTGTTTTCTTTGCGTACTCAAGATTCTCAAACAAATCTTCATAGGAATGTCCGTCTACTGGTCCTAAGTAAGTAAAGCCCATTTCCTCAAAGAACATACCAGAGACAAGCAAATATTTCAGACTGTCCTTGATACGTTCTGCTGTTGCAGCAAGCTTCCCGCCTACTGCTGGGATACGCTTGAATAAATATTCAAGCTCGTCCTTTACCCATTGGTATTTACCAGCTGTACGTAGTCTGCCAAGCATTGTATGGATCGCACCAACGTTTGGCGCAATACTCATTTCATTGTCGTTTAAGATCACAATCATGTCTTTTTTTTCATCCCCGATATGGTTCAGTGCTTCTAACGCCATACCGCCGGTTAGTGCACCATCGCCGATAATCGGGAGAATGTATTCATCTGTTCCTTTAATGTCACGCGCTGCCGCCATTCCCATTGCACCAGATAATGAGGTTGAACTGTGTCCAGTCTCCCAAACATCATGTTCACTTTCATTTCGTTTAGGGAAACCGCAGAGCCCTTTATATTGACGAAGCGTATCAAACTCGGCGCCTCTTCCAGTTAACAGCTTGTGAACGTAAGACTGATGTCCAACATCCCAAAGAAATTTGTCTTTCGGGCTGTCAAATACTTTGTGAAGTGCAACAGTAAGTTCAACGACACCAAGGTTTGGACCAATGTGCCCACCAGAGTTCGCTAACGACTCAATTAAAAACGTGCGAATGTCCGCACTCAGCTCCTCTAATTCTGCATTTGACATTCCTTTTAGAAACGTTGGATTTTTTATTGATAAAAGATCCAATCAGGATCAACTCGCTTTCAACAAAATTTCTATCTACATATATAATGCCTTATTCCTATGAAAACCAATTCAGGAATAAGAGTTGTCTCATCATGATAAACTGTTTACAGTTTACCACAATTGCTCGAGGACCCTCAAATCTAGGCTGTTTTTAGTGATCTCGTGAGGCAATCAGATCGCATAAATCATGCAGCAAGTTTTGCTCCAACTCAAGATTTGAGACAATTTCTTTCGCACGAGTGATATGTTCATCCAGCTTTTCTTTTGCTCCTGAAAGCGTTAATAAAGAAGGATATGTCGACTTTTCATTTGCTGTATCGGAGCCGATCCGCTTTCCTATTTTCTCTTCGCTGCCTTCAAGATCTAAAATATCATCACGGATTTGAAAAGCAATGCCAATATGATAGCTGAATTCTCTCAGCTTTTCGATCTCATCATCAGATGCACCTGCCAGTATCGCACCTGCAACCACACTAAAGGTGAGTAGCTTTCCTGTTTTGCGGGCATGAATCGATTCTAATTCAGAAAGAGGGATTTGTTTCTGTTCTGCTTCCATATCATCAAATTGCCCGCCAACCATTCCGAGTGCACCTGCTGATGTAACAAGTTCATCGATGATTCGAAGCTTTTGATCAGCAGGTACATCGTCAGATAATTGCGATGTAATCAGACGGAAGCTTTCAGTGAGCAGCGCATCACCTGCAAGAACGGCTGTTGCCTCGCCGTATACTTTATGGTTGGTCGGCTTTCCTCGGCGCAGATCATCATCATCCATACAAGGAAGATCATCATGTATCAAGGAATACGTATGAATCATTTCCACTGCACAGCCTACTGGTATACCGTCTTCTTCCCTTTTTCCATACGCATTTAAAAGAGCAAGAACAAGCACAGGACGCAGTCTTTTTCCGCCAGCTTTCAGAGAATAAAGCATAGAAGATTTCAGGTCTTCTGGAATAGACAATTCCTGCACATATGTAAATAAATAGTCTTCAATTGCTTGTTTTCGTGTTGTTAAAAATTCGTTTAAGTTACTTGTCACCAGCATCTGCCTCCTTCACAGAAAAAGGAGCCAGTTCACCGTCCTCTTTTAAAATGAAATCCATTTGCTTTTCAACATGCTGTAATTTTTCATGGCAAAGTTTTGAGAGTGTCATACCCTCTTGGAAATAGTGAATAGCTTGTTCTAGCGGTACATCGCCTTCTTCGAGCTTTCCCACAATCTCTTCAAGTCCTTTCATGGCCTCTTCAAATGTCATTTGTTCTTCTTTTTGTTTATTTGATTCTGTCATGATGATTGCCCTCCTTCTCAATAACCTCACAAATCAGACGTCCATCCTTCATTGTAATCGTCAGTTGATCCTTCGTTTCTACTTGATTCACACTTTTAATGAGCTCATCTTCTTTATAAGCTAAACTATAGCCTCTTTCCATGACTTGAAGCGGATTTAATGCATTTAGTTTACCAAGAACCGATTGGAACTGCGAATGAATTGTTTTCATTTGCACATTCATGCTCCGAATAAGCTGTTCTGTTTCATTGGCGTGACGTTTTTTCGCCTGAAGCAGCTGCTCTTTTGGATGAAGCGGCTTCAGTCTATATGTTTGGCGGTCAAGTTGACTGCGTTTTTGTTCCATTTGTCTTGTCAGCTGTTTTTGAAAACGATCAAATATCATATCGAATTGCTGCTCTTTTTGCTCTTGTAATCGTTTTGGAAATCGGAAAGCATAAGAGGATTGAAGTGCCACAAGACGGTCTTTTGCTTGTGACGTTCGATTTTTTACTGCTCTTGTTAACCGAATGTCGATTGATTTGATTCGTTCAATTAAATCAGCGGTGCTTGGAACAGCTAGTTCTGCTGCTCCTGTTGGTGTGGGTGCTCTCATGTCTGCAGTGAAATCACTAATGGTAAAGTCTGTTTCGTGCCCAACTGCAGAAATGATTGGAATGTCTGATGCGAAGATCGCTCTTGCGACTGCTTCTTCATTAAAGGCCCAAAGTTCTTCAATCGATCCTCCGCCTCTCCCGACAATCAAGACATCACAAAGCTGTTTTTCATTGGCTTCTTTTATCCGTTCCACAATCGAACGCGGAGCATTTTCTCCTTGGACTAATGCCGGAAGCACAATGATCTTGGCCTGCTGATAGCGCCGATTGATCGTGGTAATGACATCTCGAACAGCTGCTCCTGTTGGGGATGTAATGACACCAACAACCTCTGGATATTCAGGAATTGTTTTTTTATAGCGCTCATCAAATAAGCCTTCACTTGCTAGTTTCTTCTTCAGCTCTTCATAGGCAAGATGAAGAGCACCAACACCATCAGGCTGCATTTCTTTTGCATATAATTGATAGCTTCCGCTCGGTTCGTAGACTTGAATTCCGCCACGTACGAACACTTTCATTCCGCTCTTTGGTGAAAAAGGCAGCTTGGACGCGGAGCGCTGGAACATAACAGCTTGCATACGTGCATTTTCGTCCTTTAAGGTGAAATAAACATGACCTCTTGAATGAATCTTCACATTTGATAACTCACCTTTGATCCAAATATCTTCTAAATGAGGGTCAACATCAAATTTTCTTTTTATGTATTTTGTAAGGGCTGTGACCGTCACAAAGGCTTTTTCACTCATGACGTATTCCTCCTCTTCAAAAACGCACATTCATCCACCGGCAGCACGCAGGTGGATGAATGGATCAAGCTTATGATAATGTACGTTTTGCTGATTTAACCGTATTGTGTGCAAGCATCGTAATTGTCATTGGACCCACTCCGCCAGGGACTGGTGTGATGTAAGAAGCTTTTTCTTTTGCTGCTTCAAAGTCAACGTCCCCTACAAGTTTCCCTGTTTCTAGACGATTGACTCCTACATCAATGACAATAGCGCCTTCTTTAATTTGGTCAGCTTTAATAAAGTTTGCTCGACCGACGGCAACAACTAAAATGTCCGCTTTTAACGTATGTTCTGAAATGTTCGCCGTTCTTGAATGACAGTAGGTGACGGTTGCATTTTCGTTTAATAGCAATTGTCCAACTGGTTTGCCGACGATATTGCTTCGTCCTACAACGACCACTTCTTTGCCAGAGAGATCCACACCTGTTTTGTTCAATAATTCAACAATACCTGCTGGTGTGCAAGGGAGGAATGTGTCTTCCCCAAGTAGCATTTTCCCGATATTCAGCGGATGAAAACCATCTACGTCTTTCTCTGGTGAAATTCGTTCAATGACGGCTTTTTCAGAAATATGTTTTGGCAGTGGAAGCTGAACAAGAATTCCGTGGAATTGATCATTCGCATTGTACTGATCAATCATCTTTAGCAATTCCTCTTCTGTTAAAGAAGCATCTAAATGATCAAGCTGGAAATGCATGCCCATGGCTTCTGCTGCTTTTTTCTTCCCGCGTACGTAAGAAAGTGAAGCCGGATCATCACCGATTAGAATAACGGCAAGACCAGGTGTGACTCCTTTTTGTTTTAGCTCTTCTACTTCTTTTGCTAATTGTTCACGCTTTTCTTTTGCTGTTTCTTTCCCATCGATGATTGTTGCTGTCATGTCGAATCCTCCTATTGCTGCTTTAGGTCGTTTTTAATGTTTGAAAGTACACCATTTACAAATTTCGGCGCCTTATCGTCACCGAACAATTTAGCCAGTTCAATGGCTTCATTCATTGAAACACTCACCGGGATATCTTCTTGATATACCATTTCGTACACAGACAGCCTTAAAATGGCTCTGTCTACGTTCGCAATACGATCAAGTTTCCAATTCACAAGATGCTGTGAAATCATGTCATCGAGCTTGTCCTTTTGTTCGAGCACACCGAAAACCAGTTCCTCGAAAAAAGGATCTGATTCTTGTTCATCCAGCGCATGTGTAATGGCCTCTTTCGGATCAATATTGCTGACATCAATTTGAAATAATGTTTGTAGCGCCTTTTCTCTTGCAGTTCTTCTTTTCATTATTTACTCCTTTAACCACTTTATCCGCTTGTCGTTAAGCCATACAGAGATCATAACATATTTTGACCGCAGTCGCACCAAGATCCATGCGAGCTGTGACGAAAAACGAATCACTCCATGCGTGACGTAATCATCATGTGGAATTTTCCCAAAAATGGGCTTTAAAAAACCAAAGAGGCAATGCCTCCTTGGTTTCACTTCAACCCTTTTTACATTTCTTGATCAACTTCAGCTTCAGCTGTTTTTGTATCAAATTGAATGCCAACGACATGAATGTTGATTTCATTAATCGTTAAGGCCGTCATGTTTAAAAGGGTTTGACGGATATTTTCTTGAACAGCAGTGGATACCTTTGGAATGGATAGGCCAAATTCAACCACACAATACACATCAATTGTGATGCCTTCATCAGAGACATCTACTTTCACACCTTTACGGTGATTTTTCTTCCCAAAGCGTTCTGCCACATCAGCAGCGAAGTTGCCGCGCATTTCCGCAATTCCTTCGACCTCTGATGCAGCGATCCCAGCAATGACTTCAATCACTTCTGGCGCAATTTGCACTTTTCCCAATTGATCTTCATCAAGGTTCATTTCAAGCAAATTGTTTTCTGACACGATCATTCACCTCCGAAAGCTGTTATTATTTCATAATTTGATACGTTTCTAAAAACTTCGTATTAAAATTACCGCTCACAAATGTTTCGTGCTCTAGTAATCTGAGGTGGAATGGAATCGTTGTGTAGACTCCTTCAATGACGAATTCTTGCAGCGCACGTTTCATTCTTGCAATTGCTTCTTCTCTCGTTTTACCATATGTGATCACTTTCGCAATCATACTATCGTAATATGGCGGAATCACATAACCAGGGTAAGCGGCAGAATCAATACGTACTCCTAAACCGCCTGGCGGAAGGTACATTTTAATTTCACCAGCAGAAGGCATGAAATTTTTCTCAGGGTTCTCTGCGTTAATACGACATTCAATCGCCCAGCCTTCGTATACGACATCCTCTTGCGTAAGGGAAAGCTTTTCACCTGAAGCTACTTTGATCTGTTCTTTGATCAAATCAACACCAGTGACCATTTCCGTTACAGGATGCTCTACTTGGATACGTGTATTCATTTCCATGAAGTAAAACTTCTCTTCATTATAATCGTAAATGAATTCAACCGTTCCGGCACCTGTGTATTCAACAGCTTCGGCTGCTTTTACGGCAGCTTCACCCATTTGCTCACGAATATCTGCATTTAGTGCAGGTGATGGCGTTTCTTCCAGTAGCTTTTGCATTCTTCTTTGGATAGAACAATCACGTTCACCTAAGTGAATGGTATTCCCATGCTGATCAGCAAGGACTTGAATTTCAACGTGTCTAAAGTCTTCAATGAATTTCTCCAAATAGACACCTGGGTTCCCGAAGTTTTGTGCTGCTTCCTGCTGCGTAATGGTGACACCGTTAATGAGCTCTTCTTCTGTGCGAGCCACACGGATACCTTTACCACCGCCGCCTGCAGTTGCTTTAATAATGACAGGATACCCAATACTAGCTGCTGTTGAAACAGCATCATCAAGATCTTTTACAATTCCTTGAGAACCAGGGACAATTGGAACTCCAGCTTGTTTCATTGTTTCTCTTGCCACATCTTTCGTTCCCATTTTGGAAATCGCTGACGCAGTTGGTCCAACAAAGATGACATTACATTCCTCGCAAAGCTCAGCAAAGTCTGCATTTTCAGCAAGGAAACCATATCCTGGATGGATGGCATCTGTACCTGTTAGCTTTGCCACACTGACAATATTTGTCACATTTAAATAACTATCTTTTGAAGCAGTCGGTCCGATGCAATATGCTTCATCAGCCATTTGAACATGCAGCGCATCACGATCCGCTTCAGAAAATACCGCAACTGTTTCAATTCCAAGCTCTTTACAAGCACGGATGATTCTAACTGCGATTTCTCCTCTGTTTGCAATTAATAGCTTTTTAATCATGATCGTACTCCTTACTCTGCTTTCACTAGAAAGAGGGGTTGTCCGAATTCTACAAGCTGACCGTTTTCAGCTAATACTTCGACGATTTCGCCTTTTACTTCTGCTTCGATTTCATTAAACAGTTTCATCGCTTCAACGATACATACAACTGAGTTTTCCTTCACTTTAGAACCTGTTGTCACATATGGATCTGCTTCTGGTGAAGAAGAAGCGTAAAATGTGCCAACCATTGGGGATGTGATTTTATGCAGGTTTTCAGACGCAGTTGCCTCTTGTGCAGGGGCTTCGGTCTGAGCTGGAGCTTGTGCTTTAGGAGCTTGTTGAGCTGGAGCTGCTTGGACAGGAGCCACTGGTGCTTGTGCCGCAACTTGCTGAACGACTTCTTTATTTTTCTTTAACTTGATTTTTGCGCCTTCATTTTCGTACGTAAATTCATCAATTGTTGATTCGTCAATTAATTTAATTAGTTCATGAATCTCTTCAATTTTTAACATGGATTTGCACCCCTATGTATGGATTTATCTTTTTTTATAGGCTAGTACTAAAAGTACATACTATAACCATCTTACAGGAGGATTTCGTTGAATTCAACTATTAATGTGATGAGACACCTCGCACAAGCACCTGAAAAAGGGCGTCAACCCGCATGAAAAAACGCCCTTTTCAGAAAAGGGCGCTTGTGCATTTTTTATTGATTCGATGGCTCAAAAGTGACGGCTACGTTATCAAGCCCTCTCATTTCTTTTGTGACCAAATCAATAATATCTGCTGCTTGGGACTTTGATTTTTTATCAGAACGAACCGTGATGTTCACTTTATCTCCTTCTGCACTGACGAGCGCATCTTTATATCCTTTTGTTTTGATTAATGTCTCCAGCTGACGCTCTGTTCCTTCTGCCTCACTAAGCGCTGTCATTTGATCATAAGCTTCACTTTTTTCTTGCGCTGTTGCATCATCGCTAGACACGATTTCGTTATACTCTTCACGCTGCTTGCTGCGCTTATCTTCCAGTTCAAGTCTGTAGGTTGTGAAAAGTTCATCGTCGGTCTGCTCTGAAACAGCCTTTCCTTCTTCTCCACTTGTTTCAACATCTTCTTGTTTCGCATTGGTTTCTTTGTCAGTTGATTTCTCTTCTGCGTTCTTTTCGGTTCCTTTGTCAGTCCCTTTTTCTGGCTCAGCCTTTTTCTCTTCCATTCCTTTTGATTTTGTATCTTCTACTGTCACAGCATTCTCACCTTGTGGGGACATGATATAGTACACACTTAATACGACAACTAAACTTAGCATCGTTAATAGCCAAACCGTTTGTTTTTTTAACATCATTCCGAATCCTCCTTGATTTTTTTAGGGGCAACAGCCACTCTATGGCTCGGTACATCAAGCACTCGTGTAACCGCTTCAATGATGGTTTTCTTTATTTGAACGTTGTCTACTCCTTGAGCAACAACGAGGACACCTCGAATGTCTGGCTTTTTCGTTTGGACAACAACAGGTGTTTCTTCATTTCCATTTTTAATAATGACAATCTCTTCTTCTTTTGTTTGATCCGTGACACTTCGCACGCCGCCTTCTTTGTCTGTTTCCTCTGTCGTAGTGCTTTTATTGGATTTGTTTTTTTCAAACACTTTTAAAGAAGTTGCGTCTACATTTACCACGATAGATACATCCTCAACACCAATGATCGTTTCTAAAATCTCTTTCAGCTGATTTTCGTATTCTTGTTCAACATCCTCTATCGAGTTGTTTGACTTACCTGAAGAAGATGGTTTGAACACCGCCTGCTCTTCTGAGGATGTTTTTTTAGACGCAGGAACAGCAGCCTCTTGTTTGCTTGATGGCGGTGACAAAATTTGACTGACTAACATGAATGACACGCCGATGATGAAGACAAGTAGTAAGTAATGGTGCTTCGTTAATTTTGGTTTCCCTTCACCTTTTTCAGGTGCTTGGAACATTGATTTCAGTTTTTGTCTCCAGTCCTTGTTATTCATGATCTGCTGCGTCACCTCCCTCAATGTTGAGCGCAATGTGTTCAGGCCGTGTATTCCAAACATCTGCAAGCGTCTCTTTCACCCTCGCCATCTCTTTTGCTGACGTCTCGGCGCTTTCCTCCTTTTGCCTGGAAAGATCAATGTCGACCTTTGCCACCGTTTCTACAGCATCACCTGTGAGCGGGACAAGGACTGCTTTGATGCGAAATTGATCTGCCTCCATATTCTGATCAAGGTGCTCCTCATCTGCCAACACTTCTACGTGTTTCATTTCATAGCTCTCCTTCTCCAGTGGCTCCTTTGCGCTTTTTTCTAGTTGGACAGCCATTTGCTTTAAAATATATGCACGCTGTGAAGCTTGTATTTCTTTTTTTTCTAAATTCATCTGATTTTTTATTTCTTCTGATTGCGCTTGGTCCTTCCCTTTCATGATTTCTGAGAAAATTTGGTCCGGATCTGCCCGGAATAACGCAAAGATCGGATTGAGCATCACGACAATTAACAATAAGCTGACGACCATTTTTGCATACTTCTGCATGCTTGAATTGGGAAGCAAAAGATCAATCACAATCGCAAATAAAATAAATAGGATAATACTTGTGATCCATTCTGTGAGAAAACTCAAATGGTGTCCCCTCCTTACTTCATCATCATGGTGAGGTTGCCAGCTGTGATGATAACGGTAATGCTTAAAAAGAACATAAGCGATACAACAGCTAATGCAGCAAATATATAAAGAACACTTTTTGAAATGACATCAAGGCAGCTAATAATCGGCCCGCCCCCTAAAGGCTGAAGAATCGCAGCGGCCAGTTTATAAATCAGAGCGAGCGACAGCACTTTAATCGCTGGGAAAGCCGCAATTGAAATCAAAATGGCGACGCCTACAAGGCCAACCGTATTTTTCAGCAGCACAGAGGCGCTGATAACGGTATCTGTCGCATCAGTAAACATTCTGCCAAGGACAGGGATGAAATTTCCGGTAATAAACTTGGCTGTGCGAAGAGCGATTCCATCAGTGATAGCAGCAGATGCCCCCTGTACAGAAATGACGCCGAGGAATACAGTTAAAAAAACAGCGAGCCCCCCAATGGCGACATTTCTTAACAGCTGGGCAAGCTGGGTCACTTTGTATTGTTCGGTCAATGTACTGACTATGCTCAAGATCGCTGATAAAAAGATGAGCGGAAGAACGACATATTGAATAAAAACACCGCTCGTGTTCATTAAAAACAAAATCACAGGATGAAAGAATCCGGCTGAGACAAGCCCGCCTGATGAGGCAATAAGTGCTAATAAAAGAGGAATAAGAGCAAGAATAAAACTAGTCATCGTTTGAATGGCTTCTGTTGCATAAGAGATCGCAACATGAAAACTGTTTAATGCAATAATGATAAGCACCATATAAACAAGAGCGTATGCAACTTTACTAACAGTGCTTTGTTCAAACGCATTTTGCAAAAGCTGCAAAAGCGAACAAAAGATGGTAAGTAATATAAGTGTGCCTAAGAGCTTTCCATTGGCAATCAGCTCATGAAACAGATAATGAACAAAAGCCTTCAGCCACGTTTGGGGAGACAGCTCTTTATCGCCATCGATCATTTCCTTCACAGTACCTTTTTGGCTTTCAGGCAGAAAACCGCCATACTCGTCCAATATCGTTTCCCAAAAGTCACTGATAGAATGAAGCTCTAAGGCATCAGCCTGTCCACCCGCAACTTCTTCTGCGACCGGTTCTTCACTTGATAAAGGCACACTTTCTTCTGCACCTGCATACGGAACGATCATCCAAAAGAACATCATAAACCCCAGCACAGCTGTCACCCGTTTCATCATCATCACCTCTTTTCCATCAAGTCATGGACGGGATCATACCTAGGATCGTCTCAATGATGACCGTTAAAATCGGTACCGCCATGACCAAAATAAGAATCTTGCCGCCAAGCTCTATTTTTGAAGCGATGGCGCCTTGTCCAGCATCCTTTGTGAGCTGGGCACCAAATTCTGCAATATAGGCAATGCCAATGATTTTCAAAATGGTTTCAACGTATTTCATATTGACGCCTGCACTTGCTGCAATTTTTTCAATCATGGAGATAATGGCATAGATTTGATCGATTAAATAAAGGAAAATGACACACCCAGTAAACACAACAAGCATAAAGGCGAAGGTTGGCTTTTGTTCTTTGACGATTAATGCTAGAAAAGTAGCGATTAAACCAAGTCCAACAATTTGAATAATTTCGATTTGTAAGCCCTCCCCTATCCTTGAAATAGAAATACGGCTTTAATCTTCTTAAACAAATCATCCACAATGGTAGCAACCATAAATAAAATGTAGATAAATCCAAGCAGTGTGACCCACTGTGCGTACTCTTTTTTCCCCATTTGATCTAAAATCGTATGGAGAAAAGCCACGACGATACCCACTCCCGCAATTTGGAAAATGACGTTTACATCAACGCCCATGCTCTCGACTCCCTTCCTCTCACATCAATAACAGAATCAGTAGTAACCCACTTAGAAAACCAAGACTTCTCACCATTTTTTCATTTTTCGCTTGGGCAACTTCAGCTTCTTTCTCCTCTGATTCCAAATGGCCTAAAGCTAGCTTGATATATTTTTGCTGAGCCGTCACATCATGCTGACCAAGGGTTTCTCCAAAGTGCTTCAGCGCCTCATATTCGCCTTTTTTTAATACGGTTTTTTTCCATACATCCTCTAGACTTTCATTCCATGCATGCCTCGCAGAAAAGGTTCCGACGTTGAGTTTTTCTGCAAATTGTTCAAATAGCCGATTCACAGGCGGTCCTACTTGGGACGCAATTTGGTCAGCGGCTCTAGCTAAAGGTGTTTGACCATACATAATTTCAGCTTCAAGAGATTGGAGTGCAAACCGGAGCTGGCGGATTTGCTTTGGCCGATCACTGTACCGCTTCGCAAACTCGAATCCTCCCCATGTCGTAGCCGCAACAATGAAAATAGCACCAATAAGCTTTAACATACGTCCACTCCCCGCCTCCGCTTCAGCTCTTGTCCCTCTTGGTCAAATATCCGTCCGATCGTGCCAGGCCCTTTTTCTCTATTTAATTCCACATATCGATCAAACACACGAAGCTGCCATAACGGTTCAAATGATGGCCGTTTAGATAAGTCTTCAAGAGAATACCCATGAGCTGAGACGATAATGGTGACTCCCGCATGGATTGCTTCTAACAGTGCCTGTACATCTTCACTTTTTCCGATTTCATCCACAATGATGACTTCTGGGCTCATGGATCTGATCATCATCATTAACCCTTCAGCCTTTGGGCACGCATCAAGTACATCAATCCGGTGCCCAAAAGAATGCTGCGGCACTCCTCTTATACAACCTGCGATTTCAGAGCGTTCATCTACAATCCCTGTTTTTCTAGGAGAAATGGCTGTTGTTCCTGTACTGACAAGACGTGCTAGATCACGCAGCAATGTCGTTTTCCCGGTTTGCGGCGGACCTATAATCAGTGTGTTACACCAATGTTTTTCATATAAATAAGGGAGAAACGGCAGAGCAATTCCGATCTTCTCTTTTGCGATACGAATATTAAATGAAGAAATATCTCTTAAGCCTTTGACGAATCCATTTTCGACGATGACCTTTCCAGCAAGCCCGACTCGATGTCCGCCAGATATGGTGATATAGCCCTGTTTTAACTCTTCCTCCAGTGTGTACATGCTGTAATTACTGAGCCTGCCTAATAACTGAGCCGCATCTTCACCTGTTGTATAATAGGAAAGAAAGCGGGGTTTTCCTCCTTGCATCAGCTCAATTGGGCGATCGGTGCGAATGCGGATTTCTTCTATTTGCGCCCACTCTGCTTCTTTTAACATGCTGAGTTCTTGTCCAATTGAGTGCGGGAGAATATCCAACAAACTCCGCAACGAATTCCCCTCCTTTTTTTCTTCTCTAAAATGTATGATGCATGCCGTTAATTATGCCAAGCCATTTCACTTATAAATTCCAACAAGAATAAATACGACACCAATGAAAATAAACACAAGCTTCGCATAGGATAACTGCCCTGCAATTTGGTAGATTCCAATCGTCATCGTAATAATAAAAATGAGCGGCCCGATGATCGCTAATATACTATTGATGACAACCGCTTTACGCACATCATTTGTCACTAAAATGAGGATGGCGGCCGTCAGTTCAATCGTGGCAGATAAAAACCTCATCCCTGCCATGGCAGCGACTGATGGGTGTATACCCGGGAGAAATTGTTTCATATAGAACCTCCAGCTTTTTTTACACTATATGCTTCACTAGCTAGAAGTAGTCTTGTTTTTCAAAAGGAAGAGAGATGGATGAGAGAATAGAGTAAGGGGTGTCATAACGAGTCGTCCTATTTTTCAAATAAAAAAAGACTGTAAACACGAGGTTTACAGTCTCTCTCCGTTCATTACGCTCTTGAAACGTATGAACCGTCAGATGTATTGATCACTAGTTTATCACCTTGGTTCACAAAGAAAGGAACGTTCACGATTAAACCAGTTTCTGTTTTTGCAGGTTTTGATCCACCTGATGTCGTATCACCTTTAATACCAGGCTCTGTTTCTACTACTTCTAGTTCTACAGTGTTTGGAAGTTCTACTCCAAGTGTTTCATCACCGTACATGACGATTTGAACCGACATATTTTCAAGCAGATATTTCAGCTCATCTTTGATTTGCGCTTCGCTTAGTTCAAGTTGTTCGTATGAACTTGTATCCATGAATACATGCTGATCGCCATTTGCATATAAATATTGCATTGTTTTTGTTTCAATTTGAGCTTTCGCTACTTTTTCACCTGCACGGAATGTTTTCTCTTGAATCGCACCTGTACGCAGGTTACGCAGTTTCGAACGGACAAACGCTGCGCCTTTTCCTGGTTTTACGTGTTGGAAATCAACTACACGCCAAATACCGCCGTCCACTTCAATTGTCAGGCCTGTACGAAAATCGTTTACTGAAATCATTTTGTCATCCTCCTACATTTCACCATCATAATATGATAAGTTCTTTCGGTGAGTGGGTCAATCGTTTATTGCCGTCAGCTGTCAGGACGATATCATCCTCAATTCTCACGCCGCCGACATCTGGCAAGTAAATGCCTGGTTCAACTGTCACAACCATTCCCTCTTCTAACACGACATCTGAGCGTGAGGAAAGGCCAGGTGCTTCATGTACTTCCATACCAAGCCCATGTCCAGTCGAATGCCCGAAGTATTGACCGTAGCCATACTTTTCAATGATGTCTCGTGTGATGCGATCAGCTTCTTTTCCTGTTAAGCCTGGCTTGATTTTATCCACACCAGCGTTTTCTGCTTCTAATACGATATGATAAATTTCCTTTAATTTGTCGCTTGGTGTTCCTACAGCAATGGTTCTTGTCATGTCTGAACAATAGCCTTTATAATAGGCACCGAAATCCAGTGTCACCAAGTCGCCAGATTCAATCACCTTTTCGCTCGCTCTCCCGTGTGGCAGGCTTGAACGAACGCCAGAGGCAACAATCATATCGAATGAAGATCCTTCTGCCCCTTCTTTTCTCATGAAAAATTCAAGCTCGTTCATGACCGCAATTTCTGTCAGGCCCGGCTTGATGTACGTGAGAATATGATCAAAGGCATGATCTGCAATCTTCGCAGCTTCCTCTAATATCTTAATCTCTTCATTAGACTTAATCAAGCGCAACTTTTCAACTGATTCCGAGACTGGAACAAGCTCGATACCGCTTGCTTTCCCCGAGTACTGCTGGTAGGTGGCAAATGTCATATGGTTTTGTTCAAAACCAAGACGTTTCACCCCAAATTCGTTTGCCGTTTGGACAGCAGTTTCCACAATGTTTCCTTTATGTTCAATGATGTCATAGCCCTTTACTTGATCCTTGGCTTGCTCCGTGTAACGGAAATCCGTAATAAAGGCGGCTCGATCCTTTGAAACGATGGCAAGACCGGCTGATCCAGTAAAACTCGTCATATAATGTAAATTAAAGCTGCTCGTAATCACTAAACCATCTATGTCTAATTCGGCTAAAAGTTTTCTTAGTTTTTCAAGTTTCATGATACTGCTCCCCCTTCACTGACTAAATAACGAATCGCCAATTTATATCCTTCTAAACCAAGTCCAACGATTTGACCTTGGCATACTGGAGCAAGAACCGAATGATGGCGGAATTCCTCTCTCTTATGAACATTTGTGATATGTACTTCGATGACAGGTAACGTAATACTTGCAATGGCATCTCTCAGTGCATAGCTATAGTGGGTAAAAGCACCCGGGTTAAACACGACGCCATCGTACTGATCTTCTGCTTCATGGAGCGCATCGACCAGATCTCCCTCGTGATTCGATTGAAAGAACGTCAATTGAATATTTGCTCTTTCTGCAAACTGAAACAAATCCGTTTCTAAATCTGTTAATGTTTTACTTCCATAAACTCCTGGCTCTCTCTTGCCGAGCCTATTTAAGTTGGGCCCATTCAGCACTAGAAAATGAGGCATATGACCACTCCTTCACCCTAATTCACTCTATATCGATGTCTGTTTCTTTTTCCTTAGAAACCTTTCGTTTCCAAAAATAATTTTATCATATGAATGGTGGATTTACACTTTATTCTGTCTTTTTCCCGAGTGCCCTTGCAAGCTTCTGACTCGTTAATTCATTGTATTCAAATGAAATACTGTATCCGACAAACATGCCATATAAAATATATAGGCAAAATGTCGTCACAATGGTGCTTTGCTGCAAATCTTGCACTTGCTTCACATCGGGGAATATAGGATTAAATACATAAAAAACAAGCAGCCATAAAATCGCGCCATAGATCAGCCCCATCCAAAAACCTTTGATCCGTTTGAGCAGTCCATAATAAATAAAGGCTGCTCCAATAGATAAAATCCCTAAAAGTACAATACTCATAAATGTACCAAGTCCGCCTTTTTTCCATTCACCAAGCACAAATGGCTGCAACAGCATATTTGGACTCACCTCTGAAAAATGAAACATATGGGTCAGAAATCCGATAAAGCCCCAAAAAACTCCGCCGACAAAACCTGTGGCTGCTGCCCTTGCCATCATTGAAGACGTTTGTACTGATTGATTTTTTTCTTCTTGGTTTTTCTTTTCATCACGTTTCATATGAACACCTCCAGCAAGTAGTATGTCCAAAATGTCATGAAAAAAAAGGATTTCCGTGCGAGAGTGTAAAATTTTTATAACAGGGTATACTGGCTAAAAAGAGGTAGATAGAATTCTAGTAGATAATCGACCTGTGAGCTAGTGATTTCCCCTCTTTTCCTGTACAATAAAGGTATAAGGAAATGCATGTAAATTACAGGAAACAGGCAGGTTGATGAAATATGTCCAATCAAACAAAACCTCCAGCATATGGAGGGCAGGCAGTTGTGGAAGGTGTCATGTTCGGAGGTAAAAAGAACTATGTGACAGCGATTCGGCGTAAGGATGAGTCGATTGAGTTTTTAAAGCTTCCCCGGACCTCCAATAAACGAACCGCCTTTCTTAAGAAAATCCCTTTTGTCAGGGGTGTTGCTGCACTTGTTGAAGCAAGCGCAAACGGCAGTAAGCACTTAAACTTCTCCAGCGAGCGCTATGACTTAGATCCTTCTGAAGATCATTCTCTTGAAAAAGAACAAAAAAGCTCGAAATTATCAATGATCTTTGGCATTGCTGTGATCGGAGTTCTCTCTCTTCTTTTTAGTAAATTTGTCTTTACTTTAGTGCCTGTCTTTTTAGCCGAACTTGTGCGTCCGGTGTTTTCTGGAAACTTCGCACAGATTGCAGTGGAAACATTCTTTAAATTGATCCTGTTATTAGGCTATATTTACTTTATTTCCATGACCCCTTTAATTAAAAGGGTATTTCAATATCATGGGGCAGAACATAAAGTCATAAACTGCTATGAACAGAATCTTGACATCACAGTGGAAAATGTCCAAAGCCAATCTCGCCTGCATTATCGATGCGGCAGCAGCTTTATTTTATTCACTGTCATTGTCGGCATGTTCGTCTATTTACTCGTACCGACAGATCCTTTATGGGTGAGAGTTCTGAATCGCTTGGCGCTTATACCGGTTGTTCTGGGCATTTCATTTGAAGTGCTTCAGCTCACAAACAAACTCCGTGACGTGCCAGTGCTTAAAGTGCTTGGCTATCCTGGCCTTTGGCTGCAATTGCTCACAACAAAAGAACCCTCTGATGATCAAGTCGAGGTAGCCATTGCAAGTTTTAATGAACTTCTTCGTTTAGAGGAAGCATCTGCGAAACAAGCATCAGATTCTGCTCATCAAGTGATCTAGTTTATAAATCCGGTAAATTCTTTCGGAGGTGGACAGTTATGAATCGCCGAGTACATCCTGCTTTTACCATTATTTTCGCTTTAGGTGTTTTGGGATTTGTGTATTTACTCACAACGAATCCAAGCAGACTCTTTACGATGCTGCTATCAGTTGTGATCGTTGGAGCGGTTCTATTTTTCTTATTTAGATGGCTGATGAATCGAAGAACTGGAACAGAAGGAAATCTTTATCGTAAAGCAGTCAAACAATCAAAACGTCGCTACCAGCAGCCTAAACCAAAAACGAAAAGCCAGATGAAAAACCGGGTCACTCATTTGCGAAGCGTGCCGACTGACCACAAGTCTAAGCCCGTCCTTCTCAAAAAGAAAAGCCAAACACATTTGACAGTCATTGAAGGCAAGAAAAACAAAAAGAAAAATCGCGCCTTATTTTAAAATGTCCAGCTCTTTAAAAATTGCTCGGCCTTCTGTCTGCCTAGATCGACGAGCGCCTTTTTCTTTTCTGTCATGAGATGAAAATCAGTGGCAATGACGTGTTCTACAGGAATAAAAATAATATGACGTTCGTGTTTTGTGGCAATATGTCTTTCGTCATGAGCACCACGCATCGTTTCAAATAGAGCGCCAAACAGTTCAAACGCATTGCGGATGGAATGTTGAGGGCGTTCTTTTTCGTTTGGGGTTAATGTGACACCGACAAACGGTCTTTTTTTCTCTTCAGCAAAAAGCCAAATCGGAAAGTTGCTGAGCACGCCGCCATCCACTATGGTACAAATTCCTTTTGAAGACCTTAGTTTGACGGGTTCAAAAAAATACGGCAGACTGCAGCTCATCCGAATGGCTCTGGCGACAGAAAACCGTTCTGGATTTAACCCATAGGAAGGAAGGTCATCTGGAAGGACAAGGATTTTGCCATTTGTTAAATCAGAAGCGACGATTTTGAGCGTATCTTTTTTCAGATCACCGAATACGGTGACGCCTTTTCGTTTTAACACGTCTGTCAGCCATTTTTCTAGACGGTCACCTTTGTAAAGGCCAAGACGCCAATAAATAGACACCCACCTGAGCATTTTAAACGGGATGAATTGACACCTTCGGTCAAGCAATTGATGCTCATCCATTTCGTCTAACAGCTCCCGAATCTCCTGACTCGTAAAACCCGCTGCGATGAGTGAAGCAATGATTGCTCCCGCACTTGTTCCAGCGAGACGGACAAATTGAAATCCTCTTGCTTCAAGCGCTTCATAGGCGCCTGCAAGTGCTGCACCCTTAATGCCTCCACCTGAGAACACACCATCTATCTTCATCAAGGAGCCCCCTTTTCTGTCACACTATTAATAGTGTAGGAGCATTTGCCCTTCATTAGAACTATATTCAAAAAGGACACCCATGCTAAGGGTGTCCTTTTTCTTAAGATTCTTGATTTGTTTGTTCGTTTTTCTTTTGAATCGCTTTCAGCTGAACGGATCGCTCATCGTTTTCTTCAAAGAATTGGACGAGGTCGCCGATGCGGTCAATGCTGTTCCAGCTGAGATGATGCTCAATACCTTCTACATCATCATAAATTTTCTCTTCATCTACACCAATGATTCTTAAAAATTGCTCTAGCAGTTCATGTCTGTATACGAGACGTTTTCCAATTTTTTTGCCTTTCGGGGTTAAAATTAGACCACGATATTTCTCATAAATGAGGTATTCATCTTTATCTAGCTTCTGAACCATTTTTGTTACAGAGGAGGGATGGACAGCGAGGGCTTCTGCAATATCAGATACTCTTGCATATCCTTTTTCTTCTATCAGCATATAAATTTGTTCAATATAATCTTCCATACTAGGTGTAGTCATAAAACCCCTCCAAAATGCACCTTTACTTAATAATCATAACAATTCTACACCATCGCCCATTAAAAAACAAGAAGAGTCCTTCGTCTTAACGCTTGTAATTCCAATCATCTGTGGCGTATTTCGTTTTGGCGAGGTGATGAACAAATGCCAACTCTTCATCTGTCAGCTCATAAGGCACAAGCTCGATATTTAATCCTTTTTCAAACCCTCGTTTAAATGCAACACGCGCATCGTCTATCGTACATGTTCGATCTGAAATTTCATTGATCGCCACCGCTTTGTTTTTAAAGCTGCGCTGCATCCGCTCTCTCACCCGGTCGTTTGGATACAGAAATAAATCAAACAATTTGTCCTCATCAAGATCAATTAAGATCGAGCCATGCTGGAGGATCACACCTTTTTGTCTTGTTTGCGCACTGCCTGCTACTTTTCTGCCTTCTACAACAAGTTCGTACCATGAAGGCGCATCAAAACATACAGACGATCTTGGATTTTTTAAGCTTTCTTTTTCTTTTTCTGTACGAGGAATGGCAAAATACGCATCGAGTCCCAGTTCTTTAAAGCCCTCTAAAATCCCTTCTGAAATGACGCGGTATGCCTCTGTCACCGTCGCCGGCATCTCTGAGTGCTCTTCTGACACGATCACACTGTAGGTCAATTCCTGATCATGAAGAACGCCGCGGCCTCCTGTAGGCCTGCGAACAAATCCAAGACCATAGCGCTCAACCGCTTCCATGTTGATTTCTTTTTCAACATGTTGAAAATATCCAACAGATAATGTCGCTGGATTCCAACCATAAAAACGGATCACAGGCGGGATCAGCTTCTCGCTATGCCAATAAAGCAAGGCTTCGTCCATTGCCATGTTAAAGGCTGGGTCTTGGTTTCCTGTATCAATGAAACACCATTTCTCTTTTTGCATATAAAATCCCTTCTCTTTTACGTAGTCAATGTTAGATAATGGTGGTGACCACCGATTTTCTCTCTTCATCAGTCTATCAAATAGGGAAGGAATTGAAAATAATTCTTACCATTTATGATGACAAGTTTCTTTTGCTTTACTATAATAGTATTTGTCTAAAACGTACCATCAGACAGGTGACTGTGCTGATGCTCAAGAAGGAGTCGAGTCGTATTGCCAATATTCAACTATATCGTCCTCTCACTTTGTGGACTTTTCGTTCTTTATTCCATCGGCAGTTACATTTATCAGCAGCGCATAATGAAAACGCTGACGGAAGCAGAATTTATCAAAGGTTACCGCAAAGCCCAACTCATTGATGTGAGAGAACCAAATGAGTTTGAAGGTGGACATATTTTAGGCGCAAGAAACATTCCCCTTTCACAATTAAAGCAGCGCAAAAATGAAATACGCCCTGACAAGCCTGTTTATCTCTATTGCCAAAATAATTTGAGAAGCGGAAAAGCTGCTCAAACGTTACGTAAAAATGGCTGTCGTGAGATTTATAATTTAAAGGGCGGCTTTAAAAAATGGGGCGGCCGCATTAAAACAAAGAACTAACAAAAAAGACTCTGGGAGCTATTGCCCCCATGAGTCTTTTTATTTTCTTTCAAAAACCAGCACTGGATTCCGTGCAGCCTTTGTTTCATCCATTCGTTTCACAACGGTTGTATGTGGTGCTTCCTGTACGATTTCTGGGTTCTCTTCCGCTTCTTTTGCAATTTGAATCATCGCTTCAATAAATGCATCAAGGGTTTCTTTTGATTCTGTTTCAGTTGGTTCAATCATGATACATTCCTCTACATTTAGCGGGAAGTAAATCGTTGGCGGATGATAGCCAAAATCAAGTAATCGTTTGGCAATATCAAGTGTCCGCACACCTAGTTTCTTTTGACGTTTACCTGAAAGGACAAATTCATGCTTACAGTGGCGGTCAAATGGCAAATCATAATGAGCACATAAGCGGCGCATCATATAGTTTGCATTCAACACCGCATGATCCGTTACAGCCTTTAAGCCGTCTGGTCCCATAGAGCGGATATACGCATACGCTCTGACATTGATACCAAAGTTCCCATAGAACGGTTTCACACGGCCGATGGATTCTGGACGATCGTAATCAAAGAAATAACGACCTTCTTTCTTCACAAGCACTGGCTTTGGCAAATATGGAATCAAATCCTTTTTCACGCCAACTGGACCTGAACCAGGGCCTCCTCCTCCGTGTGGACCTGTAAAGGTTTTATGAAGATTTAAGTGAACCACATCAAACCCCATATCCCCCGGTCTTGCTCTGCTTAATACAGCATTTAAGTTCGCTCCATCATAATAAAGCTTCCCGCCTGCTCCGTGGACGATTTCAGCCATTTCTAAAATATTTTCTTCAAAAAGGCCGAGTGTATTTGGATTTGTGAGCATGAGAGCCGCCGTTTCTTCATTGACAACACGGCGCAGGTCGTCTAAATCGACAAGCCCATGTTCATTAGATGCCACCGTAATCGTTTCAAATCCTGCTACTGTTGCAGATGCGGGATTTGTTCCATGAGCAGAATCAGGCACGATGACTTTTGTTCGTTTAAGATCTCCTCTTGCTTCATGGTATGCACGAATCATCATGAGCCCCGTCCATTCGCCATGTGCTCCTGCCGCAGGCTGTAATGTCACGGCGTCCATTCCTGTAATTTCTTCTAAATGGTCACCTAAATCATAAAGTAACTCTAATGCACCTTGCACAGTGTCTGCCTCTTGAAGTGGATGCACGTTCGAGAAACCTGCAAGACGTGCCACCTTTTCGTTAATCTTTGGATTATATTTCATCGTACAAGAGCCTAGAGGATAAAAGCCAGAATCGACCCCGTGATTACGCCTAGATAATGCTGTGTAGTGACGCATAATATCCAGTTCAGAAACCTCTGGCAGCTCCGCATCTTCATGGCGGATATACGTTTCATCAAATAAATTTGGGAGCTTCTCCTCAGGTACGTCTAAATCAGGCAGGCTGTAACCAATTCTTCCTTCTTTGGATAATTCAAAAATAAGCGGCTGATCTTGTTTATTCATGACGATCCCCCAATTCCTTGATGAACGTATCAATTTCTTCTTTTGTTCTTAGTTCTGTCACAGCGACGAGCATATGCTGCTGAAGCTCTGGATAATCCCGTCCCAAGTCATATCCACCGATGATTCCTTTTTCAAGCAATCGCTCATTCGCTTCTTTCACAGGTTCATTCAGTTTCAGCACAAATTCATTAAAATGAGCGCCCTCTATTTCAGCCTGTAACCCATGTTTTTCTGCCTGCGTCTTGGCATAATGGGCCTTTTGTACGTTTTGATAGGCAATGTCTTTGATACCTGTTTTCCCAAGCGCCGTCATCGCAACAGAAGCGGCTAACGCATTTAATGCTTGGTTTGAACAAATATTTGAAGTCGCTTTGTCTCTTCGGATATGCTGCTCTCGCGCTTGAAGGGTCAGCACAAATCCTCGCACACCGTTCTCGTCTTCTGTTTGCCCGACTAAACGCCCCGGCACTTTCCGCATTAATTTTTTCGTCACAGCGAAATATCCACAATGAGGTCCGCCAAATGCAGCTGGAATGCCAAATGGCTGCGCATCACCAACGACAATATCTGCCCCAAGCTTTCCTGGTGGTGTCAGTAAACCAAGTGCAAGCGGGTTACTTGAGACGATGAATAAACTTTTCCCTTTATGCGCAATCGGTTCAATGTCTTTTAATGGTTCAACAACACCGAAGAAGTTTGGGTATTGTACAAGGACCGCTGCTGTTTCGTCGCAGACGGCTTCTTCTAATGCGGCTAGATCGGTCTGACCTTTTCGCGCAGGTACCTCGACGACTTCAATATGCTGTCCTTTCGCATATGTTTTCAGCACCGCTCTTGATTCAGGATGAACCGTCTCAGAGACCACAATCTTTTTCTTTTTTGTATGTCCTGCTGCCAGCATCGCCGCTTCAGCTAATGCCGTTCCGCCATCATACATCGAGGAGTTGGCAAGATCCATACCGGTCAGCTCAGCGATCATTGTTTGAAATTCAAAGATTGCCTGCAATTCACCTTGAGAAATTTCAGGCTGATAAGGTGTGTACGCTGTATAAAATTCAGAACGTGAAATCACATGGTCGACAATCACAGGCTGGTAATGATCATACACACCAGCACCTAAAAACGAGGCATAGGCCACTGTATCTTTATTTTTTGCAGCAAGACGAGACAATTCCCGCACTAGCTCTGTTTCAGATGCGGCTTCTTTGATGTTGTACGCACCTTTGAATCTGACTTTCTCTGGGATATCTGAGAAAAGCTCATCAATTGACTGAACACCGATGACATCCAGCATTTCTTTTTGATCTTGCTCTGTTTGCGGCAAATACCTGTGCTTCATCCTCTATTCCTCCTCGTTATTTGGCTCTTTTATAAAATGGTGTGGCGACGATTTTGGCTTTTAGACGTTTTTTACGAACTTGCACTTCCACTTCTGTCCCAAGCTGCGCCTCTGATGTTTCAATCAAGGCAAGCCCAATATTTTTCTTTAATGTTGGAGATTGTGTACCGGTTGTGACTACACCAATCTGCTTATCTCCTGAGAAGACCGGATAGTCTGTCCGCGGAATCCCCTTATCTATCATTTCAATCCCGACAAGCTTTCGCTTCGGTCCTTCTTCTTTTTGTTTTTTAAGTGCATCTTTTCCGATAAAATCTGCTTCTTTATCCGTTTTAACAGCAAAACCAATGCCGCCTTCTAAAGGAGAAATATCCTTCGTGAGCTCTTGGCCATAAAGCGGGAGTCTTGCTTCAAATCTTAAGGTGTCACGTGCACCGAGTCCACATGGGATCAGTCCTTTCGGCTGTCCGGCTTCTAATAAAGCGGTCCAAAGGTGAACAGCATCTTCTGACTGGCAGTAGATTTCAAAGCCATCTTCTCCTGTGTAGCCGGTTCTTGAGACAAGCACCTCTTTTTGCGCAATTATCGCTTTTGATAAAAATGTAAATGGCTTCAGTGATGTTACCTCTTCATCCGCAACATCTTTGATGATGTCAGCAGCAAGAGGCCCTTGAAGGGCTAACAAGGCGGTTTGATCAGAGACATTTTTAATGAAAACGTCTTCCTCACCTTGATGTTTCAGCAGCCAATCCACATCTTTTTCAATATTTGAAGCATTGATCACAAGTAAATAGTTGTTCTTTTCTTTTTGGTAGACAAGCAGATCATCCACCGTTCCGCCATCCTCATAACACATGGCTGTATATAGTGCCTTACCGTCTGTCAGCTTTGACAGATCATTGGTTAATAACCTTTGTAAAAAAGGAAGGGCTCCCTGACCTGTGACTTCCACCTCACCCATGTGAGACACGTCAAACAGCCCTGCTTTTGTTCGAACAGCTTCATGTTCTTCTTTAATGGAAGAAAATTGGACAGGTAATTCCCAGCCCCCGAAGTCAATGGTTTTTGCGCCAAACGTTTCATACGCATGAAAAAGCGGTGTTCGTTTCAACATCAATCGTTTCCCCCTTTTTTCTTACAGTGCACATCACAAGCTGAATTTTCAGAAAAAAATCACAGCAAAAAAGGACAGAGCGCTCCCTTTTATCAAAAAGAAGTCTCTGTCCTTGCACCTGAAAGTTTACAGCACAACATCATTGTGCGTTTTCCCCTTTGGTGGTTTGCTAAAAATCGCTGCGCAAACACTCTCCAGAGTTGCGTCCGGTAAGAGTACTTTTGCCTGAGAGATTCACTGAACCAATTCAGCTTGCTCCTTCGGCGCCTGTCAGTGCAAAATAACCGCTAGGTCTCTCCCCATACCATCATCCGCTCATATTCTTCACCTTTTTTGGACATACTATCAAATGGGTGACTTATTCTCTAGATCACTTACCAACATCCTACCATTAGAAATGGATGAAGAGCAACAGAAAAATCATTAACATTTTTAAAATAATCATTCATTATCGTTCGCTTTTATTGATATATAACATCTTTTAAATCGCTATGAAAAAATGAAGCGTTTAAAAACAGAACGATTTTATCATCACTCTACCAGAAAGGCAGGCGGTCACATTGAATATTCAAACGATATTTGATCAAAAATGGGCAAGTGAATTTCAAAAGCGGCTTACAGCAGACGGTCCCTGGGCGAATTGGGATATGTACCGTTTAGCAGCACAAGTACAAAAAGTGACAGCCATTGATTCATTTGAAGGACTGCAAGCACCTGCGCACCTGCCTGCATTTACTCCTTTAAAACACCAGCTCGAAGTCGCTAGAAGAGTCGTAGAAGAGATGAATGGGAAAGCCATTTTAGCAGATGAAGTGGGTCTTGGAAAAACCGTTGAAGCAGGACTGATTATCAAAGAATACATGATTCGCGGACTTGCCAAGAAGATTCTCATTCTCGTACCCGCCTCCCTTGTGTCCCAATGGGTACAAGAACTGCGGACGAAATTTTACATAGATGCTGTCGAGCAAAAGAAGAGCTATGTGTGGGAGCAGTGCGATGTTGTGGTTTCCTCAATTGATACAGCCAAAAGACAGCCACATCGAGATACGATCTTATCCATCTCCTACGATATGGTCATTATTGATGAAGCACACAAACTGAAAAACAATAAAACGAAAAACTATGAGTTTGTGAGAAATTTGAATAAAAAGTTCTGCCTTCTGCTCACAGCCACACCTATCCAAAATCGGATAGGAGAAATTTTTAATCTCGTTTCTCTGTTGAAGCCAGGCCATTTAGGTAATGAAACACAGTTTAAAGACCTCTTTGCCAAAAAAGACCTTCAACTTGAGGACCATGACCGGCTAAAACAGTTAGTCAATAAAGTCATGATTCGGAACCGGAGACAAGACACTGGCATCGAATGGTCAAAGCGGCATGTAAAGACGATTTCTATTGATTTCTCCCCGACAGAACAAGCACTATATGATGAAATTTGTAAGTTAAAAGAAAACCCTTCCTATACGAAGCACATGTTTTCAATTATGACCTTAGAACGAGAATGCTGTTCGAGTCGTGAGGCCGTCTATATGACCATTAAAAAAATGCAAGAAGAGGAAAAACACATTCTAGGTGCTTCTGCGATGATGCACATCATGGAGAAAATCAACCAGGTAGAACAAAATTCTAAAGCACTTGAAGTCGTTAAACTCATTCAACAATTAAATGAAAAAGTCATTATCTTCACTGAATACCGTGCGACACAAATTTATTTACAATGGTTTCTCCAGCAAAACGGCATCAGTTCGGTTCCTTTTCGAGGCGGGTTTAAACGGAGTAAAAAAGACTGGATGAAAGATTTATTTAGAGAGCGGGCGCAAGTGCTCATCGCGACAGAAGCAGGCGGCGAGGGGATCAACCTTCAGTTTTGCAACCAAATCATCAACTACGACCTTCCGTGGAACCCAATGCGCTTGGAACAAAGAATTGGACGTATTCACCGGCTCGGTCAAGAGCGGGATGTCCACATTTACAATATGGCAACTAGCGGGACAGTCGAAGAACATATTTTAAAACTTTTATATGAAAAAATTCAGCTGTTTGAAAACGTCATTGGCGATCTAGATGATATTTTAACCCGAATTGATATCCAAGATGCTGAAACAGAATTGCATCAAATTCTCTTCCAACACGAGTCTGACGTAGACATGAAAAAGAAATTAACCCAATTTGCTTCCTATTTAACAGAAGCACAAACACCGCTTTTAGAAGAAAGACAGCAAGGTTCATAAAGGAGAGTTGACCAATGGAGCAGCGCGAGATTCACACATTTCTTCTCCGTTTCTTTCAGGCAAATCAATGCGACATACTTGAAGAAAGTGCAGGGCACATGACCGTACAGCTGACAATCGAAATGGATAAATTGATCATGAACCGTCCTTTTTATTGGCATTGGCTCGAAAAAACGGGAGGCGTACCTGAGCCGCGGCAATTGACTTTGATCACTGATCAAAAAAAAGCTGATGACTCGGTCGAAGGAGAATTTGTCCACTTCGGCTCCCCTCGTTTATTCCAAATATTCGAGGTTGTGAAACAGCAAGGCCGTTTTATTCGGCTGTACGAAAAAGTCAGACCGCTCACAAACAGCCAGATCGCACTGGAGCCGTGGCTTGGTCTCAATGTCAAAATATCCTATCTGGCAGACCGTAAAAAAGACAAACTGCTGTCTCTTGGACTTCATCTAATACGCGGAGAAGTCATCGAACAATTTCAAGAGAAGCTGGAAGCGCGTGAGCTATCGTCTCAAATTCCTGATTATTGCTTCACAATGAGTACGATGATTAAGCCAGAGAGCGGCGTCAAACGGCTGTACAGCCTGATGGAACGTTATGCCAATGAAGAGCCGGATGATTGGGCGGTAAGAGCTGTTCAAAAGTGGAAAGAAGACTCGGAACTTTTAAACCAATTTTATGAAGGGACTTCAGACACATCTGTAGAATATGAAATAGAAAGACAAGCACTTAAAACTTTATACGAACCAAAAATCAGTCTTACGATTGAAAATGGCGGACTTTTTTACTTACAGCAAAAAAGAGGAGGCTGACTTAGCGAGTCTCCCTCCCTTTCATGTGATATCAAATTTTCGATCAATCAAAAGCAACGTTTGTCTGTTTGTATTGGGCGGAAACATGACGCAAGCAATCTATGAGGTCTTATCACCTGTGTTTTTCCATTTCATGCGTTAAGTGCCTGAAATACACGATTCAGTATTTTAGGAGGGTATTTGTATGGAAAAGAAAACGAAGTTATTAGACAGTGAATGGGTTCAATTATTACGCGAAGCGCGCAAAGCAGGACTAACAGTAGAAGAAGTCCGTCATTTTCTCAAATCACGCGAAAAGTCCTCTGAGTCTCCCCCTATGGCAAGAAGTCATTCTATCAAACCTTTCTGAATGTGCTATAATATCGAAAGGAAGGTGATGACATTGATTGGCCAGCGTATTAAACAATACCGCAATGAAAAAGGCTACTCACTATCAGAACTGGCCGAAAAGGCTGGGGTAGCGAAGTCTTATTTAAGTTCAATAGAAAGAAACTTGCAAACAAACCCCTCCATTCAATTTCTTGAAAAAGTCTCCGCTGTTCTGGACGTCTCGGTTCATACACTGTTAAACGAAAATGATGAAACCGAATACGATGGTCAATTAGATAGTGAATGGGAAAAACTAGTTCGAGATGCAATGACATCAGGGGTTTCGAAAAAGCAATTTCGTGAATTTTTAGATTATCAAATCTGGAAAAAAAAGCAAGAAGAGGAGTAATGCGCATGTTTTAGCGCATACTCCTCCAATTGCTATGCAGATCTTGTTATCAGTCTAAAGACTGACTTTATTTTTTATCTTCGCTGTGTGCTTTTTCGTTTTCTTTCACGTAGCCTTTTTCATCCGTATGCTTTTTTGGATTGATCGTTAAACCATTCCACTGAGTCGCTTCGAAGGAAAGATCAACTTGAATCGCATCGCCTTGGTATTTATTTTGGATATAGTTACCCGCTTTATCCTTCGTCTGGTCATTGACAAATTCAATGATCATTTCCATTTTATCGTAATCAAACGGATTCTTTGGAATGCCGTCATACTCTGGAGCTGTTGATCCATCAACGGTGGCAACATTAATTTTACCACTTTCATGTAAAAACTTCTCATCGACGGCATGACGAAGCTTTTCAAATGCGGTCTGATCCTGCTTTGACGTTAATAGATGCAGGTCAAGCAGGTTTGCATGGTCTAAAATAATATTTTTCGGGTATCCATTCCCACCTTCGGCTCCAACCGTTAGAACACTCACCTGAAATTGGCTGAGGAATTCTTCAGCTGTATTCTTCCCGCCATTCTTCGCTGATGTTCCATCTTGAAACTGGCTATAATCAAGACTCATCAGCACTTGATTAATTGCAAGAGACCCTTTATTTTCAAAATTAAATTCCTTCTTTATACGGTCACCGGGTTTTATGTTCGCAAGGTTGATGGCGCCGGAATTCTCTTTTGCAGATAGATTCAGCTCTCCTGTAGAGTAGACCGCGTTTGCCGTCTCAACATCATTAAATGCAGCCCACGTTCCCCCGCCAATTAAAGCAAGACCTAACGCTCCCGATAAAACACCTAAACGAATTGATTTTTTCATTGCCATGATTGAACCCCCTAATAAATTGTTTTATTGAAACCTGATTTAGGTTACAAACGAAAATTTATGCTTGTTCCTCTGACATGTGTAACTCAGCCGTATGTCTTCGATGTTTGGCAGCACCAACAAAATGAATGGTTGAATAAACAAGCAGCATCACCCCTGGAATAATGAGCAAAAGAGCGGTCCCAGCAGACGTTCCTGCATACGAAAGAAGCTTTCCTGCATAAGGAATGTTCACGCCCGTATACTGCGCAGTCACTTGATTCGCTTTGACGAGCGTGCCGTCTTGATACATATTGTGGTCTCCTTTTGTCTCAAAGGCTTTATTTACTCCTTTTCCTTTCACCCCAACAATGCGGTGAGTCACAAAGGATTGGTCTTGCTTCGTTTGAAACGTAATAATATCCCCTTTTTTGAGTGTTTCAGGTGAGGTGACATGTTTCACAACAATCAATGAACCAGTCGAAAATTCCGGTTCCATTGATCCAGATAATACTTGCTTGAACTCATAACCAAAAATCTGAGGATCTCCGCCTGTTGTCCTTGATGACAACACGACAATAATACACACAATCATCATCGTGAAGACCAGCGCGTAAAGAATACTCCCAGACATTTTCATCCACTTTTTCATACCTTTCTCCCCTTTACATATCATGTTTCATTCAGCAGGCAAACCCTATTTAGGACGCCTTTTCTTGACAATTCGAAAGCTGCATATGTTGAGACGTAAAGAATGGCTTTTCAGAACCACCAAACCCTTTAGGATAATAGATTTTAAACACATAGATTCCATTTGTTTTTGCTTTAACTGCCGTGACAGTCGTCATTTCTTCTGATGAGAGGGACTGTATAGCACCTTTTTCAATAACATGGCCATCTTGTAATGGCATCTGAACACTCTCTACTTTATGCAGTTCCCACTTCCATTCAGAGTGCGCGATGGGTTGTCCAATATTTTTTAGTGACATGCTCAGCTTTTGAGGCGCACAGACTGTCCCCTCAATGATCGTTTGATCGATCAGTTTCAAATGGCTTCTATCCCATTTCTTCGGCTGGCAATGCTGATCTGTCTCTTCGAAATTTTCACATGTTTTCATGACAAAATTCGAATGCTCAACATCGTTAAAAGAAGCGTTAGTAGACGTAATAAAAAAAGAAGTGAAAATCAAACAAATAGCACAAAATAGTACAAAGAGCAGCTGTTTCATTGAATCTTTCAACTCCTTGAACAATTGTTCTTTAAAAAGAACGATTACACTCAGTATAAGGAATTACCTATAAAATCCAAAACGTCAAATTAGTCCATTTTGTTCTTAAACAAGAACATTACCGAGAAAATTCTTCCATTTTCTCATTCTTTCGCCATATTCAATATTTTTTTCTGTGACATTTGTACTTCTTAAAAATTTACATAAAAGTGCAGGATTTGGTCAGGATAATAATTGGTGAGGTGATGTTAGTTGAAATATGGAAGAATCATGATCATGCTCAGTTTACTGTTAAGCCCTTTGATCCAAAACGCCCATCTAACGGAGGCAAAAGGAATCACTGCTGCCGCAGATCAATGGGAAACAAGGGCAGTCAAAGAAGCAAAAAAACGGTATCCGTTAGCACATGTTTTATTCAAACAAAAAGTGTGGGATCGGCACCGGGAGAAAGAATCTGTGAAGCAATATCATATTACGTTGAAAGATCAGGCCAAAGAATTTGGGGTATATGTCACCATTTCCTATAACCCTTACTCGAACAAGGTCAATAAAGTCATTGTTGTGGAAGAATACAGCTAAAATGGCATGAAAAAAACCGCCTGCTGGCGGCTTTTTACTTTTGTCGATGACGTTGATGTTTTTTTAGCATCATTGAGAAACCAAAAGGCAGAACACCGAATAAACGCTGAGAAAATGGTGGTTTTGTCTCCATTTTTTCCTGTTTATGTTCTTTCCGCTCGTCACGTGGTGTATTCATATATTTAATGATTTCCTGCGTCATATATTTTACATAATCATTTGTCTTCATCGAACACTCACCTCTTCTTCCTTAAAGTGTTACCAAGAAGAGTACCGTTTTATACGCTCGCTAATAAGTGCTGATCCATTGATTGATTTCTCCTGTCTCCTTATTCATCTCTAGTTCCCGCTCATCAGTTACACCACCCTTTGTCTCGATGTTAACCAAGAGGCGGACTAGCTTTTTTCTGTCATCGCACCCAATTTGCTTCAACGTCACTCGGCCTTCTTCTGTGACAATTGGGCTCAATGGCTGATCACAAATACGATTTAATTTGTTTGCAGCTTCATTTAGTCCCATTCGAAATAACTGCTGTTTTTGATAAAAAGAAATCGTGAGCTCTGCACTTTTCAACTCTTTTTGAAACCCAATGGTCATCGAGCCTAGAATCAATAAAAATAAAAGTATGACAGCAAGTACGTGGGGATAAATAAACCCGTCTTCTCTTTTCACGTTTTAGGAATCACTCCTTTGTAAGTGAAAAAAACAGCTTCATGTACTTGACCAAATACATCTGTGACTTGGAGAGTGGTGGTTTGCTCTTTTGTTCTTACATGGAATTGTTTCACCTTTTGTAATAAAGGGAGATGACCTGCCTGATCCGTTCGTTTACGAAGCATCTCTTGATACGGCTCAATCGTCACCACTCGCCCTTGATTTGAAATATACTCCAGTGCTGTTCCATTTTTCACCGCTCTTACAGCGACAGCACAAATTAGCTCCTCCTCTAATTGCAGGACCGTTTGTTTCCACTCCATTTGCGAAAATTTGTTGATTTCTGCAAACGGATGAGCTTTTTCAGCAATTGATAAAAGCAGCATGCAGCCAAAAGAAAGCAGCAAAAATAGCTGCAATTGCCATATTGCTTGAGCAAGTGTAAAGCCTTGTTCATCGCTCCAAATGTCGAAAGCAAATCGTCTTCTTTTTTTGTACTTTGTATGAAACACATCCCTTCTCCTGACCCCAAATGAATTCATATGTGATCTCGCCTCGTTTCTTTGTACTTGATTCATTTTGACCTTCTATAAAAGCTTTATTCATATACTCATGTAAGATTTGATAAGCTTCCAGTTTAGCCCTTAATTCTTCTTTCCCAATTGTCAGTTTTTCAAAGGATGGCACGAGCACAAGAGCAGCAAATAGAAAGAGGTGGCAAGAAAAGAGCATCTCAAACGTACTAAATCCTTTATTGTTGCTGAACATGAATCCGCCCGCTCCCTAAGTAAATCGTGAGTTTATATATTTGACTGCCAAATTGAACAATGAGAGAACCGCCGCTATTTGGATGTCCGTTTTTATTAAAGTGAAGGCCTTTTTGAAATGTGGATTGCTTGATGGTGCCTTTTTTGTGTGGATTAGAAGCAATGATCTGCTCACTATTCTGTTCGATGACTTGATAAGATACATTGGGCGGGTGAAACTCAACAGTTACTCGTGTTTTTTTAATAAATGCAGTATAAGATGCCAATTGAAGATCTTGTTTTAGCAAGTTCACTTGCTTTTTTGCTTCAGCACTTTCTAATATATTGGGCACTTTTCCACCTATTATCGATAATAAGATAGAGAAAATCATGACGATCAAGAGCTGTTCAATGAGTGTAAATCCTTTCTCCTGGAAAAGCGATTTATTCATTTTTCACATCGCCGTTTTGAATGAAAATTGCCTTTCCATTCGGACAAGATAATCCTTTTTTGACATAGCCTTCTTTTTCTAATTCAGCTAAAGATGGCGTCTTGCCGTCATGCTCTAATTCATATGCCATTACCTGTGTACTCACCATTGATTTCAGCCCTTCACAGCCCTTTGCTTGAATGCTTTGATGATGCCGAGTGATATTTGGAATGGTGATCAATAAAAGAATGGAGATCACAAGCATGACAATTAACATCTCTAACAGAGTAAATCCTTTATCATTCATGCCTTAGTCCTCCTTTTCACACTTGTTCCATTAGTTGATACATTGGTAAAAGAATAGATAAATACACAATGAGTATAAGAAATGCTGTTAAGCCATAGATGACAGGCTGCAGCCATGAAACCCATTTTTCAATTTTCAATTCTGCATTCTCTAAAAGAAATTGACTATATGTGTACATTTCTCTTGCTAGCATCCCACTTGCTTCCCCATGCTTAATGACAGCCGCAAAATGCCTTTCGAAAAAAGGAGACCGGCTTATTTGATGTTCCATACTCTCACCTTTTCTTAACTCTCCTATCATTTGTTCAGACATTTCTTGAAGGAAGGGTAAATAGGTCTGCTGTTTAAAAGCTTGCAAACTTTCGTAAATCGATAACCCAGCTTGAAGAAGTCCACTTAGCTGAAGGGAAAAAAGATACGTATGCATCAGTTGCACCCCTTTAAATAACACCGGTAGCCTGCTGATGACTTTCAGTTTCTCAAGGGTCGATTTTTTCTTAAAAAAGAGCTCATAATATCCAAAAAGACAGATACATATACAACCGATCATAAGCAGCAAAGCGTGTAGGAATTGGAAGAGGCCAAACATCCCTTGAATCAGCCATGTCATGCTTGTATTCATAGATGAATATAATAAAGAAAATTGAGGGACGATCATTTGCTGAACAATGATGAGCACAACAAAAACCGTAAACATAAGAAAAATCGGATATCGTAACATACGCTTGAATGTGTCAACCTGCATAATTTTTTTCTCTAGAAAACGGGCGCTTTGTTCAAGAGCTCGCGCTAGGCTGCCATGTTTCTCTGAAAAACAAAGAATAGCGACGGCTTCCCGCTGAAAATGAAGTCGCTCAAGTACAACGTAAAAAGGCTCCCCTTCAAGCAGCCAATGAATGCCTGGCGTTAATCGCTGCTGCTGTTTTTTTGATAACTGAATATTCACCATCGTTAGTGCCTCAACCAATGTATATCCAGCTTGAATCAACTGAGCCAGTTTAGATAAGAATTCAGCTTGTTCTTTTTTAGACCAGGGTTTAGAGGTTCGCTTCTTCATAAACCCAGCGATGATATGTGCTTTTTGATAAATAGCCGAGTGCCACTCCTTTCCGAATTAACCTTTGCAGTGTTTCGTATGACGAATGAGCGTATTCTCCTTTTGCCTCTTTGATACACTCACCAAGCTCCTTTCCGTAAAGCAATTCAAATACATTTGTTCGTCTGACTGGCCGATTTAGTTTGCAATAAAGCTCACACGTTTCGCCGCAAAATGGACATGCAAGTTCGATTAACCGCTGAGCAGCAATGGCAACCATTGTTTGTTCGAGTTCATTCATCGTCACACCAAATTCGAGCATTCGATAAAGAGCTCCTTTTGCATTCTTTGCGTGCAATGTGCTCATGACTAAATGACCTGTCAAAGCTGCTCTAATAGCTGTTCTGGCTGTTTCCGCATCTCTTATTTCTCCAAGCACAATCATATCTGGATCATGTCTTAAAATAGCGCGTAAACCTGCCGCATACGTGATACCAGCTTTTTCATTTACTTGAACCTGCAACACTTCTTCATTTCTTGTTTCCACAGGATCTTCAAGGGTAATAATATTCCGATTAAAATGTTTTTTGGCAAACTGAATCAATGAATAAAGTGTTGTCGTTTTCCCTGAATTTGTTGGTCCTGTAAATAAAATGAGCCCATGCGAATGATTCAGAAACGATAATAATCTCGTTGAAGCTTTCGGGAACAGTGACAAATACTTTGTTTTCGGCACATGATCCTGCGGTAAAATCCGAATCACTAGACTTTCATCATTTACAGTTGGTAGTGTAGAGAGCCGAACAAACACTTGACCGCGTCTTAACATCACAGCCAATGATCCATTTTGTGGTCTCCTTCTTTCACCAATATCCATAGAAGATAAAAATTTGAAATGAGCAATGAGCCGCTCTCCGCTCTTTTTGTCAATGATCCGCTGCTGAATGAGGTCAGCGTCTACACGAAAAGAGACTGAAGCTTCCTTTTCTCTCGGAACAATATGCACATCAGATGCTCTCATGCGGCACGCCTCTTCTAGCAGCTCTTGCCCCAAATATTCAATACCATACAAGTGGTTCACTCCTTTCAGTGACCATATTGTATGATGGCGGAACGTGCCTGACAAAAACGCATTTCATGATTTTCATGACTGAAAAGGTGTGAAAATATTCAATTAGAGGTGTATTTCATCTATAAATAACAGAAGGACATATCAAAAAATTTGACTTTTACAACAGCGGGTTCCATTCAGAGGAGAAAATAAAAAAGAAGTGCTATTGGCACCTCTTTTTTGATGATCATTTCATTTGGTTCTTTCATTATGGATGATCTGTTACAAGGAGGTGTCTTCAAATTTAATCCTCCTTAATAGATTACTGATTTGAAGATAAAGAATATCCTTTCGTGTCTGATTTATGGATAAAAAAAGAGACCAAATCTGTATGCGAATTGGTCATCTCATTCATATGCTCATTATATTGTTTCTCCTTGTCAACAGACCCGTTACTTTTACTAGTAACATTTTTTGGTTCACGTTGCTTCTTGCTGCTGCTCTTCAAAGATACGAAAGCCTCTTTTTTCTAAAGCTTTTGCAAGGCTGTGTTCAGTATTTACTTTTGAGAAATCAATGCCGAGTTTCACTACAGTTTGAGCGATTTCTGGGCGAATGCCTGATATAATCGTCTCAATTCCTAGCAACTTCGCACTATCAACCACTTTAAACAGCTGATAAGCAACCATCGTATCAACAACGGGAACGCCAGATATATCAATAAATAAATGGGTTAGACGCAGTCTAGATGCCTGTTCTAGTACTGATTCCAAAATGATTTTCGCCCTGTACGTATCAATTTCACCAATCAGCGGCAAAATACCGATCTCTTTTGAAACTGGAATAACAGGCGCACTAAGCTCTTGAATCGTTTCTCTTTGTGCATTAAGCTGATTGATTGTCACGCGGTCATACTCTTCTGATAAACGTGCAATCATGTCATCAAATGTGGCGTGAAAATGCTGATTCCAATCGCACACATCTTTGAGTGTCACTTCAAGCTCCGTATGTTGTGTAAAGGTCTCAATTCTGGAACAAAAAATGTGGCGGAACACCTTAAATTGTCCGATGATTTCATATAAAGGTACTTCATGAACAGCTCGATCGCGGGCAATATCAACTGACCACTTTTTTAGATGGTCTTCTACTTTATCTGATAGCGTGACTAACGTTGCTGCAATCGTTTGGATAAATGCTGTGTTTTGTTCTTTCAGCTTCTTTTCTGTCTCCTCTGAAGCATGTTTGGAATATAATGAGCCTTCTTCTGTTCTTGTTTTCAGCCATTCTTCGGTCATGACAGGGGCTTCTTTAAGAATAAATTCATATAATTGCTCAGATTTTTCATTTTTCATTTCTGTCGTTCGCTCCTTTTTCACTTACAACTAGTGACAACCAACTTTTATGTATAAATGACCGCAGATGGTGAACAATAGCATTACACGTTTCATATTGGGCTATAGCCAAGTGGTAAGGCAATGGACTTTGACTCCGTGATCGTTGGTTCGAACCCAGCTAGCCCAGTTCAGCACAAAAACGAAGACGGCTGAAACATCATTCAGCTGATCTTCGTTTTTGATTAGGAAACCGATTGATGAATCGCTTTCTTTTTTGAAATTTTCATGAGTTCTCCTGGATTATAGCCGACCACTAATTTATTTCCATCAATGATAATAGGTCTCCGGAGCAGCTTTGGTTTTTCAATGAGAAGCTGAAGTACCTCATTTACTTTTAGATCATTAATATTTAAATTTAAGCTTTTAAAAGCTTGGCTTCGAGTAGCTAAAATTTCATCCATTCCTTCTGTTGTTAAGGAAAGGATTTTTTTCAATTCGTCTAGTGTTGGCGTTTCTCTGAAAAGGTGACGCTCTTTAAAATCAATTTGATTCGCCTTTAACCAATGTTTTGTTTTGCGGCAAGACGTGCAGCTTGGGTATGAATAAAAAGTAATGTCACTCATTAGTCTTCCTCCTTAGGTCGTTAACCTTTTCTCTTATGGACTAAGTACCCTCATGCATTTAGGCATAAACACTTTTTCATCACTTTTTCAAAAAAATTTTTTCTAACGAAAGAATGAATGTTCACACGTTGTCAAAAATGTAAATGTTTACATAACAAGTGATCATCAGCTATAATATGAATCAAAGGGGTTTTTTAAGGGGAGGGAAAGAAATGAATCGCATGTTCCGCGTTCTTGGGTTTTGGACGGGTATTTTTGCTGTCATGTTCTATTTAGGACATATGAAAGATGCATCCTTGCTGTTCTTCGGTCAAACCGTTCTTTTTGTATTTTTATCCTACTTGAATTTATCCGAAAGAATGTATATTTACATTTTCGGAGCGTACTTGACGATTTTCTTTGCCGGATTTACATATTATTCGATTTTCATCATGGTTCCCGGTACCGGACATTAATAGAAAAAAGCATCTCCTTTGAAAGAGATGCTTTTTTCGTACGTGCTATTATAAAGAAAACCCATTGATAAACGGATTTTGCTCCTGTTCTGTAAGCACAGTTGTTTCCTCGCCATGTCCACTTAACACAAGAGTTGATTCGGGCAATGACAACAATTTGTCATGTATCGATTGAAGCAGCACGTCTTGATTACCGCCCGTTAAATCAGTTCTCCCGATACCGCCTTGGAATAAAGTATCACCAGAAATGACAAATCCCTCTTCCGCTGAATAGTAAGACACACTGCCAGGTGAATGACCTGGTGTGTGGAACATTTCTAATGTAAACGATCCAATTTGAAGAGGTCCTTCTGACGTAATCAATTGTTCAGCTTCTTTGACCGTAATTCCGTTACCAATTAGTCGAGCTGAACCGTTTAGCTGAGCATTTGTCAGCCATTCTTTTTCCTTTTCATGGACATAAAGCGGAATTCCCCATTCTTGACGCACCTCATCTGCTGCACCAATATGATCAAAATGGGCATGTGTCAATAAGACAGCAAGTGGTTTCAGCTGTTTTTCTTTCACATAAGAAATTAGCTTTTGCGCTTCGCCGCCTGGATCAAAAATTAAACATTCTCCCTGTTCATTTTTCCAAATATATGCGTTCGCTTGCACATAGCCTAGCGGCATTCTTCTCCAATTCATTTTCATCACCTACTACTTTTTTCATTCTTTTTTATTATGAAGGCTATTCAATAAAAATTCAAACAATCGTCAACTTGAATGTACTCGACAAGCTTTATGAAAACGGTTAAAATGAAAAGAAAGGAAATCAAGGGGATTGATGACAAAGGGGGACTTTCATATGATGCTCGTCATTATTTTTGGTCTAGTCACGATTTTAGCCGCTCTCGGCATCTATCGCTCACTCAAAAAAGTGAACGTACTGGCCATTGCTTTCGCTGGCGCCACATTTTTGGTTTTTGGATGGTTTACCGTCATGACCATCATCTATAGCGGTTATCCAACTGCACATTAAAAGCCTGCAATTAGCAGGCTTTTTCTATTGATTCAAATGTTTATTCACGCTTTCTAATTTGCTTGAAAGGGTGGTCGTTTGATCTCTTCTGTCATCTATGCGGATATTGGTTGCTACTCGGTGTAAACCCTTTTCAAATGGAGCTTCATGAATACGCTGAATGACCTCAAATAAAACGGATAGCTCCCCTTCAATTAATGTATTCATTGGGGTGAGCTGATATTTGATTTTCCCTTCTTGTTGAAAGCCCTCTAACAATCTTTGTACGTCTGCTACATATGCACTCACGCTTGGTGTCTCAGTGCCTATTGGAATGATGGTGACATCTGCTATCGCCATGGTTCTTGCTCCTTTCAATGACATCCTATTTCTTTCTCGTTCTCATTGTAACCCATCGCGATTCAAAAATGCCATCATCATGTGGCGTGTAAGCTTGGTTTGTCCCGTTCTATCGTCAAATCTGCTCTCTCTACCTTCCCAATATTTGTGAAAAGGAGCAAGCATATACCTGAAATAGCCTCTATCAGTCCTCCTGCTGCAATGACATAACCTGAACCGAATAACGTCGCCATATAACCACCAATGAGAGCGCCTAACGGTATCATTAAATAAGAGATCATGTTAATAATCGCATACACTTGTGGCTGATCCTCCGCTTTTACTGACAATTGAATCATTGTATGTTCAGGTACATTGACTGCACTGATGGCTGCACCTAAGGCAAATGCAGATATAAACACAAGTGGTAATAAGGCATTCATCCCTGTAATGAAAAATGCAATTCCATCAACGATCCCTGCCCCGATAAACAACAGACCGTATCGATTCACTTTCACCTTTGTTAAAACGAATCCCATCAAAAATGCACCTAATGCCGTGGTCACTTTGATGAATGAATATACTACTGGTCCACTATGTAAATCTTCTGTTAAATAAATAACCGACAATGCCTCCCACGGTGCCGCAGCAAAATTGGAGCAGACACAAAAAATGGCTAATGGAAACAAAATATGATGACTTTTCACAAGTGAAAATCCTCTTATTAATCGTTTTCCGTATGATAATCCTTTTTTTCCTTTATCCATGATCGCTTCCGTTTTATATGTAATCAGCAAAACCAGCAAAGCGGACATGAGGTAAAGAGGAATAATCACAAGCATTGTATATCCTACCCCTACAAATGCAATCATGACACCACAAATCGTCACAGTCACAAGCCTGACCACATGACTGGCTGATTGAATGGTTGCATTCGCCTTTTGTATCACATCTTCATGCACAAGCTTTGGAATAATGGACACCGAAGCTGGTTCATAGGAACCACCAGTCGCTGAATGCAGCAACATACCGCCAATGATGAGTGCCAAAGGAGAAAAATCATAAAAGTAACTCACCACAATCACAAGTATAATCGCCGCCCGAGTTAAATCAGCAAAGCACATCCAAAATTTCAATTGATGCGGCTTCATCATTGGGGTAATAAACGGCCCAATAATGGCTTGAGGGACAAAACTAACGGCAATAAAAAATGCTGTTCCAATTGCTCCTTTTCCCCCTAGCACTAAAAGCCACAAAATGGTGTTAAAAGATAAACTATCAGCAGTAATTTTACACATTTTAGAAACAAATAGATAAGTAAAATTCCGTTTCCACAGGCTTTGAGCATTCAATCATCGACATCTCCCTAATTCATATCCTTTTTTTTACATCCACTCTTTCACAATAGCTTACAGGAATGCTCTCGTCAATCACATCAGCACGGTTTTTATTGACCATAAGAAATTGATTGGTTTGAACGTATTAAATGATTGTTGACAAAGGGCGAAAATGAACTTGATTTTAGCCCTTTGTCTTCTTTTCAGCGTGATAGAAAACCTTTGCAGCCCTAGGAAGGACGAGTACTGACGCGGAGTGAATTTCACATTCGCGAGCACCGGCACGCAGGACTAACAAAGAATGCGAGGGTTTGTCTACACGCTGAAAGCACCGATTAGGTGCTTTTAATACTTACATGCTTCCCACAATAACCGCTTTGTTTTTTCATAGATCGAATCAAATTGACTCATAGAAAGCGGGTTCTTTCCTCGCCCAAGTTCCACCGTATATCCCTCACTTTTACATTGATAAATAAACCAATCACGATAACCTGCATAGCTATCAAGATATTGAATCGCTTTGTAACCGCTCACCCGTTCTAACCGTTCGACCGTCTCTTTTGAAATGGCCGGTTCGTGGCCAAGAAAACCCCAGTATATCTCTTCTCCTTGTGTATGAAGGGCAATTAGCCGGTCAAAGCGTTTTCGTAAGGCGAGATGTGCCATTGCTTTCGCTTCTGGTTCTGTTAACGGCTGATGCCCTGGGAAATCCCTATAAGACGGTGCCTTCGGCTTATTACGATAATATTCGATTTCCCAATAAGCAGGAAATTGATTGTTTAAATCAATTCCTCGAATATTCGCCTTCCATTCTCGATAATCGGAAAATCCACCATTTAGCGGCGCGAACTCCTCACGGCACAACCCTAAAGATTCTGGACCATTGCGAACCAAATCAACACCGTCTGGATTTACCATCGGGACAATAGACAAAGCAGTGGTCTGCAATATACGAACCGCTTCATGATGTCTTGCTTGCACTGGGTCCGAGGCCGCTAAACAAAGTGATTTAAGCCATTTTAATAAAACAGAGGTCGTGATCCATTCATTTGCATGAAAAGAGGCATTAACATGTATGGAATGTAAATGTTGTACAGGCTCCGTACGGATTTCATAAATGGGCGTATCAAGCACTGATTGACCAATCACACTCATCTGAAGAAAAGGAAAAACAGCTTTCAAATATTGAAGCTCTCGTTCTAAGTGAGCGCTATCATATTCAAATGTGCCGCTGATCCAATCATCTGATTGCTGGAGCCGGTAAGGCGCAATGAAGCTTTGCACCTCACCTACCGATTGAAATGAATGGGTCCCTTCTGGAAGTCTATACCCCGGTAAAAGGAGGTGCTCCGTATTTGACTGATTGGACAAACGGAAAGCTTCTTTTCCTATACCAAGCTGCTTTGCCACATCCTCCTTCCTTGCCTCATCCAGATGCCATTCAATTGTGCCAAACGACTTTTTCATTTACATCCCTCCTCTTACACTATATGAACCAGTAAGTAAAAAAAGAAAACCTCTGCATGTAAATAGCAGAGGTTTTCTTTTAAATTAAGACGCCTTTTTTAGCTCAGTGTCATCTTCTTTTTTAGATGGTGAATGGTCCGAGTTGTTTCGGTCATAAAATCTAAGGAGATCTCCATAGATAATTTGATCAGAGAATTGAAGCTCTTGTTTTGCCTTTTCTTCATAAGACTGACAAACAGACTCATCTTCTCTCGGCTCACCCGTTTCTTTGTTGTAGCACACACCAGCTGTGAAAACACTGTCCTTCGTAATAAAACTTCCATCTCGAAGCACTGTGAAGTCATTTGTATCTTTTGATAATAGGTCATGACCAAATTGAATTTGCTTGCTTGTATCGATTCCTAGAAGGTTCATGACTGTTGGACGGATATCTACTTGCCCGCCAACTGTATCAATCTCTTTTGGATGTTTATCCGTGATACCAGGAATGTGTACAACAAATGGTACTTTTTGAAGCTGAACTTCTTCAAAAGGTGTAATGTCTTTGTTTAAGAATTGTCCCATTGCTTCGTTATGGTTTTCAGAAATCCCGTAGTGATCACCATATAACACAAAAATGGAGTTGTCGTATAACCTTGCTTCCTTCATTTTTTTAAAGAAAAGCTTTAGTGCCTCATCTTGATAACGCACTGTAGGGAAGTATTTGTTCAACGTTTTGCTCTTTGAGTCATATTCATCAATGAGCTTATCTTCTTCATCTAAGTCAAATGGAAAATGGTTCGTTAATGTAATCAATCTCGTATAGAACGGTTGCGGGATCGTTTTCATTAAATCTACTGACTGCTCAAAAAACGGACCATCTTTTAGTCCCCAGCCAACTGAATTTTCTTCATTTACATCGAATGATTTAATATCAAAAAATTTGTCGTAGCCAAAGCTGTCATAGATCAGGTCACGGTTCCAGAAACTTTTGTTATTCGCATGAATAACAGAAGAATGATAGCCTTCCTCTTTTAACAACTCAGGTGCGGCTTTGAACTCGTTGCTTGGATTTGTGAAAAATACAGCTCCTCTTCCAAGCGGATAGAGTGAATTATCAACAATAAACTCGGAGTCGGATGTTTTCCCTTGACCCGTTTGATGATAGAAATTACTGAAATTGTAGCTTTTCTTGATCAATTTGTTTAAGAACGGCGTGATCTCTTTCCCATTCAATTTTTCATTGATCACAAAGCTCTGGGTAGACTCAAGCGATACTAGAATGACATTTCGTCCTTTTGCTTGACCAAACGTCTTTTCATTACGGTCTGTTTGATTTGCGCTTACATAGTTTTCAATTTCAGTTAAGCTATTGCTGTCGGCAAGTGCTCGCTGAGCGGATTGCTTCGATTGCAGAACCCCATCATAAATATGGAAGTTATATAAGCTGATGTTTTTCACTAGCATCTCACGGTCAAATGAACGAGTTAACAGCTCTGGTCTTTCTGTTTCAGCCAAACCAAGGTTAAAAAAGAAAGTGGCTGCCACAAATAAATAATAAGCTGCACGTCCCTTACGTGAAATCGTTACATCTGTTCTAAAGGAAGGCTGTTTTTTATAGAGCCAAATTAAAATGATGATATCAACAAACATCAGAAAATCAACTGGTTCAATTAAAGAGGTAATACTTGACCCGAGGTCACCCATATTGTTTGTTTGAAATAGGACGGGGATGGTTAGAAAATCACTGTAGAATCGATAAAATACAATGTTAGCTAACAAAATAAATGTCAGAACAAAACTCGTCACGATGATATATCGATTGCGATTTTTTTCTTTAAAGAATAAACCGATACCGAAGATAAACAAGAGAAAGCTAAGCGGATTAATAAACAGGATAAATTCCTGCATGAAATTTTCAATTTTGATATTAAAACTAGATTTATAGATAACATAGGTTTTCACCCACATTAACAAAGTCGCAATCAGTAAAAATGAAATCGCCTTTAATCTTTTCTTTCGCATTGTAACCTCCTTATGCTAAAAACGCACTCAGGTTAGGGACATCCCCAATTATTGGTGCTTCTTCAAAAATAACTAAAGTATATCTTATCCTGTCTATGCTGGAAAATCAATGTCTTTTTCCCCATGACAAACTTATGAATATGCTAAACATTCAATTTCATGCCTATCTATCGCTGATTTTAATAAAAATGACATCATTATGACATTTTTGTTCAAGACAGCCACTTGTTTTTTGCCATCCATGCACCGCCGATCACGCCTGCATCGTTTCCTAGTGAGGCAATCACCACTTCAACATCCTCAGCACATGGCGGGAAGGCATGATGTTTGACGACACGCTCTACTTTACTGCGAAGAAGCTCGCCCGCTTTAGATACACCGCCGCCAATGACGATTTTTGTTGGGTTTAAGGCACTGGCTAGATTCGCAAGGACAAGACCAAGATGGGTTGTTACTTCATCTACGACATGCATCCCAAGTTCGTCTCCGTTTTCTGCTGCCTCAAATACATCCTTTGCAGACAGCGAAGTAAGTGAGCCAAGTGATGATGTATGGCTCTTTGTTTGTAATGTATCTTTTGCGATTCGGACGATACCTGTGGCAGACGCAATGGTTTCAATACAGCCTGTTCTCCCGCAGTTACATGGTGCTCCTTGAAATGGAACGGCACAAATATGACCAATTTCTCCACCAGCACCTGTTTCGCCTTGAACCACTTCTCCATTGACAATAATACCGCCGCCAACCCCTGTGCCCAGTGTAACCATCAGGATGTTTTTGGCGCCATCACCTGCACCCTTCCACATTTCACCGAGTGCAGCAATGTTCGCATCATTTTCGATGACAGATGGAAGTCCTGTCTCTGCCTCTAAATGGTCTTTCAAGGGATAGTTTGTCCAGCCCAGATTCGTTGTTTTATAGACAATTCCGGATACTTTATCCACTGGTCCAGGTGCCCCCATACCGATCCCAATTAGGGCTGATTTCGGCATGCTGATCTCAACTAGTTTATGGTCAATTGACTTGGCAATGTCGACTGTAATTGTCTGCCCAGATTTATCCGTAGGAATCTCCCACTTATGCTGAATTTCACCATAAAGATTAATAAACGCAAGCTTAATTGTCGTACCGCCAAGATCAACTCCTACAAACCAATCCCCTGTCATATGTCCTCCACCTTCACATTGTTTTTCGATTTAATTTGGCTAGTTCCATTTGAAGGATGGTCATTGCGTTTGACCATTCAGTTCGATCGATGATGCCCGATGTGTACATTTCCTTCAATTCATCTGCCATAAATTCTAATTCCACTTCACGATCTCCGAAATACACGTAATTTCCAAATCTCATGAGCAGCTGCTGTACATCATATAACGTTTTCATTATTTTCACCATTTCTCTAAATCAACAGATAGGATAAGCGTATTCATAAATACGCTTTCAGTCAAGTCATTCAACGTGTTTGAGTGTTTTCAATATATTGTTTCAACTTTAAAAATTGGTCATTTTGCGGATCTTGTTTTAATGCTTTTTTGATGAAGTCGTCTGCTTCCGCTGTCTCGCCTTTTTCTACATACAACAACGATAAGTGATACAATTTATTCGGCTCATTTGGATCTTTTTCAAGCGACTTTTGCAAATACTCAATGGCCTCGTCAAGATGTCCAAGCTGCGCTTCGGAAAGCGCATATATATGAAGTGCTTCAGCTGAGGCATCCTTTTGCTTTACATATTCCTCTAGACGCTGACTTGCTTCGCTATAGTTCTTTTCATCAAATAAACTCGCTGCCTCGCTAGTTGCCGCCGCTTCTTTTTGATCGTCTGAATGAAACCCTGTATACAATCCAAAGCCGCCAATAAGGAGAAGAAGAAGACTAGCAAGAAGCATTTTGACAGGCTGAAACTGTTTAGGAAGACGGACCGCTAAAGCGGCTAAAAATCCCCCAGCGAGCCCCCCAAGATGCCCTGCATTATCAATCCCTGATACAGTGAAACCTATCCCTAGATTGATGAGGATAATCACGATAATATTTGTCCCCATCGTACGAAAGAAGAGCTTCCGGTTAGAGATCGCTAAATATAGCAATGCGCCTAAACAGCCAAAGATCGCACCTGATGCTCCTGCTGCGATGGCTGTATTAAACACAAAGCTCGCTATGGAGCCAAAGATACCGGAAATTAAATAAATCAGCAAAAATCTTCCTGAACCATAAATTCTCTCAACAGCCGCTCCAACGGACCAAAGAGCAAATGTATTAAAGAGTAAATGCGTCAAACCAATGTGTAAAAACATAGGTGTCACAAAACGCCACCATTCACCCTCTAAAATCAGCACATTATTTTTCGCACCGAATGCTGTTAAAGTGGCTGTATTGGTACTTCCACCAGATAATTCGAGTAAAAGAAACATCACCACTTGAACTGCGATTAACAAGTAGGTAAAAATCGGTCTGCCATTTTGAAAAACGGCCCGTTCTTGTTCACGTTGCTTTTCCTGATCTTGAAATGCCTGAAGCACGTTCATTTTAAGCTGCATTACATCTTCGGCTGTATCTGCCTTCGCCTCTTCTACATCAATCGAGAGTGATGTATTCAGCCATTTTTGCAGCTCGTGTCCATTGTTTTGAAGGGTTTCTTCATTCAGTAAAACAGGTGTCACCGTCACCTTTTGTTGTTTTTGCGGTTGACCGTTTATGTCTTCCCAATCATCTACTGGATGATCAGCTGTAAATTGTAGCTGCAGGAGATGAAGAGAACGTTTACGCATGGCTTCTCTCAACTGATTCATCCGAAAGGCCTGCTCTTCCATATCTCGAACGATCTCCTGTCTAAAATTCACATCTCTTCTATAGAGACGGATGAGATCATATCCTGAGTTTCGTGGTGCTTCAAAAAAGATTTCATCTTCTGGGTACGGACTTTGAATCATCTCGTATCCTTTTTGTCTGAGTTCATCAATCACTCGCCAAAATAGACTATCTATGACATTCATTCATTCGCGCTCCATTTTTTACATTATTATAGCAAGAATTACTCTTATACGCATTTCTCAACAAAAAAATCCCGGCTTTTGCGGGATTAGAATGCTTGGCGAATAAATTTCGTCCGAAAATATGGGATTTTCATCAGCCATTTAATAAAAAAGTGACGCACTTGGTTTTGACCTAAGATCAAATTCATGAGCCGATAACGATTTTGCACAAGAACGAATGCAAACAGTGTGAACACAATGCTCCAAATCATTTTATTCATCATATTCCCTCCTATGTTCGTATCGTGGCTTAAATAGGATTTGTTTATGCATGAACCATCATTTTTATCTCTTACCATGCGATCTACTTTCACACTCTAATCCCTTGTTCTTTTGATTGAATATAATAGACCTCTTCACACTCTGATTGATCATAAGAAACGTCAAATTGATGAAGGGCGATTAAATCTTTGAACGCTTTGATATGCTCTCTTCTTATTTTTCCGACTCCAAAAAAAATCAAGGTGCGTATGCCAAAAATAAACCCATGAATCATGATCAAGTTGTAAGTCAAAAGTATTCACTTCCTCCCACAAATTACGGAAGTATCTTTTCTTTCCTCGAAATTTTTTCATATATGACTCCTGCTAGCTAAAATGCCATGAGCTAATGAAACGATCTCAACACAAAAAGCCCGTTTTTGGACAATGAGCGGGCTTTCACTTTTGATATAACGTACCTTTTTCACTGACAATCATAGACACCGGTATGTCGTGCGCTTCAGCCGGAATATGACTCGTCTGCTGTAAAGACAAACAAAGGGCAATGGTTACGCCGTGGTAGTCCGCTAAGTAGCGATCATAATAGCCCCCACCAAACCCAATCCGGTAACCACGTTGATCGAAGCACACCCCAGGGACAATGATCAAATCAATGGCTTCTTTATGTACAGCTGTAGACTCAAGAGGGTCTGGCTCCAATAGCTCAAAATAGCTGGATGTCATCTTTGTTTCGGGTGTATATTCATAAAACACCATCTCTTTTGTTTTCGGAAAACAGGTGGGAATACAAACTGTTTTTCCTTCTTCCCACGCTTTTTCAATCAGAGGCATTGTCGGTATTTCTTTTCCCCTAGACATAGTCAAAGCAATCGTTTTCGCCTGTTTCCATTCTGGCAGTTGCAACACGTGTTCATGAAGTAGAGAAGCGTGGCGATTGAACTCTTCAGCGCTTATCTGATCAAGCATGGCCAATGTTTGAAGGCGGAGCTCCTTTTTCATACAGGTTCATCTCCCATCATAAAAAAACAGCAGGAAAATTCCCTGCTGCTTACTTTGTTTCACGATGTAAAGTTTGTTTTTTATCACGTGAGCAATACTTTTTGAATTCAACGCGATCTGGATTGTTTCGCTTATTCTTTTTAGTAATATAGTTACGCTCACCGCATTCAGTGCAAGCTAGAGTAATATTTACGCGCATGTTTTTCCCTCCAAACTAAAATCAATTCACATTCAGACCTAACTATAATACCACTTCTAGCTAAGGAATGCTAGAATGTTTTTTCACCAATTTCATTTTTCAATGCATTCCACCCGCATCCTGATCCATATTGGTCTGGTCATGTGATGAAAAATCGCCTTCTCCCCTATAAAAACACGTTCTTTGTCGTACTGTATACGTGAGAACCCCCTCTTTGTTCCACAGCTTTTTTTCATCTGATCCGTCTTCTTTTATTTTAACAGCGGGCAAGGTTTTCATACTTGGTTTCCCTATAAAAAGAAAAATGATGAAAAAAAGGTGATTTTTTCAGCAATTCCTTTTGAAACTAGCTTTTTTATGGTATAAAAAAGAAGGGTCGAAAACTGTCTGAAACAATCATGAGAGCCTTTTTTGGCTTTCAGCATTAAAATATGAATAAAAGGTGATGAAACATGGAAATTGCAATTATCGGATTGCTTGTTGTCAGTATTGTACTGATCGCATTCTCATATTTTCAAAGAGAGCCGATTAAAGAAGTCGAACAGGAACTTGAAACACTTCAACTATCTGCAATGCAAGAAATCTATAAACTGAAAAAGAAAATGAAGGTTCTTGAAGAAGAATTGCTTGAAACAAACATCGTTGTCCGCAAGCATTCAGAAATTGATCCATCTATTGCAAGACAAATCATTTCAAAGCATCAAAATGGCATGTCTCCTGAGGCGATTGCGCGCGCTGAGCATGTCTCTGTAGAAGATGTGAACATGATCATTAAAGACAACGAGAGGGTGCTTGTATGACGAAAAAAAGCATCCAAACGTTTGCAGCAGGTATGATTCTTGCAACTGGTGTTCTGGCGATCGTCTTTTTCCTTACTGGAAAAGATGAAGCGGCAGCTGATTCTACAACAAAAGAAACCCTCGCAGCGAAAGTGACAGACACTGACGTGAAAAATTACTTAGACTCTAAAAAAGAAGTCTCCGTCAGCCGTGAAACATATCAACAACTTCTTGATTATAAAGAAAAAGCGCTGAAAGCAAATGAAGACGGCGATTCTCAGAACGATAAACAAACAACGGACAAACCAAAAGGCAAAACGGTTAAATTCGTGATTAAAAACGGTATGAGCACAAGTGATGTTTCAGACATGCTTGAAAAGGACGGAATCATCAACTCGTCTAAAGATTTTAATGATTACGTGATAGACGCAGGCTACCATAAAGAAATTCGTGCCGGCAAATTCAATTTAAAAACAGGTATGACATTTAAACAAATTGTCAAAGCCTTAACAAAATAACATCAAAAACCCCCTGGCGGCATTGACCTCCAGGGGGTTTTTGATTATCCAAATCGTCCTGATATATAATCATTTGTTCTTTGATCATTTGGCTCTGAGAACATCACATTCGTATCATTGACCTCAACAAGCTCGCCCATCAAAAAGAACGCTGTTCGGTCTGATACCCTTGCCGCTTGCTGCATATTATGCGTCACAATGGCAATCGTATATTTCTCTTTCAGTTTCATGATTAATTCTTCAATCTTTAATGTTGAAACAGGATCAAGCGCAGATGTTGGTTCATCCATTAATAGAATATCCGGGCTTGTGGCAATGGCTCTTGCGATACAAAGACGCTGCTGCTGACCGCCGGAAAGACCTAATGCAGGCGCACTTAATCGATCTTTCACTTCATCCCAAAGGGCAACATCACGAAGCGCTTTTTCAGCGATTTCTTTCAATTGCTGCTTGCTCTTCACCCCGTGAATTCTTGGCCCGTAGACGACATTATCAAAGATAGATTGAGGGAATGGGTTTCCTTTTTGAAAGACCATCCCGACGTTTTTACGCAGTTCCACTAGATCGACACGACCTTTTAAAATATTGTCACCGTTATACATCATATCCCCGGTGATTTTCACACCTGGCACTGTTTTGACCATGAGATTTAAGGTCTTTATAAATGTTGACTTTCCGCAGCCGGACGGACCGATAATCGCTGTGACCTCATGCTCTTTAATGTCTAAATCAATATGCTTCAGTGCGTGATGCTGTCCGTACCAAAGGTTCATATCATTCACACGAAACACTTCTTTTTTGGCTGTTTCAGTTGCTACTGCATTCATCAAAATCCACCCGCCTTATCCGAATCGACCATTAATATAGTCTTCTGTTTTTTGCTGCGCAGGACGTGTAAAGATACGTTCAGTCGCATCGTATTCCACTAGATCACCGTTCAGGAAAAAGGCTGTATGATCAGATACACGTAACGCTTGCTGCATATTGTGTGTGACAATGACAATCGAATAATCATGTTTTAATTCCGATAATAGTTCTTCAATTTTTGCATTTGAGATCGGGTCTAAGGCAGAAGCCGGTTCATCTAATAAAAGCACGCTAGGTTTCATCGCAAGGGTACGTGCAATACAGAGGCGCTGCTGCTGGCCTCCTGATAATGATAAGGCAGAGCGGTGCAAGCGATCTTTGACCTCATCCCATAGCGCTGCCTTTGTTAAACTTTCTTCTACCGCATCATCAAGCACTGATTTCCTTTTTTCACCCGCATATTTTAGCGCATGTGTAATGTTGTTGTAGATGGATTTAGGAAATGGATTTGGCTTTTGGAAGACCATCCCGATTTCTCTTCTTAAATTCACCACATTAATACGGTCATCCAAAATATTTAACCCTTCGTACATGATCGCCCCTTCACTTCGTGCACCTGGAATTAGGTCGTTCATGCGGTTAATGCTGCGTAAAAAAGTCGATTTTCCGCACCCTGATGGGCCGATTAATGCCGTAATTGCATTTTTTTCAATTTCAAATGAAATTTGATTGACTGCTCTTTTTTCACCATAATAAATACTTAAATCCTGCACCTGTAGAATCTGTTCCGCTTGAAGTGGAGCCTTTTTTGCTGCAATCTCTTTTTTTTCTGCTAGCATTTGAACCATATCCCCTTCACACCTCTCACTATTTATTTTGACGTAAGCTTCTTATGAATAAATGAACCAAGCCATCTAGCTGCTAAGTTGAATACTAATACAGAGAGCACAAGTACGGCTGATGCACCATTTGCAATGGCCTCTGCATCTGGAATAATCCCCTGTGTATTGACGTTCCATATATGAACGGCTAATGTTTCTGCCGGTCTAAAAATATTGAGTGGTGACGTATCGGAGAAAGGACTCCAGTTTGTAAAATCAAGACGCGGTGTTGAAAGACCTGCTGTGAAAAGAAGAGCAGCCGCCTCACCGAAAACTCTTCCCGATGCTAAAATCGCTCCGGTAATAATGGATGGAATCGCACCTGGGATCAGAACCGTCTTCACTGTATGCCACTTTGTCACACCGAGCGCAAGCGATGCTTCCTTTTGATCCTTCGGTACAGATCGAAGTGCATCTTCTGTCACCCTGACCATCACTGGCAGGTTAAAGACAGTCAGCGCAAGGGCTCCTCCGATGATCGTATAGCCCCATCCTGTTAAATTAACAAACATCAGCAAACCAAACATACCGATGACAATTGAAGGCAGAGACGATAACACTTCAATACATGTACGAATAAAATCAGTCACTTTGTTTTGAGGTGCATATTCTGCCATGTACACCCCGCCGCCCACGCCAAGAGGCACGGTAAACAGCATCGTAATAAATAGAATGTAAAACGAGTTAAACAGCTGATCCCTAATACCGCCACCAGAGCCAATCGCACTTGAGCGGGTAGTCAAAAAGTCAAAATTTAATTCTTTGGCACCGTTGAAGATGATATAAGAAAACAAGCCAACAAGTATCGCCGTAATAATGGCGGCACATAATCCAAAAACGATTGTGGCAAAACGATCGGTCATTTTGCTATTCATTAAATCTTCCTCCTAGATGACAAGTATCTAATAATGAGTATGAACATAAATGATACAACTAGAAGGACAAGTCCCATTGACCAAAGTGTATTGTTTTCAACACTTCCATACGTTGTATGTCCCATGTTTAACGTAATAATGGTTGTTAATGTACCAGCTGTGTCCATAATACTTTCTGGTAGATTACGCGTGTTTCCAATGACCATCTGAACGGCAAGGGCTTCTCCAAATGCTCTTGCCATTCCAAGCACGACTGCTGTCATTAATGTTGGCAGCGCTGCAGGTACAAGAACACGTCTGATCGTTTGCCATCTTGTTGCGCCTAATGCATACGATCCCTCACGTAAACTTTTTGGAAGTGAAGCCATTGCGTCAGTTGCAATGGATGTAACAGTTGGCAGAATCATAATAGAAAGGACAATCGTTCCTGCTAACACACTGTGCCCTGAACCGCTTGACTTAAAGTGTCCAATAAACGGCACCAATACTGTAAGACCTATGAATCCGTAAACAACGGATGGAATCCCTACAAGCAGTTCAATCACTGGCTGGAGAATTTTCCGTCCCCATGCAGGTGCAATTTCTGTCATAAAGATCGCTCCTGCGATGCCTAGCGGTGCTGCTATGAGTGCTGATAGAAGCGTGACAGCGATTGATCCAAAGATAAATGGAAATGCGCCGTATTGCGGATTTTCTGCTGTAGGGTTCCAATTGATACTGGTTAAGAACTCAATTGGGCTTACACCATTTACGATGAAAGATTGTAAACCCTTAATGCCAAGGAAGATTGTGATGGCAATTGATACAGCAATCATTAAGAATGCGCAAAATTTCACCAAAATACTTCCTCTTACTTCATCCATTTGCCTATTTTTTTTCGAGCTGATCAGTCGATCGCTCGCTTCTGTATGTTCTATCTGTTTCATCTTTTTCTACACTCCTATGAATGTCATAAAAGGAAAAGTGAAAAGCTCCACTTTTCCTTCATCATCAATTCAAGACCTTTTACTTATCTGTTTGTTTGCCTGTTGCGTCTCTTTCTACTTTCATATTAGAGACTGAGATGTAGCCTTGGTCTTTAACGATTTCTTTTTGTACTTCGTCACTCATCAAGTAATCTAAAAATTGTTTTGCTAAACCTTCTGGCTCACCTTTTGTATAAGAGTGCTCGTATGCCCAAATTGTATATTTACCGCTTTCTACATTGCTTTCTTCTGGTTTCACACCATCAATGCTAAGCGGTGTAATTTTGTCATCTGTTAAATAAGAGAATGCTAGGTACCCAATCGCACCTGGTGTTTCTGCAATCAATTTTTTCACTGTGTTTGAAGAATCCTCTGTGATTCCTTCTGCAGGTGTCGCGCCGTCAAGTGCATATTTCACAAATGTTGCACGAGTTCCTGATGAGTCTGGTCTGTTCACAAGTGTGATTTTTTGGTCTTTCCCGCCAAGCTCTTTCCAGTTTTTGATTTTACCAGTGAAGATTTTTTTCAATTCGTCCTTTGTGATGTCTTTGACACCAACTTCAGGGTTAACAGCTGCCGCCATTCCAACAACTGCTACTTTGTGGTCTTTTAAAGCTTTTGCGTCGATTCCGTCTTTCTCTTCTGCGAATACATCTGAGTTCCCAATTTGTACAGATCCTTCTGATACTTGAGAAAGTCCTGTTCCTGAACCGCCGGCTTGTACTTGAATATCGGCTTTTGGATGTTTATCCATGAATTTTTCTGCTGCCGCAAGAACTAAAGGCTGCATCGCAGATGATCCTGAGATGGTAATGGAACCTGATGCCTCATCTTTGTTTGAAGCATTTCCTTTACTGTCTTTTGAATCTCCGCTTGAGCTGCTGTTTCCGCATGCTGTGACGAATGCTAACAATGCGATAGTAAGGAAAGTAAGCAGCCATAATTTGTTCTTTTTCATTTCAAGAATACCCCCTGAATAATTTGTCCTACGAGTAATACATTAAAGGTTCTTTATTAATTTCGTTTAAATGGAATGTTAAGGTTTTGTAAATGTCGAAGATTTGTAGAGAAATTGCGGGGTTTTTTATGATTTTTGTCAATTTATATCGAAAAGTTTGAAGAAAATATAAAAAAACGCCCACAAAAAGTGAGCGTTTTTACCTAGAAAAGGTCTAGTTATTTGTTTCTGCTTCATTTTCAATTTTGTTTTTGTTCTTCGCTTGTGTATCATTGCTTTCCTGTTTTGATTTCAGTTCAAAGTACTTGTCTAATACTTGTTCACCAATATCATTTGTAATCGGATAGCGCTGGTTGTAATCTTGATACACCCAAGGCACGACAACTGAAATCGCTACTTCTGGATTATCAGCAGGCGCATACGCAACAAGTGTTGTGTTATACGTTGGTGTGCCGCGTTTGCTTTTAATCGGGCCGTCATAGAATGATTGAGCGGTCCCTGTTTTGCCAGCTGGATTGTATTTTTTGTTGCCAAAGTTCGAATATGCTGTCCCTCTTGGGTTCTGCATCACAAGCTTGAATCCTTGCTGTACGCGTTTGATCTCATCACTTGTCATATCGAGCTTATTCAGTACATCCGGCTTGACGGACTCTGTTACAGCCCCAATGCCTCTTTGCGGATCTGGCTCTCTCACTTCTTTTACGAGCTGAGGACGTAAACGATAGCCGCCATTGGCAATCGTTGAAACGTATTGCGCCATTTGCAGCGGTGTAAACGTGTCATATTGTCCAATCGCATAGTCAAGTAAAAGACCGGATTGTGTAGACGTTCCACGATAGCCAGTTGCTTCGTTTGGCAGGTCAATACCTGTCTCCACTCCAAGACCAAATTTACTAAAATTGTAACGGAACGTATCAAACGCCTTTGTATCAATTGGGAGCGGCTGATTCTTACGATATTCCCCTTTCCCAATTGCAATCGCTGTTTTAAACATATACACGTTTGATGAACGTTCTAGTGCGGTTAAATCATTAATGAGTCCCATATTTTGATAGGATTTTTTCGGCGGTGACTGAGCGATATAGAGCGGTTCATCATATTGGGTGCTTCCAATATGAAGGACGCCTGTTTTATAACCTGTCAGCACAGTTGCCCCTTTTACTGCTGATCCCATCGCATATGATGATGTCATCGTTCCTAGTGCATAGTCATCAAATTTGTATGTCCCATTCTTATTGGTAATCTGTTTACCCGCAATCGAGAGCACTTCCCCATTTCTCGGGTCCATCATGACAACAAACGCACGATCAAGAAGTTCTGTGCCGCCTCTTTGCTTCGCACTTTTTAAGTTCTTTTCGATGATTTTTTCCACCGCTTTTTGCAGCTGAATATCAATCGTCAGCACAAGGTCTTTCCCGCTCTTTCCTTCTGTTAACACTTTAGAGCTTGTGACATTGCCTTCTTTATCCGTTGTACTTTGTTCTTTTTCTTTTTGACCTTGCAGCACATCTTCATATTGATATTCAAGATAGCTTTTTCCTACACGATCATTTCGGCTGTAGCCGAGTGATAGATAATGTTCAAGCAGTGACGACGGAAGACCTTCATCACTTGAAGACACACTGCCGAGCATACTGCGGAGCAGTCCTTTATAAGGATAGCTGCGTGACCAGTCTGTTGTGACATCTACACCTGGCAGTTCGTCCAAATGCTCAGAGACGTAAGCAATTTCACTTGGTTTTACATCTTCATTTTTAATAAATTGAGGCGTAAGTGCATAGCCTGCATCCATTTGTCTTTTAATCGCAAGCACTTGCAAATCTTTTTTCGTCAGTTGATTTAATTCCTTGTCTGTGATGCGTTTCAGCTGGAGCTCGTATAGTTTATCATCAGAGACCTTATCGTCACCCTTTAAATCGGCTTCTTTTTGAACAAGCTTTTTCGCTTCATTCGGATGGGTTAAGATCCAGAAATCTTTTTTATCACGATCTGTGATTTTCTTCGTACTTACGTGAATCATATCCGCTAATTTTGTTGCCACTTTGAGCCGCTCTTCTTGTGAAGTCGTCGAGGTTCTCGTATATGTAATGGCATTTAGCGCTTTATTGCTGACAATCGTGTTATAGTTTCGATCATAAATTTTTCCGCGCGGAGCAGATGAGCTGACATTTACGTCTTCTTGTTTTTCTGCCTGCTTTTTATAATCTTCTCCATTCACAATCTGCACAAAACCGAGTCTGACCACAACACCGGTAAAAATAATGAACGCAGCTAAAAATAATAAATTCAGCCGGATCGGAAGTGTTTTGCGCCCTTCCTTCGCGTCTTTTTTGTTTTTCTTGTTTCTCATCACATCACCTTTTCTATCAAGAAAGAAATGGCACCCCTTTTTGTGTATAAAAGGTGCCATCATCATTTTAGCGGTTTTTCTATCATTTATCTAGAAATTTGATGTTCCATTGGTAAGAAATTTTACCTTTCTCCCTTCATAAGGTTCGTTTGAGAAACAGGCTTTTGACCGTCAGCCTCTTCTATATCAGCTGTTTTCTCTTTTAAATGAATGTCCTTTACAAAATAATAAATAAGGGTGTGCCCCGCTCCGAGTACGACAAGTGAAGCAGGAATCCCAAGCCGATCGCCCAGTAAGGTGACAGATAAAAGAAAAAAGACAATCGAACAAATACGCCCTGCATTTAAAAATAGTTCTCTGACGACAATATATTCAATTCGGGCTTTTCTTGCATATCTGGCATGACCGATGACATCGTAAGTTAAAGAGACATACGGAACAAGCAGAAGCGGGTAGCCGATCGCAATGGCTACAGCGTACATAAGCAGTGATACATAGGACAAGTGAAAGACGATTAAAAATAAAGCGCCGTATAAAATAAGCCCGCCAAACATAATCGCTTTTTTACGCCATTTTTTCTTAATCAAACGGGTAGCAAAAAAATAGGCAAAAAAGGCAACACCTGAATTGACTAGACCAAATGTGCCTAAAGCAAGCTCACTGTTTGTTGCAATAAACACAAAGACACTGATTAAAAAGACAAACACGCCTTCACGGAGCCCCTGAAAAAAGTGAGCAGTTGTGATCTTATGCCAATTCTCGTCCGCATGGCGCTCTTTCCAAATTTGCTTAATGATAAATTTTCCTTTTGATTGTCTCCTCTTGAGGAAAAAACTCATCACCACCGCTAGTGAAAACAAAAAAAGCGATAAAGTGAAAATCACTGTATAGCCTGTATCATCCGTTAATTGAGAAATCACAATTCCTGCAATGAGCGGCCCAATCATACCAGCTGTAGAGGTAAGCACTCCTAAAAATCCATTAAAGAAATCCCTTGTTTCAGGTTCAGTGATCTCAAAAGTGAGCACGTTAAAGGCAAGCCAGTAAAAACCATAGCCGATTCCAAGCACACTGCCTAATAACACGAGCCGAGCTGCCGCTTGCTCTCCTGCCATGAGAACAATTAAGTAAAAAGCGGCTAAGAAGATGACACCGAAACGAAGGACAAATGCACGATCTATTTTTTTAGCGAGCCGACCAGCAAATAAAAAGGTAATGGGCTGAAGGACAACTATCGCCAAGTTATAAATCGCAAGGTCTGTAAATCGCCCAGACTGTTTCCATAAATACACGTTCACAAACGTATTCGAAAGCGCAATCGCAAGTGCGTATAATCCGCCAATCGTGAGGAGGAGCAATAAATCTCTTGTGACATCCATGTCCCCGAACATTTTCTTTAATCTGCTCATATCATTCATTCTCCTTTTCTACACAATAGTCTGTCTCATCAAAAGGCAGATATGTAAAAAAAGGAGGGAAAATATAAAAAGACCCGCTCTCAGAGAGAAGCAGGTCTTTTCAAATCAAATCATTTATTTAGCTTCGCTGTAAAGGCGAGCCACTTCATCCCAGTTCACAACATTCCAGAATGCTGAAATGTAATCAGGACGACGGTTTTGGTAGTTTAGGTAGTAAGCATGCTCCCAAACGTCTAGTCCTAGGATTGGTGTTTTTCCTTCAGTTAAAGGAGAATCTTGGTTTGGTGTGCTTGTGATTTCAAGTTTGCCATTGTTCACAACAAGCCATGCCCAACCAGAACCAAAGCGTCCTGCAGCTGCTGCAGCGAAATCAGATTTGAATTTTTCAAATCCGCCTAATTCTTTTTCGATCGCATCTGCAAGTTCACCAGTTGGTGCGCCGCCACCGTTTGGTGAAAGAAGCGTCCAGAATAATGAGTGGTTTGCATGTCCTCCGCCATTGTTACGTACAGCTGTACGAATGTTTTCAGGCACAGAGTTCAAGTTAGCCACTAGCTCTTCAATTGATTGATCTTCAAGAGCTGATACACCTTCGATTGCTTTGTTTAAGTTTGTTACATAAGTGTTATGGTGTTTTGTGTGGTGAATCGTCATTGTTTCCTTGTCGATATGTGGTTCTAATGCATCGTAAGCATATGGTAATTCTGGAAGTTTAAAAGCCATGGTTAAATTCCTCCTTAGAAATGTATGTACTGAAATGCTTCCTTAGTAAGCAAGCAATTCACCCTAATCAAAGAGTATCAAAAGAAACGGCTTGTTTCAACGTTATTGCTCATGATCTGAAACATTTCAGTGTTTATTTTGTATTTAACCCTTCAGAAAGAGTGTTAAACACCGATTTTCCATTTAGCGAAGCACATAAAACAAAAAGATTCCCAGCATCAGTGCTTGAATCAACCCTTTTGCAAATACGCCTGACACAAAACCAATTAATGAGCCAAGCCCAACTTTCACACTTGTCTTCAGATCTTTTTGATGAACGAGCAGCTCTGCGATAACACTGCCGATAAATGGACCAATGATAATTCCAGCAATCGGAATCACAAAAGGACCGGCTAAAAGCCCAATGGTACTTCCCCAAATGGCCGCCCGGCTGCCGCCAAAGCGTTTCACCCCAATCAGATTGGAGACATAATCCGCAGCAAATAACACAGCTGTAAACATGGCTTGAATGAGCCAAAAGGTGAGCGTCAATTTCTCAAAGCTAAAAAAAAGCCCATATAAAATAAACCCAAGAACCATGAAAACCACACTAGGAATGATTGGATAGACAAGTCCCACAAACGCAATGATAAATGCACAGCCGATCAAAATCCAATACAGCACGTCCAATCCGCTGCCGCCTCCTTTTTATATGCTGTATACATTATGCCTCATTCCTTCTATCTTAACCAGTAATGAAGGCCGTACTTGTACTGGATGGATAGACATTGATACAATGTGAGAAATAGAAAAGAATGTAGGAAGTGAATCGGTTGAACGTATTTAGTTTATTGTTAAAAGGAATTTATTCACCAAAAGATATTGCCAGAGCACGTTTTACTGGGATTGGAAAGGCCATTTTATTCATCTTTATCCTTTCGATCATCGCAGCTGTCCCCCAGGGCTATCATATGAGCCAAGAGATTTCAAATGCGATGTCAGGATTTCAACATGTGATTAAAAAAGATTTACCCGACTTTTCCATTGAAAAAGGAACGCTTCAAGCGGATCAAAGCACACCGATCGAAAAAGAAGAAAATGGCATCACGATTATCTTTGATCCCGCTGAAAAAATAAAATCAAGTGAGCTTGAATCAAAACAAACAGCCATTGCGTTATTGAAAGAAAAAGCAGTGATTGCCATTGACGGACAAATGACAGATATTCCATACCAGCTGCTTGGCGGAACACTCACAAAAGATGAACTTGCCAGCGTCACAAACCAGAATCAAGCGATCATTATCCCTGTCATTTGTGTCCTGCTGTACCTATCTACTGCTGCTCTCATGTTCATCAGCGCAACATTCCTAGCCATGCTTGGCACATTTATTAAACGAATGCAGCAAAAAGAGCTGTCCTTTCAAATGCTTTGGAAGCTCTCTGCCTATTCACTCACATTAACAACCGTCTTTTTCGCCATCATGAGTGCATTAAACACGCCGGTTGCAAACTCATTTTTATTAAATTGGGTGATTAACTTTATTTTCTTATATCTTGTCGTTAAAGAAATACCTGCAAAAAAATAAGCTCCCTCATTTTGGGGAGCTTTTTTATTTGTTTTGACCCTATGACTCATCTGGATGGATGATCGCAAACAAATAGTGATCTTCCCACTTATCATTGATCTTTACTTTTTTACGATGAAGTCCCTCATTTTCAAACCCTGTCTTCTCAAGCACACGAATGGAACCAATGTTAGATGGTTTTACGCCAGCCTCAATACGGTGAAGGTACAGTTCATAAAAGGCATAATCGATAATCAAACGAATCGCCTCTGTCATATACCCCTTCCCACCTTGCTTTTCATCAAGTACATATCCAAGCAAAGCCCCTTGAATCGGTCCTCTTTCAACAGAATTGAGTGAGATCGTTCCAATTAATGCATCTGTTTCATTTAAGAAAATACCGTGCATATAGGCTTCATCTTTTGCACGCCTTTGCATACTGCGGTTAATCCGTTCCTTTTGACGAGGTACAGTAAAAAAATCATCCTGAACCAAAGGAGTAAATTGCTGAAAATAAGTGCGGTTTTCTCGTTCAAGTGTTAATAGTGCTTCTGCATCACTTTCTGTTAGTGTTCTTACATATATATGCTGACTGATTTTCTTCATATACTCTCCCCCTGTTTTGATTTTATCATAATAAAGAAAGGGCTTAGGATTGCTTTTTCCAAACTTTTTTCACTTACAAGTCATACTAGAACTCACTAGAACCACCCTTCCTAGCTTTTTCACTCTTTTTTGTTCTATCAACTCAGGGACATGCATAATCTGAAGTAAACTCTTAAAAGCGGTGAGTAAAATGCGGCGAATTATTTTTTTACTAGTCAGTTTGTTTGTCCTCTTTATTATCTTTTTTGATTTAAAAAATGGAACGATCCCCGTTCAGGAAGGCCCTGCTGTTCCCGCCAGCGCCTTTCAAACAGCTGAAAAACAGGCATATAAAACTGTCACTGTTAAACAAGGACAAACCGTCGTCTCTATCGTGCATACAAGTAAGCCATTAGATGAAGTGATCGAAGACTTTGAAGCACTGAATCAAGGCGTCAAAGCGAACGAAATTCGGGCAGGCAGCACATACAAGTTTCCGGTCTATAAGAGATAAAACGTTAATTCCTTGTCATTCATACAAAGAGACTGTTACAATATGAGATGTAAAACACGTCGTACACTGCAAACGAATTGCATGTACACTAAGGAGCGATTGACAAGTGAGTGAAGTCACACATCGTACAAAAACGCGTCCCGTCAAAGTGGGACCTTTAACTATAGGTGGAAACAATGAAGTCGTCATTCAAAGTATGGCGACAACCAAAACACATGATGTCGAAGCGACAGTAGCTGAAATTAAACGTTTAGAAGAAGCTGGCTGTCAAATCGTGCGTGTCGCATGCCCAGATGAGCGTGCAGCAAATGCGATTGCGGACATAAAAAAACAAATCAACATCCCCCTTGTTGTCGACATTCATTTTGACTACAAGCTTGCACTGAAAGCCATTGAAGCAGGTGCAGACAAAATTCGTATCAACCCAGGAAACATCGGAAGACGAGAAAAAGTCGAAGCAGTTGTGAAAGCGGCAAAAGAAAAAGGCATTCCAATTCGTATTGGGGTAAATGCCGGTTCGCTCGAGAAAAAGATTCTTGATAAATACGGCTATCCAACAGCAGATGGTATGGTTGAAAGTGCACTGCATCACATTAAAATTTTAGAAGACCTAGACTTTCATGACATCATTGTCAGTATGAAAGCATCTGATGTAAACCTTGCGATTGAGGCATACGAAAAAGCAGCAAAAGCCTTTGATTATCCTCTTCATCTTGGGATTACAGAATCAGGTACATTATTTGCAGGTACGGTCAAAAGTGCAGCTGGTCTTGGCGCAATCTTGAATATGGGGATTGGTAACACACTCCGTATTTCATTAAGTGCTGACCCGGTCGAAGAGGTCAAAGTGGCACGTGAATTATTAAAATCATTTGGCCTTGCATCAAATGCAGCAACACTCATCTCATGTCCAACTTGTGGACGAATTGAAATTGACCTCATTAGCATTGCAAATGAAGTCGAAGAATATATTTCTAAAATTAAAGCACCGATTAAAGTAGCTGTTCTCGGATGTGCTGTAAACGGTCCAGGTGAAGCGCGTGAAGCTGATATCGGCATCGCTGGCGCTAGAGGTGAAGGCCTCTTATTCCGCAAAGGTGAAATCGTTCGGAAAGTGCCAGAAGAAACAATGGTCGAAGAACTGAAAAAAGAAATCGATAAAATCGCTGAAGAACATTATGCAAAAATGGAAGCTGAAAAAGCAAAACAAGCGAACGCATAAAAAAGAACGCCTGACATCACTGTCAGGCGTTTTTCTGTTCCTGTCCTGTTAAAAGAACGGGGTGATAAAGATGCCGAGGATGACGGAAACGATTCCGATCCCGATTGACCACGCGCCAAGCGCATGTGCTCCTTTTCTTCTTGCAATATAACCAACGACGATTGCCGCTACGCCTAATAGCACCGGCAAGACAAATAATGAGATAATCGCAATCGCGAGTGCTGTATAGCCTATCCCCTTACTGCCTGAATCGTCACCTACATGGTCACGTTCTCTTCTGTCTTCACGATCTCTTGATGCTTGATATGGCTCTGCTATTTCAGCAGCTGTTTCCTCTAAATAGCCATCATCATTACTAAAGTGTGTGTCGATTTCACGATCATTTCTTCTGAAATCTTCGTCTCTTTCCATGATCAATTCCCCCTTTTGGTTAATAGAAAGGAGCTTTTTTAGTATGAGCAAAAATGTCTGTTTCATGTTTGCTAAAACTTGCTGGAATTGTGAATTGATTATGTTACACTTTAAGAGGATAAATATGAGGAGTGTGGGCATGTTACGTTTAGGAATTGATATCGATGGCACAGTCACGGCGCAGGACACCTTTGTCCCCTACTTAAATGAGTCGTTTCAATGTGACATCACACTAGATGATATGACGGAATATGATTTGACGAAGCTTTTAAAGATTTCAAATGAAGAATTTTGGGGCTGGATGAATGAGTATGAGCCTCTTATTTATAAACAGGCAAAGCCTGCCGAGGGTGCAAAAGAAATCCTCAATCAAATGAAACATCATCATCAATTGATTTATATCACAGCCAGAAGGCAGCATCACTCAGACATCACCTACAAATGGTTTGAGGAGAATCATGTCCATTACGACGATATCGAGCTTGTTGGCGGACATCATAAGGTGGAAGCTGTTCAAAAACATAAGATCGATGTGTTTTTTGAAGATCACCATGGCAATGCCACAATGATTGCAAAAGAAGCTGACATTCCAGTGATTCTGTTTAACTCACCGTATAATCAAATGCCAATTGATGAACGGATCATTCGCGTTAATAACTGGCAAGAAGCATCCCAATGGATCAAACAGTATGAAAAGCGACTGCAAACTGCTTACTAAAACAGATCAAAAGCCGATACGTTTTTAATGTATCGGCTTCAGATTGTTGACAAAGGGCTAAAATGAACTTGATTTTAGCCTTTTGTCTTCTTTTCAGCGTGATAGAAAACCTTTGAAGCCCTAGGAAGGACGAGTACTGGCGCGGAGCGAATTTGACATTCGTGAGCACCAGCACGCAGGACTGACAAAGAATGCGACGGTTTGTCTACACGCTGAAGCCGATCCGTTTAATGTATCGACTTTTTGATTGTACGATGATGTCCTTCTTTTATTAAAAAATGATAAAGTGCACCCATCATACCTGCCTGATTGAAGTAATAGCACGTTTCCAGTGTCACCTGTATGTTTTTCCATGCATGCAAAGTATGTAAATGTTTCTCAATGTTTGGAATCAAATCGGGCCTTGCACTCACGCCCCCGCCAATGAGGATTTTCTCTGGATTGAGAACTGTTGCCACATTGTAAATACCAATTGCGATTCGTTTGTACCACTGATCGATCATCTTCTCAATGGCCGGATCATGCTTGGCTTTTTCAAAGATTTCTTGACCGTCGATTTGCTGACTTTGTGGAATGCCCTGCTGCTCTTTGTAGCTTCGTATCAATCCAGCTGTCGAAGCACTGCTGTTGAGTGTGGTAAACTGACCATTTTCTGTTTCTGTCAGCATCATACCAAATTCACCGCCGCGAAAAGAGGCACCGCGCACAAGCTCGCCACCAGCAAAAATACCACCGCCGACACCAGTCCCAAGCGTCATACATATAAAGCTGTCACACTCTTTCGCATGACCACTAAATTTTTCAGCCAGAGCTGCACAGTTCGCATCATTTTCTACTTCTACACGAAGTGATGTTTTTTCTTCCAAAAGCGTTTTGACATTTTGGCCATTTAAAGCAATAATCGCTCCTGCAAATTCCGTATAACCCGTTTGACTGTCAACAAAACCCGGAAGACTCATCGCAATCCCTTTGATATCCCAAGTCCTTTGATACTCTTTCACCACGTTCTCCATGTCCTCTAAAAACGGCTCAAGTTGTCGGCAGTTTGTTACGTAGTCGCCGCTCGTGATCAGCTCACCATTTCGATCCATGACCCCATGCTTTGTTTTTGTTCCGCCTACATCGAAAACAACATAATACGCCACCTTTGACCACTCCCCTATTTCAAAAGACTCATTTATGTTTCAATAGATGATCTATTGTTCTCATTTTAATGAAACAGCTATCCTTTGTAAAACGTTTTCAAGATCACAAAACAAAAAGCCAGCCCATCGGCTGGCTTCTTTCATGAATGAACTTCTTTCGGTTCGCAAGAAGGACACGTTCCGTAAATTTCAAATTTATGTCCGCTAATGTGATAATCCTCTAGATCAGCATCAAGCTTGTCCATAGGGCAAGCGTCAATTTCCTTTGTTTTACCACACGTCAAACAAATAAAGTGATGATGATGGTGGGAAAACGAACATTTAAAACGGAACAGTTTCTCCCCTGATAATTCCGTTGTCTCTAATATCCCAAGATCTTCATATAAAGACAGGTTTCGATAAATCGTATCAAAACTAAGCCCTGGGTAATCTTCACTTAATGCTGTTAATACATTTTTAGCGGTCAAGTATTTATCAGAATCAGAAAACAATTGAAGCATATCTTCACGTTTGCTTGTATATTTATAGCCTTTTTCCTTTAATAAATCAAGCGCTTCTTGTACGTTCATGATGATTCCCCCTTCTGAATTTCCCAATACTAATACACCCGATTAAAATCAAGATAGACAGCATCACAATGGTTCCACCCGGCGCTAAATCAAGATAATAACTTAAAATCAAGCCGACCATAACAGACAATTCCCCAAATAAGATGGAAAGGAAAATCGCCTGTTTAAACCCTTTGGCAATCCGAATACTTGCCGCAACTGGCAGTGTCATGAGTGCGGACACTAGGAGTGTACCGACAATACGCATCGATGCTGCGATGACAAGTGCAACAACTAAAATAAAAATAAAATGAATCCACTTAGCTGAAATACCAGAAGCCTTCGCATGTTCTTCATCAAAAGAAAGCAAAAACAATTCTTTATACAAGAGCACAACCACTAATACAACGACAAGTGAGATCCCAACAATAATCCAAAGATCGAGCCTTGAAACCGCACTGACACTTCCGAACAAATAACTGAACAAATCTGTATTAAAACCATTTGCAAGTGAAATGAAAATAACAGAGATCCCAATACCACCCGATAAAATAATGGGAATCGCCAGCTCCTGATAATGTTTATACACAGAGCGCAGACGTTCAATAAACAATGAGCCAGCCACAGAAAAAGCCATTCCTAAGTAAAGCGGGCTAACCCCTGTCAAAAGTCCAAACTTTTTATCAAGGAATAAACTTGCCGCTATCCCAGCAAGTGACACGTGACTAAGCGCATCTGCGATGAGAGAGAGCCTTCTCACAACAATAAATACACCAAGTAAGGGCGCAATAAAGCCGATCAGCATACCTGCGATAAACGCATTTTGTAAAAATTCATAATGAAAAAATGGAAATAGCATTATTCATGTCCCCCATGATGGTGATGATCGTGATGAATCACTTGAATGTCATGCCCGTAAAACTGAGAAAGCGCCTGATCATCCATCGAATCAAACGTTTCCGCATCTCCATGAAAATGAAGTGTCTGATTTAAACAAGCCACATGCGTGACTTTGTCAGAAACGGTTCCTACATCATGTGTAACGAGAATTAAAGACATTCCTTTTTCTTTGTTCAATGTTTCTAACAGCTGATAAAAGCCCTCTACTGTTCTTTGGTCTACACCCACAGTCGGCTCATCTAAAATAAGCAGCTTCGGCTGACTGACGAGTGCACGGGCAATAAATGTACGCTGCTGCTGACCGCCTGAAAGCTCACCAATGTTTTGATGTTTTAAGTCTTGTATGCCAACTGAGCGGATCGCCTCATCTACTTGAAGCTTATCCTGCTTACTCATGCGTTTGAATAAACCAATCTTCGCCGTTAAACCACTTGCCACGACCTCGTATACAGAAGCAGGAAACCCTGTATTAAAGCTATTCGCTTTTTGAGATACAAATCCAATTTGATCCCAGTCTTTAAATTTTTGAGCAGGTGTGCCAAACAGCTTCAATTCTCCCTGCTGGGGTTTAATCAAGCCAAGCAGGCATTTTAATAAGGTTGTTTTACCAGATCCATTCGGTCCAACAAGTGCTAGAAAGTTTCCTTCCTCTACCGTTAAATGAATGTGATCGATGACATTTCGCTGTCCATATGAATACGAAATGTCCTTCATTTCAATAATTGGCTTTGCCATAAATCTTTCCACCTTTAATCCAATATAAAAAGAATGATTACGATTTATACAACAAAAAGAAAATGGCAAAAGCCATTTTCTTTGTCCATACATACATTTCATTATATAAAAGAAAGATAAAAAAGTAAAATAAAAGCTAATGAATGGCTGTTTTGAATTTACCGCCTTTTGTTTCATGCGTATCCATAATCGTAATAAAGGCTTGACCATCAATTTCAAACACGATAGATTTCAGCTTCGTAATTTCAAGTCTTGTCACGACGGCGTAAATGACATCTTTTTCTTCATCGGTATAGCCGCCTTTTCCTCTAAGTTTGGTGGTTCCCCTGCCGAGACGATGAAGGATCGCATCTGAAATTTCATCATAATAATCCGAAACGATAATAACAGCTTTTGTTTCATCTAGTCCTTGAATGACAGCATCAATTGTTTTCATTGCCAAATAATATGTCATGACAGAATACATAGCTTGCTCCGGCCCGAAGACAAAGCCCGCCCAAATAAAAATGAACACATTGACGATCATGACAAACTCACCGACGGAGAAAGGAATTTTTTTGGTCAGAAGAATTCCTAAGATTTCCGTTCCGTCCATTGAGCCTCCATTCCGTATCACAAGCCCAACGCCAAACCCGAGTAACAGCCCTCCAAATACAGTAGCTAAAATCGGCTGCGTCGTAAATGCTTCTACATGATGAAGTGAAGATTCAATCACGGCCAAGCTGACAATCCCAATCACAGTGGAAATCAAGAAGGTTTTCCCAATATGTTTGTATCCTGATATCATAAATGGAATATTTAAAATGACAACAATCGTCGCAAAATTAATGAATGGGTTATCCGTAAAAAGATAATCCAAAATAAGCGAAATACCGATGATGCCTCCATCAATAATATTGTTTGGCACTAAAAATAATTCAATGCTGACTGCTGCACATGCAGCTCCTACTAGAATCAGAAAAATTCTCAAAATAAAATGAGGCACTGATTCCTTTTTATGCTGTTTACTATTTGCCATACGTTCTCCCTTCTACACATGTTTAGTTTTCAATGAACATTTTATTCACTTTACTATTTTATCATTTCACAGAGTAAAATAAAATTTTTTGCACATTTTCCGTTTTCGCCCATACATTGATACAGAGGGGAGGAATGGAATTGATTTTAATTCAAAAAATTGTGTTGCAGCGTCTGAATCAGATCACAGCAAATGACTTGTTAAGGTATGCAAAACAGTATGGGGTCAGCTTAACATCCAATCAGGCTGCAGAGGTCGCCAAACTCATGAATGGGAAAAACGTTAATATTTTTAATGATGCAGAGCGCAACCGGCTGCTTAAGCAAGTGGAAGCGATTACGTCTAAACAGACAGCACAGACCGTCAATGATCTGTTTAATCAATTCACAAATTAGGCAAAAAAGGGCCGCATTTAGCGGCACCTCATCACATTGCATGCACTTTTTATTGACCCGTAATCTTATCTAGTAAACCTTCATCAAATTGCTTTTCTTTCAGCATCGCAATTTCGAATTTATAAGGTGGTTTCTTGTTCTTTTTATCTTCACCTACATAAGGCGTTTCTAGAATCTTCGGCACATCTTGAAGCTGTGGATGATGAACGATATAGCTCAGGGCATCAAAACCAATTTCTCCAAAACCGATATTTTCATGTCGGTCTTTTCTTGCGCCTTGTACATTTTTACTATCATTAATATGAAGAACTTTGATTCGGTCGATCCCGACAATTCGATCAAATTCTTCTAATACTCCATCAAAATCACTCACAATGGGATAACCTGCATCGTGCGTGTGACACGTATCAAAGCAAACAGAAAGTGCTTCGTTATGTGTCACACCGTCAATAATTTGGGCAAGCTCTTCAAAGCTTCTTCCGCACTCTGATCCTTTTCCTGCCATTGTTTCCAGCGCAATTTGAACCTCCTGCCCCTTCACAATGACTTCATTGAGACCTTCAATGATTTTTTGAATTCCAGCATCTGCACCTGCTCCAACATGCGCACCCGGATGAAGAACAATTTGTCTTGCACCTAGCGCTTCTGTACGCTCTATCTCAGAGCGAAGGAAGTCCACTCCAAGCTCAAATGTCGCTGGATTCACTGTGTTCCCAATATTGATAATATACGGTGCATGAACGACGATATCTGTCATACCATGCTCTTTCATATGCGCTTGTCCAGCTTCAATATTGAGATCTTCAATTTTTTTACGGCGCGTATTTTGCGGTGCACCTGTATAAATCATAAAAGTATTTGAACCATAAGAGGCAGCTTCCTCACTCGCTGCAAGTAGCATATGTTTTCCGCTCATGGATACATGTGATCCAATCTTCAACAATGTGTCCCCCTACTTTCCGTTACGCTTTGACTTTCTACGTTCTTGTCTTTTGATCTTATCCATCTCACGTGTCATTTTCTTTTTATATCCAGGTTTGACGGCTTTCGGTTTTCTGACAAGACGTTTTGCTTTTTCTTCAATTTCATTTGGTGCTTTTTTACGTCTTTGACGCTTCAAACGATCATCTGCATCTCGCCATTCGCCATGAACAATCGTTTTGTTTTCAAACACAACACCCATTTTTTCAATTTGAACGAGTGCATCCTCATCAGCAAGATCATAAATGGTCATCGCAATGCCAGATGAACCAGCGCGAGCCGTTCTTCCCACACGATGAACATAAAAATCAAGATCGGATGGGAGCTCATAGTTAATCACGTGGCTGACGCCCTTAATATCAATCCCGCGGGCAGCAAGATCAGATGCCACAATATATGTGAACTCCAAATCTTCAATTTGTTTCATCACTTTTTTACGTTCACGAGGCGTTAAACCACCATGAAGTACCCCAATTTTCATTCCTTTTTCCTGTAGGAATGAGGCAATTTCATCAACAGTTGATTTCGTATTGGCAAAGATGATCCCTAAATAAGGCTGTACATTCGTCACCATTTCATGAAGTAATTTTAATTTATCTCGTTGTTTAGATGGAACTAAAATATGCTGAATGTTTTCAGCCGTAATGCGTTTCGGTTCAACATGTGCATATTTCGGATTATCCATATATTTTTTGAGGAAAGGTTTTAATTTTTCGGGAATAGTTGCTGAGAACACGAGCATTTGCAACTGTTCTGGCATTTGTGAACCAATACGATCCACATCTTCTAAAAAGCCCATATCCAGCATAAGATCTGCTTCATCAATGACAAGAGATGTCGCTTTATACACATTCAGCGCTTGCTCATGAATAAGATCAGCAATACGTCCAGGAGTGCCAACCACTAAGTGCGGCTGATTCTTTAACTTTTGAATGGATTTCTGCTTGTCCGTTCCGCCAATGTAAAGCTTTGCCTTGATTTCTTCTTCTGGAGGCGTATTTTTTAAGATCGTTTGTGCTTCTTTAAAAATTTGATTCGCTAATTCTCGTGTTGGTGCAGTAATGACCACTTGTACTTGCTCTTTGCTTGGATCAATTGAATGAATAAGCGGCAATAAATACGCATGGGTTTTCCCTGTCCCTGTTTGAGACTGTCCAATCACGCTTTCACCTTTTAAAACAGCAGGTATGATTCTTTTTTGAATATCAGTCGGCTCATAAAAACCCAGTTCATGAATAGCATCTATAATAAAAGACTTTAATTCATATGTCGTAAATTTCGTTTCTTTCATGTTTTCACTCCTTAAGGCAATGCCTTTTTGCTCATCTCTTCATTATAGCTGATTTTCAGCAAAAAAACCATGTCCGCTTTTCTCACAGGAAACCAAATGATACTTCCCTGCATAACCTATGAAGAGAAAGAGAATGCAGTAAGGGAGGTACAAGTATGTTAGGGCAAAGGCCTATGGGCGATTTTCAGCCGCATCGCCCCTCACGCCGGCACCTTGGAAATGGCGGACAGCCCGGAATTTTTCAACGGAGACAGCAGGCTCCGATCGAACAGCCTTTTCAAGGGCAAGGCAACCAATTTCAACAAATGATGCCTCGCTCTCCGTCTGTACAAGGCGGCGGTCTACGCGGGATTGGTGGCATTCCTGGAGGCGAAAGCCGTGCACTAGGCGGCGGAGCCGGAATTAAGGGCATGCTGGCAAAGTTTCTTCCTGGAGCTGGAGGAGCAGGGATCTCTGGAGCTGGAGGTGGTGCGGGATTACAAGGAATCCAGAGCTTCGCAAACCCTGCGAACCTTTCAAGCATGTTAGGAAATGTTCAAAAAGTACTCGGAATGGCGCAGCAATTCACGCCTATGATTCAGCAATACGGTCCTTTAGTCAGAAATTTGCCTGCTATGATTAAACTCTATAGCCAGCTTGGCAGTGCGGATGATGATGAAACAAATACGAATGATACAGACGAAGAACCAAAAGAAATCACTGCAGAAACAGACGTTCCGCACGAACCAGTTGATGATGAAATAGAAGAAGGAAAAGAAGAAGAACCAGAGGACATCCTTGTCAAAAAAGGGACTGTACACACATCAGCTGCTCCTGAAGCAAAACCGAAAAAAAGATCGGGCAGTTCCATTCCGAAACTATATGTCTAGTGATCTTTTAAAGGCGAAGTGTTTCCCATGTATAACAATCTTTGATATATGCGCTTACTTTGGCTATAATGAAGGAAGAGAATGATCAAAAGCCGTTTTTCACGGCTTTTTATATTGTTCTTCTCTAGCAGCACTTCCCTACAGGAGGACGAATAAATGAATGTAATTAAAATTTCGCCGCGTGGCTATTGCTATGGCGTTGTAGATGCAATGGTCATTGCTAAAAATGCCGCACTTGATAAAAACTTGCCACGCCCAATTTATATATTAGGTATGATTGTGCACAACAAACATGTCACAGATGCCTTCGAAGAAGATGGAATTTACACACTGGACGGACCAAACCGTCTGGATATTTTAAAACAGGTTGAAAGTGGCACAGTGATTTTCACCGCTCACGGCGTATCTCCTGAAGTCCGTCAAATTGCAGAAGAAAAGGGCCTTGTCGCCATTGATGCGACCTGTCCAGATGTCACGAAAACACATGAACTCATTTCAGAAAAAACAGCTGATGGATATGACATTATTTATATCGGGAAAAAGGGTCACCCTGAGCCAGAAGGAGCCGTCGGTGTTGCACCTGACAAAGTCCACCTTGTCGAAACAGAAGCTGATATTAAAGCGCTCGATTTAACGTCAGATAAACTGCTCATCACCAATCAGACGACAATGTCTCAGTGGGATGTTCATGATCTGATGGAGCTCATTAAAGAAAAATATCCTCACGTCGAGTACCATCAAGAAATCTGCCTTGCGACACAGGTACGTCAGGAAGCTGTGTCACAGCAAGCAGGCCAAGCCGATCTGACCATTGTGGTCGGCGATCCAAAAAGCAATAACTCAAATCGTCTGGCGCAAGTGTCAATGGAGATTGCAGGAACGCAGGCTTACCGAATTGGTGATCTCAGTGAGTTAAAGCTTGAATGGCTCCAAGGGGTAAAAACAGTTGCCGTTACTGCAGGTGCTTCCACACCAACACCTATTACAAAAGAAGTCATTCGTTTCTTAGAAAACTACGAACCTGATGATGAATCGACATGGAAAATTGAACGGACGGTTCCTCTTTCTAAGATATTACCTCGCGTGAAAACAAAGAAATAAAAAAACGTCAGAGCTGCTATGCTCTGACGTTTTTGTTTACACAAATTGAAACGGGTTTGTGTTTGATTCTGATACAAAGAACTGCACATCATATTTTTTATCTGTACATAGTGATTCTAGCTTTGTCTTCACGCCCTCTTTCATGATCTTTTCTGCGTAATGACCTGGGTCCACTACATTCAGTCCGAGCATCATGGCATCGTGAGCGACATGGAAATAAAGGTCGCCAGTCACATACACATCTGCACCCATTCTTTTCGCTTGATGGATATATTTATTTCCGTCTCCTCCAAGCACAGCTACTTTTTTCACGACCGCTTCCTGATCTCCTACAAAACGCGCTCCATTCACATCTAACTTCGTTTTCACAAATTGAGTGAAGTCTTTAAGTGTCATAGGTTCTTTTAATTCACCAATACGGCCAAGGCCTTTTTGAATAGGAGGAAGATCTGTCGTGTGTACACTGTAAGCCACTTCTTCATAAGGGTGTGCTTTGATCATTTCACGAATCACTTGTTTTTCAATACTTGCTGGGAAAATGGTTTCGATTCGTACTTCTTTCACAAATTCCAATTTACCCGTCTCACCAATAAATGGCACAGCTTCTTCTGATGGCAGAAAACTGCCTGTCCCTTCATTTGAAAAAGCGCAATGACTGTAGTTGCCAATATGGCCAGCTCCCGCATTTCCTAAAGCCGTCCTGATGGCCTCTTCAAATTCCACGGGGACATACAATGCTAGCTGCTTAATTGGATCTTCGTATGTTGGAACTAGCACTTTTGTTTCCCCGAGCTCTAAAGCCTCTGCAAGCAAGTCATTGACTCCTCCATCAGCCACATCCAGGTTTGTATGTGCTACATACACCGCAATATCATGTTTGATGCATTTCTCAATGATCCGTCCTGCCGGCTGATCTGTCGCCACATGTTTTAATGGACGGAAAATTGGCGGATGGTGGGCAATAATGAGATCCACCTTCCGCTCAATTGCCTCATCTACCACATTTTCTAATACATCTAAGGTGATCATGACATTGGTCACTTTTTTATTCAGCGTTCCAATCTGGAGCCCGATTTTATCACCTTCCACCGCATATGCCTTTGGTGAAAATTGCTCAAATAATTGGATGATTTCATGCCCGTTCACTGTTTTAGCCAACAGTCAAAACCTCCTTTAGAATTTTTATTTTCGCATTCAGCTCTTTCAGACGTTCTTTGTTCTCTTCCGTCGACGCTGCTTGTTGAATCTGGCCTTCTATATGCTCCATGTGCTGAAGCTCATTCATCCATTTGCGCCGGAAGACATCATTTTGCTCTTTGGCAAGAAACGGACCAACGAGCATGCCTGTTTCAATCGACATGCCTTCATAGGCTTTATCTTTGTCGCCAGTTTCGGCAATGATGATTTCGTATATTTTGCCATCTTCTTCTAAAATCACTTCATCCATCAGTTCATACCCCTCTTGATAGAGCCATAAACGAATATGGTGGGCATGAATATTAGGCTGAAGAATAAGCCGCTCCTGCCCTGTGAGCTTGTGTTTACCTTCATTTAGAATGCTTGCAATGAGTGCTCCGCCCATTCCTGCAATTGTGACAGCATTCACCTCGCCTTTTTCAATCACTTCAAGGCCATTGCCTTTTCTGACTGAAATCTGCTCATCTAATTCAAGCCTATGTACTTGCTGCTTCGCAGATTGAAGCGGTCCATCAGTAATTTCACCAGCAATGGCTTTCAATGCTTTATGATGTAATATCGCATAACATGGCAAATAGGCATGATCTGAGCCGATATCAGCAAAGACCGCCTCTTTTGGTAAAAAGTCTGCGACTCTTTTTAATCGTTTTGACAAATTCATTTCATTCATCCATATCACTACTTTTCTTTAATGTTCATACTTGTCTATCTTATATAAATTATGGACTTTTTAAAAGTCGTTTTCAAATGAAAAAAGCTCTTCTGATGAAAAAGAGCTTTTTGCGCTTTATTATTTAATTTTGGATACCCATTCTGACATTTCATCGAGCTTTTCATTCGGAATTAGCCCGCCCGGCATCCCATTTCCGCCTTCTTGAATTTTCTTCTTGATGTCTGCTACTTCAAGCTTGTCGCCAACACCTTTTAATGCAGGACCAGCGCCACCTTCGTAGTTTTCCCCATGACAGCTAATACAGTTCTGCTTATACAATTCTTCCGGCGTCGCATTTGCGGTCTCTTCTTGCTTTTGCTCTTTGCCCCCAGAGGCAATTTTGTCTTCATCTTTCAGCCCCTTCATTGATAAGAAAAAAGTGAGTCCAATACCTAAAATGGCAATCAATAAGAATGGTATAAGTGGATTCCGTTTCATTTCTTTCATCCTCCCCTTTGTGAAAAACCCCTTTGAGACTATGCAAACAATTCTAATTCTACTTTAATTTTACAAAAAGTAAACGAATTATGATACAAAACTTTGGTCAAGTTCACAGATTAGACAAAAATGATTCAAAATGAGAAAAGAAGCCTTCAGCACATTTAGATGTATTTTTTATACATCTTTTCTCTAAGAACGTTGCAAATTCATTTGTTATTCAGTAAAATATAATCAGATCAAAAAAGCGTTTTCATTTTGATGAAGAAAGAACGGATCTCTCTCAAGATCCGTCCGGTTTCTATTCTAAGAAGTCTTTTAATCGTTTACTTCTGCTTGGGTGTCTTAATTTACGAAGAGCTTTCGCTTCAATTTGGCGAATACGCTCTCTTGTTACGCCAAACACCTTTCCTACCTCTTCTAATGTGCGTGTTCTTCCGTCATCTAGTCCGAAACGCAGTCTCAGCACATTTTCTTCACGGTCCGTTAGCGTATCTAATACATCTTCAAGCTGCTCTTTTAAGAGCTCATAGGCAGCATGGTCTGATGGAGAAGTCGCCTCTTGGTCTTCGATAAAATCACCAAGATGCGAGTCATCTTCCTCACCAATAGGTGTTTCTAAAGATACTGGCTCTTGCGCAATTTTAAGAATTTCTCTTACTTTCTCTGGTGTTAAATCCATGTCTTCCGCAATTTCTTCTGGCGTTGGTTCTCTACCTAGATCTTGTAGAAGCTGTCTTTGAACACGGATTAATTTATTAATGGTTTCCACCATATGAACCGGGATCCGGATTGTTCTCGCCTGATCGGCAATCGCACGTGTGATCGCCTGTCTAATCCACCAAGTCGCATATGTTGAGAATTTGTATCCTTTGCGGTAATCAAACTTCTCAACCGCCTTCATGAGCCCCATGTTTCCTTCTTGAATCAAGTCAAGAAACAGCATACCACGACCAACATAACGTTTCGCAATGCTGACAACGAGACGAAGGTTCGCTTCCGCTAATCTTCTTTTTGATTCCTCATCGCCTTCTTCAATCTTTTGAGCATACGTAATCTCTTCTTTAGCAGATAGCAAATTGACGCGCCCGATCTCTTTTAAGTACATACGAACAGGATCATTAATTTTGACACCTGGTGGTACGCTTAAATCATTCAGGTCAAATTCCTCTTCTGCCTTAGCCAGCTGCTGAACATTTGGGTCTTCAGTCTCTTCATTTTCACTGATGAGTTCTACACCCTGTTCGCCTAAGTATTCATAGTATTCATCCATCTGGTCTGATTCAATTTCAAAGCTAGACATACGCTCTGCAATTTCTTCGTATGTTAAAACGCCCCGTTTTTTACCCGTTTCAGTGAGCTTATCTCTCACCTGTTCAAAGGTTAATTCAGTTTCAGTTTCGTGGGCTTGTTTATCAGCCATTATGGATCCCTCCTTCCAAAGCTTGCAACGAATTCTAAAGTAACTTGCGATTTGCTTCTGCTCTGCCTTTCTCTCTCTATCAAACAGAATGAGCAAATAGGAATAAAAATAAATAATGATGAAGGCAAGATGCTTGCGGTCTTATGCTCCTCCCATTAAAGGATTCATTGCCAGCCGTAAGTCTTGTCATAAATAGTAGACGTATTACTTCAGCGAACGGTTCAACTGAATAATTTCTTTTGCAAGTGTTGCCGCTTTGAAGAAATCTTTTTGCCTCTCCGCCTCTGCACGTTCTAGTTCTTTTTCCTTTATCATTGACAAATTCCGATGATTCAACACTTTTTTTACATAATCACTTAATTCAGCTTCACTTAGTTCGTCTCCAACTTGAATCATGAATATATCCGTCAGGAGCTGATTGATCACATCATCTTCTATACGGTTCATCAGATGCTGCGGGGTCGGCTCCTTGCCTTCTTCATACAATGCATAAATGTATGTTGCCAGCGCTCTGTGCGAATCTATATTAAATTCAAACCCTATCCTATCAAGCACTTTTCGGATCACGTCATCATTTTTCAACATATGTGCAAGGAGCATTCGCTCTGCGTTTTCATATGCCGGCCTTAGACGTTTTCGTCTTACCTGTGTTGACAGATGTGCACGCCGCTTTTCAAGTCCATTTTCTTCTTGCGAGCTCTTGGCCTCTTGTCTCTGCTGCTTTTCAAAAAGCTCCAATTGCTCCTTTAATGAGTCAAGTGAAATGGAGAACTCCCCAGCCAGCTGCTTCATGTAAATCTCTTGTTCCAAGGAACCGTTTAATCGGCTAATTTCTCGGAGAACCTGCTTCATATAAGTCAGGCGGTCTCCTTCGTCAGACAAATTCTTTCCTCTTCGGAAAAAATTCATCTTAAATGTCATTAATGTCACACTTGCATCTATGATGTCATTCCTAAATTTCTCGCCGCCATATTTACGAATGTAATCATCTGGATCAAGTCCATCTGGTATCATGGCAACGCGAACTTTACATCCTCTTTTTCCAAGCAAATCTGATGCTTTCATGGTCGCTTCATACCCGGCCGTGTCAGAGTCATAACATAAAATGATCTCTTCTACGTTCCGCCTAAGAAGCTTTACGTGCTCTTCTGTTAAAGACGTACCCATTGTTGCAACACTTTCGCCAACACCACTTGTGACAGCCGAGATGACGTCAGCAAATCCTTCGAAAAGGACTGCACGTTCGCGTTTTCTAATATGCATACGCGCGTCATGAAAGTGATAAAGCAGCTTACTTTTATGAAAAAGTGGCGTTTCAGGACTATTCATATACTTTGGCTGCTGATCACCAAGTGATCTTCCAGAAAAAGCGACGACCGTACCGTGATGATCATGTATTGGAAACATGACACGATCTCTAAAGCGGTCAAAAAAACCTGTGCCGTTTTCTCGTTGAATCAAAAGACCAGCCTTCTCCATCATCGCAGGATCAAACCCTCGTTTTTCTAAAAACTTGGTCACGAAATCCCACGAGTCGAGAGCATACCCGATCTCAAACTTGGCAATTGTTTCATCCGTAAAGCCCCTGGACCTTAAATAATCGAGTGCGTTTTGACCTTCCTTTGTATTTACCAGCAAATGGTGGTAAAATTTCTTAAGAAGCTCATGCGCCTCAATCATTTTATGATCTGCTGTATCCTCTTGTTGTGAGGAACTGATCTGCGCATTCGCTACATGATCCGGCAAATCAATATGGTACTTATCAGCAACATGTGAAACGGCTTCAATAAATGAGTAGCCTTCCATTTGTCTGAGGAACGAAAATACATTGCCTCCTGCACCACAGCCAAAACAATGGAAGATTTGCTTATCTGCTGAAACAGAGAATGAAGGAGTATTTTCACCATGGAATGGACAAAGACCGAAGTAATTCCGACCTTGTTTTCTAAGCTGTACGTATTCTCCAATCACTTCGACAATGTCTGCGTTTTTTTGGATTTGCTCCAAAAGTTCATCTGGTATACGTTTGCTCATCCTAATAACACTCCGTCGTACATTATTCGCCTTTTAATTCAAAAATCCTTCATGATTCGACAGGATTTTTTGTAGTTGGGCAATAAATCGCTTTTTATCCTCTTCTAAAAGCTTTTTGGGACCTTTTCCGTATACACCTTTTCTTCGCTGTTTACTGGAAACATGCCTGCGTTCCAAATCAAAATCAATTGTTTCGTTTGTGTACATTCGTCCTCTTTCAGACAGAACAATGACTTGTCTTGGAAGCAGTAAGGAGGCCAGACCAATATCCTGGGTGACAACAATATCGTGCTTGACAGCTAAGTTCGCAATGACTAAATCTGCTGCTTCCTTATGTGTATCAACAAACCGCCAATCTTCAAGTGGTGATCGTTTGGTTTGAAAATGCTCATATGAAGCAATGAAAGTCACAGGTACTTGAAATTGAGAAGCGACAGAAAGGATTTCGTCTTTTACAGGACAAGCATCTGCATCGACATAAATCGTCCTTTCTTTTTTACGTTCATTCAGGTGACTAATTCTCCATCCCTCCACCTTATTCCTGCTTTAGAGAAGCAAAAAGACCATACTTTTCCCCCATAAAGCAATCAACAGTAAAACTCATTTTGTCGAAAAGTTATGTTCAGAATCACTTGACTTCTGCCAATATTAGTTTATTCGTTCTTGACTTAACTTAAACCTAAAATCAATCATTTTATCACAATTTTTTATTATAATACAAATGCAGCAAATATGCCATTGTTTTTGTTTACCCGTTTCCCACCATAGGAAAAACCCAGGAGGAGCATCCTGAGTTTATTCGGAACCTCTTTTGGTCAGCATTTGATGAATGACATTTGCTGTCTCCTCAACTGCTTTATTCGATACATCAACAACTTGACAGTTAATGCGGTCAACCACTTTTTCAAAATATTCTAGTTCCTCTTTAATCCGCTCGATATTCGCATAAATGGCACGGTCATTTAAACCGAGTGATTTTAAACGTTCTTTACGGATATGATTTAGTTTGTCTGGACTAATTTTCAGGCCGATGCATTTTTTTGGATCAACTGAGAATAACTCCTCTGGCGGATCAACTTCAGGAACAATCGGAACGTTTGCTACCTTCAAGCGTTTATGTGCTAAGTATTGAGAAAGTGGTGTCTTAGACGTACGCGATACACCAATCAGCACAATATCAGCCTTTAGAATACCTCTTGGGTCCCGGCCATCATCATATTTCACAGCGAACTCAATGGCTTCTACCTTTTTAAAATAGTCCTCATCTAATTGACGTACACGACCTGGCTCATGTTTCGCTTCATTTCCATATGCCGTCTCCATTTTATCAATAAGTGGACCGATAATGTCATAGTACACGACGCCATTCGCTTCTGCTTCTTCTATTAAGAATTGGCGCATTTCTGGCACAACAAGAGTAAAGCAAACGATCCCATTATCTGCTTTCGCCAATGAAATCACTTCTTTAATCGTACCGACATCCTCTACATATGGGATTCTTCTAATATTTGAATGGTCGGATGAGCCGCCATCAAATTGGCTAAGTGCCGCTTTGACCACGAGCTCTGCCGTTTCTCCTACTGAATCTGATACAACAAAAATTACGCGATTACTCATAACATCCCCTCGCAGTCTTCTGTAATTAGATAATTTCGTTCTCTGATAAGCTAACAAGTATTTTCGTCATGTTTGTTTTCGTAATTCTGCCGACCACTTCAAAGCCTTTATCCGTATCTTTTATAACAGGAAGTGCATCTATTTGCTTTTCAATCAAGTGCTTGGCCACATCCATAATAAAATCTTCTTTGCGGCAAACGGTAATGTTCGGCATTCTTGTCATAATAATATGGACAGGTATAGATGGAAGCTCTTGTTTCCCAATACTTGCTCGAAGGAGGTCTTTTCTTGATAACACGCCTGTTAAAATAGAGTGATCGTCCACAACGAATAATGTGCCCACATCCTCTAAAAACATCGTACAAATCGCATCATAAACCGAAACATTCTCGTGTATCACGACCGGAATGGACTGAAAATCTTTCACTTGAAGTTTTTTCAGCTTATCTGCCAGAAGCTGCGTGCCTGTTTTGCCTGTAAAAAAGTAGCCGACCCTTGGTCTTGCTTCTAAAAAGCCAGACATCGTTAAAATGGCTAAATCCGGTCTGAGGGTAGCCCTTGTTAAGTTCAGCCGATCGGCGATATGCTCTCCAGTGATCGGACCATTCTCTTTGACAATCTGTAAAATCTGCTCTTGCCGTTTATTTAACTCGATTGTACTCACCACCTTTAAATAGAGAGAGCGAATCCTTACTTTATGTATATCAATTTCATAACTCATCATATTATAGCGCATCTTCGTCCGAATGAAACAAAAATCCACTCAAAAACCGTGAATTAAATGAGTAAAAAACGATTGCCCTTCGAAAAAGGCAACCGTTCTTAGGTATTTATTTTACAATTAAATTGTTCATATTCGCAAATGATTGAATGACTTTTGCAAGTTTGACCATTTGTGCCAAACGATTTTGTTTCAGTTTTTCATCATCCGCATGAACCATGGTATGGTCGAAATAATGAACAATTGGTGCTTTTAATGTATCTAGCGCTTCAAGTGCTGATTGGTACTGACCTTTTGCCATATACTCGTTGACGGCTTTTTCCGCTTGCTGATACGCTTCAAATAGCTTTTGTTCGTGTTCATTTTCAAACAGTTCAGGCTGAATCTGTGCGTCTTCCCCTTTTTTACTGATTGAAATGACGCGGCCTAGTGCCTCAGCCGTTTCTTTGAAACTCTCCTGTTTCACGCTCTCTTCAAGAACAGCCGCTTTTTTCACAACCGCATATGGTTCAATATTTTCAACATCAAGGACTGCTTCCACCACGTCATGACGGATATGTTCTGCTTGGAGGACATATTTCAAACGGTGTGTTAAAAATTCAATGAGAGCAGCTTCATGTTTTGCATCTACTTGAGCTAGTGCTAAAAGCTCTTTAAATGAAAGATTCCATTGGCGGTCGAGCAGGATTTGAACGATACCGCTCGCTTGTCTTCTTAATCCATAAGGATCTTGAGAGCCCGTTGGAATGACATCAATTGAGAAGAATGAACAAATAGAATCTAACTTATCCGCCACTGCAACAATCGCCCCAATAAGTGTTGACGGCGCATCGTCACCGGCAAAACGCGGCATATAGTGCTCGTTGATACTCTTTGCCACTTCTTCATGCTCGCCAAGTGCTCTAGCATATTTTTCACCCATGATTCCTTGCAGTTCTGGGAATTCATAGACCATCTGAGTCACAAGGTCAAATTTAGAAATACTGGCTGCTCTTGCAGCGCGTTTAGACGTTTCTTCATCTGCACCCACATGACTAGCAAGGCGGACAGCAATGTCTGTTACTCTTTTCAACTTGTCGCCAATCGTGCCAAGTTTCTCATGGAATACGACTTTATCAAGCTTTTGAATGTTGTCTTCAATGACGAGTTTTTCGTCTTCTTTATAGAAAAATGCCGCATCTGATAAACGTGCACGAAGGACCTTTTCGTTCCCTCTTGCCACATTTTCAAGTGCCTCACTGTTCCCGTTTCTGACCGTAATAAAGTGCGGCAGTAATTCCCCTTGTTCATTTTTCACAGGGAAATAACGCTGATGCTCTTTCATTGTCGTGACAAGCACTTCTTCCGGCAACGCAAGAAATTCTTCTTCAAAAGAACCAAATAGAACGGTTGGATATTCAACGAGATCGTTCACTTCTTCTAGAAGCTCAGGATCAACTGGAATGACCCAGCCTTTTTCGGAAGAAAGGGCATGTAATTGCTCAGTAATTAATTGTTTTCTTTTATCTGAATCGACAATGACAAATTGATCTCTTAATGTTTGCTCATAAGAAGCTGGTGTGTCAATGCTGGCTGTCGTCCCTAGGAAACGATGTCCTCTAGTCTCCCGTCCGCTTTTCACTCCTGCAATTTCGACAGGAATGATCTCTTGACCAAATAAGCAAACAATCCATTTAATTGGACGGATATAGCGTAAATCCTCGCTTCCCCATCTCATGTTCTTTGGAAAACTCAATGAAGCGGCAATGTCCCCTATTGCTGGAAGAAGGTCTTTGACTTGCTTACCTTCTTGAAACTTTTGGACATGGACATAATCCACACCTTTGATGTCTTTGAAATACAGATCATCTGTTGAAGCGCCTTGTCCGCGGGCAAAACCTTCGGCAGCTTTTGTCCAATTGCCTTCAGCATCTTGAGCAATCTTTTTAGCCGGTCCTTTTGCTTCTTCTTTGATGTCCTCTTGTTTTTCTGCAACACCTTTGACGAGTACAGCTAGACGTCTTGGTGAATTAAATAAAGCAACGTCTTCGAATGAAATATTTTGCGCTACGAACCAAGCTTTTACTTTGTCACCTAGCTGCTTTGTGCTTTCTGGCATGAAACGAGCCGGCATCTCTTCTAAGCCGATTTCAAGTAATACATCTTGTTTATTCATGAGAAGCCGCCTCCTCTTTTAGCATAGGGAATCCTAGTTTTTCTCGTTCTTCGTAATACGTTTTGGCTACTTTTCTCGCTAACTGACGTACTCTTCCGATATAACCTGTTCGCTCAGTCACAGAAATCGCGCCTTTGGCATCAAGCAGGTTAAATGTGTGAGAACATTTGAGTACATAATCATATGCCGGGTGAACAAGCCCTTTGTCCATTTGGCTATGTGCTTCTTTTTCATATGTTGTAAATAAATCGAACAGCATATCCGTATTAGATGTTTCAAACGTATACACAGAATGCTCGTATTCTGCCATTAAGAATAAATCTCTTACAGTAAAGCCATCTGTCCATTCAAGGTCAAATACATTTTCTTTGTCCTGGATGTAAGAAGCAAGACGCTCAATTCCGTATGTGATTTCAACAGAAACTGGCTTACATTCTAAACCGCCGACTTGCTGGAAATACGTAAATTGCGTAATTTCCATTCCATCAAGCCAAACTTCCCAGCCAAGTCCTGCGCAGCCAAGAGATGGGTTCTCCCAGTTGTCTTCCACAAAACGAATATCATGTTTCAGCGGGTCAATGCCAAGCGCCTTCAATGATTCCAGATACAGTTCTTGAATATTGTCAGGTGATGGCTTAATGATCACTTGAAATTGATGATGTTGATACAATCTGTTTGGGTTTTCTCCATATCTGCCGTCAGCCGGGCGTCTTGAAGGTTCTACATAGGCTACCTTCCATGGCTCTGGCCCAATGCTTCTGAGGAACGTGTATGGACTCATCGTTCCAGCACCTTTTTCTGTGTCATATGCCTGCATTAATACGCAGCCTTCATTTGACCAATGCTTTTGCAGTGTCAAAATCATGTCTTGAATATTCAATGATCGCACCTCCATCTTTTTTACACCATCCGCTATGTATGGCGGTGGGGCCTAGAACCTTTTTGCAAAACACAAAAACTCCCGTCTCTATGCTCACAAGGTTCCTTGCAAACATAGGGACGAGAGTTTTTCCCGCGGTTCCACCCTATTTGCTGGTGTCGTAGCACCCAGCCGCTTTGTTTTACGTTGCTCAAGAATGCCTTTCGTTACGTGTCCATCCTTAGCTCACACCGCCCTAAGGTCGCTTTTATGGCTGATACGTAAGTACTTCTTTCTGTCAATGCAACATATTTGATCTTAGATGATCTTACAAAAAGTCACGAGAGATGTCAACTTTTGTTTTCACCGTCCATTAGCTTTTTCATGGATTCCATTTGATTCATGAATTTTTTTGATTTTAAATAAAGACCTGAATACTCTTCATAATAATGATCGAGCACTTGACGAATTTCTTGTTTCGTTTGTGGTTTCACGTCAACCTGACCAAGCCTTGATAAATCAAAATAATGAAACAAACGGAGCAGTCTTGCTGCTGCTGGGGATAAGGGCAGTTTATATGGATCTTTAGAAAAGCATTGCTTACAGATGAATCCGTTATCTCTAATTGAGAAGTGGAACTGCCCTTCTTTTTGACCGCAGTGTACACATTGGTCCAGTTCAGGCTTCAACCCCATCACTGACAGCATTTTAACCTCTACGATAAATAAAATAATATCAGCATCTGTGCCTTCATTGAGATGGCGTAAAGATTGAAGAAGAAGTTCAAACAAGTAAGGGTTTGGCTTCTTTTCTTCTGTTCCTTTATCAAGTAATTCTGTCATATATGCGGCATATGCGGTCAGAAATAAATCTTCCCGAATGGTTCGCATGCTTTCCATCATTTCACCTTGCTGGAGCGTTCCAAGTCCTGTTGATGATTGGATCAGGAAGGTTCCGTATAAAAACGGCTGGCTTATGGCTGACAGGCGGCTGTTCGATTTCTTAGCGCCCCTTGCCATCACACCAATTTTCCCATGTTCTCTAGTGAGCAGCGTGACAATTTTGTTTGTTTCGCCATAATCTGTTGTTCTAAGGACGATTCCTTCACTTTTAATGAGCATTTGTCTACACTCCGAGCGTTGGAGGGTGTCAAGAATTATAAGATTGGAAAATCAAGTCGTGCTATTTCTTCTTCAAGTACATCGGGTCTTTCCAGGTTCTCCTTTTCTAACTCTTTGAAAAGCAGATACGTGTCAACGCTTCCTGTTTGTGAAAATACGTTCCATGTAAAATTCAACATAAAAACCCCACCTTTCTTTATTAGAAGCAGCAACGCTACATCCAACATATTAACTTTATCTTGACCAGGCTACCTCCATTTCATGATAAACAATTTTTACTAATCGAACCGCACCATTGTCAGATCTACTAACAACTGTATCGGTTTTTAATATTCGTCTTCTCTAAATCCGAAATCACGAAGATGTGTGGATTTATTACGCCAGTCCTTCTGCACTTTTACCCAAAGCTCTAAATACACCTTTGAGCCTAAAAGTGCTTCAATGTCTCTGCGCGCTTTTTGTCCCACTTCTTTTAATAAGCTGCCGCGCTTACCAATCACAATCCCTTTTTGTGAATCACGTTCTACGACGATGGTCGCTGCAACATGAATCTTGCCGTTTTCATCTGGCTTGATCGATTCAATCGCAACCGCAATACTGTGAGGGATCTCTTCTCTCGTTAAATGCAGCACTTTTTCACGAATTAATTCAGAAATAATAAATCGCTCTGGGTGATCTGTTACTTGATCTGCCGGATAAAATTGAGGGCCTTCTGGAAGATAACCTTCAATTTGCTGAAGAAGCGTATCAATGTTGTTGCCTTCAAGTGCTGAAATTGGCACAATTTCCTTAAATGGGTAACGTGTGCGGTATTCATCAATTAAAAGGAACAATTCATCCGGATGAATTTGGTCAATTTTATTGACGACAAGGAACACCGGTGTCGATGTTTGCTTTAGTCGTTCAATGATGAATTCATCACCTTTTCCATAGCCTTCCTGTGCGTTGATCATAAACAGGATCAGGTCGACTTCCTTGAGTGTATTTTGAGCCACCCTCATCATAAAATCGCCAAGTTTGTGCTTCGGTTTATGAATTCCTGGTGTATCGATAAAAATCGTTTGTGACGTGTTCGTTGTCAGAACACCTTGCACTTTGTTTCGAGTCGTTTGGGGCTTATCACTCATAATCGCAATCTTTTGTCCAATCACACGATTAAGAAAGGTCGATTTCCCTACATTTGGTCTTCCAATAATTGATACAAATCCTGATTTGAAGCTTTCGTTAGTCATTTAAATCCTCCGGTGAAAATGCGCCTGGCAATAGTTCGTTTACTGTCGTTTCGTATATATGTCCTTTTAAGTTCGTTAGAATCACTGGCATATCAGGTGCACATAGCTCTGAAATGACCTGTCTGCATGCGCCGCATGGTGAAACAGGTCGATCTGTATCAGCCACTACTGCAAGCATTTGAAAAGATGTGATGCCCTCTGAGTAAGCTTTAAAAAGTGCTGTTCTTTCCGCACAATTACACATACCATATGCTGCATTTTCAATATTGCAGCCGCCATACACTTTTCCGTCATGCGATAATAATGCTGCACCGACTTTGAATTTAGAATAGGGTACATATGCAAAATCTCTTGCTTTGACTGCTTCTGAAATCAACTCTTGTTTGTTCATTCTAGTTCCCACTTTCAGAAGAAATGGTACCACTGTCACATTTATATTTTACATAATTCACGTGACATTTTCACGCCCATTTCTAAAAATGTTAATAAATAGTAATATTGTTCTATTGCATGATCTTCGGTAAGAAGATCATCAACCCAATCATAACCGAAATGGCGGCGTAAACGCAAACAGCGCCTGCTGCCGCGTCCTTCGCTCTCTCAGCAAGAGGATGCTTCTCTTCTGTGAAAAGATCTACTGTATGTTCAATCGCTGTATTCACAAGTTCTAACGCAAACATCCCGCCGCATAAAAGCAGAATGATCATCCATTCAACCGGATGAATGTGAAACCAAAAGCCGCAAATCACCACGATGATGGCTGCGACTGTGTGAAACCGAAAATTCCGTTCATTCAAGAAAGTTCGCCATATTCCTCTAAATGCATAATAAAAACTCCGAAAAAAACGGACAAGCGGCGTTCGCTTCTTACGATGATCTCGAAAGGCCATAATCATCCAAGATTTTTGTCTGTTTGGCGAACATTTCTTTTTCATCTTCTTCTGTCATATGATCATAACCAAGCAAATGAAGAAAACCATGAATCGTTAAAAATCCTAGCTCTCTCATAAAGGAATGTCCATATTCCTCTGCTTGCTCTTTCGTACGATCAACACTAATGATAATGTCACCAAGTACAGGCGGAATGTCATCAGCTCCAATGATTTCAATTTCCCCTTCGCCTTCTTCCTCAAGGGCAAATGAAATTACATCTGTTGGTGCATCTTTTCCTCGGTATTCTTTATTAATTTGATGAATTTCTTCATTTGAAACGATCGATACTGATACTTCTGCTTGATCTTTTACTTCAAGAGCATCCGCAGCAAATTGAAGAAGTTTTTCCACTTCTTCAAGCTGCTCTTTCGATACTTGTCCTGTTTCATCTATTAAATCGATTAACAATGTCATTTACTTCACCTTCTGCTTCGGGGCATCTGGATATTCAATCCGAGAATGGAAAATCCCCTTTAATGTTGTACAAATTGTTTGGCTAATAATATTTAATTCTTTAAATGTCAGATCACATTCACTAAATTGTCCATCCTGCATCTTATCTGAAATAATGCCCTTCACAAGCTTTTCAATCCGCTCAGGGTTTGGATTATGCATCGAACGAACCGCCGCTTCCACGCTGTCAGCTACAGAAATAATGGCCGCTTCTTTCGATTGCGGTTTTGGACCAGGATAACGAAATTCTTCTTCTGTCACCTGATCATCCCGTTCTTTTGCCTTATAGTAAAAGAACTTCAGCAGGGACTTTCCGTGATGCTGTTCTGCAATGTCCACAAGTTCCTCTGGAAACTTCTTTTCTCTCAGCATTTCAGCACCATCTGTCGTATGGGCAATAATAATATTCTTGCTCAGCTGAGGAGAAAGCTTGTCGTGCGGATTATCAATGTTCATTTGGTTTTCAATAAAGTATTGGGGTCTTTTCGTTTTTCCAATGTCATGATAATAAGCTCCAACCCTCGCTAACAATCCATTTGCACCGACTGCTTCACATGCAGCATCCGCTAAATTCGCCACCATGACACTATGATGATATGTACCTGGCGTCTCTGTTAAGATCTTTTTCAGTAGCGGATGATTCGGGTTCGATAATTCAATAAGCTTCATGGTCGAAAGAATGCCAAACATGCTCTCAAAGACTGGCATTAACCCAATAACCAGAATAGCCGATGCAAACCCTGACACAATCGCCATGATGAGGTTCACACCTATTTCAAGCCCTGATGGAGAAGAATTTTGAATCAGCGTAATGGACAGCACGACAAGTACATTCACCAAAGCTACCCAAAGCCCCGCCTGCAAAATTTTCGATCTTGCATTGTGTTTTCTCAAAAATAAAATTCCTGCCATCCCGCTTATTAGATAATAAGCACAGATGACATAGTTAAAGACACCTGTTACTCCTTGATTAAACATCATACTGCCGCAAAGGGCAAATACAAGGCCGGAGAAGATTGCCAGCCGCTCATTGATCAGCAGCTTAATCAGCATCGTACCAAGTGCAACAGGCACGACATAGCCTATGGTCGTATACTTCGTTTCCTGGAAGAGACTGAATACTTCCATGATGATTAAAATGATGGTGAAAATGAGCGAGTACAGCAGTAATGATTTATTCTTATGGACGAGCGACTTTTTCCTCGATTCCAGTGAGTGGACAATCGCCGCTAAGAAGAGACCGATTAAGATGATAAGACCGCTTACAGGCTTAAACAAATTGGAGCTGTTTAAAAGGCCGGTCAGTTCTAATTTGCGATAAACTTCGCGGTCAATGAGCTCTCCTTCTTCCACTAAAATTTGCCCTTGCTTGATTTGAACCGGCTGGATATTATCAGCTGCTTCTTGTCTTTTCTTCTCTGTTGCGACCGGGTCAAATACATAGTTTGGAATAATCGCAAATTCACCAATTTCTTTCGCTGCATTTAAATATTTTGATGGAATCGAATTGTTTTCAAGCTCTGCTTTCACTTGTTTCTTTTCATCTTGCAGCTTAGAAGCTGTGATTTCTTTACCCATGAGAGAATTGACCACTGTGATGATGGAATCCTTTGTAAAAGAAAGGTTTTCGTCACTTGCTTGGAGCAGTGCTTTAATCGATTGATCCGAAACAGCTTCCTGCATATCCGTTGTGAGTTTTTCTTTTACACGCTTCACCATCTCTTGATCTGTTGGCGGGTTCTCTTTATCATCAGCTGCTGCTTTCTTCTCTTCTTTAATGGCTTCAAAGAGGGATGAAATGAGGTCAACACGATTATCAGAATACGCTTTTTTGAGTGTATATTGGTCTTCTACTTGATCCGTTGCTTCTTGTTTCTTTTCTTCTGTTGCTTCTTGATCATCAACGGTAGACGGAGAATAGATGGTCTGCTCGCTCACTGAAAACAAATCTAGGTCGAGCGATTCAGGCTTTACATGGAAGAAGAGCACCACAAACAGAATGGCTGCTAAACCAGCGTATAGCAGTACGTTTAAATAGCGTGAGCGCTCCATTTTTTGAGGTTCTTTTTTAGACAGCAGTCTTTTTCGCTTACTGCCTTTCTGATTCTTTCTCAAGGAAAGTACCTCCTTTTTTACTTTAAACCACGATCGAAACAAAATGACCCGATTAAGGCGATCGGGTCACTCAGTTCATTTTTGCTTTTCGTATGCTCCAATGATCTTCGCCACAAGCGGGTGTCTGACCACATCTGTCTGATCTAATTCAATGAATGAGATACCCTTGATCTCAGCAAGCATGTCCTTTGCAGCTGCAAGACCTGACTGCATACCTTTAGGCAGATCAATTTGTGTAATATCTCCTGTAATGACCATTTTAGAACCAAAGCCTAGTCTCGTCAAAAACATTTTCATTTGAGCTGGCGTTGTATTCTGCGCTTCATCTAAAATCACAAATGCATCATCAAGCGTCCGCCCTCTCATATAGGCAAGAGGGGCAATTTCAATCACTCCGCGCTCAATTAAACGTTCCGTATGATCACTGCCAAGCACATCGTGCAGAGCATCATATAGCGGTCTTAAATAAGGATCGACTTTTTCTTTTAAATCTCCTGGCAAAAAGCCAAGACTTTCTCCTGCTTCAACAGCTGGCCTTGTCAGGATAATCCGTTTGACATGTCCATTTTTCAGGGCATGTACGGCGTTGACCACTGCCAAATACGTTTTACCTGTACCAGCAGGTCCAATCCCAAAGACCAGATCATCTTTTTTCATTGCCGAAGCATATTCACGCTGGCCGATCGTTTTGACTCTGATCGACTTTCCTTTGGCATTTTTCGTAATTTCATCTTCATACATATTTTCAAAATAATTGAGCTTGTCTTTTTGCGCCATTTTAATGGCATAGACGACATCCCGTTCAGAAATCTCAATTCCTTTACGAATGAGATGTAAGAGAGATGTAATCAAACGGCTCACAGTATCTCTTGATGCTTCCTGACCAGAAACATACACTTTCTCTCCACGTGTGATAATGGAGACATTCAGCTCGTTTTCCATCAGTTTCAGATAAGCATCTTGATTGCCAAATAAAGCAATGGCTTCGTTTGGGCTATCCAATTTTTGTTGAATCTCAAGTAAATGTTCTGTCATTCTCTAGTCTCCCTGAACAATAGGTGTTGGTTGAACAATATCTTCTATTACTTGGTAAAGGATGATTAACTTAACTTTACCATTCCCTGTTGTCTCGTGCAAAACTTTTTCACTTTTCACCTCACCTGTTTGACCTAGCTTTTCTTCTAATTCTTTTTTACCCATTTTAATCCCTGCTTGAACCGCTTCTTTATTTGTGTATTCTCGATTTATTTTTTCACTTTCTCGTGTGATTTCCTTTTCATAGGAGAACGGTAGTTGCATATTCAAAAAATGAAGCGGGTGAACTTCTGTTTCTGTTTTCGGCTGCTGAAAATCATCTTTTTTAAAGGAAAATCCCCAAAATGGGATGGAGCCTCCAAACAAGGATAGCTTGTGCTTTGTCTTCATTTTACCCGTAAAGACATCAAAAGATGTTCGGAGAGGGACAGAAACTTCAGATCGGTACCATGTTTCACCATATATTTTCGCTTTGGCTCCGACCGTTTTTTTCTGATCTTCACTCCCAATTAAACCTGAGACGAGCATCTGCCCTTTTTTCACATGTTCATCGACCTGGGCAAGCGGTTCCCCCTTTTCTACATACATTCTCGTGATGACCGCCTTTTTCTTGGCAACGATGTGCTGAGGACTCGTATATTTCTCCTTTTCAGGTTCATTTTTTTCGACCACTTTCATTTGAAACGTCGTTCCGTTCAGTTCAACTCCGACCCATGTAATGCTCTGAATATTGGTCGTCAATGACTTTTGTATTTTTTCAGGGGTCCCCATAAGAAACTGAAAACGCCCTTTTTGTACCCCTATTTCGTCCAAATGCTTTCTCATTTGGTGTTCTGTTTCTGGATTCGCACCTTTAATCTCAATTTTCCACACCATATTTGAAAGAGCCAATATCGTCACTAGGAAAAAAGCCATCCCGAGGGTAAATCCAATATTTCTTCTCGACCACAGAAGAAGAAACGGGAACCCTTTCTTTTGATGAAATGAACATTTCACCTCATGATGTCTGCGCACTTTTCTAAAGGCATGTACATCTGAGAGGCGAATAAATAAGCGCACGCTGTCTTGACGGCGGCTCACTTGAAAAATTGTGATCCCCTGTCTCGTGCACTCATTGATTAGCCGCTCAATACCGCTTCCTCTTATCTCCACTTCCACTCTGCCAATAAAATAGGCAAACCATTTATTCTTCACGTTTCTCCCCTCCGTCAGTTAAGAATCAATATAACGGACCTCATCGATTTTCCCCTCTAATAAGATCTCTTCTGGCAAAATCGTTTTAATCACAAAGTCTTTTCCTGAAATAATGCACTGTCCTTGCTTGAGCATCAGCCTTACCTCTTGATCACTGAAAAGTAAAAGCCCTTTATGGTTCTCTATGTAAATATGGAGTCTGCCAACCATCGTAATACGGGGAAGATCCATCATCACGTCCGGAGGGATTTCAAGTGTTCTTGTCAGCCATGCTTTAAGTCGATTTTTTCTTTTTCCCATTCAATAAGAACCCCTTCCCACCTCATGTGTATGAGATCAAACTGAAAGATGGTGAGACTGATGAGAAAGCCTCTATATCATCCTATTCCTCAGCGGTTCATATCATGCTAATGAATCCCGTAAAACAGCCGTTTCATCATTTTGACTAAGAAAAGTCTCCATTACACAACAAAAAAGCCCCCTTAAGGATGAGGGGGCTTACTTCTTTATCTTTTATATGGTCGTTTCATCGTTCGATGCGGCTTTTTGGCACGAGGCTCTCCAAATACTTCACCAAGGATCATCCCTTGAACGACCGTATCTTGGTTGAGTTTCTCAATCATTTTCGGCTTCATTCCAGCAGATGCTGCCTTTGGCCTTGTAAGTTCTCTTTCAAGCGATTGAAACTCTTTATTCAGCTCGCTTTTTCTTTCTTCCATTTCGGCAAGTGTAGCGGTATAACGATCCTGTAAGGATTGTGAACCTTGTTTTTTCATCCCGCCATGATCATGTACATCGCCAAAATCGTCAAGCTGGTCCGTTACGACCGGATCTGGACTTGTTTGTTTTGTTTGCTTTTGCGGCACTGGTTTACGCTGAGGGGCCGGTTTGTTTTGCTGGTTCTTTTGTTCGTTCTCCTCTTGTTTACCGATTTTCCCAAAAACCGCAGAGATAATACCGATGATAATCGCTATTAGTAACGGATTTTCAAATAGAATGTCCAATGGGCTCCCTCCTTAAAGCGTGAGAGGATGCTTATTTGTTTTCATTATCAGATGGACCTTTTGTCATTTTGCCAAATGAATCTCTCATATCCGTATCAGCATCGATATTCTTAATGTTCATGTAGTCCATAACTCCAATATTACCTTCACGTAGTGCTTCGGCCATTGCAAGTGGTACTTCAGCCTCAGCTTCTACTACTTTCGCGCGCATTTCTTCAACTCTCGCACGCATTTCTTGTTCTTGTGCAACAGCCATCGCGCGGCGTTCTTCTGCTTTCGCCTGTGCAATGTTTTTGTCGGCTTCTGCTTGGTCTGTCTGCAGAATTGCCCCGATGTTCTTACCGATATCAACATCTGCGATATCAATCGAGAGAATTTCAAATGCTGTACCTGAATCTAATCCTTTACCAAGAACCGTTTGAGAAATCATATCAGGATTTTCAAGAACCTTTTTATGATTATCTGATGAACCGATTGTCGAGACAATCCCTTCACCTACACGAGCAATGATGGTTTCTTCTCCTGCACCACCGACAAGTCGGTCAATGTTTGCACGAACTGTAATACGTGCTTTTGCTTTTACTTCAATCCCGTCCATCGCAACACCTGAGATAAATGGTGTTTCAATGACTTTAGGGTTTACACTCATTTGGACAGCTTCAAGTACGTCACGGCCTGCTAGGTCGATTGCCGCACAGCGAGCAAAGTTCAATTCGATATTCGCACGCTGAGCTGCGATCAATGCGTTGATCACGCGGTCAACGTTACCACCTGCAAGATAGTGGCTTTCTAATTGGTTAATCGTCGCATCAAGACCTGCTTTATGCGCTTTGATGAGCGGGTTGACCACTCGGTTTGGAATCACTCGGCGAAGTCTCATTCCTACAAGTGTAAAAATGCTCACTCTTACGCCAGCCGCTAGGGCAGAAATCCACAGCATCACCGGTACAAAGGTGAAGAAGATCGATAGAACGATCAAACCTGCTGCGATAATCACGAATAATAGTAAAGTAGATGGATCCATTTTATTCCTCCTATAAAATCAGTATATCTATACTTTCCTCACGACAATGCGTGAGCCTTCCGCTTTCACAATTTTTACTTGTTCATCCTTATCGATAAAAGCACCTTCTGACACAACATCAATGCGCTCGTCTCCGAATACAATCGTACCAGATGGACGAAGTGCTGTTGCTGTCACTGCGATTTGTCCTACAAGATCATCTCTTGTTTCATTTGAGACATAACCACTTTCTTTATTGGTTGAATCGGTTAAAATGAACTTTTTAAAAAATTTCATACGTTTCCCCAACACCTTTGTCAATAAAATAACTGCTATGATTGAAACAGCAGTGGCAATCAAGATGGAAATCGCCATTTCTGTAAAGCTTCCAGCTGCTAAAAATAAGCTGACAACGACACAGATTAGTCCAATGACACCCACGATTCCCCCTGGCAAAAATAATTCCAGAATGATCAACACAATCCCTGCCAAAAACAGGAACAATGTCTCATATCCTGCAAAACCTGCCACGAGATGACCATAAAAGAATAGAAGAAGCGCTGTGACTCCCATGGTGCCTGGGACCCCAAAGCCCGGAGAATATAATTCAACAATTAACCCTAAGCTCGCGATGGATAAAAGGATAGGAATGACGATCGGATGCGTGAGAAAACGCGCAACCTTTTCAGCAAAGCTCACTTCATCGTATTGAACAGAGGCATCTGCTAAGTTCAGCTTCTGAACCAAGTCATCCATATTTTTCGCTTCTCCTTCTGCATAACCGAACTGAAGCGCCCGATCTGTGTTAAAGGTCAGCAATTCTCCTTTTGGTGCACCAGCTTCTTTTGCGTCTATATCTACATCTGCCATCGCAAGAGCATATTTTGGATCACGCCCCTGCTTTTCAGCAGCGTCACTCATTTCAGCAAGCCATAGAGATTCAGATTTTTGATCGGCAGCGTTGCCTTCACCGTCAATGATCGCAGCAGCCCCCATCTTTCCGTTTGGGGTCATATAAATTTGATCGGCATTTAGGGCAATGAATGCCCCGGCTGAAAGCGCTCTATGATTCACAAACGCTGTCACTGGGATGTCGGATGCACGAATGGTATCGGCTATTTCAAGTGCCGCATCGACTGCACCACCTGGTGTATTGATGTCGAGAATGATGTGCTTCGCCCGTTCCGACTTTGCCTGCTCAAATGATCGTTCAATGAATTTAGAAAGTCCTTTTTCTACTGTATCTTCAATTGGGATTACATGAACTTTCTGATCTGCTGATTTCGCGGTCAATTGAACCCCTAATAACAAGCATATTATAAAACAACTGAAGAGAGCAATAGAAATTTTCATTTTTTTCATCTATTTGGTGATCCCCCCTCTCTTTCTTTCATTTTACCGTTCCTTTACATACGTTACAAATGTATCATAGGTTTCATTTTTATATGACAGGTTTATGGAGGCATAAAAAAAGTACCCTTCTAACATGAGAAGGATACTTTTTTATTGAGACAGTTGCTCGCTGACAAGTCTGTTAATCACAGCACCATCAGCTTTACCTTTTACTTTTGGCATAATAGCGCTCATCACTTTACCCATATCAGCTTTCGATGAAGCACCGGTTTCGGCGATTGTTTCTTTCACAACCGCCTGCAGTTCTTCTTCAGAAAGCTGTTCAGGTAAATAAACGTCTAAAATGTCAATCTCTTTTTGAACTTTATCTACTAAATCTAAGCGATTAGCTTTCGAAAATTCATGGAGGGAGTCTTTACGTTGCTTAATCTCGCGGGAAAGGACGGTTAGTTCCTCATCTCCGGTCAAACTGTCTTTCTTAAGCTTTATTGCTTCATTTTGCAGTGAAGCCTTTACCATACGAATGACAATAAGCTTGTCTTTCTCTCGGTTTTTCATAAAAAGCTTCATATCAGAATTTAATTGCTCAAGAAGACTCATAAAATCCACCCTCTTTAGAATTTACGTTTTCTAGCAGCTTCAGACTTTTTCTTACGCTTTACGCTAGGCTTTTCATAAAATTCACGCTTTCTTGCTTCTTGCAATGTTCCAGTTTTGGATACACTGCGTTTAAAGCGACGAAGAGCATCTTCAAGCGATTCGTTTTTTCTAACGACCGTTTTTGACATTCTCTTTCCCTCCCTCCGAATACACCAATCGACTGCATTAAAAAAAGATATACATATGCAAAACATGTACCTAGACATTATAATATAAGCCTAGGTTGAGGTCAACTAAGTGATTTGGAAATATATTTTCGTCATGAGCAGGTAGACAAGTCCATATATTCATTGGTAAGAGGAGGACTTTTCTATGATGGCGATCATTTATTTTTGTGCACTTATTTTCATTTTTTTATGGGCAATGGGTTTGCTTAGGAAAGGATTAATGGCACTCACGTCGTCTCGTATTGAGAAATCACTTCTTCTCTTTACAGATCATCCAGTCAAAGCATTCTTGGTCAGTATTGTGTTTACAGGGGTTCTTCAAAGCAGTTCGGCGTTTATGGTCATCGTTATCGGCTTTGTGAGTACAGGCATTCTCACGTTTAAAAAATCCATACCCATGATTCTTGGAACGAATATCGGCTCAACATTTACGACAGAATTTATTGCCATTAAGATGGACGTGTTTATGTGGGTTCTGATTGCAGCTGGTCTTTTATGTATCATTTTGGGCAGGAAGTCTTTTCGATATGCAGGAAAAAGTTTATTTGGGCTTGGCATGATCTTTTTTTGTATTCAAGGTTTTTCAAAAATTGCAGGTATGATGACCAGTCAGCCAGAGACACTGCGTTTCCTTGAAATGATGCAGCATTCCGATTGGACAGCTCTTCTCTCTGGTACAGTGTTCACGGCCATTGTTCATTCAAGCTCTGTATGTATCGGTATTTTGATGGGATTTATGAATGAAGGGACTGTCGCTCTAAAAGAAGGCATCAGCTTTGTTTTAGGGTCCAATATCGGAACATGTATTACTGCCGTGATGGCTGCTATCTCTGGTGGTTATGCAGCCCGCCAAACCGCGTATGCACACGTCGTGTTTAATGTTCTAGGTGTACTTTTATGTCTTCCTTTTCTCGCCTTTATTACAGAGTTTGTTGCGCTTTTAGCAAGCTCTCCTGCCCAGCAGATTGCGCACTTTAGTCTGCTGTTTAATGTTGCAAGTTCTCTCCTCTTTTTCCCGTTCATCCGCCCTTTTCACGCCTTGATTTTGTTCCTTCTTCCAAATCAGTCAACATAAAAGAAACCGGCTTGCCTAATGGCTGCCGGTTTTTCATTCATTATGAGGTCATTCTCACTTGATCCGTCTGCACGTCATCACTTATACGGACGAATTGTCCTTCGTTATAAGGATAGCCTGCTTTCGTAATCTTCACTTTTACCAAACGGCCGATCATGTCCTCTGTTCCTTCAAATACGACCTTCATGTAGTTATCAGTATATCCTACATACAGATTGTGCGTTCCGTCTTGTTCTTTGAAGGATTCTTCTGGAATAATCTCTAAGACGTCGCCTTCATATGCCGATGCATATTCTTTTGCAAGCTGATCAGAAAGAGCAATGAGGCGGTGAACGCGTTCGTTTTTCACATTCTCATCTACTTGATCTTCCATTCTTGCAGCAGGCGTACCTGTCCGTTTGCTGTAAGGAAACACATGGAGCTCAGAGAATTGATGGTCTTTGACAAAATTGTATGTTTCCATAAATTCTTCTTCTGTTTCTCCTGGGAATCCAACGATCACATCTGAAGTGACAGCAAGACCTGGCAATGCTTTTTTGAGCTTCGTTAAACGCTCTGCAAAGAATTCCATTGTGTATTTACGGCGCATTCTTTTCAGTACAGTATTAGAGCCAGATTGAAGCGGAATGTGCAAGTGTCTCACAATTTTATCTGACTGATCGAGCACTTCAATCACTTCGTCTGTAATTTGACTTGCTTCAATGGATGAAATGCGGATTCGTTTTAATCCCGCCACACATTCATCTAATTCTTTCAGAAGCTTAGCAAAGTTATAATCCTTTAAATCTTCACCGTATCCACCTGTATGAATACCTGTTAATACAATTTCTTTGTAGCCAGCATCGACAAGCTGCTGCGCTTGATTGATGACTTCTTCTGGATCGCGAGAACGCAGTAATCCGCGAGCCCAAGGGATAATGCAGAATGTACAGAAATTGTTACAGCCTTCTTGGATTTTTAATGAAGCACGTGTTCTGTCAGTAAACGCAGGAACATCTAGTTCTTCAAAGACCCGTGCTTTCATGATATTGCCAACTCCATTGATCGGCTGTCTTTCTCTTCTGTATTCTTCAATATAACCAAGCAGTTTATGTCTGTCTTGTGTGCCAACCACAATATCAACACCAGGAATCGCCATGATTTCTGCCGGAGACGTTTGTGCGTAACAGCCTGTTACACAAATGACACCATCCGGATTATGACGAATGGCTCTTCTAATGACTTGGCGGCTTTTTTTATCGCCTGTATTGGTGACGGTACATGTATTAATGACATATACGTCTGCTTTTGATTCATAATCTTTTCTTTCATAGCCAGCTTCTTTAAACAGCTGCCAGATGGCTTCTGTTTCGTAGTGATTGACCTTACAGCCAAGTGTATGGAACGCTACTGTTCCCATCATGATTCACCTCTTAATAACTCTGTTTGATAAGATATAGCAGAAAGCGCATAAAGAGGAGCTGTTTCTGTTCTTAAAATGCGTGGTCCAAGCCCGCAAATGACTGCACCATGCGCTTCAAGTTCTTCAATCTCCTTTTCTGCTAAACCGCCTTCTGGACCAAAAACCACTAATAAGGTTTGTCCGCCCTTCATCTGTTGGAGCACCGTTTGAAACCGGCTTTGCTCGCCTTCTTTCGATGATTCTTCGTATGCAACGACACATTTATCGAATTCACCGGCCAGTTGAATCAGCTCTTTAAATGTTGATACTGGATAAACGCGCGGAATGATATTCCGGTAAGACTGCTCGGCAGCTTCTTTCGCAATTTTTTCCCAGCGATCTCGTTTTTTTAATGACTTTTTTTGGTCAAGTTTTGTAATCGAACGAGTCGCTTGAAACGGAATAAAAGCACTTGCGCCAAGCTCGGTGCCTTTTTGGATAATCCATTCAAGCTTATCCCCTTTTGGCAGACCGCTTGCAATCGTCACCTTGATCGGAAGTTCTCGATTCTGATTCGTCCAGCCTTCCAAGTGACAAATCACTTCTTCCTTTGTTATTGTATCAATTTTACTGAGCGCTTCAAAGCCGTCTGTCGTTAAGCAAAGGATGTCTTCTCCTGCTTTCATCCGCATGACGTTTGCAAGGTGATGAACATCTTCACCCTTTATGACGATGTTTCCCTTTTCCGTCACTTCTTCTTTTGTGAGGTCGATAAAATATCGTTGCATACGTGTCCTGACACCTACTCGCTTTATTTTTTCGCTATTATGCTGACCCAATCTTCCATTGACAGCACTTCAACAATCTCAAAACCGGCTTCTTCTAAAGCAGTTTTGACTTGTAATTTCTTTTGTCCGATAATGCCTGATGTAATAAAGTAACCGTCTTTCTTCAATAGATCATACGCTTGATCTGTAAAGCGCATGATGACCTCTGCGAGGATGTTGGCCACAATCACATCGCGTTCACCTGAAATCCCATCAAGTAAATTATTTTGTTTTACCGTTACTTGCTCGCTCACACCATTTAATTCGATGTTCTGCTTTGCACTTTCCACTGCAACGGTGTCGAGATCAAATGCATGAATGTCTTTTGCACCGAGCATTGCAGCAGCAACACTTAAAATGCCAGATCCTGTTCCAACGTCAATCACCGTGTCGTTTTCCTTCACATAGCGCTCAAGCGCCTGAATGCAAAGAACCGTTGTTGGATGTGTACCGGTTCCAAATGCCATTCCAGGGTCCATTTCGATGATCAATTCATCAGAATGAACGGGTGTGTACTCTTCCCATGTTGGGACGATGGTAAATTTCTCAGAGATTTTCACAGGATGATAGTATTTCTTCCATGCAGTCGCCCATTCTTCTTCGTTTACTTCACAAATTGACAGTGTATTTCGTCCAAGGTCAATATCATATAGAAGAAGATTGTTGATGGCTTCTTTGATCTCATCTACCGTTTCCATCAAAAAGCTATTCATCGGAAGGTAGGCTTTGACGATGACCCCTTCCTCAGGATAATCATTCGGATCGAGCTGGTAGATCTCACCGTATACATTTTCACGTTCCTTGACTAAATCAAGCGGGTCCTCAATCACGACACCACTTGCACCTGCTTCATGCAAAATATTGGTGATCGGTTCCACCGCTTCATTTGTTGTATGGACGCTTATTTCTGACCACTTCAATACTACCAACTCCTTATCCGTCTTACTCGCCTTTAAATGCGCGTTTCACCTTATCGAAAAAGCTCATTTCTTGTTCGTCCGGTTTATTTCCGCTCACTTCAGCAAATTTTCTAATGATATCTTTTTGATTTTCAGTTAAATTCGTCGGTGTTACGACGCGTACAACGATATGCTGATCGCCTTGACCATAACCGCGTACATTTTTTACACCTTTTCCTTTGAGTCTAAACTTCGTACCCGTTTGTGTGCCCGCAGGAACTTTTAATTTGACTTTCCCATGTAATGTCGGCACTTCAATTTCATCACCTAGTGCAGCCTGCGCAAAGGTAAGCGGCATTTCGCAGTAGATGTCATCTCCATCTCGTTCGAAGAATTCATGCGCCCTCACATGGAAAACAACAAATAGATCGCCTGGAGGTCCTCCATTTACACCTGGTTCACCTTGACCAGATACTCTAAGCTGCTGACCATCGTCCACACCTGCTGGGATCGTCACATTGATTTTCTTACGCTTACGCACTTTACCAGATCCACCACATGTTGAACACTTATGTTCAATTTGTTTACCAGTTCCGCTACAGTAGTTACATACTCTGCGGTTGACTACTTTACCAAATGGGGTGGATTGCTCGACATTTAGTTGACCTGACCCGCCGCAATGTGAACATGTCTTCGCCTGTGTTCCAGGTTTTGCACCTGATCCATGACACGTTTCACATGATTCTTCGCGGGGAATCTCGATCGTTGCTTCTTTCCCAAATGCCGCTTCTTCAAATGAAAGGGTCATTGTATATTGAAGGTCCGCTCCTTGACGCGGTGCATTTGGATCTCTTCTTCTGGCACCGCCGCCAAAAATACTAGAGAAGATGTCATCAAAGCCGCCGAAGCCGCCAAAGTCTCCTCCACCGCCAAATCCGCCGCCACCAAATCCTTGGTTTGGATCAGTGTGACCGAACTGGTCATAATGTGAACGTTTTTGATCGTCAGAAAGGGTTTCATAGGCTTCTTTTACTTCTTTGAATTTCTCATCTGAGCCAGCTTCTTTATTAATATCAGGGTGATACTTTTTTGAAAGCTTGCGGTATGCCTTTTTGATTTCGTCCTTTGAGGCGCTCTTACTCACGCCAAGCACTTCATAGTAATCACGCTTACTCATCTCTTCACACTCCCGATTTTCTCACATAAATACGATTGTATCATTTTAAATTGATCTTTTTCAATTCCTTTTCATCGTTGAAAAGAAAAAAGTCAAAGCCAAGAGATCCTGACTTTGACTTTCTGACGAGTACGTTTCAGCAGTCTTTTTCAAAAGTAAAGGTGATTATTTTTTCTCTTGATCGTCGTTTACTTCTTCGTATTCTGCATCCACTACATTGTCATCTGCTTTTTGAGCACCTTCAGCGCCTTCTTGCTGAGCTTGTGCTTGTTTTGCAGCTTCTTCATAGAGCTTTGTCGTTAATTCTTGAACGATTGTTTGTAGCTCATCTTTTTTCGCTTTGATGTCTTCAAGCTCGCCTTTTTCGATCGCAGCTTTTAGCGCATCTTTTGCTTCATTCGCTTTTTTCACTTGCTCTTCATCGATTTTGCCTTCAAGATCTTTTAATGTTTTTTCTGTTGTAAACACTAATTGATCTGCTTCATTGCGCACTTCGATTTCTTCTTTTTTCTTTGCATCTGCTTCAGCATTTTCTTCTGCTTCTTTGACCATTTTTTCAATCTCATCATCAGAAAGACCTGAAGAAGATTTGATTGTGATGTTTTGTTCTTTTCCAGTACCCATATCTTTCGCACGTACGTTTACGATACCGTTTTTATCGATATCAAAAGATACTTCGATTTGTGGTACGCCGCGTGGTGCTGGTGGAATGTCAGTCAATTGGAAACGACCTAATGTTTTGTTGTCTGCTGCCATTGGACGCTCACCTTGTAAGACGTGAATGTCTACAGCAGTTTGGTTGTCAGCAGCCGTTGAGAATACTTGAGATTTACTTGTTGGAATTGTTGTATTACGTTCAATCAGCTTTGTGAATACGCCGCCCATTGTTTCAATTCCTAAAGAAAGTGGTGTGACGTCAAGAAGAACAACATCTTTGACATCTCCCGTGATAACTCCACCTTGAATTGCCGCACCAAGTGCAACCACTTCATCAGGGTTTACGCCTTTATGAGGCTCTTTACCTGTTTCTTTTTTGATTGCTTCTTGTACTGCAGGAATACGAGTTGATCCACCAACAAGGATAACTTTATCAATCTCGCTAGCAGATAGACCAGCATCTTTCAGTGATTGACGTACAGGTGTCATTGTACGCTCTACAAGGTCTGCAGAAAGCTCTTCGAATTTAGCACGCGTTAGCGTTAATTCTAGGTGAAGAGGACCTGCATCTCCAGCTGTGATAAATGGCAGTGAGATTTGTGTAGAAGATACACCAGAAAGATCTTTTTTCGCTTTTTCAGCAGCATCTTTTAAACGCTGAAGCGCCATTTTATCTTTAGAAAGATCAATGCCGTTTTCTTTTTTGAACTCAGCCACTAGATGATCGATGATGACTTGGTCAAAATCGTCTCCACCTAGACGGTTGTCCCCAGCAGTTGAGCGTACTTCAAAGACGCCGTCTCCAAGCTCAAGGACTGATACGTCAAATGTACCGCCACCAAGGTCATATACAAGAATCGTTTGATCTTCATCTGTTTTATCTAAACCATAAGCAAGTGCAGCTGCTGTTGGTTCGTTGATGATACGTTCTACTTCAAGACCAGCAATTTTACCAGCATCTTTTGTTGCTTGGCGCTCTGCATCGTTGAAGTAAGCAGGAACTGTAATAACCGCTTTTGTTACTTCTTCGCCAAGATAAGCTTCAGCGTAAGATTTAAGGTGTTGAAGGATGATTGCAGAGATTTCCTGCGGCGTGTAGTTCTTGCCCTCAACTTCTACTTTATAATCTGTACCCATATGTCTTTTAACAGACATGATGGTGTTTGGGTTTGTAATTGATTGACGTTTCGCTACTTCACCTACTTGGCGCTCTCCATTTTTAAAAGCGACAACAGATGGTGTTGTACGTGCTCCTTCAGCGTTTGCAATAACTTTTGGCTCGCCGCCTTCGAGTACTGCAACGCATGAGTTTGTTGTTCCTAAGTCAATACCAATGATTTTACTCATATTCGATGACCTCCCATTATGTAGTTATTGATTTACTTTTACCATTGATGGACGAATAACTCGGTCTTTGAGTTTATAGCCCTTTTGCAATTCTTCTACAACGATGTTTGAATCGTAGTTTTCATCTTCAACTTGCATGACGGCTTGATGAAGGTTTGGATCGAACTCTTTGCCGACAGCTTCAATTGGTTCAACGCCTTCATTTTTCAACGCTTCTACCAGCTGGCGGTAAACCATTTGCATACCTTCTAACAAACTTTTCGTCTGCTCATTGTCTGGATCGATTCCAAGCGCTCTTTCAAAGTTGTCGAGAGCTGGGAGAAGGTCGCTGACAACATGTTGAGAACGATATTTTTGCACGGTCTCCACTTCAGTTCGAGCACGGCGTTTATAGTTTTCAAAATCTGCTTGAACACGCAGAATTTTGTTTTCTTTTTCATCTAGAAGCTGCTGCAATTCATCAATCTTCTCTTGGAAGGCAGACTGTTCATCGTGCTTTACTTCCTCAGTTTCTGCTTGAACTGCTTCTTCTTGTGCTTCAACCTCTGCTGCTTGCTCAGGTGTCTGTTTTTCTTCTGACATTGTGTTCACCTCCCTCAAAAAGATTCAATTATACGAAGGGGCTGTGCCCCCACCTTTTATCACCCTACTCATCATACAAATTGGAAAGTGCGTTTGACAAGTCTTTTGATACATGATGCAAAAGACTAACGACTCGCCCGTAATCCATACGGGTTGGACCAATGACAGCGATGGAGCCGAGTGATTTTTGATCAATCGCATAAGTTGCTGTGATTAAACTGCAGTTCTCCATTGCTTCCAAATTGTTTTCTGAACCGATTTTAATGGTGATTCCTTGCTGATTTGGATGAAACAGCTGCATGACATCGTTCTTTTGTTCAATCAGCATCATGAGTGAACGAATGCGGTCAATGTCATGAAACTCTGGCTGGTTCAACATATTAATCTTCCCGCCAAAGAAAAGTTTTGATTCATTTTGTGTTGAAGTGAATGTGTTACCAAGCGCATCTAAAATATGATCATAGTCTTTTAAATGCGTGCGAAGGAGCATCACTACTTCTTTATACATCCTGTCCTTCAGCTGATCCATCGGGACTCCAGCTAAGCGGCTGTTTAAAATATTCATCAGCTTCTCAATATCGGAGACATCAAGATGCTCAGAGAAGGTGATGGTTTTGTTTTCAACATGCCCGCTGTCTGTAATCATAATCGCTACTGCTTTATTAGGCTGGACAGGGACAAGCTGAATTTGCTTCAATCGATTTTCACTTAGCTTTGGACCAAGGACAATCGATGTGTAGTTTGTGAGATCTGATAAAATTTCCGCCGATTTTTGAACTGTTTTTTCCAGCTCAAAAATTTTCTCCTGAAATACTGACTGGATTAGCACAAGCTCTTTAGATGACAGTTTTCGCGGAGAGAGCAAATGATCTACATAATAACGATATCCTTTTTCGGAAGGAATTCTTCCTGATGAAGAATGGGTCTTTTCAATAAAACCGAGTTCCTCCAAATCAGCCATTTCGTTTCTAATCGTCGCAGAGCTGAATGTAATGTCTTCTTTTTTGGAAAGAGTCCTTGATCCAACTGGCTGCGCCGAACGAATAAAGTCATTAATAATGACTTGTAGAATCAAAAGCTGACGATTTGTTAACATCATCATCACCCCTGTTAGCACTCTCTTTCAACGAGTGCTAATTGTATAAACAAAATTACCAAACTCAAATTAAAATGTCAATTATAACTCACCGAGAAACGCTTGAAATACTTCATTCCCTAACAATTTTCCTTTTCTTGTTAAACGAATGCCAATCTCATCCTGTTCAATGAGACCTTTTTCTGCTAATTCTTCAAGAACGGCGGGAAAGAGTGCTTCTGGTGATGCTCCAAATTTCGCTTGAAAGTGAGCACTTTTCACGCCTTCAATTTTCCGCAAACCTAAGAACATTTCCTCTTCGATCTGTTCTGCTTTTGTCACCTGATGCGTTTCCTTATATGGAAACCCTGTTTGTTCAATGAGCTCTAAGTAATGCTTCACTGGTCCAGCGTTCACATTGCGGACGCCATCTACATACCCGTGCGCTCCTGCGCCAAAACCAAAGTAATCTTCGTTGCTCCAATAGGTGAGGTTATGTTGGCTTTCAAAACCTGGTTTGGCGTAATTGCTAATCTCATATTGTTTGAATCCGTGCCGCTCCATTTCATCCATGACGAGCTCATACATTTCAGCCTCACGTTCTTGCGGTGGTAAATGCAGTTTCCCTTTTTGCATCAAATTGTAAAAGACTGTCTTTGGCTCGACAATCAGCGAATAAACCGAATAATGTTCTGCACCTAATGAAAAAGCGGTCTCTAGTGAATGCATGACATGATGCTTCTCTTGATGAGGCAAACCAAACATAAGATCAAGACTAATGTTGTCAAACCCAACTGCTCTTGCTCGCTCGAAAGATGTGAGAACATCTTTCTTTTGATGAACCCGTCCGATTTTTTTGAGCAGGTCATCTTCAAATGTTTGAACACCAAAGCTCAGCCGATTAACGCCTGCTGATTTTAAGACATTCAATTTCTCAAGCGATAGTTCGTCTGGGTTTGCTTCTACTGCAAACTCGATTAAGTTTTTGGTTGGTTTTAATACGCGGTGAATGCTGTCCATAAGCTGATCTAACTGGCTGGTTGTCAGTGATGTCGGGGTTCCTCCGCCAATAAAGATCGTCTTTAGTTCTTGCTCCCCTTTTTGATCGATCGTGTGCTGCATTTCTTTTTCAAGAGCGGCTAAGTATTCATCGACCGGCTGGGTTTTAATGAAAAATTTATTAAAATCACAATAGTGACAAATGTGCTCACAAAATGGAATGTGAATGTATGCTGCTTTCATTTGTTGACACCTTCTTTACAGGTAAAGAGCCGCAGTTTATCGCTGCGGCCTCTTCGTTTGTTTTCGACTATAAACGTCAAGGCGAGCATTGTAAAGCAGGTTGCCTTGAGGATGTTATTTTTTCGGTGTGCTGTCGTCCATTTTCAGCACGGCCATAAATGCTTCTTGTGGGACTTCTACAGAACCCACTTGCTTCATGCGCTTTTTCCCTTCTTTTTGCTTCTCAAGAAGCTTTCTTTTCCGGGAAATATCTCCACCATAACACTTCGCTAGTACGTTCTTGCGCATTGCTTTAATGGTAGACCGAGCAACAATCTTTTGACCGATCGCTGCCTGAACTGGTACTTCAAAGTGCTGGCGCGGAATCAGTTCTTTCAGCTTTTCTACAATGATCTTTCCGCGTTCATATGCATAATCGCGGTGAACAATAAAGGAAAGTGCGTCGATTTTTTCGCCATTAAGCATGATATCCATTTTCACTAGAGTGGATGGGCGATAGCCGATCAGCTCGTAATCAAAGGATGCATACCCTTTTGTATTGGACTTTAATTGATCAAAGAATTCGTATACGATCTCTGCCAGAGGAATTTCGTACACAATGCTCACGCGGTTTGCATCAAGATATTGCATATCAATGAAATTGCCGCGCTTTCCTTGGCAAAGCTCCATCACAGAACCAACATAATCATTTGGCACCATCATTGTTGCCTTCACGTATGGCTCTTCAATTCGCTCAATCTTTTGCGGATCAGGCAAATTGGACGGGTTATCTACGACGATTTTTTCTCCGTCTGTCATATACACATCGTAAATAACACTTGGCGCTGTCGTAATAAGGTCGATTTTAAATTCACGTTCAATCCGTTCTTGGATGATTTCCATATGAAGCATGCCAAGGAAGCCGCAGCGGAAACCGAAGCCCAGTGCTTGGGATGTCTCTGCCTCATATTGAAGTGAAGAATCGTTTAATTCAAGCTTTTCTAACGCTTCACGCAAGTCGTTATATTTCGCTGTGTCAATTGGATAAAGGCCGCAGTACACCATTGGGTTCAGCTTTCTATATCCAGGTAGAGCTTCTTTCGCAGGGTTTACCGCACTTGTGATCGTATCCCCTACACGTGTATCGCCAACATTTTTAATAGCAGCTGTTAAATAGCCAACATCTCCAACAGTGAGTTCGTCTGTTGGCATTGCTTTCGGTGTAAATACGCCGACTTCAAGCACTTCAAATTCTTTGCCTGTCGCCATCATCTTGATTTTTTGACCCGGTTTGACGGTTCCTTCGACAATTCGTATGTAAGCAATGACGCCACGATACGCATCGTAGAGAGAATCAAAAATGAGGGCTTGAAGTGGTGCTTCTGGATCTCCAGCTGGTGCCGGCACCTTTTCGACGATTTGTTCTAAAATATCCTCGATCCCGATGCCCGCCTTAGCAGAGGTAAGAACAGCTTCAGATGCATCCAACCCGATGACATCTTCAATTTCTTGTCTTACACGTTCAGGTTCTGCGCTCGGCAGATCAATTTTGTTAATGATCGGCAGGATTTCTAAGTTGTTATCAAGAGCTAAATAAACGTTCGCTAGTGTCTGTGCTTCAATGCCTTGTGCTGCATCCACCACAAGAATTGCACCTTCACAGGCAGCTAGGCTTCGAGATACCTCATAGGTGAAGTCGACATGCCCTGGTGTATCAATCAGGTGCATAATATATTCTTCTCCATCCTTCGCCTGATATTTCAGCTGGACAGAGTTTAATTTGATCGTAATGCCGCGTTCACGCTCTAAGTCCATGGAATCAAGTAATTGTTCTTTCATTTCTCGTTGCGTAATCGCCGCTGTTTTTTCCAAAATACGGTCAGCCAATGTGGATTTCCCATGGTCAATATGGGCGATAATGGAGAAATTTCGAATTCTTGATTGCCGTTCTAATCGTTTTTCTTTATCTGTCACAATCTATCACTCCTACTATAAAACGCGGGTTGCGCTAGGTTAGATTATATCAATAGGGCTGTAAAGATTCAATCGAAATCAAGAAAAGCCGCTCATCGGTTAGCGGCTTTCACGAAAAGGTGTGATATCTTATGAAATAACATCCAACATGATGCTTACAACAGTTTATTTACCATTCACCCAATCATAAAGTGTACGGGCTGCATGTGTCATACCATCTGATAATGCTTTTCCAGCCTTAGAGAAGGCATTAAAGCTCTCCATTTCTTCTAGCTGCTTTTGCTTTTCTGCTAAGTCTTTTTGTGTGACAGCTGTTCCGAGGATAGAAGCTTCTTTTTCTTGATCATCATTCGTTTGGACAGTGAAGGCACCTTTTAATTGCGGATCATGATACCCTTTCATTTGCAGCATGCCATTATTGGCTTGCTGCATTCCTAAAAAGACACCAAATAGCAATACGAGCGATAAAATAATGGTTTTTCCGATAAATGAGCCCATGTCCTCCACCACCTTAAGACCGTTTTTTCTCATCCTTTGCTTTGCCGTCTACCTTTTCTGCGTCCCAGAAAATTTCACTGAACACATCAGCTGCTGCATTGGATGCGTTTTTCAGTTCTTCCATATTATTATCCACACCGCCAAATTCTAATAGGAGGGCTTTATCAGATAAATCTTGATTATAGATTCCATTATCACCAATTTCTCCTTTGGCAAACACACCGACACTAAGTCCTTTATATTTTTTCTCCATCAAATGGTGGAACTCTGTCGCCAGCTTTAAGTTTTTCTCATAGCTTTGATTCTTCTTCCCTACAACAAACGCGATTCTCGCATATTTCTTGCCTTTGATTTCTACTGTCGTATCTTTCTTTCTTCTTGAATCCCGGTGAATATCGATTAAGTAATCTAAGTCATCATTTTTAGCGAGAGCTTCTTTTACAACCAATCTGGATTCATTATACGATTGTGGGTACTTCAACCCTTTTTTCAGCAGTCTTTTTTCAATTTCTGTTTTATCCACTGTGTTGCCGATTCCTTGCTGATCGAGCGCTTTACCAAACATCTCCCCGACAAGGGTGACGTTCACTTTTGAGTGGCGCGCATTGTTTGGGTTTGTTTCTCCTTTTAAAAATGGTAAATATGATTCCGTATTATGTGTGTGATAAATGTATACAGCTTTTCGTTTTCCTGTCGACTGGTCCGGCTCTTTTGCAGGCGTTTTCGGTTCATCTTCATCAAGCTTGTCCAGCTCAGCTAGATTTGCTTCTTTTTCATCTTTGATGACTTCACTTGGAGGCGGCGATTCCATTGGCATATTCGTATAGTCTGTACCTTCACCTGCTAGGATGATTTTTGTATCAAAATGTTCAAAGCCTGGCAGCTCTCTTCCTAGAAAACTGCGGGGGTCTTCTAAATTGATACTTGTGGCAAGTTTGAGTGACAGCCCAGAGAAATGAAACCCTTTTTGATCTTCAGGGACTGCTGAGGCAAAATATTGATTTTCCATCCCCATTAGAGTTGCAAAGAATGCCCCTGACAGCTCATCTGCCACACCATATAATGATGCTTGAGGCCTAAGCTCAGGTTTTAAAGACGTCAAAGCCCCTGACATGACAAACACAACCACCAGAGAGACAATAAACAAAAAAATACTCTTCACTACTTTTGTTCCATTAATCGCAACGACCAACTGTCGAGGACGGCGAGGTCTTTTTTTCATGATTTACTCCCTCCAGCACGCTTTCTAGTAATTACACTATGAGCGAGCTAGAGAAAGTAGAACTGATTAATGATTATAGGAACCCATGTTGTCTTGAGAGATTTTTTGATGAAGTGCTGTATTTAACCCATTGGCGAGTACGTTCGCCATGTCATCAATGAATGTATCCACTTCCTTCGGTGTGACCATTAGATTTTGTCCAAGCGGTGCAAGCACTTCATGGATCAACTGTCTTTTTTCTTCTTCAGGAAGCGTTCCGACGATTCCTAAAAAGGATTGACGCGTTTCATCATCTGGCAAATCTTCTTCATTCAGCACTTTTTTCTTCCCAAATGTCAGACCCGCTGGTACTAAAGATCGGGAAGGTCTATCATCTTTCAGTTCTCTACCAAAATGCTTTAACACGTAATCAATCGTGTCACTTGCGATCGTCACTGCATCGACCACTGTCGGTACACCAATGGCAATGACTGGAATCCCCAAGGCCTCTTTGCTTAATTCTTTTCGTTTATTTCCGACACCCGATCCTGGATGTATACCTGTATCAGAAATTTGAATCGTCGTATTCACCCGTTCTACTGCGCGTGCAGCTAGTGCATCGATGGCGATCACAAAATCTGGTTTAGATCGTTCAATGACACCTTGTATAATGTCACTTGTTTCTATACCAGTCAGCCCCATGACACCAGGCGATAATGAAGACACTGGGCGATAGCCTTCCTGCACATTCTCAGGCTGTAATTCAAATAAATGGCGTGTCACCAGCAAATTCTCAACTGTGAGCGGCCCTAAAGCATCCGGCGTGACATTCCAGTTTCCGAGTCCTACGACAAGACAGCTCGCATCTGCCTGAATGCCGTGATCTTTTAAAAACTGAGCAAAATGATGGGCAAAAACTTCAACCACTTTTTCTTGCATCTCAGAGTCTTTCTCCCGAATTCCTTGCGCCTCAAGCGTCAAGTATGTCCCTGCCTTTTTTCCGGTCAACTCTTCTCCTTCTGTCGTAATCTCCACAGTGCGGATGCGGATGCCGTGCTCTTCCTTCTCCTTCTCAACAATTCCTTGAATACCGTCCTTTTTGACCACATTCGGATCGTTCTCTTGTTCTAGTATCTCTTTTGTTTCAACGGCCAAATCGGTCCGGATTTGATAAGCGCTTAAATCGAGTTTCTGTTTCTTCATGAAAAGGCTCCTTCCATCAAGTAATTAACAGTAGTCTTTCCATCTCTTTCAAGAAACATTCGAGCGCTTCATCAATGAAAAATACTTTACATTTATATTGCATTCTAAAGGTGTGTTTGATAGAATACAATTTGTTCTATTGTGAAGATTTAACCTTAAGACAATTGTGTTTAGGTTGTATCTTAGGAGGTGAAACACATGCCAAATATTAAATCAGCGATCAAACGTACAAAAACGAATAACGAACGCCGTGCACACAACGCAACAATCAAGTCTGCGATGCGTACTGCGATTAAACAAGTTGAAGTTTCTGTAGCTAACAACGATGCTGAGCAAGCAAAAGCTGCTCTTTCTTCTGCTGCAAAACGCATTGACAAAGCCGTTAAAACTGGTCTTGTACACAAAAACGCAGCTGCGCGTTACAAATCAAGACTTGCGAAACAAGTAAACGGACTTTCTGCATAATGTTTGCAACGCCTCAGTGATGAGGCACCTGTTTAACTGTACGTCCGTCCTGAACGGCTCAGCCATAAGGACAGACTGGCAATTATACATCTAAACAAAAACGACCCTCTTTTGAGAAGGTCGTTTTTTTTATGTTCAAGCCCCTAATAACCGAAGCAGGAACAATTCTAATAATAGCTGCTTGTCCTTTTTACCCGTTTTCATTTCATAATCAATCGTGGAGAGCTCTTTGACGATGTACTTTAGCTCTTCTTCTGAAAACAGTCTTGCCTGATCCATCGCGAGTTTGACCCGAAATGGGTGGACTTTCAAGTTTGACGCAATTTGTTTTTGCCCGTATCCCTGTTGAGCAAAGTACTTTGTCTGCAATATCAACCGAAATTGATTTGAAATGAGTGCCAATATTTTAATGGGCTCCTCATTTTGCTTTAGGAGATCATAAAACATTTGCATCGCTTCAGACCGGCGCCTGTTCACAATTTGGTTAATCAGTTCGAAAATATTCTGCTCCAAACTTCGTGCAACGAGCTGATTGACATCCGCCAGCTCAATTTCCTCTCGCTGCCCAATATATGTACTTAGCTTTCGAACCTCTTGAAAAAGTGAGGACAGGCTCCCGCCACATAACATGACAAGCTGTTCTGCCGCTTCAGCCGAGATTGTTTTTCCTTCTGTTTTCACCAGCGTGATGGTGAAATCTGTTGTTTCTTTCGGATTTAACTCTTTCGCCTCAACCACAGCCGCTTTCTTTTTTAACAATTTGGTGATTTTCTTACGTTCGTCCAGTTTTTCATATGGTGCTAATAACACGAGAATCGTGTAGGGTGCTGGCTTTTCTAAATAAGCTTCTAACACAGAAAGCTGATGCTCGATCTTTTCTTTTTTCTTTTCTGCAGTGAGGAAATAAGGGTTCTTGATCACAACGAGACGCCGCTCTCCCATAAACGGAAATGTTTCTGCGTCCGTCACAGCCTGCTCAAGCGGCACCTCTTCCATATCGAAGACAGAGTAATTAAAATCCTTTGTTTCTTCGTCGACGACAGCTTGTCTCAATTTTGCAGCTGTCTCTTGAAGTAAATACGTTTCTTTTCCATATAAGCAATAAACGGGATGGATATCCCCTTTTTTTAAATTGTTCCATACTTCAAAGACCATTCGCTTAAATCCCTCTCTTTCACTTCCTCCTCTATCCTAAAGTGTGTAGAGACATTAGTAAAGAGGAAGCTGAAAGTGCCGCCTCCTCATTTATAGTAAACGTCTCACGTAAGCTCCCGGGTCAGCTTACAGTCAGACGATATTCACAAAATGATCATGAAAATGGAAAACGGTTACTTTACCTTCTAGCAATTCCAAATGAGTTCAAGTATACTAAAAATAGCCAGGAGGGATGAAAATGAATGAATTTGAAAAGAATGTTCAAAGCAAGCGGAATGATGTGACCGACTCAGCTGTTGGTTTTATCGTCACATTCGGATTTTTCGCCTCAATGTTTATTTTGGCAACAGTGATACACCTCGTTGGATCTTAACTACATGAATGCAAGATGACTGCCGTTTTGGCAGTTTTTTTATTGATTTTGTAAGATATCATATGGAGGATGAGCGTAAAATGTTCCATCCTCTTCAAGAAATTCATAGGTCACACTTCCATTGATATCTGTACGATACACCTTTGTTTGATGCTCATTTAATTTTTTCAAAACTTCTTGATGAGGATGGTGATACCGATTTCGTTCACCTGCTGAAATCAGTGCATATGACGGGTTCAAATGCTGAAGCCATTCTTCACTTGTTGATCCTTTACTCCCGTGATGCCCAACCTTCAAGACATCCGCTCGTAGCTTGGGGTAAGCTTGAATGATGTCTCGTTCCCCTTCTTGTTCAAGATCCCCAGTCAGCATAAAACGCTTGCCGCCAAGCGTAAAGGTGAGGACCAGTGAATCATTATTTTTACTCGTCACCTGGTCACGTGCGGGATGCAGAACGTCGAATTTTTGTCCTCCAATTCTCAGCTGATCTCCTCTTTCCAACTCATCTACAGGAATCCGTTGATCAGCCGCTTCCTTTAAAAGCTGCGCATCCTCTGGATTTCGAGCAAAGCCTTTTGGGATTGCAACGCGTTTGACTTTATTTCGCTTTATTAACCGCATCGCTTCTCCCATATGATCTTGATCTGCATGGGTAAGGATGAGGACATCAAGTTTTGCTATGCCTTTAGAATGCAGAAATGGAATAAGCGTTTGATCCCCAATTGTAGATACTTTACGTCTTTTTTTCCATGGCTCTTCTTCAAAAGAAAGTCTGCCTCCTGTATCGACTAATATATGCCCAGTTCGATAAGGTAGCTGAATAAACAAACTATCCCCTTGTCCTACATCTAACATTGTGACCTCTCCTCTTTGAAGAAAATTCGGCGTGAAATAGTGTACAGCCAGCACACAAACGAGAATCAAAATAGGCACAAGATAAGATTTGATAGAAGTTTTACATTCCATCACAATGAATAGAAAAACAATGGAGGAAACCTCTAGGAGCACATGCCACCATGTCGATTTCATAAAAATGAGAGTAAGACTATCGTAAGCAGCCATGTGTGCAGACAATTGATGACTAAACTGGATCACCCAATCAAGCAGCTGAAACAGTGTTTGTCCAAGCGGAAGATAAATGATAGATAAAAGAAAAAAGAATAAGGACAGAGGCAGGACAACCATTGTATAAAAAGGAACAAACATCATATTTAAAGGAACACTCAGCAAGGAAAATTGCTGAAAATAATATAAAAGAACAGGAAGCGAAGCAAGCTGTGCAATCAAGGAAATGAGGAATAACTGCATCACCGAACTTTTTGCTTTTGATAAAATACTAGTGGATAGCAAAATAAATAAGGTCACCACAAATGACAGTTGAAAACCGACATCAAATATATAAAGTGGTTGAATGGCTAATAAAAGCAAGAACGCTGCACTTAACACGACCGCAGAAGGCTGTTTCATTTCTTTTGGCAGGCTTGTGATGACTAAATAAATTCCAGCCATGAGACAGGCTCTTAACACAGACGGTGCAGCACCTGTTAAACAAGCATAAACCGGCAAAAAGGATAATAAAAGAATACGTGCTGTCTCTCTTGTCACGCCAGCGCGGAGTAGACACCAAAATAGACAAGCGAGCAATGTTTGAACATGAAGTCCTGAAATGGCTAATAAATGAATGATGCCAAGCATTTGATAATCTCTTAATGTATCAGGGTCTATTAAATCACGATCGCCAAAAATAAGTGCCTGCACAATCCCAACAGAACTCTTCGGAACGTGATCTTCTAGAAATTTCAACCCCTTCTGCCTAATAGATGAAAGGTAATGTGAAGGGCTGTCATGTTTCGTGCAGCTTTTCATAGACTGCGTTAGGAAAATAGCATCAATGCCTTTTGTTTTTAGAAATTGATCATATTGAAAGCCATTCGGTATGGTTGCATGTTTGGGCAACCGCATCTCACCTGTCATATGACAGCTCATACCTGGCCCAACATCTTTTAGCGCTTCTTTTTCACGCTCCGTTTGAATCGTATAAAATGCCGCTAGTCGACGATTCTCTGATGAAACAGTCGCTGAAAAGCGATTGCCATCTATTTTCGGAATCGTTTCAATCACAACCGAATGAGAAAATGATTTTTCTTGTACGGGATGATCCGTTTCAAAAGACTGATGCACCATAAAAATGAGCATATAGATCGTTCCACACAAACTGACCATTAGAAAGAGCTGGGGTGTTTTTTTCAGCAAACTGAAAAGAAGACATACAAGAAGAAAAAGGAGAAAATACAAATGAAGATGATATGCGGCCAGAGCAATTCCAACAGCTGCTGAAATCGCCCCGAACGGCAAATACTTAAACATAGGAAGTAAATAATTGATTCGCCTTTTCATGCATTTGACGAATTTCTGTTTCGCTACGTCCTGATTCACTTAGTTTGCCTATTAAATCCGCAACAAAGGCTAATTTTTCTTGGTTTTTTAAGTCAATAATCATCTCATCTAGTTCAACCTGTTCTGTTTGAACTCCGGCCTGTTCAAATAAATCAACAGCATATGGATGATTTTTATAATCCTTCGCATAATACACTGTTCGAATACCTGCTTGAATAATCGCTTTACAGCACTGCAAGCAAGGAAAATGCGTCACATATATTTCAGCATCAGCCGTTGGTGCACCAAATTTGGCACATTGTAAAATAGCGTTCATCTCCGCATGGATTGTACGAACGCAGTGATGATCTATGACATAGCACCCTACATCTGCACAATGCACGTCGCCGGCAATGGATCCATTATATCCACCTGCGATGATGCGCTTGTCTCTTACGATCGTTGCCCCAACAGCTAACCGCTCACAGGTGCTTCGCAAAGCAAGCAGATGGCTTTGAGCCATAAAATATTGATTCCATGAAATTCTCTCCACGAGCTGATCCCTCCAGAATGATGTATGGTATTAAGTTTACATGCCTTTCTTCTATACCGTCAATTCTACTTAACCGTCAGTTGATTTTTCAGCCGTTCAATGGTCTTCTCTCCAAAACCCGAAATATTCCGCAAATCTTCAATTTGCTGAAATACTCCATGTTCTTCTCTATACGCAATGATGGCTTCCGCTTTGGCTGGGCCTATTCCGTTAATGGTCTGCAATTCCGCTGCATCAGCTTGATTGACATTCACCCCTTGACTCTGTTCATTTCCCGGCGGCGTATTAGCCGCTGCTGTTTGTCCCTGCTTGTCACCTTCCCCCTTCTTTCGTACATAAATCATCATACTGTCCTCTAATTTTGCTGCTTGATTGATGTCAACTGTATCTGCCTTACTCGTAAAACCACCTGCTCTTTTAATCGCTTCTTCAACTCTGTCCTCAGCCATAAATGCATAAACGCCCGGCTTCCGTACAGCTCCTTTGACCTCTACTACGATGGATGTTGGCTCTTTTTCTGCACTCTCTTGTTTTTCTTCTAATGTGACCCGCGTTTCATGTTGTTCTTTCAATACACTTGGCTCGGCGCCGCCTTTCTCTTTTCCTACTAAAAAGCAGAAACAGATGATGATAAGGATGATGATTCCCGCTATCAGATAAAGACGGTATTTTTTCAACGAATTGAGCTGCTTCACTTGTTCACGCTTCTTTCAATCATATTTTCACGCTGCTTCACATAGTGTTTAGAAGATAACAGATCCTATGCGTCTAAGGAGGGAGAACGTTTGAATATAGGGTTAATCGGTACAGGAAACATGGGTACCATACTTACTGAGGCATTTATTGAATCAAAAGCAGTCAATCCCTCATCCATCACCATTACAAATCGGACCATCGAAAAAGCGTTCAATATAAAAAAGAATCACCCAGAGGTCGAAGTGACGAAACAGCTTTCAGGAGCTGTAACGGATAAAGATTTCATCTTTGTTTGTGTCAAACCACTTGATATTTATCCGCTTTTAAAAGAGCTGAGCCCACTTTTAAAAGAACAGCAAACCATTGTCATCATTACAAGTCCGGTTCATCCTGAACAGCTTCAAGACATTGTTCCTTGTCAAACAGCCAGACTGATCCCAAGCATCACCAACCGCGCATTATCAGGCGCATCACTTTTAACATTTGGTTCTTCATGCAATGTCACGACAAAAGCAGCGCTCAGACAACTCGCTTCCCGCATTTCAACACCAATAGAAATTCATCATTCAATCACACGGGCAGCCTCAGATATTGTCAGCTGCGGTCCTGCCTTTATTAGCTTTCTTGTTCAGAAAATGATTGAAGCCGCTGTTGAAGAAACGGATATTTCAAAAGAAGAAGCCACCACCTTATCAGAAGATATGCTTGTAGGACTTGGCCGTTTGATTGAAAAAAGGGTGTATACCCTGCCGACACTGCAAGAGAAGGTGTGTGTAAAAGGCGGCGTCACCGGCGAGGGCATTAAAGCACTTGAAGCAGGTGTTCAAGATATGTTCCATCAGCTTTTCCAGAACACTCATGACAAGTTCGATGAGGATGTAGAAGCGGTTGCGCATCAATACCCACCGAGTGTGTTTACTGATGATCTCAGAAATTAAACATGTTCGCAACAAGCGAAAAAAGGGTTTTAAAAAACCATCGTCCATTAAACGATGGTTTTTGGTTTCTTCGCTGAAATAAAATATCTTTCTGCACATTCCTGAGGTGCTTCATTTGTAAAATCAGCGGTCACTTCAATCTGTTCAAAGCCAGCGGACTCAAGGAACGCTGCATAAGTTTCAAAAGGAAATGTACGTTGTTCGTGCGTTTCATCATAACGCTCATACACGTCTCCGTCTTTTACAAAAAAGCTTAAATCATGAATAACCGAATATGGGTCATCCCCTTTATCACTCTGCCAAATGTAGCTGATTTCTTCATCTTGATCGGCATAAGTAGAGCCAGGAAATACCTCTTCCATTTTATAAGGGGTATGAACATCAAACAATAAAACCCCACCTGTCTCTAAAAGCTGAAACATGTTTTTAAAGGTTTTTTTGACGTCATTTTCGTTTTTTAGATAATTCAAAGAATCACAGCAAATAACCGCTGCTTGAATAGTTTGTTCAAACCCCTCAAGCTCTCTCATATCTTGATGTAAAAATTGAATAGACTGCTTATGAGCCTGTGCTTTTTGCTGCGCAAATGCCAGCATCTCTTCACTTAGGTCAATTCCTGTGACCATGTGGCCTTTTGCAGCTAACCGAAGAGAGATTTCTCCAGTTCCACAACCAACATCGATAATGGCACTATTTGGCTTGATATACCGCTGTATCCACTGAACCCATTCATCATAAGGAGCATGTGTCATGAGCTCATCATACACACCTGCAAACCCTTGATAAATCATGAGTTAATGCCAAGCGAAAGTGTTTCTCTCGGCGCATCTCCCCAAAGCTTCTCTAAGTTATAGTATCCTCTTTCCTCTTTGTGGAACACATGAGCAATGACATCTCCTAGATCAATCAAGACCCATCTTGCTTCGTCGAAGCCTTCCATCTTTTTAACTTCGATGCCGCCTTCTTCTGCAAGTTGTTTCACTTCTCTTGCAATGGCCTGTACTTGTTTGTCAGAATTCCCGTGACAAATGAGAAAATAATCTGCAACAAGTGAGATCCCTTGCATATTCAGGGCGATAATGTCCTCTGCCCGTTTATCATCGCACGCTCCTGCTGCGATGTTTAAAATTGATGATGCATCCATCAAAATTCCTCCTTAGTTGTTCTTTTGCACAAGTGAGTTATAAGTAGCAAGTGTATCTGGGAAAACTGGCTGATTCTTTTTCATTAAAAAGCTGACGGTGTTTTTTAAAGATTGAATCAAGGCAAGGTCCAAATCCTGCTCTGCTAACTCTCTTACTTCCTCCACACCAGGAAAATGGCGTCCTGGCTCTATATAGTCGGCGACATAAATAACTTTTTCAAGCAATGTCATGTTCGGTCTGCCGGATGTATGGAATTCAATGGCTGTTAAAATATCTTGGTCGTCAATTCCAACTTCTTTTTTGACCAAATAGGCACCAACTGGGGCATGCCAAAGCTCAGATGAATATTTAAGCAATAGAGGGTTCATCTGTTCTTGCTGGATGATGCCCTTCATTTCTTCTTTCGGTCTAAATTTAGCATAATCGTGGAAAATAGCCGCGACCTCTGCTTTTTTCACATCTGCACCAAAACGTTCAGCTAATGAAATGGCCGTCTCCATTACCCCAATTGTATGTGTATATCTATGCTCTGTTAACTGCTGTTTGACACAGTTTAAAGCTTCTTCACGATTCATATAAATGATGCTCCTTTATATAACACTCAACCGCTTTCGGAATCAAATAATCAACAGGTTGCCCCTGCTTCATTCGCTGCCTAATCAATGTCGATGATACATCAAAAGCCGGAACATCTGCAAACAAAAGAGGATACGCCGTATTTCCTTCATAACCTGGTCTTTTCATCCCAATAAAGGTGATCATCTGAAGCAAATCATCGATTCTGTGCCATTTCGGCAAATACTCGACCATGTCCGCTCCAATCATAAAAAAGAACTCATCTTCAGGATGGCGCTTCTTTAACAGCTCAACCGTATCTACTGTATAAGATGGGCCCTCCCGCTCCATTTCAATAAGCTCAACTCGAAAATGAGGATTTGTCTGAATCGCTTTTTCCACCATTTTTACGCGGTGATGACTCTCTGCTCGTTTTCGGTCCGTTTTATGAGGGGGCTGGTGATTTGGGATAAACCAAATTTCATCAAGCCCTACTTGGAAACGCACCTCACTTGCCATCAGCAAATGCCCATTATGCGGGGGATCAAACGTACCGCCGAACAATCCTATTTTTTTCATATCATATCCACCTTTACGGCAGCTTAATTTGTTTATTTTCCTTTGATTCCTTATAAAGGACAATCACATTTCCGATCGTTTGAACGAGTTCAGCTTTTGCACCTTTTACAAGTGCTTTTGCAACCTCTGTTTTGTCCTCGTCGCAGTTTTGCAATACGCTAACTTTCAAAAGTTCTCTTGCTTCAAGCGCCTCGGAAATTTGCTTGACCATATTGTCATTTACCCCGCCTTTTCCAACTTGAAAAATAGGTGATAAATGATGTGCTTGCGCACGTAAAAAACGTTTTTGCTTACCTTTTAACATGGTGTTCCTCCTAATTTCTCTATGACAATTGACTTCATTTTTCGGGCGTCAGGTGTAATGCCAGTCCACAGTTCAAAGGCTCTTACCGCCTGACCAACAAACATGCCGACGCCATCGACTGTTTTCAAACCTAACCCGGCTGCTTCGCTTAGCAGCTTTGTTTCTATTGGATTATACACAATATCACAAACGACCGCTGTTTTTTTTGCGTTCGCTAAAGAAATGGGTGTTTCTTCAACATTCGGATACATACCAATCGAGGTCGTATGGATGATGACATCATATTCCCCAAGCCGCTCTTCTGCTGTATTTAATGCAATGGCACGAGAGGTGATTTTCCCATCGGCACTTTCAATTAAAGCCTCAGCTTTTTCAATGGTGCGGTTGGCGATATCAAATTGTTTCGGTGCATACTCAGCAATTGTCGTGTAAATTGCTCTTGCTGCTCCACCAGCACCAAGCAGGAGAAATGACAGCTCTGATAACGGCTGATCCAACGCTTCAAGCAATGAATGAAGAAAACCCTCTCCATCTGTATTGTACCCAACGAGCTGACCATTTTCGAGGCGAACCGTATTGACGGCACGCAGGCGTTCAGCTGTCACATCAATTTTGTCAAGGTACTGCATGATGTCTACCTTGTGCGGAACAGTGACGTTAAAGCCGCTGATTCCTAAGGCTTTCATACCGTTAATGGCATCTTTCAGGTCGTTTTCTTCTACTTGAAAGCCATGATAATGTCCATCAATTCCAGCATCCTTTAATGCTGCATTATGAATATCTGGAGACATTGAATGGCCAACAGGGTTACCGATTACTCCGTATAAAGGTTTCAAGGTCTCTCCCCCTCTGAACATTTAAATTAACGAACGTCTCATAAACACGTGCACACCTTTTGGCGCATACACTTTGATTTGTTTCCCAGCATCATTCGCCGTCACCCAGCCTAATCCTGAAAAGACAATGTCCATTTTTGGCTGATCGATGGTGAAAGTGTGCGGAACGAGCGGCGGGAAATCTTCCATTCCCTCTTTTGATGGCGGTGAAAGCAGTTCACCTGCATGCTTTTCATATAAGTCATCTGCATTCTCCATCTTTGTCCTGTGAATGTTGAGTTCATTTGGCATATAGCAGACAAAGGATGTTCTGCCGCCTTTTACATAATCAAATCGAGCCAGTCCGCCAAAGTAAAGCGTTTGAGCTTCATTTAACTGGAACGTTCTCGGTTTCAATTCTTTTTTCGGCGTTAAAATCTTTAAGTCATTTTTGCCGACATAGTGCGCCATTTGATGGCGGTTGATGATCCCCGGTGTATCGAATAAAGCAGACCCGTCATCAAGCGGGATTTCAATCGCATCAAGTGTTGTCCCTGGGTATTGGGATGTGGTGATCACATTCTCTTCTCCAGACACCTCTTTGATAATGCGGTTAATAAATGTTGATTTCCCAACATTTGTACAGCCGACAACATAGACATTTCTGCCCTCACGGTAATGATCAATGGCCTCCATAACTTCAGGCACACCTTGTCCTCTGCTCGCACTGATTAAAAACACATCAATCGGATTGAGCCCATTTTCTTTTGCTTCCCGCTTCATCCATTGAACAAGACGGTCTTTTTTCACGGATTTCGGTAAAATATCTACCTTGTTGCCGACAAGTAAAATGGGATTACCACCAACAATACGGCTCAGTCCATTAATCCAGCTTCCGTTAAAGTCAAAAATATCAACGACCTTGACGATCAGAGAATCAGTCTCGCCAATGCTGTGTAAAATATTTAAAAAGTCGTCTTCTGTTAAAGATACATCCTGAATTTCATTGTAGTTCTTTAACCTAAAACAGCGCTGACAGATCACATCTTCTTTCAATAGAGATGCTGCCGGCGCATATCCTAATTGATCTTTATCTTCCGTCTGAATGGCTACACCGCAGCCAATACAAACAACCTTTTCCATTATTACTCTTCCTCCCACTGAATGTGGCCCTTACGCTTTAAGGCTCCTAAAATTCTACGTTCAATCTGCCTGTTAAACTTCGTGAAAAATCCGTCCGATGCCGCAACAGGTACAACCAAAATGGTATGGAAGCCATGCCTGTTTCCGCCAAGCACATCTGTCATAAGCTGATCGCCAATGACAACCACATCTTCTTTCTTCAATTGCATATCAGCGACGGCCTTATTAAAGGCTCTTCCCATCGGTTTTCTCGCTTTATAAATAAACGGGATATGAACAGGCTCAGAAAAAAGCTTGACCCTTTTTTCATTATTGTTCGATACAATCGTCACCTGTATCCCGTGATCTTTCATCTCTTGAAACCATTCAATTAAACGCGGGGTCGCACTTGGACGATCCCATTCTACTAGTGTGTTATCTAAATCCGTAATAATTCCTTTTACATTTCGTTCTTTTAGTTTTTGCGGCGAAATGTGGAAAATACTTTTCACAAATTCATCCGGTAAGAAATACTTCTTTAGCACAATTTGCACCCTTTCTTCCATTGGTTTTTCAGCGATTGTGTCGAATCAAATCACAATTTGTCTGTCTATCGAATACAATGAAAAAGTTTTCGACATATGATGAGGACCTTCAACAGGTGTGGATAATTTTACACACATTATCCACCTATATTTCATCACGCTTTCATTCAATTATAAACACTCTACCCACAAGTTATCCACTTAACCATGTGGATAACAGAACGATTGTTCTTGTTTCCCATTCATGGTAGATTAAAGGTACTTCAAAGACATTCGATCAACCTATGATGATATGTCTTTTCCTCAAGTTTTATGCCAACTTTTTCAGGGGAGGTGTTTTTCCCATCATATGGGTTTCTAGTATGAAAAAGCTGTCAGATGATTTACTTATAGAATCGTATTATAAAGCAAATGAAATGAACTTAAATCGCGACTTCATTGAATTAATTGAGACAGAAATGAAAAGACGTTCGCTCGGGCATATGCTCTCTGTTTCCTCTTAATTCCATATATCCAGGAACCATGCCTCCCGAGCACTCTCCTTTTTTAAACTCAGGTGACTGATATTATATCACTTGCGCTATAGGCTTACTACTATTTTCCGTAAAAAACACCCCTTCTGATCAAAGAAGAGGTGTCTTATTTGCAAGGCTGTTCATTCCAAAACCATAACCCTCCACCTACGACCAAAATGACGACAAGGAACACAACAAGAAAAGCGTAACCGATTCCTGCTCCTTGAGCTGGATAAGGCGAACACGCAGGGTAAGGATAAGGACATCCCCACATATCAGTTACCTCCTTCTAGGAAGATATACTGTTAGAATATGCAAGGTGGATCGTCTTGTTTAGGCTGATGGCCTGCATTTAAAAATGTTTAATGACATCACGCTCTTTGATTTCGTTATAAATGATTCTTGCCCCTTTTGGTGTCATATGATTGCCAGAAGGGTCAATGAGGCCAGACTGAATCAAGGCGTTGTCACTATCTTCACCCGCTTCTCGGATGAACGCTTTCCAATTGTCGACAAGCGGCACTTGCTGTTTTTCAGCTACTTGTCTTGTGATGTCATTGTATGAGTTTTGCCAAGCTCTCGCCCCGCCTCTCTCAGCAAAATAAGATGACTTATATCTAGAATAATAATACAAGCCCTTTTTGCCTCCTTCCACCACAGGCACGCACGTCATGAGGATCGGGGTAATTCCCTCTTTCCTACTTTCAGAAATGAAGTAGGATAAGTTTTCTTTAAATCGTTTTTTGGTCACACGGGGATGTTTCCCGTCTAGAATCGCCGCATCATTTGTACCGAACATGATGAGGACGTAAGTTGGTTTTTGTTTTAAAATATCCTGCTCAAAGCGCAGCTTCGCATCTTCTGTTGTCTGCCCGCCAATCCCGGCATTCTGTACCTTGATTTGGCCACGCTCGACGTTTTTCATGAGATTCACCCATTTTTCAGATGTTGGATAATCTCGAAAATCCCAGTTCGATCCTCTTGTGTTACTGTCACCAAATGCAATCACGCTTTCCTGCACTGGTTTTGAGCACCCAGCCGCAACACATAACAGGATGAAAAGGAAAACAAATTTCTTCACAACATTCACCTCCAAAAGCCCTCTTCATATAGTAAACGACAAGACTTTTGGTTTCAATGAATGACTGTTTCTTATTGTAATTGAACCGGCAGATAATCTCTGTCATGGTGCAGTAGTTCGCTTACTTTCACAAACTCATAGCCCCTTTTCTTTAGTTCAGGTACGACTTGCTTCAGCGCTTCTACTGTCTGCTTACGATTTCCTCCGCCATCATGTAAAAGGATGATATCACCGCCCTGAATATTCTCAATAATACGGCTGGCAATTTTGTGTGCACCTGGCCTAGACCAGTCCTTCGGATCTTGCGTAAAGGACCACATCACGACATCGTATCCTTGCTTTGAAAGAATGCGGAATGACTTCATCGTCAAGCGCCCGCCCGGGGGACGAAATAATAAGGGTCCGCCAGGCTGGAGAGAAGCGATATGAGCCGCTGATTCTTTTAATTCTTGCTTGATTTCTTTCGATGACAAAAGGTCAAAATACGTATGGTTCATCGTGTGATTGCCAAGCTCATTTCCTTCGCTCACAATCCGCTCTGCGAGCAGGGGATATGCATGAATACGGCTTCCGATGACAAAAAAGCTGGCATTCACTTCATGCTCTCTCAGTACATCTAGTATTTGATTTGTGTATACCGGATGAGGTCCATCATCAAAGGTTAACGCAATCTTTTTCCGTTCCTCTCTCATGTCCCAAAAGGCTCGTCCCGTTTTTTCTAGGTCGATTCTTTTTAATGTACGCGCCTCTATGTTACCAGGAACAAAAGCGCATATTACCAATATACATAACAAGATATGCAACCCTTTCATCAGACCGCCTCCACAGAACATCATTACACATTAAATTGCCCGCTTTCTGATGAATTCATTCAAGTTTCGTGATCGTCTACGCTTCTTTTTCACATAAAAAAAGCCGGCCCATCAGGCCCGCTTTTTGTCTCACGTTTGGTTTCTCTCTTCAACTGTCGAACGTTGCTTAGAATTCATACAGACACTCTCCTTCTTGGATTTGATTTTGAGCCCATAGCAATTTTTGATAATACTGGTTGGACTTCTGGTATTGTTGAGAGGTTTCTAAGGCTGTCGCAATTTCTAGTGAGATATCCTCTATATAAGAGTATAGGCTAAGTTTTTCCAAATAATCAATGGTTTTTTGCAGTTGTTCTTCATTGATTTCCTGAACATATAAAGCATCCAGATACTCAAACATATGACAGAACAGCTGGTCTTCATGCTTCTTTGCGGCCAATTTCCCATCCTCTAATATGCGCCTTGCTTCAGTCTGCTCATTTTGTCTAAAAAGTAGCTTGGCCAGTGTATAAAGTGTATGAGGCAGCGTGGGAAGCAGCTCTTTTTTGGCGAGGTCAGCCGATTCGGTTAAATATCGTTCTGCTTCTTCTCGATAACCTAACTCCCCGTAACATTTCCCTAAATTATAGAGTGCTGAGCTATAAATGCGCGGGTGGTCAATTTCGGATGCGAGTTGTTTCGCCTTTTTCAAGTGAGGCAGTGCTCGATCTTTACGTTTTAAATCTTGATAATTTCCCGAGATGACAAAGAGGCACTGAATAATGCGAATGGAATATGCATCATGCTGATCGTATATTTCAAGCGCTTTTAAAATATGGTGCATGGAGACATGCGTTTGTTTCATTATATAGTAGGCTTCTGCTACTTTAAAATGAAACTCGGCCTGCTCAATATCATCAAATACCATAGACAGCTGTTTTTCTGCCATGCGATAATATTTGACGGCCTCCAAATATTCTTTTTGACTAAACTCATGCATGCCACGAAAAAATGCATGGTAATAATGCAGCATATCAGATAACTCATGATTGGAATTTTCGATTTTATCGACAAGGTTAGATACTGAGAAAGGTTGATATTTTGAAGGGTGTATATAGTCGAGCATAATTTGGTGCCGAAAACACATGAGCTGATAATAAATCAGTAAATGCTGGTCCTCTTCCATACGTTCAATTTCTGCTTCTACTTCCGCTTTCAAGATTTCCGCATCTGGAACACTGAACTGCCGTATCATTCGATACCATTCATTAATTTTCATACCGACATGTGAAGAAAGAACCTTCCCCATGTTCCGAAAAAACCCCTTCCTTTTCGGTCTAATATTACATATTTTAGCACGCTTCTAGACCGCCAAGCACCGCAAAGAAACCGCAAACATATGAGAGGGGCAGCAAAAACATACGCATAAGCACGTTTCTTTCGAAAAAGATGATTTTTTCATCGTACAGACACAGACAATCCTTCCTTCACATACATTTGAGGATATAGGCAGCGACCTAAACATGGTGGAGGTGAAAATCGTGGCAGGAGTATTTACAGCGATGGGATTGATGGTCAAAGAATTGGTGTTTTTAGTGTCCTATGTCAAAAACAATGCCTTTCCACAACCCCTTTCGGGAGATGATGAGAAAAAATACTTAGCCCTCATGGCAGAGGGCGATGAACACGCAAGAAACATGCTGATTGAACATAACCTTCGGCTCGTCGCCCATATTGTCAAGAAATTTGAAAATACCGGGGAAGACGCTGAAGACCTCATCTCCATCGGGACGATCGGACTCATTAAAGCCATCGAAAGCTATTCCTCTGGAAAAGGAACAAAGCTGGCAACATATGCGGCGCGGTGTATCGAGAACGAAATCCTCATGCATTTACGCGCGCTCAAAAAAACAAAAAAAGACGTCTCTCTGCATGACCCCATCGGTCAGGATAAAGAAGGCAACGAAATTTCATTAATTGACGTCTTAAAATCAGAAAATGAAGACGTGATTGATACCATTCAGCTCAACATGGAGCTTGAAAAAGTAAAAGAGTATATCGACATTCTCGACGGCCGGGAAAAAGAAGTCATCGTCGGCCGGTTCGGTTTGGACTTAAAGAAAGAGAAAACGCAGCGGGAAATAGCCAAAGAGCTCGGCATATCAAGGAGTTATGTGTCCCGGATTGAGAAACGCGCGCTGATGAAGATGTTTCATGAGTTTTACCGGGCAGAGAAGGAGAAACGGAAGCGGGAGAAGGGGAAGTGAAAATGAACTTCCCCTAACTTCTAACAAAAACAGACCTTATTAGGTCTGTTTTTTATTTCGGCACTAAGCTACTGTCTCGCTGCATTTCTTTTGATAATAGCTGCCGCCTTAGCCCTCAAGAACAATGGCAAGATTTTGGTGATGAATTTTGGGTCATGCACTTAGACATGAAGGAAATCAACTGATTACACCCCACTGTTTAGAGAATTGTGGAAAATGAAGGACAAACGGTTTGCATATAAGTTTTGTATTTCAACTTTTATGTTTAGAAAAATAATAGCTATTCAGACTTATAATAATTTCACAAATGAAATATCAGCACTTTTTAATGTTACATACGAATTCACCACCGAACGTTTCGTGACTTTAAACCCATGCTATAAGTCATGAATTATTTTGTCTAATTTTGTCGAAAATCATCACTTCAACATTTTTTGTATTATAATGTTTCCTGTATTACTAAAATATGTATATAGAAGGGTGTAGACAAATGAAAAAAGCTAAACTAATTTTATTCTTATGCTTTATGGCAGTTCTAACTGCTTGTGGTAACACTAACAGCTCAACTGAGCCGGCAAAAAAAGAAGAAACGAGTAAAGAGGCTTCAAAAGAATCAACACAAAAAGAGAATAAACCAACATCAGGACTTCTAACCGAAATTGGCCAATGGGATAAAGATAAAAATGGTTCAACACTAACTTTGAAAAAGATAAATAACAAACAAAAAGAAATAGATTTAAGTCCTATTAAGATGAAAATACACGATGTTAAAGTATTTGAATACAGTAATTTAGGTGAACAAGATAAAGAGCTTCTTTCTTATAATAATTTTGAAAAAGATAAATACCATAGAATACAAATCACTTATACGACTGAAAACACTTCCGATAAAGATGTTTTGTTTTCTGGTGTTGATATTATTACCACTAATACAAAGAAACAAATTGAAGTCTATAAGACTAATTTGACTACGGATACAGGTGTTGGTTCTTTGTATGGTAAAGTCGAAAATGAAGGTATGGTTGTAGTTCCTTTACTGGTAGATGATGTTTCGGATTTGAGTTCAATCACACTTCACTTAAGTGATGTTTATCTAAATGACGAACCTGAATTATTGCATGATGGGGCAAAAGTTAAATTCGATTTTTAAATTCTGCACCCCCCTTTTGACTTTAATAATGAAATCCTGATGCATTTACGCGCACTTAAAAAACAAAAAAAGACGTCTCTCTGCATGACCCCATCGGTCAGGATAAAGAAGGCAACGAAATTTCATTAATTGCCTTCTTACCATCTGAAAATGAAGATGTGACTGATACCATTCAGCTCTACATGACCGGTCCGGTTTGAAGTTAAAGAAAGAGAAGGCGAATTGAGCAGGGAATTTTAATAGAAAACATTTTGCAACAGAACAGGCCTTATAAGGTCTGTTTTTATTTGTTTAGGCTCTTACCATTTATGGATTATCTTTTAATTTTAAATATGGTTTTTGTATATTTTTTTGCCCTTCAAATCTGAAAAGTATATAATTAATATACTTGTATGACAAATAAAGAGGGGTGATTTCTATTACATTCAATCCTGTTTCCAATAAAAAATTATACATACAAATTTATAATCAGATCCTTTCTGAAATACAGTTAGGCTCTTTTCAAATAGGAGATAAACTTCCTTCAGAAAGGGAATTATGCGAACAATTTGGTGTCAGCCGCGCACCTGTTAGACAAGCCCTCAGTGCACTGGAAATGAATGGTATTATTTATTCACGTCAAGGAGAAGGTGTTTTCGTTAAGAGTACGACCATACACAATGAAGGGTCCATCTCTATGAAATCAGCATCACCTGAGGATATCGTGGAAGCTAGAATGCATATCGAGCCTTTAATTATTCATTTTGCGGCTTTGAGAGCGACTGACGAAGATATTTTAGAACTGAAACAAACCATCAAAAAGATGGAAGAAGAAACACATTCAGGTGTATACGTCCCGGCAACTGACGAGCAGCTACATATGGGAATTGCAAAAGCGTCACATAATGATTTATTCATTACCTTTATGTCTTCCATTACGAACGCTATGAAGCAGCAGGAAATGTGGAGGTTTATACGTGATCGAACCGTTACCCGTTCTGACTATCGTGAGGTCAACTTTCAGGAGCATAAACTGATTATAGAAGCACTCGAAGAACGGAACGCAGCAGAAGCTGTGAAACGTATGACTGCCCACATGCAAAACCTATATGATCGATATTGGAAAAGCTAGGATCTTCCACTTCCAAATACGATATGAGAAGCTTCTTTTTATTTAATCGAAAAATAAGACGCATACAACAAGTAGAAGCCTTGCTGTTATGCGTCTTTGTCTTTTTAAGTTCGTTTATTTTCCGATGCTCGGCACCCTTCGCATATTCCGTATAAGACTTTAACCCCTTCAGAGCCATAAGCGATGTCAATGATTTCTCCACACTCCCGGCAAACGATCGTATTTTGTGGTACATTTGTCTCTTTTTCCATGAAAATTTCAGCTCCAATCGTTTTATCCTCATGTATTGTCTCGTTTTCTTTCAGAACTTCTCCTGACAGCTAAATCACCACAATATTTCCCCTTACTACTTCCATCATAGTTTTTTTATGACCCTCGTTTAAATAGACTTTTCTATACTGGATTTTTCTGTACTTGCTTTTACAACTAGTGCTTTTCCTGACTGTTTAACTAAAAACACAATAATAAAAGAAGCCAGTATCATACTAATACCTAAAAAAATCATACTGATGTGAAAAGAACCTGTGACATCCTTAATGTACCCGACTATATATGGCCCAAAGAAACCGCCAAGATTGCCAATACTGTTGATTAGTGCGATCGCTCCACCGGCGGCTGCTCCTGTTAGAAAAGAAGGGGGAATGGCCCAAAATGGAGAATAAGCACCAAAGGCTCCGCACAAGGCAATGGTTAAAAACACAAAGGATAAGATCACACTGGAATTTGCTATATAACTGCTAATGATCATGGCCATCGCACTGACAGTTAAGCAGGCAGATACATGCCATCGCCTCTCGTTTTTCTTGTCAGAATGATTCCCGACCAGCACCATTACAATGATAGCGACGGTATACATGAAACCTAACAGCCAGCCCATTCCCTGCGTACTTAAGGAAATGGTGTCAGATAATCCTTTAGAGATTGTCGGCAAAAACATATTGATGCCGTAAAACCCAACCATCCAGCAGAAATAGCCTGCCGATAAAATGAGTACATCTCGATCTTTTAAAGCTTGAGTGAATGTATATCGCTTGACCTGTTCTTTCTCAAGCTTTTCTTTTGTTGTGACATGAATCAGCCACTCTTTTTCATCTTGATTCAGCCATTTTACATCTTCAAGTTTGTCATCCAAATAAAAGAATGCAATTACTCCAAGAATGAGTGCTGGAATCGCTTCTAAAATAAACAGCCACTGCCATCCAGACATATCCAGCCAATCAACACCTAATAGAAATGTAGAAAGTGGTGCACCTAGGGCATTCGCTCCCGGAATCGCCAGCATAAATCCAGCAATGGCTTTGGCATGATGTTTGGTTTGATAAAAACCGCTCAAATAAAACACCATACATGGATAAAAGCTAGCTTCTGCCGCACCCAATAAGAAACGTGCTGTATAAAACTGCCATGGTTCTTGAACAAAAGCCATTAAAATCGCAATAATTGCCCATGTCACCATAATTCGGCTGATCCATTTACTCGCACCGATCTTTGCCATAATGGCACTTCCCGGAACTTCTAATAAAAAATACCCTAAAAAGAATATTCCAGCCCCAAGTCCAAATACAGCATTTGAAAATCCCAAATCTTCATTCATTTGAAGAGCAGCAAATCCAATATTCACACGATCTAAAATAGCGATAACAAAACATAAGGATAAAAATGGGATAAGGCGAAGTGTAACTTTACGAGTCGTCGACTTTTCTAATGCTTGTTGATTCAACATGATTCCCCCTTCAAGTTGCTTTGTCCAACTGCGTGAAGATATCTAAATGGCATGACACATTTTTATTAAGCGCTTACAAAATATCATTTCATCAATCATTTTGACTGTGACTCTACTTCCTTTTTATTTAAAATAGAGTCAGGCATGTTCATGTGCCTGCTCCATTTCTTTCTACTAGTCCATATGTGAACCACCATTGATATCGATTTCTTCTCCTGTAATGTAGGATGCTTCTTTAGTAGCCAAAAATGTAATAGCGGCTGCGATTTCTTTCGTTTCACCTGGTCGGCCAAGTGGTATATTATCAATTACTTTTTCGGCTTCATCGATAGGAAGTGACTTCCAAATATCCGTATTCACAAGGCCTGGTGTCACACAATTCACTGTGATACCATCTTTCCCTACTTCACGGGCAAGGTTTTTAGAAAAACCTAATACTGCTGCTTTGGAAGCTGAGTAATGTGCTCCTCCAAATACGCCTCCTCCCCTTTTAGCCGATACAGAAGACAGGTTGATAATACGCCCATATTGCTGCTTGATCATTGGTTCTAGCACGGCTTGTGTACACAAGAACAAACCAAACATATTTACATTAAATACTCTTGTCATATCTTCAAGTGTCATGTTCTGAACGGTTACTTTTTGAGAAATACCTGCATTATTCACCAATATGTCAATGCGGCCAAACGCCTCAAGCGTTACAGCCACCATTTGATCAATTGATTCCTTATTTGTTACATTTACTACTACGCCTAACGCTTTTCCTCCGGCTTTTTGAATGGCTTCTACTGTGAAGCGAATCCCTTCTTCATTGATATCTGCTACCACGACAGCAGCACCCTGTTTAGCAAGTGTTAGAGCGATTGTCCGGCCAATTCCTTTTTCAGAACCGCTCCCTGTTACAATAGCTACTTGATTGTTTAATGTAAACATTGTAAATAACCTACTTTCAAATGTGATTGTTCAGCATGTCTTTTGCTGTATTTATGATGTTTTCGATTGTTATTCCATTTATTTCTAAAAGTTTTTCGTAAGGTGCAGATTCTCCAAAACGGTCTTGCACTCCGATCCGTTTGACTTTTCCTCGACCTTCTTCTGCTGCTACTTCACATACAGCACTGCCTAATCCGTTCAAAATGTTATGATCCTCTACAGTGATCATACGTCCAATATCGAGACACTCCACAACCGCCTCTCGATCTAGAGGTTTGATCGTATGCATATCTAAAAGTGATGCTTCAATCCCTTGTTCTTCTAGTTTTTTAACCGCTTCCAAAGCAAGATATACTGTATCACCATTTGCAATGATCGCAATATCTTTGCCAGACCTTAATTTTTTGGCTTTTCCAATCACGAACTCCTCATGTTCATCATAAATCATTGGCACAGCATCTCGGGTAAAGCGCAAATACATGGGGCCATACGTATTCGCTGCCTCTTTGATCAATTTTCTCGTCGAATAGTAATCAGAGCCCATGATGACCGTCATGTTGGGAAATGTTCTTAAAACGCCCATATCTTCTATCGCTTGATGACTTCCACCGTCATTTCCCGGTGTCAATCCTCCGTGCGAGCAGGCAATCTTTACATTCAAATTCGGATAGCATATTTCTTGACGGATTTGCTCTGCCATGCGCAGCGAGCCAAAAACTGCGTAAGTGCTTACAAATGGAATTTTTCCAGTTGTCGCAAGACCAGCTGCCAGCCCGGCACCATTTTGTTCGGCAATTCCAACGTTCACATGCTGATTGGGAAGCTGTTTTATGAATTCTCCTGTTTTGCATGATTTTCCGATATCAATATCAATCACGTAAATATGTTGATTCTCTTTTCCTAACTTAACAATTTCATCACCGAAGGCTTCACGTGTCGCTTTTTTCTTAATGACCGCTTTTTCAGTTTGGCTCATGATCTCAAACCTCCTGCTAATTCTTCTAATGCCTGTTCATACTCTTTCTCATTTGGCGCAACACCGTGCCATGAGCAGATATTTTCCATGTAGGAAACGCCTTTGCCTTTAATCGTGTCTGCTACAATACATTTCGGCTTTCCATTTTTCATGTTTTTCACTTGATTCAATGTTTCGACTATCTCTTCCATCGAATGTCCGTCAATTCGCTTTGTTTCAAACCCGAATACTTCAAACTTCATTTCTATGTCTTGCAGCGGCATGATTTCCTCGCAGAAACCATCAATTTGCAGACGGTTATTGTCAACAAAAACAATTAAATTATCAAGACGATATTTGACTGCGGTTTGAACCGCTTCCCAAATTTGTCCTTCTTGACATTCGCCATCGCCTACCATCGCAAATACCCGATAATCTTTTTCATCCCGTTTACCCGCAAGCGCCATACCAACCCCACAAGAAAGTCCTTGGCCTAATGAACCTGTTGAAATATCAATTCCAGGGCATTTCTTCATATCAGGATGACCTTGGAACGGTGAACCGTACTGTCTCAATTTGTATACGTTTTCAAAAGGGACATAACCTTTTAGCGCTAAGGCAGCATATTGAATAGGTGCAACATGGCCTTTCGATAAAACAAAACGATCTCGATCTTCCCAGTTAGGATTTTGGGGATCGATATTCATCACTTTGAAATAAAGGGCCGTGATGATATCAGCAGCTGATAAAGAGCCGCCAGGATGCCCCGATTGCGCTTCATAAATCATCGTAATCGCCGTTTGTCTAAGTTCAATCGCTTTTGCTTTTAAATTCGCCAAACTTACATCTTTCACTGGATCACCTCATTTTATTATTTGAAATCCAATCTTATATTCTTAGTTACTTGTTCACTTGTATGACAAGTGATTTATGAGAACACTATACAATTCTTGCAAGCATTTGTCTATCTATTTTTTGAATTTTTAAACAATCAATGCAGATTTGTATTAGATGCTCTTTAGATTACATAGAGCAAAATTTTATAAAATCAGTATCCAACATAAAAAACATCACTCGTCATTTTCATTGAGTGATGTTTCACATTCTGTATTTATCTCACTACCCCGTTTTCTTTTAAAAAACGCTCAAACAGCTGATTTCCTTCACCTTCAATTTTGTCATCTTCAATAGAATACTCGCCAATCAACAGCCCTAAATCTTCATATTTTTCATAATGCTTTAAAAGCGTTATCCCATACCATGTATGATCAAAGAATAATTGCCACTTTCCTGTTTCTAAACTCTTAAAAAACACTCCTTCAACATCAAGACCCTGTTCGTAATAGCCAACATGTACATGCATGGTATCATCTAAACGACACATTTTATTCTCCTTCTCGTTCCCCGTAAGAATTTATAGATCTTGCTGAAATTCAATCGTCCTCAACTCCACCCATTCAACACTATCAGGTATCGATTTTGTTTTTAGAAAATGTTGAACGATTTCATAAGCTTGATGTCGATCGACGTAGCTGCATGAAGGTACATACAATGGTGCGCCTGCAACGACATGCTTGATCGTTTCTATCTTCTCTACTTTTTTAAAAGGAACCAAAAAATCCGGATATCTCATGAGAAAAAAGCCATAAGGTTCATGATAAAAGAAAACAAGACTTTCCGTTTCCCATTCTTCGTCCACTTCAATAGAAGATTCTCCATTCCCTTGTTTCCAATAGTCTTCACCCTTATGGAAGAAGATTTCTTTCATCCATTCTTCTCCTGGATTTTCCACTGGAGCACCGGTTGGTCCATAATACAAAAACATTCCATTCTCTCCTTATTCATTTATTGATCCCTTGTTCTCTTTCCTTCAAATGTGTAAAATCCACACGTCTGTTTATTTAATTTTAGCATGCTGAATAACTGTGGATTTAATTTTTCAGCATCCTGGATGCTTACCCATTTTACTTCTTCAATATCATGATCAGGATCTAGAATATTCATCTCTCCCCCGATGATTTCCCCAAAAAACGTAAAAATAAGTGCATGATGCATGTTATCTTGAAAAAGTATTTCTCTAACAGAATGAAGTTCATTTACTTTGATCACATATCCTGTTTCTTCTCTCACCTCACGGATCACAGCTTGCTGCAGATGTTCTCCTTTTTCCACTGCACCACCGGGAAACTCCCAATAACCTTTCACATTTTTCACCATGAGAATATGTTCATCCATGTCATAAATCAAAGCTGACACCACGTCTACTCTCTTCAACTGAATCCTCCTCACCCATTGTCGAAAATATAAAACGAGCTGTTCATATCAATCTTTTCTCATTATACTGTATCCTTGTTACGAAAGATTGGAGGGCTTAGCTCGTGGATTATTATGCTCTTATTGATTGTCCAAATCAGATTTACGAGGAACATCGTCTCTCTTTTGAGACAATTCAAGGAGTCAAACGAGAAAATCATTGAAAAACAGACAAGTAAAAAACCTCCTTCATTTAGCGGGAGGTTTGTTTATTTGATTCTCTTTCAATTGTTTCTCATCGTATAACAAATATCTGATCCGCTGTAGATAATGGAGCGCAATATGACCGAGACAGAACATAAGCCCGATCATTGAAAGTATATAGATGGGCAGCATCAAACGAGGTACATTGTTTATGACAAAAGCCAAACCAACCACTGTCAGCATAACGAGACTTATAAATCTTATCAATACCACTTGAAGTCCCCCTTCATATTCACCATAACAGATTTTCCCTTTTTTTTCATGACCTGCCTAAAAAAAGATGCGAATCCGCTAAGATTCACACCAAAAGGGGTATTACCTATTCGACTCACTTCTCTTCTCACGCGCTTCCTTCCACTGCTCAAGCTCAGATACCGTTAATAATTGATATCCTTGTTTGGTGAGTTCTTTGATAATCGTGACGGCTGCGTTGGCTGAGGTGTCATAGATGTCGTGCATTAAGACCGTTTCACCGCTAGATGCATGGGCTAGAATGTAGTTCGCGACGTATTGGCTATTTCGATATTTCCAGTCTTCAGGATCCACATCCCAAAGGGTCACTTTCATGTGAAGAGCTTCGTTGATTTGTCCATTTGTCCCGCCATATGGTGGTCTAAAATGAGTCGGTGTGAACCCGCTCGCTTTTTCAATGATTTGCTGCGTGTCTTCTACTTGTTTGACCGCTTGTTTTAAAGGAAGTCTTGTGAGCAAAGGGTGGTTATAGGAATGGTTTCCAATTTCATTTCCACCCTTTCTAATTTCACCTAGCATATCGGGATAATACTGAACCCTGCTGCCTAATACAAAAAATGTGGCATGTCCTTTGTTCTCTTTTAATGCTGTTAAAATTTTTGAGGTCGTTGATGGATTGGGCCCATCATCAAATGTGAGTGCAATGGCTTTTTGATTCGGATGAAATGTGGATGTTTTCGGCAGTTTCACAATCTTTCTTGTTGGAATCGGTTCTTTTTTCTCGTTTTTGTTCATTTCTTTCTTAATATATTCAGGTTTTAATATTCCTTTCAGCAGTGTTTTCTTAATCGCTAACACTTGAGAGCCTTGATGATTTGGAGCGATTTGTCCTCTTGGAAAGTAGAATTCGATATAGCGATCTTTGATGGCAAAATACTGATAGTTCTTCGCCGCAGGAGACGTTCCCTGTTTGAGCAGCGGCTGATTTTCAGCTAGCGTTCGATCTTTTTTTAATTCCTCAAAAGTCATATGAGATAATTTTTGAAGATTGTCCTTCTTTGATAGAAAAATATCGTTGATTGATAAAAATGTCTGTTTCTTGAAATCAAAGTTCATCACCTTCGTTTGATTGACGCCTTGCTTTCCGCCCTTCACTTCATATGTATTGAATTTGATTGCGACTGTTTGCTTGGCATAATGAATGATCTCATAATCGATGTTTAGTTCGTATCGTTTCTCTTCATTGACATCACTCGCTTGACTAAATGATGTTTTAAACCTTTCTAACGCGGTCTCTGCAAATCTTTTGATCTCCTGATCTAGTTTTTCTTGATGAAACAGCGGATAGTTGACAGCATATCTCATGAATTTCCCGTCATTCACAAGTGTGACAATTTCAACTTGTTTGTAGCTCGCATCTTGTTCTACTTTTTTTCTCTCTGTCCCGCTTGCCTGCTGGTTATGATAAAACGCAGCGATTCCGATGACGATTGCAAGTCCACATAGGACGAGGCTGATCTTCCCTTTCGTTGGCACAATGATTCTCCTCTCGTGATGCCGTCCTGTCTAAATGGCGTGTGTTTGTAGGATAGACTTTTCTCAGCCCCGTTTTAGTTTGCAAAAAACACATTTGTCACATTTTCGACATATTTTACGAGAGACATATAAAAAGGGCTTGATCGCTCAGCCCTTATTTTTGCATATACAGTTGGAATAACTTTGTTTCTTCATCAATAGAGCGTGCCTGGTCAAAAGCTGCTCTGACTGTCTTTGAGTTGTTCACCAGCTCATACAGCATGGTGAGAACAAAAATAAATGACGCATTTCCATCAATGTAGTCATCGGGCGCTGTATAGGATATCGCCCCTGTTTCTAAAAAAGCTTCTGCCACCTTTTTTTCGCCTAGTGTACAGCCTGTACACATAATGTGGACTCCATTTAACGAAGCATACCGCTTTATGTCATCCGCACCAAAAGCAGCACCTCTCGGCTCACCCTCTTCGTATACATCTTCTCCTAACTCCGGCATGAGAAACGCTCCTTCTTCTCCGTGAAAGGATAAAAGAATGAAATCCGTCTCGCCTCTATTCCTCCCGGATAATACATCAATCAGGTCATTCGGTCTGCCTATCCAATGCATATCGACTTTTGCGCCAAAGTTTTCAAGTGCTGCACGAAGCGCAAAGGATTCCAGCTCACTATTTGGTCCGGCTGCCAATGTGATGCGCATGACTGGCTGGCTCATTTATATCCCCTCCAAACGATGATAAACATAGCACCATTTTTTCCTCATCTACATAAGCACCATTTATTTTTAGTGCTTTTTCCTCTACCGCATACGACTTAAATCCAACAGACATGTAAAGATGTTTAGCTTGGTCATTAGTTGTGACCACTGTTAAATATATTTGTTCGATGTCTTTTTTTTCGCGTGCAAAAGAAAGAACTTTTGTCAGGAGTGCCTTCCCCATTCCTTTTCCGCGTCCATTAGCCGTTACATACATCGCTGCCACATTGGCACGGTGCTTTAATTTCTGCAAGGTTTCTTGTATGAGTGTAACCGAGCCGACCAGCTGACCTTGATGAAAGGCACCGAATGTCCACATAGATTGTGTAGAGGCAAAACGAGCCTTATATTTATTCTTCGTATCTAGCTTCTCTTCCTCGTAACTCATAGCAAAACTCTCTGGATTTAATCGGAGTGCTTCTAATCTCAAGTTCGCATATTCTTGAGCATCTTCTGGTGTTAACAATCGAATATTCAGAAAATCGCCTCCATCAGAATGAATTGATACTTCCAATTTTATCTTGAAAAGAGATTTTGATCAAAGAATATTGGTTCATTTACATATAACACATTTCTTATAGACTTTTAGGCTCTCTTTCGTTTTTGTGAAAACAAGGTCATTTTGATCATGTTCACTCGATATTTCCTATCCAAAACGATTCTTTTCTCACTTATCTTTTCACTTTTTTTATATTAACCTATAACTAATTCATAAAAAAAAGAAAAAAAAGGATTGATATGAACAAAAACATATCATAAGATAGAATAGTAATAAAAAGACAAAAAAGGGAGGAATTTGATATGACAGAAACAAGAAATGAAATCAAACTACATGTTCTTTTTGGTGCTTTAGCAGTAGGATTCCTTATGCTAGCTCTTTTTTCCTTCTCGCTACAAGTACTGCCAGTTGCTGATCTAGCAAAAGAATTTGGTATTCCAGGCAGTGTTGCCGCTGTAGTTCTTAATGTGGTTGAAGCGGGTGGAGCTGTCACTACAATTGTCTCCATTTTAACTGCTGTAGGTTCAGGCGGTCTTTCTCTTATTGCTGCGGCTGGTAAAGAGACAATTCGTCAATACCTTAAAAACGAAATTAAGAAAAAAGGCCGTAAAGCCGTTATCGCTTGGTAATTTATTTAACGACTCAATAGAAGGAGACTCTGTTCTCCTTCTATTTAAATTTTTGTGCAGGTGAGAAGATGTTATATCCATTATTATCACTACTTCTATCCATTAGACTGGAGCAACAGTATTCTAATATCGCTCAGTTCGTTATACGAAAAATTCCATTTCTCAAGTCATTTTCTTCAAAACAGTACATATTTTTTTCTTGTATTCTTGATATCATATTCGGATGCATGATTGTATTCGTTATATCTTCATTTCTTTACTCCCCCGTCTATCAAATAGAATGGGAAAGTGCTTTTGTGATGTTTTTATTTTTATTTTCTATCGTCAAAGGAATTGAATCTTATAGAAGAACTCATCTTCTTCCTTTTAAAGAATTGATACAGCTAGCACCTGTTTCCTCTAGACAACTTTTTCAAACGCTTCTGTTTTCAGAATTGATTTGGCTTGTGTTTACGAGTTTGAGCACTTATTTGATCTATTTTTTGTTCCAATATGACATTGTTCAAACACACGATCTGGCATTCTGGTTAAAACATGTCAATGTGATGCTGACAAGTATCTTCCTATTTATCATCAGCAATAAGATATTCGGTGCTTATATCTATAACATCGTCGTGAAAAAAATAGGTGCCATTCGTGTCCTCTTTTTCGCAAGCATCTCTTTGCTTTTTTTCTTTTTCGGAAGGGTTCTCATATTAAACATCATTTTCCCTTTTTATCACACCTTCCGGCAACTATTTCAATCGATCTCATCGCTTGCAGAGGATTCGTTTTGGATCACTCTTTCAAACAAGCTGATCTCTTTATATCAACATGATCTTCAGCAAATGCATCATACTTTATTTTCAGATGGCTCGATTTTTCTACAATTTCAAGCTCTGTTCCATTCACCTATTACATTGATTGTTGTGCTATTAGGTAGTGCGCTTGTCATGAGAAGTCCTGTTCGATGGATTCCAACGGAAAAAGATCAAGACCAAAGCTCAAAGCATTTTCGGGATTTATTTTATTGGTACTTTCAAGTACTGCATAAAATTCAGGGTTCGCTGTTTAGACAAAATGTGTTGATCCAAAAAGACATCAAGCTGCTGAAAGAAAAAAGGTGGCTCTTATCTAAAGAATTTTTTAATTATATGTTCATGTCATATGAAGCCTTCTTTTATATTGGTGTTTTTACCGGATTGATCTCGATCATCGATCAACAGGCCTTGCAAATTCAGCTGCTATTCACACTCAATATTATGATACTAGCGAATCAATCTTATGAGATGAGAATGCTGACACCTTCTATTTTTGCTTTAAGTGCTGAAAAAAAGAACATTTGGCTTTACGAGCTTTCTCAAATATCACTTTTGCAATTTTTCTTATCAAAAATCCAGTTATTTTATTGTTTATTTTCCATACCAGCGCTCTTTTTACTATTCATTAATCTATCTATTATGACTGTGTATCAACTGTTTCATGTTCAGATGCTCATTCAACTGGTGGTATTAGGGGTTGGCTTTTTCATTTTTCCTTTGATTCAGCTTTACTTGTTTCCATTCACAACGAAATTCAATTTTATTCATGAGCATGAAATAGGGACAACAAATGAGGAACTAGAGATCATCGATAAAGGTCAGGCATTTGCAAGAAACTTTCTTGTTCTGCCTTTTATGTACTATTTGATTTTGACCTCTTTTCTCCCTATATTGCAGCAATCCTCAGGGCTCGTAAACGTGCTGTTCGCTATATATTTTGTGATCGTTTCAGTGATTTGCTGGATATTATGCCGCAAGACCATTTATAAAGGAATTGAGTATGTTGAAAAAAATAAGATATTTTCTATCGGAGAATAGATTGATTCTACGCCTCGGCTATCTTTACGCCGGTGTATTTATTGTAGCTTTGCTCATTGGAAGTCTCCTTCCTTATGATCAGATTCCTTATTTAAAAAAGGATGAAGACATGTTTTTTCTCTCTATTTTTTCAAACAATTTACAGGTTGGGCTTGCCATTCTAGGTATCGGGGCTTTTACTGGCGGCATTATGTCTGCTGGCATTCTTTTTTATAATGGCTATATCATTGGAAAACTCATTCAGTTTTTGATAGCTCAGCATGAAGTGCAGCAGTTATTCACTGGCCTCATGCCACATGCTTTTGTTGAGGTTCTTGGTTTGATCCTATTTTCAATCGTCAGTGCTTTTCCATTTATTTATCTTTACCGGTTTATGAAAGGTAAGGCCATTGATGTAAGAAAGCTGACTCGGACTGTGATTCAGTTAATCTTTGCCGCTGTAGTGCTCTTGTTGATTGCCTCTCTTTTAGAGGAATATGTCAGCCATGTACATCTATCTTAGAAGAAAGGAGAATGTGGTTCTATGGAGCTACTTCTACGCCCTAAGCAATTTTTTAACCAACATCAATCGATCAAAACCATTGTAGGTCTTGTCTTACTATCTTTATTTGTTTCGACTGTTTTTTTAACTTTTTTTATCATTGATTTATTAGTAGAGGAGCCTTTATCTGCGGGAAAACAATTAGCCAGCATTGTGTTTATCTTTTTGCTGACAATCCCACTTTATTTCATATTGAATTTTCTCGGTACTGTCGTGACTTCAATTTATATGTACTTTTTTCATAAAACGTTTATTTTGCGCAAAATGTATTTTGTGATCTTGCTTTATAATGCGTTGCTTCTATTAGTGAATAGCGCAGCAATCTATTGTGTGATGGTACTCGATTTAGATCATTATTTTATCTTCATCCAAGCGGTTTCGTTTTTGATCAACTTGTACCTATTACGCATCCTATATGATGGGATCATTTATTATGCTAAAGGATCAAAAAAAGCCGCCCTTGCGACCGTCATCTTGTATATGCTGGTGACCACCGTTTTTGTTATTGGAGGATTTATCAATGGCTAGTTTGCAAGTGTCTCAGCTATCTTTTCGTTATGAAACAACTGAAGAAAGCTCTCCCCTCCTTGATCAAGTATCCTTTCATCTGAAAGAAGGTGATCGTGCTTGTATTATCGGAAAAAACGGCAGCGGTAAATCGACACTTTTAAAGATCATCGCAGGTCTGCTTCCTTCAGTATCCGAAACGGTATTACTCAACGAACAGCATCATCCTGGGTCAGCTCTTTATAAAGGGTTGGTCGCGTACATCCCAGATAAGCCTTTGGTTTATGATGCGCTGACTGGTATCGAGCATATGACTCTTATACAGTCGCTATGGAAAATGAATCAGTCAGAAAAAGAGGTATACAAAAAGACCTTTCTCTCACTTTGTGATGCATTTGATTTAACTCATGCACTCAAGATGCCTGTCAAACAATATTCACTAGGTATGAGATATAAGCTTTTCTTTAATTGTATGGCGGCCAGATCACCAGAGCTAATCATTCTTGATGAACCTTTTACATCTCTTGATGAGGCATCTCAAATGCAGTCTATTTCTTTATTAAAAGAAGAATTCTCTGATCAATGTGTTTTATTTACAAGCCATCAGCGCTACCTTTATTCAGAATTAGGAAATCGTTTTTTCGAGCTTGATCACGGACAACTAAATGAAATAGAGCGTTAAACATACAAAAGGCATCCCATCACAGGATGCCTCACTTCTTTATACCATTATCTTACCATTTACAGCGTTTGACCGGGCGGCAGCAAGGATTCTTGACATCACTACCACAGTCATATTCTTCCACAATATACTCATTTCGTGTAGATTGCGTCACAGGGTAGTAGTTTTCAATTCTTTTGATGTTTTTATTGACGTTTGTGATATGAGTTGGATGAATTTTTCTAATCGTTTGTTCATTTGTTGTCGTGTTGACAATTTGACGTGTAGGGGATACAACCGTTTCAACTTCTCCATGATTCCCTCTGCGAGGCCCAAAGAAAAAATTGTCTAATCGATTCCGGCTCATTCTCAACACCCCTTAAAGTTGTCTTTCACTTACACTCTATCGTATGTCAGAGGCACGATTAGTGATTAGATGCTTGTCTATTTTTGAAAAAATCCGCTTGTGATCTAGTAGTCTCTTTCTTTACAATAGGACAATTTTAACATATTATACAAATGATCTCTTGTGAAGGAAAGGACATTCATTGATGAAAACAAGACATAAGCTTTTTTCATTTTTCATCCTGCTCGTCGTAGTTATCACCCTTCCCTTGCTGTCGCCTATGGTTTTTACAAATGCGACTGAAAGAGGAGCGATACGGCATGCCATTTATCAAGAAGGCTACCCTTACCAAAGCTATTTTGCTATTTTGCAAAAAAAGGACGATGTAGACCCTCAATATGGTCAGCTGTATGATGTGTATTGGCAGGCTTGGAAAAGCGAAACAGGAATGACACCTTCCGTCTGTTATTCAAAAAAGATAGAAGACCATGAATATAAGGTCAGCTGCGGAACTGCACCATAACATTTTTCAATAACTTTAAAATTAGAGGTGAACGATTTGATCAACACAACACAAACCATCGAACGAAACAAACTGGACATTGCACTTGAACTGACGCAATTGCATTTGAATCGATATGAAGCAAATCATCCTGATCAGCTGAGTGAAATTTATGCGAAATATTATGCGCTTCTTGAAGTACTGGACGTATCCTCATCTGATCAATTAATGGATTTACTGCCAGATGAACTGAAACAAATACTTGATTAAAAAAGCCATCTATCCTGTGTGGATAGATGGTTTCCTTTAGACACGTGCAGCCATATCGGTTTCGATTTGCTCTAAGCTTCTTCCTTTTGTTTCGACTAATACAAAGCGCGTGAACAACAGGCCAATTAAGCAGATGACCCCAAATGAGGAGAAAATGACGCCAAAGCTGAATTGGTCAGCCAAGATAGGGAACACAAGGCCAACTGCTAATGATCCCGTCCAGTTAAAGGCAGATGAAATGCCCGCTCCAATACCCCTGACAGAAAGTGGGAAAATTTCACCAATGATAATCCATGTGATCGGTGCCCATGAGAAGGCATAGCACAAAATAAAGCAGCAAAGTGAAATCAATGTGACCCAGTTTAATATGCCTTCACTCACTCCGAGCGCACCTAATGCCGCTGGTGCAAAGAAAGACAGGGCCATCCCCGTTCCCCCAACTGTGAGAATCGTTCGGCGGTCGAACCGGTCGACGAATTGTAAAAAAATCACGGTCGTCACAACAAATATGACACCAACAATGACGGTAAAACCTGCGGCAACTTGCGGAGCAAGACCTACATTTCTTGCGATACTCGTTGCATAATACACAATGGAGTTCGCCCCCTGTATTTGCTGGAGTGTCGCCATTCCGACCCCAATAAAGAGAGCCATTCGGAATTTCTTTTGAAATAATTCACGAATGCCTGAGCGTTCTTCTTTTGCTACTTCTAAAATTTCTTGCATTTCTGCTTCAATCTCTTCACGTGATGAACGAAGTGATCCTAATACTTCACGTGCCTTATGAGCCATTCCGTGTTTAATTAAATATCTTGGAGATTCAGGAAGTTTCAGCATGCCAATATAAAGCACGATCGCAAATAAAGCAGCACTTCCCAGCATCCAGCGCCAGCTGTCTGGAATTGGTTCAAACACAAATGCGACGATATAGCTAAGCAATAATCCACTCACAATCATCAGCTGATTCAGACCGGACAATTTCCCGCGAATTTTGGCCGGAGCGATTTCAGACATGTAAGCAGGCACGAGCGATGAGGCTGTCCCTACAGCTGTTCCTAAGAAAATCCGGGCAATAGTTAATGAGATTTCTTCTGGTGCAATGGCTGAGCCAAGCGCACCGACAAAAAAGATAATCGATGACACCAAAATGAGCTTTCTGCGGCCAAACTTATCCCCCATCAGACCGCTTAAAATGGAACCAATGATCGCCCCGCCCATTAATGAAGAAACGACGATGCCAAGCCATAACGGGCTGAGCTGAAATTCTTCCTGAATGTGCCCTTCTGCCCCTGCGATAATACCAATATCATATCCAAATAAGATACCTGCAAAGGACCCGAAAAAGAAGATAAATTTACTTGATACTTTTTTCTCCAAGTGGATGACCCCCCTCACTTAATAAACCGCTTTCATTTCTCCCTGCCATTCTACCGTTCACAGTAGAATGCATTTCACCCTTCTTTATAAAACCACATATTCTGCATTCACAAGCTTTGCAAAATGAACAATTTGATCAACTGTTAAATTGAGAGATACGACTGTATGATGACCTCCGCCGTGCTTAATCCATGCTTTGATGCCCTCTTGAAAGTTCGGTTTGATTTTCCAGAGGACTCGTGCCACCGGTAAATGAGGTGCTGCTTCCTGCGGCTCAAAGGCTTCTACTTCTTGAATCAACCATTTGAAATGTGTTCCAAAATCAGCAATGGAGACAACAACGCCCTCGCCTGCTTTTCCATCAAACACAAGACGTGCTGGGTCTTCCCGGTTTCCAATGCCTAGCGGAGACACGACAATGACAGGTTTTGTATGTGCAAGCGCAGGATCTACTTCTAGCATATGAGATTGCAGCACTGCTTCCTGACCAGCAGTCATTTCATATGTGTAATCTTCCATAAAACCAGTCGATTGATGATGGCTCATCACCTTTAATAAACGATCCAGTGCGGCGGTTTTCCAATCCCCTTCACCCGCAAAGCCATATCCCTTTGCCATCAGTCGCTGAACGGCTAAACCCGGAAGCTGCTTCATGCCATGTAAATCTTCAAAGTTTGTCGTAAAGGCATTGTAGCCGCCTTCATCTAAAAAACGTTTTATGGCAATTTCATATCGTGCCTGCACTTTCACACTTTGTTCCCATTCTTCTGCCGAATAGCTCCCATAATCCACGTCATATAACGTTAAGTACTCAGCAAACAGAGCATCAACTTCTGCTTCTTCCACAGCATTTACATAGTTCACAAGATCGCCAATTCCAAAGTAATCAACGGTCCATCCCAGCTGGATCTGCGCTTCAATTTTATCTCCTTCTGTCACAGCAACGTGGCGCATATTGTCACCAAACCGAGCCACTTTAATGTGGAAGCTCTCATGATAGGCAGCCGCAACGTCCATCCAATCAGCGATTTGCTGCTTCACCTCCTGCTTCGACCAATGACCTGCAACGATTTGATTTTGCTTATTTAAACGTGCATTGATATAGCCGTACTCTCTGTCTCCATGTGCCGATTGATGGAGATTCATATAGTCCATATCAATCGTGTCCCACGGAATGTTTTCATAGTATTGCGTGACGAGATGCAAAAGAGGCTTTTGCAAAAGAGACGTACCACGTATCCACATTTTTGCTGGAGAAAACGTATGCATCCAAGTCATCACACCGATGACCTCATCACGATAGTTGACCTCTTTCATCAGCTGTGTGATTTGATCCGCACTGACCGCCAGTTCCTGCAGAATAATTGGATAAGGCAGCAAACCGCTCTCATTTAAGGCATCTGTTATCTTTTGCGCATCTGCCTTCACTTGCTTCAGTGCCTCGTCCCCATATAAGTGCTGTGACCCGACGACAAACCAACATTCTTTCTTCTGACTTGTTAACATAGAAATCCCTCTTTTCTTTATCTTGAAGGTTTTTGTCCGTAATACGCATGTGTTCCATGTTTTCTTAAATAATGTTTATCTAAAATCACCTGCGGAAGAGGCTCTGCATATTCGTTCAATTGCTTTGCAAACAGGTTCATTTTCGCTACTTCATCTAAAATGACACTGTTCGTTACCGCACTTTTTGCATCTTTTCCCCACGTAAAGGGACCATGACCTTGTAGCAAAATACCAGGAACCGCCATGACATCTATCTGTCTTTTCTCAAACGTTTCAATGATCAAGTGTCCTGTTTCCACCTCATACCCGCGATTCACCTCTTCTTCTGTGAGAAATCGAGCGCACGGAACAGGTCCGTAAAATGTATCTGCATGTGTTGTGCCCATTGCTGGTAAATCAAGTCCAGCTTGCGCCCATACCGTTGCCCACATTGAATGGCTATGTGAAATGCCGCCAATTTCCTCAAAGTGTTTGTAAAGAACAGCATGTGTGGCAGTATCGGAAGAAGGATTGAATTCTCCCTCTACCACTTGACCGTCAAAATCGACCACGACCATGTCTTTTGCTGATAATTTGTCATACGCTATGCCGCTTGGCTTAATGACAAACAGTCCACTGTCACGATCGCACGCACTGACATTGCCCCATGTAAATTTCACAAGTCCGTACTTTGGTAGATCTAGATTCGCTTGAAACACTTCTTCTTTTAAACGCTCTAACATACAGGTGCCGCTCCTTTCTGTGGCGTCAAATGTTCTACTGCCACTTTTTCTATCGGGAGTCCTTCTTGATAGCGCTTTATAAATTCCTCAAAACCTTTAACATCCAGTGGATCAGGATCAATAAGCTCTTCTAATGTATGGGCAAACACTTGATGCTTGAGAAAATGGCTCAGTGTTTGCTGCTGGTGATTGATCATATATGAAGCAAGGACCGCCATCCCAAACGCACCGCCTTCTCCCGCCGTTGATACGACGGATACAGGTGTCCCGAGTGCAGCAGCGACCATTTTTTGCCCAACTATCGGTGTTTTAAATAAACCGCCATGTCCTAGTAAGCGATCAATCTTGACTTGTTCATGTGCTTTTAACCGATCCATCCCGATTTTCATTGCGCCAAATGCAGAGAAAAGATGCGTCCGAATGAAATTAGCAAGGGTAAACCGGCTTTGAGGAGATCTAACAAAAAGGGGTCTTCCTTCTTTTAGTCTCGTAATATTTTCACCAGAATAATAGCCATAGCTTAAAAGCCCGCCCCCATCATGATCTGCTTCTAAAGCTTGATTTAATAGGGTTTCGTACAATCTTTCTGTTTCAACTGGCTGACCCATTGCTTCAAACGCTTCTTTGAATAGATTCATCCAAGCGTTGAGGTCACTTGTACAATTGTTGGCATGAACCATCGCGACTGGCAGGCCATCTGGTGTCGTGACAAGGTCCACTTCTGGGTACACACCTTTTAGATGTTGCTCTAACACAATCATGGCAAATACAGATGTCCCAACTGAAATATTCCCAGTTCTCTTTTCCACACTGTTTGTTGCGACCATCCCTGTTCCTGCATCACCCTCTGGCGGGCAAAAAGGGATACCTGGCTGCAACTGTTTGCCTTGGTCTAAAATCGCTGCTCCAGCTGCTGTTAACACACCAGCTTCTTCGCCTGCTAAATAGATGCGCGGCAAAAGATGACGAAGCTTCCACGGGTAGCCTTTTTCTGCAATCAATGCTTCAAATTGATGAAGCATCACTTCGTTGTAATCCTTCGTTTTTTCATCAATGGGGAACATTCCCGACGCATCGCCAATTCCGATGGCCTGCTTCCCTGTTAACAGCCAGTGAATGTAGCCGGACAAAGTGGTCACATACTCTAACCGGGACAGATGTTTTTCCTCTCCTAGTATCGCTTGGTATAAGTGAGCGATACTCCATCTTTCTGGAATATGAAATTGGAATACATCTGTTAGCTTTTGACTCGCCTCGGTCGTTGTTCCATTCCGCCACGTTCGAAACGGGACGAGGAGCTCTCCTGTATGATGACAGGCGACGTAGCCATGCATCATCGCAGATATCCCGATGGAGCCAATGGTTTGAATCGTCACCCCATACAATTGTGCAGCCTGTTCTTTCATCTGACGGTACGCCACTTGAAGACCTGTAATGATCTCAATTAAGTTGTACGTCCATATTCCTTCTTGAAGAGAACTTTCCCATTCAAATGCACCTTGCGCAATTGGCTGAAACTCTTCATCTATTAAAATGGCTTTAATTCGTGTCGAACCAAATTCAATGCCCAAAGATGTCCTGCCTTCTCTAATGGCTTTGGCCGTCTCTTCACGATTCATTTTGTTCACCCCCATGATGATAGCGGTTTCAAATATCTATTTCGTTTGATCCATCTTTACCTGTGCACAAAAACAATATAATATTTGTCCGTACATATGTCAATAATAAATATAGTTGTACATACACAATCAGACAAAATCTTTTATATTCTCTAAGGATTAGACGGTAGACACTGCAAGCGCCTGTTTTTGATTGAGCAACCATGTTAAAATATGTCCATACAAGTTCTTCTCAATCCGAGTAGAGGATCAACTGTGAAAGAAGTGAAACGATGAAAAAGAAGTACCAGATCATTATGGATGATATAAAAAGCAAAATACTGACAGGGGATTACCGGATCGGGGAGCGTATTCCAACCGAATCAAGCTTACAAGAGATGTATCAAGTAAGCCGGCATACGGTGCGAAAAGCCATCTTAGAATTATCGAGTGAAGGTTTTTTACGAAGCGAAAAAGGCTCGGGCACATTTGTCACCAATCAATATCAAACAAAACCTGCTGGACATGCTCATATGAAAACGATTGGCGTCATCACCACATACATATCCGATTACATTTTCCCGTCGATCATTCGGGGCATCGAAAGCCGATTAAATGAAGAGAACTATTCTTTGTTACTGGCGAGTACAAATAACGATGTGGAGCAGGAGAAAAAAGCGCTTGAAATGATGCTGTCCTTTGGTGTGGACGGATTAATTGTCGAACCGACAAAAAGCAACTTATATAATCCAAACATTTCGTACTACCTTTCCTTTAAAGAGCAGGATGTCCCGCTTATTATGATCAATGCCTACTATGAGCAGTTAGAGGTTCCCTTCCTTTGTTTGGATGATGTGAAGTCCAGCTATTTAGCGACAAAGGAGCTGATCACCTCTGGACATCAGCACATTGGACTGATTTCAAAAACAGATGATTTACAAGGAAAATATCGAATGAAAGGCTATATTCAGGCACTCGGTGAAGCGAAGCTCAATTTCCTACCAGAGCATGTCCTTTTTTTCGATACAGAATCGAAGCAGTATTTGGGGGATCATATCAAAACCTTTTTACAAGCGCACCAGCATGAGCTGACCGCCCTTGTTTGCTATAACGATGAAGTCGGGTTAGAAGTAGCAAATGTATGTAGTGAAATGGGTTTATCTATTCCAGATGATCTTTCCATTATCGGACAGGATAACTCGTATATTGCCCAAAAAAATGCCCATGTGAAACTGACAACGCTGACACACCCTCAAGAGCAAATGGGACGAGATGCGGCAGACTGGATGATTAAAAAAGTACAAGGGAAAAAGAATCTCCCTGATCAAACATTTTATGAGCCTGAACTCGTTCCTGGTGAAACGATTAAAGCGCTGAACGCAAGAAAAAATGAGCCCTCTTCATAGGAGGCTCATTTGGCTTTAGGCTCTTGTTCAAGCATATTCATCACGTCATAGGCAATTCGGTCAGGAGAATCTTGCGTGATACGATTGCGATAGTTAGACAAGACGACCACTCCCGTTTTTGAATGCGGGCGGAAGCCCATGAAGCTGGAGAAACCAGAAGTTGCACCATTATGGCAAATCAATCCCGTATCATCTATGACCCATCCGAGTCCCATTGACATGTTTTTCCCTATCTTTACCTTTGGCTCGTGGGTCATTTTCCATGGAGAAGCGACGTCTGCACTCATATGCGCAGAGAGAAATGAAAGCAAATCCGTGATCGTCGAACGAATCGCACCAGCCCCTTGATAGTCATGCATCTGAAGCGGAGGAACCTCTTTTCCATTCTCTTGATGACCGAGGACCATCTTCTCTTTGACATCCTCCTTGATCGTAATCAAGGTGTTCGATAGTTTCAGCTCATCCACGATATATTCAGTCAGCAGCTCTTCATATGTTTTGTGAAGAGACCATCCCATGATCAACCCGAGGAGTCCCATCCCTACATTGGAGTAACGAGATGGGTATTCTTTTCGCTCATTCCATTTTTTCGAGTGTAACAGTTTCATTAATTCATCAAGGGAGTATTGACAGTACATATCTCTTCTCACTTTTGGAAGGAACCTTAGTTGTAAATCTCTGAGAAAACGATGTGAAGGAAGTCCAGACGTATGGGTTGCCAGCTGTTCCAATTGGATAGGGTGATTCTTTCTTATTTCGGGACAATACAGTGAAATGGAATCGTCTAGCTTCATCTGCCCTTTTTGAATCATGCTTGCTAATATACTTGTCGTAAAGACTTTTGAAATAGAGCCGATTTCAAAAATGACCTCCTCAGGCTGCACGCGCTGCTGTATGGGGTGATCTCCGAAATGAAAAACGTGTCTTTCTCCTTGATGAATCAGGCCGATCACGAGCAGTGCCTGTTTCTTTTTTTCCGTATAAGAAGAGGCAATTCGCTGTACTTCTTGTTTGAGCATCATCAATGGATCATCATCCTTCCCCTTCATTTTGATCTACAATCAATTGATCAAGCTTTGTATAAATGGATGTCAATGTGTTGATCTCTTCGAGGCTTAATTTTGAATAGTATTTTTCAATGATCGCAAGTTCTATCTTTCTCATATTCTCCAAGTACGTCTTTGCTTTTTCAGAAAGTTCAACGTGCAATTCCCGACGATTTTGCGGGTTGATGCTGCGGCGAACCCATTCTTTTTTTTCAAGTGTGTTTAACAACTGGCTCACAGCACTTTGGGTGATGCCTAGTTGCTGAGCAATTTGAATAGGTGAGCTTCCCCCTTTTCGCTCTACGAAATCAAGGACAATATGCTGTTTATCAGTTAACTCATCTACAAATAACTCTTCAAACTCTAATCGGAGCTTTTGATGGATGCGCGCTTCGATTTGGTTTAATTCTTGGATCATCGTTGTTTTGGATGTCACTGTCATCACCTTCATAATTAAGATAACTTAAGTATAAAGGTATGTTAATTATTAATCAACAAAAATCCCTATCTTTTATTAAAGATAGGGAAAATGCCGATTATACTTCTTCTTTAGGTGAAGGTACTGCACATACGCCATCTGCACATGCTTCTTCAAATGAAGCATCAGCCGCTTTCTCCGTTTGCACTGCCTCTTCTGTCCAAGCCGTTTCAAGGGCACGAAGGAACGTATCTGCTGGCTGTGCACCAGCAACCGAATATTTGTCATTGATCAAGAAAAAAGGCACAGCAGAAATCCCGAGCTGTCTTGCTTCTTTTTCATCTTCTCGTACATCGTCTGCAAATTCTTGCCCGTCTAGAACCTTTTGTACTTCGTTCTGATCAAGGCCTGCTTTTTCTGCGATATCTAAAAGGGTTTGACGATCACCAACATGCTTTCCATCTGTAAAATACGCTTGAAACAGCTCTCCCATGACGAGATCGCCTTTTCCCATTTTTCCAGCATATTGTGCGAGCTGGTGGGCATCAAAGGTGTTTGTCAAAACGAGTGGATCGAATTGAAAATCGATTCCTTTCTCCTTGCCCGCCTGTTTCACCTGTTCATTCATCGCGATGGCCCGGCTACGGCTCATGCCATATTTTTTGACAAGCATATCATGCACATCATAATCCACTGCAACAGGTGCATTCGGATCAAGCTCAAAGCTTTTAAACTCTACTTCTACCTGTTCTTTATGAGGGAATTGCTCAAGCGCTGTTTCCAACTGTTTTTTTCCTATATAACAAAAAGGACAGGCGATATCTGACCAAATTTGTACTTTCATCTTCATCTTCCTTCCGTTGCTTACGTTTTTTCTTTCAAGATGTAACTATTATAGTTACATCTTATCCTTTATGTCAAGTGATCCTTCTTTTTAAGTACCATGTATTAAAAAAACCTTTCCTTCAAAAAAGGAAAGGTTTTCATCACGGCTATTCTAAATTCGCATGGTGACCGTACATTTTATGGGTGTCGAGCTCTTTCATTTCCATCAATCTCAAGATGACCGCATCGTACATAAGAAGCAAAGTTTGCTCAAATAATGAGCCCATCGGCTGAATCGTATGATGGTTTCCTTCATGTTGATCCTTTGGCGCACCTGAAAGTAAGATGACTTCATCCGATAGATCAGCTATAGGTGACTCAGCTGAAAGCGTGAACGACGCCACGCTTCCGCCAATCGCCCTTGCCTTTTTCGCGAACACAAGCAGCGTCTCTGTTCGGCCAGAACCGCTCCCTACAATCAATAAATCCTCAGATGTAAAAGCAGGCGTATTCGTTTCACCGATCACATAAGCTTCGACACCAATATGCGTGAGTCTCATCGCAAACGATTTCCCCATCAAACCAGACCTGCCAGCCCCTGCGACGAAGACCTTTCGAGCCGCTAAAATGCTTTTGACAAGCTGCTCTGCTTGTTCGTCTTGAATCGCGGGCGAGTGCTCAGAAAGCTCGCTTAGAATCGCTCTCACATAGTCACTTGTTTTCATGATTGTGCAATCAACTGCTTCATTTGCGCAGCCACTTCTGCTTTATTGTCTTGGCTCGCAATACCGCCGCCGACAATAATCAAATCAGGGTTTAATTTGACGACTTCAGGCAATGTATCAAGCTTAATACCGCCTGCAATCGCTGTTTTCGCCTGTTTGACCACTTGTTTAATGGTCATGAGATCAGCAAATGAGTTTTGACCAACCGCTTGCAGGTCATAGCCTGTGTGCACACAAATATAATCTACCCCAAGCTCATCAAGCTCTTTCGCACGGCCGGCGATATCTTTGATACCAATCATATCGACTAAAATTTGTTTCCCTCTTGCTTTTGCTTCCTTCACCGCTCCTTGAATGGACATATCTTCTGCCGCCGCAAGAATGGTCACAATATCCGCTCCAGCCTCGGATGCCTGCTGCACTTCATAACCGGCAGCATCCATAATTTTGAGATCCGCCAGCACACGTAAATTCGGAAACGCCTGTTTAACTTCTTTTACAGCACGAAGCCCTTCGTTGATCACAACAGGTGTCCCAATTTCCACCACATCAATAGACGCTTCTACTTCTTTGATCAGCTCGATCGCTTCTGGTATATTCACTAAATCTAACGCTAATTGTAATTTCATCTACATTCACTCCTGTTTCATCATGTCATCTTCAAGAGCTCCGCGGATGATGCATCTTGAATCTTTCTTGCATGAAACGAGTATAACAACAGGAATGGCGCAATCCTAGTACGCACTTTTTTTTTACATACTATACTTTTTCGCATATGGGCACAAAAAAGATACTGTCTTTCGACCAGTATCTCAGCGTGTAGACAAACCCTCGCATTCGGTGTCAGTCCTGCGTGGTGGTGCTCACGAATGTGACATTCGCTCCGCGCCAGTACTCGTCCTTCCTAGGGCTGCAAAGGTTTTCTATCACGCTGAAAGGAAGACAAAGGGCTAAAATCAATTCATTTTAGCCCTTTGTCAACAATCTGAAATACTGTCTTTCGTTCAGTATCTATTGTAGGTATTTCTATTTATCGTCTTTTAAGAAATTACTGTCGAGATATTGTTTTCCCCAATCATACATCGCCTCTAAAATTGGCATTAAGCTTTCTCCGAGTTCTGTGAGAGAATACTCAACCTTTGGCGGAACGACAGGATAAACCTCTCGGTGCACAATGTGATCTTCCTCTAATTCTCTTAGCTGATTGACAAGCATTCTTTGCGTAATCCCAGGCATTAACGACTTTAACTCACCAAACCGTTTTGTCCCTTCTCTCCCAAGGTGCCATAAGATCAACATTTTCCACTTACCACCGATAATATTCAGCGTCAGCTCTTTTTCGCAATTGAACACTTTATTTTCCATACGTGATGACAACAACATACACTCCTTTAATTTCAAACCACTTTATCATATACTTCGGCAAAATGGATTGCCCTAGCATACAGTCTTTGTTATTGATTTTGTTTTTTGACGAAAGCCATCACAGCCTTTGTCATCTCTTGCGCTTCTTTTGGCGCTCTGTCAGATCCAAACCATTTATTTAAATCACTGTGGCTCAGCGAATGAACCCGAAAAACAAACCGTGAGCCTTGATCATGGTTCAGTTTTTCTGCAAATCGGTACACCTCAGGGTTTTCCCAGCCTGTGACCAAATAAACAGGCGGTACATTCGTTTGATTCATATAAGTGACAGGTGATGCCTTTGTCCAGTTCTTCTCGTGTTTGCCAAAGACTTTTTTATACGATGGAATGGCTTGTATAAATTGATTGATGTTTAACGGCCCATCTAAAATCACGATAGAATTGATCGTTTTTGGCGACAGCCCCACACGTTTTAAGTAAGTCGAATCTGTAGCAACCAATGCTGTCAAATGACCACCCGCTGAGTGACCCATGACATTGATTTTTGACGAATCGATTTGATATTCATCTGCATGATCCTTCACCCATTTAATAGCGCTTGCCGTATCATCTGCCATCTGCTCGAAGTTGGCATCAGGGTGAAGCCTGTAATTCATTGAAACAAACACATACCCTTGACCCGTAAAATAATCAGCCTTTGAAGCGACTCTATTCTTATCGCCGCCTGTCCAGCCGCCGCCATGGAGATAGATCATGACTGGATGCTTCTTCTTTTTGTCTTCATCTTTTCCCTTTGGCATATATATATCCAGTGTTTGCTGTTTATTTTGTGTGTCTGCATAATGGATGTTCGTCGTCGGCTTAGGCTGGTTGAAACGGAACACAAAGAATGCGCATACCAATAATCCAGCGATGACCGCCGCAAATAAGAGCCATTTCATGATTCGATTCAATGTCATTGCACCTTTCTGTGTTGGGATGGGGAAGTATGATTCGCACATATGTAGAGCGACTAGCCCGATTCATTTGATACGACTTGTATGACTTGAACTGTTTGACAGTAAAAAGAGAAATACTGTTCTTCATAATCTTCGACAAAGTAATTCAAATATTCCCAGCCTCTATCCAAAAGTTGAACGTTCAAAAAAAGATAGGAATCGTTTGTTAACTCCAAATCTTTGATTTGAACAGAAGAGACGTTGGTAAATTTCAGATGAATGTCTGCTTGCAGATTCGGGGAATCATATGGGATGTGTATTACAATACAGTTGATCAAGTCGTAATGTTCATTATACTCTTTAAAGTAGTGAAATTCATTGATTTGCTTTAGATGCTTGATATCGAAATCAGGGATTTGTTTCTGGATTTTTTCATCTAAAAACCATGTCATTGTTTGGCCTCCAAGAGGTTATTGTATAAGTGCAATGATTCGTTTTCTTGTTTCTTCATGGTATTGAACATAGGAATGCAATAAAGGATACGATTCAAGGATCTGTTGATATGATTTGATTTGGGGATATTGCTCTTCAAATGACTGACGTAGCACGTTTAACTGTTTTTTCGGTATTCGTTTATGATCGATCACATAACTTAGGCTACCTGCAACAAGTGAAAAAAATAAATAAAAGTCATCTGAAAATATACCAGTTTCTGCTTCAAAAGAGACGATTTCATCTGGATAAGATGAATCTAATAAGTATTGATAACGTTGTTTTAAATCATCGAATAAACCTTGTTTATCACGGCTGAATCTCATGGATTTTCTCCAATCTCTCATTGTTTTTAATTCTTATTTAGACGCTAATGAGATCTTCCTATACACTGCAAATAAATTCTTGTGAATCGAAACATACGTTTTTCGATTCTATTGCGAGTAACATCCCATTGATGTTAAATAGAAAATTTGCATTTGAATCAAATTCTTCAAGAAGTACATTTTTAAAGTTCCCTATCCCATTAGGATGGTAACTGCATTCAAAAATTTGCCAATTCATCTCTTCTTGTATCAATTCTTCAAATCTATCATTACCTTCACCCCCATTATAATAAAGACTCGCCACATTCATAAATCGCAATTCATGATACCGAGCATCATTTATTTCACTTATACTAATGTTTATGACTAGTTCTTTACGAAAAAAATCAAATGAGAATGCCAGTACATCACAGACACCATCTAAATAATCGATCCATTTCTCAATACTGCTAAACATCTCATTCACTCCCCCAAAAATTAGTATAATTTCGAATCAGTTCTTTTTTAAAATCATCAGGAAGTTTTTGATTCGGAAATACAACTGAAATCCAGCCTAATACAATCTCATCTAAAATTCTCCACGTTTTTAACAATTGTTTATTCATTTGTTCTAATTGAAGAATCGCTAGTACTCCTATCTCATAACCTCTGTCGCCATAAATGATCCATTTCGCAGAAGGGGAAACCCATATCACACGTGAAGCAATACCCATTATGCTATCATTTACACTCTCTATCGGATAATCCGTTAAGAGATCGAGGTAATCACTTGGTGTGAGGTTTAACGGTACTTTCACCCAAGGATAATAACCAAAATCATGATAATAATCATCCATGCTCTTCTGCTCATCTAATACAGCCATGAGTATATAGTCATCATGATGATTCAAAGCTAAACCTTTTAACATTTCCCAGCCATCATCTGATAACAACCAATGGAATTCTTCGAATAAATAATGAGGGGTTTTCGTTTTCAACACTTGATCAGGGAATGTCTTCGTACTGTGAATGAGCGAATGAACAAACGATAGAACATGTTCAAATTCTTTTGGATCGGATATAAACAAATGTTTCACTTTATGCTCCTTTCATATCTTCGGGTAAGACTATTATCAGTCATTGATTCTCAATTCCACCGCTTGGAACATTATGCATAACTAGAAAGCATTTGAGTGAAATAGTCATCGAATGTTTTTTGATCCTTTAATAATAGTTGTAGCCATTTTGCTAAAACAGGATGATCCAGTGGCTTCCATCCTTCTTCTAATAACATATTTTTTGCAGAATCTTTTGTTGATACCATCCCTATGATACAAATTTCCATATCTCTATCTGCCCAAATCGCCCACTGCAAAGAATGAGATAACCAGACAACTATATTCGAATTCGTGATTATATTATCCGCTATGGAACCTTTTGGGTGCATCCATAGTGCATTTACATAATCCTCACCTGAAATGTTCACACTCGCTTTCAGCCAATGATAATAACCAAATTCCTTCAAATAATATGCGGTTGGATCTGGTTGAAGGACTGCAGTCAAAAATTCTCTATCTTGTGTAACAGTTGATAACTCTTTTATGGTTGGTAAAATATCATCACTCAATGCCCAATCAAACTCTTGAAACAAAAAACAATCAAATGTCTTACGAAAGACTTGTTGTGGCAGCTCTTTACTTGTTTCAAACACATGGTCTACTAAATTCTGATAGAATTTGAATTCTTTTTCTGAACGAATAAATAAGTCTTCAAGCCGTTTCAAACAACTACCTCCACTCTTGTCGAACTAGTAGTTTTTTAATTCTTCCTCTATATCTTCTTTTAATGACTGTTTTTTCCCATTGATCGATCGCGCAATAAGCGGCATGTTCCTCTGTCGGCCAAAAATGAAGCTGCCGTACACCATATTCATCCTCTGACATCACCCACCCCTTCTCGTTTCTTAATGACCAAACCTCTACAAAATCAACGATCTTTTGATGAAATAGGCATAACGCTTTGTCGCAGGGAATTGCATGGTGGTTTCTAATTCTTTCGGATTCATGAACATTGCGTCACTCTTTTTTATTTATAAATGGGCTTAACCATAAGAATTTAGCAAGCTCATATATAGGAACTATTTGTATTCTTCTAACCAGTCATTCAAATCATCTACAGGATGTAAGTAAGAATTAGGTGAATCTTTCAAATCAATTCCACTTAAAAGAATCAGCATATCCCAAACTTGATCATCGTCTATTTCTGGATCGTCTGCAGAAACGTAAATTTCAGCCCAATCAGACACTTGTTCTCTTGTGATCGTCCCCTTTAAGACATTTCGTATTTTATTTAAACAGTCTAGCATTTTTGGTTCAGCCATTTATTACACCATTCCTTTCTCAAAACTCATTTTACGCTGTAAACTGCCTATATTTCATATTTAATAATATCCTCCATTGACATACCTTTAAAATATAATGAAAGAATACTTATAATAGTATATTCGCCAAGCATACCAATCGGGTTAAATATCATTTTAGCCGTTTTTGGCTCAGCAACCTCTAAGTCCATAACAGGTGCATTGTGACCTTCTTTCCCCTTGCTTACGTAATAATTTCCATCTCGGTATTCCACGAATTTCAGATTTTGAAGATCCTCTTCTTTTATAAAATCTTGATTTATTTTTGTGATGACTTTCCATGAACCATTTAAAAAGCCTGTCAGACCTGTATTTGCAACAAATAGTCCATTCTCTTTTTTCATCAATTGTTTTAACTCATTTTTTTCTATTCTTTCATCAACAAACAAATCATAGTATTGGATTAAAATATCATCATATTGATTTTTCCCCTCACCCGAAATGATCAAAGCATAGCTCAATTTCCCAACTTCTTTTAATGGGAGTTCAAATATAGCTCCTGGTTCTACTTTACTTAAAGTTTTTACTTTTTTAGTTGTTATTTTAATATCCGTTACTTCTTTGTCGTTTAAATCATCAAAATAGTGACGACCTCCATTGTTTAAAGCCATCATAATTGTCAAAAGCATCTCATCAATCGTTGGCTTTCTCTTCAAATGTTCCTCAGTCATTTCATAGAATTGTTCAATCGCTTCTTCAAAAATATCTAATCCATCATCACCAATTATGATGTTCTTTTTCTTATGTTCTTCTTCCCAAAAGCCCATTTAGAATACCCTCTTTATAGATTGTGTTCTTTATATTATTCTCATTTTGCTTTATCACGATAAACGTATACTTGTATAAACTGTTTTATGTGCACGTTTGAAAAGTGCCACTTCATGATCCGTTAACCACTTAAGCTCTCTCATATGATAGGATATTTCTTCTAAATAAGTATCGGTTTTTGCAATTAATTTTTTATCTAAGATATTTCTTTTATTGTCTTCAACTACAAGATAAAGAGTAAACTGTTTTAAATCTAATTCGATAAGTGGGTGAGCTTTTCTTTTTTTATCGGGACTTAGTTTTGTTCTCCCTTTAATCTCCGCTTTATATTCCTTCTCTTTCATTTTCTTAAATGTCGCTTTGACTAGCTGACTGTCCCAATTTTTCAGTTCACACAGATAGAGTATCGCTTTTTCCAAAGTATCTGCTAAGATCTTTTTCTTATTTGTTGCATTTTCAAATTCACTGTAACGGAAGGGTACTTCCAGCTCGTACGTATTTTTTAAAAATAAGATATCTGGTTCATCTTTTAAAGTACTAATTAATTTGTAGTCTTTAAAAGACCCACATATCAAAACAATAGCCTCACAATCTTTCGTTTGAAATTTCTTTTCTAATTCGTATAAAAACATTTCAGTCATACAAAGGGATTGGCTGGCTAAGTTCCCACGATCGTCATCTGACATTAATTGTATATTTTTCAAATACACTTCTTATAGGCCTCCTAATAAGATTTTATTCATCATGGCTTTGAATGGTTTGCTCATTCTTTTTCCTTTACTTGCTTTCTTACTGCAAATGCTCTACTTTATCTTGTTCCTATCTAAGCACCATTTCTCTCCCTTTTAGACCGGTTGAAAAAATCCTAGCTGCTTAGGATTTGAAGAATTTCTGTTGCTTCTTTATACAATTCATCAATTAATGGTATAATCATTCCCCGCAAATCTGATTCATTTTCAAATACTCTTAAATATCCTTTTTTGCTAACGAGATTATTCGATACACAAATCCAAATATCGAGATGGTCTATACAATAACCTGGATCACCTTCTTCACCATCATGAAGCTCTTCGCCATTTTATGGATGAATGATATCCTGCTGTAAAACAATCTGAAACTTGAATTTCTCTTCCTCTCTATTTTTTTCCGAATACAAACCTTCCAAATTCAGCATTGATTGTTAACCCTAAATCTTTAAATTTTGCTTGTTTTTCTTTCACTAGATTTAGTGCGGAATTTATTATTTCTTTTTCGATATCTGCGATAGATTCTTTGGTCATCGTGCTTAATTTAACTTTCTTCAATTTTTTCACCTCAATTACTGTACAAACTCAAATGATCTTTATAGCAAACAAACCTCCTACTGATAAGTGGAGGTTTGTTTGCAAACTTAAAAGTATTCATTTGAATCTTCATGTTCTCATTGATCAATCAATATCATAATCTTTCCATTCCATCCAATGATTATTTGGGATACCAACATTAACGGAGTCTACCTCATTTGCCAAAAATTGAGCGAACGATTTAAATGATACTGTCTCACTTGGTTCTGTTAAGTAGTCTGGATACTCCCATTCCTCTGTCTCAAATACTTTTTCATAACCATCTTTTAAACCCACAAAATTCAAAAGAGAGCTTGGTGTTTTCCAAAGAAAATTTCTAAAAGAGGGTATTTCATAAAGATTTCTAAAAAAAGATTTACCACTCTTATCCATTTCATCATTTAGATTTAGATTTTTCAAACAAAAAGAGTCTTCATTAAACTTTATTTCTTTTATTAATTGTAAATGATGGGGTTCAATATCTGAAAAAGGGATGTAACTATTATTATCTAACTTAAAAGTCAAGTCGTCCATTAGTATATTTTGATATCTGTTTTGTGTGTCATTACGGTAAAAATCTATTGTCACATAAGGACCTTTCTTATCTAATAAGAAAGATTGTATTGCTATCAACCACTGTTGATGATTCAAGCGAATAATTGTACATTTACTTCCAATATAATTCATTTCACGCCACTCAAAAATAGGACGATTTAAATTATCAAACTCTTCGTCTAATATATTAAGAATTTGTGTTGAATTCATTAGTATTTTCTCCTTTTAACAATGAGATTAATAATATTCTACCGAGTCAGTATGTGCCCATAAAATCCATTCAGTGTTCTTTTTTTCATTTTTGATAATACTAGAATCATGAAAAACTATACTCTCAGCAACTGTTTGAAAAAAAACATTTTGGCTAGGCAGATGTTTATCCGATTCTGGGTGAAACCATGAATTAGTTGTATACAGTTGAGTATAACTTGATTTTAAATTGAATAATTCTAGTTGTTCTTTACTTGTCAACCAGAGCCTCTCTAGAAACATTTGGTCTTTAGCCATTTCTCTTAAGCAAACAATCCATTCATTTTCTTCTTTTATATGGGTTTGAGAGGACTCAGAAATATGAAATTCAAAAAATTGATCTCTTAATTTAATATGAATTGGATTTTTTGTAAAACCTGGTTCTATCTCTTCATCCACAATAATTGTATTATGTTGATCAATGAAATCAAAAGGAAAGTCTAACAAAGTATTCGAAGGTTTGTTGTTTAATTGATTTCCAATTGCAAAACAATCTATGGCCGGTCCCAATTTGGATAAACCAAATATTTGAATTGTAATTAGCCAATCTTCTCTTCCAACAAATACAGAAAATCTACCTTTGACAAAATCAAAATTTCCATTATCCAAAAGAGGCATCTCTTTTTTAAGAAAAGACTGATCCAGTATTAATAAGATCTCTTCTTTTTTCACCTTTAATTACCTCCTAGATTTTTTTCTAATAATTGCACTTACATGCCCACCCTGTTTTCGAGAGCAAGTCTGACAATGAGGAAATAACTTTTGAGCTTGGCCTTTTTTTCTCAATTGTGATACAGGTTGATGGTCAGCTATCCAATTTCCACTTTTTGTACCTGAGGCTCTCGCACCACACGTATGACAACCGTGTGTATTTCCAATTCTATTAAGGATTCTACGTTCTTTCTTTCTAAGCCTACTACTTGTACTCCTCGCTGGAATAGATCTCTTAGCAAAAGGTCCTGGCTTTAAGTATTTTTTACCTTTCGCAAAACTATAAACCCTTTTCGCACCTTTAAATATCTTCCCAGGTCCAAAGTTCGAAGCTGCTGCTAAAGCCGCACCTTTCCAGCCCTTGCCCGATTTATAAGCTTTGTATCCATCATATACCGCAAATCCTGCATTGACAACAAACCATACCCAATGACCATCCGGGTCCACATTCATGACTGGGTTGTTGTTTCCATAGGTATATCCGTTTTGATCTAGTGAATCTCCATCGCTTCCTGGGTCTGGGTCAAGTGATAGGAATACGCCATTTTTCGGTTCATAGTAGCGTGCAATTAAATAGTAAAGTCCTGTTTCTTCGTCGAAGCGGTAACCAGCATAGCGATATGGGTTTCCTTTTACTTCTTCATTTTCTTTTACTTTTGTTGGAACGCCCCATGTATCGTATTCGTACTCAGCAACGATTTTTCCTGCACTATTTGTGATGGCTATGACATCACCGTGTGCATTGTAGTGATAGAAATATTTGTTTCCATTTTGCGTGAATGCAAGGAGTTGTCCACTCTCACCGTATGTGTATGTTTTTGTGACTTCGTTGTCTCCATCTGTTTCGTATAAAACATTCAGGCTGTCGCCGTCATAAAAGTAATTGGTGACCTTTCCATTCACTGTTTTTTGAATTCTATATCCACGCTCATCATATTTGTAAGTGACAAATGGCTTGTCTTCGCCTTTTTTCGTGATGGCCGTTATGTTATCTTCTGCATCCCATTCATAAAGGAATTGTCCGTCAGACGTTCGGTTGCCATTTTTGTCATAAGTTAAAGTCTCATCATTTACCTTTGTCAGTTGGTTCATGATGTTGAATGACGCGTTGATTGTTTTTTTAGTGCCATTTTTTTCAGTTGTGACGGTTTTTCTGTTTCCAAACCCATCATATGTGTACCCAATGACCGTGCCATCTGGATGAGTTTCTTTGATCAATTGATCTAATTTTCCATATTCATAACGAATCTTCCCGTTGCTTCCTTGATCAACCGTTATTCTGTTTCCATTTTGATCATATTCGTAAGCTTCGTTTAAGATCGTTACCCCTTGGCTTGTTCCAATGTGCAAATCATTAATTAAATTGCGCTCATCATAAGCAAAGCTAGCACCACTGCCGTTACCTGTAATAAAGGACTGAACATTTCCATTTTCATCATAATCAAACGAATACGTAGAACTCGAATCCTTCATCTGCGTCATTTGATCAAGCTTATTGTAACTGAATTGGTTCGTTCCTTTTTGATTTCCGTGTGTCCATTCAAAGGATTTCAGTTTATCTGAATTGGCTGGATACGTCCAAGTTTGGCTGCTGCCACGCTCTGTTAACTTTGTGATGCGGTTTTGTTGGTCGAACGTTCTGTTTTTGGTTGTGTTTTGTTCTTTGTTAACAACCGTTGTTTCGTTTCCGTTTTTATCATAGCTAAAGTTATATTTTTCTGTCCCATTGTATGACTTGGATTTCACTCGGTCTGTTCCATCATACGTGAGAGACACTTCATGTCCATTTGCAGAAATGGTTTTGATTAAGTTGCTATTCGCATCATATTCACTTTTCAACACATTCCCTAATGGATCAATGGTTTTTGTCAATTTGCCCATTAGGTCGTATTCGAATTGATACGTCTGATCTGACTCTGCACGAATGGTTTTCGACTGTTCATTGCCCTCTTTATCATACGTTCTCACAATGGACGTCCCGTTAGATAAAGTGATTTTCTTCAGCTGATCAGCCTGGTCATATTCGAATGTTGTTTTTTCGCCTTTCGCATCTGTTTCAGAAAGTTTTTTGCCTGTTTCATCGTAGGCAGATTGAGATGAGTAACCAAGCTCATCCTCCTCTTTAACAGCATAGTTCCCTTTCTCGTCGTAAGTGGTTTTCGTTAACAGACTACCTTCTACTAGACGGATATCATCAAACCAAGCCGTTCCCATCGCACTTTTTTGGAAAACGATCTGTACGTCGACTTTTTTCAATGGTTTTGTTTTTGGTATGACAACCGCTGCTCGGTTCCATTCCTGTGTACCGGTTGGGAATTTCGCATTAAATGTTCCTGTTGTGCCATCTGTATACGTAACGAACGCTTGAAGTGAGTAATCATTTTCATTTGAGGCTTTGACATTTTCAGCCTTAGACATCCCAGTCAATGTGACATATACAGATTGATCATTCGCACTTTGTTCAATCGGTACAGATTGTTTATAGATGGCATTTGCTTGAGTTGAAGAGGTTCTTGTCATTTTTAACGAAACGTCATCGTTAAAGCCTTCTTCATTATCTAATGAACCACCTGTTCCGCTCCAGCTTGTTGTTTTATCCGTAAAGGAATTATTTTTGACTGGATTATAACTTGATGAAACTTCGCCTTTTTCTAGCTGAATCTCATCGAACCAGGCTTTTCCTTTTCCAGCCTTATCTCGATGATCCACTTCCATATAGATCACAGCTTTGCCTGCATGAGATGGCGTCGTAAACGTGACTTGGCGTTTTGTCCAATCGTTTTTGCCTGATAATGTACTGTAGCCGTTACTGATCCATTGAATTCGTTTGTTGTTTGTATCTCTTAAATCGATGTTAAAAAATGCTCTTGCTTTCGTTAGCTCTGTCTTGATTTTTCCACTCAGTGTATACGTCGTATTTGGCTCTAGTCTCACTTCTTGAGTAGCAGAAGAATAGCCAAGTTCTGTTCCTTCAGTTGTCGACTGTGAACTGACCTCTAATACTCTGCCGCCAGATAACGGACCACTTTTCCCAGCTGTTTGCGCTAATTTCCCATCATCCTTAGATGCTGTAAGCTTCCAGCCAGTTAGCGTATCTTCAAAACTGCCATTTTTTAATATACTCGCACCTGCAGCAAGTTCTTTACTCGTTTGTACCAAATTCCCGTACGAGTCATAAATACTTGCTGAAGACATATTTCCACTTTGATCCGTTTCAGATACAGCATCTAATCCATCGTAGGCGATATCTGTAATATCTCCTTCTGTATCTTTCACTTTAGTAACATCATTGTTTTTGTTATACTCGTAGGTTTCTGTCCCGTAAGCATCCTTAGCTTGAATGATGTTGCCATTTTTGTCATACGAATAGCTTTCTGTAGCTTTTCCTTTTTCTACATCATTGGGGTCAGTTTCTTCTACGATTTGGTTGCCTTCATATTTCGTTTTAGTAGTAATTTTAAGCCCTTCCGCATCATCTACAACTTGAATCGGGTTGGCTGCTTCATTATACGTATACTGTATTTTCCGGCCGTTTGGCTGCGTCAGCATGAGTGTCTTTTTAGACATATCATATGCATACTCAAAGGTTTCTTTTTTTGCATTGATCGCTTTGACTAAACGGTGATTTTCATATTGGTATTCTGTAAAAACAGGCTGATCTTCTGTGCTGTTTTGAGAGAATTGTTTAATCAATTTTCCTTCTTTGTCATATTCATATGAGATACTCGTTCCATCAGAATCAATGACTTTTATTAGGAAGCCTGCATCATACTCATATGAAAGCTTTTTTCCTTTTGGTCCTTGGACCGAGATGATATGACCATCTTCATCATATTCCATTGTTATTTTTCGTCCAGATGCATCTTCCATTGAAGTGAGCTGATTGTTTTCGTTATATTTGTATGTCGTTGTATTTTTATGTCCATCTACAATCTTGGTGATTTTCCCACCATTTTTACTAAAGTGTGCAAAGGTTTGATCCTTCGTTTTTAACATGTATTCATCTTTTGATTCCGTTAATTCAAGGAAAATACCTGTTGGTGGTTGATACGTACCATCTGCTTTTTTTGTAAAAATATGAGTTGTAGCATCCTCATCAAGATAGATGGCACCTTCTTTTGTTGGCGTGATACTAGTTTCTACATCTGCGTACCACCCTTGTCCAAACAGGTGGTCAGCTGCATCTAAACTGTTGTAAGTTCGACCAATTCCAAGTCCTGGTCCTCTTCCATCAATCGACATTTCTTCTTCACTGACAATCACATTACCAGTTGCACCATTCAGCTGGCCGTCTGGTATATCAATAATCGACCAGTAATCCTCTGTCCCAAGGAATTCGGCACCTTCATGGAATGTCGGGTTAAAGGCTGGTGTCGGAATGGTTTCTCCATTTGCATCGTAGGCGGAAAGGGTAAAGGAGTAGTTCTTGCGTCCTTTATAATTTCCATTCGCATTTTCATAAACTGGTGATGGGTCTAGCGCTAATTCCCCGCCTTTACCATCTGTATGAAGCACATATTTCCCACTTTTAACTTCAGTAGGAGTCGGCCAAATATTCTTATTTTGTGTTGTCCAATGATCGACATCACCAACATCAAATGATTGATATGCCTTACCATTATAGATGTTAATTTTATATCCTTTTGCATTTTTTACTTTGTCCCAATGTAAATTGATATAACCTGTTTGGCTCTCTTTCGTATTCGTATAAGCATATCCAGATAAAGCTTTCGGTCTAGATAGATCAGGTAAAGTTGGTCCAGATGGCGGTGAAGCAATAGCTTCTCCATCTTTATTGTAGGCAATCACTCTGAAGGAATAATGTTTTTGAGCCGCATCTCCTCCAGCATTTTTATAAGTCGCACCAGGATGAATTGGAATCTCAGCCCCTTTTCCATCTTGGAGGTGCAATGCAAATTTACCTGCTTTAATCTCAGCAGCTGTTGGCCATACTTTTTTTCCTTTTGTTGACCATGATGTTTGATTCCCGAGATCCAATGTCTCATAGCTTTTCCCATTAAACATTTGTATTTTATAACCGGTCGCACCGGAAACTGAAGTCCAAGAAAGATCAAAGTAACCTGTTGCGTTATTATTATTGAATCCTTTTGTACTAGGTGCTTTCGCTCTAGCCACATTCGGCACGACAGGTTTTACTTTTGCTGACATTGCGCCTTCACCTTGGTCAAAAATCGCACTTACAGCTACCCAATAATTTTTGCTTGTCGCATAATTACCACCTGAGTTTTTGTAAACCGGGGAAGGATCAACTGCTAATTCTGTCCCCCCTTTTCCATCTAAATGAAGTTTATATTTCTTAGCTGCAATCTCGCTTGCTGTCGGCCAAATATTCTTTCCTTTTGTACTCCATGATGCCACATTCCCAACTGAAATGGCTTCATATTCTTTTCCGTTGTATAGCCACACTTTGTAACCTTTTGCGCCAGACACCTTTTTCCAACTTAAGTTTAAGTAACCTGTCCCATTTCCATTACTAAAACCTTTTACAGTTGGTGCATTTGCTTGTGGAATGGTATACGTGACTTCAATGACTGGTTTTTTGGTTGAGTTTGTTGATGAGATTATTTTTTTCCAATGATCTTGTCCATTTCCATTAGCATGTAATTTAAAGCCATAGTTAGCTGTTCCGCTATTCCAAGCTTTGATGGTCGATGTCACATCATAACTCGCCCATTGTCCTTTATATACGTTGGCCTTACCGATGTTTTTAGAACTTGGTTTATTGTTCCATGTTAGCTTTGTATGATCATAGTTGGCATTCACTGTATCCAGCCAAAGACCAGTTGCTTTCGTCCCGTAATATGAATGAGCAACATACGTTTTGAGTGTCGCTTTTGTTACATTCATATTTTGAATCGGTTTGAATGAATTAAACTTCATGAACGCGTAGTTTGTACCAGTTGTTTTATCATAATAACCGGTTTTCAGGACATAACTTTTCAGATTAGCATCCCATTTTTGCGTAGATGTTGAATAGTTTGTTGTTGGGTATGCACTCATAATGAATGTGTCTGATGAAACAGATAAAGAAGTCGATGGATCGATAGACACAGGATAAACTCGTTCAGGATCCTTGAGCCATTTCTCATCAGCAGTTACACGAAGTAAATAGCCATCATCTTCTTTTTGCAATTCAAAGCTCACATCTTCTGATCGAGCCACTTCGCCTGACTTTTCATCTAGATTTGAATCGGTCATAAACGGTTTTGGAACTTGAAAAATGGTCTGTTTTTTCTGATCAAAAAATCTAATAGAACCATCTTCCTCAATTTCTCCAGTTAGATCTGTCTTTATTTTAAATGTAAAAGAATTGTAGCCATCATATCGTTTGAGTACAATATCTTCTTTGATATTTTCATTAAAAGTAAATGATCGCAAATCAATATGTGGAAATACCTCTTCGTATGTAAGTTCGTTGGTGTTCTCTTTAAATTGTGCAGAGGTATCTTTGGAACGAATTTCTGATTTGTTTGTTCCTGAAGCTTTTAAAATTGAAAATTCAATTTGATGCTTCTTGTGTTCGAATGTAGCATAGAGCCCTTGCTTCATTTGTTTTTGAAAGGTTGAATCTAACCTTGCATTTTCCGTTTCTATTTCTTTTTTCGAAGTTGTTTTTAACTCTGGAGAGATGTCCTCCCACTCAGCATCTGGTGACTCTTTTATATGAATGGGATCAGGATATACTTCTTGCGTAAATACTCCCTCTCCTTCATAGAAAAGTTTGCTGTTTGCTGTTCTTTCCGAAAGAACTTCTCCGTCTTTTCCAATTTCAGCTTCATCAATCCCTGCTATTTCAAGGGTTTTTGAATCGTCTGTTTCTGGCATGCTGTTATGACTTGATTTTGTATTTTCTACATGTTCTTCTGCAAAAATGTCAGAAGGTAACATTGATATAAGCATCACAAAGGCTAGAAGCGCTGCAATATTTCTTTTCCAATTTACTTTTCTTTTTAGGTTCATATTAATCTCCTTATCATATATTTGTAACATTTGTAACATTACGCCATATATAATAATACATTTGAAATGATACTTCAATATATTTCTATAAATATATCATTCTTTCAAACTAATCCATATATCATCAACTTATCTATATATCCCCTTTTTCACACATAAAAAAGCACCCTAAACGGATGCTTCCATCAAATGATATTTTTTCAAAATACGATAGGTAATTTCTTTTGCTTCTAGTCCGGTGCCTTCGATATTTGTGGCGAAGATGTAGGTTTTGTTTTCATGTTTGATGAAGCCTGCGTACCAGCCGATTCCTGATCCGGAGCCTGTTTTTCCGTATAGCGTGGCGTGTTTCTCTTCTTCTTGTATCATCATTCGCTTGACGGTTCTCATAACAGATAGGTCAAATGGGAGACTTTCTTCATATAGCTGTTTAAGGAAATGGACTTGTTCTACTGGTGAAATGCGCAGCGTACTGCTTAGCCAAAATTGATCGATTCCACCAGATATGTCTTGATTCCCATAATGAATGGCTTTTATCCAATGGCCCATGCGTTCTTCCCCGATGTCACGTGCCATGGCTTGATAATACCAGACGACTGAATCTCTCATGCCAGAGCCCAGTGTATGGTCCTTATTCCAGTTATCAATCTCTCTTTTTACTCCGTCCCAATATTTGATGTCGTATTCATCTTTAACTGCGCCAGTTTGAAGTCCGATTAAGGCATTTGCTATTTTAAACGTTGATTGTGGTGCAAAGCGCTTGTTCGCTCTTTTTTTGTTATACACCCATGGTGATTTTTCTTTTACTTCTTGAATCACAAATGTGCCTTCCCGATCTTTCATGAATTCATCGACGGACCATTTTGGAGATGTTCCTTCACTTGATCCAGGCTTGCTCATACAAAGTGCTGCAAGCATCACGCCAGCAATCAGCCATTTCATCTTCTTTTTTTGCAAACAATCACCCTCTTTGCTCATGATTGCAATCGATTGTAGCATGCTGACTGATCAGAAATAAGAGCCGCTCGTCCTCTTTTTCAATAAAAAAAGCCGGTTTTATCCGGCTTTCTGTTTATTGTACGTTCAATTTTTTCTCTTCAATCGCTTGCTTTGCAATTTTCGAAATCGTCATATCGTCCATTGGTGGGTTATGAAGCCCAGCACGAATGTCTCGATAGTAACGTTGAAGCGGGCAGCTAAGGCTTAAGCTTTTTGCACCGACTAAACGCATGGCTTTATCGACCACTTGTAGACTATCATTGACGACTGTATGCTTCACAGCACCGAATTCATTGATTAACAGCTCTCTTTTCTCTGGCTGCTCATACAATGTTGTCGTTGAATAGATGACATGGCGTGCTTGCTTTAGTAGTAAATCAATTTCGCCAATCAGTGTTTGGACATTTGGCAGTTCGCTAATCGTTCCGCTAATACTGTTCGGTGAATGGGTGATGGCATACTGAACAGCATAGTCTCTTGCCGCTTGTGCAATCCCTAAATAGCAGGAAGGAATATGTGCGATCCAAGGGTTCAGTGTACCGCCCCGAGGTCCTTTTTGCACTTCAACCAACATGTCATCTGGAACTTCCACATGATCTAGAATTAAATCATGGCTCTCTGTTCCTCTCATGCCAACAACATCCCACGTTTCTTCTATAGAAACACCTTTTGTATCACGGTGAATTAAGAAGAAGCCCATCGCTTCTTTTTCTTCGATCCATACACCGACGAGAAAATATGTGAGTGCTGGTGACATCGTTGTGAATGTTTTCCTGCCGCTGATCACCCATTGATCTCCTGATCTCGTTGCAGTTGTTCCAGGTTTGCCTCCTCTTGTTGGACTCCCTGTTTGCGCTTCACTGACGGCCCGGTTCACAAGAGCCCCATTTTTGATTTCTTCAGCAAAAAATTGCAGCTGCTTCTCATTCCATAGTTTCTTTTCATAAATTTCACCTACAACTCCTTGGTGCCAGCCGATCGATAAGGCAGTTGCTCCATCCATACTTCCTAGTGTTTCTTGAAAAAGGACCATATCCTTTACAGATTGACCCCCGCCCCCGTACTCAACAGGCAGAGACAACGTTGTATAGCCCAGTTTAACTAATGATTCGATATTCTGTTTAGGAAAATAGGCACCCTCATCATGTTCTTTTGCAGACTGTTCGATCGTTTCACGAAGGGATTCTAGTTGATTTAGCCAATTTTTTTGAAAATCTGTATCGACAAATAATGCTTTAGACAAAACGTATCCAACTCCTCTGTTTCTCGCAATCTATCATATCCGATTTATCCAATAGGTATTATTAAAACACACTTTACTTATAGGATTTAATGTGTTAAATTTTATCAATATTAAGTACATATGTCAAAGGAACGTGATGCTTTTATGATTTCTGCTACTAATCTACATAAATCCTATGGGTCAACTCATGTGTTAAAAGGAATTGATTTCACCGTACAAGAAGGTGAAGTGGTCGCCATTATTGGACCAAGCGGATCAGGAAAAACAACCCTTCTCCGCAGTTTAAACAGCCTTGATATCCCAGACAAAGGAACGCTGACAGTTGGAGAAGCCACGATTCAATTTGAACAATATCGAAAAAAAGATCTTCTAAAACTCAGACAGCAATCGTCTATGGTGTTTCAGCATTATCACTTGTTTCAAAATAAACGAGCACTTGAAAACATCACAGAAGGATTGATTGTGTCTCAAAACATGTCTAAAAAAGAGGCGGAAAAAATCGGAGAGCAATTGTTAACGCGAATTGGGCTGCTTCATAAAAAAGATGCGTTTCCAAGTGAATTATCCGGCGGTCAACAGCAGCGGATTGGGATTGCTCGTGCTCTTGCCATGAATCCTGCGGTGCTTTTGTTTGATGAACCAACGTCCGCACTGGACCCAGAGATGGTCGGAGAAATCCTTGAAATGATGAAAGATATTGCGAGCCAAGGCATGACGATGGTCATTGTGACGCATGAAATCTCGTTTGCAAAAGATGTAGCGGATACAGTGATCTTTATGGCAGATGGGGAAATCGTTGAAAAAGGCTCACCAGAAGACGTCTTGATGAAGCCTCAGCATGAACGAACGAAACAATTTTTATCAAGAATTCATCGCGGGATGTGGCAAGGATTGGAGGAAGACAGATGAAGCGCAAGACTTTATTCACTGCCGCTAGTATCCTTCTGTTTCTCCTCTCTCTCATTGGCTGCAGCAGTGTGAAAACGACAACAGATGATGGCAGACAAATTGTCAAAGTCGCACTAAGCGCAGAAGTCAATCCGCCTTTTTTAGCCACAAATGACCGCAACGAGCCGATTGGCTATAACATCGATTATTTAAATGAAGTCGAGAAACGTTTGCCACACATTCATTTTGATTATATCTTTGGCGAGGAAGAATCCAATTTAATTGGGATCGGCGCTGGGAAATTTGAAATGGCGGCTAATTGGTTTTTTAGTAATCCTGAACGTGAAAAACGCTTTCTTTATCCTAAGGTGCCATACGGCTATTCGATGACAGGTTTAATTGTGAATGAATCAGAGCAAGATATTCAATCTCTAGACGATATGACATCAAAAAAGCTCGCTCCCGTCAGTCCTAGCGGCGGCCTTCGTTCCATATTAAATCAATATAATGAAGAAAATGATCCGAAAATTCCGCTAACGACCATTGAAAGCCCTTCAAACGAACTCAATTTAAAACGAGTCGAAAGTGGACGGTCCGATGCGGCTTTTATGAATATTTCGACCTTTGATACGATTCAAAAACATCTTCACCTGAAAGTCAAAGTGGGCGGCATTGTCTCAAAGGAACCTATTTATCTTGTCTTACAGCCTAGTCAAAAGAAACTAGCATCACAATTGGACCGAGTAACACAAGAGATGATAGAAGACGGAACATTACCTGACCTTGCGAAGAAATGGTTTGGCGTTGATTTCTTTCAAGATATTGACTATATATCAGAGCAAGGCTATCAATATGAAGAAAGGAAGGAAGCGCCATGACGTTTACAGCTGGAGATTGGCTAAGAATCTTTTTACAGGTGGTTGATCGTCTGCCACTCACATTTCTTATGATTGTGGTGTCATTGTTTTTTGCCATCATCATCGGATTGCTGTTTGCTTGCATTCGAATCAAACAAATTCAAGTGCTGAAACAATTGGCGGTCATTTATTTGTCATTTACACGAAGTACACCGCTCATTGTTCAGTTATTCCTCATTTATTTTGGCCTGCCTCAGCTTTTACTCATGGCGGGAATTCAAATCAATCATTGGGATCGTGTGTTATTTGTGATGATCACATTCTCGTTACATACGGGCGCTTATTTATCTGAAGTCTTTCGCAGTGCATATTCCTCTGTTGGGAAAGATCAGCTTGAAGCAGCTTACATTGTTGGGATGACAGATACGCAGGCATTAATGAGGATCATTATTCCGCAAGCCTTTCTCATTGCACTTCCGAACCTAGGAAATTACACCATTGATCTCGTGAAAGATACCGCCATTGCATTTACAATCGGACTCATTGATATGATGGGACAGGTCAAAATCATCCTAGGCAATAACTACGGGATAGGGATGTTTGAAGTGTACGTCATCATTGCAATTGTGTATTGGCTGATTTGCATCAGTATTGAACTGATCACGATGCTACTGGAAAGAAAATTTGTGAAAGGCCGCACCAGCCTGTCACGCTAAGGAGGCGATTTGATGCAAACCATTGATATATCATTTGCGATTGACCAAATACCACATATTCTAAAAGGCGTTCCCTTTACCTTATTGATTGCACTTGTTTCTATGGCTGTGAGCCTTTTGATTGGATCTGTTTTTGCTTTCATTCGCCTCTTTCGTATCCCTGTGCTCCGCCAGCTGGTCACGCTCTATGTCTCATTTTTTAGAGGAACACCTCTCATTGTTCAGTTGTTTGCTTTCTTTTATGGCATTCCATTTGTTCTGACCAAAATGAATAGCACTTTTGGGTTGACCTTTCACCCGGATATGGTCTCCCCGCTTACCGTTGCCCTTATCACCTTCAGCCTGCATTCAGCCGCACATTTAACAGAAGTGGTCCGCAGCGCACTCCTTGCGGTAGACAGAGGGCAGCTTGAAGCGGCGAAAATCGTTGGCATGACCACCAGACAGGCGATGATGCGCATTATTTTACCGCAAGCGTTTGTGGTTGCCCTGCCAAACCTAGGGAATCAGCTCATTCAGCTGTTAAAAGCCACATCCCTTTCGTTTACAATTGGTGTACTGGAAATCATGGGAATCTCTCGCATCATTGCAAATGACGGCTACAAATTTTTAGAAACGTATCTTGTCTCTGCTTTGATCTATTGGATGCTTAGTATTTTCTTTGAACTCGCTTTTGCTTTGTTAGAGAAACGAGTCAGCGTGTACGGAAAATCTCTTGGACGTTAAAAAAGCCGATCAGGTACAAACCCTGATCGACTTTTTTTATTCTCCTTTTTTCGGTGTGTTATATAGTTCTTTCGGTGCTGGTTTGAGTTTAGGCGCAGAGCCGAACACGACAGGGGCAGAAATATATCTGAATTCTCCCTTTCCATCCATACTTCGGCCATGTGCCCATCTGCCTTCTTTGCTTTCTTCTCCTCTTGAGAAGTTAAACAAATCATAGGATACTTGCTGTTTTTCCAGTGAGCGCTGGAAGGTGGTTGGAACAACGACATCCCCTTCTCGTTCTTCTAATTCCTTAATTGCAGCCAGCCACATATTTTGATGATATGTATCACGAGCAATGAGAAAGGAGAGCATGTCCTTCACTCCGCGGTCATCGGTCATTTCATAAAGCCGTGTAACCTGAAGTCTGCCTTGTGACTCCGCATTCAAATTTGCCCGGAAGTCAGCCATTAAATTTCCACTTGCAATGATATATTTTGCATTCCACGGATACCCTTGACTATCTGCTGCCATTGCCCCTAAGCCTGCAACAATTGCATGTTGAGGATTCATTCCGCCCATGACGGCTGCAAGTGCTGGATCACTTTGATACGCTTCTTCTTGTTCTTTAACTGGGGCATTATCAAGTAATCGAGCAATCATCGTTGCCAGCATTTCGACATGACCGATTTCCTCCGTTCCAATGTCATGGAGCAAGTCTTTATATTTTTGATCCGCTCGGCAGTTAAACCCTTGAAATAAATATTGCATCATCACGCTGATTTCTCCATATTGACCGCCTAACACCTCTTGTAATTTTTTCGCATAAAGAGGGTCCGGCTTAGAGGGCTTTGCTTCATATTGCAGTTCTTTAATGTGATAAAACATGATGTCATCTCCTTTATTTACAAACATCTTTGCACTTATCACTATTCAGCCGATCCCCTCTTTATGAAAATCGAATGCCCTTATAAAAAAAGAGAACGGCGTCTGCCATTCTCTTTATCGTCCTACTTATTCAGCACTGACTAAAATTTTCACTTGATCTTTTTCATTGATTAATGCATGGAAGCCATCTTCGATCACATCGTCCAGCTTGATTTTCTTCGTGACGAGTGTATCTGCAGAGAAATAGCCTTTTCTCATTAAGTTTAATACAGATGGGAAAACATCTCTGTAGCCGATGATTCCTTTGACTGTACGTTCTTTAATGACAATGTCATTCGGCATAATTTCTGCGCCTTTTTCCCAAATGCTTACAATGACTGTCTCACCTGAAATTCTAGTTGATTGGATTGCTTGCTTCAATACAACAGGTACCCCTGTCACTTCAAAAGAAACATCGACTCCACCATTTGTACGGCGTGCGATTTCTTGAACAACATCTTCATACTGAGAAGGATCTACAATGATCGCTCCAAGTTCTTTTGCTTTTTCTTGGCGCTCTTTTGATAATTCCACTGCATAAATGTCAGTAGCACCAGCTGCTTTTAGTGCTTCAATGACAAGTAAACCGATTGGTCCACAGCCAAACACAGCTGCTGTATCCCCAGCTTGCACTTTACTAGAACGAACCGCATATAAAGCAACTGCAGAAGGTTCAACAAGTGCACCTTGCTCATATGAAATTTCGTCTGGTAACAAATGAAGTAATTCTTCATCGACAGATACATATTCAGAGAATCCTCCACCGCCACCAGCAAGTCCTAAGAAGCCCATGTTTTCATCTAAGTTGTAAGCACCTTGGTGCCCGTGAGTTGCAAAAATAGGTTCAACAACCACTCGATCGCCTACTTTGTAATTACTCACGCCTTCTCCAACTTCTACAATTTCACCAGAGAACTCGTGTCCCAGTGTAATGGGTGCTTTTTCTTTTGTAAGTGGATGAGGTTCGTTCACAGGAATGAAGATCGGTCCGCCTAAATATTCATGTAAATCACTACCACAAATGCCGCACCATTTTACTTTCAGTTTCACTTTTCCTGGAGCAACTGTTGGTTCGTCAATTTCCTCTAGTCGAATGTCCTTTTGATCGTGCCAGCGTAGTGCTTTCATTTGTAAGACTCCTTTTCTCATCAATTTAATTAACTTACTTAAATAATGATAACATAATTTTTTTAATTTTCTAAGTAAGATGCACTATTTTTTTGACAGTCAATGGACGAAAAATGACAAAACATAGCAACAGACAAATAAGAAACATACATAGCAGCCAATCATGACAGAAGTACGTATCGATAAAACATGCGCCAATGCGCCGCATATTCCTGTCATCATCATCGTCAGAACAGCTTCACATAACGCATAAAAACTTGCCACTCTCCCCATAACCTCTACCGGGATATTCGTTTGATAAAAAGTCATAAAACCGGTGTTTGCAAATGCTAAAAAGAAAGCGAGAACAAAAAAGCCAGCTGCTGCGACAGTCAATGTGCTTGAAAAAGCATAGATCAAGTATCCAAAAGCCACAAACAAACTCCCCGCACCAAGCATCACTGAAATAGGCAGCCTTTCGACAATGACCGTATTAAGACATGCCCCTGCGATAATCCCTGCTCCAGCTACACTGACAAGAAACCCATATTCGGTATTGGTCAACATCAGCACTTCCTTTGCAAAAGCTGCTTCAAGTGAGTCAATCGCAGTCGGTAGCACCGTGATGGCGGCACTAAATAATAAATACACGGCCATCACTTGACGGGATGTGAGACTGAAATGAAGTACAAGTTTTGCATCTTCCTTTAATACTGAGAGAGAAAAGCCTTTTTGTGCCCCGGCTGCTTTTGACAAAGTCGGTAAACACATCGTCAAAACAGCAGATATCAAAAGGCAGATTGCATTTACATAAATTGAAAGGACTGGTGTACCAATGAGAAAAAGCAACCCTGCTACGGCGGGTCCGAGTAAAAATCCACCAGACTGAAGCAAAGATCGAATGGCATTAAACCGTTTTCGTTTATCCGCCGGGATTAGTGCTGTCATATACACCATCGAAGCTGGATGAAACATGGCTTGTGCCATATGAATGAGAAATAGCATCACATATACGATCAATAAGTGGCCTGAAAATAAGGCAAAGGGTAAACAAGCAATCAGAATGGCCCGGCATAAATCTAGACTGATCATGACATTCCGCTGATTCAGTCTATCTATTAAACTACCAGACCAGCTATTTGTTAAAAGAGCCGAGACAGGTCTTAACATATAGACGGCTGTTACAGCAAGAACGGAGCCCGTTTCCTGAAAAATCAGCAGATGGAGAGCAATCATATAAATCCATTCTCCTATGTTCGCAATACCAATCGCTCCAAGTAACATGCTCATATCCCGCCAATGTTTTTTCATCGTGGTGCCCTCCTTTTTGTCATAAAAAAATCCCGCCCCCAAGACATTTCTGTCTTGAGGACGGGATTGACTCCGCGTTGCCACCTCAGTTCATTCACCTGTTACCAGATGAACCTTAGCAGGTTATCGCTAACCCTTCTCTATAACGGGAGAATGCCGCTGCATCACCATCACAATGAATCCGGTGCAGAGCTAAGAGGCTTGGTTCTGTAACGCTTCCCAGCTCCTTCTCAGCTTCACGGAGTTCTCTGTGTGAGGCAGCCATTACATACTCTTCTCTATTTGCGCTTTATCTTTTTTTCATCACGATCTTCAGCTGAATTGTTCTATATTGTACTGCGCCTCCGTCAAGGCGTCAATATTTTTTCATGTTAATCCGCATAAATCATTTTTCTAGTCATGCCGCCATCAACAACCAAATCGGTTCCTGTCACAAATTGATTGTCTTCATCTGTTAAATAAAAACAAGCTTTGACAATATCCTTTGGCGTTCCTACTCGATTGGAAAGGTGCTGCTGATGGTCAATTTCTCGCAAATTTTTCTCATCCTTCGTTTCAATCCACCCAGGGGAAATGCTGTTTACTGTTATGTGATCCTGACTAAAAGAAGCAGCCAGCGCATGAGTAAGTGCTGATATCCCGCCTTTTGATGCAGCATACGCTTCTGTATGAGGCTCTGACATGGTCGCACGGGTAGATGAAATATTCACAATGGAACCGCCGTTTGGATTCTCTTTGATATAACGCGCCGCTTCCCTTGCACATAAAAAAGCACCTCGTAGGTTTGTATGCAGCACATGATCAAACTCATCAACCGTTAGCTCATAAGGCGATTTTGTACACATAACCCCTGCATTATTGATGAGAATATCGATCGTTTGATAACGAGCCACAGCAGCCGACATGATGTCTTGAATATCCTTCTCTTGTTTCACATCCGTTTTTTTAAAAAAAGCCTCAAAGGACTCCTTTTTCAGCTGATCTTCCAAGCGCTTGCCCTTCTCTTCGTCAATATCCGCAAGCACAACACGCGCCCCTTCTTTCGCATAGCCATACGCGATCGATTCACCAATTCCATTGGCTGCGCCAGTGATGACAACTGTTTTATTGTGAAAATTCATCGTTTATCCTATCCTTTCTCTCATGAGATGTTGTCGTCTATCATACCACTCATGTATACACGATACCTAGTCAAATGGGACATAGAAAAACCACCACCTAAATCATACATTAGGAGGGTGGTATATTTGTAATTCTCCATATTGACGACATAGTCGTTTGCTTCTTGTGTAAAGTCTGGGAAAGTTTGTGTTTATCATTCAGTCATTCTATTCGGCTCTTTTTCTGTATGACTTAAAAAGCAGCCTTTAGTATATCTAAGTAGTCCGCTTTCGTAACGGCACGAACATTGCTTTTTGTAGAGTTGTTTTGTTCTGCTAGTTCAGCCATTTTTTCAAAATCTTCTACTTTTACATAAGATAATTCTTTTAGTGATGGAATACCTAAATTCTTTGTGAATGTATACATACCATCCATTAATTTTTGAATCGCCACATCATCTGCATCCGTTTTATCTGCAAAGCCCATAATGTTTGCAAGCTCTATGTGCAATGATTTGTTTTCAGCTGCATTAAATTGTATGACATAAGGTAAAAACACAGCATTTGCGATACCATGAGGCGTATCATAAAGACTGCCGAGCGCTTCCGCTAAACAATGCACGGCTGCTACATCAGCGGAACCGAAGCATAAGCCAGCGAGTAAACTGCCTTCCTGCATTTTGTATCTTGCTTCTAAATCAGATCCGTTTTCATACGCCTTCGGTAAATAGGTCACAATGGTTTTCATTGCGCTTGCCCCCATCGCCTTAGAAATAGGGTTTGTTTCTTTACATGTATAGCCTTCAATCGCATGGACCAGTGCATCAACACCTGTTGCCGCTGTTATACTTTTTGGCACCGTTGAAGTAAGAGCAGGATCCAAAATCGCAATAGTTGGTCGAAGCAAGGCATGTTTTAAGGTGATTTTTTTATGTGAAGCAGCTAACGTAATCACAGATGAACGGGTCACCTCAGAGCCAGTTCCAGCCGTGGTTGGAATACAAATTAAGGGTGATACATTTGTGTACGCCTTCTTCCCTGCTATATACTCTTCAGGATTACCGCCATTTGGACCTAATAAAGCAATGGCTTTTGCCGTATCCATCGGGCTGCCTCCACCAATCGCAATAACCGCTGATGCTTGTACTTTTCTAAAGAGCTCTGCACCCGTTAGACATTCATGATCTCTTGGGTTTGGAGATACTTGATCAAAGACGACAACTGAATAACCAGCTTCTTGCAAATACGCTTCAATAGGCGTCGCCAATCCTGCGCTTTTTACACCAGGGTCAGTCACAATCATAATTGTAGCACTAGGCAAAACAATGTCCTCTACAATAGAGGCAATATCTTTAGATTTTCCAGTCCCCATGATCATTTTCGTATGACAATCATATTCAAAATTTATCATTGATTTTCTACCCCTTCATTTGTTGATTTAATCGCTTGTTTTTCTGCTCCCCACCATTCTATTCCTTTTAAACCTGGAATGGTAGAAGCGTAAAAAACAGGGTTCTTTCCTACCTTTCTTTGTCCCATGTAATCATTTAGAGCCGCAAAAGCAAATTTGCCTAAAATCGCAATGGCAACCAAGTTAACAATAGCCATAATCGCCATCGACAAGTCCGCTAACGTCCAAACGATTTGTAAGTTGGCGAGAGCACCAAACATGATCATCATTAAAACAGTGATTCGATACACGAATAGCGCGGTTACACTGTGATGAATAAAACCGATATTGGCTTCACCGTAATAGTAGCCACCTACAATGGAGCTAAATGCAAAAGTAAAGATCGCAAATGCTAAGAAAATACTAGCCCAAGAACCGAAATGCTGCGCCATTGCAGCTTGAGTAATTTCAATACCTGACAAATCACCTGCTGTTTCTACTGTTGATAGCATAATAATAAATGCTGTACAACTACAAACAACTAATGTATCAAAAAATACGCCTAATAATTGAACAAACCCTTGTTTTACTGGGTGTGAAACATGGGCAGCAGCAGCTGCATTTGGTGCACTTCCCATTCCTGCTTCATTGGAAAATAAACCGCGTTTGACACCGTTCATTATTGCAGCGCCGATTCCGCCTCCAACCACTTGCTCTAATCCAAACGCACTTTTCATAATACTTGCTAATGCTGCGGGTACATCAGCGATATTTGTCACTATCACATAAAGTGCTAAGATAATATAAAACGAGGACATGATTGGCACAATGATTTGGGTAAAGCGGGCAATTCTCTTTACACCACCAAAAATGATGAAAGCCGTAAGAATGGTTACGAATACCCCCATGCCAATTGGACTGATACCAAATGAATATCGAAAGGCATTTGTGATGGTGTTCGTTTGTACTGCATTAAAAATTAAGCCAAAACTAAGAATAACAGAAAAGGCAAAGATCCTACTCGGCCATTTCAGTCCAAATTGCTTTTGTATATAATAGCCTGGCCCCCCTTTAAAACCATCACTTGTTCTCACTTTATATATTTGAGCGAGTGTGCTTTCGACAAATGCAGAAGCTCCCCCTAAAACTGCTGCAAACCACATCCAAAAAATAGCTCCAGGACCACCAACTGTGATGGCAATAGCAACACCTGCCATATTTCCAGTTCCAATCCTCGTCGCTGCTCCGATAAAGAAAGCTTGCATTGAAGAAATGTCTTGACTCCCTTTTATTTTGGGAGCTTTTTCAAAAATAGAACGGAAGATCTCTTTTAGTAAGACAATTTGCATAAACTTCATTCTCATCGTAAAGTAGATTCCAATCCCTATTAACATAACGACTAAAATATATGTCCATAAAAAGTCATTTATTGAATTGACAATCGTTTCAAACAAAGCCATCCCCCCTACAAAATCTGAACATTCTAAATAATGAAAGCGCCTACTTTTATCATAGTAAAAATGTTATGATCTATCTATAGAAGTTTTCTGATTGCATCAATCGGCTCATCCGATTTAGGAGGGATTGACGTTGGAAATAAAGCAACTGATGATGTTCCAAACAGCATCAAAAGTATTAAACTTTACAAAAACAGCACAAATACTTGGCTATGCTCAATCTAGTATCACGGCAAATATCGCTGCATTAGAAGAAGAGTTAGGAACCCCTCTTTTTGAAAGGCTTGGAAAAAGGGTAATTTTAACAGAAGCTGGCATGAAGTTTCAAGATTATACGGATAAGATTTTAGGTTTAACAGGAGAAGCATTAGAGGCTGTTGGCGGGATGAGTGAGCCAAGCGGCATTTTGAGAATATGTGCATCTGAAACACAATGTACCTATCGACTTCCTCATATTTTAACGGACTTTCAAACAACGTATCCTAAAGTAGAACTGATTTTCCGTCCCGGAATAGCTGAAAAGGATGTTTTAAATCTATTACTGGAAGGACAAATTGATGTCGCCCTATTATCGATGAATCCTGTCGTATCCTCACATTTAATTGTAAAAGAATTAAAAGATGAACCGATGGCCATTGTATGCTGTCCAACAAATCCATTGAGCAAAAAACAAAAAGTATATCCTATCGATTTAGACGAGCAAAGATTGTTGTTAACTGAAGACTGCGATTATCGTTACGCCTTCGAACACTCTTTGACACAGGCAGGAGCAAAACCGAGAAGTAAACTAGAACTAGCAGATGTAGAAGCCATAAAAAAATGTGTAATGGCTGGTTTAGGAATTGCTGTACTTCCCGAAATTTCTATAAAAAGAGAAATAACAGAAGGCCATATGATTAAAATCAATTGGATGGGACCCTGTCTCACAACGAAAATCCAACTATTCTGGCATAAAAATAAATGGATGTCTCCTGCTTTGAAGGCGTTTGTTGATTTAACAGAGGAATATATCCTTCTCAATGGGTAATCTGAAATATTTATTTGGGCAGCCTTCAATTTCTTTCACCATTAAATATTAACGAGTTATCCAATCATTTAAAGTAAATCACGTGTATACAAAAAGCCCTCTACATAGCTATAGAGGGCTTTTTAGAAGAACAAAGGATTAATAGGATCTGATACTCTTCAAACCAATGATCATAAAGATCACCGTAAAAGCAATTAAAACCGTCGCATCTAATAATAAGATAGAAAGATTAACATTGCCGCTCATGATCTCACCAAAACCAGACATCATCCATGTTTGCGGTATAGTCAAAGAAATCTTCTTCATAATGTCTGGAACGATATCTAGAGGCCAATAAATACCACCCAGCATGCACGATCCTACAATGACAATTGCACTAAAGATTTCAGCTTGTTTTTTCGTTGGAGATAAAGTAGCTATCATAAACCCTAAACTTACGACAAGGCCTATAACAAATGATCCGAACAATAAAATAAGAAACAGGTTGCCTAAGTAGACATTAAAGAAAATAGATAAGATGGTCAAAAGAACACCCAATTGTATCCATCCAAGAAGGAAATATGCCATTAAATAGCCCAGAAGTACATATATTTTATGGATTGGACTCGAAAGCAATCTTTGCCATGTATAATTTTTATACTCCAAATGTATAGATGACAAAGAGCTTGAAATCGCAAACATCATAAACATAATGGTAAAGCCAAGCGGTATTAAATTTGGTTGCTGGCTTGCTTGACCACCTTGATTTTTTTCAACCAACGAAATGGTGCCAGATTCATTTAACTTATTCAATGCAGTGGTGAGAGAAGCACTTCTCTGATCTTTCACACCGTAATTGATCTGATAAATGATCGCTGCTGCCTCTTTTAAATAGGGAGATAAGACTGCATATTCCTCAGTTTTCTTATAAACTGTCACATCAAAAATCTCTTTATTTTCTTTTAAATGGGACTCTAATTGATCAGAGACTTTAACCGACGCAATTACCTTTTCATCAGATACTAATTCTTCCGCTTCAATTTCAGACGCCTTTATCCAAAGAAATGTCGTGTTCTTTTTGAGCATTTTTAATATTTCCTGATTTAGTTCGTCTTGTTGAGGATTTTGAACAAAAGCAACTGTGGGTTTCTTTGTATCTGATGCCGTGCTGCCAAAGATAAAACTAAATATGATTGGCATAACAAATAAAAAAATGAGAGCCAATGGAGACTTTAATGTTTCTTTTAACTTTAACGTGATAATGGCTAATATTTTATGCATAGCGATGCTTCCTTTCAAAAGACATTCTTAATAAAGCAATGATGAAGAAAGCTAGTCCCATCCCACAGCTAAGTAATAATCCGCTTTGAATTTCACTAAAATCAGCACCTGCCATACTTTTCAAAAACATTTGAAGTGCAAGAGAATTAGGTAAAAAATAGCTGATATTCATCAACCATTGTGGGAATAAGTATAAAGGCACCATACTCCCACCTAAAGCAGCTAACACTTGAGTTCCTAAAATCCCCACACTGTTAAACGTTTTTTCTCTATTGATAAAAGAACCAATCAGCACCCCTAAACCCGCAGCATTTAATATAAAACTAAATCCGATCATAACAACAGTAAAAGGCTCTCCCCAATTCACCTTAAAGACAAAACTAGTAAATAAAATAATGACCGCAAGTTGAATCATACTCATTAAAAAAATGCCCAATAACTTTCCAATGATATAACTAGTATTGCTTAACTTTGATACTAGTAGTCTTTTATAGACTTCTTCTTCTTTTTCCTCTATCATACTGCCAACCAAGAAAACAACAGTCATTAATAAAAAAAGCACACCCATCCCGCCTGCGTAGTATTGGAAGGATGTAATCGGCTGGCTGTTGATATGAATGTTCCTTTCGTTCACTAGTTCTTTTTTCAGTTGATCAGACACGACCTCCACTTCTTTACCTTGATTCAACGGCACCAGAATACGATTCATATGATAATTTTGAAAGAATTGCAAAACCACATTTTCTAGGACCATTTCCTGTAAGCTTGAATTAGGTCCTTTCAAAATATTCAATTGCACATGATCGTGATTTAATATGCTTTTTTCAAAATTCGGCTTGATGATTATACCCATTGTAATGTCTCTACTATTTAAATCTTTCTCTAGCTGATTTTTCGAGGTGACCTTCACTTCAAATATGTCACTGAGTTCACTCTTAGACAATGTTGAAAGAAACATTTTACTTGTAGCGGACTTATCTTGATCTGTTATTCCTACTCGAAATGAATTGATCCTAATTTCGCTATCTTTCTTCATGTTGTCTCCAAATGCTGCACCTAATATAGCAATTAATATGATAGGCATAAAAAAAAGTGTAAAAAAGCTTTTCTTATCCCTAAAAAACAATAATAGATCTTTCAGTACAACCCAAATACTCATATACTCACCTCTATTCGATCTAGTCTCGTAATTTCTTACCTGTTAAATACAAGAATACATTTTCTAAATTTGGTTCTACAACTTCTGCTGAAATTAATTGAACATTTAATGCGGTTACACCTTGAATAAGTTGACTTAGTAAATGCTGAGGATTGTCATCAAATAATTTGATTTGATTTTCCTGCACCATAAAGTCATTCAGTGGGTGGTATTCATTTATATATTGGCACACTCGCTCCATATCCTTTTGTCCTTGTTCACATTTAATCGTAAAAATGATTTCTCTTTTTTCTCCAACAAGCTCAGCCAATTCACTTAAATCACCTACCTTAATGAAAGAACCTTGATCCATAATAGCTATTTTTTCACATAGATATTCGACTTCCTCCATGTAATGACTCGTATAAATAATCGTCATTCCTTCACTATTTAGCGTTTTAACTGTTTCTAATATATGATTTCTGGATTGCGGGTCTATACCCACTGTAGGCTCATCCATTATTAATAGTTTTGGCCGATGCAAAATCGCACATCCGATATTCACTCTTCTTTTCATCCCTCCTGAGAATACTTTCACCTTATCATTCGCTCTATTGCCCAGACCAATTAATTCAAGGATTTCTTGTACTCTGCTTTTTAATTCTTCTCCTTTAAGTCCATACATTTTCCCCCAAAACGTTAAATTTTCTTTTGCTGACATATCTAAATATAAAGCGATCTCTTGCGGAACAATGCCAATCAATTGCTGTGCATGCTTTGTTTCTTTATGTAGATCAATGCCTCCAATCGTAATAGTCCCGCTCGTTGCATGTATAAGTCCTGTCATGATACCGATTAAGGTTGATTTCCCTGCACCATTAGGGCCCAACAGTCCAAATGATTCACCTTGTTTTAAGTGGAAGCTAACCCCTTTTAATACTTGTTTACCTTCATAATTTTTGATGATGTTTTGTACTTTTAGCAATCGCAATCTCTCCTCTATTCTTCCTATCTATCATAACCCTGTCCAATCATTGCCAACTATTTTATGGTATGTCTTTCAACTAAAGATCATTTTTTCCAATTTACTCATTTTACCACGTTATGAAATGTAGAAGAACAGTATAGGTCTTTTTATATTTATAAACAAAAAAACTTACAGGAAAAATCCTGTAAGTTTTTTTCGATGGATCATTATTTAGAAATCATGCCATGCGGGTCAATCACAAATTTCTTCGCCACACCCGAATCAAAATCGCTATATCCTTTAGGGGCTTGATCAAGGGAAATGACGGTCGCATTAACGGCTTTGGCGATTTGTGCCCTTCCGCTTAAAATAGATTTCATCAAGCTGCGGTGATATTGCATGACAGGGGTTTGGCCTGTCACAAAGGTATGGGCTTTGGCCCAGCCAAGTCCAATTCGCACTTTCAGAGATCCAACTTTTGCATCTTCATCCACAGCACCTGGATCTTCTGTGACGTAAAGTCCTGGAATTCCAAGCTTACCGCCAACTTTGGTAATATCCATAATTGTATTTAAAACGGTGGCTGGTGCTTCTCCTTGATCTCCATGACCTGAAGCTTCAAAACCGACACAATCGACCGCACAGTCGACTTCTGGCTCTCCAAGGATGTTTGTCATTTGTTCACCGATTCGATCATGTTTTCGTAAATTAATCGTTTCGCAGCCAAAGCTTCTCGCCTGCTCGAGCCTTTGTTCATTGAGATCGCCGACGATGACAGCAGAAGCGCCAAGGAGCTGAGCGGAATGCGCTGCTGCAAGACCTACTGGCCCTGCACCAGCAATATAGACAGTAGAGCCTGGTTTTACGCCAGCCGAATACGCACCATGAAAACCTGTCGGGAAAATATCGGAAAGCATCGTCAAATCAAGTATTTTCTCCATCGCCTGATCTTTGTCCGGAAATTTAAGCAGCTGGAAATCAGCATATGGCACCATGACGTACTCTGATTGGCCGCCAACCCATCCGCCCATATCTACATAACCATAAGCTGAGCCAGGTCGATCGGGGTTCACATTTAAACACACATGGGTTTTTTGTTCCTTACACATGACGCAACGGCCACAGGCAATATTAAACGGAACTGATACGAGATCACCCTTTTGGATAAACTCTACATCTCGTCCAACTTCAACGACTTCACCAGTAATTTCATGACCAAGGACAAGTCCTTCAGGCGCAGTTGTGCGCCCTCTTACCATATGCTGGTCGCTCCCGCAAATGTTTGTTGTCACCACTTTTAAAATGACGCCATGCTCACACTTACGTCCAACATTGGCTTTAGGTACACCAGGGCCATCCCTTAAAACCAAATCAGGGTATCCAATATCCTCAACTGCTACATTTCCTGCTCCTTTGTAAACGACACCTTTGTTTCCCGACATGTTTTCATTCCTCCCTTTTTGTTTAAAAATGAAGTCTCTCCAAAATTCTCTCTTTCTCGGGCTTTTTCCTTCTTTTAACCGCACATTGACTCAAAAAATAAGTGACAAATGTCTATCTAGGAGAGAAAAATGTATTTTCCAGTCAAATAAAAAAGAAAATATTGAAAAAAAAGCTAAACATTTGCAGAACATTGTCGATATAAGGAATAAGCCAGACAGGTATCCTTAATCGACAAACAAATTCCTTATATATACTATCATTCCTTACACACCTGGCTGGCCCCTACATATGAAATGAATGCAAAAGACTCTTCTTGTGAAGAGTCTTTTTTATTGATGAATGATCAATTCCCACATGCAAAAAAGGCCCTTCTGGCGAAGAGCCTTTTTTTGAGTGCTTGTTCATTACCTGGGAAATATTTTCATCATTTTAAGGCTTTGATACAGATGTATGTATCATAATGGTAAACAGAGACGTCTCTAAAGTGATACGCTGAAAAAAGACAGCTGATGTCTTCTTCACTGTACGTTGAAAGAGACTGTGAGCGTTTTTGTTCCTTCATTAGTTCCTGCTTTTGAAAAGATAAGAATACTTCTCCATCCACTTGAAGAACACGATATACCTCTTTCATGACTTGTTCGATATCTGGCAAGTAATAGATGGTCTGCACTGTGAACAATTTATTGAATGATCTGTCTTCAAAAGGTAATTGCTCAGCTTTTCCAAGTGTGATAACGGCTTTTTCCTGCTCGACAAGCCTCTTATGTTTTCTTTTCGCATATTTTACCATATGATGCGAAGCATCGATTCCATATACTTTCCCTCGGTCAAGTTTTTCCGCTACTTTAGATAATGTCATACCTCTTCCAGTACCAATTTCTAAAATCCGGTCGTTTTCTTGTATATTTAAGAGTTGAATCGTCCATTGATTGATATTATGATGATTTTTTTCCATATAGCGGGCAACCCATTTTGAGAACAAGCCCTTTGGTTCCCTCATTTGTTTTCCAATCCAGCTTTGAATCAATGTCAACACCTGCTTTGCACCAGTAAATAAAACTATTTACGAATTTTCTTACTTTTCATATCGGCTCTCGCCTAACAAAAGTTAAGACCTAGTCCTAATTTCTTTGTCTTTTATTAGACGGCACCTTTTCTGAAAATGTTTCGCACGTAATGAAAAATATTTAAACAAATAGGCATTTTCATTAATTGTGCTCAGATTGATTTCGTTTTCTGCATGAGCTGCATATTTTATGAATGTATCTTGATTAGATAAAGGTGGTGCTAGATTATGGGCTTTGGCGGTTATTCTGGAGGCTACTGCGGTGGCTACGGTGGCGGTTTTGCAGGCGGATTCGCATTGCTTGTTGTACTGTTCATTTTGTTAATCATCATCGGTGCAAGCTGGATTTGCTAATGTAAAAGGAGCAGGAAACGATAACGTTTCCTGCTCCTTTTCTTTAATACCAATAAGTTGGATAATTGTACATATAGCGTCTGAGCATTTCTTCTTGCTCTCTTTGCATTCTGTATGGATTGCCGTATCCGTGCTTTAAAGAATGCGGAATAGACGCATACCCGTGCCCCACTGACGGAAACCTCATATATGGTGACATTGACATTCATTGATCACCTCACAATCTCCTTTTACGGTTATCATATGTGCAGGTGATCAATGTGGAGCGTGTCTAAACCTGGTCCTTCTCCCTTGTATAACAATCAAGCATTGCAAGCATCATAAACATGTCAATCTCCTCCTTTTCATGTTTTTATTGTCCTTTTTAGTTCATGTACTTTAGTTGTTTCTGCTTCATTTCTTCATAAAATGTTTCGACTTGTTGTTCATAAAGAACGGTTTCAATGTCCTTGTATTTACGTTGGATCGTCAAAGTAATAAAAAATAAATGGATTGTCATATACGCTCACCTCCCTTCAGTTCGCAGCACGCGAAATAGCCCGCAGATCTTCTTTATCAGTTGACCTGCGGGCACACAAAAACGCAGATCAAAAGACAGTGTCTTCTAACCTGCGATGGATGATACGTGAAATCCTCGTTTACTTAAACAGTTTTGTAGCGTGAACCGTAAAAGGTAAAGGAAGGACACGAGCTCTTCCACAGGCTGATGACATGATGAAATTGGTTGTTGAATTGATCACAAGTAGATACGAATAACATATTCTTCAGCCTCCTTTACGTTTTTAATTACTTTGTAAGTATATCCAGCGAGCACCATTTTGTAAACCTGTTTTTAGTAAATTAGATGATTTTTGTGTGTTTGACTAAATTTCTACAGTGATTCTTGTCCGATTATCCAGTGCAATTAAAAAAAAGTTTCCTCATCACATGAGGAAACTTCAGAATGTTGACAAAGGGCTAAAATGAACTTGATTTTAGCCCTTTGTCTTCTTTTCAGCGTGATAGAAAACCTTTGAATTCTAGGAAGGACGAGTACCGGCGCGGAGCGAATTTGACATTCGTGAGCACCGGCACGCAGGACTGACAAAGAATGCGAGGGTTTGTCTACACGCTGAAAGTCTCCTCATCATATGAGGAGACTTTTTATTTAATCTTCATCTAGTTCTTGTAGCTTTTTTTGAAAAAAGATCGCACGTTTCACGCAAAGAAAAGCAGCCAATAGGAAAACACAATCAACTGCCAGCATCAGCATTTTTGGTGATGCTTCTATGTGCTGATTCGGTAAAATCGTACCAATATATAAAAAGGTGCTGACAGCAAGCAAAATAAAAGCGTATTGCTTGTAATCTGTCACTAAACCATCCCACTTTTTCTTCACTTGTTTCACCTTCCCGTTATCAATGTCTATTGATAGCTTACCATAGTGAGAGAATGCGAGGGGCATGTAAATCTATCCATTCGTTACTGCGTCGAGCCCTTGTTCAATATCATGTAATAAGTCATCAATATCCTCAATACCGACAGAAATACGGATTAAACCATCTGTGATGCCAAGTTCTTCTCTGCGCTCTTTTGGAATGGATGCATGGGTCATGCGAGCAGGAACAGAGATTAAACTTTCAACCGCCCCTAGGCTTTCTGCGATTGTAAACAATTTTAATTGGCTTAAAAACACGTCGACATTTTCTTCTTTTCCAATATCAAAAGAAATCATACCGCCAAAGCCTGTTGCTTGAGTTTTTGCAAGCTCATGACCTGGGTGAGCGCTTAAACCTGGGTAATAGACACGTGTAATCGCAGGATGCTGTTCTAAAAACTCAGCGATTTTCTGCGCGTTTTGTTGATGTGCTTCCATTCTTAGTCCGAGCGTTTTCATCCCTCGCATTAGAAGCCACGCATCTTGCGGTCCAAGAATACCGCCTGTAGAGTTTTGAACAAAGTGCAGTTCTTCACCAAGCTCTTCAGTAGCTGTCACGACAAGTCCGCCCACCACATCACTATGGCCGCCTAAATATTTTGTGGCACTGTGCAAGACAATGTCAGCCCCATATGAAATCGGCTTTTGAAAATATGGGGTAAAAAACGTATTATCGACAATCATCAAGATGCCAGCTTCTTTTGTGATCCGGCTTATGGCTTGTAGATCGGTCATTTTCAGCAATGGATTGGTTGGTGATTCAATATAGACGGCTTTTGTTTCTGGTAAAATTGCTTTTTTCACCGCTTCAGGATCACTTGTGTCTACAAATGTGGCTTTAATGCCAATCCGGTTGACCACCTTTGTCATCACACGATAGGTTCCGCCGTACACGTCGTCAGTCAGTACGATATGATCTCCGCTGTTAAACAGCATCATCACAGCTGTAATTGCAGCCATCCCTGAACCGAATGCATAGCCGTTTGCCCCGCCTTCAAGATCACGAATGACTGTTTCCAGTGCTGTTCTTGTTGGATTCGCAGTTCTGGAATATTCATATCCAGTGTGCTCGCCTGCTTTAGGCTGCTTATAGGTGCTGACTTGGTAAATGGGAACAGACACGGCTCCTGTTTTTTCATCACCAGTGATTCCACTATGAATCATCATTGTTTTTGGCTTCATTTTATTTTCCTCCCTCATAAATACCTTTACTTAGATAACGTTCACTGCTATCAGGAAAAATGGTCACGATCACTGTCCCAGGTGATGCCTTTTTCGCTTCCTCTAAAGCGGCAAATAGAGCGGCTCCAGAAGAGCTTCCGAGCAGAACACCTTCCTTTTCAGCTGCTTCTTTCACCATTCGGAAAGCATCATCGTCACTGACGGTATAAATCTCGTCAAATAAAGTCGATTCCATATAATCTGGAATAAATTCAAGGCCAATTCCTTCCGTTCTATGCGGTCCCGGCTTTCCGCCATTTAAAATAGATCCTTCTGGTTCCACGATCACTGTTTTTAGCGCTTCTTTTTGCTCTTTTAAATAGGCAGCACAGCCTTGAAACGTTCCGCCAGAGCCCGCTCCTGCTACAAACACGTCTATGTTCCCTTGGAGGTCAGACCATATTTCTGGCCCGAGCGTTTTATAGTAAGTCAATGGATTTACTTGGTTTTTAAATTGTAAGACGCAATAAGCATTGTCAAGGCTTGCCTCTAGTTCAAGGGCTCGATCAATCGCACCCTTCATCCCATCTTTTCTTGGTGTATGAATAATCTCTGCACCAAGCGCCTTCATGAGCTGTTGTTTCTCTTGACTAAAATGTTCTGGTACACAGAAGATCGGATGCAATTGATGTTTTCTTGCACTTAGCGCAAGCCCGATACCTGTGTTTCCTGCAGTTGCTTCAATAATGGTTCCGCCTGGGCGCAGTTTGCCCGATGCCAGCGCTTCTTTAATCAGCATATCACCTAGGCGATCCTTAATACTTCCGCCTGGGTTCATCATTTCAAGTTTTGCATAAACATCAACACCTGCCGGCACACCCATCCCTGACAGTTTTAAAAGCGGTGTGTGGCCAATTAATTCCGTAATATCATGTATGACAGCCATATAAATCCCTTCCTTTGTATGGAAAAGAAGGGGGAACCCCTTCTTTTATTGTGTTTGCTTTATCATACGCAGGACAAGGTCTGTTGAGTGAATCGCTGCTTGCTCTAGAAATTGATCAAAAGAGATATTGGATTCTTTCCCAGCAATATCTGACAACGCTCGAACGACCACAAATGGCGTTTCAAATAGATGGCAAACTTGCGCAACTGCTGCTGCCTCCATTTCCACTGCATACAGCTCTGGAAATTTCTCTCTCACAAACGCGACACGACCAGGATCATCCATAAATGAATCTCCTGTTGCAATCGTTCCTTTTGCCACTTGAATATGATCGATTTCTGAAGCAGATTCCTCTGCCAGCTTCACAAGCTGATCATCTGCGATGAAAGCAGCTGGTAATCCTGGCACTTGTCCATATTCGTAATCAAAGATCGTCACGTCCACATCATGATGTCTAACATCTGTAGAGATGACAATATCACCTACATTTAATGAGTGATGGAAACCGCCAGCTGATCCTGTATTGATCACATAATCTGGCTGAAAGCGGTCAAGCAGAAGTGTTGTGCTGACCGCTGCATTTACTTTTCCAATCCCTGATTTTAATAAAATCACTTCTTTATCTTCATAAACACCTGTTGTAAATTCACACCCAGCGATGTTTTCTTGTGTGGCATTCTTTAGTTGGTCTCTTAAAATCGTCACTTCTTCTTCCATTGCACCTATCACTGCGATTTTCAAATCAAAAACATCCTTTCATTCCCTTTTCTTCGCTTCTACGATCCACACAAAATCATTCATTTGATGAAAAGATGTGCTAAAACCTTCTTCTTCAAAGATTTGCTTTAACACACCTATGGATGGATAATATTCCGTTTCTAAATCCTCTGCAAGCTGATCGAACCCAGCGGCTTTCGCTTTGTTCGTTGCCGCTTGATGTGCTGCTTGATTTTGAAACATTGTATCAGCAAAGACTATTTTACCACCTGAGGGAAGGATGTTGCCATAGGTGTGGATGGCTTGTTTTTTTTCTTCGTCCGTTAAATGATGGAAAGCATATGAACTGACGATCGTATCAGGCTCAAAAGGCGGGGCTGGAAACGATAAAAAATCTCCGTCATGAAATACATTTGGTATTCCTTTTTGAAGAGCCGCTTTCTTCATGGCCTCTGAAGGTTCAACGCCAAACACTTTCTTATCTGCTTGAAGCAGTGCCGCTGTTAAGTTTCCTGTGCCGCTTCCAAACTCAATGACATGTTGACCTGCACGGCGAGTAATCTCTTTTAGAATGGCCGGATACCGGCGAAACACTTCTTTATATTGCTCGTCATGACCACTTACAGTGTCATCATAAGATTCAGCCCAATGATCAAATAAAGAAAGAAACTCACGTCCCATTTTTCTTTCCCTCCACTTTATCTATTTATTCCTATGCGTATAGTATGTTTTATTCCGTCGAACAGTTCCTATCCTACCACATCTTCTGATTCTTTCCTACTAAAAAATACTGAGTGGGGTGGGAAAATATTTGCCCTTTTGAATGGGAGAGATTATGATGAATCTAGAGCATGGAGGGATGAATGAAATGGATTTTCAACTGGATTTTTTAAAGGACAAAATTGAATTTTTTGAAGCAACGTCTTTAAAAGAACTTGAACAAAAGATCCAAAAACAAATTGAACATAATCAGGCGATCTTGCTGACTGTTCATTCTGTGAGTCATCAAACGACTGTCATTGATGATAAGATTTTGTATACAGCAGTTGTTCATTTTAAAGCGAATGTCTCATAAAAAAAGATCAGCGTGTAGGCAGTCAGGTCTGTGCGCCGGTGCTAGTCCTTCCTAGACTGCAAAGGTTTTCTATCACGCTAAAAAGAAGAAAAAGGCTAAAATGAAGTTCATTTTAGCCTTTTTGCATGCAACTTTTTTATTTTATTTTAATTTTTCAACCTTCACAGGTTTCCAGCCTTTTTCGTCCACCCACGTAATTTCTACACGGTAGCGTTCACCTGTTGATTTATCACGGATGGTTCCTTTTGCATCTTGAGGTCCTCCGTTATTTCCTAACCAAATAACAGTCATTTGATCTTCTGAGATCCCTGTCGCATAGGACATGGCTTTGATCATTTCTTTCCAGTCTTTTGAGTTAGCATCATAGGTTGCTGTATGTGATCCCGATTGCTCTGTTCCTACAGGCTCCCAGTTATCGTTTTCATATGTTTTGTCTACGTCACTTGTTTTACCGCCATCTGTTTCTGTGGCATCTTTTAACGCATCTTTGTTTGGCTCTTCTTCATCATCTGTTTTCTTTGTATCGTCTTTTTTGTCAGATGAATCGTCTTTTTTCGCATCCGCATCATCGGATGTATCTTTCTTTTGATCTTTCACATCTTCTTCTGAGTTTTGTTTATTTTCACTCGATGCCGGTGCTGTTTTGGATGGTTCGTCTGCTACATTTGTATCTTTCGGTTTATTAAAAATTAACAAACTCGATGCGACAACCAAAATAAGCACCACAACGATACCAATTAATATGTTAAGCACCATATTCGCCTTTCTGCGCTTATCACGATGTTCAAATCGAGAATTTCTACTCAAAATCTCTGCACTCCTTTGCCTCTGTTCCCTAAGTCGTTACTATTCTAACATGACATAAAGGGATGTTCTATGTCTGTTTCTTTTCAATTTCATTGACCTTTTTTACAATATCATAAAACGCTTCATTTGTCTTAGCCCGGCCACTTGCCTCATCAAGGTGAACAACGACGAGAGCGTATTTTGGTTTTTCTGCCGGAAAGTATCCGGCAAACCACTTGTGATAAAGTGGATTCCCCTGTTTATCTTTGCTGCCGGTTTGGGCAGTGCCTGATTTCCCTGCTATATGGAACGGCAGGTCTTGAAATCTTCTTCCTGTTCCTTTGTCAGACGTCACCACCTGCCTTAAGTACTTTTGCAAGGTTTGAGCTGTATAGCGGTCAATACTGTCACCATCAGGTCGTTTGTTTTGAAAGGATAGCATCGTTGTTCCGTTTTGATACATCACTTTATCTGCAATCCTCACTTCTTTTCGTTCTCCACCCCTTGCAATCGTTGCCATCATATTGGCAATTTGTAAGGGGGTTGTTTTGACATTTTTTTGACCAATCGCCGTTTGCGCAATGGCTTTTTTGACATGCTTGTCTCTTTTATCTCCCCACACACTGCCTGTTTCTTCACGATCAAACTGTTTGAATTGTTGCTTGTGATATACATCCCCTTCCCAGCCGGCTCGATCCACAAGCCCAAGCTTTGAAGCTGTCTTTTCAAGGATTTGATCATCTGTTTGGATGAGCTGCTCAGCGAGTGTCGCAAATGTATAATTACAGCTTTGCGCAAAGCTTTCAGACAGATTCAGTACTTCCTGCTTTCCTTCTGGCTCTCCATATAAATTCTTTCGACAATCATACATCGTTTGTGGCTGGTTCAAGTTTTTTTCAATCGCTGCGGCAAGTACGACCGTTTTAAATACAGAACCGGGAGCCATTGCGGTCAGCATGTAATTTCTTGCCTCATGCCGGTTTTTGCTGGTCACATTTGGAACACTCGCCATCGCCAGCACACTGCTATTTTGAATGTCGAGCAGAACCGCTCCGCCTTTTTCAACACCTTGTGCTTTGAGAACATTCTCCATTTCCCTTTGCATGTCTTCGTCCATGGTTGTCTGCACTTGCAGCGGATAAAATGAATGAGCTTCTGCTGTATATTTGACGTCCATCCCAAACAAAGGGTTTCCCCTTCCGTCCACATGGTATAACAATTTTGTGTCTTGCTCTGGTAATAGAAATTCGTCAAATGTACTTTCCAAACCGAATGTACCGATCTCAGTGCGGATTGAAAGCTCTTTTTTGTCCGGATAACGTTTTCTCAATAGTTCTGGATTCTCGCTTGTGAAACCTAATGTGTGGAGGGCAAGTCTTTTTTTGTCCTTCTCTTTCATATATACGCCGTAAACACCTGAATATTTCATATCATTGATGTCTTTTAGCTTTTTTTTCGTGATATCATCTTTTAAAATGAGTGGTTTCTTCGTTTCTGTCAGCTGGCTCTTCAATTCATCTTCTTCCATCTCAAGTATAGAAGCGGTTTGCTTTAAGTGAGGGAGGTCATATTGCAGGAAAGGAAATATGATGACCGCAGGCTCTTCTTTTGTGAGAAGTGCCTCGCCGTTTCGATCTAAAAATTCGCCGCGTCCGTCTGAAATGACTACTTCTTCTGTTCGCTGCCTGACACTTTCTTGGATCAAATTAATATCAAGCTTTGAAAAAGATTCTGTGAAAAACAACTGAATTTCCGCTAGTCTAAATAGGAGACCGAGCAATAAGATAAAAATAATGACACCTGTCCATTGGATTCTTCTTGTTTTCAGCATAAAAACACCTCGTCCCTATTGTGGACGAGGTGTTGATCGTATAAACGTAATTATGAAATTTTTACAATTTGGACGAACATTTCTCCGCCAGGTGTTTGAACCGTGACTTTGTCGTCTACTTGTTTGCCTAAAAGGCTTTTTGCAATTGGTGAATCGTTTGAAATTTTGCCTTCAAACGGATCAGCTTCTGCACTTCCTACAATCGTATAAGACTCTTCTTCACCGTCCGGTAATTCAACGAATGTCACCGTTTTACCGAGTGAAACAATATTTGAGTTACCTTCATCTTCAATAATTTTGGCATTACGAATCATATTATCAAGCGTTGTAATACGACCTTCTACAAACGCTTGCTCTTCTTTAGCAGAATCATATTCCGAGTTTTCAGAGAGGTCTCCAAAACTTCTAGCGATTTTAATACGCTCTACAACCTCTTTACGTTTAACCGTTTTCAAATATTCAAGCTCTTCTTCTAATTTGCGCTTTCCTTCTTCTGTCATTGGAAATACTTTCTCTTGTGCCATGAATCATTCACTCCTTCTATTAATCCTCATCATACAAGCTTTCTGCATGTGAGTGACGACTGAAATATACAAGAATGAGGACATATTCCGGCCCTCATTCCTTCTGTCCCATATTCGTAAAAGTCCATCTTACATGGCGTCCCTTTTAGATGCAACTATTATGCCTTTTTATTAGGCAGGAACAGCAGCGGTCTCATGATGATGTATTATCTTCATCGCACAAACTGTGGAAAGGCACAGGAAGCTCCTGTACCTCGTTCGGCCATTTCGATCATATGTAGAAGAATAGCTTATCCATTCTCCATCTTCCAATACATAATATGGTCAGTGTACGATATGTCTATGCTATATTATTACAAAATTGCATTTTGATCAAGAATTGTTTGAAAATTTGTGATGATTTGTTTGTCGTTTTTTTAATATACTTTTACAAAGCAGGAATAACTGAAACTTTCAGCATCCCATCGTGATTTTCCTGTCTTCATTTCGCAGCATTGTTTTCCTATCATATCAAATCTTTTACTCAGGGACTACTTCTTACAATGCTCACCGATGATTTCGGACTAGCCATTACTAAAGTATTGACTACAAGAGCAGGATGTTGAAAAGACCTTTACGTCGTAAAGGTCTTTGTTCTTCTCCACCATTTACTCTCCGCGGTTTTGAAGAATCGTTTGAATTTTTGTCACCATGAGGTCTATTGCGACATGGTTTTGTCCACCTTCTGGAATGATGATATCCGCGTATCGTTTTGACGGTTCAATGAATTGATTGTGCATCGGTCTGACGACAGATACATATTGTTCAATCACGGAATCAATCGATCTGCCTCTTTCTTTCGTATCACGTAAAATACGGCGAATGATCCGAAGATCTGCATCTGTATCCACATACAGTTTAATATCCATTAAGTTTCTTAGACGTTCGTTTTCAAGAGCAAAGATTCCTTCAACGATGATGACATCTTTGGGTTCAACATGTACCGTCTCTTCTGAACGTGTGTTTAGTTTAAAATCATAAATTGGTTTTTCAATGGACTCGTACTTTAGCAGCGCTTCTACATGCTCAATCATCAGGTCATTGTCAAAAGCAAGCGGATGATCATAATTGGTCAGCAGGCGCTCTTCAAATGGCATATGACTTTGATTTTTATAATATAAATCTTGCTGAAGCATGAGGATTGAATGTCCTTTAAATTTTTCGTAAATGGAATTGGTGACACTCGTTTTACCTGAACCCGAGCCGCCAGCGATTCCAATCACCACTGGTTTTTTCCCCATGTGCCGGTTATTTCCCCTTTCTCATCATGTTGCTAGGGTATACTTTTTGATCAAGCTTAAATTTCACAATTTGCAGTGGATGACGAGCGGCATCGAGTTCGTTCCCTTTTTCGTCCCAAATCGTCTCAATCTTGCATGTGAAATTTTCAATTTCTGGACCGAAAAATTCAACTTCGTCGCCAGCTTTAAAGAAATTACGCTGCTGTAATGTGACAATTTGTTCTTGTTCATCATAATGAAGTACAAGACCGACGAAATCAAAGGTCGTTTTCTTTCCGTGAATGCCAAACATTTGTTCATCCGTTCCTGGTACACCTTCAAAAAAGGCAGGAGCCGTGTCACGGTTGGCACATTTGTCTAATTCATCGAGCCATTCTTGTTGAATGACGAAATTGTCTGGATCCGCACAGTAAGCATCAATGACTTTACGATAGACACTGACAACTGTTGCTACATAATGAATGGACTTCATTCGTCCTTCGATCTTTAAGCTATCAATTCCCATTTCAATCATTTGCGGTATGGATTCGATGAGTTTTAAATCTTTTGGACTCATCGCAAATGGTGCATCTTCTTCACTGAATAAAGGCGCTTCCTCAGAGCCTTCTAGTTTATAAAGATCATAATCCCAGCGGCAAGATTGGCAGCAGCCTCCGCGGTTTGAATCTCTCGCTGTCATATGGTTACTGAGTACGCAGCGGCCAGAATAAGCAATACACATCGCCCCGTGAATGAACGTTTCGATTTCAATATCCACTTTTTCTTTCATTTCTTTAATCTCTAGGGCGCTTGTTTCACGTGCAAGGACCACACGCTCAAGCCCCTCTTCCTTCCAAAACTGCACCGCTTTCCAATTCGAAAGAGACTGCTGTGTGCTCAAGTGAACTTCAAGCTTTGGAGCTACTCGTTTGCATGTTTCAATAATGAGTGGATCAGCGACAATAATTCCCGCTACACCCGCTCCTTCAATCCCTTGAAGATATTCTTCCAGCCCGTCCATGTTTTCGTTGTGGGCGAAAATATTCGTTGTCACATAAATGCGAGCACCGTACTTGTTCGCAAATGCGACACCTTCTGCCATTTCTTCGATTGAAAAGTTATCTGCATTTGAACGAAGTCCAAATTCTTTCCCGCCAATAAAAACAGCATCTGCTCCATAATGCACAGCAATTTTTAGTTTTTCTAAGTTTCCTGCTGGCGCTAGCAGTTCTGGTTTTTTTGTAATGACACGTTTTCCATCGATCACTTCAGAAATTCCATCTTTTAAAAGTGCCATTTCCTCTGCCTCCTTTTATCTTAATAAACCGTTTCTTTAAAGAAGAACCCTGTATCGATTGAACGGTTGACAGGCTGGATATCTTCAATACGCTCCACCCATTCATCTTTCCGATCTTCATAGGCTTCCTTATCAGTCACTAGTAAATCAATGGCTTTTCGATAGAGGGATGTCACCTCTGTCATATAAGAAAGTGACTTTAAAATTCCGTCAATTTTAAATGAGTCAATGCCTGCGTCGACAAATTCTTCTAATTCATCAATCATACATACATCATTTGGACTCATAATGTGTGTGCCATTTTCATCCTCAAAAATAGGATATTTGTTTTGACGCTCCTGGTCGTGAAGGAATAGACCTTCTTCCATATTTCTGCCTTCCACGTCCATTTGTTTGCCTTGATATTCAAAATAGTTGCCAACAAGTGTCCGTTTGGATTGGAACATACAGGTCATGCCGTGGACTTGAATTTCAATCTCCACTTCGGCGTTTTCTTTGATATCAATCACGCTATCCATATTGAGTTCTTTGGCAAGAACAGCACGTGTTGCGCCTTTTCTGCCCCAGTAGTTACAAGTGTAATAGTTTGTCCCAGTTGTTTCTGTACTCCAGTGCAGATTCAAGTTGACACCTGTTTCTTTTGCGGCCATGATCACTGCCGGATCTCCAAAAACGACACCATCCACGTTTAACCCATCGAGAAAGGTTAAATAATCTCCAAGCAGTGCCACACGGTCATTATGAAAAATCGCATTCATGGCGACATATACTTTTTTGTGATGTGCATGTGCGAGTTGAACCGTTTGTTTCACATCTTCTCTTGAAAACTCACCTGCAAGACGGATTCCATATGTTTGTTCACCTATTAAAAATGCGTCAGCACCCGCTTCAATGAGCGGCAGTACATCCGACACCTTGCTTGGCGTCACAAGCAATTCTGGTTTTTTCATGATTGGTCACCTCTTTTTGTACTAATAGCGATCCCATCTCCAACCGGAATGATACACGTTTGGTAGTCAGGATTTGACATCAGCCATTGATTGTATCGATCAATTTTGCCTATTAATTGTTTTTTTCGTTTATCTTCAATTTCTTCTTCATAATTTGTCGCAACTAAGCCTTTAAATAATACGTTGTCTGTAATAATCATTCCGTCATCGGACAGCATCGGTTCAAACAGCTCAAAAAAGCGTTGATACTGACCTTTTGCCGCATCAATGAAGATCACATCATAGGGCGCCATCGTCTGAACCGTTTTAGCTGATTCGATCGCATCGCCAAAAAACACGTGAATTCTATCTTTGAAATGTAATTCTTCAATATTTCGTGTCGCTTCCTCATAACGTTTCGCATTTCGCTCAATCGTATAGATTTCAGCATCTGGCAGAGCTTCTGCCATTCGAATCGCTGAATAGCCAATCGCTGTCCCAACCTCAAGAATCTTCTTCGGTTTTTTCAAAGAAAGCAGCTGCAATAACAGTTCAATGCTCACCTTTTCCATGATTGGCACATGATGCTCTTTCGCATACTCCTCTAATTGAGCGATGGCATTAGGACTCGGCTCAATTAAATCTTCAATATAATCATTTATTTGATCATCTTCGATTGTCATTATATGTCTAGCTCCTTCATGACCTGAAAAAGAAGAGTCCTGCCTGCTGCAGCTCTCTTTCTCGTCAATCTTTCGTTCATCTAAGTAAAAACAACCCGATATATTTTACCACAAAGATGTGGTAATTGCGAACCTATAAAATAGATATAACAACGAAAAAAACTGCAGGCAATTTCACCATTGTCTACAGTCTTTTTCCTTTCACATGAGCGCTAGTTGCTGCCAGTGATGTATTTCGCTTTTGCTTTGTTGTGCTCATTTAACGTTTTCGTAAAGACGACTTCCCCATTTTTCTTTGCTAGGAAGTAAACAAAATCTGTTTTCTCTGGATGGAGTGCTGCTTTCCAAGAAGATTCTCCAGCATTGGCAATAGGTCCAGGCGGCAGCCCTTTGTTTGTATACGTATTATAAGGTGATTTCACTTTTAAATCTTTGTAATAAACACGGGACTTATGCTCGCCAAGCGCATAAAGAACGGTTGGATCTGTTTGAAGCGGCATGTCCTTTTTCAACCGGTTATAAAACACACTTGAGATTTTTGACCGGTCTGTTTTTTCCGTTGCTTCCATTTCTATCAGGGATGCCATCGTTAGGACATCATGGATGGACATCTTTCTCTTTTTCATGTCCTTTTCATACGTTTTCACATATTGATCTGTTTGTTTAATCATCGTGTCAATGATGGTTTCAAGTGATTCATCCTCACGATAAAACGGATACGTCGCCGGGAATAAATATCCCTCTAACGGATGCTTGACCTGTTTCCCGTTCACTTGTGATGTCACCGTTTTCGGGTATTTTTTCATCAATTTTTTAATAAAGGCTGGATCATCCAGCTTCGCTTCAACTTCCTTCGCTGAAAAATTCGTCTGGTTTGCGATAATAGTTGCAATATCAGACAACTGTTTCCCTTCAGGTATCACAAGCTGAAATGCGTAATCTGTCCCGCCAGATGTCAGCTTTTGAATTAGCTGATCCGCATCCATTGTTTGTTTGAGATGAAAATAGCCCGCTTTAAAGCCTGACGCTTTTTTGTACTTTGCATAGTAAGTGAAAATCGTGTCATTTGAAATCAGCTCATTTTCTTTTAAAATGCTCGCAATTCCACTGACAGATGTCCCATTTGGAATATGAATATTAATGGTTTGTTTGCTTTTTTGATCGACCGGCCCGAGTGCTGATTTTACATATAAAAAACCTGATAATGCTGCAATGATGATCACAGCAAGTACAGATAACAGGACGATCCCCATTTTTCGTTTAAAAAATGGTCGTTTCTTTTGTTCTGAAAACATGCATGGCCCTCCTCACATCTAGCTTTTATAGTACATGATTCGACGGAGTTCGGCAATTACTTGCTCATGCATGTCATGACAGAACTTGCCATAGTGTGGCTAAACCGACACCGCCTCCACTGCCAATTGCAGCCATGACATAACTTCCATTCGGTAAGGCGCGGGCTTCGTAAAACAGTCTCACCATCATAGCAGCTCCCGAGGCGCTATATGGATGCCCAAGACAAAGCGCACCGCCTCTTTTATTGATACGGTCATAAGGAATACCCAGTGTCCGGGCAATGAGCACTACTTTGAGCGCAAACGCTTCATTGATTTCAAAAAGTGCAACATCTTCTATCTTCACTTGTTCTTTATGTAAAAGTTTCTTGATTGCATCAATTGGTGAAGCAGCAGGATAATGCGGGTCCATAGCGGTCACGGCACTCCCGATATACCGCAGCATAGGGCTGAAGCCTTTTGCCTCCGCTTCCGCTCTTTCCATCACAACGACGGCAGCTGCACCATCTGCTTCTTTACAGCTATTGGTCACAGTCACAGTACCTTTGCCTGGTAAAAAGACAGGTTTTGCCCGCTTTATCAAGCTTGCAATCGGTCTTATTTTAGCTGCCGCTTCATCTGTACTCATCCCGCTAATCGGAACAATTTCTTCTGAATACGTTCCTTGCTTGAATGCGGTTATACTTCGTTCCCAGCTTAAAAGTGCATAGTCATCTTGCTCTTGTCTCGCAACTGAAAATCTCGACGCCGTCAGCTCTGCCGCTTCCCCCATATGAGGGTCCCCTATCCACTCTGGAGAAAAGCGGGCCCTTTCTTTCATTGGTGACCGAGAAATGCTTTCCGTTCCACCAGCGATATACATTGATCCCTCCCCCGACTGAATCATGATGCACGCCGTTCTAATGGCTTCAAGACCGGAAGCACACTGCCTATCAATGGTCATACCCGGAATATGTAATGAAAGCCCTGCTTCTAACGAGGACAGACGGGCAATGTTGCCACCACCCCCGACGACATTGCCTAAAATGATGTCATCTGGCTTGGTCACGTTTGAAAAATGCTGGATCAAGGGCGCAGCTAGATGCTCTGGCCGGTAATCCTTCAACATTCCATTTTTCTCACCGAAGGGCGTCCGCTTCGCTTGTACAATCACGGCTTGCATGATAATTGTTCCTCCGCCCACTTTTTCATACTGGCACGAGCGATTTTCCCTCCTGATGTTTCGATCATTTTGTCCGTGACGAGCCATTTTTTTGGTACTTTGTATGCCGCTAATGTTTCTTTTACAGCTTGCCGAATGAGTTTTGTTTGCTGTACATTCTCAATAATGGCAACAGGGATTTCGCCCCAATATGGATCAGGAAGTCCAATCACGATTGACCGATACACCTCTGGCTGTTCATTCAGCACACGCTCAATTTCCTCTGGAAAAATATTCAGTCCCCCATAGACAATCATGCCATTCTCGCGGCCGCTCATATACAAGTAACCATCTTCGTCGAGCCACCCCATGTCATATACGGTCAGCCACTCTTCGGGCGGCTTTTCATCTTGTAAATAGCCTGAAAAAGACATTGGGCTTTTCACATAAATTCTCCCTATTTCATTTGGCTGGCAAACGGTTTGATCTGCCCTCCTGACTTCAACCTGAATAGAAGGAAAAGGCTTTCCGACAGAAGTAGGCTTTTGCAAAAAGTCATCTGAAGATAAATAGGAGACAAAACTCAATTCTGATGTTCCATAAAAATCAAAAAATGTGATGTGAGGATAGCGGTTGACGAGCTGTTTTTTTGAAGAGTTTCCCCAATCTGCACCAGACGACAGGACAAGAAGCGGATTCTTTCCGAAAGCATCCATTTGCAGTAACGATTCTGTCATGGTCGGAACAGTATAAATAGCCGTGATGTCTCCTTTCTCTAAGGTTTTCTTTGCTTTCTCTGGCACAAATTTTTCTAACAATGTCACAGTGCCCCCGAAATAAAGTGTGCTGATCGCACCGTATAAAAAATGAGAGGATAAAAGTGTGCCCAAAATCAGTACATGATCTTTATGTGTGATCCCAAAGACGGATGTTGTCATTTGAAAGCTCTCGATCCATGACTGCTGGCGTCTTATAAAGGCTTTGGGCGATCCCGTTGATCCTGAAGTAAATCCCATATAAAAAGCAGGATCTTCCTCCGGTTCACCTTTGTTCGATTGAACGTTTATGCTGAGGCTGATTCTTTCTTTCCATTCAGATAAAGAGAGCACTGGCATATCCAGCTTGTACTTTTCAATTCTTTTGATATATCGATCTTCCACAATGACAAGGTCTGCCTCGCTTAATAAGAGCTTTTCCGCGCATTCCTTATCACTCCACCGCGGATCAAGAGGCACCGCTGTCCATCCTGCAGAAGCTGCGCCAGCAAATAGTTGGAGAAACGGAACACCATTTGATAATAAAAAAGCGACTCTTTTTTGCTGATGAGGCGTTTCTTTTAACCATTGTGCAGATGACTTCACACGCTCATGCCATTCTTCATAAGTGATCTGCTCTTTTTCATCTATGATCGCCATCTGATCTGGCTTCACTTTTGCATGAGCTGCATAGCTTTCCGTTATTCTCATCAAACTGCTCGCCTCCCTCTATGTAAGTCCCTTTTTCGATATGACATCGCTTGAATGATTTTCACCGTGAAGACGGCACATATCCCTGCTTTGATCAGATCACCCGGTAAATAAATGACGCTGAACAGAGCTGCTTGCGTGATCTTTATATGCATCATCATGGCTTGAAAGGGAATTCCGCCTATATATAATATCCCGATACTGCATACCGCATAGATTAAAAATAGGCGTAAGGCCGTCACTTTCTTCAGCCGGTTTAGCCACAGGCTGATCATAAAGGCAGCCACTGGATAAGCAAGTAAAAAACCACCGCTTGGCCCAAAAAAGACCCCTATTCCGCCTCTCCCTCCAGATAAAAGAGGTGCGCCTGCTGCCACTATTAGAAGAAACAGAAGTAAACTAATCAGGGCTTGCTTTGGTTTTAACAGCCCTCCAGCAAGCAAAAGACCTGCGGTTTGTAAGGTGATTGGTACAGGTGTAAACGCAAGAAAAATAGGCGGAATCAATCCTAACATCCCAATAACTGCTGTCATGAATGCCATTTGCATCATATCGTGAATTTTCAATTTTCATACCCCTCACTCGATGTTTTTGATAAAAATAGCGTAAAAGGTCGAGTGATATATGTCAACTAAATTTCAATAATAGTTTACATATAGAATGTAAAAAAAGACCTGTGAAGAAAGATCACAGAGATCATGTTCACAGGCCTTTTATTCGTTCTATTCTTCTTCGTCTTCTTGATCTAAGAACGTATTTAACGTTTCTTCAATCATGTCCCACTCTTCATCCGTTTCAATTGGCTCTAATTCGCCATCTTCACCGTCTTCGTTTGGTGTGAAGCTTGATGCATGAATTTCAATTTCTTCGTTATCTTGTTCAGAAATTGGGTAGTAAAGAACATATGATTTGTTAAAATGGTCGCTTTCAAAAGTAAATAGTACTTCGCAAAGCTGCTCATTTCCATTATCATCAACGATTGTAATTTGCTTTTCTCCGTGTTCCATTTGATTCACCTCATTTTAATTTAAGCTGTCTAAGTACCCTTGAAGGATCATAACAGCCGCCATTTTATCAATGACTTTTTTACGCTTTTGTCTGCTCACATCTGCAGAGATGAGCATTTTTTCTGCTGCCATCGTTGACAGACGCTCGTCCCAAAGCACAACAGGAACATTGTACGTGTTTTCTAACACTTTCGCAAATGATTGGCTGGCCTCGCCTCTTGGACCGACCGTACCGTTCATATTTTTTGGAAAACCAAGTACAATTTTATCCGTTCCATATTGCGAGACGATCTCAGACAGGCGGCTGAGACCAAAGTCTCCGCCTGCTTCATCAATTTTAATGGTTTCAATCCCTTGAGCTGTCCATCCCATTTCATCACTGATTGCCACACCAAGGGTTTTCGTGCCTAAATCTAAGCCTAAAATTCTCATGTTTTACGCCTCTTTATGTGTCTCTAAGTACGATTTAACCAATTCCTCAATTAATTCGTCTCGTTCTAGTTTACGAATTAGGTTGCGTGCATCCTGATGTCTTGGAATATAAGCAGGGTCGCCTGACAGCAAGTATCCGACAATTTGATTGATCGGGTTGTATCCTTTTTCTTGGAGTGCGTCATAAACTGTTATGAGCACTTCATTCACATTGGTTTCAGCTGAATCATCAGAGAAGTTAAACTTCATTGTCTTATCAAATGAACTCACTGCTTCTTGCACCTCTCTTCCAACATTCTACTAGCAAGCTTTTTTCTAACCGCTCATCTAATACCATTATTCTACACTACATTGACTGATTATAAAACGGATTTGACAGATTCTTCGACAGTTGCCAGTGCTTCTTCAAGCTTTTCTGGCTGTTTCCCGCCTGCTTGTGCCATATCTGGGCGTCCGCCTCCGCCTCCGCCGCAAATTTCAGCTGCCTGCTTCACAAGTTTTCCTGCATGAAGACCTTTTTCAATGACGTCTTTCGTCACACCGGCTGAAATGTTGACTTTTCCATTTTGAACAGCGCCAAGTACAATGACTGCTGAACCTAATTTCGCTTTTAAGTCATCAACCATCGTTCTTAAATGGTTCATGTCTTTGGCGTTTACTTTTTCAGTTAACACGTTCACTCCGCCAACTTCGATGACTTTTTCTAAAATAGAGCCAGCTTCTGCTTGACTTAATTTCGCAAGAAGTGATTCGTTTTCTCTTTGAACTTCTTTTAAATCAGCCTGCAAGGAAGCGATGCGTTTTGGTACATCTTTTGTATTTGATTTCAGTTCATTAGCTGCCTTTTCTAAAATCGCAAGCTGATCATTTAATTCTTCATAAGCACCTTTACCTGTTACAGCCTCAATACGGCGTGTTCCAGCACCAATACCCGATTCAGATGCAATTTTAAACAATCCGATCTCCGCAGTGTTTTGAACGTGACAGCCTCCGCATAACTCGATGCTGTAATCACCTACTTGCACCACACGGACAATATCGCCATACTTCTCGCCAAACAGCGCCATTGCGCCCATTTCTTTTGCTTCAGCAATTGGTTTCAGGTCAATGGAAACCGAAATGCCTTCCCAAATCTTTTCGTTGACGATTTTTTCAATTTGTGACAATTCTTCTTTTGTTACTTGTCCAAAGTGAGAAAAGTCAAAGCGAAGTCTGTTTTCATTCACAAGTGAACCCGCTTGGTTAACGTGGCTGCCCAATACATCTTTTAGCGCTTGGTGCAAAAGATGTGTCGCTGTGTGATTTTTCACAATGCCTTTTCGAAGTGCTGATTCGACTTCTGCAGTGACTTCAATGCCTTTTTGAACCGTACCACTTACGACGACTCCTTCGTGGACATGCTGGCCGTTTGGCGCCTTTTTCACATCTTTAATATCAATGATCGCTTCGGCACTTTTTAACGTTCCTTTATCCGCCACTTGTCCGCCGCTTTCCGCATAGAAAGGTGTTTCATCTAATAAAATTTGCACCGTTTCCCCTTCGTGAGCTTCTGTGACAATTTCACCGTTTTGAAGCAATTCGATAATACGAGCATCTGCAGTTAAATTTTCATAGCCCACAAACGTACTTTCTGCTTTAATATCGCCTAAAGCCCCGCCTTGAACCTGCATACTACCTACATCTTGTCTGGCATTTCTTGCACGTTCACGCTGCTTCTCCATTTCTAGCTGGAAGCCTTCACGATCAACTGTCATGTTTTCATCTTCTGCATATTCTTCTGTAAGTTCGACCGGGAATCCATATGTGTCATAAAGCTTAAACACATCTTTACCGGAAATTTGTGAGCTGCCATTGTCTCGTTCTTTTTTGATCACTTCTGATAAAATGGCTAACCCTTCATTCAGTGTCTCATGGAAACGCTCTTCTTCATTTTTGATCACTTTTGCAATAAATTCTTCTTTTGCTTGAACATCTGGATAGAAATCCTTCATGATCTCCGCAACAACTGGAACTAGGTCATACATAAATGGACGGTGGATATGGATCGTTTTTGCATAACGCACAGCACGGCGCAGCAAACGTCTTAACACATAACCTCGGCCTTCATTAGAAGGAAGTGCTCCGTCACTGACGGCAAAGGCAACAGTACGAATGTGGTCAGCAATGACTTTAAATGCTGTGTCTTTTTCTTTTGACTCCCCATAGCTTTCTCCAGAAATCGTTTCTACTGCACGAATAATCGGCATGAACAGGTCTGTATCAAAGTTCGTCGGTACGTTTTGAATCACAGAGACCATACGCTCAAGACCCATTCCTGTATCAATGTTTTTCTTCGGAAGCGGTGTGTATGTACCATCTGGATTATGGTTAAATTCAGAAAAAACAAGATTCCATACTTCTAGATAACGTTCATTTTCTCCGCCTGGATATAATTCAGGGTCGTTCATGTCGTTGCCATATGCTTCTCCGCGATCATAGAAAATTTCTGTATTCGGACCACTTGGCCCCTCGCCAATATCCCAGAAGTTGCCCTCTAGACGAATAATTCGTTCCTCAGGGACACCAATTTTATCTCTCCAAAGAACATACGCTTCTTCATCCTCTGGATGTACCGTTACAGATAGCAGATTCGGATCAAAGCCAATCCACTCGTCACTTGTGAGGAATTCCCAAGCCCATTCGATTGCCTCTTCTTTGAAATAGTCTCCAATAGAGAAGTTGCCCAGCATTTCAAAAAACGTATGATGGCGTGCTGTTTTCCCTACATTTTCAATGTCATTTGTACGAATTGATTTTTGTGCGTTGCAAATACGCGGATTCTCAGGCACGACGCGGCCATCGAAGTATTTCTTTAATGTTGCCACCCCGCTGTTAATCCATAAAAGTGTTGGATCGTCATGCGGTACGAGGGACGCACTCGGTTCGACAGCATGTCCTTTTTCTTTAAAAAAATCTAAAAACATTTGACGTACTTGAGCTGAAGTTAAAGTTTTCATCATAAATCCTCCTTTTTTATTCCTCAATCTTCACACAAACGAAAAAACATCTCGCCCTATGCAAGCAAAAAACTACTTACACAGGGACGAGATGCTCTCGCGGTACCACCCTGATTATAGACATATGCGTCTATCACCTTCACATCCGATAACGCCGGAAGAGAGCGGCAGTGTTTATCTGCACTCGGGACTAGCTTCCGTTAAAGGTCTGATAAGGCTTTTCTCAGCAAACAAAGCCTCTCTCTGCAACAGCTTTTTAACGTACTCGGGTCCGTCATTGAATTCAATATGTATGAATCGAAATTATTATAGACAACTCGGCTCGTCTTGTCAATGAACGCTTCGTCTCATGTGAATATATTGCACAATGATGACCCTCATAATAGCTGCGGACGGCACGGCTAAAATCATTCCAATCAAGCCAAACAGCTCACCTCCAGCGAGTAACACCAGCATGATTACGACAGGATGCATATGCAGGCTTCTCCCGACAATGATCGGACTCAGTACATTGCTTTCTAAAAATTGAAGCACGGCTACTGTAATTAGCACAATGATCACTGACTTCACTGAGATGGTAAAAGCGATAAAGACAGCTGGAATCGCTCCAATAATCGGGCCAAAATACGGAATGACATTCGTTGCACCGATTAACATACCTAGTACAAGCGGATATGGAATATGAAACAGCCAAAGAACAATGGCAGCAGCTCCCCCAATTAAAGAACAGACAAGCAATTGTCCTCTAATATAATCCCCAAGTGAGTCATCCACTGCTTTCACAAAGGCATGTCCCCTTTTTCGAAAGCTTGGCGGGGTTAAATACCATGCTGCCCGCTTCATCGTGTTCATATCTTTCACCATATAAAAAACAAGAAAAGGGATAAGTGCAGCAACTAAGGCGTAATCAAGCAGTACTTTACAGCTAAGAATCATCCGCTCTGCCCCATTTGCGGCATACGTCTCAGATTGGACAATAAAACGATCCAGCCGTTCATGCAGTCCATCAGGCCAGTGGCTTGTATGACGATGAACATGTGATAAAGCACCATTATACGTTTCGGCAAGCATGGGAATTTGCTCCGACAATTCATTTAACTGAGCGATTAAAACCGGTGCCCCTTTATACACAGCCAAACCAATGCCGCCAAAAAACAGCACATATATCAATAAGAGACTGACCGTCCTTGGCAAACCTCGCTTATGTAGTCTTTCAACAATTGGATAAAGAAGATAAGAAATAAAAATAGCGATAAGAAGCGGGATCAAAACCGCTTTGAGCAATAAAAAAATAGGCATCCATAACTCGTCGAGCTGAACCAAAATGAGTAAAGACGCAAGGACAAGCAGTACACCTGCAGCATATATTAGAAACTCGATCGGACGTTTTTTCACCTTTTTCACCTCTCTTCTTATTGTTTAACCAACTTCTGCAATTATCCATGTAAATAAAATTTGTCCTAACTTTGTTAAAAATGAATACACATGAAACATACGGCTCCATCCAAAGTCACTGTTTGCTGTAAAATCTCGTTAGAAAATATTCCATTATTTTCTTATTTTCGCCTCATTTATGCTAGAATCCACTTTAGCTCAATCATTAGAAGAGGAGGTTCTTCATGATCACATTCGAAGAAGTCAACAAGCATTACGGCCAGTTCCATGTACTTAAGGACATTAACCTACATATTCAAAAAGGTGAGGTTGTTGTGATCATCGGTCCTTCAGGGTCTGGAAAAAGCACGATGCTCAGATGTATCAATCGTCTTGAAAGCATTGATGAAGGAAAAGTCCTTGTCAATCAAGTGTCTGTTCAGCATCCGAAAACCAACATCAATCTCATCAGGCAAAATATCGGGATGGTGTTTCAGCACTTCCATCTTTATCCGCATAAGACGGTGCTAGAAAACATTATGCTTGCGCCGATGAAGGTTAAAAAAGTGAGCAAAGAAGAAGCAAAGGAAACAGCTGAATTTTATTTAAATAAAGTTGGCATTCCTGAAAAAGCAGACACCTACCCTTCTAGACTCTCAGGAGGACAGCAGCAGCGTGTGGCAATCGCAAGGGGACTTGCAATGAAACCTGAGGTCATGCTTTTCGATGAACCAACATCATCTCTTGATCCAGAGATGATCGGTGAGGTACTAGATGTGATGAAACAGCTGGCAAGGGAAGGAATGACAATGGTCGTTGTCACGCACGAGATGGGGTTTGCCCGTGAAGTCGCGGACCGTATTGTGTTTATTGATGAAGGAAGAATTCTTGAAGAATCTACACCAGCTGCCTTTTATGAAAAACCGCGCGAGAAACGCGCTCAGCTCTTTTTAAGCCGTATTTTAAATCACTAGGGGGAATGAATTTGATGAAAAAAATGAAACGCTTTGGCCTATTACTGTTGATGACTTTCTGTATGATCGCTCTCGCTGCTTGTGGATCTGCCGAGAAAGGCTCAACTGATGCAAAACAAGGCAGCTCATTAGAAGCCATTAAGAAAGACAAAAAAATCGTTTTCGGTGTGAAAAACGATACTCGTTTATTCGGTCTAAAAAATCCTAGTAGCGGGGATATTGAAGGGTTTGATATTGATATCGCAAAAGCGATCACTAAAGAAATGCTCGGTGATGAAGGAAAAGCAGAATTCAAAGAAGTGACATCTAAAACAAGAATTCCTTTACTGCAAAAAGGAGATATTCATGCCATTGTTGCCACAATGACGATCACAGAAGAGCGTAAAAAAGAGGTCAATTTCTCAGATGTTTACTTTGAAGCAGGACAATCACTGCTTGTGAAAAAAGGCAGCGACATTCAATCGATTGATGATCTTAAAAAAGGTACGAAGGTGCTTGCAGTGAAAGGGTCCACTTCTTCTCAAAACATTCGCGAAAAAGCACCAGAAGCATCCGTTTTAGAATTTGAAAATTACCAAGAAGCCTTTACAGCCTTAAAATCAAATCAAGGGCAAGTTCTGACAACTGATAATGCAATTTTATTTGGCATGGCAGACGAAGATTCAAATTATGAAGTCGTTGGCGGAACATTTACCGATGAGCCTTATGGCATCGCTGTGAAAAAAGGCGATGAAAAATTGACAGAAGCCATTAATAAAGCGTTAAAGGCATTAAAAGATAATGGAGAGTATGACAAGATTCATAAAAAATGGATCAAAGAATAATCAATTGACTCGATCAATCTCAACACCCTCAGGAGAGCCGCTTGCCGGCTCCTCTATTGATTAGGAAGGAAGTGAACTGATTGCTGCGGTTTTCCATTTTAACTGAGAACTTCCATCTTTATTTAGAAGGGTTTAAATATACGATTGGTGCAAGTGTCATTGCGTTGATTGGAAGCTTTTTCATCGGTACACTCATTGCCATTATGAGAATTGCGCCACTAAGGCCGCTCAACTGGTTAGGGACGGCTTACGTGGAATTTATTCGGAATATTCCGTTATTATTGATCACCTTTGTGTTCTTTTTTGGTTTACCGGTACTTGGCATTGTGGCAGATGGCTTTACAGCAGGAACCATTGCCCTCTCCATTTATACGTCTGCTTTTATCGCTGAAGCCATTCGTGCAGGTATACAAGCTGTACCGCTTGGACAAATGGAAGCAGCTAGAGCTTCTGGTCTGTCATATAGCGGAACGATGCGATATATTATTCTGCCGCAAGCAATCAAAATTGTCATTCCACCACTTGGGAATCAATTTATCAACCTTGTGAAAAACTCGTCTATTTTAGGTGTCATTGCAGGGTTTGATCTGATGTACCAAGGAGACCTTATCGCTTCGAGAACGTTTGTGACATTTGATGTATACATCTTTGTTGCCATGTTCTATCTTCTATTGACCATTCCGCTTAGTCTAGGCGTTGGTTATTTAGAAAAAAGATTAGCCCGAAGCCACTAGAAAGGAGGAAAACACAATGGATTTTATAGGTGCCTACCAGCCCGATCATCTCGCCTTTTTACTTGAAGGATTTGCTGTCACCTTAAAAGTGGCTTTTATCTCCATCATTTTAAGCTTTATCATCGGATTAGTCGTTGGCACATTGAGGTTCGCACAAATCCCTATTTTATCAAAGGTGCTTGCGGTCATTGTTGAAACCGTTCGGAACCTGCCGCTTTTGCTGATCATCTTTTTTACGTATTTCGCCCTGCCTGAAATCGGCATTAAGCTAAGCATTACAGCCTCTGCCATTGCGGCTTTAACCGTGTTTGAATCTGCCATGCTGTCAGAAATTATTCGCAGCGGATTAAAATCAATTGATAAAGGACAAATCGAAGCGGCCAGATCCTCTGGTTTAACCTATATACAAACATTAAAAATGATTATCATGCCACAGGCATTACGCCGAATGGTCCCGCCGATTGTCAGTCAATTTATTTCTCTTTTAAAAGATACATCGCTTGCCGTTGTGATTGCCCTTCCAGAACTATTGCATCACGCGCAGATTTTAAATGGTCAAAGCCAATCTTATTTACTTCCTATTTTCCTCTTGGCGGCCATGATGTATTTTGTTGTGAACTTCAGCTTGTCTATACTTGCACGGAGATTAGAGTACAGGCAGGCATAAAAAAAGGACATCCGCTCATGGTGGATGTCCCTTTTTGTTTAAAGCATTCGCATAACTCGTTTTCTCATCTTTTTCATATCCCGCTTAGATGGCATATCATATCGACTTGCAAAGTGATATGCGAGTGCACCTGCACCAAGCGTTAATAGTGAAGAAGTCATTTTGCCCATTCGAAATTCCCCCTTAACACTTATAGTTGAATTGAACGTTCATCGTCACTAAACAGGTCGTCTAAACTGCTTAGTGTACCGTCTTCCTCCACTTGGTGAGTAGATATTTTGCCTTTTGACAGTGTCAATTCAATAAAACAGCCCCAGCAATAATATTGATTGACCCCAATTTTTCCGATGTCTTTACATTTGCAATTTGGGCAAATGAGCATACTCAGCACCTCTTTACGTTCGGTTTAGAACAAGTGCTTCCTTTTGAACATCCATCAAGGTTCCGGCAGCATGCAGCTGCTTTCGAATCCCTGATAGCTCTGTAAAGAAGCCGTCCGAGAGTTCATATGCTACGATTGTGCCCGAATTTGTACAAAAGTATACATCTTCCAAAACACCTAATGTTTCACCATCTGGCGTACGGATCATTTTCTTTTTTAATTTCGAAAAGAAGAAGGATGGGGCGGAGGTATCTATCTCGATGCCCTTCTGGCAGCTCACATATAGACCTTTGTCTGTCAGTTTGTCGCCAGCTGAGAATGGAATAAAAGCACAGTCTTTCTTTTTCCCATCTAAAACATATCCCCCGCAGCTGCCGCCGGCTAAAAAGCAAATATCTTTGATCGCCCCAAGTGAATGAGACAGCTCGTCTGTATAGATCGTCAGTCCTTCAAGCTCTCGACATGTTCTCAAAATGTGATCAACCACCTTTTCGGAACAGTCTTATCGTGTGCGTTTCCTCTATGACTCATACGAAGAAATGGCTTCCATGAAGGAAGCCATTTACTCTTGCATAAAATCAAACGGGGTGATTCCCTCCATGCCAATATTGGCATCGTGTACGCTGAAAGGAAGTTCTTTTTGGAGGGCTGCTAGCTCAGCGTCCATGATTTCTTCCGTTTCAGTAAGACGCATGGTTAAAGATGTTTGTCTGAGGGAGTCTTCATTATTTTTCACGCCCCACTCTAATGCTGATTCCTCGCCGCACAAAATTAAAAACTTTTTACTTCGTGTAATGGCCGTGTAAAGCAAATTTCTTCGAAGCATTCGATAATAACTTCTAACGACTGGCAGCACCACGATTGGGAATTCACTGCCCTGGGATTTATGAATCGAGCAACAATAAGCGTGTGTAAATTGATGAAAATCTTTTTTCGTAAACGTGATTTCATTTCCATCAAAGGAGATGACCGCCATATCTTCTTTTTCCGTGTTTTCTTTCGCATAAAAGATCGAGACAATTTCGCCAATATCACCGTTAAAAATATTATTCTCCGGCTGATTCACAAGCTGAAGCACTTTATCACCGGTCCGGTACACCACATCACCAAACGGGATTTCTCTGCCCTTTGGTTTTTTAGGATTCAAAATGTGCTGCAGCATTTTATTGAGCTCATTAATGCCTGCTTTTCCTTTATACATGGGCGCAAGTACCTGAATGTCTTTAGCTGAATAGCCTTTTTGAGCAGCATTGCTGACGACTTTCTCAATGACTTCTTTCATTTGATCAGCTGAGCATTTTATAAAGGATCGGTCTTTTGAACGTGCAGTAATATCTTTTGGCAGGACGCCATTTTTCATATCATGCGCAAGCTCAACAATTGTGGAACCGTCTGCCTGCCGGTAAATATCAGTTAGTGTCACTGCCGGTATAGCTTGTGACGCAAGCAGGTCTCTTAACACTTGACCAGGTCCGACAGATGGAAGTTGATGTTCGTCTCCAACCATAATGACTTGAATATGATCTGGGATCGCCTTAAACAAATGGTTCGCCAGCCAAATATCCAGCATACTCGATTCATCAATGATGACAAGTTTTCCTTCAATCGGCTGGTCTTCATCATGTGAGAAGCCTTCTGATCCATTCCAGCCTAGCAACCGGTGAATGGTCACAGCAGGAAGTCCAGTGGATTCTGTCATTCGTTTCGCAGCACGTCCAGTTGGTGCGGCAAGCACGAACGGAAATGCTTCATCTTTTTTATAATCACCCGGGTCAAGAGATACGCCGTGAAGATCGCTGTAAAGCTCGACAATCCCTTTAATGACCGTCGTTTTCCCTGTACCCGGTCCGCCTGTTAAAAGCAGCATTGGAGACATGAGTGCCTTTTGAATGGCTTCTTTTTGGGTTGGTGCATACTGGACACCAAGCCGTTCCTCCAGTTCACCGAGTGCAAGCAGAAATTCTGATTCAGGAAATTGATCTGCATATTCCGTTTGAGCGACAATTTTTTGAATGCGTTTTGCCACACTTTGCTCCGCATAAAAGAGCGACGGATGATAACAGCGCTCATCTTCAATAATCATGTCTTTCCCTTCACCAAGTGCAATGATCTGATTGGCAACGTCCATTTCAGTCACTTTGTAGTCATTGCCGGTTTGATTCAGCAGTTTACGGGTCTCGACAATCAGATCTTTCGTTTGTATGTATGTATGACCGTCCTGCAGGCTTGCTGTCTCAACGGTATACAAAAGAGCTGCACGAATGCGGTCTGGATCATTTCCAGATATCCCTGTTCTAGCGCCGAGTTCATCTGCTTTAATAAAGCCAATCCCCTCGACGTCTTTGACGAGCTGATAAGGATTTTCTTCAATTTTCTGCAACGTTTCACTCTCGTATACTTGGTAAATCTTCATGCTAAGCTGAGGACCAAAACCATATTGATTCAGGCTGATCATGATTTGCTCAAGCCCTTGATGCTCTTGAAGTGCGGCAGCCAGCTTATCAGCCTTCTTTTTTGACAGGCGAGGGACGTCATACAACACAGACGGATCACGCATAATTTGATGAAGCGTCTGATTGCCAAGCTTGCCGACGATTTCTTCCGCCGTCTTTTTCCCAATCCCTTCAAACAAGTCACTAGAGAGATAATGAATGATGCCTTGCTTTGTTGTAGGGACTTCCTTTTGAAAATGAGTGGCTTGAAACTGCTCGCCAAACTTCGGATGACTTGTGACCTTGCCATAGAAGGTGTAGGTTTCCTCCTCATGAAGCGCTGGGAAGTACCCTGTGACAGATGCTGTTTTTTCCTCTAAATTCTCTGATGTTTCAATGACTTTTACTTTTAACACAGAGTATAAATTACTTTCGTTATGGAAAATAACGGCTTGAACCGTCCCTTTTAAAAACGGTTCATCTTCAAGCTTCATTTGATCTGGATGTTCCTGCACAGGTCTTCCCTCCTTCCGGTTATTCTGCCTCTTGAATCAGCTTTTGCGCTTGCAATGCAAGCATATGATCAGGCTGCACGTCAATGGCTTTTCCTAGCATTTCAAGCGCTTCGTCCTTTTTCTCTAAATACGCATACGCAACGCCTGCATTATAAAAGGCGTCTGCATGCTGCGGATCTCGCGTAATCACTTCAGTAAAGACTGCGACCGCTTCCTCCAGCAGATGTTCATTCGCTAAGCACATGCCAAATTGAAATCTTGCTTCGTTGTCTTCTTCGTTTAACTCAACTGCACGCTGAAGATAAGGCATCGCAAGCTTCGGCTGCTCTAATTTCATCAGTGTCTGCCCTAACATATAAAACAAATCACTGTTTTCCATTCCAGCTTGTAGCGCTTGCTCAAAATAGTCTTTCGCTTTCATAAAGTCTTCTTTCATCGTGTAAACATTTCCTGCTCCGTAATAGGCTGCAGCTGCTGTATGATCAAGTTCAATGGCTTTTTGAAAGAAGTTCAAAGCACGTTCAAATTCATGAACACTTGAAAGTAAATTCGCAAAGTTGATATATGGAACCGGGTCCTTTGGGCTTTCTTCAATGGCTTTCGTAAAAGCTTCAGCTGCCTGTTCGATGTTCCCTTGATTTAAAGCTTCAATACCGATTTCGTTATGATTCATTCGCTCTCTTCATCCTTTCATTAAAAAACCTCAACAGCGACGTTGAGGTTTTTAACACATGTTACACATACGACAGCTTTTGGCCATCTTTAAAGACATCGTCAATGGTCCCGCCGCCAAGACATTCTTCGCCATCATAAAAAACAACAGCTTGTCCTGGAGTGACAGCACGAACGGGTTCATCAAAGATCACCATTGCTTCCTGCTCACCTGTCATTTTGACTTTTACATGATGGTCTTCTTGACGGTATCGGAATTTCGCTGTGCATGTGAGTTCACCGTTTTCGCCGACAATATGAGGACGCGTCCAGCTGATGTTAACAGCTGAAATACTTTCAGAGTATAAAAGCGGATTGTGGAAGCCTTGTTCAACAAATAAGATATTTTTCTCTAAGTCCTTCCCAACAACGAACCACGGATCACCGCTTCCGCCAATGCCAAGTCCTTGGCGTTGACCGATCGTGTAATACATGAGTCCATCATGTTCACCTTTTACTTCTCCGTCCATTGTCTGCATCACACCGGGCTGTGCAGGCAAATATTGGCTAAGGAACGTTTTAAAGTTTCTTTCCCCAATAAAGCAGATGCCCGTAGAATCTTTTTTCGTTGCTGTTGCGAGCTCTGCTTCTTTCGCTAATTCACGCACTCTTTTTTTCTCTAAATCGCCGATTGGGAACAATACTTTATCAAGTTGTTCTTGAGTCAGCTGATTCAAGAAATAAGTTTGGTCTTTGTTTGTATCAAGACCTCTTAGCATTTTCACTTCATCGCCGGTTCTGTCGACACGGGCATAGTGGCCTGTTGCCAAATAATCCGCTCCAAGCGACAATGCATGCTCAAGAAATGCTTTGAACTTAATTTCTTTATTACACATGACATCTGGATTCGGCGTTCTGCCTGCTTTATATTCATCAAGAAAATATTGAAACACTTTGTCCCAATACTGTTTCTCGAAATTCACTGCATAATATGGGATTCCAATCTGGTTACAAACACGAATGACATCCTCATAGTCCTCCGTTGCTGTACATACACCATTTTCATCTGTGTCATCCCAGTTTTTCATAAATATGCCGATCACATCATAGCCTTGCTCCTTTAGCATGAGCGCAGCAACTGATGAATCGACGCCTCCGGACATACCGACCACAACTCTTGTGTCTTCAGGTCTTTTTGTCATCTTCATCAACTCCAATTTCAATGAAACAACGTGCGCGTTTCGTTCTTCAGGTGCCTAGCTGTTTCATTTTTCACACACGAACAAAAGGGAGCATTTATTTGGCTAGGCGTTTCACGACAGCCGCTATCTTATGCGCCGCCTGCTTCACATGTTCCTCTTCATTTCCAAGACCGAAGCTTATTCTGACTGAGGATGTCAGCTCTTTTGCTTCTTCACCATACATGGCGCTTAATACGTGCGAAGGAAGGACAGATCCAGCCGTACATGCTGACCCGCTTGAAACAGCAATCCCTTCCATATCTAAGTTCACAAGTAACGATTCAATAGAAACGCCCGGGAAGTGGACATTTAAAATATGCGGCAATGTCTCTTTCGGATGTCCATTGATAGAGAAATTGAGTGATTCCTCTTCGAATACTTGCAGCATCGCTTCTTTGAGCTTACCATAATGCACTGCTTTTTCTCTTCTATTTTGCTTTGTTAATTGAACTGCTTCTGCAAGCCCAATGATTCCCGCCACATTTTCAGTGCCAGCACGGCGTTTTCTTTCTTGTTCTCCTCCGAATAGCTGTGGTGAAAGTTTTACACGCTCATTGACGTATAAAAAACCTGTTCCCATCGGGCCATTTAGTTTATGACCGGACGCAGATAAGAGGTCGATATGAAGTTCTGTGACATCAATTGATATTGTCCCAAATGCCTGTACTGCGTCTGTATGAAAATAAGCAGTGTGTTCGTGTAAAAGTTGACCAATTTCTTTAATTGGCTGAATCACACCCGTTTCATTATTGCCGTACATGATGGTCACAAGAATTGTATCGTCTCTTAGTGCTTGTTTTAATTGATCAAGATGAATCAATCCAGTGTGATCCACATCTAAATACGTCACATCAAAACCAAGCTTCTCTAAGCGTTCGCATGTATGCAGCACTGCATGATGCTCAGTTTTTGTTGTGATGATATGTTTTCCTTCATGCTGCCTTGCCATTGCCACACCTGTAATGGCCAAGTTGTCTGCCTCTGTTCCTCCGCTTGTGAGGATGATCTCCTGCGGCTTACAGTGTAATTCTCCTGCAATGACTTCCCTTGCTTCATCGAGCCACTTTCTTGCCTCGCGCCCATATGAATGAATACTAGAGGGGTTGCCAAATATCTCTGTAAAGTAAGGCATCATCTTGTCCACAATCCGTTGATCCATCGGCGTTGTGGCTGCATGATCTAAATAGATACGTTCCATTTACGGTACACCTCTGATCTAAATATAGAACATATACGCCTCTTGATCCTCGTCATCTTTATAGCTTGCCAAGTCTTCAAGAGTTGTATTGTCTAGTACGTCTTTTACTGCATCACGAATACGAATCCAAAGTGCACGCTTTGCTGGTTCTTCGTTTTCGATCACTTCAACAGGACTAATAGGTCCTTCTAATACACGAATAATATCACCGGCTGTAATCTCGTTTGGCTCATGGGCAAGCACATAGCCGCCATACGCTCCGCGGATACTTTTCACAAGACGTGCATTGCGAAGTGGTGATACAAGCTGCTCTAAATAATGCTCAGACAAATCATTGTTTTGAGCGATTGATTTTAATGATGTAGGGCCTTCGCCATGTTTTTTGGCTAATTCGATCATGATCGTCAGACCATATCTGCCTTTAGTAGAAATTTTCAAGTTAAACACCTCTGCGTTTTCTATTTCTATGTCATCAATTATTTTTCTGATTTCATATACGCTTATATAGACCAAAAGCAATTATATCATACTTTTAGCCAACTTTCATTTGCGGGTTCTGAGCTCAAAACGAGGACGCATCCCTTTTCTATTTGAAGAAATTTCGGTACTCTATACAAACAAGACATTGCTTTAGGAGAGATAATCATGAAACCTTTAGCGTATCGGATGCGCCCAAGTCATATTGGAGACATTATTGGGCAGGAGCATCTCGTTGGGGAAGGTCAAATTATTAGACGAATGGTCGAGGCAAAACATTTGTCCTCGATGATTTTATACGGACCGCCGGGAATCGGCAAAACATCCATTGCAACTGCAATCGCTGGCAGTACAAGCATTGCCTTCCGTACATTGAATGCGGTGATTCATAACAAAAAAGATATGGAAGCTGTCGCCGCTGAAGCGAAAATGAGTGGTCAGGTCATCTTGATTTTAGACGAAGTCCACAGACTCGATAAAGGGAAGCAGGATTTCCTTCTTCCGTATTTAGAAAATGGCATGATCATTTTAATTGGCGCGACAACAGCTAATCCGTATCATGCGATTAACCCAGCCATCCGCAGCCGGACACAAATATTTGAGCTGAAGCCGCTGGAAACAGAGCAAATTAAAGTTGCATTATCTCGAGCTTTACAGGATGAACATCGCGGGCTTGGCGGTTATTCGGTCAAAGTTGATGAGGAGGCAATGAATCATTTTGCAAATGGATGCGGAGGAGATGTGCGTTCCGCTTTAAATGCGCTCGAACTAGCCGTCTTATCGACAAAAGCGGATGAATCTGGACAGATCACGATCACTCTAGCTGCAGCAGAAGAATGTTTACAAAAAAAGAGCTTCTCGCATGATAAAAACGGTGATGCCCATTATGATGTCCTCTCGGCTTTTCAAAAATCCATTAGAGGATCTGATGCAGATGCTGCGCTGCATTACCTTGCAAGACTCATTGAAGCGGGAGACCTTGAAAGCATTTCGAGACGATTACTTGTGATGGCTTATGAAGATATTGGCCTAGCCAGTCCGCAGGCAGGGCCACGTGTGTTAAGCGCTGTTCAAACAGCTGAGAGAGTTGGTTTTCCAGAAGCACGAATTCCACTCGCTAATGCCGTGATTGAACTGTGTCTTTCTCCAAAGTCAAACTCCGCTTACCAAGCGATTGATGCGGCACTGCATGATATTCGCACGGGGAAAATTGGTGAAGTTCCCGTTCATTTAAAAGATGCCCACTATAAAGGAGCAGCAGCACTTGGAAGGGGCGCCGATTACTTATATCCGCACGATTATGAAAATGGCTGGGTGAAGCAGCAATATTTACCTGACCCGCTGAAAAACAAGCAATATTATGAACCAAAGCAAACTGGAAAATTTGAAGGTGCACTAAAGCAAGTGTATGAAAATTTAAGACGGCAAAAATAAAAAAAAGCCCCCTGCTCTAAGCAGGCGGGCTGTTTATTTATCTTTCACACGTGTAATCGGAATGTCTTTTAACAGTTTCATAATGACATGACCACCCATGATCAGTCCAGCCACAGATGGAACAAACGCATTGGATGATGGCGGCATTTGTGCCTTACGAATTTTCGCTTCATCATTTCCAACTTCTTTTCTCACATCTTCACGAATGACAATCGGACTTTCATCAGAGAAAATAACTTCAATTCCCTTACGAATGCCTTCCTTCCGCAGGCGTGTTCTGACGACTTTCGCAATTGGGTCTGTATGTGTTTTCGAGATGTCATCAATTTTAAAGCGTGTCGGATCTGTTTTATTTGCAGCACCCATACTCGAAATAATGTTCACATCGCGTTTCAGGCACTCTTTCATTAAATGAATTTTATAATGAATTGTATCTGATGCATCAATGACATAATCAAGTGGATACTCAAAGAATTGTTCATATGTTTCTTCTGTATAAAACATTTTGAGCGCAACAACTTCACATTCTGGGTTAATGTCAGCAATTCTTGCCTGCATTAAGTCAACTTTAGGCTGACCAACCGTTGATAGCAGAGCTGGCAGCTGCCGGTTTACATTTGTAATATCAATATCATCTTTATCAACAAGAACAATACGGCCAACACCTGAACGAGCAAGAGCTTCTACTGCAAAAGAACCTACGCCGCCTACTCCAAGCACTGCAACTGTACTGTTTTTTAATATATTTAAGCCTTCCTTGCCAATGGCAAGCTCGTTTCTTGAAAACTGATGTAACAAGTGCCTCACTCCACCTTTATTTAAAATGAATCGAAAGAATCATATCATATTCAGCGTTCTCCGTCATCCTTCTCAAATAGAAAAAAACACAAAAAAGTCCCGATCACGCCGCCAGCTTTTCCTTCGTTTTGAACCCCGCACCATGCAGGTGGGTGCTTTCTCCCTCACTTTATAAGTCCTCAGAAGAGGCATTTATGCAGAAAGGAAAGGCAAGCTCCCGTAGAAAAAAATGTTCGGTCAAAACTAGGTAACCACCGTACGTATCAGGACTTTATTTATTGGTTGATGAAAGCATATCATAGGCATGTCCCTTTTTCAAGCGTTTACATGCCTATAAACATGCGCCTATTTTACTGTTTTACTTTTGTTTTAATAGCCAAACTCAGTTCATCTAGCTGCGCTGCGCTTACAGTGCCAGGAGCATCTGTGAGAACACAACTTGCACTTGCCGTTTTCGGGAACGCAATGGTATCTCTTAGGTTAGATCGGCCGGCAAGCAGCATCACTAAGCGGTCAAGTCCAAGCGCAATTCCGCCGTGCGGAGGCACACCATGCTCAAATGCATCAAGAAGGAAGCCGAACTGATCGTACGCTTCTTCTTTAGAAAAGCCAAGTAAACCAAACATTTTCTCTTGAATGTCCTTTTCAAAAATACGAATAGAACCTCCGCCAAGCTCATAGCCGTTCAGCACAAGATCATACGCTTGAGCTTTCATATCTTCTGGACTTGTTTCAATTAATTCAAGATCATCACGAACTGGCATTGTGAAAGGATGATGAGCAGCATAGAAGCGGCCTTCTTCTTCATCTTTTTCAAGGAGCGGCCAGTCGACTACCCATAAGAAATTGAAGACAGACTCATCGATGAGTTTAAGCTCTTTGCCAAGTTTTAAACGAAGTGCGCCAAGCGCATCATGGACAACAGACGTTTTGTCAGCGACAAAAAGTAAAAGGTCGCCTTCTTCAACTTGAAGCTGTTCTTTTAATTCTGCTTGTTTTGACTCATCAAAGAATTTAGCGATTGGTCCTTTTAACTCTGTCCCTTCAGCTTTTAGCCAAGCGAGACCTTTTGCACCATAGTTCGCTGCAAATGCACCAAGTGCATCGATGTCTTTTCTTGAGTAGTTTGCTGCAGCCCCTTTGACATTAATGGCTTTGACAGCTCCGCCATTGTTTACAGCACCGCTGAAGACTTTGAAATCTGAGTCTTTTACCGTGTCTGAAATGTTGACAAGCTTCATGTCAAATCGGGTATCTGGCTTGTCAGAACCATAGGAATTCATCGCTTCATCGTACGTCATACGAGGTAATGGCAATGTCAGGTCAACGCCTTTGACATCTTTCATCACCTTTGCCATCATCTCTTCAGCAAGCGTCATGATGTCTTCTTGGCTCATAAAGGACATTTCAATATCGACTTGTGTAAATTCCGGCTGACGGTCAGCACGCAAGTCTTCATCTCTAAAGCAGCGAGCGATTTGATAGTAGCGGTCCATCCCAGACACCATGAGCAATTGCTTAAATAATTGCGGAGACTGCGGCAGCGCATAGAATTCTCCTTCGTGTACACGGCTTGGCACAAGATAGTCACGCGCACCTTCTGGCGTACTTTTTGTTAAAATTGGCGTTTCAATGTCTAGAAAGCCGTGATCATCTAAGAAATGGCGGAATGCTTTTGTGACTTCATGTCGCATTTTCATCGTTTCAAACATCGCAGGGCGGCGAAGATCTAGGTAGCGGTATTTTAAGCGCACATCTTCTGATACCTCATCCGCTTGATCTGAAATCACAAATGGAGGCGTCTTGGCTTCATTTAAAACAGTGACTGTGTCGACTTGAATTTCAATTTTGCCTGTTTTTAAATTTGGGTTGATCGTGGCTTCTTCTCTTGCGACCACTGTCCCTTTAATATCAAGGACATATTCATTCCGAATCGATTCTGCTGTCTCAAGAGCCTCTTTTGATTGGTCTGGATGAAAGACAACTTGCACAATGCCTGTACGATCACGCAGGTCAATAAAGATTAATCCGCCAAGGTCACGACGTTTTTGTACCCATCCTTTTAATACAACGGTTTGACCGATTTGGTCTTCTGTTACTTCTCCACAATAAAAAGTTCTACCAAACACAAACATTCCACTCCTTCTTTACGCTTTCTGGTGGGCTTTCATCATTTGAATCAGCTCATCAAGCTTTACTTCAATTTGTTCACCCGTTGTCGTATCTTTTACGTTTACAATTTGCTGCGCTAGCTCATCTTCACCAAGAACTGCAATAAACTTGGCTTTCAAGCGGTCTGCCGCTTTAAATTGTGCTTTTAGCTTTTTCCCTGTATAGTCCATTTCACTTGAAATGCCTTCTTTTCTTAGACGATTCAATAAGCCAACAGCATAATCTTTTGCTTGATCTCCTAATGCCGCAATATATAAATCAATGCCGTCTTGAACAGGAAGCTCGATCTTCTCTGCATCAATCGCTGATAGGAAACGTTCAATACTCATCGCAAAGCCGATACCTGGTGATTCAGGACCGCCAATTCCTTCAACAAGTCCATCATAACGGCCGCCGCCGGCTAATGTTGTGATCGCGCCAAAGCCTTCTGCATTACTCATGATCTCAAAGGCAGTGTGATTGTAATAATCAAGACCGCGCACTAAGTTCGGATCGACGACATATTCAATGCCTAGATCGGTTAAGTATTGTTTTACTTTTTCAAAATAAGTCCGTGATTCTTCATTTAAGTAATCTTGAATGGATGGTGCCGTTGCCATCAGTTCGTGATCGCGGTCCTTTTTACAATCAAGAATACGCAATGGATTTTGATGTAAACGAATTTGGCAGTCGTGACAGAATTCATCAATTCTTGGTTCAAAGTGCTCGACAAGTGCTTGACGGTAATCTGCACGGCTTTCTTTGTCACCAAGGCTGTTAATGACGAGTTTTAAGTTGGAAAGACCTGCTTTCTCATACACACTCATCGCTAATGAAATGACCTCTGCATCAATGGCAGGATCTTTTGAACCGATCGCTTCAATTCCGAATTGATAAAATTGACGATATCTTCCCGTTTGTGGACGCTCATAGCGGAACATTGGTCCAATGTAGTACAGCTTTGTAGGCTGTGCAGGCTGTGCAAACAGTTTATTTTCAACATAAGAACGGACAGTTGAAGCTGTTCCTTCTGGGCGAAGTGTGATGCTACGTCCTTTTTTGTCTTCAAATGTGTACATCTCTTTTTGAACGATATCTGTTGACTCGCCTACTCCTCGTGCAAACAGTTCCGTATGCTCAAAAATCGGTGTGCGGATTTCTTTGTATTGAAAGGCTGCACATGTATCTCTCGCAATTTGTTCAACATACTGCCAGCGTTCTGATTCTCCCGGTAAAATATCCTGTGTGCCTCTTGGAATATTAAAACTCATTTTTCGTCCTCCTACGACCATCATTCATTTTTTATGTGGACATATAAAAAACCCCCGCCTCTACTATGTGTATAGTAGGGACGAGAGTTATACCCGTGGTGCCACCCTAGTTGGAACATGATCTAGCCATGTTCCCGCTCAAATCCTTAACGCAGATTCACGTTCTCCGCCTAATGACTCATTTTTTGAGTGTTCAGCAGGAAACCTACAGAGTGTTCTTTCGTGATAAATGCCATGCGGATTCGCTTTCAGCCTAAGGCGATTCCTCTCTGCTCACGCAATTTACCCTACTATTCTCTATCATCAGTTCCACATTTTAAATTTTCAAGTGTGTTGATTTATATTATAATAAGGTCGGTGCTGCCACTCTGTCAACCCTTGCCGTGTCTCTTTTTCTTTTCCAGCTCTTCTTTTGACGTGCATCCGTATTCAGATGCCGTTTCTTCAAGGAAGCCTGGTTGATCCATTTCGTCGTGCTGCCAGCGGTCGATATCACGATGTCCATTATATTGCACTCGTCCTAATTTTCTGCTTAATCTCATGTTTGTACATCCTTTTATCACATTTTTATTTAGTATAAACAGATTGATTCAATTTTATTAGGGAAACTGCAAGGAATTCATCCATTACATAACGAATTAACATTCATCGGTTTTACAAGGGAGGGGAAAACACCGTTTTGAATCTGAAAACACACCATCACATGATGTTGCTGCTCACCTGTTTTGTCCTCATTGCCAGCACTTGGCCAATGACACATGCGACGGCTCAAACAGATCAAGCTGTCGTTGCAACAGATGAAATCAATGTGCGAACCGGACCTGGTTTAAGCTACGGGATCGCAGCAGTTGTGAAACGAGGAGAAAGCTACCCGATTCTCACTGAACAAGGAGAATGGGTACAGATCGGGCTATCGAACGGACAAAAAGGCTGGGTCGTCTCATGGCTGATTACCAAGTCATCTGATGCACAAAAGCCTGCTAAGCAAAAGACACAAGGTCAAAGTACGCAAGGAAGCAGTTCGATTACGTCAACAGCCTCTGACCTTCGCATTCGGACAGGCCCAGGGACTTCCTATCAAGTCATTGGCACTTTCCCGCAGGGCGCTTCCGCTAAAAAGCTGGACACAAGCGGTGAATGGACAAAAATATCGTACAAACAAGCAGAAGGCTGGGTCCACTCTGATTATATTTCTGGCGGACAAAACGCTTCTTCATCCAGTTCAGCTGAGCCCGCTCGTTCTAAACAGTCCGGCACAGTTGGCGTATCAAGCTTGAATGTTCGAAAATCGGCGGCACCGAACGCACAAGTGGCCGCTTCACTTTCCCGCAACACTCAAGTCACCATTTTACGGGAGCAAAATGGCTGGTATGAAATCGAAGCAAAAGGCGTTAAAGGCTGGGTTGCAAGTTATTATATTGTCTCAAACCAAGGAGCAAGTGCAGCACCTGAAAAGAATTCATCCTCTTCGTCATCTCATCAGAAAGCGTACATCGTTTATGATGGAACGAATATTAGAAAAAGCGCTTCTACCTCCGCTGGAATTGCAGAAAGAGCAACAAAAGGAGCTGCTTATCAAATTGTTCGTACGCAAGGTGACTGGTACGAGGTGACATTATCAAACGGCGGAACAGGCTACGTGGCGAGCTGGGTCGTTCAAACAAAGAAAAATAGCAGCGAAGCACCAAGACCTCAGCAGGATTCATCGTCTGGCACTGGATCTTTAAAAGGCAAAACAATTGTTCTTGATCCTGGGCATGGCGGAAAAGACAGCGGCACGATCGGCGCAGACGGTGCATTTGAAAAGAATATCACGATCAAAACCGCTCATTTGCTGGCGGGTAAGTTAAGAGCTTCTGGAGCAAATGTCTATTTAACAAGAAGTGATGATACATTCATCAGCCTTCAATCGAGGGTTGCCACTTCACATTACCGAAATGCAGATGCATTTATTAGTCTTCATTATGATAGTTTTATGGACCAAAGTATCAGAGGGAGCACCGCATATTATTATCAAGCATCCAAAGATCAACGTCTGGCGACAAGCGTTCATACGGAAGTCGCAAAACGATCACAGATCCCTGATAAAGGAGTCAAATTTGGAGATTATTTTGTTTTAAGAGAAAACAAGCGCCCTTCCCTTTTATATGAACTCGGCTATTTAAGCAATCCTCAAGAAGAAGCGATCATTTATAGCGCCTCTTACCAAGAACGAGTGACAGAAGGAATGACAGAAGGATTAAAACAATATTTCCGATAGAAAAAAGAGGCCGCGCGCCTCTTTTTTGTTTGATCGCAAAAGAAAAAGACTCTAAACAAACTCTCAGCAAGAGTTTATCTACAGTCTAATGTCTTTCTATTCTTTGCTGTCCATCAACATGGTGACAGGCCCCGAATTGGTCAATGAGACGTCCATCATCGCCCCAAAACGTCCAGTTTCAACATGGATGCCTTTTTCTCTAAGCGTTTCATTGAAGCATTCGTAAAGTGAATTCGCCACATCCGGTTTGGCAGCTTTCATAAAGTTCGGCCGTCTGCCTTTTCTCGTATCACCATAAAGAGTAAATTGAGATACAGACAGCACGCTTCCTTTTACATCTAACAAAGAATGATTCATTTTCCCGTTTTCATCTTCAAAAATACGCAAGTGTGCGAGCTTTTCAGCTAAGTAATGCACATCTTCTTCTGTGTCTTCATGTGTAACCCCAACGAGCACCATATAGCCTTCATTGATGGCACCTGTGATCTCTTCTTCTACTTTCACAGATGCACTCGTCACACGCTGAACAACAAGCCTCATAGACGATATACTTCCTTTCTAATTCATGAATCGGCGAACAGAGTAAATGTCTTTGATTTGTTTAATGCGTTCTACCACTTTGTGCAAATGGTTAATATTTTGGATAAAGATCGCCATATGGATCGTCGCCACTTTGTTACGATCAGACTTACCAGAAACCGATGAGATGTTCGTTTTGGTTTCGTTGACTGCTTGAAGCACCTCATTAAGTAAGCCGCGTCTGTCATATCCTAATATTTCGATTTCCACATTGTATTCTTTACGGTTTCGAGCAGGCTGTTCATGCTCCCACTCAACCGGGATTAACCGTTCCTGCGCTTCTCCTGTCTTCACGTTCGGACAGTCATCACGGTGAACAGATACGCCACGGCCTTTTGTAATAAAGCCAACAATGCTATCACCAGGAACAGGATTACAACACTTAGATAAACGGACAAGCAAGTTATCAATGCCTTTCACTCGCACGCCAGCTTCCCGTTTTTTCCCGTGATATGGTTTTGACTCTACAGACACTTCTTGAACGGTTTTCTCTTGTTCTTCCTGATCTCTTTGTTTTCTTTCTTTTTCCGTTAAACGATTCGCCACTTGGAGTGCCGTAATTCCGTTATAACCGACAGCTGCATACATGTCCTCTTCATTTGAGAAATTAAACTTATCGGCCACTTTTTGCAGATTTTCAGCGGTCAAGATGTCTTTGACATCGAACTCAAGGTTTTTGATTTCTTTCTCCACAAGTTCTCGGCCTTTTTCGACATTTTCTTCACGGCGCTGTTTCTTGAAAAACTGTCTGATCTTGTGCTTCGCTTGGGAGGTTTGGGCAAGTTTGACCCAATCCTGGCTTGGTCCATAGCTATGCTTAGATGTCAGAATTTCAATAATGTCACCTGTTTTTAGCTTATGATCAAGTGTGACCATTTTACCGTTGACCTTGGCTCCGATTGTTTTATTCCCAATTTCCGAATGAATCCGGTATGAGAAATCAATTGGTACGGAACCAGACGGCAGCTCGATGACGTCACCTTTTGGTGTAAATACAAACACCATATCAGAGAAGAGATCGATTTTTAACGATTCCATAAATTCTTCCGCATCTGTGGATTCATTTTGGAATTCAAGGATTTCTCTAAACCAAGACAGCTTCTTCTGGAAAACGGCTTCTTCCGTCGATTCTGCTGACTCTTTGCCTTCTTTATACGCCCAGTGTGCGGCAATTCCGTATTCAGCAATTTCGTGCATTTCCACTGTACGAATCTGAACTTCAAGCGGGTCCCCTTTTGGACCAATCACCGTTGTATGAAGAGACTGATACATGTTCGGCTTTGGCATCGCAATATAATCCTTAAATCTGCCTGGCATCGGCTTCCAGCATGTATGAATAATACCAAGTACCGCATAGCAGTCTTTAATGCTGTCAACCAAAATACGTACAGCCAGCAAATCATATATTTCATTAAATTGCTTATTTTGCATGACCATTTTTCGATAAATACTATAAATATGTTTCGGTCTGCCGGAGAATTCAGCCTTAATGTTCACCTCAGACACGCGGTCTTTTACTTCATTAACAACCTCGTCCAAGTATTCCTCACGTTCCGCTCGTTTGCGCTTCATGAGATTCACAATCCGGTAGTATTGCTGCGGATTTAAATAGCGGAGGGCTGTATCTTCAAGCTCCCACTTAATCTTTGAAATCCCTAATCTGTGCGCAAGCGGTGCAAAGATCTCAAGGGTTTCATTTGAAATTCTTCGCTGCTTTTCCTGCGGAAGGTGTTTGAGTGTTCTCATATTGTGAAGACGGTCTGCCAGCTTAATTAAGATGACGCGAATATCCTGCGCCATTGCAACAAACATTTTACGATGGTTTTCAGCCTGTTGTTCTTCTTGTGATTTATATTTAATCTTTCCGAGCTTTGTCACACCATCAACAAGCATGGCTACTTCTTCGTTAAAATGCTCTTTTAAATCTTCTAATGTCACATCCGTGTCTTCGACAACATCATGCAAGAAGCCGCCAGCAATGGTCGAAGGGTCCATTTCAAGATCAACAAGAATTCCCGCCACTTGAATAGGATGGATAATATAGGGCTCACCGGATTTCCGGTATTGCTCCTTGTGAGCATTTTCAGCATATTCGTATGCACGCTCTATAAATTGAATATGTTCAGCGGACAGGTATTCTCTTGCCTTATCAATGACCTGCTGCGCCGTTAAAACTTGTTCGTTCGCCATGGAATCACCTTTTTAAATGAAAACTGTATTGTAGTTTATTATCAAGAAAAATTCGATAGATGTAAAGAGAAGAAGTCCGCTAAAAGATTTTTGATAGGAAAAAAGCACCCTTCTTACTGAGTGCTTTTTGCGTAAAACTCCATTAGTATTGCATTAACGTCAAGATGTCGTAACCGTCAAGCTTCTTTCTGCCATCAAGATACGTCAGCTCAATTAAAAATGCAATCCCTGCCACAACGCCGCCTAATTCTTCAACCAGCTTGATGGATGCTTCAATCGTTCCACCTGTCGCAAGCAAATCATCTGTGATCAGTACACGCTGACCAGGACGAATTGCATCTTTATGAATCGTTAATACATCTTTACCGTATTCCAAACCGTAATCGACTTTGATGACTTCACGAGGAAGCTTTCCTTCTTTACGAACTGGGGCAAAACCTACACCAAGTGCGTATGCTACAGGGCAGCCAATAATGAATCCACGCGCTTCAGGTCCAACAATGAGATCAATGTCTCTTTCCTTCGCGTATTCAACGATTTGATCCGTTGCATAACGGTACACTTCGCCTTTATCCATTAACGTTGTAATATCTTTAAATTGTACACCTTCCTTTGGGTAGTCAGGTACAACTGTCACATATTGTTTTAAATCCATCTTTTCCTTTTCCTCCTCGTACGTCAAAGCACAGGTGAGACTTCGCTCATCATGCTATTCAGCCATTCCTTCAGCTCTTTGGCTGAGGAATATGTTAGTGTTTGATCGAGTTCCATCAATCGTTGTTTTGCTGTATAAGACGATGATGCGGTTAAATCTTTTTTAGGGGCATCACGCACTATTGACAGCACACCATTCTCTATTTTAACAAAACCGAGTTCAAAAAACACCTTTGTCATAAAAATGATTGTATCTTTTGTCCAACCTCTATGTTTGGCAAGCTCCATGCCTTGTTCTTTAATAGGAAAACTTCCCCGTTTGAACAAGAATCCATAAAACCATTTGAATTGATCACGGCTCGGGAATGAGGACATAAAGTGATCTTCTTTCCGCTGAAACACCGTATAAATTCTTGCTGGTTGTTGATTTTCTAAAAGCAGCTTGAGCAAGTGTTCGTCTGCAGGAACATCGGCAAAGATCACATACTTTTCCTGCACATCAAACGTGGATACATTTTCTGCATCAATAAGGTGAATCGGAATATCCACCAGCTCCGATTGCTTTTTTGTTTCTTCGTCAAAACAGAAGACCATCGTTTTTGCTGGATCAAGTGTTGATACTTTCTTTTCCCAATCTTTTTTCCCGCGTAAATCAAACAGCTGCCATTCATCGACTCTAGCGTCTTTTAGCATGAGCTGAGGTTTCTTTCGGTTATTCCATTCATTAATCGAGACCTCGCCAACGACAGAAATTTGGCTCCCTGGGACAAGTTCTTCTTTTAGTTTGCCTTGGTGAAAACCGACACAGTCGAGCAGCTTGTCTTCGTCTTTTAGTGACATTTTAATGTGATTTTGATTGGCCCCGATCGTTCGGATGTCTTCAAGCTGGGCGTCTTCAATCATAATGAACGGCTTAGGATTCTGCATACCAAACGGGGACAGCAGTCCCACTTCTTCAATGGCTTGCACCGTCATTTCGTCCACTTTACATACTGCATCGACCCGTTGAATTGGAATAAAATCTTCTTCAGTCAACGTTTCATTTGCATATTGATTCAATCTTTCCCTAAGTAAAGGAACATCATCCGCTTGAAGTGTCATTCCTGCTGCCATCGGGTGTCCACCGAAATGCGGCAGGATGTCACGGCACTTGCTCAAATGGAAAAATAAATCAAAGCCAGAAATACTTCGTGCTGACCCTTTCGCCATCTGCGTTTCTTCGTCTATTCCAAGCACAATCGCCGGACGAGAAAATGTATCCGTCAATTTTGAGGCAACAATGCCGACAACGCCTGGATTCCAGCCAGCTTTTGCTACGACGATAGCAGACTGGTCAGCACCTGTCTCTTCGACCATTTGAATGGCTTCTTCCGTGATCGTACTCACAATTTTCTGCCGTTCTTTGTTCAATTCTTGTACAAAACGAGCGAGTTCTTCTGCTTCATCCATATCCTCAGTCATGAGAAGATGAACAGCCGGATCTGCCTGCTCAATTCGTCCAACAGCATTCAGCCTTGGCGCAATTTGAAAGCCGACCGTTTCCTCATTTGCTTCTTCAAGAGTGGCGCCTGCTTCTTTTAATAACGCTTTTAACCCAGGCCGTCTAGACTGTCGAAGCTGCATAAGACCTTTTTTGGCAATCCATCTATTTTCATCATGCAGCGGGACAAGATCCGCAATGGTACCGATTGCAGCAAGATCTAATAATTCTACTGGGAGTTTACCGAGGAGTGCATGTGCCACTTTAAACGCAACACCGACACCCGCCAGCTCTTTAAACGGATACTCACAACCAGGCTGCTTAGGATGTACAATCGCAAGTGCCTCAGGCAGTTCCTCGCTTGGTTCATGGTGATCTGTGATAATCAGGTCTAATCCTATTTCTTTTGCAATACGTGCTTCATTTACAGCAGCGATCCCTGTATCCACGGTGATGACAAGCGATGCTCCTTGCTCTTTGATATATCGGAAAGCCTGTTCGTTTGGCCCATATCCTTCTTTAAATCGATCTGGAATATAAAAGTCTACCTTCGCAGATCGTTCTTTAAGTGTATGTAAAAGTACAGAAGTACTTGTCACACCATCTGCATCATAATCTCCGAAGATCACAATCGATTCCTGCTCTTCGATCGCTTTGTTGATGCGCTCTACTGCTTCTTTCATTCCTTTTAATAAGAATGGATCATGAAATTCGGCTTTTTGATCAAATAAAAAAGACCTCGCTTCTTCTACTTCTTCGAGTCCTCTTTGTACAAGAAGTGATGCAGTCAGCGCTGAAATATTCAGATTTTCAGAGAGTGATTTCACTTTTTCTTCGCTAGGATGTTCATATTCCCAACGCATTTTGGATAATAACATAAATTCACCCCTCAACCACACTATTATACTAGAGTGGACTGAGGGGTTTCAATTTTTATTTTATGAAATTGTACTGGAAGATTATTTTTCCTTCCGGTCAAAAGACGCTGGCTGTTCTTTTAAAGGTGTGACATTCGTTTTCTTTTGAACGTCTTTGTCTACCTTTTTTGGAGAAGCAGTAGGGGCAGTCACAGTGGCTGCACGTTCAGCTTTTAATGCTTTTAATTCACGTTTCAGTTTCACAATTTGGAAAATCCCCGCAAAAGCCACAATGAGTCCGCCCATCAGAACAGAACCGATAATGACAAGGATCAGCGGCCATTCAGCCGTTCCAAATAAGTAGTCTACCTGTACAGGCCGCACGTTAATAACAGCAAATACTGAGACAATTAATACGAAAATAAATGCGAGTATGATGGTCCATTGTTGTTTATTCATCTACAAATCCCCCAAGCTTTTTCTTTTATTCTTCCCTCTTTCTTGTCCTTTTTAAACACCGAAAGAACATGGCGGAAGGTTTTCTATCAGCATGGGCGCTTAGCTGCTGAGTTTTTCTTTAATGAGGCTCTTTAATTCTTTTCTTTCTCCAGAGATGACAAGGGTGTCTCCTTCTTCAATCACCGTATCTGGTCCTGGATTTAAAATTTTCTCATGTGATTTTCTCACAATGGCGATGACTGTTACTTGATAGTTTTGGCGAACACTCAGGTCTCCGATCGTCTGGTTAACAGCTGGTGCGTTCTTTTCAATCTTAAACCATTCAATGATGAGTTCATCAATGGCCACCTCCACTGTCTCAAGCGCTTTTGGTTTATAGACCATGCCGCCTAAAATAGCCGAGATTTGTCTTGCTTCTTCATCGCTAAGCAAGATACCAGAAATACATTCTTCGTGATCATCTTCTTGAAAATGATACATCTCTCTTCTGCCGTCATCATGTGTGATAATGGCAAGCTTCTCATTATTTCTTGTGATCATTTCGGCTTTGTGACCGATACCTGGCAGTTCAGTTTCCCGAACCTTCATAACAGCCCCTCCAATGAATAAAAGCCAAATGCCCCAAACGGACACTTGCTTTCTATACTGATCTAAACGTATGTCATTATAGCAAAAGACCATTTCAAGATCAATGAAACCCGAAATGTTTTTACATATCATCTTATTGTTGTGACGATGACAAATATGATGCATGAAAAAAAGACTGCCAAGCTGGCAGTCTTTCTTGTTTAAATATCTTGTTCTGTGTCGATTTTAGCCGGCTTTTTCAGCTCACGACCTTTCCATATCAGCCAAATTTGTGCCGCAATGTAAAGGGATGAATACACCCCTGTTAATAGGCCGACAAGTAAGGCAATGGAGAAGTTTGTAATAGATGCTGAACCGAAAATGAGAAGTGCAATCACCACTACAAGTACGGTAAGCACGGTGTTCACAGAACGCGTAAAGGTTTGCTGTAAACTTAAATTCACAATGTACGATAAATCTTCGATCGTTTTCGGTTTGCGTTTCTTCATTTGCTCACGCACCCTGTCGAAGGTGACAATCGTGTCATTGATTGAGTACCCAATGACTGTGAGTATCGCTGCAATGAAGGTGACATCCACCTCTAAGCGCGTAATACTAAAGAAGGCAACGATAAAGAATGCATCGTAAAGCAGAGAGACAATCGCTGCAATCGCCATTTTATACTCAAATCGGACGGATACATATAAGATAATCCCGATCGAAGCAATGATGACAGCGTATAATGCGTTACGCGCAAGCTCTTTTCCGACTGTCGGAGACACTGTACTTACGTTAGGCTCCGTTCCGTATTTATCTTTGAAGTAATCTTTCACTTCAGCAATTTTTTCTTTATTCGGAACACCGACAAATCGAGCTGCTGCTTGATTTTCTTTTTGCCCCGATAACACAACACTGTCTGTCTCAAGGTCTAGCTTTTTAAAATCTTGCTCCACCTGTTCTGTTGACAGTTTATGGTCACTTTGAATATCAACTCTAGTACCACTTGCAAAGTCAATACCTGCATTGAGCTTGAAGATCGACAGCACAATGATTCCAGCAATGGTAATGGCTGCTGAGAAAATCATAAAGCCTTTACGTTTGCTGACGAAATCCCATTTATCAAATGGTGTTTTCGGTTCAGTATTTTCAGTTGTTTCATGAATATCAATGATGTCTTTCTGACGAACACCAAACCAGCCTTTTCTGCGATCGAGATAACGGCTTTCTACAAGTAAGCCAAGAAGGAATCTTGATAGGAAGACAGCCGTGATAAAGCTTGTCAAAATTGATAGGATAAGCATGGTTGCAAACCCTTTGACAGAGCTTGTTCCAAAGAAGAATAGAACCCCGCCGGCAATAATACTTGTTAAGTTTGCATCAAAGATCGTGGCAAACGATCTGCGGTTACCCGATCTGAAAGCAGAACGGACAGATTTACCGAGCTTAAGCTCTTCTTTAATCCGCTCATACGTAATAATGTTGGCATCGACAGCCATCCCTACCCCAAGAATCAATGCAGCGATTCCAGGCAGTGTCATGACCGCCCCCATCCAGTCAAAGACTTGCAGTGTGATATAGATATAAGCTGACAGTGTAATGACAGCAACAAGACCTGGTAATCGGTAATAAAACAGCATGAATAAGAAGATAAATGCTATTCCTACAATTCCTGCGAAGACTGTTTCGTTTAGTGCTTGCTCACCAAACTGTGCACTCACAGATGTTGAATATTTTTCGGTTAATTTTACTGGCAATGCGCCGGCATTTAAAATGCTCGCAAGGTCTTTTGCCTCTTGAACCGTAAAGTTTCCTTCGATTTGTACGTCACTGCTGTTAATTTCTTGGTTTACATTCGGCGCAGATACATACTTATGATTTGATTTAGAGACTTCTTTTTTGAAGGAATCTCCCTTATGATAATCAAGCCAAATGACAAGCTGATTGTTTGGTGCCATCGCCGCTACTTTTTTTGTCACGTCACCAAACTTTTTCGCATCCTTTAGTTTGACCGTCACGATCGGCTCATTCGTTTGATTGAATGTTTGTTTTGCACCATTTTCAACAAGATCAGATCCGTTTAGGAGTTCTTTGTCATTCGTATCTCTGAAGGAAAGCTGTGCTTCAGTCGATAGAATCTCCCGTGCTCTGTTTTGATCTTTTACACCCGCAAGCTGTACGCGGATACGGTTGTTTCCTTCAATCGAAATGTTCGGCTCACTGACCCCAAGCACGTTGGCTCTTCGGTTTAAAGCCTCTACTGTACTGACGAGAACACCATTTGTGATCTTGTCTTCTTTTTTCACTGGGTGTACATCATACAGAACCTCAAATCCACCCTGTAAGTCCAGCCCTAGCGTCATATCTTTCGCAACGGGCTTCGTTAATAAGCCCACACCAGTTCCGATTAACAGAACCACTAAGAAAAACGCAAGTATGCGCCCTTTTTTCATTATGTATTTCCTCCTTAAACACCTGAATCCATTTAGATGGCTTATTTCAACAGTTCATCCAGCATATTCTTGCCATCTTCACTGTCCAAAAAAGCAGACGTTTTGAACGACTGAACGGTTGCATAGTTCATAAATTCGCCAATTTTCACAGATAAAATATCTGCAACCATTTCATGAATTGGATACTCTTGTTTTTTCTTCCACTTCTTATTCTCTAAGTATGACCATAATTCCTCTAAATCTACATCTTTATAGCCCAAAACGATGAATTCTTCAAGCTTACTGAACAGAAAAGGCTTTAGATGGTCTTTATATATAGCAGCCGGATGTTGTGTCATTGTGAGGCTCCCCCTTTTCAGTTTTTTATCGAGAGACTTGTCATGCTTGGACGATATACACGCATATCTTATTGTATATGATTCTATGTCGTTTGAGAAGGCAGGTGATCTGTGATTTGACGAAGCAAACGTTTTTAAAAGGGACGATTATTTTAATTTTAGCAGGTTTTATTACAAGAATATTGGGTTTTGTCAATCGAATTGTGATTGCAAGGTTCATTGGTGAAGAAGGCGTAGGGCTTTATATGATGGCAGCGCCTACCTTTTTTCTCGCCGTGACGCTGACACAATTCGGACTTCCTGTTGCTATTAGTAAGCTAGTCGCAGAAGCAGAAGCCCGTGGTGACAAACAGAAAACAAAACGCATTCTAGTGATGTCCCTTGCGGTAACAGGAACACTCAGCCTGATTTTCACGCCGCTCTTTTTATGGTTTGCCCCTATTATGGCGGAAAATATGCTGACAGACCCTAGAACGGTCTATCCTCTGCTTGCCATTACACCCGTCGTACCCGTTATTGCGATCTCTAGTGTGTTAAGGGGCTATTTCCAAGGAAGACAACAAATGAGCCCGCTTGCGATGTCGCAAGTACTAGAACAGGTCGCAAGAATTTCACTCGTGGCAGTATGTACAACAGCGTTCCTGCCTTATGGAATTGAATACGCAGCAGCAGGCGCTATGATTTCATCTGTCATCGGGGAAATGATTTCACTTGCTTACTTACTGATTGCCTTTCGTTATAAAAAGACCATCCGTATCCGAAAACGTTTTTTCAAGGCAATTCATGATGGGAAGGATACGTTTAAGCAGCTCATGAGTATTGCCCTGCCAACGACAGGCAGCCGTTTCATCGGCAATATCTCTTGGTTTTTAGAACCGATTGTAGTCGCGCAAAGCCTTGCGATTGCCGGTTATGCAGCTGTGGAAGCAACAAGGCAGTATGGAGAATTGACGGGACTTGCGCTCACCCTTTTGACACTTCCTAGTTTTATCACGTATTCTCTCTCCACCGCACTAGTTCCAGCGATTAGTGAGGGGATGGAACAGAACAAACGCAAAACGGTCGAATACCGGCTCAAGCAGGCGATGCGCCTTTGTTTATTAAGCGGGGGCATTTCATGTATTATCCTTTTCGTGTATGCAGAAAATTTAACCCTCTTCATGTATGGGTCATCTCATGCCGCTGTCTATGTAAAATTCATGGCGCCCTTCTTTTTGCTCTATTACTTTCAAGGGCCGCTGCAGGCTGTCCTTCAAGCATTAAATTTAGCGGGGGCAGCGATGACCAACAGTTTGATAGGAGCTGTTGTGAAAACAGGCATGATCTTTGTTCTTGCTTCACAGCCAAGCTTTGGCATTATGGGCGCAGCGCTTGCGATCCTCATTGGCATCGTTCTTGTCACGTTGCTCCATGCGGCAACTGTCGGTAAAGTGCTGCCTATTCATTTACCATTAAAAGAATATGGACTTTGCGTCCTTGTGATCATCGGCACTGGGGCAGTCAGCTTATGGATGAAACATCAAGCGAGCGGACTCTTTTCCGCACCTTTAGAGCTTGTCATGATGATCTTTTTGACGTGCGTGCTGTATGTCATTCTATTAATCTGTCTTGGGCTAGTGAAACGAGAAGAGCTGCGCCGCATCCCGTTTATTGGGAAGCTGCTGTAGCTCATCTTTTCTTTATAATTTCATCTTTCAAATCAATATAAAAATTCTTCTGATTAAAGCTGCAGTAAGAGATTTGCTCGATATCATGATAGCCTCTTTTGGCAAGCTCCTTTATCAGCCACTGTTCATCATGGTTGATCTGCTTGAGATGATCATGCTGAACCACACCGTCTGCAATAAGCGGGAGCTCAAGCGCTGCATGTTTGCGCTTGTTTTCTTTTTCAACAACGGCGAGCTTTCCTGAAGGCTCCAAGATGGCATATGAGACATCCTGGATACTATCGATGTTATTTTCTCTTAATTGAATCAGCAAATCATCAAAATTGTATCGCTGTTTTCTCATCGCACCCTCATCTATTTTTCCGTTGATGATGAGCAGGGCCGGCTTACCGTCGAGAAAACGTCGGACACCTTGGAATTTTAGTGACAAATAGGCAAGGGTGATTTGAATGAAGGTTAACAGCAGGATCGGCCATACTGTATGTAACATGTGATCCTCTACTTCTTCTATGGCGAGCACCGCAATTTCAGCGATCATCATAAAAATAACAAGATCTAAAATACTCAGTTCCCCAATCTCCCTTTTGCCCATTAAACGAAAGATAAACCAAATGAGAAAATATAAAATGATTGTTCTCATGGAGATAATTAAGATGTCCTGCATATGATGTAAACCCTCCTTCTCCACCATAGCTTGTGTCAAAACACTTTATTTATGTAGAAAAGAAAGCCTCGGTTTTTATCACGAGAAACATGTCTATTTTTTCTTCTCCGTGAATACATTTTAGTAAAAGACAAGCTTCGGTCAATTGGAGAGGAGACGAATCACATGCAGGAAACGAAACAAATAGGAAAAGGCATTTTATCTGGCTTAATTGCTATTTTTGTCGTGATGATTGTCACAAGCTTACTTGTATCACTGATGCTTACCTTCACAAGTATGCAGGAATCATCGTTTAAATGGATGATCATGATCTTGTCCTTTGCGGCACTTTTTCTAGGAGGAATGATTTCTGGAGGGAAAGCAAAGGAACGGGGCTGGCTCATTGGCGCCATGACCTCTTTTATCTTTTCACTCACTGTTTTTTTATTTCAATATTTAGGGTTTGGAGAAACCTTTTCACCAGAACAATTCATCTATCATGCAGCCTTTTTGGGAATTTGTATGCTAGGGGGAATGATTGGCGTTAATCTTCGGGGCAAATAAAAAAAGAGCGAATGATATCGCTCTTTTTTTATCGCTATGTATTGGAGGATTAACCTTTGTCAGCTAATTCTCTAATAGCACGTCGGTCGAAAGTTAAACGGTTGTTTTCGCTTGTTTTGATGACCACTTTTGATTCATCAATGTAGTCGATTTCACCGTGTAAACCACCGATTGTGACGATTTTATCGCCTTTTGATAAAGATTGCTGCATCTGACGCACAGCTTTTTGTTGCTTTTGCTGTGGACGGATTAACAAGAAGTAAAGCACAGCAAACATGACAACAATCATAATGATTGAACCCATACCACCATCCATTCTATCTCACCCCTTTCTAAAGCATTGTAAAGCTTTTCGTTTATGCGTTAAAAGTTTTTCGCATTCGGCTTGTTAAAGCCATAACGCTCAAAAAACTCTTCTCTAAAATCACCTAAACGATCCTCACGGATAGCTTCTCTCACTTGCTCCATTAATTTTAACAGAAAATGAAGATTATGATAAGTTGTTAATCGAATTCCGAACGTCTCATTTGTACGGATCAAATGTCTAATATAAGCACGTGTGTAATTTTTACATGTGTAGCAGTCACAGTTTTCATCGATTGGTCTGAAATCACGCTCATATTTAGCATTTTTCACAACAAGGCGTCCTTCACTTGTCATGAGCGTACCATTTCTTGCAATTCGCGTTGGCAGTACACAGTCAAACATATCGACACCGCGAATCGCGCCGTCAATTAATGAATCTGGTGAGCCGACACCCATTAAGTACCTCGGCTTGTCATCCGGTAAAAATGGCGTTGTGAACTCCAGCACTCGGTTCATCACGTCTTTTGGTTCACCAACAGATAAACCTCCAATGGCATAGCCTGGGAAATCAAGTGAAACAAGATCTTTTGCACTTTGTTTACGAAGCTCTTCGTATTCTCCGCCCTGTACAATGCCAAACAGTCCTTGATCCTCTGGACGCTGGTGCGCTGTTAAGCAGCGCTCTGCCCATCTGCTTGTCCGCTCTACAGAACGTTTCATATAATCGTACTCTGCTGGGTACGGAGGACATTCGTCAAATGCCATCATAATATCTGAGCCGAGCGCATTTTGAATCTCCATCGCTTTTTCAGGAGAAAGGAACAACTTATCTCCATTTAAGTGATTACGGAAGTGAACGCCTTCCTCTTCAATTTTTCTAAATTCACTTAAAGAAAACACTTGGAAACCGCCTGAATCTGTTAGAATCGCTCGATCCCAGTTCATAAATTTGTGCAGGCCGCCTGCTTCTTTGACAATGTCATGCCCCGGGCGCAGCCATAGATGATACGTATTGCTTAAAATGATGCCTGCTTCCATCGCTTTTAACTCTTCAGGCGCCATTGTTTTCACTGTAGCCAGTGTACCAACTGGCATAAATACAGGTGTTTCAAAGGAGCCGTGCGGTGTATGAACGCGTCCAAGACGTGCACCTGTTTGTTTGCATGATTTAATGAACTCATAACGTATCGGTAATTGCGACAAAAATGAGCCCTCCTGTCTTTGTTGTATGATGTTATTGAATCAGCATGGCATCGCCAAAACTGAAGAATCGATATTCCTCTTTTACAGCCTCATTGTACGCTTTTAGGACGTGTTCTCGTCCAGCTAATGCACTGACAAGCATAATTAAAGACGATTTTGGCAAGTGGAAATTCGTGATCATGCCATCAATTGCCTTAAATGTATAGCCTGGATAAATAAAAATCGACGTCCAGCCGCTTGACGCTTTGAATTCACCATCATAAGCACTTGCAATGGTTTCAAGCGTTCTTGTCGAAGTTGTTCCGACTGAAATAATCCGCCCGCCTTCTTTGCGTACGCGATTAAGCTCTTCTGCCGTTTCTTCATTCATTTCGTAAAACTCTGCGTGCATTTCATGTTCTTCAATGCGTTCAGCACTGACCGGTCGAAATGTGCCAAGCCCTACATGGAGCGTAATAAACGCAATATGCACTCCTTTTGCTTTCAGTGCATCCAGCAGTTCATTTGTAAAGTGAAGACCGGCAGTAGGCGCAGCAGCCGAACCAACCTCTTTGGAATAAACGGTTTGATAACGCTCACGATCGTCAAGCTGCTCTTTAATGTACGGAGGCAGCGGCATTTCACCTAAAGATTCAAGTACTTCATAAAAAATGCCTGTATACTGAAACTCAACTTTTCTTCCGCCATGTTCCAGTTCTTCTGTACATACCGCTTTTAATCGTCCATCACCAAATGTAATGACTGTTCCGTTTTTCACACGTTTTGCTGGTTTCACGAGCGTTTCCCATTTGTCTCCTTCTTCTTGTTTCAAAAGAAGCAGCTCCACTTTAGCACCCGTATCCTCTTTCGTTCCAAACAGACGTGCAGGCAATACACGTGTATTGTTTAAAACGAGACAATCACCCTTTTGAAAGTAATCTGTGATTTGCGAGAATGTATCATGTGTGATGTCACCTGTTTGTTTATGTAAGACCATCAGTCTTGATGCATCTCGTTTTTCAAGCGGCACTTGTGCAATCAATCTTTCTGGTAAATCAAAATCAAATAATTCTAACTTCATTTCCTTCACCTATTCTGTAGTTAACTAGTTAACGTTATTTCATCCGTCCGAAGACATTGAGTAAAATGGTTAGGACGATGCTAATGACAATGCATGTAATCACAGGAAAAAAGAACGTTACGTTCCCTTTTTTCACGAAAATATCGCCTGGAAGTTTCCCAACCAATTGAAACACTAAACCTGCGGCAAAAAGGACACCACCTAAAATCATCAACATTTTAGGGAATTCAGTCACGAATCGGAACCTCCATATGAAAATGTTCATACGCTTCTCTTGTGACGACCCGCCCTCTTGGTGTTCTTTGCAGAAAACCAATTTGCAGTAAATACGGTTCGTACACATCTTCAATCGTATGTGATTCTTCTCCAATTGTCGCTGAGATCGTATCAAGTCCAACAGGACCGCCTCTAAATTTTTCAATCATACTTAAAAGCAGCTTATGATCGATATGATCAAGTCCGAGTCTGTCAACTTGCAGACGCTCAAGAGCATCTTCTGCAATGTCTTGTGTGATCGCATGATTTCCGAGCACCTGCGCAAAATCTCTTACTCTTCTGAGCAGACGATTGGCGACCCTCGGTGTGCCTCTAGATCTTCTTGCAATCTCTTCAGCTGAACGAATGTCGATCCCAATCTCAAACAGCTCGGCTGTTCTTGCTACAATGTGAGCCAAATCTCTTTGCTCATAGTATTCCAATCTTGCATGAACCCCAAACCTATCACGAAGCGGCGCTGTTAAAAGCCCAACACGGGTTGTAGCACCTACAAGCGTAAATGGCGGTAAATCAAGCCGCACAGAGCGTGCTGTATCTCCTTTTCCAATCACGATATCTAGACAAAAGTCCTCCATCGCTGGATATAGCACTTCCTCTATTGAACGCTGCAAGCGATGAATTTCATCAATAAACAGAACATCGCCAGGTTCAAGAGATGTTAAGATCGCCGCCAAATCGCCAGGGCGTTCAATCGCCGGTCCAGACGTTGTACGCAGCTGAACATTCATTTCATTGGCAATGATCGACGCAAGCGTTGTTTTCCCAAGTCCCGGCGGTCCATATAAAAGGACGTGATCCAGTGTTTCCTGCCTCATTCGGGCAGCTTCAATAAATACGCTGAGATTATCCTTTACTTTCTGCTGGCCAATATATTGACTAAGCGTCTGTGGACGCAGACTTTGCTCAATGGCTGATTCATGGTTGTCTGCTTCAGTTGAGACGAGCCGTTCATCCATGAGACATCACCCTATTTCAACATTTTTTGTAAAGCTTTTTTCACATATTGATCGGTTGTAAGATTCTTCTCTTCTTTTAATAAAGGAAGAACCTTTTTGATTTCACGATCACCATACCCAAGGACACTTAAGGCTTCAACCGCTTCATCTAAAGCGCTTTGCTGTGTTTCAACCTGAATATGATCCTCGTGGTTAAATAAGTTTCCTATCATTTCAGGCACCACATCTGCGAGCTTCCCTTTCAGATCTAGAATGATCTGACGTGCTGTTTTTTTGCCAACACCCGGGAATTTAATGAGGAAAGCTTCATCCTCTCGTTCGATCGCTGAAATGACAGCGCCAGGGTCACCGGAAGCAAGAATCGCAAGCGCACCCTTCGGTCCAATCCCTGTGACATTTAACAGTTTTGTGAACAACGCTTTTTCTTCTCGTGTTTGGAATCCATATAACGAAAAAGCGTCTTCCTTTATGTAATGATACGTATAAATCGTTTCTTGTTTTGTTACTCGATAGATAAACGGATTTGGGGTATAGACTTGATATCCCACTCCGCCGTTTTCAATGACAACATATTGCGGGCACACATAATCAATGGTCCCTTTTACAAACTCTATCACCGTTTTCACCTCTTTGACTGTTCTCCATTGTAACATAAATCGAAGAGAAAACCGTAATAAAAGTTAACATACGTTCGCTCAGCCTTTTTTCATAGTCAACCCATGAAAAAGAGCTTGCGGTCTTCACACCAGCAAGCTGTCATACGATTAAAACGATTGTTCATTTCGGTAAGGTTTCATGACTTCAAGCACATGCTCAAATTCATCTTTTGTTCGAAATGGAATGCCTTGTGCAAGCTGCTGCTCTACATGACTTTCCAAGCGGGACGTATCAATTTGAAAAAAGAGATGAATAGGCTCCGCCCACCCGTCAGGCCTTCCATGAAACGTAGAAATCACGCCGTCTTCTGATAATCCGATATATCCATTTGCTTTACTCAAAGGCGATATATCGTCAATTTGCTTTCTAAAAAGGGCAAAATCCTCTCGCTGTTCTACCAATGTCCAGCCCTTATAATGGGCCCAAAATGTGTCTTTGTCTTCTAATGATGCCCGCTGTCTTTCAATACTTACATCGCCGTCTAGATAGACCTTTTCAAGCTGAACGTTGATGGTTTTTGACTCTTTTTGCAAGTGTTCTGCTGCTTCCATATCAACAGCGAAAAAGAGTACACTTGTCATGATAAGTCCTGTAACGAAATACTTTATTTTCACTTTCACTATTTACACCTCTTTAGAACATAAGATCGATGCATGACATATGTAGTTTGACCCATTTTGCTATACATTAACCAAATCGATGTCTTGACACATATTGAGAGTCTTTCGTTGTATCCTTCGTGCGTAAATGTTATGTTTTATACAATCCATTGCTCTACCGAATTACATGGTTTTTTCATCATTCGTTTTTCAGCCGCATAAACTGAAACCAAAGAAGGTGAAGTCAATGTCAGATGTCAAAAGATTAGCCGAATCGATTCAGTATCAAGAAGAAAAGCGTTTTAATAAGCTCGTCTTTAAACCGGCTGAGCTTGAGCTGTGCGGCAAAGGAAGAAGTGCCTATGTATTTTCATACAAAAAAGACGGCAAGAAAATGGCGTTAAAAGTCTTTTTTCCTTCTTATCGAAATATCGCCCGCAAAGAGGCTGCAATTTATGAAAAACTTTCCGGCTCCTCCTACTATCCTGAGATTTACGAGTCTGGGGATCAGTATATTTTAATGGAATATATTAAAGGTTATACTTTCTATGAATGCCTAACAAAAGGCATTCCGATCAAAAAACAAATGATTGAACAAGTAGATGATGCATTGGAAGAAGCACGCGCGAAAGGTTTGAATCCTTCTGATATTCATCTGCGAAATTTAATTTTAACAAAGGATGGCCGCGTCAGGGTCATTGACGTCGCCCGCTTCACGCAAACGAAAACATGTCATCAATGGGATGATTTAAAAGCTGCATACACCTATTATCAAAAACCTTTTTTCCCTAAAAAAGCGCCGCGTCTATGGCTTGAAGTGATTGCCTATTTGTATAAGAAAAACTGGCTGTCTCGAGGTCAGCTGAACAACCGAAATGATTTTACTGCATAATGAAAGCCGCTCTCTTTGAGCGGCTTTCTGTTTTATTCTGTTTCTACATGGATACTATTCACATTTAATAGGTTAATGATTTCATTATTCAGCTTAAACCAATGATTGGCTTCCTCAATTTTTTTATACACATCATAGGTAGCTGGACGTTTCAGCTCGAAATCGAGCACTTCCCCATTGTTCATATGAAATGTTACCTTAAATACTTTCATCATAAGATCACCTTCCACTCTGTCTTGTTCACTAACCGAATCGGTCAGCTCTTTTCATTCATTCTCTATTCAATCCGTTTCCCCTGCTTCTTTCCTTCTAAACACAAGAAGTTTAAATTTTGTTTAAATTCGCACAACATATCTATCTATATACTGTTCAAAAGATGTATATTGAATGAAAAGGAGGCTACCTTTATGAAACAAAAGAAAAAACGAACATCTCCAGAGAGACAAACAGTCCTGTTTCATTTAACAGATGCCCTCATCCCAAGTGTTGAAACGATGGCGATTGCAGTAAGAGCATTTTTCCACCTCGTGAGAAAAGCCATTTCAGCCGTTTTATAAAACCCCGCACTAGAGGAGTGCGAGGTTTTTTTTAGGATTGATAGATTTGGCTACCTTGATTGATAAACTCTTTTGCCTTCTTCTCCATCTCTCTTTTCACTTCTTCTGATTGGTTGCGGATGTCATGGGAAATTTTCATACTGCAAAACTTTGGTCCACACATGGAACAGAAATGAGCGGTTTTAGCACCTTCAGCAGGCAATGTTTCATCATGGAATGCCAGCGCTCGTTCTGGGTCAAGTGACAGGTGAAATTGATCCCGCCATCTGAATTCAAATCTCGCTTTCGATAAGGCATCATCACGCTTTTGAGCAGCAGGATGTCCTTTTGCTACATCAGCTGCATGTGCGGCAATTTTATAGGCGATGACGCCTTCTCTTACATCTTCTTTGTTCGGCAGACCTAAATGCTCTTTTGGTGTCACATAGCACAGCATGGCGGTTCCGTACCAGCCAATCATCGCCGCACCGATCGCGGATGTAATATGATCATATCCCGGTGCAATATCTGTTGTTAGAGGACCTAACGTATAAAAAGGTGCCTCTTTGCATATCTCCATCTGCTTATCGACATTCTCTTTGATTTTATCCATTGGAACATGACCAGGTCCTTCAATCATGACCTGTACATCATGTTTCCAAGCGATCTCTGTCAATTCCCCTAACGTTTCCAGCTCTGCAAACTGCGCTTCGTCATTTGCGTCCGCAATGGATCCCGGTCTGAGCCCGTCCCCAAGCGAAAAGGCAATGTCATACGTTTTCATGATTTCACAAATTTCTTCAAAATGGGTATACAGAAAGTTCTCTTGATGATGAGCGAGACACCATCTTGCCATAATGGCTCCGCCTCTTGAAACAATTCCTGTGACCCGGTCGACTGTGAGCGGAATATACCTTAACAGGACGCCCGCATGAATGGTGAAGTAGTCAACCCCTTGCTCTGCCTGTTCAATTAATGTGTCTCGGTATACTTCCCACGTCAAATTTTCTGCGATTCCATTCACTTTTTCAAGTGCCTGATAAATCGGGACAGTTCCTACTGGGACTGGGCAATTGCGGATAATCCATTCTCTCGTTGTATGAATATCCTTTCCTGTAGACAGGTCCATCATCGTATCTGCCCCCCATCTAATTGCCCATGTCATCTTCTCCACCTCTTCTTCAATGGACGACGTCACAGCTGAATTGCCAATATTCGCATTAATTTTCACGTGAAAATTCTTCCCGATGATCATCGGCTCACTTTCAGGATGGTTGATATTCGCTGGAATGACCGCTCTTCCACTAGCCACTTCCTCTCTAACAAACTCAGGACTTAGCTGTTCTCTCAAAGCGATAAACTCCATTTCAGGCGTAATGATCCCCTTTTTTGCATAATGCATTTGCGTCACACAAGCACCTTGTTTCCCGCGGAGCGGCACATGATGAAAATCTGTATGGGCAGCTTGAAAGGATTCTTTCCCATTCAAGCGATATCCATTATCTTCTGGCTTTACTTGACGCCCTTCATAGCTTTCAGTATCTTCTCTTTCTTTAATCCATTTTGATCTCAGACGCTTTAATCCCTTTGTGACATCAATATGAGCCTCCTCATCTGTATACGGTCCACTTGTATCGTACACACGAATCGGTTCATTTTGGATATCACCTGCTTGTGTCACTGTATTTGTGAGCACGATTTCTCTTTTTGGCACCAAAATGTCAGGTCTTGAACCTTGTTCATATACCTTTCGACTGCCTTCAAAATTTGATAATAAAGATTGCGTTGATGGAACATTTGTCTTTTCATTCATTTGCTGTTCTCTCCTTCTTTTCGTGTGACCGGTCAGGATGGAATCAGCACCAGCAAAAAACCAGATTCTATGTAAAGAACCTGGTTTCGTCGTCAGAAAAAAACATGTATGCCATTCATATGGCACATGTATCATCTTCAACTTCCCCACGCTGGTACGAGCCAGATCAGGTCCAAAGGGTTAAGAAGCTTGTCTTCTCTCTCAGCCCGCATTTCCGGGCACCCCTAGTCACTTATATTGATTTCCACAACAGTGTAGCATAGCTGAGAAATGAAAAAAAGAAGTTTCAGGAAAATAGTTCCTTTCCCCTACAATGAATACATGATCTTCACGATATACATCTTTCTATACACGATCTATCTCTCTCATTTCGATTAAATCAGAAATAATCATTGATCCTTTTCTCCTATTATGTATAATTAATCTAAACGGAGAATTTTTATACAAACATGATTCAAAGGAAGTTCTAGTCGATTGCAAACATTTCTTACATTTATCGTCGTTGGATTCTCAATTGCTCTACCTGTTGGAGCGATCACGGTTGAAATGACAAAGCAGGGATTAAAAAACGGATTCTTTCATGGATTAACTGTAGGCGCTGGTGGTATGACCATCGATATATTACTCATCTTGGCTTTATATGCTGGATTTGCTCAATTTTTATCTTTGCCCTTTATCCAAATTCCGCTCTGGCTGATCGGTGCCATCTTTTTAATGATTCTTGCCTACGATTCGATTAAAAATGCGGATCAAGACATCCATTTAGCAGGAGAAAAAGTGAATAAATCATTCGCTAAAACATACCGAAATGGGCTGCTCGTCGCAGTATCCCCTGGAAACCTTGTGTTCTGGGTATCTGTGTTTGGTGCTGTACTGGCAGATGCTTATAAAAATACAAATTCATCTGAATTTATATTGGCTGCTACGGGTATTTTGGCAGGGATTCTTCTTCATGACATCGGTCTTCTCACGATTGTTTCCCTAACAAGAAAAGTGATGAACCGAACAATGATTAAGTGGACATCCATTATTGCCGGTATTTTATTACTTGGATTTGGCTGTTATTTCTTTTATGAATTTTATATCGGGATCAAAGTTTATTTTTAAAGAAAGGCTAAAGTTCGTCATGAACTTTAGCCTTTTTTATTCCAGCTTATCGGGTCATGCCTGTCTGACCTGTTTCAAATTGCGTTTTTCTCATATCTCTGAAGCGTGTAAATGCGCCTTCGTCTTTAATGACTTGGACAGCTCTACCATCTGCATAACGAGTCGCTGCTTCTTCTACTTGTGATACACCCTCTGATGTCAAGCGCCCATCTGTTTTAAGAGCAATATACACATTTTCATCCGTCACCATAACTTGTGAGTCTGTCACATGGTTCATTTTGTTCACTCGGTTAGCGATTTTTCTTGAACGCTGGATGTTCTCTTGTTTATCGTAGCCAGAGAACGACATTTGGTTATGATAGTTCATATCTCCATGACTGTAGCGTCCATCTCCACCAGTAAGTGGCATTCTCACTTGATCCTGTGTAGGGCGTGAACGATAATCAACATTTGTTGTATTTCTTCCGTTCATTCCCTCCATAAGCTCAGAAACCGGTCCTTGATGATCTTGATTGTTGTCTGTTGCCTGTTGATTGGAGTGGTATCCAACTGGCTGGCCTGATTGATTATGACGTGTATCTACACCCGCATTGTTATTTGTACCACATGCCGTTAATCCAATAGGTAGAAGCACTAAGGCGATTGTTTTTTGCCATTTTTGTCTCAAACGAAAAACCCCCTGTACAAATTGAATCTCATGAGCGCAAAACAGGCTCTGTTTTAGCATGTACAGTTGAGGACAAAAACAAGCTGTCAGTTATAAACAAAAAAAGGAACGATTGAGATCGTCCCTTGTGTCATTAATCTTCTTCGTCTTCTTCTGGTCTTGCAAAAACAGATGGGTTTTGATAAGGCTGCTGCATATAAGGCTGAGCTGGATAAGCACCCATTTGACCATATGGAACAGGGTTTGGATAATGTCCAGGCCATGGTTGATGATGCTTCATACCATCATCGCATCCGCAGTCTTCCTTGCCATATGCTTCATTTGGAGCGTTTGGATAAAAGCCTTGATTGGCATTGGCATTTGCATTTGCATTTGCGCCTGCATTTGGATGCATATGGTGGTGCCAGTGATGCCCATCGTTTGCATGATGCTCATGATGTTCACCGTAATAAGCCGGTGCTTGATACGCAGGATAATAAGGCTGAGCCGCCGGGTAAGGATACGGCATCATGTGATGGTGATAATACGGCTGTACCGGATAACAAAGGCCTGATCCCGGTAAAATAGGAGAAGCGGGTACCATTTGCTGCGGATATGGATACATTGCTGGCATGTAATGACCATAACCATAATAAGGATCATATGACTCTTGATGATGGTGGTGATGCTCTTTATTTTCAGCCATGCCCCCTACTGCTGCCCCTCCAACATTCGGCATTTGCGGGAAATTAGGAAGGTTTGGGTAATTACTATGTTCCATATCTTTTCCCTCCTCTTTTTGATGTGGGATATGAATGAATGGATCATATCCCTTTGCCACTTCATCTTTGAAATGATCCTTATTTTCATGATGAAAATGGTCCTTGTGATCTTTATGATCCTTTTTCTCATGAACATGATCTTTCTTTTCATGAACGTGATCTTTTTTCTCATGATGTTCTTTTTTGGGAGGAGGCGTGAATGGCTGGTAGAGATTCGTCTGATAATAGTTTACATCAACTTGTGGAAAAACTGGCTGTTCAATCTTTGGTACTGGTGGCACATAAGGTACCGGTTCATTCGGCTTTTCCTTCGGCTTCGTATCTTGAACTTGCACGACATCCTTTGGCTTTTCTTTTACATACGGGTGTTCTTTTGCTTTTGGCATTTCTTTTGCTTTGTGATGATCGGTTTTCACAGGAACACCACTAGATGGAATTTTGATTTTCATTCCTGGCATGATCAAATCTGGATTACTGAGCTGCGAATTTAATTTTTTCAATTCTTGAAAGTCGACTCCGTACTTCTTTGAAATTTTCCAAAGGGAGTCTCCTTTTTGCACAATATGAATTTTCAACGTTTTCCCCTCCTATGCAAAACGTGAACGTAGCGGTTATGTCAGAAGTACAATATGTTTCAACATAAATTTATGCCTATTTACAAGCCGATATGATAAAAACTTGTTTTCTGATAGGAGGGGACACTTCATTATTTAATGGTGAGCATCTTATTTAAAGCGAGCAATGCCTCTTTTGTCGTCTCTTCATCCACTTGAATCAAACCGACCGGCTCCCCTTTTTCAATGCTTTCAAGTGACCATAGTAGATGAGGCAGATCAATACGGTTCATTGTCAAACATGGACACATATCTGGATTGAGGGATTCGATTTGTTTGTCAGGGTGCTGGTCAATGATGCGTTTCACTAAATTCATTTCTGTTCCAATGGCCCACTTGCTTCCTGCTGGTGCCTGCTTGATCGTATCAATAATAAATTTCGTTGAACCAGCTAGATCAGAAGCCTTTACGACTTCATGTGTACACTCTGGATGAACAAGAATCTGTATGTCACGGTCTCGTTTTCTCGTTTGTTCAATATTCTCAATGGTAAATTTCTCATGAACAGAGCAATGACCTTTCCATAAAATCATTTTGATTCGATGAAGCGGTTGGTCGGTGATGAGCTTTTCTTCTATTTGATCCCAGACAGCCATTTCCTCTAGCGGAATCCCTAAATCATAGGCCGTGTTACGCCCTAAATGCTGATCAGGAAGAAAAAGAATCCGCTCTTTTTGGGTCAGCGCCCACTCCAATACTTTTTTAGCGTTTGAAGATGTGACAGTCGATCCGCCATGTTTGCCGACAAATGCTTTAATATCAGCCGTTGAGTTTACATACGTCAGTGGAAGGATCGTATCTCCAAACAGCTCAGTGAGCTTATCCCACGCCCTGTCTGTTTGTTTCATATTCGCCATATCTGCCATTGAACAACCTGCTCTCATATCTGGCAAAAAGACGTGCTGATTCTTTTTTGATAGCATATCGGCCGTTTCTGCCATAAAATGAACCCCGCAAAATACAATGTATTCTGCTTCGTGATTGTCAGCAGCAATTTGTGCAAGCTGCAATGAATCACCTGTCACATCAGCAAATTGGATGACTTCATCTTTTTGATAATGATGACCCGGTATAAAAAGCTTTGATCCAAAGGCGCGTTTAATCTCTAATACTCTCTCTTTCATTTCATCATAAGAGCGCCGTTTATATTCATCTGGCATCATGGCTGTATGCTGCGCTGCTAACACATCAAGCATGGACATGAGTCGTTCCCCCTTTATGGCTGAATTCCATATTCATACTAAAATCGAATGATGGAGCAGAATGTGTGAGAAATCCAAGTGAAATAAGGTCTACACCTGTCCCCCGGTAGTTAGCCACATTCTCTAACGTGATGCCGCCAGATGCCTCTGTCAATATGGTTTCAGGGGTCATTTGTTTAAAGCGCTTCACTTCGTCTGGAGAGCAGTTGTCAAACATGATGACATCTGCTTTGGCATCAATGGCTTCCATCAGCTGTGCTTCTGATTCAATTTCCACTTCAATTTTCACCATATGACCGGCGTATGCTCTTGCTTTCTCCACAGCTTCCCTGATAGAACCACAAGCCGCAATATGATTATCTTTAATCATCACCCCATCGGATAAGCTGAAACGATGATTCTTTCCACCTCCGACTTTTACTGCGTACTTCTCCAGCATGCGCAAACCGGGTGTCGTCTTTCTCGTATCACAAATCGTAATAGATGGATCAGCTAATCGCTCTACTGCTTCATGCGTTAGTGTAGCAATCCCTGTCATTCTTTGCAGGATATTCAACACCACCCGCTCCCCTTTCAGCAAGTCGTTGACGGGGCCAGTTATTTGTGCCAGTACAGCCCCTTCCTGAATCCAATCACCTTCCTGGAAAAACAGCTCAGTTTGAACTTGTTCATTCAGCAGTTTGTATCCCATATCAATGACTTGCGTCCCGGCCAATACGCCTGATTGTTTCGCCATGATGTAAGCTGTTCCTTTCTTGTCTCCAAAGATGGCATCAGCGGATACATCTCCAAACCCAATATCTTCTTTTAAAAAATGAGTGAGCATTTGCTTTAACTGTAAACGTTCCATTTGGCACCAATCCTTTCATTTTTTACGATATAAATATGGCCCTGTTCATGTACAATCTGTTTTGCTCGCCACGAAGCATCGTGCCGATTTGGATAATCGGTGCGATAATGACCGCCCCTGCTTTCTGTTCGGAGTAATGCAGATTGGACAAGGCATATGGCTAAAGCCCATTGATTAGTTATTTCGATCTGTTCATTTGTGATATTCTTCACATTAATTTGCTGAAAAGAGACTTGTTCTAAATGATCGAGCAAAGTCTGTAAGCCTTTCTCATCTCTCACAATTGCGGCATATGCTGTCATCCATTTTCTGAGCTGAGCCTGTGACACCGTTGGGACAGACCATACTTCTTGAATGGAAAGAGCAGGGTTTTTATCTTGATGGGCTTGCAACCGCTCAACATACCGTGCCGCCTTGTTTCCTAAAACGAGACCTTCTAAGAGCGAATTACTTGCAAGTCGATTGGCGCCGTGTAAACCTGTACAAGCTGCTTCACCAATGGCAAAAAGTGATGGAACAGTTGTTTCTCCATGTTCATTCACCTTAATTCCACCCATTAAAAAGTGCATACCGGGTGAAACTGGCAGCCTTCCGCTTGCCATATCAACTCCCGCACGCTGACACATCGAAGCAATCGCAGGAAAACGTGCAGAAAAATGCGGAATATCACGGATGTTCAGATAAATGGAATGACCGAGTTGCTGCTCATGGAAAATGGTCCTTGCCACCACATCTCTAGGCGCTAAATCGCTCTGTGGGTGGATTCCTTTCATGATCCGCCTGCCTGATTCATCTTCTAAATAGGCGCCCTCTCCCCTGACTGCCTCTGATACGAGCCCGATCGCTTTACCTGAAGTGGTCAAAAGGGTCGGATGGAATTGCACAAATTCGAGATCTACTAGCTGTGCCCCTGCGCGATAGGCCATCATCAGACCATCTCCTGTCACAGACGGATCATTTGTGTTTGTCTCATATAAGGATCCACAGCCGCCAGTGGATAATACAACTGCATCTGCGGTCATTGTATGTACATGACCTTTTTCGTCTTTCCACACAACACCGGTACATATCCCTTCATGAACCAATAGATCCATGACATGATGATTTTCGTATACATGAATGTGTGAGCCGAGCTTCCCTTTCAAAAACTGCACGAGGGTTTTTCCCGTTTGATCTCCTCCTGCATGCAGAATACGATGGGTCGTATGGGCTCCCTCTTTACCTAACTGCGGGATTCCCGTTTCATCTCGATCAAATGGGCAGCCCTCTTCTACGAGCTTCTTTACAAGATCTTTTCCATGACGGACGATCTCCTGTACAGTTTTGTCATCATTGTGACCACACCCCGCAGCTAAAGTGTCTTGCACATGCTGATCGACAGAATCATGTGCGGAAAAGGCTGCAGCGATTCCCCCTTGTGCGAGCATGGAATTACTAGAGGAAAATTGTTTTTTTGTCATCATGATGACTTGGCAGTTCTCTGAGATCGTATTCACAAAGGAAAGAGCCGCAATGCCCGACCCCACCACAATGACTTTTTTAATAGATGACACAATTGCCCCTCCTGTCATTTACACCTGTCTTGACACATATCATTACACAACACTACAATAAATACAAGAAAAAATTTTCACACAGGAGATGGATGGATTTGATTTATTTAGATTATGCAGCTTCTACACCTGTTTCTGAGGAATCACTGCATGTATTTCAGCAGTTGAGCAAAGAATGTTACGGAAATGCGAGCAGCCTGCATGATGCAGGAGGAAGAGCAAATGAAATCTTGTCTTACAGCAGACAATCACTTGCAGCGATTCTAGAGGGCGAACCTGATGGCATTTACTTTACAAGTGGCGGAACTGAATCCAATATCCTTGCGATTCAATCGATCATAAATGGGCTACCTCCACATAAACAGCATGTCATTACCACATCAGTAGAGCACCCTTCCGTTCATCATGCGGTCAATGCCTTGAAGCGTCTCGGTGTGAAGGTGACGGTCATAGACCCGAATCAAGAAGGAATTATCACAAAGGAGATTCTCAAACAGGCTCTATTGCCTGAAACCGGACTAGTATCCATCCAGCATGCCAACTCAGAAACTGGGATTATTCAGCCATTAGCTGAATTAGCGACGCTCTTAAAAGAAAGAGATATTCTTTTTCATACAGATGCAGTGCAGACATTCGGAAAAATGCATGTGTCGATTAAAGAACTTGGGGTTGATGCCCTCTCCATTTCGAGTCATAAAGTGTATGCACCTAAGGGCGCCGGTGCTGTCTATATGGGAGCACATGTCCCTTGGAAGCCTATATATCAACATACTGTACAGGAAAATGGTCTACGCCCAGGGACAGTGAACGTTCCATGTATCGGTGCTTTTGTTGCCGCGAGCGAGCAAATCATGCTGAAAATAGAGCATCAGCAGCAGCTGGATATTCAGCTTCGTGATTATTTTCTTCAGCAGCTAAAAAAAAGGCAGCTGCCTGTCCGCATGCTGCAAGAAAATGACCAGCGCCGCACGCTCCCTCATATTATTGGTTGTTTTTTTGAAGGGTTTGAAGGACAATATGTAATGTTAGCTTGTAATCGGCAGGGAATTTGTATATCTACTGGAAGTGCATGCGCTTCTGGTTATCATCACCCTTCCCCTGCTGTAAAGGCATTACATGTATCAGATCGTGATGCCCTTCAATTCATTCGACTATCATTTGGACGAGGATCATCAAAGGATGACATCGATCAGCTTTTGCATACATTTGAGCGCTTGCAAAAGGAGAAGAAAGGAGCATAAAACGTGGAACAAGAGAGAAAACTCATTGGCGAAGAAAGAAGAAACGCCATTTTAAAGTGGCTGAAAGAGACAGATACACCACTCACCGGAAGTTTTTTAGCCAAAAAAGCCGCTGTCTCACGACAAGTCATTGTACAAGATATTTCATTACTCAAAGCAAAAAACGAACCCATTATTGCCACAAGCCAAGGCTATGTGTATATGGCGCAGCATACACCGGAAACTGAAATTGAACAGATTATCGCTTGCAAGCACGATCCTCATCGTACAGAAGAGGAGCTCACACTGATTGTAGACTACGGTGTAACGGTGAAAGACGTGATGATTGAGCACCCTGTCTACGGGGAGCTAACGGCCTCTATTCGAGTGAGTACGCGCAAACAAGTGGCTGACTTCGTACATCATATTTCTAATACAGGCGCCTCCTACTTATCAGAGCTGACAGACGGCGTACACTTACATACCCTTACTTCCTACAGCCAAAAGCAGCTTGACCAAGCCATTCAAGCGCTTGATGACGCTGGATTTCTTATTAAAGACTAAAAAAATAGTGTCCCCTGCAGGACACTATTTTTCATTCGTTAATTCATATGTTTGATAGCTGCCGAGTAGTTTCACTTCACAGCCAATCGCTTCTAATTCTTGAATGGCGCCAGGGACAAGTACATCATCCATCTCTTTTTCGATATCAATGATAAATAAATAGTGTCCAAGGCCTGTTTTTGTCGGACGCGATTCAATTTTGGACAAATTGAGATTCCGCCATGAAAAAGCTGATAACACGCGGTGCAATGCACCTGACTGATCATCCTTTGGCAGGCTGACAACAATGGTCGTTTTTGGCTTTGAAGAAAAACCAGAATTCATTGGGAACGATGCCTTCGCCTCTTTATGTAAAATAACAAAACGTGTATGATTGTGCGGATAATCATGAATGTCTTTTTTCGCAATCGTCAATCCGTACGTTTTTGCGGCGATTTCATTCGCAATCGCACCAACAGCTTCATCTGGATGCTCACTGATGTATTTTGCTGCATAACCTGTTGATTCCACTGGCCGATGCGGGATATTAGGGAACTGCCTCTTCAAAAATTGATGACACTGCGCAATGGCGTGCGGGTGTGACTGAATCACATCTAATGTCTCCCAGCTCTCCGCTCTCGATGGATGGACAAGCAGGTGCTGGCGAATCGGTGCTGTCATTTCGCCCACAATGGACAAAGCGTCCTCATGAATTAAATAATCAATCGTTAAGTTCACAGATCCTTCGAGTGCATTTTCAAGTGGAACGACCGCCAAATCTACTTCTCCCTTTGACACGGCATCCATACATTGCGGAATGGTTGCATAAGCCCGTTGCTCTGCTTCTTTTGGAAAACAAGAACAGACAGCCAAATGAGTAAATGTGGCCTCTGGTCCAAAGTAACCTACCGTTAATTGCTTCATCTGCTATGATCTCTCCTTTTACGCCCCAGAACCTAGAATTTCAACTTTTTCGACAAATTCAAGTTTTCTTAATTGATTCATGACTGTATTGATATCATCTGCCATGCCGGCCGTACTGATCGACAGGGTAACATTCGCTCTTCCTTGCAGCGGAATCGTTTGGTGAATGGATAACACATTACAGCCAGAGTCAGCCACAATTTGCAGCAGCCTAGACAGAGCCCCAGACCGATCCTCCAGGTGGAAAAACAATGTGATGATCTGCTCTTTGACCATAGTATAAAATGGAAAAACAGCATCTCGATATTTATAAAAAGCACTGCGGCTTAAATCCGCTTTTTGAACAGCATCAGCAACTGAATCCGCTTTTTTGCGATCGAGAAGCTTTTTGACTTCAAGCGTTTTTCGCATCGCATCCGGAAGTACATCCTCTCTTACTAAATAGAACGTTTCTTCTTTCACCTGTTTTCTCCCCTTTTAAAAACGGGAGAGCCCATGAACTGGACCCTCCTTTTGATCAATCGATAAATTCAAATTCAAATTCAAGCAGACGAATGATGTCTCCATCTTTAGCACCACGTTCACGCAGGGCATCATCAACGCCCATTCCGCGCAGCTGTCTAGAGAATCGTTTCACTGACTCATCTCTTGAGAAATCTGTCATCTTAAACAGTCGCTCAAGTGCTTTACCAGTTAAGACAAACGTACCATCAGGATCTCTTGAGATCTCAAATGCTGCTTCTCCTTCATCAAACTTGTACATCACACGGTTATCAGAGAGCTCTTCTTCATTGTAGAGCGGGAATTCCGGTGTTGTTTCAAGCTGATTGGCGATTTCAAATAAGAGCTCACGAAGCCCTTCTCTTGTGATCGCACTAATTGGGAACACTTTATAGTCATCTGTTAATTTTTCTTTAAATGCCGCTAGATTGTCAGCTGCATCCGGCATGTCCATTTTGTTCGCTACAATGATTTGCGGACGCTCTGTCAATCTCATATTGTATTGCTCAAGCTCTTCATTGATCGTCACGTAATCTTCGTATGGGTCACGCCCTTCAAGTCCAGACATATCAATGACATGGACAATGACACGTGTACGTTCAATGTGGCGTAAAAATTGATGACCTAAGCCAACACCTTCGTGCGCTCCTTCGATCAGTCCCGGCAGATCCGCCATGACAAAGCTTCGGTTATCGTCTGTTTCAACAACTCCGAGGTTTGGCACAAGCGTTGTAAAATGATAATCCGCAATTTTTGGTTTCGCAGAAGAGACAATCGAAAGCAGCGTTGACTTCCCGACACTTGGGAAACCAACAAGTCCAACATCTGCAAGTACTTTTAATTCTAAGATGACGTCACGTTCTTTACCTGGCTCACCGTTTTCAGAAAGCTGTGGTGCAGGGTTTGCTGGTGTTGCGAAGCGTGAATTTCCACGTCCGCCACGTCCACCTTTGGCAATCACAGCCCGCTGTCCATGCTCTGTCAAGTCAGCTAGTACTTGTTCCGTCTCAGCATCTGTCACCACTGTACCCGGCGGAACTTTAACAATCATTTCTTCCGCATTTCGACCATGCTGGTTTTTACTCATTCCATGCTCACCGCGGTCCGCCTTGAAATGACGCTTATAACGAAAGTCCATTAATGTTCTGAGTCCTTCGTCTACTTCAAATACTACATCTGCACCATTTCCGCCGTCGCCGCCTGCTGGCCCGCCTTTTGGCACATATTTTTCACGACGGAACGCCACCATACCGTTTCCGCCGTCACCGCCTTTAACATACACTTTAACCTGATCTACAAACATAACTTCCTCCGTTTCTCTGCATCACATATCTCGTTCTTGCCTCAAACAAAGCTCAATCATGGACTCGTGATTCGTCACATGAAATTGCGTTATACTCATACATGGATAGTTTGCGTCATGAAACGCATTTAACGCATCCAAACTTGTTAATTTTCCTTTGAAATCAAAATATAAGATCACATCATTCTCTTCATGATCCGTTTGGAAAGTGACCGTTAAATGATTTTCAGTTTTTTGGCAAACTGATTGATCGAATATCGAAAACAACTCCCGTGATACCGTTAGCAGCTGCGATTCATATGCTGATAAGTCTCGGGTTTCACCAAGCACTTCATATTCTAGGGTGATAAAATGCGACTCCCAATTAAAGGTTAGAAAGTAATAGGCCAATTGGGGAATTTTTAAATTTGAGAGTTTGGATTCATGCTGTGCTTCAATGACCATTTCTTCTATTATTTCGAACACTCGGTCATATTTTTCTAATGTCAAGTTGCCTTTGATTAACTGCAATTTATTCATCCAGTCGTGTCTTGAACGACTAAGCAAATGGATCAATTCATTCGTTAATGCAACGTGAGTTAATTTTTCGTTTTGTTTACTTGGTATCTCTTCCATTATCGCACTCCCAATCGTTTGGTCTCTCTTTTAGGAGTCTTATCATCAATATGTCTCCCTGAATTATAACAGAGAAGACAGCATAGAAAAACACTAGTTATGTGAGGAAAGGTTGTTTTTTCTGATCGTATAGGAGAAAATGAGGCAAAGTCAGCAAACATTCTTTGATATTCTATGGAGTGCATCTTCTTTTATCATCTTCGGTACTACTTGTAAAAAGCGCAAAAGCTCCCTGAATAGTGAAAAAAACTCCAGTCAATGACCGGAGTTTTTAGCAATTATTGTGCCGCAGGATATACGCTCACTTTTTTACGGTCACGACCGAAACGTTCGAATTTAACTGTTCCGTCGATTTTAGCGAAAAGAGTGTCGTCGCCTCCGCGTCCAACGTTTTCACCTGGATAGATTTTCGTTCCACGTTGACGATAAAGGATAGAACCACCAGTTACGAATTGACCATCAGCACGTTTAGCGCCTAAACGTTTAGACTCAGAGTCACGTCCGTTCTTTGTAGAACCTACCCCTTTTTTAGATGCGAAAAATTGAAGATCTAATCTAAGCATGAAGTTCACCTCCTATTTTTTTGTAGATATTCTCACATAATCGTGATAATCTCGTTCAATTGTTTCTAAGGAAACGACCATGCCTTCTAAAAGCAACTGGGCTTTTTCAAAGGTGACTGGATCTGTATCAGCTGGCAGTTCAAAAGAGAAATACCCGCCTTCATCTCCAATATCAAGCAGTGGATCCATTCCTGTCAGTGCAATAATTGAATTGACTGACCCGAAAACAACAGCAGATACACCTGCACAAACGAGATCCTGACCTTTTTCAGCAAACTCGGCATGTCCAGTCATCTGAAAAGACGTAATGCTTTCATCTGCTGGCGACCGAGTAATGGTTGCTTTGATCATATCACTCACACGCCTTAAGCGTTGATTTTTTCGATAACAACTTTAGTGTAAGGTTGACGATGACCTTGTTTCTTGTGGTTGTTTTTCTTCGGTTTGTACTTGAACACAGTAATTTTCTTACCGCGACCTTGTTTTTCAACTTTAGCCGTTACTGTTGCTCCAGCAACTGAAGGGTTACCCACTTTGACAGTGTCTCCGCCGACAAACAATACGTTTTCGAAAGTAACTGTTTCACCTGCTTCAGCAGCTAGTTTTTCAACATAAACAGTTTGACCTTCTTCAACTTTTACTTGTTTACCACCAGTTTCGATAATTGCGTACATCTCTGCACCTCCTAATAAACTCAGACTCGCCGAATACAGGGGGCCAATAGGCACTTTACACCTGCTCCGCGCGGTTGTAGCACGGGTGCTACATATCCATAACATTAAAAAATATATCAAATTAGACGCTGAATGTCAATGTATTTTCACCATTAGTACGGCAAAAGAAGATCTTCCATGGAAGAGGTGGTTCTTCGATCTGAAAAATAAGCATGGAGCAATTCATTTTCATCTAGCTGGCTCATTTTCACACCATTCCGTTCGATAATAATGGGATGCTTACAGCCCCTTTGGAATCGCGCCATCACTTCATATATTTTCTCCTCAGCACCGGCTCTCAGCGGAATGAGTTTCTCTACCTTTTGCTCTTTTTTACCGTAATAACGTTCTAGTAAAAAACGTACCCTGATATAATGCCGCTGCCGGTGCTCCATCACAAGCGAGTAGGCTAAAAAAGTGAGCAGGATCCAGCCGTTGAATTGTAGCGGAGCAAAACAGAGTAACCCTGCTGTCAAAAGACCGAAAAAAATGAGAGAGCCTTTTATTGCAAGGGCATGTGCCTGTTGGAAAGGGTAAAAAACAGATAAGAGCAAAAAGAATAATTTCCCGCCATCAAGTGGCCAAATGGGCAAAAGGTTCACTAAAAAAATCGCTACATTATAAAAAGTAAACATCGTAAAGACATCATATGAGATAAGTGAGGCTTCCATGAGAAGCCAGGCGACGAGCTGGAGCGGGACATGCTGAAGCGGTCCGCATAAAATGACCGCCAACTCTTCTTTTAGCGGACGGTTCCCATGCTCTTCTACTTCTACCGCCCCGCCAAATGGCAGTAAAAAAATCCGCCGAATCCGCCAGTGATAATAACAAGCAGCCGCTGCATGTCCAAGCTCATGGACACAGACGATGATGAGCAGACAAAGCAACGGCTTAATTTGACCTGATAGCATGGCAAATGCCATGACTATCCAAAGGAGCGGGTGAACATGGACCTTTGTCAGCATGAGCAGCCATCTATTCAAAGGTCATCACCTGAATGGGATCAATAAACTGTTCATTTTGCTTAATGGCGAAGTAATATGTCCCCTTGCCTTGTTTATCAAGCGCAATTTGACCAATTTTTTCCCCTTTATCGACAAAATCGTATAAAGCCACATCAGCTTCTTTTAGTTGGCCGTACCAGCTGTAGCTGTTATCTGCATGCTGCACCACGACTGTGAGCCCCGTATCACTTTTCTTTTTCACTTCTACGACATAGCCTTCTTTCATACTATCGATGGCTTCAGCAGATGTTTCAACTTTCACTCCAGCACCATTTCGCGTAAAGGATTCCTGCACTTTTCCAGAGGCAGGGACAGCCAGCTCTTGATTGGCTTGTACGTCCTTTTGTCCTTCTTTTTTATCGGTTAAAAAGGCAAGTGGGTTTCCGACAGTTTTCTCAAACCACCGGTTGGCGGCGGCAAATTGAAAATCTTGTTCAAAGGTTTGACTGATCATCGGCTTTAGCTGCTGAAAAGGCCCCGCCTGCCCTTTAAATGAAATAGCGGCAATCAGTACAAGAGAGGCAGAAAGTAAACATTTAAGCACAAATGTATTTGAATGAAATAACGGATGGCGAAATTTTTTCGGCTGATGAGACGTTGACTCGTAGGAAGCCGAGCCAGAATGCTTTTCTTCTTCTGTTAACATGACCCATGGCGGGATATCATCTTTCTTCTTGAAAGCTGCCTTCTTAGGGGCAGCAGCTGGCTGCTTCATTTTGCGGCGCTGCGCTATTTTCTTTCGATACTCGTCCACTCTTTTCATAAGATCACCCTTTACATACAAACAGTTTGTACATTTTATGTGGCGACCTCATATGATATGCAACAAAAAGACCGATTCTCATCGAATCGGTCTCATCTCACGTGAATCATTATGCTCTTACACCGAAAAATGCTTTCAGCTTTGCAAACATCCCTTTGTTTTCTTCTTCAAAGGATTGAAGAGGAACAGATTCACCTAGTACGCGGCGAGCAATATTGCGATACGCAATGGAAACTTTATTTTTAGCATCCATGACAATCGGTTCACCATTGTTTGAAGCCTTAATGACATCATCATCATCGGCTACAATGCCGAGAAGATCAATTGATAAATGATGGACAACTTCATCCACATCCATCGAATCGCCATTTTTCGCCATGTGAGTACGAATGCGGTTCACAATCAAACGAGGCGGTTCAATATCCTCTTGTTCCAGCAAGCCGATAATTCGGTCTGCATCTCTCACAGCTGAGATTTCAGGTGTCGTGACCACAATCGCTTTGTCAGCACCTGATACAGCATTTTTAAAGCCTTGCTCAATTCCAGCAGGGCAATCAATGACAACATAATCAAAGTCTTGTTTCAATGATTGAATTAATTCTTTGATCTGCTCCGGCTCTACCGCCGTTTTATCGCTTGTTTGAGCAGCAGGTAAAAGATACAAAAGATCCTCGAACCGCTTATCCTTCACAAGCGCTTGGTGAATCTTGCATCTTCCTTCTACTACATCGACTAGATCATAAATAATGCGGTTCTCAAGCCCCATCACGACATCTAAGTTCCGAAGGCCGATGTCGGTATCAACTAGACACACTTTTTTTCCTTGAATTGCTAGTGCTGTGCCTAAGTTTGCAGATGTTGTTGTTTTGCCAACGCCGCCTTTTCCTGAGGTAATCACAATAGCCTCGCCCAATTTCACATTCCTCCCTCAAGCCTTGTCAGATTAGGTCTTATATGAGCCAATTGCTGCAGGCGTTCAATGATCATATTGCCATCTATATCTAAATAAGCACATTCCATTTCATTTCCATCTTCTTTTTGATCCGGTGCACGGTTAAACACCTGTGCGATGCGAAGCTGGGTTGGAATCATATGAGATGCCGCAATCACAGCTTGCTTGTTTCCATTACATCCAGCATGCGCTACACCTTTTAACGCACCGAGCACAAAAATATTTCCCCCTGCACGAATGGTTCCACCAGGGTTGACATCTCCTATTAATAAAAGATCTCCTTCGACATAAAGCACCTGTCCAGAGCGTACAATTTTTGCTACAGAAGTAATCTCAGCCTCTGCTTTTAAACGTCTCGCTTCTTCAGTTGACATGACGTCACTTTCAATAGAGTGAATGACGAGATGTTCATTTTCAGACACCGCTTCAGTTAAACGCGCCTCTTGATCCTCTGTTAAATATCGAAAACCAAGTTTAATATGCACATTGACTTTATGTCCTTCTCTTCCATCTGTATATTGCTCAAGTAAAAGAACCTCTCGCAAGCCAGAAAGAAGGTCTTCAAACGAACAGTCATCATTTAACTGTAATGTTAATCCGTTTTTTGTACCTTTTATTGTCACATACTGCTGTTTTTGAGTTTTCAAGATGCTCACCTCAACAACATACTCATTTCGCCGTAATTGGACAAACTCCTGCTTTTATTCGTCGATCAGTCCTTGTTTCACATTGATGAAAAAGAGCCTAAGCGGCACAACAAGTATGAGAGACGCAGCAGTATTTAAAAGAATCGTTGGAATAAAGCGTTCGATGACATACGTATTAAAAGGCATAATACCTGGTTGAATCGTCGCTTGAACGCCGTACACATAAAGCTCCATCACTGCAACAGCAATCATCGATAGAAAGACAACGACTAACATATTCGTTTGGAGAACTTTGAAGGCTTTTGCTAACAAATAGCAGAGCGCACCAAAGCCAAACATATGAACACCAAGAATACCTGTATACGAAATATCATATAAAAGCCCAAAGATAAATCCATAAATCACACCATATTTTTGATTCACAAAAGCTGTCATAAATACAAGTGCGAGTAAGATGAAATGAGGTGCTAAAATTTGATTATCTGAAACAAATGGGAGCTTCACTAAATCGACAAAAATACTGTCAAATACGAAAATAAACAACATGACGAAAGCAAGAAGGACACGTTTCACGAGCCTTCCTCCTTCGTTAATTGAGATGCATCTGCCGTACTTGTGCTGCGATTCACAACAATCACGCGGTCTAAATTATTGAGTTCAGCAGCTGGTTCTACATAAATAATTTTTGTCAGTCCGTAATGGTCCGGCTCAATTTCGCTTACCTTTCCAATCGTCAAGCCCTGCGGGAATACGCCCCCTGCTCCAGATGTTTCAACAAGATCTCCTTTTTTGACATCCCCATCAGCATCGGATTTTAAAATGTTCATTGTCAGCATTTTTTTCTTGCTGTCATAACCGTTAATAATTCCATTGAGTTCTTCTTTGCCCTTTTTCGCAAAAATTTTCGTTGAAATTCTATTATTTTGATCTGTAGAGCTTAGCAACCTTACAGTCGACGTAAAATTGTTGAGCTTATCACTTTCAATTTTCCCAATTAACGCACCACTCTCATTGGTGACCGCCATATCTTTTTCAACGCCTTGTTTTTTCCCTTTATCAATCATGACAAAACTATCCCAAAGGGACGGGTTTCTCGCAATGACTGTTGAAAGAATGGGCGTGTAGTCACGAATAGAGTTCACATATCCGAGCTGCTTGCGAAGTTTTTTGTTCTCATCTTCTAGTTCTTGAAGTTTCGCCTCATATTGGGTTTGTCCATCAAGTTTTTTTCGAAGACGCTCGTTTTCATCATATGTGTTCTTTAAATCTTGTACGTTCCCATAAATACCGGCAATAAATTGTGATGGTTTATGAAAGACACCTTGAAAAAAGCCTGTCGTATCCCCCACTAATTTTTCCGGCCATGAAGCACCTCTGCCGCTTTTCACTGAAAAACCAATCATGGCCACCAGTACGATGACACAGACAAGGAGCAACATTAATCTTTTATTCATAAAAAACTGCGGCATGTCTTACACCTCTTTATTTAAGCCCAATTATCGATTATCTTTAGATTTTCCTTTGAACAAGTGAATATGTTCTAGTGCTTTCCCTGTTCCGATCGCCACACAGTCAAGCGGATCTTCAGCAATAATGACCGGCATTTTTGTTTCATCACTAATGACTTTGTCAAGATTACGCAGCAATGCACCACCGCCTGTTAAAACGATTCCACGGTCCATAATATCTGCTGCCAGCTCAGGTGGCGTTTTTTCAAGTGTCATTTTGACCGCATCGACAATTGTTTCCACCGTATCGCGAAGCGCTTTTGCAATTTCTTCTGCCGTAATAGAGATCGTTTTTGGCAGACCTGTTAAAAGGTCACGGCCGCGAATGTCCATCTCATCATGTACGTCAGGCTGCGCAGAACCGATTTCCATTTTAATCGCTTCTGACGTGCGATCACCAATCATAAGATTATACGTTTTACGAATGTAGCTGCTGATCGCATCATCCATCTCGTCTCCTGCAACACGGATCGATTGAGATGTCACAATACCGCCAAGTGAAATAATGGCTACTTCTGTTGTACCGCCGCCAATATCTACAACCATGCTTCCAGTTGGCTCCCATACAGGAAGGTTAGCACCGATTGCCGCAGCAAATGGCTCTTCAATAGGGTATGCGTCACGAGCACCAGCTTGTCTTGTTGCATCAATAACTGCACGCTCTTCTACTGCTGTAATACCAGATGGTACACACACCATCACGTACGGTTTACGAGCAAAAAGCCCTTTACCTTTTAATGCTTGATTAATGTAATATTTCATCATTGTTGCTGTCGTCTCGTAGTCTGCAATGACTCCGTCTTTCATTGGGCGCAGTGCCACAACATTACCAGGTGTACGACCGATCATGTTTCTAGCATCATTTCCAACCGCCACTATAGACTTCGTATCAGTTTCCAAAGCTACGACCGAAGGTTCTCTCACAACAATGCCTTTTCCTTTAATAAAAACAAGCGTATTCGCTGTTCCAAGATCTATTCCAAGGTCTTTTGTACCAATTCCAAACATATGTATGTATCTTCCTTTCTTAAACCAAAATTCCCTTTAGGGAAAAACTCATAAACTCTATTATATCGTAAAACATTGAAAAAAAAAGTGTTACAAATACCCTTTTTCCTTCAAACTCACAAATTTTTGATCACCGATCACTAGATGATCAAGCAGCTGTATTCCAATCAGCTTTCCACATTCAAAAAGTCGCTGTGTGACTTCAATATCTTCCCTGCTGGGCGTCGGATCTCCAGATGGATGGTTGTGCACACATATAAATGAAGCGGCCGAACGTTTAAAGGCCTCTTTAAAAATTTCACGCGGGTGAACAATCGACGAATTTAGACTTCCGATAAACACAGTATGTTTATGAAGAACTTGATTTTTGGTATTGAGATAAAGACAAACGAAATTCTCCTGCGTCAAAAATCTCATATCTTCCATCACAAAATTCGCACCATCCTCCGGCGTGCGGATCACATAACGATTGTCCGTCGTTTGATGGTGTAATCTAGTGCCGAGTTCTAAAGCAGCTAAAAGAGAGATCGCCTTCGCTTTTCCAACTCCTCGAATTTTTGACAGTTCTTCAATCGAAGCTTCCTTCACAGAACGAAGACCACCAAATGTTTGCAAAAGTCTTGCAGACACTTGAAGAACTGATTCCTTTTTTGTGCCTGTTCTCAAAAGAATCGCGACAAGTTCATGGTTTGATAAGCTGCTTGGGCCATATTTGACAAATCGTTCGCGCGGCTTTTCATCATGAGGAAAATGCTTCAGCAGCATAGGGAAATGATTCAAGATCTACACTCCTTTTTTGATTCCTTCCCGTCATCAAAAAGGGGTGATACCAAATGTTTCAAGCACTCTGACTGTTTTAGCAATAGGGAGTCCTACAACGGAAAAATAATCACCGTCTATTTTTTGTACAAACAGGGCACCTTTTCCTTGAATGCCGTAGCTTCCAGCTTTATCAAGAGGCTCACCGGTTTCAATATAGCGGTCTATTTCATCTTGTGTAAGCGGCCAAAATGTCACGTCTGTCTGTTCATAAAATGTTTCTTTTCTATTCTCTGATTGAATCGTGACACCAGTCAAGACTTGATGTGTCTTACCTGACAATAATTGAAGCATTGAGGCTGCATCTTCCTTGTCTTTTGGCTTTCCAAGACATTTGCCATCAATTGCAACAATTGTATCTGCACCAATGATCACAGCTTTGGGATGTATTTTTTGAATATCATTTGCTTTTTGTTCTGCCAACCATTGGACGTTCTCAGCAGGAGAAAGGTTTCGATTTATTTCTTCTTTTAAATCACTTGCTTGAATGTCATAAGAAAACCCTGCTAAATCAAGCAATTCTTTTCTTCTAGGTGATTGAGATGCGAGTATTAACTGGTTCATGTTTGTTCATCCTTTCAGGGTTTAGCCTAAGAAATAAGATACCCATTCATCCTATCAAATGAACATCTTACCGACAATTAACGAAAATGCCATTTTCATGTTCCTACATCATTATGTTGGAAGCAAAAGAAAAAAACTAGTCATTTTTTGACTAGTTTGGCTGTTAAAAACATGATTTTACGTATTTAGTTGATCCAATAGCGCTTGCTGAGATTTCCAGCCATTTTCAGCAGATGGGTCATTTAAAAGCTGTACAGCTTTCAGCAAACTGCTTTTGGCTGGTGCGTCAGTTGTTTTGGCATTTTCAAGCTCAGAAATCAACTGAGTGACTTCTTTTTGATCCACATCTTCTCCTGCAATCACCTTAGAGGATAAGACAGATGCCTTCTCTATTAAACCTGTCAGCTCATCCGGCACTTGAAATGAGAGTTCTTTTCCTCCCCATGCTTCAAAATGCTGATCGATCAATTTTTTCCCAACGGCACTTGTCATTCCTTGTTCTGTGGCAAGTCCGGCAATAACATAATATCCATCATCCATTGATACCTTTTTACCTGCATATCCTGCCTCTTTTAAACTGTCAACTAAGTCATCTGCTCCTTTTTCAGAAGAAAACTTTCCAGCCTGCACCACAAAGGTTGAAAAATGACCTGCTGCACTTTTTTCACCTTCATTGTCCTTTGACGTATCTGCAAGATCAGCCGGTGGTGCATCTCCCCCAGCTTTCGCCGAAGGCCCGCTTCCAGATGCTGAGACGCTGATATGATCGCCTCCTGATGGATTGGCAGATCCATCTTTGCTTAAACTTAGTGCAAATACACCGAGGCCTGTCCCTAGAACGACTGCAAACACAATCGTTGTCATCACTCGTTTGAAGGGACCGCGGTTTTTACTGAACTTCTGGTCAAAAGAACCTTTTTTCTTTTGATAAGGTGTGACGACCTTTGGATCCGAATGATAAATGTGATCAGCTGCATCGTCCCATTGAAAATCTTCTTCTTTCGGTTTGGACGGTTCTTCCCCGGAAGCGGCTGTCTCCTGTTCCGACTGCCTCTTTTCCTCCCAGTTCGAAAACGTCACTTGATCCTCTTGCTGTTTTTGAGGCTGATGCTCTTTTCCATGCAGCATTTCTTCCTTGCCATTAATATTGACCTTTAACCCTTGTTTTTTTGCCTGCCTTTTTTTCACTGTCATTCCCCGCTTTCTGACATTGTTTGTAAGAAAGACCTTTCTGTCCAATGAAATAGCGCGAATGTAACCCGTCCTTCTTTCTGTTTCACACTTTAACATAGCCAATAAAAAAAAGAACAAGACTTTTGTCGGCAGGTTCAAAAAGTGTTCGCCAATTTTCTCATCCAAAAAAATCACCAATTGGGTTTAACAGATCACACAAAAAAAGATAAAACCAGAAAGAACAAGCGATGGCAGGAACAAAAGGAAAGGGTTCATTTGCCTTGTAAGAAAACACCTTTGCGTAAACCATTCCCGTGACAGACGAAAGAAAAAGAATGGTCAGAAACGGCTTAAATCCGAAGCAAAATGCAAGCACACCAAATAGTTTGACATCCGCTCCCCCCACACTATTTGGCTTGAAATGTTCTAAACTATAAAACAAAAGAAGACAAATAAGAAGAGATGCCGCTCCTTCCCACCAAATAAAAAGCGGTTCTAGCGTGCGGTATATGACGAAAAGAGGAAAAAAGAAGAGAAAGAGCTCGTTGGGTACTCTCATATAAAAAAGATCGCTCACGACAGCAATCACGAATAAACTACATAGACTCACAAGAAAAAGGCCCTCAAAAGAGAAACCAGCATGTCTATAAACGAGTAAAAAAAGGCCGCCTGTCAACAGCTCAACCATTGGATAAAGCAAAGAGAGCCGGGTTCCACAATGCTTACATGACCCTTTCAATACAATATAAGAAAAAAGCGGGAGCATGTCGTGAAAAGAAAGCGGCTCTTTACAAGCTCCGCAGTGTGAACGAGGAAAAAGAATAGACCGCTTCATTGGAAGCCTCTCACCAACTAGATGAAAAAATGACCCCATGACCATGCCTGTGAAAAACATAAAAAAATCAATCAAATTAGGTGACTCCTTCCGGAAATAGAATAGACCGGATTGTACCATAGCGATTCACCTTTGATCACCTTGCGAAAAAGTGATTTTCCCCCTCTCCTACATATCAAAAGAAAAAAGACGCACATTGCATAGAAGCAATTTGCGTCTTTTCCTTACTGTAAAATACGACTTCGTACATCTGAGATAAAATAAAGGGAACCTGTCACCAGAATCATTGCTGAAGGGTCATCTCTTTTCTTCTGAATGAAGTCAAGCACTGCACGAGGGTCTTCATCAAACGATTTTGCTTCTAAATGACTGCAAGCATAAAGCTTTTCCGCTGATTCTGCTCTTGGAAAGTCAAAGGAAACAAAATGAATCGATGAACTAATCCTTTCAAGCTTTTCGATCATTTGTTTGTAAGGTTTATCTTTTAACGCACTAAAACATACATGAACCTGTTTACTAGAAAAATGAGCTTGTACAGTTTCGATTAAACGGTCCATTCCTTCTTCGTTATGAGCACCATCTAAATAAACAAGAGGCTGATCTTGGACCTTTTCAAATCTTCCAGCCCACACCGCCTGCCGAATTCCTTCATAAACTTGCTCATTTAGCACATGGATATATCCTTCTTGCTCCAGCCATTCAATGAGTAGAACAGCAAGGGAAGCATTTTGCCGTTGATGCGTTCCGATTAACCCTGTCTCTAGCTGCGAGTACTCCCTTTTTGGGGTAGTGAATGTGAAGCGTTCACCTGTTTCAGTCGGATGCTGGTCCCTAAAGGTACAAGTATCATGTAACGAGATAAACGGCGCATTCTTTTCTTCGGCTTTGTGTTGAATCACAGTAAGAGCTTCCGCTTGATGAACGGCCGTGATCATCGGAATCCCAGCTTTAATAATGCCAGCTTTTTCTGCTGCAATCTGATCAAGTGTGTCGCCTAAAATGGCCATATGATCGTGTCCAATCGACGTAATTGCTGTTAAGATGGGCGCTGCTACATTTGTAGAATCAAGTCTTCCGCCAAGCCCTGTTTCCAAGAGGACAAAGTCTACTTGGTGCACATAGGCAAAATAAGCAAACGCACATGCTGTAATAATCTCAAACTCTGTTGCTGCACCAAGCTCAGTGTCATCTAATTCATCAACTAAAGGCTTGATTTCGTTCACCAAACTCAGCCACTCTTCGTCCAAAATCGGCTCCCCATTAACACTAATTCGTTCATTGAACGTTAAAATAAATGGCGAGGTGAAGGTTCCAACTGAATAGCCCGCTGACTGTAAAATGGATCGCGTAAATGCAATCGTTGATCCTTTTCCATTTGTTCCAGCTACATGCACCGCTTTTATTTTTTGTTCAGGATGGTCTAGTCTGTCCATCAGCCATTTCATTCGTTCAAGTCCCGGTTTGACACCGAAAGCGAGTCTGCTATGAATCCATTCAATGGCTTCATGATAGGTTGTAAACAATGTCATCTCTCATTTCATACGAAATTTTCAAAAAAGACGACTCCAATTCATTAGGAGCCGTCTTTTCACTCTTATGCTTTCAGCTCTTCAATACGCTTTTGAACAGCTTCGCGTTTTGCGACATAATCACGTTCTTTCGCACGCTCTTCTTCTACGACACTTTCAGGCGCTTTTTTCATAAAGCCTTCATTGCCAAGCTTTTTCTGAACTCGTTCCACTTCTTTTGTCAGTTTATCAAGCTCTTTTTGCAGACGGGCAATTTCTTCATCTAAGTTGATTAAGCCTTCAAGCGGCAGAATGAGTTCTGCTCCAGAAATAACAGCCGTCATCGCTTTATCACTAGCTGGGACATCTGTGCCAATTTCAAGAACACTTGGGTTCGTGAAGCGCTCAATATATGAACGATTTTTCTCTAAACGTTCCTGAACATCAGACGTAGATGCTTTAATGTAAAGCTCAACTTGTTTGCTCATTGGCGTGTTCACTTCACTGCGAATGTTACGAACAGAACGAATCAGTTCAACAAGCAGTTTCATATCAGCAGAAGCTTGTTCGTTGGAAAGCTCCGGCTTCACTTCAGGCCATGCCGCTACAGTAATGGACTCACCTTCATGAGGTAGATGTTGCCAGATTTCTTCTGTTAAGAACGGCATAAACGGATGTAGAAGTCTCATCGTTTGATCTAATACATACGCAAGGATCGAACGAGTCGTTTTCTTCGCTGCTTCATCTTCTCCATAAAGCGGAAGTTTCGCCATTTCAATGTACCAATCACAGAAATCATCCCAAATGAAGTTGTATAAATGTCTGCCCACTTCACCGAATTCATACTTGTCAGCAAGCTGTGTGACACTTTCAATTGTTTCATTTAAGCGTGTTAAAATCCATTGATCAGCAACTGATTTTTCTCCTGTCAAATCAAGCTCATCGTACGTTAAACCATCCATATTCATGAGAGCAAAACGGGATGCGTTCCAAATTTTGTTCGCAAAGTTCCAAGTGGATTCAACCTTTTCAAAGCTAAAACGTAAATCTTGACCTGGAGAGCTTCCAGTCGCTAAGAAATATCTCAATGAATCCGCTCCGTACTTGTCGATGACCTCCATTGGATCAATTCCGTTGCCAAGTGACTTACTCATTTTACGCCCTTGTTCATCGCGGATAAGACCATGAATGAGGACATCTTTAAATGGTTTTTCTCCTGTGAATTCAAGACCTTGGAAGATCATACGGGATACCCAGAAGAAGATGATGTCATAGCCTGTTACAAGCAGATTGGTTGGGTAGTAGCGCTTGAAGTCTTCACTGTCTGCATCCGGCCAGCCCATTGTAGAGAAAGGCCAAAGCGCTGAACTAAACCATGTATCAAGTACATCGTTATCTTGCTCCCAGTTTTCAATATCTTCTGGCGCATCAAGTCCCACGTATACTTCCTTCGTTTCTTTATGATACCAAGCCGGGATGCGGTGTCCCCACCATAGTTGACGAGAAATACACCAATCACGAATGTTTTCCATCCAGTGTAAATACGTCTTTTCAAATCGGTCTGGAACAAATTGAACTTGCTCATCACCTTTTTGCAGATTGATGGCTTCATCTGCGAGCGGCTGCATTTTCACAAACCATTGTGTTGATAAATATGGCTCCACTACAGCGCCACTGCGCTCACTGTGACCAACTGAATGCATGTGGTCCTCAATTTTGAACAAAATGCCTTCTTCTTGAAGATCTTTCACAAGCTGTTTACGACATTCAAAGCGGTCCATTCCTTTGTATTGAAGTGCGTTTCCATTCATTGTGCCATCTTCATTCATCACAAGAATGCGCTCTAGGTTATGACGGTTTCCAAGCTCGAAGTCATTCGGGTCATGAGCCGGCGTAATTTTTACAGCTCCTGATCCAAATTCCATATCGACATAGTCATCCCCAACGATTGGAATCTCTCGGCCTGTAATTGGTAAAACAACTGTTTTCCCAATCAAATGCTGATAGCGTTCATCTTCAGGATGTACAGCGACTGCCGTATCTCCCAGCATCGTTTCAGGTCTTGTTGTCGCAATTTCAATTGAACCTGATCCATCTGCAAGCGGATATCTCAAGTGATAAAACGCTCCTTGCACATCCTTGTAGATGACTTCAATATCAGAAAGGGCCGTTTTTGTTGCTGGGTCCCAGTTAATGATGTATTCTCCGCGATAGATCAATCCTTTTTCATACAATTGAACAAACACTTGGCGGACCGCTTTATTCAAGCCTTCATCTAATGTAAAACGCTCACGCGAATAGTCTAGACCTAGACCCATTTTCGCCCACTGGCTGCGAATAAAATCGGCATACTCTTCTTTCCACTTCCACGTTTCTTCTACAAATTTTTCACGTCCGAGATCATAGCGGCTCACACCTTCTTCGCGAAGCTTCGCCTCTACCTTTGCTTGTGTTGCAATACCCGCATGGTCCATTCCTGGTAGCCATAAAACATCATAGCCCTGCATCCGTTTCATACGAGTCACGATGTCTTGAAGAGTTGAATCCCAAGCATGCCCTAAGTGTAATTTTCCTGTCACGTTTGGTGGAGGAATGACGACTGTATATGGATCTTTCGTTTTGTCATTTTGTGCTTCGAAGAATTTCCCTTCAAGCCAGTACGTATAGCGGTCTTTTTCAATCGCATTTGGATCGTACTTTGTTGGCATTTCTTGATTATTTGTTCCCATTTGTGTTACCTCCACATTTTTTCGGCTGATGAAACATAAAAAAAGCCTTTTCATCCTTATAAAAGGACGAAAAAGCTTTTTCGCGGTACCACCTTTTTTCACGAAACACTTAGACGTGTCCCGTACTCTCTAAAGGATAACGGGGATCTCCCGAATTTCTCTACTACATGTTTCAAGAAATTAAGCTCACAGGCGACCTTCCAAACAAGTGCATCCTAGAAAACCTTTCAGCTATTGGTTTCCCTCTCTTTAGGGTCTTGCTCGTACTCTTCCTGATCCACGCTTACGATATATCACGTTCATCAGCTTATACTCATCTTTTATTAATATTACTAAATGCCTTTTGTTTTCGTCAATCATCTTTTCCGCTTTTCTTCTTCTTTATACAAATTGGGCAGGCACCCTTTGCCTCTTTGCCCATATGATAATAACAAAATAAAGAAGGAGGGCGTTTTATTTTGAAAAAGATCAATCCTTACACACTCCCCCCATGGCTTAGACAAATTCGGGCAGTTGCCTCCCAAGTCGTTCTCCCGATTGCCATATTTCAAGGCTTTCGCACGATCATTTTTCCCACAACATTTGACGTCCTCATCTTAGGAATTCTTATATTTCTCGCCTGTGCCTTTCACCTTGATTGGTTTTAAGAGAGCTGAAAGCTGCAGGCTCACTCTTATGTATAGGTCCCTCGTTAGACATTTCATAGCGCAACAGCAAACAACCTCGTCACTCTTCTGATGACGAGGCGTTTTGTTCTTCTTCAAGGCGTCTAGCCTGCTCAATTTCGTGTATTTTCATGACGGTCGGCTCAGAATTTTTCATTTGCCAATACGCCCTTAACAGCTCCTGACAACTTTCCATCTCATCCTGTCCGCCTGCTTCATAGGCTTTCACCGTATCAAACAAACTCTGCGGATAAGCGAGGTAGCTCAAGAACAAATGAATCTCTTCCTCACGAAGTTTATTTCCCTTTTGATACGTATAAAACAAAGATGTGCATTCAGGACAAGGAGTAGGGTAGGTTTTGAATGTGCGATAGTAAAAGGTCAAAAGGTCATAAATGGGGGCAGCCTTTTTGGACCGCTCAAAATTGGTGAAATGTCCTGTACCTACATCATTGTACAAAAAGTGATGGATCGACAATTGCCCATGGTTTAACACAATACGTGTCGTCTCTTGGTCTTTCATTTCCTCATGCCAATCCTCTAAACGTTCAAGTGCAAATTCACTTGCAGACATCGCTTCTGAAAAATACATAGCAGCAGCCAGCTCAAATGGCGACATATACCATGTTTGTTCTGCCCGCTCGATAAATCGTTCATACATGTCTTTCTCTGTTTCCCATTTGCTTTTCATTTGGGTGTAGTGAGCCTCTATTTCCTGCTCAGTAATGTCCATCATGACTTCTGTTCGTTTATGAAGTCTTGCAATCTCTTGAAATAAATATTCATGTTTATCGTCCTGCTCTTCTCTCTTTTCATTGGTCAGCCATGGCATGAGATAATACGTGTACTGGCTTTCTCGATGATTTGAGAAAAAGGAACCGCTCTTCGTGCGATAAATTGGCACAAAGGAGCGATAGCCTTTTGATTCTAGTTCAAGCATTTGCTCTGTAAACTGCATGTGTCGATGGGGCTTTACCCGCTTTAGTGCAAATACGCCCTGCTTTGTATACACTCTAACGACAGCTGGACTGACAGGTTCGATATATTCAGCCTCAAGCCCGTATTCGTATAGGACAGATTGGATTTCATCCACGTTCTCTCACCACATTTTCTCGGTCCATCATCTCATACTATGCGTTGCTTTTTTGATATTCAGGAATATAAAGAATCTGCCCTTCTTCAAGCTCTGCATCCACCGACAATGAATTCGTTCGAAGGAGCTGCTGCACATTCAACTGATATCGCTCACAAATACGATCGACCGTATCTTCTTGCTGAACTATACATATTTTCATGCGAGAAAAATCTTCCTCCTCCTGCTTAGCGAACAGCTTCGTTAAATAAAGAGAATTCTCACTGCCAGACGCTTCTCTCTGGTCATGTTCAAACTCCTCAGCTTCTTGAGCTGATTCATACACCTTTGGTGCTTCACGTTCATATAATCGTTCGAACTGATAGCTGTCATCCCGCTCTTCCTGCGTCTGTTCCATCTGATAAGTAGGTGATTCAAAGGCTGGATAAGCTGGCGGCTCTTCTTCTTCCTTGCTCTCTGCTTCAGGGTCTTTCCTCACTTCCACCTCAAAGAACGTCTCATCCCGCTCTTCTTCTTCTAAAAGCTTAGGCGGGTCAAAGAATGGCGGCTCTTGTACTTGAGCTTCTGGGAAGGAACGATACCCAAGCGCCACGGCTTCTTCTTCCTCATATTCCTCCTCTTCTTCTGCTTCTTCCACCATCACCGTCTCGATGTCTATTTCATCCTCTTCTTGTTCAGTTCGCGCTTCATGTTGCAAAGCGGCCTGTTGTTCTGCATTTTCTTCATGCTCTTCACGTGGCAACATTTCTTGCTCTTCATATTCAGGCTGCGCCTGATATTCATAGGTGACATCGCCATATTCCTCTTCAGCACGATGGACAAATTCATATGGCTCTTCTACAAGTGGTTCAGGCGTTCCTTCATCTAACAGACCTTCAATGGCCAAATCAGCCTGAATCGTGAGCAAACGGCTTTCTGTCAGCTGGTAATCAAATGCATCAATAAACACAAATACATCATTTAAATGACTAATTTTGTTCTTGGGGATCGTGATATCCACCGGAAATTGATGCAGCAGCTCCGCCGTTCCGTCCTCTCTTACCTTCACCTCATCAGCCTGCCTGTATGATGCATAGGAACTGGATTCACCCATTAGCTCCTCTTGATTTATGTTGTATTCTCCTGTTAGCTCGAGTGAACCTCTAATGGAAACATAATCATTCACTTCTTGAACGAGAATGTCAGGATCGAGAGAAATTGACAGTAGCTCACTGACTTCCTGTCCGTTTTTGAAATAAATGGACTCTTCTACCGAAAACTGTAAACGATTATTTTGAGACAAGTCGGTGTCCTCCTTTCATCTAATCCTTCAAAATAAAATTAGATGTCAATACAGGTGTATGAAGAAGGCGGTGAAAATATGATTGGTTTTATGCAAAGCAAAAAGCCGATATGTCTCCATATCGGCTCAGCGTGTAGACAAACCCTCGCATTCGGTGTCAGTCCTGCGCGCTGGTGCTCACGAATGTCAAATTCGCTCCGCTCCAGTACTCGTCCTTCCTAGACTGAAAGGTTTTCTTTCACGCTGAAAAGAAGACAAAGGGCTAAAATAAAGTTCATTTTAACCCTTTGTCAACGATCTAAGCCGATATGTCTCCATATCGGCTTTTGGTTACTGAGCTAATTTTTGAAATACCTTTTCAACTGTCTCAATTGTATACTCGATGTCTTCATCCGTATGAGCAGTTGAGAGGAACAGCCCTTCGAATTGTGAAGGTGGAAGGAAGATGCCGTGATCAGCCATTTCCTTGTAGAATTCAGCGAATAAAGCGAGGTCAGCTGTTTTCGCTGTATCGTAATTGACGACTTGTTCGTTTGTAAAGAAGAATCCGATCATGGAACCGGCACGGTTAAATGTTAATGGAATCCCATGTGCTTTCGCCGCTTTTGAAATGCCTTCTTCCAAACGATCTCCTTTGCGTCTAAACTCTTCATAAGACTCAGGTGTCAGCTGTTTTAATGTTTCAAGACCTGCTGTCATCGCAAGCGGGTTACCGGATAACGTTCCTGCTTGATAAATCGGGCCGCTTGGCGCAATTTGTCTCATAATGTCCGCTCTACCGCCGTAAGCACCAACTGGCAGGCCACCTCCGATGACTTTACCAAGACATGTCAGATCAGGCGTAATGCCAAAATAGCCTTGTGCACAATGATAATCCACACGGAAGCCTGTCATGACCTCATCAAAAATGAGTAAAGAGCCATATTGCTCAGTGATGTCTCTCAATCCTTGCAAGAAACCTTCTTGCGGAGGGACAACCCCCATATTTCCTGCAACTGGTTCTACAATGACACCTGCAATGTCGTCTCCAAATTCTTGAAAAGCGACTTTGATGCTTTCTAAATCATTGTATGGAACGGTGATCGTATTGCTTGCTGTACCTTCAGGGACACCAGGGCTATCCGGAAGTCCAAGCGTTGCCACACCCGAACCAGCTTTAATGAGCAAAGAATCACCGTGGCCATGATAACAGCCTTCAAATTTCACAATTTTGTTTCTGCCTGTAAAACCACGTGCTAGACGAAGCGCACTCATCGTCGCCTCTGTTCCAGAGCTGACCATACGAATGACCTCAATAGAAGGAACTCGTTCTGATACAAGCTTAGCTAATTCATTTTCAACTAAAGTAGAAGCACCGAAGCTTGTACCATGTTCAGCTACTCGCTGAATACTTTCAACCACACGGTCATTCGTATGACCTAAAATAAGCGGTCCCCACGATAAGACGTAATCAATATATTCATTTCCGTCAATATCGTATATTTTTGCGCCTTTGCCTCGTTCCATAAAAATCGGGTCTGTATTGACTGATTTAAATGCGCGCACAGGGCTGTTCACACCACCCGGCATTAACTGCTGCGCTTCTTTAAATGCTTGCTTTGACTTTTCATAGCTACGTCCCATTTCAATGTCCTCCTGTCTATCCGTTCTTTATTCTGAGAGCCATTTCGCTGCATCTTTTGCATGATACGTAATGATTAATTCTGCGCCTGCACGTTTCATGCTAGTCAGCATTTCAAGAACAAGCTCTTTTTCAGAAATCCAGCCATTTTGAGCTGCTGCTTTCACCATTGCATACTCTCCGCTCACATTGTACGCAACAACAGGAAGTGTAAATTCATTTTTCACATCACGCATGATATCTAAGTATGAAAGTGACGGCTTCACGATCAGGAAGTCAGCGCCTTCTTCTACATCAGACTGCGCTTCTCTCAGTGCTTCTAAGCGGTTTGCAGGGTCCATTTGATACGTTTTACGATCTCCAAACTGCGGTGTGCTATGCGCCGCATCACGAAACGGACCGTAAAAAGCACTTGCATATTTCACAGCATATGACATCACAGGCACATGAACAAAGCCGGCCTCATCAAGCGCCTCACGAATTGCGATAACAAAGCCATCCATCATGTTTGATGGAGCAATGATATCTGCACCTGCACGAGCCTGACTGACAGCAGTTTTCGCTAAGAGCTGAAGAGATTCATCATTTAAAATTTCTCCATCTTCAACGATTCCGCAATGTCCGTGATCTGTATATTGGCATAAGCAAGTATCAGCAATGACCACAAGCTCTGGGAAATGCTTTTTGATTTCAAGCGTTGCTCTTTGAACAATCCCATGATCGTGATAAGCTTCACTGCCTACATGGTCTTTATGGTCTGGTACCCCAAAAACAATGATAGATTTAATCCCAAGGTCAACAAGCTCTTGGACTTCTTCTTTCACAAGATCAACTGAAATGTGATAGACACCCGGCATTGAAGGGACTTCTTTCCGGACATTCTCTCCCTCTACAAAAAAGATGGGATAAATGAAATCAGAGGGTCTTAAAAATGTTTCTCTCACCAATTCTCTCATTCCTGCGCTTGTACGCAATCTGCGGTGTCTGTTAAATTTCATCATTGGTTCAACTTCCTTTCAGATAAACGGCACATCAAATCAAGCATCCCGTCTATCGTATAAGTATCTGGGGTTTCAGAAGAAATCCCGTATTGAAGCAGTGCCTCTTGTGTAAGAGGACCGATGCTCACAAAACATGTGTCTGATGCAGCTAATCTATCGATATCAGCCTCCATGGCGTGCATAAAAGAATGAACAGTGGAGGAGCTTGTAAATGTAATAAAATCAAATGATTGCTCCATCATTGCCGACTTGAGTGCGATAATTCCGTCCTCATCCTTCACTGTTTCATATATAATCCACTCTTTTACGTCAATGCCAAGCGGAACGAGGGTATTCTTCACCACATCTCGTGACAGGTGACCTTTTGCTACAAAGACACATTCTTCTGGGTGTACATGTTCAATTAAAGCATCTGCCAGTTCTTCTGCTATAAAACGTTCTGGAACCACATCCACTTTTAAGCCGTGCTGCATCAGATAGGCAGATGTTTTTTCACCTACGGCCGCCACTTTCAAGTGGGATAAGCTTTGATGTAATTGATGCTTCTCTATATAACTGAGAAAAAAAGACGCACCATTTACACTCGTAAACACAAGCCAATGGCTTGCTTCTAAATCTTCTAAAAATGCCTTCGCTTTTTCTTTTGTCAGCGTTGGCTCAAACCTGATAAGAGAGGTTAAAACAGCATGGCCGTTCAGCGCTTCAATTTTCTGCTGAAACGCACCCGCTTGACGTTCATTTCGAGTGACAAGCACCGTCTGTCCGTAAAGCGATTTGGCTATCGTCATTGGGAAGACAGATCCTTTTTCACCTTGTCGATCAAATCCTTTGCTCCCTTATCAGCCATCTGCTTCGCACATGCTGTTCCGATTGCCTCAGGATCAGTACCTGTTACGGTTTCTCGAATAATCGTATGCCCATCCGCAGATGCCACAAGACCTGTCAATTCAATTTCATCACGCTCATTCATCGTTGCGTAACCAGCGATCGGCACTTGACAGCTTCCATCCATTTGTTGAAGGAAAGCTCTTTCAGCAAGGACCGTTTTCTTTGTATACTCATTTGTGAATTGAGCTAACAGCTGCAATAGCTCTTCGTCATCTCCTCGGCATTCTATCGACAATGCGCCCTGCCCTACAGCAGGAAGGCAAGTATCAGGAGATAAAAATTCCGACACGACTTCTTGACTCCAGCCCATTCTAGACAATCCGGCAGCCGCTAGAATAATCGCATCATATTCTTCATTTTTCAGTTTTTCAAGTCTCGTATCAATGTTTCCACGGATCCATTTAATCTCAAGATCTGGTCTCTCCTGAAGAAGCTGGGCACTGCGCCGTAAGCTGCTCGTTCCCACAACCGCTCCCTTTGGCAGTTCATGAAGACGGAGATGATCCTTTGAAATCAATGCATCCCGCACATCTTCACGCTCAGGAATACAGCCGATGACTAAACCTTCCGGAAGAGAGGCCGGCATATCTTTCATGCTGTGTACCGCCATGTCAATGTCATGGTTCAGCATTGCCTGTTCAATCTCTTTAACAAACAGACCTTTTCCGCCAACCTTTGATAAGGTCACATCTAAAATTTGATCACCCTTTGTCACAATCTCTTTAATTTCAAAAGAATAAGAAGGGTTTAGTTCAGACAACTTTTGAATGACCCATTTTGTTTGTGTAATCGCAAGTTTGCTTCGTCTAGAACCTACTTTAATTGTACGCATTACGTCTTCCTCCCGACAATGCCCTTAAGACTCATCATTATTGAAACCAATGAAAGGTTGATAAGCTACCAAGCAGAAAATAATTGATCATCAGCACAAGAAATGAAGCGACATTCCATCGCGCCACGATTTTGCCCTGCATATTTCTCACCAGTCTAATGTATAAGTAAAAGCCGTATAAAAACAGCATAATAAACGAACCGAGCACCTTTGCATCTGTCCAGTACAACGTATCATACGAAATATATGCCCATATAATGCCAAGAATTAAACTAAGCAAGAGCATCGGTACGCCAATAATATTTAAGACATACGCCATATGATCAAGCTTTGATAAGTCTTCAATTCTCAAAAGCCATTTTCCCCATTTTTTCTTTTTCAGCAAACGATATTGAAATAGGTAGAGTAGTGAAAAAGCAAATGAAAGTGAAAAAGCGCCGTATGATAAAATGGCCATCGTAATATGAATGACGAGCAGCTCACTCGTCAGCTTTCCCGTCAGTTCGGCAGAATGAAGATCGGATGGTGTAAAGGTGTGAATCGCCATCATGGAAAAACCAATCACATTTGTAAAAAAGACAATAAATTCAACGCGTAATACTTTTGTCAAAACAAGTGACAATGTCACAAGCACCCACGTATAAAAATATAACCCCTCTGCTACATTCAACACAGGGAATCGGTCTGTTTCCATCATAATATAAAACATGTAGACTGTTTGCAGCAGCCAGACAATAGAAAGCAACCAGAAAGCCATTTTTCCAGCCTTCCGGTTGTGTTGAAGAAAATCTATGAAATAGAACAAGACACTGAGTGCATAGATCAAGGTCGTCGCTTCACCTAGTCTCGCTACAATGGATTCCATCATCGCCTAATCACTCACTGGCAACTGTAGCAAGGCCTTGTGCCATATTTGTTTTAAACAGCTGAAATGCCCCTTGCTCCACCTGCATCGGCTCTGCCTTTTGCTCTTCATCTTCAACCTGTAAATCAAAGATTTCTTTAAAGAGTAAAAGTTTTTCCTCTGCATTCGGCTCCCCGGCAATTTCTTTGGCCTTTAAGATAGGATCTTTCAGCATTTGATTGATGATGCTTTTCGTATGTTTATTTAACAGCTTCATTTCACGATTTGTGAGGTTTGGAAGCTTTCGTTCGATGCTTTGCATCGTATCCGCTTGAATCGAGAGTGCTTTTTCTCTTAAAGCAGAAATCACAGGAACCACTCCGAGCGTATTAAGCCATTGCTTAAATTCCACAATTTCAGCTTCGATGAGAAGCTCCACCTCTTCAGCTACTGCACGGCGCTCTTTCAGGTTAGCTGCCACAATGCCCTCAAGGTCATCAATGTCATACAAAAAAGCACCTTCTACTTCAGAAATAGCTGGATCTAAATCACGTGGTACTGCAATATCCACCATGAATAGAGGTCTGCCTTTTCTCTGTTTGTTCGCTTTTTCGACCATTTCTTTTGTAATCACAAATTGTTTAGCCCCAGTAGAGCTAATTAAAATATCCGCTTCAGATAAAGTTTTTTCTAATTGATTCAAGCTCTTAGGCTCTCCTGAAAAGCGGCCGGCCAGTTCTTTGGCCTTTTCAAACGTTCGATTGATGACTGTTACCTGGCCAATCCCTTGACCTTGAAGGTTTTGAGCCGCCAGCTCGCCCATTTTACCCGCACCAAGAATAAGGACATGTTTATCAGAAAGACGTCCAAAGATTTTTTTGGCAAGTTCCACTGCCGCATAGCTGACAGATACAGCATTAGACGCAATATCTGTTTCCGCATGAGAGCGCTTCGCAACTGTTACCGCCTGCTTAAACAAATAATTGAAAACGGTACCAATGGTCTTCTCCTCTTGAGCGACTTTAAAGCTTGAGCGCACTTGACCGAGTATTTGTGTTTCACCAATGACCATAGAATCAAGTCCACAGGCAACCCGGAATAAATGCTCAACCGCTCCATCATTTTCATAAAACTTCAAATATGGAGAGACATCTTCTTTTTCTAAACCGAACCAATCTGCTAAAAATCTTTTTATATAAAACCGACCAGTATGAAGCTGATCTACAACTGCGTAGATCTCTGTTCGATTACATGTTGAGATGACGATATTCTCTAGAATGCTTTTTTCTTCTTTAAGCTTGGACATCGCTGTTCCGAGCTCGCTCGGTTCAAAGCTCAGCTGTTCCCGTATCTCAACAGGGGCTGTTTTATAATCTAAACCCACAACAAGAATATGCATAACTTCAGCTTGCACCCCCAACGCCCTGTCTAATTTATAATAATTACAATATAGAATTTATTATTTATAATGATTATAACATATATTCATTTTTAACTGGATAAAAATTGTGAACAGATTTCAAAAATGTTGTGATATAGTAGAAAAATGTTCGACATCGAATGCCATATCATCACTTCAAGCAATTTACCAGATTTGGCGCGTGCGGACAAATGATCTGCTTATAAGAAGGTGACATCTTTGAAGAAGAAATCTATTTTGCTGCCGCTCACTTTGCTGGCTGTAGCACTATATGCCATTCTCTCAGGAGATCAATTTGACATTTGGAAAGATCAGGAGAAATGGTATACACTTGTACTGCTTTTTGGCCTTGCTTTCTTATATCAAGGAAAGAAGGAACAGGAAACCTCTCATGTGTTTATCGGTATGCTCATGACAGGCCTTGCGCTACACTTTATCCTTCAGCCGAAATTAGAACACTGGCCAGATACATTTACGATGATTGTGTTCATCGTCGGCCTCGCGCTTTTGATGAAATCATCACAGAAAAAGGAATATCGAATAGAAAGTGTTGTTCTCATTGCACTCGGTCTATTCCTTTATTTCTTTCAACAAATTACAAAGCAACTTAGCACACTTTCGATCCCTACTTCCGGTTTTGAATTGTACTGGCCATATGTATTGATTGCCGTCAGTCTCCTCTTATTATTTTTAAAAAGGAAATAACTTATACAATAAAAAGGCATCTGCATTGTGCAGATGCCTTAGAATGTTGATAAATGGCTAAAATGAACTTGATTTTAGCCATTTGTCTTCTTTTCAGCGTGATAGAAAACCTTTGCAGTCTAGGAAGGACGAGTACTGGCGCGGAGCGAATATGTCATTCGTGAGCACCAGCACGCAGGACTGACAACGAATGCGAGGGTTTGTCTTCACGCTGAGGCATCTGCTATGTGCAGATGCCTTTCTTTTAACTGTTAATCTTCGCAAGAATCGCATTCCATGCTTCATCTTTTCCCTTTTTTGTTTCAGAAGAGAAAAGGATTAATTCATCTGATGGGTCGATGTCGAGTGTCTGTTTGACGACTTTCGCATGCTTTTCCCATTTGCCTTTTGGAATTTTATCGGCCTTTGTCGCAATAATGATCACAGGAACTCCATAGTATTTAAGGAATTCATACATGTTCACATCATCTGCGGATGGCTTATGACGCAGATCCACAATTTGGACGACTGCTTTTAACTCTTCACGCATTGTAATATACGTTTCGATCATTCTCCCCCATGCTTCGCGCTCTGTTTTTGATACTTTTGCAAAGCCATAACCTGGGACGTCCACAAAATGGAGCATATCATTAATAATGTAAAAATTAAGCGTCTGGGTCTTTCCTGGTTTAGAAGACGTACGCGCTAAATTTTTCCGATTAATCAATGAGTTAATGAACGAGGACTTTCCAACATTTGATCGTCCAGCAAGTGCGATCTCAGGCAGTCCCCCGCTCGGGTACTGCTCTGGTTTCACCGCACTAATGACGATATCTGATTTTGTTACTTTCATCTTCCCTCTCCTACTAACGCTTTCTCAAGCACCTCATCTAAATGTGAAACCGGAATAAAAGTTAATCCTTCTCTCACACTTTCAGGAATATCATCAATATCCTTCTCATTGTCTTTTGGAAGAATAATCGTTTTCAGTCCTGCACGATGTGCGCCTAATGCTTTTTCTTTTAATCCGCCAATCGGAAGCACTCTTCCTCTTAACGTAATTTCTCCTGTCATGCCAACCTCTTTTGAAACAGGACGTCCTGTGAGTGCTGATACAAGAGCCGTCGCAATGGTAATACCAGCTGATGGCCCGTCCTTTGGAACCGCACCCTCTGGAACATGGATGTGAATATCGTGCTTTTCATTAAATTGAGGATCAATGTTCAGTTCATCTGCTTTTGAACGAACATAACTGAATGCCGCCTGCGCAGATTCTCTCATGACATCACCGAGCTTACCTGTTAGCAAAAGCTTGCCTTTACCCGGCGAGAGTGAGACCTCGATGGACAAGGTGTCTCCGCCAACTGTGGTATATGCAAGGCCTGTGACAACGCCGACCTGATCTGTCGTTTCCGCCTGACCATAACGGTAAAGTCTTTTTCCGAGGAATTCAGATAAGTTTTTTTCCGTCACTGTGATGCGTTTGCGGTCTTCAGCCACAATTGCTCTTGCCGCTTTTCGGCAAATCGCCGCAAGCTGACGCTCTAACCCGCGGACTCCTGCTTCTCTTGTGTAATAGCGAATCATATCATAAATCGCTGCTTCACGAAGCTGCAAGTTCCCTTTCTTTAATCCGTGCTCCTTTAGCTGCTTCGGCAGAAGGTGATCTTTCACAATTTCTGCTTTTTCAACTTCCGTATACCCTGCAATCGTGATAATCTCCATTCTATCACGAAGTGGACCTGGAATGGTTGCTAAATTGTTGGCAGTTGCGATAAATAAGACTTGAGACAAATCAAATGTCTCTTCAATATAATGATCGCTAAAATTATGATTTTGCTCTGGATCTAACACTTCAAGCATCGCAGAAGACGGATCTCCTCTAAAGTCAGAAGACATTTTATCAATTTCATCTAAAAGAAAGACCGGATTCATCGTGCCCGCCTTGCTCATCCCGCGAATGATACGACCAGGCATCGCACCTACATAGGTTCTTCGATGACCACGGATCTCAGATTCATCACGTACACCGCCAAGAGAGATACGGATAAACTTTCGATCGAGTGATTTGGCAATGGATTTAGCAAGTGACGTCTTCCCTACCCCAGGAGGTCCTGCCAAGCAAAGAATCGGTCCCTTTAATGAATTTGTCAGTTTCTGAACAGCAAGATATTCGAGTACCCGCTCTTTTACTTTTTCAAGCCCGTGGTGCTCGTCATCTAAAATTTCGCTTGCAAGCTTTAAATCTAGACGATCTTCTGTATAAGTGCCCCACGGCAGATTGATCAGCCAATCAATATAATTGCGAATGACAGAACTCTCAGCAGAGCTTGAAGGGATTTTTTCATAACGGTTCAGTTCTTTTAAAGCCGTTTCACGAACGGAATCTGGCATGCCGGACTCTTCAATTTTAGCCATAAGCGTACTGACTTCGCCTGTTTTCCCCTCTTTGTCTCCAAGCTCTTTTTGAATAGCTTTCATTTGTTCGCGCAAATAATATTCTTTTTGCGTTCGCTCCATTGAACGTTTGACACGCTGGCCAATTTTCTTTTCAATCTCTAGCACTTCTTTTTCATTGTGAATGAGACTGATGACCCGATTCAACCGTTTTTTGACATCGACTGTTTCCAGCACTTCTTGCTTGTCTTTTAATTTCAAAGGAAGGTGGGAAGCGACGATATCCGCCATTCTTCCAGGTTCTTCAATATCCGTCACCGTTGCATATGTTTCAGCTGAGATTTTTTTTGAAATTTTTATGTACTGATCAAAGTGATCTAACAAAGTGCGCATGAGTGCTTCTGCTTCTGCGTCCTTTAATTCTTCTTCTGTCAACTCTTTAATATCGACTGACGTATAGTCTTCTAGCTCCATGTAGGATTCGATCTGCGCTCGATTTAAGCCTTCGACGAGCACACGGATCGTTCCATTTGGCAGCTTCAGCATTTGTTTAATTTTTGTGTAGGTGCCGACTTTGAAAATTTCCTCTTCACCTGGTTCATCTATTGAAATTTCCCGCTGTGTTGCTAGAAAAATCATATGATCGTTCATCATCGCCTGTTCTAATGCTTGAACAGACTTTTCGCGCCCAACGTCCAAATGCAAGACCATTGTTGGATAAACAAGCAAGCCTCGCAGCGGAAGGAGCGGAACATTCTTTTTGATTTCATCTGCCATGTTGATAGACACCTCCGTCACTAGTATGAATCATTATAATATACCTGTTTCAGTCTTGTACAATGTAAAAGACTTGAGAAATGATGATCTTACCGTAGTATACCCTTTCTTTTTATCTTGAAAAAGAAAAAAAGATCTATTTCACTAAAAAATCCCCATATGAGATGGGGATTAAACAGATTTCCTTTTCATTTCTTCTTCTAGTCCATCTTTCTTCTCATCTGGCGGATTGACCAAACACTGATCCAGCACTTCTTGGAAGTGCTTCACAGGCACAATCGTAACCCCTTCAATCTCTTTTAAGATCGACTGCTGATTGTCATAAGGGATGATCACTGTTTTGACACCCGCTTGTTTGGCTGCCTTGATTTTTGGTATGACACCGCCGATCGGCTTCACCTGACCTTGTAATCCAATCTCACCGGTCATCGCCGTTAAATGATCAATCGGAATTTGATGAATGGCTGAGAAAATGGCTGTGGCCATCGCAATTCCAGCAGATGGCCCATCAATCGGGGCACCAGCCGGAAAATTAATGTGGATATCATATTCATTTGTTCGTATGCCTAAGTTTCGAAGCACGGTTAAGACATTTTCAACTGAGCCCTTCGCCATACTTTTCCGTCTGATTGATTTCGACTGATTGCCGATGCTTTCTTCTTCTGCAATACCAGTAATATTGATACTGCCTTTTTCAAGCGCTTTACAAATGTTCACTTCAATTTCAAGTAGAGCCCCGCTGTTCGGTCCATACACGGCAAGACCATTTACTACTCCTACCTTTGGCTTTTCCGGTACTTTTTGTTCATATCTTGGTGTCAGCTGGCTTGAATGAATGACCCATTCTACATCGGCGATCGTAATATCTTTTCGGTTTTCAGTGACAGCCATACCTGCGGCGATCTGTACCATGTTGACCGCTTCACGTCCATTTTTCACATAGGATGTTAACAGGTTCAGTCCTTCGTCACTTAATTCCTTCTGTATTTTCTCGACTGCTTTAGCTGCAACAATTTTCAGCTCATGCTGATCCAAATCCTTGAAGAAAATCTCCAAACATCTTGATCGAATAGCCGGCGGAATTTCGTCCGGTGTTCTTGTCGTGGCGCCAATCAGTCGGAAATCAGCAGGCAACCCATTTTGAAAAATATCATGGATGTGATTCGGGATCTGCGTATTTTCTTCACTGTAATAAGCACTATCTAAAAACACTTTTCGATCTTCTAGCACTTTAAGCATTTTGTTCATTTGAATCGGATGCAGTTCTCCAATTTCATCGATAAAGAGAACGCCCCCATGAGCATGTGTGACGGCTCCTTGTTTCGGCTGCGGAATGCCTGCCTGTCCCATGGCTCCTGCTCCTTGATAAATGGGATCATGTACGGAACCAATCAAGGGGTCTGCGATGCCTCGTTCATCAAATCTTGCCGTTGTGGCATCAAGCTCAACAAATACTGCATCTTTTTTAAATGGTGAATCAGCGTGACGCTTCGCCTCTTCCATCACTAGACGGGCAGCAGCTGTTTTTCCAACACCAGGCGGCCCGTAGACGATGACATGTTGCGGGTTCGGTCCACACAGGGCAGCTTTAAGTGCACGTATACCGTCTTCCTGCCCTACAATATCTTGAAACCCCTTTGGCCGGACTCTCTCTGATAAAGGTTCACTCAGTTTAATGGATCGCATCTTTCTGAGTGCTTCCATTTCTTTCTTCGATTCTTTATCGATCGTCACCTTTTGTGTGCGCTGATTTTTCAGTAAGTTCCAAAAGTACAACCCGATGACGATACCAAAGAACAGTTGTATGAATAATACGATTCCTGTCCAGCTCAATCGGTGCTCCCTCCTTCATCTATCGTTATGTATTGGTTTCTGTCTGCTAGTATTTCCTAGAGCTGGACGGAATAAACACAACTTCCACGATAAATAAAAAACTCCTGAATCAAAAGATTCAGGAGTCATCAAATGGGCTTATGCTGATGTTTTTGTATCTTTATTCACGACTGTACCGTCTTTTAAGACAAGACGTGGCGGCTCACCATCAGCAACCGTTTCACCAGTAATGACACATTTCTCAATATCATCACGAGATGGAAGATCAAACATCACATCAAGCATGATGCCTTCAATGATGGAGCGAAGACCACGAGCTCCTGTTTTACGCTCAATTGCTTTTTTCGCAATTTCGCTAAGAGCATCTTCTTCAAACTCAAGCTCAACATCATCAAGCTCAAGCATTTTTGTATATTGCTTAACGAGCGCATTTTTAGGCTTCGTCAAGATTTCTACAAGTGCTTTTTCATCTAACGGCTCTAGGCTTGCAATAACCGGAAGACGACCGATGAATTCTGGGATTAAACCGAAGCGAAGTAAGTCTTCTGGCAGAACTTTTGATAGAAGGACTTCTTTTTCAAGATCTTCAATTTTATTTTCCGCACCGAATCCAATGACTTTTTGACCTAGGCGGCGTTTGATGATTTGCTCAATGCCGTCAAAGGCTCCACCACAAATGAAGAGGATATTTGTTGTATCAATTTGAATGAATTCTTGATGAGGATGCTTACGTCCACCTTGAGGCGGTACACTAGCGACTGTTCCTTCAAGAATTTTCAAAAGGGCTTGCTGTACACCTTCCCCAGATACATCACGGGTGATAGAAGGGTTTTCTGATTTTCTTGCTACTTTATCGATCTCATCGATGTAGATAATGCCTTTTTCAGCTTTTTCTACATCATAATCTGCTGCTTGGATCAGCTTTAGTAAAATATTCTCTACGTCTTCCCCAACGTAACCTGCTTCTGTTAAAGACGTCGCATCTGCAATCGCAAATGGAACATTTAAAATACGTGCAAGCGTTTGAGCAAGTAATGTTTTACCGCTTCCTGTAGGTCCAATCATAGAAATGTTACTTTTCGAAAGCTCAACATCATCAATCTTACTGTTGGAATTAATCCGCTTGTAATGGTTATAAACCGCTACAGCTAAGGATTTCTTCGCATTCTCTTGTCCGATGACATATTCATCAAGAATCTCCCGGATTTCATGAGGTTTCGGAACATCCTTGAATTCAACTTCTTCCTCAGTACCGAGCTCTTCTTCAACTATTTCCGTGCAAAGCTCGATACATTCATCACATATATATACGCCAGGTCCTGCGACCAGTTTACGCACTTGATCTTGCGTTTTTCCGCAAAACGAGCATTTTAATTGACCTTTTTCCTCGTTGAATTTAAACATTCTTTCACCCCTTATTCTTCTTCACTTGCCTGTAGCTAACAGTCAGCTACCCTTCTGGGTCCAGTATGTATGCATTTTACCATACTTTCCTAAAAGACGGTAATGATGTGTTTGTAACACTGCACATTGAGATATGTATGACAGAAAGATGCGACTTACACTATCGTTTCCAAAAGAAGCGATGATAAGTCAAAAATTGTACAAAACAAGGCACGAGTCACTCGCGCCCTGTTTTATTATTATGCACCATATTAACGGTTTTCTACAAGAAAATCAATTGCTTTACGAACTTTTAAATCTTCTTTCATTGCTTCAGTAGAACCGATCGCTTGTTTGATATTTTCAACTGGCATGTTGTATGCTTCAGCCATTTTTGAAAGTTCTTCTTCCACTTCTTCATCAGACACTTGTAGGTCTTCTGCAGCAGCAATTGCTTCAAGAGTAAGATTAGATTTTACGCGTTTAGCAGCATCTTCTTTCATTTGCTCTTTTAGCGCATCTTCATCTTGTCCAGAGAACTGGAAGTAAAGCTCAAGGTTCATCCCTTGCATTTGAAGACGTTGTTCGAATTCTTTCATCATGCGGTCTAACTCAGTGTCAACCATCGCTTGAGGAACGTCAACTTCCGCATTTTCAGAAGCTTTTGCTACTAACTCTTCACGAAGTTTGCCTTCTGCTTCGTTTTCTTTTGCTTCTTCAAGACGTTTCTTCGTTTTTTCAGTTAATTCAGCAATCGTTTCAACTTCTTCATCAACATCTTTAGCGAACTCATCGTCAAGTGCTGGAAGTTCTTTTGCTTTAATTTCATGAATTTTCACTTTGAATACAGCTGGTTTACCTGCAAGGTCTTCAGCATGATATTCTTCTGGGAATGTCACTTCAACGTCTTTTTCTGCACCTGCTTCAAGACCAACCAATTGCTCTTCGAAACCAGGGATGAATGAACCAGAACCTACTTCAAGAGAGTAGTTCTCAGCTTTTCCGCCTTCGAATGCTTCTCCATCAACGAATCCTTCGAAATCTAGAACAACTGTATCGCCGTTTTCGATTGCGCCTTCTTCTTTGACAACAAGCTCAGCTTGACGGTTTTGCATAGCTTTTAACTCTTCTTGGACATCTTCATCAGATACAGATGTGTCGTCTTTTTCTACGTTAAGACCTTTGTAGTCACCAAGTTTTACTTCTGGCTTCACTGTTACTTTTGCAGTGAAGATTAAGCTTTCGCCTTTTTCGATTTTCTCAACATCGATTTCAGGGCGGTCAACCGGCTCGATACCAGCTTCGTCGATTGCTTTCGGATATTCAACTGGAAGAAGAATATCTAGTGCATCTTGATAAAGAGATTCTACTCCAAAACGCTGCTCGAAAAGACCACGTGGTACTTTCCCTTTACGGAATCCAGGGATTGATACTTGCTTAACTACTTTCTTAAATGCATCATCAAGTGCTTTGTTAAATGTTTCAGCGTCAACTTCTACTGTTAAGACACCTTCGTTACCTTCTTGTTTTTCCCATTTTACTGACATGTGTGTTTCCCTCCAAAAATCTATTCAGATTGTGCGTTGTTACATTCTAAAGCATCATAAAGACTTCGTCCAATCAAAAACCACGCACTCCGCTAAAGAAGCGGTCTTATGTATACAACATTTGACTTGATTATACATAACGTCTTTCAACCGTTGGAATCTTACAACCGCACGATATATGCACAAATACAACCATTATATTATAACATAACAAGTCCGTCTTTCAACTAAATCGACAAATTACAAATAAGAAATTTCTTCAATATCTTTCAGCATTGTACAAGCTTCTCTCAGCTCTCGTTCGTTAAAATCATACAATAAATGCAATTCTTCGAGGTCAATCTCGATTCCATGCATTTCATAGCCGACTTTATGAAGTGCCGCAGCCCAAAGATTCGGATCCGTATATTTAGGAAGAAATGGATATAGCACAAATAAGTGCCGGCGCCATAACTCTTCAACTCCTTGGTAAAGGGTTGGGTTCTCATTGCCGAGTGTGTCATCGAGCTTTCGAAGGACTTGCTGAAGCAGTGGCATTTGCTCTGGCTTGACAGCCTCAGAAGGAACAAGCGTTAAAGAATCACCGAACTTCGTCACATGAACCGGCTTTGCCACATCATGATCTGACAGAAGTTGCAGGATCAATGATTTGACCAAAGGGTTTCCATCAGGCTTTTGTAGGATCGTATTTAATAGACCCATATGCGGCGTGATGTTTCGGTCTTTCAGCGAATGGATGAACTGCACCTGCTCTTCTGGCCGCTCGAGCATTTCATCTATATTGATTTCTCCGCTGCCTTCCTCGTCTTCGTCTAAAATCTCTTCTGGTGATTCAATCATCTTTCTGCTAAATTCAAGCAGCTTATAAAAATGCTCCGCGCTTTCTGCTGGAAGGTGATTTTCTTCAAGGACTGCCTCAATTGTTTGTTTGACTTCCTCGTACTCTTTCAGCTGAATTAAGATGGTCATATATACTTGAAGCACAGTGAAATAGTGGCCATATCCTTCATGTAGCATCTTTTCACAGACTCGCTTTGCATCCTGCAGCTCACCAAGCTCTAGAAAACAAATCGCCATACCGAGATGAATATCGGATTCTTCATCGTCATCATACGATTTCGCTTCTGAAAATAAGTGAAGCGCCTCTTGATACTGTTTATCTTTTAATGCTGCCATTCCTTTTTCAATCAGTCTTTCTTTCAGACCAGGAAACAAAATGACATTATCTTTCTTCTTGTCATGTTTCATGCTTACGTTCCTTTCGGGCGCATATTTTTTATCAGTTTACCAACGAAGGTTAGTAAACACAAGTAACGAGAGGTTTTCATGCAAAAAAGAAGCCGTCACACCACGGGGACGGCTTCTCGTTGTTTATGCACGCAGCCAGCTGCTACGTTTTTCTTCAAATGCTTGAATCTCATCTTCTAGTAACAATGTTAATGAAATCTCATCATAGCCATTCAGGAGCATTTCTCTCCAGTGTGGATCTACATCGAAAGGAGTAACATTCCCTTCATGGTCTTGAATCTGTTGTTTTTCCAGATCAACTGTCATTTCATATCCTTTGTTTTCATATGATGCAGCAAACGTTTTCCACACATCATAATCAAGACGAATTGGAAGCATCCCGTTTTTAAAACAGTTTTGATGAAAAATATCGGCGAAAGATGGGGCAATGACAATTTTGAATCCATAATCATCAAGTGCCCAAGGCGCATGTTCCCTTGATGATCCGCAGCCAAAGTTTTCGCCTGCGATCAAAATAGAGGCTCCTTCATAAATCGGCTGATTGAGTTCAAAATCTGGATTCGGACTACCATCTGCCAAATATCGCCAGTCAAAAAAGGCAAATCGGCCATATCCTGTTCGTTCGATTCTTTTCAAAAATTGTTTCGGAATGATTTGATCTGTATCTACATTTATACGGTTAAGCACAGCGGCTTTTCCTTTATGAGTGACTAAAGGCTCCATCTATGACACAACTCCTTACACGACTGTTTTCTCTTGATTAAACTTCCTGACATCGACAAATCGGCCATGTATGGCAGCCATTGCAGCCATTGCCGGGCTGACAAGATGCGTTCTTGCACCCTTCCCTTGACGTCCCTCAAAGTTACGGTTTGATGTAGATGCACAGCGTTCACCTTCTGGCACCACATCGTTATTCATACTGAGGCACATACTACAGCCAGATTCTCTCCATTCAAATCCTGCTTCTAGGAAAATTTTATGAAGACCTTCTTCTTCTGCTTGCAGTTTGACACTTTGTGAGCCAGGAACCACAATCGCTCTGACATGATCAGCTACTTTTTGTCCTTCAATCATAGAAGCGGCTTGGCGTAAATCAGTCATTCTTGAGTTCGTACATGAGCCAATAAACACATGCTCAATCGTAATATCTTCAATACGCTGATGCGGGTGAACCCCCATGTATTCATAAGCACGTTTTGCTTCTTTTTGGTCATCTTCTTGTGCAAAATCTTCAGGTCCTGGAATTGCTGCATCCACAGGGAGCACCATTCCTGGGTTAATTCCCCACGTGACCATTGGTGAAATATGATTTCCATCTAAAACAATGGTTTTATCATAGGTCGCACCCGGATCTGTTCTTAATTCTTTCCATTCTTTGATCGCTGCTTCGAAATCTTCACCCTGCGGTGCGTATTTGCGTCCGCGGCAATATTCAAAGGTCACTTCATCCGGTGCGATCAATCCTGCTCTTGCGCCTGCTTCAATTGACATATTACAAACGGTCATCCGCTCATCCATTGACATGTTTCTGAATACTTCCCCAGTGTATTCAATGACATAACCTGAACCGAACTTCACGCCATGCGCGCCAATGACTGCTAAAATGACATCTTTGGCTGTTACCCCTTTTTGAAGCGTTCCGTCTACTCTAATTTCTAGTGTCTTCGGACGCTGCTGCCAAAGTGTTTGTGTGGAAAGCACATGCTCAACCTCACTTGTGCCAATCCCAAAGGCAAGTGCACCAAATGCGCCATGAGTAGATGTATGACTATCTCCACACACGATTGTTTTACCCGGAAGTGTTAAACCAAGCTCTGGTCCAACGACATGAACGATTCCTTGGTCTACACTGTGAAGGTCAGCTAGACGGACCCCGAATTCAGCACAGTTGCGCTCTAGAGCACTGACTTGCTTCTTCGCAATCTCATCTTTGATCACAAATCGATTCACAGTCGGAATGTTATGATCCATCGTCGCAAATGTGTTTTGTGGTCTTCGCACCTTGCGCCCTTTTTGTCTTAATCCTTCAAATGCTTGAGGTGACGTCACCTCATGCACCAAGTGCAGATCAATATATAAAAGGTCTGGTTTTCCCTCGCCATTTTTGACAACATGCTGATCCCATATTTTTTCGATGATTGTTCGAGGCATAACCCTTTTTCCTCCCTCTACCTAATTCAACAAGATTTCTATTTATACAATGGTTTTCGTACGTTGTTTGAGTGCATCTACAACGGCTTTCGTGATATCATCAGTCGTTTCATACGTTCCCTCTTTTGCTGCTAGGTCCTTTGTTCGTTTGCCAGAGGCAAGAACGGCTTCCACAGCTGCTTCAATTGCAGCCGCTTCTTCTTCTAGAGCAAAGGATGTTCTAAGCAAGCTGGCTGCTGACAATATAGTAGCCAGAGGGTTTGCGACATTTTGCCCCGCAATATCGGGTGCTGAACCATGAATCGGCTCATATAAATGAAGGCCGGTGCTTGATAAACTAGCAGATGGCAGCATGCCGAGTGAGCCAGTAATCATAGATGCTTCGTCACTTAAAATGTCACCAAACATATTCTCTGTCACGATGACATCAAATTGAGCGGGCTTATAAATCAGCTGCATCGCGGCATTATCGACGAGCATGTGCTCATATGCGACATCTGGATACTGGGATGCAACTTCTTCTACCGCATCCCGCCATAGTTTACTCGAAGCGAGAACATTCGCTTTATCCACAGACGTTACTTTTTTCCGTCTCGTTAACGCCATGTCGAACGCTTCTTTTAATACACGAACAATCTCTTCCTTTGTATAAAGAAGTGTATCAACCGCAGCTTCTTTTCCTTCATCATCCGTGTAGCGCTCACTTGGTTCGCCAAAGTAGAGGCCTCCAGTTAATTCACGAACGATGACGAAATCTACTCCGTTAATGTGATCTTGTTTTAACGGTGAAGCCTCACTCAAGCTATCAAATACTTTGACAGGGCGGATGTTCGCAAATAAGTCCAGCTGCTTGCGAATGGAGAGCAAGCCTTTTTCTGGGCGAAGTTCTGGCGGGTTTTGATCCCACTTTGGTCCGCCAACGGCTCCTAATAAAATCGCATCTGCGCTTTTGCACACTTCTACTGTTTCTTTAGGGAGCGGATTGTTTTTTTCATCTATCGCTATACCGCCAATGAGAGCTGTTTCGAATTCAAATTCGTGTTGAAATTGAGCCGCTGTCTCTTTCAGGACAGCGACGGCTGATGTGACGACTTCCGGTCCGATTCCATCGCCGGGCAAAAGTGCAATTTTCTTTTTCATGAGTCCCTTCCTCCTTTCTTATGAGATGGCGTGATGTTTCTCAATTTCTATTAGGTTTGATTTAAAGATTAAATGTCTATTCACTGCATTGACGTAAGCTTTAGCCGATGCTTCCAGCACATCTTGCGCTACACCGCGTCCTGCTGTTTCTTTTCCTTCTATTGAAACAGTGACATATACTTCCGCTAGTGCGTCTCTGCCTTTTCCATTGGATTGAATACGATAATCTAGCAAATGAATTCTTTCCTCCATACAGCGCTCAAGCGTGTTGTACACAGCTTCTACACTGCCTGCACCTGTAGCTGCTTCTTGAATGACTTCCTGCGTTTCTTGATTTTTAAGAGAGACTGTTGCTGTCGGCATTTGCTCTGTCCCATAGTGAACTTGAAGACTTTCAAATTCATAGCCAATTTTACGATCTGCTACTTTTTCTTCTAATATAATAGAGATCAAATCATCATCTGTGATTTCTTTCTTCTTCTCTGTTAAGTTCTTAAACGTTTCGAAGAACTTATTGATTTCTTCTTCAGTCAATTTAAAGCCGAGTGTTTTTAAGCGGTCTTTAAACGCGTGTCTTCCGGAGTGTTTACCAAGGACAAGCACATCTGTTGTGACGCCTACAAGCTCTGGAGAGATAATTTCATAGGTTGTTTTTTCTTTGAGGAATCCATCTTGGTGAATACCTGATTCATGGGCAAATGCATTGTTTCCAACGACTGCTTTATTACGCGGTACAATCATACCTGAGTATTTGCTCACTACATCACTTGTGCGCTTAATTTCATTCAACTGAATGGTTGATTCGACTTGGTAAAAGTCTTTGCGAATATGAAGGGCAACTGCAATTTCTTCTAAAGCAGCATTTCCTGCGCGCTCTCCAATACCGTTGACAGCTGTTTCAATTTGATCTGCTCCATTTTCAATGGCAGCAAGTGAGTTCGCTACAGCCATTCCTAAATCATCATGACAGTGTGCTGACAAGATGACTTGATCGATATTTGGAACGTGTTCCTTCATATATTTAAAGATATTTCCGTACTCTTTTGGTGCTAGGTATCCAACAGTGTCAGGTAAGTTAATGACACTTGCGCCTGCGTCGATCACTTTTTCTACAATTTCTGCTAGGAAAGAAAGATCTGTCCGGCATGCATCTTCTGCTGACCACTGAACAACTGGGAAGCGCTCTTTCGCGTATTTCACCATTGAAACAGCTTGTTCAACCACTTCTTCACGTGTTTTCTTTAGTTTATGCTTGAGGTGAATGTCAGAAGTCGCAATAAAGACGTGTATTCTTGGTTGAGCTCCATCTTTTAATGCGTCCCATGCAGCATCAATGTCACCTTTCACACATCGTGCAAGTCCTGCAACTGAACAGTTCTTAATCGTTCTTGCAATTTCTTGTACGCCTAAGAAATCCCCTCGGGATGAAGCGGGAAAACCCGCTTCAATGATATTAACCCCAAGGCGCTCAAGCTGCTTAGCAATGATTAGCTTTTCTTGTGCATTTAAGTTCACTCCTGGTGATTGCTCTCCATCTCGAAGTGTTGTGTCAAAAAAATTAATTTTTCGCACCGACGCTCACCGCTTCCTTTTTCTTTCCTTGTTTAACGAAAGGCATCATTTCACGAAGCTTTCTTCCGACGATTTCAATTTGGTGCTCATTTTCATTTGCATTGATCGCATTGAAACGTGGACGATTCACTTGGTTTTCAACAATCCATTCTTTCGCGAATGTTCCGTTTTGGATGTCAGTCAAGACTGCTTTCATTGATTCTTTTACTTTTGCATCCACAACGCGTGGTCCTGATACGAAGTCACCCCACTGCGCTGTATCAGAGATGGAATATCTCATACCTTCTAATCCTTCTTCATACATAAGGTCAACGATCAATTTCAGTTCATGCAGACACTCGAAGTATGCAAGCTCCGGCTGATAACCAGCTTCTGTTAATGTTTCAAAACCTGCTTTTACTAATGAAGTAAGACCTCCACAAAGAACTGCCTGCTCACCGAATAGATCCGTTTCTGTTTCTTCTTTAAATGTTGTTTCAAGAACGCCCGCTCTTGCTCCGCCGATTGCTTTTGCATAAGCAAGTGCTTTGTCTTTCGCTTGACCTGATACATCTTGATAGATAGCAAATAGTGCAGGTACACCAGCGCCTTGCTCATATGTTCTTCTTACAAGATGTCCTGGACCTTTTGGAGCCACAAGATACACATCTACGTCACTTGGAGGAACAATTTGATGGAAGTGAACGTTGAATCCGTGTGCGAATACAAGTGAATTCCCTGCTTCTAATTGATCTTTGATTTCTTCATCATATACTTTCTTTTGCTGCTCATCTGGAAGTAATACCATGACGACATCTGCTTGTGCTGCTGCTTCTTTTACTGTGAATACTTGATGACCGTCTTCTTGTGCTTTTGTATAAGATCCGCCTTTTCTTACGCCGACAATGACATCTACGCCGCTCTCTTTTAAGTTCAATGCATGTGCATGACCTTGTGACCCGTAACCAATGATAGCTACCTTTTGACCGTTTAATACGTTTTCTTGAATATCACCGTTATAATATACTTTTACCATTTGACTCTCTCCTTTTGTTTAGACAATTGAAATTGTTTTATTTGTTTGTGGCTTTTGCTGATTATCTCTCGCAAAGGCCGTGGTGCCAGTTCTGGCGACTTCTTTAATGCCGTATGGCTTAAGTAATTCAATGAGTGCTTCAATTTTTGAAGACTCACCTGTCACCTGAATGACGACACTTTCTCTGCTCACATCTACAATAGAAGCTCTAAAAGGTTCAATGACCCCCGTGATCTCCATTCTAGATGCTGGTGCAGATACGACTTTTATCAAAGCCAGCTCTCGCTGAACGATTGATTGGTTTGTAATATCCGTTACTTTGAGGACATCGATTTGTTTGTTCAGCTGTTTTGTCAGCTGTTCGATGTCTTTCTCCTGGTCTACATGGACGACGAACGTGATGCGTGATACATCTTGAATCTCAGAATGGCCGACCGTAATGCTTTCAATATTGTAGTGTCTTTTGGTAAAAAGGCCTGTGATTCTGTTCAGTACGCCTGATCGATTTAATACAGTCAACACAATAATTCTTTTCAAGGTTTCACCCCCACCATCTCATGAAGTCCTTTCCCCGGTGCTACCATCGGGAATACTTTCTCATCTCTCGCTACATTGACATCGATGAAAACAGGCTCTCTAGACGTTAATGCTTCTTCTAGCTTTTCTTGCGCCTCTTCGTCTGATGAGATTCTGATCCCTTTAATGCCATAAGCTTCAGATAATTTCACAAAGTCTGGCTGCTCTGAAAATTTAGAATGCGAGTAGCGTTCTTCGTAAAAAATTTCTTGCCATTGTCTTACCATTCCAAGACTGTGATTATTGAGAACAATCACTTTCACTGGAAGGTTCAGCTCACGGATAACGGCAAGTTCTTGCAGGGTCATTTGGAAACCTCCGTCTCCTAAAATCGCTACAACCGTTGCCTCTTGATCAGCTAGCTGCGCGCCAATCGCTGCCGGTAAACCAAATCCCATTGTGCCAAGCCCACCAGATGTCACCCATTTATCGGCATTTTCGAATGGATAGAACTGTGCAGCCCACATTTGGTGCTGTCCGACATCAGTTGCCACAATGGCTTCACCTTTTGTAAATTGATGAATGTATTCGATCAGCTTTTGAGGCTTAAAGCCTTCAGCTTCGTTTTCGACATACCAGAGTGGATATTCTTCCTTCCACTGATTTAGCTGGCTCTTCCACTCGTCTGATTTACCTTGTTTCCCGTCCTGCTTGATCAGTTCTTGAAGCACTAGCTTACTGTCACCAACAACTGGGATATGGGTGTGAATGTTTTTACCAATTTCCGCTGGGTCGATGTCAATGTGAGCCACCTTCGCATGCTTTGCAAAATGATTGAGGTTGCCAGTTACCCTGTCATCAAATCTCGCTCCGATTGAAATGAGTAAGTCACATTGATGTAGTGCCATGTTCGCTGCATATGTGCCGTGCATACCCGCCATTCCTAGGAAAAGAGGGTGCTTTGCTGGGAATCCACCAAGCCCAAGCAATGTATGAGCGACAGGGATTTGCTGCTGCTCTACATATTGCCTTAATTCTTCCGACGCTTTGCCGTGAAGAACGCCAGCTCCTGCTAGAATAACTGGTTTCTTTGCTCTGCTTACAGCTTCTACTAACTTGCGAATTTGCAAATAATTCGGCTCAATTTTCGGCTGATAACCAGGCAAGTCGATTGGCTGATCGTATTCAAATGTCCCTTCAATGCCAGCGACATCTTTTGGAATATCAATCAAGACTGGACCAGGTCTGCCGGTTGTTGCGATGTGAAATGCCTCTTTAATGACACCCGGTAACTCTTCTGGACGTCTCACTTGATAGCTGTGTTTTGTGATTGGCATTGTGATACCAAGTACATCTGCTTCTTGGAAAGCATCTGATCCAATGACTGAGGTTGCCACCTGTCCAGTGAAGATAACCATAGGTAGTGAATCAATCATCGCATCCGCAATTCCTGTGACTAGGTTTGTTGCCCCCGGTCCTGATGTGGCAATAACAACGCCTGGTTTACCAGATACTCTTGCGTATCCCTCCGCTGCGTGAATCGCTCCTTGCTCATGTCTTGGCAGGACATGAAATAAACCAGAATCGTAAATTTTATCGTAGATCGGTAAAACAGCTCCGCCAGGATAACCAAAAATGACTTCTACTTTTTCTCTTTTGAGTGCTTCAATTAACATGAGTGCACCGTTCATCGTTTGTGGTGCATTTGATTTTTCCGTCTCCATTTGTACATTTGTCCCCATTTGATTTCCTCCTCTTTGTCTTGCTTCAGTCAAGTCCTTTCACCCTTTTCCATTCAAGATAGAGATATGAGACCATATAAAAAAGCCTTCTCACCCCACAATGACACTACTTTTCACTAGGTCAAAGGGGCGAAAAAGCTTTGTTTTTCGCGGTACCACCCTTGTTCACGGCAAATCATGCTGCCGTCTCATGGACATCTTTCATCCATTTTGGTAACGAGTGATGCAATGTCACTCGGTCTGCCCTACTATCATTTCAAGCAGACACTCAGAGGTGAGTTCACTTTAGAAAGTAACACCGGTTTCCAGCTAGCACCGGCTCTCTGTAGATACTGACTCTAAAGCTACTAGTCCTCTTCAACGTTTATCGATATCTATTTAGCTTGCGTGAATGTTTTCATCGGTAAAGACTACTTTTTCTCCTTCTTCAACGACTCGCTTGCGGAATTGTTCAAGAAGTTTGTTTGTGTGGAACCCTGGTTTTCCTTCGCCAATGATACGGCCGTCAACTTTTACAACAGCGATGACTTCGGCAGCGGTTCCTGTCAGGAAGACTTCTTCAGCTGTATACACATCATGTCTTGTGAAAGGTTCTTCTTTCACTTCGTAGCCTAAGTCTTCTGCGATTTCCATGATGGCATTTCTTGTGATGCCTTCAAGAGCGCCGATATAACCTGGCGGTGTATAGAGCTTACCTTTTTTATAAATAAACACATTGTCTGCAGAACCTTCTGCCACGTACCCTTGATCGTTCAGCATCAGCGCTTCACTCACACCGGCCATATGGGCTTCGATTCGGACAAGGATGTTATTCAAATAGTTTAATGATTTCACTTTTGGACTTAGTACGTCAGGACGATTTCGCCTCGTTGGTACTGTCACAATATCAATACCTGTTTCATATAGGTGCTTTGGAAAGATGGCCAGCGGCTCTACAATGATCACTGTATTGGCTCTCCCACAGTTGTTTGGATCTAAGCCAAGATCACCGGCTCCTCTTGAGACAACAAGGCGGATATAGGCATCTTTTAGGCCGTTCCTTTCAACTGTATGAATCATTTTTTCAGTGAGCTCCTCAAGTGAATATGGAATGTTCAGCATAATGGATCTAGCGGAATCATACAGGCGGTCTAAATGTTCTTTCATTCGAAAGATATTTCCGTTATAAACACGTATTCCTTCGAACACACCGTCACCATATAAGAAGCCATGATCATAAACTGAAATTTTCGCATCCTCTTTTTTCACGAGTTCATCGTTTAAAAAGATCCACTGTTCCTTTTGGTCTTCCATCTTCAGTGAGCACCCTCTCTTTCAAACAAAAAGTAGTTGAATTTTCAGACACTTTATATTGAAGTGTCTCACGCTTACTCTGCGTGTCTGTTTGCTTTTGTTGAACCCATCTTACGCCGCTTTCCATACAGTGTCAACAGCATTTTTAAAATTATTAGACAATTTAGACTAATCAAAATAAAATGTATACGCTTACACCTTTGCTAGACAAGGAATGAAAAAACTTAAAATTTTTTGTATTTTTTCTTCAATTTATTTACTCTACATGAACGGTTTTCTTTTGAACAAGCTTTTGTGATATTTTTTTACACGGTTTTTGAAGAATATTGTGAGATTTCATTGCGTTTGTTTTTTCCTTCAGCATGCCTTTCTAAAGCGTTTTCCTATGAATTTGTGATAGAATGAGAGCATCTAATAGAAGGAGGGCAATACATGGCTAACATCAGAGGTTATATCGGAACGTATACAAAAGGAGACAGCAAAGGAATCTATTCTTTTACTTTAAATACGGACAAGCAGCAGATTGAACAAGTAGAAGTGGCTGCAGAACTTGAAAATCCTACATATTTAACTGTCTCAGATTCTCAAAAGTTTGTGTATGCTGTTGTGAAAGAAGGAGCACAGGGCGGTCTTGCTGCGTATCAAATTGATGCCGACACCGGCGCACTTCGTTTCATCAACCAAGAGCTTGCCGATGGGGCTTCTCCTTGTCACGTCAGCGTGGACAGCCAAACGAAAACAGCGTTTACAGCAAACTATCATAAAGGAACAGCAGAGATGTACGAAATTGATGCTGAAAACGGCTCAGTGATTCGCACGCTGTCACAGGCGCAGCATGAAGGCACTGGACCAAACGAAGACCGTCAAGAAAAACCGCACACTCACTTTATGGGTTTGACACCTGATGAACAATTTGCAGTAGCTGTTGACCTTGGCACAGACGGAATTTATACGTATAAGAAAGAAAACAGCAAACTTGAGCTTACCCATACATTTGAAACAAAACCAGGAAGCGGCCCTCGTCATATCACATTCCACCCAACGAAACCTGTGGCCTATGTGATGACAGAGCTCAGCTCAGAGGTCATTGTACTTCGTTACTTTGAAGATGGTCATTTCGAAGAGATCCAAACGATCGCAACCATTCCTAATGACTTCACAGAGAATAATCAAGGCAGCGCCATTCATGTGTCTTCTGACGGTCACTTTGTGTATGCAGGAAATCGTGGACATGACAGCATTGCCATTTTCAAAGCAGATCATGACGGCAAACTAAGCCTCGTTGAAATTGCTTCATCTGAAGGAAATTGGCCTAGAGACTTTGTCCTTGATCCAACAGAAGAATTTCTCGTCGGCTCAAACCAAGAATCTAGTAATCTTGTGTTATACAAACGTGACAAAGAAACCGGTCGACTCACTGTCTTACAAACAGACATCACCGTTCCGCATCCGGTTTGCGTGAAATTTTTAGGATAATGAAAAAAGCCTCCGTTTAGGAGGCAATAGATTGTTGACAAAGGGCTAAAATGACCTTTATTTTAGCCCTTTGTCTTTTTTTCAGCGTAGTTGAAAACCCTTGAAGTCTAGGAAGAACAAGCACCGGAGCGCAGGACTGACAAAGAATGCGAGGGTTTGTCTACACGCTGAAGCCCCCGTTTAGGAGGCTTTTCTTTAAGCAGACGGCATACCGCCATCTTCAAGCTTTTGATCAATGAAAGACGTATCGCTTTTTTCACCGAACCATTTTCCCAGCCTGTCTTTTGCTTTTCCTTTGACATCGTCATCAATGTACATTGCGACTTGAAGCAGAGCAAATGTGATGGCGCCTAGATCATCTGTGTAGCCGATCCCCACCAATGTATCAGGGATCAGGTCAATCGGAAGGATAAAGTACCCTAGCGCCCCAATGATGAGGGTCTTCGCTTTAACCGGTACTTCGGGTTTTTGCAATGTATAATAAAGTAATAACACAGCATAGACAAGAGAAACTCCAGCTTTTTGTGCCGTCTTTTTTAACTTTTCCCAAAAGGCATGATCATTAAAATGCTTCTTTGAACGCTTTAATAGTTCTTTTTCCTCAGAACGATTCATCGTATCGCCTCCATATTCAGCATAGCCCTTCCACCTTAGTTATACAAGAAATCCACTCATTCGACAAACAAAAAGCAGCAGAAAGCTGCTGCAATCTACTGCTCTTTGTAAAACTTTTCGATCGCCTTATCGATGTATACCCATCCTTTATACGACACATGAATCGTGTCCTTAAAGAAATATGGGTCATACTCATGCGAAGTCAAATCTGCGACTTCATACCCATTATCTCGAATTTGACGATTGATTTTTTGATAATAATCTGTACGTCCCTCTTTCGGAAAACCAGTGTAATCATACCATTTTCCGTTGACGGGAATCGTCACGAATAAAGGCTTCGCCCCTGCCTGTTTTAAAATATCCAGCATGATCTGGAAATCTTTATATTCAGGTGATGCTGCATAAGAATTGTCACGACGAGAATCCTTCATCTTTTTCATGATCGGCTTCAGCTTACGATCAAACAGTCTCTGATCAATATAAAACGGGTTGTCCCCTGCTTTTTCGGATCCTAAGACGCTCGCTTCTTTTTCAAGCTCAGTCCATGTTTTCCCTTTCACTGAAGGAGACGGACGATGCTTGCGCTCATGCCCAGACCCGATCGTATAGTACATGTCTTTCTTTTGAAGCATGCCATAATACATTTTTGCAATAGGAGAAATCGCGCCATAAGCGAATTTGTTCCCAGAAAGCTCTGCTTTAAAAAGCTCTGTGATGACCATGTCGTTCTTTACTGCCTTAAACTTCATGATCCTTTTGATGAGCTTTTTTTTCACAGCTGGATCAATTTCTTTATTATAAGCAAGATCAAGCGCCTGAAGCGCTGAATAGTTAGGAGCAAAGTGATTCTCGTCTGATCCCCCTTTGACAAACCACTGCGGGGACACGATAAACACAAGCTTTTTCCCTTTTAATTCATTCATATGCGCTGCAAAGTTCATGGCATGAATTAATGATTGCGATCCACCTTTTCCAACAAGATAAGGTGTAAACCCTTGAGGATTTTCATGAAAGAAATTCGAAGGGTGATATGGATCAAAACGGGATAGTTCAGAAGATCCATAGATCGGCAAATAAGTTGGATCTTTTAGCATTTCATCTTGTAAATAAAGCCCTTGGAACATCCCTGGATCTAATTCTGTGGCTGACTTTTGTAATTTGTCTTTTGGGATCAGATGTGAGAGCCATGCATTTGGTACAAGAAGAACACCAATGAATAGAACAGCCGCTAAAATAAGCGGCCCAAAAAAACGCTTTTTCATTACTTCATCTCTGCCAGCTGCTCAGCAATGTGATTCGGTGTATCCCACACATCACGATCAAACTCTGTAATCGGAACAGTAATTCCAAGTTGACTTTCAATTGCCATAAGTAGTTCTACTGTACCAAATGAATCTAGAAGACCTTCGTCAAAAATTGCAATCTCTGGATTTTCTTTCACAACGTCGTCCTGACAAACCTCTGCAATAATACCGTATACTTGATTTTTAAATTCCATAATTTTCTACTCCCTTAATCATTAATGATGAAATGGTTTTCCTGAAAAAATATAAAATCCGAAACAAATCACATGGAATGTAATAATGATCGACACAACCATTGTGACCTTATTATCCGGCCACCACTTGTGCTTTTTATTCCACTTCTCAAATAAATTGTAACCGGACATCACAACTGCATGGTATAGTCCGTAAATAATGTATTGAAGGGCGAGACCATGCCAAGCACCCATCAATAGAAAGAGGACAAAGTACCCAATATTTGATACAGCCATTCGGTTCTTGATCCACTTCTTCTTTGTCATAAAGAACACAAATCTCATAAACACATAATCTCTGAACCAGAAGGATAGCGACATGTGCCAGCGATTCCAGAAGTCTTTAATATTACGGCTGATAAACGGTTTATTAAAGTTTTCTGGTGATTTAATACCCATGATATAACTCACACCTACAGCAAATGCTGTATATCCAGCAAAGTCAAAGAACAAATACATACTGTACGCATACATATACGTTAACTGTTGAACAAAGTGACTGCTACTAATGTGATGAATATTCATGAGAATATATGTGTGAATGAGATAACCAATAATGAACTTATATAAGAACCCAATAAAAATTTTATGAATCCCTGCATATAGAAGGTCACTGTACGCTTCTTTTTCAGGCGGTGTATCCATATCCTTTTCAAACCGGCGATAACGATCGATTGGACCGGATGAAATCGTCGGGAAAAAGACGATGAAATAGACCAAACGGTGAATCGGGATTTTCTTTTTAATCAAGCCGTCTCTTGTCTCGATAATTAACTGAACACCTTTAAATGTTAAGTACGAGATCCCCAAAAAGCTCAGCCAGTTCATTGGCGGCGGTTGGTGCGGCTGATGAGTTAAAAAGAACGGTAAAACCTTTGATAGCACAAGCGGCAAAATCGATGCCACCACTGCCATATAGAAGACAGACGCACGGTTCGCCTTCAGCCGGTACGCAAGGTATAGGCGGATGATCAAGACTTGCCACACTGTAAACAAGAACAGCAACAAAGCGCCATGTGCATCCTTTGAGAAAATAAGCGCGAGTGCCACAACCGTTGCAAACATGTTGTAGCCCTGCATTCTTTTGCCGCGAAGACCAAGAATCATCGTCGGCAGAAGAAGAATACCAATTAGAATGAAGAAAAAGAATGAACTAAACGGAATCATAGAAGAACCTCTTTCGCGATTCTTTTACGGTCAACCTTCCCGTTTGGCGTCATGTACAGCTGCTCAAGATAGACAAACTTTCTTGGAATCATGTACGCAGGAAGTGAATCCGCCATTTCTTTCTTAATCGCACTTGTCAGCTGATATTCTTTTTCAAAAGAATGCGCTGCTGGAACAATGGCTGCAATCAAGTACTCCACATGACCGTTTGGCTGGAATGGCACAATCACACAAGCATTGACATACGTTGTCTCGCTCACATGATATTCAATTTCTTCAAGCTCCATCCGGTATCCATGTAGCTTAATTTGATAGTCCAGACGACCGTGGCACGTAATCAAACCATCCTGCGCCACACCTGCGTCACCTGTGCGGTAAGCAGGGCGTCCTTCGTATTCAAAGAACACTTTATCCGTTAAAGCTTGTTCACCTAAATAGCCTCTCGTGACGCTTGGCCCCACGATGACAATTTCCCCTTTTTTCCCATCAGGGAGTGTCTTGCCTTCTTCATCTAAAATGACGATATCTGTATCCGGTTTGGCATAACCCACTGGTAAAGAATCGTGCTGATCAAGAATCTCCTGCGTGACTTCAATCGATGTAATCGCAACAGTTGCTTCAGTTGGACCATACGTATTAAAAACCTGCGCCTTAGGAAAACGCTCAAGAAGCGCACTTGCTACAGAAACAGGAAGTGCCTCTCCGCAGAACAAGAAAACTTTCAACTCTGGTAAAAGCTCCCCTGTAAAGGAAGGATCCATTAAGCACATTTGCACAAAGGAAGGTGTTGATGTCCACACTTCAACGTCAGATTGACCAAGCGCTGCAAACATATCCTTCGGCTTATTCACAAGATCTTTCACTAAACAGTACAGCGTGCCGCCTGATTGAAGCGCTGGATAGAGATCCATCACTGATAAGTCAAAAGAAAATGGTGCTTGATTTAAGAATGTGCGTCCCTCACCAATTGGGAAGTCACGGCACATCCACTCTGTAAAGCTTTCTAAATTATTGGCTGTTACCTGAACGCCCTTCGGTTTTCCGGTACTGCCAGACGTATAAATAATGTAGAAAACATCATCTTGTTGAACCCACTGCGTGGATGGCGGTGCTTCTTTTTCAAGTGCTAAAAGCGATGCCGCACTCTTCACTTCAATGTGTTCTTCTACATCTAATACATTCTGCTCATTTGCACATATCAATAGACTGGCTTTTGAGCTTTCAATGATTGAGACGATGCGCTCGACAGGTATTGAGATGTCGACCGGAATATAAGGTCTGCCTGATTTCACACTGCCTAAGAAAGAAATCAGCATCTCTGGCTCCATATGACCGTATACAATGACAGGTGCACTGTCAGTTGCGACTGCATCGATCGCACCAGCCATTTGGTCTGATAGACGCCAAAGCTCATCATATGTGATCGAAGCATGTTGAGAAACAAATGCTGGCTGTGTCGGTTTCGTTTGTTGGTATTCATGAATCGTGTGTAATAGTTTCATAGTTTAATCTCCAATTAAAAATCGTTGTAAATGAATGATCCCGTATTTGCTGTATGGAATCCGTAAATAAAGAACAATAATAGCAAAATAAGTAAGTAAAAGCTTGTATATCCTATCCATTTTACAGACTTATTTTCTGATAGCTTTTTGAATAGCATATTGATAACCTCTTTTCTTTTGACACTTATAAAGACGCATGGATCATCAAAAGAGTTTCATATCAAAACATAAAAATTTTAAGAATTGATGAAAAAAAGATGTCCAAAGTATGAACGTGTCTTCGGGCAAAGCTGTCTTATTGTAACAAAGATTTAATGTAATTGAAATGAAATGGAAGCTTAAATTTGCCTTAAAATTGGTGAAAACTGTCGAACAAACGCAAAAGCCACCTAGTTTGACTAGATGGCTTTGATATCAATTACTTCTTATATTTATTGACTTCGAACATGAGTATGTTTTTGAACACCACATAATCCTTCTTACTTTCAAAGGGACCTTTGTTGTTGTCATGCTCGTCAATTTCATAAAACCCTGGACCTTCGCCGGCATCACGTTTTTTGTACCAGGATAGGAAGGCGTTGACTTCTTTCATTGAAAGGTCATACTCTTTCTGTAAGCCATTAACCATTGTGATGATGAGAAGAGCATCTCCGTCTTCATCTGTTGCATCGTCTTTTGGTGGTGTTGTTGGTTCTGGGTCTTTGTCGCCAGGTGGTTCGGTTTCAGTGTTTTTTAGACTCTTTAACGAGATAGATAAATTAGTTTTGAAATTTGCTCTAGCGTTAGTAGGAGCACTTGAACTTTGTTCAACTCCTCCAATTACATAGAGTGTATCATCAACAAGCGCTGATACATGTCCCATTCGATAAGGTGCAGAAGTGTTAGGTATAGTTTTCGATTTCATAGCTTCTATATCAAAGAGTGTAACTCTAGAAGTTCCACCTGTTCTTATAATATAATCCTCAAAATTTAATGCATCATGATAAGGTGCAATTGCTCCCGATCCTAAAACTGTCCACTGATCTAATAATGGATCGTACTCAAACGTTTTTGGACCTATTAATTCTGATCCAGCTAAAACATAGAGTTTATTTTTTATAACCACAGCATTTCCAGCAGTAGCCTCATTGGTGAATTTTTTCTTTTTTGTCCATTCCTTTGTTTTTGTATCGTAACTAAATGTATTATTGTACCTCTCTGGCTTTAACGAACTATTATAACCAACAACATAGATTTTATTATCTATAACACCAGCGTATAAATTATATGCAGATATCTTCAATTCAAATGGAAGGTCTTCTGAATTCTCCCATGTATCCGTTTTGATATTATAAACTTCTACGCTATTTGTGGATCCTTGTTCTGTTCTACCACCCATTACATATATACGTTCATCTACTATTACACTGGCAGCACCCATACGGCCTGTTTTCATACCAGCTTTTTCTGACCATTTATCTAACTTCGGATCATATACATAAGTAGTATTAGAATATGCCTTACTTGGACCCGTTCCACCTATTACATAGATTTTCCCATCATATACTTCACTTACAGCTCCTACTCTTGCATCTGGTAGCTCTTCTCGTTTTTCCCATTCAAGTGTTTCTGCTTTTATTGATTGTAATGGATAACTTAATGCAGAAAATAATAAAATGAAAATAAAAAACCATTTTTTCAAGATAACCACACTCCTTCAATTTGTTTACACAACAAATATCGGATAGTTATTTATTTTTTTCATATTTTTGTTACTTTTATATATATTTATTACTTATTTACTTACTGTTTCCCCAATACGCCTGTAAATTTCTAAAATCAGACTTCCGCATTAGAATCAATTCATATTTTTGTATTCCTCCATCAAAAAAACCCATGATTCATGGGTTTCTCATCAGTCCATTATTAAAAAATCCGTCACAAGACAAGCAGGTTCCCCGTTTTCATCCAGCCTCCAAAGCTTGGATACACACTGTCCCCAAAACCAATAGAAAAGATCTCTAAATCAGCTTTCTCCTGAAAGCGCGTGACTAACTAGCTTCTTGTATCCTCATAACATTTCTCAAATTTCTCTTCAAGTACATCATATATGTAATCATGTTCGGAAAGTATAAATGTCAAAGCATGCTCTTCTATAAAATATCCTTTTCCAGTATCAACTCTGTAGCCAAAGAACTGCTCCCCTTGTCAATCACTGATTTGATTTTGTACACCCCAGAATTCCTCCTTACTCATTTCATATTCTCCTTCTACTATACACCTTAATTTTTTAAGTTAGAGAAAGAATGTTCTTTCTATTTAACATTAATCTCTGCGGTGACTGAGCAGGAGATTCGTAAGGCTGTTAAAAAGCTTGTCTTAATTAATGTTGTATTAGAATGAGATAAAGAGAAGAAAAAATGAAGGTTCATTAAAAAACGCCCTTCCAGTGGGAGGGGCTGTGTAATTAACTATTTTCTTTGGAGTATTTTTTTATCAATGATTCACTAATCCTGCTTACGATATAGATCGCAACCGCTAAAATTAGCATCAACGGAAACATACCTAAACGATTATCTGCAACATAAACAATGATCCCCACAATGATAGCTACTACGATTGCCGTTAAAAAATGCTTCACCGCCATCTCACTCCTTTGTTTAAATCATATAAATTCTATTACATAAAAATTGGAATTAAAACATTTTTTCTTATAATGAAATTAAATTACATTTTTTCATAGAAAGAAGGCTGCGTTTGCTGGGATGGTATCTGGTTATATCTCGGCAAAAGGTGAAATAAAATTAAAAGCAGTACAAAAGTATAGATGGATTAAGAAGTATTCTAAAGCTGAATACCAAGCAAACACAAAAATATATGTTAACGGCAAATACAAAACAACCACAACAAAAAAATGGATCTCGGAAGTAGATACTAACATCGAGCGTGTTAAATAACAAAAAAGTCCCTTCATTATTATGGAAGGGCTTTTCAGTTTATTATTGTTACCCATCGTGATATTCAGATGCAGACGTGATATACACATGCTTTCAAGGTTGTTTAGTCTAGGCGTTTGTTTGAGTCTAGTTCCACTATGTGATGTGCCATGTCAGCAGGCACGACACGATCTTGTTTTAAACAGCTTTGACAAAGGTAATTGTCTCGCATTAGAACAAGTTGTCTTGTCTGTTTCCACTCTTTCGATTTGTAAAAGCTTGTTGATTGTTTATCTCGAACATGTTGTTGTAATACTTTGCTTCCTGCTGCTTACCATCAGCATGAGTAGTACAATAACCATTCCTTGTTAACCCCCTGCATCCTCGCACCTTACACTCTCTCAACGGTTTAGTAGGCATTGGATTCACCAGCTTTCCTCTCATCTAACATCGCAAACAAAACAAAGGCATGAAGGTGTCCCACTTTCTGTACGGCATAAAACTCCCTGTACTGGCTTTGATATGATGCTAAATAGGATCGTGTTGCTTCATAGGACAGAATCTGGCTGACATGTAGGAGGCTGTCTATAGCTTCCCTGCCCTAACTCCATAAGATCCAAGCATGCCTAATCCCCTGATGATCTCCCCATCCGCCCATATGCATCCCCTTTTATTAAGAGCTTTAAGACCGTTATACAATTGGTCTGTCCTTATTGCGTGTCCAATTGCTGTATTAATGATTAGTTCCCTGAGTGAGTTGTCCACGTTGTGTCCCTCCCCAAAATAAAAAGCACCCCGCAGGATGCTCAAGGCTAAATTTCTAATTTTAGTTTCTTAGAAACATTCATGTAAATCTCACTTACCTCATCTGGATTTAGTTCTCTACCTTTTTTTATCTCTTCTTTTATTCTCTTCCACTCTGCTTTCAATATAATTTGTTGAAAATTATCAATTACTAGTAGCAGAGCACCTAATTGTGAAGAACGGAATGAATTCTCATCAAGTAAAAGATTAATAACCTCTTGAAATTTCACATTAATACTTTTAGCAACAGGCTCTTTTGGATTGAGCAATAATCTAATATGATTTTTGGTTTTATCTAACAAATTAAATTTATCAAAAACGTTGTAATTTGTCTGATGTGGATTATTTTTATTATAATAAAATTCAGTAGCTAAGGTATTAAATTCAACAAATTTTGCCCTTAAGTTATTTAACCATTCTATCCTTTGTTTGGTCAAAGTATCAACAACAGCTGTCCTGTATGCACTTTTATATGCAAACCAAGCAGTTAATCCAGTTCCTATCAAAGCAATCAAGGTACATATCACGGTCACTACCATCGTGAGTTGTGTATTACTCGCAGCTGTTTCTGCTGCTATTTTTGCTGACTCAAGATATTTGTTTTCATTAGACATATTATCCCCCCTTTTATTTTTATCGGAAGGAAGAGAGTGATTATGAGTATTTGAACAAAAAACGACCTCCGTAATGGAAGCCGCTCTCAATTTATCACCTAATACCATCATAACCACTCTCAGACAAAACGCTTTGCCAAGATTGTGCCAAAAGTGTGCCTTTTTTATTTCAACTTACAAAATTATGCCGGATTTTGTTCTTACAAATGGTCTTGTGTCTTCAACATTCTTTAACTTTTCTAAATCAATATAGTCTTCGTTTTCTTCAGTACTTATATATACACCTCTTGTATATAATATATAGTTCTTAATAGTTGCTATTTCCATATTAGGGAATTTTCTATATATTTCTTCGAAAAATTCGCTACTTTTTATTTTTGACTGATTTTGATATTTACTTCTAACCCATTGTTTAAAATCATTAAGAATTTGCCTTTGCGATCTATATTCAATTTTTTCATTTGGAGCAATTTTTTGTACTTTTGATTCTAAATCTGAAGTTTTCCTATTAAGTTTATTTAACAATTCTTGCAATTCTTCTTTACTTATTGATTGCTCTTCCTTTTTAAATAATTCGAGTATTAATTCCTCTGTGCCATTTCTATAATCAGATACTGATTTCAACAGTTCTTTTCTAAAATCAGCTAATTCATTTAATGTTTCTATTGACTTCTGTACAGTTTCTTGAGAAATCGTTTGTGATTCAGCTAATTTTTCAGCAGTTTCTTTGATATCAATAATTGACTGCCTTTGACCAGCGACATCTACTAAAGTCATAAATATCGCAATCACTGCTAGAATTATAGAAATTCCAGTAGCCATTACATTCACTTGGTTGCCAGCATCCTGGCTACCACCAAAAGCAAATACTAATATAAATGACATGATTAATAATGCAATGATACAAACGTATACAAAATGAGAAACACCTATTTGTTTATCTTTCACCATAAATCTCCAATCAATTTTTAACATCATTATATATCTAGAATTGTCATTTATCCACACAATCCACCAATTAACCATATCTATTATTGTGTCTAACTCAGGGAATCGCTGAATCCTTTGCCCCTATTGCTTTTCAGCCAATTCCTTAAAATGAGTTGGACGTTTTCTCATTATGGTTAGTTGATAAAAAAGAGCACAAAAAAAGACCCACCTGCCATTTGAACAGATGAGCCTATAAGCCGAAGTCGTCCATTGTTCTATCCATTGTGTCTTGTGTGATCCCGATATATCTCAATGTAATATCTGGACTTGAGTGGTTGAATATTTCTTGCAGCAAGGCCACATCCTTGAACTTCTTATAATGCCAGTATCCAAATGTTTTCCTTAATGTATGTGTACCTATGCTATCTAGCCCGACATACTCCGCTGCCTCTCTCAAAATGTTGTATGCACTGCTGCGGCTGATTGGTTTGTTGAGTCCTTCTCTACTCTTAAAAAGATACTCTTGATCATCTTTGTCTTTGATATATTGATCTATCGCTTTTCGAAGCGTCTTGTTTATTTTGATTCTTTTCTCTTTACCTGTTTTTTGTTCTCTAAGGGATACGTACTGTTTTCTCACATTCTTCACCCTTAATTCCAGCAAATCAGATATACGCAAGCCTAGATTGATTCCGGCCACAAAAAGCAGCAAGTTCCTTTTGTTCCGCTCTCCAAGATATTTCTTTATATAATGGATCTGATCAAGGTCCCTTATCGGCTGAACGAAATTCATGACTTATCCACCTGCTTATATACTTCTTCTCTAAGCGCGAATGCCAGTCTATAATATGCTTTGTTTTTAACACGATAATAATTCCTTTGACTGAGTCCCATTTCTGCGTAAATCTCGTAATCATACATTTCTTCATCCTGCATATAGAGCATAACTAAAATACGGCGCTCTTTTTGCGTAAAACGATTGATTGCACGCTGAATCCGTTTCATGAATTGATCACGCTCGATTTCCCAATCCATTTTTTTTAGCGCTGCTTCTTCTGTGGTTGAGTGGAACTGATTTGAGAAACTCGGCGGCGTAATGGTGTATGTTGTTGTGATCTTTGGAAGAAAGTCTTCCGGCGTTTGCAACCTAAGTATTTTATATTTTTCCATCATCTTTTCCATTTTGAATCTTGTTTTTTCCTCGTCGATCTGCGGAATGTCTAAGCTTGTTTGATTCATGATAATTCCCCCTTTATTTTCGGCGCATGGCTCCGCCTTTGGCTCTTTTTAACCGCTGCATGTTTTGTGACCCATAAGCTCTTTTATCTCTCTTTCTGTAAGCTCCTGCGGCTGTTTTTTTGGTTTCTCCTTCTTCATGTTCATCCTCCTTTCCGACAAATAAAAAACGGACACCAACCAGCACCCGTAAAAGGTGTTGATCAGTGTCCGCAGGCTCTCCGTCTTGGACAAAATATTCACGTTCGTTTTGCTTGTCTCTATCATACGATGATCCACACAGGAAAAAAGGTCCCCTTTTTATCCCCCTTTTTGTCGGCTTTTTCTTATTTAAATAAAAGAACATCCTTAACAAGGATGTTTCGTCTCTAGTTTATTTACGGAGTAATGGTTGAGTAGTACATCGGAAAGCGCCACCATAGCTTCTTGTTATTTTAAAATCTACATATTCCACCTTGATATTTCTTTTTTCTAGTTCTTTTCCAATCGTATTTTTATATGCAGAATCCGTTACATATACTTTTTCATCAATAGGTAAACCATTTATGGCCAAATCTTGCGCATCTTTGTAACTTACTTTTATTTTATCCCAATCCTTTAATTCATCTGGAATCCCGTTTGGTAGTGAATCTTCATTCACAATCATCAGTCCGTCTCGGACAAAACTAATAGCACAATCTAGATGAAGTGTATTTTTTTCGAGTTTTACTTCAACTACTTTATAACCATCTGGTGTTAAATAATTACGGAGCCAATCGATTCCTTCTTTATTAGATGCTTGACCAGAGTTCCCAACAAAAATTGTTTTCCCGTACACAAGAATATCTCCACCCTCTAAAAATGGACCATTCTTGGAATTTATGCCTTTTGAAACATCGGGCTGTGGAACAGCAACATATGGATTTTTGTTCGCTTTTACCTCTTTTAAAAGGATATCCCTTGCTGGAAGCACTTCAAGTCTGCGGTAAGTTGATAAAAACGATCCTTCGATTATGTGATCTCCAATTGTAAAGAATGGATCTCTAACAAAGAAATTCGTAGCACCAGCTCCACCAGTTATACCATTTTCAGCTATACCTAATTTCTTTTCATCCTCCGTTAAAAGGCGTGGCATTTGGATGTCTACATCGTATTTCTGGAGTATTTTCTTAAACTCATCACGTTCTTTTTCCATTTTGATTTGAATATCGTTCATATCTTCCATCATGTTTGAGCCGCTATCTTCTGGAAAATAGACTTCAGATTGAGACATAACGACACGTTTTAATGGAGCAAATTCACTTTCAACATACACATTTCCTTTATTTTTTTCGTTTTCAGCTGAGACTTTTTCTGCTTTTGCTTTCACACCGTCTGAGCTTTTTGACTGCGAACAACCTGTTAAAATAACAGCCATTACCGCAGCAAAGCCAACTAAATTAATAAATTTTTTTCTCATTTCAATTAATCCTCCATTTTATTGTTTTGTCACTAATTAAAGATAGTAACTATTAAATCTTAAATATTTCTTAACTAATAGGATTTGGTGTTTTTTGTATTAAATTATGCCCAGTGCTGTTGAGAGGTTAAATGTGGTTTGCTTTTTCAACCTATAGTACTGGTGTTTTTTCAATCCCAATTCTTCGCTTATTTCTAAATCTTTTACGAATCGTGATGTAAGATATTTCATCCTGATAATATCTTGTTCAATTTCGTCTAAACTATTTTTTAACGCCCTTTCTATCTTCCGTACCATCAGTTCATTTAAAACTTCCTGATTCCTGAGAGAAGGAAAAAGGCCTGTTGCACCATTTGCCTCTTGTTCCTTTCTGTTTTCTTCCTTCATCTTGAGAGCTCTATAAACCTTTAGCTCCTTTATCAGAGCATTCCCGACTTGTTTCTCATCGATTTCTGGCAGTAAACACAATTGTTCAGCTCCCATGTTTCTCAACCTCCTCCTATAAACAATGAAAGACATAGACCAGGGCAATTTTGCACCGATCTATGTCATATGATTTATTCTTCTAATGGAATGTCGATTCCGTAATTCTCCCCAAAATCTTCAATATACTCTTTCAGACTATCGGATACTGAATTTAACGGACTCAAAGGTCCCGATGTATTTTTTCTTTGCTGACTCCGTGTAGCAATCAATCTGGATCACGTATGTTCCTTTGCCGGTACGTTTGCGAATTTCACTTACACTAAATGACTTTAGAGGCGTTGACGCTTTGAAGCTGCCCCTTTGTACAAGATTCGTATCAGTTAGCCCGCCATTGGATCTCTTTTTGTAAACGCCAGTGGTGTAGTAAAGTGTGCTCGATCCTTTCTTTTCAGCTCGCCAATCGACCGTTTTCGCTCCTGCATAGTAATTGGTATCATCCGTAAAGACTCGTGCTTGATGACCATATCCCTCGGTTTGCCAGTTTGACTAAACAGCCTGAGCAGACGGCGCATAAAGCACAGCCGCAATAATAATAGTTAGTGTGAGTAGTAGTTTCTTCATTTCATAACCTCCAATATTTATTCCCATATATGCTAAATAAATTTTTAAATGGATTAAATTTGAATATATAGTATTATTAAACTTGTAAGTCTTTAATCCCAACTATAAAGGAGAGTCAAACTATGAAAATTACAAAAGTAATTGCAAGTTCATTTCTGTCATTCGCTTTGCTAATTTCTTCATCTGCTTTTTTTACTGCACAGGCAGAAGCAGCTACTCCAAATGAACAATGGAAAGAATGCGCTAATAAAGAAGTTGGCCCTTACAATTCAAGAAATGCAATCCCAGCAATCCATAACGATGGAACCCATAACTGGTACTTAAAAGGTGTGAGATCTTGGAAAGGTACCTGGTATGGTTATTATGAGCGTTGCTGGTACACAACATTGACGTGAATATTACTTTTAAAAGAGGGAAAATTCCCTCTTTTTTATTTATAGCAAGCTGCCATCAATAATCAGCACCATTTCTTCTTCGTTCGTTAAATACTCAAGGGCTTCTTCAATCGGAATTATTTTGTGATCATCTCTATGTTTAAAGGTGATGCAACAGTTCAATTTGTATGCCGTTTAAGCGTTTGTTTGCGATCTTTATAATTCAATTCCGATAAAATTTCTGCTATGCTTGAGTGCCGCTATACCCGTAGTTCCTGAACCCATGAATGGATCGAATACAATTGGCAACCAGCTAATACACACGGCTCTATCAGCTCCACTGGATATGTTGGAAAATGAGCATCTTTGGTTAGCTTGGTTTCAACGGTCCAGACTGAACGCTTATTCCACTTATTCCTGATAGCTCTGCATGCTAAGTCACCATACTTCCCTTTGAATGAACCACTGGGCTTGTCCTCCGAGTACGGCCGTTCGCAATAAACCAATTTGCTCAATCATTCCATAATCTCTTAACCCCCAATAAGCTGTTAATTCACTTTGCTATATTTGTTCATATGTTCATGTACACACGCATCAGGGAGGTTAGCCCTTGCCAGCTGCTCTGCGAATTGCGGCGGAACACTATTCCCCACCCTACGTATTTGATCCGATTTATTACCGATGTTAAATGTATATCCAGGCGGGAACCCTTGCCCTGCAAATAGTTCGTTTGGTTGCAACATACGCAATCCGATGTCTGCGATCCTCTAGCCATTTGTGCAAACTGTTGTTAATGGGAAACGGCATTTTGTTGTAATGGTATACAGTGGCTCGTCTAATTGCTGGCCTATGCCTTGACCGTAATACTTATTCAAAAAGGCAACGGTCACTAGTCCGAATCTATTGCCGCCAGCTGTGATCGTGTGTAATGGTCGATCAAGTGAAAGACCTTTTACATCCTTTTCTACTGCATATTAAAGTAATTAATGCGCACCGTTTAAGAAATACCCACGCTAGTGTACTATTTAAAAGAGTCTCAATTTATTATGTTTCTGAACGTTTAGGCCACAGCCACATAGATACAACACACTCATACTATGTTCGACGTTTGCATCTATGCTCGTTTAATTATATGAAAAATTTGCGCAAAAAATTTAAAACGACAACTAGGAGAAAACAAAAAAGCCAGAAACATTGTTTTATCAACGTTTCTGGCTTTTTAACGGTTTTAAATAAAAATACGTCCCAGGAGAGATTCGAACTCCCGACCGACGGCTTAGAAGGCCGTTGCTCTATCCTGCTGAGCTACTGGGACATGTTGTTATGTAGTGTGCTTTGGCGTATTACCTCAGCGACAAGATTTATTATATTACTATTGTTCTTTAAAGTCAACGGTTTTTCGAAAGTTTTTTCATAAGGGGCAAATGCTGCACCCTTATGAAATACCTTCCAATGTGACAGTGTTTTCGAGGTCTTGTATGACGTGACCTTCGTCCGTGAAAAACTGTACGTTTGCTTCGCTTCCATCTAGTGTCAGTATAGCATAGCTGCGCTCTTTGCGCACTCTTGGCAGGTGCACGCTGCCTGGGTTAATGAGGAGTTTTCCTCTTAGCAGTTCACTGCCTGGGATGTGCGAGTGGCCAAAGCAGATAATGTCTGCGCCTAGCTCTTCTGCACGGTAGTAGACTTGAAGCAAGGATTGTTTGATGCCATGCAGATGTCCGTGAGTGAGAAATAGTTTTCCGCCTCCATCCAGTGGGAGCAGGAGCTCTTCTTCAAAATCGCCCATAAAGTCACAATTTCCTTTGACGACTTTGTATCCTTCGAGTGCTGGGTGGTTCGTTTCGAGTTCTGAATCTCCGCAGTGAATCATCATGTCCACTTCAGCCGCATGCCGTTTGGCAATGGTTTGAAGTTCGTCTGTGAGTCCATGACTGTCACTAATGATGAGTATCTTCATGGCTTCATTCCCCCTTATTCATTTGCGTCTAGCAGTGATGAAAGCTTTTGAAGCGCGACCGCTCGATGGCTGATCTTGTTTTTTTCCTCTGGTGATAACTCGGCCATCGTCTGGTCTTTGTCTTTGACGATGAAAATTGGGTCGTATCCGAAGCCGTTTTCGCCGATCGGTTCTTCTGCGATAAAGCCTTCTACTGATCCTTCTACCGTTTTTGTTTCTTTCCCCGGTATACTGACAGCCAGGGCACATCTAAATCTAGCAGTGCGGTCTTCTTTTTTGATGCCTTGCAGCTCATTCAGCACCTTTTCCACGTTCTCGGCATCGTCTTTATGCTCGCCCGCGTACCTCGCTGAATAGACGCCAGGCTTTCCGCCAAGGTAATCAATCGACAGACCCGAGTCGTCTGCAATCACCATTTCACCTGCTTTGGCTTGAATGGCCTCGGCTTTGATGATCGCATTTTCTTCAAAGGTATGTCCTGTTTCCTCAACCTCTTCCGTAAATCCGATGTCCGCTAGTGTTTTGACCGTGAATCCTTTTGGCTCAAGAATGGCTTTGAATTCTTTCGCTTTGCCCGCATTGTGCGTTGCGATGATGGCAGTTTTCATCCTGATCAAACCCTTCTCTTTATTCGATAACTTCTCCTGTCACTGCTTTTTGCTTTTCAATTAATTCTTTGATGCCTTTTTCGGCTAAATCAAGCAGTCCGTTTAGTTGTTCTCTTGAGAATGTCGCTTCTTCGCCAGTGCCTTGAAGTTCAACAAAGCGTCCAGCGCCTGTCATGATGACATTCATATCCACTTCAGCTGAAGAATCTTCTTCATAATTTAAATCTAACAGAAGTCCCTGTTTAGAATCAATTCCGACGGATATTGCGGCTAAATAATCAGTGATCGGATTTTCTTTCAAAACGCCTGCTGATTGAAGCTTTTGAATCGCTAGTGTCATGGCCACAAATGCACCTGTGATAGAAGCTGTGCGTGTTCCACCGTCTGCTTGAATGACATCACAATCAATCCAAATGGTGCGTTCACCAAGCTTTTCTAAGTCAACGACTGCGCGCAGAGCTCGTCCAATTAAACGCTGGATCTCCATTGTACGTCCTGTGACTTTTCCTTTAGATGATTCTCTTATCGTTCTTTGAGCCGTTGCTCTTGGAAGCATGCTATATTCTGCTGTAATCCAGCCTTTTCCTTCTCCTCTTAAAAAAGGAGGTACGCGGTCCTCGATAGATGCGTTACAAATCACCTTCGTATTTCCCGCTGAGATTAAGACAGAGCCTTCTGGGTGCGTAATGTAGCCTGCCTGTATTTCAATTTTTCTTAATTCGTCGTATTGTCTTTCATCTAATCTCATGTTTTACCTCCGTTACAATATACATTCCGCGCGGGTGTCAGCGGGGTTCTCCTATTAACTTTGACAACCTCGATCCGTTCTAATCGCTTGGAATAAAAAAGAGGCAGCGAATGTGCATGCCTCTTTTTCTTCATTATATCAATGTGTGACGTTAAAAACTACCTGTATTCACTTGTTCTGGTCTTGAAACTGGCTTTGTGAGCTCTGTTCCTTTTTCGTTCACAAGCTCTGCCTTTCCGTTTACCTTCACAGACACGCTTTTCACATCTGGCAACTCTGTTAATGTCAGCACAATGCTATCAAGAACTTTTTGTGAAATGACCTTTTTCTTTTCATCTGCACTGCCAAAAATGGATTCATTGAAATCAAGTGTCACATGACCGTCTTTTACTTTCGGGACATCATTCAGCTTCACATCTTGATCAAAGTCTGTCAGCAATTGGCTTGTTTTGCTTGGCCCAGAGACGAGCTCATCAATGGCTGCTGTAATTGGATCATCATCGTCTTTTGGTGCTCTTTTGGTCACAGGGACATAGTACGTCTGTTTATCAGATTCAGCTAAATAGTAGACAGTCACAGGCTTTGTCGATGTCATATCAGCCGCAGCCTCGTGCTGAATATTAATGCCGTCCTCTCTGCTTAAATCATCTGAAATCGGCGTCCCATTCACAGGCATCTCTTTTAATTCATGGCCATTCATCTTTAATTTGACTTTGGCTACTGAATCAAACTGCGTTAATGTCCAAGTGACCGATTGCAAAATGCGCTGTTCGTCTTCTTTTTTATAGTTTTTGAATTCATTTGAGAAATCCACAACCGCAGTGCCATCTTTAATATCGACAGATACGCTCGTGTCCGCCGGCAGCACGGCTCTGAACCCATTTGGCATCAGGTTAGAAATCGGTCCCCCGTCTACGAGGTATTCAAGTGTTTGTTTCGCACTTCCTTCGTTTTTCGGCAGCGGAATGGATTGAGACACAACATACCCATTTTTATCAATTAAATATAATTCTCTCATGACGGTATCTGCTTGCTTCTCTTCTTTTCCTTCTTTGGCTGTTTGTTTCTCTTCTTTATTTTCTTTCACAAATGTGACATTTTGTGGTGGATCAATCTCTGTTTTCGCTTGGTCTGTTTGAAACAATCCGCATCCTGATAAAAGCATGGCTGACGCAATACACGTAACAGCTGCTGTAGTTCCTTTTTTCAGCATACTTCACCCTCCTCTAGTGGTTTGTACTAGTATGTATACGAGCTCCCTCAGAGGATTAGACCCTTTTCATAAAAAAATAACCCACTTCCATGAGAAGTAGGTTATTGCTGATATACGTGTTCAAGCGAAACCGTTTCGACCTTTCCTGGCAGGTAGCCGAACCAGTCTTGAGCGATGTTTTGAAAGTTTTGCTGCTGCCCTGTTGTATAAAAAGTATGAACAGGCTCTTCCTTCGAATCATTTAACAGCCCTTTATATGAAAGAATGGTGCTCGCTTCTCTCGCAGTCTCGTCTCCTGAAGAAATGATGTTGACGCCACTGCCCATAAAGCGCTGAATCGGTTCTTTTAAAATCGGGTAGTGTGTGCAACCAAGAATGAGCGTATCAATGCCTGTTTCTTTCATCGGTTCAAGAGAAGCCTTTACGACTTCATCTGCTGTATGATCTAAAAACGTACCACTTTCCACAAACGGCACAAGCATTGGACATGCCAGACTTTGAACAGTTAGTCCTGCTTTTAAAGAAAGCAGTGCTTCTTTATAGGCTTCACTTTTGATCGTATTGGCAGTGCCGATCACGCCAATATGCTGATTGTTTGTCACTTTGATCGCTGTGCGGGCTCCGGGCTGGATCACGCCAATGACCGGGATATCAAGTGTTGCTTTAATTTCATCAAGTGCTATCGCCGTCGCAGTATTACACGCAATGACAAGCATTTTAATATGGTGGTGTCTTAATAGGTAGTGCGCCATTTCCCATGTATATTGAAGAACCTCTTCTTCTGCTCGAGGGCCGTATGGACATCGTTTTGTGTCGCCTACATAAATAATTTTTTCTTTTGGCAGTTGTCTCATGATTTCCTTCGCAACGGTTAAACCGCCTACGCCGGAATCAATCACGCCGATTGGTTGATCCAACAAAATCGCCTCATTTTCTTTTCATTTGCTGCTGTAGTTTCGTTAAAGATTGGTTGAAAACGATGGCTTCTTCTTCTGAGAAAGCCCCTAGAAGTTCGCTGACGTATTCTTGGCGTTTGACAATCACTTCTTGAATGATCCGCTCACCTTCAGGCAATAAATGAATGCGAACCACGCGGCGGTCAGACGGATCTTTCACCCGTTCAACAAGTTCACTTTTTTCCATTCGATCAATTAAATCGGTTGTCGTGCTGCAAGCCAAATACATCTTTTGTGATAGCTCACCTATTGTCATATCTCCGAATTCATAAAGCCACTGAAGCCCTACAAATTGAGGAGGTGTAATCGTATATTGATTCAGAATTTCTCTACCTTTTTGCTTAATGATTGCAGCAATATGGCGCAATGATTTTTCAATTTCTGCAACATGGCCTGACTCATTCGTTTCCATTTCATTGATACCTCACTATAGCATCTCACTTTGATTAAAACGTACATTCCTATTTTCCTCGTTTTTCAATGAAATTGCAAGAAGAGACTCATGGAAACGATATAGAAATAACCGGCTCCTCCCTGGTGCGGAAGGAAAACCGGCTGACGTTAGAGCTCTAGCTCACCCATACGCAGAAGCTCGACTACGGCCTGTGAACGACCTTTAACTCCTAGCTTTTGCATGGCATTCGAAATATGATTTCGAACAGTCTTTTCGCTAATAAAAAGCTCGCTTGCAATTTCTTTTGTTGTTTTATCTTGGACGAGCAATTCGAATACTTCTCTTTCTCTTTTGGTTAATAGCGGCTTGGATTGAAACTCTTTCTCCTTCAAGTATTGTAACCCTCCTTGCTAAGGTGAGAGCTCTAGTCTCTATAGAATGGGATTCTGTATAGTCGAGATATCATATGCCGGGTACTTGAGGTAGGTGACGTTAAAATCGAGAATTCCCGCAGAGCAGCGTCCAATTTCCTCGCCTTCAAACCGCACAAAAAAGGACGAGTCCCCTATAGAGACATCGTCCTTTATCAAACAAGCTTTTAAAATATCGAAATGGCTCCTGTTAAAAGAGCAATAAGTGTTGTAAACAGGGCTGTGAGTACGGTCCATAGCAGTGCGTACTTTTGCAAATCACCAATATCTTTATTCAACATACTCACAAGCAGTAATGTGGAAGCGACAAGCGGACTCAGCAAATGGACAGGCTGTCCGATAATAGAGGCGCGCGCAATTTCCACTGGATCAATTCCGTAAGCTGCGCCGGCTTCAGCTAAGATTGGCAGTACCCCGAAATAATAAGCATCATTTGAAAGAACAAATGTAAATGGCATACTCGTCAAAGCGACAATGAGTGGAAAAAATGAGCTGTATGAATCCGGAATCATGTAAATGACCAAGTTAGCAATGGATTCCACCATTTTTGTTCCCGAAAAAATGCCTGTGAAAATTCCTGCTGCAAACACAAGGGTAATGACCGTTAAGGCATTTCCTGCATGCGATAAAATCCGCTCGCGCTGATCTTCAACTTTTGGATAGTTGATCATAAGCGCAATGACAAAGCCAATGAGAAAGAGTACAGGAATCGGTACGATATCCAATACAAGTGTGGCCATGACAGCAATCGTCAGGAAGAAGTTAACCCAAATCAAGTTTGGTCTCTTCATATCAGCTACGCCATCTTCAATTGATGCCGCCAATTCAGGAGAGATCGAGACCTCTTCTTTATACTGAATCTCGGCAACCCCAATGCGCTTCCGTTCTTTTTTTCCAAGAACATACGCTGTAAAAAGGATAAAAAGACCGCCCCCTATCATCGTCGGGAGTAATGGAATGAAGAATTCCGCTGCATCTAAACCAAGTGCAGCAATCGCACGAGTAGCTGGACCGCCCCAAGGCGTCATTCCACTCATAATGCCTAGTGATAATAATGAAATCGTCCCTAAAATCAGTGGGTTCATCCCAATTCTTAAGAAAAGTGGCAACATAGCTGATACGGTAATCATGTACGTTGTCGTCCCATCACCATCTAATGCAACAAGCATAGACAAAATCGCTACCCCAAAAGCAATTTTGACCGGATCGCCTTTCACAAGACGTAAAATCAGTTTGATCAATGGGTCAAACAATCCAGCATCCAGCATGACACCGAAAAATAAGATGGCAAATAACAATAAAGCAGCAGATGGTGCAACGGTCTTGAGTCCATCAAGCATCATGTCCCCTAATCCGCTGTAAAATCCACCGATTAATGCAAAGATGATTGGCACAACGGTGAGAGCCACCACCGGATGCATACGTTTTGTCATAATAAGAAAGGTAAAAGTCACGACCATCAAGATCCCTAAAATAGCTAGCACTTCATATCCCTCCATCCTCTTCTTTACACGATCCACAAGCGCCCCTTTTGCACTTGCGGCCCGAAATGTTAGCGCTTTCTATTTCAAGGATATAATAGCTTTTTTTATAATGAAAATATCGATTTTTTCGTCTATTCAATAAATTTTTTTTATAATTAGCCTTGCTGACTTCTTAAAAACTCAATGAATGCTTTCACAACAGATAAATGAAGGGAATCCGGCTGGTACATGAGCCATGTATCTCTTAAAACAGGCTGTCCATCTTTATACGAAAGACCTTTTACAAATAGCTCATCACTTGGTCTAAGGCAAATTTCCGGGACAATGGCATAACCTAAACCATGCTTCACCATCTCTTTTGATGTATCTTGCCTGTCTGTCTCCATTGTCACAAGCGGAGGCATCGTGAACGTCTCCTGCCACCATCTGTTGATCAATCGTTTTAATGAACTATCCGTGTGATAGTCAATGAGTGGCAGTTTCGGAAGGTCCTTTAGCTGTATTTCTGATTTTGAAATGATACAAAGCCGTTCTTTATCAAGCAAAAATCGCTCTCCATTCCAGTCGTAATCTCCTCTTAAAATCCCTAAATGTACACTTGATGTACCTAATAAATCCATGACTTTTGTGCTCCATCCTGTGTTCACCATAAATTGAACATGTGGATACTGCTTAGAAAACTCTCTTAAAATTTCCGGCAATTTATATTGAGCAAAGTTACTCGACACCCCTAGTCGGATCGTTCCTTTGACCTTTTTTTGCATATTGAGCATGCCATCTTTCGTTTGCTGGAGCTGCTTGAGCATGTCATTTGCGTATTTAGCCAAGTATTCGCCCTCTGATGTAAATTCAATGCCTCGTTTTCTTTTAAAGAAAAGCTTCATGTCAAATTCCTCTTCAAGCTGTTTCAATCGATAACTTAAGGCAGGCTGCGAGACAAATAATTTTTCTGCCGCTTTTGTGATGTTCTTCTCTTCATATAGCACCTTTAAAAACCGCCAATCTTTCTCATCCATTGTGTGCCCTCCTTTTGACCTTGTTATAAAAATATTTTATCAGTTTCTCTTAAAATAATGTATTTAACTTATTTCTTATTATACTTTACCATTTTGATTAGATAAATAGTAACTAAACAATTGAGGGTGAGAGCAATGAGAAAAGTTCCAATCACAATCATGCGAGGCGGTACAAGCAAAGGGGTCTTCATTCAAGCCAATGATGCACCATATGAACACGATGAGCTCGAAGCATTTTTATTAGACATTATGGGCAGCCCTGACCGGCTACAGGTTGATGGAATCGGGGGCGGCAATTCTTTAACAAGCAAGGTGGCCATTATCGACAAAGCCACTCGTCCAGATGTGGATGTGAACTATACGTTTGCACAAGTCAGCATCAATGAAAGATTTGTCGACTTTAAAGGAAACTGTGGGAATATCTCATCAGCAGTTGGGCCGTATGCCATCATTAAAGGACTTGTCCAAGCAGTTGAGCCTGTCACAACAGTACGTATTCTGAATACCAACACGAATAAAATCATTGTGGCAGAGGTAGAAGTCGAGAACGGAGAAGTAAAATTTGAAGGACAGGCAGAAATTCCAGGAGTGAAAGGAACAGGTTCTCCCATTTATTTATCCTTTGAGAAACCTGAAGGCGCTGTCACAGGTAAAACCTTTCCGACTGGAAACAAAATGGATACGATCCAGACAAAGTTTGGAGAGATTCCGATCTCAATCGTTGACATTGCAAATCCAATCGCCTTTGTCCGTGCCAAAGATATTCAATTAAAAGGAACTGAATTGCCTGAGGAGTTTACAGACGAATTGCTGGATGATTTAGAAGAGATTCGTTCCATCGCTGCTGAAATGTGCCACTTTGCACCAAAAGAACTGGCCACATTACAGTCTCCAGCTGTTCCAAAGCTTGCAATTATCAGCGAGCCTGCTGATTATGTAGATACAAATGGAATATTGAGAAGAGCAGCAGATATGGACATCATCGTTCGGATGCTATCGATGCAAAGACCGCACCAAGCACTTGCCATTACCGGATCTGTCTGTGTGTCAGCCAGCTGTTTCATGGATCAAACACTTCCGGCACAGCTGTTTCAAGGTCAAGATGATACACTTCGAATTGGTCATCCTGCTGGTATTATGCAAACTGAAATTGATATCTCACAAAACAGAGTGAAAGTCATTCGAACCGCAAGAGAAATTCTAGATGGAGTGGTCTTTACAAAAAAAGACTACATGGTTCAACCTCAAATAAAAAGAGAAGCATAAATGAGACGTCATCATGTCGACAAAGAGCTAAAATGAACTGATTTTAGCTCTTTGTCTTTTTTTCAGTTTGAAGATCTTAAAGCAACTCCGTTCTAACATCGAATGCAACGGTTTGTCTACACACTCATCGAACGAGAAATTGTCTACTTGGGCGGTGCATCAATATCTCCTGCTGAATGGGCTTTTATATGTCCTTGATCATCTTTTAACTGAATATGACCATAACGGTTCACACCACAGCAAATCCCTTCCTGCCATGTTTGCTTTTCACGATCTAATGAAATACGAAGCGGTTGATTCAGCCGATATAATCGTTTGTTATAGAGGGCTGTGAGGGCTTCAAATCCTTCCATTTGCCAGCGTGCATGGTATTTTTCAAAGGCCGCTGCCAAATCTTTCACTAGCTGGTCCGCTTTCACCTCAGTCAGTTCTGATAGGCAAACGGTTTTATACGGAACGTGCTCCGGCTTTGTCTCTACATTGATGCCCACACCGATGTAAATGGCGCTGCGGTCTGCTTCAATTAATGTGCCAGATACTTTCGCTTCATTAATCAATAGATCATTTGGCCATTTGATTGCCAGCTGATCCTCTACTCTCATGAGTGGTTTGAGTACATCATAAATGGCGAGTGCCGTCAGCGGGGCAATCGTTGATTGGGTGGAGATATCTACTGGCGGTTTTACTGTCATCGTGACAGCCACATTGCCTGTAGGCGTTTCCCACGGTCTGCCAAGCCTGCCTCTTCCCGCTGTCTGCTGCCGGGCATATACAGCAAATGAAGGGGTTTCTCCTTGCTGAATAAGCCTTTTCGCTTCATTATTTGTACTATCAATGGTGTCGTATTGAAAAATCTTCATGCGCTCTCCTTTTGTTTCTTCTTCATTATGATTCTTTTATTATAACAAAATGAAACATGTGACCGTGATCCTTTAATGTCGCTGAGCCTGAAAAGTCTCTTTTTCTTCTTCTGTAAACGGCACAGGTGCCCCTGTATCTTTACTTATTTGCACCATGGTGACTGAGCCTGTAAAACACGGTTCTTGCTGTTCATTTTCTCCTAAATAATGAAGGATGAGAGAGCTTGATCCAACCTTTTCTGGCTTTACATACACTCGCAGTCTCTCACCGATCTCCACTTGCTTAATGTAATCACATTGAAGGTTTGCCACGACCGTAATCGTCTCTCGCGCACGCTTCATTCGTTTATCTACAATTCCCGTTTTTTGAAAGAAGGCAATCCGCGCCTCTTCAAAATACACAAACGGGGTGACATTGTTCATGTGACCAAACATATCCGTTTCTGAAAAACGGACGGTTGTTTCCACATAAAATCGAAACGATGCCCTCCACTCATCAAACGGTTCTTCAATATATGACGGCAGCCTCATTTGATCCACTCCTTATTCGCAAACAAAACGCCTCTCCCTTATTGGAAGAGGCGTTTGTTATGTTTTGCATCCAGCCTCTTGTAAACACTCATCATGATTGGCAAGGAGGACTGAATGTGATGTTATTCTGCGTGATCGCTTCCGAAGAAGTTACGGAAAGCTTGTAATGTTGTATCTCGGTTAAGTGCTGCAATTGATGTTGTGAGCGGGATTCCTTTCGGACAAGCCTGCACACAGTTTTGAGAGTTCCCGCAGTTTGCAAGACCGCCATCACCCATAATTTCTTCTAAACGGTCAGACTTATTCATTGCACCTGTCGGATGTGCGTTAAATAGACGAACTTGTGAAAGCGGTGCAGGGCCCATAAAGGAAGACTTATCATTCACGTTTGGACAAGCTTCAAGGCAGACACCACATGTCATACACTTTGAAAGCTCATACGCCCATTGACGCTTTTTCTCAGGCATTCTTGGTCCAGGTCCAAGATCATATGTGCCATCGATCGGCACCCATGCTTTGACTTTTTTCAATGAATTGAACATACGGCTTCGATCAACCTGCAAGTCTCTCACAACCGGGAAAGTTTTCATCGGCTGAAGACGAATCGGCTGCTCTAGCTTGTCAATTAGTGCTGTACATGACTGGCGAGGCGTTCCATTAATGACCATGGAACAAGCGCCGCATACTTCTTCAAGACAGTTCATGTCCCAGTTAATAGCCGTTGTTTTTTCACCTTTTTTATTGACCGGGTTACGTCTGATTTCCATGAGTGCGGAAATGACGTTCATATTCGGACGGTAAGGGATTTCGAATTCCTCATCATAAGGCTTGCCATCTGCTGTATCTTGACGTGTGATAATAAATTGAATCGTATTTTTTTCACTCATCTTATTTCTCCACCTTTTTCTTCGAGTAATCTCGTTTACGAGGTGCAATTAACGATACATCGACGTCCTCATAGTGGAATGCAGGTTTTTGGTTTTTCCCTTTGAACGTAGCCATCGTTGTTTTTAGGAATTCTTCATCGTTTCTTTCTGGGAATTCCGGTTTATAGTGTGCGCCTCGGCTTTCATTCCGGTTGTAAGCCCCAATCGTAATGACGCGTGCCAGCTGAAGCATGTTGTCAAGCTGACGCGTGAAGGCAGCGCCTTGGTTGCTCCATGAAGCTGTATCGTTGATGTTAATATGCTTATAGCGTTCCATTAGTTCTTCGATCTTCTGGTCTGTTTTTAAGAGCTTCTCGTTGTAACGAACCACTGTAACGTTATCCGTCATCCATTCTCCAAGCTCTTTATGAAGCACATATGCATTTTCTGTGCCATCCATGCTAAGGATGTTGTCCCATTTCTCCTGCTCTTTCTTCACGGCACTGTCGAATGTTGCAGATGATAAATCTTCTGCAGACTTTTCAAGACCGCTAATGTATTTCACAGCATTTGGTCCAGCAACCATCCCGCCGTAAATCGCAGAAAGCAATGAGTTTGCACCAAGTCTGTTTCCGCCGTGCATAGAGTAATCACATTCTCCGGCAGCAAACAAGCCTTTGATATTCGTCATTTGATCATAATCAACCCATAATCCGCCCATTGAATAATGAACAGCCGGGAAAATTTTCATCGGAAGCTTACGCGGGTCATCACCCATGAATTTTTCATAGATTTCAATGATTCCACCAAGCTTAATATCAAGCTCTTTTGGATCTTTGTGAGAAAGATCTAGGTACACCATGTTCTCTCCGTTGATGCCAAGCTTTTGCTCCACACATACGTCGAAAATTTCACGCGTTGCAATGTCACGCGGTACAAGGTTCCCGTATGCTGGGTACTTTTCTTCAAGGAAGTACCAAGGTTTTCCGTCTTTATATGTCCAAACACGTCCACCTTCACCACGAGCTGATTCACTCATGAGACGCAGCTTGTCATCTCCTGGGATCGCTGTTGGGTGAATTTGAATAAATTCTCCATTAGCATAATGAGCACCTTGCTGATAAACGATCGATGCAGCTGATCCGGTATTAATCATGGAGTTCGTTGATTTACCGAATACGATACCAGGGCCGCCTGTTGCCATGATGACAGCATCTGAACGGAAGGATTCGATTTCCATTGTCGTCAAGTTCTGTGCGACAATGCCTCGGCATACTTCCTCGTCATCTAAGACAGCGCCAAGGAATTCCCAGCCTTCATATTTCGTCACAAGACCCGCTACTTCATAGCGGCGAACCTGCTCATCTAGTGCGTATAATAACTGCTGACCTGTTGTCGCACCAGCAAATGCTGTACGGTGGTGCTGTGTTCCCCCGAAACGGCGGAAGTCCAGTAATCCTTCTGGTGTTCTGTTAAACATTACACCCATACGATCAAGTAAGTGGATAATGGACGGCGCTGCTTCACACATTGCCTTTACTGGCGGCTGGTTAGCTAAAAAGTCTCCGCCATATACCGTGTCATCAAAATGCTCATAAGGTGAATCTCCTTCACCTTTTGTATTGACCGCTCCGTTAATTCCGCCCTGTGCACAAACAGAATGCGAACGTTTCACAGGTACGATTGAAAATAGTTTAACAGCTGTTCCCGCTTCTGCTGCTTTGATAGTTGCCATGAGACCAGCTAAGCCGCCTCCGACAACGATGATGCTAGAATTACTCATTGTAGCCCCTCTCCCTCTTCTACTAATCTATTTCCTCTTAAACAAAAGCGAAAATTGCTCTTAGCCCTACATATGAAAGCGCTATAAATATACCTAATGTCACATATGTGGAGATTCTTTGTGAGCGTGGTGAAACTGTAATTCCCCAGCTGACAGCAAATGACCACAAGCCATTAGCAAAGTGGAAAATAGTAGATAAAACACCGACAATATAGAAACCTAGCATAAATGGAGAGCTTAAAATATTCGCCATCATGTCATAGTTTACTTCAGCTCCAAGCTGCGCTTGAATGCGTGTTTCCCATACGTGCCAAGTGACAAAAATCAATGTGATGATACCTGTAATCCGTTGCAGTCTGAACAACCAGTTTCTTAAGTAACTGAAGCGAGACGTGTTGTTTTGTGCCGTAAAGGCTATGTACACCCCATAAACAGCATGATAGATCAGTGGTAAGAAAATCACGAACAGCTCAAGTGCATATCTGAATGGAAGCTGTTCCATAAAGTGTGCAGCTTTGTTAAACGCCTCTGGTCCATTCGTCGCAAAGTGGTTAATCACTAAGTGCTGTACTAAAAATAGACCGACCGGAATGACGCCAAGCAAAGAATGCAATCTCCGATAAAAAAATTCTTTGTTCCCCGACATTACTTTACCCCCTAGTAAAAAAAGTGCAATTGCTTGAAAATTGTCTTACCCCCGCTTCTTTCAATTGTAAGCACTTTATTCAAATTTATTGACAATTTCATTTTACTCCTATGTCAAAAAAGCGTCAAGAAACCGCGTACATAAATTAAAATTTTCCGAAATTTAAAAGTTTTAAATCAAAATTCGTTTTACTACAATAAGAATTTCTTAGACTTCAGGGAAAACTCTGTCATCATATGCCCACATAAGCTATAATAAATTGTTGAAAGAGGGGAGCCATACAATGAATAAATTCGAATCTAACTTAGAACAGCTAAAAGAAATTGAAGTCAATGGATTTGCCTACGAGCTGATACGCGAAGTTCTGCTGCCTGACATTCTTGGTCAGGATCATTCATCTATGATGTATTTTGCGGGTAAACTGCTTGCTCGTAAATTTCCTCAAGAGTCATGGGAAAAGATCCCCGAATTTTTCCATGATGCCGGATGGGGAACTCTCACGATGGTCCATTCTAAAAAACAGGAAATTGAGTTTGAGCTCGAAGGTCCACTTGTATCGAATCGACTCAGCTATCAAAAGGAGCCATGCTTTCAAATGGAAGCAGGTTTTATCGCTGAACAGATTCAGCTTCTCAATGAGCACGTGGCTGAATCCTATGAACAAGTAAAAAAGCGTGCTGATAAAGTCATTTTAACCGTTAAATGGGATTTAAGAGACCCTAGCTAACACTGTTTATGAAAGGCGATGACTTCGTGTCACGCCTTTTTTATATACCCTTCTATCATAGCACAGTTGGCGTAACGGTTTACGCACGTTTTTCTTTCTTCATATGCTGATGATTTCCAATATAAAAAAGAGGTGTATCTTTTTATGGGATACACCTCTTTTGAAGATTTAAGAATGAGCAGCGGCGCTCACCTTTGATAATTCAAACGCATCATGAAGGGCTTCTACCGCTTTCACCATATCTTCACGATCAACGACTGTGGAGACTTTGATCTCAGACGTACTGACCATTTTCACTTGAATGTCTTTTTGAGCTAATACAGCGAACATTTCAGCCGCAACGCCTGGGTTTGAGACCATACCAGAGCCAACGATAGATACTTTGGCTAATTTGCTTTCTGTCTCAATCTGCTCATAACCAAGCGCACCTTTGTATTCTTCTAATACTTCAACTGTTTTAGACAAATCATCCGTTTTCACAGAGAAAGAGATGGAGGTCTGATTGGTGCTTGTGACAGACTGAATGATGATATCGACATTGATATTTTGCTTTGCAAGTGTCGTAAAAATCGTCGATAGCGTTGTTAAACCGCTTGAAAGGCCACATACCGTCACGCGTGTCATCTGATCTTCAAATGCAATGCCTCTTACAACTAAATTTTGTTCCATGGATGATTCCTCCTCAATTAACGTACCCGATTCATTTTCAATACTAGAACGGACTTCTAGTGGGATTTGATAATTTTTCGCAAATTCGACCGCTCTCGGATGCAGCACACCTGCTCCTAAATTGGCTAACTCAAGCATTTCATCGTAAGAAATTCCTGCAAGTTTTCGCGCAGACGGTACATAACGAGGATCTGTTGTAAACACACCTGGTACGTCCGTATAAATATCACATTTGTCCGCTTTGAGTGCCGCAGCTAGTGCCACTGCTGTCGTATCTGATCCACCACGCCCAAGTGTTGTAATATGTAGATCATCCGCAATTCCTTGGAAACCTGCTACAACGACGACTTTTCCCGCACTCAGTTCTTCTTGGATTCTTTCTTCATCGATGTCCACGATTCTTGCATTTCCGTGCACCTTCTCTGTTTTCATCCCAGCTTGCCAGCCTGTAAAGGAAATCGCATCATAACCTTTTGCTTGGAGCGCCATCGCTAATAATGAAATGGTCACCTGCTCACCAGTTGTCAGTAGCATATCCATTTCTCTTTTGCTTGGATCATCTGTGAGTTCTTTCGCTAGGTCTACTAGAACATCCGTTGATTTGCCCATCGCAGACACAACCACGACCACATCATTTCCTGCCTCGCGTTCAGCGATGACTCTCTCTGCGGCATTGCGAATTTTTTCTGTCGATCCAACAGATGTTCCACCAAATTTTTGTACAATTAGTCCCATGTCTACCACCCTTTTCCAAAAGATCACGTGTGAGAGAAGAGGCTGCGGAGACTGCTCTCTGCACTGCAAATAAAAAAGCAATGAGAGAACAAATCTCCCATTGCTTTAAAATCATCATCAAACGATGCAAACAATGAGATAGCCCTCCAAGAAATGAATTCTTGACAGCCCTACATTTCTTCAATGTACAGCCAGCGAATAAAATGAGTGGATTTTATTCACTTCGGCGACGCTCCCCTTTCAGCCCTCTTCCTAGATCCCCTCGATCTCTGAAGGCTTACTCTTGAAGTTCGCACCTCTATCTTCAACAAACAACACGTTCATTTATTAAATTAGTCACATCTTAACAGACTTTTGGAAAAAGTACAATCTATTTTTTTAATGCCTCCATTAAAAGTTCAGCCGTTTGTTTCGGAATACCAGCGTCCTGAAAATCCTGGATAGAGGCTTCTTTCATCTTTTTCACAGAGCCAAAATGTTTAAGTAACTGCTTTTTGCGCTTTTCCCCGATACCTGGGACATCGTCTAGAATAGACTGGAATGCATTCTTCCCGCGCAGCTGCCGGTGAAAACTAATCGCAAATCGGTGCACTTCATCTTGAATACGCTGCAATAAATAAAAGGCCTGACTATTCCGCTCGAGCGCAACAATTTCAAGCGTATCACCCATCATAAGATTCGATGTCCTGTGTTTTTCATCTTTCACTAGACCTGCCACAGGAACAGACAGATTTAATTCATTTTCGAGCACATCTATGGCTGCGTTGATTTGTCCTTTTCCTCCGTCAATTAAAATCAAATCAGGAAGCGGCAGTTCATCCTTTAACACACGGGTATACCGCCTTCTAATGACTTCACGCATGGAGGCATAATCATCGGGGCCCTCAACGGTTTTAATTTTGTATTTTCGGTACTCTTTTTTATACGGCTTCCCGTCTTGGAAGACAACCATAGCGGATACGGGGTCTGCTCCTTGGATATTGGAGTTATCAAACGCCTCAATCCGGTATGGCATATAAATATTGAGTGCATCGCCAAGCTGCTCCACTGCACCAATTGTCCGTTCTTCATCACGCTCTATAAGCGAGAACTTTTCTTTGAGAGCGATTTTGGCGTTTTGGTGGGCAAGTAAAAGCAAATCCTTTTTCTTTCCTTTTTTCGGCTGATGAACATTCGTTTCAAGCAATTGCTCAATCAATTCTTGATCGACGCTGTCTGGCACCAAAATTTCCTTCGGCAGAAAGTGGTTGTTCTTTTCATAAAACTGCCCCATAAACGTGAGAAATTCTTCCTCAGGGTCTTGATACATCGGAAATAGGCTGACATCACGTTCAATTAATTTTCCCTGTCTGATGAAGAAGACTTGGACACACATCCAGCCCTTATCATAAGCATAGGCAAACACATCGCGATCGGATAAGTCACTCATCGTCATCTTTTGCTTTTCCATCGTTGAGTCAATGTATGCGATTTGATCTCTCAGCTCTTTTGCCCGCTCAAATTCTAATTGTTCGGCCGCTTCTTGCATCTTCTCTGTTAATTCTTTCTTGATTTGCTGATGTCCTCCGTTTAGAAATCTTGTGATTTCGTCGACGAGCTGTTTATTCGTTTCTTCAGAAATATCATACACACACGGAGCAAGACAGTGTCCAAGATGATAATAAAGGCAGACTCGGTCAGGGAGTGTCGCACATTTTCTAAGTGGATATAAACGGTCGAGCAGCTTTTTCGTTTCTCTTGCTGCTTGTACGTTTGGATATGGACCGAAGTATTTCCCTTTATCCTTTTTCACATTGCGGGTGACAATCAGCTTAGGATGACGTTCATTCGTAATTTTAATAAAAGGGTACGTTTTGTCATCCTTGAGCATGACATTGTATTTCGGGTCATATTTTTTGATTAAATTCAGCTCTAAAATAAGTGCCTCAATATTTGAAGAGGTGACAATGTATTCAAAGTCTTCGATTTCACTGACAAGCCGCTGCGTTTTGGCATCATGAGATCCTGTAAAATAAGAGCGGACCCTATTTTTTAATACCTTTGCCTTTCCCACATAAATGATCGTATTTTGTCTATCTTTCATTAAGTAACAGCCTGGTTGATCAGGTAAGACTGACAGCTTTTCTTTGATCAATTTGTTCATTTTTTCATCCGTCCTTGTTTTCCTCTTTCACTCCTTCTAGTGTATCACGAACATTTGTTTTATACCACGATGAAAGAAAAGCGGCTCTCGACTATACGAGAACCGCTTTCGAGATCATGCCACGTGGGCATAGATCGGTTTATAGATGTTTGTTTACAAGCTCAGCTAGTGCTTCTTTTGGTTTGAAACCAACAGACGTTTCGACGACTTCACCGTCTTTTAAAACAAGAAGTGTTGGGATACTCATAACGCCGTATTTACCAGCAGTTTCTTGGTTATCATCCACATCAATTTTTACAATTTTCATTTTATCGCCCATTTCTTGATCAAGTTCTTCAAGAACTGGAGCAATCATTTTACAAGGTCCGCACCAAGGTGCCCAAAAATCTGCAAGAACAACACCTTCTGCAGTTTCTTGTGAAAATGTTGCGTCAGTAGCTTTTACGATTGCCATTATTCATTCCTCCAATGTAAATTATGCTTTTTAGTATAGCATCTACCAATGTGACTTGCGAATGAAATGCTTACGAATCATTTTTTATGAAATGAATTAAAAAACAAACCGTATGATCGCACCAATAACAACAATCGCACCGATGATCATCAGAATGGTTCTAAGCATATGACATGACTCCCTTTCCGCTTCATTTACAATGTATGATGCCCCAACATTCTTCTCATCAAACATTGAAATATGCGATCAAGCCAGATCGACGGTCAACATTACAACCGACATAGGCGGCAGATCAATAGTCAGCTCGCCGTGCTTAACAGCAAATTGCCGAAAGTCCGCAGGCTGAACGGAATGAGGATCATCGAACGTGTTGTGCGCATTCATCCGATCAGCAGTCAGCACACGGCCAGTGACCTTCGTTTTTGCAACGATTCCCTCTATCGCAAGAGATACGTCTGCTTTTTCATGAGGATTCACATGACATAAACTAATATGCATCTTGTCAGATGACCGCGAGGCTGACACACTGACTTGAGGGATTTTTTCACCCCGGCGTTCATACGAAGGAGCATTCAATTCTACTTCAAGCGCTTCTTCTTCTTGATGCACTTGAAACATATGAAATACGTGATAGGTAGGTGTCAGGAGCATCTTTTCGTCCTGCGTTAACACCATCGCTTGCAGCACATTGACGGTCTGGGCAATATTCGCCATATGAATCCGCTGGCAATGGCGATGAAAAATATGAAAATGCAAGGCACAGACTAGAGCATCTCTTAATGTGTTTTGCTGATACAAAAACCCTGGATTTGTCCCCGGTTCTGGATCATACCATGTCCCCCATTCATCAATAATCATCCCGATTCGCTTGTCTGGGTCATAACGATCCATGATCTCTCCGTGATCTACAACAAGCCGCTCCATTTCAGACGCCTTTTTCAGCGTTGTAAACCACTCATCCTCATCAAAATCAGTCGCTGACCCTTTCTTCTCCCATGTTCCTGGGACCGTATAGTAATGCAAACTGAGCCCATCCATCCATGGCGCTGCACGCTCCATTAATACTTTTGTCCAATTCACATCATTTGAATTCGCACCACATGCGATTTTGTAAATGCGCTGACCAGCAAACTCTCTCACATACGTTTGGTAGCGTTTATATAAGTCTGCATAATACTCTGGCGTCATATTTCCACCACATCCCCAGCTTTCATTGCCTACACCAACATACGTCAGCTCCCACGGTTCTTGTTTTCCATTTTGAATCCGCCAATCCGACATAGGTGTCCCTTTAGGAAATGTGATATATTCAATCCATTCTGCTAATTCTTGAACAGAGCCGCTTCCAACGTTTCCACAAATATAAGGCTCACATTCAAGTAATTCACACAGTCTCATAAATTCATGTGTACCAAACGCATTTGATTCAACGGTGCCACCCCAATGAGTATTCACCATCGGCTTTCGTTCACTCAGATCACCGACGCCGTTTGCCCAATGATACTCGTCTGCAAAACAGCCGCCCGGCCACCTCAGCACCGGGATATGTAAGGCTTGAAGTGCCTTTAGTACATCGGTACGAATCCCCTCAATATGGTCAATCGATGAGTCTTTCCCTACCCAAATGCCGTCATAAATTCCTCTTCCTAAATGCTCTTGAAAGTGTCCATAGATGTGTTTAGAAATGCGTCCAATCACTTCATTCACTTTTACTGTCCCATTCACTTGTAAACCGCTCCTTTGTTTCGTGATGACATACAAAAAAACCCAGAATACCTAGGCATTCTGAGTGTATGAGCGTTAAGAATGGATATTCATCTTTTTTAACTCTTCATTTAAAAGCGGAACGACTTCGAATAAGTCACCGACAATTCCGTAATCGGCAATTTTGAAGATTTCAGCTTCTGGGTCTTTGTTGATCGCAACAATGACTTTACTGTTGGACATACCGGCTAAATGCTGAATAGCTCCTGAAATCCCGCAGGCAATGTAAAGGTCAGGTGTGACCACTTTACCGGTTTGACCAATTTGCAGGGCATAATCGCAGTAGTCAGCGTCACATGCACCACGCGAGGCACCGACTGCTGCGCCAAGCGTTTGGGCAAGTTCTTTCAACGGTTCAAAGCCTTCTTTGCTCTTGACCCCCCTGCCTCCTGCGACAATGACCTTCGCTTCAGATAAATCTACACCTTCTGATGTTTTTTTAATGACTTCCTTCACGATCGTTCTTAGGTTTTGAATATCGACAGAAACTGGCGTTACTTCTCCGCTGCGTGACGCATCACGCTCCAGTGGTGCCACGTTGTTTGGGCGGATAGTAGCCAAAAGCAGACGATCTGTTGAAATGACTTTTTCAAAAGCTTTTCCTGAATAAATCGGTCTAGTGAAAACAAGATGTTCACCGGTAACGCTTACATCTATTGCATCTGAAATTAAGCCAGTTTGCAGGCGTGCAGCTATTTTAGGTGACAAGTCTTTTCCGATCGATGTATGACCGAAGAGCACTGCATCAGGATTGACTTGATCTAATATTGCTTGAAGCGCCTGCGCAAAACCATCAGACGTATAATAAGAAAGATGCGGGTGCTCGACGATCATCACATGATCCGCTCCATAATAAAGCAGTTCATCCGCTTGATCTTTGACGTGATCCCCTATTAAAACGCCAATCACTTCACCGCCATCAGCCACCTCGCGAGCGGCAGCAATCGCTTCAAAAGTCACATTTCTTAATTTACCGTCACGACTTTCTCCAAGTACAACAACTTTTTTACTCATCCTTTAAGCTCCCCCTTGTTCTCGTGATATCGTAAAGTGGATGTTTAGATGACTTTTGCTTCATTTCTTAGCAGGTCTGTCAGTTCCTTGACCTGATCCTGAAGCTCGCCGCTCAGCACCTTGCCACCCTCTTTTTTCTCCGGTAAAAAACGTTCAATGGTTTTGATTTTATATGGCACATCGTCTTCATCTAAATCTAGATCGTCTAATTCTAATTCTTCTAAAGGCTTTTTCTTTGCCTTCATGATGCCTGGTAACGATGGATAACGAGGCTCATTGAGACCTTGCTGCGCGGTGACCACTAGCGGGAGCTCGGCAGAAATCACTTCCACATCACCCTCTGCATCTCGCTCAATTGAAGCTGAGCCGCCGTCAATTTGAATACTTGTAATGGTTGTGACATATGGAAAGCCGAGTAATTCAGCAAGACGCGGGGCCACCTGTCCAGACCCGCCGTCAATCGCTACATTCCCTGCTAAAATTAAGGAAGCTTCTTTATCTTTGAAATAGTGATATAGAATCGTAGAAGCGGAAAACTGATCCCACTCCTCCAAATCATCTTCAACATTTAATAAAACGGCTTGATCGCAGCCCATTGCAAGTGCTGTTCTAAGCTGTTTCTCCGCATCTTCATTGCCAACTGTCACGACCGTTACTTCTCCCCCGTGCTCATCCCGAAGCTGAATCGCTTCTTCAATTGCGTACTCATCATAAGGATTAATAATGAACTCTGCCCCATCTTCTTGAATAGCACCAGACTGAATAGAGATTTTCTCTTCCGTGTCAAACGTACGCTTCATTAAAACAAAAATATTCATTCATTTCTCCCCCTTGTGTCGTACTAATCCCTTATTCCCCTTTAAAATTCGGTTTACGCTTTTCGATAAAAGCCTGGATGCCTTCTTTGGCATCATTCGACTGGAACACCTCAGCAAACTTTTTGGCTTCCAGCTTCATTCCGCCATCATATGAGTACACTTTTGTCGCATTCAATAACTCAAGCACATACTCAAGTGTTTTAGGGCTTTTCGCTGCAAATTTCGCAGCCAATGTTTTGGCTGTTTCCAGCGCTTCTTCTTCTGTTTCCGCAAGTTTTGAAACAAGTCCGCAGGCAAATGCTTCTTCTCCTGTAATCGGCTCAGCTGTTCCCATCATTTCAAGTGCTTTAGCTGATCCAACATAGCGAGGCAGGCGCTGCGTTCCGCCGAATCCTGGGATAATACCGAGATTTAATTCCGGCAGTCCCAGCTTTGCATCTTTTGTTGCGATTCGAATATCACACGACATCGCCAACTCAAGCCCGCCGCCTAATGCTGCCCCGTGAATGGAAGCAATCACCGGTTTTGGACATTGTTCAATTCGTTCAAACACTTGCTGTCCTCTGTCTGCAAGGCTGGCATAATCAGACTCTTCCTGCAAGGTCGTAAATTCTTTAATATCAGCACCTGCTGAGAAAAATCTACCTTCTCCATGAATGACAATAGCTCTCACTTCACTGTTTTGCTCAAGCTGATCAAACATGTCGTTGAGTTCAGTGAGAAGCTGAGAGGATAAGGCATTTGCAGGTGGGTGTTGAATCGTGATGAGTGCTGTCTGTTCGTCTTGGTGTAAGCTAAGTATTTTTTCCATGTCAATCATCCTTTTTCAATTGTCTTTAAGATTGATGTATTCCGTTTAAGAGAAGATCATGTACACTTTCTGCGAGTGCAGGCAGGTCATACTTTTGATCATTCATGACCCATGTTGTAGCGGTTTCATCAATCGTTCCAAATACCATTTGTCTCGCTAAGCGGACATCTAGATTTTGTCTAAATTCTCCTGTCTTCTTTCCTTCGGTTAAAATGGAGTCTAGCATATTTAAATACCCTTTCAGCACCTCATTGATTTTTTGGCGCAGTTCAAGGTTTGACTGCCTGAGTTCAAGCTGTGTCACAAGAGCCAAATGATGGTCTTGCGATAGCAGGCGAAAGTGTTCTCGAATAAGGAGAAGAAGCTTTTCTTTGGCAGACGGTTTCTTTTGAATATCTGTTTCCATCCGTTCGATGAATTGTCCCATTTTTTCTTTGAACAACGAGATCAAAATGTCCTCTTTGTTTTTGAAATAGAGATAAATGGTTCCGTCTGCTACCCCTGCTTGTTTGGCAATCTTTGAAACTTGTGATTGATGGTAGCCGTTCTCTGCAATCACCACAACGGCTGCATCAATAATTTGCATGTACTTCGGTCTTTTCTGCTTCAATGTGCTTCGTCCCTTTCTAAATTGAATGAGCATTCATTCATAACTTTATGTTAAAAAGAAACGAGTGATTTGTCAAGTGATGTTCTTCTTTCTTTTCAACCTTTAGCATACCAGAGCAGACACGTACAATTCAAATCATCCGGCCGCTTGACCGGATGATGCTGGTTCATTCTCTCATCGATCGACTGGTTCTTCTGTTGAAGATGATTGCTTTCTTTTTTCTTCTTCAATTAACACTCTGCGCAAGATTTTCCCTACAGCCGTTTTAGGCAGTGATTCCTTAAATTCGTAGACACGCGGCACTTTAAATGAGGCAATTCTTGTTCTAACAAAACGATCCAGTTCATCCTCTGTTACATAGGCATCCTTTTTCGGGACAACAAAGGCTTTTACTGTTTCCCCTCTATACGGATCTGGAATACCCGCCACAACAACTTCTTGTACAAGCTCATGCTCATAAAGGGCTTCTTCAACCTCTCTTGGGTAAATATTATAGCCGCTCGCGATGATGACATCCTTTTTCCGGTCTACGATATAGAAAAAACCATCCTCATCCATATACCCAATGTCTCCTGTGAAAAACCAGCCGTCTCTTAACACTGCCGCTGTCTCCTCCGGCTGATTCCAGTATCCTTTCATGATTTGAGGACCTTTGACGATAATCTCTCCGTGCTCATATGGCGCTTTGAGTCCACCCGTTTCTTCACAATAAATACCGGCATCTGTATTCGGCCAAGGGCACCCGATACTTCCTATTTTGTTCGCTCCCCATAAGAAATTGGCATGAGTGACAGGAGAAGTTTCTGAAAGTCCATACCCTTCCACCAGCCTTCCTCCTGTTAGTTTTTCAAAACTCTGTTTGACTTCAACAGGAAGAGCGGCCGATCCGCTTAAGCATGCGGTGATGGATGATAGGTCATACTTTTCAATATTCGGATGATGAAGCAGGGCAATATACATCGTTGGTGCTCCTGGGAACAGCGTCGGTTTCTGTTTTTCAATGGTCTTCAAGGCATCCGCTGCATCAAAACGCGGAAGAAGAATCATTTGATGACCTTCTTTGACTGCAAGGTTTAGCACGGTCGTCATGCCGTATACATGAAAGAACGGAATGATCCCAAGAATCCGTTCTTTTCCGCGGTTCGTTTTATACATCCAGGATGCACACATTTCTGTATTGGCTACTATATTTTCGTGTGTGAGCATGACCCCTTTTGGTAAACCGGTCGTTCCGCCTGTATATTGCAAAACTGCGACATCCTCTTTCGGTTGAAAGGATATTTGCGGAATCCGTTCTCCTGACGATTCTTTCATGATCTGTGAGAAATGATGAATGGTCTCACTCTTCTCCACTTGGATGACCATGTTGTTTTTCCTTCGCTGGACAATCGGAAACAATATGTTTTTCGGAAATGGCAAGTAATCTTGTAATTTTGTGATGATCAAATGTTCCATACTTGTCAGCGCTTTCATTTTATAGGCCTTTGGATACAGTAGATCGAGAGTGATCAGCACCTTAGAGCCGCTGTCCTCCATTTGATATTCCAGTTCTTTCTCCGTATAAAGCGGATTGGTTTGAACGACAATGCCGCCTGCTATTAAAACCGCATAATAAGAAATCACCGATTGCGGGCAGTTTGGCAGCATAATCGCTACTCTGTCGCCTTTTTTGACACCGATGTCAATCAAGTGACTGGCTAATTTCAGTGCATCTTCTTGTAACTGCTGGTAGGTGATGTTTTTTCCTAAAAAATGAATGGCTGTATGCTCAGGTGCTGCCTCTGCGGAGCTGAATAAGTAAGATTGCAACGTTTCATTTGGGATGGTGAGTTCGTGGGGAATTTGATTCGGGTAATGCAGAAGCCAACGTTTATCTGACTGCATAAAAACCCTCCTTCCTGAACTTTCGTACTATTTTATTATAGCAAACTTTTCCTTATGGCTGTTTGCTTTTTTCAAATCGAGCTCGTTCCATGACACATCTTCATTTTTTCGCCGGTGTTTCTATAGAGGCTCTTTTCCCTTCATGATGCCACTTTTCGTATAATCCACCGATCGCACGAAATGACTCATGGACTCTCTCCACAATCTGTTTATGGATACTAGGGTCATTAGGTAAATGTGTGTGGATGTTGTCCACTTGATATTGTCTCATCATGTCTAGATACACAGTTAGAAAGATGGTGTCTTCTAAAATCCAATAAACGACTTCATCCGCCTCTTTTGTTCTTTTATGAAGCACTTTAATCCCTCGTTCATATTGAATAAGAATATAGCCGGCTGGATCAATTTCAATATAGGGGCTCAAATCATCAAAAAAACCAGTCGTTTGAAAAGGACGTGCAATATACGGTTCATATATGTCTTGGGGAAGAGATGTCTTTTTGAGACAACTGTCAATGCGCTTTATGAGTTCGTCTTTTTGCAAGATTTGATTCATTCTGATTCGCCGCCTTTGATGAGTGAAAAGCTGTCAAGGTTTTCCCTGACAGCTTTCTAGAATGTATTCTTCATTTTACAGGAACATGTAAACAGCACCAATAACCGCAAAAGTGCAGGCAACTACAATTAATACTTTGGCTAGTTTTTCCATGTCGTCTCCTTAAATGCCGGCTGCTACTACATAAGACAGCCCAACAGAAATAATGAGTGAAATAAACCCGACCGCTCTATTATCATTCTCAATCTCTTTGTCTACTTTAAATCGTGGTGTTAAAAATTCAAAAATGAAATAGCTGACGAGCAGCATCACAAAGCCGTATACGCCCCATCCGACCATTTGAAGAAGCGAGTTGTGCTGGGCGATGGAATGCTGAAAGACATTGGCAATCCCAAAAATCTTCCCGCCGGTTGCCATAGCAACAGCTAAGTTCCCCCGCTGAATCTCTTCCCAGTTTTTATAGGAGGTCACGAGTTCAAATATGGTAAGAAATAAGACAAGACATAGGACGGCCACGCTGTAATAGGCGGCAATTTCCACAAGTTCATTTTCCCAAAAGGCTTTCATGCGTTTTCTCCTTTTTACTTTAATTCGACGATGGTGACGCCTGATCCTCCCTCGCCTTGTTCTCCAAAACGAGCATTTTTTACACTACGGTGCTGTTTTAATAATTCCTGGACCCCTTTTCTCAAGGCGCCAGTGCCTTTACCGTGAATGATCGACACGCGCGGATAGCCAGCTAAGACGGCATCATCTAAGTATTTCTCGACTCTGCTTAAGGCATTCTCATAACGCTCTCCTCTTAAATCAAGCTCAAGTGATACATGATAGTCTTTTCCTTTGACCGCCGTGATGGCTTTCTCTTGTTTAAATTCCGGTGCTGATTTGATAAATTCCATATCTTTTTCTTTTACTTTCATTTTTAGAATGCCCATTTGGACACTCCATTCTTTGTTACCCGTTTGTTCGATGAGCGTTCCTTTTTGGCCAAACGTCAGCACTTTGACTTCATCGCCTGGCTTTAGCTGTCTTGCTGCTTTTTTCACTGGCTCTGGTTTTTTCTTACGGTCAAACTCAGGGACAGCTTCTTCAAGACGCTTTCTCGCATCAATGAGTTCATGTTCTTTGAATGAACGATGCTCACTTTTAATGGACCGAAGCTCTTGAATAATCTCTTCTGCTTCTTTTGTTGCTTGTTCAATTTTTTCTGCCGCTTTTTGTTCAGCTTCTTCCAGCAGTTTGTCCTTTTGTTCATTCCATTCAAGGATTTGTTTTTGCAGTTCTTTATGGAGCTTCTCTGCTTCTTTTCTATAGAATTCCGTCTCATGCAGTTCTTCTTCTGCTTGTTTTTTGCTGTCTTCTAATGAAGCAATCATCTGATCGACTTCATTATGTTCTGCGTGCATATCTGCTTTTGCACGGTCAATTAAATGATGAGGCAGTCCTAGACGCTTGGAAATTTCAAATGCATTACTTCGTCCCGGCACCCCGATGAGCAAGCGATATGTAGGGGATAAGGTTTCAATATCAAACTCTACACTCGCATTTGTGACGCCTTCTCGGTTATACCCGTATGCCTTCAGCTCAGGATAGTGAGTCGTTGCGATGACGCGCGCATTTGTTTGATGAACTTCATCTAAGATGCTCATCGCAAGTGCTGCACCTTCAGCAGGATCTGTCCCCGCACCTAATTCATCAAATAACACAAGTGAATTAGACGTCAAATGCTTTAAGATATCCACAATATTGACCATATGAGATGAGAATGTACTCAAGCTCTGTTCAATAGACTGCTCGTCTCCAATATCAGCAAAGACTTGATCGAATACAGCCACTTCTGATCCTTCTTCGACTGGAATATGAAGACCTGCCTGCGTCATCAGCGTAAGAAGTCCGAGTGTTTTTAAAGTGACGGTCTTACCGCCTGTATTTGGACCTGTGATGACGATCGTAGAAAAATCTTTCCCTAGCTCAATATCATTTGCCACAACCTGATCTCGGGGCAATAGGGGATGTCTTGCCCGTTTTAAATAAATCTCCCCTTGGTTATTCACAGTAGGTTTTGTGGCTTTTTCTGCTTTTGCATATTTGGCTTTGGCGAAAATAAAATCTAATGTCTGAAGTTCATTCACATTATGAAGCAATTCATCAATGTGCTCTGACACACTCGCTGTCAGCATTTGCAAAATCTTTTCAATCTCTTGCTTTTCTTTTAGGCGAGTTTGCTGCAAGGTGTTATTTAAATCTACGACCACTTGCGGCTCAATAAAAAGAGTTGCGCCTGAAGAAGATTGATCGTGAACAATCCCTCCATAATTCGAGCGGTACTCTTGTTTTACGGGAATGACAAACCGATCATTACGAATGGTCACAATGGTGTCTGACAGCATTTTCGAGGCAGATTGTGAACGAATCATTGATTCTAATTTATCTCGTACTTTTGATTCTAGTGATCGTAACTGCGTTCGTATGGTGCGGAGGGCTGGTGTTGCGTGATCAAGCACTTCTCCATTATCACCAATACAGCTTTCGATTTCTTTTCTCACGTCTGGCAGTAAAATCAGCGATTCTGCATATGTATGAAGACGGGGTATCTCTACTCCGTCCTCATACATAGAGGCGAGAAAGTGCTTCATGTTTTTTGTGGTATATAACAGCGCCGCAATTTCCATCAGCTCAGAAGGGCTTAATATACTGCCTATTTCTGCTCGTTTGACGCCTCGTCTAATATCCGTTAACCCGCCAAATGGCGCAGATCCTTTTAAACGAATCACATCTTGCGCTTCTGCTACCTCTTCTAGCAGATGCTGAATGCTCTCGATATCTGTGAGTGGTATTAAGTCCTGCGCTTTTTCTTTCCCTAAAGTCGAAGCAGTATAGGACATGACTTTTTCTTTTACTTTATGAAATTCTAATGATGCTAACACTTTTTGTTGCAGCATGGTCCAGCCTCCTAACGACTACCTGTCACGCGTTAAAAACTTTTTCATCTCATTGAGTGAAAATGTATTCACGACATTTGCTTTTGGTGTCCAGCCCTTTCTTGCAGCTGTGACACCGACGTCCATATGATCGAGCATGGCGATGTTGTGTGCATCTGTGTTGATCATGATGTTCACACCCGCTTCGTTTGCTTTCATTAAATGCTCTGTTTTTAAATCAAGTCTTGACGGGTTGCTGTTGAGTTCCAGTGCAGTGCCCGTTTTTTTCGCAAGCTCTATGAGCTGATCAATATTTAAGGCATAGCCGTCTCGTCTACCGATCAAACGGCCAGTTGGATGAGCAATTAAATCCACATGCTGATTATTCAAGGCATTTTCTAGGCGCTCCATAATGACTTCCTCCGGCTGAGAGAAGCTAGAATGAATAGACGCAATGACAAAATCCATGTCTGCTAGAAAGTCATCATCATAATCTAACGATCCATCCGGCAGAATATCCATTTCGACCCCTTTGAAAATGTGAAAATGCTCGAATTCTTGATTCAGCTTGTCAATTTCTTTTGCTTGCAAACGCAAACGTTCTTTTGTTAAACCGTTTGCTACTTTTAAATATTGTGAGTGGTCTGTGATCGCCATGTATTCATAGCCTTTTGCGATACATGCCTCTGCCATTTCGCGAATAGAAAAAGCGCCATCACTCCATGTCGAGTGCATATGAAGATCGCCTTTGATATCTTTTCGGTCTACAAATTGCATACTTTCTTTATACGTATCAATCTCTGCTCCGGTTTCACGAATTTCTGGCGGAATGAGCGGAAGTTGGAAATGTGCATAAAAAGCGCTTTCGTCTTCAAATGTTTTCACATCCCCAGTTTCGATCGTTTCAACCCCATATTCACTAATACGCTCACCGCGCTCCTTCGCAAGCTGGCGCATACGAATGTTATGATCTTTTGAGCCAGTGAAATGGTGCAGTGTTGTTGCAAATTGGTCTGTTGTCACAAGCCGGAAATCTACACTGATTTCAAAATCAAGTGCAAGCATGACCGATACCTTCGTATCACCGCTCGCAATGACATCTTTGACATCATCAAGAGCAACAAGTTGTTCTCTCACTTGTTCAGGATTATCAGTCGCAATGATGTAATCTAAATCTTTGACCGTTTCACGCGCACGTCTTAAACTACCCGCTCTTGAAAAGCGGATGATTCCCTCCATCTGTTCCAGCGCATGATCAATTCGCTCTGCCACATCTAATGCAAAACCAATTGGCAGTCGTTCTGGCTGCTTTCCTGCCTCCTCAAGAGCGGCAAGAATCTTTTCTTCTGTTTTTTTGCCAAACCCAGCAAGCGTTTGTACTTTTTCCGCTTCACATGCTTCTTTTAAAGACTGTGCATCGTGAACACCAAGCTCTTGGTAGAGCTTAGCAATCTTCTTCCCACCGAGTCCTTGCAATTTTAAGAGCGGGACAAGTCCTTCAGGCACTTCTTTTTTTAATTGTTCGAGTGTTTCAGACTGTCCTTTTTCGATATACTCTGTGATCACAGCAAAGGTTCCTTTTCCAATGCCGGGTAATGCTAATAGGTCATCTATTTGAGAAAGACTGCGGTCATCTTGTTCCAGTGCCGCAGCTGCTTTACGAAAGGCAGAAATTTTAAAAGGATTATCTCCTTTTAGCTCCATATAGACTGCAATTGTTTCAAGAAGTTTGATAATATCTTTTTTATTCATCTCTCATCCTCCAGCCGCTTTGGCATCTTCCTATATAAATATACAAACTTTCCCTTCATCCTACAACTTTCTGTCATGGAATGAGAAAAAAACTTCTCCAAGAAAGGAGAAGTTCTTAAACTCCATACGTCGACCAGAGGTCTTTGACAAGACCGGACAGGTAAGGGGTGCTATTTACGATCACATCTGCTAACATTGATTTGCTCATCATGGTTTGAAGCGCATCGACTGGAAGTAATGCAGCCACAAACAATAGAATAAACACAAATAGATAGGTTTCAAGAAATCCTAAAACAGCGCCAAGTAGTTTGTTGACCTGTTTAATCACAGGGATACTTGCAATGGTTGTGAGCAATCCGCCGATGATAGCGAGCAGGATTTTGGTCAAGATAAACAGAATGATAAACGCAATGGTATTATAATAAGCTGTTTCTAGATTCCCACTAAAGAAAGCGAGCTGCGCTTGACCGCCGCTAAAATTAGGTGCTGGAATCCACGTAAGCTGTGGTGCAAGTGACTGATAAAACATAGAAGCCACTAAAATAGAAACAACAAAGCTAATCAATTTAATAAATTGAAGAATAAACCCGCGTTTTAGACCGACAAGCGTTCCCATAAGAAGCAAAAACAAAATGATGATATCGATCACGGTAATTTCATTCCTTTTCTTTTAGATGAAGCTCTAGTTTTTCGTATTGCTCTTTTAATTTCAAGTAGTCGTGGACGACATTGACTGCTGTCAGTACAGCTAATTTGTTTATATCAAGGTATGGATTTTTTTCATTGATTTCTCTCATTTTATCATCAACAATTGAAGCAACATGTCGCATATGCATCTTCGTTTCTTGACCGATGATCGTATAGGACTGTCCGTAAATCTCAACTGTTGTTTTCGTTTTACCGCCGTCAGACAACGTTTCTCCTCCATTCCACGAGAATCCTAGTCTCTATCATAACATGTTTAGACATTGAATGGAAAGACGAGCCCTTCCCTGTTATGGTACACTTTAGAAATCAATGATATCAAGGTAAAAAGGAGTTATCCACTGTGCCCCAATCCGTCTTAAAAGCAACATCAGAAGACATGAAAAAAATGAAGAGCGTGTACGCTCAGCATTTAACTGACACTTTGCCGCCAGGCGCTCTATTTCAAGCAAAGGTTCCCGGCTGTACGATTACAGCCTACAAATCTGGAAAAGTACTGTTCCAAGGACAAAAGGCAGAAGCTGAAGCGAGTCAGTTCAACCATTTACAAACAGCTGAAACAAAAAGCAAAAAAACGCCATCCATCACACAGTACAGCCCACCACCCGGCATCGCTTCCATGTCGGTTATTGGCTCAGATGAGGTCGGTACTGGCGATTATTTTGGACCCATTACGGTCTGTGCGGCTTATGTTGATTCCAGTCAGCTTGCTCTCATGAAAGAGCTCGGGGTGAAAGACTCAAAAGGACTAAAAGATCCGCAGATTATCAACATTGCCAAAGACTTGATCAAAACCATCCCGTTCAGCCTTCTCGTGCTTCGGAATGAAAAATACAATGCGATGCAGGAAAAGGGCATGAGCCAAGGGAAAATGAAGGCACTGCTTCATAACCAAGTCATCACCTCCGTGCTAGAAAAACTGGATGGCAAGAAACCAGAAGCCATTCTCATTGACCAATTTGCCGAACCAGGCATTTATTTCAGGCACCTTGCAGGGAAAAAGATCATTCGGGAGCGTACATATTTTAGTACGAAAGCAGAAGGCATCCACTTATCGGTTGCTGCAGCTTCTATTATTGCAAGGTATGCTTTTTTAATTGAAATGGATAAATTATCAAAAGCAGCGGGCTTTGACATTCCAAAAGGGGCCGGTCCGCATGTTGACAAAGCGGCAGCAAAGCTGATGAAACAGCACGGCGAAGAGGCTTTACGCCAATTTACAAAACTTCATTTTGCCAACACCCAAAAAGCGAAAAAATGGTTATAATCAAAAAAGAGCTATCGCCCATAAAGCGATAGCTCTTTTTATTATCCGCGCAAGACGGCTTGATACGTATCTTCTAATGCTTTCAATACGTTTGTATGAACAGCCGTGACTTCTTCCTCGGTCAACGTTTGTTCTGGGTTTAAATATTGCAGAGAGAATGCAACAGATTTCTTGCCTTCTTCCATATGCTCACCCTCATACACATCAAAGACGGAAAGGTCTGTGAGCAATTGGCCGCCAGCTTCATAAATGACTTGCTCAAGCTGTCCGCTTGAAATATGCTGATCTACGACAAGTGCGATGTCTCTTGTCACTGCTGGGAATCTCGGAATAGCCGTATATTTCATATCCTCTGTTTCAGACGTCATTACATCTGTTAAATCAAATTCAAATACATACGTTTCTTTTAAATCTAATTCCTTTTCCACTACTGGATGAAGTGCAGCTACAAAGCCAATCACTTTTCCATTTAAATGAACATCGGCTGTACGTCCTGGGTGAAGGCCCTCACGCTCTGCTTGAACATACGTGATCTCTTCTGATACACCAAGCTTTTCAAACAGCCCTTCTGCAATACCCTTCGCTACATAAAAATCGACAGCTTTTTTCTCGCCCTGCCAAAGATTTTTATGCCAAAGACCTGTCAGAGCACCTGCCACATGCTCTTTCTCTACTGGTTTTGCACCTTCCGTTTCCGCTAAGAAAACAGAACCCGTTTCGTAAAAGGCAAAAGAATCAGCTTGTCTTGCTAAGTTATATGCGACAGAATCAAGTAAGTTCGGCAGAAGGCTTTGTCTCAGCACACTGCGTTCCTCACTCATTGGCAGGGAAAGTCTTGTTTGATAAGCTGAATTTAAAGCAAAGGCTGTGGACTTATGCTGATTCGTTAATGAATACGTAATCGCTTGAGAAAGCCCTGCGCCCTCTAAGAAACGTCTCACCTTTCTGCGCTTCACTTGGTATGGCGTGAGACCGCCAACGGTACCAGCTGTCGTAGGCAGTGTAGATGGAATATTGTCGTAGCCGTATAATCTCGCGACTTCTTCAATGAGGTCCTCTTCAATCGTAATATCCATTCTGCGGGAAGGAACCGTTACGACAAGCACATCATTTGATTCGCCCACAGTAAAGCCTAGTTTGTTGAAAATCTGAATCATATCTTCTTTTGAAATGCTCATGCCAAGCACCTTGTTCACACGCTCAGTTGATACGTGGATGACATTCATACTTGTTTCAAGGTGGTTTTCCTCAACTGTACCACTTAACACTTCACCACCTGCATAGATGCTGATCAATTGCGCTGCTCTTTCGGCTGCTGATTTCGTCCGCTGCGGATCGAGCCCTTTTTCAAATCGTGTGCTTGATTCACTGCGAAGCCCTAAGTCTCTAGATGCTTGACGGACGGTTTGACCGTTGAAATATGCCGCTTCTAAAAGAATCGTTGTCGTCTCATCACGCACCTCTGATTCAAAACCGCCCATGACACCTGCAACAGCATGCGCTTTTGTGCCATTTGTAATGACAAGATGCTTCGAAGACAATGTACGTTCTTGTTCATCCAGAGTTTGAATCATTTCATTTTCAGCCGCTTTACGAACGACCACCTGCTTTGAACCAAACCGGTCATAATCAAAGGCATGTAGAGGTTGACCGTATTCAAGTAAGACAAAATTCGTAATATCCACGACGTTGTTAATTGGGCGGATACCTGCATTCATCAATCTTGTTTGCATCCAAAGTGGTGCTGGTCCAATCTTTACATTTTTAATGATCTTCGCTGCATAAAGTGGATTCGCTTCTTGATCCTCAATTTTAACAGAAATATAGTCTGCTGCTTTTTCAGAAGAAGTGTCATGCGCTGTATCAGGAAGCTTGATGTCTCTCCCTAAAATGGCAGCAACCTCATAAGCCACTCCTAGCATATTAAGGGCATCGGCACGGTTTGGTGTTAAGCCAAGTTCAAGTACCGCGTCATCTAATTGAAGCGCTTGAAGGGCATCATCTCCTGGTTTCACGTCATTCGGGAAAACAAAGATACCTTCTGCATATTCTTTTGGTACGAGCTTGCTCTCTACGCCTAATTCTTGCAGAGAACAAATCATGCCATGAGACTCTTCACCGCGCAGTTTTGCTTTTTTAATTTTAAAGTTTCCAGGAAGGACTGCACCAACCGTTGCGACGGCCACATGCTGTCCTTTATCCACATTTGGAGCCCCGCATATAATTTGCACCGGTGCGTCTTCGCCGATATCAACAAGACATTTGTTTAATTTATCCGCATTCGGATGCTGTTCACGTTCAATGACGTGTCCAACGACAACACCTTTGATGCCTTCGCCTTTATACTCAACGGCTTCCACTTCAATTCCGCTTCTTGTGATTTTCTCTGCTAATTCATCCGGCTGAATGCCTTCTAAATCGACATAGTCCTCTAACCATTTATATGAAACAAACATGTTGATTTCCTCCTCTTAGTCCTGCTTAAATTGCTTCGTGAATCTAATATCATTTGTGTAGAAATGACGAATGTCATCTATGCCGTATTTCAGCATGGCAATACGTTCAACACCCATTCCAAAAGCAAAGCCTTGGTAAGTATCTGGATCAAATCCGCTCATTTTCAATACATTCGGGTGAACCATTCCTGCACCTAAAATTTCAATCCAGCCTGTTCCTTTACATACAGAACAGCCTTTCCCGCCGCATTTAAAGCATGACACATCAACTTCAACGGAAGGTTCTGTGAATGGGAAAAAGCTTGGGCGCAGTCTAATTTCACGATCTTCACCAAACATTTTTCTTGCGACTGTCTCAAGCGTCCCTTTGAGGTCACTCATGCTAATATTGTGATCGACCACAAGTCCTTCAATTTGCATGAATTGATGGGAGTGAGTGGCATCATCGCTGTCACGTCTATATACCTTACCAGGGCAGATGATTTTCACAGGACCTTGGCCTTTATATTTCTCAAGTGTACGCGCTTGAACGGGTGATGTTTGCGTTCTCATGAGTGTGTCTTCAGTAATATAGAAGCTGTCCTGCATATCACGTGCCGGATGTTCTTTTGGAAGATTGAGCGCTTCAAAGTTATAGTAATCTGTTTCTACCTCTGGGCCCTCTTCAACGGTATAGCCCATGCCGATAAATAAATCTTCAATATCTTCTACGACAATCGTTAATGGATGCCTTGCCCCGATTTTGATCGGACTTGCTGGTAATGTGACATCAATGGTTTGAGAAGCCAGTTTCTTTTTCACTTCTTCTGCTTCTAGCTGCTCATTTTTTTCAGCAATGGCACCAGCAATCTGCTCTCTCACTTCATTTGCAAGTGCGCCCATTTTTGGTCTTTCTTCAGCGGAAAGCTTGCCCATTCCGCGCAGCACTTCTGTAATCGGACCTTTTTTCCCTAAATATTGAACACGAATATCATTGACTTCTTTGAGCGAGCTGGCTGCTTCTACCTTCGCTATCGCTTCTGTTTCAAGCTGTTTTAACGTTTCTTGCATGAGTGTTATCCTCCTTTTAATATAAAAAACCGTCTGAATAAACGGGTGTTTGATTGTTTGAAGACAATAAAAAAACCCGCCCCTCCAAAAAAGAAGGGACGAGTTGTGGTCGCGGTACCACCCTTGTTAAGCACAAATATATGTGCGAATAAGCTTCATTGACATAACGGAATCAAACGAATCCGGTCCACCTTTACGCAAAACCTGCGGTCCCGGTGACAACTCCAGAGGTGAATTCCTGTTTCAGCATTCCTTAAATGCACTTTCAGTCTACGATGCATTCTCCCTATTAGGACGCTCCGTGAAACAATCTTCCTCTATCATGGTTTTTAAAATATTAGTTTCATTATAGTGAAAAATAGGACGTGATGCAACACTATCCGCGCAAATGATAGACAAGAACCGCTGCTGCCACAGCCACATTTAATGATTCCGCTTGTCCGTACATTGGAACATATAAATTTTGATCTGTCATTTGAAGAATCTCTGGATCAATACCTGCTCCCTCGTTGCCTACAATTAACGCAAATGGACCTTCTGATGCTATGTGTCTATACTCTTTCGCATCTTTCAAAGCACTGCCATATACAGATATGCCTTGCGCCTTTAATGCTGGAATTGTCTGTTGTAGCGTTTGTTTGAAGATAGGCAGGTGAAAATGAGACCCTTGTGCTGAACGGAGCGTTTTTCCGTTAAACGCATCAACGCTTCCATCCCCTAGGACCACAGCATCAAGCCCCGCTGCATCTGCTGTCCGAATGAGTGTGCCTAAATTCCCCGGATCTTGCACTGCATCTAACAGAAGCATTCGTTCATACTTTTTCTCCTCAAATACAGGAATTGTACAAACCGCTGCGATTTGCTGAGGTGTTTCCGTTTCCGTCATCGCAGTAAAAGCCTCTTCACTTAATTCATACAGCTCAATGTCAGGCTCGATGTCAGCAGGGAGCATGTCAGGCGTTGCGACCATTAACTCTTTTACAACCCCGCTTTTCAATGCTTCTTCTACTAAGTGTTTTCCTTCAACAAGGAATAGCCCTGTTTTCGTTCGTTCTTTTTTTGTATGGAGCTTTTTCCATTGTTTAATGTGTGCGTTTTTAGCTGATTCTATATATTTCAAGCGACTTTAACTCCTTTAAATATCATGAATTTATTATATCTCAAGCACACTACATAATAAACCTGTCTTTGAGACAGAATAGGGCTATCACCATCAAAAAAGGAGTGTGGGCAATGGATTTTAATTTAAGAGGCGCAGTGATTCAAAACATTACTGGTCATAATCAAGAGCAGCTTGAGCATACAATTTTAGATGCGATTCAAAGTGGCGAGGAAAAAATGCTGCCAGGTCTTGGCGTTTTGTTTGAGGTGTTATGGCAAGAGGCATCAGAAGATGAAAAAAATGAAATTCTTGAAACATTAGAGCAGGGCTTAAAGCCTGAGCATCAGCAATAACAAGAAGCCGGTTTGCTTATCTATGAGCAAGCCGGCTTTGTTCATTTAGCCAGTGATTGGCGTCTCCATTCGAAGAGCTGGATCGCGCCAAATCTCGATCCACTTTTTAATAGCGAACACGATAATGACAAAACCTAAAATCAGCATAATCATCGAAAGCACGGCATTCAGTACACTGTAGCCAGATGCTTCAGGATTGAGATAGACATTCGCAACCATCCAATAACCCGCATAATTCACCGTCACATATAAGTAAGCAAGTGGAATTAAACAAGTCAACATATACCGTCTTTTATCCGCAATTTTTAATACAACCGTCGCCCCAATGATTAATCCGACCGAGGCCATTAATTGGTTTGACACGCCAAAGAGTGCCCAAATGGATCCAATGTCTCCAGAGTAAAGCAAGTATCCCCACATAAAACAAGCAAGTGCACTTGCAAAGACTGACCCTGGTACCCAGTCATTTCGTTTCAACGGTTTATATGCTTCTCCAAAGAAGTCTTGGATCAAATATCGCGCGACACGGGTTCCTGCGTCAATCGCCGTTAAAATAAAGACGGCTTCAAACATAATCACGAATTGGAAGAAATAAGAGGCCAAATGACTAAAGAACGGAATACCCGTAAAGATGTACGCCATCCCTACAGCTAATGTAACAGCTCCACCTGTTCTTCCTTCTAAGTCAAGACCGATTTCTTTGCTTAGTTGAGGAAGATTCTCGACACTCATACCAAGCGTACGGAACACTTCAGGTGTACTATTAATTGCAAAATAATCTCCCGGATGAAGCGCAGTAGCGGCAATTAACGCCATGATTCCCACTAAACATTCTACGAGCATCGCGCCAAACGCCACCGGCTTCATATCACTCCAACGATCTAGCATTTTTGGCGTTGTGCCAGAGCCAACAAATGCATGAAAACCAGAAATCGCACCACAAGCAATGGTAATCGAAATAAAAGGCCATACAGGTCCAGCTAAGACAGGCCCTCCTCCATTTACAAACTCCGTAAACGCCGGAAATTGGATGGTTGGATTAACCACAAAGATTCCCGCAATCAGCGCGATGAAAACACCAATTTTCATAAAACTGCTTAAATAGTCTCTTGGTGCCAAAAGCAACCAAACCGGCAGGGCCGCAGCAAAGAACGCATAGATTGGCAGGGCAAGGGCAAGCGTTTTTGTATCAAGTGTTAACATTTCTCCAAGTGCTGTTCCTTGAATATTCGGTCCAAGGAATACCCCCAACATCAGTAATATGAATCCCGCAGATGTCGCCAGCTTTAAATTGCCAGTCTTTTTATAATAAAGGCCGACTCCCATCGCTATTGGAATGGTAATACCAACTGCAAAGGTTCCCCAAGGATTTCGTTCTAAAGCATGAAGCACAACCATGGACAGTCCTGCCATTGTAATTGTAATAATAAATAACATGGCGAGCCCTGTGCAAAATCCTGCCACAGGACCAAGCTCCTCTTTCGCTACCTCGGATAGTGATTTCCCCTTTTTTCGCATCGAAGCAAACAAGACCACAAGATCATGAACAGCTCCGCCAATCACCGCTCCAATTAAGAGCCAAAGGAGACCAGGTAAATACCCAAATTGTGCGGCTAAAATCGGACCAACTAATGGACCAGCAGCGGCAATTGCAGCAAAGTGATGCCCAAATGTGACCCATTTGTTTGTTGGCACATAATCTTTCCCATCCTCGAGTGCATGAGCCGGTGTAGGATGATCATCTGTGACCTTTAATACCTTCACCATCATAAACGTGCCATAGAGGCGATAGGCAATCGCTAAAATACACATCGATCCTATCACAATTGAAACCGCATTCATTTAACCATCCCCTTTTTATAAACAATTTGTTACAAATATAACATAAATTGAGTGATTTTTCTTTCTTTTAAAACCGAGTTTACAAATAGGAATAATTGATTTAATCTAAAATAAGCTTCACCTACTTCCATAAACTCTCTTTTGACAGAGCCTCAATTGGCTCTGTCCTTTTTTATTGATTTCATCTTACATAAATACAAGATGGATCACATGTGCCTTCCTCACTAGAAAAATATCACTTCATTTACTGAAAACAGTTCTTTTGACACAACTTACATTCCAAAGTTCATTTCCTGGGAAATTCAACGCAATTAAAAAACCTTTCCCCATACTGAGGAAAGGTTTCATCATTAAGAACCGTACGTAATTTGTTCGACCGTTTTTTGATCAAGTCTTTTGATGACTTCTGTTAAAAGCTTCACCGCATTTTCATAATCATCTCGATGAATCATGGCTGCATGGGTATGAATATATCTGCTTGGAATCCCGATGGATAGTGATGGAACGCCATGACCTGTTAAGTGAATACCTCCAGCATCTGTTCCTCCACCTGGCATGGAATCATATTGATAAGGAATGTTTAATTCATCTGCAGTTTGGACAACAAAATCGCGAAGCCCTTTATGAGAAACCATGGAAGCGTCGAATACAACAATCGTTGGTCCTTTGCCAAGTTTGCTTGTTGCTTCTTTTTCAGTAATACCTGGTGTATCACCTGCTACTCCAACATCAATAGCAAATCCAATATCAGGCTGGATTGTAGCTGCAGCTGTTTTAGCTCCGCGTAAGCCAACTTCCTCTTGGACAGTTGCTACACTGTATGCAATATTTTCATGCTGAGTATCCTTTAAATTCTTCATGACATCAATCGCTACTGCACAGCCGATACGGTTGTCCCAGGCTTTTGCAAGAAGCATTTTTTCGTCATTCATTACCGTAAACTCAAAGTAAGGTACGATTTGATCTCCAGGGAGGACGCCCCATTCCATTGCCTGTTCTTTGCTCGAAGCCCCAATATCAATGAACATATCTGTGATTTCGATTGATTTCTTTCGTGCTTCTGGTGATAAGACATGTGGCGGTTTAGAACCAATCACACCTGTAATGTCTCCTTTTTTCGTCACAATGGTGACACGCTGCGCCAACATAACTTGTGACCACCAGCCACCGACCGTTTGAAAACGAATATAGCCTTTGTCATCGATTTTTGTCACCATGAATCCTACTTCATCTAAGTGGCCAGCAAGCATCACTTTAGGCCCATTTGCATTTCCTTCCTTCTTAGCAATTAAGCTGCCAAGGCGATCTGTAGAGACTTCATCCGCATATGTTTCTATGTATGACTGCATGACTTTTTTTACATCACGTTCATTTCCTGGAATCCCTTTTGCATCCGTTAGGTCTTTCAGCATAGTTAATGTTTGATCTAGTTTTGTCATTCTGTGTATCCTCCTTTTTCTTCATGGTGCATTCTTATTATACAAAACCTCTTTCGTTCAATACGATCTTTTTATGAATATTTTTTCGTTAATCGAAATATTTTTTTTAAAAAAGTTGAAACCTTTTGTCTTTCTCATTCGTAGTACATCAGATAACGGTATTGGAGGTGCATCCTGTCATGTTTGTCATCCTCATTAGACTTGCTCTTGTTGCATTGCTTGTCTATATTTTCTACATGGCGGTAAAATTCTTCTCAAACCCGAGAAGAAAGCTGAAACAAGCACAATTAAAAGAAGGCTTTTATTTTATGGACGAACAGCAAAATGCCCGCAAAAATTTTAATTTCGTCTATAAAGGTGTCTTGTTTGAAGGGGAGAAGCATGTTCCTTCTAAGGATCATCCTCTGTTTGTCCACTCCATTTACGTTTGGACGGAGTCACCTGAGAAGCTAAATGAATTCACATTAGAAGACTTTGAAAAACTTGAGGAAAACATCATTGAACGGTATCCTCAAACAAAAATTGATTGGGATCAGCCCATCAAAAAAATCAAACAAAAAAAGGGAGCAGACACGCCGACTTAACGGCGTCTGCTCCCTTTTCAGATGAGATTGAGATAGACCAATATCACCAATTGGACAACAATTAAAGCAGGCATACCCATTTGAAAGGCAGGATGCTTTGTTTTATGACGGAAATACTGCATGCCAAGAAATGACCCAGCAGCACCAAAAAGTACTGCGGCACTCCATAAGTGCGCTTCTGATATTCTCCATTTGTGTGCTTTCGCCCGGCGTTTATCCTCTCCCATGAGACAAAACCCATAGACATTGACTGAGATGAGCAGCACGATCAGAGCGATATTCATTGATTTCACCTCACATGATGAGAAAAAAAGACCACTCCTTGGCGGAATGATCTTTTATATGACTTACTTGTCTAGTTGTGCTTTTGCAGCATCAGCAAGCTGGTTGAATGCGTTTAGGTCATTCACAGCAAGATCAGCAAGCATTTTGCGGTTTACTTCGATACCAGAAAGCTTTAAGCCATGCATTAAACGGCTGTAAGAAAGACCGTTCATACGAGCTGCAGCATTGATACGAGTGATCCATAGTTTACGGAAGTCACGTTTTTTCTGACGACGGTCACGGAAAGCGTAGTTTCCAGATTTCATCACCTGTTGGTTTGCTACTTTATATAATCTATGTTTTGAACCGAAATAACCTTTTGCTAATTTAAGAACCTTTTTACGACGCTGACGCGACACAGTTCCGCCTTTTACTCTTGGCATTGTAATTCCCTCCTATGTTTCCTATTCCAGATTACTTGATGTTTGCAAGTTGTTGTTTGATACGTTTGAAATCTCCAGCACTTACGATTGCGCTCTTACGCAATTTACGTTTTTGCTTTGTAGATTTGTTAGCGAACAAGTGACTTGTGTACGCATGAGAACGTTTAAGTTTACCAGAACCTGTTTTTTTGAAACGTTTAGCAGATCCGCGGTGAGTTTTCATTTTTGGCATTGGATGTTTCCTCCCTCTGTTACTTTTACTTTTCGACTTTTGGTGCAAGCATGAGGAACATGCTGCGTCCGTCCATCTTAGGTTTTGTTTCTACTGTTGCTACTTCAGCGCAAGCTTCAGAGAAACGGTCTAACACGCGCTGTCCGATTTCTTTATGCGTAATCGCACGGCCTTTAAAGCGGATAGAAGCTTTCACTTTATCGCCCTTTTCAAGGAATTTGATTGCATTACGGAGCTTCGTGTTAAAATCATGTTCATCGATTGTCGGGCTCAACCGAACTTCTTTTAAGCTAATGATTTTTTGATTCTTACGTGCCTCTTTTTCCTTCTTCTGTTGTTCGAATCGGAACTTACCGTAGTCCATGATTCGGCAAACAGGTGGTTTTGCATTTGCAGCAACTAACACAAGGTCAAGATTGGCTTTCGTAGCAATTTCCAGAGCTTCCTGGCGGGTTTTAATCCCCAGCTGATCGCCATTTTGTCCGATCAAACGAACTTCACGCGCACGAATACCTTCATTAACTAATTGATCTTTGCTAATAGTGAGCCACCTCCATGAGATTTTGAATTGAGTTCACAATTCATTTTGACCATTTCGTTGTATGTTTTACAGGCAAACAAAAAGTGTGGGCATATAAAACACCCACACTGCGAACATTTGCATGAAAAAATAAATGTACGGTCAACCTGTCAACTACAAACATGTGTCAATCAGGTGAGAAGCGGGTGCTTCTGCTTGTGATATCTATTCAATTCGTTAACTATTCTACACAATTTTCATTTGTCCGTCAAGTAACCGAACTCTTGAAACAACTTTTTCATTTTAGCATGACGAAACGTTTTGGGCAAGACTTATTTAAAAAGAAAATAAAGTCTCTTCAATTCCTTCAATATTTCATTAACACACCGATATAAATCAAGTTGTATACACAAAATAAACCAAAATATAAATCATATTCCATATAAAAAAGGATATTATATCTATTTTTTCAAAAAAATGATTGATTTTATAATCCTTTAGACTTATCATTGGTGAGGTATTCAAATTCATTTAATAAAATAAGGAAAAGTAGGGGATTTATTTGAAAAAGTTTTTTAAGATTGGGTGTCTTAGTATCATTATTCTCATTTTGATTATTATCTTTGTATCTTGTATGGCTGGGGGCGGCAACAAAAAAGATAATACATCAAATACTGGTTCTAAAAATGCAGTAACGAGTAGCGAAAAGAAAAATAATAAAGAAAAAACGCATAAAATTGGAGATAAAGTAGCAGTCGAAGACTTTACTTATCAAGTAAACAGCGTAACAGAAGCGAAATCTTTACAAAAACAGTATATGAGCGATGTAACGACAGACGGCAAATTCGTGATTGTTGAGGTAACGGTCATAAATACAGGTAAAAAAGATAGAACGGTAGATACTGAGATGTTTAGGTTAATTGGCAAAGACGGTACAGAATACAAATCACTCGCAACAAATAACATGTATGTCAATGATATCGATTCAAGTTTCTTCTTAAAACAAATAAATCCTAAATTATCTAAAAAAGGTAAAATTGCTTTTGAAGTTCCAAACGAAAAGAAATTCTCGCTTCAAGTCTCATCAGGACTAGGATGGACTGGCGGTAAGTATAAGACCATTGATTTATCAAAATAATGTAAGAGTGCACATTTTTGTGCACTTTTTTTATTACTAAATAATCTATTTAAACTCTAAAACTTCTATTGTAAAATGAACATGAGCCTGTCACATGCAATTGAGGGTAACTACATACATAACAAGGGAGAAGATCATGAAAGCCGTATTTTTCGATTTAGATGATACTTTGCTTTGGGATGAAAAAAGCATTCATACCACTTTTCAGGAAACATGCAGGGAAGCGGAAAAGAAATATGGACTTGATCCAGAATCGTTTGAACAGATTGTGCGTGAAGAAGCAAGAAAGCTGTACTCTTCTTATGAAACATATGATTATACTGTTATGATTGGCATTAATCCTTTTGAAGGACTGTGGTCTAATTTTAGTGAGCCAATTAGCGAAGGCTTTCAAAAGCTGAACGCCCTTGCACCAGAGTATCGCAAAAATGCTTGGACGAACGGCTTAAAAGAGGCAGGAATTGATGATGAAGCATTTGGTCAATACTTAGCAGATTTCTTTGCAGCAGAGCGTAGAAAACGCCCGTATGTCTATGAAGAAACGTATCCTGTTTTAGAGCGCCTGAAGGGCACCTATGAATTACTCCTTTTAACAAATGGAGATCCTAGTCTGCAAAAAGAAAAACTTGCAGGTGTTCCGGAACTTGCCCCTTACTTTAATGAAATTGTGATTTCAGGAGATTACGGAAAAGGAAAGCCTGATCCTGGCATCTTTGAGCACTGCCTTCAGCTGTTAAATCTCACAAAAGATGACGTCATCATGGTAGGAGATAATCCAAAAACAGATATTCTCGGCGCTTCTCGCGCTGGCATCCAAACCGTTTGGATCAATCGTCATGGCAAGAAAAATGAAACAGATGTGACACCAGATTATGAAATTAAAGACTTACACGAATTGTTTGATATTTTAAAATAAACCATAGGAAAAACACCCTTCTCCTGATCGAGATTGGGTGTTTTTTCGTTTTGGGCTATACAATTGCTGCTAAACTTTGTGCTTGACGATCTAAGCCGCGTGCTGCTTCTCCTACATTCATGAATTCCTCGCTTGCCTGCTTGACAAGATCCCGGTTTGTAAACACGCTTGTCTTTGCACGGCTTGTTCCGTTGCTGACCTTTTCAACTTCTAAATGGATCGCCTTCACATAACGATCCACCTTTACGATCGCTTCCTTTGAATCTGTCGCAAGCTTACGGATTTCTGCCGCGACGACACTAAAACCATTTCCATAGGAACCCGCATGCGCAGCTTCTATGGCCGCGTTCAATGCGAGCAGCTGCGTTTGGGAAGCGATACTGTTAATCGTTGTAGCAATTGAGCTGATCGACTCCACCTGCTCTGTTAACCCTTCTAGCAAACTCATGTTTTGATCAGTTTCATTCGCGATATGTTCAAAAGAAGCATTTACACTTTGACTATGCTGGATGCCGATTTCCGCTCGCTCCATTAATTTTGCAGACATATCCTTTAGGTCTTCTACTACCTGCTTCATTGTGTTTTCTCTCTCCGTAATATCTGTTGCCACTTTCACGACAGCCACTACATTCCCCTCTTCATCGAGCACTGGCGTATACGTCGCTTCAAGCCATAAGGTGTCACCGTACTTCGTGATCCGCTGCACCTTTTCCTGAAACACTTGACCATTCTTCAAACGCTTCCAAAACATTTGATAACTTGCGTCTTCTGCAATATGCGGAGGACAAAACTGTCTATGCTTTAAACCAATCATTTCTTCCTTTGAATATTTCATGGCTTTTGCAAAAATATCATTGACCCATAGGACCTTACCTGTGACATCAAATTCAATCATCGCCAGTGAGTGTTCTAACGCTCGAAGAACGGCTGATTGCTCTAATACTTGTGTTGATAAAGTGTTTGTTGTTTGAATCATCGCTTTCATTCCCCCAATTTGCCTCTCTCTAATAGTACATACTTACCCATACTTTCGTACTATCTAAACGTATCATTTGCGTACTTGGATCACTAGTGGAGAATTTTTTTCCATAAGAAAAAAGCCAGCAACCTCAATAGATGAGATCACTGACTGTTTCGTTCGCCTTCATTATTTTTTTGCTTCTGCTACTGCATGTTTCACAAAAGCTTCGAGGTCCATTGTTTCTGAATCTTGTTCCCCATATTTTCTTACATTGACCGCGCCATTTTCTGCTTCTTGATCACCGACAACCAGCATGTACGGAATCTTTTGCATTTGCGCTTCTCTAATTTTGTATCCTATTTTTTCATCACGACTGTCTAGTTCTACACGCAGTCCTTCAAGCTGCAAACGTTCTTGCACTTTTTTCGCGTAATCTAGATGGACAGATGGTGAAACCGGGATGACTTGGAATTGTACAGGTGCCAGCCATGTTGGAAGAGCTCCTTTGTATTCTTCAATTAAGAAGGCAACGAAGCGTTCCATTGTGGACACAACTCCTCTATGAATGACAACTGGACGATGGTGTTTTCCATCTTCTCCGATATATGTGAGATCGAAACGCTCTGGAAGTAAGAAGTCTAGCTGTACAGTAGACAAAGTCTCTTCTTTTCCAAGAGCTGTCTTTACTTGGACGTCAAGCTTCGGACCATAAAATGCCGCTTCGCCTTCTGCTTCATAGTTGTCATGTCCAAGCTCGTCCATTGCATCTTTCAGCATAGACTGTGCTTTATTCCACATTGCATCATCGTCAAAATACTTCTCAGTATCTTCTGGATCACGGTAAGATAAGCGGAACGTATAATCATTTAAGCCGAAGTCTTGGTATACTTCTTCAATTAAACGAACTGTACGAATGAATTCGTCTTTGATTTGATCTGGACGAACAAAGATATGGGCATCGTTTAATGTCATCCCGCGAACACGCTGAAGGCCGGATAAAGCACCTGACATTTCATAACGGTGCATTGTGCCAAGCTCTGCAATCCGAATTGGCAATTCGCGATAGCTATGCGGTTCATTTTTATAAATCATCATATGGTGCGGACAGTTCATTGGACGGAGAACAAGATCTTCATTGTCCATTTCCATCACAGGGAACATGTCTTCTTGATAATGCGCCCAGTGGCCTGATGTTTTATACAATTCTACACTCGCAAGAACGGGTGTATACACATGCTCATAACCAAGGCGTACTTCTTTATCAACAATATAACGCTCAATGACGCGGCGAATTGTTGCCCCTTTTGGCAGCCAGAGCGGAAGACCTTGGCCCACCTTTTGAGAGTTCGCAAACAGTTTTAATTCTTTGCCTAGTTTACGGTGATCACGCTCTTTTGCTTCTTCAAGCAGACGTAAATGCTCGTTTAATTCTTCTTTGCTGAAGAAAGCTGTTCCGTAAATACGCTGAAGCATTTGGTTGTTACTGTCGCCTCTCCAGTAAGCACCTGCAAGGCTTAACAGCTTGAATTCTTTGATTTTCCCTGTAGACGGCAAGTGAATACCACGGCATAGATCGAAGAATTCACCTTGCTCATAAATTGTGACGGCTTCGCCTTCTGGGATTGCTTCTAACAGCTCTAGCTTCAATTCATCGCCAATTGCTTCAAAGCGTGCTTTCGCTTCTTCTCTTGAAACTTCAATGCGCTCAATCGGCAAATTGCTGTTAATGATTTTTTTCATTTCTTTTTCAATCTTTGGTAAATCTTCAGGTGTAATCGCTACATCGATGTCGACATCATAGTAAAAGCCATTTTCGATGACAGGGCCTACGCCAAACTGGACGTGATGCTCTTTTCCATAAATGCGTTTGATTGCCTGTGCAAGCAAATGCGCTGTGCTGTGGCGCATAATATCGAGCGCTTCTTCACTCTTATCTGTGATGATCTCGATTGTTCCACTTTCTAACAGCGGCGTACGCAGATCTATTTCTTTGCCGTTCAATTTACCGGCAAGCGCTTTTTTCTTTAGGCCTGGGCTAATTGATGCCGCGATGTCTTCTGTTGTAGCTGTTTTGTCAAACTCCTTGACTGCTCCATCTGGAAATGTAAGTTGAATTTGTTCTGACATCTCTAGTCACTCCTTTTTTTGGCAATATAAAAACCCCGCCCCCTGGAAAGGGACGAGGTTGAATAAACGGAATCGTGGTTCCACCCTTTTTCCCGTATTTGCAGCTTGCTTTGTCAAAAGCAAATACGGCTTGTGGTTCAATAACGGGAATTCCCGTCAGCTATTACTAAACAGTTCACAGCTGATGTTCAAAGGTGGTAAAGCAAATGGTCCTCTGCTAGGAAGCTTTCAGCCACGGCTTCCCTCTCTTTAAGCGGGTGTTCATTTGTTCATGTCCTTATCAATACGGTCTCTGTATGAAGTTACACCGTATTATAAAACGTTTTTTCGTGAAAATCAAGAAAGCTTTTCACTTTTCTTTTCCAAATGACTAGGAACAAATTGAACATGCTGTTCCTGAAACGAATGAGAAGGGAATACCTCAACTCTTTCTTGAAAAATATTTTGAATGGTTTGCACCATCGAGTGACCTGTATCATCTGTAAATAGGTCAATCTTTTGTGGCGCAATGGATACAAGCGGTGCAATCAACTGCGAATCAATATACATTGGATGCTCTCTTACAAACTGTCTGTCTATGTATTGTTTTTGATCACGCTCAGAAGCGTACCGAAATTCCCAAATCATCAGGCGGTCCTGATGCACAACATGTACTTTTTCAAGCTTAGGTTCTCTTGACATCACATAGTCTCGAAGGGATTGAATAAAGTTTTGATATTCTTGTTCCATTTTATATTCTTCGATGGATACTTCAACATAGTTCTTCAGCCTTCTGTCATACGCTGAGAGCCTAAATGTCATAAATGAACCAATGGAAAAAACACCTTTCTGTAAAGAAATCGTCTCAAGCTCTTTTTTTAACAGATCCTCCCTCGGTGGGTCTTGATGAATTCCAGGAATATCATCTAGATCCCCTTTCATGATGCTATGGGCGATTGAAAGAATTTGGTGTTGCTCTTCTGGATCTTTAAATAAGTATGTGTTTTCAAGGATGCTGCGCATGCGTTCATTTTCTTTGCATTCCAAAAAAAAGTGAATCAGTAATGTCCGCACAATGTGCTCAATGGCTTCTCCTGATTTTTTCGCTTCTATGAGAAGCCGGTCTTTCCCTTGTTGAATCGAAATGTGATGCCGACTGTCAAAGTGTTCAGCAAGATGTAAAAAAGCGGCGGTATCATATTCATCTTCAAAGATTATTTCAAGCATGTTTGTCCCCCCTAACGACATCTGTTACATATATATGGGGAGAACATAAAAAATAGACGCCTAAAATAAATCAGGCATCTTTCTTTTTAAAATCAGTGGCACTGAGATAAAGATCAAATAAATCAAACAAACAATCGCTAAGGCGGCATAATTTCCGCTCACAAAGCTTGATCCAAGGACATTTAACGCCACAGTACCAGGTATCAATCCTAAAAAAGTCGCCGCCGCAAATGCACGATAATTCGCACGTGAAGCTGCTGCGGCATAACTGACAAAATCAAAGTGAATGGGCGCAATGCGTAATAAGAGGATATAAAGAAATCCATGCTCTTGAATACGGGACGTCACCGCTTTTAGCTTCCGATTGCTTGATTCGGTTTCCTGCTTGTTTGAACGGAAGGTTGAGGCAAGCAGGAAAGATCCTGTTGCACCTGCTGTCGCACCAGCTAAGGCATAAATGGTCCCAAGGACACTGCCGAATGCCAAACCTGCTGCTAGCGAAAAGACGGTGAGAGGGACAAGCACAAATGGACGAAAAAGTGATAAGAAAAGAAAGACAAAGGGAGCCAGCATCCCAAATTGAAGAATCCAATTCTTCACATCTTTCGGCGACAGTTGAAAATGCTGTTTGTTGAGCCACCATAGCACAGCAGCTAGAACCCCAATCACGAGGAAAAGCAGCCATTTTCTTTTATTCATTTCATCCGCTCCCCTTCACGTGACCTATCTTTTTATAAATGACGGCGATTTTCTCCTTCAAGCAGAACTGGTTCAGCTAGGTAGAGAATACGTTCCATTAATCGAGCTGCCTTCACCTCTTCTTTTTCCCCGCGCTGTGAGTACGTAAAGTGATGCTTTAACTCATTCGGTGAGAAATTAGAAGAGAAAAAAGTCGGCAGCTGCTCTGCCATGCGGTATTGCAAGATTGTTCCTAAAAGTTCATCTCGTACCCAGCTTGTCATCGACTCTGCTCCAATATCATCAAGCATTAAAATTGGTGTAGATTTGACCATATTCAGCTTCTCTTCGAGTGTATGATCAGCTAACGAATTTTTTAACTCTCTCACAAATTCAGGCACGTATACAAGGAGAGATGGATACTCTTTTACCGCTAGCTGCTGCGCAATCGCTGCCAGAATAAATGTTTTTCCGACCCCAAACTTTCCATGTAAATAGAGGCCTTTTCCCTTACCTGTTTCATCATAACTTTGCAGGAATTGACCTACTTTTTGAATGACTTCTTGTCTTCCAACCACATTTAAATCAGCAAACGTCGCTTGAAGAACATTCTGCGGAATGTACATGCTTTTCATGAGTTCTTGCTGTTTTTTCTGTCTATCAAGCCGCAGTTTGACAGGACAAGGGGAATATTCAATATCAATGCTTTGACCTTTGATCACAAGCTTCGGGTGATACCCGTCTAAAATGACATTTACATTCTCTTCCTCTAAGCAGTAAGAACAACCCTTTGATTGTTGTACATATTCAAAGAGCCTGTTCAAGCTGCGATTGATCATGTCTTCTTGGATGTCCTCTTGATGCTCCTTTAAAAAAGCTTTTACATCTTCATCAGCTAGGACACTTTCTTTAATCTGATTGTATCTCACGCGAAAATCTACCCGCCCTTTTAGCTGATCAAATGAACGACCGATCGGTTTCATCTCCATCTCACCTCACATTAATGTGCATTGTACTTTTTCATATTATTAAACTGATCTAACAATTTTTCTTTTTCTCGTTCGAGGTCCTCTGTAGACAAGTTATCTGTCTGTTCCTTTGGCTGTTCTTTCGTTTCAGCTTCCTTCATCCAGTCAGGCAGTTTCTCCTCGCGGATCACTTTTCCTGACCCATATGATTGACGCTTATTTTTTTGCTGCGCCCATTCTGTCATTTGCCTATTCTCTTCTTTGGCAATTTTCATAGCAGCTGCCACTGTTTTGATTTTCTTTCGCACCCAGTGGGCGGCGATTTTCTGCATATATGTTTTGGACAGTTTCATATCGGTTTTTAGCAGTGTATAGTAGATCAGGACATTCATGACCCCAGGCTCTAGCTGCTGCTCAAGCATAATATCTTCAACAATTCTTAAGTCTGCATACGTCGGCTCAATGCCATCTGCCATATCTTTTAGAAGCTCTCTAGGCGAAATATGATCAAGCTTTTCAATCAATTTCGCATCAGGCGCATCTGCACCTGAATTCTGCGTGACATTGTGACGTAAATGCCTTGGCTGTTTTTGATCAATCAGCTTCGGCTGTTCACCTCTGTATTCAATTTGATACCAGTCTCTCGCTGCTTTTCGCAGATCCTCAGTTGATATCATCTGATCTGAACCACAGGCACCTGCGACAATATTTTGCATTTGCAGCGGGGTGATGCCATAGACGACCGCTAACTTCTTAATTGTCTCTTTCACTTGCTTTGTCAAAGCTTTTCTCGGAATCATCATATCCGACATGCCTGCTAACAATAGATCAAAATCAAAAGATTCATCTGAAAGCGGTGCAGGCTGACTTGAGCCAACTGTCACATATTCGTAGCCCTCGTCAAGCGATGACGCCTGATTGATTTCCTCTGTCATCTTGCGCTCTCCTGGCTGCAAGACGTGAAACACTTCTTCAAACGATCGGGAGATGTTCTTTGCATCAGCAGGAACTCCTGGATAAGAAAAATAATCACGAAGCTGCATATATTTTGCTTTCTCTACCCGATGATACAAAAGGACATTCAGCATACCGTCTTGGAAAAATTCATCCGGTCTCAGCGGCGGCACGAGCTCATATGTAAACAGTCTGCCTTCTTCCGTTTCCTGTTCATATGTGCGGAGTAATCCGATCGCTTCAAGCTTTAAGCGCTCCTCAAAAATATCATTTAAATTCGTTTGCAGCATCACCATCAGCTGACGGTGAGGTGCGGGTTTCCCCCACATTCGATTTTGTTCCAGCTCTCCCCACAGCGTCATGTATAAACTGAAAGCGGACATGCCAATAAGCGGCTGATATAAAAGAGTAATAAGCTGTCTATCGATGTCACCGAGCAATGAAGCGCTTTTGACGACATACGGATCGACGGCTAGCACTTCCTTCCAATGCTCTGTCATATGCTGATCCTCCCTTAATACGGTTGTCTTCATTGTACACTCTTTTTGCGTTTTACGCTTTACGCAGGAAAAAGAGCATGAAGAATCTTCAGCTCTTTTTTAGCGTTCTTTCTTTAATAAATCTTTTAATTCATCAATAAATACATTGATATCTTTAAATTGACGGTATACCGAGGCAAACCTGACGTAAGACACTTCATCAATTTTCGCCAGCTCGTCCATCACCATTTCCCCTACAAGCTCGCTTTTCACCTCTGACATGCCTTGGTTACGCAATTCCTTCTCGATGTTAAAGCAGACATCCTCGAGCTGTTTTAAAGCGACAGGACGTTTTTCACATGCTTTAATGAGACCTCTCAGCATCTTTTCCCGGCTGAACTCTTCTCGAATTCCTTCTTTTTTCACCACAATCAATGGCAATTCTTCTAATTTTTCAAACGTCGTGAAGCGATATTGACAGCTTTCACACTCTCTTCTGCGACGGATGGACTTCCCTTCATCTACTGGTCTTGAATCAAGCACCCTTGTGCCAAGGTGCTGACATGTGGGACATTTCATTTCATCAGCTCCGATCTCTTCTTGGAAGTTGTTTGTCTAGTTCTTTATAAAGGGACAAAACAGCCTTTTGACTGTAGCCAAAGTCTGTTGGCAGTGCTGTTTCTGTTGTCACATTAAAATCGACAGCTGTTTCAAAAGGACGAATTGAAATGACAGTCGCCACGAGAAAAGCTTTTTTCGGCGTTCGTATGTTTGCGCTGATTTCACCTCGTTCTGCTGAAACAGATGTCACTTGATAGGAATCGTTTCTTGAAAGAACGGCTTCTACCGCTTGGAAAACTTGAGTTTGTGTCGATTTGTAGTAATGGCTTTTCAGCTCTGACACTGGATGATGGTCAGATGTTTCTGTATGATTTGAAATGAATCGTTTGAGCTTTTGTCCTAAAGTCATACACGTATCCCCTTTGTCATAAACCCTCTTCTTTATTTTATAAAAAAAACCTTTGTTTTCCTAGAACAAAAGTATAGACAGGTTGGATCATGCTGGATGTCGTGTATGGAACAAATATAAAAAGGAGCATAACACAAAGGCATTTAATGCTTTTGGCCAGCTCCCATTGCAATCTTTTTTATGTTTACAGTGCTTTGGCTTGCGCCTGTTTCACTTGTACAGGTCCCATGCCTCGAGGAATTTCGATGTTTTCTCTTGTTTCAGCACCTAGTTCATCTCCGATATGATCTGCTGCAATATTCGGATCTAGATCGCCGCAAGTATAAACATCTATGCTCGCATAACCATGTTCAGGAAAGCTGTGAATTGTCAGATGAGATTCAGAAATAATGACAACTCCACTTACTCCTTGAGGTGCAAATTTGTGAAAAGCAACCTCTCTTACTTCAGCTCCTGATTTCAAAGCTGCATTTACAAACGTTTTTTCAATAAAATCCATGTCGTTCAGTTTATCACAGTCGCATCCCCATAACTCGGAGATAACGTGACGTCCGATTGTTTCCATCATGGACCCCCCTTAAACAAGAATGAAAGAGTGAAGTTCTAAGCAGCCGGACCGGACATATACCACGGGGGAAAGTTAGTCCAAAGAGGTCCTAACCCTTTAAGTATACCCGAATGAGTCTGCGAACAAGAAGTTCACGAAAAATAGTATACTTTGTTTAGACCCATTTTGCAAGCTGTGTTTTTAGTGGGATTTTCTCTCATTTCTTGAAAAGGGACGTTCAGTCTTCTTCATTTCAAACAGCTGAAAGCTCTTTCATCTGGGAACCAACAAACTTTACAAGATCAACCACTCTGCAAGAATAGCCCCATTCATTGTCATACCATGCAAGAACTTTTACTTTTCTGCCTTCCATCACCATCGTTGTAAGTCCATCAACGACAGCAGAATAAGGGTTTGTGTTAAAGTCTGTGGAGACAAGTGGTTCATCTGTGTAGTCTAATATGCCAGCAAGAGATGTTTTTGAAGCCGTTGCAAAGGCAGCATTTACCTCTTCTGCTGTGACATCTTTTTTCAAGTCGACCACAAGATCAACCATCGATACATTTGAAACCGGTACGCGAAGTGCAAGTCCATGTAATTTCCCTTTCATGTGCGGCAGCACTAAAGAAAGCGCTTTAGCGGCACCCGTCGTCGTTGGAATGATGGACTGGGCACATGCTCTTGCCCGGCGCAAATCCTTGTGGGGGTTGTCGATATTTTTTTGATCATTTGTATAAGCATGAACCGTTGTCATTAAGCCGTTGTCGATGCCAAATTCATCATCTAACAATTTGACAACTGGCGCTAAACAGTTTGTTGTACAAGATGCGTTTGAAATAACGACGTGCTTTTCAGGATCAAGATCATCCTCATTGACACCCATTACAATTGTAACGTCTTCATTTTTACCTGGAGCTGTAAGTACGACCTTTTTCGCTCCGGCATCTATATGGCCCATCGCTTGATCTTTTGAATTAAATTTCCCTGTTGCTTCGATCACGATATCAATCCCAAGCTCTCCCCATGGGAGCTGCTTTGGGTCTCTATTATTGAGCAAAAGCACTCTTTTGCCATTGACAATCAACGCGTCATCTTCTGCTGTCACATCGCATTCGTAACGTCCATGATTTGTGTCATATTTAATTAAATGTGCTAGCGTTTCGGCAGGATAGCTTGCGTTCACCGCTACAATTTGAATTTGATCATCAAGCATTGCTTTTCTGAAGACCATGCGTCCAATTCTGCCAAACCCATTGATCGCTGCTTTTACCTTCATGAACAGGTCACTCCTCTATTATGTGTTATACTCAATAAATTTATTTATGAAATTAGTATATCACATTAGAATGTAATTGCCAGTATATAAACGTATATTTTCAAAAAAGGGCTGTTCTTTGCAATGAAATTGACGAAAAAAGCATAAAAAAAGAAGAGTACTGTATGTACTCTTACTTATCTGTATGTTCCCATTCGTTTAATATGTTCTCTAATTGCTTTCTAATAAAAGCAAGATCTTTTGTGTTTTCTATCACGCGGTCTGCTTTTTGGCATTTTTCCTCAAGAGGCTGCTGGGAGTGAATGCGATTCAGTGCTTCTTCCTCGCTCAGGTCGTTTCGATTCATGAGCCGCGACAGCTGCAATTCAGGCGTCGTGTACACAACGATGATGCGGTCGACTAGACCTTCCAGCTTGCTCTCGAATAGGAGCGGGATATCAAGCACAACGAATGTTTCATTGTTGCTCACCCCTTCATCACGCTGCTCGAGCATTTCCTTTCTGACTTCAGGATGAACGATGGCATTGAGCTTTTTTCTTTTCTCTTCATCAGAAAAAATGATCGCACCAAGCTGCTGCCGGTTCAGTTCACCATTTGGCAGAAGAACCTCTTCACCAAAAGTTTGAACGATTTGATGAAGGGCAGCCGATCCTTTAGAAACCGCTTCTTTTGCAATGATATCAGCATCCACCACCCGAATGCCTTTCTCTTTTATCATCTGCGAGACTGTGCTTTTTCCGCTAGCAATCCCGCCTGTTAATCCAATGACGAGCGTCAATTCGTTTCCTCCTTTACAGCTTCCACACCCCAATTAAAATGAGCAACAGCCCTGGTAAGCATGCGAGTTTATCGATCCAGCGCCAATTGGCCAAATAATGACCTGCACGCAGTCCGATGCATACAAAAAGAGAACTCATCACAGCGACCGTGATGCTCATGACAATTGGAGAAAAACCAAGAATCGCTGCACCAATCCCTGCACCAAATGCATCGATGGATAAAGCAATTCCAAGAAGCACCGCTTCCATTCCATTAATGGTGCCAGAGCGGTCAATATCTGCACTTGTAGGCTTTCGTAAAATATGAATGACAAGCCCAAGAGACTGCACTTCTACATTGAGAAGTGTTTTTTCATGAAGGAGCAAATCACGCTCTTTCGCTGGTTTATAAAATTGATACAGAACCCAAAGTCCGATGGCAATTAAAATGCCTCCACCCAGTTTATCTGTCACTGAGACAGGGAGAAATGTCGTGAGCAGGCTGCCAATCAGCATGGAAATGAGCAACACAATTCCTGAACAGCAAGCAATAATAACGATGGCTTTAAATGGAATCCTCATCTTGCGAAGACCATACGTAAAACCTACAGAAAAGCTGTCAATGCTGACGGCAATAGCTAAAAACAGAAGCGAAAACGAAATCATACCTGTACTCTTCCTTTCTGTTCATGCAACGATGATCAAGAGTCTCTAGGCGTCCTTAGACTCTTCTTCACTATATGAAGAGCAGGTGGGCTGTGTGTCAGTCTACACCTTACTGAAAAAAGAATGTTTTTTATCGTATGCATGGCAAAAAGGAAGCATGCTGACGGCTTACCTTTATGAAGGGCGTTTTTGGCAGGTCACACAAAAATGAGTGCCGCGCCCTCCCACCACTGTTTTCTCTATGATACTGCCGCACGTCTGGCAAGGTTCTCCCCGCCGGTCATATACAAGAAGCTGTAATTGAAAAGTCCCAATATCACCTTGTGAATTGATGTAGGAACGAATGGTGCTACCTCCTGCATCAACAGCCACTTGAAGCGTGTCTATAATATGTTTGTGGAGCACCTTGCAAGATGCAAGACTTAGCTGATTCGCTTTTGTTTCTGGATGAATGCCTGATTTAAACAGCACTTCATCTACATAAATATTACCAAGGCCAACCACGATTTTTTGATCAAGTAAAGCCGTTTTGACCACGCGGGAGGTTTTCTTTAATTGCTCCCATAAATAGTCTGGTGTAAATGAGTCTGAAAAAGGTTCATACCCCAGCTGTGATAGCGGAAGTTCTTTTTCTTCTTCGCCTGGCTGAAATAGATGCATCGTCCCAAATTTACGGACATCATGGTACCGAAGTTCGGTACCGTCTGTGAACGTAAAGACGACGTGTACATGTTTATCATAAGGCTCACCAGTTTCATGTACACGGTATTTCCCTTCCATTCTTAAATGGGAGACCATCACATAGTGGTCTAAATGAAAGAGTAGAAACTTCCCTCTTCTTTCAATGGTTTGAATGGTTTCTCCTACCATCCTTCTAGCGAACTCTTCCGGTTCCCCAGGACGTTTGATGATATTTGGCCATTTGATATCGACCGTTTCAATCGTTTTTCCTTTGACTAACCGCTGAAGAGTGCGCCGGACGGTCTCAACCTCTGGTAATTCCGGCATGCTCCTCGCTCCTTTTTCTCTCTCTTTATTTTGCGTCGTACCAAGATGGACCTGAAGCGAAATCGACTTTTAGTGGCACATCGAGCTGAAGTGCGTTTTCCATGACTTCAGGGACGATTTTTTCTAATATGGCGATTTCTTCTTTTGGCGCTTCAAAGATCAGTTCATCGTGCACTTGCAATAACAGATTTGCCTGCAGATTCTCTTCTTTTAACTTTCGTGCCATATCAATCATCGCTTTTTTGATGATATCGGCAGCACTGCCTTGGATCGGTGTGTTCATTGCCGTTCTTTCCGCAAAGCTTTTCACATTAAAATTACGGCTTGTGATATCTGGGATATATCGTCTGCGTTTAAGAAGCGTGGTCACATACCCTTTTTGTTTTGCTTCCTGCACGATGTCCTCCATATAGGTTTTCACGCCTTTAAAGCTTGTTAAATAACGTTCAATGAAGGCCGCTGCTTCTTTTCTTGTAATCCCAAGGTTTTGAGACAGTCCATAATCACTAATTCCATATACGATTCCGAAGTTGACAGCTTTGGCCTGTCTTCTCATAGAGGAAGTCACTTCTTCTTCTGAGACATGGAACACATCCATGGCTGTTTTCGTGTGAATATCCATATCTTGCGTAAAGGCTTCAATCAAGTTCTCATCTTGAGAAATGTGCGCGAGTACACGCAGCTCAATTTGAGAATAGTCAGCTGCAAACATGAGCCAGCCTTCTTTTGACGGAACGAACGCTTGACGAATTTTTCGGCCTTCTTCTAAACGAATCGGGATGTTTTGAAGGTTTGGGTCTGTTGAGCTTAATCTTCCTGTTTGTGTAAGTGCCTGATTAAATCTTGTGTGCACTTTATGCGTATCTTTGCGCGTCACTTTCATTAAGCCTTCCACATAAGTAGATTGCAGCTTTCCTATTTGACGGTAATGCAGAATGGACCGAATAATTTCGTGCTTGTCTTCAAGCTTTTCAAGGACATCCGCAGACGTAGAGTAGCCTGTTTTGGTCTTTTTGATAACCGGCAGTCCTAATTTTTCAAATAAAATCACACCAAGTTGCTTCGGTGAATTGATGTTAAATGTTTCTCCTGCTAACCGATGAATGGTTTCTTCATATTCCTTCAGCTTCTTCGTGAGTTCTTCACCCATTTTCTGAAGACGTTCAACATCCACTTTTACCCCAAGAGATTCCATTTCACCTAAGATGAGGGCAAGAGGCAGCTCTAAATCTTCATACAGCTCATGCTGATCATTTTTTTCTAACGCTTCAAGGGTCAAATCATGCAGCGCAGAGATCGCTGCTGCTTTTCTTCCAAGATGGTCTTTTAGCTCTTCTTCAGGTGGAATCGCCTGTTTCGCTCCTTTTCCGTAAACTTTTTCATCGGAAAGGGCTATGTTCAGGCCATATTCCTTCGCCACACTTGCAACGTCCTCATAGGATTTCTGCGGATTGACCACATAGGAAGCGAGCAGGACATCGTTATCGACACCTTTAAGATCAACATCATGCCATCTGAGCGCAACAACCGCTCTTTTGGAATCAAAGACCCATTTCTTCTTCGTTTCATCCTGTACCCATTGTTTAAACGCTTCAGATTGAAGAGCATCTTCTTTTGTCATAAAAAATGCACCGTTCTCATTATGGATCGCAAACCCTATCAAATCGGCTTCGTGATAATTGTCTCCTAGCTGTTCTACCACAAGTGCAGCGTGATCTGTCAGCATGTCCTCCGTGACATCTGTCATTTTCTTTACGTCTAGTTCGTCTATTTCTACTGGTTCATCTGATTCTGGCGCTTCTCCTAAACGCTCTAGCAGCGTTTGAAAGCCCAGTTCTTTATAAAGCGAGATGACCTGCTCCATGTGAGGACCTTCATAGGCGAGCTCTTTGCTTGACACATCTATTGGTGCTTCTACGAGAATCGTCGCCAGCTTTTTACTCATCACCGCTTGTTCTTTATATTCTTCAAGCTTTTCTTTTAGCTTTTTCCCGCTGACTTCGTCAATATGATCAAGCAGATTTTCAAGGCTTTCAAACTGCTTTAGTAATTTGATCGCTGTTTTTTCACCGACACCAGGCACGCCAGGTATATTGTCTGATGAGTCTCCCATCAGCCCTTTCATGTCGATGATTTGATCTGGTCTGAGGCCGTATTTCTCTTCAATATGGGCCGGTGTGTAATATTCTACTTCTGTGATACCTTTTTTCGTAATGGCTACTGTTGTATGATCTGTTGAAAGCTGCGTTAAGTCTTTATCTCCTGAGAAGATTTTGACCTCAAAGCCGTCCTTTTCTGCCTCTACAGCCAGTGTGCCGATAATGTCATCCGCCTCGTATTGCGGAAGCTCGTACCTTTTCACTTGATAAGCATCTAATAGCTCACGGATGAACGGCATTTGTTCTGATAGTTCTGGCGGAGTTTTTTGTCTTCCGCCTTTATATTCCTTAAAGGTCTCGTGACGGAAGGTGGTTTTACCCGCATCAAATGCTACGAGCATATGAGTCGGCTTCTCGTCTTCCAGCATCTTCATTAAGATCATCGCAAAGCCATAAATGGCATTTGTATGTACGCCTTTATCATTGGATAATAGCGGCAAAGCAAAAAAGGCTCGATAAGCGAGACTGTTTCCATCCACAAGTACTAATTTCTTTTGATCTGTCATCTTTTAATCCTCCATCGACTGAGCCGGCTCAGCCGTCTCTTTCGCACATTGTATGTTCATTTTATCAAAGTTTATTTTGAAAAGAAAATAGACGAGCCTGCATAAAAAAGGGACGAAAACAACAAGTGTTTTCGTCCTTCCAAAATTGGCTCCTTGGATGAAGGGGTTCCTATTCATCCTACCAATGATTGATTAACAAAACATGAATTCATTGTAAAGATCATGTAAATTTTAACGCCACTTTCCATTCTTCTCTATTTTGACTTTAAACTCACGGTAAACGTCGTCCCTTTGCCTTGTTTGCTATGAACAGAAATCGTTCCTTCATGTGCTTCGACAAGGTGTTTGACAATGGCAAGACCAAGCCCTGTACCGCCTGAGTTTCTACTTCTATCTTTATCAATTCGATAAAACCTCTCGAATATTCTTGGAATCTCACTCTTTTTCATACCGATCCCTGTATCTGCTACATCAAATTCATAGCTGTCTTTCCTCTGTCTTGCTGTGATCGTGACACTTCCTCCCTCTGGTGTATAGGTGAGGGCATTATTGATCAGGTTGAGGAAAATTTGTTTTAATCTCAGCGGATCTGCCATGACATAGACCGGCTCTTTCGGGACACGCACTTGTAGGTCAATGCCTTTTTCAGCAGCCTTTTGTTTTAGCAGTACTTCAATCTCTTGAATGATTTCTGTCGCATTGGCTTCTTGAATATTCAGCTTAAAATGCTGCTGTTCAATTTTCGAGAGATCAAGTAAGTCTTGGATGAGCGTTTCTAAACGAATACTCTCTTTTAGGATGATGGACAAAAATTGTGTCAGCGCTTCTTTATCGTCAATGGCACCATCCAGAAGTGTTTCAGAAAAGCCTTTAATTGACGTGATCGGTGTCTTTAATTCATGTGACACGTTAGCGACAAAGTCTTTTCGCATCTGTTCTAGCTGCTTTGTTTCTGTCACATCATGAAAGACAAGAACAATCCCTTTCCATTCATCGTCTGTACTTAAGATCGGGACACCATCGACTTGGAAATAACGGCGCTCGATGTCAACAGCGAGACGTAAAAACTTTCGGACCTTGGTTTCTGTCATGAAAATTTCGTCTATTAACTCAATAATCTCTTCATGGGTAAAGGCTTCATGATACAGCTTGTGCATGTAAATATGTTTTTGCACTTTGAATTGCTTGCGGAATGTTCGATTGACTAAGTGGATATAGCCCATTTTATCAATCAAAATAATCCCCGCTCCAATGTTTTCAATGACTGTTTGCAGACGATCTCGCTGCATTTCGCCAGCGCTTGTCATGTCTTGAAGACTTTCTGCCAGACGCTTCATTGATGTATTGAGTTCACTTGTTTCAATGATCAGCTCTTCATAGTTATTTGTATCATAGTTCCCTCGTTCAAGCTGTTTGGCCACCTTTGTGGCATAATCAATCGGCTTTACATACTTCATCGACATGCGATAGCCAAAGAAGACGATGATAATGATGGCCGAACCAAGACAAAAGGCTAATGCAAGCCAGAGCTGGCCGTCAATCTCATTCAAAGGCTGGAATGAAGCATGAAGAAATAAATATCCCGCCGGTTCGTTTTGTTTCATCATTGGAACTGCATAATGAAACAGCGCATCCTTCTCATCCTCAATGAACGTTCCTTTTGTTTGGAGCTGCTCACTTTTCAGTGTGTTTAAAATGACAGCCCTTTGTTCTGCTTGACCCGTTGTATGTATGATATTCCCCTTCACGTCCACAATCGACGCATTCATATCGAGATGCTGCTTTGCTTGATTAAGAATCTTCTTGTTTTGCTCCGCATTCAAATCTTCAACATTCATAGAAGAAAGGAGAAAACTCGATTCCTTTTCCATTCGTTCGGTTAATTTTGTTTCATAGAAAATATGAAACATATGATCCAAGAAAAGACCAAGCGCAACAAACACAATAAACAAGAGAAAAATGAGCCCAGAAAAAAGGCGGGTTCTCACTTTACTCATTTGGCTTTGGCTCCTCCAATTTGTAGCCTAAGCCTCGAATGGTTTTAATATATGTTGGTTTTTTCGTGTTCTTTTCAATTTTGTCCCGCAAGTGGCTGATATGCACATCCACAATACGAGTATCACCTGCAAAGTCATAATTCCAAACCGCACTTAACAATAGATCACGCGTAAGGACACGGCCTTTATGCTTAGCCAAATAAAGAAGCAGTTCAAATTCCTTTGGCGTAAGCTCTAGACGTTCTTCTTGGAAATAGACTTCGTAATGTTCAGGTAAAATGCGCAGGTCTCCAATTTTGATTTGGTCTGCAATGATCTCTTCCTTCTCTTCTTGCACGGGAGCCGGCTGAGATTGCTGTGCTCTTCTCAAAATGGCTTTTACCCGAGCACCCACTTCTCTAGGACTGAAAGGTTTTGTCATGTAATCATCGGCTCCAAGTTCAAGACCGAGCACCTTATCAAATTCATCGTCCTTTGCTGTCAGCATTAAAATAGGGAACATCATTTTTTGAATTCTCAGTTGTTTGCACACTTCAATGCCGTCCATTTTCGGAAGCATTAAATCAAGCACAATCAGATCAGGCTGTTCACTTGCTGCTTTTTCAAGCGCTTCTTCTCCGTCTCTTGCTGTGACGACATCGTAGCCCGCCCTTTCAAGGTTATAGCTTAGAAGTGTTACAATTGATTCTTCATCATCCACAACTAATATTTTTTTATTCATGTTGTGCCTCCAATTAGTGATTTCCCCTGCATCCGGTTTTTTGTATCTTATGTGAAAAGCGAGAAGTCATGCTTTCTCTTTCATTTTAACGAAAGCTTAACAAGAGAACAATTTAAAATTTCGACAATATTGGCTTTGTAAACAAAAAGAAGACTCCTCATATGAGAAGCCTTCTTTTTTATTCTTATTAAGACAATACTTTCATGACGTTCTTTACAGATTCAACAGAACGGTCAAGCTGACTTCTTTCTTCTTCTGTCAGCTCAAGCTCGATGATCTGCTCAAGACCGTTTCCACCTACGATTGTTGGAACTCCAAGGTAAATGCCTTCGTAGCCATATTCACCTTCAAGGTATGCAATCGTCGGCATGACGCGGCGTTGATCTTTTAAGATCGCCTCAACCATTTCAACGAGTGAAGCAGCAGGTGCATAATACGCACTACCGTTACCTAATAGGTTGACGATTTCACCGCCGCCTTTTCTTGTTCTTTCAACAATTGCATCAATTCGCTCTTTAGGAATTAATGTTTCCAGCGGGATACCGCCTGCATAAGAGTAACGTACAAGAGGAACCATGTCGTCCCCATGTCCGCCAAGAACAAAGCCCGTCACATCTTTCACAGATAGGTTTAATTCTTGAGCAACGAACGTACGGAAACGTGCTGTATCAAGAATTCCTGATTGTCCGATGACTTTTTCTTTTGGTAATCCTGATTCTTTATAAACTGCATATGTCATTGCATCAACAGGGTTTGTTAACACAACAATGATCGCTTCTGGAGAATATTTAACGATTTCACGTGTCACACTGCGCATGATTTTTTCATTTGTTGACACGAGGTCGTCACGGCTCATTCCCGGCTTTCTTGCAATTCCTGCCGTAATGACCACGACATCAGAACCGGCTGTATCTTCGTAGTTAGAAGTTCCTGTAATATTCGCATCGAAGCCTTGAACAGGGCTTGCTTCCAGCATGTCAAGTGCTTTCCCTTTTGTCGGGTTCTCAAGCTGAGGGATATCCACTAATACGACATCCGCTAATTCTTTTTGAGCTGTTAGAAATGCTGTAGTTGCTCCAGTAAAGCCTGCTCCGATGACAGATACTTTTTTACGCTTGTTTGCCATTTCCTTTTTCCCCTTTAACTTTAAAGTTTAAGAATCAAGACAAGTTTTTGATGAGCTCGTCAGCAAACTCAGAACATTTCACTTCTGTTGCACCGTCCATTAATCTAGCAAAATCGTACGTGACGACTTTAGATGCAATTGTTTTTTCAACAGATTGAATCACTAGATCAGCAGCTTCTTGCCATCCAAGGTGCTCAAGTAAAAGCACGCCTGATAGAAGAACAGAAGATGGATTCACTTTATCAAGACCAGCGTATTTCGGTGCTGTTCCGTGAGTCGCTTCAAAAATAGCGTGTCCTGTTTCGTAGTTGATATTTGCACCAGGTGCGATACCAATTCCACCAACTTGTGCTGCAAGTGCATCAGAGATGTAGTCTCCGTTTAAGTTCATTGTTGCGACAACATCGAACTCAGCTGGACGAGTTAAAATTTGTTGAAGGAAAATATCTGCAATGCTGTCTTTGACAATGATTTTGCCAGCAGCTTCTGCTTCACTTTGCGCTTTGTTTGCCGCATCTTTTCCATCTTGTTCTACAATACGATCATATTGTGCCCATGTAAAGACTTTGTCGCCAAACTCTTTTTCAGCCACTTCGTAGCCCCAGTTTTTGAAGGCTCCTTCTGTAAATTTCATGATGTTTCCTTTGTGAACAAGCGTCACAGATTTACGGCCTTGGTCAATCGCATATTGGATCGCTGCTCTGACAAGACGAGATGTTCCTTCTTCAGAAACTGGTTTGATTCCGATACCTGATGTTTCTGGGAAACGGATTTTATTCACACCTAATTCGTTTTTCAAGAAGTCGATTAACTTCTTCACTTCGTCTGATCCTTTTGCATACTCGATTCCTGCATAGATATCTTCAGTGTTTTCACGGAAGATGACCATGTCTGTGTCTTCTGGACGTTTCACAGGAGATGGTACACCTTTGAACCAGCGAACTGGACGTAAGCATGTGAATAAATCAAGCTCTTGTCTTAGTGCCACGTTCAATGAACGGATTCCTCCGCCAATTGGTGTTGTCAGTGGTCCTTTGATCGCGATTAAATATTCACGAATGTCTTCAAGTGTTTGCTCTGGAAGCCACTCGCCAGTTTTATTGTAAGCTTTTTCACCTGCATATACTTCTTTCCAAGTGATTTGCTTTTCACCTTTATATGCTTTTTCTACAGCTGCTTCAAGAACTCTTGATGCTGCTTTCCAAATGTCAGGACCGATTCCGTCCCCTTCGATAAACGGGATAATTGGATTATTTGGTACATTCAATACGCCGCCAGTAACTGTAATTTTTTCGCCTTGTGACAATGATATTACCTCCCAGGTTATGTAGTGAATATTTGAAACTTCCAAGCTTGATGTCTGCAAGCCAAGAAGTTTTTCACGTGATTCGTTTTTTGTTGATATGGAGGCTGATTGGTTTAGATGGATCAGCCTCCGCTATTCTATAAACATTAGTCTCTTTCACTGATCGGAACAAACGTTTGAAGATCAGGTCCAATATAGTCAGCTCTTGGACGGATCAGACGGTTGTTGTCATATTGCTCTAAAATGTGAGCAATCCATCCAGAGAATCGGCTGATCACGAAAATTGGTGTAAACAAGTCATGATCAATTCCAAGACTGTGATAGACAGAAGCAGAATAAAAATCAACATTTGGTGGAAGATTTTTCTCTGATGTCACGATTTCCTCTGCGCGTACAGACATTTCATACCATTTTGGCTCGCCTGTGAGATTTGTTAAGCGCTGGCTCATTTCTTTTAAATGTTTTGCACGCGGGTCACCCTGGCGGTAAACGCGGTGGCCAAAGCCCATAATTTTCTCTTTCTTCTCTAGCTTACCATGAATATAGGAATCTACGTTTTCAACTTCGCCAATTTCTGAGAGCATCTTCATTACGCCTTCATTCGCGCCGCCATGAAGTGGTCCTTTCAATGCGCCGATAGCCGCTGTTACACCAGAGTAGATATCTGATAGTGTAGCAACACATACACGTGCTGTAAATGTCGATGCGTTTAATTCGTGATCCGCATGTAGAATGAGCGCTTTATCAATCGCTTCAATTTCTACTGGTGAAGGCTCTTCGCCGTTTAGCATATATAAGAAGTTTGCAGCATAGCTGTATTCTTCTTTTGGCTGTACAGGCTCAAGTCCCTTTCGAATACGTGAGAATGCAGCGACAAGTCCAGAAATTTTCGCTTGTAAGCGAATGGCTTTTCTGTAATTCGCTTCTTTGTCCATAATCTCTGATTCGTCATCAAGTAAACCTAATAAGGATACCGCTGTACGAATCGCAGACATTGGATGAACCCCATCCAGCGAATAAGATTTAAAGTGCTCAATGATCTCTTGCGGAATATGAGCATTTTCATTGAGCTGCTGCTTTAACTCGCTTAGCTCCTGCTCATTCGGCAGCTTTAAGTGCCATAACAGGTAGACAATTTCTTCGAAAGTCGCTTTTTCAGTTAAATCATCGATATTGTACCCTACATAAGTAAGAGTATCATCAATAATTGAGCTTACGGATGAAGTTGTTGCCACGATACCTTCAAGACCTCTTGTTGCTGTCATGTTCAATCTCCCCTTTTTAAAAAGATTCCCCTTCGTTGCAAAATTCTCGCTTTTTGAAAGCGCTATCCAACCAAAATAGGCTGGCAGGTTTAGAAAAGAAAATGCTTACATTTACCTATACGGTTAGAGCGCTTTTAGCCTCATATCTCGTGTTTGATCAATGAGTTCAAAATTAAGCCTATTCCCATTATAAACAATAATCAGACATTTGTTAAATGTTTAACTATAATTTTTTTTGATATTTTTTTTTCCAGCCTTCCGGTTCGGGCATGGAATAAAGGGATTTTGCTTCTTTTAATATATTTAATTATGTTTTTTTGCAAAAGCTCACGCCAGAAAAAAAATCAAAAGAAAGTGGCATGTGCCACTCTCTTTTTAACCGCTGAAAAATTTCACTGCTTGCATCGCTAAATAGGCAATTCCAGCACCAATCAGCGGGCCAACAGCCACACCTTTGAATAAGCTGACTGCCAAAATCGTACCGAATACAAGTGCTGCTGTGATATGCGGATCGTTTTCGAGTAGCACAATGCCGTTTTTTGCAATTAATGCTACTAATATACCCGCTCCAAGAGCTATCCAAGCATAGGAAGATTTCATCGCTTCTCCAAGTTGTTTAAATCCAATGTCCCCTGTTGCGATCGGTACAAGCACAGCGATCGTGATGACCGTCACACCCCAATTGATACCTTTTGATTGCAGAACCGGGAATATTTTTTGATCCAGGCCAATCAGCTTAATGGCAATCAGCACAGAGACCGCTAAAATTAACGAATTGTTTTTTGCAATAAGTGCAATAACGAGTAAAAGAACCAAAAACAAATTTGCTTGAGTAAACATACGCCGCTCCTTTCTTTCTTTTTATTGCGACCTTTTCATATTACTAATCTTTTTGAATAAAATGAAGTATCGGACATGCTTGTTTTTTGGAGGGGATTGTGTGAATCACACTTATGTGGGCATTTTTTTGCGAAGTTTGATGATTTTCAGCATCGCCGTTTGTGCGGTTGTTTTTTTATATCAGTCTTTTCCGTTTTTATATCCATTTTGGATTGCATTTGCCGTGTCGTGTTTGATTCATCCAGCCGTATGCAAAATTGAAAACATGACCGGGATGCCAAGAGGTTTTGTTGTCATCATTGTGTTATTACTCTTTTTAGTGGCAGCAGCTGGATTCATGACACTTTTAGTGGCGGAAATCATTTCAGGAAGTGCTTATTTAGCAAAGGTCCTGCCAGGTCATCTTGATCAACTGATTGGGATCGTGGAACGTTTTTTCACAGATCAGATTTTGCCTTTATATCATGATTTGACTGCTCAATTTAATACACTTCAAGCAGGTCAAAAGGAATCGATTTTAGGACAAATCCAAGCACTTGGTGACGAAGCAGCGGCAAAAATCGGGACTTTCCTTTCAAAAACTCTTGAATTCATTCCAGCTTTTTTAGGTCTTTTGCCTGACGCAGCAGCGACGCTTTTATTTTCCGCACTAGCGACTTTTTTTATCACAAAAGATTGGTTTACGTTAAAAAAATATGGTTCTCGTATCTTTCCCGCCAAATGGATGCTTCATACACGTGCCATTTTATCTGAAATCAAAAAAGCCATTTCTGGCTTTATGAAGGCCCAGCTTCTCCTTGTTGCCATGACCATTGGGATCGTGCTGATTGGACTTTTCATCTTAAAGGTCGAGCATGCGATTGTGATTGCTCTATGTATTGGTCTAGTTGATTTACTTCCTTACATCGGGAGTGGCACCGTTTTTCTTCCGTGGATCATTTACTCCGCCATGACAGGAAATCTTTCACTCGCCATTGGACTAGGCATTTTGTATATTGTGGTGCTCATTCAAAGACAAATATCAGAGCCAAAAGTCTTAAGTAAATCAATCGGTCTTAATCCTTTAGCAACACTTGTGGCGCTGTTTGTCGGGTTAAAATGCTTTGGTTTTCTTGGACTTGCACTCGGTCCCGCTTCTCTTGTCGTTTGGCAGGCGTTTCGTAATGCAGGGGTTTTCAGAGACCTTTATCAGTACATTCGGTATGGTGCGCAAAAGTAAAAGAGACCTGATGCGAAGGTCTCTTTATCGTATAATCGTATAGCGTTTGCGATTGGACATGTTTCTAAGCCAGCGCTCAAAGAGCGGTTTGATCCGTTTTCTTGTCATGGGAATGAGCAGCACAGCCCCAATCAGATCAGAAAGGAATCCAGGTATGAGCAGCAGCAAACCACCGATCAGAATGCAGAAGCCATCGACAATGGTGGCCCCTGGCATTTTGCCATACTGTAAATCTCGCTGCACTTTCTGAAATGCTTCTATTCCTTGTTTTCTTGCAAAGTAAGCACCTAATGCGCTAGTTAGCACAATGAATAGCATCGTTGGTAAAATACCAATGATGTTACTTGAGATTAGAAATAAACTAATTTCCACTGCCGGGAACAGAATCAATAATAGTAGAAAATATTTTTTCAACCATATCACCTCATGGGGTCTCTTTCATCGAAAGCTGTTTACTTTTTTTAGTGTAACATAAAAAAAGAGAGGAGTCAGATAACTCCCCTCGTGTGTGATTTAAAGGACGCTTGCACGGCCTTTGTAGATCGCTCCGCGTGCTGGATCTACTGTAATCTCTTCGCCTTCTTTTAGAAGTGTTGTGGCACTGTCAAGACCGACAATGACTGGAATTCCAAGACTAAGCCCAACGACTGCTGCATGGCTTGTTAAACCGCCTTCTTCCGTGATAAGGGCAGACGCTTTTTCTAAAGCACCCATCATATCACGATCTGTGCAGTTTGCGACAAGAATCGCACCATCGTACATTTTTTCCTCTGCTTCTTTTCCGCTTTGTGCAATAACAACCGGTCCAAATGCAGATTTGCGGCCAATTCCTTGACCCTTCGCAATGATGTCACCGACAACATACACTTTCATTAAGTTCGTTGTACCAGCTTCTCCAACCGGCACACCAGCTGTAATGACAATCAAGTCGCCATGTCTTACATAGCCAGATTCAATAGATTTTTCTACCGCATTCTCTAGCATTTCATCAGTAGATGACGTATTTGATCCACTCTTCGCAAATACACCGAATACGAGAGATAGCTTTCTTGCTACTGATTCGTTTGCTGTGACTGCAACGATTGGTGCTTTAGGTCTATATTTTGAAATCATTCTTGCTGTATGACCACTCTCAGTAGGTGTCACAATTGCTGCCACATCAAGCTTCATAGCTGTGTGCGCAACAGATTGACCGATTGCATCTGTAATGCTGACCTCTACTTCTTCGCTTCTGCGAGAAAGGATTGCTTTATAGTTAAGTGCTTCCTCTGAACGTGAGGCAATGTTGTGCATCGTTTGCACAGCTTCAACTGGATATGTTCCTGCTGCTGTTTCACCAGATAGCATGATCGCATCTGTACCGTCAAAAATAGCATTTGCCACGTCACTTGCTTCCGCACGAGTTGGACGAGGGTTACGCTGCATGCTGTCCAGCATTTGAGTTGCTGTGATGACAGGCTTGCCTAAACGGTTGCATTTTTTGATCAGCATTTTTTGAACAAGTGGTACTTCTTCTGCCGGAATCTCTACACCAAGATCTCCACGCGCGACCATCAGTCCATCTGATACCTCAAGGATTTCATCGATGTTATCAACGCCCTCTTGGTTTTCAATCTTCGGAATGATTTGAATGTCAGCTGCGTTGTTCTTTTCAAGTAGCTCACGAATTTCAAGAACATCAGAAGCTCGTCTCACAAAAGAAGCTGCGATGAAATCGACACCTTGTTCAATTCCAAACAGAATATCATTGGCATCCTTTTCTGTAATACCCGGCAAGTTCACACTCACACCTGGTACGTTGACACCTTTTTTGTTTTTCAGTGTGCCTGTATTCATTACTTTTGTGACGATTTCTTTTCGGTCCTTATTTAACTCTTTTACTTCTAGACCAATCAGACCATCATCTAATAAAATAGTTGAGCCCACTTCTACATCATGAATTAAATCTTCGTACGTCACACTGATTTTTTCAGTGTTTCCCACAATGTCTTCCATACTCACGATAAGATCAGCACCAGCAACTAACTCAATTGAGCCGTTTTCAACTGTGCGTGTACGGATCTCTGGACCTTTTGTATCAAGAAGGATCGCAATGTCCTTGCCTAAAGTTTTACCTGCTTTGCGAATGTTTTCAATACGTGCACCATGCTCTTCAAAATCTCCATGAGAGAAGTTTAGTCTGGCTACATTCATTCCTGCTTCAATCAATTCAGTCAGCTTTTCAATGCTTTCACTTGCTGGACCGATTGTACAAACGATTTTTGTCTTTCTCATTACTGTTCCTCCTAAGGTCTTCTCGTTTTATATAGAGAGCTCTTGTGAAAGTCGGTACATATTTTGATCGACTGTATGCTTTTTATCTAAGATGTCTAAAATATCGTGATGAACGAGTTCGTTGCTTTGAATGCCTACACAGCGTCCGCCTCTTCCTTCAAGAAGAAGTTCTACTGCATACGCTCCTAGGCGACTTGCGAGCACTCGGTCAAACGCACTTGGAGAACCTCCACGTTGAATATGTCCTAAGACAGATACACGCGTTTCAAGGCTTGTCTCCTCTTCAATTCTCTTACCAAATTCGACACCGCTGCCTACGCCTTCTGCGACGATGATGATACTGTGCTTCTTGCCGCGCTCATGTCCTCTTCTCAATCTGGCAATAATTTCGTCCATGTCATAGTCTGCTTCAGGAATCAAAATCGATTCAGCTCCGCCTGCAAGACCTGACCAAAGGGCAATATCCCCTGCATGTCTTCCCATTACTTCCACTACGTATGTACGTTCATGAGATGTGGCTGTATCACGAATTTTATCAATGGCATCAATGACAGTATTTAGTGCTGTATCAAAGCCAATAGTGAAATCAGTACCAGGAATGTCATTGTCAATCGTGCCAGGGACACCTACACATGGAAAACCGAGCTCTGTTAATTTCTTCGCTCCCATGAATGAGCCATCTCCACCGATGACAACAAGTCCTTCAATACCGAATTTTTTTAAGTTCTCAATCCCTTTTTCACGACCTTCAACTGTCTTGAATTCAGGACATCTTGCCGTGTAAAGTTTTGTTCCTCCACGATGAATGATATCGCCTACTGAACCTATTTCGAGTTTCTCAATTTTACCGTTAATTAGACCTGAATATCCATTATAAATACCGTAAACTTCTACATTATGGTAAATTGCTTTCCTTACAACTGCGCGCACAGCTGCATTCATTCCTGGGGAATCCCCACCGCTCGTTAAAACTCCTATACGCTTCATCTTTTTCACCTCAGAGACCATATATGAATTAAACATACCATTTCCACTGCTTGAAAACAATCATGAGCAAAACCGGATGTTTTCAATACGAATTTCTAAAACCGTACTTATTATACAATTAAATAAAATGTTTTTAAACAAAAGTTAAGAAAGTCATGAAAGCACTTTGTTCAAAAAACAGTTGATCCAAGTACTCTAAACCTTGTCAAATCAACGTTTTCAGACGTTTCAAATTTTATGAAAACAAAAGAAAATTATTTTCAAATAGCGCTTACATCAGATCGTTTTGATGAAAAAAGACGAAAAAAATAAACGCCAGCCAAAAGGCTGTACGTTTATTTAGTTTACCCCAATATATTGATTTTCAATCGATACTTTACCAATTGCTTTGTATTTTTGATATCTTTGTTCGACTAATTCTTCAGGCGATTGTTTGAGCAAAGATGTAAGTGACTGTTTTAATGTTTTTTCAATGTAGGCTGCTTGTTGTTTCACGTCTCGGTGTGCTCCACCTTGCACTTCTTTAATAACATCATCTATAATATCTAATTCTTTTAGGTCTGGAGCAGTAATTTTCATTGATTCTGCAGCTTTTTTCGCAAGTGATGAGTCCTTCCAGAGCAGTGCTGCTGCACCTTCAGGTGAAATCACTGAATATGTTGAGTTCTCTAGCATAAATAGGTGGTTTCCTACGCCTAAGCCTAGTGCTCCGCCACTTCCGCCTTCTCCAATGACAATACAGACAACCGGTACACGAAGTCCTGCCATTTCGAAAAGGTTTTTCGCAATTGCTTCACTTTGCCCGCGTTCTTCAGCTGCTTTACCAGGATAAGCTCCTTTTGTATCAATAAAGCAAATGATTGGACGATTAAATTTATCTGCTTGTTTCATCAAGCGCAATGCTTTACGGTAACCTTCTGGATGCGGCATCCCGAAATTACGGCGCAAGTTTTCTTTTGTGTCTTTTCCTCGCTGATGACCAATGACTGTGACAGGAAGTCCTTTAAACGTAGCAATTCCTCCAACGATGGCTTCATCGTCGCCATAAAAACGGTCACCGTGACATTCGAAAAAGTTATCAAACAGCTCTTGAATGTAATCGAGAGTTGTTGGGCGCATCGCATGACGAGCAATTTGTACTCTGTCCCACGGCTTTAAATTTGTATAAATGTCTGTTTCAAGCTTACTCAGACGCGTTTCAAGGCGCTCAATTTCCGCACTTAAATCCATCTCTGAGTTTTGTGTGAACTTTTTCAATTCATCAATTTTCGCTCGAAGTTCAATGACAGGTTTTTCAAATTCTAGTTCTCCAGCCACTCTCGTTCACCTCCTGTGCTGTGTAATGCTAAGATTTGGCCTAATGTTTCTTTCATTTCTGCACGGTGAATCACAGCATCTAACTGACCATGCTTCATTAAAAATTCAGCCGTTTGGAAGTCCTCTGGTAGGTCTTCACGAATGGTTTGTTCAATGATTCTGCGACCAGCAAAACCAATTAATGCACCAGGCTCTGCAAAGTTGTAATCACCGAGAGACGCAAAACTAGCTGATACACCGCCAGTTGTCGGATTGGTCATCACAGAGATAATCAGACCTTGATCCTCGCTGAATAGCTTTAATGCTGAACTTGTTTTTGCCATCTGCATCAGACTAAGAATCCCCTCTTGCATTCTTGCTCCTCCAGATGCAGTGAAGATGATAAATGGCACCTTGTCCGCTTTTGCTTTCTCAATAGCTAATGTAATCTTTTCACCAACGACTGAGCCCATGCTGCCCATACGGAACGTGGCATCCATGACAGCAATGACAGCACTTTGACCTTTAATTTCACCTTTTCCTGTTACGATGGCTTCATTCAAAGATGTTTTTTCTCTGTCTTTCTGAAGCTTTTCTTCGTAGCCTGGGAAACCGAGCGGGTTCTCAGAAATGAGGTGACCGTTAAATTCTTCAAATGTGCCTTCGTCTACAAGGCTTTCAATACGTTGTTTTGCATTCATTTGCAAATGTCTGCCGCAATTCATGCAAACACGTAAATTTTTATCTAGTTCTTTGGTGAGCATTATTTTTTTACATTGCGGACATTTGGTCATGATGCCTTCAGGCACATCTTGACTTGCCTGTTCAGAGGGTACAGATGCATATTTTTTCTTTTTACTGAAAATATTCTTGATTGACAAATGACTACCTCCCTTTTTGAAGGGTTTTTTCTTTACACGCACATCCACTATTATAGGACATGTCATAACTGTACCGAAACTATTGTACTTTTTTTGTCAAACGCTGTCATCCTTCATTCAATTTTTTCAGTGGGGAATTGATGAGAAATGAGTATAGGTTTGGGGCGCTGAGTAGTTGGTATATGTGAATTGTGAACGTCTACAAAAAAATCTCATTTAGGATGAAAAAAATTTCGTGTAAGAGAGGAAATAGTGCACGTTTTTCCTCCAAATTCAGAAAGAACGTGCACACTTTTCCAATTCGATTACTCGCCGATAATCGTTAATTTTCTTGTTTTTTCTGCAACAGCTTCTGGGTCTACTTTGATTCTTGAAACGCCCGTTTCCATTGCTGCTTTTGCCACTGCTTTGGCTACCGCTGGCGCTACTCGTGCATCAAATGGTGCAGGGATAACGTATTCCGCTGACAATTCTTCATCTGATACAAGGGAAGCAATCGCTTCAACAGCTGCAATTTTCATTTCTTCGTTAATGTGTGTCGCACGTACATCAAGCGCTCCACGGAAAATACCAGGGAATGCAAGGACGTTGTTCACTTGGTTCGGGAAGTCAGAACGGCCAGTTCCTACAACACTTGCACCTGCTGCATGTGCGTCTTCTGGCATGATCTCTGGGTTTGGATTAGCCATTGCGAAGATGACAGGATCTTTTGCCATTTTTCCAACCATTTCTTTAGTTAAAGCACCTGCTACTGAAACGCCGATAAAGACATCTGCGCCTTCAATCACTTCTTCTAAAGAACCTTCTTTACGATCTTGGTTCGTGAATTTAGCTACTTCATTTTTCACTGCATTCATACCATTCGGACGGCCTTCATAAATAGCGCCTTTTGTATCACACATGATGATATCACGTACACCGAAATGATAAAGAAGTTTGATAATCGCAATTCCTGCTGCTCCAGCGCCGTTTGCAACCACTTTAATTGAAGACATTGATTTTCCAGACAGCTTCAGTGCATTCACAAGTCCTGCCACTGTTACAATCGCTGTCCCGTGCTGATCATCGTGGAAAACAGGAATGTTTGTCTCTTTTTTCAAACGCTCTTCAATGATAAAGCAGTTTGGTGCTGCAATATCTTCAAGGTTCACGCCGCCAAACGTCGGCTCAAGAAGCTTCACTGTTTCAACGATTTTGTCTACATCGTTTGTTGCAAGTGCGATTGGGAATGCATCAACACCTGCAAAGCTTTTGAATAAGACAGCTTTTCCTTCCATTACTGGAAGAGATGCTTCTGCCCCAATGTTTCCAAGCCCTAATACAGCACTTCCGTCTGTGACAACAGCGACCATATTGCCTTTCATTGTATAATCATACACTTTGCTTGTATCGTCATAAATATCTTTACATGGCTCCGCTACACCTGGTGAGTAAGCCAAGCTCAAGTCTTTCGCATTTTTCACTTGTACCTTTGATTTTGATTCGAGTTTGCCTTGATTCTCTTTGTGCATATGTAATGCTTCTTCTCTTAATGACATGTGATGAACACTCCTTCAAGTGGAAAATGATTTAATGAATTGCTAAGTTGATAAGCACATACTTGGCAGTTTAAATACACAGAATCTTTAAAATGATAACACAATAGGTGAAATTGTAAAACATATTCAGACGATTTGTCATCATTTAATCACAACGTTTTGTTCACCTAGCAGCTCTTTTAACTGGAAAATGACCGCATGATCTGCATGAACTTTGTATGCATCTGGAAGTCTCATCGTCTTTTTTTGCTTTTCATAATACAAATAGACATCTGCTTCTCCCCTGTGCATGGAGATTACTCGCTTCACTTGTTCTAGCAGCTCCTGCGTATGATTCTCTTCTTTGACTCGAATGTAGACAGATTCTTTTCTTTTAGAGCCCATCTCTTCCAGTAGAACAGCTTCTTGCACGATGATTTGACTGCTCTCATTTCTGACATCTATTCTGCCTTCAACATAAAGCATTGCGCCCTCCTCAAGTAAGGGGGACAGCTTTCTAAATTGCTCTGGAAAGACGACACCTTCCATTTCTCCCGTTTCATCCCCGAATGTGACAAATGCCATCGATTGTCCATTTTTTGTCCGAATCGATTTCACCTTTGTCAAAAGACCACCCATTGAGATCTTTCGCTTTATATAGGAAGAAAGTCTGATGATTTCCACCGCACCATTCTCTCTTAAGCGATCTCGATACGCTTGTACAGGGTGATTTGATAAATATAACCCGAGTGCCTCTTTTTCAAATTGCAGGAGATCAACAAGCGGCAGTTCGTCTATCTCCGCATATTTTGGCTTAATGGAGAACGTTGTATCCCCAAGAAAGTCCAGTTGATCCTCAGGTGTTAAAAATGACACATGGTCTAACGCAATATCTATCGATGCTAATAACGAAGCACGATTTGGATGAAGCTCATCCATTGCCCCTGAGAAAATGAGGGCTTCAATCGTTTTTCGGTTGACACTCTTTGTTGATACCCTTGCGCAAAAATCAAATAAATCTTCAAATGGCTTTTCCTGTCTTGCTCTGTATATATCCTTTACAGCTGACACTCCGACATTTTTAATCGCTCTTAAGCTGTAGCGGATCTCCCCTTTTTCAACCGTGAATGGAAATTCGCTCTTATTAATAGAAGGCTTCAACACCGATATCCCTTTTTCCTTTGCCTCATAGAAATATTGAGCCACTTTGTCTTCATTTCCAATCACACTCGTTAAAAGACCGCACATAAAATATAACGGATAATGCGCTTTTAAATAAGCAAGCTGAAAGCCGATCATGCTATATGCAACAGCATGGCTTCTATTAAAACCATAGTTTGCAAATTTGACGATTAGGTCATAAACGTCATTTGCAATGTTAACAGGATACTCCTTTTTTAGGCATCCTTCAACAAAATGGCTTCGCTCTTCATCAAGCACCTTTTTATCCTTCTTTGAAACGGCTCTTCTTAGTAGATCGGCCTCGCCCAGCTTAAAGCCTGCCATCTTTGCTGCAATCAGCATGATTTGCTCCTGATAGACGATGACCCCATATGTATCCTTTAAGATGTCATACAAATCTGGATGCGGGTAGGAGACTTTCACTCTGCCATGCTTTCGGTCGATAAAGAGCGGGATATTCTCCATTGGACCCGGGCGGTATAAGGCATTGACAGCCACGATATCTTCTAGACTAGAAGGTTTCAGTCGTCTCAGCACCTGACGCATACCTTGTGACTCCAGCTGGAAAATCCCCGTTGTATCTCCCGCTGATAACAAATCAAACGTTTTCTGATCTTCATATGAAATGTCACTAAAGTTAATGTGGACGTTTTCCTGTCTTTCAATCTGGTTTTTAATGGATTCAATTAATGTTAAGTTTCTCAAACCTAAAAAATCCATTTTTAAAAGACCGAGATCTTCTAAATAATTCATCGCATATTGCGTCAAATACACTCCATCATGCCCTTCTTGAATAGGCACGACTTGTGTGAGCGGCTCCTCACTTAGGACAATGCCGGCTGCATGTGTTGACGTATGTCTTGGTAATCCTTCTACCTTTAAAGCGGTTTGAAACACTCTTTGCAGTTCTTCAGATTGCTGGAGCAGTGTTTTTAATTCTGAGGAGACTGTCACCGCTTCTTTCAGTGTCGTCCCTGGCTTTGATGGGATGAGCTTTGCAAGCCGGTCTGCTGCTTTTGAATCAATTCCCATCACACGTCCGACATCTCTTAAAGCTGCCTTTGCGGCAAGTGTTCCAAACGTGACAATTTGCGCCACATGCATATCCCCATATTTGTCTTTTACATATGAAATGATTTCATCTCTTCTCGTGTCAGGAAAATCGATATCTATATCTGGCATGCTGATTCGTTCAGGATTTAAAAAACGCTCAAATAAAAGCCCGTGACGGATCGGATCGACATCTGTAATAAACAGAACATACGCAACTAAAGAGCCTGCTGCTGATCCCCTGCCAGGACCTGTGACAATGCCATGATCATGAGCATACTTCATAAAATCCCACACAATGAGGAAATAATCACTGAAATTCATTTTTTGAATGATGCTCAGCTCATACTCAAGCCTTTTGATATATGTGTCATTTGAAGCAATCTGTCTTCGTTTCATGCCTTCTTGGCACACTCTTCGTAAAAATTGATCAGCTGTTGATTGATCAGGCGTCGGATAGGTTGGCAGTTTCGTCTGGCCAAGATTTAAATCGACCTCGCAGCGGTTTGCAATCTCAACCGTTCTTGCCAGCAATTCTGGATCATCACCATACCACTTCATCATTTCTTCGATCGATCTGAAATGCTTGTCTCCTTGGTCTTCCTCAATTTCTGATAACTGCTGGCCTGCTTTAATGGCTTTTAAACATGTATATGCGGTTTTGTCCTCTTGATGGATATAGTGGACGTCACCTGTTGCCACAAGCGGGATGTTCGCCCTTTTTGAAAGTTCCCTGAGCTTATGAGACAGCTCTTCGTCCTGCTGAAACGGCTGAACGGCTAAATACACATGTTCCTCACCAAAAAGATCTTTTAAATGGCTGGCTGCATCCCTTGCTTCATCTAGCTGATCATGTTGCAGCAGCGTTTCAATATAGCCGGATACGCCTGGTGTGATGGCAATAAGGCCATAATGATAGGCTTTCAGCCATTTCTCTTTCAGGCCGGTTTTTGACTTTGATTTCAAGACACTGCTAATTTTGATCAAGTTTTGATAGCCTTCATTGTTTTTGGCAAGGAGAATCAAAGGATAAGCCTCTGTCTCTTGTTCATCTATGAAGACAGAAGCTGTTAAACCGATAATCGGCTTGATGCCATGTGTTTTACATTCCTTATAAAATTCAACCGTTCCATACATCACATGGTCATCGGTAAGAGCGAGCGCTTGATAGCCAAGTTCTTTCGCCTTTAATACGAGCTCCTTGACCTTCGCTGCACTGCTCAACAAGCTGTATCCACTGTGGACCTGAAGATGAACATAGGACATGCTTAATCCACTCCTTTCGTCTAAATTCATTCTTTCATTATAAAACGCGATGCGGTGAGAAACAAATGTTCTTTCTTTTCCGCTCGTTCATACTTGTCCAGCATTCGCCATATATTGAATAGAGTGAGGTGGGAAAAATGGATGTGAAGGAAGCCTTTATTCCAAACTTTATTAGCTGTTATTTTATCGCACTAGGGGTTATTTTGGGCGGTGCCATTATAGGCGGGGTAGGTGCATATTTATCTGGTCAGCCGCCGCTATCAATTATTTCAAGTCTTGCCAACCGCTTAAAAATTTGGGCACTTGTTGCGGCAATCGGTGGAACTTTTGATGCGGTCTATAGTTTTGAAAGAGGGATTTTCGAAGGGAACACACGTGATATTTTCAAGCAGATCTTGCTCATTATCTCTGCTATGGGCGGTGCGCAAACGGGGTATCTCCTGATTACGTGGCTCACACAGGAGCATGTATCATCATGAGGGTGCCTGAGCTGTATAAACGTCCAGGCTGGCAGCGTTTTTTTGCTGGGATGATGTTCGGCGCAATTATCAGCTGGCTGATTTTTCTCTTTACGTATGGCACCTTTCAGGAGAAGCAGGTGACACTGCTCAGAAGCCAGCAGCACCATATGGACAGTCTGAAAGAACAAATCACACTCTATCGGGAAGATTTGCATAAATTAAATGAAGACAATAAGCAGCGTCTGCTTATTCAGAGCGTAGACGTTCACCTCGTCAACCGTGAGCAGTACAAAATCCCGGAGCCAGATACCTTGAAATTTGAAGATCAGGTGAAAGAGGATATCTCAGAGGTGATCACAAAGGATATTGAAAGTGTGTATAAAACAAAAGAGCTCTTAAAACGGACTGTGGAAAATAAAGAATATACGATTAGAGAAAAGGCATACCGCGCCAAAGTCACCGAACTGACCATCTATACAAAGCTTTCGCTTGAAGTACGTATTTCCTTTGCTGAATAATAGATGATGTGGAATTTTTATGAATTTCTGCACTCAATGATCGCTTTTCACTTGTTATTTTTATACACTAAAAGAAGAACGAGATGATCATAAGAAAGAGGTGAGAACAATGGAGGTTTACAGCTATCGTCAAATGGCACGAGACAAAGCAAGCCGGATTAAAGACGGCATGTGTGCTTATGCTGAGACAGAAATGATGGCCCATTTAATTAAAAAAGAATTAAAGCATCAAAATCTCCAAGCCTATGAAGATTCAACTGACATCGGCTGCTGGTTTATCCCTGTATCCAAGTAACCCTTTTCTCAAAGCTCAAAAAAAGAGAGGGGGACTTGAAGCCCCTCTCTCACGATGGTGATTTACATACTTCTTCTAAATCACGCAAAATCTCATCTGCAACTGCCCAATCATATATGGACGCACCGGCTGCAAGCGGATGACCTCCGCCATGATATTTTTTAGCAATGGTGTTAATGACGACGCCTTTTGAGCGGAATCTCACACGAATCTGATCGTTCTCTTCCACAAAAAAGACCCATGCCTTAATCCCTGCAATATTTCCAAGTGTCCCAACAAGCTGTGAGGCTTGCTGCGCTGTTGTTTGGAACGACTCCAAAATGTCACGTTTAATAAAAACAGAAGCTACGCCATTCTCTGATAAAGAGATATGTTGAAAAATATAGCCATTTAATTTCACGACATTCAAATCTGTCTCATACAATTGATTGAAAAGGTCTGATGATGAAAACGGATATTCGATGAGTTCACCCGCATATTTGAGTGTCTTTTTCGTTGTGTTTGGGAAAAGGAAACGGCCTGTGTCTCCTACAATGCCGGCATAAATGAGTTCTGCCGCCTTTGTATTCAGCTGATATCCTTCTTCTTTCCCCTCTAAATACAGCTCATAAATCATTTCACTGACAGAGCTTGCTTCTGTATCAACCCAAAGCAAATCACCATACGGATCTTCATTCGGATGATGATCAATTTTCATCAGTTTATCGCCCATTGAATAGCGCTGATCATCAATTCTTGCTTGATTCGCAGTGTCACAGACAATGACAAGGGCACCTTTGAACACTTCATCCGGCACGTCATCTAATTCATATAAAAATGAAAGAGATGGCTCTGGGGTTCCTGTTGCATAAATATTTTTTTCTGGATAGGTGGCACGCAAGATTTCCGTAAGGCCGCACTGCGATCCATATGCGTCTGGATCAGGTCTTACATGTCTATGAATGATGATGGTGTCATATAATGATATGGTTCTAATCAGTTCTTTTTTCATAAATACTCCTTCTTATGCGATACTCTTTTTATTATTAAATCATAATCTACCCAGACAGAAAAGTGAGGAATAGACAATTTATTCTAGTAAGCAAGCCTATTTACGTTTAAAATAGGGTTGTAACCACTTACAATGGAGGCTTGGCACATGCTTGTTTTGATTGTGTTTATTATTTGTTCTGCCATGTTTTATTTATACTACAAAGCAAAGAATGTCCGTACGAACCGGCCGGTCGAAAAGAAATTCTGGTCTGCTAAATCAAGTATGGCACTTGGCTGCTTTGTCCTGCTCTTCGGTGTGAATCAATTATTTTTAAACCGCTCGTCACTCGCATTTGTCATTGGGTTTATTTTTGTTGCAGTTGGTATCGGCAGTACATGGGCCGGATATAAAGCCTATAAGCACTATCTTCCGCTCTTTTTAAAGGAAGGCGAAAAAGACCACGCATAATAGAGAAAGGGCTAAAATGAACTTGATTTTAGCCCTTTCTCTTCTTTTCAGCGTGTTAGAAAACCTTTGCAGTCTAGGAAGGACAGCTACTTTTACGGAGCGAATTTGTCATTCGTGAGCACCAGCACGCAGGACTGACAAAGAATTCAGGGGTTTGTTTACACGCTGAAAGGACGCATTCATGCCGCCCTTTTTTGCCTTTTATCCTCTCTCCATCAGCTGCACCATCAACATCGCTTTGCCTACAATATTTGACTGATGGTAAACTTCCACTTCCAGCTTTCCAAACTTGCGCCCAACTTCTAAAATATTCGGTTTGATCTGTATCGTGGATTCCATTTGAACTGGTTTTAAGAAATAGACAGAAAGACTTTCTACAATTAGTTCGCCTTTTTTATGAGACTTTAAGAAGCGGTTGGCTGATTCGATTAAAATTTGTGTAAACACACCATACGAAATATTACCGAGTTGATTTGTCATTTGTGGTGAGACTTCATATTGGTACACCGCATCTGTTTTTGGTTTTTCTGTCTCAGTCTCCTTAAATCCTCGTGACACGACATCATCCAACTTTTCACCGACCTGCGGCTGCTTTTGAATCATTTGCAGCGCCTTCAGCACGTCCTGACGGCTAATCATCCCAATCAGCTTCGCATGATCATTTACAACTGGCAGTACCTCAATACCTTCCCACACCATCATTTGTGCAGCTGAAGCGACAGATGTTTTGCCAATAACGGTCAGCGGATTTTTTGTCATCACCTTTTCAATCGGTGTAGAACGGTCATGGCCTGCAATATCCTTTGAGGTCAAAATGCCGTGAATTTTCATTTGATCGTCTGCTACTGGGAACCGGCCGTGCCCGGTTTCATAATTCTTTTCATACCATTTCTCAAGTTTGTCTTCTGGCGATAAATAGACGGTCCGTTCAATCGGCGTTAAAATATCCTCCACAAGCACAATTTCTTTTTTAATCAACTGGTCATAAATGGCCCGGTTAATGAGAGCCGCTACGGTAAATGTATCGTAGCTTGTTGATAAAATGGGCAGCTCAAGCTCATCTGCGAGCTGAATAATTTCATCATCTGTTGAGAATCCGCCCGTGACCAGCACAGCCGCTCCCGCCTCTAATGCTTGCCGGTGAGCATTGATTCGGTTTCCGACGATTAACAGGTTGCCTGCTGCTGTGTATCGCATCATCGCATCCAGTTCCATTGCACCGATGACAAATTTATTTAACGTTTTATGTAAGCCGGCTCGTCCGCCAAGTACCTGACCATCAATGACATTGACGACTTCCGCATATGTCAGCTTTTCAATATTTTCTTTTTTCTTCTGTTCAATTCGAATGGTACCGACTCGTTCGATGGTGCTCACGAACCCTTTATTTTCAGCATCCTTAATAGCCCGGTAAGCCGTGCCTTCACTGACTTTCATTTCTTTCGCTATACGCCGGACAGAAATTTTCTCTCCGACATCCAATGAATCAATATACGATAAAATTTGCTCATGCTTTGTCGCCAATCCCGTTCACCCTTTTTGTTTTCAGCGTTTTCATCTATATTTCATTATAAAGGCAGGAGGCTTTTAATAGCAATTTGTCTTTTACTCAAGCACAATAAAGGCAAACAAAAAAACCGGCTTTTTTGTGCCGGTTTTAGATGGGGGAAATCCGAGATAAGTCCAAAAAGCGCCATACAAATGTAAAAAAATGAAAAAAGAACACAAAGGCCCTCCATTAAGCTGTTTTAAACCCTAACCCCAGCCTTCCATCTAAAGGTTCAGGCAGTTCTTCTAAATCAATGACGTAATCGTTCCATAAGATAAGGACTAAATACACTTAGGTCATCCGGGTCTATGTTAGTTCCAAAACTTATTCTCCAAAACAAAGTTCCATCTAAACAAATCAAAACCTTTTTGAAAAGTCATTAAAATTTACATGTTCCATCTGAACAATAATCATCGAGCGACGGCTCTAATTTATGCTCTTCAGCCTTAGCCTTCGCGTAATCTTCTTGCCAAACATTTTGTAATGTTTCTAAAAATACTTGGCTAGGTTGCGCTCCTGAGATGGCATATTTGTCATTCACTACGAAAAAGGGCACACCTTGAATCCCAATATTTGATCCCTCGGCTTTATCAGCTGCAATATTCTCGTTATATTTATCATTTACTAAAACACCCAAAGCTTCGTTGACATCAAGACCTATCTCACTTGCAAGTTGAACAAGTGTTGCATGGTCACCGATGTCTAGTGAATCCGTGAAGTGAGCTTTCATAATACGCTCTATGAACTCCTTCATTTTACCTTTCTCTTTTGCATAATAAGAAAGACGATGTGCATCATATGAATTTGTAGGAATCATTTTATCCATTTGATAATCTAATCCAACTGCTTTCGCTTGTTGCACCATGTGATCATTTAACGCTTTTGCTTTTTCATATGGGATACCATGCTTTGAAGATAATACTTGATGGATATCCATCCCTGTATTTTTTTTCGCATATGGATCTAATTGAAAACTACGAAATACGACTTCTACCTCTTCTTTATGTTCAAACTGTTCTAACCCTATTTCAAATTTACGTTTGCCAATATAACAAAAAGGACAAACATAATCCGACCATATCTCAATTTTCATTTTGAATGCTCCCTTTTAAGCTGATTTAATTATTATAGACAATGGGCATTTTTCTGTTCAATTGGCTTTGCTGAGTAGCGGCATATATGAATTTCACCACATTTTCCCTAGTGACGGATAGTTTAGCCTACCAATCGCCGAATGAATAATCATAAGATTGCCCTTTGTGTTTGACATTAGGATTATTCATTCGTACAACCGTCATATCTAGGTTAGATTGTTCAATTATTCCTTCCATCTTCTTCATTTTTGGTGATTGATGCCGGATTATACCCCAATGGAGACATCTTGTTCACTACACCCTTTCTCTTGTTATAAACAAAAGTACAGTTTCAAATTACAGGAGGCAAGCCGGGGTCGATCCCTGTCATATCAACGGATACATCCCACAGTCGCTTGGCAAGCTTCGGATCTTTCGCCTCCTCTGAGCGGGAACATTCACGGGAAGGTCCCCGCAACTCGCCTAACCCTGACGGCCCGTAATAGCCGCCTGGCTTTATCTTCCCTGTGGCTGCGTGCAACGCGCCCCAGGCACCCATGGCCGGTTTGGCAAAGAACAGGCCGATCAACGGCATCATTACTTTGCCAGCCATGTTATCGCGTCCAAGGTCCGTTCCCACTAGGCCCGGGTGACAAGCCACGACTGTTACTGGTGATCCCGCCGCCCGCAACCGCCGGTCCAGCTCGAAGACGAAGAGCATATTCGCGAGCTTACTGGCGCCATAGCGCGGGAGCCATTTGTAGCTTTTTTCTGCATTAAGGTCTTCCCACTCGATTTTCGCGTCTTTGTGTTGACCGCTACTCGTGACGACGATGCGCGACCCAGGCGTTTCCATGAGCTTGGGCAGCAACAGCGTGGTGAACGCGAAACAGCCAAGGTGATTGACGCCGAACGTCAGCTCAAAACCTTGCACAGTGTGCCTCAGTTTCGAACCTTGCACGCCGGCATTGTTGATCAATACATCGATGCGTGGTTCCTTGGCGGTCAATTCAGCTGCACTCCGCACACTCTCCATATCCGCCAAGTCGAGCGGCAGGAAAGCTAGGTCCGCTCCCGGGGTCTTCCTCCGAATCCGATCCATGGCTTCTTTCGCCTTCGCATGGTTGCGGCAGGCCAGCAGCACACGTGCACCTCGTGCTGCCAGCACTTGCGATACTTCGAAGCCAATTCCGGTATTGGCCCCGGTGACGATGATGCATTTGCCCGATTGGTCAGGTACATTTTCATCCGTAAATCCTGTGTGACCGCTTGCCCCAAAAATAGTGATGTTCATGGTCTTCTGCCTCCTTGTGTTATGATAGGTACTATTTTATTTATTAACAACCAATTGTCTTTTCAATTTTTGGGTATGATTCTGAATGATCACAATAATTAGCTTGATAAAACCCTCCCAAAAAAACATGTGTTATTTAAGCAACATACGTTGTATAATTGATGATAAGATGAAAAAGAACTATCAACAACCACCAAAATGGCTAACATGTTGTTTACCCAACACTTCTAATGTATTGTCGTTTTTAGACAAGATGATGAACCCTAAAAGGAGAAGAAAAAATGATTATGCCAAAAAAAGATCCGAGAATACTTCGTACAAGACAGTTGATTGTAGACTCTTTTCTTTCGTTAGCTAGTGAAAAAGATTTCAACCATATAACGGTACGTGATATCACAGAAAAGGCTACTATTAACCGGGCTACATTTTATGCGCACTTTGACGATAAATTTGATTTGTTACATTCTACAATCACCAATACATTTACAGACAAATTGAAAAAAAGACTCAATGATCACGATGGATTCAATGAAAAAGTCATTGCAAATATTTTTCTAGCCATGTGTGATCACCATAAAGAGATAAGCGACCTATGTCCTAAAGGTTATCAATCTTTAGGAACTATTATCGAAAGTAAAATTAAAGAGGAGTTACAGAAACTAATAGCTGATCTTATGCTAAAAGGAACTAACAACATCATCGAATTAGAGGATAAACAAATGGTAACAACCCTATCTACTATGCTAAGTTGGGGGATTTACGGAGCTGCATACACATGGAATAAGGATGGAAGACTTATTTCATCAGAAGAGCTAGTGACTAAGACCCTGCCTATCTTTAAAAATGGCATGAGTAAATATTTCTTTTAAAGAAACTTATGTTAATTATCAAAAGTAGCGATAAACTTTTGGTATTAACTGTTTTATGATAATAAGTTAAAAACTCCAGTCATCGTAATTTAACAATCGGGTACTATTGTTGAATAAAACTTAGATTTTCAAACGACTTTATTGTTAAATTTTTAGTGTAGTGAAGTATCTTACATCAAAAATGAAATAACTACAGTTTTAACCCCGTCCTAAATTTAGAACGGGGCTATGCATGTTTGAGACTTTAAAATTAAATAACTTTATTGCCATATTACAGGAGGGCTTATACGGAAAGCTAAAAGCATAATAAGGGCTTATGTACTTTTATTTACATTTTCTTGCATCTGCATGGCGCTTTTTGGACCTTATCTCGGACTTACCCCTAGATTATTGGCAAAGGGCTAAAATGTACTCTATTTTAGCCCTTTGCCTTCTTTTTAGCGTGATAGAAAACCTTTGCAGTCTAGGAAGGTCTAGCTCAGGAGCGGAGCGAATTTGACATTCGTGAGCACCGGCGCGCAGACCTGACAACGAATGCGTGGGTTTATCTACACACTGAAGCCAATATTTGTGTGCCGGTTTTTCTGCATCTTGATTAAATATCGATGGATTCTCCGCTGTTTAATACGTGACCCACGCCGCCATGCAAGTTGTCTGCAAACGCATGAGGATCTTGCTCAATCGGCGGGAATGTACTGTAATGAATCGGTACGACTTGTTTCGCACGAAGCCACTCTGCTGCGATTCTTGCATCGTCTGGTCCCATTGTGAAGTTATCACCTATTGGCAGGAAGGCGAGCTCAATATGATTCAGCTCCCCAATGAGTTTCATATCCGAGAAGAGAGCCGTGTCTCCAGCATGATAAATTGTTTTGCCTTCAGCAGTAAATAAAATACCGGATGGCATCCCTGTATACGTAATCGTTTTGGATTCTTCATCAATGACCGCTGAGCCATGGAACGCTTGCGTCAGCTTGACTTTACCAAATTCAAATTCACGGCCGCCGCCAATAGAAAGCGGGTGTGTCTTCACCCCTTGCCAGCCTAAATAAGTGGCAAGTTCGAATGGCGCAATCACGAGTGCGTCATTGTTTTTAGCGATTTCAATCGTGTCTCCGACGTGATCTCCATGCCCGTGCGTGAGCAAAATCACATCTGCTTTGACATCTTGCGGTTTGATATCCGTGTGCTTATTTCCATTTAAAAATGGATCAATCCAAATATGGTATCCGTTTGTTTCAATGTGTACGACTGAATGTCCATGATATGTAGCTTTCATGTAAATATATCCACCTTTCGAATTTGATCTCATTTTGTCTATTCCCTCTATAAAAAGCTGAAAAACTTAGTGCCTGTGAATTACATTAAGACCACCTGTTGCTTCAATGACGGTTCCTGTAATGAGGTCCGAACGGTCATCACATAGAAATGAAATGATACGACCGATATCCTCACCTGTCCCAGACCGACCAATCGGTGTTTCATCGTCTTTTATCTGACGTGCTTCCTCTATCGTTGATTCTTTCATGTCTCCAACGATTTTGCCTGGACACACCATATTAGCGGTGATGCCGTTTTCTGCTTCTTCAATCGCAATGGTTTTCGTCAATGACGCAAGACCCACTTTTGCCGCTCCGAAAGCTGATCTGTGCATCCAGCCTGGCGCATGGTCTGCTCCTTGGAAGCCATATGTGATAATCCGGCCAAAGCCTTGTTTTCTCATCATAGGGATCACCATTCGGAACAAATGGAACACTGCGGATAGGTTGCCTTCCATCATTTGATACCATTCGTCTTCAGAGTAATCCGCGAGTTTTTTTCGTTCAAAAATATAAGGTCCAGCATTATTGATCAAGGCATCAATCCGCCCAAATCGCTCTGCTGCCAGCTCGACCATGTTTTTTAAATCTTCTTTGTTTGTCACATCGCCTTGGACAAATTGAAGCTTTTCTTCGTATTCTTGCAGTTCTTCTTTCATCTGCCGGACAGCTTCATCATCACTTCGATAATTGACTGTCACAGAATACCCCATATTCAGTAAAGACTCGGTGACTTTCCTGCCAAGTCCTTTAGAACCCGCTGTTATTAATGCGTGTCGCACACAATCTCCTCCTAAAGCAAAGGTTGCAAGTTCATGTGTTTCTTTTGTTATCTTTACTTTACTATAAACCGGCTCCCTTCGCACTTTTGAACCCTTTAACAGTGAGGGGAAAAACGTATAGGGTGATTCATCCACTTTTTCATATCCCATGAGCCATGGATATCGAGAAGCAGCGAAACAAACCGATAGCATTCTCTCACCTCATGAAGCTGGCGAGGAAGCGGGCAAATCTCTTCATACCCTAATTGAACCGCTTGTGCAGCTTCTTTCGTCAAAAGGTATTCGAGTGCAATCAAATCAAACGCAGCTGGTCCAAATACGACATATTCCGTATCAACTAGACTCGTCACTTGATCATCGTCTTCAATATATTGCGATGGGTCTAAATCAATTAAAATGAGACTGGCTGCATCAGGAGGACTTAGCTTTTCAAGCTTTTGCTGCACCTTTTCTGCATAATCCTGATATTCAGGCTGATCAGCGTAATAGTGGCTGATGAGTTTGGAAACTGCCTTTTTTAACAGCGCATGGAATTCTCTCAAATGTCTCTTTTCTCCCCCGTATACTGCACCGAAAAAGTTTGTTTGATATGAATGAAGATGCGCTAGTTTCCTCCCGTAATCCCTATAGAATTGTGCTGAACGGCCCTCAAAAGATGTTAAAGGGATTCCTTCTACTTTTTCCATGACATAAAAGTGTTTCCCCGCCTTCTTCACTTTACGAACAACTTTCGGAATATGAAAGGAATTCGTATGAGACAGCTTTTCATTGATTTCATCAAGATGCTCCTGTACAGTACGGGCATCTACTCCATAAATCATGTTGATCCCAAACACAAATTCACTTTCTTCTCTTGCAGTTTTTGGAGATTTCACTACATATTCCGTTTGGTCTTGTAAGGAAATCAGCCACACATCATTAGCCCGGCCGTCGTATGGTTCTCCTAACGTTTTCACTGATACGATAGGCTGATCAAACAAAGCCTGAAGCGTTTTCTTCATGAACTGTTGTCACTCCTTATTCAGCTTGACACTGGTATGCTTTCATTTTCTCCAGTGAAGATCAATCTCCTTTTTCCCATGAAAAAAACCATCCGTATAAACGAATGGTTTTGGCGAATTACGCTAGGCAGGCTTTTGCTTTTTCTAAAGCGAGCTGAATTTGTTTAAATCCAGTTCCACCTGCACTTGTTCTTTTTTCAACAGCAACATACGGATCAAGAACAGTGTAAATGTCTTGTTCAAAGAGGCCGCTTGCTTCTGTAAATGTTTCAAATGGAAGGTCACTTAAATAGATGCCTTTTTGAATGCATGTATACACAAGCTTCCCAACGATTTCGTGTGCTTCACGGAATGGCATACCTTTTTTCGCAAGGTAGTCTGCCACTTCGGTCGCATTTGAGAAATCTTCTTTTGTTGCTTTTTTCATGACATCTTCGTTCACTGTCATTGTTTGAATCATGCCTGTGAAGATTTGCAGGCTGCCAGCGATCGTTTTCACCGTATCAAACATGCCTTCTTTATCTTCTTGCAAGTCTTTGTTATACGTAAGCGGCAAGCCTTTCATAATCGTGAGCAGCCCCATCAGGTTGCCATATACCCTGCCTGTTTTTCCGCGGATCAATTCAGCCATATCCGGGTTTTTCTTTTGCGGCATCATGCTGCTGCCTGTTGCGTACGTGTCATCAAGCTCAATGAATTTGAATTCTTGAGAGCACCATAAAATGATTTCTTCACAAAGACGTGAGAGGTGCATCATCACAAGACTGCTATTAGACAAGAACTCTAAAATGAAATCACGATCACTCACACCATCAAGGCTGTTCTCGTAAATATGGTCAAAGCCCAGAAGCTCTGCTGTATATTCACGATCAATTGGGAATGTCGTTCCTGCTAACGCCCCGCATCCAAGTGGTGACACATTAATCCGCTTCAATGAATCTTGAAAACGCGCTTTGTCCCGCTCAAGCATCCAAAAGTAGGCGAGCATATGATGAGCAAAGGAGATAGGCTGTGCACGCTGTAAGTGCGTATATCCTGGAAAAATCGTTTCAACGTGCTGTTCAGCTTTTTCTACAAGCACTGTTTGAAAAGAAGAGATCAGCTCAATGATATGCTCTACTTGGTTATTCAAATATAAATGCATATCGGTTGCGACCTGATCATTCCGGCTTCTCGCTGTGTGCAATTTGCCGCCAAGCGGACCAATCTCATCAATGAGCATTTTTTCAAGGTTTAAATGAATGTCCTCATAATCTACTGAGAAATCGAGTTCATCCGCCTCTGCCTTTTTCATGAGCGTATTCAGTCCGTCTTTGATTGCAGCGGCCTCCTCATCACCGATGATACCGCATTTATTCAGCATACTTGCATGGGCAAGGGAGCCGGTCAGATCTTCTTTGACTAATTGTTTGTCGAAATGAATGGATGCACCAAACTCATCGACCCATTTTTCTGGTGTTTTTTGAAATCGGCCTCCCCAAAGCTTTTTCATGCTTTAACCTGCTCCTTTTTATTCACGATGCTGTTTACTTTTGTTGGTAACCCCCAAAGGTTAATAAATCCTACAGCTGCATCATGATCGAATTCATCTGCTTTTGTGTAAGTTGCTAGATTTTCATCATAAAGTGAATATGGTGATTTACGTCCTTCTACAATGGCATGGCCTTTAAATAGTTTCACACGTACAACACCTGTTACGTTCTTTTGCGTTTCTTGTAAGAATGCATCTAGTGCTGATTTAAGTGGTGAGAACCATAAGCCGTTGTATATTAATTCAGCCATTTTTTGTTCCACGATTGGCTTAAAGTGTGCTACTTCTTTGACAAGCGTTAAGTCTTCAAGTTCTTTGTGTGCTTTTAACAATGTAACTGCACCTGGGCACTCATACACTTCACGAGATTTGATTCCAACAAGACGGTTTTCAACATGATCGATTCTGCCTACACCATGCTGGCCAGCGACTTCATTTAAATGAAGGATGAGATCAGATAATGAATACTGGATTCCATCAATGGCTGTTGGTTTTCCTTTTTCAAACGTGATTTCAATGATTTCAGGTGTGTCAGGTGTTTTTTCAAGTGGATTTGTCAGATCATAAGCACCTTCTGGCGGCGCTGCCCAAGGATCTTCTAAAATACCACATTCGTTACTTCTGCCCCAAAGGTTTTGGTCAATTGAATATGGGCTGTCTAAGTTAATCGGAATTGGAATCCCGTGCTTTTGTGCATAGTCGATTTCTTCATCACGAGACCATTTCCATTCACGCACTGGTGCAAGAACTTCTAGGTCTGGATTCAATGCTTTGATTGATACTTCAAAACGAACTTGGTCGTTTCCTTTACCTGTACATCCGTGTGCAACGGCTACGGCATTTTCTTTCTCTGCGACTTCCACTAACTTTTTGGCAATGAGCGGACGAGATAGTGCAGACACGAGTGGGTATTTCCCTTCATACATCGTGTGTGCTTGCAGTGCAGCAAGTGCAAATTCTTCAGCAAACTCTTCTTTTGCGTCGATCATGTAAGATTGAACAGCTCCGACTTGAAGTGCTTTTTGTTGAACGAATGCTAAATCTTTTCCTTCACCTACGTCCAGGCAGCAAGCAACAACTTCGTAACCTTGCTCCTGTAACCATTTAACTGCAACAGAGGTATCAAGACCTCCGGAATATGCTAATACGACTTTTTTATTTTGTGACATGTTTGAAAAGCTCCTCTCGCTTGTTTTGATTCTGTGAATGTTTTTTGCATAAAAATAAGTTTTAATTTATAAACATGCATTTAGTATGTATACACTGTAACAAGGAAAAATTGTTTTTTCAACCCCTTTATGAAAAAAACTCTGCCAAATTTTCTTGGCAGAGTCATTTTGGGCTATTTTTGATCTTTTTCAAGCTCTCGCAAGACATGAGGAAGCTCTGGAATAATGAGTTTGGTCATGGCTAACCGAACTGCTCCGGTAGAGCCTGGTGTGGCAAAAACGGCTTTTTGGTTAATCACCCCTGCCGTCGCTCTAGATAAGATAGCGGCTGATCCAATATCTTCTGTATAGCTCAGCATGCGAAAAATTTCTCCAAAGCCCGGCAGCTCTTTTGAGAAAAGAGGTGTAATGGATTCAATCGTGACGTCCCTTGCTGCAATACCAGTTCCCCCGTTTAACAAGACGGCATCAATCTTCGCTTCACTTGTTCCTTCTAAAACGGCGTCTTGAATTGCTCCAATGTGATCTTTCACAATATCGTATGCAAGAATAAGGTGCCCTTGTTCTTTGAGCAAATCAATCATCAGACGGCCGCTTTTATCTGTTTCTTTTGTCCTTGTATCACTGACGGTAATGACTTTTACATGAAGCCTCGTTTTCGCTTCGCGTTTATGTTCTTCGACGCTCATATCTTCACACCGCTCCTTTCATATTGCCTCACATTATAGCATGCTGATTTCAATAGAAAAAAGCCCTTTTCCGCTGAGGAAAAGAGCTTCAAAAGGATGTTACGCTAAACGCATAACGTCTCTTGCAATCATAACTTCTTCGTTCGTTGGAATCACGATGACTTTTACAGGAGAGTGAGGGTAGCTGATGAATGCTTCTTCGCCTCTCATGTTGTTAAGAGATGGATCCCAATATACGCCCATGAATTCTAGACCACGAAGTACACGTGCTCTCACTTCTGAGCTGTTTTCACCGATTCCAGCTGTGAAGATGATGGCATCTACACCATTCATTCTCGCTGCATAAGAACCGATGTATTTATGAATACGGCTTGCAAAAATATCTAGTGCTACTTCAGCACGGTCGTTTCCTTCTTCTGTCGCTTCTTCGATATCACGAAGATCACTTGAAAGACCAGACACACCTAAAAGACCACTCTTCTTATTTAAAGTAGAAAGTACTTCTTCCGCTGTATGTCCTGTTTTCTCCATAATAAATGGAATAAGGGCAGGGTCAATGTTACCTGAACGTGTTCCCATTGCAACACCCGCAAGTGGTGTGAAGCCCATTGACGTATCGATTGATTTTCCGCCTTCAACTGCTGCGATACTTGCACCATTTCCAAGGTGGCAAGAAATCAAACGAAGCTCTTCAAGAGGACGGCCTAATAGCTCTGCTGCACGCTCTGTTACGAACTTATGGCTTGTCCCGTGGAATCCGTATTTACGAATACCAAAGTTTTTGTAGTAGTCATACGGAAGGCTGTATAGGTAAGACTGCTCTGGCATTGTTTGGTGGAAAGCTGTATCGAACACAGCAATCGCTGGTACGTCAGGCAGAATTTGTTTGAATGCTTTGATTCCTACAACGTTTGCAGGGTTGTGAAGTGGTGCAAGCTCTGAAAGCTGATCAATGTCTTTGATGACTTCATCTGTTAAAACAACAGAATCGCTGAATTTTTCTCCGCCGTGAACGACGCGGTGTCCTACGCCATCAATTTCATTAAAGTCTTTGATGATGTTAAATTCAATTAGTTTTTCAAGCAGCATTTTAACCGCTACTGCATGATCTGGAATATCTGTGACTTCTGTTTTCTTTTCTCCATCTACAGAAATCGTGAAGATACTGTTGTCCATTCCGATTCTTTCAACAAGACCTTTTGTTAAAACGGTTTCTTCTGGCATGTCGAACAATTGGAATTTAAGAGATGAGCTTCCTGCGTTGATTGCAATAATTTTGGACATTACTGTCGCTCCTTTTACTCAGTTGTTATATAAGGTTTCACGTTTTTTCGGTGCTATATTCAACCTGTTTGAACGGGTCTTTTATAGTTTAACGATAAGTCCGAAAAATATCTGACTTTTTCATTTAAACATTGAAAACTTTGCATTTCAAGTACACCTTCGAACTGTTACCGCTTACATCAATAAGTCGTTATTTTCTGAATAATAAAATAGCCAGACATCACTCTGGCTATTCTTTCGTTTCTTTTTCTTCTATAAACCATTGGTCTAATTTTCTCATGACGCCAACCATTGCTTCCTTCTGTGAGAAAGATGGCAGATTGGCAAATAGCATACGTTTCGGTGCTTCGAGCCCCTCTTTTTTCTTTTGCATCACAAATAAGCTTTTGGCATGCTTTTTGTCTTTGAACATAGAGACTGGCAGCTGAATTAACGCATTCATATATGCATGTTCTTTGATGAAATCCTTTAATTGTACGCTTTCTTTTCCTTCAAACAAATCATTTGGAATGATGAAGAATAAGAAGCCGCCTTCTTTCGTATAACGAAGACTTTGCTCAATGAATAAATAATGCGCAAAGGAATGACCTTCTTTTGCCTTTAATTCATAGTCTTTAGCGCGCTCATCGTTTGGATAAAACCCGACAGGAAGACTACATACAGCAACATCTGCTGGTGAGATAAGAAGCGGCTCAAGGCTGTCCTGGTGGAATAGCTCTACTTCTTTTTCTTCTAAGTTCGCTTGTGCCCACGCAATTTTAATGAGCACGTCATCAATTTCAGAGGCAAAACCGCGTGTTGTTTCTGCTGTTACATTGTTGAGGACCGCAAGCAGTAAATTCCCTGTTCCCGCTGCTGGATCAAAGACAACCAGCTCTTTTTGTCCTTCTAAAAATTTATTGACCAAATAGCTGACAAACAGACCAATTGTATCAGGTGTCATCTGCCGGTTTGGATGTGAAATATCCTTTTGTCCTTTTAATACGGCGAGCTGAAACGCTTTACGAATCTGCTCATGATCATAAGAGGCGAAATCTGCTTTCTCTATTAAATCTTTTAGTAAACCGTTTCGATCATTTGCCTGGAAAAAGGCTTCTCCTGCTTCTGCCAATGCTTCAATATAGGAAATGTTCTGTTCCTTTTTTAAACGAATTGAAGCTGTATCGAGCAGCTCAAAAATCGTACTCACTTGATCTTTCTGCAATGCTTTTCTCTCCTCGCTTTGTTAAAAGCTATATGTTCTCATTGAAAAGAGCCCCAGTATGAAGCCGGAGCTCTTGTCGATGCTGCTTTTATAACAGTGATTTCGCAGCCTCAATGGCTTTTTCATAATTTGGATGATTGGTTGCTTCGCTTACGTACTCAGTGTAAACCACTTTTCCGCTTGGGTCTAATACGAAGACCGCACGCGCCAATAAACGCAATTCTTTCATATATAAACCAAACGCTTCACCAAATGACATATCTCTATGATCAGATAATGTTTCGACATTTTCAATTCCGTTTGCTCCGCACCAGCGTGCTTGTGCAAATGGTAGGTCTGCACTAATGGTATAGATATTGACCGGACCTAAACCGGCTGCCTCTTCATTGAAACGTCTTGTTTGTGCGTCACACACACCTGTATCAATAGAAGGAATCACTGAGATAATCGTCACTTTTCCTGTTAAATCAGAAAGTGAAACTTCCCCTAGTGAGTTCGTTAATACCGTGAAATCTGGAGCCTGCTCGCCTACTTTCACTTCATTTCCTATAAGCGTTACTGGGCTCCCTTTAAATGTGATCGATGCCAAAACAATTCCTCCCTTATCAAATGTATGGTTCTATCATAGTAGAGAAAGCAAAAAACTGCAAAGCCTAATCGTCCATTTTGAAAAAAAAGTTAACTGCAGGGCAGCTAACTTTTTAAAGGTCTATGTCATCTAGTTTTCGTTCTTTGTGACGATGCTCCCGTTCATCCTTCTTAAACATGTGCTGAAGACGTTCAATTGCTTGAGGAGCAGAATCCAATATTTTATCGAGCAGATGTGTGTGTTCATCCAAATGAAGCATTCTTACGCCATTTGTTCCCACAATTAAAAAGGCGATTGGTGTAATCGATACTCCCCCACCGCTTCCGCCTCCAAATGGGAGTCTCGGTTCTTTTCGTTCTTGTTCATCAGACCGTTTTTCTTTCTTTTGGTTACCGTTGAATTCACTGCCGCCGGCTGCAAATCCAAAACCAACCTTTGACACAGTGAGAATGACACTGCCGTCAGGGGTTTCGACTGGATCGCCGATGATCGTGTTCACATCAATCATTTCTTTTAAGTTTTCCATCGCTGTCTTCATCAGACCTTGGATTGGATGATCTGCCATTTTCGGGTTCCTCCTTAAACAGATGATTCATTCTTCGTTGCTTGAAGAGAGGCATTTTTTCTCGCCTTTCTCCCTTTTAACCAATGGACAAGTAATCGAATGGCTGCAAGCATAGCATGTCCAATCCGAAAATAAGCTATACATGCAAAGTGTGTCTGTGATACTTTGTGCTGAAAAGCGGGAATCACTTCATAGACGGGTTTGTGCTTAAAGGTGAGATGCTCCTGCATAAAGGCAAGAAGTGCTCCTTTGACTGACCACACACCACCGGCTGCTACACCTGTTAAAGCTGCGTCATGAAAACCAATCCATGTGGACCAGTGAAATGAGACGATTTTTATATGAATGAAAAACGTTCGCATGATCCGGTTTAGATCGACAATTTCTTTTGTAATACGCTCCATTTGATGAAGGATTTCCTTTACATCACGTTTTCCCACTTTTTTATGCATGGTTTCTTTTTCTTGATTAGGCGTTTTGGTGCTGGCCATTTTCTTTTCACGAATATCAATCGTTTGATCTTCCGTATTCACTTTCACCATCGGAATGTCTTTCTTCAGTCTGACGATTCCATATAACGTGATGATCTTCACCGCAATATGGTCATTGTCATTTGCATGTGAATAGTCCAGTGAAATGGTCACTTTCATAAAGATCAATAAGATCACAAGGAACAAAAAAGCTGCGATCCAAACGTACAGCACTGTGCTCACTTCCTCCATAACAAATGATGCTTCCACTACGATTATGGCTCTCCTTCTGGATTTTATACCCAATCACCAAAAAAAAAGAGTTTGACCGGTACTCGGCCAAACTCTCTTTGATTATGCGTTTGATTCTGTTTTTTCATATAAATGTTCATGAACAACCACCGTATCTGCAAAGTAGTCATGAACCCCTTGCTTTTTCGGCGTAAACCCAACCACAGCATAGAGAACAAAAAGCGTATTAATATATCGCCCCACAATTTCTCTAAAGAAAATGACATCCCATGACAGCTTCTTCTCCGGCTGAAGTGAGACGACTTTGATTCCAAACACCATCTTTCCAAGTGTTTGTTGGAAAACCTTCGTCATGATCGCAAAATAAAGCAGAAAAACAATTGTCGTTGTGACGGAAAATGGGGAAAACCAGCCTCCCCCTTTTGACCAGCCAAAGAGACTAAAGATTGGAGAAACCGTCAAATGGTTAACACCCCATACGACGAGCCAATCTAGGATAAATGCCCAGAATCTAATCCAGAAACCTGCAAAAGCCTGCGCTTCAATTGAAGTGCGCTTCGCAAGAGTCGGCCTTGATTCTCCCTCTTGGCTGCGACTTTCCGTTACTTCATCGAATGTAGAATCCATCTATGATCCCTCCTTTATTTTGAATAGAGATACATCGGTTTAGACCCATTGGAGCCAGCCAGTGTTTCTTTTAAGTTCAGAAAATCAATTTCGCTTTTAAAGAGCTTACTTGCACTCATATTGAAGAGAGAGTTCCAGCCGAAGCTTTGAGAATAGCTGATCACTGTCGCTCCTTTTAACCCTTTTTCATTTTTCTTCATTGCTTTTAGAGCATCTTCATAGTACCCAAGCTCATCCACTAATCCGTTCGATTTCGCCTGTGTTCCGTCATAGATTCGGCCGTCAGCAATTTTCTTGACGTCCTGCTTAGACATGCCACGTCCTTCTGAGATGACTTTCACAAAGCCTTCATAAGAGTTGTCAACCATGCTTTGCATGATGTCTCGCTCATCTTTTGTCATATCACGATTTGGGGACATGATGTCTTTGAATTTTCCACTTTTAATGGTTTCATATTTGATGCCTAAATTATCTGCCAGCTTTGCATAATTCAAACTTTGCATGATGACCCCGAGAGAGCCTGTTAACGTTTCAGGTGAAGCAAAGATTTTTTTCGCTGGAGTGGATACATAATAGCCACCAGAAGCCGCCATTGAACCCATAGAAACATAAATTGGCTTCTTCGCTTTCTTTACTTCTTCTAATTTTTTATGTATTTCAGCACTTTCATAGACACCGCCACCAGGAGAGTTGACGCGCAGCAAGACACCTTTCACAGACGCATCGTCTTTTGCTTTATCTAATTCCTTTAAGAACGCACGATGATCATATGCTTCCCCGCCTAGAAGGCTGGATGCACCGCCGTTATCTTGAATCGTACCATTAATCTCAAGTACAGCAATTTTACTCGCACCGCTTCCATCTTCTAGTACCTTTTCTTCGATTTCGTCCCCGAATTGATAGCTCATCTTATTATCATTGAAGCTTTCATACAAGGCCGTCGTGATACTAATCACAATCGAAAAGCCGAAAACACCAAGTGCAATGATTAAGGCTACCCATCTTTTCGCATTCATTTCTTTCTCCTCCTTTTTGTCTCACTTCGTTCATACGAATACACACATGAAATGTTTCACAGGAACTGTGGTTTTTTTACATTTCATTTCAACATATGATAGCACCGATGTGAAATGACGATCAACTTTACATCTTCTATCATTTGCTCATCATGACGAAAAATTGGTTATTTTATCCTCTTCCTACATCTAATAGATCAGATCATCTCCACAACAAAACACCCAGACCTCTCTATCCTCCAAAATGAGCTATTAAATTATACTCAAAGTCAGCGTTTTCTAATCACTTACAATGACTCATTTCTCAAATGGAAGCCTCTATCAAAATGAAGCGTCTTTCTAATATTTTTACTTTCATATGAAAAAAGTGTAAAATGTGAACAAGGGTTTTCTATGTAAGCCCTTTATTACTCGAAATCTATTTTTGACAACAAAGGGGAGAACGTCAATGACAGACAATCGTCGCAATGTATTTTTCTTTTACAAAAAAGATCATGAATTGGATGGACACATTTCTTCTCTGGAGAAGCTCGCTACCGATCAAGGCTTTCACGTCGTAAAGCGTGCAGAAGATGCCCATATCATTGCTTCAATTGGTGGAGATGGTACATTTCTTCAAGCGGTTCGCAAAACGAACTTCCGGGATGACTGCTTGTATGTAGGGGTATCAAAAACAGAGAATTCGCACCTATACTGCGATTTTTCGTTAGAACATTTTGATAAAATGATTGATGCCATGAACACTGAACAGATTGAAGTGAGAAAATATCCGATCATCGATGTAAGCGTTGACAGTACAAACCAGTTCCATTGCTTAAACGAACTGTCGATCCGCTCTAGCATCATTAAAACATTTGTCATCGATGTGTATATAGATGATTTCCATTTTGAAACCTTTAGAGGCGACGGGATGATTATTTCCACTCCAACCGGTTCAACGGCCTACAATAAATCGGTCAACGGCGCCGTGGTGGATCCGATGCTTCCGTGTATGCAAGTAACCGAGCTGGCATCGCTGAATAACAACTCATACCGTACACTTGGAGCTCCTTTCATTTTAAGCAGTGACCGCAAGCTGACACTAAAGGTTGTTCAGGACGGTAACGACCATCCGATTATCGGTCTTGATAACGAAGCGCTAGGTACAAAACATGTCAAACAAATAGATATTGGCCTTTCTGGCAAAGTGATCAAAACGGTCAAATTAAAAGATAACTCCTATTGGGAAAAAGTAAAACGCAGATTCCTTTAATCAAAAAGCTCCTTTAAGAGGCTTTTGTTTTCTTTTCAGCGTGATAGAAAACCTTTGAAGTCTAGGAAGAGTGAGCACCGGAACGGAGCGAATTTGACATTCGTGAGTACCGGAGCGCAAATCTGACACCGAATGCGAGGGTTTGTCTACACGCTGAAAGCTCCTTTACGGGGCTTTTTTTCATGCTTTTTCATTCAAGGTCATGGTGTCTTTGAAAAGATATGGTATGATGTCACAAGTATACATGTACGAAAAGGAGAACACGATGCCATTACAACAATTTGATCAATATCCATTAAGCGATGAATTGAAACAAGCGCTAGAAGCGCTTCATTTCCATACACCTACACCCGTCCAGCACGAGACCTTATCCGTTGCTTTTTCAAAGCAGGACCTCATTGTCAAATCTCAGACAGGCAGTGGCAAAACAGCAGCCTATGGTCTGCCAATTTGTGAAATGGTGGATTGGGCTGAGAATAAACCTCAAGCCCTCATCCTCGTCCCAACAAGAGAACTTGCCATGCAGGTCAAACAGGATCTGACCAGCCTCGGACGATTTAAACGAATCAAAGCGGCCGCCATTTATGGAAAAGCTCCATTTCAAGCACAAAAAATAGAGCTTGCACAAAAGAACCACATTGTGTGCGGAACGCCAGGACGAATATTGGATCACCTTGAAAAAGGGACACTTGCTTTAGACAATCTGTCATTTTTCGTGTTAGATGAAGCAGACGAAATGCTGAACATGGGATTTATTGATCAAGTCTCTTCTATTATTCAGCATCTGCCGCCAAAGCGGATGTCGTTGTTATTTTCAGCGACGATGTCTGATGAAATGAAGGATTTGAGTGAGCAGTTTTTACAATCGCCAAAAGTGATAGAGATTGCTCGGGAGGAAACGACGAAGCAGCATATCACCCACACCTTGATTGAAACCGAGGAAGAAGGCAAGTTTTCATTACTTCAACGAACGATTGTCATTGAAAATCCAGATAGCTGTATTATTTTTTGCAATACGCAGGAGCGAGTGAATGAGCTGACGATGAAGCTGGATGAGTGGGATGTTCCTTGCGATAAGATTCATGGCGGGATGAGGCAGGAAGACCGCTTTGCTGTAATGGATGAATTCAAAAACGGGGAATTCCGTTATTTGATCGCAACCGATATAGCAGCCCGAGGAATTGATGTCAGTGATATGACACATGTCATTCATTACGACTTGCCATATGAAAAAGAACGCTATATTCATCGGACCGGAAGAACTGGCAGAGCGGGTAAAAGCGGAAAAACGATTGCGTTTATGACAAGGCACGGGCAGCAGCTCATTGAAGAATTAAAGCAGGAAGCTGGCATTCATTTTCAGACTCAGCCTTATCCTACAAAAGAAGACGCAGAACAGCATGTAGAAAGCTTTGAAGAAAAGATTGAAACGCCGATTCAAAAGGAAAATAAACAAGCTGGCGTTGAAAAGGATATTATGAAGCTTTATTTTAACGGCGGGAAGAAAAAGAAACTCCGGGCAGTTGATTTCGTTGGAACAATCGCCAAAATAGATGGCGTTGCGTTTGATGACATTGGGATTATTACCATTCAGGAAACGAAAACATATGTCGATATTTTAAATGGCAAAGGCCCTCTTGTGCTAAATGCCATGCGCCACACAACGATTAAAGGCAAGCAGTTAAAAGTACATGAAGCACGTGCATAAAAAGTGAAGGCTAAGCGCCTTTACTTTTTTTATTTAAAATAAAATAAGCTTACAACCCTTGAACCATCAGCCTTTCCCGCGTCCAACATGACAAATGTCATATTGAATACATGATGGGTGCTACTATGAGCATGACACCTTTCCTTCTATACTTTGAAGTAGAAAGAAACGGAAAGGACTTGAACGTTCATGACGACTTCAACAAACACACAGCAGCAAGCCACTTTAAGAAAACAAGTTGGCCAATTCTCTGGTGCTAATTCGAAAAAAAGTATCATTCAACTCTTTAATACATTCATTCCATTTTTGGGGCTTTGGTTTCTTGCCTATTATAGCCTGAACATCTCCTACCTTTTAACCCTCTTCTTTGCGGTGATTGCAGCTGGTTTTTTAGTACGTGTCTTTATTATTTTTCACGACTGCTGCCATCAATCCTTTTTTAAACAGAAGCCGCTGAATCACCTGTTCGGTTTTGTAACGGGCGTACTCACCCTTTTCCCTTATCTTCAATGGCAAAGAGATCATTCAATTCACCATGCCACAAGCAGTAATCTAGACAAACGAGGTACTGGCGACATTTGGCTCCTGACAGTCAAAGAATATCAAGAAGCATCAGCTTGGACGAAATTTCGCTACAGATTTTACCGTAATCCTTTTGTGATGTTTATTTTAGGACCGATCTTTGTTTTTCTCTTAAAAAACCGTTTCAACGTCAAAAATGCTCGTAAAAAAGAGCGCTGGAACACGTATTTCACAAACGTGAGCATCATTGCACTAGCAACTGCAACGTGTCTTCTTTTTGGCTGGCAGGAGTTCCTGCTTGTCCAAGGTCCAATCTTCCTGATCTCAGGATCAATCGGCGTATGGCTGTTTTATGTGCAGCATACATTTGAAGATTCTTACTTTGAAGCAGATGAACATTGGAATTATGTGCAGGCGGCAGTAGAAGGCAGTTCTTTTTACAAATTACCAAAGCTTCTTCAATGGTTAACAGGCAATATCGGCTATCACCATGTTCATCATTTAAGTCCGAGGGTACCGAATTATCACTTGGAGCATGCACATGATCATAGTGAGCCGCTTCAAAATGTTCCAACCATCACTTTAAAAACAAGTATCGAATCAATGAAATTTAGACTTTGGGATGAAGAAACGAAAGCATTCGTTACCTTTAAAGAAGCACGGCAATCTAAGAAGATGCCCGCACCTGTCATTAAAGGAGACATTCTGAAGAAAAATGCATAATTGGTGCAAGCTCTTTCTTACTCTAGAAGGAGCTTGTTGCCATTTACAGGATGCAACCGTAAGTTGAATTTGATAAAGTAAGGAAAAGAACGAAAACGGAAAAGGTGGCACACGGATGAAAAAACAGTTTAAAATTCAAAAATTGCATGGGATTTCCCCCTATATATGGGCCATTTTTTTCATCCTGCCCTTCTATTTTATCTTAAAGACGCCTACGACTTTAGGTATTGTCATTGGCATTATTTTGAACGTGGTTTTTTTCGGAGTGTATCGTTTTGCCTTTGTCGCAAAAGGCTGGTCTTTATATGTCTTCGGTCTTTTATTGATTGCGATTTCTACAGGCTATGTGATGCTCTACAGCTATATTTATTTCGCTTTTTGCATCGCCTATTTCAATGGGCACATTAAAAGAAAAGTCCCTTTTTATATCTTATACTATATTCATCTAGGGAGCGCCGCCGTAGCAGTGAACTTTAGCTTGATTTTAAAAAAGGGATGGTTTCTCACACAAATTCCTTTTGTTGTGATCACACTTATTAGCGCCATTCTCCTCCCTCTCAGCATTCGAAGCCGAAAAGAACGTGAACGCCTTGAAGAGAAATTAGAAAATGCCAATGAACGGATCGCCGATCTTGTCAAACTTGAAGAAAGACAGCGCATTGCTCGTGATCTACATGATACACTTGGACAAAAACTCTCTCTTATCGGTTTAAAGAGTGACCTTGCCCGTAAACTCGTGTATAAAGACCCTGAACAGGCACGCGCCGAACTAAAAAGCGTCCAACAGACAGCTAGAACGTCTCTAAATGAAGTGCGGAAAATTGTTTCTTCCATGAAAGGCATTCGGATCAAAGATGAGAAATTGAACATCAAGCAAATCCTTGAAGCCGCCGATATTGACATGATTTATGATGAAAAGGAAGCGCCGAAACACATCTCTCTTCTGAACGAAAACATTGTGAGCATGTGCATCAAAGAAGCCGTAACGAATGTCGTCAAACACAGCGATGCCACTGTCTGTCAAATCACCATTCATCAAAAGTCAAAGGAAGTTGTCATTACAGTTGAGGATAACGGCACATTTAAAGGCGGTGATCCATCCTCTCAAACGAAGGGACATGGCCTTTTAGGGATTAGAGAAAGATTGGAATTTGCAAATGGACGCCTGCACATTGAAACAAAAGACGGGACGAAGCTGATCATGAGTATTCCAAATGATTCAGCAGCGAAAGATAAGGAGGAAATAAAATGATTAACATCTTTATCGCAGAGGATCAGCAAATGCTGCTTGGTGCTCTTGGGTCGCTTCTCGATTTAGAAGACGATATGACCGTTGTTGGAAAAGGGACAAACGGCCAGGACGCCATTGATTTTGCTCAAAAACATCCGGTCGATATTTGTTTAATGGATATTGAAATGCCAGGAAAATCTGGTCTCGATGCCGCTGAAGAACTCAAAAAGTCTGATGTGAAGATCATCATTTTAACAACCTTTGCCCGTTCTGGCTATTTTCAAAGAGCACTGAAAGCTGGCGTTAGCGGCTACATGCTGAAAGACAGCCCAAGCGAGGATTTAGCAAGTGCCATCCGCAGCGTGATGAAAGGGAAAAAGGTGTACGCCCCTGAATTAATGGAAGACTTGTACAGCGACGAAAATCCTTTAACTGAACGAGAAAAGTCGGTTCTAGAACTCGTCGCAGACGGAAAAAACACAAAAGAAATCGCCAAGGAACTCAGCATTAAAAGCGGCACTGTCCGAAACTACATATCCGTTATTTTAGATAAACTAGAAGTCAAAAACCGAATTGAGGCCATTACTCGTTCCAAAGAAAAAGGCTGGTTTAAATAAGAAAAAAGATCAGGTCATACACTGCCTTGATCTTTTTTTCTTTCTATCATTATTCCTCTATCCACTGCTAAAATATCATTGACAACAAACCTCACTTCTATGGTATGATATCTGAGTGATAATAATTATCATTATCACTCATACAACCAAATACACGGCTGATGTGCCGATTTCAAAGGAGTTTACATTCATGAAGAAAATATTGTTCCCTCTGATGCTCATCTTCGTACTTGCGTTGAGCGCATGTGGCAATAGCAGCAACTCTTCCTCAAATAAAGGAAAGCAATCAACGTCATCGGACACGATTACATATCAATCTGAAAATGGACCTGTGAAGCTGCCAGCAAATCCAAAACGTGTTGTTGTTCTCGCCTCTTATACAGGAAATGTCTTGTCACTTGGTGTGAACCTTGTGGGCGTTGACTCTTGGTCAAAAAAGAATCCACGTTTCAAAAAGAAATTAAAAAATGTGGAAGAAGTATCCGATGAAAATGTAGAAAAAATCATGAAGCTAAAACCTGATGTCATCATCGGTTTAAGCGGTGCAAAAAATGTAGAAAAACTAAAAAAAATCGCCCCTACCGTTTTATTCACGTATAACAAAGTCGATTACCTTCAGCAGCATATTGAAATTGGAAAAGTCTTAAACAAAGAAAAAGAAGCAAAAGCATGGGTCAAGGATTTCAAACAGCGTGCAGCTGAAGCTGGCAAAGAAATCAAAGCAAAAATTGGTGAAGATGCAACCGTATCTGTCTTTGAAAGCGGCACAAAAGATCTTTACGTCTTTGGAGATGCGTGGGGACGGGGAACAGAAATCCTCTACCAAGCAATGAAACTAAAAATGCCTGAAAAAGTAAAAGAAAAAGCATTAAAAGCTGGCTATTATGCGGTATCACAAGAGGTCATCCCTGAATTTGCCGGAGACTATATGATCATTAGCAAAAACAGCGAGATGGACAATTCCTATCAAAACAGTGAAATCTATAAGTCCATTCCTGCTGTGAAAAAACATCGTGTGTATGAAGCAAATGCGGAAGAGTTTTACTTTAATGATCCACTCACACTTGAATATCAATTATCATTCTTTAAAAAGCACTTTTTAGGTAAATAAACCGAAGCAAGGGATCTCTTCCCTTGCTTTTTTGCTGTCTGCTTCTAGCGGGAGTGCCTGTTTTCCGCTACAATGATGTACAAGTAATTCAAAAAGTGTGGTGCTCGTTTTGTTTAAAATTTTGCTGATTGAGGATGATACAACCCTCTTCCAAGAAATCAAAGAACGTTTAGTCAACTGGTCTTATGATGTGTATGGGATCAACAATTTTCAACAGGTCATGCAGGAGTTCACTTCCATCCAGCCTGATTTAGTCATTATTGATATTCAGCTACCAAAGTACGATGGCTTTCATTGGTGCCGGATGATTCGGCATCATTCTAATGTGCCCATCATCTTTCTTTCCTCTCGTGATCATCCTGCTGATATGGTCATGTCGATGCAGCTTGGAGCTGATGATTTTGTACAAAAGCCCTTTCACTTTGACGTTCTCATCGCCAAAGTAAGTGCTGTTCTTCGCCGAGTCCATGATTATAATGCGGAACCAGCCAACTTAAAAGTCTGGTGCGGCGCTACCCTTGATCTCGAAAATAATACAGTGACAAATGAAAACGGTGAGGTTGAATTAACAAAAAATGAGTTTTTTATTCTCAAAGAATTGATTCAGCATAAAAACCATATCGTCAAAAGGGAATCTCTCATCCAAGCTTTATGGGACGATGAACGATTCGTGAGTGACAATACACTCACTGTAAATGTCAACCGCCTTAGAAAAAAACTAGACGAAATCTCCCTTGGCGCCTTCATTGAAACAAAAGTGGGTCAAGGTTATCTTGCAAAGGAAAAGGATGATCAATGATGCTGCAAGCATTTCTAAAAGAACGAAGAAGCTGGATCTTGTTCTTTCTTAGTTTGCAGCTTCTCATTCTCTTTGTTGCATATTTGGATACAACGATTCCACTAGCTTCTCTTTTTTATATCGTGCTTTTGTCTACATTACTCTTCATTGTTTTTCTTTTTTTTCGTTATCGGAAAGAAACTGCTTATTACATGCAACTGAAAGAATGGGATGAAAACATAGACCATCAAATACGTCTCAAACCCTCTTCCCCCTTTGAACAAATTGTACAGGAGGCAGCGTCAGAGCAAATCGACCGATACCGCCAGATGACGGCTAAGCAAAAGACTGCGCTGGAAGAAGAAAAAGATGAACTGCTCTCATGGATACATGAGGTGAAAACGCCGCTCACGGCGATGCACTTAATGATTGACCGCATAACAGAACAGCCGCTCAAATCAAATATGACATATGAATGGCTTAGAATACATTTACTCCTTGATGCACAGCTGCATCAAAGCAGGATCCAACATATTGAAAATGATTTATTTATTGAAAAACTGGATCTCCAAAACATGCTAACGAAAGAAATCAAAGCGCTCCAATCGTGGTGTATGCAAAAAGGAATTGGCTTTGACCTTTTATTAGAAGAGCGAGACGTATTAAGTGATACAAAATGGTTATCCTTTATGATCAGACAAGTGCTGACAAACGCCGTCAAGTACAGCCAATCATCTGACATTATCATCGAAAGCAAACAAATGAACGAACAAGTGGTGCTCACCATCACAGATCAAGGCAGAGGAATTGACCCAAGAGACGTGTCCCGTATTTTTGAAAAAGGCTTTACCTCCACAAGACATCACAATGACACGGCCTCCACAGGCATGGGGCTCTATTTAACAAAAAAGGGAGCTGACGCTCTTCATATCACAATCGAGGTCAACTCCACATTAGATCAAGGGACAACTTTCACCTTTATCTTTCCGAAAAAGAATGATTTTGTGCATATTGCAAGCATGTGAACATGCAGTTCAAGAAACCCAATCTCTTCATTCAACGATGCATTGAAGAGATTGGGTTATTTTATACAGCCATATCACGCTACTTCACGGCACATTTCTCCTAGCTGTTTCCTTCTATAAATACTCATTAGCAGCCCGACTGACATCATTTCTAGAAGAATATGAGATCCCCCATAGCTCATAAAAGGCATGGAAACTCCTGATATAGGCAATAATCCAAAGTTTGTGAAAATACTTAAGATAAATTTTGCTGCAAATGTGGTTGCCAAACCAATCATTAACATCTTGCCATAAGCAGATTGAACTCGTTTCGCTGTATGAACTACTCTATAAATCAAAGTCACAAACAAAATAAAAACGGCCAATCCTGCAAACCATCCGAATGAATAAATGATATACGTCAACATCCAATCAGTGTGAACATCATACAATGCGTACGGATTTATCTGAAAACCATTTGAGCTAAATTCATGAAGTGAGTATTGGTAAAAGTGGGACATATCAGCTTGATAAAGAGAAAATAATTGAACAATGAGATAGACAATACCTGCTGCTGTAAACGGAATAAGCTGTCTCATTCTTGCATGAGATACATACATCATCGTTATGCATATGACCATAAAGGTGATGGTTGCAGAAAGAGATCCGACTATATGTAATAAAATAATGGGTAAAGTGACAATCGCTAACCCTAACCAAGACTTAAAACCATTCTTCCAGTTCCAAGATTGGTAAATGCCCGCTAACGAAATAATCATCAGAAATGGAAAAATTTCAGTCAGATTGATCGATCCATTATTTAAGCTTAAAAAGAGAATACCGTTCACTCTTGTCCCAATCATCATTGTAAGAATCAGCATTCCAATCGTTCCTATATATAAATGCCAAGAATAGGGTAAAAAGCGCCGATAATCAAAAGCAAACAGCCCAAACATCAACGCAAGACCAAATACATAGTAAATGAGACTTTTATAAAAGATATTCGTGTCTTGAAAATGAAGTAAATGAGAATGAAACTGAAAATAATACATCACAAACAGCCCAAATGAACAAGTAGCTAGTACAAGAAGTATCGTTTTAAAGTCCACTTGAGTTTTGTGTGTTTCATGGAGCTGCATTCCGAGTATGGCTGCATCTCCAATTTGATCGAGCGCTTGATTTACCGCCTCTTCTTCTGACATGCCCGCACTTACCGCTTCCTCTTTCAGCGTGTATAAATGATCACGAAGCTCAAGCTTTATACTTGCATGTACGTCTTTATTTTTGATTCGTTTACACACATTTTTGATATATTGTTCAAACTTTTTCTCTAGTCCCATACGACTTTCTCCCCATTCAAAACGCCATCTACTGCATCTTTGAAGACAGTCCATTCTTCCTTCTTTTCTTTCATAAACGCTTTGCCCTGTTCATTAATCTTGTAATACTTCCTTTTTCGATTGCCATTCCCTTCGCCCCAGTAAGACACAATGAATCCTTTCCCCTCCAAAGTGTGCAAAATAGGATAAATGGTTCCCTCTTTGAAGCTAAAAATCCCTTCGGATTTCGACTCTAATTGCTTAATCATTTCATATCCATACATCGGCTTTTCATTTAGCAAGCTTAAAATAAGGGTAGCAGTACTCCCCTTTAGAAGCTCTTTACTCACTTTCATCCATCGTCACCTCTAATACATAGATTTACTATGCATATATTTGATATGCATATCTTACATGAAATCACATACTCTGTAAAGGTTCATCAGAAAAAACAAGAAATTTGATACATCATCGCGAAAAACAGATAAAATAATTGAATAACAATCTGAATTCTACATAAGGCTTTGACATATAAAACAAGCATGTGACAACAATGTCACATGCACGCCTGTTTTGTTCGCCAAATCGCAGGAAGTCTGATCGGCTTCTTTTTATACTAGAGATATCAATTAAATAAAAAAGGGGTTCGACAGATGAACATTTTAGAAGCTCGTAAATTATATAAAAGCTATGGAAATAAATTCAATAAACAAGAGGTGCTGAAAGGCATTGATTTGACGATAGAAGCTGGAGAATTTGTCAGCATCATGGGGCCATCAGGCTCGGGGAAAACGACCCTTTTGAACGTATTGTCATCGATTGATCATGTGTCCAGCGGATCGATTCGGATCGCAGATGCAGAAATGACGCAAATGAAAGATCAGCAGCTCGCTGAATTTAGAAAGAAACAGCTTGGCTTTGTTTTTCAGGATTATAACTTACTTGATACACTCACGGTTAAAGAGAACATCCTCTTGCCATTATCCATCTCCAAAACGCCTAAAAAAGAAGCTTTTGAACGCTTTCAACAGCTTGCAGAGGATATGGGGATTTATGAACTAAGAGACAAATATCCAAATGAACTGTCTGGTGGACAAAAGCAACGGACATCTGCGGTACGTGCCTTTATTCATGAACCAAGCCTTATTTTTGCTGATGAACCAACCGGAGCACTTGATTCCAAATCTGCGTCTGACTTACTGAACAAGCTGCAAGAATTCAATCACAAGCGCAAAGCAACCATTGTCATGGTGACGCATGACCCTGTTGCAGCCAGTTATTCAAGACGAGTGATTTTTATCAAAGATGGACAGATCTATACACAATTGAATAAAGGCGCATTAGAGAGAAAGATGTTTTTCGAGGATATTATGAAAACGCAAGGTGTTTTAGGCGGTGTGAAGCATGAACATTAATCAGCTCGTCTTCCGCAATCTGAAGAAAAACTTAAAAAATTACTATTTATACGTGTTTGCACTTGTATTTAGTGTGGCGCTCTATTTTTCCTTTGTCACCTTGCAGTATTCACCAGCACTTGATGATGTGAAAGGGTCTATTAAAGGCGGTGCATCCATTAAAGCCGCTTCTATTCTGCTGATCGCCATCGTCGGCATCTTCCTTTTATATGCAAATAGCATTTTCATCAAACGTAGAGGAAAAGAAATCGGTCTCTTGCAGCTCATTGGAATGACGAAACAAAAAATTTCCAAGCTGCTCCATGCAGAAAATTTTATCCTCTATATGATTTCGATGGCTATTGGAATATTGGCCGGATTTATCGGTTCAAAGCTGATGCTGATGGTTCTATTTAAAGTCACAGGTGTTCATGCAATTGCCAATCTTCATTTTTCTGGCACGGCTCTTTTGCAAACAATCATCGTGTTTCTCTTGATTTATGTTGTCATCATGCTAAGAAATAGACGTTTTATTCAGAAGCAAACGATCTTAGCTTTGTTTAGAACAACCTCTTCTACAGAGCAGCGTATTAAAAAAATCTCTGTCTTTGAAATCATCATCGGGGTTCTAGGCATTGCCTTTATCAGCTCAGGCTATTACATTTCTTCTCAGCTTTTTAATGGCTCATACACATCGATGTTTTCGTTATCTTTAGCCATGATCTATATTTTAGGTTCTGTCATTATTGGTACTTTCCTTTTCTATAAAGGCTCTGTTTCATTTATTGCCAATATCGTACGAAAAAGAAAAAATGGCTACCTTGCCATTCATGAAGTCTTGTCTTTATCGTCGATCATGTTCCGTTTAAAATCAAATGCATTGCTGTTAACGATTATTACTACCGTATCTGCACTTGCCATCGGTTTGTTATCACTCAGCTATATTTCCTACTACTCAGCAGAAAAAACAGCTGAACAGCAAATTCCAGCACATTTTGTCATGGGATCTGAGAAAGATGCTGGCACATTCACTCGCGCACTTTCTGATCAGCATATTGCCTATGAGAAAAAGCAGTTCGAGGTCATTCAAGCCGATTTTGATGCAAATCAAATCATCGATACGAAGTTAAGCAGTGTGAATAAAGCTCCAGGAGTCTTAACACTACCTGTGATCAGCGAGAAAAACGTACCAAATATTCATGTAGAGAACAACGAAGTCATGTTAAGTGGCTACAATGATTTATTGAAAAAATTCATGCCGATTAAAAGCTCTGGTGATGTGAAACTTTTAATAAAAAAACCAATTGATTTAAAAGTAATTGATATGAAAAAGGATCATTTAATCTCTTACCAGTTCACTTCTGGCGGCCTACCTGTTGCTGTCGTCAGTCAAAACGTCTTTGAGCAGCTTGATCAAAACAAAGACCCTAAGCTGCAGCGTGAGAATAACCAATATATTGCGATCAATATAAAAGATGAAGGAAAAGTTGAACAAGCCAATGACGTCTTTATGTCTGTGAAATTGAGTGATGAAAGCATGTCTAGATTTGCTACCACTCAGCAGCAAAAACAAACCATCGGACTGATGATGTTTGTAGTCGGATTTTTAGGCCTCAGCTTCCTTGTGACATCAGGCTGTATTTTATACTTCAAACAGATGAATGAGAGCGAAGAGGAACAAAGCTCATACACGATTCTGCGTAAGCTTGGTTTTACGGAGACAGATCTCTTAAAAGGCATTCGGCTCAAACAGCTTTTCAACTTTGGCATTCCGCTTCTCGTCGGGCTCTTGCACAGCTACTTTGCTGTACAATCTGGCTGGTTTTTATTTGGCAGCGAACTGTGGACACCTATGCTGATTGTCATGGCGATTTATACCGTTTTATACTCAGTCTTCGGATTCCTATCTGTCCAATATTATAAAAAAGTCATTAAAGAATCGTTGTAAAGTATTCCCCATAGGCAGTGGCCTATGGGGATATTGCACGTCATTTTGTTGATTCAAACTGATGCGATAAAATATGATCTCTTGCCGCATAAGCTTTTTGTTTGATCTCTTCTAAGTTCACTCCAACTAGCTTCCCATTTTGTTTCACTGCTTTTCCAGCCACATAGACAGAGTCAACATTTGAAGGGTGTGCCGTTTGCACAACTGCCCCAGCCGGATCTGTCATCGGAAGAAGATTCATGCTTGTCCGATCGATCAAGATAAAATCAGCTTCTTTTCCAGGTGTGAGTGAGCCGATTTTGTCATCAAGCTTCAAGGCACGAGCCCCGTTTATAGTGGCTGCTTCAAGCATTTGCTGTGCAGACAATCCAAGTTCAGGTCCTGGCATCGTCCCTTCCATCAATAAAGATTGATTTTGAATCGCCCGCTCCGCCTGTAGTCCAAATTTCATTTGGGTAAATAAATCTCCGCCTGTCGCTGTCACCACATCTACACCAAGCGTTGGCAGAACGCCATTTTCAATGGCGAGCCCTGTGACAGGATATCCGTGTCCCATCATCATTTCAATCTCAGGTGTAATAGAGATGGAGCTTCCGCTGTCAGCTAACATCTTCATTTGATCTGCATCAATTGCATTGATATGCACCATATTCAAATCAGGCCCGAGCAGCCCTGCTTGATGAAGCCGCTCAATCGATCGATCCGCCGCTCCCCAATTTCCAAAGCCAATGTGCATACTGCATAATGCATCTAGTGATCTCGCTGTTTCAATTTCAAAGACGGTCGTCTCCCATGAAGAAAATTCAGGTCCACGAATGGCAAGTCCCATCGTCAACAGCTGATCCGATGATTGAAAATGTTTTTGTTTCACGCGGGCTGCGTCTTCCATATTCGTGAGCGTACTCTCTCTGTCCCAATACGCTGCATCTCCAGAGGTACCAAAACCAAAGACCGCTCGAATACCCGCATCTTTTAAACCTCCAATGAGTTCTTCTGTATGATCCATAGAATTGATCATCGTCCAGTCGAAAAACGTGGTCACTCCTGCATCTAATGCCTCTAATGCGCCTAAATAATTAGCAATTCGATCATCTGATGGACGTCTCATCGCCCCATAGTTGCCATAATAAATTTTGCTCAAGTACGTTTGCAAAGACCAATCTGTTCCGATTCCCCGTATAACAGATTGCCACACATGACGATGGGTATCCACAAGCCCTGGCATGATGACCATGTCAGACGCATCAACAACATCAGCACCGCTTACTTCAATCGAAGGTCCGACTTCTAAAATATGTGCCCCTTCAATTAATAGATCTCCCTTCTCCAGAAAACCTAAAGATGGATCAAGTGTGATAAGAGCCGCATCTTTAAACAATGTTTTCTTCATCCATATCCCCCTTTTCAAATAAAGAGAATGAGTCACTCACTCTCTCTGTCATTTTAAGACATAACAGGTTCAAATTAGAAGAAAAGTGACTCAAGGAATGTGGTTTTATGAGCTGATATTCCGAAAATAGTTGTATATCCGTTTTAATTTCACGTCATGCTTCCCTTTTGGACTTTCCATCATGCCAAATTCAAAGAACTTCACCGGTTTAATCCCGACATATTGCAAAAGAGCTCGTTTCATTAACACCTTGTGGGCATTTTGCAAAAAGAAGAAAGGGTAGTGGGTCGGTCCTTGCATTGTCGATACACATACAGCCCTCTTTCCTTTTAACAAGCCTTCTGGAAGCAGCCCGCCTGTTTGACGGTAAGCAAAATTCGCTGCAAACATGCGATCAATAAAACCAAGTAGCATGGCTGGCGGCCGCCCCCACCAAATCGGATAAACAAACACGATGTTGTCTGCCCATTTGATTTTCTCTTGATATTCTTGAATCTCAGGGTCCTTATGCATATCACGTCTTTTTTTCTCCTCATTAAAAATAAGTACAGGATCAAATTTGTCTTGGTATAAATCTATGATTCTCACTTCTTGAACATTTGGATTTTCTTCACTGCCCTTTAGGATTTCTTTAAAAAAAGCACCATTTAAACTATTGTGATGGGGGTGAGTATAAATAATGAGTACATTCATGGCTTGTCTCCTTTAGTTATCATTTGATAACAAAAAGCATACACTCCTCTTTTTTAGTTGTCAAATGATAATTGTTTTTTGATAACAAATTTGGTATGGTACGTAGGAGGTGAAAAATGATGAAAAACCCACATTTTTTCAAAGAGTTTGTCACATTTGCTTCTACTTTTTCTGAGCTGAAACACGCCATGATGAACAAGATCAAACCATCTGATCTAACCACTCTACAATATTTGATTCTGGAGCAGTTAGCCATCAGTGAGCCGCTAACACCTAGTGAAATCGCCGATTGTCAGCACATGTCTCTTCCGAATGTCAGCAGAGAATTGAAAAAGCTTCACGAAAAACAATTCATTGATAGACAAGAAGATAAAGATGACAAGCGAAAACATGTCATTATGCTGTCTAAAAAAGGCCGTGCGTGTATGGACAAAGCATTTCAACAAATTGAATCCATGCTCATGGACAGCCTTTCTTCCTCTGACCAAAATCAAATGGATGATATCGTACAAGCTCTTCGTCTATTAAATCAAACCATCTTCAAAAAATGATCGAATGAAAAAAGCATGAGCGTATCGCTCATGCAAATGATTTTTGAACACATTAGTAAAGAGATGCTAAAAGATACGTGATGAAACCTACTATTGGAATAATCGGGATCATCAGCTTCAATGTTTTATTCGTATTCTTATATAAATTCCACAACAAGACTGGTACACCAAACGTCAATGTATCAAAGACAGCAAGCACTGCCCCTTTACGCTGTTCTTTATGAGCCATTTGAAAACCTCCACATCCAATAAAATACATTTTTTATAGTGTAGCATACATTCTATTTTGATCATTTCCTCCAGGTAATTGAATCGTCAGTATGTCTGAGATAAATGAACGGGGTGTAACCGATGCTTGCCCCGAGACAGTAGACAACAAAAAAACGCCGGATGTTTTCCATCCAACGCTTCTTCAAATGACATGTTCAACATCACGTCTCTTTTGCTCTATGTATCCTTTATCCAATAAGCTGATAGGCGATATATAATGCAACTAGCCAGATCATGACCGCAGAGGCTTTATTGATCCGGTTCATCCACTTGCCGTTTGTATCTAGCTTTCCTAACATTTTCCCGAGAAGGGCAAGACCCATAAACCATAACCACGAGACAATGATACAGGCTGCGGTAAATGCCACCTTTTCCGCCCCATGATATTGAAGAGAGTTCGTTCCTATCACTCCTATTGTATCGAGAATCGCGTGAGGATTTAAAAGTGAAACGGAACAGGCAAATATGATTTGTTTTCTCATAGGCATCAAGTCCATCTTTTCTTGATTACCTGTTGCGGAGCTCGTGTTCCAAACTGACCATCCCATATAAAGTAAAAAGAAAAATCCAATGATAAAAAGACCCATTTGCAAGATAGGAATGGTGAGTACAACAACCGAAACCCCAATGACAGCTAAAGTAATTAAAAGTGTGTCGCAGAGAGCAGCTGTAATGACCACAGGCAGTACGCGATATAATCGCGGCTGAAGGGCTCCTTGCTGAAATACAAATACATTTTGTGCGCCCAAAGGTAAAATAAGGCCAAAGGCAAGCACAATCCCATGAATTATCGCAATCGACATTTTCAGAACATTCTCCTTTTCAAGTCATCCTTACACATTTTAACATAAAACATCATGAACGAATTTTACATATTTGATTTGTCCAATAAAAAAAGCGCTGGATGATTTTCCATCCAGACGCTTATTGTTTCTACTGTTATGATGATTTTCGTGCAAGCTCTCTTTCTCTCAGCTCGACACGTCGAATTTTCGCTGACGGAGTTTTTGGTAGCTCGTCAATGAATTCGATTTCTCTTGGATATTTGTACGGTGCTGTTGTATTTTTCACGTGTGTTTGCAGTTCTTTAATCAGCTCATCGCTTTGTGCAGATGCATCACGCAGGACGACGTATGCTTTCACGATTGATCCTCTGATTTCATCTGGACTTGCCACAACCGCACATTCTTTCACTGCTGGGTGTTTAATGAGTGCATCTTCGACTTCAAATGGACCAATTGTATAACCTGAGCTGACAATGATGTCATCCCTGCGGCTTTCAAACCAAAAATACCCGTCTTCATCTTTTTTCGCACGGTCACCGGTAATAAAGTAATCCCCACGGCGCTGCGCCTTTGTACGCTCTGCATCTTTGTAGTATTCCTTGAATAAAGCCGGCGTTTCAAGATGAACGGCAATGTCACCTATTTCTCCTGGAGCACAGATCTGGCCATTCTCATCAATGATCTCTACTTCATTGCCAGGTGTTGGTTTGCCCATGCTACCTGGCTTGATGTCCATTCCTTTCAGCACCCCGACTAGCAGCGTGCTTTCTGTTTGCCCGTAACCATCTCGCACTTCGATATCGAAATGTTTTTTGAACGTATCGATGACTTCACGGTTGAGCGGCTCTCCCGCAGAAACAGCACTATGCAATTTGGGTAGCTCGTACTGACTGAGGTCATCCACTTTTGCCATAAATCGATATTCTGTTGGTGTACAGCATAGAACATTGATTTCATTTTTTTGAAGCAGCTCTAAGTACGTATTCGGATTAAATTTCCCTCCATAAACAAAACCTTCTGCTCCGCTTCCTAAAACAGATAAGAGAGGACTCCACACCCATTTTTGCCAGCCTGGTCCTGCTGTTGCCCATACTTTATCCCCTTCATTAATGGAGAGCCATGCTTTGGCCGCAGTACGTAAATGTGCATACGCCCAGCCATGTGTATGAACAACCCCTTTTGGGTTACCTGTTGTGCCTGATGTATAAGAGAGAAACGCCATGTCTGTACGTGTTGTGTCTGCCAATTTCAACTCGCTTGACTGCTCTTCCTTTTGCGCAACAATGTTTGTCCAGCCATGATCATTCTCACCAATCGAGAATGTTTTGAAATCTTTTGGCTGGTTGGTTCCTTCAAACGATTGAATGAATGATGCGTAAACAATCGCTCCTTTTGCTTCTGCATGTTCAATTCGGTAATCTATATCTTTAGCGCGAAGCATTTCTGAACAAGGAATCACAACCATTCCTGTTTTTAGAATGGCTAAATAAATGCTGTATGCCTCTAGCATACGAGGCACCATCACAATGATTTTATCGCCTTTTTTAAAGCCTGCATTTAATAGAACATGACCAATTTTATTCGCCTCTTCCACTAATGCTGCATATGTCACATGTGCTTCATGGCCATTTCCGTCCTGCCAGTGCAGGGCGATTTTCTTCTGGTCATGACTGAACGCTTCAATCTCACTGACTAAGTTATATTGTTCTGGTGCAATTAAGTCTTCTCTTTTCATGGTACAGCTCCTTTTAGCCTCTTTCTATGAAACGAATCATGTTTCAATTTACCTATTCTAACACTCATAACTAAAAAATGCTTGAATTAGGACCTACTCCTAGTATTATGCCATAATTTTTTCATTTCGTCTTCTTTTTTAAAAATATTCTAACAATTTATGTACAAAAAAAGAGCGGGAATGAACCCGCTCATAAGCCATAGCTTTTTAATTGTGTGTCTTAGAAAGATCCGCCACCCATATGTTGTTGAGCGTAAGATACAAGACGCTTAGTGATTTCTCCACCAACTGATCCGTTAGCGCGAGCTGTTGTTTCTGGTCCAAGGTTTACGCCAAATTCTGAAGCGATTTCGTACTTCATTTGGTCGATCGCTTGTGCAGCGCCTGGAACGACTAATTGATTAGAACTGCTTTGTCTGTTTTGTTGAGCCATGTGTTCTCACCTCCTTGTGAATATAGAATGTGTAGAAACACATGACTTCATGCGATTGATTTTATGGTAATTATTATGAAATTTTTTATTTAGAATAAATCAGCGAATTTGTCAGCTGCTTTCTTTTCATTTGTGACAACGATTGTTTCGATCTGCTCCACTGCCTCATCAAGCATTGGCTCGAATTCAGCAAAGCTTTCGTAGCGTTCTACTTTTTCAAGCTTTGGTTTTGTTTTTGGAGATGGCGGCGTAAAGATCGTGCAGCAATCCTCAAATGGCTGAATGCTTGTCTCATATGTGCCAATTCGTCTCGCTTCTTCGATAATGTCATTCTTATCCACGGCAATCAGCGGGCGAATGATCGGTGTGTTTGTGACATGATTAATGGCATACATGCTTTCAAGTGTCTGACTTGCCACTTGACCAAGGCTTTCCCCTGTAATAATGGCAAGCGCATCACGCTTGGCTCTTATTTTATCTGCAATTTTGAGCATCATTCTTCTCGTTGAAGTCATCGTATAGTTTTCTGGTACTTGTTTGTGAATGAGCTCTTGGATTTTCGTAAAAGGAACGATGTGAAGCTTGACTTCGCCTCCATAGGCAGCTAAGCATTCCGCTAGATCAATGACCTTTTGCTTGGCACGTTCACTTGTATAAGGTGGGCTAAAGAAATGAACCGCTTCAATTTGAATGCCTCGTTTCATTGCCTGATAGCCGGCCACTGGGCTGTCAAAGCCGCCAGAGAGCATCAACATCGCTCTTCCGCTTGAACCAACTGGCAGTCCGCCTGCACCTTTTACATCTTTAAATGTAATGTACGTCGCGTGTTCTCTTATTTCAATTCGCAAGTGAACATCTGGCTGTTTCACATTAACGGTTAAGTTGTCTGTATTCCTTAAAACATGTCCACCAATTTCTCGGTTCATTTCATTTGAATCAAGCTCAAATTGTTTATAAGAGCGTTTCGTTGAGACCTTAAATGTATTTCCTTGTTTATACACTTCCTGAACCGCTGAGAGTGCCGCTTCTTTGATGGCATCAAGATTTGTCTCACATTTCACAGCCAGGCTAAAGCTTTGAATGCCAAATACACCTTTAAGCTGTTCTGAAATCGGTTCAGGATCTTCTCCGTTTAGCATGATCGTAATGCGGTCTCTGTCAGATGCATACTTTAATGCTTCAAAGTCTTTTAATACAAACCGGATATGCTGTCTTAGTTTTTCGATAAATTTCTTTCTATTTTTCCCTTTTGTTGAAATCTCACCAAAACGGACTAAAATATGGTCATACTTCATGTTGTTATCTCATTCCTTTTAATTTTTTCACACTTTGTGCGATCGATGTGATGATTTGTGGCGCTAGCTCTGGTCCTTGTCCATATGTCAAACTGATTCTCATGCTGCTTTTGGCTGCTTCTTCTGATTTTCCCATCGCGAGCAGGACACGGCTTGGTTCCTTTTTCTTAGCAGAACAAGCAGACGTTGTCGAAACGTAAATGCCTTCTTTTTCGAGCATATGCAGAAGGACTTCGATCTGAATACCTGGCACTGAAAAATTCACAATGTGCGGTGCGCTATGCGTCAGCGGTGTGTTTATGACGACGCCTTCTATCTTTCCAAGCTGCTGCTCTAGCTCCGTTTTTAAGGCGATCATCTCATCATGATGCTTGTTTAAATATTCAAATGATTGCTTTATGGCTTTTGCTAAACTGACAGCTCCAGCAGGGTTCTCAGTCCCTGAGCGAAGGCCTAGTTCTTGCTCTCCTCCTGTGATAAAAGGTGCAAGTACGATCTCTCTCTTTAAAAAGAGGGCACCTGTTCCCTTCAGGCCGTGAATCTTGTGGCCTGACATCGTTAAAAGATCAATATCCATCCCTTTAGGCAGCGGAACCTTGCCAATTCCTTGTACGCCGTCAACATGAAAAATCGCCTCTTTGGCATACTTCCGAATGATGCTGGCCGCTTCCTCTATCGGCTGAATCGCGCCTGTTTCATTGTTTACATGCATGAGACTGACAAGCACTGTATCAGGGCGAAGCACTTCTTTTAAATGCGTCATATCTGCACGGCCATGCTCATTTACTTGAATATAGGAAATATCAAAGCCAAATAATGTTTTCAGCTGTTCAAACGATTCGATGACAGATGGATGCTCAATCGCTGTTGTGACAATATGTCTGCCTCGGTTCATCTTGGCAAGAGCAGCCCCTTTGATGGCAATGTTATTTGCTTCTGTTGCACCTGAAGTAAAAATAATCTCATATTGTGTAAAACCTGTATAGTGAAGGATTTGTTTTCGCGTTTCACTTAATAGACGGCTCGCATCAATTCCAAGTTGATGCAGCGAAGACGGATTCCCAAAGAAACGCTCACTCACTTGCTGATGTACTTGTAAAACCTCTGGATAAGGCTTTGTTGTAGCACTATTATCAAGATAAATCATATCTTAAACTCCTTACAAAAAAACTTAAAAAATAAATGCATTTATATGTTACCATAATGAAGTCAGACAGAGAATTTTCTGAAAATGGCAGTTGACAACTTTTTATTTTCACTATATCATCCATAGTGCAATTGTCATATAAACACCTAAATTGTCAGAATATTTAAATTTGACACAATACACTGATTGAGGAGGGACTATTTTGAATAATAGTTTAAGTATAAAAGAGACATTGGCTATTGGACTAATGCTTTTTGCATTATTCTTTGGTGCAGGAAATATGATTTTCCCGCCTGTTCTTGGACAATATGCTGGTGAAAACGTATGGCTTGCCATCGGCGGATTCCTACTTACAGGCGTAGGTCTTCCACTATTAGGGGTTATTGCTGTCGCCCTTACAGGTACCGGCGCCAAAGGTCTTGCCGATAAAGCACACCCTAAATTCGGGACTATCTTTACCGTTATTCTGTATTTATCCATTGGACCATTTTTCGCCATTCCGCGAACTGGTACGGTTTCGTATGAGATTGGATTAGCTCCATTTCTCTCAGGTGCCCAAGCCACTTCATGGGTACCACTATTCATCTTTACCGTAGTGTTTTTCACTATTTCATACTTGCTTGCGTTAAATCCTTCAAAGCTGGTTGATCGTATTGGTAAAATTTTGACACCGATCTTATTAACTGTTATTGCTATTATTGTCATTAAAGCCATTGCTACGCCAATGGGAATGATCGGTGCTCCAGATAAAACATATGAGGCAAATCCGCTTTTCACTGGATTTTTAGAAGGCTATAAAACAATGGATGCACTTGCTTCTATCGTATTTGGAATCGTCGTGGTGACAGCTGTTAAGGACAGAGGCATCACAGAGCGAAAATCTCTTGCAGCAGCTTGTATTAAGGCAGGAATCGTAGCAGCTGTTGGACTGGCACTCGTGTACATTTCACTTGCTTATGTGGGTGCTTCAAGCCCCGATGCCACGGGAATGGTTGGAGCAAATGATGGCGGCAAACTGCTTTCACTTTCTGCCAACTTTTTATTCGGTTCTGCTGGTAACATTGTTCTTGGCGCAGCCATTTTATTCGCTTGTTTAACGACTAGTGTTGGACTTATTTCATCTTGTGGAGAATACTTTTCAAAGCTCTTCCCAGCACTTTCTTATCGTACTGTCGTTCTAATTGTTTCTTTATTTAGCACATTCGTTGCAAACCTCGGACTGGCACAAATCATTTCTCTGTCGGTGCCTGTACTCGTAGCGATCTATCCACTGGCCATTGTCATTATTTTATTATCGTTCCTTGACCGCTGGATTAACGGCAGAAGAGTCATTTATATCACTTCTCTCATCTTTACTGGTTTCTTTGCCATCACTGATGGATTATTAGCTGCCAAAGTGAATCTAGGCGGATTGCCTGGCATCTTGAAATCAATTGTTCCGTTTTACGATTTAGGCATTGGCTGGATCATACCAGCTATTATCGGTGCTCTGATTGGTGTACTTATTTCCATGTTTACCAGCCCACCAAAGCAACTTGCCTCATAATCATCACAAGCCAAAACATCCCCTTCCAAAGAAGAAGGGGATGTTTTTTTATTGTTCTTCATATACTAAAATAGAAAAATTCATGACTTTTGTACGAAAACACATGTTGACATCAGGCGTACATCCTTTATAATTAGTGATTGTTAATGATGAACGGTTACCTAGCAACTAATTAACAGAATATTTCAACATAATAATGGAGGCTTTAAATGCAATGAAGGCAACTTTGTCGACGAAAGATACGGTTATCATAGGTTTTATGCTGTTTGCTCTATTCTTCGGCGCCGGTAATATGATTTATCCACCAGAGCTTGGGCAATATGCTGGGCAAAATGTGTGGAAAGCAATGGGCGGATTTTTATTAACAGGTGTCGGTTTACCTCTTCTAGGGATTATTGCAATCGCTTTGACAGGTCGAGATGCGAAAGGATTAGCTGATAAAGCTCACCCAGCTTTTGGAACAGCGTTTACCGTCATTTTATATTTATCCATCGGGCCACTTTTCGCTATTCCTCGTACAGGAACGGTTTCATATGAAATTGGTGCACTACCCTTTTTAGCTGGTGTACCAGCTTGGCTCTCACTTCTTTTATTTACACTGGCCTTTTTTGGTATTACGTATTATCTTGCACTAAATCCAACGAAAATTGTGGATCGTGTAGGGAAAGTGTTAACACCGATTAAATTTACGATCATTTTGATTATTATCGTCAAAGCCATTTTGACACCGATGGGCGTCATTGGCACACCTGATGTGTCCTATAGCAATGGATCATTTTTCAAAGGGTTTTTAGAAGGCTATAAAACCATGGACGCTCTTGCATCTATTGTGTTTGGAGTTGTTGTCATCAACGCCATTAAAGGACGTGGTGTAACAAGTAAAAAAGCACTCACATCTGCTTGTATCAAAGCAGGCCTCATTGCAGCTTGCGGATTAACATTTGTTTATCTATCACTTGCTTATTTAGGCGCTTCAAGTACACACGCGATTGGTTTTGTTGGAGATGGCAGTAAAATCTTGGCTCAGTCTTCGCAATTTCTTTTTGGCAGTTTAGGTAATATTGTGTTAGGCGCGGCGATTACGGTTGCCTGTTTAACCACAAGTATCGGTCTCGTGACATCGTGCGGAGAGTATTTCTCAAATTTATTACCTAAACTTTCTTATAAAATGGTCGTTACACTCGTCACATTATTCAGTTTTATCATTTCAAATTTTGGACTTGCTCATATTATCGCTTTTTCAGTACCTGTGTTAACTGCGATTTACCCGTTAGCGATTGTGATTATCGTCTTATCACTTGCTGACAAATGGCTTGGTCATAGAAGACCTGTGTATGTCCTTACTTTGATTTTAACTGGCTGCGTCAGTCTATTTGACGGCTTAGCAGCGGCGAAACTGCCGATTGGTCCTGTGAAAGATCTCTTTCAAACGATCTTGCCGCTATATGACCTTGGCATTGGCTGGATTGTACCTGCCATACTCGGAATCGTAATTGGATTTGTTATCTCTCTATTCACTTCTTCTGCTTCAGAAGAACGCCAAAAGCAAGCTTCATAACATGGAAAAAGCTGAAGTCCTAAAATGGACTTCAGCTTTTTTATTGATGCTGATATTCTTTTTCTTGCTGAGTTAAAAGCTTCTGAACGGCTCCAGGTGATGCTTTTTCGACAGCTGCTGCTGCCACATCAAATGAATCGTTATAATCATAGGCATAAAATCTTCGTTCTGCCTCTTTTAATTGCTCTGAAAGAATGTGGTTTTGACTTCTAAACCGGTTGCCGTATTGTATAATCCGTTCAATTTGATCCACTTTACGAAGCATGTCATGTGTTTCATCAACGACATGTCTAACTGTTTCAGAGGCTTCTTTTAATTGTTGGTTCACTGCTGGCATATTCAGCGGCAAATTCTCTAGCTGCTCCTGCACTTGCTGAATCATCTCCTGCGCTTTTTCAGCACGGTCTTTGATGTCAGCAGGTACACCTGGAATGTTGCTTTTGTGCAGCTGGCGCACTGTATCTGTCAGCATGGTTTTAAGTTCAGCCAATGTTTCTCTTGCCTGTAATTCTTCTTTTCGTAACGATTGAAGGTGATCTTTAAACGCTTCATGAAGCGTTTTTGCATCCTCAATAAAGGTCTCAAGCTGATTGATTTCATCCATTAATAATGTGTATGCGACATGGTCACGATCAAGCTTCTCTCGTATTTGCTTCATGAGCTTTTCAATTTCTTCTAATCGTTTTTCGAAGGCTTTCTGCTGATCCAGCTCTCCCGCTGTCAGCTTGTAGCTTTCTTTCACAAGAGCCGTTTCTGCCTTTGTCTGCGTGTGGTCTTGTTCAAGTTTTTCAAATGCCTCGGTCAGCTCAGGCATTTTGCTCTTGATTTCCTGACCTGCTTCTACTTCTGCTTCTAGCTGATCATACAGCGTCTGAATCGCATCATCAATCATTTGCAGAATGCTTGATGCTTCATCTAAATTGAGTTCATCAATCAGCAGTTTCTCCGCCCGGGTCAGCTGTTTATTCAAGTTCTCCAGCTCTTTTGTGATCTGGATGTGCTCTAGCTTGTAGCCTTTGTCTGTCATTTCTTTATAACCGTCTTTCAGCTTCGTCAGCTGACCTGGCACCGTTTGTTTGCAGTCTGCGATGAGCTTCGGTACATCATTGATATATAATTGCAGCTGATCGAGTCTGCGGTCTTGCTCAAGCAAAATTTTCCTTGCTGTCATGTAGTTTCCGTTTTCTGTCTCTTCCTCATACTGCTTAATCCCTTCCCAGGCCTCGTCCAAGTCCTGCTCCATTTTGTCATAAAGGGTGCCGTATAAATGGCTGTAAGCAAGTAGATTTTTTCGTACCGTTTGATATTGCTCTTTGACCTTCTCGATGTCTTTTCGGTTTTGCTCTTCACTTGTGACAAGGTCTGCAATCTCTTTTAAAATGTCTTCGATGTTTGAATCAGCAGCGGTGAGCAGATCTCCTATATGCGCAAGGACTTGCTTCGCTTTGGAGAATCGATATTTATCAGAATACTCCTCTGCATCATATAATAGCTCCTCTACCTTTGGAAGATGGGCTGTGACGATATCGTCCCACTCTGCACGCCATCTTTCAAAAAACTGCTCTGTTTCTCCGGTCATTTTTAAATGTTTGATTTTTGAAATTTCTTCTACAATTGATCTGTTTAAAATTTCAATTTTCCATGCTTCCAATCGGTCAATCTCTTTATATATATTTTTTCTGAGGAAATAACCGACTGAAAACAAAGCAAGCAAAATGACAATTAAACCGATGATAAACTCCATAATGAGCCCCCTTGTTGTGATCTAAGTGATGTCAGGGTAGTGTCCCGAGTAGACCTGAGAACCCTTTCGTGTCCGCTTTGCATTTGTTTTTTATAAGCAGGATTGTATTTTTCCCAATACGATCCATTCACGGTTTTATGTATGTTTTTTCAAGAAAGTCATTCAGGCTTTCTATCATTTGATCACATGTATTGATGTGACCTGTTTTTATGTATGCGGAAGCTGTCGTTTTCATTGTTATTATGATACCATGTAACCAGCATTTTTGGTCATGATTTTTCATTATTTTCGCTGATAAACATGACGTTTTTCAAAATATCGACAAGAGGTGACGACATGTTGAAACAAGATGCACATTTACATACGCCATTTTGCCCGCACGGTACGCTTGATCCTTTTCATTCTTATATTGAAAAAGCAATGAAAAAGGGATTTGATTCCATCACCTTTACCGAGCATGCCCCGTTGCCTCCTTCGTTTCGAGATCCAACGCCTGAGCAGGATAGCGCCATGAAGCTTCGAGACCTTGAAGCCTATTTGACGAAGCTGGATCAGCTGAAACAGGAATACAAAGGACAGTTAATAGTAAAAACTGGGCTTGAGGTCGACTATATCAAAGAGTATGAAGAGGAAACAAGTGCCTTTTTAGACTGCTACGGCCCTGAACTAGACGATAGCATTTTATCTGTTCACTTTCTTCCTGCTGGCAATGATTATATTTGTCTTGATTTTGATGAGCACGCCTTCAAGCAGCTGATCAGCATCTATGGCAGCACCGAACACGTCTATCAAAGCTACTATGACCAAATTCATTCTTCTATTCTATCATCTTTAGGTCCATATAAGCCAAAGAGAATCGGTCATATCACCCTTGTCCAGAAATTCAAACAGCTTTTTCCATACGAAATGTCGCCAGAACTATGTCAAAGGGTCACCCTTTGTCTTGAAGAAACGGCAAAAAAAGGCATGTCCTTAGATTTTAATACATCAGGTCTTCGTAAAACATATGCCAGAAGTATCTATTTAGATCAATGGATGATCGATCTTGCAAAACAGAAAAAAATTCCGCTCATATTCGGGTCTGATGCCCATCAAGCGGAAGATCTCGGGTATGCGTATGATCAATTTGAAGACATCATGAGTTTCAGGTGAGGATCAAGTGCGGGTTCGTTTGGTTCTAACAGATGATGAAGCGACCGGCTCAGTTCCTTATAGTACGTTTGATAAAAGTAAGGCTCGTTTGGGTTGATATAAAGCACCTCTGTTAAATATTGCGGCTGTAAATATGGCATCATCAGAAGTGATTTTAGCTGGATCATAAATGATGAGAGTGACAGCTGCTTACAAATCACATGGGTGCTTTTTCCTTTTTCAATGATGAGCTGAAACAAGTATTTTTCCTTTGTTAAATAGGTGGACATGATTTCCCTGATCAGCGTTGAATCAATGGTCACCTCTCGATAAACGAAACGGGTTAATTGACGATTTTCATGCTGATAAGATAAAATATCAAAAACCACATGAAGTAAACATTCTTTTGCATGACGGGTTTCCATGTGCTGGATGTGCGATTCAATCATCTGAATATAGCCTTCATAAAAATCGGATACGAGTTGCTCGAGCAGCCCTCCTTTTCCTTGAAAGTAATAAGATATATGGGCAACGTTGACGTTTGCTTCCTTCGCAATCTCACGGACAGAGGTTCCAGAAAATCCTTTTTGGTTAAAAAGTCTGATGGCAGCTTCAATAATACGGTCTTTTGTTTGCACGGTTGTTGATGTTTTCATCCGCTCACCCCTCTTCATGTGTACATACTTCAAGGCGAAGGCGGAAGTTCCTTTAATCATTGCTCGACAAATCCCACATGCGAAGCGCAAGTTATGTATTTTTGAGATAGAAAGTAGGAGATTTTCATGTTTCATGTCGAAAAACAGTCTGGTGATCCATCGAAAGACTATCAATTACTCATCAAACAAGTAGAAGCGATTACGGATGGTGAACCTGATCTCATTGCCAACCTAGCCAATGCTGCGGCGCTGCTTTATCACTCGCTTCCTGAAGTCAATTGGGCAGGATTTTATTTAGCAAAAGACGGAGAGCTTGTGCTTGGTCCATTCAACGGACTGCCCGCATGTGTACGCATTCCTTCTGGAAAAGGGGTTTGCGGTACAGCATTTGCGACAGGTGATGTACAGCGTATCGCTGATGTCCATGCATTCCCTGGTCATATTGCATGTGATGCAGCATCGCAATCTGAAATTGTGATCCCACTTAAAGTAAATGGACAAATCATTGGGGTACTCGATATTGACAGTCCAGTGAAAGATCGTTTCAATGAAGTGGATGAAACGTACTTAGTTCAATTTACAGAGGTTCTCCAAAATGCGTTATCAGCCTCTACTGATGCGTCATGATGCGTGAAAAGCAGACAATGTGTCTGCTTTTTTGTTTTGCTTTCTTCCCGGATGAATGCCGACCACGTTTGACATTCTCCTCTTTAAATAGGTTGACTTCTCCTATCTGGCGTCATATAATAGAGTTTGTGTGAAATATGGCAGCCTTTTTGTTCGGCTTTTTTGTATCATTTTGTTCCTTCTATATGGAGGTGCATCTTGTAACTCCCTGCTGCTGGAGCGAGGATGCATGAAAACATAATGACGGAAAAGACAAAGAACAGACGGTTTTTATTTTTCACAAATAAAAACAATAAGGAGGAGTCACATTATGGCTCGCTATACAGGTCCAAGTTGGAAGATTTCCCGCCGTTTAGGCATTTCATTAAGCGGAACAGGTAAGGAACTTGAAAAACGCCCTTACGCTCCAGGCCCACATGGTCCAGGACAACGCAAAAAACTATCTGAATACGGTTTACAATTACAAGAGAAGCAAAAGCTTCGTCACATGTACGGTGTCAACGAACGTCAATTCCGTACACTATTTGACAGAGCTGCTAAACTTCCTGGTAAACAAGGTGAAAACTTCATGATCCTTCTTGAAACTCGCCTTGACAACCTAGTATACCGTCTTGGCCTTGCTCGTACGCGCCGCCAAGCTCGTCAGCTAGTAAACCATGGTCACATCCTTGTTGATGGAAGCCGTGTAGACATCCCATCTTTCTCTGTGAAACCAGGTCAAACGATTGCTCTTCGTGAGAAATCTCAAAACCTTGCAGTTGTGAAAGAATCAGTTGAAGTGAACAACTTCGTACCTGAATACCTTACTTTCGATGCTGAAAAGCTTGAAGGAACTTTCACTCGTCTTCCAGAGCGTTCTGAATTAGCGCCTGAAATCAGCGAACAACTAATCGTTGAGTTCTACTCTCGTTAATTTCATGACTCTCTCAGAGAGTGATCAAACAAACCCTAGAGACCTTGATTGTTCAAGGATTTCTAGGGTTTTTTGTTTGGTCTTTTGTATGATACTCTCTAGCTACAAATAACTTATTTGCACACAAGAAAATTAGAACACCGATTACTCTTTACTCTTTTTCGTTTTCCTCTTACAATTACATTTACTGGATAACTCACAACTTAAAACAATAATGTAAGGAACGTTAAGGAGGAAAGCAATTTGTCGATCATTTCATTTATGTTAGCACTTATGCTCATTTCAATTGTTATCTATGCGGTTTTGAGAAAGACAAAAGTTGTCGATGAAGCGCCTGGAGCTATCGCTGAAATTCTCCTCATTTTACTCATCTTTTTTTCGATTAGTTTTGTCATCATCATTCCAAGTTCTGTACTTTATGTTGTTTCATTAGGAGTGAATTTTCTTTTTGGAGAATATATTACCTATGCATCATTTCTTTCATTATTGACCTTCTGTCTATTCGTCAGTGGGATTGTTCTTTTTTGGTCGATCTTTTTAGTATTCATTGGTAAAGGAATTTCCTCTTTGCTAAGATTTCCTCAATGGTTCACGTTTATCTTTGAATTTTTACTCTCATGGATCGTTGTGCATTTCTCAATTAAGTTTGTACTTAATATGAACATAGTCAATGTCTCAATTTGGGAGCACGGCACACTCATTTTATCTTTCTTTGTCAGCTTCTTATTTATTGGAATTGATCTCATCTACTCAAGTATTGAACAACGAAAACAGCCGCTGGATGAACAAGCAAAAAGCTCCTAGAGATGATTCTAGGAGCTTTTGCTTGCCCAATTTGTGATCAGCTGCTCAGTTGTCAGGACAGTCGCAAATTCGTCATGCAGTGTTGCAAGTGAAAGGCGATGGATCGTTTCTGGATCATAGTATGTACCGGTTTGATCTGTTAAACCAAAGGCGGCTGTTGCATCTGACATGAGGTATGTCTCAAAGCCTAGGTTTCCACTCATTCTTGTTGTGGTAGATACGCAGTGCGGTGTTGTGAGTCCAGCAATCACAACAGTGTTGATCTCGTTTGATCTTAGTTGTTCCTCTAAGTTTGTACCTATAAAGCTGCTGTTGACTTTCTTTTGTATGACCGTTTCTTCATCTAGCGGTTTAGCGATCTCTTTGAAGGAGTGCCCTTCATTTGCTGGATGAAATAAGGAGTGCGGCTGATCCGATGTATGCTGAATATGAATGACTGTCCATCCTTTTTCTCTCCAAAACGTCAATAGACGACTGATGTTCTTCTCTGCATCTAGGTTATTCCGTTCTCCCCATTTTTCGTGCTCGAATGCTTTCTGTACATCGACCATAATCAAAGCCTTTTGATGATGTTGCACAAATACCCACCTCCGAAGATTCTCGTTCATTATATGTAGTGTAAGGAATGGCGGTTGATTTGTACATGTTTTTATTTGGCTATGTACGATGTTTTGTCTGTTTTTGCAGTAAAAAGACAAACCACACACTGGCTATTAAGTAATAGATACCAATGATGGATGTACAATTAGATATGACTTCTGCCCATTGCACTGATTTGACGATTGCCATCCAGATCATATAGATGATCAGAAATGAACTTGGGAAATAGAGAAAGTAGCCCAAGAAAGCATATTTGAGTTTTTGCGTCATCTTTTATCCTCCTAAAAATCTTCTTCAACACCTAGCAGCACCCATATAACCATGACATCAAAAAAGACAGCACAAATCGCTGTCTTTTTGATTTTTTAATTCGTATTCTGTCCTCCGCCATTCAATCCTTCTTTCACATAGCCTTTGACTTGGCTTGAGGTTAATAGACCGATATGTCCAACGCCGTGGATGAGGACGTTTCTTGCGCCAATTAAGCGAGAGAGGCTGTTGACGACGATGAGATCGGCTGAGCTATAGACGGATGTGTAAAGAATTTTTTGATTTGGATCGGTGCCTGGTAATGCTCTGAGTGAAACGAGTCCGTTCGCTCCACCAAGTGTGACGACGTTTTCAATTTTATCTCCGCCGTCTAGGTTTTTAATATAGTATAACGTGTTCGCACCGCCCATACTATGAGCCACAATATCTACTTTTTTGGCACCCGTTTTGGCTAGTACATCTTTGACGAATCTAGAGAGCCTCGGGCCATTGTTCAGGTTATTGCCTGTTTTGTCTATGAAATCGATTGCAAAAAGTTGGTTTTGATCCCATCCCTGTGACACTAAGTATCGTTTGATCGAAGCAAAGTTATAAGACGCACCACCCATGCCGTGTACCATTACAACCGGATTATGCTCGGCCGCTTTGGCTTCTTTCGGCTGGATGATGGCTATTGAACCTAGCACTAAGGCAAGGGCAACAAGAATTTGCAAACTCTTTTTCTTAAATCGAATCACTTTCATTCCCCCTTATTCATCTTATTCGACTCTATTTTATACAAGAAAAATATGTCAGAAAAGTGAACAAGGTAATGTTTATAAGATGATTTTACAGAAATATAAATAATCATAAAGCACCTTGGACTTTTTTAAATTAAAACAAAAAGACTACGAGCCCCTCTATCTTTCATATATAATGTGAATAGACAAAAGGAGGTTCTGCTAGATGCTGTTTACTCAAACACCTGCACTACCCTATTATGCCGTGATTTTCACATCAAAACGAACAAATGTCGAGCAGAAAGAATACGCCGTGGCTGCTCAAAAAATGGAAGAATTAGCGAAAGAACTAGATGGGTTTCTTGGAATAGAAAGTGTACGAGATGAACATGGTGTTGGAATCACTGTCTCTTACTGGGATTCATTAGCAGCCATCAAAGAATGGAAAGCACATACAGCACATCAGCGTGTTCAAAAAAAAGGAAAAAAAGATTGGTATGAATCCTATACAACCCGAATTTGTAAGGTAGAACATGCTTATACAAACGAAAATTCACTCCTTGAATAAGAAACAGACAAATGAGAGAAAACCGCTCTGTAAAAGCTTAATTCCTACTTCTGAATAAAAAAAAAGCACCTCAATGTATATGAACATTTGAGGTGCTTTTCATGATACTTACTGTTTCATAAGGATTTATTTATACGTCACAAGGAAATATTTCTTTTTCCCTCTTCTTAAGACGGTAAATTGGTTTTCAATTCTATCTTCAGCTGAAAGGACGTAGTCTTTGTCGGTTTGTCTCTCTCCGTTGATGGAAACTGCGCCATTCGTGATATCTTCACGTGCTTGACGTTTTGATGGAGACAGTTTTGATTCGACAAGAACATCAACAAGTGTTAATTCTTCTGCACTGTCTTTCTCCATTGATGGCACATCTTTAAAGCCTACTTTCACTTCTTCTGCTGTAAGAGATTTAATCTCACCTTTAAATAGCGCATTTGAGATGTTGACAGCCTGTTCTAGTGATTCACGGCCATGCACAAGTGTTGTGACTTCTTCTGCCAAACGGCGCTGTGCTTCACGTTTTTCAGGGGCTGTTTGCACTTTTTCTTCGTACGATGCGATCTCTTCTTTTGATAGGAACGTAAAGTATTTTAAGTATTTCACGACATCACGGTCATCTGTGTTAATCCAGAATTGGTAGAATTCATATGGAGATGTTTTTTCTTTATCTAACCAGATGGCGCCGCCTTCTGTTTTCCCAAATTTCGTGCCGTCTGCTTTTGTCACAAGCGGCATCGTCAGACCGAAAGCTTTTGCGCCTTCTGCTTCAGACTTACGGATCAACTCAAGTCCAGATGTAATATTTCCCCACTGGTCACTTCCGCCGATTTGCAGCTTACAGTTTTCATTTCTGTAAAGGTTCAAGAAGTCTAACGATTGCAGAATCACGTAGCTGAATTCTGTGTACGAAATCCCTGTTTCAATACGGGAGCTGACGATATCTTTTGCGAGCATGAAGTTGACACCGAAGTTCTTTCCAATATCACGAAGGAACGTGATGACATTCATTTGACTGATCCAGTCATAGTTATTGACGATGACAGCTGGGTTGTCACCTGCTTCAAAATCAAGGAATTGAGAGAGCTGGCCTTTGATTTTCTCTGACCACTGTTCGACGATTTCTGCTGGGTTTAGTGAACGTTCTGCTTTTTTGAAACTTGGGTCACCAATCAGTCCAGTTGCGCCGCCAACAAGTGCAATCGGATGATGGCCTGCTTCTTGGAATCTGCGCAATGTTAATATTGGCAGTAAGTGACCAATGTGCAAGCTGTCAGCTGTTGGATCAAAGCCGGAGTATAGCTTGATTTTTTCTTCTGCTAATAATTTTGTTAAACCTTCTTCATCTGTTTGTTGCTGAATTAATCCTCTGAACGATAATTCTTCCATCAATTGACTCATATCCAAATCTCCTTTTTTTACAATTCAACATAAAAAACGCCCCTTCGAATGAACGAAGGGACGATATATATCGCGGTACCACCCTGCTTAAAAGACAAAACAACACGTCTTTTCACTTACACTGATAACGGACAGATCCGTTCTTTCACTAATCAGGCAACATGCATGCTCCTTTTCGTAAAAGCGGTTCGTGAGGGTAATTCGAATATCTCTTTGTACTGACTCGCACCAGCCGTCAGCTCTCTTGGACAGGGAAAGATGATTCTACTGAATCTCAGTCAAAACCTTTTCATATTCAACTAAAGTCATTTTTAACATACTTTTGATATCAAGTCAACTGACGGAAGCGATTAATCTTCCATTGTCGAGAGATCGCCAGCAGGTAAATTCAGTTCCCACGCTTTTAGCACACGTCTCATAATTTTACCGCTTCGTGTTTTTGGCAGTTTGTCTTTAAACTCAATTTCTCTCGGTGCTGCATGTGCAGCGAGTCCTTTTTTCACAAACGTACGAATCTCTTCTTTCAGCTCATCTGTCGGTTCGTATCCGCTTCTAAGCGCTATAAATGCTTTAATAATTTCACCGCGCACAGGATCTGGTTTTCCGATGACACCAGCCTCTGCAATGGCCGGATGTTCCACCAGTTTACTTTCTACCTCAAATGGACCGACCCGCTCTCCTGACGTCATAATGACATCGTCGACACGTCCCTGGAACCAGAAGTATCCATCTTCATCCATGTAAGCTGAATCTCCTGAAACATACCAATCTCCCGGCATAAAGTAAGATTCATATTTTTCAGGATTGTTCCAGATCGTATGCATCATAGACGGCCAGCCCTTTTTGATGGCAAGGTTCCCCATCCGGTATGGCGGAAGTTCATTTCCGGCATTATCTACAATCGCAGCTTCAACGCCTGGAATTGGTTTCCCCATTGAACCTGGTTTGATATCCATGCATGGATAGTTACAAATCAGCTGTGCACCGGTTTCCGTCATCCACCAAGTGTCATGAATTCGTTTACCGAATACAGCGTCTCCCCAGCGGATCACTTCTGGATTAAGCGGCTCTCCTACACTTAACACATGACGGAGTGAGCTGAGATCATATTTTTGAATGAGATCGTCTCCTGCTCCCATCAGCATTCTGAAGGCTGTCGGTGCACTGTACCAAACGGTCACACCAAGCGATTCAATGGTTTCGTACCACGTATCAGGATTGAACCTGCCGCCTAAAATGACATTCGTCGCTCCATTCAGCCACGGAGAAAAAATACCGTACACCGTCCCTGTTACCCAGCCTGGATCAGCTGTGCACCAGTAGACATCTTCTTCTTTCAAATCAAGTACCCATTTACCCGTCTGGCCTTGCTGCACCATTGCGCCATGAACATGGAGCACACCTTTTGGCGTACCAGTGGACCCTGACGTGTAATGAAGCAGGTATCCATCTTTTTCATCCATCCACTCGATTTCAAGTTCCTTCGCTGACTGCTCAAATGCTTCTTCAAAGTGAATCGTCCGCACACCACCTGCATCCTCTTTTTCACCACCGACAATGATGACGGATTCAAGCTTTGGAAGTTCTGCAAACGGAATCCGCTCAAGAAGATCAGGCGTTGTCACAATCACTTTTGCCTCACTATTTTCTAAACGATCTTTGACGGCACCTTCCATAAATGCCTCAAATAACGGACCGACGATCGCACCAATTTTGACAGCACCAAGCAGTAGAAAATAGAGCTCAGGTGATCTTGGCATAAAGATAAACACGCGATCCCCTTTTTGCACATGTGCCTGTTCTCTTAATAGATTTCCTGCTTTGTTTGTCTTGATTTTCATATCCCTGAACGTATACTTTTCATCCCGCTGTGAATCTTTGTAGTGAAGCGCCACCTTGTTTTTACGAAACGAGTCCGCATGTCTGTCAATCGCTTCATAAGCTGCATTTACTTTTCCTGTTTCATACCAAGAGAAATTTTTTCTCGCTTCCTCCCATGAAAATTCTTTGTATGCTTGCTCATAATCATTTAAATGATAGTCCCCTTTTACTGATGGTAGCGTTTCCACTTTCATCAAACAGTCCCCCTTTGCATACGTTTACAATGACCATTATAGTATAGATGACTTTTTTTCTCAATTTTTAAAAAACTTCTGATGAAACCGTTTTAATTATTGCGAGATTTAAGATAGAATAGAGACGACTCACTAGAATTTGAGGCGGTGGATACGTGGAGCATCCTAAAACTTATTATTCAAAAACCATTGAGCGAGAAACAGGTTCCATCCTGATTGAAGGACCGGTACCTGCATCAGAGCTTGCGAACTATATGTTTCATGAAGGACTAACGGCATTTCGCACGCCTGAGGAACAGAAACAAGCACTTGTTGAAATAGCAGATCTTCCTGAAGGACGTATTATCATTGCTAGGGTGGATGAGCTTGTCGTAGGCTATGTCACGTATTTGTACCCTGATCCGCTTGAACGCTGGTCAGAAGGCAACATGGACAATTTAATTGAGCTCGGTGCCATTGAAGTCGCTCCTCCATTCAGAGGCTGCTCACTTGGCAAGCATTTACTGGATGTGAGCATGATGGATGAGCAAATGGAGAATTACATTATCATTACAACTGAATATTACTGGCATTGGGATTTAAAGGGGACAAAGAAAAACGTGTGGGAGTACCGCAAAATGATGGAGAAAATGATGAACGCCGGCGGTCTTGTCTGGTTTGCAACAGACGAGCCAGAGATTAGCTCACATCCAGCCAATTGTTTAATGGCCAGAATTGGAAAACATGTGAGTCCTGATTCGATCGAGCGTTTCGATCGTCTTCGCTTCCATCAGCGCTTTATGTATTAACGTTCAATTCGTTTTTTTGGCAAAGGGGATTGGTAATCATGATGATTGAACAAATTATGGAGCGTGATGTGATCACGCTGCGAAAAACCGATACGATTGAAGAGGCCATTCAAAAAATGAGTGCACATCACATTCGGCATATTCCCATCGTATCTGAGCAGGGATCTGTCATTGGGATGGTGACAGATCGGGATATTAAAAATGCCAGTCCAAGTATTTTTGAAACAGAGAAAAGGCAGCTTTTTATTCAGCGGCCGGTTGAAGACATCATGGTGCTAGAGACGATTACCGCTCATCCGCTTGATTTCGTTGAGGAGATTTCAAGTGTCTTTTTTGAACACGGAATTGGCTGTCTTCCCGTTGTGAGACGCGGCAAGCTTGTAGGGATCATCACAAAAACAGATTTACTTCGTACGTTTGTAAGACTAACAGGTGCAGATCAGCCTGGATCACATTTAGAGGTTGAAGTAGCGCAAGTGACAGAGGGTCTTGCAGACATTACGTCCATTTTAAAAGAGCAGCATATTCAAATGCTGAGTGTACTCGTGTACCCACATGCCAATGAAGCCTCTAAAGTGCTCGTCTTCCGCCTTCAAACGATGCATGCAGATCATGTGATGAAGCTGATTCGTGCAAAAGGCTATAAAGTGCTCTGGCCTATGGAGCAGACGATCAAATGAAGGAAGCGACCTTTGTTTTTTCACCATCTTTTCAAACGTACCAGTTTCACCAAGATCATCCCTTCAATCAGCTTCGCGTCTACTTAACTTATGATCTTCTTCAAAAAATGAAGGCATTAACGGATGATGAGATTGTCGCACCTCGTATGGCGACGCTGGAGGAGTTAAAGCTTGTCCATACAGCAGACTACATTCAAGCAGTACAGCGGGCAAGTGAAGGAAAACTGTCCACCGCAGAGGGGGAACGTTATGGTCTTGGCACTGAGGATACCCCGATGTTTGCAGGGATGCATGAGGCAGCTTCTCTCCTAGTTGGCGGGACATTAACAGCGGTTGATCAAGTGATGCTTGGACATTCGCAGCATGCGCTCAATCTTGGCGGCGGGCTTCACCATGGATTTAAAGGGCGTGCTTCTGGCTTTTGTATTTATAATGACAGCTCTGTGGCCATTCAGTATATTCAAAAGACATATGGCGCTAGAATTTTATATATTGATACAGATGCTCATCATGGCGATGGTGTACAGTTTAGCTTCTATGATGATCCAGAGGTATGTACTGTTTCCATTCATGAAACAGGGCGCTATTTGTTCCCTGGAACTGGACAAGTACAGGAAAGGGGTCATGATAAAGGCTATGGCTATGCATATAATATCCCGCTTGACGCATTTACAGAAGACGAATCATTTTTAGAAGCCTATCGAACAGCAGTGACAGAGATTGCTGCTTTTTTTAAACCAGATGTCATTTTGACGCAAAATGGAGCAGATGCCCACTATTATGACCCTTTGACGCATTTATCTGCTACCATGAAAATATATGAGGAAATTCCTAGAATTGCCCATGAGCTGGCGCATCAATATTGTGATGGAAAATGGATCGCTGTGGGCGGAGGCGGCTATGATATTTGGCGTGTCGTCCCAAGAGCATGGAGCCGCATTTGGCTTGAGATGAAAGGCATTACACCACCAGATGCACTTCCTCAGGAATGGATTCGGGCATGGGAAAAACAATCGCCTGTTCCGCTTCCATCCACATGGCTAGATCCTGACGATTTATATCCACCGATTCCAAGAAGAGCAGAAATTACAGAAAAAAATGCACAAACGGTAGAAAAAGCACTCATGCCTGTTCGACGAGAAAAGAAAAAGGCATAAAAAAAAGCAGGCGTCCACTGATCAAGTGAGCCTGCTTTCTTTTTTATTTCGTCGATTGTCTTTCTTCGATTCTATGTGGCAATTCAACAATTTGATCTTCTACTTGTTCTTTGTTCATGAGCTTTGTCAAAAGTCTCATCGCAACAGCGCCAATATCGTAAGTCGGCTGAACAACTGTTGTCAATTGAGGGCGCACCATGAGGGATAGTCTTGTGTTATCAAAGCCAATCACTTCTAAATCTTCAGGAATTGATACGCCTCTGTCCTGCGCTCCATGAATGACACCTAGCGCCATTTCGTCAGTAGCTGCAATCACAGCCGTCGGCTTGTCAGATTGCTCAAGCAGATTAGCGAGCGCTTCAATACCAGAGTCATATGAGTAGTCTCCTTCAGCAACAAGCGCTTCGTCAAATGCGATACCAGCTTCTTCAAGCGCACGCTTATAACCAGCAAGCTTTCTCATAGAGTTAATTGGTTCTGACATTGGTCCAGATACAAACGCAATTCGTTTATGTCCTTTTTCAACTAATAGCTGAACTGAATCATAAATGGCTTGTTCATAGTTAATGTTGACTGATGGTGTTTGTGCCTGCTCTTCAACAGATGCTGCAAGTACAATGGGTACAGGAGAGCGCTTAAATTCTTCCACATGCACATCTGTAATGTTTCCGCCCATAAAAACGATTCCATCTACTTGTTTGCCAAGCATTGTGTTTAACAAATGAAGTTCTTTATCAGTATTTTGGTCTGAGTTGCTCAAAATAATGTTGTACTTGTACATCGTCGCAATATCTTCAATTCCTCGTGCAAGCTCTGAATAGAAGATACTTGAAATATCAGGGATGATGACCCCAACTGTTGTGGTCTTTTTACTTGCAAGGCCTCGTGCGACTGCGTTTGGACGGTAGCCGAGACGATCAATTGCTTCAAGCACCTTTTTTCTTGTTGTTGGTTTTACGTTTGGATTACCATTAACAACGCGTGATACCGTTGCCATACTTACGTTTGCTTCTCTTGCTACATCATATATTGTAACATTATTCACATAAATCACTCCTTCAAATACACTTCATATCTATAGCATTCACCAATTGGATAGAGACATGTCAGATACGAGGAAAATAATATCCTATTTGTCATTAAAACGATGAAAAGAGACACATAATTTTTCAATCTACATCAAAATGACATTCTTTTATGAAATTATACACGTTTTTTCTTCATATGAAAACGTTCCCTTTCTTTTTATAACTAAATTAAACAAACTTTAATGAGCTTGTTACCTGTAAATTGAATCATATTTCACCAAAAATCGTCGCGAACGTCAGCTATGACAATGATCTTAGCAGATTCTATCGAATTTTAAAAATGAAAACATTGTGAACAAGCGTATTTTTAGCTTGCAATGTGCTCTTTTCCTTTCATTTCCAATTTTAATCGTATTTTTTCATGAAAAAACCGCCGGGCTTTCATCCGGCGGCTTTTCTATTTATGGTTACGCGTGAATGTTGACAAGTGGTCTTAACGCATCTAACCATTTTTCGAATTGTGGAATGTCCATTTGCTGCGCTGAATCAGATAGGGCAACAGATGGATCTGGATGCACTTCTGCCATCACACCGTCTGCTCCAATCGCAAGAGCTGCTTTAGCTGTTGGAAGAAGTAGATCTCTGCGTCCTGTTGAGTGTGTCACGTCAACAAAGACTGGTAAATGTGTCTCTTGTTTCAAGATTGGCACAGCCGAGATATCTAGTGTATTTCTTGTGGCTGTTTCGTATGTGCGGATGCCTCGCTCGCAAAGGATGATTTGGTCATTTCCTTGTGCGATGATGTATTCAGCTGCATTGATGAATTCTGAAATTGTTGCTGCTAAACCGCGTTTTAAAAGAACTGGTTTGTTCACTGATCCAGCTTCTTTTAAAAGCTCGAAGTTCTGCATGTTACGTGCTCCAATTTGGATGACATCGATATGCTCAATCGCTTCTTCAATATGAGCAGGATTCACGATTTCACTAATAACTGCAAGACCGTATTCATCTGCTACACGTTTTAGAATTTTTAGACCGTCTACGCCAAGTCCTTGGAAGTCGTATGGACTTGTGCGAGGCTTAAATGCGCCACCACGAAGAAGTTTTAGTCCCTGCTGTTTCGCTGCTGCCGCTACTTCTGCAACTTGCTCGTAGCTTTCAACGGCACATGGCCCAACGATGAAACGTTGTTTTCCGTCACCGATCGCTTCTCCATTGATATTTACAATTGTATTTTCAGGTTTTTTCTTACGAGAAACAAGAAGTGCTTTGCTGTGGTCATCTTCTTGAAGCTCTAAACCAGCTTTGAAAATTTCTTTGAAAATATGTTGAATCGTTGAATTTTCAAATGGGCCATCATTTTCTTCAAGAATTTGATTAAGCATTGTGCGCTCTCTGACAGGGTCATAACGGTTGACACCTTGCGCTTCTTTAGCCTTTCCAATTTCTTTTACAATGTTTCCTCTTTCATTGATCAGTTTTAAGATTTGAAGATTTAGTTCATCTGCTTGCTGTCTCAATTGTTCCAATTCATTGTTGCTCATTTTTGTCATCCTTTCCTCTGCCCGCTCTCGCTTTTTATTTTTGATCTCTTATAATAGGGTTTATTATAAACAAAGATTTCGGAATTGTCACGAAAAAATTCTTTATTACCCAAACGCTTTTAAGCGATAAAGTATTATGTGTAAGATTATAGCATACTTTTGATGCAAGTAAACCTTTTTTATAAAAAAAACGTCAGCAATCGCTGACGTTTTTCTACATGTTATGTTCAAGCGCTTCTTTTGTAATGCTTGAGTGAGAAGCATGCCACTTTACTTTGCCACCGCTAAAGATGAGTGCCTGCGGGCTTTCGTGCTTGATCCCTGACTTTTCAGTCACATAGGATGAAAGCTCTCTTGTGTTTTGAATTTGCAAGAAATAAGCAGGGACATCCACATGTTCTGACGCAAACGCTTCAAACTCTTGAAAAGCAGCTTGGCTGATTGGACATGTCAAACTGTGCTTAAAAAAGACAAAGGTTCCGTCTTGATTCGTTAGTTGATCAAACTGTTCTTCTGTTTCTATGAGTTGTTTAGACATGATGTGCTCCTTCCACACTTAAACAGTGAGTTAGCCTTTCGTAGATTGTTCTACTTTTTCTTTGACATCTTTGATGCCGTCTTCAATGTCTGCTTTTGCTTCTTGTGCTCTTACTTTTGCTTCATCTGCTACATCTGAAGCTTCATTTGCAATATTTGCTGCAGCATCTTCTGCTTCGCTTTTTACTTGTTTAGCTTTTCCAGCTGTACGATCTTTTATGTCTTTTACTTTGTCTAAAATCTGGTTTGACTGCTCTGCTACGAGCTGAGACAATTCAGATGTTTTGTCTTTCGCAATCGTCACATATTCAGTGCCTTTTTCCTTTGCATCTGTTGTAAGACGATCTGTTTTTTCTTTTAGGGCATTCGCTTGGGTGTTCAAATCATCGCGAAGCTCTTTCCCTGACTTTGGTGCTAAAAATAATGCCGTTGTTGCACCGATAATGCCACCGATAAGTGTTCCGATCAAAAAGTCTTTGCTATTGATTCCGTCTTTGCTCATGATTATTCCTCCTATGCGAAAATGGTTGTTTATTGTTGTTTACGCTGTTTCCACTTTTTATAGATTTCAAGTGCTGCGTTACTCCAGCTTACCACATCCGTGACTTTCTCTTGATTTCGTTCAACGGATGAAGAAACCGCACCAGCTGCCTGCTTTATGCTTGTATTAAATTGGTTGATCGAGCCACCAATTCCCTGCACCGCATCCACAACTGTGTTAAGTTTTGCCGATTTGTCTTGAATATCTTCAGCAAGCTGATTGGTCTTATGTAGCAACTGTGCTGTCTCTGTGGTGATGCCTTGCATCTGTCCTTCAAGACCTTCTAAAGTTGATGCGACATTCTTTAATGTCAGCTGTAAGGATTTCAATGTTTTGGACAAGTAGATGACAAGAATGAGGAAAGCGATTGCGATGAGTGCAACGCTTAAATAGAGAATAATAATCATCTGATACCTCCTTTGCTGCGGGCATATTCAATTCAATACCCTCTCGTTGTATCATTCAAACATCGCCTAGAATGACCGATTGAATAATAATTCTACACTTATTCGCCAATTCCTGTCCACAGCGAACGAAAAAAAGCGGCACATCTTGTCACATTTAGCCCCTTTGTCACATTTTATTCAAAATAAAAAAGCGCCGATTGAATCGGCACTTTTGACAGGTAATTATACTGCGACTTTCTCATAAGCACGAAGATACTTTTGAATATCTCCTGCTCCCATAAAGACCAAGATCGCATTTTCATGTGCTTTCAGCACAGATGTCTCTTCTTCTTCAATCAATTGGGCTTGCGGAATTTTTTCCCGCAAATCTTCAATGCTTAGTTTCCCAATGTTTTCACGAGCTGAGCCGAAAATATCACAGAGGTATACATAGTCTGCTTTTTTCAGACTGTCCGCAAATTCACTTAAAAATTGCTGTGTACGAGTGAAAGTGTGCGGCTGGAAGACTGCTACAATATCACGGTCTGGATACTTCTGGCGAGCTGCTTCGATCGTGACTTCAATTTCAGTCGGATGGTGCGCATAGTCGTCAATTAAGACTTGTTCACCGACTACTTTTTCATTAAAGCGTCGTTTCACACCGCCAAATGTCGTTAAAGCACCTTTGATGAGCTCTACATCAATGGCTTCATAGTGGCATAATGCAATGACCGCTAATGAGTTAAGGACATTGTGGTTTCCGTAAGCAGGAATGTAGAAGGTATCATAAAACGTATTACGTACAAATACATCAAATGTGGTGCCTTCTGTGTTTTTCACAACATTTCGTGCTTGGAAATCATTTTCTTCATTGAATCCGTAGTACACAACAGGTACTTTTGCTTGGATCTTGAGCAGATGCTCATCATCACCGCAAGCGATGATGGCTTTTTTCACTTGAAGTGCCATGTTTTGAAACGCATCAAACACGTCATCAATATCCGTGAAATAATCAGGGTGATCAAAATCAATATTGGTCATGATCGCATAGTCTGGATGGTAGCTGAGGAAATGTCTGCGGTATTCGCACGCTTCAAATACAAAATACTCGCTGTTTTCTTTCCCCATTCCAGATCCATCACCGATTAAGTAGGAAGTTGGTTTTGCCGCTTGCATCACATGTGCAAGCAGACCTGTTGTCGATGTTTTACCATGAGCACCAGTAATTGCAACGTTTGTGAATGAATCCATGTATTCTCCAAGAAATTTATGATAACGAATGACAGGAATCCCTTCAGAAAGAGCACGCTCAATCTCAGGGTGTGTATCTGGGAATGCATTTCCTGCAATCACCGTCATCCCTGGCTGAATATTATCTGGGTCAAATGGAAGAATTTTAATATTTCGTTCTTCTAATGCTTTTTGTGTAAAGATATGTTTTTCGATATCCGATCCTTGGACAGTATACCCAGTATCATGAAGAATTTGGGCCAGTGGACTCATACCTGTCCCTTTTATTCCAACAAAATGATAAACAGTCATAATTGTACCTCCAACAAACGTCTATCTGACTTACAGTATATGACGCTCATTTCAATTTGCAACTTGTGATTTTTGTCTCTAGCTGATCACAAATCGCAGCTCCAAATAAAGATTTTTTTCCGATCTTCCTATTCTAATCAATATTAACTATGATTAGTATCCGACAACTTTCCCATTTCTAACACCTGCTTTCGCTCATTTTCGTTAAAAAGCGTTCAGACAGGCATGCGAAAAGCGTCCAATTCAAAAATTGCACCTATGTGCTATCATACCATGTTTATCAAAAAAATGAAGTGGTTTGTTTAGATCAATTGTTCTAAATCACTCAGTGTCATGAGGACCTCTCTTGGCTTACTGCCTTTTGCACCAGAGATCATCCCTTCACGTTCCATCATATCAATCAATCTCGCTGCTCGATTGTAGCCAATTCTAAATCTTCTTTGCAAACTGGATGTACTTGCACTATTTTGCTCGATGGCGAATCGGCATGCGTCCATAAACAATTCATCTTCGTCTGTAATGGCAGAGCCTTGGAGCATCAATTCTTCCTGTTCAAAAAGGAACACAGGTTTGCGCTGTTTTCTCACATGCGCTACCACTTCATCAATCTCTCGATCTGATACAAAGTTCCCTTGCAGCCTTGTCGGTTTGCCAGAGCCATTTTCTAAGAACAGCATGTCTCCTTTTCCGAGAAGCTTTTCAGCACCTGCCATATCAATAATGGTTCTTGAATCCACTTGGCTTGAAACAGAGAAAGCAATTCTTGTTGGGATGTTTGCTTTAATGAGGCCTGTAATGACATCAACAGAAGGTCTTTGCGTCGCAATGAGTAAGTGAATCCCGCATGCTCTTGCTTTTTGAGCAATTCGGCAAATGCTTTCTTCGACTTCATTTGGTGCGACCATCATTAAATCAGCCAGTTCATCAATGACAACGACGAGATATGGCAGTTTTTCACCCATTTGTTTTTCTTTCACCAGTTCGTTAAATCGTTTGATTTCTCTCACACCAGAGTGTGCAAACAGTTCATAGCGTCTTTCCATTTCATCTACTACCCATTTCAAAGCAGCTGTTGCTGTCTTGGCATCAGTAATAACTGGGCTCACAAGATGCGGAATGTGATTATATGGCGCCAGTTCGACCATTTTAGGGTCGATTAACAGCATTTTCACTTCATCAGGTGAGGCTCTAAACATTAGGCTTACGAGAATAGTATTAATACAGACACTTTTCCCTGAACCTGTTGCTCCGGCAATTAAGCCGTGCGGCATTTTTTGCAAATCAACCACAACGGGCTGACCGGAAATATCCAATCCGAGCGCTGCCGTTAATGGAGATGGGTTGTCTCTAAAGGCACTGCTTCTGATCATTTCTCTTAAGAATACCATTTTACTGTGAAGGTTCGGCACTTCGATTCCAATCGTGTTCTTCCCAGGAATCGGCGCTTCGATTCGAATATCTTTTGCAGACAAACTGAGTTTGATATCATCTGACAGGTTTGTAATTTTGTTCACTTTCACGCCTGGTTCAGGATGCACTTCAAATCTTGTAACAGAAGGACCTTGCGTCACATGAACAACACTTGCTCTGACATTGAAATTTTTCAGTGTGGCATTGAGCAGTTCTGCCCGTTCTTTCACCCATGTTCCGTCCTCTTCTTTTTGTGCTGGCGGAACGTCTAGAAGGGCTAAACTCGGAAATACATATCCTTGTGCATCTGCCGTTTTCTTCTGTCCTTGCACGCGCTGATCACTTTTTAACATCATGACATTAAAAGGAACGGTGGAGGTTTGACCGCTTGAGCGCTTTGGCTGTGGAGAAGACGGTTTTGGTTCTTCACGTTTTATTTCAGGCGTTTCTTCAGGTGTTTCCTCAAGCTCTTCTGCCATATCCCCGGCGATCTCTGCTTGTCCAGAGTCAGCAAATTCATCTGATGCTTCTTCAACTGGCATGACTTCATCATCTGTTAATTTTTCTTCCGGCAGAGAATCATCATCTTGCGAATCTTGTATGATCACCGGTTCTTCTTGTTCAAATGCTGCCGCTGACACGTCTGTTTGACTTTCTTCTATCCATGCAGCCTCTGTTGTTTCCTCCATAGCCTCTACTTCATTCTCTTCCAGCACCGCAGTTTCTTCTACCGGGCTTTCTATCTCCATGTCGAGTGCTGGTGATGCGCTTAAAGCTGTTTCAAATGTAAAGCTCTCTTTTTTTTCAGCATCATCTTCAAGCGGAATCATCGGCTCTTCTTGTTCAACGGTGACTGCCTGTTCTTGCTCCATCTCTAGAGGCTCGTTAGATGCTTCAGCTTGCTCCATATGTAAGGATGCTTCCCGGTCGTCTTTGGTCTGTGACAAAGCTTGATCTTGATCCTCTGTCTCACTGAAAGGCTCGTCATATAAACGTTCCATCGTTGATTGAACGTGATCTTGATAAGCGAGTTCCTCTTGCAAAGTAAGCGGCGTCGTGACAGGTTGCTTCTCTAATTGTTCTTCTGTTTGGGCTGACATCATGTCTTCCATACGTTGTTCTTTTCGTATAGACGGGATGTTCATTTGCTGTCTTACATTCCGTTCACGCTCTGCTTCTTCTGATAACAGTGTGACACGCTGTGACGTTTCTTCTGCCGATTTCATTTTGACAGAAGATGTGTCTTCTTTGGCTGCTGCATGTTTTGGACGCATATCCTGGTGGTAGCCATAGATGGGTGAAGGAATTTGCTCTGGTTTAAAAGGCTTTTTATTGAGATCAGGCTGCACTGTTTGTTTTGGCTGATAGGTCGTCTGCTTTGCCTTTGACTGACTTGGCCGCGTGCGCCTTCTTTCTTGTTGCTTTGCTGCCTCACGTGCAGGTTCATCTGGAACGAGAGGAAAGCGGAAATTGCCTTTTGGATATTCATAATACACTTTCGTATCTTCAACTTTTTTATATTCTTTATGCTGTTCAACAGCTGGCTGCTTTGGTGCAATCGGACCTGTTTCAGGCCTCTCAGCTTTTTCTTCTTTTTTTTCTTCTCCTAAAAATACACTAAAAAATTTATCTAACCAACTCATCATTTATCACTCACTTTAACTCCCCTTACGTTTTCTTGGGCGATTTTTAGTATACCATTGCTTTTTCATGCAGAAAAGCGAGAAAAGTGCTACGCTTTGCTGTTCATGCTGTCTGTAGATGAAAAAAAGTCACTAAGTACGTACTTAGTGACTTTTGGTATAACACATTCTTCGCTCATTTGTACCCGTTTATGGGAGGTTACGCTTCAAATGGTTCGCCAGCTTGGCGGCTTCCTTCTAGAACAAGGATTCCTTTTTCAGCAGGCGCATTCGGAAGATCTAATTCTTTTGCAGAACAAATCATTCCGCTTGAAGGAACACCTCTTAGTTCAGCATCTTTGATCACCAAACCGCTCGGCATCACAGCACCGACCTTTGCAACCACAACATATTGACCTTGATCAACGTTTGGTGCACCGCACACGATTTGTAAGGCTTCATCGCCAACATCTACTTGGCAAATGTTCAGTTTATCTGCATTCGGATGTTTTTCTTTTTCCTTCACATAACCGACCACAAACTTAGGTGATAGATCAACTGTTAATGTTTCACTGACACCGTTGCGGTTTAAAATTTCATTGATATCTTGAACAAGCGTTTCAGAAAGCGGTACAGATCCGTTTTCTTCAATTTTCATGTAAGAAGATGCATTGAAAATATTAAAACCTGTTGTTTCTTTTGTGTCTTGATTGAAGATTCTTACGACATCTCCAAACGTTTCATGACCTACTTCTTCTCTTGTTACATCTTTCAATGAAATAAGGAGTGTGTCGCCGACACCTTCTGCATTATAAAAAACGTTCATTCTTCAAAATTCCCTTCTACTGCTGTTTTGGTCTGCTTTTTGCAAGAATAAAGATCGGTTCAAGCTTGCCTTCGTCATATAAAAATGACAAGGCCGTAATCGGAACCGTGCCGCTGGCGAAGAAGCTCATCGACATTTGCCCTAAAATATCATAGCCTGATTCATTGCGTACATCTGCAATGATGAACACATCTTGATGGGGAACGGAAATGGCCATTTGCCCCTCTACTTTTTGCGCGTATTCTTGTAAAATCGATTCATTTAATATTCTGCTTGCATCGTACCCGTCATTTGCACGGAAGAAATAAAAACGGTTGCCCGCCACTTCATCCATTTTCACGACAGTCTTTAGTGAACGGACGTTAAAACTTGCGGTTTCTCTGATTCGTTCTTTTGTCCAGTTTTCCTTTTGCAGCATCTTCTCGTCAATTAATCTGTAGGTGCTTCCAAGGTCAAGTGCATAGTAGATTCTTGTCTCTGCTGTATGCTCATCAAAAACGAGCGGAATCTCATCACTTGATGTTTCTGGAAAGGACGTTGAACGAATGACCGGATAAATGTGCTTCTCTTTGCCTGAGATGTGCTGCGCTTCACCTTTCATTGCGCTGAGCGCCTCTTTCACATAATAAACGATCTCATCTAGTGTTTCATCAGGCTTTACTTCCCACTTTGCAATAATCGGCGGGAGCTCAAGCGTGATGCCCTTTCCTGTATGTTTATCTTCCACACGAAGCGTATCTTTTTCCCTGTCAAACTGGTGGGTCCAACTGTCGTTCGTCAGACGGCTTTTCAATTGATTGGCAAGCTGTCTTGATGTCATTTTCGCCATGATAAGACTCTCCTTTCGTTATTTAGAAAGAGAATCTGTTAAAAATGCTTCAATCTCTTCCTTTGTCTTACGATCTTTGCTGACAAAACGGTTGATCTCTTGTCCGTTTTTAAAGACTAAAAAGCTTGGAATTCCGTAAATTTCCCACTCTGCACAAGTGTCGATGAACTGATCTCTATCCACATAGAAGTATTCAAATTCTGGATAGTTTGCTTCAAGCTCTGGCAAAAACGGCTCAATAAATGTGCAGTCCGGGCACCAGTCAGCTGAAAATAGTAATACGGTTAAGTCTTCTTGAATCACTTTTTGTAATTCTTCGTTTGATTCAATTTTTTTCATGTTTGATTCCTCCAGTTTGTATACTTAAATCTCCGAATTGTATATAGCCTTTCTTTCTCATCCATTCTGATACTACCAAACTAATCACTGCCGGGCCAACGATATGCAAGAGAGCAATAGCGAGGAAAACGGAAGGATGAAATCCCATGACTGTGAGTGTCATGAGCTGGCCGACAAGTCCGCTAGTTCCCATACCCGCTCCTGCCGCATTATTGACCATCCCAAAGCCAATGATACCAATTGGTGCAAGAATCAGTCCTGCAATCGTCGGCGGAATGAGAATGAGCGGATTTTTCACAATGTTCGGCAGCTGTAGTTTTGATGTTCCAATGCCTACCGCAGCAAGACCGCCAAAACGATTTTCCCTAAATCCTGCAGCAGCAAAGCCGACCATCTGCGCGCAGCAGCCAATCGTCGCCGCACCAGCAGCAAGACCGCTTAAATCAAGCATCAGCGCAAGCGCAGCACTTGAAATCGGTGAGCTAAGAGCAAGTCCAACAATGGTTGCAACCAGCATGCCCATGATGAGTGGACTTTGGTCAGTCCCCCATACGATCAGCCTGCCGAGCCCTGTCATCACCGCCTGAATCCCAGGGCCGATGAAAGCAGCGGTGAGAAAACCTGTGATAATGGTCACAAGCGGCGTTAAAATAATATCAATTCTTGTCTCACCACTGATGAGTTTGCCTAATTCCACACCAATAAGAGCAGCCACGAAGCTTCCAGCAGGTCCCCCAAGCTCTGCTCCGGCGGCACCTGAAACAACACTTGCGAAAATAATTAAAGGAGAAGCGTTTAAGCGATAAGCAACCGCTACGCCAATTGCTGGTCCCATCAGCCCCATTGCGAGCGTTCCCATTTCCACGATGAGAGGAAATGATAACAGGCCGCCTGCTGTTTTTAAAATCAGTCCTACCACTAATGTAGCAAATAGACCTAAAGCCATATAAGAGAGTGCATCAATAAAATAGACCTTTGGCGAAAGGGAAATACCCTTTCTTTTTAAATAAGTCATCAACGTCGTCTTCCTGCTTTCTCATAGGAAAGACGAAGAGGCCTGTCCTTCCCATTATATGTAGTCTTCTTACGATGAAAAATAGTCTCTACCATGAATATCATAATCATATTTTTTTTGCTTTATCAAGCACTTCTTGTGTAACATGAAAAGAAACAGGGCAAACCTTTACTAAGTTTGTGCACAAGGAGGAGATTGTTATGCAATTAACGGTTTATTTAGCTGGAGAAATTCATAGCCAGTGGCGCGATGAAATTAAGGAAAAAAGCCAGTCTTTGAAACTACCAGTGACGTTTGTTGGCCCAATGGAGAATCATGACCGATCAGATAACATCGGAGAAGATATTTTAGGCGGGCAGCCAAATGCCATCTTGAAAGACGATGCGGCTTCTGATTTGAACAATTTCCGCACCGAACTATTATTAAATAAGGCAGACGTCGTCATCGCCCGCTTTGGTGAGAAATATAAACAGTGGAACACGGCAATGGATGCTTCTTCTGCCATTGCCAAAGGAAAACCCCTTATTTTGATTCGTCCTAAAGAATTACATCATCCCCTAAAGGAACTATCAAACAAAGCAAATATCACTGTCGAAACAGTGAATCAAGCAATTAAGGCGTTGTCATACGTGTTTGAACAAGAATAAGAAAAAGGGCTAAAATGAACTTGATTTTAGCCCTTTTTCTTCTTTTCAGCGTGATAGAAAACCTTTGCAGCCCTAGGAAGGTCGAGTACCGGCGCGGAGCGAATTTGACATTCGTGAGCACCGGCACGCAGGACTGACAAAGAATGCGAGGGTTTGTCTACACGCTGAAGGCTGTGCTCTTAAAAGAGGCAGCCTTTTTCTTATCGTTTACACTTGTTGATAAATCGAATCCACCGTGCTTTGATCACAATTTTTCACAAGACGAACAATTAATTCTTTTGCCGCTGCATAATCATCCACATGCAAGACAGAGTGACTTGTATGAATGTAACGCGCACATACACCAATAACAGCAGACGGTACACCTTGATTTGAGATATGGACACGTCCAGCATCCGTACCGCCTGGCGATACGAAATATTGATATGGAATATTGTTTGTTTCGGCTGTATCGAGAACAAATTCTCTCATGCCTCGATGCGTAATCATCGTGCGATCATAAATACGAAGAAGTGCACCTTTTCCAAGCTGGCCAAATTGTGATTTGTCTCCCGTCACATCATTTGCGGGACTCGCATCTAGAGCAAAGAACAGATCAGGCTGAATCATATTCGCAGCTACCTCAGCCCCTCTGAGCCCTACTTCCTCTTGTACGGTGGCGCCTGAATACAATTGACATGAAAGGGTTTCGTCTTTTAATTCTTTTAATAATTCAATGGCAAGTCCGCATCCATAGCGGTTATCCCAAGCTTTGGCTAAAATCTTTTTTGGATTGGCCATTGGGGTAAAGACCGTTGCAGGAACGATTTGCTGTCCTGGGCGAACGCCAAGCTCTTTCGCTTCTTCTTCACTGTCTGCACCAATATCAATCAGCATATCTGACGGTTTTACTGATTTGCTTTTTTGTTCTGGTGTCAGAAGGTGAGGAGGTGTGCTCGATATAACGCCCGGAATTGGCCCGTGATCCGTATGAACATCCACACGCTGCGCAAGCATCACTTGACTCCACCAGGCGCCAAGTGTTTGAAAACGAATCATTCCGTTTTTCGTAATGGATGACACCATAAAACCGACTTCATCCATATGACCAGCCACCATAATCTTCGGCGCGTTCTCTGGGCCTTTGCGGACACCAAACACTCCACCAAGACGATCCTGTATGAGTTCATCGGAATATTTCTCAAGTTCCTTTTTCATAAAAGCACGCACATGGTGCTCATTACCTGGAGTCCCTTGTAGTTCTGTTAAATTTCGGAAAAGCGACATTGTTTCTTCGTTCATTTGACAGTTACCCTCATTTCTATGTAATGACCATATAAATTCCTATAAAAATAACACTCACTTTATACTATAAGAATTCTTTCGGTTTTCCAAGTATCTCTCCAGAAATTTTGAATATGCTTTCAAGTATTCGGATTTCTTAACATCGCTGGACAAGTTTTGTATAATGGAAAAAACAGCAATACGGAGGTGCAGCACGTTGAAGTTAAAACATGTTCTGATTGGTGCGAGTATTGGCGTAGCCGCTGCAATTGTTGCAAAGAAAGTCTTTTTCCCGACGTATATCTCGTCTGAAAAAGCGTTAAAAATTGTGAAATCCGCTTTTAAACAGCGCGGCCCGATTGATGGCTCTTGGATTTATACTGTACCAGAACCGTATACCGTAAATGGTGAAACGATTGATGTGTACAAATCTGGCATTACACGCTCCGCCTTTGGCGAGCTGGAACAGTATGAAGTCATGATTGATGCAAAAACAGGCATGATCGTTGATGTCATTGATTCTGTTGCTTAATAAGAAAGCTTCGCAAAGACAAGTCCTTGCGAAGCTTTTTTTAGATGGCTTTGATTTTTTTGTATACAGGGTGCCACATGGCGTCTTGCACAGCCTGAATGAGGTCATCAGGGGTTTCTTCCGCAATTCCTTCGTCAATCGCTGCTTGTGCCACACGGACAGCCACTGTCGCTGAAACCGTTCTGAGCTGATCAACACTTGGAAGCATCGCAGCACCCGGTTTTCCGACATTGACCATGCTCGCAATCGCTTCAGCACTCGCAACAAACATGCTGTCTGTCATGAGACGGGCTTTACACACAATCGTTCCAAGACCAAGCCCTGGAAACACAAGAGCATTATTTGCCTGCCCAATTTCATATGTCACACCGCCATATTCAACTGGATCAAACGGGCTTCCCGTTGTGACAAGCGCACGTCCTTTTGTCCACTCAATGAGATCTTCCGGCTTTGCCTCTGAAAGAGGTGTCGGGTTTGACATCGGTAAAATCGCTGGCCGCTCTACATGTGACGCCATTTCTTTCACTATTTCCTCTGTAAATGCCCCACCTACAGTTGAGGTACCAATTAAGATCGTAGGTTTCGCCTGCTTCACGACCTCTAACAAATCAATTGAATTCTTTGGACCATTACGTGCATAATCCTTCACTTCATCAGAACGTCTTGCATACGGCTTTTGGAATGGCTGAATGTCGGGTGAATCATCTGTGAGCAATCCCGTTTTATCAATACACCAGAAATGATCATATGATTCCTCTTCTTTGACACCATCTCTCACGATGGCATCACGAATTTGCTCGGCTATACCAATCCCTGCTGTACCTGCTCCAAAGATCACGATTCGGTGATCTTTCAGCGGAACCTTCGATGCTTTTGCACAAGCCAGAACGGCAGCAAGTGAAACGGCTCCAGTTCCTTGAATATCATCATTAAATGTACAAATACGGTCCTTATATTTTTCCAAAATGGCGCGCGCATTTTTTGTACCGAAGTCTTCCCAGTGAAGAAGTGCATTTGGAAAAGTCGCACGGGCAAGCTCAACATATTGATCAATAAACTGATCATAGCGCTCTCCTCGAACGCGGGAGTGCTGATTTCCCACATAAAGCGGATCATTTAAAAGGCTTTCCTGGTTGGTCCCAGCATCAAGTACCACTGCCAGCACACGACTAGGATCAATACCTGCTGCGGCTGTATAAACAGCCAGTTTTCCGACTGAAATGGCGATTCCACCAACACCCCAGTCACCGATGCCTAAAATTCCTTCTGCATCTGTTGCGACAATGAGATCAATTGATTCATCCACTCCGTAAGATGCAAAAATTTCTTCCATTCCTTCTAGATCATCAATGGATAAATAAATTCCTCTTGGCTTTCTATACTCGTGGCTGTAACGCTGAATCGCTGTTCCTACGGTCGGTGTGTAAACAATCGGCAGCATTTCTGCCAAATGCTCATTTAATAATTTATAAAAGAGCACTTCATTTCTGTCATGAAGCGCAGTTAAATAAACATTTTTCCCAAGTGCGTCTGGCTGTGCTTTGAACTGTTCATATGCACGCTTTGCTTGATCTTCTAGTGTTAACACCTTCGGCGGCAGAAATCCCTTTAACCCAAGCTCTTCCCGCTCTTCCTTTGTAAATGCGACCCCTTTGTTTAAATAAGGGACAGACATGACTTCCATCCCTCTTAACGGTGTCTCGATGACATCACCATGTACACGATAAAATTGATTCACCTGCACTCTTCCTTTCACAAGTTCATTTTGTCGTTATTTTGTGTGAAAGGTGAAAAAACATACAGATGATCTTTTATCTTCCGGTTTCTCTTTTGACCTCATGGGTCATTGCCCCGTCTTCATCCCACTTGACAGCACGGTAGATGGCATCATGATAAAACAAGTACCATGCATTGTTTTCTTCGGCAAATGCCTGCCATTTTTGCTTCGCCGGGATCGAGGTCATTGGATAATCATCGTATGCCAACACCCAAAGCGGGTTTTTATGAGCGTGTGTCGGCATGATATCCGCTAAATGAATAGCTGTTTCTCCCTGACTTGTGAGCGTTAAGATGCTATGCCCATTGCTATGTCCACCTGTATGATGCAGGCGAATGCCTTCTGTTACTTCGATGCTATCTTCAAATGTCATGACTTGATCGGCAACAGGCTCCCAGTTTTCTTTCCAATATGTATTTCTTGAGCGGATGTTCGGCGCCCTCATTTCGTCCCATTCAATTTTGGACGTGATGATTTTGGCCTGCTGAAAAACAGACACAAGCTTATCGCCTTCACGTTTTGTCAGCCCGCTTGCATGATCAAAATGCAAATGAGTCATTAAGACGTAATCTATATCAGATGGGCGCAAACCGAGAGCCGCAAGTGATTCCTCTATTTTCGTTTCCTCTGTGACGCCATAATTGCGTTTTTGTTTCTCTGTCAGCTTCCCTGACCCGATGCCGGAATCTACTAACAGATGAAGACCGTTCCACCGTATGAGCATTGGATCACACCGTAATTCAATTTGATTTCGATCATTCACAGGGTATTTTTTTGACCATAATGGCTTTGGCACCACGCCAAACATGGCACCGCCATCCATGTGTGTATCTCCCCCATTTAACCAGAACAGTTCCATTTCACCTATTTTCATTGTCTCCATTGCTGTCATCCCTCCTTTTTCTATCGTAGCAAATACAAAGGAAAATCGCATGTGCTAATCTTTTATCAAAAAAAGCTGACCGCAATCGTTCGTTGCAGCCAGCTTTGTTCGCTTGTTATTCAGGGGATTTTACTTCTGATCGATAAATCGGTTGTCCCATGGAAGAGAATTTCTCTTCATATTCTGTCATGACATTTCCTTCGAGACCATCCTCATGTAAATCAAGGCTCACATATGTTAAAAGGAGTCCGTAAGACGAAAAACTTTTCAAGGAATATTCAAATAGTCCGCGGTTATCGGTTTTGAAATGTAATTCACCGCCTGGACGGAGGATCTGTTCATATCGCTTTAAAAAGGCTTTAAACGTCAACCTACGTTTTTCATGCCTTGATTTTGGCCACGGATCAGAGAAGTTCAAATACACCCGATCAATCTCATTTTCCGCAAAGACATCTGTCAGTGTCTCTGCGTTGATGTTTAGAAGCTTTACGTTTTCTACATCTGTTTCTTTGATTTTATCGACTGCCGTCACAATGACACTTTTAAATAATTCAATGCCGATATAGTTTATCTCAGGATGAAGCTTGCCCATTCCGGCAATAAAACTCCCTTTTCCTGTACCGACTTCGATATGGATTGGATGATCATTTCCAAACAGCTCATGCCATTTCCCTTTGTATTGTTCAGGGTTAGCTAAAGCAATATGAGCATTTTCAGCTAAGTAATCATCCGCCCATGGTTTATGTCGCATTCTCAATTTGATACACCTCTATTTTCTTTACATTTTATCAAGATACCATGAAACATAAAGAGCCGCAAGACAGCATCTTATCCGCACATATGAAAAAGACCAGCTGCTAATTGGGCTGGTCTGCTTCATGTATAAAATCAAAGCTGAATGCACAGTTTAACCACATAAATGACACGCCCTGAAAGGAGCATACGTATGGGATTAAACCGCCAACATCAGCTTCAATTAATCAAAGATATTTTAACTGATCACCAGCTGGATTGCTGCGGGACTGTTGCAGAATATGAACAGGTGGGACGCGTGATTCAATTAATGCTGGCAAAAGAAGATTTGGATGCTGACGTTCGTCAGCTGCTAACAGATATTTATGATTACAGCCAAAAAGGTACCTCTGTCAGTTCAATTGATGCACATATCGAAGCGCATCAATCGCATCTATCTGACTGGGTCGAGAACATTCCACTGTCTTAATGGATGTTTAACCGTTTTAAGAGTGCATGTAGCTCGGCTTGCACTTCTTTTTGCGCCTTTTCATTTCCTTTTCTTTTATGCCAAACGACAAACGAGACGGTTTCAGCCAGCACATACCATGCCATGCGTTTTCGCAAGTTGTCGGTCAGCGGAGCACCATACATAGAGAGCCAGCTTTCCCAGTTCTCTTCTTCAACATAATGGTATAAGAGCGGTCCAAGATCAATCGCTGGATCCGCAATCATTGCCCCGTCCCAATCAATTAAATAGAGCTGGTTTTCATCTGTCAGCAGCCAATTATTATGGTTGAGGTCACAATGGCATACGACCTTATCCTCGAAATGAACTGCCTCCACATGTTTCTCTAAATACTGGATGGCGCGCGTGATATCATGTGAGTCAATCTGCTCTTTTAAGATCGATGCCTTGAGATGCATCAAGATCGATGCCGGGTCAAGCGAGTGCTTTTCTAATCGTTTCAGCATATCGAGCAGCTCTTTTGATGTATGAATTTTTCTTAGCTGCTCCGCTACAGGACGGTCATTCATGTCCTTTGGCTTCAGCTCTCTGCCGCTCAGCCAGTGCTGCGCAGTGATGACATCCCCATTTTCCATCCGTTTTGTCCAGACAAGCTTCGGCACAATGCCTTCAGCTGACAAAACCGCAAGAAACGGTGACGTATTGCGTTTTAAAAATAGCTTTTGGTCATTGTGTGTTGCGAAGTACGCATCTCCCGTAGCGCCTCCAGCAGGAGAGATGTGCCATTCGCTACCTAATATTTGTCCCAACCAGTTCATATCAATTTTCAACCCATCATTTCTTAAAATATTTTAAATCATGCTTTTTTAGTCGACAAAATTCAGCCGATTGAGATCAATTGGCTGTTTATTTTTTATTTATATGATCATAAAAACAAAAAGGACAGCTATTGAGAATGAGATGCTAAACAATAGCCGTCCTATAGATTTTATCGCTACCTTCTTATACTCGTCAAGCAAAACTAGAAAAACAGGACAAGAACCTTATGAAAAGGGAAGTCTTTTTTCATGTTTCTTTTGCTCGTGCGCACACTGGCTGCTTCTTAGCCACGTAATTTTAACGATCGCTCACTAGCCTTAACAAACACTGGAGTGGCGCCAATCACTTCTCCATCAGCGTGAAATAGGATTTTTTCATCTGCCTCCAAGTAGGCTTCTTCATGCTGAAAAAGGGTGACTCCCTCCATTACAAGGTGCTTTTTAAAAACCATTGCACTTAAAAATAAGAGGACTTTCAATGGATTCAAATCCGTGACAACGATTGTTTGAAATCCTGATTGCCTCGCACTTGCTTCCGGCGCTGCTTCCAGCCCGCCTCCATAATATGGGTGATTACATACGATCACAAACCACACTTGGCGAAAAACTTTTCTCTCATTTTCAATAAAAAGAGCAAGGTCAAACGGTTTGAAAGACCATAACGAATGTAGAAAGGACAGCGGATAGATGATAAATCCGAGTTTGAGTCGGTTGAGCCACTTTTTCCCTCTAAAATGGACCGTTCTCTTCAAGACATGCGCATCAAAACCAACACCAATATGATTGAGAAAAAGAACAGATTGCGGACTTTCTGCATGATCTTGAAAGGAACCGAGAGAAAATGTTTTCGTCAGCATCCTTTTTTGTTTTCTCACTTCTTTGATCACATCGTGACGCTGGATGCCCAGCCCCTTCGCAGCATCATTCCAATGACCTGCTGGGACAAAGCTTAGCTGCACATGATCAATTTCTTTCAAACCATTCAGTACTTCATGAAATGTGCCGTCACCGCCAATGACGATCAGCCGTTTCAATCTGTCGTCTTGCATAGCGCTAATTTGTCTCGCCAAAACTTCGGCATGTCCTTCATGCTGGGTAAGAAACGATCTGTATGAGATCTCTACCTTTTGTAATTCTTTCTCCATGCTTCTCCAAGTGCGGAGTCCTTTTCCTTGTCCTGCTGCTGGATTGACGATAAAGTACCACTCATTCATATATTAGCTCCACTCAGGTCTCATTTTTTGGTGACCTTGATATGCCTTTAATCGAGCCATTCCTGCCTTCTTTTGCTGTCTGATTCACCATAAGCAAGCAATGCCTTTGTCGCTTTGAATTGCTGGTGCTTTGTCGGCGCCGTGTTTTTCCGCTGCTTGTCAAACCAATCCTCCGCTTTCTTCTTATCGACAACCTCCATCCCGAATGGAACTTCGGGCAAATCAATATACGAGGTGCGGCTGATGAGGATTTTTTTCACAGGAAGCTCTACACCACTTTGCTGTAAAATTTTTGACACAACTGTTCCAGAGCGCAGAAGGCTTGCACAAGGGTTTAAAACGGATTGAACAGCTTTTCCCGTCGCCCGCTTTTCCCAAAAACGTTCCTTCGATCCAATATATACGCTGTCTGGCTCTGCTTCTAAGAAAGATAAACAGATGACTTCAAGCGGTGTAATGAGCACTGGACACAATTCCATCTCAGCTTTTTGAATGAGCAGCACCGGCTTGTACATCACAAAATAAGAATCTGGCAGCTGCCTTGCAAGCATCCGCAGCTTTTCATCATAGCGAATGTGATGGGAGACAGTTGAAATATGAGAGATCGTCGAGCTGGCCCATTTTAACTGAACATCGTAAAGATGATCTTTAAAAAAGTGAATCAGCTTCGTTTCATCGGTAGGAACGTTTGTAAAGACACCTTGTTCTATATCTGTTGGCTCGTTAAAAAGACTCAGGTCCCGTTCCTTTTTCATATCGGCTTCTTTTTGCTTTCTTTTTAAGGAGAATTTCTTTCTCTTTTCTTCCTCTTGTTCAGGTGCTTGCTCGATGGCTTGGTCAGCCTGCTTTTGCACCTGCTCTTTGGAAGCCTTTTTTAACTCGTCCCATCTTTGTTTTTTCAACCGAATGAACTGATTGATGTAATGATGCGGGTCTTGTTCATATCGTGATATATAATCTTGGATTTTAATAATTTGCGCCATCTGCTGCTCACTCCAACCTCTAGAATCATTTATGTAGTGTAAATTGTTTGATCGCGTGATAACGCGGGGTTTCTTTTAGACGGATTTCAAATAAAGCGATACTAGAAACCTCCATCGAATATGGTTCTTTCCGTAAGGGTGCTTGTTCTATATAGGACTGTTCCCTATTCCATTTGCGCGCAATCGTCATATGTGGATGAAAGGGTCTCTTTTCGACAGGATGACCTGCTGTCAAAACGGCTGCTTTCACTTTTTCTCTAAGATCCATCAAAGGCTTACTTTCACTAGGCTTTGCAAAAAAGACTCTCGGCCGCTCCTTTTGGCCAAATATCCCTACTTCATTCAGCTTCAGCGGGAAAGCAGACACCTCAGGAGACAGCTGTGCAAGTAGCTCAGAAATCTTATTTAAACGGTCCTCTGGAATCGCACCTAAAAACACAAGGGTGACATGATAATCAATGGGTGCTGTCCATTTTTGAAAGGAAAGTCCGCTCCTCTTGTCTATATCCGCTTTCATTTGATACGCGAGTTGTTCAGGGATTGGAATCCCGATAAAATAATGACGGCTTTCGGCCATATTTTCACCTGTCCTTTTTAACAAACTTTACGAATCCCCATTGATGATAGTATAACTAAAGTAATGCGGAATGAGAAGAAAGGGTGTCACATGATGAAGGTTGCACAAAATATAGCTGAATTAATAGGTCATACACCACTTGTAAAATTACAGCGCCTTCAGCCAGAACATGGCGCTGCTATTTATTTAAAACTGGAATCATTTAATCCTAGCGGAAGTGTAAAAGATCGGGCTGCTTACAATATGATCCTTGAGGCAGAAAAACAAGGAAAGCTCACAAAAGGGGCAACGATTATTGAACCAACAAGCGGGAATACAGGAATTGGCTTAGCGATGAACGCTGCTGCAAGAGGCTACAAAGCCATTCTGATCATGCCTGATACGATGACCCAAGAAAGAATCAATATTTTAAAGGCATACGGCGCACAGGTCGTCTTAACCCCGGGGGAGGAAAAAATGCCAGGCTGTATTCGCAAGGCAGAAGAATTAGCTGCTCAAATTCCTAACAGCTTTATTCCCATGCAATTTGACAATGATGCGAACCCCGATGCTCATAGAGGGACAACGGCTGTAGAAATTATTGATGCAGTGCAACAGATTGGACAGCCGCTTGCCGCTTTTGTCGCAACTGCTGGAACGGGCGGAACCATTACAGGCACTGGAGAGGAACTCAAAAAAGCATTCCCGGAATTGACGATACATGTGGCAGAGCCAAAGGGGTCTCCTGTTTTATCAGGCGGGAAACCTGGCAAACATAAGCTTGTTGGCACAAGTCCAGGATTTATCCCACAAATTTTAAACGAACAGGTGTATGATGAGATTGTGCAAGTGAGTGATGAAGATGCTTACGACATCACACGAAAGCTCGCCCGTCTTGAAGGTATTTTAGTCGGTCCATCATCTGGCGCAGCATGCTATGCAGCCATTGAAGCAGCCAAGCAAATGCCAAAGGATCACATTGTCATTTGTATGACAGCAGACACGGGTGAACGCTATTTATCAAGTGATGTGTTTCAAGATTAAAAAAGGAACAGGGCATATGCTCCTGTTCCTTTCAGATTGTTGACAAAGGGCTAAAATGAACTTTATTTTAGCCCTTTGTCTTCTTTTCAGCGTGATAGAAAACCTTTGCAGCCCTAGGAAGGACGAGTACTGGCGCGGAGCGAATTTGACATTCGTGAGCACCAGAGCGCAGGACTGACAAAGAATGCGAGGGTTTGTCTACACGCTGAAAGGAACAACTCAGACCGTCTTGACCTCAGTCTGTTCGCCTGTCACAAGTAAAACTTGTTCATCAGTGAGCGGGCATAAAGAGAGCGTATTTTGATCTTTCTCTATGATATGCTGCGCGGCTTCACCTAAATAAGGATTGTTTATATGCGGTACCGGATAGCTGCTGATCTCATTGAATCCTTCAAAGGAAGATAACTCTAGCGCTTTCTCCTGATCATCCATCAGTGAGATGTATTCAATGCTTGGCGCCATGATAATACTCCCCGCGGATTCTCCGATATACAGCTTGCCTTTGCCGATCTCTTCTTTCAATACACGATCGAGCCCGTGCTTTCTTAATTCTTGCAGCAAATAAAAGGTATTGCCGCCAGATACATACATGACATCATTCTTCCCAATGATCTGTGTGATCTCCTGAACCGCTTGCCCGGTCAGCTGAACAGTCTCTACACGCATTTCTAATTGATGAAAGGCTTCTTTTGCTGCATCGACATAGTGCGTGACTTCTTCCACTTCACTGGCTGACGGAATGAATGTCACACTTTTTCCTTTTAAGGTGCCGCCTGCAAAGTCAGACAAGAGAGAATAGCTATCTTTGAATGAAGAGCATAAGAACATTTTTTTCACGGTGAATCCCCTCTTCTCTATCCTTTTTTATTTCGCCAATTCATACATGGCTTGTGCATATAGCGCAGTTGCTCGTAGTAAATCATCGATTTCGATATATTCATCCTTTTGATGTGCACAATCAGGTCTTCCTGGGAATAGAGGGCCAAAGGCAACGCCTGCTTCTAATGACCTTGCATACGTTCCTCCCCCAATCGCAATAAGATGGGCAGGATCTCCTGTTTGTTCTTCGTAGACACGCTGTAATGTTTTCACAAGTGGATGGTCTTTTGAGACGTGATGAGGAGGACTGTCATCAAATTTCTCAATCGCTGCCCCTTTTATTCGTTCAATCCCTTTTTTGACTTCCTCACCGTCCGCTGTTACAGGATAGCGGACATTCAGCCCAAGCTTCGCTTCTTCGTTTTGCGAATAGCGGATTGTGCCAACATTCAAGGTCAAGTCACCACTAATATCATCCTTACAAGCGATGCCGAGTTTTTGTCCTCTTGTGTCTTGATCAAATAAAGCATTTATTTGTGATGTAAAAGCGAGCCCTCTTTCATCTAATTCATGCGCACATAAGAAATTCGCCATATGAATGCCCGCATTTGTGCCATTCGCCGGCTCCATTGCATGAACTGATACACCTTTTAATGTGAATGTCAGTCCATCTGCTGTATGGTTTGTCTTACCGGTTAGCTGATTTTCTGCAAGATAGGCTGCAAAAGCCGTTTTTAAGGATTCGGCATCGTGATCATTTGCTGCTGCCACAATCGCGCGAGCCTCATCTGGGACCATATTGAGACGCATGCCTGATGTGAATTGCTTGAGGATGTAACGCTTGTTTTCTTCTGATTGTTCGTATGTAAAGGATACGATGGCATCTATGATCCCTTTTTCAGCATGAATAATTGGAAAATCAGCATCTGGCGCAAACCCGATTTGCGGCATCGCCTCATGCTTGAAATAGTGATCGACGCATCTCCAATCGCTTTCTTCATCTGTGCCAATGATGATTCGAATCTTTTTCGACAGCGGCAGACCGGCATCTTTTAACATTTTCAATGCGTAAAACGCGGCCATGGTCGGCCCTTTATCATCAATGGCTCCTCTTGCAAAGATTTTATTTTCTCTTATGTCCGCTGAAAATGGCGGGGTTGTCCAGTCGTCTCCCGCAGGCACGACATCCACATGGCATAGCACACCGACGATATCTTCGCCTTCTCCATATTCAATATGACCAGCATAACCATCAACATTTTTCACTTTGAAGCCCTCGTCCTGCCCTTTTTTAAGCATATACTGAAGAGCCTCATCCACTTTTTCACCGAACGGTTTTCCTGCTGTGCCGCCTTCTTCATCCAAGACACTTTCAATTTGTAAAAAAGATTGTGTATCCTGAATCAAATTGTCTTTTTTTCGTATGACTTCTGCTTCCCAATTCATTTTTCCATTCCTCCTTGAAAAAAGGTTGCAATCCACCCTTAAAACGAATATTATATTAAGTGTTTTGTAATAATGTTCGTAAATGGAGGATTTTATGTTTCAGTTAAAAGAGAACCAAACCAATATAAAGAAAGAATTACTCGCTGGTATGACGACATTCTTTACGATGGTATATATTGTAGCCGTCAATCCAGGAATCCTTTCAGATGCAGGCATTCCTTTTGACCAAGTCTTTACTGCAACCATTATCGCTGCTGTTGTCGGTACACTCTGGATGGCACTCTTTGCAAACTATCCGATTGCCATTGCACCAGGTATGGGGCTGAATGTCTATTTCACCGTCACTGTTGTCGGTGGTGGGGGTCTCAGCTATCAAACAGCATTTAGTGCGGTATTTGTTGCTGGAATACTCTTTATTATTTTATCGTTAACATCCCTTAGAAAACAACTCATTGAGGCGATTCCAGATAATTTAAAGTACGGGATTACAGCAGGTATCGGATTATTTATTGCATTCATTGGGCTAAGACAGTCTGGAATCATCACTGCTGATCCACAAAATCTTGTGAAGCTTGGCAATTTAAGCTCACCTGTTGTCATTTTGACACTCGTTGGTTTAATGATTTCTGTCATATTAATGGTTCTTCAAGTGAATGGAGCGCTGTTTATCGGCATGTTAGCAACCACGTTAATTGCACTTGCAACAGGTCAGCTTCATTTTCCTAAAGTGCTAGTGGATACCCCAGCACTGCCTGAAGGAATGCTGATTACAAATCCATTCGCTGCGTTTGGCGATGTATTTTCCCATCACTTGTATGCTGTTGTCTTCTCCTTTTTACTTGTGACGATTTTTGATACAACAGGAACAATGATCGGGGTTGCGGAACAAGCAGGTTTAATGAAAAATGGTCAGCTCCCAAAAGTACGCAGAGCCTTACTTGCTGACTCTGCTGCAACGACAATTGGCTCAATGTTTGGAACAAGCCCAACCACAGCTTACATTGAATCTTCATCAGGAGTGGCTGCTGGCGGAAGAACTGGACTGACCTCTTTAACCGTTGCTGCATTGTTTATTGTGGCTTTGTTTTTTGGTCCGCTCGTTCAAGCCATTTCGTCTTTGCCGTCCATCACTTCACCTGTCTTAATCATTGTCGGCTGTTTGATGATGAATTCAGTGTCACGTATTCGCTGGAATGAGCTTGACGAAGCATTTCCTGCTTTTCTTGTGATTCTTTCCATGCCGCTGACATCTAGCATCTCTACAGGAATTTCACTAGGATTTATTTCATATCCACTTGTGAAGCTGGCAAAAGGAAAATGGAAAGAAGTGCATATTCTTGTGCTCATTTTTGCCGTCTTATTTTTCATGCAGCTCTTTTTCTTAGAAGGATAACCAAAATAAAAAGACACATTTCTCATTTGAATGTGTCTTTTTTGTATGAATGATTTTTTATTTTGTAAATTTTCTGTGTTTATTTTTTACTCTTTCTTAAGTGGCAATTTTCTTTATACACCTTGTGTTTATTGGGTTGTAACCGGATTCAAATCATGATATATACCATAATTTCATTCATGAAGACAAGTTTAAAAACACGTAAAGTTGACTTTTTGGTGGAACTAGATGCATAATAACGTGTATAATAGAATAAAACATTAAGAAACACGAACATTTACCATTGTTGCATGTCCTTATGTCGCAGTTTTAGTGTAGTAAGTTGTGGTTAGTCAAGTCCATCCGATCTTATTGATAGGGAGTGGTTTTTTGAAACCTTCAACAAACCGTATGATGACTCGAATAAAATCAGTTTATATGTTCATTCAAGAGAAAGGTCTTGTGACGACACAAGAGCTGGTTGATGAATTCGGGATCACACCTAGAACCATCCAAAGAGACTTAAACGTGCTTGCCTATAACGATCTTGTTCATAGTCCAAGCAGAGGCAAATGGGAAACAACGAGAAAAAAAGTAAAAATATCATCATAAGCGAATAATGAACTTCCATATAACAAAAAGAACCGGCGATATCGCCGGTTCTTTTCATTTTGTTGACAAAGGGCTAAAATCAAGTTCATTTTAGCCCTTTGTCTTCTTTTCTTTTTCTCTATATTAATCACGATTGATTAAGCTGTCTAACTCTTCCTCCGTCAATTCACGGTATTCTCCTGGCGCCAGATCTTCGTCTAATGAAACAGCCCCCATCGAGAGCCGTTTTAAAAAGATCACTTCATTGCCGACTGCTTGTGCCATCAGCTTCACTTGATGGTACTTCCCTTCAGTAATCGTTAAACGGATTCGTGTATCTGCCTCTTGGTTGGCATCTACTTCAACCTTCGCCGGCTTCGTTCGGTAGTCGTCTAAAATCACAACTCCCTCTTCAAGACGAGTGATGTCTTGATCTCCAAGCGGGTATTTTAGATGAACTTCATACGTTTTCGGGACATGCTTTTTCGGAGATAACAATTGATGAGCAAGCTGGCCGTCATTTGTAAGGAGGAGGAGACCGACTGTATCCTTATCCAGTCTCCCCACAGGGAATGGCTCCCTTGCAATATCCTCTGGCTCTAGTAAATCAACAACCGTCTCATCTCGCAGATCCTCCGTTGCTGAAATGACACCGTCTGGCTTGTTCATCATGAGATAAATGAATTCTTTATACTCTACACGCTCTCCATGCACGAGCACTTCATCATTTGTTGGATCGACATGATCTTTCACCTGCTTCGCCACTTCTCCATTCACTGTGACAGCCCGGGCCTTGACCAGCTTCTTTACATCTTTCCTTGAACCAAAGCCGGTATTGGCCAGCAATTTATCAAGCCTCATGCTTCTCCACCCCTTCTAACTCTTTTTTCTTAAAAATGACGGCATCCGGCTGCCAAGTACACGCTCTAACAATCCAACTTTATAAGATAAGAACATATACACACCGCCGCCAGTAATCATTGAAATCAAAATAACAATACCAGCTTGTATGATTCCGCCTTCATATGAAATGACTTGACTTACAAGCTGACATGTCACATAAGCCACTACAGCCATGATTGCTGTTAAAATACCAATTAAAATAAACCGTTTGAAAATCCTGCGGAACGAATAGCCTGCATGGCGCTTGATCATGATGAACATATACAAAATCGAGGCACTGTAGCCTAATGCCGTTGCAAGCACAGAACCGTTTCCTTGCAACCAGCTAATCAGCGGGATATTGAGAACCGTTTTAATGATAATCCCTAACAAAAGACTGACGATCGCAAATTTTTGTTTGTTAATCCCTTGTAAAATCGCTGCGTTAATGGTGAATAAAGAAAACAGTAACGCAACAGGTGCATACCAAAACAAAATAGAAGTCCCAATCTCAGGATGCACAGACGGATAGAAAAACCAATAAACTGGTCCAGCCAATGCCGAAATACCAAATGAAGCAGGCAGAACGAAGAATAAAATGACCTGCATCGTTTGATCAATTTGTCGATTCAGCAGCTTGTAATTTCGCGCTGTAAAGGATTCCGTTATGGTAGGAATCAATGTTAAACCAAATGCAGTTGCAAGTGACACAGGAATCATGACAAGCTTCGGTAAATATAACGTCACAATAGACAGAACCGCTGTACTAATATCCTGATGTCCTGATGCAATCATCGCTCTGTTAATTGTATTTGTATCAATATAAGAATAAATCGGAATGGCAAGCCCAACAAACACATAGGGTGCTGCATAACTGAACAGCTCTGTAAACATTTGCTTATAAGATAATCCAGAATAGTCCCCTGTATTCGGCTGCATTGCCAAAAGCCGATCTTTCCGCTTCAGCCAATATAAATAAAGCGTAAATAGACCGCCAAACGCACCAATGAGTGCGGCAAATGTGGCATAACCAACCGCAATAACAAGACCGCCGTCAAGCACTTTTAAAATGATAAACGTCGCTGTTAATAGGAAGATGATTCTGACAAGTTGTTCGATGACTTGGGAAACAGCTGTCGGGCCCATCATCGAGTGTCCTTGGAAAAACCCTCGCACAAGACTCATAATGGGTACAACCAATAGACCCAAACTGACCATCCGAATCACATAAACCACTTGATCGACCGTCAAACCGCCCGTTTCATTCGATCCTCCAAGCTGAATCTTGGCAAAGATCGGTGCGGTCAAATATAAAATAGAAAAGGCGATAATACCGGTGACAAGCATGACCGACATACCCGCCCTGAACATTTTTCTTGTTGTCTCATAATCGCCAATTGCATTATATTTAGAGACGAATTTCGATACCGCTGTTGGAAAACCGAGCGTAGCAATACTTAAAAAGATCGTATACTGATTGTATCCATATTGGAATAGCGCACCACCAGTCGCTCCGACCATTGCGCTAAATGGAATTAAGTAAATCATACCAAGAATACGAGAGAGATAAGTCCCTATCGTTAAAACCAACGTACCACGAAGCAGTTTATTAGACATGCGCTTAACCACCATTTTTCTAATGAATATTCAACTTAACTATTTTAACACATCATTTCATCGCACAGGTAACAAATCCAATACAGAAGTCACAAAACCAATCAATTCATATTTCAGCCTTCCCCAATCTTCGTTATAATAGAGAAATGACTGAAAGTAGAAAGAGGAATGTAACATGAAACATTATGATGTCATTGTCATTGGCGGTGGACCTTCTGGACTGATGGCCGCGATTGCATCGGCAGAACACGGTGCATCGGTTCTGTTAATTGACAAAGGAAACAAACTTGGCAGAAAGCTCGCCATTTCTGGCGGTGGACGCTGCAATGTGACCAATCGCCTTCCAGTAGAAGAAATCATCAAGCATATTCCCGGAAACGGCCGTTTTCTATATAGTGCATTTTCTGAGTTCAATAACGAGGATATTATTTCGTTCTTTGAAAATCTAGGTATTGAACTAAAAGAAGAAGACCATGGACGTATGTTCCCTGTCTCAAACAAAGCACAATCTGTTGTGGATGCCCTATTAGATAGGCTCCGTGTGCTCAATGTGACCATTCGAACGAATGAAAAGATTAAAACCGTTCTGTATCAAGACGGACAAGCAGCTGGAATTGTTACAAATAATGATGAAAAAATTTCAAGTCATGCCGTTGTCATTGCTGTTGGCGGGAAAAGTGTGCCGCATACAGGCTCTACTGGCGATGGCTATGCATGGGCAGAAGCCGCTGGTCATACCATTACAGAGCTCTTCCCAACCGAAGTACCCGTCACGTCAGACGAGCGTTTTATTAAGGACAAAGTGCTTCAAGGTCTTTCATTAAGAAGTGTGGCCGTGAGTGTTTTAAATAAAAAAGGAAAACCCGTCGTCACTCATGTCATGGATATGATCTTTACACACTTTGGCTTATCAGGTCCTGCCGTTCTGAGATGCAGCGGATTTGTTGTGAAGGAACTGAAAAAGCAGCCGGCCGTCCGCCTTCAAATTGACTTATACCCAAAGCTCAATGACGAGGAGCTATTCCAAAAGCTTCATCGCGATCTAAAAGATGAACCAAAAAAAGCCATTAAAAATGTCCTGAAATCTTGGATGCAAGAGCGCTATTTATTGTTCCTTTTAGAACGAAATGGCATTGATCCGCAGGAGACATTTTCTGGTCTGGCTAAAGATAAACTGCGCGCTTTTGCTCATGATTGTAAACATTTCATCGTCCATGCAAATGGGACGCTTTCTTTAGATAAAGCCTTTGTTACAGGTGGCGGCGTTTCTGTCAAAGAAATTGAACCGAAGAAAATGGCATCCAAAAAAATGGCCGGTCTTTATTTCTGCGGAGAAATTTTAGATATTCACGGTTACACAGGTGGTTACAATATTACGTCAGCACTTGTGACAGGCAGGTTAGCTGGCATGAATGCCGCACTAGAAGTAAAGGAGAGATTTCAATGATTAGACGCGCACTTCCGATTGTCCTTGCAGTTGTCATTAGTTTGACAGCCGCTTTCTTTATGAAGCTGTCCATTACCCCGTTAAAAATCGCCATTATTTTAGCGTTTACGATTTTCGCAGTTTGTTTAAAAGAATATGTCTACCGTCTGCGCAAACGAATTGAAGAAAAGTCATCTTCACATATCGATGGTTGATAAATGGAAGCAAAACATGTTACGGTAAAATAGAGGTCGAGTGAGAAACTCGCCTCTTTTTGTTTGAAAATAGTTGAGACAGGGGATATTAAACAAAATCCTCTGCTTAAACGTGTAGAACAACAGGAGAGTGAGATGGTGTGAAAAACGTATCAAGTGTATTTTGGATTGTGATTGCTATCACATTTATTGCCGTTCTATGGGGAGCCTTTTCTCCAGAATCACTGCAAAATGTGACAGATCAAATTCAAACATACATTACAAATGACTTTGGCTGGTATTATTTATTAGTCGTATCGCTTCTAGTCGGCTTTTGTCTATTCTTTATCTTTAGCCCTATCGGAAAAATTACGTTAGGAAAGCCAGGTGAAGAGCCTGAATTTGGTCTTTTTTCTTGGTTTGCCATGCTATTTAGTGCTGGAATGGGTATTGGGCTTGTTTTTTACGGAGCAGCTGAACCGATCAGTCATTATGCGATTCAATCACCAACGGGTGACACTGAAACTGCACAAGCCTTCCGTGATTCCCTTCGCTATACTTTTTTCCACTGGGGACTTCATGCATGGGCGATCTATGCCATTGTTGCGCTTTGCATTGCATACTTTAAATTTAGAAAAGATGCGCCTGGCTTAATCAGTGCAACACTGCAGCCAGTTTTAGGAGATAAAACGCACGGATGGATCGGAAAAACCATTGATTGTATTGCTGTGTTTGCGACAGTTGTTGGTGTTGCAACGAGCTTAGGATTAGGCGCAGCACAAATCAATGGCGGATTGGATTATCTATTTAACATTCCAAATGCCTTTAGCACACAATTGATTATTATCATCATTGTGACGGTGCTCTTCCTTGCATCTGCTCTTAGCGGTATTGGTAAAGGGATTAAATATTTAAGTAATATCAACATGGTATTAGCAGCTGTTCTGATGTTTTTCTTACTTTTGGTAGGTCCAACAGTTTATATTTTAAATTCATTTACTGACTCTATTGGACAATACTTATCCAACATCGTTCAAATGAGCTTTCGCTTATCTCCAAATGACCCTGAAAAGAGAGAATGGATTAACGGATGGACGATCTTTTATTGGGCATGGTGGATCTCTTGGGCACCATTTGTCGGGATCTTTATTGCACGTGTATCACGTGGACGAACCATTCGAGAGTTTTTAGTTGGTGTGTTAGTTGCTCCATCTATCCTTGTATTTCTTTGGTTCTCTATTTTCGGTGTTTCTGCGATGGACTTACAGCAAAAGAATATTGTCGATGTTGCAGGCCTTTCTACGGAAACCATGCTTTTTGGTGTACTAAATGAATATCCGCTGGCAATGATCACATCGATTCTAGCTCTTATTTTAATTGCGGTATTCTTTATCACATCAGCAGACTCAGCTACATTCGTTCTCGGAATGCAGACAACCTATGGATCATTAAATCCATCCAATAGTGTAAAGATCAGCTGGGGTATTATCCAGTCAGCAGTTGCGGCAGTGCTCTTATTTTCAGGCGGTCTTGAAGCCTTGCAAAACACAGCCAAACTTGCTGCTTTACCGTTCTCTGTTGTCATCATTTTAATGATTGTATCTCTGTACAAATCATTAAATGAAGAACGAAGAGCGATTAAACAAGCAAATAAGTACAATAAACCAAGAAGTCCAAGAGTAAAAAAAGCATAATCATCACAAGAGAAAAGTCGTTCCTCATCCGAACGGCTTTTTTTCTCGTTGAAATAATTGAAGATTGTCATGACATCGCGTATTCCGATAAAATAGTGTTGAATCATCACTTTTCTACATAATGGAGGTTTATATGACGTTACCTACGTTCAAGTACAACCCAGACCCAGTTTCATTACATGTGATTAAAAAAGAGCAGACGATATGCCCCGTTTGTGAGAAAGAACGAGATTATGTATATCATGGTCCTTTTTATTCTGTTGAAGACGTTTCTGGCATTTGTCCTTGGTGCATTAAAGATGGATCAGCTGCTCAAACATATAATGGAATGTTTCAAGACGATGTGAGTTGTGATGACGTCGATCATGAAGAATATATAGATGAACTGATCTACAGAACGCCGGGTTACCGCGGATGGCAGCAGGAATATTGGTTAAGCCATTGCGGGGATTTTTGCGCGATTGTGCAGTATGTTGGATGGAAAGAAATTGAGCATTTAGAGGAAGAACTCTCAGAGGATATTGAAGAGATTTGCAGTGGTGGACATTTCACAAAAGAGAACCTGAAACAATGGCTCGTGAACGGAGGAGACTTACAAGGCTACCTCTTTCAATGCGTTCACTGCAAAAAGCATCGTTTACATATTGATGCTAGTTGATCATGTCAAAAGGACCTTTATTTTAGCCCTTTTTCTTCTTTTCAGCGTGATAGAAAACCTTTGCAGACTAGGAAGGACGAGTACTGGCGCGGAGCGAATTTGACATTCGTGAGCACCAGCACGCAGGACTGACAACGAATGCGAGGGTTTGTCTACACGCTGAAAGGACCCTTCAGCAGGTCCTTTTATTTTTTATATAAAATGAGCGCTGAAAAACAGTAGAGCTGCTCTCCTCCTTGCTCACAGATCACCGCCACATTGTATTTGATGTCAATAATTTGGTCGTCGTCCATTCCTTTTAAAAAAAGATTGATTTCGCTTTGCAAATCTTTCTCGTGTTCTTCATCAAATACAGCTACCTTCAGCACATATGCCACTCTCCCTTCTCTTGCTACTCTATTTTTATGCAAATAGAGACGGACATATGAACAAAAAAAAAGCCTTCCATCTTGTCGATGAAAGGACTTCTTTTTACAGCTTTGGTTTTGTTTCTCCTGTCCATGCAAGCATGCCCCCAACGACATTGGTTGCTTGATAGCCTTGGTCTTCTAAGAAATAGCAGACATTCTCACTGCGTTTACCAGAACGGCAAATAATATAATACTCTTGCGTCTTATCAAACGCATCTAGCTTCTCAGGAATATCGCCCATTCGAATATGGACTGCCTCTGGAATCATGCCTTCTGCTACCTCTTCATCCTCACGCACATCGACGAGTTGAATGGCTTCTTCTTGCTCTAGCTTTTGCTTTAATTCTTCTATTGAAATTTCTTTTACTGACACGACTCTCATCTCTCCTTTTATTCACGGTGACACCATTATAGCAAATCATACACATCACTGCGTATTCACCCGCTTGGATTGAAGGAAAGACGGGAATCGTTTCTTCACATCAACTGCCGGCTGCTCACTTTCAAACTCTATCTTTTTAAACACTTGATAGGCTAGCCACATGTGGCCATATGCGAGAATGCTGATGCTAAAAAACGGCACGATCCCTGGCAAATAAGCAAATAGGATAAAGAGAACAGCCGAGAAAACGAGCATAGAGAGCGTATATTGCAAATACGAGATGCCAAGCAGAAGGGAAAATTTCAAATAAAGACGCTTTTTCCAATCATAATGAGCCAGCAGCGGAAAGATATAAAACAAGCTGACAATAAACAGAAAACCAAAGATATAGATCGCAAAGCGAAGCACGTGTAAAAACCAACTCGTTGGATAAATATAAGCAAGGTCTACATAAATAATTGTCCCGATGATGACCAGCACCACTCCAATGACATTAGAGCGTACAAATTCTTCGCGGTATACTTTCCAAAAGGTTTGAAAGACGCTGACTTGCTCGTGCCCTTGTATCCACTTTCTCATCACAGAAAATAACGCTGTTGTTGCAGGCATGAAGCCAAGGATTCCAAGCCCAAGTAAAGTGAACAAAAGCCATAACAAATTCGTATAGGCGAGTCTCATCACCCACTCACACATGCGCAGCATTCTACTCATTGATCCATCATGATCCATCTCTCTTCCCTCCTCTCTTTCTCGTTACACCGTCTCTTTTTGAAACAATTCTTCTATTTCAATCGGGCGTTTTTCTGCAACTGAGCGCCACATGCCTTCGCCAAGTGCAATGGAATAAGCCCCCGCCTCTGCTCCTGCCGAAATGTCATAAGGAATGAGCGGATCTTTTCCTAAAAATAAATCTGCTAATAATAGCGGATCTCCGCCTCCATGACCACCTGATTGTTTCACAACTTCAATCGTTTCTTTTCCACCAAACATCGGGTAGTATGCAATTGTCTGTTCAGGGAATTGAAAAGGGATTCTCGATGGCACATGAAACTCATTTGTTTCAATCCGTCCCTTCGTCCCGTTAATCGCAAGCCGGTAGCCTTCATATGGCGCTGAAAATTGAATCGAATAACTTAACAAAGCCCCCTGATCATAAGCCACTGACGCCACATATGTATCCTCAATATCAATTTCCCGATCAAAAATACAAGCATCCGGGCGATAATTTGAGTATTGCTTTGACTGCTGCTCACCCGATTCAATATGGTCATCCTCCACCTTTGTGCGCTCTACCCGCCGATTCCACCTTGCTTCATAATGACAGGTATCTCTTACATGACAGGTTCCACAATATCGATTCTCTTCACCCTGCAAAGGATTCCAAGGACTTTCATCCCCATAATAATTCAGTGCGCCATAGGCAAATACTTGCTTCGGCTTTTGATCAATCCACCAGTTGACCAAGTCAAAGTGATGGGTCGATTTATGAATAGACAGACCGCCTGAATATTGACGCGAGCGGTTCCACCTTTTAAAATAACTGGCTCCGTGATACGTATCAATGAGCCAGCTTAACTCAACAGACGTGACCCTTCCAATCTTTCCATCTAAAATGAGCTCTTTTATCTTTCGATGGAATGGATTGTAGCGATAATTAAAGGTGACGGTGACCTTCCCTTTGCTTTCTGCCTCTTTTTCCATCACCTGTTTGGCGTCTTTTGCTGTTGTGACCATCGGCTTTTCCGTTATGACATCCAGATCATGATCCAGTGCCTGCAGGATATATGTGACATGTGTATCATCTCGCCCCGCCACAATGACGATATCTGGTCTTGCTTCCTTCACCATCTGACCAAATGCATCCTCATGAAAAAATGAGACGCCCCTTAGTGATGGAAAACGCTCCTGACAAAGTGTATACCGCTTCTCATCTACATCTAAGAGCCCTGTAATCCTGTAATGCTCGTTGAAATCCTCGGTGAGCGGTTTGATAAACATATTGAAGGCACGGTGACTGAGCCCGCAAACAGCGACCCTTTTCACATTCCCCCACCCCTTTTTCTATTGGTTTTCACGAAGCTGCTTCATGAGAGACAGTGCCTCTTTAGATTTCTCCGCATACACAGGAATGAAGGCGACCATATCTCGGTGTAATCGAAAGGTATAGCCATTTAGCTGCTTTGTTCCTTTCTTGATTTGGACCGCATAATCGACTGTATTTCCCGTCTTTGCATCTTCCACCGTATATGGTCCTGCCCCTTCGCCATCTATCCGCATCTCTTCAAGCAGCTGAAAGCTTTCAGAATCATCATATGTTCTAAACATTTCTTCCGGGACAAACATCACGTCCCCCTCTTTTGCAGTTATTTCAACAAGAAGTTTTTCAGGAATTGCAGGGAAGATGTGAACGTCGTATGTCTCCTGATTTGGTTGAAAAGCTTTCTCCACTAATTGGTCTTTCATTGCTTTTGACATGTCAGAAAAAATAAGCACATCAATCCCCTCTGTTTTCCCCTGACAGGCGGACAAATAAAAGGCAGCGATGAAGCTGAGGAGCCATGCCGCAGCCCTTTGATGCCGCCTCATACCTTTTGAAACACAGACAGCTTTTCTAGTTCAGTTAACGCCATAATAAAAGCGCCTGCTCCATGCAAATCATTCGTGCTCCGCTCTCTGCCAACGTAATAGTCATAAAATCCCGCAGATGTTCCAATACAAATATCGTTCACCGTAAAATCGCCGTTGTCTTTTTCCTCCGTTTTATACTGAATCAATCCTTGATACGCTTTGACCACGTGATCAACATATCGAAGACTGACATATCCTTCATTCATGGCTTTTGCCATTGCATATATGAATAGACATGACCCTGAGCTTTCAAGCCAATTGTCGCTATGACTTCCTTTATCAATGATTTGATGCCATAGACCCGTCTCGTCGTCCTGATATTTTGCCACACTTTCCAGCATATTTGTCAGTGTGTCCTTCCACACTTTTCGTCCTTCATGTCCTTCTGGTAAATCTTCGATCATATCGGCTAACGCAAGGACATACCAGCCAAAGGATCTTGCCCAAAATTCTGGGGAACAACCCGTCTGTTGATCAGCCCATGGCATCACTTTCCGTTCATCCCATGCATGATAGTAAAGGCCCGTTTTTTCATCTTTGGTATGCTTTCTCATGAGATGCTCTTGATGGATGACCATGTCCACCAGCTCCGATTCTCCTGTCAACTGGGCATACTTTAAAGCAAAAGGCCCACCCATATAAAGACCATCTAGCCACATTTGATAGGCATAATTGTCTTTATGCCAGAAACCGCCCTCAGACGTGCGATTCAGCGTCCGATAAAGCCCACGAAGCTTTTCTGCTGCCTTCCCATACCGCTTCTCTCCCGTTCTTTCAATCAGCGGGAATAAAATGAGCCCTGCTTGAATGGCATCAAGCTCGTCTCTGCGGAATAACAGATTCCCATGGTCATCAATGAGTGAGTCAGCATAATTTTTCACATAATCAAAGTACGCCTCGTTTTCTGTTGCTTCGTAAAGCTTCATCACTCCGCAAAGGAAAACCCCTTGATGATAGTGCCACCTTCCAGCTGGCGGAAGTTCAATCGGTGTATACGCTTTCATTATTGTTTGTGCTAATTTCTCTGCATGCTCAAGCGGTGATCCCTTTTCAATCGATAATGTCATTGGTCTTCATCTCCCCTTTTAATAAATCCCTTCTTCTCCAAACTTCTTCGCTAAACGGTTTGCCATCATGACCAAAATAAGTCCAACGGCTGCTTTAAATAAACCAACAGCGGTACTATAGCTGAATTGTCCTTGCTTCAGACCAGCTGTATACACATACGTATCAAAAATCTCTGCGACTTCCCTGTTGGTCGCATTGAGTAATAAATAGACATGTTCAAATCCAAGCTCTAATGTATCACCGATTTTTAAAATGAGCAGTACAACAATGACACTTTTAATCGCAGGAAGGGTGATGTGCCACATTTGTCTGAGTCTGCCGGCTCCATCCATTTTTGCTGCTTCATATAGCTGCGGATCTACTGCTGTAATCGCTGCAAGATAAATAATGGTTGACCAACCCGCTTCTCTCCAGATTACCTGCAAAATGTACATGGGTCTAAACCATTCTTGACTAAGAAGGAAGTTAATCTTTTCTCCTCCGAAGAAAGCAATCAATTCATTGATTAACCCGCCATCTACCGTTAACAAAACAAAAGATAAGGACACGACAATCACCCATGACATGAAGTGAGGAATATAAATCATTGTCTGAACAAATTTCTTAAACAGTGCCAATCTGACCTCGTTTAAAAGAAGGGCTAATAAGATTGGAATCGGAAAGAAAATCACGACATTCATGGCAAATAAAATGAGCGTATTTTTTAATAAGATGAAAAATGTTGGTTCTGTAAATAAGCGAATAAAGTGTTTGAAGCCAACCCACTCACTGCCAAGAATTCCGAGAAACGGCTGGTAATCTTGAAAGGCAATGATCAGCCCCCACATAGGGACATATTTAAAGACAAGAAAATAAAGGAGCCCTGGCAAAATCATTAAATACAGAAATTTTTGACTAAGTAATTGATTAAGTAAGCGCTTTCTCTTTTCTTTTTTCAAAGCTGCCGCAGGCACACCCTTGGCAGTGACATCCTGTGTTTTCACAGATAAAGCCTCCCCTCATGCTGATGCATGTGTTAACTGTATCTTAAGGATGAAAAATCCGTCTACAATCATATCATCAGATCATATTTACTCAGGGGAAGCTACTCAAAACGTTACATAAAACATAAGAAAATGATCCTAATCTCAGAAAATGATTATTGACAAACCTACCAGATTTTTGGATTAATAAACTAAGGGGAAAAGATTGTTTCGTTTGAAATGGGGGGTTTTATGAAAAGAAAGCAGTATAAATTTTATTACAAGCTGGTGACGTTTTTTTTCGTGCTTAGTACAATTCCTGTTATTATTGTCGGTATTTTTTCTTATCAGCATTCGCAAAAAACTGCACTCGAAAATATTTCAAATGAAAAGCTGGACAGCGTCAAACAAACGCAATCCAATATTGAGCATATTCTAAAGACAGTAGATCATTCTCTCACTCACTATGTCAGTTCGCCGCCTCTCCTTCAAACACTGGCAGAACCTTTAAATCCAGACCAATTCCAACTTTATAATCAAGTCCAGCAAGAACTGAATTACCTGCAAACCTTCGACACCGATCTCTCCAATATTACACTTGTTAGTAAAATGGAAGATTGGTATATGAACAATTCTGGTCTTTATCATGTCTCAAACGGAGATCAAGAGAAAGCGTTAACCTCTTACCTCAATATTCCGAGTCATTCCAGCTGGGCACTTGAAGAAAATAATCCACTTGTCTCAACAAAAGAAGGAAAGACATCCTTTTGCAAATACAATGTGAATTTAATCAAGCAGCTTCCGATGAACAGTGTCCAAAAGAAGGGGATCGCCGTCGCCAGCATTCCAAGCTGCGTGATTGCTGACAACATGCCTGACTTCTCTCAATCTGATAGTATGTTTGTCATTGATACAAACGGAAAAGTGCTGCTACATAATCGAAAAGAACAAATTGGTGACTCGTTAAAAAATCAAGATTTCGTCAAACATGTCCTGTCACTTGAAGAACGATCCGGACAATTTGATATGAAAATCGATGAACTAAACTATCAAATTACGTTTCAAAAATCAGATTATAACGAATGGACATACTTATCCTTTGTCTCCATTCCAGAACTAAAGCAGCAAACGAAATCAATCGGGTGGATCACCTTTATTATTTGCTTTATTTTGTTAGCGCTTTCATTATTATTTTCATGGTTTGGCTCTAGACACTTTTATAAACCGATTCGCTTATTATACGAATCCTTTGCACGTAATGAGTCGTTTTTGCATAAACAGCCTTTCCAAAATGAATTTGAGCTCATCGAATCGAGCATTAAACAAATGAAAGATCAAAACAATGATCTAGAGGAACGGATTGAGCAGCAAGTGACCCACTTACAGCAATACTTTATGGTGCGGCTGCTGCTTGGCAAACTGACGGAAGAAGAGATTCACAACCGATTTCAAAGTCTAGGCTTTCCTCGTGACTGGTCCCATTTGTCCATGCTTGTGACCCAAATCGATACACTAAAAGGAACGCCGTATGAAAAAAAGGATGCAGACTTGCTTTTATTTGCGATAAACGGACTGATTGAGCAGATTATTCCGCTAGAGGAGCACCTTCAGCCGACCGTTGTCAATCAGCATCAAACGACGATTGTTCTCAATCAATCGAAGTCAGAAGAGGAATTTACTGAATATTTAAATCAATTAGCCGAAACAATTCAGCAGCGGATTGAGGAAGAGCTGGGCTTATCGATCAGCATTGGGATCAGTCGCTCATTTAAAGAGCTCTCTATGGCCAAACATGCTTATATTGAGGGAAAAGAAGCCTTAAAATATAGGCTCAAGGCAGAGAAAAAATCCATTCTTTTATACGAGCACATTCAGCAAGGAAAGACGTTTAAGACTCATTTCCCAAAACAGCTGCAGCATGATTTATTTGATGCCATTAAAGCAGGCGATCAAGGCAAGGCAGATCACTATTTACATGTGCTTCTGCAATCCATTTTTTCTAAAAATGCTGGACCACATGAGTACCAGATTGCTCTCGCTCGTTTTTTAAACAATCTCATCGAGCTGATGCATTTGCTAGGCATTGAATTGTTTGAAGTCGAAGATAATAAAATGCTCTATGATACGATCTTTGAGTTTAAAACGTTTGAAGATACAGAAGCGTGGCTGAAACATGAGATCATTCGACCCATCATTGATCAGCTCGGCGCGCGTGAAGACTCTCAATATAAAAATATCTCAGAGAAAATCATTCATATCATTCATCAAGAATTTGACTCAGATCTGACATTGGACGAAATCGCTACACGCCTGCACTACAATCCAAATTATTTAAGTAGTATTTTCAGAAAGGAAATGGATATCTCCTTTAGTGAATATCTCTCGTCTTACAGACATCATGTCGCCAAAAACTGGTTGGTGGAGACGGATATGTCGGTGAAAGAAATTTCGGAAAAGCTAAAATATAAAAATCCGCAAAATTTCATCCGCTCCTTTAAAAAGCTGGAAGGCACAACACCTGGGAAGTACCGTGATCAGAAAAAAGGCATATAAAGCAAAGTCCCGCTCTCACAAGAAGCGGGACTTTTTTATTTAAACTGTTCATTTAGAATACTGTCTTCCAGCACTGAAAGCGGCTCGCCATACACTCGTTCAATATGGGCTGCCCCCCAATCACATAACGCATTCAAAATTCGCTCAAGTGACTGTCCGTATTCACTTAATTCATACTCCACTTTAGGCGGCACTTGTTCATATACAATGCGGTTAATCACACCGTCATTTTCAAGCTCTCTCAGCTGCTGTGTGAGCATTTTTTGCGTGATATTTGGCATGAGGCGCTTCAGTTCACTCGTCCGCTTTTTCCCATGTGTTAAATGACATAAAATGACACACTTCCATTTCCCGCCGATCACTTCAAGCGTTGCTTCCACAGAGATATTATATTTCTTCTTTTCCAACGTCTCTTCACTCCTTTTGATGCTGTACAGGCACTTTTTAGTACCTATATTACAAAAAAGTACGTACTTTTTTTTCTGTTATCTATGTTAGATAATAACTCTTGCCGATCGGCTTCGTCTATTAAAATGTCATGAAAGAAGGATGTGAATCACTATGCAAAACAAACAAAATCACTTTGCCCTTCTCGCACTAGCGATTAGTGCATTTGCTATAGGTACAACTGAATTTATCTCTGTAGGTCTCCTACCGATGATCTCAGAGGACTTTGGCGTGAGTGTCAGTCAGGCCGGCTGGACCGTTTCTTTATATGCGCTCGGTGTTACCTTTGGCGCACCAATTCTAACCTCCCTGACTTCCGCTATGAACAAAAAGACATTGCTTTTGCTCATTATGCTCGTCTTTCTCATTGGAAATACACTTGCCACGATTGCCCCGACTTTTTCTGTGCTCTTAATCGGACGAGTGATTTCAGCCCTATCACATGGCGTATTTATGTCGATTGGCTCGACCATTGCCGCAAGCCTTGTGGTGAAAGAAAAGCGGGCAAGCGCTATTGCCTTTATGTTCACTGGTTTAACAGTCGCTACTGTGACCGGTGTGCCATTCGGTACGTTTCTTGGTCATGAGCTCGGCTGGCGGACGTCATTTGGTGTGATTGTCATGATTGGCCTAATCGCACTGATTTCTAACTATTTCCTTGTTCCGTCTCAATTGAAACAGGGTGTGAAAACAACGTTTAAGGATCAAGCAGCCTTATTAAAGACGAAAAGAATTTTGCTTTTATTTGTCATTACTGCTACAGGGTATGGAGGAACTTTTGTCGTCTTCACCTATTTATCCCCTCTCTTGCAGCATGTGACAGGTCTTGCGCCTGGAACAGTTGCCTTGATCCTGCTGTTATACGGGATGACCATCGCCGCTGGGAATGTCATTGGCGGAAAAGCAGCGAATAAACAGCCAATGAAAGCACTGATTTATATGTTTATCATTCAAAGTCTCATCTTGTTTATCCTTAGCTTTACTGCTGGATTTATGACACTCGGGATTGGAACTGTGATGCTGATGGGACTGTTTGCTTTCATGAATGTACCCGGCCTTCAAGTTGCCGTCGTTGATTTTGCAGAAAGGTATACACCTGGAGCTGTCGATGTTGCTTCCGCTCTGAATATCGCTGCCTTTAATGCAGGTATCGCCATTGGTTCATTTTTAGGCGGTATCGTGACAGATACCCTTGGGCTTGTGCATACCGGCTGGGTTGGCGGCATCATGGTGCTCATGGCGGCTATACTCACGATGGTGAGTCATCAAATCGAACAAAAAGAATACAAACAAACCATTTAAAGGAGACTTTCATATGAACGATTTACAAAGTACAAAAACATTAAACAACGGCGTCCGCATGCCAGGATTTGGTCTTGGGGTCTTTCAGGTTGAAGAGGGAACGGAATTAATTGAAGCTGTTAAAACAGCCATTCAATTAGGATATCGCAGTATTGATACAGCTTCTATTTACGGCAATGAAGAAGGTGTTGGACGAGGCATACAACTTGGTCTAGCAGAAACAGGCCTTCGCCGCGAAGACATCTTTGTGACATCCAAAGTGTGGAATGCCGATTTAGGATATGAAGCGACACTAAAAGCATACGAAGACAGCCTGAAAAAACTTCAGCTTGATTACCTTGATCTGTATTTAATTCACTGGCCAGTTGAAGGGAAATACAAGGAAGCCTGGCGCGCGCTTGAAACGCTGTACCGTGAAGGAAAAGTTAGAGCCATCGGTGTGAGTAACTTCCAGCCGCATCATCTAGATGAATTATTGAAAGATGCGGACATCATTCCAGCGATTAATCAAGTCGAGTTTCATCCAAAACTCACGCAGGAAACGTTGTTTACGTATTTGAAAACACATGGTATCCAAATGGAAGCCTGGTCACCACTTATGCAGGGAGAGCTGCTGCACCACCCGCTGATCACGGAGCTTGCGGGCACATACAGCAAAACACCTGCTCAAATTATTTTGCGCTGGGATGTGCAAAAAGGCGTCATTACGATTCCTAAATCAACGAAAGCCCATCGTTTAAAAGAAAATGCCGATATTTTCGATTTTGTCCTATCTGATGAGGATATGAAGCGCCTGTCTGCCTTAAATGAAAATAAACGAATTGGTCCTGATCCAGACAACTTCGACTTTTAATGAAAACACCCCCGCTTTTTACTAAGCGGGGGTCTTCATGTTCATCATTTTGATTTTTTAAAGGAAGCTTCATATTCTTCTATGATTTTATTTCCACCATTTGATTTCCACTTCTCTACATCTTTCTTAAATTGTTCTTCGTTGATATCACCAAGAATGAACTTATAGGTCGCATCATCGATGATTTTCTTCAATTCATTTCCTCGCTCTGATGCTGTTTCTGAATACAGGCTTTCAGCAGGGTTAGCGACAATGATGTTTTTATTGTCTTCTTCTAGTTCTTCATATTTTGTACGAACTGCATCGCCTTTATTTTTCAAGTAACGTTTATCAATCCCTACGAGGCTGACAAGCGGCTGTACATCTGTCTGCCAGCTTTTCACTTGGCTTTCTTCCCTCACAAATGTATTTCCATCTTGTTTGTTATAATGCTTTCCATCAATCCCGTACGTCATGAGACCATACACGTCTTCTTCTGCAATGCGGTCAAAGAAAGCCAAAATTCTCTTTAACTCTGCTTCTGATTTGACGCTTGTTTTAGGGAAGGCGAAGATGCCATTATGGCCGCCTGATGCCCATACACGTTCTTTGCCATCTGGGCCTTTGATTCGGTTGATAATATCCACTTCCATGTTCTTATCTGTTGCATCATCTCTTAAGTTCACTGCATCTACCATATTTCCAACATAGATACCCGCTTTTCCTTGTGAGAACAATTCTTGCTGCTGCGTTTTGCTTGTGACTGGGAAGTCTTTGTTTATATAGCCATTGTCACGCAACTTTTTCATATATTTCATTGTATTCATATACTCATCTGTCATAAAGTCTGGCGTAAATTTGCCGTTTTCTTCTTTCCAATCTGTTGGCATTCCTTCATAAGAACCGAGCGTTTTAAATGCACCGTAAATCAAATCGTTACGGTCTGTAAAACCAATTGTATCGTCCTTACCATTTTTGTTCGGATCTTTTTCAGTAAATGCCTTGGCTACTTCATAAAGGTCATCCAGCGTTTTTGGTGTATCCAAATTTAAATTTTCAAGCCAATCCTTTCGAATGACAATCCCTTGTCTTGAAAGTGGTCTCTCTCTATAAATGCCATAAAGCTTCCCATCGATAGAGGCATTTTTATTAATCAGTTCGTTCATCTTACTTAAATTTGGATAATCCTTTAAGTATGGACCGATTTCCCAGAACATGCCTGATCTAAACGCATTGATAGCAGATGAATTCTTAATGTCTTGAATCGTCACAATTTGCGGGAGGTTCCCTGCGGCAAGTGCTGAATTTAAACGGTCTTCTTTCACCGCATCAGGCACCCACGTAATATCAAGCTCTGTATTTGTGAGCTTCTCAATCTCTTCTAACACTGAATCTTTCGGCGGCTGCTGATGATATAAAATCGCCATCCATGTCAGCTTCACCTTTTTGTCTAAATCAACCTTTTCATCTGATGAACTTGCCCCTTTACTTGAACAAGCTGACAGAATACCACTTGCGGCAAATAACAAAACAAAGGCAATCAGCCATAATTTCTTTCTCCCCATAAGATCCCTCCGTTATTCCATCTTTTTAACCCTTTACAGAACCTAGTAATGCCCCTTTGTTGAAATGCTTTTGAATAAATGGATAGACAAGCAGAACGGGAATGGTCGCCACGACGATGACCGCCATTTTAATGGTTTGGTCTGGCGGCGGTGTTGATGAGCCCATATCTGACATATCTCCCTGCATACCGCTTGATACAATGACGATTTGTCTTAACAGGACCTGAATTGGCCATTTCACCGAATCGTTTAAATATAAAATGGCTGTCATGTACGTATTCCAATACGTCACGGCATAAAAAAGTGAAATCGTCGCAATAGCTGGCAAAGAAAGTGGCAGTACGATTTTAAAGAAGATCCCTAAATCGTTACAGCCGTCCATCTTCGCTGATTCTTCAAGGCTAGCCGGTATGTTTTGAAAGAAGTTTTTCAAAATGATCAAATTGAATGCATTGATGGCCACTGGCAGAATGAGTGACCAGTAAGTATCAAGCAGCCCAAGTGTTTTCACGACGATAAACGTCGGAATCATCCCTCCGCTAAACAGCATCGTGAAGACAACGAGAAACATGAGGGTTCTTCGGCCCTTTAGCTCCTGACGAGACAGCCCATACGCCATGAGTGAGGATAAAAACATGCTGACCGCTGTTCCAACGAGTGTCACAAGAATGGATACAATCAGGCTGCGATACACAATATCTGTAGAAAAGATATAGCGATAGGCCTCTAGAGAAAACGTCGTTGGAAACAAAATAAACTTCTTTGAGATGACCTCTTCTACTGTCGCAAAAGAGGCGGCAATGACATGGATGAACGGGAGCACACATATTAATGCGAACATGAGTAGAAAAGAGTAATTCAATACATTGAACAATCGGCCTTTAATAGAACGATCTATGTTCATCACGCCCTTTCTTTGTAAGCGTTATCATTTCGTCTGAACATAAGCTGCAGCCTTTGACGATATCGTGATTAAAATGTAACAAACGGGGGAAGAAAGCGTCTATAATCATCATGACAGACCACAGAGATGATCATGCCATTCGTGCTTTTAGCCTCATCAATGAAAAGAAAAAGATCATGAGCTAATGTCATGATTATGCCCTATGCCTGATCGTTTTCTTTCAAAATTTCTGCCGTATTGACATCTGGCCTGTAGCCTAACTCCTGCTTCGCTTTCTCAGTAGACCAAGGTTTTCCTTCGTTTTCTGATACAGCATAATAAGTCCCGAATGGAACGTCCGTTTCGATGGCAGCCTTGATCATGCCGAAAAGGTCTTCATGTGAAAGAAGCGTTCGTTTCGTTCTTTTTTTAGTGTGCAATCCTTCCATCTCATCTGTCACGACGGTTCCAATTCTCAAATTGATGACAGACATACCTGTTTGATCGTGAAACAAACGCCCAAGCTGTTCGGAAGCAAATTTTAAAATGCCATACACATTTTTCGTTGCTGGTACATCATCAGTCGTAATTTCTCGCCCTAGTAAGGAGTGACCATCTTTTTCATATCGATCTGTCACATGATTACTGCTTGCAAAAATGACTTTTGGAATGCTTAACCTGACCGCTGAACGAAACATATTATACGTGCTTATCCAAAACACATCATTCATTTTTGCAAACTCCTTTTCATTCATCACATCATGCGTCATGTCTATGTTTAAAAGATGAATGATCACATCTGTATCTCTTGGAATGGCTTGAAACAACTCCTCATCATTTGCCGTATTTGCAAAAATGACTTCTTTTACACATCTTGTTTGATCAATGATGGTCAGGTCATACTCCGAAGAGAGCTCGTTAGTTAATAAACGTCCGATGACACCACATCCGCCAATCATGGTGATTTTTTTCATCTGTTTCCTCCTTCATCTTCTATCGGAGTAGTATGTCCATGCCGTCTATTGATTACAGCCACTTTTTCAAAAAACGTGTAGCCTCGTGGCGCATAGCAGCCGTTTCAAAATGACCTGCATGTAAACCTACAAGCTGATAACGTTCCTTTAAGGAAGCAGCTTGATAGGCTTGACTTAATGTCTGTTGAATTCGTCCAACACCTTCAGCTGGTGTAAGCTGATCATGCTTTCCAACTAAGCTTAAATGCGGTCTTGGGAAAATCATTTCTTGGATGTCAGCTGCTGTAAAGTGCTTAGCTAAGCTCGGTACATAATAGTAAAAACCGTGTCTATCTAAATGATTTGTTTCAATCAATGTGTGATGATCAACCTGTGCGCAAAGATCCACACACACACTGACCCTCTCATCAAGTGCTGCCGTCCACCATGAAAGAAGGCCGCCCATTGACATCCCAAAAACAGCTAAACGCTCTGGAAGCACATCAGAGCGGGACAGCAAATAATCAATTGCACACATGCTCTCATACAGCATCATGCCCCACATCACTTTTCCTGTTAACAGCATTTCTTTGAAAATTTCACTTTCTGTTCTTCCCCTTCTTTCACCAAATCCCGCGTGATCAATCGCCAACACACTATAGCCCTTTGAAGTGAATTCTTTTGCGTATGAAGGCGTTTGCAAATAATGAGCCCCCTTCAATAACTCTTCTTTCCCATCCACATAATTCCCACCATGAGAATGCTGAAACAAGACAACAGGCCTTTTTTTTACTGTATCTTTCGGCTTCACAAAATAAGCCGGAACTTCCTCCACCCCATGAATAGAGAGAATGAGTGTTTCTACTAAGTACGATTCACGTTCCTCAATCTTTAACGTATACGCCTCCACACGATGGCGCTCCGGCATTTCCCCTAATAAACTGAGCAGTTGTTCACGTTTGCTTTCCTTTTCCATTGACGTCACTCCTCATTTTCTTGATCAACTTGTTAAATACGAGATTGATGGAGGAATTACCTTGTTTTCGACAAAATTATGTCCCGGGAAATAAACAACACCCATCGGCTGATACCGATGGGTGCGTTCATTAGTTTGCGACAATATTGACAAGTTTTCCAGGAACCGCAATCACTTTGCGGATTGTTTTCCCTTCAAGCTGTTCTTTTATCCGTGCATCATTTTTCGCAAGCTCTTCTAGCTGCTCTTTTGTTGCATCAGCAGGGACCGTTAATTTTGCTTTCACTTTTCCATTTAGCTGTACGACAATTTCCACTTCATCATCGACAAGTTTTGACTCATCATATTGCGGCCATGCTTCATAAGAAATAGACCCTTCATGACCAAGTTTATTCCAAAGCTCTTCCGCTACATGCGGTGCAATCGGAGAAAGAAGTTTCACAAATCCTTCTGCATATTCTTTCGGCAGTGTGTCAGCCTTGTATGCATCGTTGATGAACACCATTAATTGTGAAATCCCAGTATTGAAACGTAAGCCTTCATAATGATCCGTTACCTTCATGACGGTTTCATGGTAGCTGCGCTCTAATGCGCCGCCAGATTGCTCTGTCACTTTATCACTGATGGAGCCATCTTCATTTGTAAACAGACGCCATACACGATCTAGGAAACGACGAGCACCATCAAGACCTGTTTCAGACCAAGCAATCGACGCATCTAAAGGTCCCATGAACATTTCGTACAGTCTTAATGTATCTGCACCATGAGATTCTACGATATCATCTGGGTTGACAACATTCCCTTTTGATTTACTCATTTTTTCATTATTTTCACCAAGAATCATTCCTTGGTTGAACAATTTCATGAACGGTTCTTTTGTTGGAACAACACCAATATCATACAAGAATTTATGCCAGAATCGTGCATATAGCAGATGAAGCACAGCATGTTCTGCTCCACCAATATACACATCAACCGGAAGCCATTTCTTCAGCTTTTCAGGCGATGCAAGTTCTTCTGTGTTATGTGGATCAATATAACGTAAGAAGTACCAGCAGCTACCTGCCCATTGTGGCATCGTATTGGTTTCACGGCGTCCTTTTTTACCTGTCACTGGATCGACGACCTCTACCCAATCTTTAATATTCGCTAAAGGTGATTCACCTGTTCCGCTTGGCTTAATCTCAGTCGTCTTAGGCAAAATCAGTGGAAGCTCTTCTTCTGAAACAGCTGAAGATGTTCCGTCCTCCCAATGAATAATTGGAATTGGCTCTCCCCAGTAACGCTGACGGCTGAACAGCCAGTCTCTTAAACGATAAGTGACTTTCTTTTCACCTTTTTGATGTTCTTCCAGCCATGCAATCGCTTTTTCAATTGCTTCTTCTTTCCCTAAGCCGTTTAAGAAATCAGAGTTGATGTGCTTTCCATCACCTGTGTAGGCTTCTTTGTCAATGTCTCCACCTTCGACAACCTCTTTGATTGGAAGATCGAATGTTTTGGCGAATTCATAATCACGTTCATCATGAGCAGGAACTGCCATGATCGCTCCAGTGCCATATGTGGCTAACACATAATCTGCAATCCAGATCGGCATCTTTTCCCCATTCAATGGATTGATGGCATAAGCACCTGTGAAAATGCCCGTTTTCGTTTTAGCAAGATCTGTTCGCTCTAAGTCACTCTTAGACTGAATTTCTTTGATATATGCTTCAACTGCTTCTTTTTGAGCAGCTGTTGTAATTTTTTCAACTAGTGCATGCTCTGGTGCAAGAACGGCATATGTTGCACCAAATAGTGTATCAGGACGTGTTGTAAACACCGTAAACTGTTCGTCATGTCCTTCTACTTCGAAGTGAACATGTGCACCTTCAGAACGTCCAATCCAGTTGCGCTGCATGTCTTTGATGCTTTCAGGCCAATCAATGTCTTCTAAATCTTCTAACAGCCTGTCCGCATATGCTGTAATTTTTAGCATCCATTGCTTCATTGGACGTCGTTCAACAGGATGCCCTCCGCGCTCACTTTTCCCATCAATGACTTCTTCATTTGCAAGGACTGTACCGAGTGCTGGGCACCAGTTTACAGGTACTTCATCAATATACGCCAATCCTTTTTCGTACAATTTCAAGAAAATCCACTGGGTCCATTTATAATAATTCGGATCTGTCGTGTTAATTTCTCGATCCCAATCATACGAGAAGCCCAATGATTGAATTTGACGGCGGAAATTATTAATGTTCTCTTCTGTAAATGCAGCTGGATCATTTCCTGTATCCAGCGCATATTGTTCCGCTGGAAGACCAAATGCGTCCCATCCCATTGGATGAAGAACATCGTATCCCTGCATACGTTTCATACGTGATAAAATATCCGTTGCTGTGTATCCTTCAGGATGCCCTACATGAAGCCCTGCTCCTGATGGATAAGGAAACATATCTAGCGCATAAAACTTTGGTTTATCTTCCGAGTCAGATGTGGCGAATGTTTTATGTGTCAGCCAATAATCCTGCCACTTTTTTTCAATTTCCCGATGCTGAAAACTCAATGTGAAAACCTCCTTTAATATGTACGGCTTTATCTGCTCAGATGACCACTGCAAGAATTCAGATTTTTCTAAAATCAACAAAAAACCCTCATCCCTGGAAAGGGACGAGAGATTTTTTGGTTCCCGCGGTACCACCCTTGTTAGCGTCATGAACTGTTCATACGCTCACTTAATATCTTTAACGCAGACATGCGACAGAAGCTTTAACGCAACTGCAACTCTGAGGCGAGTTCAGAAGCAGATTTGATTGACTTTCACCAGCCGTCAATTCTCTAAAGACAAATACTGCTTTCCTACTACTCCTCTTCACTGTTCTTATCGTAACCGTCATCTAAGTAGTATTTTATAGAATTATGATCATAAGTGCAAGCAGGTTTGTATACAATGGGAATGTACCCTAGACTAGGGTAAAGTGAGGATATTATTCGTGTGGAGATCGGTTATGACGGTTGGAGCCTGCATCCTGTGAACGTTCTTCTCTCACAAAATCGAAGCTTCGCAGAACTGCTTCTCCTCCGTAACCTGAAATAATGGATAAGATGATCAAGTGCAGACTAGATTCGGGATTTGAGGATAAGACAAGCAGTGTAGCAGCAATCATCCCAACGAGCCAATCTTCAATAAACCCTAGATAAATAAACTTCTTTGTCATTCTGGGCTTCTCTAGCCTGCCTTTTTTCTTTACGTGACCGAGAATGCCCATGACCCCTCCAATGGCGCAAGCAATAATGACTTGTTGCAGCATTTTCATCACCTTCCTAAAGCCCTTAGAATAGTAAAGCGACTTCAGGCTGTCCAGCCCCCTGTAATGCCATTCTGCTGTTCCGTCATAATCCATGTAAAAGGTCTATTCTCTCTAACGAAGAAAAAAAGCTTGTTTCTTCCATTATATGTGAATGACCCAAAAACAATCTTGATGCATTGGAATCATTTTCACCTAATCCATATTAACTATTTTTGTCATTTTATGAATTATCCTCAAATGATTCCTTCTTTTTCTAATGAAAAGTCTCCTTACTTACTCTATTCTAATGGAGGACAAACTATGATGACAAATTTAACAAAGCGATTGCAATCATTGAAACAGAACATATGTTATGTTACGTTTAAAAAGAATTCATTTGGTTTTAAAAAAACCATCTTAAATGTCTGATAGCAGCAGCAAAGGAGGGTAATATGGTCAGCTCGAACATCTTCGGCTTGCAAAAACAGCTTGAACTCATAAAAAAAGCGCTGGATCATGCGCGGATTGGTGTTGTCATTACAGACCCTTCTTTAGAGGATAACCCTATCGTTTATGTGAATCATGGCTTTACACAAATGACTGGATATAAACCAGATGAGATTCTTGGACGTAATTGTCGATTCCTCCAAGGAAAAGACACAAATCAAGAGCAACTTGCCTTAATACGTCACGGAATTCAAAACAAAACACCTATTACCACACAGCTCAAAAATTATAAAAAAGACGGTACTTTTTTTTGGAATGAACTCAATATAGACCCTCTATACATTGAACAAGATGACAAAACATTTTTTATTGGCTTTCAAAAGGACATTACAAAGCAGAAAGAATATGAACAACTCCTAGAAGATTCCTTACAGGAAGTCACCTCTCTGTCGACGCCAATTGTCCCAATCAAAAATGGTGTTTCCGCTCTTCCACTCATCGGAAAATTATCAGAAGAACGCTTTGATGCTATCGTCGCGAAGTTAACTTGTATATTAGAAGATTCAAAGGATGATTATTTAATTGTCGATCTTTCTGGTTTAATTGATGTCGATGATTCCGTTGCAGCGCGAATTTTCAAACTGCATCACCTGCTGAACTTAACTGGAACTGAACTCATCATCACTGGGATCAAACCACAGCTTGCGATGAAAATGAAAGACTTAGATACAGACTTCCAGAATACGATCACTTATTTAACGGTAAAAGAAGCAATCAAAGGATTGCCATTAGCTGAAAACCCTGTTTAAACAGGGTTTTTTTAATTGAACCGCTCCCCAAAATGGAAAAATGAGGTATGATAGGTATAAATAGCGATATAGGGGGGCTGCCAGATGATGATGTTACTCATCATAGGTCTTTTATGTATTTGTTTCGCCATAGGATATGCCGTCAATTATTTATTACTTAAACACCAAAATCAACAAATCTTTTCAAAAAAACTCTTCTATCCTTTTTTGACCATTGGTCTTGTTTTTTCTATTATGTCATTACCGTTTGCCGGCACAGGTGCTCCGAAAGCACAAGCAGATCCATCTTCTGAACAGCTGCTGAAAGTGCAAAAACAATTAGCATCTGACATTTCTCCTCTAAAGGAAGACAAAGAAACGCTGACGGCCTCTTTAGAAGACGTGACCAAAGAAAAAGAAAAGCTATCCAAGAAATTAGAAACCATCACCTCCGAAAAGAAGACAGTCAAACAGCAAGAAAAAACCATCCATGAGCTTGAAGAGAAAATAGACAAGCTCACCTCTACAAACGAAACACTCAAAAAAGAACACCAGAAAGTAAACAAAGACACCACGTCATCGGCCCAGCGATCTGCTCCTAAAGATGATGGGTCGAATACTGGCGGTCATGAGTCACAAAAAGAAACAAAAAAAGAATCTGCCGCCTGTAATATTAAAGGAAGTGTCAACGGCATATATCACACACCGAGCAGCAGATACTACTCACGGACAAAAAACGTGACCAAAATGTTCTGCTCCGTAGAAGAAGCTGAGCGTGCAGGGTACCGGGCACCAAAGCAATAGACATCTTTTGACGATAAAAAAACCTCCTGTCAGCCCAATATAGGTACAGGAGGTTCTTCTTTAAATTTCTCTTCTTAATGCTGTTAATACATTCGTTTTTGTCGCCTTACGTGCTGGATTGAGTCCAGAAATAATGGCGACTCCTGCACTAATCACTGTTGCTGTGACCACAAGGCTTAGCGGAATATAGGAGAAGGTGATCGAGAATTGATCACTTGATCCCCCTTCAGACATGGAAGACAAAATTGCTGGAATGATTAAATTCACTGCAAAACTAACGATGTACGAGATGATAATCCCGATGATCGATCCAATCACCCCAATATAAGCACTTTCCATGAGGAACATTCGCTTAATAATGGAAGGATTCGCACCGATGGCTTTCATGATCCCAATCTCTTGTGTCCGCTCTGTTACGGCCATTGTCATCGTATTGAAAATGCCGATCGCCGAAATAATGACCGCAATACATCCAACAAAGATGAGTCCAATTTTAAAGACTGTAAAGAACATATCCATTCCTTCAAGCTGATTCGTCACAGAGATGACTTGATAGCCGTCATCTGTCAGCTTATCTGTGAGCGCACCGACATTGTCGAACTTATCAGCATAGACAGACGTCATTTTTTCGACATTTCCTGCATCAGGAGACAGATCGAGCACTTGACTAAATTCTTTTTCATAAGCATTCGGAATAAGAATTTTATGATCCTGCTGCCACTCCAAATTCGGTTTCTTCAATACACCGACGACACGGAAATCGAACGTCTTTTCTTTCACCACTTCATTTTCTTCATTCAGTTTCGGCACCTTGATTTGAATGACTTTGTTTAAAATTTCCTTCGTATAGCCTTTTGGCTCTTCCGGTGTATCTTCACCATTTGATGTCTGATTCATTTCTTTTTCATAGTCTTTTCGTTCTTTTTCCGTCCAAAGTTGTTCTGCCATTTGATACCCAACTACAATTTCATTCGCCGATGTTGGGACTTTTCCACGGTCTAGTTCAAGGCCTGCCTCTTTTTCTTCTTTCATATCTGTCAGTACAGCCTGCGTATCACTTGAGCGATTATCGAGCTCGACGTGAACCGATGGAATGATTGACGTTCTTGCAACGACAGATTTCGCATGATCATATTTCTTTAAATCGTCAACCTTGACGTCACCTTTTTCTTTGCCTAACACTTTAATTTCTGTGATAATTTGTTGTTTCATGATTTCATCTTGAGCCGATTTTTGCAGACCAAAACCAACTGACGCTAGAACGATTAAGAAAGAGCATGCCATTGTCGTTGCAAGTATGGTCATAAACACACGCAATCTATTTTTCTTCATATTTCTTCTGATGAATTTGACCTGATCTCTAAATTTCAATGGACTGATCCCCTTTCTTTAATACACCATCATGAAGCTGGAACGTTGTGTCTGCGATTGAAGCGACTTCATCGTCATGTGTAATGATGACAAATGTAATTCCTTTTTCACGATTAAGCTGCTGGATAAAGGCTAGAATTTCTCCTTCAGTTTCTGAATCCAGACTGCCTGTTGGCTCATCCGCTAAAATAATAGACGGATTAAGGATCAAGGCTCTTGCAATACTCACACGCTGCTGCTGTCCACCTGATAGTTCATTAGGATAATGTCCTGCGTGATGTTCCAGTCCAACTCGTTTCAGCATTTCCTTTACTTTCACTTTTCGCTCAGACGGCTTCACACCTTTTAAAGTGAGCGGAAGTTCAACGTTCTCATATGTTGTTAAACTCCCGATCAATTGAAAGCTTTGAAAGATAAAGCCAAAATGATCTAACCGAAAGTCTGCCCATTCTTTCTCATTAAAGCCGGTCACATTGGTGCCATCAACCATAATTTGTCCGCTTGTTGGCGTAATATATCCCGATATTAAATTCAGTAAAGTGGATTTCCCCGAACCGCTTCGTCCGACGATACATGCAATTTCGCCTCTTTTAATAGACAAGTCAATGTCTTTGAGCACAGGAATCTCGTTCTCCCTGCCCTTTTTCCCAATTTTAAACACATGATCTAACGATTGAATTTGAATCATCTCTACTCCCCTGCTCTCTGTTTATCTTTTTCGATAGATTAAGAAATAACTCGTCAGTGCGCCTACAGCTCCACCGATGCACATCCCAACAAAATATCCAATTAATGAATCTGAGGAGAAACCAACCCAGCCAAACCCTAAGACGCCAAACACGATCACCATAATTTGAATTGGGCGATCCATTATTGAATAAAGGAAGAATCGGCCATTTCGTTCAATTGGATGTTTAATAAAGCTAAACAAGCCAATAAGGTAAAATAGCAACATCATGACAATTGGAACGATGTATTCTTCACCATTGAACCAAAGCGGATATTCCTGATAAAAACTGTTAGCTGTAATATAAGTAATGGGGGAAATGGGCGTGATCAAAAAATTAAAGATTTTATCCAGCCACATCCCGCTTGTTTTAAAGATAAAATCTAAGTGAAGGATTGGTAAACCAATCACTAAGTAAGGTAAAATAGCTGTACTAAATCCAACGATTGCTTGAGAAATAGCACTCCCTGTTAAAGCACCTGCTGCAAAAAACAAACTATAGATCATCAAGGCTGACAACAACGCAGAGAAATAATGACTGTTAAATCCAGGTGTCTCTATTGGCCCAAGACCTAATTTTAATAAATAAATGAGAAGGTATGAAACAGCATGAACACTTGCAATAATTCCAGCACCTAAGAAAAACTTTGTGTGAAAGATGGAACTTCTACTAAACGGCAAGGATACGGTAAAGTCCATCTGCCCTTTATTTCTTTCAAATCCTAGCTGAATCACAGCAAAAAATATTCCCATGACCCATGAAAGTGAGAGAAATGCGTCCGTCTTAAAAATATAAGTGAATGTTGTTGTATCCATTAGACATTCTCGGTTTTCTAAACAATCTTGAAAGGATGAGTATTCCATTAAAAAGGATAATGGCGTCGCAAATACCGCAACAAGCATCACTAAAATGAATGTCAGCTCAGACTGCTTCCATTCCTTATATAACAATTGCCGCTTTACCATCTGCGTTTCCCTCCAAACTTCGCAATGAATACTTCTTCTAAATTTACAGGCAGTTCATGCCACACTTTTGGTTCAAGCGATTTCAAATACTCTTTTGCTTCTTCATCTGTTTTGAGTACAAGTGCTGTATAGAACACACCCGCTTGATCTAAAATGGCAACGCCTTTTTTTCTAATACTTAAGTTCATATCCTCTTCAAATGCCATCTGGATTTTAACGTAGTCATTCTTTAATTCGTCTAAATCCATAACACTTGTGAGCTGATTTCCTTCCAAAAACCCGATTCGGTTACACATACGCTCAATATCCTCTAAACGGTGAGATGTAATTAAAATCGTTGTTTGTCGTTCTGCCACCTCGTCAATCATCAGCTGAAGAACGTCATTTCTTGTGACTGCATCAATCCCGTCTGTCGGCTCATCTAACAAAATGACTGCTGGTTTGATGGCAAAACTTAAAATGAGGGATAGCTGTTTCTTTAAACCTGTCGACAATTCCCGGTATTTCACTTTTTCCGGAATCTCATACCGGTTCACAAGCTCATTGGCATATGTCACGTCAAACTTTGGATACAGTTGTTTTAACAGCTTCACAAGCTGTCCATAATTGTACCGGTCAAAGTAGGGATTTACGACTGGCATATACACAATATTTTGCTTCACTAACGGGTGGTCTTTTACGAGTACATCTTTAAAATAAATCTCTCCTTCATCTGGAAGAAGGATTTGCTGAATCAAGCGAAGAAGTGTTGTTTTACCAGAGCCATTCCGGCCAAGCAGACCAAAGATCTCTCCTTCGCCTATCTTGAAGGAAACGTTGCTGAGTACTTCGCGTCCATTTAATTTCTTTGATACATTTCTGACCTCAATCAACTTGTTTTCCTCCTTTTAGACTTGAGCTGATCTCCTCCAGCCACTCTTTGAGTTGATGAATATCAATACCGGCATAATGAGCTTCAATAATGAGTTGCCTTAATTGCTCCTTCATCTCTAACACCTTCCCTTCATTCAGCTTTAACTGTGCACCTTCTGTCACATACGTTCCACGACCTCTTAATGTTTCAATAATTCCTTCCCGTTCAAGCTCTTTATACGCTTTGCTGACGGTGTTTGGATTCGCAATAATAATGGTGGCAAGCTCTCTCACAGAAGGCAGTTTGTCACCTGGTTTCATCACGCCTTTTAAGCACAAAATTTTTAACTGCTCAATGATTTGTTCATATATTGGTGCAGCGCTTCTTGGATCTATTTGAATCATGATGGCTCCCTCTTTTCTCATTCATGCTTTTGCAGTCCTATCGCTTGATCATGTCCTTGCATTAAAGGGACCGAATTTGGAATAAAATCTTTTTGAACTTCAAAACCAATGAAAACGAGAACGAAAAAAAATGTACATGCTAACGCAACAGCCAGTACCATCCACTTTAAATTGATTGTTTTTTTTTCTTTTTTCATGATTAAACACCTTTCTTCACGTTTAAGTGTCTGTAGTGTATTAGTTGATGTAGTACACCTAATACAATATAGACACTTAATTGAAAAGTCAAGAGACTTTAGAAAAAAATTGGCAGACGAACCAGATAAAATGACGAAGCTACTTAAAAGCTTTCGGAAGCCAGGTTTGCTTCTGGTTTAGGGTGTTCAACACGTTAATAACTTTCATAATCGCCTGAAAAAGTGCATAATAAAAGACCCCGAATATTGAGGTCTCTACAATGTTTTAATTAGATACTACTACTTTGTTTTTGGACTTGCTTTTGAACAGGATTAGCACCCACCATACTAATAAAAATATATAGCCTATAACTGTAAAGATAGACCAAACTGCACCCTGTCGCAATTGACTAAATAAGTGTTCAAATTCATTCATTCCTTCTACTCTACCAATGCTATTTATCAGGCTAATAATCGGAATTGTAACAGTAAATCCAATGGTTAGAATGGACAATCCCCTATGTTTATTTTTCACAACACTGAATATTGCGGTTCCTAATGTTGCTAAGAAAAACAAGTAATATAATGCCCAAAACCAATCAGGAAGAGTCTCCAACATTTCTTCTACCCCCTTGAAGATATTTGCAATTTCTATATATAACATACTTTAACAGAATAAAAACCTATTACAAATATATATCCAAAAACAACAATCTTTGCGAAAACAGCCAAAAAATAAAAACAGACCCTTAAAAGAAGGATCTGTTCATCATTCGTTCTCGTATGAAATACCTAAAATCATTTGGTTTTGCAGACTTTGAATTTGTACACGCGTTCTGTCTAAACGTTCTCTTTGCTGATCATTGGCGACATCTTTTAACTTTTCTAATTCATTCACCGCATCCTCAAGCATGAGCTGCGCTTTTGAAAATTCTTCTACGTTATAATGTTCTTGGCGAGAGCTCAAATCAAACTGTTCGCTTGCAAACTCAAGAGTCTCAGTGCTTTTTTGGACAAATTCATCGATTGATTTTCTAGTTGCCATCTAGCCATCCCTCCATTTCATCATTGCTCTCGCCTATTTTGCCCACGTAAAGCTTTTTCACTAAAGAAAATGTTGGACAGATTCAATTGTCCTCTTTCGTGATTTTTGTTAAACTTTAAGGATGCCTATTATGCAAGGAGGTTACTGACTTGGATCAGCATAACCCTTTTTTATATTCAAACAGCGAGAAACGTTATCACACATGGAATTATCATTTGCGTGAGCACTTTGGTCATAAAGTATTTAAAGTCGCATTAGACGGCGGCTTTGATTGTCCAAACCGTGATGGTACTGTCGCACATGGAGGCTGCACATTTTGCAGCGCAGCAGGATCTGGTGATTTTGCAGGGAACCGGGCGGATGATCTCATCACTCAATTTAATGAAATCAAGGATCGGATGCATACAAAATGGAAAGACGGAAAATACATGGCGTATTTCCAAGCTTACACAAACACACATGCGCCGCTTCCTGTTTTAAAAGAAAAATACGAAACCGTCATGAATCTGGATGGAGTGGTTGGTTTATCGATTGCCACAAGACCTGATTGCCTGCCAGATGACGTGGTGGAATATTTAGCTGAGTTAAACGAACGGACGTATTTATGGGTTGAACTTGGTCTACAAACTGTGCATGAGCGGACAGCGATGCTCATCAACCGTGCCCATGATTATGAATGCTACGTAGAAGGTGTAGAAAAACTGCGAAAACATGGCATTCGAGTCTGTTCACATATCATCAACGGTCTTCCTCTTGAAAACCGAGATATGATGATGGAGACAGCAAAAGCTGTCGCTGATTTAGATGTGCAAGGAATTAAAATTCATCTACTTCACCTGTTAAAAGGAACACCGATGGTAAAGCAATATGAGAAAGGCAAACTAGAGTTTCTCAGCCAAGAGGAATATGTCCAGCTTGTCTGTGATCAGCTGGAGATCCTGCCCCCAGAAATGATTATTCATCGTATTACAGGCGATGGTCCCATTGAATTAATGGTAGGTCCAATGTGGAGTGTGAATAAATGGGAAGTGCTCAATGCCATTAATGCTGAGCTTGAAAGACGTAACAGCTACCAAGGTAAACGCTTCGTCAGATTGGAAGAAGCGGCAAAATGATTTTAAAACGGATGCTCCCTTTTAGTAAAGAGCTGTTAGAACGTGCTTGTCAAAAAGGCGATATTGTCATTGATGCAACGATGGGAAATGGCCATGATACACGCTATTTAGCTGACCTTGTCGGGAGAGATGGACAAGTTTTCGCATTCGATGTACAGAAGGAAGCCATTGAGCAAACAAGCAAAAGACTTGGTGAGCACTATCCAAACGTTCACCTGATCCATGACGGACATGAACAACTTGCTGAACATCTGCCAGCGGATGCTTATGGCCACATATCTGGTGCAGTGTTCAATCTTGGGTACTTACCAGGAGGCGATAAAACCGTCACGACTCAGGCACATACGACCATTGAAGCGATCAAACAGCTCATGGATTGGCTTAAGCCTGGAGGTCTGATCGTTCTTGTGATTTACCACGGTCATCCCGAAGGAAAAAAAGAGAAGGACATCCTTCTTGATTATTGCAAAACACTCCATCACGAAGAAGTACAGGTAATATCTTATCAATACATGAATATTCAAAACGATCCGCCCTTTGTGGTAGCCATCGAAAAAAAACTCAAATCCTCTTAATGGATTTGAGTTTTATTATTTAATAAGCGTATTGGTCAATGATTTCTTCAAGCACTACTTCCAGCTCTTCTGCATCTGCAAGCTCTGATCGAGTAAAGCGGACACGTACAAGCTGTTCTCCGTCATTATACATTTCTTCCAGCCAGCCACGCAGCCCTCTTGCTCTGCGGTCAACTTCAAAAATGAGATCTAGCCCCTCTTCATCAATGAAGAAAATCACCTCTAACTCATCAAGCATTTGACGATAATAATCGGAAGTCGGTATGAACTCAAACTCTTGAACAAAGGGAAGGCGGCGCCTGAAATAAGGTGCTTCTTCGCAGTCTGCTTCATGAAGGTGAAAGCCTAAGTTTCCAACAGCTTCAAGCACACGATTCACCCACGGGTGCGCGCTTACAAAAATGCGGTCATGATCAGATTTATCAATACCACCTTGAATATCAAGGTCTGTCACAACAGCCACCTCTACTTTACCTACAGTCATTGGTGTATCAAGAGGAAGGTAAAAAGAGAAAGTAAACTGATGAGCTTCCCCTGGCTGAATCGTGAATGATTCAGTCACTCGGACAGAATGGATCGTTGTGTATTTTCGCTGCTCTTCATCATCTTTTACGATGGTGTACCATGTATTCAACTTTAAATCAATATAGCGAATATCTTGAGGCACTTTTCCGCCCTTCACATGGACTGTTCCCTTTACTTCTTCTCCCGGTTCATACGCATCTTTCTCCAAAATTGTATCCACTTTTGCTGCACCGATTCCTACACTTGCTGCAAACTTTTTAAAAAACGACATATTCGACCTTCCCCTTTTTTAAAATTTCCAACAAATATACGCCATAAGAAGGAGATACGATTCGCTCGATTCATACTTTTCTCCTACTTTTCGTACACTAAGAATAATATCGGCAGCAAATAAGAGGATTGTAATCATAAAAGAACTGTACATGGTCCAAAGCGAAACAGTTCAAAACAAAAAAGCTTGTAGAAAAACATTTTCTACAAGCTGATGAGCTTATTTTATACGTTAAGAAGATTTCATCCAAGGCATTTTCTGATAGGTTCGATAGGCTCTGCCATTGATATAGAAAAAGAACGATGTTTTCCCGCTTGATTTGATCAACCGCTTTGCCAGCTTGTTCATCTCTTTTTGAGCTGTCACTTTTTCATCAGACAAATAGACCGCAAGTAACCCTCTATTGATTAGTTTGTGAAAATTCTCGTGTGGAATGCCTTTCAGCTGTTCATCCGCTTTTTCAATAAAATGCTGTAGTCTATCCATCATCTCATGATGAGAGTTGTAGTACGAGCAAAAATTTAAATCGCCTTCCAGCCTGTCCTCTTCTTGATCGATTAAATAGTCCAGTAAGATGTGCAGACCTTGGATATAAGGGAAATAGCTTTCGTAAATTTGCTTCGCCTGCTTCTCTGTAAAATCAGGCTGAAGTGCATAAGCCACAAGACAGAAAATACCCAGCGTTGATCCTGCACATGCGGAAAACTCATACCACTCCATCTTTGGTAAATCCTTTTCATACTGGCGGAACCATGACTCTAATCGAGGTTCACGCTCATGAGGAACCACATGCTTATGTACTTGTAAATCACTATAATAATCACACAGCGTATGTAAATAGGGCTGAATGATCGGATAATGTGCTAGACGTGACAGCACATCTTGGCACGTCCTGACTAGCGCATGCAGGTACCCATGATCCTCTTGATCATCACGGAATTGATAATACGGCTTAAGCTCCGCATGAATATCGAGTGCATCTCTCATTGCCTGATGCAGCATATGAAAATCCTTTGGATCAAGTGATGTACTGCGGTCACACAAGTTATCTAAGTAATCGCTAATCGTTTGATACGCCACAATGAATTCAATACACGTTTCCTTCGCTTCACCTGCAAGCAGAGATAAAATTCCCCCGCCTTCACAGTGAAAGGTTTTACTGGATATGCTCGCTAGTGCCTGCGTTCTCAGTTCTTCATTTTCAATCATTTCTGCATGAGCCCGCCACTTTTTTAGCTCCTGATGAACTAGCGGAAAAATATCTTTATACACCTTCGTCATCAGTGCAAAAGGACGTTCTGGTACTGACAAATCAATCCACCCCCAACTTAAGCTCACAATCAAATATATTGATCAGTAAAGGCTCTTGCCGCCTTAAACACATCTTCTCGCTCGGGCTCATTAAAAATTTCATGATAAAGCCCTTCCCATTCACGGTATGATTTATTGGTTGATTCAATACCATTGAACCATTTCATCACTCTTGTTTTATCTACAATCTTGTCATCGCCTGCCTGCATGAGCAGGAGTGGAATCGACCGAAAGACATTCGTTGGCTGCATCGCCGCATCGATATTTTTCACCAGTTCTCGATACCAGCGAACCGACACCTTCGTCACATAAAGCGAATCATTCGAATCTGCCTCTATCACATCTTGATTCCGTGTGGCAAGTTCAATCGACAGCCCAGATTCGACTTTAAAAGACGGCGCCAGCACATTTAGCCCTTTTGACGCAAAATCCATCAGCTTCTTCGGTTTAAATTGCAGACCTAAACAAGGTGATGATAAAATAAGGCCATCGATCTTCGTATGGGTATACTGCTTGAACCATTCAATCGAAATCAGTCCCCCCATACTATGTCCAAGTAAAAATGTCGGAAGTCTGAACGACTTCGCATGTTCAATCCATTCATCCACTGTATCAATGTATTCTTGAAAAGAACGAATGTGGCCTCTCGCACGTGTCGATGTCCCTTGCCCAGGCAGGTCACCCATGACGACGTGGTAGCCTGCATTTCGCCACATTTCGATCAGCCATTTATATCGGCCATGATATTCACTAGCACCATGTACAATGACAATTGTACCAACCGGTCTTTCAGCATGCCAAGTCCACAAAGTAAACACCTCACAAATGTTGTATTAAGAAAGGAAGTCGAAAAAGTGATTTATCCATATCATCAGTTTACACCTGAGATTCATGAATCGGTCTTTGTTGCAGAAAACGCCACCATTACAGGTGATGTCACAATTGGAGAATATTCAAGCGTTTGGTTCCAAACGGTCATTAGAGGCGATGTAGCTCCTGTGAGAATTGGAAAAAACGTCAACATTCAAGACTTATCCTGCCTGCATCAAAGTCCTGGAAAAACACTTCTTATTGAAGATGGTGCTACCATTGGACACCAAGTCACATTACATAGCTCTATCATTCGAAAAAATGCCCTCATTGGCATGGGATCCATCATTCTCGATGGTGCGGAAATTGGCGAAGGAGCCTTTATTGGTGCAGGTAGCCTTGTCCCGCAAGGAAAAGTCATCCCAAAAGGTTCACTTGCTTTTGGCCGTCCAGCCAAAGTCGTTCGCCAGTTAACAGATGAAGATATCCAAGACATGGATCGTATCCGCAGAGAATATGTAGAAAAAGGACAATACTATCGTTCCCTTTTATCGCGTTAACATCATACATGTATCTTCACTTTATCATGTTTTTTTCAGGATATTAAGCAATAACTGTGTACCGCTTGTTATTTTACCCTTTTCCACTACTTTCTATCATGACAAAAAAGGTTTTCAGCACAAAGCTGAAAACCTTTTTCATTAGCTAAAAATAACTTCTTTTGGCTGGTGATTCAACTGCTCTGGATCAATGCTGCGCTCTACGTAGATGCTATGCCAGATCATAAAGATCAGAACAGTCCAAATCTTACGGCTATGATCTGCTTTTCCAGCACAATGATCATTTAATAAATCAAGAACATATGCCTTGTTAATGTATTCATCTGTTTGACTGTTTTTAATGATATCTTTCGCCCAAGCGTTCATCTCATTTTTCAGCCAATGACGAATTGGCACAGGGAAACCTAGTTTTTTACGGTTTAACACATGGTCCGGTACAATGCCTTCTGCTGCTTTACGCAATAAATATTTCGTTGTACCGTCTTTCGTTTTCAACTCTTCTGGAATTTTAGAAGCTGCTTCAAATACGACCTTATCAAGGAATGGAACACGAAGCTCAAGAGAATTCGCCATTGTCATCTTATCTGCTTTCAGCAGGATATCCCCGCGCATCCACGTATGGATATCAACATATTGCATTTTGTTAATATCGCTGTAGCCTGCACTTTCCTCGAAGTATGTTTTCGTCACGTCACGATACGTGATGTTCGGATCATACTGCTTTAAGAGGTTTTTCTTCACTGGCTCTTCAAAGATTTTCGCATTGCCGATATAACGTTCCTCTAATGGCGTACAGCCGCGAACGATAAAGCTTTTCCCTTTCATTCCTTCTGGCATTAAACGAGCCAGACGAAGAAGAAGCTTTTTCAGCATGGATGGTACAGATTCAAAAGGCTTTAGAGATAGCGGCTCACGGTAAATATTATATCCACCGAACAGCTCGTCTGCTCCCTCACCTGAAAGAACAACTGTGACTTGTTTTTTCGCTTCTTTTGCCACGAAATACAATGGAATCGCCGCTGGATCAGCCAAAGGATCATCTAAATGCCAGACGATCTTTGGAAGCTCATTCATATATTCCTCAGGAGAAATCACAGCACTAAAGTTTTGCAATCCCAGCTTATCAGCTGTTTCTTTTGCTACATCTACCTCACTGAATCCATCCTGCTGGAAACCAACAGAGAATGTCTTCAGTTCAGGGTGAAATTCCTTTGCGACCGACACGATGAAAGAAGAATCGATCCCGCCTGATAGGAATGAACCAACAGGCACATCACTTCTCATGTGGACTTTTACAGAATCATAGATAGCATCACGTACTTCTTCTACTAATTTCTGCTCTTGTGTTTGTTCAGGTTTGAATTGAACTTTCCAGTAAGTCTTAAATGCAATGTCTTGGCCTGGACGCAGTGTAAACTGATGACCTGGCTCAACTTTGTGCACTTTTTGATCAAGTGTATTTGGCTCAGGAACGAACTGAAAAGACATATACTGCTGCAAAGCAGTCTCATCAAATAAAATGTTCTCATTCACAGCCATTAAGCTTTTGCGTTCAGAAGCAAAGTACACTTGGTCATCCAATTGTGTAAAATAGAGCGGTTTAATGCCGAAAGGATCTCTTGCGCCATATAATAACTGCGCTTCTTTATCCCAAATTAAAAATGCAAACATCCCGCGAAGCTTCGATGCCGCTTCTTCTTTATAGTGGCGATATGTGGCAAGAAGGACTTCCGTATCAGAATCTGTGCTGAACGTATAGCCTTTTTTCACAAGCTCTTCTTTCAGCTCCACATAGTTATAAATTTCTCCGTTGAAAATAATCCAATATTTTTCATCTTCATAAGAAAGCGGCTGCTTTCCGTGTTCAACATCTATAATACTTAAACGTCTAAATCCAAACCCTACATGCTCATCATGAAAGTACCCCTCATCATCCGGACCTCGATGAACGATGAGACGATTCATTTGCTTAATTAACTCTTCCTGCTCAGTAGTTTCGGACAATGGACGGTGATTAAATACACCAACAAACCCACACATATTATTGCCTCCACGTTATGTTATTTCTTAAAAGTAGACCTATAATTAGACAGTATTTTGTCCAATTTTGTTTCACATTTTTACGCTTTTTGTAGAATTTTTTTTAATCAAAAGGAAAACCGCTTAAAATAAGCGGTTTTGTATGTTGTTATTCTCCTAATGCTTCCTTGCGAAGCGTGTCGGCTTTATCCGTTTTTTCCCATGGAAGATCCAAGTCATGACGGCCAAAGTGTCCGTATGCAGCGGTTTGTTTATAGATCGGACGACGTAAGTCAAGCATTTTAATAATGCCGGCTGGACGAAGATCAAAGTTTGCACGTACCACTTCAATTAATTTCTCTTCAGAGGCTTTGCCTGTTCCAAATGTATCAATTGAAATAGAGACAGGCTGTGCAACACCAATTGCATAAGCAAGCTGTACTTCACATGAATCTGCAAGACCAGCTGCTACGATGTTTTTCGCTACATAGCGAGCCGCATATGCTGCAGAACGGTCAACCTTCGTTGCATCCTTACCAGAGAAAGCACCACCACCGTGACGAGCATACCCGCCATAAGTATCAACGATGATTTTACGTCCAGTTAAACCAGCATCCCCTTGAGGTCCACCGATGACAAAGCGGCCTGTTGGGTTGATGAAGTATTTTGTTTCTTCATCGATCAGTTCACTTGGAACGACAGGGCGGATGACATGCTCTTTTAAGTCGCTTTGAATTTGTTCAAGCGTCACTTCTGGTGCATGCTGTGTAGAAATAACCACCGTATCAATACGAACTGGTTTGTTTTGTTCATCATATTCAACTGTTACTTGAGTTTTTCCGTCTGGACGAAGGTATGCAAGTGTTTCATTCTTGCGTACTTCTGTTAAACGGCGAGATAATTTATGTGCAAGAGAAATCGGCAGTGGCATAAGCTCTTCAGTTTCGTTGTTTGCAAAACCAAACATCAAACCTTGGTCACCTGCACCGATCGCATCAATTTCTTCTTCAGTCATTGTTCCTTCACGTGCTTCAAGCGCTTTGTCTACACCTTGCGCAATATCAGCAGACTGTTCATCAATTGATGTAAGAACCGCACATGTTTCCGCATCAAAACCATATTTCGCACGTGTGTAGCCAATTTCCTTAATCGTGTCACGCACCGTCTTTGGAATGTCGACATAAGTAGACGTTGTAATCTCACCGCTTACTAATACGAGACCGGTTGTTACAGAAGTTTCACAGGCAACACGTGCATTTGGATCTTTCTTTAAAATTTCATCCAAAATGCTGTCTGAAATTTGATCACAGATTTTATCTGGATGTCCTTCGGTCACTGATTCTGAAGTAAATAAACGACGATTTTGACTCATAATGGCTATTTCCTCCTGTACAAGACCACATCATCCCAAGATGAGGCCTCCAATATGATACGGAACTCGTTCCCTCTTATATTTCAACATGTTTATATTAGAGATGTTATTGGCAATTTGTTCATATGATATCCCAAAAATAAAAAAACCATTTCCTTCATTGCGAGGAAAGGGTCTGAGATCGCATGCCTTTCACTCTTATCGCTCAAGGTGTTCTTGTACCTTGCATCAGGTTAGCACCTTGGTTTCTCAGCATGTTCATGCCTTTTTCATAAGAAACCGGTTGCTGGGCTTCATCGGGCCTGTCCCTCCACCAACTCGGGATAAGAGTATCCGTTCAATAAGATATCTTATCTTAAACCCTTGCGTCATGTCAATGGTTCATAGGAATTATCTCCCCTTTTTTTCACCTCATCATTAGCATCACCAAAAAGCATATTTTCATAGCAGAAATGAAAAAACACACACAAAAATGTTTAAATAGTATAGACTATTATTATCAATGTGTTATACTAATCAAAACAAACAAATTCAACGGTAAAGGAAGGGTTTTTTATGAACTCAGTGGATTTAAAAGAAGATTTGCAGTCATTGCTCTCATTAGAAAATACGCACCAAAATTTATCTGTTCCGAAACTTGTTGAAAAGATTTTGGCACGTAATGAAGGCGTTTTAACTTCAACTGGTGCTGTCCGCGCCACAACGGGTGCCTACACTGGACGTTCGCCTAAAGATAAATTCATCGTAAAAGAAGAAAACTCTGAACATAAAATTGATTGGGGTCAAGTGAATCAGCCGATCTCGAAAGAGGCATTTGATCGTTTATATACAAAGGTTGTGTCATACTTAAAAGAACGTGATGAACTATTTGTCTTTGATGGTTTTGCCGGTGCTGACGAAAAATACCGTATGCCAATTACAGTTGTAAATGAATTCGCTTGGCACAATCTCTTTGCAAAGCAGCTATTCATCAGACCTGATGGATCAACACCATCATCAAACGAAAAACCTTTCACCATCTTATCTGCACCTCACTTTAAAGCAGATCCTGAAACAGATGGCACAAACTCTGAAACGTTTATTATCGTTTCTTTTGAAAAACGGACGATTCTGATCGGTGGAACAGAATATGCAGGAGAGATGAAAAAATCCATTTTCTCTGTTATGAACTACCTGCTTCCTGAACAAGATATTTTATCAATGCACTGCTCTGCTAACGTCGGTCAAGAAGGCGATGTTGCTTTATTTTTCGGCCTTTCAGGTACTGGAAAAACGACGCTTTCTGCAAGTGCAAGCCGCAAGCTGATTGGAGACGATGAGCATGGCTGGTCTAACACAGGTGTCTTCAATATTGAAGGCGGATGCTATGCAAAATGTGTGAACTTAAGTGAAGAAAAAGAACCACAAATTTACAAAGCCATCAGCTTCGGATCAGTGCTTGAAAATGTAGTACTTGATGAAGAAACACGTGAAGCAGATTATGATGACACATTCTTTACTGAAAATACACGTGCGGCTTACCCAATCGAAATGATTGATAACATCGTGAAACCAAGTATTGCAGGTCACCCATCTGCCATCGTCTTTTTAACAGCTGATGCATTCGGCGTTTTACCTCCAATCAGCCGTTTAACGAAAGAACAGGCGATGTACCACTTCTTGAGCGGTTACACAAGTAAATTAGCGGGAACTGAGCGTGGTGTGACGTCACCAGAAACAACGTTCTCTACTTGCTTTGGTTCACCATTCTTGCCACTTCCTGCTCATGTCTATGCTGAAATGCTTGGTAAAAAAATCGATGAGCACGGCGCAAAAGTATTCCTTGTGAATACAGGCTGGACTGGCGGCGGCTACGGTACGGGCAAACGAATGAATCTTGCTCATACAAGAGCAATGGTGCAGGCAGCGATCGAAGGAGATCTTGACAACGCTGAAATGATCACTGACGACATCTTCGGATTACACATCCCGCTTCATATTCCAGGAGTGCCAGATGAAGTGCTTCAGCCTGCTAAAACATGGGACGATCAAGAGGCTTACAAAGAAAAAGCAAACTTCCTTGCAAATGAATTTAAAAAGAACTTCAAAAAATTCAGCCATGCAGCAAGTGATATTGAAGCAAAAGGCGGACCACTCGTCTAATCAAAAGGAAAAAGCTGAGGGAATGAATCCCTCAGCTTTTTTAGTTCGTTGAATGCAATGACACAAGACGGTACGTCACCTTCGTGATATTGTCTGTGAGCTCCAGCTTTTCAACATGTGCTGTTCCTGTTTTTTCTCCGTCTTTCGTTTTACGCACCTCAAGCGGAATATTTAATGGATAAATGCGGTACCCTTCCTTCATGAGCTCAAACACATTTTCTTCAATTCTTGTCTCTTTTCCTTTTGTGACAATCATTGTATTAAATTCAACAGGCATTCCCATAATGAAAATCCCCCTACTTTCTATATTTCTTTCTACCGTTTATTTTACCACATTTCCGCCTTTTCGGCTGTGCATCCATGTCGTCAACCGTCTGACAATCTCCCGGTTATGCTGTGGCGGGAAATAATGATGATATCCGTGAAAATACCATGTTTCCACAGACTTGCCATGCTGACGCAGGGCATCTTCTAATAAATACGCATGCTCAATGGATACATTCTCATCCAGCTCCCCATGAATGATTAGGACAGGTGCTTCAATTTGGTGTACATGATTCAAAGGCGTTCTAGCCTCATATGCTTCTGGTACCTTATGCGGAGGACCTCCTATCACACGCTTCATCATTCTTCTCATATCCACACGTTCTTCATAGGTGAGCTTCATATCACTTACGCCTCCCCATGTCACAAAGGAAGCGGCCTCATGCTTCATTTCAACAGCGGTCCATATGCCCATAATTCCGCCGCGGGAAAAACCAAAGATATGAATGCGCTCCTGCTTCACCTTTTGATGATGTTTCAACAGCTGAAATGCAGCAAATGCATCTTTCCGATCTTCTCCAGCAAAATCCTCGTTCCCTTCGCCTCCTTGATTCCCTCGGTAGAAGGGCGCAAAGACGACAAACCCTTGCGCAGCAAATTGCACAATTCGGCCAGGTCTAACCATTCCCACATTTTTAATGCCGCCGCGTAAATATAAAAAACCGTCATAGAGACCTTCTCCGGCCGGTTCAGCGAGCAGCCCCTTCATCCGAAGTCCATCGGCCTCATATGTCACTGTATATAAGTGAATATGCGGATGTGGCGACGGGAACCTTCTCTTTTCCACAATCACTTGAATTCTCTCCTTTTCATTCGGTGTTACGTCAAATGCTTGATAATGGCTTCTGCGACGAGCTGTCCTGATTTTGTCACCATCGGAGTGCCGCCGCCTGGATGACTTGTGCCCCCAACAAACCAAAGTCCTTCAATATCCTTTGATTGATTATTGATGCGAAAAAATGCCTGCTTGAATGAGTTTGACGACATACCATAAATGGCCCCATGATACGCTCCCGTTTTTTGCTGCAAATCAAGCGGGGTTTGTACCGCTTCAAATTCTACAAGCTGGTCAAGATCAAAGAGACCCTTTTCCTTTAGTTTTGTTTTCATATGCTGGCCATATGTCTCCTTTAGCATGTCCCAATTTTGCTCTTTTGTCACATATGGCGCATTGGCTAATACAAACAAGTTACTTCTTCCTGGCCCTCCGCTTAAAGCTGGCTCTGAATGACCTGAATAACAGATGTAAAGCGTCGGATCATGAGGAAGCTGTTTTTTCTGAAAAATATCCTTGAATTCTTGTTCATAATTCTCTGGAAAAAACACGTTGTGATGAGACAGTTGTTCATAGACTTTAGGGACGCCCAACAAAAGAACAAAACCTGATAACGATGGCTCAATGTTTGACAGTTTTTGATTTCCAAAGCTCGGGCGGTCTTCTTCATCAATTAATTGGCGATAAACAGTCAGTGCATCTGCCCCCGCAATGACTTGATCTGCCTCATATAACTGCTGATCTGTTTCAACTCCTTGGATTCGCTTATTCTTTACATGAATCTTTTTGACTGGTTCATTGAGATGAATTCGGACACCCAATTCCTTTGCCAGTGTCTCAAATGCCTCAACTAAACGATATGTACCGCCCTTGATACCATAAATGCCTTTTTCTCCTTCTAAATAAGCCATCATATTAAAAATAGCAGGTGCCTCGTATGGAGAAGAGCCAATGTAAGTCGCATACCGGCCAAACATCGCCAATGTATGAGGATGACGAAAATATTGACGCAGCAAGCGCTGAACAGATGTAAAAGGTTTGACAGCAAGAAGGGCTTTCATTAGCTTGACATCCGCTTTATCCTTCCAGGTCAATAATAAACGATTTAAAAACTGATCCTCTGCCATTTGAAAAAGCTTCTTCGATTCCTGTAAAAATGCCCGGTATTGCTTTGCATCCTCTGGACTAAAAACTGCAATTTGTGATTCCATTTGCTCAATATCTGACGTAAACTCAACCGTATGTCCATCTGAAAAAACGTTTTTAGTAAGGGGAAAAATCGGATAAAACGTCACATAATCCTCCATTCGTCTATGACAGGAGGTAAATACTTCCTCAAAATACGCCTTCATTGTAATGGTACTCGGTCCTAAATCAAAAGAGTAGCCAGACGCTTGATGGCGTTGTAATTTCCCGCCTAATACAGCTTCTTTTTCTAAAATGGTGACCTGGAAACCGCGTGACTGTAAGCGAATCGCAGCCGATAACCCGCCAAGTCCGCCGCCAATAATGATCACTTTTTTCATTCGTACCTTCTTCCTTTCCATTCATAGCCTTCTTTTTTCAGCCCAATTTTCATAGAAGCAAAACCAATGGCAATCAGGCTCATGATACTGACAGGCAATAAAAAGGCCATCGTAGACGTTCTTCCATTTTCGATATCAATGACTGCTTTAATGGAAACACCCAGCCCGTAGCAAAGAAGGGCTAAACAGAGATTGACCACATCAAAATGAATCAGTGCGATCATAAAGCAAATAACAGGAACTACATAAAGGAAGGAGTATAAACAAAAGACACTGCTTAACAAAGCAATGTTTCGATTCACTCCCGGGAACAAATTTTTCCGATATCCTTCCCATACTTCCTGTCCACTCTCATACATTCTCATGTAGACAAAAGAATGAATACTTGCCAGTGTGAACGGAAAGCCCTTCTCTTTCACTCGTTTAGCCAAAGCCATATCATCCACAAGAGAATCCTTGATCGCTTCATGACCACCTATTTCGTGATAACAATTCTTTTCAATGGCAATAAAGCCGCCATGTGCTGCGGCAAAAGCAGGATGTTGAGATGTTCTGACCCACTTCACTGGCAGATGACAGCCAATCGTAAACATCATCATAGGAACGACAAGATGCTCAAAAGGCGTTCCCGTTTTTTGCTCTGGGAAACCTGAAAGCATGCCCGTTTTTTGTATGCATAACTGCTTGTACACCGCTTCAATAGCTCCTTGTTTTAAGCGGACATCTGCATCTAAAAATAACAGCCAATCAGAAGATGCTGCCTCAGCAAGCTGGGAACAAGCATATGATTTTCCAAGCCAGCCGCGCTTCAATACTTGACCTGACTGCACGCGAATCCATGGATATGTCTCTGCGAAGCCCTTTGCAATCATTCTCGTCTGATCTGTCGAGTGATCATCCAGCACGATCAACTCTTTCGGATGGAGACGCTGATCAACAATCGACTGAAGGCAGGCTTCCAGCCGTTTTTCTTCATTTCTCGCTGGAATGAGGATCGATAATGAAATGGGTTCATCAGGTGAAAGAGATGCCGGCTTGAGTACAGGAAATTGCTTCATATTCCAAATCGTAAACATCAATTGGCAGAGCAGCAAAACACTGATGACAATTAAGAAGACCGCCATGTTTTCACCCACTTTTTAAAGGAATCAAACGCATCACTAGTTGACCGGCTTGTCCTTGTCACCTGCCTAAATTGTTCGTTTGTTGAAAAATCTGGATCAGCAATAACCTGTGCTTGATGTGCGTTTAACTGTGTTTCAAGCAGGTCTCCGAGTAAACTTGTTACTTCCTTACTCCGAAGTGATCGGCCAGCTACCAGGACATCTTCTCCAAATTCAACCGATACCGTTGGTTTTTGAAATTGATTAAATGTATAATGCAGCGTCACAGGTTTGATGACGACCTGCTCAAATTGCCTGACTAAAAAAGAAGCTCCGCCTTCCAGTTCAAGCGGCCTTATGTCTTGGTGCATAATTTTCCCCTGCGGGAAGAGCCACACAGCCCCGCCAGCCTCCATCTTCTCCTTTGCGGTCATTAATGCCTGCTTGACACTTTTCAGCTTCTCTTTATGAACTGGAAATGCACCAAGTTTTTGAAAAAAAGCATATTGCTTTAACTGCTTCTCTTCCATCATCATGGCATGATCCAGCTCAGACATTTGTTCTATTAAAAGAAAAATGATCAGTCCATCCCACCATGAACTGTGATTAGCAAGATAAAGAACAGGATGCTCCTCCTTTGGGTCAACCGTACCTTTCATCATGACACAGCGAAAATGTTTGTTCAGTAAATATCGTTCTAGATAAAAATAAAAGAGTCGTCTAAACGATCGGTTTTTGTCGCTTTCTTTCAAATCGAACCCTTCCTTCACACAAGATGACAATGATCAGTGCTAAATAAAAAATGACATCCAGCCCGCCCTTTAATGCTAAAAGACCAAAGAAGAACACCATGGCCTGATAAATACGCCCATTCCAGCGCAATGCCTGCTGATCAATTGATACGAGCGGGAACAGAAATGAAAGTCCTGCTCCAATGATACCCCAGCTGACAAAATTCTCAAAAGGGATACCAAAGAAACCTCCGCCGTCATACCACACCCAAAACTTTCGTTCAGCCGCTACCGGATCTAATATGAGATCAAGCAGTACAATCCATATACCCGTTTCGACGGCTCGTTTCCACTTCGATTGTTGTCTTGATAAAAAAAGACTATTTAAAAACACACCAACCCATGCAAAAGCGATCGTCAAAGGCACTCCCGCCACAAGAAATCCAAGTGTCGGATAATAATCATAGGCCCCAAATGGAAAATCAGTTGTGATCCCCACCCATTCAACTGTAAACGTCAACACACCCACAATGGCTGCTCTTACGATCACAAAGCTCCATGCCCCGTAAATATTTCGGCCAATCTCAATGACGCAGCAGGCGTAAAGCACAAGAAAGATACCATTCGCAAACTGAAGCCATGCCGGCACTTCAAAAAAGACCATTAAAATAAGACCTACTACATACCAACCAACAAATACCCAACTCAATCTATACACGAAACCGCTCCTTTATTTCTGCCAAATTCAAGAAAGCATTCATGCTTCTAGTATAGAAAAAAAGACACGTTCTATAAATAAACAATGCGCTTCTTATTTCATCTAGGCACTCACCAAAAATCCCTTTTGACATACTTTAATTAGTGATCTAGAACAAAGGAGGCGAATTACTCTTGAATCGTTCCATTAAAGTCAGACTGGCATTCATATTCGTTGTCCTGCTCTTTATTCCATTTGTCGCCTGTAAAAAAGACCAAGAGCAGACCGTACAAGTAGCCGAGGTGACTCATTCGGTCTTTTATGCACCGCTTTATGTCGCCCTATCCGAAGGATTTTTCAAAGATGAAGGCTTAGAGGTTGAATTAAAAACCACTTGGGGCGGCGATAAAACAATGACAGCTCTCTTATCTGGCGGCGCTGATATCGCTCTGACCGGATCTGAATCTTCTATTTATGTGGAAGCACAAGACACGAAAGACTCTGTCATGAACTTTGCACAGCTAACACAAACAGACGGTACATTTCTTGTTTCAAGGGAAAAAATCAATCAATTTTCTTGGGATCAATTGAAAGGAAAAGACTTTCTCGGACAACGGAAAGGCGGCATGCCGCAAATGGTCGGTGAATATGTCCTGAAAAAAGAAGGCATTAATTTGAAACAAGATCTTCGCATGATTCAAAATATTGATTTTGCCAACATTTCAGGTGCTTTTTCCTCTGGAACTGGCGATTTTGTGCAGTTATTCGAACCGACAGCTTCCTTAATTGAAAAAGAAGGCAAAGGGTACATTACCGCCTCCTTTGGTGAGGCTTCCGGCAAGGTGCCTTATACCACCTTTATGGCAAAGAAGAGTTACTTAGAAGAAAACAAAGAGACAGCTGAAGCCTTTACTCGTGCCATTTACAAAGCGCAAAAATGGGTCAAAGTAAAGAGCCCTGAGGAGATTGCCAAGACAATCCAATCTCAATTTCCTGATACAGACCTTGATGTCTTATCAACAGCTATCAAACGTTACAAACAGCAGAACTCCTATGCAACAGATCCTCTTCTAAATGAAGAGGAATGGAACAAATTACAGGGAATCATGAAGGCAAGTGGTGAACTGCCGAAATTTATCCCGTACAAACAACTTGTCGATTCATCCATTGCCAAGAAGGTCACAGATCACAAATAGAACAGGAGGTAGCACATGTCTTTCCTTCAAATTGACCATGTGACCCACACGTACTTCTCTTTAAAAGAAAAAACAACGGCCATACAGCACATCAATATGGAGATCACTCAAGGTGAATTCATCTCATTTATTGGTCCTAGCGGCTGCGGGAAAACAACCTTGCTTTCCATCATCGCAGGCATTACGCCACCCTCTGAAGGTCGAATTTTAATCGAAGGAAAAGAACCGAATCAACAGGAGCATCAAATCGGTTATATGCTCCAGCAAGATTATTTGTTCCCATGGAAAACGATCAAGGAAAATGTCATTCTCGGGTTAAAAATTGCAAAACAAGATTCACATGAAGCCACCTCAGCTGCCCTTAGCTTACTGCCAAAGCTTGGACTCAATGATGTCGAAGAAAAATACCCGAAGGAGCTGTCAGGCGGGATGAGGCAGCGTGCGGCTCTCGCCCGAACGCTTGCAGTTGATCCCGGCCTGCTTCTGCTAGATGAGCCATTTTCAGCACTAGATTACCAGACGAAACTGACATTAGAAGACCTCGTCTTTCACACATTAAAAAACTACCAAAAAACGGCTGTTCTTGTCACGCATGACATCGGCGAAGCCATTGCGATGAGTGATCGCATTTTCTTATTCTCAAAGCATCCCGGCTCTATCCAGCGAATGTTTACCGTTCCCGATGATCTGAGGACGCTCTCTCCTTTTGAAGCGAGACAGACAGCAAGTTTCCAAGAGCTCTTTCAAACGATTTGGAAGGAGCTGAAGACAGTTGAAACACAGTGATCTTTTACATGAAGCCTATCGAAAAAAAGTTCGAATGGAAAAACGCATGACGCGAGTCTACCAGTTGATCATTTTCGCCAGTTTCTTTTCGCTTTGGGAGCTTGCGAGCCATTTCAGACTGATTGACCCGCTCATTTTCAGTTCACCATCTGCCGTCTGCCAATTGTTTGTACAAAAATTATCAGATGGTTCATTAATTAATCATATGAGCATTACGCTATTTGAAACAGTGCTCGGCTTTCTACTTGGTACTTTTTGCGGTATTTTATTAGCCGCCGCCTTATGGTGGTCCACCCGTCTTGCAAATGTACTTGATCCTTATTTGGTTATTTTAAATGCGATGCCGAAAGTCGCTCTCGCCCCCATTTTAATTGTTGCCCTTGGACCAGGCATGATCAGCATTGTCGCGATGGGTGCCATTATCAGTGTGATCATTACCACCATCGTCATTTATACAGCCTTTCAAGAAGTCGATGAGAATTATTTAAAAGTCATGAAAACCTTTGGCGCGAAAAAAAGAACGGTCTTCCGTGAGGTCATTTTACCAGCAAGTATTCCAACGATGATCTCTGCCATTAAGGTCAATGTTGGTCTTTCTTGGGTTGGGGTCATTGTGGGAGAATTCCTTGTTTCCTCAAAAGGACTCGGCTATATGATCATCTATGGCTTTCAAGTCTTCAACTTTACACTCGTGTTCTTAAGTCTTTTCATTATCGCCGTCTTCGCCACCATCATGTATCAGCTTGTTGAATGGCTGGAACGCCGTTTTCTGCAAAAATAAAAAGCGCAGGGTCATTTCCCTACGCTTTTTTTAACGAATCAAACCGTTCTTTTCTAAATAAGCAAGACTTTGCCTTAAGACATCATCTTTCATAATAAAACTGAAATTTTTATTTTTTGCGATGGATCTTGGTAAGTCTGCGAAAAGAACGGGTCCTTTCGTTTCAAAATACGTGTCCTGCTTGACGAGCCTTTCAATATCGGCGAAATAAATATTTTTGACAATGACTTTCTCTCTGCCAAGCACCTGATATTGACCAATATACGTTAATTCACGAACAACAGCACCCGTCTCTTCGTGAATCTCTCGTATAGCGGCTTGATCTGCTTCTTCATTTGGCTCTACTTTCCCTCCTGGAAACTCGTAGCCTCGATCCTCATGTTCTGTAAGTAGCCATTTTCCTTGATAGCGGCAAATAGCCCAAACATGCTTAGGATGACTTGAAAAAGGCTGCTCTTCAAAAGAGAGCTTGACCGTATTATGATAATAGTCTTTAAATACATGCATGTGAAATCCCTCATATCCTGTCCTTGCTTCTTGTAAAACATCATACCACAGATCACATTTCTCTGAAGAATTTTTATGAAAAGTGAAACAAACAAGTGCTTCTATCTCGTCTGTATGTAAAATAAGTATTCTTGCTAAAACCTTTTTATCATCTCCATCCTCATCCCATTTTAATCATGAAACCTTTTGCCCATGATGACGTAAATCAATAAGTGTTTGTCCTACACAGACGAGGAGGAAACCAACATGAGCATCACAAATGGATCAAAACAAGAAAATAACAAAGCATGGCCAATGAGGCCACATGAGAAAGAAGACGCTTCTCTTGAGGCAGTGCAGAAACACCTCATGAAAGGACAAAAGTTAGATTTAACAAAAGACAATCCAAATGTAGATCAAATTCATATCGGACTTGGCTGGGACTTATCTGGTCAGCCAATTGATTTAGATACGCAAGTGTTTCTCTTAAATGAAGAGGACAAGCTTCTGTCTCCAAAACACCTGATCTATTATCATCAGCAGCAAAGCTTAGATGGAGCTGTTCGCCATCTAGGTGATCATCAGGTCGGCGGAGGCCATCGGGATAATGAGATCATCATTATGCAACTGAGCAGAGTCTCACCCGATATTCAGAAAATCGTCGTAACAGCCACGATACATGATGCACACGAGCGGGCACATCATTTTGGACAGGTGACCAATGCCTACTTGCGCCTTTCAGATCAAATCACACAACAGGAGATTTGTACCTTTCAGTTAACAGAGGATTATTCATTTTGTACATCCATCATTTGTGCTGAACTAACGAGAGTTGAGAACGAATGGAAAATCACCGCAACCGGACAAGGTACGACCCTTGATTTAAACGACCTATGCCGCATCTACGGATTCACATCTTGACAAAGGAAAGGAGCTGGCACAAATGGGATTTCATTTCAACACGATCGAAGAACTGACCTTACAAGCAGAAGGCAACGGGATCTTTTTTGCCAAAAAAGGCGCGATGATTGCCGATCAAGGCACATTTCAATACCGTAAACGATTACTTGGGACGAATAAAGGAAATATGGTCAGCCAAGTATTTAATCATATTAGCAGAAAATTAACAGGTGAAAACCTTGAGATGATGGAAGTGAGTGGACAAGGCACTTGCTACTTGGCTGATTCTAGCGAGCATGTGACCGTCATCAATCTTGAGCCGAACGGTCCTTGGCAACATGTTAGCGTGGAAAGTGAAGATTTACTTGCATTTACCGAAGAATGTCACTATGGCGTGACACCAGTAGGCGTTGGGATTTTATCACAGAAAGGGCTATTTACTTCAAAGCTCTCGTATCAAGGTCACGGGGCGCAGGTTGCCATCAAAACAAATGGAAACCCGCTGATTTTAAAAGCACCTTGCCGTGTAGATCCTGACGCCATTGTCGCTTGGACGGGCAAAGCACCGAAAGTCAAATTAGATGTGAACTGGAAAACGTTCATTGGACAAACATCAGGCGAATCCTACTTGTTTGAATTTCATGAACAGGACCAAATTGTGATTATCCAGCCATCTGAACGAACATCTGGAATGCGGGTCGGGATAGATGATAACCGGTACAAACCCCAGAGTCAGAGTACCTCACACGAAATCACCAACTCACAGCAGGAAAATAGAGGCGGAATCAGTGATCTAATCGGCGGTATCTTACAGCCTCGAAAATAAAAGCATGTAGAATGTCTCTACATACTTTCAGATCGTTGACAAAAGGCTAAAATGAACTTTCTTTTAGCCTTTTGTCTTCTTTTCAGCGTGATAGAAAACCTTTCAGTCTAGGAAAAACGAGTACTGGCGCGGAGCGAATTTCACATTCATGAGCACCTGACAAAGAATGCGAGGGTTTGTCTACATGCTTTTTCAATTCATCAGTCCATTGGTCTCAATAAAGTTCTTTGTCTCTTCGTTACCGAGATCATGAATCATCGAGTAAATCTCTTTTCTTTTCCTGTCCATTTCGTCGTTTGGACTATCATAATGATATTCAAGAAATGGAACATGCGCCCGAAAGAAACCTTTCCAATCTGTCATATACTGTTCATCAAAATACTCTCTTAACTGCAAGATTTGGTCATCATCTGCTTCTATCTGAAATTGCCAAGCAGCCGCGTCTCTGTGCTGTGAGATTGATCCGTCTTGAACGGATACATAGTATGTGTGTGTCGCCATCTGATTCATCCTTTTTCCTTTAGTATGACCAGATATGAAGAAATTACGGCTTTTTGCGCAATTTATTTTTAATCATGTCTAACACATCAATAAACAACTGTGGAATGGGAATTCCGAGAGCTCTGGCTGTTGAGACAATCTGGTACGATTCATAAATAATATAAAAGATGAGCGCTAAATCCTTAATTGTCCCCCCAGTCTTCAGCATGACATCGAAGAAATGTGCCATGGATATTAAAGAGATCGTCACAACCTTTCGAACAAGCCTGGTCAAAAAACGCTTCATCGTAAGTTGTCCAGTCACAGATTCTCTTAGGCTTGAACAAATTAATTCTATAGCCATGAGTGTCACTAATATCATGAGTAAATATCCTGCTCCACCAAACAGAAAGCCCATTGCCGACAAACTGACTGTAAACAACGAAAAGATGCCTAAATCCTTGCTCACTTGGCATCAACATCCTTTCATAGTGGAACTTCTTACCTCAATAGTATATGCCGCATTTGATGAATAGCTTGGACGACAAAAAATAAAGGCATGGTTAGCTGTTCAAAAAATTCGTGAAGCGCATAAAAAGAGCCGCCTGTGACGGCGGCTTTCTTGGTTAAACTCTGACATCAATAAACGTAGCATCTGAATCTTTGGGCTGAACAGCTTGAGGCTGCTGCTGCACTTGATCGAGCATCACCATGGCTTGGGCTGTGTTCGTGGCAAGCTGTGAATTCAATAAACTGATATTAAGTGTTTTTTGAATACTCGCCACTTGCTGGCTCATCATTCCTGCAATTGAGGACATCTTCTCCCCTCCCTTCCCTTTTCTCTTCGGCTGAAAGCCCCATCAATTCAATGGGCTGTCTGTCACAAATCCACAAAAAAGAATGCCGATCTGTTTGATGATCGACATTCCTTTCACATTCGCTTATCCTAAGTATGCTTTTAGCATCCAGTTGTGTTTTTCAATGGATTGATGAATCGCAAGCAGCATATCGCCTGTTGTTTCATCGCCAACTTCTGCAGCCAGCTCCATGCCTCGCTTAAGTTCTTCTGCAATATTAGAGAAATCATCATACAGATTTTTCACCATTTGCTCGGCTGATTCATTGCCTTCCGCTTCTTGAATGCTAGAAATTTCTAAGCACTCTTTCATTGTCGCAACAGGTTGTCCATTTAATGCGAGCATACGCTCAGCCAAATCATCGATATAAGTGGCTGTTTCTGTATATAATTCTTCGAATTTTTCATGGAGTGTAAAGAAATCTTTTCCCTTTACATACCAGTGATAGTTATGTAATTTTACGTAAAGCACAGTCCAATCTGCTACTTGTTTATTGACGACGTTTAATAATTTTTCAGACATGTTGATTCCTCCTTATGTAGTTGCGTTTAGTATAGGATTACCCTTTTTTTATTATACTGAAACCTGCCATCATTTTCTTCTATTTTGACTGCATGAAATATATGTTAATATGGAAATAAGGAGGGAGTTAGATGCTGTTACTTGGGATTATCAGCTTTATCATTATCTCAATCGTTGTCTTTTTATCACTGTGGACGACATCAAAGGCTTATGATTACAAGCATAAAGTCGATTCACCACAGGATGCTGAACCAAACCAACGTCCTAACCCAAAATAAAACCGCTTTCAATGATGTGAGGTATCTTCTTCTTCAGTAGATGAACTCTCTTTTTTCACATCACCTACATGGATGTTTGTCTTCGGCATATTATGCTGCTGTTTAGCTGTCACATGGACTTGTATGATATAAAGGCCATCTTGTTTGAAAGCTGTATGCAATTCATATACACCTTTCTCCTTTTTCTTTGGCTGAATCATCTTGCTGTTATCCTTGTCGCCATCTTTCCACACTTCAAATTCAACATCATCTGCATCATCAACAGGCGTATCACCATATGTGACAGCTGCTTTTACGATAACGTTTTCATTTTTCTCCACTTGCTCCGGCCCTGTTAGTTTGACTTCTAATAGCTCAGGCACTTCTCCCTTGTCATTGCTCGCTGCCGAGTTTCCACATGCACTAAGTAATGCGAGCATCAAAATGATTCCTACCATTTTCCGCATTCGTGTATCCCCCTTTTTTTACTGACATGTCCATTTTAACAAATATCCCCTATTTTAACAGCTCTCGTTTCATTTCATATAAAAAACCGGACATTCAATATGTCCGGTTCATCATCTTACTGATTATCCAAATACTTTTAATAGCTCTTCTTGATCCTGAGACAGCCAGAAACGCATTAAACGTTTTGCTCCTTCAAGATCATGAAGCTTCGCTTGACCGCACTGCTCTTCATTTGCAGCAGGAATTTCTGTTACTTCCACTGCATCTTTGAATGTTGCATCAAGCAGTTCAACGATCTCTCTTGGTGTCGGTGCACCGCTGACAACTAAATAGTAGCCAGTCTGGCAGCCCATTGGAGAAATATCAATGATATCAAAATGATCGTATTTCTCTGAGTGTGTTCTAATATTAAACGCAAGTAAATGCTCTAATGTATGAATCGTATCAGGTTTCATTGCCTGCTTGTTTGGCTGACAAAAACGGATATCAAATTTGTTCACTTCCCCATCTGATCCCACTTTATGAACGCCGCAATGACGAACGTAAGGTGCTTTTACAGCATTATGGTCAAGTTCAAAGCTTTCGACTGAAGGCATTAATCACCACTCCTATAATTGCAATTTCCTATATTATAACATATTGTTCCGACCAGTTTAGTTTATAAAACTTCCCTTCCTTGTCCTTTTTTCTTATACTGTGAAAAGACAGACAAGGAGGAACCTCTATGAAACAAATTTTTATCGGCATCATTCGCTTTTATCAAAAATGCATTTCCCCTCTAACACCACCGAGCTGCAGGTTTTACCCCACTTGCTCAAACTACGGGCTAGAGGCGATCAAAACGCATGGCGCTTTAAAAGGCGGCTGGCTCACGATTAAACGAATTTTAAAATGTCACCCGCTGCATCCTGGAGGCATGGATCCGGTCCCGCCTAAAAAGGAAAAATAACTTACTTTTCTTCATAACCATTGACAACTAAGTCAAGCTTACCTGTTCCAGGATCAATGACAAGACCATGTACAGGCACATCAGATGGAAGAAGCGGATGATTTTTAACGACAGATACACTGTCTTTCACACTTTCTTCAACTGAGCTAAAGCTTTTGAGCCACTGTTGAAAATCGATTCCTGAGTATTCCAGTACTTCAATCCGTTTTTCTGGAATACCACGCTCAATGGCTTTATTTAAGAGTGTTTCGCTGTCTATTTTACTCATACCACAATCGTGATGCCCAATGACGTACACCTCGTCAGCATTCAATTCATAAACAGCCACTAAAATGCTTCGCATAATACTTCCAAATGGGTGAGAAACAAGAGCGCCAGCACTTTTGACAATTTTAATATCGCCATTTTTCATGTTCATGGCGCGTGGAAGCAGTTCAACAAGTCTTGTATCCATACATGATAGAATGACAGCTTTTTTCTGTGGAAACTTCGTTGTTGTAAACTCTTCATATCGCTTCTCTTCAATAAATTGTTGGTTATATTCGATGATTTCGTCTAAAAGTTTCATAAGTTTGTCCATTCCTTTTTCTTTTTTTAAAAATAAATATAGCACAATGTTTTAAATTTCGTCACGTTTTGACGTCTATTTTTTTAGAGGAAACATCTTCTGATGAAAATTTTTTATTTTCCTCTTTTCAAATCGTAATTATTACGATACAATAACTCAGGACATTAAATCGTAATCATTTCTATCTAATAGGTTGAGAGGAGACATTCTTAGATGAAAAAAATCTTTTTTATTTTAACAGCTGCTTTATTAGCGGTCGGTCTTGCCGCTTGCTCAAGCAGTGCGGGGACAAATGCTTCAAAAGGAAAAGCAGATGGGAAATTAACCATTTACACGACGATCTTCCCTATTCAAGATTTCACTGAAAAAATTGGCGGCTCTCACGTGAACGCTCAAAGTGTGTACCCTGCCAATGCAGATGCACACAGCTTTGAACCAAGTTCAAAAACGATGGTTGAAATGGCTGAAGGAGATGCCTTTATTTACAGCGGAACAGGTGCTGAAGCATTTGCTGATAAAACGGCTTCTACGTTAAAAGACCAAGGCGTGAAAACAGTGAAAGCAGCCGAAGGCATCAAGCTATTATCAACACAAGAAGAACATGCTCATGAAGAAGGGGAGGACCATGATCACGATCATGAAGGTGAAGATCATGACCATGATGGACACGACCACGGAGATAAAGATCCCCATGCATGGCTAGACCCTGTTTATGCACAGCAAATGGCAAAAAACATTAAAGACACACTCGTTTCACTAGATCCAGATCATAAAGACGAATACACAAAAAACTATGAATCACTAAAAAAAGAATTACAATCGTTAGATCAGGAATTCAAAACAACGTTATCTAAAGCAAAACATAAAGAAATTCTCGTTTCTCACGCTGCATACGGCTACTGGGAAAAACGCTATGGCATTGAGCAAATCAGTGTACTAGGACTCTCTGCTTCTGAAGAGCCTTCCCAAAAACAGCTTGAAAATATCGTACAACAGGCAGAAAAGCATCACATCAAGTATGTCATTTTTGAAAATAACGTCAGCAGTAAAGTATCAGATACGATTCGCAGTGAAATTGGGGCAAAAAGCCTTACACTGAAAAATCTAGAATCCATTACAGAAGATGATGCTAAAAATGGCGAAAGCTATGTCAGCTTAATGAAACAAAATTTAAACACATTAAAAACAGCTTTAAATGTTGAATGAATTCATGAACCCCGTGCGATCAGCCGGGGTTTTTTACTGCACAAAAAACACACCATGATCAGGTGTGTTTCTTTGTTTACATTTGATATTTTTTCTTAAACTGCTCCGCTCTGCCGCCTTTTTCTCCGAATTTTTGGCGTCCTGTATAAAATGGATGCGTATCAGAGCTTGTCTCTACTTTAATGACAGGATAAGTCTTCCCATCTTCCCACTCTACGGTCTCATGTGATGTCTTTGTTGATCTACTTAAGAAGCGATAACCGCTGTTTACGTCCATAAATACAACTTCATGTGAGGTTGGATGAATATCTCTTTTCAATGTCAAAACTCCCTTCATCATTAAAACGTAATGGTTACGTTTTATAGTTATATTCTACTCCCCCTTTTACAACTTGTCAAAAAACAAGCTTTCTTAGTCAGGAAGAATAATCTAAAAATGGTGGAGAATAATAAACACCATCAAAAGAGATGCGATAAGAAAGGCGGAGAAAAAATTGACTGATCTCGTTTTAGCTAGAAGTCTGTTCGGCACAACAATGGGCTTCCATATTATTTATGCCTCGCTTGGCGTAGGCATCCCGCTAATGATTTTGTTAGCTGAACTCATTTTTCAAAAAACGAAGGACCCGCATTATGCCATCATGGCCAAACGATGGACAAAAGCGCAGGCTGTTCTGTTAGGTGTTGCCATTCCAACCGGTACCATTGCTGGTACGCAGCTTGCCCTTCTATGGCCTGGTTTTATGGAGGTCATCGGAAAAGTCATGTCACTGCCATTTCAAATAGAAATTTATGCTTTCTTTATTGAAGCATTATTTATGTCTATTTATGTGTACGCAGCAGATCGATTATCACCAGCCATGCGCATCATTACCGTTATTTTCGTTGTCATTGGTGCAGCAGCTTCAGCGATTCTCATTACAAACGTACATGCTTTTGAAGGAACACCCGCTGGCTTTCAAATGGTCAATGGAGAAATAACGAATATCGAACCTTGGAAGGCATTTTTCAATCCTAGTTTTGTTGTAACTGCTACTCACGTAGTACTGTCTGCTTTTACAACAGGCGCTTTTGTCATTGCTTCTGTCGCTGCATTTAAAATGTTGAAAACAAGAAAAAACGAAAAGCTCTATACCTTTCATCGAAAAGCCCTTTTTCTTGGACTGATTGTTGGTGGACTTTTCTCTTTTCTCACAGCCTTAAACGGTCACGAATCAGCTCAGCTTCTATATGAATATCAGCCTGAAAAATTAGCGGGTGCTGAAGGATTATTTGAAACGCAATCACATGCGCCTCTAGCCATTGGCGGTTTTACTGATGCCAATACGCAAGAAATCAAAGGAGCTATCGAAATCCCTTGGGCACTTAGTTTTCTTGCAGGAAATAGCTTTGATACTGTGGTTAAAGGGTTAAATGATTTTCCTAGGGACGAGTGGCCGCCTTTATTTATTCACACATTATTTAACGGAATGGTCATTATCGGCTCATTGCTCATTTTCTTTGCTGTGTTAGCACTGTTTTACCGAAAAATTTTAAAACGCGATCATTATCCAAAATGGCTGCTTGTCCTTTATTTATTTGGCGGACCTCTTAGTCTTTTGGCGATTGAATTTGGGTGGATCTTTGCCTGTACAGGCCGTCAGCCATGGGTGATTTATCGAATGCTCAAAACCTCTGAAGTCGTCACATCATCAGGGTCTATCGGTACACTTTTCATCCTTTTTGCCATTGTCTATCTCATTTTAGGCATCGCAACTGTGATTGTACTGACGTACTACTTTAGAAAACATTCAATTGAAGAAGACTTACGGTTAACAGAATCTTAAAAAGGGAGCGATCTTGATGCAAATGGATGTAACAACTGATGCACTCATTGCAATCACCATCTTATGGGGATTCGTGTTTATCTATGCAGTGATGGCATCAATGGATTTCGGTGCAGGATTTTGGTCAATGATTTACATGAACAAAGAGCAGACAAAGGCCGCAAATATCGCAAATAAGTATCTTTCTCCAACTTGGGAAGTAACAAACGTCTTCATTGTGGCCATCGTCGTTGCCTTGTTTAGCCTGTTTCCAGGTGCAACATTTGTGCTAGGCACTGTTCTATTAATACCTGGCAGCATTATTTTGTTGCTTCTTGCACTGCGAAGCGGATTTCTCGTCTTCTCTCATTCACTGCCTAAAAAATATAGAAAAGCCGTGACATATATTTCAGGAATTAGCGGCTTTATTATTCCGTCCATCCTCATCATGGTTCTCCCCATTACACATGGTGGATTCATCTTTCAGGAGAATAATGTCTACTCATTAGATTTAGGATTGGTCTTTACAAGCGCAAATGTCTATTCTTTCGTAGGTTTTGCGATTTTCAGTACCCTTTTCCTCTCATCTTTGCTTTTAGCTGATTTTTCTAATGTTGCAAACGAAGATGAGGCTTATAACATTTATAGAAAAGGAGCACTGATTACAGGTCCACTTTCTCTCATGATGGCTTTCTTTATCATGCTCACACTGAGAAGTGAGGCCAATTGGCTGTTCACAAAAATGATGCAGAACATCCCGATCCTGCTTGTTTCTCTACTCATGTTTTTGCTTGCAGGTTTGGCTCTATTTTTACCAAACAGCCGCTTTAAACATCGGAAAGGGAGACCACGTTTAGCGGTTATCGCCATTACAATTCAATATTTCTTAGCAAGCTATGTGTATGGACATGCGCATTTGCCCTATATGGCCTATCCTGATATTACCATCATGTCTGGGTTTACAGATCCCGTCACATTTAGGGCATTATTTATTACGTATATTGTAGGGTTTATCATCCTATTCCCTGGGTTCTACTTCTTCTGGAAATTGTTTATGAAAGATAAGCGTTATATTCGTCAGGAAGATTAACATGAATGAACGCCCCTTACTTCGGTTACATTATAGATGAAAGACATACTCAAAAGGAGGTCATCTGTATGAGTCAAAAAATCCTTTGTGAAGTAAACAACTGTTCCTACTGGAATGCTGGAAATCGTTGTGGTGCAGATGCAATTTATGTCGTCAGCCATACAGGAAATACGGCTGAGAAAAGTGAAGAAACTGACTGTAAAACGTTTAAACCTCAAGACCTTTAAGTCTCATTAAAGGAGGCGCTTCGCTTTGAAAAACGATCGGCTTACTCAAACGTTTCTTGAAGAAATTCAGGACGCGGACGAGGCTGCATTTTATCAAGCAGCTCACTCCTTTTTAAATCTTTGGGATTATGAATACGGACATGTTTCCGACATGCCCAATGACATGCATCAGTATATTGGCCAGCTTGCTTACGACAGCGGGCTTGTAGAAGAGTAAGAAAGAGCGGATGACCGCTCTTTCTTTTTGTTCAGACAGGAAGGAAAAACTTTCCTCAACTATACAGTGGTTCTATTGATGGTGCAAATGGCGATTCATTCGTTTTCATTTCACAAAATCATGTTTTGTAAACACATCAATTTTATCTGAGAAAGAACGAAGCGCTTGATAATCAACTTCTACACCCATACCTGGAGAACGCGGTACTTCAATAAATCCATTTTCAACTTTAATTTCAGGAAAAATGATATCCTGTTCCCAATATTTCGACGATGCTGAAATATCCCCAGGAATCGTAAATTGCGGAAGTGATGCAAGTGCCACGTTTTGCGCGCGAGAAATGCCTGTTTCAATCATTCCACCGCACCATAACGGAATCTGCTGCTCCTTGCAGAACGCATGAATCTTAAGAGCTTCAGTCAGCCCTCCAACTCGTGAAGGCTTCACATTAATAATTTGACAGCTTCCAAGTTCTACAGCTTTTCTCGCATCATCTAAAGAACAAATACTTTCATCCAAACAGATTGGTGTTTTTAAATGCTTTTGCAAATGCCGATGATCGACAATGTCATCTGCGGCTAAAGGCTGTTCAATCATTAATAAACGAATATCGTCGAGCTGCTTCAGTTTGCTAATATCTTTTAATTCATAAGCAGAGTTTGCATCCGCCATTAACGGAAGGTGAGGGAAAGACTCCCTTATCTTTTGTAGAAGTCCAATATCTTGTCCCGGCTTAATCTTCACTTTCACACGCTGATAGCCTTGATCAACAAATTGCTCGATTTGCTGAATCATATCATCTATTGGTCCTAACCCCGCAACGACACCAGATGGAATTCTATCTCTAGTACCGCCTAAGACGTCACGTAAGGACTTATTTTCTCGCTTTGCATAAATATCCCACACAGCTGCCTCAATTCCCGCTTTGGCCATTCTATTGCCTTTAAAATGGTACAAGCTGTCTGGTATGTCCGAAGGATGTGTAAAAGATCGGGTCAGCACGTTCGGGATAAAGAAAGCCCTGAGCATGTGATAGCAGGTCTCGATGGTTTCTTCTGTATACCACGGAGAAGAGAAGGCAGATACCTCTCCCCATCCAGTTAATCCTGTTTGATCTTTGACCTCGACAATAATAAACTCACGCTCTGAAATGGTCCCAAGGCTCGTTGTAAATGGCTGTTTGAGTTTCATCGTGACATGATATAAGATCACACGTTCAATTTGAATCATCTAAAAACCCCTTTGATTTGAGTCTGTGCCTCTGCAATTTATTCGACGCATTCCTTGGCAGCTCATCCACAAAGTGAAAAGCGGCGGGCCATTTATACTTGGCTAATTGCGACTGACACAAAGCATAGAGCTCATTCTCCGGAATCTGCTCATCTGTCACAAGGAAGGCAGCAGGTACCTCTCCCCATTTTTTATCATATATACCCGTCACTCCGGCTTCCTTTACATTTGGATGTGTTAAAAGAACTGCTTCAATTTCTGCTGGATAAACATTTTCTCCGCCAGAAATAATTAAGTCTGACCGCCGATCAAGCACAAATAAGAATCCGTCCTCATCTACATAGCCAATATCACCCGTTTTCAGCCAGCCCTGATCAAATGCAGCAGCTGTTGCCTCTTGACGATAAAGGTAGCCTTTCATGACATTTGCACCTTTTACCATGATTTCACCATGCTCAAAAGGACGACACGGACGGTCCTCATCTTGAATCTTTAATTCACACCCAAAAAGGGGTTTTCCCGCTGATCCAAGCTTTTCCACACTAAATTCTGGCGCAAGTGTCACAATTTGCGAGCAGGTCTCCGTCATACCGTACGATTGAAACACAGGAAATCCTTTCTCCTTACTCTCTTGAAGCATCGCATAAGGCGCAGGGCCTCCGCCTAACAGCAGGCAGCGCAAAGAAGACGGACATTCTTCAAGTCCACTTAATAAACGGGACAGCATGGTTTGAACAACTGACAACATCGTCACTCGATGCTGTTCAATAGCATTCTTGACTTCATCGACATCAAACTTTTGATGAAGCACGACAGTCATACCGTATATGACAGATTTAAATATAGCGGATAAACCGCTTATATGAAAAAGAGGCAAGGCAATGAGCCAGCGGTCGTCCTCCCTGATCCCTAAATTCAATGCCGAGGAAACAGCACTATGAAAATGATTACCAAACGTTTGCTCCACCCCTTTAGGGCGTCCTGTCGTTCCAGATGTATACATAATCGTCGCCGTCTCATTTAAATCAATATCATGTACGACCTTCTTTTCCATATCATGATCTGCATCAGGTAAAGTCTCTATTGTATAAACAGGTAAATCACCATGATGCTCATTTGCATATGCAGGCTCTGTTAATAAAGCCATGACTTTCGCATCTTCCAGCTGAAAACGTCTCTCTGCTTTTGTTAACTTATTGTTCAATAACACAATCTTGAAGCCTAATAAAAAACAAGCGTGAACAAGCATGACCATATGAGGATGGTTGTTCATTAAAATCGCAACCGTATCCCCTTTTTTAAAAGAGACACGTGTCAGTCGATTCGCAAGTTGGTCTACATCATTCGCTAAATCACGAAATGTCCACTCTTTGTCTTGATAAATGAGTGCGACCCGGTCTGGCGTTAAATACGCACGATGCAGCAGCCAATTGGGTTGCTTCATCATGACACCTCCTTTTCATAAAAGAAAACAGCTCAGTCTGATGCACTAAGCTGTTTTCATCCATATCATTGAATCAAGGGAAACGAGGGAACTGACCGAAGTCTGGCTTCCGTTTTTCCTTAAAGGAATCGCGTCCTTCTTTTGCTTCATCTGTTGTGTAATAAAGAAGGGTCGCATCTCCTGCAAATTGCTGAATACCAGCTAATCCATCTGTGTCCGCATTAAATGCAGCTTTCAAGAATCGTAAAGCAGTCGGGCTCTTTTCTAGCATGTCCTCACACCACTTCACTGTTTCTTCTTCCAGCTGCTCTAATGGTACAACTGTGTTGACAAGTCCCATATCAAGCGCTTCTTGTGCATTGTATTGACGGCATAAGTACCAGATCTCTCTTGCTTTCTTATGACCCACAATACGTGCAAGATAGCCAGACCCATAACCAGCATCAAAGCTGCCCACTTTTGGTCCTGTTTGTCCAAAAATCGCATTGTCTGCTGCAATCGTGAGGTCACACACGACATGAAGCACATGTCCGCCGCCAATCGCATAGCCCGCAACCATCGCAATAACTGGTTTTGGAATGACACGAATTAAACGCTGTAAGTCTAGGACGTTTAGACGCGGAATTTGATCGTCTCCTACATAGCCGCCATGACCGCGTACTTTTTGGTCTCCACCAGAACAGAATGCTTTACCTCCAGCACCTGCAAGGACAATGACACCAACTTCTGAATTGTCACGAGCACGTGAGAATGCATCAATTAATTCACTTACGGTCTTTGGTGTAAAGGCATTATGTACGTGCGGACGGTTAATGGTGATTTTTGCAATCCCATTATATGTTTCATATAAAATTTCGTCATACTGACGCTCAGTTTGCCATTCAATAGCCATCAATATTTCCTCCTCTAATCTTGCGATAAAATAAACTCACTTACTATTTTACCAAAAAAATGTGGTTGTTCCACATGAACTGTATGCCCGGCATGCTCTGCTACTGTGAATTGACTGTATTCAAGCGCCTGCTGCATACGTTTGGCGATGTGACAAAACTTTTTATCAAGTGTTCCGCAAATGAGTAAAACAGGCTGTTTTATCTGCTTTAATGCTTGCCACATAGACGGCTGTGAACCGGTTCCTATACCTTCTAAGCTGCGAGCCAGCCCGTTAGGATCGGCTTTTAGCCTTCCCTCTCTCAGTTGCGTTAGCCTGTCCGCTGGCAAGGATTTCTGCGAAGCAAACAGCGGAATGTTCTCCCAAAAATCCACAAACTGCGCTAATCCTTCATGTCTGATCTTTTGAGCTAGCTGATGATCATGATTCAGCCTCTCCATCCGCTCTTTAAAAGAGTTCAGCCCTGGAGATGTACTCTCAAGAATCAGTTTGTTTACACGTTCTGGATAACGGGAGGCAAATGATAAAGCAATACGCCCTCCCATAGAATATCCGAGAATGTTCACTTTGTGAAGCTTTAATTGATCTAAAATCTCAGCAAGATCTGCCAGCTGCTGGGACATTGCATATCTTCTTATACTCTTTGGTGAGTCTGTGCGGCCATGTCCAAGCAAGCTGACCTGAATCAATCTCGCATGTTTTTCTGTATAAGTATTCAAAAAAGCCCAAGAAGCTGCACTCCCTGTAAAGCCATGTAAACATAACGTGGCATTTTCAGCAGATGGATTATGGTCTATCACCTCATACGCCACTCCATCGTGCATTCGTATTATGAGTGAAGGCATTCTTTTTTCACTTCCCTCAATATCTCGTCCATCATTTGGCGATGTTTGCCCACGCGAGAATGCCGGTCAGTTTCAATCTCAATTAAATGAAGCCCTGGTTCTTGGATATGCGCCAAGTACACATCTTTTAACTCTTCTTTCGTTGTTGGCTTCGAATAGGTTCCCCCATATAGCTTTGATGCATACTCAAAATTCAACCCAGTCGGCGTACCAAAGAGCTTTTCATAATACGGTTCATCGGATGCCTGCGGAAGGAAAGAAAAGATTCCTCCACCATCATTGTTTAACAATACAACCGTGAGCGGAATGTCCATTAGCTTAGCTGCAAGAAGACCGTTCATATCATGGTAAAAAGATAAATCGCCGATGACTAAAGTGATGGGTTGTTTCAAGGCTGCATATGTTCCAAGAGCTGTGGACACAACACCATCAATACCATTTGTTCCGCGATTCGCCATCATCCGAAACGGTTTTGACTGCGTTTCAAAAAAGGTATCGACATCTCGAATAGGCATACTATTTCCGATAAAGAGCACACTCTCTTTTGGCAAAAGGTGCTGCAGCTGACGATACACATTTCCCTCAAATGTCAGGTCCTCATCATTGTATTGATTTACATGCATTCTAAAAGAAGAATTGACACTCTGCCAGCGTCGTAAATAAGATGTATCCTGACGCTTTTCCGCTCTCATCAAGACTTCTTCTACAAAAGAGGCTGCATGACTTTCAATCATGTATGATGCGCTTAAACCAGGATCTCGATAACCACCCGCAGCATCGACGACAATCTGCTTCACTTCCGCATGCTTTTCTAGCCACTTAAATAAAGGCTTAGACACAGGCATCGGTCCAAAACGAATGACCATTTCAGGCAAGAGATGCTGCTGCAATGCCTCATCTTTTAACAAAGAATCGTATGCATCTATGATGTATTCTTCACTTTCATGTCCATTTCGCAAAAGAGAAAGCGGGTCAGCTAAAATTGGCAGATGCAAAGCTTTTGCAAGACGTAACACTGACGCCTGCTCTTCCGGCGAGTGAAGTTCACCAGCAACAATGATTCCTTTTGCCGCTTTGTTCATGATAGACACTAATTCTGACATAACCCGATCATCCGGACGAGCTTGACCTGCTGCTAAAACTTTATTCGCAGCTCCTTCTTCTCTATCAAAAGGATCAATAGACAAGTCAGGTAGCAATGGTTCTCTCAGCGGCACATTCACCTGAACTGGTCCCTTTGGCCCCTGCATAGACACATGACTTGCCCTAGCAGCAGTAGTTTGGACATACCGCAGCATCGTTTGGCTTTCTTCTGGCAAGGCTAAGTCTGTGAACCATTTAACAAACTTACCGAATAAGAATTGCTGATCAATCGCTTGAGGTGCCCCAACCTCCCTCAATTCGTGCGGCCGATCAGCAGTTAAAACAATCAATGGTACCCGAGAATAATGTGCCTCGACAACAGCTGGGTAAAAGTTAGCTGCTGCCGTACCTGATGTACAAATGAGTAGCACTGGTGTTTGGCTCGCTTTCGCAAGACCCAGTGCATAAAAAGCAGCAGACCGTTCATCCACTAACACATGGACATTGATTTCTTGATGAGCAAGAGCGAGCATCGCAAGCGGTGTTGAACGGGAGCCAGGACAAACAACTGCCTCATTCACACCACTTTGCACAAATTCATCCATTAATCTGCCAATATATCTTGTCATGATTTGATTATTCAATAGGACGACCTCCAAGAGCAGACAGCATTGGTCTTAATTTCACTTGCGTTTCTTCATACTCTTGTTTTGCAAGGGAATCCTCTACAATTCCACATCCAGCAAACAAACGAACTTGGTCTTCCTCAATAAGACCTGATCGAATGGCGACAGCAAATTCTCCATTGTCCTTAGAATCAATCCATCCCACTGGCGCCGCATACCAACCGCGTTTCAACGGTTCGATTTCACGAATCACCTCTACCGCTTTTTCCTTAGGATATCCTCCAAGCGCTGGTGTTGGATGAAGCTGTTCAATTAATGAAAAGAGTGAACAGCTGCTTTTAATTTCTCCCACAATGGGTGTAAATAAATGCTGAATGTTTTTCGTTTTATAAAGACTTGGTTGATTTGGCTTATGCACATAATGGCAGTTTGCTTCAAATGCCTGCTCAATCATATTCACGACAATTTGATGTTCAATCAAATTTTTCTCATCATGAAGCAGTTCCTCACCTAGTGCCTGATCTTCTACTTCATCTTGACCACGTACAATGGAACCTGCCAAACACGATGAAAACACTTCACCACCGCTTTTTTTCACTAAACGTTCAGGCGTCGCCCCGACAAATGCTTGTCTTCCCTGCTCTATAGCAAATACATAACTCGTTGTTTGATGTTTTAGTAATTCTGCTAATAGTGGAGCGAGTTCTATTTGATTTTTATAGTGAAGCAAGACTTCTCTTGCTAAAACAACCTTTTCATATTCGTTCACACGAATGTGTTCTGTCGCTTCATGGATTGCTTTCATCCATTCCTGAACATCTAACTCTTCCATATGAACAAGCTCAGCTTGTCCATGATTTCTGACAGGCAATGCATCAAAATTAGAAGCTTTCTGTTCTAACTCTTGAATGAGCTGATGAACATTCCCGTCCACCTCGTTCCATTCATTGATCGTTAGAAACGTGCCTTCTTTTGAAACAGTCAGCATCATCGATGGCACAAAAAAATGAGCCTCGCCAAATGCTTCCCAGTGACGCGCCTTTTCTTCGTATGGATCAAATGAAAATCCTCCAAATAAAAGCGGACCAACTGCCGCTTGCTTTAACTCCTTCTCATCATGAAAATGGAACATATGCTGTTTCAGCTGCTCCCATTCTTGATGGACGATATTGAATCGTTCTTTGCCTTGCTCTGATGATTTAATCACGGCCGCTCTGCCAAGTCCAGAAAATATCATTTGGCTTTCTGGATCAGACCAAAAAAACCGCTCGCCTAAAAAATCCGCTTCGCCGCTTTGGAAAAAGGCAAGAGGATCCAGATCGTCAACTCTTCTGGAGTAGCTTATCAAAACAGCATGGTTGACGTTATTCGCTTCTTCTAATGTCGCAAGCGCTTCCTGCCGGAAAGTACTTTGCACTGTTGTCACCATGATACATTCCTCCAAAATCCATGAAATAACATATAAAAATAAAACCATCATGTAAAAAAATACATGAACATTCGAGTATGTCGAATGACCTGCTTTTCTATTATAAACCTTAACAGATGAACTTAGTAAAGAAAACAGCTTTTAAAACCTCGAATCCTTATTATATCACGCTTTCAAGATTTTTTCGCTCCCGCATATTGAAATGAGAACATCCCTTAAAAAATGGTAAGACCTGTTCGAAGATCAAGCTTTCTCTCTAGATGGGAACGATTAGCAAACATCTTTTTCTTGTTTCATCGCATCAATATATTGACACCTTTTTGAACTTTGCTAAACTGGAATTTGGACGTGTACGTATTTTTTTATTTAAAGGAGTATATTTTATGCAGCATCAATCGATATCAGATCAGCTTTCACCAATTAAGCCTGATAAAAACTGGCGGATTTGGTGGAATTTACTACGACCGCATACATTAACAGCGGCATTTATTCCCGTTACTTTAGGAACTGTCCTAGCACTTCCGAGTGGTCAAATACATGTTGGGCTATTTTTAGCTATGCTATTTGCATCGATGTTTATCCAAATTGCAACGAACATGTTTAATGAGTACTTTGATTATGTTCGCGGATTGGACAATGAGAAATCTGTCGGTATCGGCGGAGCGATCGTGAGAAACGGTGTAAAACCAAAAACAGTTTTAGGCCTCGCTTATGCCTTATTCGCGCTTTCTTTATTACTTGGGATCTATATTTGCATGATGTCTAGCTGGTGGATTGCACTCATAGGACTAATTTGTATGGCAGCAGGCTATTTTTATACCGGTGGCCCTGTACCAATTGCTTATACACCATTTGGAGAACTTGTATCAGGTGCTTTTATGGGACTAGGCATCATTTTAATTAGTTTCTATATCCAAACAGGAACATTGACATCAAAAGCTGTGCTCATTTCATTACCTATCTCTATTTTAGTTGGTGCCATCTTACTGTCGAACAATATCCGTGATTTAGACGGTGATAAAGAGAATGGACGAAAGACACTTGCTATCCTAGCTGGACGTAAAGCGGCAGTCAACATCCTACTTTCCATGTTTGTGATCTCATATGTACTCATTTTTGTTTATATCTTTATGGATATCGTGGGTCTTTGGAGTCTTCTTGTCTTACTCAGTGTGCCAAAAGCTTATACAGCCATTAAAGAATTTAAGCAAAAAGAAAAACCAATTGAATTAATGAATGCCATGAAGTCGACAGCACAAACCAATACGTTTTTTGGTTTCCTGTTAACGATCGCATTGATCTTACAATATTATCTCGCATAACACGAAACGCCTGCAGCCGCAGGCGTTTTTTATTGAAGAATTGCTTCAAATTGGCACAAGTCTTACATAAAAATTTGCTCATACTAACAATATGTTTGATATGAAAGGGTGATCGCTTTGTTGTCTAAAAACGAATTACATCAGTTGAAGCAGCGACTTCTCGATGAAAAACAAGAAATTGAAGCCAAAAGCCATGACGATGAACAGAAAGTATCATTTCCTTATGATTCAGTGGGCGAACTGTCAGCCTATGATAACCACCCTGGCGACCAAGGGACAGAACTTTTCGAACGCGGAAAAGACATTGCCTTAAACAGTTTGGAACATGAGCATCTTTCCGATATCAATGAAGCACTCCAAGCAATGGCAGACGGCTCTTATGGTTTGTGTAAAGTGTGTAAAGCCCCTATTCCTAAAGAACGCTTAGAAGCCCTTCCCACCGCCGTCACATGCACAGAGCATTCAAAAGAACAGACCGTTTCACAAAACCGTCCCATTGAAGAGGACTTATTAAGTCCGCCCTCAGGGCAATTTGAAAATGAAGATAGTGCTGCATATGACGGAGAAGATGCCTACCAAGACGTAGAACGCTATGGGAACTCTGATACCCCATCCGATATGGAATTTCCTCCATTGACATACGATGATGTGTATACACAATCAGAAGATGAAGATTATGTGGAAGACTATGAAGGGTTTGCAGCTGCTGATATTGAAGGAAAAGCAAGCAAGGTCTATCCAAATAAAGCACACGAAGCTTATGAAGAAGCATTAGATGAAGAAGGCGTCATGACAGTGTTTGGTGACTTGAAGCCGTATGAAGAAGAACCTTATACTAAAAAAAATGATTAGTCCCCACATATTGGGGGCTTGATGTTTATATCATGTAATAATTGGGAAATAAGTTGAAGAGTGAATTGATTGGGAGGAGATTTCTGGATGGCTAAAAAAAGTATCATTTGGGCGGTTATCGTCTTCTTTATTACATACGCATTATTTTCTATTGCAGGGTTCCTGTTCCCTATCGACAGAGAATGGTATGACGCACTAAATAAACCTGAATGGACACCTAGTGGTGGTGTCATCGGTGCGGTCTGGGCTGTCTTATTCGCCCTCATTTCGTTATCTGCCGCCATCATTTATGCAAAGTATGGTTTTCAAAAAATCACATTACCATTTTGGATTCTGTTTCTTTTAAATTATGTATTCAATCAAGCCTTTAGCTTTTTTCAATTTACACAAAAAGATTTATTTGCAGCTACGATCGACTGCCTGCTTGTAGCACTGACAGCACTCGCACTTGTCATCGTCTCACGTAAACTAAGCAAAGTTGTCCCAATTTTATTGATTCCTTATGTTTTATGGGGATTCTTTGCGACATACTTGTCTTATACGATCTATTCCATGAATATGTAAAAAAGACCGCTATGATGGCGGTTTTTCGTTTTGTGGAAAATAAAAAAGAGGTCTTTATTAGACCTCTTTAAAAAATGACCCGTACGGGATTCGAACCCGTGTTACCGCCGTGAAAGGGCGGTGTCTTAACCGCTTGACCAACGGGCCAGAAAAATGGCGGAGAAGGAGGGATTTGAACCCTCGCGCCGCTTGCGCGACCTACACCCTTAGCAGGGGCGCCTCTTCAGCCACTTGAGTACTTCTCCATTTGGCTCCGCAGGTAGGATTCGAACCTACGACCGATCGGTTAACAGCCGATAGCTCTACCACTGAGCTACTGCGGAAAGTCATGGTGGGCCTGAGTGGACTCGAACCACCGACCTCACGCTTATCAGGCGTGCGCTCTAACCAGCTGAGCTACAGGCCCATGAACGATATGCAAATGGAGCGGGTGATGGGAATCGAACCCACGACATCAGCTTGGAAGGCTGAGGTTTTACCACTAAACTACACCCGCAAAAATATGTATGGGGCGATTGATGGGAATCGAACCCACGAGTGCCAGAGCCACAATCTGGTGCGTTAACCACTTCGCCACAACCGCCATACTGATATTTATTTGTAAAAGTGGCTCGGGACGGAATCGAACCGCCGACACACGGATTTTCAGTCCGTTGCTCTACCAACTGAGCTACCGAGCCATGTATTCATTTGAAAATGGCGGTCCGGACGGGACTCGAACCCGCGACCTCCTGCGTGACAGGCAGGCATTCTAACCAACTGAACTACCGGACCATTAGAGAAAAAATTTGGTTGCGGGGGCAGGATTTGAACCTGCGACCTTCGGGTTATGAGCCCGACGAGCTACCGAACTGCTCCACCCCGCGATGATATCATTTTTTAAAAATATGGCGGAGGAAGAGGGATTCGAACCCCCGCGGGCTTTGACACCCCTGTCGGTTTTCAAGACCGATCCCTTCAGCCGGACTTGGGTATTCCTCCGTATAGATGGTGGACCTTGTAGGACTCGAACCTACGACCGGACGGTTATGAGCCGTCTGCTCTAACCAACTGAGCTAAAGGTCCTTTATAGCGGCGGAGGGGATCGAACCCCCGACCTCACGGGTATGAACCGTACGCTCTAGCCAGCTGAGCTACACCGCCATGATATAAAATAATCTTTTGAAAAGTGGAGCCTAGCGGGATCGAACCGCTGACCTCCTGCGTGCAAGGCAGGCGCTCTCCCAGCTGAGCTAAGGCCCCATAAAAGATGGTCGGGAAGACAGGATTCGAACCTGCGACCCCTTGGTCCCAAACCAAGTGCTCTACCAAGCTGAGCTACTTCCCGATCTTAATGGCGCGCCCGAGAGGAGTCGAACCCCTAACCTTTTGATCCGTAGTCAAACGCTCTATCCAATTGAGCTACGGGCGCTTATTTTATAATGCCGAGGGCCGGACTTGAACCGGCACGGTAGTCACCTACCGCAGGATTTTAAGTCCTGTGTGTCTGCCAATTCCACCACCCCGGCGTGGATGGTATAAGCGGAAGACGGGATTCGAACCCGCGACCCCCACCTTGGCAAGGTGGTGTTCTACCACTGAACTACTTCCGCATTACAGGATTTCTTTATGTTGTTTGGCAATGCGGGTGAAGGGACTTGAACCCCCACGTCATAAAGACACTAGATCCTAAGTCTAGCGCGTCTGCCAATTCCGCCACACCCGCATGAAAATGGTGAGCCATGAAGGACTCGAACCTTCGACCCTCTGATTAAAAGTCAGATGCTCTACCAACTGAGCTAATGGCTCGCTTTTAAAGCGACTTGTCTATCTTACCATATGAAAGTGGTGCCGGCAAGAGGACTTGAACCCCCAACCTACTGATTACAAGTCAGTTGCTCTACCAGTTGAGCTACACCGGCTTTATCTATCCTAACATTATGTAAGAATAAATATGGTGGAGGATGACGGGCTCGAACCGCCGACCCTCTGCTTGTAAGGCAGATGCTCTCCCAGCTGAGCTAATCCTCCACTATGTAGGAATCTCTCGATCCGACAAAGATTATTATATACAGGTTTCACTCATTTGTAAAGGCTATATTAAAAAAATTTTATTTCATTTTTCATGACGTATTTCTTTTAACAGATGATGTTGATGTTACCAGTCAAAACGGCTTTAATTCAACGATTAACAGCTGTATTTCTCTTCTCTATATTCTCTTTAAAAACGAGTAAATCCTTTAAAAATATCAGCAGCCTTTCAATTTTTATACTTTAATGATATAGATATTTCTTTATTTCAACTGTTAAACGCAATGAATGTTTTGATTTCAATAAAATAGACTTATACAACTCCATTTAAATGAATGAATTTGTATCAGGCATCTATACACCTGCTATTCTTTCTCTCTATTACTTTTCTCCATACTTAAAAGTGAACATGCTTCACAGACTTTCACGTTAATTTAGAGCATCTCCACGCTTATAGTGAATTAAAACAACCTGATTTATACCACATCTGTATCAAGGTGATCTTCTTTCAAACAGCACAAAAAAGACCAGTTCCGATTGGAACTGATCCTTTGAAAAGCTTGGCGGCGTCCTACTCTCACAGGGGGAAACCCCCAACTACCATCGGCGCTGAAGAGCTTAACTTCCGTGTTCGGTATGGGAACGGGTGTGACCTCTTCGCTATCGCCACCAAACCTGATGGAGAGAATGTTCTCTCAAAACTAGATAACAATGTTCACGCTTCACATTAGAATATAGGTTAAGTCCTCGATCTATTAGTATCTGTCAGCTCCACGTGTCACCACGCTTCCACCTCAGACCTATCAACCTGATCATCTTTCAGGGATCTTACTTCCTTGCGGAATGGGAAATCTCATCTTGAGGGGGGCTTCATGCTTAGATGCTTTCAGCACTTATCCCGTCCGCACATAGCTACCCAGCGATGCCCTTGGCAGAACAACTGGTACACCAGCGGTGCGTCCATCCCGGTCCTCTCGTACTAAGGACAGCTCCTCTCAAATTTCCTGCGCCCGCGACGGATAGGGACCGAACTGTCTCACGACGTTCTGAACCCAGCTCGCGTACCGCTTTAATGGGCGAACAGCCCAACCCTTGGGACCGACTACAGCCCCAGGATGCGATGAGCCGACATCGAGGTGCCAAACCTCCCCGTCGATGTGGACTCTTGGGGGAGATAAGCCTGTTATCCCCGGGGTAGCTTTTATCCGTTGAGCGATGGCCCTTCCATGCGGAACCACCGGATCACTAAGCCCGACTTTCGTCCCTGCTCGACTTGTAGGTCTCGCAGTCAAGCTCCCTTGTGCCTTTACACTCTGCGAATGATTTCCAACCATTCTGAGGGAACCTTTGGGCGCCTCCGTTACATTTTAGGAGGCGACCGCCCCAGTCAAACTGCCCACCTGACACTGTCTCCCTGCCCGATAAGGGCAGCGGGTTAGAAGGTCAATACAGCCAGGGTAGTATCCCACCGATGCCTCCACCGAAGCTAGCGCTCCGGTTTCCAAGGCTCCTACCTATCCTGTACAAGCTGTACCAACATTCAATATCAGGCTGCAGTAAAGCTCCACGGGGTCTTTCCGTCCTGTCGCGGGTAACCTGCATCTTCACAGGTACTATAATTTCACCGAGTCTCTCGTTGAGACAGTGCCCAGATCGTTGCGCCTTTCGTGCGGGTCGGAACTTACCCGACAAGGAATTTCGCTACCTTAGGACCGTTATAGTTACGGCCGCCGTTTACTGGGGCTTCAATTCGCACCTTCGCTTACGCTAAGCGCTCCTCTTAACCTTCCAGCACCGGGCAGGCGTCAGCCCCTATACTTCGCCTTACGGCTTCGCAGAGACCTGTGTTTTTGCTAAACAGTCGCCTGGGCCTATTCACTGCGGCTTCTCGGGGCTTTAACACCCTAAGAAGCACCCCTTCTCCCGAAGTTACGGGGTCATTTTGCCGAGTTCCTTAACGAGAGTTCTCTCGATCACCTTAGGATTCTCTCCTCGCCTACCTGTGTCGGTTTGCGGTACGGGCACCTCTCACCTCGCTAGAGGCTTTTCTTGGCAGTGTGGAATCAGGAACTTCGCTACTAAATTTCGCTCGCCATCACAGCTCAGCCTTCACGGGAAACGGATTTGCCTATTTCCCAGCCTAACTGCTTGGACGCGGATATCCAATACCGCGCTTACCCTATCCTCCTGCGTCCCCCCATTGCTCAAATGGTGAGGAGGTGGTACAGGAATATCAACCTGTTGTCCATCGCCTACGCCTTTCGGCCTCGGCTTAGGTCCCGACTAACCCTGAGCGGACGAGCCTTCCTCAGGAAACCTTAGGCATTCGGTGGACGGGATTCTCACCCGTCTTTCGCTACTCATACCGGCATTCTCACTTCTAAGCGCTCCACCAGTCCTTCCGGTCTGACTTCACTGCACTTAGAACGCTCTCCTACCACTGTTCGTAAGAACAGTCCGCAGCTTCGGTGATACGTTTAGCCCCGGTACATTTTCGGCGCAGAGTCACTCGACCAGTGAGCTATTACGCACTCTTTAAATGGTGGCTGCTTCTAAGCCAACATCCTGGTTGTCTAAGCAACTCCACATCCTTTTCCACTTAACGTATACTTTGGGACCTTAGCTGGCGGTCTGGGCTGTTTCCCTTTCGACTACGGATCTTATCACTCGCAGTCTGACTCCCAAGGATAAGTCATCGGCATTCGGAGTTTGACTGAATTCGGTAACCCGGTAGGGGCCCCTAGTCCAATCAGTGCTCTACCTCCGAGACTCTTACCTTGAGGCTAGCCCTAAAGCTATTTCGGAGAGAACCAGCTATCTCCAGGTTCGATTGGCATTTCACCCCTACCCACACCTCATCCCCGCACTTTTCAACGTGCGTGGGTTCGGGCCTCCATTCAGTGTTACCTGAACTTCACCCTGGACATGGGTAGATCACCTGGTTTCGGGTCTACGACCACGTACTCATGCGCCCTATTCAGACTCGCTTTCGCTGCGGCTCCGCATCTTCTGCTTAACCTTGCACGGGATCGTAACTCGCCGGTTCATTCTACAAAAGGCACGCCATCACCCGTTAACGGGCTCTGACTACTTGTAGGCACACGGTTTCAGGATCTATTTCACTCCCCTTCCGGGGTGCTTTTCACCTTTCCCTCACGGTACTGGTTCACTATCGGTCACTAGGGAGTATTTAGCCTTGGGAGATGGTCCTCCCGGATTCCGACGGAATTTCACGTGTTCCGCCGTACTCAGGATCCACTCTGGAGAGAACAACATTTCAGTTACAGGGCTGTTACCTTCTTTGGCGGGCCTTTCCAGACCTCTTCGCTTATATCGTTCCTTTGTAACTCCGTATAGAGTGTCCTACAACCCCAAGAGGCAAGCCTCTTGGTTTGGGCTGTTCCCGTTTCGCTCGCCGCTACTCAGGGAATCGCATTTGCTTTCTCTTCCTCCGGGTACTTAGATGTTTCAGTTCCCCGGGTATGCCTTCTCATACTCTATGTATTCAAGTATGGATACTACTCCATTACGAGCAGTGGGTTTCCCCATTCGGAAATCTCCGGATCAAAGCTTGCTTACAGCTCCCCGAAGCATATCGGTGTTCGTCCCGTCCTTCATCGGCTCCTAGTGCCAAGGCATCCACCGTGCGCCCTTTCTAACTTAACCATTTCTTACTTTAGAAAGAATCACTATGTGTGATGAACTTTGCATTGCATTCAATGTGAATGTATTACTTATTGTTATCTAGTTTTCAAAGAACAATCCTGTCTCGCTAGAGACATGTTTTGAAGGAATGATCCTTCAAAACTAAACAAGACGAAAAACGTACGCTGCTCCATATATCCTTAGAAAGGAGGTGATCCAGCCGCACCTTCCGATACGGCTACCTTGTTACGACTTCACCCCAATCATCTGCCCCACCTTCGGCGGCTGGCTCCATAAAGGTTACCTCACCGACTTCGGGTGTTGCAAACTCTCGTGGTGTGACGGGCGGTGTGTACAAGGCCCGGGAACGTATTCACCGCGGCATGCTGATCCGCGATTACTAGCGATTCCAGCTTCACGCAGTCGAGTTGCAGACTGCGATCCGAACTGAGAACAGATTTGTGGGATTGGCTAAACCTTGCGGTCTCGCAGCCCTTTGTTCTGTCCATTGTAGCACGTGTGTAGCCCAGGTCATAAGGGGCATGATGATTTGACGTCATCCCCACCTTCCTCCGGTTTGTCACCGGCAGTCACCTTAGAGTGCCCAACTAAATGCTGGCAACTAAGATCAAGGGTTGCGCTCGTTGCGGGACTTAACCCAACATCTCACGACACGAGCTGACGACAACCATGCACCACCTGTCACTCTGTCCCCGAAGGGAAAGCCCTATCTCTAGGGTTGTCAGAGGATGTCAAGACCTGGTAAGGTTCTTCGCGTTGCTTCGAATTAAACCACATGCTCCACCGCTTGTGCGGGCCCCCGTCAATTCCTTTGAGTTTCAGTCTTGCGACCGTACTCCCCAGGCGGAGTGCTTAATGCGTTAGCTGCAGCACTAAGGGGCGGAAACCCCCTAACACTTAGCACTCATCGTTTACGGCGTGGACTACCAGGGTATCTAATCCTGTTCGCTCCCCACGCTTTCGCTCCTCAGCGTCAGTTACAGACCAGAGAGTCGCCTTCGCCACTGGTGTTCCTCCACATCTCTACGCATTTCACCGCTACACGTGGAATTCCACTCTCCTCTTCTGCACTCAAGTTTCCCAGTTTCCAATGACCCTCCCCGGTTGAGCCGGGGGCTTTCACATCAGACTTAAGAAACCGCCTGCGAGCCCTTTACGCCCAATAATTCCGGACAACGCTTGCCACCTACGTATTACCGCGGCTGCTGGCACGTAGTTAGCCGTGGCTTTCTGGTTAGGTACCGTCAAGGTGCAAGCAGTTACTCTTGCACTTGTTCTTCCCTAACAACAGAGCTTTACGATCCGAAAACCTTCATCACTCACGCGGCGTTGCTCCGTCAGACTTTCGTCCATTGCGGAAGATTCCCTACTGCTGCCTCCCGTAGGAGTCTGGGCCGTGTCTCAGTCCCAGTGTGGCCGATCACCCTCTCAGGTCGGCTACGCATCGTCGCCTTGGTGAGCCGTTACCTCACCAACTAGCTAATGCGCCGCGGGTCCATCTGTAAGTGACAGCCGAAACCGTCTTTCATCCTTGAACCATGCGGTTCAAGGAACTATCCGGTATTAGCTCCGGTTTCCCGGAGTTATCCCAGTCTTACAGGCAGGTTACCCACGTGTTACTCACCCGTCCGCCGCTAACATCCGGGAGCAAGCTCCCTTCTGTCCGCTCGACTTGCATGTATTAGGCACGCCGCCAGCGTTCGTCCTGAGCCAGGATCAAACTCTCCGAGGTATGCAGGATGCATATCACACATGCGTTGCTACACGATGTAGCGAACTTAGCATGTGATCATTTCCTGCCTCGTCAGTCTGACTGACTACCTATGATGTATCATAGGATTTTTTTATAAAAACTCGAATTAACAGGTACGTTTTGTCTTGTTTAGTTTTCAAAGATCATCATCGTTATCGCTCAGAAGCGACTTTATTAATATAACATTCTATCAAAATGAAGTCAACAACTTTTTTCTTGAATGTTATTTCTCAACCGCGCTGTTTCAGCGGCGAATACAAATATAACACCTTTTAAAAGAAGAAACAAGTATTTTTTCTAAATAATTTATTTTTCCTTATCTCTTCCTATATATTCGTACAAAAAGGGCTTAACTCTGTAATTCACTATTGTTGATCCTGTAGGTCTTTAGTATATTTATAATAGATTGAAATTTAATAACCGCAGGGGGAGCTTCGTGCTGAGAGTGAACAATTCGTTGTTCTGACCCTTTGAACCTGTCAGTTAATACTGAAGTAGGAATGTGGAATCACTTGCATACATGCATTGTATTCAAGCCGATATGTTTTTCTATGAATCACATACTCATCCTGACATGGTCTCTCCTTGCACAATTCGTGAAAAGGGGATTTTTTTATGCAACAATCAAATCAATTAGTACGACTGATGGAGATCGCCATCATGACTTCTCTTGCACTTGTTTTAGATTATTTATCAGGTCTCTTTTTAAGAATGCCAAACGGCGGGTCAATTGCACTGATCATGATTCCTGTCATTCTCATGTCCATTAGATGGGGCGTGTCTGCTGGATTTATCATCGGTGTGTTAATCGCAGGACTGCAGCTGATGAACAATCCTATTATTGCTACACCTGTACAAGGGTTTCTCGATTACTTTGTCGCATCTGTTGTGATTTGTTTAAGCGGGCTATTCTCAGGATCAATTAAAAAAGCCATTCAGGATAAAAAGCGAAAGAAACAATTCTTCTATATTATCCTAGCTGTATTTGTCGCCAGTTTCTTCAGACTGCTGACGTTCTTTATTTCAGGTGTTGTTTTCTTTTCTCATTATGCACCAAAAGGAACACCAGGATGGGTGTATTCATTAGTTTATAACAGCACATATATGATTCCTTCATTTATCATTTGTAGTATTGTTCTTTGTTTACTCATCCCTAGTGCATCTCGTTTGGTTTTTCCTCGACAAAAATAACCCAGCTGTTTCAGCGGGTTATTTTTTTATGCATAATTTGCTGCTCTATTGAATCTATTAATAGTAGAAGATTTCATGCTGGAGGTACGACAATGAATCCTTACTCCATTATGCTGTGCTGTTACATTCTCAGTATCGCCTACTTTTTGGCAAGTTTCTATGAGGCATTAAAAATAGCAGGTGTGAAAGGAAAAGTAGAGGCTTCTCCTTTTATATCTTATATTTTACTCGCCACCCTTTTTACTTTTTTCTCTCATTATTACTGGAAGCTGACGATATAATCTGTTGAACATGATCACTTAGGACAGACAGTTCCCATCCATACCCTATTTCTTCATGGTTCTCACCAGCCAGCTCAAACTGGCTGGTGACGGCAAAACTAGGTTGAAGTTTTTGATAAAATTGCTTCGCTGAGTTTTGCTCAAATACCCAGAGCAGCATATTCTGATAGCCTTTCTCTATTAAATAATCCACACCTTTTGCAATCAAAGCCATACCCGCTCCTGATTTCTGTTTTCTCTGCAACAAATAGATGGCATAAAGCTCGCCATCATATATTGAATATCTCTCATCACGCTGTTTTCCGAAGGAAGCAAAACCAAATACTCCGTCAGCATCCTCTGCGACAAACGTGCCTTCAAGCGACCTGCTTCTCCAGCTCTCTTCCCGCTCCTCTACATTCAAAGCATCTAAATACTCTTGTGAAATAATGCCATGATAAGTCGTTTGCCAGCTCTTCACATGAATTTCGGCAATTTTAGGAATATCATTATGTACTGCATGTCTAACCTTCATCTGCACACCCCTTTTAGCCATTTCTTACTCTATGTTTCATATGATAAGTTGCTATTTTATAAAAATCAATCTCTAATGGATATTCGTTGACATTCTGTCAACACCCCTATATATTGGGTACGACTTCTTCTATTGAAGAGTTGAACTTTATGAAAAGGGTGAAGAAAGAGATGGAATTTAAAACAACTGAGCTTCGGCAGTTTTTAAAAGAACAACTGCAAATACGTTCTCTTTCATTAAGAGAACTCAGTACACAAACAGAAATTGATAAAGCCACACTGTCTAGAATCATGAACGGAAAAAGAAAACCGACTTTGAACCATTTACAGCGGCTTTCAGATGCTCTACACATTTCTTTAGATCATCTATTGACCACGGCTGGATTTTCAATTAAAAACGACAGAGTTCACGGTAATACGTTCATTCAAGCAGTAGAAGAGATTGAGCGAACGCTGAAAGATCATGATGTCTATGACGGGACGTTCAGCGAGAATGAATTGAAACAGAAGCTAAATGAATATGAGACCTATAGTCAATCAGACGAGGGAAAAGAAACGATCTCGGCATATTTTGAAAAAAAGATAGATACGATAAGCGGTGTTGGGCCATTTCTTGATCAATTGAAAAGCATGTACAGCTCGTTTATGAGCGGACGGGGGACTTCTCGAGAATTGATGTTGATGGGAGGCGCATTACTTTACTTCATTATGCCCGTTGATTTAATACCAGATTATATTTTTCCGATCGGCTATATTGATGACGCTGCAGCGGTGCAGGTCGTATTAAACCAGCTGACAAATAGGTCATAGCAGGTGACAGAGACATGAAAAAACAGAACAGCATTGACTTCGCATTATTATTCACTGTCATTTGCTTCTTTGTGATCAGCCTGCTGGCTGTATATAGCGGATCGGGACAGTATGAAACGCAAGATATGTTTTATTTCGTCAAAAGACAAGTTTTCTGGTATATCGTCGGCTTTGGCCTTATGGCGGCAGTTGCTTACTTTGATTATGAACTGCTTGAGCGGTTATCTTTTCGATTATTTGCAGGTGGTCTTTTCCTCATCATTCTCGTTCATTTTTTTGGCACGAATCAAAATGGATCCCAAAGGTGGATCAGCTTGGGGCCCATGAAAGTGCAACCATCAGAATTTATGAAAATTTTTGTCATTCTTCTGTTAGCGGCTATTTTAAATCGATACAAACATCAGCGCTTTTCGTTTAAAGAAAGCATGATTCCTACAATGAACATCATATGCTGGACCGCTGTTCCTTTTTTCCTGATTTTAATTCAGCCAGATTTGGGGACGGCACTTGTGATCTTGTCTATTGCTTTTACACTGATGCTTGTGTCAGGCATTTCAAGTAAGATGATCGCTGCATTAATCGCTTCTTTTCTTGCGCTTCTTGCATTTTTGACCTACTTGCACAATGAACATTTTGAGCACTTTACAAAAGTGATTAAACCTCATCAGCTTGATCGCATTTATGGGTGGCTCTCCCCAGATGAATTTGATTCGACATATGGTTATCAACTGAAACAAGCAATGCTTGGCATTGGGTCAGGGCAATTATCAGGAAGCGGGTATACAAAAGGAAATCAAGTACAAGGGGGAAATATCCCTGAAGCCCATACAGATTTTATATTTGCAGTCATTGGCGAGGAATTTGGTTTTATCGGCGCCTCCCTATTGATCTGTTTATATCTTATGATGGTCTATCGAATGATTCATGTGGCAATGCATGCGAATACCCTTTATGGGCTTTATATATGTGCTGGAGTGGTTGGGCTGATCGTTTTTCAAGTCTTCCAAAACGTTGGGATGACAGTAGGGCTAATGCCTGTGACTGGTCTTGCCCTTCCTTTTATCAGCTATGGAGGCAGTGCGCTTTTAACCAATATGATTGCCATTGGCCTTGTGTTTAGTGTCAATTTGAGGTCCTCATCCTACATGTTTGGACGTAACTGGGATTGAAGGTGATGTCATTGATTCTTTCTCACCTAAAAAAAATCGACTACATTCTTGCTGGGACGATTGTTTGTCTTTGTTTCTTTGGATTACTGATGGTGTACAGTGCGAGTTATCCTTTAGGCGAAATAAAATATGGACAGGGCAGCTACTTCTTCATGAAACAGTGGCAATGGCTTTTGATTGGGTTCTTCTTTTTCATCGCTGCGGCCCTGGTTCCATATCAAGTTTACCGTAAATGGATTCGGTGGCTTGTGATGCTGTCATTGTTATGTCTTCTCCTTGTCCTGCTTCCTGGAATCGGTGTTGTCAAAAACAATTCACAGCGATGGATTCAATTGGGCTCTCTGATCATCCAGCCGTCTGAGGCTGTGAAATTAGTGATGATCATCTATTTTGCCTATGTATATGCAAGGAAACAAGCGTACATTACATCCTTTAAAAAAGGAGTACTACCTCCACTTCTTCTTTTAAGTCTAGCTTTTTTATTGATTTTAAAACAGCCAGATTTAGGTACAGCAGTTTCTATTTTATTGAGCTGCGGTATCGTCTTATTATGTGCTGGACTTAAAACACGCCACCTCATTCTACTAGGTTCGACGGCTGCGGCAGGGATCACTTTTTTTGCTGTGACCGCTCCTTATCGTTTGAAACGGATCACTTCTTTTCGTGATCCTTTCATGTATGAAGATGGAGATGGTTATCAGCTGATCCATTCTTATCTCGCCATGGATTCAGGAGGACTGACCGGGAATGGTTTAGGCGGAAGTATTCAAAAACTAGGATTTCTTCCTGAAGCCCATACAGATTTTATTATGGCCATCATCAGTGAAGAGCTGGGAATCATGGGGCTGTCGTTTGTGATGGGTGCCTACCTACTCATCATGTATCGCGCCGTTCGAATCGTTCAAGGTTTACAAGATCCATTTGGAAAGCTATTAACGATCGGGCTTACTTTTCAAATTATGATTCAAGCAGCCTTTAATCTAGGAGCTGTCTTTGGGCTTCTCCCCATTACAGGCATTCCTCTTCCCTTTATTAGCTACGGCGGATCTTCATTGGTGTTCATGATGATATCTGCAGGCATTCTTGTGAATCTCTCTTCATCTATCAAAAGACACCGGCATGTGCCCCAAGTAAAATAGACACCCTCAATCAGAAGGTGTCTTTTGATTTTTATTCTTCTATTTGACGATCAGCGATTTCTTTTTTTCTTGGCTGTTTGATTTCATTCGTCAGTTCTTGGATGCTTTGTTTCACATTGCCTTTGCCAGAGAAATTCTCAATAATTTCTTTAACATCAATTCCAGAGGAAGCTTTCAGACTTTCTTGAAGACTGGACATAAGGTTTGTCGCATAGCCAGTCACTTTGTTGGCGCCGCTGCCTTCCCCGTTACCACCTGTATCAACAACTGTAATTTTATCAATGTTAGAAAGTGGAGCAGATACTTGTTTCGCATATTCAGGTAGCATTTTCACAATCATATCAAGAATCGCCGCTTGACCATACTGTTCGAATGCTTCTGCAATTTTCTCTTTCGCTTCTGCTTCCGCAAGTCCTTTCAACCTAATGACTTCTGCTTCTGTTTCCCCTTTTGCACGATCGGCTTCCGCTTTGGCAAGCCCGTCAATCCGAACTTTCTCTGCTTCTGCTTTCGCCATTGCTTCAATGCTGTATTTCTTCGCATCTGCTTCTGCAAGACGCTTCGCTTTTTCCGCCGCAGCCGACTGCTCAACAGCATAACGGTCCGCATCTGCTTTCTTTTTCACTTCAGAATCGTATTGACGCTCACGACGCTGGATCTCTTTTTCTTCTAATTCAATTTGCTTCTGACGTTCAATGATTTTGACTTGCATTTCTTGTTCAGTTACGTGCTGACGATTACGAGCTGTTTCAAGATCGTACGCTTGGTCAGCGCTTGCTTTTGCTGTATCTTGTTCACGTCTGAATTCTGCTCTTTTCAGCTCATTGATTTTTTCTGCTTCAGCGATTTCAGTGGCACGCTCAAGCTCAGATTTCTTCGCATCTTTATCTGCTTCTGCACGTTTGATACGTGTTTCTTTATCTGCTTCTGCTGTCGCAATATCTGCATCGCGTTTCACTTGAGCAATTCTAGGTTTACCTAGTGATTCTAAATAGCCATTTTTATCACGGACATCTTTGATTGTAAACGATACAATGACAAGACCCATTTTCGCTAGATCTTGAGAAGCGACACGCTGTACTTCTTGAGAAAATTTCTCTCTGTTTTTATAAATCTCTTCAACTGTCATTGACCCTAAAATGGAGCGAAGGTGTCCTTCTAGTACTTCTCTTGCTTCATTTTCACGATCTTCTTTTGTTTTCCCTAAAAACTGCTCTGCCGCAGTGGCGATTTCTTCAATTGATCCGCCAATTTTAATGATGGCCGTTCCATCCGCCATGACCGGTACACCCTGTTCAGTATAGACTTCAGGCGTTGAAACATCTAGCTTGCTAGATAGTAAGCTGAGCGGCTCTGCTTGTTGAAAAACAGGGAGTACAAAGGTACCTCCACCTCTTACAATCTTAATCTTGTTTCCACCTTCATCCACGTGGACATTTTTACTTCCGAGGTAACTTCCTGTGACGATTAATGCTTCATCTGGACCAGCTGTCCGGTATTTCGAAACAAATACACCAATAAGTGCAATGAGAATCACAAGCACAATTCCAATAATAATTAATATGGTTGTTCCTGGCATAGCATTCCCTCCTAGATTTCTTCATTTGGTATAACAGATAACACGCCTTTGTTCACTTCGACGACCAGCACCCGGGTTCCATATGGAATCTCCTCTTCGTCGAAACTGACGGCAGGCTTTGAGATTTTTCCGCTGTTACTAATTAACAGCACTTCTCCAAACCCATCTTTTGGTACAGATACAATGATCTCCCCAGTTCTTCCTTTTAGGTCGGCCTCCGTATATGAAAGAGATTCTTCAGCAGAGGAAAGCGGGACTAAGACAAATACATTTAAACAAGTAACGAGAACCACTGCGAGGATGGCAGATAATACGGCGCCAAGTCCACTTCCTACAATTGCTGTTTTTTCAGAGATAAATCCTCCAGCCGAGAAAAAGGTAAGAAATGCGAGGATCAATGTTGGTTGAAGGAACGGGACAGGAATCGCTTCAAACAATCCATCAAATACATCGCCAAAAAAGACGAAAACAAGCGTCAGGATTCCTGATACCATCAATATGTATAAGTACAGCGTCTGAAGAGGCAGCCCAAACACATCCATCTTCCTCACCCTTTCTTTATGAAATGAGCAGCCTTTCATTCATTTAGACTATGCTCACATCCAAGTGTATTCCTTCTAACAGGTAATACGAACCACTTTTGTAAAGGTTTCATTTTTCATCACAATTCATTAAAGGATTTCTCGGATAGCTAAAGAATGATTGTCTTGTACCAGTATGATAAAATTTGATCTTGAGGTGAGAGAAATGAGTTTATTACATGAAGCAAGACAAGAATTGTGGCAGGAGCTGCAAGGATTGAGCGAAGAACAATTAAATCAAAAATTATCTGATGATACTTGGAGTATTCAAGAAGTTGCAGATCATTTAAAGAAGATGGACCTAGTTGCAGCAAAACATCTAGCTGCCGAGGGGAAAAAAGCACCGATCAAAGAATATGAACCAAAGCCAGTGGAAATGGCAGAGGATCGTTCAAAAAAAGCCACTGCGCCTAGTATCGTAGCGCCTGATCGCAAGCATGTAACACCTACACATTTAAAGGATGAGCTCGATACAGCACGTGAGAAGCTCAATCAAATTTTATCAACGTTTACAGAGGAAGATTTCAAACGCGTGATTGCACATCCTGTGTTTGAAGAACTTTCATTAAAGCAATACCTTGATTTTATCGGCGCACATGAAAAGCGCCATATTCATCAAATTAAAGAAATTAAAGAACAGCTATAAGATGTAAAAAAGACTCCCTTTTGGGAGCCTTTTTTCATTGTTACACTGTTTTAGGTGTTAAATCAAAGCAGCGAGCGTAAATCCAGTTGTATGCTTTTTCGTTCAGGTCTCTTGGGTTTCCAACTGTTTGCGGATCTTTCATTGCTTCTTTAGATAAACGGTCGATCATATCTTTTGGTACACCTTGTTCTTCTAATGAAGGAACTTCTAGGTCTTCCACTAAATCATACATCCAATTCACTGCTGCTTTTGCAGCTTCCTCTGTTGTCATTCTGCTTGTATCAATCCCGAATGCTTGCGCAATTCGAGCGAATTTCTCTGGGTACCCTTTCCAGTTATATTCCATGACAGGTCCCATCATTGCCGCTACACATTGACCATGTGCGACTGGAATAATGCCTCCAAGCGTTTGGCTCATCGCATGGGCTGCGCCAGCTGATTCACTGCCATAGGAAAGTCCGGCAAGCATCGCAGCTTGTGCCATGCCATATCTTGCTTCCAAATCCTCTCCATCGGCAAAGGCACGGCGAATATAATGAGCAGCATATTCAATGGCCATGAGCGCTACCGCATCTGTAATTGGCTGAGCAAACTTCATCGTATAGCATTCGATCGCGTGCGCAAGCGCATCGATACCCGTCATTGCCGTCACATGCGGCGGCATAGATACATGAAGCTCAGGATCAATCACTGTTAGGTGAGCTGCAATGAGCGGTCCACCTGTGTTGAATTTGAATTCCCTTTCTTCGTCAGTGATCACTGCCCACTGCGTGACCTCTGAACCTGTACCAGCCGTTGTCGGAATTGTGGTTAACGGAGGGATTCTATTTTCAAGCGGTTTTTTCCCCTCAGCCGCTTCGTAATCAAGAACTGATCCTTCATGAGTCGCTTCCACACCGATAGCCTTCGCTGTATCCATTGAGCTTCCGCCGCCTACTGCGACTAAACCATTACAGCCTTCTTTTTCATATAACGCAGATCCTTCACTCACTAAACGGACTGGCGGGTTTGGTTCTACTTTATTAAATAGAACCACATCAACTTGCGCTTCTTTTAATGAAGCAATCACTGGATCTACAACACCTGCTTGATAAATACCAGGATCTGTGACAAGCAATACCTTTGAAACGCCGTATGCTCTCACTTCTTCCCCAACATGTTTCACTGCCCCAATGCCATGCTTGATGACAGTCGGAATTTCAAACGTATGGAATTTTTGCATGCTTTCAATTTTCATATTTAACGTCATATAGAATCTCCTCCAGATAAGTGATATTTATTTAAACCAATGAACCGCTTCTGGTTTTGTATTTCGATATAAATGTTTTAGTTCCGTATATTCTTCAAGGCCCGTACGTCCTAATTCACGTCCAAGACCTGATTGTTTATACCCACCCCACGGTGCTTGGGCAAAATAAGGATGGAAGTCGTTGATCCATACCGTGCCTAATCTTAATTGACGAGCCACTCGTTCGGCTTTGCCGATATCAGAAGACCACACCGCTCCTGCTAAACCATAAATCGTGTCATTTGCCAGCTCGATGACTTCTTCCTCTGATCGGAAGGATTCGACAGTGAGGACTGGTCCAAACACTTCTTCCTGTACAATTCGCATGTCTGATGTACAGCCTGAGAAAATCGTCGGCAAGTAGAAGAATCCTTTTTGAAGCTCCTCTGCATCAGGTCGTTTCCCACCTGTTTCTAATGTTGCACCTTCGTCTAAACCGATGCTGACGTATTTTTCTACTTTTTCTCGATGCTCAGCTGAGATAAGCGGTCCGCTCTGGGTTCCTTCATCAAAGCCGTTGCCTAGCTTGATTTTTTTCGTACGCTTCACCAGTTCTTCTAAAAATTCATCGTGAATGGATTCTTCCACTAACAAGCGTGAACCTGCTGAACACACTTGCCCTGCATGGAAAAACACAGCATTCATTGCCTGGTCAACCGCTACGTCTAAATCAGCATCTTGAAAGACGATATTCGGGTTTTTCCCGCCGAGCTCAAGGGCGATTTTCTTCACATTCCCGCTGGCTCCCTGCATGATTTTCTTACCTGTTTCAATACCGCCTGTGAATGAAATTAAATCGACTTGGTCATTGACAGCCAGCTCATCTCCAACAGTTGCTCCAGGTCCAAGCACTAAGTTGGCAACGCCTGCTGGAACACCCGCTTCTTCCATAAGTTTGAAAACTTTGATCGTGGTTAATGGTGTAATTTCACTTGGCTTTAGTACGATTGTATTTCCAGCTGCAAGGGCAGGAGCGATTTTCCAGCTCGCTTGAAGCAATGGATAGTTCCAAGGAGTGATTTGACCGCATACACCGACAGGTTCTCGGACTAATTCGCTTTTTGAGTTTGGAATAGGCGATGCAATGATTTCCCCGCCATCCTTATCAGCAAGACCGGCATAATATTGAAATACATTCGCAATATCGTCCATATCTGCTTTGCTTTCCTCTAATGTTTTACCCGTATCAAGTGATTCTAATTTGGCTAATTCATCAAGGTCTCGCCTAATCAATTCCGCAATTTTGAACACAATATTTCCTCTTTCAAGTCCAGGCATGTTTGCCCAATCACCTTGATCGAAGGTTTTTCTTGCTGCCTTAATGGCTAACTGCGCGTCATTTCTTGATCCTTCACTGACTGTCGCGATCACTTCTTGATTAAATGGATTGATGATATCTCTTGTGTCGCCACTCTTAGCGCCAACCCATTGTCCATCGATAAATAGTGTTTGACTCATAGAAGGAACCTCCTCTGATTCTCTTTGGTAAGTTTGTTAAATAAAAATTTAACGTTTTGAACATAATTAACTTAACATGTTCAAATTTTTCTGTCAAAGGGTGGATATGCTTCTTTTATTTTGACATTTTGCATTCTTTCGTTAACATATAGTCCATAAAGATTTTTTTGAACGTATTGAATTCACTTAATAGAAAGCAGGGACAAGATGAAAAAGCAGGACCAGCCACAAGCAGAAGAACGCATTTTAGCTGCTAAAGATCTCGTCATTGATTCCATCGCTGAAACAATGGATCTCTATGGCATTACTAGAAGTGCGGGTATTTTATATGGGACGATGTATTTAAATGAGGAAATGACGCTGGATGAGATGCGTGAAGAGCTGCAAATGAGTAAGCCTAGTATGAGTACGGGTGTGAAAAAACTGCAAGACATGAATATTGTCAAAAAGACCTTTCACCGTGGCCGAAGAAAACACAGCTTTGTTGCTGAGAAAGACTTTTTTAAGTTTTTCATGAACTTCTTCCCGCAAAAATGGGAACGAGAGGTTGAGGTAAATCTAACAGCGATTGAAGAAGCGCAAGAACGCCTTCAAGATGTAGCTCGTGATGATCAGGCGGAGGAACATGAAAAAGAGGAAGCGAAACAGCTCATTGAACAGCTTGAAAGCTCAAAAGCCTATTATGACTGGCTTAGACGATTAGCCCACTCGGTTCATTCGGGAGAAATCTTTGACTATATTCCGATTGATCAGAAAGAAAATTAGCCGGGGTGTTTGTGTTTTACAGCTTGAATTTTACAGGAGGATTGATTATAATAAGTTATGTCGTAATACTTCGGGGCATTAGCTCAGCTGGGAGAGCGCTACGCTGGCAGGGTGAACGACACCGCCCGAAGCAAACAGACGTTCTCTGAAAAAGACTGATTTAATAAGGTTCTATGATGAGCCTTTCTGAATAAATATTTTCATTTCTGAACAAAACTGAAAGGGTTGGTCCCCAATCCGTCCCCATAAAAAAACAGACCATGCAGGGTCTGTTTTAATTTTGCCTATACGTTTTGAGAAGTTGTGTTTCGATCGATCATAGTCGTGTTTCGATCGATTTTTTGTGGAATGAAAGTTGTATTTCTATTCGACTCCTCCATTGTTGTATTCCGATTTGATGCTGGTTTAATCAAGCTAGATGCTTCATGTACACCTGCACCTAGAAGGATAATAGAGCTTATAACAATCATTTTTTTAACACTCATAAAGACACTCTCCTTTTTGAATATTATGTTGGGCTTGAAATGCCTTCCTGTAATATTCTGTTGCTTTCTCAAACTTTCCTCTTTTTTCATGAATAACTGCAAGGTTTTTAGTGAATTCTTCTACGAAAACAAACAGCTGCTTTTCTTCAAATGTCTGTAGCATAGCTTGAATCTCTTCCTCATCATTACTTTCATATGTTGTTCTTATAGAACGTATTAATAAAATTTCGTGCTGGTTCTCTTTATGAGAGACAAGTTCCAAAGCTTTATCCACTAATTTGGATGCTTCATCATTTTCTCCTGTCTTATATAGCGCCCAACAAAGGTTAACATATATGACCGATTTTACATCGTCCACATCATCTTCTGATATTTCAAGGGACTCTTGATAATATTGGATAGCCTTTGCATAATCTTGTTTTTTTTCATAATTGTTTCCTATATTTAAAAGTGCCTTGGCAATCAACCTTTTATCCGCTATTTCTTCGGCGATGGAATAGGCTTTATTCAGATGTATTAATGATTTTTCATACTGCTTAAAATCATCATAATTTCCTGCGATTACAAATAAGCATTGAACTTTTCTAATCTTGTATAACTCATACTGATCGTATATTTCAAGCGCCTTTATGATGTGATGCATAGAAACATGGGTTTGTTTCATAATATAATAGGCTTCAGCCACCTTGAAGTGAAACTCCGCTTGCTCAATATCATCTACAACCAGTGCGAGCTGCCGCTCAGCGATCTTGTAATATTGGATGGCCTGTACATATTCTTTTATACTGAACTCATACATTCCGCGAAAAAATGCGTTGTAATACTGCAGCATGCCGGATAATTTATGATTTGAATTCTCGATTTTATCCACTAGGTCTGCAATCGATAAAGACCGTTGCTCTGAAGGTTTAATATAATCAAGCATAAGCTGGTGGCGAAAGCACATCAATTGATAGTAAATCAGTAAATCCTGGTCTTCTTCCATTCGTTCAATTTCTTGTTCTACCTCAGCTTTCAAAATCTCTGCATCTGGAACACTAAATTGACGAATCATTTTATACCATTCATTTATTTTCACACCAACATGTGAAGAAAGAACCTTCTCCATCCCCTTACTCCCCTTCCACAAAATTCCCTTATATTACATATATTATTACATACAGGAATTTACAAAGCACCGAAAAGAAACCGCAAATAGAACAAAAAAAGAGCTCCTGTAAAGGAGCCATGTGAGTAATACATGAGTAATAGTGGTTTGATAAAGAAGTAAATCATTGAAATATACGAATTTTTCATCCCGTTTCCGCAGGTAAACCGTATATAAATTTATTATAACTCAAATTCAGACACAGAACAAACATTCGGTTATACTTCCTTTTGAGGTGATATTGTGTGGGATGAAAGAAAAGATCAAAATAGATGGCAGATGAAATTTATTCTGCCGGAACACAACGAAGCGCTAAGGCAGCTTCATCTTGCAAAACATAAGATCGAGCGGCCAACATTAAGCGCAGAACAATTGGAAGAGTTTGAATATACCATTGCAGCTGCTATGAGCGAAGACTTATACCTTAGTTTCGATCTGTACGACAATGGGTTTGTTCGTGAGATTACAGGGAAAGTCGGGTACGTGGATCATCTAAGAAAAGAGTTCAGAGTTAAGGATGAACGTGGCGACACAAACTTTATACGGTTTGCAGATATACTAAATGTAAAAACAATCTGATAAAAGGCCGTCCTTCTGGACGGCCAATAAGTTTCATTTGTTAATGTTTTTCTTTATCTCTTCTATCTCGTTTCTAAGGGATTTGTTTTCTCGTTTGACCTTAGAAACCTCTACGACTGTAAATAACAAAGTTGCAACTATAAGTAAAATCAAAATATACTCAAACATGTTAAATATCCATATAGTAGTCATCAAAGCCAAATGTAGCTGCAATTCCGATAACCGGAACTAATGCTGCTCTGAAACCCCATCTGTGTTTTTTATAAGTTGATTTCGTTAACTGCTTGCGCTTGTAAAGTTGATTGGCGATATAGCGACCAGCAGCATATCCACTCCCCACAATTGCGGTCATCCCAGTAATTATACCGATCACAACAAGTATAGGATTATGTACTGTGGCTTTATCTTCTTTGTCGAAAAGACTGTCGATTTTAAAGATGTCATTGTCAGTTAGGCCAAGATCTAACGCGCCTTGATATAATTCAGAATCGTTTTTTGTAAATGATTCAGACGATGTTTTTTGTTCATATTGTGGCTGATTAGCTTTTGCATCTGCAAACTCTCCAAGCGTACAGGAGATACCCAACGCAGCTACAATGGACAAAGATGTTCTTTTTATCCATTTTTTATTCAAATAAAACCCTCCCTTTGTAATCACAGGTTAAGCATAACTTAAAATATACAATAATTTCCATAGTTATAAATAACCGAATAGCGAATGTGGATTAGTAATAAAGTATGTAATTTACGACAAATAAAAAAAGCCCCCATCCATTAAGGACAGGGGCTAATTTCTTTTCCTATAGTCATATGTCTATAGATTTTTATTTTAATAGCTTTTCTAACGCTGCTTTTGTCTTCGGCCCGTATATGCCGTCCGCCGTTAGGCCGTTCATTAATTGAAATCGCTTGACTGCATCCGCTGTTTTTGGTCCGTAATAGCCATCGATTCCATTATTGATCGCTCCCTTTTCAGGATAGAAATAAACAGCAGCAAGGGCTTCCTGCAATGCTTTTACTCCAGCGCCCTTTGTCAAAGGCTTCGTTACTTTAATGATGCCAGATGGTAAGTTAAACGACTTTTTAGGCTTACTCGCTTTTGGCTTGGATGGTGTGTTTTTTACAGGTGTCGCCGGCTTCGCTGTTGCCTTTTTCCCTGTATGAGCGGTTGCGATACCCGCTTTAAAGGAATCCCAACGATTCAACAGCTTGCGAGGGCAATTTTTGCCGCTCCATCTTTTATGTGGCACAACGTTGGCCAATGGAATGCCTTGATCCGTCATCAGCTGACGAATGAGCCATTGAGCATTTTCAACCGCCTTCTCAAAATTGCCGTCTGCATTTTCACAAATTTCAATGCCTATCGACTTCATATTTCCGGTTCCTCTGCCGTCTCCCGCATGCCATCCATTTTCATTCAACGGCAGATGTTGATAAATGACTTTATCATCCACAGTGTAGTGCCAGCTTACACCTGTACTCGATCGTTTTACGAAAGCTGCGTGACTTGCTGCGTCTGCTCCTTTAGATATATTGGCGGTGTTATGGACTGTTATATATAAAGGTTTCATATAGTTTTGCGGACGGTTTCCATTACTCTTTGGAATAAAATCCTTAATGATTTTTACCACTTTCATCGTCTCCTTTGATCAATTTAATATAAAAAGAGCCGCCACGTGGCAGCTCCTTACTTCGTTAATCCTTTTTGTTTCAGGACTTCTTTTTGTAACTTGCCTTTGTCAGTCACATAGTTGTTTTTGAACCATGCAGCAAGGGTTGTTACGATTGTAAAGATCATTGAGCCAGCAAGGTACAATGTCTCAGCTAATGATGTGATTTGATCTTCGCTGATCGGCAAGATTGGCTTGCCAAATAGTATTAATGCTTGGTTGATCAATGCCATAAAAAGAAGCACTGTGCGAATGACAGTGCCTTTGTCGAAGTTCTTCATAAATGTTTCCTCCTATTTTAAATTCCGTTCTATTTTGTCGAGTTTGTCAATGACGACGTCATACTTTTCACTAAACTTTGCTAACACATCATTTTGCGCTTCGATTTGTTCATTGAGCTTGTTTTCTCGTTCCTTTGTTGTGTTTAATACGTAAAACAGCACCCAACAAAAAAGAACTGCAAAGGGTCCTTGTGTCATCAAATATTGAGCCAAATCCATTTCCACCATACTCACCTACTCCCTCACTTTGTCCACCCCCTTAAAGAAGGCAAAATAAAAAGCCTATTTAGGCTTCGTAATGTTCTCCCGTTATTTCTTGATAGTCTTCTTTGTTAATCCAACCGATTTCTACATAAAAAGCAATATCCTCTGGACCATAACACTTCCAATCCCAAAACTGCTTTATATCCGCAACTGTTGGATATATCATGATTTTTCACCACCCTTCAATTGCTGAATCTCTGTCATGAGTTGAGCCAGTTGTTTTGCCATCTGTGCCTCACGCAATTTAGCTGCAGCTGCATCTTTTGAAAGCTGACTCAATTGTTTAGTTAACACCGCATTTTGCTGTTTTAGTAAATCAATATCATACGGTGGTTGCTCTGTTTGTAAGCTATCAATGTATTCCTTGGTTGCCGACTCACTCCATGTCTTACTTGAAGGATTGTATTTTGCGATGTACAACCCTTCTTGCGGTTGAACATCTGTAAAACCCTCTGGAATTTCAGCATCATCGGGTATTTCTTTATCTCCACCAGTTATATACTTAAAATCTTTATCAAAGGCGTATATAGGCTTCATATGGTCTATCCCTCCTTTGCCTTAAACATGCAGTTCACAACAATAAACTCAGTATTGCTGCTTGTGCTTTGTATGCAGAAACGGCCATCAGTTGCGATATATTGTCTACTATATTGAGGTCCTTTAAAACCACCGGTACTTGAAGCGACTCCAAGATTGTAGAAAGGAGCAACTGGTTCACATCCTTCTGGTAACATAAAGGCAGGTACATCACCTAATGTCCCTCCGGCAATTGCTCCCTTAACAGTAACAGTTCCCAGCGCATCCTTTGCAACACGTACCCGATAATCATTATTGACCTCAGACTGGTATGTTTTCCAACCATTGCCGATTGTGGGGTACTTCCAGTTGAGTTTTGCATCTTTTTCAGTCAGCATTCGTTCCCATTCTTTAAATGAACCATCTGTGTGTACTGTTCCAAACCAATGCACATTATCAACACTTCTTATGACATGGAAATTTTTTCGAGTGCCCGCTCTTTCAACATCGATATTAAACCATGACGAATCGTTTGTGGTCGGCATGTTTGTAAGATATTGACCAGCTGCATAATAACGGCCAGGGGGTAAAGACAATATATCGGTTCCATTCAAAACAGTTGGAAGCGGCTTACGATCACCCGAATCTTGAGTGATTTTATACAGTTGGCCACTATTCCATTTATCTTTTTCAGCTGATGTTGGAAGCTGCGTCCAGGTAATTGAAATATGGTTGGAATTATAGTAGAAGTAATATGCATTACCTGACGTGTCTACAGCAAATCCAGTTCCGATATTGTTTTGGCCAACAGTCTGTATTCCTCTTAAATATGAGTTACTAGGCGCAGGGGAATCCTCTACACCTGGGGATGCAATGAAAGTACAGGTCCCTTTGTCTTTAATCGCATCAAAAATATTTTTGTCAGCAGGAACAGAAATCAAGTATTTGCCGTCATCAGCTGTGATCTTATAAAGCTGCGATTCATTCCATTTCTTCTTCTCTGCTGCAGATGCATGTGGCTTGGTATCCTGAATATGGCCAATGAGTTGTTCTAACAGTCTCTGATCATTCTCAAGTAAAACATTTACCATGTCATTGAATAAATCAGCATGGGCTTTGTCACTTGTTTCAAATACTTTAGGAGATTTAATGTCCATCTATGAGCACTCCTTTCCTAGTAAATATCATCAATCTCAAAGATGAATTCAATATCACCATCTTTTTGCTTGTCTGTCATGGTACGGATGGCCGTAAACTTTCCATCTTCATCAACAAGAGCCAATTCGTTGATGACTTCTCCTGCCAGTTCTCCTTCAGAGATGGTGCACGTGTACCGGATCTTCGCCGGCTCCATGAATTCATATGAATCAATTTCTTTTTGAACAAGCTCACTCTTTAATTCTTGTTCTGTTCCATCCAGGGAGATTGGCTTGCCATCTTTCGTCCCACCATTCCCAAAAGCCATCTTAACGACTTTTGTGAGCTTTGTTCCTTCTGCTCTAGCCTTGGCCATTTGTTGGCGAGCATAAAGCGTTGTAACGGTTAATTGATCAGCCATTGTGATCCTCCTTTATAAATCTATTTGTTTGGACGTGGCAGCTAGATATTTTGAACCGTCTAGCGGTACTGATCCATCAAGCGTCCAATATTTCTGTTTAATGATTACACTTCCGCTTTGCTCATTTGATACATGAGCAGCCATGCGGAATGTCATTTTCTTTTTTTCTTTTCTAACCTGATTGAAGCGCGATCGAAGCGTAAGAGCCGCTTGTTGATCCGTTTCATGTTTGGCTCCTACCATGACATATCTTGTACGGCCAGAAACTTTCATTTCTTTTTTGAGTTTCATGGTCATCTTTAGGGTTTGTCTGAAGCGCACTGGAATATCTGTTGAATTGCGTGATCCGCTAAGATAAAACGTACCATTTATTAAAAATTCACCATTGAGTAAGATGGGGATGTGATCAAAAAAGCCCACTCTGCTGCGCAGTGTGAGCCGGTTACGATAATCTTTGATTTCATGAACATCAGTATGATGAACGCTTGTGAATTTGTAAGCCAAATGAGCCGGTTTGAGATTTTCAAGTGTTTCAACGATGTATCTTGTGTTTTGCAGATCATCCAGGTTCACTCGTAAAGAGAAATGATAGCGGCCTGTCGTTAGACGAACCACTGCGCTAGGGTTCTTCAAGAACCGGTTCACTGCTCTTTCTAGTGATGCATACGTGATCGGTGGAATGTTGGACATGAGATTCAATATACGTGCCCTTCGCAATTCAATCGAGTCACCTGACTCACGCTGCACCTTCAGCATCCTTTCCCATCGATTAAGCCCCCACGTGGCTGTGATCGGAAAAAGCTGATCCGTCATATCAAAAATAGAATCGTCTAGCATTTCCATCTCAGGAGCTTCGGATTTCATGAGCTCATCAAAATCTGTGATCTCCGTTAGATAGGAAGGTAAATAGGCTTTCATATCATCATACTTGCTCATTGACGATCACCTGCCCTAGACGCGGGATTTCAATGTCTTGGAGCGGTAAGTTTTTTGCCTCACCGTTGATCAATACATCCGCATAATCAGACACACTATCCGCATGATACAAAATGTCATTGATCGCTGACATTCTGATCACGTTCTCCTCGAAAGCAAGTGATTTCAGGAGAGACTTGATCTTCTCTTCTATTTCTTGTTGAGCATCTTCCAGTGAATAGTCCATTTTGAGCTCCACGGATACGGACACCTCAACATCTTTCCACTTAGCACTCTCGATGGTTGCGGTAGCTCCAATCGGTGCTTGGCCTTCCCCTTCGCCCGGAACTGGATCAATGTACTCCTGCACCTTATTGACGAGCAGATCCGTCGCAACATCAAAATTCCCGTCAGTGATGACAACTTTCACTGTGCCTTCACCATTCCAGAGAGGAAAAACCTTCGCCCTGCCAACTCCTTCTACTTCTTCAGCCCACTTTTTATAGTGAGCTTTGTTGGCACTTACAGCTTCACGTCTTGCCCTCATCAAGTACCGCTCATAAAGAGCTTCATCATCTTCTTCCTCTTGCCCTGGTATCTTCAATTCTTCAAATATGACAGACTCAAGTCCTGGTATGTTATCGAGAGATAGGAGCGGCAGCTCTGCAAAATTTCCATTGCCTACAGCACCAGTGGTTTCACACTTCAGCGTGCCGTCAGATTGATATTGAAAATATAGACTGTCAATGTAGAACCTTGAGCCAATTGGTATTCTGATACCTTCAGGCGCGACTTCAACGGACCATACAGCACTTGTTGCCGCTTTACGTGTGATCCCAACTTCAGCAGCTCGTCTATCTAAAAATTCTCCCTGCGCTGTATCCGCAAAGACAAGATCGAATACCTGATCAAGCCATATATAAGATTGAGCAAGTTCCGCAGCTGCAGGAGCCAACGCATTCCATATCACGCTATTTTCACGTTTATCAATATCATCCGGTATACGTTCCAACATGCGTTCCATGATGGCTTCATAAGACTGTTCTTCAAACATCTTCGCCAATCACCTCCTCGATCTCCAAGGTTCCCTCATCTGTCACCACTTCAAATATCACCTTAAAGGTTGCCCCCTCTTTAGTGATCTCAAAATCTTGAACACTTTCGATTCTCTCATCAACAAGAAGTGCTTCTTCAATGAGCCGCGGGATCTCCATCTCCTTGTATTCGTCCGTTGATTCTTCATCAGACACAGCTTCTTGAACCTCACATCCTACATCATGGCTATAAACGGCATGTGAATATCGTTCCGTTCGCAAAGCCATATAGACAAATTGGCGAATGGCATCGAGACCATTAATCTTTTCATTGGTTAAACGGCCAGACTCAAAGTCGATTCGGTAGGTAGTCGAAGGTTCAACAATATCCTCTTCATCCTCCTCGAAATCTTCAATTTCTTCTTCTGGAGAGAGTGCCATCATGAACCACCTCCTACTACTTTATCTAAGATGTAAAACATCTGACCGCCTGTCATCGCAAGGACCATGACACTATCGCCTTCTTCTAGCTCATCATCTTCCCCCTCATCTAATCGGGCTGGCCAGATAAAGAGTTCTTCAGGAATGATGAGTTTGTCATTTTCGTTGAGCCTAACACTAAGAGGAGAAACAGATACAACATCACCGAGTATCAATTCCATTGGCGATTGTGCATCAACCGCATCGACGGCCAATCGCTTGATTGCATCGCTTAGTTTCATGACTGATTCCCCGTTGGGATTGTATTCTTTTCAACGACATCGATCGTCATGGTGTGTTTGGTTCCTTTAAATTCATGGCTGTCTTGATCGATCCAGTACGTTTTTTTAATGCCGATATCAGGAATGATAATGCGTACTGGCATGCCGCTTTGTAATCCAGGAATACCTAGAGCTTGAATACTTTTCAGCTCTTTTTTTACGCCTTTCTTTTGAGCCAGTCGGACATCTGCTCTCTTTTGCAGCTGTGCTTTGTTGATCTCTCCTGACACTCTTTCAACGTGCTGAAGGATACCGTATTTACTTCTAGCAGCACTATCATTCGCCACAGCCAACATCTCAATCTCTTTCTTTTGAGTGACAGTTTTCGGCTTCGTGGTTTTAGCTGTTTTCTTATCTTTGTCCTGATCAGTAGACTTTGATTTCTTTTTTTCCTTCTTCAGCACCTTAATTTTTTCCACATGTGTTGCTCTCATCTTCACACGTGTGGCCGTTTCCTCAATCGAGGTGCTGTACTGATAATCAATGAGATTCACGCCTGATTCAATGACCCATACTTCGGACGGATCAGGCCACGCTCTCAGCCCCATCTTTCCTTTAGCAGAATAGATTTGATAGTTACGCCCTGTTTGCTTCTTTGTTTCTTTCAACGCCTGCAGGATGATGTCATAAAGGCTTGTATCGTTTTTGAATACAAGTGATTTAATGACATGGCCAGTGTTAGCGATCGACGTCATCGGGATCTGAAAATCTTGACCAAGCCTCTTCATAATTTGATCAGCTCTCTTATTTGCAAATACATAGACATCCTGGTTCTTCACCAAATACTGAAGCATGTCGTAAGCAGTAAAAGTGAGCTTTTCGTCCTTCGGCGTTCTTGCAAACACTGTTCCTCGAAAGAGTTCTTTTCCTTTCCACTTGAAAAGAACCGTGTCTCCTTCTTTGATGCTGTAATACTTTTGACTTCCTTGTTTTGTAACGATTGTTGATTGTATTGAGCGGGGAGCCTGATACCTTTGCCCCCGAAGTGTCACACTCTCTGTCACAAGCTCATACATGGTTCCGCTTCTGATGGCAAAAAGCTCAATCAATGTCAGCCCCCCTATTGTGGTATTTTCAATTTTTGACCAGGGAAAATCCAATGCCCTGGTTGTCTAATATTGCGTCTACTTCGTTTGATCATTGCGGCTTTATTCGCATTCCAAATGCGGCGCCATTTTGTACTATCACCATAGAATCGGCCAGAAATATCCCACAATGTATCGCCCTTTTTAACGGTGTACACTTTTGGCGCGCCTTTTGAGCTGCGTTTTTTGCTGCTCTTTTTCGCTTTCCGTTTAATCTTCCTAGGTGATGCGGTTTTGTATTCTTTCAGCTGCAGGGTGAATTCTCGATCACCAACGTCATACGTACCTTCATTGTGATTGAAACTTTCTATACTGCATTGCATATTGATTTTGGTTCCTGTGACAATAAAACGTACAGGCTTTTTTGACTTCATGAATCGCTCTATTTTGGCAATCGCATTCTCTGGTGATGGAATACTTTTATATTCAGTGATCGGTGTATACTTCTTGGGAAAAAAGGCTGTAAATGAAATTTGGCGAGCCCCTGGTACATCCAAGAATGTGAGCTCGCCAAATTTTGATACTTTGATAGATTCATTTTGTACGTTGTTACTGAGTTCCAATTTCTCAGGAAGAACAGGGAATCGTAATTTGTCCTTCCCTTGTGAAATCCACATTTGATATTTTGATTTAGCCATCAATCACGACTCCCTTCGTTCCTGTGTTGATCTCTACTTCTAGTTCTTCAGCTATTGATCGTTTGATCTTTTCAACAAGTGAATCTTCATCTTGGCCGTTATGGAAGTGCTGATCACCATTAAAGTTAATGATGACCTGTTTTGAACCACCAGAAGCAGACGGTGCATTTGCTGTGCCAGCTGTTACTGTTTGGACCTGCCCTTGTGAAAGCTCAGATGATGTAGCGGTGGCCGGATCGTATACGTCCATTCCTAAAGCCTGTGCAGCTTGAGCCAACAAGTAGCGGCCACGTATGCCGCGCTCTTCAGGAATAATCCATTCACGCTTGTTTCCTTCACCCACTCTGGCGATTTGCTCTTGCGTGATTAAACCACCGTTTGCATAACCCTTATATGGTCCACCGTTTCTGATACTTCTCAATCCAGGCGTATTATAGACACTTCCATATCTGCCTTTGATGTAATTGATAGCAGCTGCAGCATTATGGATCGGGTTCCAGATGTCATTCATGCCGCTTGCTTTGTTTGAATTAAAGGTCGGATCAATGGTCTGCATTAATCCTTTAGACGGCGTTCCTCTCTTGGCGTTTGAATCCCATAGGTTGATCGCTTTCGGGTTTCCACGTGACTCATTCTGCGCGATCGTCATCAAACCAGGTAGCCAGCTCATCGATGTGCCGGTTGCCATTAAAGCAGCCATCAGCCACTGTTGAACACTCAGGTTAGATGCACCCATACCACTAAATGCAGCGATTAAGGAACCGGCTTGATTCTCTGCGAATTTCTTCACGTCAACTGAATCAAGACCTTTGACGACACCAATCGATGCGAATTTTCCAAGACTCATCATGACGCGTGAAGGGGAGTGAATGTCTAGCTCTTCCCTAAACGCCTGCTCCACTTTCTTGGCCATGTCCTTGGCTGCTTGTGTCACTTCGCTTCCTTTGGAACGCATGCCGCTGTTAAAGGCGTCAATCATTCCAGCTCCCCATGTAGGTGACTCTTGTCGAGCAGATACGAAGGGTTGCCTTACATTTTGATCTAAGAATTGACCTGTGCCAGTTGGTGTCATGTTTTGACCTGCAGCAAAGCCACTGACAGTTTGAACACCATACTGCGGAGTCGAAGTCTGAATTTGAGTAAATGGTTGCTTGATATTAGCTTGTTTCCATTGCTCCATTGAGATGACTTTATTATTTAGTCCCTTCTCAAATTCAGACGTGAACTGTTCCCCATATTTTGATGCGTTGCCCGCATCCCCAATTGATACCGATCCACTTGCAGACGTGGAAACTGATGACGCAGCCGCCGGTCTCATTGGAGAAGATGAGCTTGCTGGAGAGGTTGATGCACCGTTTGGCACAACAGACATTCCGAGATGTGAAGCAGCCTGAGCAAGTAGCATCTTCCCTCGACCTTTATTGTTTTCAGTTGGTATGACAAATTCTTTCCCTGCCTCGCCGATCCATGAAAGTGTTGGTTTTGTGATATAACCACCGGTGGCGTTATTTGCTGTTTTCTCTTTCTTTTTCAGGCCTGTTTTTTCTTCTCCTTTTTTCTCAAAGATATGAAATACATTTCCACTAATTTCTTTAACTTTACCGACTACATTCCCAACAATGTCAAATAAGCCTTTCCATGTGCTCGTTAACCTTTCAGCATGGTCTTTTAGCGGATTAAAAACATATTTTTCAAACCATCCACTCACTGTCTTCCAGATACCTTTGATAATTCTCCAGGCATCTTGGAATTTCTCCCACACGAAGGAAATCGCTGGTTCCGCATATTTCTTATATGGCTGCCATACGTTTTCATAAAACCAAGTAGAGAGTTTTTCCCACGTAGTTTTAATCCAATTCCACGTGTTTCTAAATAGATTCCAAACGAATATAATGGCTGGTAAAGCGTAAGTTTTAAACGGCTGCCACACATACTCATCGAACCAAGCTGCAAGTATCACCCATGTTGTTTTAATCCAGTTCCATGTACCTTTGAATAGATTCCAGATAAACATGATAGCTGGAATGCCATATGTCTTAAATGGTGTCCACACATATTCATTAAACCACTCAGACAATACTCCCCATGTCTCTTTGATCCAATTCCATGTATCAACAAGTTTATTCCATACCACACCAATGGCTTCTACTGCATATTGACCATATGGTTTCCATACCTTTTCCATGAACCAAGTTGATGCAACACCCCATATGGTTTTAATAATGTTCCAAGCAACGGTGAAAACACCAACCACAAAGTTGATGATTGGTACAACAAAGTTATAGATAGGTATGAATACTTTTTCCATGAACCAGTTAGAGACTTTCTCCCAAGTGGTTTTAATTTTTGTCCATGCTTTTTCAAAAAAACCACCAATTGGTTCAGCAACGTTGTCATTGAACCAAGTAGAAATATCTTTCCATGTATCTTTAATCCACTTGATTGCATCCTCTGACCATTTGACGATCTCATCCCATTTTTTCTTGATGGTTCCGTTGTCGAACATCTTTCCAATCCATTTGCCAAGATCACCGCCAAAGATGCTCCCTAAGATTCCACCGATTGCTGTTCCAATTCCAGGGGCGATCATTGTTCCGATTGCCGCTCCACCGATTCCGCCTCCTAGATTTCCTGTGAACCCACCGATCTTTTCACCTTTATTATCATTGTTGATGCCGATCAGTTCTGTGGCCGCAATCAGTGTACCGAGAATAGGAATACGTTTTCCGATGCTCTTTGCACCTTTACCGAGATTTCCTAAGAATCCACCGCCACGCCCTTGGTTTGGCGTTGTTGGACGTACTGGCTCACCTCTATTGATCCAAGGCTGACGATATTCAGGAGGTCGTTGGTTCCTTGGCGGTCTCCCTGCTCCTCCAGAACCTCCAATTACACCGCCGCTCGTTCCTGCTCCCATTCCTCCTCTTAAACCTTTTCCCCATTTGTAGGCAGCAAAGGCTCCTGAAAGGATGGATTTAAGCGGCTTTAATAAAGTGGCCACTTTTCCAAGGAATGCGAGTGCAAATGCATTGGCAATCAGTGCACCAGCAATTGAGCCTTCTCCAGTAAGGGCATTCCAGTTGATCTCACCTATCTTCTTGGCAATACGAATACCTAATTGCACAGGATCAAGAGCTTCTAAAAATGATTCAATGAATATCTTTCCTGCTTTGGCTCCTGCATCAGTGAAACTGTCCTCAGATGATTTGTCATCAATACCAAGCAGACCGTTGATCACGCCGTTTATGATGCCACCGTAAGTCTTCCCGACATTCTCGGCCATTTTGAAAAGACCAGGCTTTCCTGTCTTTTCCCACCATTCGCCAAAGACGTCTTTTGTATTATCTAAGACGAGCTTCCACCGAGTTTCAAAGTCCATTTTTCTGTATTTTTCTAGCTGTTCAAAGTGCTTCTTCAGCTTAGGGTTGTCCTTAAACTTGACCTTCAGTTCCTGTGTCTGTTTTTTGGTTAACTTCTCACCAGGAAACAAGATTTTGAACTGATCACCAATGAATCCGAAAACACTCTTCGTCGGATCAAGGAAGCTGTTAGCAAATTTCTTGCCCGCCTTTTCAGCTTTGTTTGATAGATCAGTCAGCACAAAGGAATATTCCCCACGCCATGTCCTGAACGCTTCTAACGCAGGTTGGAACGCAGCTGCTAGTCCTTTACCCCAAGGCATCAGGATGCTGTTGTTGATGAATGATTTGACACCCAGAAATAAGTTGGCCAAGTTGTCCGACATTTTGATCATCATGTCGTTGTATTTGCCAAACTCTTTAGTTACTTCTGGCCACGTTTTATTTATGTCCTTGCCGCTCTTTGCAAGTTTTTCGAGCTTACCTCTGGCATCACCAGAGATTGCCCCCATTTCCTGAAGCGCTGCCGTTGCGTCACCGATAGGACGCCCCGATTTAATGCCGTCATATAAACGCCCCATCCATAACGCAACTTCTGAGAATGGCCGCTGAACACCTGCAGCAACGTCACCAACTAGCTTCATGCCTTCTGTAGTCGATAGAGCGTTCCCTGTGAATACTTGGAGAACACGACTTGACTCGAAAATCTCATCACGAGTAAATGGCGTTTGACCAGCAAAGGCCGTCAGCTCGTCCAGACGTGCATCTGCTTTTCCTCTGCTGCCGAGCAGTGTTTCAAAAGCCGTGGTCATGTTCTGGCGATCCGCAACCATTTTGAGCGGCACGACAATACCACCTGTTGTACCGGCTCCTACTCCAAGCAACCCAAGTGTGCTGGTGACAGCTGACACGATCCCTCTCAATGGCTTTGTGATAAGATCAAGAACCTTGATTGTGGTTGTGTAAGTCCGTCCCAAGTGGGTATTTGCAAATGAGACAGCTCCACGTACTGGAGCGGTGAAACGATCGATCGCATTAATCGCCACCCTGTATTCAGTCCCTAACGTGTTTCGAGTATAAGACGCTATACGGCTGACAGTACGTCGGACCATATCAACAGCTCTAATTGTATAGCTGTATCCCCGACCAAGCTGACGCGCTGCATATGATGCAATACGTCTGATCCCTGCGGTTGCACGATCATGAACCGTTATGGCAAACCGCTCTACTTTGCCAAATTTACGATCGATGTAACGACGCAACCGAACAAGACCTGGTGTTGCCTGATCTTTAATGCGCATCAGCACACTATGAGTACGCGGCATCTTGCGTTGTAAGAAGCCATTGAACTTTCGTAGTGCTTTTGTGGCCAGATCATTTACATCAAGCGTCAGCTGATAAGTTCGCGCAAGATCGCGCAATACAAACCGTTGCACACGTCTTAATGCAATTGTGGCATTGTCCCTGATTCTTAAAGTGATTGGCCGCTCTGATCTGCGGCGCAATCTATCAAGTCGTTCTAAGTCCCCTCTGATCAAACGCAATTTACGCGTGATCCGGTCTTGTAAATCAAACCGAGCGGTTAAACGAGCCATGTCTTATCCCCCTTTCTTTGATTCTTTTTCTAACACTTCAAGTTTGTGGGCTATCAACCCAAACAAAAAGGCTTTGAATTGCCTTGGCGCTTCATAAACCTCTAAAAGCTGGGACGGGGAATAATGAAGTTCATGCATGCAGTAATACAGATACACCGCCTCTTTATTCCCGTCCTTTATTAGTTTTTTGCTTCTGTTTCAAGGTCCTCAATTTCATCTTCAAAACCGTTGACCTCAATGGCTTTGTTTAACCAGTTCGCATATTCACCGCCGACAGATAGGACACGCTTTGCCACTTCGACTGGATCTTGTGTGCCATATGCCTCACGCAATTCCTTTGATTTGAAATCCGGATAGATAGTAGATTCAACCGCAATACGTGCATAGAAGCGTTGAGAATCCAAGTCTTTCACACGTCCACGACCTTTAACATTTTTGAAAGTCGTGTTTTCTTTCTCCAGTTCATCGATGCGTTCAGTTGTAATGGCTTTGAATACGAATGGAATCACTTCACCCTTTTTATCAACAAAGCGCTTTGAAATGATTGATTTGATTTCTTCTGTTTCAGCTGTTTGTCCTGGCATAAAGAATGAAAGATCATATACGTTGTTTGTTTGTTTTTCGCTCATGTTTAAAAACTCCCTTTGATTTGTTTTTTGAATGCAAAAAAGCACATCCAATTTTTGAATGTGCTTTCCAATCTTTTCATGTATAATAGACATCGTACAATTTATCAAGGGCGGTCTGGCTCATCCCCGTTAGAAAGGGGGTGATGCTCATGTCAACGTTCGAAGCGATTAGTCTAATGATTGCTTTTGGGATTTTCACCGTAAGCATTCTGACTTTCGTAGTGACACTGTTGGCACTATTTAAAAAGAAAAAATAGACCTCCCTTGAGCCTTCGACCAGTTTAAGGGTAGAGTCTATTTTCTAAAAGTGCTTATTCTAACAAAGGATAAAGCCACGCTCTTGATGGTCAAAAAAATTGTACACTGTTCAAGAGCTAGGATGCTACCAACATCCTGGCTTCTTTTTATTCTACGCAAGTTGCAATTTAGATAAACCAACCGCAACAAATAATTATATATTGATTATATATTCGATTCTTCTATAAATCAAACTAGAAGTTAAAAAGAATCCTTCAACTTCTCAGGAAGATCAAAGTCCTCAAACGTGAAAGGAACCTCTTCTTCCAGTGCTTCTGAATCCACATCAAGCCCCGCGATCTTTGCAGAATCAAAGTTCACATCAAACAATGTGACACGTTCAGTGCCGCGGCCAGATGATTTGTCATCCAAAACTGCCTGAATGGTGAAGTACGGATCTTGTCCCTTCTTCACGTAATTCAGCATGAGCTGCACAAAACGTGATGTGACTTTATAGAAAGTCGCTGTGCCAGTACCATTCGCACCGGTTGTCTTGTGACCGGTCATACGACGGCCCATGACATTGACCTCTGATTTGTTTTTCTCCACGTTCGCTTCAAACGTTTTAATAAACGCCAATTCCTCACCATCGAGGAAAAGACGCCCTTCCTTACCTGAAATGGTATTCTGCGCTTTAAAAGCCATCTTATTTCACCTCTACATTGAAATAGAATTTTTCAGCTGCATCAACAGGTTGAACAGCTAGATCAATCAAGAAACCGTCACGATCTTCATTTAAGCTGATCGTGATGTCCGTTTCGGAGTCAAAGCCAGTGATTCCAGATCCGTCTTGGAGCTGCGTGAGATATTGCGTGATGAGAGTTTTCACCAGCTGAAGTCCATCATCAGATGCCGGAATGTCATTGCCATTTGCTTTGCGCAATTTAATTAAATCCTTCAATTCACGTGTGAGATCATTGTTGATCGCATCAAGCACACGAATGATCTTGTTTTTAGCAAATGTCTTGTTCTTCTCTGTTGTGTAAGTCGTTAAAGAGTTAATGTCCTTCTCAACGCTTACTGTGCGATCTCTCGCATCAAATGTGAACAAGAATTCGCCTTGTGATAAACGGTATTCCACTTGATCATTATCAAGACGCTCTAACGTATCCACAGCCCCTTCATATTCAACAAAGGTTAACGACTGATTGAAGTTTGCTCCTGCAGATGCACCGGCCACCCATGCAGTTGCTTTGGCTGGCGTGATCTCTGTGCCGTCTTCTAGCAGAACACCGCTTGTGACATTGATAATTCCTTCATGATCAGCCGGATAGTTTGCCAAAACACCTTGCACCTTACGCCCTTGATCATCACGCAAACGCTTGACGAAGGCCACAAATGTCGCTTTTAACTGCTCGCTAGTGTTATTAGGCAGCGCGATCACGTCAAAGTATTCTGTTTCAGCTGCTTCTAAGAAGGCTGTATAATCTGCCACGCTTGGCACACCATTTTTCCCGCCGCTTAGTGTTACACCAGCGGTAATCGTCACTTCACCTTCACCAGAGAACGAAACATATTTGTTTTGCTTCAGCTCTTTGACATCAGTGACAACCTGCTTATCAACAATGTCTGTACCAACGTATGTCACCACATCACGCTTGGAGCTATCCAATACGTTTTCAGTGACTTGGATCGTGACCTCATTCCCTTTCTGTCCACCATAATTAGCAAGAACGTTGAAATTCTCGCTGATCTGAGCCTTTGCTGGCTCACCTTCATTCAGACGGTAAAGCAAGACCGTTTGTGCTTTTTTCTTCGCTTCTCGGAAAAGAAGCAGTGACTTGTCATCGATATTTAATCCGACTTTTTTATTTAAGTCCTCGATGCCTGAGATAGAGATAAACGTCTTCGGCTCTCCCCAACTCATCGTGATTGGAAGTGCAACGGTTCCGCGATTACCTAACGTGATACGTTGCTGTGCTGTGGTTTTGAAATTGAAGTAGATACCAGGACGCTTCTTTTCTGTACCTAGTGTGAAAGTACCTCCATTCATGCTTAAACCTCCTTAGACAAAAAAGCATCAATCTGCTTCTTTGCTTCTGTTTTTGTAATTGGTTGATCTTTGATATAAAAAAGAGCACCTTCAAGGATTTCAGGCTTTACGCCAAACAATTCCTTGCTGTGCTCTTTCAAGGCTTCAAATGAGAACCCTGGTTCCTTTGGAATAACCGGTGTCACTTTTTCTTCTTTCACCGGCTCGTTTTTATTCTTGGCCACTTTTTATCACCCCATCTGAAAAATTTATGTCGTCAAGGCTTGGCTGCGCGTCTCGGTTGTACCAATAGGCACTATCCCATGTGAGGACAATCGTTGCCACGCCTTGATCACCATTCCTAGTTTCCGCCCTCTTAATGCGGACATAATCATCAAGCGGTTCACCTTCTTCACTGACCATTTGAATGATGTTTCGATCAGCTGATAAGGCATCAATGATTGTTTCTGCCGCATCATGAGCCTGTCCAGAATCTTTGTGAAACACTTTAATATGCAGCGTGTATGTTTTGAGGAACGTTGAAACAGTATCGTTTCTTGTATTTGTCCATGCTGCAGGAAAGTACATCGATGGGACCTGAAATTGTTCGGGAATCTCTTTTTCATATACTTTCACCGGAAACCGCTTGTAACAATAATGCATGATGGCGCCGATTTCTTGATTCATTTAATCACCGCCAAAATTGTTCATCGATCCATTGCTGCAGCTTGCGTTCCAATGAATGTTCAAACATCTGTTCGAAAATTGAAAGTGCATTTTCCCAATAGCCGCTGCCCTCAACCCATTGAAATTTTAGGAGCATCCCTGTTTCGGCATTTGGGTCATATTCAAATCTGTCACCAACCCACCTACCAGGAACCCAACGTCTGTCCTGATTCTTGGAGGGATCAATGGTAAAGTGGCCATCGTTTGTGTACGATGCGTATTCCAAGTTGGTCCCAACATCAAGAGTAAGTCCACCGCTACTCATTGAAAAGACGTTTTCTTGGTCTCCTTTTTGGAATGAGTTGAGCAAACGACGAGCATCCACTGTTTTTGTACGAATGACCTCATCCTGAACAATATCCAAGAACTCATAACCCATCGCTTCCAACCACTCTTCATATTCAGCTTGCAAGCCGCCATTAACAGCTGCATTCAAGTCCTCAATGAATTGATCAAGACCATCAATCCTCATAGGCTTCCACTCCTCATCGCTACCACCTCAACGTGGTGATTTTTGATCCGTCTGGGCTTTTGCAGTTTCAAAGTAATGCCTTCCCATACTACTTTGTCATTTAGACGAACATCAGCGGTAATAGGAAAATGAACAAGATACGATTGATGAATGGTTGCATTTGGCTCCTGCTGTGTGATGTTTTGATTTCTCTCTGTGAAGTAACATGCTTGATCAACTTGATCAGGCTCATCAGGATATGAAAAGACCGGTTGCGCATCTTGGGCAGGTATTCCATAGCGATCTTTTGACAGCTGCTCATTCTGTAAGTGGAAAATATCGCATCGATCCGTTAATAATGATTGATAGCTCATAGCGATCTCAACCTTAACTTGACGTTACCTGGATCTTCTGGCACTTCTCCAGGCTCAATGAAATCTATCAACAGGTTATACACATCTGGCTTTGAAATGGCGTTACCATCTGCCAAGGTGTATGAATAGTCACCAATCTTTTCCGACTTGTACCCTTTTATGATTGATTCATCGCCGTTGATCAATGCGAAGAACTGCGCCATTTTAATCAATGCGATCTTTGCCTTTTCAGGGAGCGGCTGATATTTTTCACTTGTGAAATCATGACCTGCAATCTTAAATACCTCAGCTTCAGCCTCAATGATGTCACTTTCCAATAGTTCCTCCGAACGGTTTTTCACGCTCTCGAATACGGTATAAGCCCTAACTTCTTCAGGAGAGATCAGCATCAGCCTTACTCTCCTGCTTTTTCTTGATGCTCAAGGATGAAGGCAATTCTCTCACTCTTATCTTTGAGCTGAGTCGGATCGCCGCCAAGATCAATAACAATGGCTTCTTGTTCAGTTTTGTTCATGCCCTTCAGTTCTGATTCAGTGTAGATTTTTTGTTCTTGTTGCGGTTCTTCTTCGGCCTCTTTTGGTTCTGCCTCTTCCGATGGCTTTTCTTTTGTTTGATCATCCGTTTTTGGATCATCAACAGGAGCTTTCACTTCCTTACAAGAGAAAAAATCATTGCCATTGAGATATTGAAAGACCTTTTTCTCAATCTCTTTTTCCTGATTTAAAAGAAAGACATGACCCATAACAGAGTATGTCTTTCCCTTGATCAATTCAGCTGTATACATATTGATCACTCCTTGACCTTGATGATCTTAGCAACAGCATCCTCTTCCTCAAATTTGCTGTCGAGCTTCGCAGTAAGGACGATAATGAACTTACGATTACGGATGTCTTTATCAACCTCAATACGGATATTACGAGAGAAGCCCAAGATGATGTTTTTTGGATGAGTCAATAAAATGTCTGAAACATCTGTGCCGTCCGCATCATACGGTTGCATGTTTGCAATTCCTTTGACTGGAACACCGAATGCAGAAGAAAGTCCACCTTGTACAGCTGCATCCCCTAGATTCGTTTGACGATCCGCTACTTTGTCTTTCCACTCGACCTCTTGCCCTGGAGAAGAATAGAAGCGGAACTCTTGTGGGACGCGCAAATATTTTGGTGGAACAGCTTTGTATCCTTGTTTGAATACTTGACGTGTAAGTGGTTCACCAGCAACATCTACGATATGAGATGTGGCTTGCTTTCGGATACCATCAAGCTGCGCAAGGTAAGTATCCTCAGATTTTGTATCACCATTTAGGATCAATTCTTCAATATCTACTGCCGCTCGTTCCGCCAGCATTTGCATGATGGTGTTTTGCAAAGCATCGCCCTCGATGTTATTTTCAAGTGTGTCATACGTAATATTCACTTCTGCGATGACTTCTTTTGCATTAAGCTCCACAGTGCTTGTTGTTGGTGCAACTCGATCACTTGCAGGAACTGCCTTTCCTTCCACACCAGGACGAAGAATCCGCTGACCAAAACCAATTTTTTCAATTTTTTGTGCATCGCTATCCATTGGAATGACACGTGCATCTTGTAGCAGTGTTGGTGCATTTTGCACCATACGAATAAATGTGCTAGATTGGGTCGGATTCATGAGACCGCCTGTCTTTAATGTACCAAGCGTCACTTCCGCTTTGTTAATTACCTCTTGATTTCTCACTCTAGTTCCTCCTTTTCTCGGCTTAAAGCAAGCCGCCCCATACCGTTTCAGATTTTTGTAAGTCTTGTTGTTGATCTCCTACTCCATTACCTTGCGGACGTGCCTTTTCCAGTGCTTCGACTCTATCGACTACTGGAGCCAATGCCTTTTCTACAGCTGCGGCCAGTTCTTTTGCGACCTCTTCGTCAATGTGTTTTTCTTGCGGATCAGGTTGCTGCTCGCCTTCTCCTTTTTCAAGGTCATCCAAGCGCTTTACAACCGGTGCAATTGTGTCCTCTAGCATCTTTTGCAGTTCTTCTTTGTTCACTTCTTCGTTCTCCTCCTTCTCTTCCGCTTGACTTAGTAAGTTGTCAATAGCGGCTCTTGCATTTTTCAGCTCATTTAGATTGGCAGCAGAAAACTTTTTACCTGCCTTTGTCACTTCTGTCTCAGGCTTCTCATTCTTCAAAAAGAAGTTTTTGAGCAAAGAAAAAAGCCCCTTCTCATCAGAAGCTGGCTCACGCTCTTGTTTTCCTATGTCTGCTGTTCCCGCCATTGAATATCCGGTGATCTCGCCCTTTTGAATCTGTTCCCAAATTTCATCGGAAGCCTTCGTCACAAGGACCCACGATCCTTTCTTGATCACTTCACCGCCCATTTCAAAATCAGACGGAGCAATGTACGATTCAACGACTTCCCCGACACCACCTTGGAAATCATGTTGCTTGTCAATATGACGGGCATCCTTCAAGAATCCATGAGCGGCTTTTTCGATCTCTTTTGGTGTCATGTAATCTCCATGAGCATCCGCAACGTGTGGTTCGTATACAATTCCATATACAAGACGCTGTGCATCATCAGCCTTCGCAAGGACCTTGATCTCTTTTTGAAAGTCTGGCTGTTTTTCTGATTTCATAAAAAAGAACTGCTTTTGATTAGCAGCCTTGTCTACGTATGAAACGTGTGTGATTTTTGCATTAATCAATTCCCGTGGCAATTCATTCACCTCCTTTCAAAAAGAAAGCTCAACGTCAACGACGTTAAGCAGTAATATCTCGATTAAATGTACCTAGTTCAATTTTAAACTTACCAGCCCTTGCCCAGATTGCAAAACGTACGTTCACTCCATTTTCAATTGGACAACAGCTAATGTATCTCATATAGATTTTTGCTTCACCTATACTGAAAAGATCAATGTCACCAGGCTGATAACATTCATCTAAAATTTGAACACATTGTTCCCACTTTTTATTTCCTTTATAAAGCACAGTTAAACATAACTCTCCACCTCTAAATGTTACATCGAAATCGAAGTCTCCCCAGTCAGGCCATGGAATAGGAAAACTTGTCGTTCCTTGCAAAGTGTCTTTAGTGTCTATTTCTAGCACCAAATACATTTTCCCATTTCGTGTGAAACTTGAAACTACTTCACTTTTGATATTACTCATTTTAAAAATACCTCCAAATTAGTTTTCAGAGATATTTTAATCAATATATTTTTAAAGATTCATGCCTTCTTTTTCCTCTAAAATACCTCGTTAAGACGTATTTTTTCTTTCTCTTCAACCGACAATCCTAGAATAACAGGATCAACCACAGGACCAACCGCACAATGACAGTTCACTCGCTCTTTTGGCGTGAGCTGTGTATCTCTCGGAAACATGCAGCGCTCTCCGCTTCCTGGTATCTCAAATTCTTCATCGAGAGGGATGATAGTTCCATCCAGCTGCACATGACTTTCTCTTGACTGATTCTTTTTCCCTCCACTATGCTTCCACTTCTTCCCCGTTACAGCTGGAGATTGTACATATGATTCATGTTGAGCGACAGAAGAAGCGGTCAACACTTCAGTTACAGCTGTCACACGTGCGCGCTTCCGGCTGAATTCAGGAAGGTCCTTCAGCTCCAATTCAATCTCCTGGATAGAGTGGCCTTCTTTTATTCCCTCTTTCAGCGTTTGTTCAATAGCTGCATGAGTATTCAGCTTCATCAGCCGCGCCAACTCTGTCGACCATGATTCAATCCACTGTTCAGTTTTCTCAGAAAGCACCTTGAATGGAATATCTGCATCGATGGAATGCATGATCTTCTCAGCCAGCTGCGTGACGGTAAGTGTTAGAAAGACAGCAGTTTCTTTTCCGAACAACTCCGCAAATTCATCAACTGCGAACAAGTCATTTTGGAAGAACGCTAGAATTGATTCTAACGTCTCCGAATCATCCTTGGATATAAAACCATTCAAAGCATTTAAAAACGTCCTGCGTTGCAATCTGAGAAGTTTTGCGGCGGTTTTCTCGTACTCTTCCACCAAAGAAGGGATATCCTCCAGTTCAGGGAAATCTGCTACAGCTGCTTCAAGTTCCTTGACCTCATCTTCCTCCGCTTTTTGCACAAAGGTATTGATGTTTTTTATCAGCTGATCGATCTTGCTCATTTGCGGATCTCCTCTAGTTCATCCCTAAGGTCTTTGAGGATAGATACCAATTCATTGTTAGTGCCCGCAGACTTTTGAAAAACCGTATCAAGTAAGCTAGTTGATGCCTTTGGCTTCGCCTCAATTGGTCGGTGATATTCTTCCTCTGGCCATTCTTCAAGTGTCTTACCAAGAATACGGCCAGCCAGATCACGCAGATCATTCGGTGAAACCGCTCCTGCTTGAATAAACGGCGTAAGGACCTTTGCAATTTCGAGCGGATCACGAAAGTCAGGACCATTTAATATAAGGCGCACATGCCAGAGATCGAGATCAGGAAGAAAGAGTGTATTGAGCTTGCCAGTGATGATCATTCTCTCTGGCTGAAATACCTGTTCCTCAGTTGTCTTACGAGCGGTGTCAGCTGTCGCCTTGTTATAATCCTGTGATTCACCTGTGTAGATCGGCGGCAGACGGAAAGAAGAACGTATCTTATTTCTCGTCTTCTCGTCGTATTCAAGGAACAGAGCATCTTCCTGGAGAATCTCGGCTAGTGATTTTATATCTACCTTTACATTAGCTGGCTCTTCATCATTTGATAGCTCATCCTTTTTCGGAATCCCTTCCACTTCGAGTAACAGGAATTTATGTGCATTGTCTGATCCCTCGATGCCGTTCATGTATTCCTGCAACTGTTCGTACGAGGATTCAGACAGCATGCCATTTTCCACTGTGATGGCTGCCGGCACATGCCGCCCTTGCTTAAAATACAGATAGTTCAGTTCTTCAGCTTTGCGGGCTCCATACATATTGACGATGTTACCAATCCAACGAGGAACACCATATGTACCGCTGCCTATCTTGAAGTGAATGACTTCGCTTGCTACAAGATTAGAAGGAGTGTCTTCGCTGTATTCTCCCGTAGAAGCGTTCAATGTTCTTGGATCGCCGTATTCTTTGAAGAATACTTTTTTAGTGTTGACTTGCTGCACATACTTTCTGAACCGTTTCATTCTTTTCATGGTCTTAACTTCACCATGATCTGTATACTTAAAGTCGATCTCAACGGAATCGCCTAACTTACAAACACGAATATATTGTGCATCCAGATATTCAATACCTGCAGGCTTCCCTGTACCTTCTCGCAGCACTTCGACAAATCCATTCCCTGTTTTCTCTCGGTCTTCTATCACATAACCAAGGACCACTTCGGCTGACTCATCATAGTTCATATATCTGGCAAACTCTTCAAGCCTTGTCCATTCTTTCTCAGCTGCCTTTTTCTTTCCCTCTGTTGCGTTCTCAGCGTTGAAGTCGAAAGTGTATTCAACTCCCAATCCGAAACCTAGAATATTTGTTTTATATGCATCTATACATTGTTGAAGAATGGTAGAATACTCGGCCATTTGTTTGAGCTCTTTGATATTGTATGGCGGCTCGATCACATCATCAGCATCGTAATTAAATCCATCATCATAAATCTGCTTAGTGGTTTCAGACACATTGGCCTTCATCACTGTTGCTCTGACCGTTTTCATCAGCGTGACCTCCTTTCTCTGTTCGGGCGTGTCCGCTCTTTTGGTTTCTCTTTCAGGTCGGTTACCTCATAGTCATCAAGCGCATACCAGATGGCTGAAAAGGTATGAGGATCAATTTTAAACTCGTCCTCTATGATATTGCCATTCTTGTCCGTCTTGTACGTGAGCGGCTGAAGCTCATAGATTGTGTTTGTGCATGAGTCGGAACAAATGATTTTCTTAAACCGCTTGATCTTCTTGGTGTACTGCAAGCGTGATCCTTGAAATTTATGAGCAGCCACCATGTTGTATCCCATCTTGCGGAAATACGCGATTGTCTTTTGTTCATTGTCGGCCTTTATGAGCTCTTTTGTTTCAATGAACTCTTTCAAGTCCTCGACAGTAACATCATCAGTCTTGCCACGATCGTAATATTCCCAATAGATGTATAGATACTTCTTCTCGTGATCCACAGCCAACCTAACAACAGCGTTATATGAATCAACGAAACCAAAGTCCATGCCCGCTCTAAGCAAAGGTCGATTGATATTTGAGATGGCCAGCATCACATCTTCATGCGGCTGCACCTCGAATTGAGGAAGAACACGAATTCCGTTAACGCCAAAATGACCTTTTCGGGCTATGCGATAAAGGTCGGGATCATATTCCTTTAGTTCGTCCAGCTGCTTGATGTAACTGACCGGAAGGAACAAGTTATCTTCAGCTGTAGAATGATGATAGTACGTATCGTTGATAGCGATCGTTCTTTCTTTGTATAACTTTTCATCATCCAGGATAAATCGGTTGTTTTGATCATCCTTAAAGAAATGTCTGTACGTCCAATTATCCTGACCGACAGGGTTAGTTGATAGGATCATGTGCAAATCCAAAGTTGGGTGACGCAAACGACCAAGCAGCTCCTTGAATCCTTCATACTTCACTTCTGAACATTCCTCAATCCAGATGATCGAGATGTTGTTGATCGACTTCAATTTGGCTGGCTTGTCCAACCCTTTGAAGATGATCCGGCTGCCATTGTGAAATTTAAGCATGAGCGGTGATGTGCGGCACTGAATGACATGATCGAGTCCAAGATCATTCACGATCTCTTCAAATAAAGAAAACGTGGAATCTCTGTGCGTGTCATAGACTTCACGAATCACAAGGGCTGTTCTCTTTTCATCCAGTAACTTTAAGATGAGTTTCAGCGCAATGTGATAGCTTTTAGATGATCCATAACCACCCACCAAGAACTGAAACTTCTGATCCCAGTCAAAAAGAAAGTCCTCAAAGTGTGGATTGACCTCTTTTTCCATCAGTTGCATCAGCCATCACCTTTTTTCTTTGCTCTCTTTATAGTAATTTGAACCGAATCATCAACAGGGCGTGCGGTAATCCGCTCCAGTTCTGCTTCTCTCGTTCGGTTTGCAAGATCGAGACCACGAAGCCTCAATTCATATTCAGACATAGTTTTCATTATGTCGACTTTCTGCCTAATGGCTTTATCACGTTGTGCGGTCACACGTGTCAGAGCATCTTCTATGCTCAATATCTTCTCCAGCAGCGGTGAATCTGTCTCCTCAATCTGGACGACTGCTAGACGTTCATTAGTTATCGGAACAGCTTTAATCAGACCATTTTTATCTGGAGCCTGTACAACGTCTTTCATCTTCCGCATTTGCTGCAAAACTGTCCGCTGCTTATCAGTCAATCCATTCTCATATTTAGTGATCAAGCGCATCATTCTTGTTTCACGAACGCTCAATAATCGTATTGATAGATCAATTTGGTACAGAGGATCGGTCTCAACTTCAGTAAATAGCTTCTGTTCCTTTTCATCCATGTACTCAAACATGATCGTTTCATATTCACCGGTCTTGAATGAATTTTTGTTCCCTTTAGGAGCTGCGCCACCCCTGTTGCCTTTAGCATTTTGGTTACCAGGTGGCGCTTTACCTCCTTTATTACCTCTGGCGTTTTTACTCCCTTTCGGAGCGCCAGGACGTTTAGTAACGTTACCATTGGATTTCCCTTTTGGTTTAGTAACGTTACCATTCAATTTCTCATCCCAAGAGTCTTGGTTCTTCCATTTGCGGATAAGCGTTTGGGAACACTCTAACTCTTCAGCAATGTCTTTCAGTAAGCGGGTTCCATTGCTTTCCTTCCACAACTGGAATGCCTGATCTCTTTTAGGATTTCTCGGTCTAGCCATTACATATCACCCACCTCCGAGCTACTGAATTAAGTTTGAGTTTGTTTTCAAATATCGTCATGCTTCTGAAGATCGATGTCGAGTTCTATGAGCTTCTTCAGATCTTCTACTGAAGACAATTCGATGTTGCCTTCTTTAAAATCTCTCACCCATTGAGTGATGCAAGCCTGTGCAATTTTGCGATAATTCTCTTTTGATTTATCTATACCTTCAGCCTGTTCAGCTTGAATAGTCATAAGCATTTCCATCTTTTCTTCGTCAGAAAGGGAACGTGTGTTTGTATTTTCTATTGTCATTCTCCCTGTCCTCCATTACAATAGTGGATGAGAGCGTGATATTTTCCCACAAACGCGGCCGCGTCTTGATCACGCTCTTAGGCAGGGAGTTTCTTTCTGTCTTTGAAGGGAGGGTGTTGTCAGCACCCTCTTTTTTTATTTAAACCATTGTAAATGTATCTGTTCTGCGATCCGTTTCATCATCACTGGAGGCACGCTCATCCCGCAGACATACTGTACTGAAGCGTCCATAAAGTCATAATCCAGTGGGAAAGATTGCATCAGAATAATATCCCTTTCAGAGATATAATAAGGTTCATCGTATCTAATAAAGACAGAACCGCTTGCTAGTGTTGGCGGAACTAAACTGTTTTTAACTAATACTGTATTGAAATTCCTCTCTTTACCTTCTGTTCGTTTAGTGATGTCTCCGATGTTGCCATCAGACGGACGCCGCTTAATCCATCTTTTATATGTTTTACTTGATTCATTCAGCCTTGATCCATGTCCACTTCTAAACTCTCCATATGTGACCGGTGGTTCATTGAAAGCCAATTTCAACGGTGGCAGATTCAGGTCCTTTCTACGGCCAATAAAAAAGACCCGCTCTCTTCTTTGCGGGACTCCCATTGTGGCCGCGTTCAGCAAGAACAGCTGAACGTCATACCCGATTTCTTTTGCTCGCTCAATGACAAGCTTCACATACCCCTTTGCTTTCCCTTTGATCATGCCGCTTACGTTCTCAGCCACAAAGGTTTTCGGCTGCAAACGTTCCACAGCATCCAGGTAATGAAAGAATAGATCGTCTAGTTTTTGGACAGCTTGTCCCTCTCTGAACGCCTTTTCTCTTCCCCAATCCTCTTCTCTTTTTCCGGCCGTTGAAAACACGCTGCATGGTGGCGATCCATCGAACACATCAAGATTCATGAGTTCTTCAGGAAGATCGGAGAGCGGGATCTGGTTAAACTCTCGAATGTCCATGAGATAAGGATATTTCGGCTTATGATTCTTTTTATAGATTTTCATCATTTGCGGATCGATCTCGCAGTTTCCCAGCAATTCAAACCCTGCTAATTTGTAGCCCATTGATGAGCCACCACCGCACGAGAATGTACTGAACACTTTCAGCCCATTGGAAGGGATGTTTTTTAGATCACTCAATTTCCATCTATAGTTCATGTTGTCACCTACTCATTGTATGCAAAACCGCATTTAGGACATGTATGTTCAAACTGATCATCTCCAAAGTCATCTAAATCAATTTCTTTACTCTCAGAGACAGTTCCACCTTGCCCTGTATGCTCCAATTGTTGAAGAATGTCCTCTAGTTCCGTATCACTGAATCCTGTTGCACTGAGATCATACCCTGATTTCTCTAGTTCCTTGATTAGTTCAGTGAGTTTGTATTCATCCCAATCGCCATCTATCTTATTAAGGGCAATATTTAATGCTTTTTCGTCTTCCTCATTAAGCGATACAACAGATACAAGAATTTCACTTGGATTGTCCTCCATCAATACTTTGAAACGTTGATGGCCTCCTACAAGATGGCCAGTCCGTTCATTCCAGATGAGCGGATCAACGTATCCAAACTTTTCTATAGATTGTTTTAGTGAATCATACTCAGGATCTCCTGGCTGCAGATCAATTCGGGGGTTATATGGTGCAGGGTTAATTTTATGTACGGGGATTGTTTTGATATTCATGATGTATCTCCTCCAATTAAAAAAACACCTTATATCCTAAGGTGTCCGGTACTTATTTAAAACTTCTATTTGGAATTTCATCTAAACATTCTTGTAGTAATCGTTTATATCTAATCAATAATTTGTACTCTTTTCTATCAACAAAGGATTGCATGCGCCAAATTCCCAAAGTTAAAAAAGCAACATACAAGATCGTAAATGTAGGCGCATGTACACCTAATTTTTTAACCATTGTAATACCATGATTCAACATGCTTCCAAATAAAAAAGACATGATTGCAAAAAGAGCTGTAATGTAATGCTTATTAGATTTCTTATTCTCTATAATATCTTCAGTCCTACCCAAAAGCATTTGAATCTCTTTTCTATTATGCTGCTTTTTTATTTTCTCTTTAAATGCTGTTTGTTGATTAATAGTTGCTTTATGCATCTTTTTCCCAAATTGTTTCAAATAAATTTCGATGTATTTACTCTGTTCAAATGATGTAAATTCGTTGGTTTCGTTAATTTCATTCATAAGAAATCACCTCCTAAACATATATCGGAGGTGATTTGGAAATTTTCAGGCGTTCAGTGAATTGGTTCTATTTAACGTAAAATTCGCTAGTATAGAATGTTCCAAGGGTTGCAACATGATTGCCCTTTTTGTCGTAGCGTTCTACGTCCACTCTGAATCGATAAGTGCCTTTCTTGTTACCGAATGATTCTGTGATGTCAAATTGATCATAAAGTTTTTCACCTGGGTTAAGCGGGTTCGGGGAATTTGTTTTAATTGTCTCCCACTTGCCATTAACCTTTCTTTGTGGAATAAGGTTGGGACCAGCACTAAAGTCGTTGTGGTTTTGTACCGCAATTTTTACAACCTTATCCTCTCCGATTTTGTGATTTGCTTTTGTTGGATTCGCAGATACGCCAAATCCTGATGCCATGCTCATCATCTCCCTTTTTATATTTTTGCGCTCCTATCCCTCACCAAAGCACCTGCAGCCATACACCCAAAAGACGACTGTTCCCATCAAATCAGCGTTTTCTTCGGACCCGGCCGCCTTGTCGTTGATACGTTTCGCTTCTCGTTCCCATGATTTCTTCCCAATCCCTTTTCGTAATGGGATCAGCATCGTTCTCCTTCTTTCTATTAGAACCAGGAGCAATGCTTTTAAATTGCTTTAATGTCTCTTTAGAAACAGAATCCCTGATCTTCATTTCACTCGCTCCTTGCCGAATAAGCACCACCTTACGCTATTCGCTTAAATAGATTTTGAAATGATGACTACACTCCGAGAGGATGCCAAGTACAGTCAATCATCAAGTAAAATGAAAAACTGTCCTCGATACGGCCGCCGCAGACCAGCTGCTATCCAGGCTCAGAATGTCCCTCTCGTATTACCACATTCCTCAACACCTTTGTTCCGTATCCAGATACGCCATTGATAAGGGAAAGACGCGTCTCCCAATAAAAAAAGCGGACACCAATCAAGGCACTTAGAGTGCTCAATGATCAGCGTCCGCAGGTTCTTCCTTCTGGACAAATATTCACGTTCGTTTTGCTTGTCTCTATCATACGATGATCCCCTTAGGAAAAAAGGTCCCCTTTTTATCCCCCTTTTTGTCGGCTTTTTTCTATGTTTAAAATTAAAACATTTTTAATTCCGCAACAGCCCTTACATATTTTTATTCATTTAATACCATATCGTGATTACATTTTTTTAGGAGTGTGTTCAAATGAGCTATAGACGATGTTGTCGATGTGGAGAATGGTTAGATGTTTGTTGTTGTATAAAAACGGTTTGTGTTCCTGGAAGGCGTGGACCGGCAGGAATACCTGGTAGACGTGGTGCTACGGGTGTTACTGGTCCCCCTGGTACCCCCTGGAGCCACGGGAGCAACAGGTCCGACGGGCGCTACCGGTGCTACTGGGTAGGACGGGCGCTACCGGTGCTACTGGGGACGGGCGCTACAGGCGCTACTGGTACCGACGGGCGCTACTGGCGCTACTACCGACGGGCGCTACTGGCGCTACTACCGACGGGCGCTACTGGCGCTACTACCGACGGGCGCTACTGGTGCTACTGGACGGGCGCTACTGGCGCTACTGGTACCGACGGGCGCTACTGGCGCTACTGGCGCTACTGGCGCTACTGGTACTACCGACGGGCGCTACTGGCGCTACTGCCGACGGGCGCTTCTGGCGCTACTGGCGCTACTGGGCTACTGGCGCTACTGGTACCGACGGGCGCTACTGGCGCTACTACCGACGGGCGCTACTGGCGCTGGTACCGACGGGCGCTACTGGCGCTACTGGGCCGACGGGCGCTACTGGCGCTACTACCGACGGGCGCTACTGGCGCTACTGGGACGGGCGCTACTGGCGCTACTACCGACGGGCGCTACTGGCGCTACTGGGCCGACGGGCGCTACTGGGCCTACTGGAGAAGCCTGCTGTCCATGTACAAATCTATTAGCTAACCCTGGATTTGATTTATCAGCTACTGGGGCTCCACCTGCATCATGGACATCCGCTACAGCTACTGTCGTTGATTTCCCTGATGCTCATAGTGGTCGTTTTGTCGGAAGTCCTACAACTCCAACCATACAATCGGTTAGTATTCTAGGTTTAGACCCTAACCCACCTGTTGGAACAGTAGCAACTCCTGGCTTTATAAACCAAATTGTTCCTGTTTCAGAAGGCTGCTGCTTTACTCTTACGTTTGCAGGTGATGTGCGAGCACAAGGTGTTTTAGTTGCATCGGTTTCCTTCCCACCACAAACATGCCCACCATTAATCACTAATACAGGTACTGCTGAAGGAACAGTTACAACTAACCCAATTTTTACAGAGGATATTCCGCATATTATAGCGGTGTCTAACCAACCCCAAAGTGTCTTTCAAAATTATTCATTAACAGTTTGTGCACCACCAGGAGCGACAACTGCCTGTATTACTTTCCAAAATATTGGTGATCCATCCGAAGGTAGTCAAGCTTTAGTCGACAACGTCGTGTTTAAAAATGCAGGTGGGCCATGCGATACTTGTGTTCAAAATTTTTAAAATTAAAGAATTGGCAAAGGCATGTGAGTAAATATGGCTAGGAACTGCGGATGCGGAAGAAGAGTTTATAAAGAAGGAGATTTCATTGTTAAAACGAGCTGCCCTGAAATCACTTTAGAAATTATCCGAAAGGAAGATATGTGTTTTCAAGTTAAAGGAAAAGTATCATGCAATACACTTCCTTTACAACATGTTAATGTAAATTTATCAAGTTCATCTGAAAGTATTTTAAAACCTCAAATATCTACTACTGATAAAGATGGAGGTTTTTCATCAGAAGTAAATTTATTAAAATATTCACCAAAAGAAGTTGAAATCACAGCAACTGTAATTTCTAATAAATCACCTGTAACTGAGTCAATCACCATCAATCTTTAAAAAGACTCATAAAAAGAACGATAAATCCTTACAAAGAGAGGGGTTAATTTTACACGACCCCTACTCTTTCTTATATTCTTTATTCTTCAAGTAACTAAATGATTCCAAGAGCTGTGGAAAGGTTAAATGTAGCTTGCTTTTTTAATTTATAGTATCGATCCTTCTTTAACCCTAATTCTTGGTATACCTCTAAATCTTTAACCAAGCGTGACGTGAGATACTTTTTCTCGATTATATTGTATTCAAGCTCATCAAGACTGTTCTTCAGAGCTCGTTCAATCTGACGTAATTTAAGCCCATTTATTGCTTCTTGATTCCTCAGGGCAGGGAAAAGACCAGTCACCTTATGCTCTTTTTGTTCTTTAAGATTTTCTTCCTTAACCTTCAACGCCCTATAGACCTTCAGCTCCTTGATCAGAGCATTTCTGACTTGTTTCTCATCGATCCCTGGCAGTAAACACAATTGTTCTGCTCCCATTTCCTCAACCTCCTATAAACAATGAAAGACATAGACCAGGGCAATTTTGCACCGATCTATGTCGTATGATTTATTCTTCTATTGGAAAGACTCTAATTTCAAACGCATTCTCCAACGGCAGATATATAGCTGACTCGTATTTATATTTATCCCCATCTAAATCAGCAATCCCATACTTTTCAACTAAACGAACCAAGTTATCAACCTTTTTAATATCAATCGGTTGAATAGATATTTCTTTATAATTGTTATCAACAATTCGTACATTCATCATTTTCTCACCTCGAATGACGGCGTGTAGATATGGCCTTTTACGCCTGTCCAATTGCTGTTTTTGTAAATCGTCATTTTGATACGGTGCGTACCAGCAGTGTGATTGACTGTGTAAAATTCCTTTGCTGGCGTGGCGTTTTTAAACGATCCAACAAGACAAAAACGCTGATCTTTCCATTTGCCGCTCACCTTCTTTTGAAGCGTGAAGCGGTAGTATACTGTTTCATTGCCTGTTTTGCGTGCTGTCACATCAATGCTTTTAGCACGTGGTGTGTATGAATTGGCATCCGTTGATACGCTGACTGTATGCCCTCCAACTGTTTTATATCCGCTCGTTACTGCCGCAGCAGACGGCGCACAAAGCACCGCAGCCACAATGATAGATAGTGTGATTAGTAGTTTTTTCATCGTACTTCCCCCTTATCAATCTCATCTTCCCATTTTCTTCCGAAACGCTTATAGAGTTTATCTTGTAGCTCTCTCAGTTCTTGATAGGCTATATCTTTTTGTCTTTTGAAATTTTTCATTTTTCGTTCAGCATCTAAAAGCAGCGTAGGACTACTACCTCTATACAGCTTGTCAGCATCCCTAGCACCTGCACGCATGAACGCCTCTTTTAGAACATTTTCATCTACTGCAAGCTCTTGGCGCTTCGCTCTTTTGGCATAGCGATAGTCAACAAAAACACCGATATGACTTGGTATCTCATCTTTAACCTTTTCATAAAGTTCCTTTGTGAGCACATAATAGTTGTAATGACCCACAAAGCTTTTTTTGGCACTGGATCGAAAATCTGAAAGAGATACTTTGATCTCAAAAGCTCTCCATATACCCTTTGTATCGAAAGTTAGATAGTCAATTCGCTCATAGCCCGCTCGGCCATATTCATAGCCAATGGTAACTTCAAAGCATCCATACATACTTTGATTTTCTTGAGTTTTAGCATGAATCTGCCTCTCTAATTTCAGTGTAAGGTCTGACTTCGCCATCATTCACTCTCCGTTTTTAACAGTTCAGGATTTTGATAGATGTTTCCGATGACTTCGTAATCTTCTTCACAGTAATTTATTTCCCCAATCCAGCAGATGCCTTTTCCGTTTTCTTCTCCGGTAAAATCTGAATAATAACGGCTTTTAATGTTCTCTAATGTAAACGATCCATCTCGAAACCCTACTGAAGCAGTAAAATGTTCTTCTATTTCATCTCCATTAAAGAACCAATGAACGCAATGAATGATATCTCCCTCATAAATCTCCTTGTCGTTTTGGTCCTTTAATCCGGTGTATTGCCGAACTGCTTTCAAACTTTTATCAGCAAACGAATATTCATCACCGTCTTTATCTGTAACGTAATCTATTTTTCCGTTATCAAAAGAAATGTCATGAACATCAATAATTTCTTCGTAACTGTCTATACCTTGCATATTAGAACCCAAATTTCTCAATGCATGTTTAACTACCAACGCCTGAAATTTAATCTCTCGCATCAAACATTCTCCTTCCAGTGAGGATAATCTTCAAACTTTCCTATATGCTCATCATGTGATGCCGCATACTCCTGCTTTGTCATATCCCAGCAGTCCTTACACATACTTGATCCGATGTCAGCCAAGTAAGGTGAAGGGCGCACTTTGCTTGCAAAATTTTCGCAGTAATTGCACAAACCACCATTGTGAAAAACAAGTTCGATCATTGCTAGTTGTTCATCCGTAATTTCAACTTGTCCGATTGGCTCCTGGCAAAAGTTATGTGCTTCTACTAATTCAGGCACTCCACTAAATGCTTTATGCAGCCATTTATTGTTCGATCCAAGATCAATAATGAGTCTGTCGTCAATCAAATATAGTGAGTAGTTCATTCCACTATCTCCTTTAGGTCTGCGTATTTTGCTATATGACCACATTTGTTTTCCCAAGTGTGAACACTCCCATGAAAACCATCTTCGGAATGTTGTGTGAGTTGAGGCTTGCCCATTTCGCTACCACACGTAGGGCATTCCCAAAGCACATTCAATTTTTTGAATCCGACCAAGCAACCATATGAATCACGATCAGGAATAGTGATTTTTTTGAGATTCATATCAGAAGCCCTCCTGCAAATCTTGTATATCGCCTTGATAAAACGTGTTTTGCTTAATGACTTCAAAAATAATTGGCCGTTCTCCTAAGTGAGTACAAGAGCCGTACATATTAATTAATGCCTTTCGCATTTCGTCCTCGCTAGGATAGTGATCCCATCCTCCTAAAAGTCGTATACCTTGTACGTTTAAATAAAAAATGCTTCTCAGTTTCACAATGATCTTCCTCTCTTTTTTTCATTCTGCTTGCTTGGCCTGTTGATCAAATCGGGGGCGCAGCTCATGCCACGCTTTCCCAAGGTAACCGCTCAACCTTTTTCATACTTCCGGCACAGCCGATTTTCCCAAGATCCCGGCGTGCTGCTTGATAGGTAGGGTACGTGTCATGCTCACTCCATTTATCATCTGTTAGCATCTCAGATCGCCAATAGGCAACGTATCCGCTCGCTGTATTGACGATACAAAATTCAGCAAATGGTGATTTTGAATACCAGATTTCTTTCATTTTGAATGCCTCCCTGCAGGAGGACGCTCCTGCTATAGATTTATTTTGTGTGAACTGCTGTAATTTAAATTTGTGAACTGGCCATCACGTGTCGTGATCTCCATCTTTCCGTACATCGGTGTTTCCGCCAAGAACACTTCGTTGGAATGGCCATCTAGGATAATGACTTTGACCTCTCCCTTTGTCATAAAGCTATCAACGGAGATGTTAGAGTCTATATGTTTGTAAGGATTATTCATGCGCACAAGGCCTCCCATGTTATAATGAATTGTCGGGATTCATTAGAGCCGGAGCCTTGTGCTTTGGTTCTTTTTATTTGTCCAGAAAAGCTTGTAGATCACGTACGCACATTCTAAAGAGATGTTCATCATTTAAGTCTAAGGACAAATCGATCAGTGCCTTTAATTCATCTTTAGTGATCGTTACATCCAAGTTTTTAGCCCAATGTTTAGGAACAGCCGTAGACTTTCCTTTAAGCGGCTTCACTAAAAGTTCAGCTTCAGAGATTTTCACAACGTAACCAGATATATGAAACATTCTGCGATTAACTTCACCCAAAACTTCCACCCAATCGCCTTCTACAATCTTTCTCATTTCCTGAAGCTCCTTCCGCATTTCGAGCAGTAAGGACCATTGAAAACCCGTGTGCAAAATTCCAACTCATAGCCTCGCGCAACTGAAACAAGGTTCCTACACTTAAAGCAAAAGAAGTGCTTATGTTTGAAGAAAAACTTGATTTTATTAATCATCTGACAAGCCTCCATCCTTTCCTGATCCGACTTTGCAGTTCATATTTTTTAAGTGGTTCATAGAGGTGGACGTGCTGTCCATCCTCTTCGCGATAAAGCAAGAACCACCGTTTTGAGCGTTTGCGTGCCACCTTATGCAGCCCCATCTTCCTCATCTTTTTGATCATCTTTAGGAAGATCATCTTTATCTGGAACGGTATCATCTGAACCCTTTTCACCTTCAGCTGCTTCTTCTTCAGCATTTTCCTTTTGCAACGGTTCAGCTTCGTTGGCTTGGTCCTGCTTCCAGTCCCACCATTTTTCAGCAAGCGGGGCAACTGCTGCTCGGTAGTCATTGATCAGATCAACGATGGTGCCGGAGGACATCTCAAGCTCAGTGGCCAACCTCCGGTATGATTCACCTTCAATGCGACGCTTCGCGATCTCTGACATATTTTCAGGAAAGCCCTCCTGTTCTGGAGCCATACCTTCAACGATGAATCGATCAACCACTTCCCGCTCAATCTCCATCGGTTTTTCTTCAATCTTAGGTTTTTCTGCAGGTAAGCCCAATTCAGCCTCTAACTGTTCCGGCTCAGGATCAGCTATGTGAACCACGCCGCTCTGGTCTACTTGATAATTTACAATCGGTCGCTCAGTGTTCGCATTGATTTGAACGTTATAGCGGACAATATCGCTCTCAATTTCAACACGCACATCGTTGTCGATCATTTCAGCTAGATTTTGAATACTGTTTCCTAGCTCCTTGGTGGAGATTTCAAGGACCAATTCCGTAACACCTTTAGGCTTGTGATTCACTTTTTTAACGAAATCATCAAAATTTATAAAAGACATATTTGTTCCTCCTCGTGGGTTGGTATAAGAGTAGATACTTCGACTTCAATTCTTGGTGTGCTGCTGTAGAACTTGCTTACATGCAGATCAACTATCTGGCTATCATCCTGCCAAATGACTTTATTCAAGCCATCTTTAATTCCTTTGATATAGTTATCAACATCAGGCTTTTTCGCTGGACGCAATTCGCCTCTTTCGGCTGCTGCGGCCTTTTTCTTGCTGAAGCTTTTCAATAATGATTTATAGACTTTCACCTTCAATTCAAGTGGTCCTGTGAGGAGCTGATCTGGACGATGATCACTAGCAGCCAGCTTTACATAAGACTTAAAGTCTCTTGATTTTTTTGGATCATAAAGTCTTGTCATGCCATTCACAGTCGTAGCCCGCGGTCTCCCTTGTGCAACAGGTTCTGCGTAAATGGTGAATGCTATTTTCATAGTTTTTCATCTCCTTGAACATAACGACTTTTCGCATGGTACAAGTACCCTTCTTCATCTTCATGATCCCAACCGTTTTTCATATCAGCAGGCATGATTTTCACCTTTGTTTCACAGTTGTCACATGAGGTGTATCTAAAGCCCTTATAAACCTGCTTGTCCTCTTTCAATCCACACTCAGGGCATTGAAATTTAGTCTTCCATTTCATGCGGTCTGGATTTTCCTTTTGAACTAGAGCTATTCTTTTGACTTGATCCATCAAGCTTACGTGTTCCCCGATGCTCGCATTCAAAGTCCGTTCATTATTCAAAAGAGCAGTTGATCTTGGTCTCGTTCTCTTTGGTTCTGAAGGAGCAGGAGTAGCTTTCTTTTCATCCTTTGATTTAGAAACATCTTGGTTTTCTTGAAACCGTTTGATTTGACTGGTTACGATATCGGTATGAATTGGTTCTTCCGTCCTTTTCACAGAGGACGGAGCGACTCGTCCATCACTATGACTTGTATTGATATTTAGTGGTCCTCCATGCATGTATGCAGCCAGTTGCATGATCAGACGATTGCAATCTGCAGCTTTGTAATTATCTGCTTCAAAATTAACTTCTTTACCAGAAGTACTGTCTTTGATTTGTAATTTAATCACTCTGCTTCCTCCTCGATTTCGATTTCCATCCTGGCATTGTAGGTCTCAATGTTGTTCCCTCGCTCACTCTTGGCTGAAATGACTAACATTTCGAGGTCATAGAGAGTTTTATCAGCGAGACTTTCATTCTCACTTGGTTTATATCCAATGCGCTTCAGTTCGTTGAGTAGGAACTGTTTACGCTGATCGCTATTAATTGTCATGTTCATTCCTCATTTCACATAGCGGCTTCCATTTGCCGCGCTAAATTTAAGAACATCCCGTACTCTTTCACAAAGGCAGCGGTTATTGTTCCTGTTGATCCATTCCGTTGTTTTGCAAAAATGATTTCAACAATGTTTTTAGCTTCGGTTTGTTTGTCGTAGTAATCATCTCGATAAAGGAAGATCACGATATCGGCATCCTGCTCGATACTTCCTGAATCTCGCAAATCAGACATCATAGGTCGCTTATCATTTCGCGCTTCTACGCCGCGTGAAAGCTGCGACAACAAGATGATGGGAACATCGAAACTTCTGGCCATATTCTTCAGTTCTCGTGTGATTTCTCCCACCTCATGGTTTTTGCTCTCGGATTTACCAATCGGGGTGATAAGCTGAAGATAATCAATAATGACCAAATGATCCTGATCTGGGTGATCTTTCTTTGTCTTACGGATTTTAGAGCGAATGTCTGCGACAGTTTGAGTAGGTTTATCGTGAATATAGATGTCTAATTTTTCGTATTCACCCATAGCTTTGCTGGCTTTATCATAATCTTCTGCACTAAAGAATCTCTTTGGATTTCTCCACTTTGTATTTTCAATGCTTCCAATGCTACTTAACATGCGACGAGTCAGTTGGGTATCAGACATTTCTAGCGAAAATATGTCAGTTACTCCACCTTTTTGCGCGTTATTACGACCAAGGTTAAGAGCGAACGCTGTTTTCCCCATCGATGGACGAGCAGCCACAATAATTAAATCACTCTTCTGCCAACCGCCTGTCATGGCATTCAGATCCGCAAGACCCGTGTTGACTCCAGTCAGATCACCATGATCTTCTTCCATGCTCGTGTATATTTCTGTTAGAACATCCATTTTCGTCCGAGTCTCTTGTACACCTACTTCTTGAGCTTCAATGGTTTTCTGATACAACTCGACGATACCTTCATCAGTAGGAGAACTGGCAAATGCTAAAGCAGCACTCTGCACATCTCTAAGTTTAAAAGCCTCGTAAATTAATGTTTCATAGGTTTCAAATGAATGAGTAGATGGAACAGCACTTGCTAGGTTAGTTAAATATTCAAATCCACCAACTTCATTCAATGTGCCTCCCATAGATGCAGCGATATTGGCCAATTCAACTGGCTTACCTAGCTTGTCCACATCCCTCATCGCGACAAAAATTTGCTTGTGACGCTCTTCAGCAAAATGTTTAGGCTCTAAGGCTGTTTCCTTGATTAGATCGCCTTCAAGGATGATACAGCCGAGCAAAAACTGTTCAGCCTCTACGTTTCGCAAATTTTGCATTCTTTTCCCACTCTTTCTGCTTCTCTAGAAACTCGTTTTTCTCTTGTTGATGTACTTGTATCTCCGCAATAGCAGGAGGGAAACGTTTTTCAGCAATATGTTGATCAACTTTTTTTGAAACTGCCTCATACGGCAGTGCAGTTAAATGCTCTAACCAAATCCTGATTCTTTCTTTTCCAATCTCATCTGTAGAAAGTTCAAACCTTGGATACGCAGCTGCTATCCTGGTTAAGATAATCATCGCTTGTTCTTCAGTCATGCTAATCATCCTCCTCCAAACTTAATGCCTTTTTCTTTGGCGTATTGAGCTAATGCTGATAAGTTGTCTTGTTGTCTCTTAGGTTTAAATTCAGATATGTTGCTAGGTTGATTGTTTTTGGCATGCCATCGATCAAGGATGCCTTTCTCAAGGTACGCAAATGATTTAATGCCATCCGCTCTATGTCTTGGTCGGTAGTGATCAAAAATCTCATCTATCCACACCAAAATGTCTTCAAGGGGTATCTGCTCCTGAATGATCCTCTCAATGGCCTGTGCATCAGCAGGAGTTATCATCAACCCACCTTTTCGAGACAAGTATTTATCTTCGATTTGTTGGAAAGGAGTTAGATCATTTTCTACTGGCGATCTCTCTTCTTCCTCTTCTTTAAATTCTTTAATTCTTGAATTCTTTAATTCTTGTTTTGGTTCTGCAATCGTTCCGCAATCGTTCTGCAATCGTTCCGTTGAAGGTTCATTAGCCGTTCTGTAATTAGAATTGTTTTGACCGTCTAAGCCTTGGTATGACTCGTATTTCACTATGGTGAATAGTGTTCCAATATCCGTTTCGCAAACGGTGACCATACCGTTCTCAACAAGTTTCTTTATGGAACGTAAAATTGTACTTTTAGATACTTCTTTTAGGGCTCTTCGTTCCTTGTAACAAAGGTCCTCACACAACTTAGAATAGGAGCGGATATACTGACCCTTCTTCAATTCAATGCCGTTAATTTTGATCCCGTCTTGATGGCTTGCTTTCAATAACAACAATGTAAAAAGCCTAAAAGTAGTAACATCATTCCAGATTTCATGATCAAATATCTTGCGATGTAGTTTTATCCATCCAGTAGACAAACAAATTCCTCCTTCCCAACTATTTGCTTTTGAGTCTGCAAATAGCGTATTTGCCTTCAATTTTCACGACTTCAAGATGCGGTTCATACTTAGCCATATAAGTGCTTATGTACATGGCCAATACCTTTTTCCGCATGTCTGGAGCTACTGATCTAGCCATCGTAATAAAACAATAGGGATAAGCTGTTTTAAAAAGCTCGCTCATTTCGGAACATAGACAACCTTTCCTGTTTGTTTTGCTATTTCTTGTTTGAATAGTTGCTCATCACTGTTTGTGTCAGATAGGTGCAACAACCATATTTCCTGCACTTTTGACAAGTCATTTGCTGCAAGGAATGTCTTTACATTCTCTAAGCTGAAATGCGACTGGATGAGCCGGTTACGCATGCTTTTATGGATGCTCCCATTTTCGATATTTGCATCCAAGATCGATTCAGAGTAATTGCACTCAACCATGATGTGCGTGAGTCCAGGAAACTTATATTTGATGTAATAGGTGTCAGTGGCAAAGAGCAGCTTGTCTCCGTCCTCATTAGCCAACAGGAAGCCATATGGCTCTGATACGTCGTGTTGAACATCAAGGGGCATAATTAGCCACGTGCCGATCCTAAACGCCTGCCGAGCTTTTACAAGATTGATTCTGTGATGATTTTCCACTCCAAGAGCTTTTGCCGTTCCAGGAGACATATAACAATCAATTCCGGCTCTCAAAACATCCTTTATAGCCTTGCAATGATCACCATGCTCGTGAGTGATGAGACAACCAGCGAAGCTCATATTGAAATCAAAAGCACGTTGCATCTCTTTGAAAGTGATACCACACTCCAAAAGGAGCGGGGTTTTACCATCAGTCACCCGATAGCAATTCCCCTTACTGCTTGACGAGACAGCGTTGATCTCAATCAAAATGGTGGTTCCTCATTCAATGCAGACGGCTTTTCATCATGTTCATTTGATGGTTGTAGCTCAGGTTCTTCACGTTGCTTTATTTCAGATGGTTCTTGATGTTGCACTGGATCTTCTACCGGCTCCTTGAAATCCACATCAATAATTTCTGAGTTTGCATTTTCATTTATTTCACGAGCAACTGTTTCAGTTGTGTCAGGCGTTTCTTCGTCCGTATACATGTTTCCAAGAGAGTTAGGAAAGGCTTCCCTTAAAGCATTGACAATGGCTGTTTTGCGTATCATGGTCATCGGCATCGATTTCCAAGTTGATTGACCTTTGCTGAACTCATCAAAACTAATCCGAATAGGGGTAGTTGTTTCACGATCTTTTCGATATACAATAGCCCAACCACCTAATAATTTGTCATTCGGCAGTTTGATTGCACCCTCTATGTCCACCATCTCACCGTCTCGCTCAACAATTATTCCAGCGCGTACTCCCGCAAATTGTTCATTATTTTCAGCACGTCTCATAAATGCATCTTTACCAACAATGATTTGTGCAGGCGAGCCTTTAAATTTCACCAAATAGGCTTCGTTAATAAACGGATTAAGTTTCTGATATTTACACAAGTTGATGAACATGACCACCTCTTGATCAGTTACATCAGCGTTCCCACGTACTAAATAATTTTTAACTGTATTTCCAGTAAGCTTGACATCTTCACCATTCACCTCAAAAACTGAGGGTGTCTCCATCAGTTTTCCGTTTGGATTCAATTGTTGATTACTCATCCGTATCCTCCTGTAGTTATGATTTTTCAAATAGGTGTTTTATTAATCGCAATAGCTCCTATTACAGTGCGGGCAACCTGTTACAAGACTACTAGCTGCTTTTTCTAAGGGAATCCCTGTGGTCATGGTTGCCTCTTCTTTACTCACCTGAATTTTTCTACCCATTTCAAATTTCCACTGACGTGGTTCATATATATTTGATCTACAATTCCAGCAAATACCGGTCGCAGGAGCAAAATGAGGGACACCCTTACGTTCGCAATATTCACTTTGAGCATTAATGCTTGCCACTGTGTTAAATTCAGACATTCATATAACCTCCTTCATTTCGTCATCTTGATTCACAACTCGCAGCTGCTTGTCCTTGTCGGATACTATCAAGCTAATAACTTGAGCATTCACATCGATAAGACACGTGACCGCCTCGCTGTTATCAACGAAAATCGGCGCAGAAATACCATAATGCTCATTCAATGTATTGATGATGTCTAAACCGACATTAATACGCGCCGCATTGTTTAAGCCTTTAGAGTAAGGAACACCTTCATACAGCGTTTCGCATGTTTCTGTTAAACCACCGTTGACTTGCTCTTCAAAGAGCTTGAAGCGGGCATACTTGAATTTGCTGTTTATCCGTTCTTCCATAAGGTTCATCTTGGTTCGGATAAACTCCTCAATGAGAAAAGTTTGTTGTTCTACCTCGTTATATTCATCAGCCATTTTCCGTTCTTCTTCCTTCAGCTCATCAATTCGATTGAGAGCCTTTTGAGCTTGATCGATGCGAGAAAGGTCATTGCGAATCAATGTCATTTCCTGCTGTTTTTCCTTGATCTGTTCATTAATCGATTGAACAGCTCCACTAGTCTCTTGTTCATCAGACTGGATCTCGCTTTTAATTCTTTCGATCTCCTCGATCTTGGCTTGATACGAGGGATTGTTAGTAATTGGAGCAATTGATGCTTCAGCTTGCTCCATATCTTCTTTCAGTTTTTCAACGGCTGCTGTCGTAAATTTCTCTTCCAAGATCAAAAGCTGAATCTTCTCATCAACCTCGTATAACTCGTTCTGCTTATTGTCATATTCAATCCCTAATTGCTTTCCCTTATCGACTATTCGTTCTAGGGATTCACTTTTTTGTAAATTGAATTTCTCAATAGCAGCTTGGATTTGCCCTTCTGGTAATGCTTGACCACATGTCGGACAATCTGTTAGATGATCCTCAAACGTTTCCTCATTTTTTTTAGACCATTCTTCTCGCAACTCAACACGTTCTTTGTCTGTTTGAGACAAAAAGGATGTCAAGTGATCCTTTTTAGCTTTTAAGCTGTCAAGTTGATGCTTGATTTGAGAAAGACTGTTTTTCGCTTGGTAGTAGGCTTCTTTTTTCTCATTCAATATCTGAAATCTTTCTGTGTCGTGGTCATTTTTTATTTGTTGCAGATCGCCTTCGAGCTGAAGCATACGCTTCTTACGATCTGCACCTGCATCCGCTTTGATAGAGCGGGCTTCTTTCTCCATATCATCAATTGATGCCTGAAGTGCTTTCAAATCTTCTTTCAATTGCTCCTGGTCTATATCCGTTACATCTTCAATAGAACGATTGATTTCGTCAATCCTGACTGGAAATTGCTCCAGGAGTTTAGTGATCTTTTTACGTTTTTCAGCAAGGATGCGCTTTTGTTCATCAAGACTTCTTTCATCTAAGATCGATTGAAGTTTTGATAATGAACTGTCCTGCTTAATAACGTCATCATCTGTCACAGCTCCGCCAATCTCCATGAGTACGGCCAAACGATCCTGCCACTTCATTTGTTCATTGAAATAAGAAGGAGAAGTTATCAGTTTGAAAATATCCTCAGAGATAATCTCATTGACCTTCTCAGCAAACTCTTTTTTCTTCACTGGCACGTCATTGACGTAGTAGTCAGTCGTATGGCCAGAAAAGACTTGCTTTGCTGATCCCCGTTTCTTGGTCCATTTCTCTGAATAGACCTTTTTCAATTCAACGGATTTACCATCGATCAATAGAACAGCTGATACCTCATGATCAACGCCACTGACCGCTTTGTTATCTTTTGAGAGCGTCTTGATCTCAAAGTCTTTTTTGTTTTGGCTGTCTTTATCAAAGAGCAGCCACGTAAAGGCATCAAACAACGTTGTTTTGCCTGTAGCGTTATCACCATAGACCTTTGCGCTTTCTCCACCTGTTTCAAGGGTGAATGATTTTACACCCTTGAAGTTTGATAGATGGAGTTCTGCCAACCTGATATTTTTGGTCATGAACAAGCCTCCATTGATTTACAGTGCCAACCTGCTATAATAGGGGTTGACACTTTATTCTGTAATTTTTGGGAAAGGTTCACTTGTGGGAGTGAACCTTTTTAATTTGCATTCACAAAGGTAAAATCGAGTTGTTCCTTCAGATAGCGTTCCAAGTTATCAACGAGGATCATTTCACCAGCATTTCTATCAATGACATACTCATCACTGGAGAAAATCTCATCCCCGAAATAGTCCGTTCCAACAACATCAACCACTTCAACCCCCTTTGGGTATCCAGTAGCATTTATTTGCGTGATCATTGGATGTTCAATGTTCATGCTATTACCCCTACCCTTCTTCGGATCGCGTCAGCTTTGAGCCGCTTAAACTCATCAAATGCTTGTTCGTTTGGGAAATAGAAAGCGAGTTCCTCATGAAATCCCATTACAATTGATCCCCCGACTTTTGCTAAACGGACTTGATCGCTGCGTTTCTCAGAAAAGGGTTGAATTACAGGTTTTTCTCTCATCGATTCGTCCTCCTAAGATTTATTGATGCTTATTCGCATCGTCCGACTGCGGATGGTGCATGATTTGAGGGGATGGGGTGTGTGTGCATTGTCCATCCGCAAGCCGGACGACAAGAATAAAACTTGTCGTGCTCTTCAAAGAGCGATATAATAAATTCGATCATTTCGATATTCGATTTAAGCAGTGAGTGTAGGAGCTTGCTGCTTTTTTCTTTGTCCTAAACCTAGTTGAGACTTTAAACGGGTTTCAGTTTGAAAATAAGAGATCTTCACAGCCTCGTCATCACGTAACTTACACATTTCCTTTACTTCCTTAGCCTTCATCAACTTGCTTGCAGTGAACATGTATTTCATTTAAATCAATCCTTTCAATTTGTTTTTTAATGTTTTTGGATATTCAACAGGCGTGATTTTAGCGGCTGCCATCAACAATTTCACCGTTGATTGTTTTTCATATTGCTGAATTTGCTTTATTGATTTTTCAATGTCTTTGTGAATCTCTAGTGCTTGTGCTGTATTTTTGTTTTTTAATGCATCCATTAAATTTTCTTGTAAAACCTCGATGCAAATCATTTCTCTTGTTATTCCATCGTTATCAATGCTTTTAAAGATTGAATTTCGTTTCTTCATCCTCATCCTCCGAACAAAGCCATGATGGCCGTTATTTGCTGTGTGACTGCCAGTGGATCAATGCCGCATAATGTAGCAATCATTGCTTCTTTAGCGTTTGTGGCTTCCATCCACCGTACATATGTAGGTACATCAAGCACCTTCTGATCATTTTCGATCTTTGATATGCAGCTACGAGAGCGGCTAAGCATTTCCGCTAACTTCTCTTGGGAAATGCCTGCCTGCACTCGGGCTTTACGAAGCACCACACCCAACTTCACCCCCTCTTCACCCCCTTTCAATGTTCCTATCTGGAACATGTTCCGAATTGGAACAGCAAATCTCATAAATCCGCTGTATTCTAAGGTGGTAAATTCTTAATCAATCACTGGCTGAAAGTTGGATTCCATTTGTGACATTTGCCATTCTTCAAGAACTTCTCTTTTAAAGAAAATTCTTTTTCTTACTCGGAAGAACGGTATTTGCCGCTCTTTCACCATTGTGTAAACAGTGTCGTGATGTACCCCAAGAAAATCAGCTGTTTCTTGAACACTCATAGTTGATTTTGTTGGCATATCTTATCTCTCCTAGTCATTAAATTAGATTTCTATTTCAGAAATTTATTTCCGAAAAAAATCCTTAATGTCACAGTCTAATTCTTTAGCCAAGATTGGGAGATGGTTTGCTTTAAAGGCATATTCTCCTGTCTCATATTTCATATATGTTGAGGCATTTTTGAATCCTAGGGCCTTGGCCATTTGTTGTAAATTAATTTGTTTGACATTACGTCTCGATTTGACAAATTTTAAATCTAACATATTTCCCTCCTCTCGATTTCTGTTTTAGAAATCTTGTTGTTGATTTAATAATACATTTCTAAAAAAGAAATTTCAACAGTTTTATTTCTAATTTAGCAATTTATTTTTTTCTACATTGGAAAAATGGTAAGATTTATATTGCTAATATAGAAAGTTGGTGATTAAAGATGCTGGCTGTAGGCGAAAGAATAATAAAATTGAGAGAACAAAAACAGTGGAACCAAAAAGAGTTAGCTCAAAAAATCAATATGAATGTCAGTGTAATGAACAGAATTGAAAAAGGAACTCGTCCTTTAACTGATTTTGAAATTGTGAAAATCGCTGAGGTTTTTGGGGTATCCACAGATTATTTGCTAACCGGAAAAGATTATAGGTTTGAAGCAGAACAACTTCTGAGATCAGGCAACGCGTCTACCGCTGCAAGTGATGGAAATACAGATATAGAAAAGAGAATTGAAAGAATTGAAAGAGCACTTAGGCTCCAGGAAGGTCGTAAACCAGGAGATAAACAAAATGACTTCAATGGTGATTAATTAAATTAAGACACTTTAATTAATTTCATTCATGTTATTTCTTAAAAAGGGGGCACTTTTTTGAAAAAGACTTTTTTTCACTTACTTATTTTGTTGATAACAACTTCTTTAGCTGCTTGTGGTACACAAAGTGCTAAAGTAAATGAATCAAATGAAAAGAGCGATAAACAGGAAGAACCAAATAAAGATTCATCTGATAAAAAGAAAACTAAAAAAGAAGCAGACGGAACACGAACCGCTCCCATACCTATGAAAGAGCCAATTTATTTCGAAGATTACATAAGTGCTCCAGATAATGAATATACTGCTGAATTAAAAATGAACGTAGAAGAGGTTATTCGGGGCGATAAAGCATTTGATGTTTTATATGAAACTAATAGCACAGTCGATAAACCGAAAAAAGGATTTGAATGGGCACTTGTTAAGGTCAAAGTGAAAATGACAGATTCTGAAACTGATGATGAACCTCTTCTATTCAGCCCAATTCTTAACTTCGATTTTTTTTCTAGTGATGGATCTCCTTACACACAGGAGCTGGGCTTTATAGCACCAAAGGACTTTAAGGGCGAAGTTTATAATGGCGGCTCTCTTGATGGTTACATAGTGAACCAAGTAGAAAAAGAAGATGACTTCTTAATAGCTTATAAAAGTATATCCACTACAGGTAAACTATTCTTTAAAACTAAATAATAAATGCCCTTTTTGGGCTTTTATTTTTAACTAAAAACAGAACATATGTTTCTGTTCTATCCGATTGTATTCTCATTGTAGAAAGGGGCTAAATAACATTGAGGTATATAAATAGTCATCTAGAAGATTGGATTGAATCATTCCTTAGTAATATTGGCATAAATGAATCTTATCAATTAGACAAACACAAAATAGCTAATGACCTAGATATTTGGATATTTTATGTTAATGACACAAGTCATTATGTTGAGATTAACAACCTGTACACTATTTTTCTAAATAGAAACCTATCTAAAGAAGAACAATGGCAAGATTTCGCCCATGAACTTTGTCATATTGTTAGACAATCCAGTCAATTCTCAAATTTTCATTTGACCAAAACTTTATGGAATATCTATCAAGAAAGACAAGCAAATTATTTTGCTTATCATTTTTGCGTTCCAACATTCATGTTAATGGATTTGGATTTACCCAAAGAACTTGAACTAGCTGTCTTGAAAATTTCTAACATTTTCAATGTTACTCCTGAATTTGCGAATCACCGTTTAAATCTTTATTATCAAAAAACTTTTTCTCAGACAAGGAGCGTTTTATATGGCTAGCATTGAAAAAAGAGGTAGCAATTCTTTTAGATTAGTTGTTGAAATCGGATATGATGCTAATGGTAAAAGGTTAAGGAAATATAAAACTATTCGTATAGAAGATCATAAACTGTTGAAAACAAAGAGAAAATTGCAGGAATACCTCTCAGACCAGCTTTATCAGTTCAAGATGGAAGTCAATTCTGGCGAATATATCGAACCAGAGAAACTAACCTTTGAATCCTTCATCAATAAGTGGAAAGAAAAAAAGCTTTATCAAAAGAGCGGAAAACCTTACTCTTTGACAACCTCAGATGTTTATTGGCGTCACTTAAAAAATCATATCCTTCCCGTTTTTGGACATATGAGGATAGAACGTATAAAGAGTTTACATATCGTAGACTTTTTAGATGATTTATCAAAGGATGGGGCTAGAAAAGACGGTAAGCCAGGAGGATTAGGAGAAAGAACAATATTAGATATTTTTAAATTACTGCAGGTAGTTTTTAAAACCGCAGCTGAAGAATGGAAGATTATCAAGGTTGATCCAATGAAGGGATTGCCCTTGCCAGTCAACGAGAAGAAAGAAATGAACTATTTTGAAGCTGATGAAGCTGCTCAATGTATTAAGATTCTATATGAAGAAGTTGAAATTAAATGGAGACTTTATTTCTTAGCAGCAATGATAGGGGGATTGAGACGAGGCGAAGGTCTTGCACTTGAATGGCATTTAGATGTGGATTGGGATGCTGGTGGATTTAAAATTAATCGTTCACTTTCAAAGACAATTCAAGGAAAACCGCATGTAAAAGACCCTAAGTCTAAAAGTTCAAAACGGTTTGTGCAGATGCCGGATTGGTATATGAATGAGCTGTTACTTTATTATCATATGTGGAAAAGAGAAAAAGAAAAGCTAGATGATGCCTGGGAGGGCGGAGATCATCAATACATTTTTCATAGTGGGTTTGGAAAGCCCTATTATTTCACAACACCTACTACCAAATGGAATCGAATCACGCAAAAATTTAAAATAAAAAATATCCGTTTACATGATTTGCGTCACACTATGGTTGCTTTATTGATGGAAGCTGGCGAAAGCATAAGTGCCATTCAAAGACGTGCCGGACACGCTAGCGCCAGAACAACATCTGATATATACGGCCATGTAACAGATGAAATGAAAAAGAGTGCAGCGAATCACTTTAACAAGTTTGATCCTAAACATCTGAGAAACACAAATTCAGAGATAGGAAATTTCCGTCCCCAAGTCGTCCCCAAGGTTAAAAATAATGCATAATACAAAATTGAGAGATTTCTCATCAAAAATAAAAAAATAGCCTTCCCCCTTGTATTCTAAGGGGGAATTAAATATAATAATATTTGTTGAAACATCCCGGGGCATTAGCTCAGCTGGGAGAGCGCTACGCTGGCAGCGTAGAGGTCAGCGGTTCGATCCCGCTATGCTCCATTATCAAAAGCCTATCCAATGATGGATAGGCTTTTTCATTTGATTTTACTCATAAAAGATTATTTGTCTGGTTCTTGAATTTGATAACCAAAGACTCCTTTTATCTCAACATCCCCGCAGCCTTCTTTTTTGGTCAGTTTAATACCATGGGGTCTATAAATGTAGCGCCCACTTGATAAAATTCGGTCTGTTGCACTTAGATCATATTGGTTACCTGTATACTCTTTGACTGATGACGGAAAATCCGTTCCTGATAAGGATGTTCTGTAGAGTGTCACCTCTAGAGTACACCCCTCTGCATTTAGTATAGAAAATTGGTAGCCATAAGTAGATGGATATTGTTCAGGATTATTTTGACCTCCTGGTACCCACAGATCTTTTTCCTGTTCCGTCATGATGAAATCAACTTCTACTTCTCGATAAATGGTCTTAGCTGCAACCTTTTCCATATTAAAATGGAACATGACAATGAAACAAAGAGACATCATTACACTTATCCGCTTCATACAACCCCTCCATTCATTTTTACCATTATACAACAAATAACTCCAAAAATGGTTTTATTTTACTTTTTATAATAGATAAGGGTTGATTCATTCCATATGTGTTAACTTTCTATGACCTTTCTTAATGTTTCTTTGGTCTTTGGACCATAAATGCCATCTGGGGTTAACCCATGCATCATTTGAAATCGAGACACTGCATTCGCAGTCTTGGGTCCGTAGTACCCATCGATTCCATTATTGATCGCTCCCTTATCAGGATAAAAATAAATCGATGCTAAGGCTTGTTGTACAGCTTTTACAGCTGACCCTTTTGTAAGAGGCTTCGTCACTTTTAAAATACCTGCAGGCAAACTGTATGTTTTTTTGACCTTGTTGGTTTTAGATGTTGATCTCGTTGATATGGTTTTGATAGATGTTTCTTTCACCGGTTTAGCTGTTGTCATTTGACTTGATGCTGATGCAATACCCGCCTTGAAGCCATCCCAACGATTTAACAGCTTACGCGGACACTCTTTCCCGCTCCAATGCTTATGTGGCACCACGTTTGATAAAGGAATTCCTAAATCCCCCATCAGTTTCCGAATAAGCCATTGGGCGTTTTTAACAGCCTGTTCAAAATTAGCGCCTGCATTTTCACAAATTTCAATTCCAATTGATTTCATATTGCCGGTTCCCCTGCCATCTCCTGCGTGCCAGCCATTTTCGTTTAAAGGTAAATGCTGATAAATGACCTGATCATCGACCGTGTAGTGCCAGCTAACCCCGGTACTTGCCCGAGCAACAAATGCTGCATGATTTGCCGCATCAGCCCCCCGTCCAGTGTTCGATGTATTATGCACCGTAATATAGAGCGGCTTCATCCTGTTTCCTGGTCTGTTGCGATTTTGTTTTGGGATGAGTGCTTGAATGATCTTCACCATATTGTTTCTCCTTCAAAAATTATTTTGTTAACCCTCTTTGTTTCAGGGCATCTTTTTGCAATTGACCTTTATAGGTCACATAATTATTTTTAAACCAAGCGATCACGGCAGTGACCATAGTAAAAATTGTGGAACCTGCCACATATAGTGCCTCTCCTACGGTTTGCACTTGCTCCTCGCTAATCGGCAGCACTGTTTGTCCAAACATGACAAGCGTTTGGTTGATAAGCGCAATAAAAAGAAGCACTGTGCGAATCACAGTGCCTTTGTCGAATGTTTTCATGATGTTTCCCTCCTATTTTAAATTCCTTTCAATTTTATCGAGCTTGTCGATCACGACGTCATACTTCTCACTAAACTTTGCTAACACATCATTTTGCGCCTCGATTTGCTCATTGAGTTTGTTTTCTCGTTCTTTTGTAGTGTTGAGAACATAAAACAGAATCCAGCAAAAAAGAACGGCGAATGGGCCTTGTGTCATTAAGTTTTGAACGACATCTACTTCCATTTGAATCACCTTCTTTCCGGCAAAAAAATAAAGCCATTAGGCTTTGTATATTTCTCCAGTTATATTTTGATAGTCTTCTGCCGAGATCCAGCCAATGCTTACATAAAATGCAATGTCCTCTGGGCCGTAACACTGCCAGTCCCAGAATTGTTTGATATCCGCTACAGTTGGAAACATCAATCTGATTCAGCTCCTTTAAAGATAGCAAATAGCTGTGTTAATTGTTTTGATAATAAAGCATTTTGTTTCTTTAAAAGCTCAATATCACTTGGCCGAGGAGTAACTAATTTTAGACTGTCTATATACTCCTGTGTTGCGGCTTCATACCATTGTTGTTTTTTTACATCAAATGCTGCTTTATAGAAGGATGGATTATTAGGTGGAGCAATTGTTGTACATTGATCTGGCACTACATAATTTCCTTCGTCATCCACCTGAGACACTTCTATAGGTCTGACCAATTCGTATCGATGATTGTATTCATAGACTTGTATCATACTATCACTTCCTTAATTTAATGGGATGACCGTGTCTAAATAGTAGCCAGTTACCGCACTATCATTTGCTGATAATAAACCAGTTAGCTTTAGCTCTCCTGTTTTGTATATAAGTAATTTACTATGACCCGTTGTACCTGATACGGGAACTGATACTACTAGGCCTTTATCTGGTAAGCCTGTAATTGGAATACTTCCACAGATAACTTCTCTATTTGCTTTTAGGTGACCTCTCAACAATAATAAATTTCCCCATCTAGTATATTCAACTGGTCTTTCTCCAATAGAAGAACCATTACTTAAGGTTACATTTAGCCACTTAACATTTTCAAAATCAGCATCAGTCACTAGTTTTTTCCACCCTTTAAAAACACCATCAGTATGGACCGTTCCGAACCAATGAGTGTTGTCGTAACTTCTGCAGACATGAATGGTCTTTCTACCATTTACAGTTTCTAAGATATCGATATTAAACCAAGAAGAATCATTATCGACAGGCATATTTACAATATTAGATCCTACAGCAAAGTAAAAGCCGGATGGCAGCGTTAAAATATCAGTTCCTATTGACATTGAAAGTCTTAATCCCTTTGAATTTAATAGGTTATGGTCATTGAGACGTTTCCAACCGCTCCACTCTTGTTGTGTACCCGTTACATCAGTTGTTGAACGGTTAATATAGACATCTCCTGTATTGTTTGCACCGATGACCCATCCATAGGTATTCTCACTAAAAACAGACAAAGCCCTCATGGAACTTCTTGTCGGAAGATCTGGATGTGCTTCATGAATGTACCATGAATGAACTCCCGGCAATTTTATCAGCTTATCTAAAATACTAGGATCATCCGCATTAATTCTTTCAAAAGCTTTTCCATCGTCAGCAGTAATTTTAGATAGTTGTCCTGCGTCCCATTTGTTTTTTTCGTTTTGAGTAGGCATTTGCAGCCAATTGATCGCAATGTCATTCACATGATAGTAAAAACAAAATGAATTACCTGAAGTGTCGATTGCGATTCCTACACCGATATTATTTTGACCTACTAGCTGAAAGCCTCTTAATGCAGCATTTCCTATAGCTGGAGAATCGACTACTCCAGAACCACCTGGCGCATAAAATGAGCAAGCCCCTAGCGCTTTAATTCCCTCATAGATACTGCCACCAGCAGGGATATTAATCAATTGGGACCCATTATCATTTGTCAGTTTATATAGCTGTGATTCATTCCATTTTTTCTTTTCTGAACCAGATACGTGAGGAATTGGATCTCCCTTATGAAGGTTGAATTGTTCTAGTAGTTCCTGATCATTTTCAATCAAAATTTTCACTAAATCGTTAAAGAGATCTGCATGAGCTTTATCACTCGTCTTAAAAGGTTGAGGTGTTTTTATGATCTTATTCTCCTTTCAAAAAACATTACGAATTAGGTGATGTTATGATAAAAATCAGTTATTTTACTTCGTTCTTAGATTTGGAACCAAACGTGATGAATTCATTAGGATTCAAGTCATTAGAACAATATTAAGCACATATTTTTTCAAATATCCCGATTTTTATAAGTCACGTCTGCCCTTACCTATGATTGATGCCACTCCAATAAAGTGGATCGATTGCATGAGTCTATTCCCTTCCTTTATTGTCAAAACAACAGAGTCAAACTCATTCTTTCTTCCTGCAATTCGACCCAATAATTTTAACAACATGTATTGTGCATTGAGTTTCTGTTCTCGTTCCTTTGTTGTATTGAACACATAAAACAGAATCTGGTAAAAGTGAACGTCATTAAGTTTTGAACGACAGCTTCCACCGATTTGCACACACACTTTATTTTTCAAATAATTCTATCTTAGCTGTGACAAGGTAACATAAGCCCTATTTACTGTAATAGTTCTTCCAGTGTTTTTGGGAGTAATATAAAATGTTAACTTATCCCCCGCTTTAAACTTTTGTTGAAGGTACAATACACATATACTTGATGAAATAACAGGATTCCAATTACCTAATCGTTGAAATTCTGTACCATTCACATAACATGACAAAATGCTATCTGATCCAACAGGAATGTTATTGCTATTAAGATAAAGCCTAATTAAATACAGACCATTATTTTTCAGTGTAATTTCAGCTCGCGAACGATTATACTCTCCTAAATCGTCTGATCTTGTATCACCAAAATTCAGTTTTGTTGGAACATTTTCAACGGCTGATACAGAAGAATTATCGAGATCATACGTATCAACAAAAGAAGTATTATCCATATCCTCCTTTGTTAAAACACGTTTCCAGCCTTGCCACCCCAAATTTAAATCAAGATAATTTGTATACATGTAATTGTTATAATCTATTGCTATGACCCATCCAAATGTACCTTTTCCATTACTATCTTGAGAAGTAAAATGATACATACCACGACATGATCTTGTAGTTGGGCTGTTTAATGCTTTACCTGTGGCATAAAATGTACCATGCTTCGGGCCTAAAGAAACAATCTTTTCAAGTAAATCTTCACCATCTGAAACAGATAGAATCACCCCTCCATTATCTGAAGTAATCTTAGACAATTGTCCATCATTCCATTTATTTCTTTCAGCATTTGACGGGAGCTTTGTCCAGTTAATAGTAGTATGTGCAGCATTATAGTAAAAACTATAAGCATTACCAGCAATATCTACAGCAAAGCCAGTACCAATGTTATCTTGACCTACTGTCTGTAATCCTCTCAATGAAAGATTTGATGGGGAATCTTCGACTCCAGAAGCTGCATAAAAAGTACACGTTCCTTTCCCTTTTATCGAATCAAAAATCCTAGCATCAGCTCGCACATTAATTAAATGACTTCCATTATCCGCTGTAATTTTATAGCCCTGAGAATCGTTCCATTTGTTCTTTTCTGCTTCAGAAGCATGTGGATTTGTATCTATCATATGTTGATTGATAGCCTCTAATAGACCCACATCATTGTCAAGAAATGCCTCAACCATGTCATTAAATAGATCAGCATGGGCTTTATCAGTTGTTTTAAAAGTGCGTGGTGTCTTAATCTCCATGATCATTCTCCTTTCAAATCTATTATCACTATACGCTTCCTTCCACTATATAATGTTATCTAATCACTCTGTGAATCATCACATTTCTGCTTTTCTGTATTAGCTGCTGTATTCTCGCATCATTTGTATGTTTTAAGAACTGCTCTAATATTCCAATATCATTCTCAAGTAGTGCTTTTAACATGTCATTGAAAAATCAGGTATGGTCCTTTTATTTCTATTCAGTTTTCACTCTTGATGCTTGTTTTATTTCTTGCAGCTGCTCTAAAGTGAGCATCCTTTGCTCGTATCCTGCATTTAGATCTTCCATCGAACAATCACCTAATTCAACTGCTTCTTTGACTAATTCAGGTGTTACCCATTGGAAATATAATGCCATAACCCAATAATTCATGTTTCACTCTCTCCTTTAATGAAAAGGATCTCATTCTTTAGCGCCTTTAGTTCATTTGTTAGAAGGTCACATTGGTGTTCAAGCTGTTTTCTCACTAGCTTTTCTTTGGCTACTTCTTGTGCTAGATAATCTAGTGGAAGAGGTGGTTGATACCTCGGGTTGACTTGGGCTTCCTCCCACCATTTTTTCAACTCTTCTGCCGTTGGCTTTGGCACATCTAAATGCCACTCGTTTATATACGAACCGTCGCCGTCATTTCTTAGTTCAAAATCTTTTTGCGGGTCCGCAGCGGGGTATTTATACTTAATGGCTTCATATAAAATCATCTGACTCCTCCTAAACTCTCGGGAAATTTCGGCCGCCTAATTCTGTAATGTCGAAATAGTTGTACCAACCTGAATTATCAGATATATAACGATCGGAATTTCCCGCATATCCTATATACATGTAAATTTCAATGTAATCTCCTTTATTCGCTGGCACATTCGCAGCCCCATATAAACCTATATCAAGTTTTGCCGTTTCAGAGGGTGTGGCAGGGAGATGTCTATAATGAGATATATTTTTATAATTTTTGCCATTTAAAAAGATAGACAGCTCAAAATTCGCATACATTTGAACCGTCTCAATATAGACTCCAGCGTTTACTAGATACATTCCGTTTTCCGGACAAATAAAACGACTATTTTTTATATCAAAATTATTGTGACTATCTTTGATTTTTCGATTAAAAAGGATCTTTTGTCGCTCAGCATTATTAAGCAACTGCTTACCAGTTGTACCAATGTTCGCATGAAGAAAGCCAGAGATTTTGTGCCACTCGGTCCACCCAGAGGCGATATACCATTGTCTAAACCAAATACCAGTACTAGTAAAATAACTATTTGTTTCATTACCGTTGCCATAATAATATTGTACAAAACGATACTCATTCATTTTTTCGTTCTTCACAAAACCTAATTTTGTAGGGTATCCGGTGTCATTCGCTATAGCCATCAACGTAATGCCAATCGGATATTCCTCACCGCTGACTGATGCATCTTGAATGGCTTGATCGCCTGTTAAAATGAACAAGCTTTCATTTGTGATTCCTTCTATTTGTTTACTGAGCGCATTATCGTTCTCCACAAGTGTGTGGACCATCCTGTTAAATAAGTTGGCATGGGCTTTGTCAGAGGTTTCAAACGGTAAAGGTGATTTTATGTCCACTTCTTTTCGCCTCCATTAATAAATATCATCAATCTCAAAAACAAATTCGATGTCGCCGTCTTTTTGTTTGTCTGTCATGGTGCGGATGGCGGTGAATTTGCCGGCCTCGTCGACAAGGGCTAGTTCATTGATGACTTCGCCTGCGAGTTCTCCTTCAGCGATGGTGCAGGTGTAGCGGATTTTTGCCGGTTCCATGAAGGTAAACGAGTCAATATTTTTTTGAATCAGTTCTTTTTTGAGTGCTTGTTCGGTTCCGTCAAGAGAGATCGGTTTTCCATCCTTTGTTCCTCCATTTCCGAATGCCATTTTGACGACTTTTGTGAGTTTTGTTCCTTCTGCTCGTGCCTTTGCCATTTGTTGACGTGCATATAGTGTGGTTACGGTTAATTGATCAGCCATTGTGATCCTCCTTATAGGTCTATTTTTTTAGAAGTTGCTGCCAGCATTTTTGATCCATCAAGTGGAACGGATCCATCGAGAATCCAGTAATGCTCCTTGATTAGTAAACTGCCGCCTTGTTCATTTTGAACATGTACCGGTAAGCGGAACGTCATCCTCTTTTTCATGCGATGTGAAAGCTGGTTCTTTGCGCGCCAAGTCAGCGTAGCTGCTTGCTTCGTTTCATGCGATGCTCCAGTCATGACATAATTCATACGATATGCTGTTTCTTTCTCTTGTTGAAGCGGCATTCTCATCTTTAATGAATGCCGAAAACGAGCAGGGACCTCTGTAGTACCTCGTATCCCGCTGAGATAGAACGTTCCATTTAATACGAATTCACCATTGAGTACAATTGGAATATGATCGAAAAAGCCCACTCTGCTTCGCAGTGTGAGCCGCTGACGATGATCATTTGTTTCATGAACATCGGTATGATGAATGGCGGTGAACGTATACGCCAAATGTGCTGGCTTTAACGTTTCGAGTATTTCGACGATATATCTTGTGTTTTGCAGGTCATCCAGGTTCACACGCAATGCAAAATGATAACGGTTGGTTGTAAGTCGGATGATCGCACTCGGATTTTTAAGAAATCGATTCACAGATTTCTCTAATGACAGATACGTAATTGGTGGAATGTTCGACATCATATTAAGTAATCGCGCCCTGCGCAGCTCAATCGAATCATCTGACTCTCGCTGCACCTTGAGCATTCTTTCCCACCGATTCAATCCCCACGTCGCTGTTAAAGGGAAAAATTGATCCGTTACATCAAAAATGGATTCATCCAATTGTTCAAACTCTGGCGCCTCCGTCTTTAGTAAATGATCCACATCATAAATCTCCGTGAAATAAGGCGGTAAGTAGTTTTTCATTTCATTAAGTTTGCTCAATAACCTTCACCTGCCTCAGACGTGGTATCTCAATGTCCTGTAATACTAAGTTTTTTGACTCCCCATTCAATAAGACGTTTGCATAATCGGACACACTCTCTGAATGGTACAAAATATCATTTAAAGCGGACATTCGAATCGTACTTTTTTCAAATGCGATTGATTTTAACAGTGCTTTGACCTTTTCTTCTATTTCTTTTTGCGCACCTTCAAGTGTCCAGTCCATCTGAAGTTCGACGGACACTTCTATGTCAATATCCAGCCACTTGGCGCTTTCAACGGTTGCTTTTGAACCAATAGGAGCTTGCCCTTCTCCTTCTCCCGGTACAGGATCGATATACTCCTGGACCCTTTTGACAAGAAGCTCAGAGGCTACATCTAGATTGCCGTCTGTGATGACAATTTTGACCGTTCCCTCTCCATTCCATAGCGGGAACACTTTCGCTCTGCCGACACCAACCACTTCCTCGGCCCACTTTTTGTAATGTGCTCTGTTGGCACTGACAGCCTCTCGCCTTGCGCGTATTAAATACCGATCGTATAATGACGCATCATCTTCTTCCTCTTGCCCTGGTATCACCAATTCCTTCATGATCATCGACTCTAGACCCGGAATGGTATCAAGCGATAGCAGCGGCTGACCTGTTAATTGCCCATTGCCAGCTGTACCTGTTGTCTCGCATTCTAGTGTACCGTCCTTTGAAAATTGAAAATAAACATCTTCAATAAAGAATCTTGATCCTGCTGGAATGTTTACGTTCTCTGGTTGAATGGTTACGGACCAGACCGCTTTGGTGGCTGGCTTTCGTTCAATCCCCACTTCTGCTGCTCGTCGATCTAAAAATTCCCCCTGTGCTGTATCAGCAAAGACAAGCTCAAATACTTGATCAAGCCAAATATACGACTGAGCCAGTTCAGCAGCAGCAGGTGCCAAGGCATTCCAAATGACGCTGTTTTCTCTTTTATCTATGTCATCTGGCAGCCTGTCCAGCATTCTTTCCATCAACGCCTCATACGTTTGCTCCTCAAACATCTCCCTCCATCACCTCCTCTATTTCTAATGTGCCTTCATCTGTGACAATGGCTAGTTTGACTTGAAAAGCATCATTTTGCTTCGTGACCTCTATCTCTTCAATATGATCAATCCGCTCATCAACGACCAATGCTTCTTCTAGCAATCTTGGAATCTCCATTTCTTTGTATTCATCTGTTGCTTCTGTATCGGTCAATAGCTCCTGAATTTCAGTACCAATGTCGTGACTGTAAATGGGATGTGCATAGCGCTCTGTTCTCAATGTCATATAAATAAATTGACGGATCGCTTCAATGCCTGTAATGGCTTCATTTGTCAGCCTACCATTTTCAAAATCTATGCGATACGTCGTCGAGGTTTCTACCTCTTCGTCTTCTTCTGTTTCCTCGATTTCTTCCTCTGGTGAAAGTGCCACATTCATCACCTCCCTTACAATTTGTCGATGATGTAAAAGGACTGCCCTCCTGCCATTGCAAGTACCATAATGCTGTCTCCCTTTTTCAACTCATCATCCTCACCCTTATTTAAGCGTTTAGGCCAAATGAGCAGTTCTTCTGGAATGATCAGCTTACTGTTCTCATTTAATCGGATGTGAAGAGGCGAAGCCATTGTGACCTCTCCAATCACCAGATCAATTGGAGAAGCTGCATCTACTGCATTGACAGCGAGTCGTTTAATTGCTTCACTTAATCTCATGCTTGATCACCCTTTGGCATGGAATTTTTCTCAACGACGTCAATTGTCATGGTGTGCTTCACTCCATTGAATTCATGTTTGTCTTGATCGATCCAGTAGGTTTTTTTGATGTTGATTTCAGGGATTTTCAAATAGATTGGCAGACCGCTTTGCAGTTCAGGGATTCCTAGTGCTTGTATGCTTTTCACTTCTTGTTTGACGCCTTTTTTTTCAGCTAGGCGTACTTTCGCTCTTTTTTGAAGCTGCGGCTGGTTGATTTGACCTGTGACCGTCTCCACATGCTGTAAAATGCCGTACTGACTCTGACCCGCTTTGTCCTGTTCGATCACCACAATATCTGATTTGCTACCTTTTTTCTTATTCTTCCCCTGTTCGTCTACAGACGTGCGCATCTTCACACGTGTTGCTGTCTCTTCAATGGAGGTGCTGTACTGATAACCGATGAGGTTGACGCCTGATTCAATGACCCACACGTCCTCTGGATCGGGCCAAGCTCTCAGCCCCATCTTGCCTTTAGCAGAATAAATTTGATAATTTCTACCGGTTTGCCGCTTCGTTTCTTTCAATGCTTTTAAAATGATGTCATATAGACTCGTGTCATTTTTAAAAACGAGAGACTTCATGACATGTCCTGTATTTGCGATGGATGTCATAGGAATTTGAAAGTCTGCCCCGATCCGCCTCAAAATTTGATCTGCCCGTTGATTTGAAAAAACATATACATCTTGGTTTTTCACTAAATATTGGAGCATATCGTATGCGGTAAAGGTCAGCTTTCCTTCAACAGGCGTCCTAGAAAACACGATGCCTCTGAACAGCTCTTTTCCTTTCCATTTAAAAAGAACCGTGTCTCCTTCTGAGACACGGTAATATGTTTGACTGCCTTGCTTTGTGATAATATTCGCCTGAATAGAGCGAGGGGCCTGATACCTTTGCCCCTGAAGTGTCACACTCTCTGTGACAAGCTCATACATCGTGCCGCTTCTGATGGCAAAAAGCTCAATCAATGTCAGCCCCCCTATTGTGGTATTTTCAATTTTTGCCCTGGAAAAATCCAATGTCCCGGCTGTTTAATATTGCGTTTACTTCGTTTGATCATCGCTGCTTTATTGGCATTCCAAATACGCCGCCATTTTGTACTATCGCCATAAAAACGGCCTGATATGGCCCACAGAGTATCTCCCTTTTTGACAGTGTACAATTTTGGTGGTGTTTTTGAGGGTCTTTTCTTTTTGGTTTGTTTCGCTTTTTTCTTTCGTTTGATTTTCCTAGGCGATGCGGTTTTATATTCCTTTAACGCGATCGTAAATTCACGATCCCCTATGTCATAAGACCCTTCCTTGTGAGTGAAGCTCTCTATGCTGCACGTCATGTTGATTTTAGTCCCTGTAACAATCAGTCGCACAGACTTCTTTGAACGCATCATTCGTTCAATTTTCGCTATTGCATTCTCTGGTGATGGAATGCTTTTATATTCAGCAATTGGCGAATATTTCTTAGGAAATAATGAGGTGAATGATACTTGTTTAGCCGATGGTACATCAATAAAAGTCAGTTCTCCAAAGGAGGAGACCTTCACTGTTTCATTTTGTACATTATTTGTGATCTCAAGTTCGGATGGAAGCACAGGGAATCGCAACTTCTCCTTGCCTTGGGAAATCCACAATTGATACACTGATTTACCCATCGATCACGACCCCTTTCGTTCCTGTCTGAAGCTCTACTTCCAGTTCGTCTACAAGCATTTGTCTAATTTTTTCGACAAGCGATTGCTGATCCTGTCCATTATGGAAATGCTGATCACCATTGAACTGGATGGTGATTTGTTTATTACCAGACGTTGTTGCAGTCCCAGCTGACTGTGCTGAGGTGACTTGCTGCATCTGTGATTCTGGTAAAGGAGCAGATGCATTTGATGGATCATAGACTTGCATCCCAAGTGCCTTTGCTGCCTGCGTCAATAAATATCTCCCGCGAATGCCTCTTTCTTCTGGAATAATCCATTCGCGTTTGTTTCCTTCACCGACTCTAGCTACCTGCTCCTGAGTAATCAGACCGCCATTGGCGTAGCCTTTATAAGGACCGCCTCTTCTCATACTCCGTAATCCCGGTGTATTGAAGACTGTTCCATATCTGCCCTTAATGTAGTTAATGGCTGCTACGGCATTATGAATTGGGTTCCAAATATCATTCATGCCCTTGCCTTTATTGGAATGGAAGGTCGGTCCAATGGTTTGCATTAACCCTTTAGAAGGCGTTCCCTTCTTGGCGTTGGAATCCCACAAGTTGATGGCTTTCGGGTTACCATTTGATTCGTGCTGAGCGATTGTCATAAGACCTGGAAGCCAACTCATCGATGTGCCAGTCGCCATCAGAGCTGCCATGAGCCATTGCTGAACACTAAGACCTGAAGCACCCATACCGCTGAACGCTCCGATTAATGAACCCGCTTGATTTTCAGCAAACTTTTTCACATCAACTGAATCGAGCCCTTTGACGACACCGATCGATGCGAATTTCCCTAGACTCATCATGACACGCGAAGGAGAATGAATGTCTAGTTCTTCTCTAAACGCCTGTTCCACTTTCTTCGCCATTTCTTTGGCAGCTTGTGTGACTTCACTTGCTTTTGAACGCATGCCGCTATTGAAGGCGTCGATCATTCCTGAACCCCATCCTGGTGATTCTTGTTTGGCTTGCAGGAATGGTTGTTTGACGTGTTGGTCTACGTATTGGCTTGTGCCAATTGATGTGGCATTTTGGCCTGTTGCAAAGCCACTAACAGTTCCAGAACCCCAAGTTGGTGATGCTGTCATCACTTGTTGGTATGGTGCTTTTACACGACTTTGCAAAAAGCTGTCAGTTCCTGTTGGTGTCATTTGCTGGCCAGTAGCAAATGCCGATACCGTTTGTTGTCCGTACTTTCCTGAATCTGATGTCATTTGATTAAATGGCTGCTGAATGTTTTTTTGCTTCCATTGATCAAGTGAAACCACCTTTTGATTCAGCCCTTGTTCAAAATCATGATTAAATTGCTCGCCTATGCTGGCAGATTGGATGTTTCCATTCATTGAAACCGTTCCACCAATCGAACCGGCAGAAGTATTTGGAGCTGCTGGAGCATTAGGCGTTATTGGAGCTGAAGAGCTAGAAACTGGACTTGCTGCTCCGCTGCTGCTTGGCACAACAGACATTCCAAGATGAGAAGCAGCCTGTGCAAGCAGCATCTTCCCGCGTCCCCGGTTATTTTGAGTTGGAATGACAAATTCGTTACCTGCTTCACCAATCCATGATAAGGTAGGTTGGGTGATATAGCCGCCTGTGGCTTTTTGATCAGGTTTAAAATCTTTCCGACCTTTTTCCCGACCTTTTTCAAATTTCACAATATGCTTACCAATAACTTCCGCGCCTTTAGTTTTAATTAAATCCCATGTATCTCCTAAAATATTTTTACCCCAAGACTTTACATCATTCCACTTATTTGTCCACCAGTTCTTATTAAATAGGGTAGAAGAAGCAGTTGCTTTTGCAGCTGACCAAATTGTTTTTGATTGTTCCCATTTATTTTTTGACCAATTTTTTACATCATTCCACTTCTCGCCCCACCAATCTTTATTAAAGACAGTTTCACGGATTTTTCCTTTAATTGAGTTCCATATATCAACGGCACCATCCCATTTTTCTTTGGTCCATTTTTTTACGCTATCCCATTTTTCTCCCCACCACTCTCCGTTAAAAACGGTCTCACCAAGTTTTTTTGTGATAGAATTCCATATCTCGACTGCACCGTCCCATTTTTCTTGCGTCCAATCCTTGATAGCATCCCATTTCTCGCTCCACCATTCTCCATTAAATACAGTAGATTCTAAAGCTCCAGTAACGTACCCGGCCTGTTCTGCCCACCATTCTGAATTAAATAGTGTATTAGATGCTGTTGTTTTTATATCTTCCCATTTTTCACTTAAGTTCCCTAAAGATTTCTCTGCGGAGGTTTTAACACTTCCCCACTTTTCACTCCACCAATCCTCACTAAATAACGTATTTGAAATATTCTCTTTTAATTTTGAGGTATCAAATAATTCCCCAAGTTTTGATCCACCTAAAGTTCCGGCGATGCTCCCAGCAACACCCCCAACAGCAGCTCCTACAAACGGTATAGGAATTAGAGTTTGGCCTATTGCTGCTCCACTAATTCCTCCTGCAAGCCCTCCAGAGAATCCACCTACTTTTTCTCCAACGTTTTCTTTCGTTGTTCCTATCAAATCTGTAGCACTTAATAAGTTCCCCAAGATAGGCACTCTCTTTAAAAGCTGGCTACTTCCTTTTCCTATATTTTTAAGTACATCTCCTAATCCACTTAGCCCCCCACTACCTTTCATCAAGCCCGCAAGTCCGGCTACAGAGGCTACTATACCTGTGGTTTTCTTCAATCCACTAGGTACTTTTTCAAAAATCTTACCTGCACTTGTTTTAAGTTTTCCTAATCTACCTTGAGGTCTTCTATACCTCTCCGTTCTTGTTGTGGCGGTAGGATTTGAGGGTTGTCTTTGTGAACGACCATTTCTATTTCTTGTCCTATTAGAGCCACGCCTACTTAAACCACGAGCACAACAAGGGCAACAACTACTACGAAACAAACCTTTTCCATTTCGATTATTTTGCTGCGTATTAGGAGTTGGATTTGTTGGGGTTTCTGTCGTTTGATTTTGAGCTGATGAGTTAGTGTTGTTTTCGCTCGATTGGTTTTTCGGACCAAGGATCAAATCTAATCCTTTGTTAAACCATTTATCTAGATACTCTTCAGGATTGATTTTAATTTTCTCACGAATTCGTCCGATTACTTCTTGCTTGTATTCGTCTATTTTCGTTTCAATCCAAGGTAGCGCCTTTTCATCCCAAAATTTCCTAGGGCTTAATTTTTCCTTCAATTTATCTGAGACGTCACCTGCATATTTTTCAATTTCTTTTAACGCCTTGTTCCCCAAATTCCCCAGCCAGCTTTGTTTGTTTTCCTGCGTTTTTGTAGCAGCTGTCGCATTAGGTTTCTTTTTGATTTTCTTTTCTTTCACAACTGACTCTGCCTGATCTCGTTTTTTCAACTTACTCTTTGCATTGTCTTGAACAGACACTCTGATCTCATGTTTAGCCATTGTCAAGCTTTTGAGTGTCTTTTTGATTCGTTGAATGGCAGCGGTGGCTTGGTCAACCATGTTTAATCTCATATAGTACGTTCTGTTCATGAGCTGAAGGATTGATTTTTTGATTGATGACATTTTTCCTGACAACTGATCATTCAGTTTGAACGTCAGCAGGATTGGACTTGCTTGTGATTGTTTCAAGCGATCTATACTGGATTTAATGACATCTAGTCCTTTTGCTTGAATGGTTATGACCATCTGTTTCGGTATCATGTTCAGCTGGTTTGTTAATGATTTGAGATCACGATAGATTCCTTGATCTAGCTTCATGGATAATACAGATAACCTTCTAATCGATAAATTGAGGTTCCTTAGCTTCTTTTCATCCATTTCCAGGCTTATTTTCACCGGTTTTCTAAATGGTTTGAGCTGCTTCTCAAACGTTTGAAATCGTTTTTGAATGCGCAACAGCTTCTTTGATACTTTGTCTTCTAATTCAAATCGTGCAGTGAGCTTCGCCAGTTTATTTCCCTCCTTTCTTTGCTTCTTTTTCTAGCATGTCGAGTTTGTAGCTGATGAGTCCGAATAAGAATGCCTTAAATTGTCTTGGTGCTTCGTATAAATCGAGGAGTTCTGATGGAGAATAGTGAAGCTCATGCATGGCGTAATATAAAAACACCGCTTCCTTATCCCCATCTTTTATTAGTTTTTTGCTGCTTCTTCTAAATCTTCAATTTCGTCTTCAAATCCATTGATTTCAATTGCTTTGTTTAACCAGTTTGCATATTCACCGCCGACAGATAAAACACGTTTTGCAACTTCAACTGGATCTTGTGTGCTGTAGGCTTCTCTTAATTCCTTTGAGCGGAAATCTGGATAAATCGTCGATTCAATGGCAATTCGTGCATAGAAGCGCTGGCTGTCTAAGTCTTTTACGCGGCCTCTGCCTTTGACATTTTTGAACGTGGTGTTTTCTTTTTCCAGTTCATCAATACGTTCCGTGGTAATCGCTTTGAAGACAAAAGGAATGACATTCCCTTTTTTATCAACAAAACGCTTAGAAATTGGTACTTTGACCTCTTCTGCTTCTACTGTTTGTCCTGGCATAAAAAATGAAAGATCAAATGTTTGTTTTTCGCTCATGTTTAAAAACTCCCTTTTGTTTGTTTTTTTGAATACAAAAAAGCACATCCATTTTTTGAATGTGCTTTCCAATCTTTTCATGTATAATATAACTCGTACAATTGAACGGCTTGCTCAAGGGCGTCTGGCTCATCCCCGATAGGAAGGGGGTGATGCTCATGTCAACATTCCAAGCACTGATGTTAATGCTTGCTTTCGGGTCATTTATCATTGCCCTGTTGACATATATAGACAAAAAATAGACTCCCCCTTGAGCTTTGGTAGGTGAAAGGGAAAGTCTATCCTGAACATCCTATTCGATTAGCCAGCCCCTTGAAGGGCCTCATTGTACATTGCCGGGATGTTAGCGCATCCTGGCTTCTTTTTATTGTATGCAAATCGCTTTGCATGTAAACATAATTTTGTGTGTCATTTATTGCAATGTGCATTACAAATGCATTCATTTTTCATTACATTTGCATTATAGCATATTTGGTTTTTATTTAGCTAATTAATTAGCTAATTTCCTCCGCATTTCTTAGAAAGAATTCTTCAGCTTTTCAGGCAGATCAAAGTCTTCAAATGTAAATGGAACTTCTTCTTCAAGTGCCTCTGAATCGACATCTAGTCCAGCAATTTTAGCTGAATCAAAGTTGACATCGAATAATGTCACACGCTCTGTGCCTCGGCCTGATGATTTATCATCAATTACCGCTTGAAGAGTGAAATAAGGATCTTCCCCTTTTTTCACATAGTTGAGCATGAGTTGAACGAAACGTGACGTAACTTTATAGAATGTTGCCGTTCCTGTTCCGTTTGCCCCAGTTGTTTTATGGCCAGTCATTCGGCGGCCCATTACGTTCACTTCTGATTTATTTTTCTCCACGTTTGCTTCAAACGTTTTGATAAAGGCAAGCTCCTCACCTTCTAAGAAAAGACGACCTTCTTTACCTGAGATTGTATTTTGCGCTTTAAAAGCCATCTTACTTCACCTCCACATTGAAATAGAATTTTTCTGCTGCGTCTACTGGCTGTACTGCTAAATCGATGATAAATCCATCACGATCTTCATTGAGGCCAATGACGATGTCTGTTTCTGAGTTAAAGCCTGTAATACCGCTGCCATCTTGAAGTTGTGTGAGATACTGTGTAATCAGTGTTTTCACAAGCTGCACTCCATCATCAGATGCTGGAATGTCATTGCCATTGGCTTTGCGTAATTTAATCAAATTTTTCAGTTCAAATGTTAAATCATTGTTGATTGCATCTAGCACACGGATGATTTTGTTTTTCGCCATTTGCTGGTTCTTTTCAACCGTGAAGCTTGTCAAAGAGTTAATATCTTTTTCAACGCTCACCGTGCGGTCTCTTGCATCGAAAGTGAAAAGAAACTCTCCTTGTGATAAACGGTATTCTACTTGATCATTATCAAGACGCTCTAATGTATCGACTGCGCCTTCGTATTCAACAAAGGTCAGTGACTGATTAAAAGTCGCTCCTGCACTTGCTCCCGCGACCCAAGCTGTTGTTTGAGCAGGCGCGAGTTCTGTTCCGTCTTCTAAAACAACACCGCTTGTGACATTGATGATACCTTCTTGATCAGCTGCATAGTTAGCCACAACGCCTTGCACCTTACGTCCTTGCTTATTACGTAAACGCTCAATAAATGACGCGAATGTTGCTTTTAATTGCTCACTATTATCGACTGGGAGTGCAATAACATCAAAGTATTCCGTTTCAGCTGCTTCTAGGAAAGCTGTATAATCTGCGACACTTGCCACACCGTTTTTCCCGCCGCTTAAAGCCGCTCCAGCAGTAATGACCGCTTCGCCTTCACCAGAAAATTGAACGTATTTGTTTTTCACAAGATCTTTGACATCTGTGACCACCTGTTTATCGACAATATCTGTTCCAAGATAGGTGATAACGTCACGTTTTGTGCTGTCGAGTACATTTTCTGCCACTTGAATGGTAATCTCATTTCCTTTTTGACCACCATAATTGGCTGTGACCACAAAGTTTTCTGCGATTTCCGCTTTGGCTGGCTCTCCTTCGTTTAGGCGGTAAAGCAAGACCGTTTGCGCTTTTTTCTTCGCTTCACGGAAAAGAAGAAGTGACTTATCATCAATGTTGAGCCCGACCTTTTTATTTAAGTCTTCCATATCGGAAACGGAAATAAAGGTTTTTGGTTCTCCCCAGCTCATGACAAGAGGAAGTGCAACTGTTCCTCGCTCGCCTAAAGTAATTCGCTGCTCTGCTGTTGTTTTAAAATTAAAGTAAATGCCAGGACGCTTTTTCTCTGTACCTGGTGTAAAAGTGCCTCCGTTCATCCTTTAAACCTCCTTGGACAAAAAAGCATCGATGTGCTTCTTTGCTTCTGTTTTTGTAATTGGTTGATGTTTGATATAAAAAAGAGCACCTTCAAGGATTTCTGGTTTTACCCCAAAAAGATCCTTGCTGTGCTCTTTTAAGGCTTCAAATGAAAAGCCAAATTCTTTTTCTTCGCCCGCTGTTTGATCGAGCTGTGTTTTTTTAGTCTTGCTCACGTTTGATCACCCCATCTGAAAAATTGATATCTTCTAGGCTTGGCTGTTTATCTCGGTTGTACCAATAGCTGCTATCCCACGTCAGGACAATCGCTGCTACACCTTGATCTATGATTCTAGTTTCCACTCTTTTTATGCGGACATAATCATCAAGCACCTCTCCATCTTCACTGATCATCTGAATGATTTGACGATCAGCAAGCAATGCATCGACGACTGTTTCCGCCGCATCATGCGCTTTTTCTGTATCCATATGAAACACTTTCACTTGCAGCGAATAAGATTTCATAAAAGTAGACACTGTATCTGGACCACTAATGACAGTCACTGGCGGCACATAAACAGATGGCACTTGGAAACGCTCTGGCAGAAGACGATCATACATTTTCACAGGAAAGTGTGTGTATATATAATGCATGATTGCCCCGACTTCTTGATTCATTCCATCACCTCCCAAAATGTCGATCGATCCAGCTTTGAAGCTTTCGATCCAACGAGTGTTCAAACATTTGTTCATAGAGCATGACGGCATGATCCCAGTACCCATTTCCTTCAATCCATTGAGATGAAAGCATCATGCCAGTACTGGCATTCGGATCATATTCAAAGCGGTTGCCGTTCCATCTGCCAGGCACCCATCTTCGTTCTCCATTTGAAGAAATGGCATGTCCATCATTCACGTAAGAGGCATAATCGAGCTGTGTCCCTACTTCTAGCGTGAGCCCGCCTCGGGAAGTGAGAAAGTGATTCTCCTTGTCACCTTTTTGAAAGGAATTGAGGAGACGGCCTGTATCAACAGCCTTTTCTTTGATGATTTCATCTTGAATGATGTCTAAAAACTGTAAGCCCATTTCCTGTAACCACTCTTGATATTGCGCCGTTAAGCCGCCACTATTTGCCTGTTGGAGCTGGGATAGCAGCCGGTCAAGTCCATCAATTTTCATAGGTTTTCCTTTCTGACGGCCATCACTTCCATGTGATGATTTTTCACTCTTTTTGGCTGCTGTAACTTGAGTAAGATGCCGTTCCACACCATTTTGTCATGCAAGCGAATGTCGCTTGCTAAAGGGAAATGGACGAGATAGGACTGATAGATGACTGTATTCGGTTCTTCTTGCACGAGTGACTGGCTTTTTTCTACAACATAGCAAGCAACATCTCTCATACTTGGTGTATCAGGATAAGAGAGGTCCGTTTGCAGATCCCCTGCTGGTATACCAAATTTGCCGCGGACTGCCTCCTCATTCTCTAAGTGAAAAAGATCACAGCGATCCGTTAATAGAGAATCATAACTCATAATGATCTCACCTTTAAATTGGCGCTGCCGCCAGTTAGTGAAGGTTCAATATAATCAACAAGAAGGGCATACACATAAGGTCTGCCTTTCACTTTGTCCGCTGCCTTTGCATATGAATAATCACCCATTTTTTCTGAAGTCAAGCCTTTCATCATGGATTCATCATCATTCAGCATGGCAAAATACTGGGCCATTTTTAATAAGGCGATCCTTGCTTTTTCAGGAATGGGCTGATATTTTTCATGTGTAAAATCGTGCCCGACAATTTGAAATACCGCTGCTTCTGCTTCAATAATATCTGCCGCTAGTCTCTCTACAGAACGATTTTTCACGCGATCAAATACAGAATAGGCTTGTAGTTCCTCAGCAGAAATGATCATAGCCTGCTGTCACCTACTCTTTCACTTTCATTACTTTGGCTACAGCATCCTCTTCCTCAAATTTGCTGTCGAGCTTCGCTGTCAGAACAATGATAAACTTACGGCTGCGAATATCTTTTTCTACTTCAATACGAATATTGCGAGAAAACCCTACGATAATGTTTTTCGGATGTGTCAGTAAAATATCTGATACGTCTGTTCCTTCTTCATCATATGGCTGCATATTGGCAAGACCTTTGACCGGAACACCGAATGCAGAAGAAAGTCCGCCTTGAATCGCCGCGTCTCCGAGACCTGTCTGACGGTTTGCTACTTGGTCTTTCCACTCGACCTCTAAACTTGGGGATGTATAAAAACGGAAATCCTGAGGTACACGTAAATATTTTGACGGCATCGCTTTATAGGCTTGTTTGAACATTTGACGGCTAATTTCCGCTCCATTCGCATCGACAATATGAGAAACTGCCTGTTTTCGTACGCCATCCATTTGAGCTAAAAATGGATCTTGTGATGTTGTATCACCGTTGACGATCAGTTCTTCAATATCGACTGCCGCTCGTTCCGCCAGCATTTGCATAATGGTCTGCTGAATCCCGTCTTTTTCAATGTTGTTTTCAATGCTGTCGTACGTCATATGGATCTCAGCAATGACTTCTTTTGCATTGAGCTGGACAGTGCTTGTCGCTGGGACAACACGGTCTTTTGCATCAAGCGCTTTGCCTTCTTCTGCTGGGCGTAAAATGCGCTGACCGAAGCCGATTTTTTCGATTTTTTGTGAATCACTTTCCATTGGAATGATACGTGCATCATTTAAAACGGTTGGTGTATTTTGCATCATTCTAATGAATGTGTTGGATTGGGCTGCGTTCATGAGACCGCCTGTTTTTAAGCTGGCAAGTGTCATTTCAGCCTTGCGAATCAACTCTTGATTTCTCACACTTTTTCCTCCTTATTTAGGCTTATAGTAAGCCATCCCATATGGGCTTTGTCATATCATTTTGTGTATCGTGATTTGTTTGTTTAGAAATGCCCCGCGCTTTTTCAAGCATGTGTATCCGCTCTGAAATAGGCAGTAGCTGTTGCTGAAGCACTTCCTGAATCGCTGCTTTTTCTCTGCCTGCTGATTTCTCTAAGGAAGAGAGCTGATGACGAATTGGCGCAACCACTTGCTCCAGCACTTTTTGTACAGGTTCTTCTTCACCTGTTTGATCTGTCCCTTGTTTATCCGCTTGTAAAACGTTGTCGATGGCCATTTTTGCTTTTTCTAGTTCGCGTACTTGATCAGTCGTTAATCCGGCATCTTGCTTTTGAACGGATGCTGGTCTTTCACCAATCGTTTGGAGGACATCATTTGTTTTCAACACATCCTGCACGATTGGAATCAATTGTTCAAGTGCCGCTCTTACGCTAGACTCATCACCATCACTTGACTGCAACGTTTCCAGCAGATGATCTAAAACGCTCCAAAATTGTTGTGGCATATTTGCACCTTCCTCTTTCAAAAAGAAATTTTTCAGCAAAGAAAAAAGCCCTCTCTCGTTCGTTTCTTGAGATAGGAGCTGATCGTGTTCCTCTATTGCGATGATGTCTGCTGTTCCAGCCATTGAGTAGCCTGTAATATGGCCTTGCTGAATTTGGTCCCAAATATCTTGTGATGCCTTTGTCACAAGTACCCAAGATCCTTTTTGAATCAGCTCCCCGCCTACTTCAAAATCCGCTGGGGCAATGTATGATTCGACGACTTCACCAACACCATCTTGAAAATCATGCTGTTTATCAATGTGACGGGCATCTTTCATAAAACCGTGTGCTGCTCTTTCAATTTCTTTGGCCGACATAAAGTCTTGATGTGCATCAGGTGTATTCGGTTCATACACGACGCCATATACGAGGCGATGCGCATCCTCTGCCTTCGTCAGGACACTGACTTCTTTTTGAAAGTCAGGCTGCTTTTTCTTTGCTTTCATCAAGAAAAATTTCTTTTGGTTGGCGGCCTTGTCCACATAGGAAACATGTGTAATTTTTGCGTTTTTTAATTCCCTTGGCATATGTTCACCCCCTTTCAAAAAAAGCTCACGTCCTTTTATTTCTCCAGCTGGTTTGACTCGGATGGAGACAGCCCATTAGCTGTTTTTATGCGGCTTTCTAAAGGTCGGTGGTAGAATTCTTCCGGCCATTCCTCTAACGTCTTACCAAGAATACGCCCCGCAAGATCTCGTAAATCATTTGGCGATACTGCCCCAGCCTGAATAAATGGTGTCAGAACCTTCGCTATCTCTAATGGATCTCTAAAGTCAGGACCATTTAATAGAAAGCGGACATGCCAAATATCTAAATCTGGGAGAAAAAGAGTATTGAGTTTCCCTGTAATAAGATGCCGCTCTGGCTGAAACACTTGCTCCTCCGTTGTTTTTCGCGCGGTATCTGCTGTAGCCTTGTTATAATCTTGTGACTCTCCTGTGTAAATAGGCGGCAGACGAAAAGCGGAGCGGATTTTGTTTCTCGTCTTTTCATCGTATTCTAAAAAGAGCGCATCCTCTTGCAGGATTTCCGCCAAGGATTTAAAGTTCACTTTGACATTTGATACATCTTCTTCACCTGTTAATCCTTTTTCTGTCGGAAGCCCTTCTACTTCGAGCAATAAAAACTTATGCGCATGATCAGAGCCTTCAATATCATCCATATAATCTTGTAGCTGCTGATAAGAAGTCTCTGACAGCATGCCGTTTTCAACAATGATGGCACCAGGTACATGCCGTCCTTGCTTAAAATAAAGATAATTCAGCTCTTCTGCTTTTCGTGCGCCATACATATTGACGATGTTGCCAATCCAGCGGGGAATCCCATACGTCCCACTGCCAATTTTAAAATGAATGACTTCTGTTGCTTGAAGTGGTTCTGGTGTAGCATCATCGTACTTGCCTGTTTCACAATTTAATATGCGCGGATCACCATACTCCTTGAAAAAGACTTTCTTCTCATTGATGACCTGCACATATTTTCGGAATCGTTTCTTGCGATTCATCGTCTTTAATTCGCCGTTTTCTGTGTAGCGGAATTCGACGTCGACTGGCTCACTCAGTTTGCAAATGCGGATATGGAGTGCATCCAAATACTCGATTCCTGCCGGCTTTCCTTGTCCATCCCGCAGCACCTCTAAAAAGCCATTTCCTGTTTTCTCCCGGTCTTCTAGGACATAACCAAGAATCACGTCAGCAGACTCATCATAGTTCATGTATTTCGTAAACTCTTCGAGTCTTGTCCATTCCTTCTCGGCTGTCTTCTTTTTGACCGGTTTTACATCTTCCGCATTAAAATCAAAGGCATATTCCACCCCAAAGCCAAAGCCTAAAATATTTGTTCGATACGCATCTATACATTGCTGAAGAATCGTTGAGTATTCTGCCATGCTTTTTAATTCATTGATATGATAGGGCGGTGGGACAATGTCATCTTTTTCGTATGAAAATTCATCCTCATACATTTGTTTTGTATGATCAGACATGTTGGCCTTCATAATCGTTGCTTTTAATTGTTTCATTGTATGGACCTCCTCTCTCGGTTTGGACGGACACGCTCTGTAGCAGTCTGTTTCAAATCGGTCACCTCATAATCATCTAGCGCATACCAAATGGCGGATAATGTGTGTGGGTCGATTTGAAATTCATCTTCCTCTAAGCGGCCGTTCTTATCTGCCTTATAGGTTAGTGATTGAAGTTCATAGATGGTATAAGGGCAAGCATCAGAACAAATGATTTTCTTAAATCGTTTGATTTTCTTTGTATATTGCAAACGTGACCCTTGGAACTTATGCGCAGCGACCATTTGAAATCCGCGCTGCCGAAAATAGTGAATCGTTTTAGGTTCTGCTGCGTCTGCCTTAATGAGTTCCTTTGATTCAACAAATTCTTTCAGATCAACAGCTGTTTCATCATCCGTTTTCCCGCGGTCGTAATATTCCCAATAAATATATAAGTACTTTTTTTCATGATCGACAGCTAACCGAATGAGCGCATTGTAGGATTCGACAAATCCAAAATCCATCCCCGCTCGTTTCAGCGGTCTTTCAATCTGCCCGATCGCTTCTAATACGTCAGCATGCTGTCTGACCTCAAATTGCGGAAACACTTTTGTGCCATTGATACCGAAGTATCCTTTCCTTGCAATTCGATAAAGATCTGGATCGTATTCTTTCAGCTCATCCAGCTGCTTGACATAGCTTTTAGGAAGAAATAGATTGTCTTCTGCTGTTGAGTGGTGATAGTACGTATCTTTTATCACGATGGTTCGCTGTTTGTATAAGGTTTCGTCATCAAGGACAAAACGTTTCAGCTGCTCATCTCGAAAGAAATGTCTGTACGTCCAATTATCCTGACCAACGGGATTCGTCGATAACATCATATAAAGAGGTAAAACCGGATGTCTCAGCCTTCCAAGCAGTTCTTTAAACCCTTCATAAGAAACCTCGGAACACTCCTCAATCCAAATAATTGAGATGTTGTTGATCGACTTCAATTTCTCAGGCTTGTCCAGTCCTTTAAATAAAATGCTGCTCCCATTGCGAAAAGTGAGAGCAAGCGGTGAACTGCGGCACTTTACTAGATGATCGATGCCAAGATCGCTGACGATTTCTTGTAAAAGAGAGTAGGTCGACTCCCGGTGCGTATCATACACTTCTCGAATGACAAGTGCTGTTCGTTTTTCCTCAAGCAGTTTTAAAATCAGCTTTAAAGCAATGTGATAGCTTTTGGAGGAGCCATAACCGCCTACTAAAAACTGAAACTTTTGATTCCAATCGAACAAAAAGTGTTCAAAGTGAGGATTGACTTCTTTTTCAATCAACGGCGTCATGAATCGTCCTCTTTTCTTTTGATCATGATATGAAGATCTTCTTCTTTTTCCTCACGAACTGCTTTTTTTGTTTTTTCGATTGTCAGCTCAATTTGCTTCAGCCTTAATCTTCGTTCATCTTTTGCGTGAGCGAGCTCTTCAAACTGTTTAATCAGCCGTCTTAGTTCTCCCATTGCACGAGATTGGGCATTTAAAAAAGTAGCATGCCGATCCCATGAAAATTGAAACGAAAATTCCTCTGCCGTGATCTCTGGCTCTGGATGAATGCCTTCGCCTGTTTCTTCCTCTATTGAAGAAGGCAAGTACGTCGCCTTTTTCAGTTCTTTGATCATGTCATCTTGATCTGCTACATGCATGATGCGCTGCGCTCGAATAATGGCTGCGTATTGAATTTGAATTTGATCCCAGATGATATCAAGAGATGTGCGCCCATCCATTTTTTCCATGATTTCAATCGTTTCATCTGAAAGAAATTGATGAAAGATCGAGTGCGCCTGCTTTGACGGTGTTTTTTGTCTTTGCCAGCCGTATCGTCTTTTCCATGATTTAACGGTATGGATGGAGACGTTGTAATGATCGGCTAGTTGCTGGTACGTCATCCCTTTCATATAATCCTGCTTAGCCTCTATCCGTTTATCTTTCATTTACATTCACCTGCCGCCTCCTTTTAGTTCGAATGATTCCCTGATGAGAAATCATTTGTGCCGGGCTAGCAAACATTCGTTTGGTCTTTCTAACTATAGGTGGCAACTGTAAGACAAGCTTTTGAAGATTGATGTGATGAAAGAAAAAACGCCTATTCAGCAGCTCTGAATAGGCGTTCTTGTACTTTTTTGGACATTTTGGTCCGAGCTCTTTCCATATGTTTTTGGACTGTTCCTTTTTTTACATCTAGCATGATCGCAATCTCGCTAAATGACAGACCCTGCGTTGTGTGCATAAAAAATACGTCCTTCTCTCGATCTGTCAAAACGGATAAGGCTTCGTCAATTCGCCTTTTGTCCCGCTCACTTACCTCTCTTTCTTTCTCTTGAATGAGGGTGTATTCATGTGATAAAGCCTCTAATACCTCTTGATTAGCAAGAATGGTGCGCTGATACACAGACCGTCTATCTAATCCTCTGCGTGCGCCTGGCTCTCTACCGATTTGAAGCCATTCCACCACGTATTCTAAATCACTGACCATACTGGCGATCATTTTTTGATCATGTTTGTCCTGATCTGACATCTGTTTCTCTTCTTTGTCTTTCAATTGTTCATATCGTTTTCTGGCATCTTTTAAACTTCTTTTATATTCAATCAGTAAATCTTGCATCTATGCTCTCTCCCTTTTTTAAGAAAATAAAAAACGGACACCAATCAGCCCCTTTTTATAGGGTCTTGATCAGTGTCCGCAGGCTTTCCGTCTTGGACTTATTCAGTTGTTCTTTTTCATCAGGCTAGCTGATTTTAAAACCAATCTCATGATCAACTCTTGCAAAATGTCCTTTTGCTGTTTGAATAATCGTTTTTCCATGCTCAGGTACATCCATCATATAAGCCGTTCCTACGTTTCCATCTAACACAATGACTTGAATCTTTCCTTTTTCCATTTCACCGACAAATGTCTGGTTTTCTTGAATCATGAGTTGTTTTGGCTCGTTCATATGCTTGTCTCCTTATTTGGTGGTGAGGATCTCATATCATCACCCATCGTATTTAAAATGATTTCCATTCGAGGACGCATGCTATAAAACTGTGAAACTCTTAATTCTACAATCTGTAAAGAGGCGTCATCGGTAACGGCATGAAGTGCTTCTTGTATATACTGCAAATTTGGTTGAAGAATGCTGATGTGTACCGGGCGTATCAGGCCTTTTTCTGCAGATGTACGTGTGTCTTGGCTGTTCGCTAGATCAATGGGCATATTGTAAAATGAGCGAATGTCGAGTGATAATGCGCCTTTTATTTTGCTTGTGCATTGCGCTTTAGCGGCTGTTTGAATTCTGTTTATCAATGTCTCTTTTCTGCACAAATGTTCTTTTTCAATGATAAAATGAAGGACCATGCTACGATCTCCCGTCATCCTTCGCCCACTGCCGAATGTCTTGTTCGTTTTGCCCCGCATTGAGCAAACATTTCAGGAATGTCATGATTTGCTTCCATCGATTCATGTCGCATTCATCCTTTCCTTCTTCTTGTCATCAACGGCTTTTTCTGCCATGAGGGTCATGTATGTGCGTTTTTCTTCTGCCGTGGGGAAAGCAAAAATCGGCTCTTTTTGATGAAAAGTGATCCAGCCGCCAGCTTGTACTAGGCAATGCTGGGCTTCTTTTCGGGCATCAAATGTCATCTGATGTCTCATCATCATCAAATCCTTTCTCACGGTCCTCGTCCTCTAATCGATAACCACTTCGGGACATTTCATATGGCCAGTAACGTTTTGGATAGCCGAAATCATTCATTTGTGTCACCATCGGATGTTCGATATTCATTCTGTTTGTCTCCCCTTTTTAAGAACGGTCTTCCTCAAGACTATTACTCTTTTTGTGTAACTTTTGACCAAAAAAAAGCTCTTGAACACCGATATTTAGCAAATCTGCAATATGCTTGGCTATTTCTAAGCTGGGCTTTGTTCGGCCCATTTCTATATTTGCATAGCCACTCGTGTACTTATATCCAAGTTTTTTCGCCATATACGTTTGTGTTTTTCCTTGTAATATTCGTTCTTCTCGTAAATTTTCAAGTTTCATGTTTCCACCTCTTACTCATTATGTGTAAGTTATATTCATTATGATAATATACACAAAACGGGTAAGTCAATCATATTTTTATTCTTTTTGTGTATTTATTTATCTTTTCCGTGTAATTCATGATAAAATTTACACATAATATGAAAAAAGGTGTTTCCGATGGATAATTTGACTGGAAAGATTCTAACTGAATTAAGAGAGAAACATGGATGGAGTAAGTCTACCGTTGCCAAAAAACTCGGATTAAAGGCGATGTCGACCTATGCTAACTGGGAGTATGGATTGAGAAAGCCAGATGGTGAAATGATTGTGAAAATCGCCGAGTTATACGGGGTCTCAACAGATTATCTTCTCACAGGTAAAGACAAAAACGCCTCTGATGACGATCTTGCAGATGATCCTGATTTGCAAATTGCGTTTAAAGCTGCCTCCGATTTTTCTGAAGAAGCACGAAGACAAACCATCGACTTTATTAACTACATTAGAGAGAAAGAAAAACAAAAAGGCCGTCAGCCAAAACAGACAGACGACAAATAAAAGATCTCTTTTCATAAAGCATCACATAGCTGGGTAGATACCCAGCTTTTTTTATGTCTCTTTTTCCCCCCTAAAAAAGAATGACATATGAATAAAAAATCATGTGTTTTTTGGGCAAAATCGTCTTCCCCTACATAATATGTGACAATTTTCACCAAAAATACTCATTTTTCCACTTATTTTGATTGACATATAATTCTATTATTATTAATATATGTATATACCAAAAAAAGGAGTGTTACCGATGAAAAAATTAATGAAAGCTTGTACATTGTCTTTAGCTGCTTTAGGTGCTCTTACGTTCTTCCAAACAGAAGGTGCTCATGCAGCTGCACAGCCTAAAGAACCAGTTATAGCAAAAGCTCCTATTATGAATAAAGTGATTACGGTGAACCGCACACTTACTGTAGGTTCTTCAATCGCTGTTTCACTTCCAGCAAGTCAAATTTCTGTCTCAGGCGCAACGTATGCCATTCAATTAGACCAAACTGCTCCAAACTTCACATGGATCCGTGCTGTACAACGCGGTTCTGTTACAGTGTCTTACTATAATTCACTAGGTGAGCTTGTTATTAACTATATTACTGTTCGTTAAGCGATTTTTTTCATATGAAAAGGCGATGACTATATGTTCATCGCCTTTTTGTGTTTTTACTTAGGATGCTTACCAGTGCTTGCCAATCTCTATCCATTATGTTAACTTTTAATAAAAATAAGTTTACATATTGAGAGGGGCTTATGATGGGAAAAATAACGTCTTTGTCTTGGGAAACGCTCGTGAAGAAAGCCATCAATCATGAACCGATTACTATGGAAGAAGGTCTAAAAATTCTTGGAGCAGACGACGCAGAGTTGCTGCCTATTATGCATGCAGCTTATCAGGTGAGATTTCATTTTTTTCAAAAAAAGGTGAAGTTAAATATGATCTTTAACGCCAAAAGCGGATATTGTCCTGAAAACTGCGGGTATTGTTCACAATCGGTGATTTCAACAGCTCCTGTTGAGAGGTATACAATGCTTGACCAAAAAACCATTGTGGCCGGTGCGCGTGAGGCGTTAAAAAGAAAAGCAGGGACTTATTGTATTGTAGCAAGCGGGAGAGCACCTTCGCACCGTGAATTAGATGAAGTCACCGCAGCAGTAAAGGAAATTACTGAGACAATGCCTTTGAAGGTGTGTGCATGCCTTGGGTTATTAAATGAAGAAAAAGCGAAGCGGCTGAAGGAAGCGGGTGTTCATCGGTATAATCATAATCTCAATACACATCAAGATCATCATGCTCAAATTACAACGACCCATACGTATGATGACCGCGTATCGACCATTGATAAGGTCAAACAGTCAGGGATGTCACCATGTTCAGGGGTTATTATTGGAATGGGCGAAACCAATCAACAAATTGTTGAAATGGCTTTTGCGCTGAGAGCCCTTGATGCGGATTCGATTCCCGTCAACTTTCTCCATGCAATTGAAGGAACGCCTCTTGAACATCAAGAACGCACACATCCGATTAAAGCGTTGAAGGTTTTGGCACTGATGCGATTTATCAACCCGGCTAAGGAAATTCGAGTATCTGGCGGAAGAGAGTTTAATTTGCGAACGCTTCAGCCTCTCGCATTATATGCAGCAAACTCTATTTTCGTAGGCGATTATTTAACGACAAAAGGACAGCAAGTTCAAACCGATCATCACATCATTGAAGATTTAGGTTTTGAAATAGAAGAATGTGCGCTTTAAAAAAGTCTGCCGATGGATCGGCAGACTTTTGACGTTGAGATTAGAATCTTTTATGGAAATCGACAGTACCGCTTCCTTCTTCGCGGTCAAAGCTGCCAACAAAAGTCCAGTTAATATAGCCGCCGTCACCATTGTTGACAAACGTACCATCTTCAAATACCCAAATACCAAACGTAATGCCGTCATATTCAACACTATCATAATAAACAACATTGTTCAGTCCGCTAAAGTCATGATCTTGGCTTAAGTTTTGAACAACTACGTTGTAATTTTGACCAGCTTCATAGAATGCACTGTATGCCGCATTTTTTACAAATCCATCACGATTTTGAGATGATTTTACTGCTTGTTCAATTTTATCGGCAATGGCTACTGGATCAATCGAGACACTTCCATCGACACCTGTTGTCGTAGCAGCTTCAGCCTTTTGACCAAAAGTCGTAAGAGATAAAGGGACAGCAACCATTGACGTAGCAATCATAGAGCTAACAAAAAATTTACTTGTTTTCCTCATTATTTCTAACTCCTCCTTTAATTGGTATGTCTATGTACTACCCTTTTCTTTGTCACTTAAACACTAATTTAAGAAAAAACTTCTTTTTCTACCAATTAAGAGGCTGTTTTTACTGTTTAAAAGGGCAAAACAACAAAAAAACTACTCTTTTAAAAGAGTAGTTTTCCATCATTACATAAACAGGATAAATAAAATCAGACCTAGGATGATTCGGTAGATCGCAAAAGGCACAAGTTTGATTTTATTAATCAGTTTTAGGAAGAATCGAACAACAAAGAGAGCCACAATAAACGCACTCACAAAGCCCACAATAAAGAATGGAAGCATGTCTGTTGTTAAATATTCGGCATTTTTAACAAGTGTTAAAAGGCTTGCTCCCGCCATAATCGGCATGGCCATAATAAACGTAAAGTCAGCCGCCGCTCGGTGATTCAGTCCAAGAATAACACCACCTGCTATTGTAGAACCTGAACGCGAGAAGCCTGGCCATAGTGCTAAACATTGAAATAACCCGATATACAGCGCTTGTCTGTACGTCATATTATCCACAGAGCTTGTTTCTGTTTTACGTTTATTGATCCAATCAGCGACAAGCATCAGCACAGCCCCTAAAATCAAACCGACAGCGACCGTTCTCACATCAAACAAATATTTATCAATATAATCTTCAAATAAGAATCCTAAAATGACGGCTGGGACGAGTCCAACAGCAATTTGAGCAATGGTCAGCTTATGTCCGCTGCGTTTTTGTTCTTCTGTGATATTTTTCTTTAAGCCTAACAAGTTCAAAATACGATCTTTAAACACGATCATGACAGCTAAAATAGAACCTAACTGAATCACGACTTTAAATGTGTTTGCAGCCTCTGGCGTAATGATGTCTTTTGATTTTAGCCAAAGATCATCAACAATGATCATATGCCCTGTAGACGAGACAGGTGCATACTCTGTTAATCCTTCGACAATTCCTAAAACCAGTGCCACGAATAAATCCCATAGATTCATGATTTTCTTTCCTTTCAATTCTGATCTTTTGAAGGCAAACATCTATGTCCACATAAAGACAAGCTTTCTTTTTCGAAAGCTCGTCTTTATGATACTATATTTTTTTCTAAAAAAGATTATGACATCAAACCTTTTCTTCTTTATACAAATTGGATCGCATTTTGAACCAATCAAACAGGTGGGTCGTGATCACTTTCAGAACGGCATACGTCGGAATTGCGACAATGATGCCGACTACGCTGAACAATTTACCTGCTGTTAATAGAACAAAGATAATCGTGATCGGATGGATATGAAGGTTTTTCCCCATGACCTGAGGAGAAATGAATTTCCCTTCAATAAGTTGAACCACTGTCCAGACAATGATCAGTTTCAGTAGCATAATAGGTGATGTGACAAGTGCAATCACAATCGCTGGTGTAATGGCAATTGTTGGCCCAAGGTAAGGCACTACACTTGTACATGCCGCAATAATCGCCAGAAGCAGCGCATAGTCAAGTCCAATAATCAGATAACCGATTAAAAGAAGAACACCGATACAGAAGCTGACAATGATCTGTCCAAGAATATAAGAGCTTAAGCGATGGTTCATTTCGTGAAGCACGATATGTGTATGCTCTCTAAACTTATTCGGAATAAATTTCAAGAAATAGTCAGGCAGTTTTTTGCCGTCTTTTAATAGATAAAACAGAATGAACGGAACCGTCACGATCGAGATGATAATTTCAGTAAGCGCCCCTAAGAAAGTGCCGACTCCGGTAAAAGTACTTTCCAAAATCTTCGTCGCTTGACTTGATGCTTTACTCACCAATTCAGAGACGTTAAAATTCATCGTTTTCTGCGCCTGATTAATGAAGTTGCTTCCTGTTAGTTGTCGAATCTGTTCTTCTACCGTATCAACGTATTTTGGCAGATTATGAAACAGACTCATCGTTTGTGCTTGTAAAAAAGGAATAATAGATACAATGGTCACTGTAATGATCCCAATAATGACGATATATAAAAGCAAAATCGAAAAGATCCGTTTGACCTTAAATCTCTCTAATAAATTCACAATTGGATTTAATAAATAATACACAACCCCCGTTAAAATAATCGGTAAGGCAATGGTTTTGATGAGTACAATGAGCGGTGTGAAAATAAAAGATGCTTTCATGAAAACAAGGATATTCAACCCTATTAATAGCAGGATGAGTAAAAAGAGAACAAACTTGTTATCAAGAAAAAATTTTCTAAATCGACTGCTCCACATTTGCATAGAATTCATATCTTTCCTCCAAACACGGGCTATTTTATTAGTAAATTGTACACTACTTGATCATCATTTTGTGATCATTGTTTCAGCTTTTCTTCCAGTTTCGCAATGGACAGGGCCCATCCAATCAAAATCGGTTGTCCGATTAATCTCATCCATAACAAGGCTTGTTCTGTGCTCTCTTGCCCTGGAAATGGAATCCCTTCTCTCGCAGCAAATAGGTTCGCAGGGAAAATGAGCACCAGATAGACAGCGATCATTTTTGCTGCCACAATCCTTACGTTTGGAAGAAACAGTAAAACGGCCAGAAGCCATTCCAAGCATGCGGTGGCATAAATGATGCCATAGGGAAATGGCCATCTAGACATCATGCGGGCAAAGCCGCTTGGCTCTATCACATGAAAAACACCGGCTGCTATAAATAAAAGCGCGAATGCGTATGTACTTCCTATATGTAGGATGCGCTTCATGTTCGTTTCCTCCTCCCTCCTTCTCAAGTATTACCCGAATGAAGGAGGAAACTATCCACTTTTCGTACATTTATATTCTTTATGTAAGACGCATCAGCTAAGGTAAAGGTTTCATCCGCTTTTCAATAAAAAAGAAGATTCTTTCATACAAACGCTTTCAAAGCATGTATAATCAGAGAAAAGCAGAAGGAGGGAATGTGATGATTCGATTTGCTGTCATCGGAACGAATTGGATTACAGATCGATTCTTACAGGCTGGTGAAGGAGTGGCAGATTTTACATGTACGGCCGTCTATTCTCGGTCTGCTGAAAAAGGACAGGCATTTGCAGACAAGTATGGCATTGATACCGTCTTTACTAATTTACAGCAAATGGCGGCAAGTGATGCGTTTGATGCTGTGTATATCGCAAGTCCAAACGCCCTTCACAAAGAGCAAGCGATGCTGATGATGGCGCATCAAAAACATGTATTATGTGAAAAACCATTGGCCTCTCACCGGAAAGAGGTTGAAGAAATGATTGCTGCTGCGAAAAAATATCAGGTGTGCTTAATGGAAGCGATGAAGACCACATTTCTGCCGAATTTTCTTCAAATCAAACAGCATCTTGATCAACTAGGCCCCATTCGGCAAGTGATCGCTCATTACTGTAAATATTCATCAAGATACGATGCCTACCGAAACGGTGAGATTCCAAATGCTTTTAAGCCGGAATTATCCAATGGCTCCTTAATGGACATCGGCGTGTATCTTGTCTTTCCCATCATTTATTTATTCGGGCTGCCACATCAAATCACCGCGAGAGGCTATACACTTTCTTCTGGAGTAGATGGGAGCGGTTCATTACTTTTACAATATGAAGGGCATCAAGCACTGCTTTTTCATTCAAAAATCTCAACATCTCATGTATCTGCTGAAATTCAAGGGGAGGATGCCACAATGGTGATTGATCAATTTCACCGTCCTTCTCGTATCACCATCCATGATCGAAATGGAAAGCAAACCGATATTTCTCTCAAAGATGATCAACCTGCTATGTATTATGAAATCGATCACTTCATTCAATGCATCAAGCAAAAAAAGGGACAGTCTCCAGTCAATACATTTGCCTTATCCGTTCAAACCATGTCCGTCATGGACGAGGCGAGAAGACAAATGGGCATTATCTATCCAGCCGACAGACAAATGTAATGAGGCATTGAATGAACAAAGGGCGTTTTACAGCCCTTTGTTTGTTCGTGTGAATCTAGTTTGCCGCTAATACATCGGCAAATGCTTTCACATATGGCGGAAGGTCCGGCGGGCGTCTGCTTGATACAATATGACCATCTGTCACAACGGCTTCATCAAACCATTCCGCTCCAGCATTCGTCATATCATCTTTAATACCAGGTGTACTCGTTACTTTTTTACCTTTCAGGATACCAGCTGAAATGAGCACCCATCCGGCATGACAGATTTGTCCGATCGGTTTGCCCTTTGCATCAAACGTACGAACGATGTCTAATACTTCTGGATATCGGCGCAGTTTATCCGGTGCCCATCCCCCAGGAACGAGAACCGCATCATAATCATCTGCTTGAATGGAATAGAAGTCTGCATCTGATACAGCTGGCACTCCGTACTTCCCGATATATTCATGATCTGCTTTTTCGCCTACGAGATGGACAGTTGCCCCCTCTTCTCTTAATCGCAAAACGGGATACCATAGCTCTAAATCTTCAAAATCATCACTGACTAACGCAATGACCTTCTTATTTGATAAACGCATAACATCTCTCCTTTTCTTCGGATTTCCTCTATTGTACGAGATCATCTCTTAAAAAGAAAAGCGGTTCCCCTTGAGGAGAACCACTTTCCATTATTCACTGATCTTGAATTTTTTAATTAAGTCACGCAATTCTTCCGCCATTTGGGAAAGCGTCGTCGAAGAAGAACTAATCTCTTCCATTGATGCCAGCTGTTCTTCTGCTGATGCCGCGATATCTTGAATACTTGCTGAACTCTCTCTCGATACATCTGCAATTTCATTCACTGCTTTAGAAATTTGCTCAGATCCTTTTGAAAGCTCACGAACTGTCGTATTCATTTCATTGATTCTTGTCGCAATTTCTGCCGTTTGCTGATTGATTTGTGAGAAGCTTTCTTTTGTTTGGTCTGTAATTGATAGGCCATTTTTTACTTCTTCATTCACAGATTTGAACATATTTTGAGACGTTTCTATTTCAGAGACAATTTCTTTGACGAGTTTTTCAATCTCTTTTGCAGAATCTGATGATTGAACCGCTAGCTTACGGACTTCTTCTGCTACAACCGAGAAGCCTCTGCCTGACTCACCCGCACGTGCTGCTTCAATGGCTGCATTCAGAGCCAGTAAATTCGTTTGATCTGCTATACCGTTAATGACACCTAAAATGTTGGTGATATCTTTTGATTTATGCTCTAATCCGTTAATCACACTTTCAGCTTCTTTCACTGAATGATCAATCGTTTTCATTTGGCCAACTGTCTGTTCAACAAGCTGTCCGCCTGTTTCTGCGACTGTTTTTGATTGAACCGATGATTCTGTAATGACATCAGATGTTTGTGCAACTTCATTTAGCCCTTCGTTCATTTGTTTCAAGTGGGCTGCACTTTGTTCCACCATTTCACTTTGATTTTCGTTTCCGTTCGAGAATGTTTCAATGGATGATGTAATATGTTCGGTTGCTTTTGTCGTTTGACCTGCACTTGCCGTCAATTCTTCCGACGATGACGCCACGTTTTCAACAGATGTCTGTACAGCTTGGATGACGTCTCTGAGTGACTCACTCATTTCATTAAAACTTGTACCGAGCTGACCAATTTCATCCTTTGATTTAACATCAATTTTTTCTGTTAAATCTCCTTCGCTAATCTTCTTAGAAGAGGAGACAAGCATGGAAAGTGGTTTTGTAATAGAACGGATGATAAAGAAGATGAGAATACCGCCAATGATGAGCGCACCAGCTAATATAATGGCCGCCATGTTGAAAACTGGCTGCGCCGCTTCTTCTACTTCATTGACAAACATTGTACCGGCAATTTTCCAACCAGTCGCTTTGTTTGTTGTGAACTCCATTTGCTTTTCTTTTCCTTCAAACATATAACTCATTGAACCTTTGTCTTGTGTATAAAGCTTGTCTACCCAATCACCTGTTAATTTTGTTCCTGCTTTTTTTGTTGGGTGTGCCACGTATGTTCGATCTGGGCTGCCGATAAAAGCATGACCTTCTTTACCAATATTGATACTATTAGACTCTTTTACTAGATTCGCAATGTCCAGGTTCATGGCAATAACACCAGAACCATCCTCTAGTTTTTTAGAAATCGTCACAACAAGCGTACCAGTTGATGCGGTTGGATATGGAGCGGAAACAGACAGCTCACCGTTTTTCGCCCAGCCATCTTTGTACCAATCCCGCTCAGTTGCGACATAATCAGCAGGCATTTTTTGATTAGGATATCTTGAGAACACTTTTCCATCACTTGAAGCAACAAAGATGCCTTCTGTGTCATCATTCATGCTCATGAACTGCTCAAAGCGTCCTTGAATATCAGTCGTTCCTTTTTGCCCCAGCTTTTTCTCCGTAATCCATTTGCTAAAGAAATCGGCTGCGTCTGTTTTTACTTTTACAACCTTCGTAATGTTTTTGTCCAACTGTTCTACATTTTCCTTTGCACTTTGCATGATTTGATCATTTAAAGAGGTGCTCGCCGTATGATATGAAGAGAATGCCAATACGATAATTGGGCATAAAAGAATAAATAAGAAAGAGAAAACGAGCTTTTTTGATATCGATGGTTTTTTGAAATACTGTATGAAATTCATAAAAAAGAAAACTCCTTTTAGTAAGATAGTATATATATCGGAAGTACTACTAGGTTCTTTACTTTTTTAACTTATTAAAGTCTAGATAAGTCCAAAATACCCAAATTATGTGCAAATAACGGAAAAACCCCTGACGTCAAAACGTCAGGTGTTCCAGATTATTGACAAAGGGCTAAAATGAACTTTATTTTAGCCCTTTGTCTTCTTTTCAGCGTGATAGAAAACCTTTGCAGTCTAGGAAGAACGAGTACTGGCGCGGAGCGAATTTGAATTCGTGAGCACCAGCACGCAGGACTGACACCGAATGCGAGGGTTTGTCTACACGCTGAAACCCCTAACGTCAAAACGTCAGGGGTTCTACTATGACTCTTATATTTTAAATTGTTTGATGAGCTCTCTCAGTTCTTCTGCCATTTGAGATAAAGTGGCGGAAGATGAGCTGATCTCTTCCATTGATGCCAGCTGTTCTTCTGCTGAAGCCGCAATATCTTGGAAGCCTGCGGAACTTTCACGTGAAAGCTCTTTGATTTGATTGACTGCTTGTGAAATATCGTTTGAGCCATGAGAAAGTTCTTGGGCTGATCCGTTCATTTGTTTCATTTGTTCTGTCATTTCTGATGTCTTATGGGTGATTTTCTCAAAACTCACTTTCGTTTCATCTGTAATGTTTAATCCAGATTGAACTTCACCTGCTACTTGTCTAAACATCTTTTGCGACTTTTCAATTTCATCTACAATTTCGTTCGTTAGGCTTTCAATTTCTTTTGAAGAGCTGCCTGATTGCTCTGCCAGCTTGCGGACTTCTTCTGCGACCACAGAGAAGCCTCTTCCTGCCTCACCTGCACGCGCGGCTTCTATCGCTGCATTTAAAGCGAGGAGGTTCGTCTGATCTGCAATGCCGTTGATGACTCCAAGAATGCTTGTAATGTCCTTAGATTTCTGTTCTAGCCCTGCAATCACAAGCTCTGCTTCTTTCACTGCTTGTTCAATCGTTTGCATTTGACCTGCTGTTTTTTGAACGAGCTCTCCACCAGCCTGAGCGGTTTTGCTAGACTCGATAGATGATTCCATCATGTGAGAAGTCGTGTTGACCATATGTGATAAACTGCGATCCATGTCGTTTAGCTGGACAGAGCTTTTTTCAATCATCTCATTTTGATGTTCATTGCTGTTTGAGAACTGTTCAATAGATGAGGTAATATGCTCAGTTGCTTGGGCTGTCTGTCCTGCGCTAGCCGTTAATTCTTCAGATGAGGCAGCAACATTTTCAATTGAATTCTGGACGGCTTGAATGACTTGTTTCAGCTTTGCCGACATATCGTTAAAGCTCTGTGCAAGTTTGCCGATTTCATCATGTGTGCGCACCTCAATATGCTGGGTAAGATCCCCCTGACTTATTTTCTCAGCCGATTCAGAGAGCTCTATGAGTGGTTTTCGGATTGATTTAATAATAAAATAAATCGCGATTCCACCGATGACAATCGCAGCAGCTAGGATGATCATGGTTAAGTCAAGCACTGGCTGTGCAGCTTCTTTCACTTCGTTAACATACATTGTTCCCGCGAGCTTCCAGCCTGTCGCTTCATTTGTGTCATAAAACATTTGCTTCGGCTGTCCGTTGAATTCATATTCGAAACTGCCTTTTTTATTGTGATACATTTTTTCGATGAAATCGCCTGTCAGTTTCGTCCCGGCCTTTTCCGTTTTATGAGCAATGTAACGTTGGTCTGAGGTAGCGACAAACGCATAACCTTCTTGACCAATTTTGATGCTGTTTGTATCTTTCACAATTGTGTTCAATCGTACATTTATGCCGATAACACCAGAACCATCTGCTAACTGTTCTGATATTGTGATGAGCAGGTCATCTGATGACTTGTCTGTAAAAGGATCTGAAATGATGAGTTTGTCATCTCCCATTGATTGTTGAAACCATGGTTCATTTTTTGCGCTTTTGACACTGCCTTTATGAATCTCGGAATATTCAGTTAGTTTACCATTCTGATCTGCAACAAATACTTCTACGACATCGTCGTCTGTTTCCGATAGTTGCTCTAATTTCACCTTAAGTAAATCCTTATTTTTAGAGGCCAGTTCCTTTTTTTTCACCGATTTAGATAAATATGAAACAATATCAATTTTAGGCTGTACATCTTTATTGATCAGTTCATTTAATTGATTCACACCATTTGCAGCGCTAGACATAATCTCATCATTGAGAGACTTAGACGCCACTTCATAGGAAAATGCGGCCAACACAAGAATGGGCACTAGGAGAATCGCTAAGAATGCAGTAATTAATTTCTTTGACATCGTAAAGTGCTTAAAAAAGTTGATTTTTTTCATGACTCTACTCCTTTTGGTTTATGATTTGGGATCATCCCCCTCTATTCTTAGGTAATACGGATTATTTTTCAAGGTGTAATGTTCAAAAAACCACCAAAATAAGCATATTTACCTATTCCTTTAGATTTAATCACTTCAAAAAAAGAACCCCCTAGCTAGCTGGAGGTTCTTTTCATTTGGTTTATTCGACTTTAAATTTGCTAATCAAATCACGTAATTCTTCTGCCATTGAAGAAAGGGTGGCAGAGGATGAGCTGATCTCTTCCATTGATGCCAGCTGTTCTTCAGCTGAAGCGGCAATGTCTTGAATATTGGCGGAGCTTTCACGTGATACGTCTGCAATCTCACGGACAGCCTCAGAAACATGTGCAGATCCTTTTGACAACTGGACAACTGTTCGATTCATTGTTTGGAGCTGATCTGAGATTTCTTTGGTCATGTCGAAAATATTGTGGAAGCTGACTTTCGTTTGTTCAGTAAAGCTTAAGCCTGATTGAACTTCTTGATTTACTGCTGTGAATACTTCTTGTGATACATCAATATCTTGAACGATTTCTTTGATTAAGTTTTCAATTTCTTTCGCTGAGTTGGCAGATTGAACAGCAAGTTTTCTTACTTCTTCTGCTACAACAGAGAATCCTCGACCAGATTCTCCAGCTCTTGCTGCCTCAATCGCTGCATTCAGCGCAAGTAAATTCGTTTGATCTGCGATGCCATTAATGACACCAAGAATCTGGGTGATATCTTTTGATTTGCTTTCTAGCGCACTGATGACATTCTCTGCTTTTTTCACTGATTGATCAATCACGTTCATTTGAGAAGCGGTTTTTTCTACTAGCTGTCCGCCTTCTCCTGCAATCTCTGTTGATTTGATGGATGAAGCGGTAATCGATTCAGCCGACTCATTCATGTGCTGAAGGCCTCTGTTCATTTCTTCTAACTCTTCTGAGCTTGATTCCACTTTATCATTCTGGCTTTCGTTACCAGTAGAGAATTGTTCAATGGCTAATGTAATATGCTCTGTTGCTTTACTTGTTTGTCCTGCGCTTGCGGTCAGTTCTTCTGATGAAGAAGCGACATTTTCAACGGAGGTTTGGACGGCACCAATGAGGGATCTTAATGAGTCAATCATCGTATTAAAGCCTTTACCAACTTGTCCTATTTCATCATCTGATTGAATCTGAAGTTTATCACGTAAATCACCATCGCTGACCTTTTTCGAGAAACGGGCCAGATTGGATAATCTATTTGAAATAGAGCGGACAATAAAGAAGATGAGGGTTCCTGCTACGATCAGTGTCACACTGAACACAATAATGGCTGTATTGAAAACGGGTTTAGCTGCATCCTCTACTTCTGATACGAGCATCGTGCCGCCGATTTTCCAGCCGGTTAGTTCATTGGTGACATAAGCTACCTTTTTATCTGTTCCATTGAGTGTATAGCTGCCGTTTCCTTGTTTGTTTTTAAAAATAATGTTCGCCAAATTCTCATTGACTTTGCTTCCTGGCTTTTGGGTTGGATCTGCTAACACGGTTTTATCCTTCTCCATGATGAAAGCATATCCTTTTTGACCTATTTTGATTTCTTTTAGCTTTTGAATGAGGCTGTCAATTTCCATATCAAGACCAATCACCCCTGAGCCATCTTTCGTTTTTTGGGCAATGGTGATGACCATTTTACCTGTAGATGCTGCGACATATGGCTTCGTGATGACTTGTTTACCATCAGCACTCATGGCCTCTTGATACCATGGACGCTCTCGCGGGTCATAGCCATCAGGCATTTTTTGAACTGGGTATTGCATGAACAAACCCTTTTCTGAACCTGCATAAATGGCCGAGACATCTTTTTCATTAATTTTTCCATATTGCTGCAATTCTTTAATGGTAGCTTTTCTATTTTTTTCTTGAAGATTAGCCGCCTTGAGATCATCTGTAAACAGAGTCACAGCCTCTGCCTTGTTCCCAATATTCTCATCGATTAAGGTATCAAATGCATTGACCTGACTCATCGCACTGCCCATAATCTGTTTGTCTAACTCTGTCTTTGATGTGAAAAACGCACTAATGGTCAGTGCAACAGTTGGCAGTATGAGGACTACCAAAAAGGCAATAACTAATTTTTTAGAAATGGATGGTTTTTTGAACCATTGGATCATTTTTCCCATTTTCTCTTTCCCCCTTTACTTCTCTAAAGTTATTATCGGATGAAAGGTTTATTTTTAGAGGGCTGGAAATGACGTTTAAAAATAAAAAAAATACCCAGACAATTCTGGATATTTTTTCATCGTTTTTTAATCAATTTTAAATTGACTTGTCAGCTCTTTTAATTCCTCAGCCATATTGGCAAGTGTGACAGAAGAGGACGAAATTTCTTCCATAGATGCCAATTGTTCTTCAGCAGATGCCGCAATATCTTGAATGTTCGCCGCACTTTCTCTTGAAACTTGACGCATCTCTTGCATGGCTTGTGACACAAGTTTTGATCCGCTTGATAGGTCAACCGCTGTATCATTTAATTGAGTGAGCTTTTTCGACATACCTTCTGCCGCCTCATAGATGTTTTGGAAGCTTTCCTTTGCTTCTTCTGTCATCCCAAGTCCTGCATTTACTTCTCGGTTAACAGCTTTGAACATCTCTTGAGATTTGGAAATTTCCAACACAATTTCTTGGATCAGCTTTTCAATTTCTTTCGCTGAATCTGCGGATTGGACTGCTAGTTTTCTGACTTCCTCTGCTACGACAGAGAAACCGCGCCCTGATTCACCTGCTCTTGCTGCTTCTATGGCTGCATTGAGTGCAAGTAAATTCGTTTGATCTGCGATGCCATTAATGACATTTAAAATGCTCGTAATATCTTTAGATTTGTATTCTAATTCTTTCATGACTTGTTCGGCTTCTTGTACAGATGTATCGATATGTTTCATTTGATTCGCTGTGCTTTCAACGATACGTCCGCCTTGTCCAGCCGCTTCTGTCGATTGAATGGAGACAGCAGTCACTTCTGATGAAGTTTGTGACATACCTTGTAATCCTTCATTCATTGCGACAAGCTGATTCGTGCTAGATTCGACTTTCTCATTTTGTGCTTCATTCCCATTTGAGAATTGTTCAATCGACATGGTGATATGCTCTGTCGCCTGACTTGTTTGGCTGGCACTAGCAGTCAGCTCTTCTGAAGCTGAAGCTACATTGTCGACAGATTGCTGGACCGCTCGGATAACTTCACGCAAAGATTCACTCATCTTACTAAAGCTTCTTGTGAGGTCTCCTATTTCATCCTTCGATTTGGTTTCGAGGGTTTCCGTTAGATCCCCTTCACTCACCTTTTCTGAGAAATCAACAAGCCTTCTAAGTCCAATTGTGATGGAGCGAACGATAAAGAAGATCGCAATACCGCCAAGGATAAAAGAAGAAATTAAAAGAATAATGGCAGAATTCCAAACTGGCTGTGCTGCTTCTTCTGTTTCTGATACAAACATCGTTCCAGCAATTTTCCAACCTGTTAAATCATTTGTCACAAAAACGAGACGTTTTTGCTCTCCTTTATTCTCATAAGTTGATGTTCCTTCTTTGCTGCTGTAAAGGATTGATGAAATATTTTCAGTCACTGCAGATCCTGATTTTTCTTCTGGATGAGCGACAATCTGTTTATTTTTATTTGCAATAATTGGATAACCTTCTCGTCCAATTTTAATGTCTTTGATTTTATCCACAATATCCTGTACATCAATATCAATCCCAATGGCTCCCGATCCGTCCTTCAGACGCTGAGCGATTGTGACAACCATGCCGTTTGTTGTGGCAGAGATGTATGGATTGGTGACCACAGGTTCACCTTTTTCGTCCTGCATCGCCGCTTTATACCAATCACGAGTTGTTGGATCATAGCCTTTTGGCATGTCTACTTTAGGGAACTGAATAAAGTCACGATTTTTACTTGCTGCATAAAACCCAACCACATCGTCTTCATTGATTTTACTGTATATCTCAAAATGCTCATACAGTTCGTCCTGGTTTTTCTTTTTAAAGTCTGCAGCACTGGATGTTTCGGTAAACAGTTTGACTGCGTTCTCCTTATTCAAAAGCTTTTGCTCGATCATGTCATTCAGCTCATTGACTCTTGCGTTGGCTCCGTACATGATTTCATGATCTAATTCTTCTTTGGCAATCTGATATGAAATCGTACTGAGTGTAATGATAGGCAAGACGAGAACAAGTGTGAATGAAATAATCAGCCTTTTAGAAATCGATGGTTTTTTCAACCATTTTATGATACTTTTCATGTTTTTCCTCCTTTTAAACGTTATGTTTTATATCGGACAGCTTCATATTATTTTCATGTTTTTCAAATAAAAAGGATGTCTTTTTGTTTATTTCCACAAATTGATTCCTTGCCCAAGCATCCCGCATACGCTAATACAAAAGGGGGCGCTTTTCATATGATTATCCTTTCAGGACAGCCAGTGACAAATGAGCAGCTGGCATCGTTTCAGCTAGAAGGACAAAAGCGGATCATTTTGATGCAGTTACAAGCCTCAAATGATACGTTCCGTTATAGGCAGGCATCTGATTTGTTATTTGAAGTGACTTTAAGATCAAATATCATGAATGCGGCAAGAGATTTGAATAAGAGCGGTGCCTCATTTGCTATCTTTCAAAGGTCCCGTGCGAATGACGCCTATTGGCGTGTATCAGAGGCCGGAGCGTTAGAACTGCGCTATCAAGTCGAGCCATCTACGGGGATTAAAGACATCTTTGAAAATGGCTCAAAATATGCCTTTGAATGTGCCACAGCGATTGTCATTGTGTTTTATATGGGAGTCTTGCAAACGGTAGGAGACGAGAAGTTCAATCGAAGACTTAGAAGTTTAACCCTGTATGACTGGCACTATGATACATTGTCCATTTATACAGAGCGCGGAAATGATTTTATTTATGGGGATTGCCTATATTTCGAGAATCCAGAGTTTAGCTATCAACAGTCTCAATGGCGCGGAGAAAATGTGATTTACTTAGGGGAAGATCAATATTATGGGCATGGGCTTGGGATCTTAACAGCTGCAGAGATTATCGATAAATTAAATGCCAGAAGACGGCCAGGGGCGGTTCAGTCCGCTTATTTACTGCCGCAGACTACTAGGATGGATGTTATTTATCTCAGGCAAATGTTTGGCAGCTAAAAAAGGCCTCTTGTCTATAGGTTATGACAAGGGGCCTTTGTATGCCTTACGTTTTCGGTAATCATGGAGCGTGCCAAGCATTGTGTTTGCTAGGATTTCCATTTCTTCTAGATCGTTTCTTGTGACTGGAGGGTCGTGCTGATTCCATTTCACATAACGAACGAAATAGTAATGACGAATGGGGGTAAGGACGGCAGGGGAGTGCGGAAAATCATCAAATAGAAATTCAATTTGTCCTTTTTTCCGATATGAATGTTTTAAGATTTCCATCCTGTCACACCACCCATCATCAAATTATATCTGCGTGAGTTCATGCATGATCTCTTCAACGGTTAAAATGGAATGAATACGGCCAACCCCCTGACCTGCCCAAAGAGCCATTTGTTCTGGGTTTCCTGCAGCAGCTGCCGCTTTTCGCATCGGTGTTGTCCATACATGCTGTATAGGATAGGGAAGAACCCGGTCTTCATTTCGTCTTTCTTCCTCCATCCACTGATTGACAATACCTCTGGCTTTTTTTCCAGAGAAAAGCCGTGTCATCGCTGTTTCACTGCCTTCTGCCTGTAACAGCGCCTTTTTGTACACATCTGCCGCACCACTTTCTTGACTCGCTAAAAATCGTGTCCCTATTTGAACCGCATCTGCTCCAAGTGCTAGTGCTGCTTTCATAGTGGTCCTGTCTGTGATACCTCCAGCGGCAATCAATGGGATATGACAGACAGACTTGACATCACTGATCAGGCAGAAAAGTCCCTGCAGAGCATCTCCCTTTGAATGTAAAAAGGTGCCTCGGTGCCCTCCTGCTTCGCTTCCTTGCAGAACAATGGCATCCATGCCTTTTTCTTCTAAAAGCAGTGCTTCTTTTTTTGTTGTAGCTGTTCCGATGAGAAAGATCCCCTTTTGTTTCAGGTGATGAATGGTTTGTTCGTTTGGACAGGCAAATGTAAACGACACAGCTGGGACTTCTTCTTCTTGAAGAATGTTGATTTTTTGTTCATAGTCCTTCCATAATTCTTCTTCGCTAGGGATTATCTGTGCTTCTGGTATGACAGGCAGCCGATCTGTCCAAAATGATACATCTTCTGTTTTCGTTTCTGAAATGGGTTCAGGGACAAACACATTCACTTGAAATGGACGAGATGTCAGCTGTTTGACCTGTCTGATTTGCTGCCTCATCTTTTCAGGCTGTACATAACCACTTGCTAAGCTGCCGAGACCCCCATATTGTGAAACAGCGGCGACAAGCTGCGGCGTCACCGCTCCTCCTGCCATTGGTGCTTGAATGATGCCATGTTCAATTTGAAGTAACGCTGTGAATTCTCCCATCTTCTCTCCCGCCCTTACTCGTTAGATGACACCTGTACATAAAAGTGACGATGTCTCGGTCCGTCAAACTCACAAAAATAGATTCCCTGCCACGTTCCAAGCACAAGATCACCATGATGGACAAGAACGTGCTGAGATGCTCCCATATAACTAGCTTTCATATGCGCTGCTGTATTGCCTTCCATATGACGATCTTTTGAATGTTCCCACGGAAAGACTTCGTCAAGCCGGCGCAGCATATCACGTTTGACATCTGGGTCGGCATTTTCATTAATGGTGATTCCAGCCGTCGTATGTGGACAATAGACCATAACCGTTCCGTTTTGAATCCCAGTTTCCCGGACATATTGCTGAACTTCATGGGTAATGTCTATCATGTCATCGTGTTTGTCTGTTTGTACGTTGATTTTTTTCATTTCACTGGCTCCTTTTGATCATGTCTATAAAACCATACCCTTTTTATGTGAAACCAATCACTGCCGGTTGGCAGAAACAAATCTTCTTACCTAAAGTTTACCAAGCAAAAAAACCTCGTCAATAGCTCCGAGGTTTTTAGGAAAAGTGAACCTTTTTTACTTCTATGGTTCGAATATGATGATCTTCTGCATCGACAATTTTAAATTCACAGCCTTCTGCTTCAATGATATCTCCAATGTCAAAATCAATTTTATGCGTCATCATCCAGCCTGCAATTGTATCAACATCATCATTTTCAATCGCTAAATCCAATAAATCATTTACTTCATCGATCAAAGCTTTCCCATCCATGACATAGTGGAAGTCACCTTTTTTCACAATATGCGGGGTTTCATCTTGATCATATTCATCTCGAATCTCGCCCACAATTTCTTCTAATATGTCTTCAACTGTGACGAGACCTGCTGTTCCGCCGTATTCATCTACAAGCACCGACATATGAATCCGTTCCTTTTGCATCAAAATCAACAGTTCTTGAATCGGTGTACTTTCAATGACACGAATGACAGGGCGCATTAAGTCTTCAATGGACACCTCTTGATTGAGAAAACTTGCTTTAAATACGTCTTTGCTATTGATCACACCAATGACATGATCTTTGTCTTCTTTAATGACAGGATAACGTGTATACCTTTCGTTCAGCATATAATGCGTCACGTCTTCCAGGCTCTGTTCAATTTCAATGGCAGAGATTTCTGTACGCGGGATCATGATCTCTCTCGCCACTCGGTTATCAAATTCAAATATTTTATTGACATATTTGTATTCAGATTGGTTGATCTCGCCCTTTTCGTAGCTTTCAGACAGGATGAGACGCAGTTCTTCCTCACTGATCGCCACTTCATGTTCTTTGACAGAATGAAAACCAAATAATTTCACAATGCCTCGTGCAGCCCCATTTAATGCTTTAATAAACGGGTACATGACTTTATAGAAAAAAATAAGAGGTTTTGCCGTCACAAGACTGACGGCTTCTGCCTTTTGAATGGCAATCGTTTTGGGAGCAAGTTCCCCAACGACAACATGCAAAAACGTAATGATCACAAAGGCAATGATAAACGATATGATGTCTGTCAAAGCGGAATGAAGCCCTGCCTTTTCAAAAAGCGGATGCAGGAAATGTTCCACTGTCGGCTCCCCTAACCACCCTAAGCCTAATGCCGTGATGGTAATGCCAAGCTGACAGGCAGATAAATATTCATCAAGGTTGGTTGTCAGTTTCTGAACATGAATGGCTCTCTTATCACCGCTTTCAATCAGCTGATTGATTTTTGAGCCTCTAATTTTCACAATCGCAAATTCAGTGACAACAAAAAATGCTGTCGCAGCAATGAGTAATAGGACTAAAAATACGTTTAAAATATACAAAAAAACCCTTACCTAACACGGGTAAGGGCTCACCTCCTCTGGCGTCAATTAATCATTACGGCCATTTAGGAAGATCATTACAAAACGGAGCAATTCAAACAGGGAGACAAGGGCCGCTGCTACGTACGTAAGAGCTGCGGCATTTAACACCTTGTTCACGCCTCTTTCTTCACTGCTTCTAATGATTCCTTCTGAAACAATGATATTCTTTGCACGAGAACTTGCGTTAAACTCAACAGGCAATGTCACTAGCTGAAAGAACACAGCAGCTGAGAACAGAACGATCCCAAGCCCGATTAAGTTAAGGCTGCCGAGCAATAATCCACCTAGGAAAAGAAGCGGGGCAACACCAGATGCAAAGTTCACGACAGGGAAGATCTTATGTCTCAAGACAAGCGCACCATAGGATTCCTGATGCTGCAAGGCATGTCCAACCTCGTGTGATGCGACTGAAATGGCCGAAATGGAATGGCCATAATACACTGGTTCAGATAAACGAACCACACGCTGCGTCGGGTCGTAATGATCAGTCAAAGTTCCTCTTACCGGTTCAACGGGTACATCGTATAACCCGTTGCGATCTAAAATATATCGAGCGGTTTCAGCACCTGTTTTCATACTGGCAGCTTCAACCTTTGAATACTTTTCAAAATTATTCTTTACTTTAAATTGTGCCCAAAAAGACAATCCCAATGCGGCAAATGTTAAAAAATAAAAAAACAGCATGCTCATCAGCTTCCTTTTTATTTTATATATTTATTTACAATTTTAATGACTTTTATGTAACGTGTACAGCAAAAAGCACTAGGTCTTTTTAAGGGGAATCACTACACCAATGAAAAAGAAGAACATTCCGATGCATGCTGTATAAAATGTCACTGTTCCATATAGGTCTTGAAAAAAACGAAGCCACGAGAAATTATTCATAAAATGGTTCACCGCATTTAAATCAAACACGAGTAAAATCACCGCAGATGATAAAAAGTGTGCGCCAATAAAAAGAAGTACGGTCTTTTGAACAAACGACATTCGCATTCCCTCCTTCTTCTCTCTTATTTTAAGATATGGGTTCTGTTTCAATACATGACGATGATGAAAAATTGTTTCCTAATCGGGCATACTGACATTAGCAGTCTCCCTGAAAGGACGAGTTCGATGAAATCAAACCGTATCTTCATTGCCTGGCTAAGATGGCCTCTTTATGTTCGCATTGCGATCATCATCTGTTTCTTGCTTCTCTTTTTTGGACAATTAATCGTCATACTTGAACCAAAGCAGTATCATACGATCTTTGATGGGATCTGGTGGGCTCTCATTACAGTCGCGACGGTAGGCTATGGTGATTTTGTGCCGCAAACCATGCCTGGGCAAGTAGCAGGGATGGCGCTTATTTTGATCGGCGCCAGCTTTGTCACTGCATATTTTGCCACGCTTGCTGCCGCTGTATTTAGCAAACAGCACCATTATGTAGAGGGAAAGGTGGCTTTCAAGGGGAAGGGACATCTCATCATTGTCGGCTGGAATGAGAAAACGAACAAACTGCTTCAATCGTTTCAAACCATTGATCCCGCCATGCCGATTGTACTCATTGATGATTCCTTAAAGGAAGGACCTCTTTTAGAGAATGTCCATTTTATTAAAGGCCATGGTACAGAGGATGCCACACTTCGCAGAGCAAATATTATGAGTGCTGATACATTGATGATTACTGCCGACCAGCATGAAAATGAAGTGACGGCTGATATGCAGAGTGTCTTAACCTTGCTTGCGGCAAAAGGATTAAATCCTTCGTTATATTGTTTAATTGAAATTTTAACCGATCGCTATGTGAAAAATGCTGAGCGGGCTGGCGCCAATCAAGTCATCCATACTTCTGATGCCGTGAATCATTTAATGGTGGAGCATTTTCTTTTAAAAGAACAGCTCATGGCGTTAAAAATAAAAAGAAACATGACCCTCCATAAACAGATCACTATCATTCCAGTACCAGCTTCATTAGCTGGAGAGACATTCTTAACGGCACTTCATCACTTTTTAGAGCATCATGTGATCATTGTAGGCGTACAAAAAAAAGAAGGACCCATGATGAATCCTCCTTTTGGATATGAGCTTCATCCAGAGGATGAGCTGATCAGCTTTTAAAGCAGTACATCTTCTAATTCTTTGACGAGTGAAAAGCCAATTTCGGCATAAGCCTTTGACACATCTCCGTCTTTCTCTTTCGGTTCTTGGAATTGGTTAAAAGATGCCCCTACATTTCCAACCATCGCATGGTCATCTAATTTATCTTGATAGACATGCTTTAAGAGAAATGGATGTCCCATTTTCACCACAACGCCTGGCTGATCCAGCTGTCCTTTCTCGGCTGTAAACGGAACTCTGAGAAAGGTATAGCCGTCACGGTTGTCAATTTTATAATCAAAATATCCATGATCATAATCCCAATTCCCATTAATGACATATCCGAGCGGCTTCATGTTTTCTTCTAAATGGTACAGTGAAAAGCTTTCACCAGTCAGCCTAGATGGTACATGAATCATACAGAACCCTCCTTTTTGTATAGGGTTCGTTAAAGAGAGGAATTCATACATTTGCCTTTCGTGATTTGCACATTGTTTGTAAAAGCAGCATCAAATAAGCTTTGGCTGGATGATGCATTTGTCTCGTTCACACTGCCCGCTCCTGATGTTTCTTTCGTAGCACTCATTGGACAAATCCGTCCAATATTCCCAAAGTTAACGATGGCCTGCCCGGAAATGTCATGGATATAAATATGATTTGTTCTCATCGCTTCATCAACCTCCTCCATTGATTATTCTATGTACAGAGCTTAGGGAGGCTTGCACTGACACCATGAGAACATAAAAAAAGGCACACCTTATGCAAAGATGTGCCTTAGCGTGTAGACAAACCCTCGCATTCGTTGTCAGTCCTGTGCACTGGTGCTCACGAATGTCAAATTCGCTCCGCTCCAGTGCTCGTCCTTCCTAGACTTCAAAGGTTTTCTATCACGCTAAAAAGAAGACAAAGGGCTAAAATACAGTTCATTTTAGCCCTTTGTCAACAATCTGAGGCACATCTTATGCAAAGATGTGCCTTTTATTCTTATGATTGTTTGAGACGGCTCTCAAGTTCTGCCTTTTTCTCTTCGAAGCCCGGTTTTCCTAATAAAGCAAACATGTTCACTTTATACGCTTCTACTCCAGGCTGATCGAATGGATTGACGCCTAGTAAATACCCAGACATCGCACATGCTTTTTCAAAGAAGTACACGAGATATCCGAATGTATAAGCATCCATTTCAGGAATTGTCACAATCAGGTTCGGTACTTTTCCATCCGTATGAGCAAGCATTGTGCCTTCAAATGCTTTTTTATTGACGAAATCAACCGTTTTTCCTGCAAGATAGTTTAACCCATCAAGGTCTTGTTCTTCTGCTTCGATGACAAGTTCATGTCGTGGCTTGTCTACATTCACGATGGTTTCAAACAAGTCTCTTCTTCCTTCTTGTACATATTGACCAAGTGAATGAAGATCTGTTGAGAAGTTGGCAGATGAAGGATAGATTCCTTTTTCATCTTTCCCTTCACTTTCGCCGAATAACTGCTTCCACCACTCCGCAAAGTACTGTAAGCCTGGCTCATAGTTAATCAGCATTTCAATTGTCCGTCCTTTATTATAAAGAACATTACGGATAACCGCATATTGATAAGCCGCATTTTCTGAGAGCTCAGATGAAGCGAAGTCTTCACTTGCTTTCGCAGCACCTTCCATCATTTGATCAATGTCTGCACCGCTTACAGCGATTGGCAATAGACCAACTGCTGTTAAAACGGAATAGCGTCCGCCGACGTCATCAGGGATGATAAATGATTCATAGCCTTCTTCAGTTGCTAATGTTTTGAGTGCCCCGCGTGCCTTGTCAGTTGTCGCATAGATGCGTTTTTTCGCTTCTTCAGCGCCATATTTTTCGATAAGGAGCTTTTTAAAGATACGGAACGCAATGGCTGGCTCTGTAGTTGTACCAGATTTTGAAATCACGTTAATGGAGAAATCGGCATCTTCTAGCAGATCCATTACATCTGTTAAATAAGAAGAACTGATGTTGTTTCCAATAAAGATGATTTGCGGTGTTTTGCGTTTGCCTTTTGGCAAACTATTATAGAAAGAATGGTTTAAAAACTCAATGGCCGCACGTGCGCCAAGATAAGAACCACCAATTCCAACAACGAGTAATACATCAGAATCAGATTTAATCTTTTCTGCACTTTTTTTAATGCGGGCAAATTCTTCGCGATCATATTGCTTCGGTAAGTCAACCCAGCCTAAATAATCACTGCCAGTACCCGTTTGTTCATGAATATTATGATGGGCCACCTTCACAAAATCTTTTAAATATGTAAGCTCATGTTCTTGAAAGAAAGGTAACGCTTTCGAGTAGTCAAATTGAATATGTGTCATCGCTTGTAAGCCCTCCATTACGTTAGTTCTGTCCCTTTCACTTTAGCGGAACTAGCTATTGAAATCAAGTGATCGTCATTGATGCAGCAAAAAGCCGCTCCTCATGAAGAGAAGCGGCCATCCAAATTATAGAGAAGCTTTCAAAATCGCTAAAATGTCATCACGGCCAAGTTTCATAAAGTTACCAAAACCACCATATTCCATTTCTTTTGCTGCGATATCAGCAATTTTGTCCAGTTGATCTTCACCAATATCATAATCCGCTAAACGGCTCGGTGCACCTAGGCTTGTCCAGAAGGCTGACAGCTTGTCGATTCCTTCTAATGCGATGTCACGATCCGATTTTCCTTCTGTCTCAATGTCAAACATGTTCAACATGAGGTTTTTAAAACGTTCGACATTATGATCAAGTGTATGACGCATCCAGTTTGGGAAGAGGATCGCAAGTCCACCTGCATGCGGAATGTCATAGACTGCTGATACTGCATGCTCAATCGTATGTGATGCCCAGTCGCCAAAATAGCCCATTTGCAGCGTGCCATTTAAAGCAATTGTTCCTGCATAAAGGATGGTTTCACGGTGCTCATAGTTTTGTAAGTCTTCAAGTAGCTTTGGCGCTGTCTCGATGACTGTTTGAAGAACAGCAAAACACATCCGATCTTGTAGAGGCGTGTTTTTGACGTTATGGAAGTATTGTTCAAATACATGGCTCATCATATCAACCATGCCATACACCGTTTGATTCTCTGGCACAGAATATGTGTGCTCAGGATCTAAAATTGAAAAAGCAGGGTGCGTGACTGAACTGCCCCACACGTACTTTTCATTTGTTTCCCAGTTTGTGATAACAGAGTCTGGATTCATTTCTGAACCAGTTGCCGCAAGTGTCAGCACTGTGCCAAACGGCAATGCTTTTTGAGCGGTTGTTTTCTTTGAGATAATGTCCCATACATCCCCGTCATATTCTGCTCCAGCTGCAATGGCTTTTGTACAGTCGATGACACTTCCCCCACCAACTGCTAATAAGAAATCAATGTTCTCATTTTGGCAAATGTCGATCCCTTTTTGCACTGTAGTGAGACGAGGGTTCGGTTCAACTCCTGACAGTTCAAATACGTCAGCCTCTGCTTCATTTAAAGCGCTGATGACCTTATCATAAAGACCATTTTTCTTAATACTGCCTCCACCATATACAAGAAGCACTCGCTTTCCATAACGAGCGAGTTCGCTTTTTAGTCCGTCTAGTTGTCCTTTTCCAAACATCAATTTCGTTGGATTATAGTAAATAAAGTTTTCCATCTGTTCTACATCTCCTTAAAACATTTATATCCAAAAACATGAAAGACTACTGTAACATATGTACATGCAGAACTCAAAAAAGATAACTGCTTAAAAGCAGCTATCTTTTCCATGTTCGATTATAAAGAAGCGTTTAAAATAGCTAGAACATCTTCTTTGTTCAGCTTTTTAAATTGACCAAATTCACCACGTGCCATTGCACGGTCTGCAATCAGATCAATTTTCTCATCGTTGATGTCATAGTCAGCTAAACGGTTTGGTGCGCCTAGACTTGTCCAGAAAGCAGAAAGCTTTTCGATTCCTTCTAAGCCAACTTCTTCGTCTGTTTTGCCCGCAGGATCTACATCGAATACACGCACTGCTAATTGCTTGAAGCGACCTGGGTTTTCTTGAATGACATGCTTCATCCAGTTCGGGAACAAGATCGCAAGTCCGCCTGCATGAGGGATGTCATACACCGCGGATACCGCATGCTCAATATTGTGAGATGCCCAGTCTCCGCGTGCGCCCATTGAAAGCATTCCATTCAGTGCAATGGTGCCTGTGAATAAAATCGTTTCACGAAGCTCATAGTTTTCCAAATCATTGATCAGCTTCGGTGCTGTTTCAATGACCGTACGAAGAAGTCCTTCACACATACGATCTTGGTAAGGTGTATTCTCCGTGTGATGGAAATATTGTTCAAACACGTGAGACATCATGTCGACCATGCCATAAATCGTATGGTTTTTTGGCACAGTAAATGTATTGACTGGGTCAAGAATAGAGAATTTAGGGAAGACAGCTGGACTGCCCCATCCATATTTCTCATTTGTTTCCCAGTTTGTGATGACGGAGCCAGAGTTCATTTCAGAACCTGTCGCGGCAAGTGTTAATACTGTACCAAATGGGATGGCTTCCATTGGGACATGCTTACGAGTGACGATATCCCAAGCATCTCCATCGTATTTCGCACCAGCTGCGATCGCTTTTGTTGCGTCAATCACGCTACCGCCGCCGACTGCCAAAATAAAATCAATTTGGTTCTCTTTGCAAAGCTCAACCCCTTTTCTAACTGTTGTTAAGCGCGGGTTTGGCTCAACACCAGCAAGCTCAGTAATTGTAGCTCCTGATTCTTTTAAGATGCTGACAACTTGGTCATAAAGGCCATTTCGTTTAATGCTGCCTCCACCATATACAAGCAATACGTTTTTTCCGTAGTGTTTTAGTTCATCTGAAAGGGCTGATACTTCTCCCTTTCCAAAAATTAATTTCGTTGGGTTCCAATAAGTAAATCGATCCATGTGATCTCCTCCTCGCGCTACATTATGCGCTTCTTTCATTCCAAAAGTAAAGTAATTTGCTTTCATCCATTTTCTTACGCATAGTTTGGCTAAAAATCTGCAAAATATAAATGTATTGATACTGTAGCGAAAGGAGGAATCACGATGAGTGCTATTCAGCGTATTGCCCTCGTGCTCACGATTATCGGTGCTATTAACTGGGGACTAATCGGCTTTTTTCAATTTGACTTAGTAGCAGCGATCTTTGGCGGTCAAGGTGCTGCATTATCACGTATTATTTATGGTCTTGTTGGAATTGCAGGTCTTGTCAATCTTGGTCTGTTGTTCAAACCTAGTGAAGAAGCTGTCCGCCGTGACGAGCCAAATCCAGAGGTCCGCTAATGAAAAAGACATAAAAAAAAGACTGCCTATGAGGCAGCCTAAGGCACCGTTTGAAGCGGTGCTTTTTTTATTTCTTGATAAGGTCTTTACGGTTAGATTGCTCAATCCACTCTTCAAGTTTATCTTTCAGTGTATTGAAACCTTGTGGTGCAGCAGCTTCTTCTTTCGCTTGCTGTGGTCTTTGTTTCTTTGGTTTGCTTTCTTTTCTTTCAGGTGCATCTTGTGTCGCACGGATAGAAAGGCTGATTTTACCTGCATTTTCATCAACAGAAAGAACTTTTACTTGTACTTCGTCACCAATTGAAAGGTGCTCGTTGATGTCTTTTACAAAGCCATGTGTTACTTCAGAAATATGCACAAGTCCTTGAGTTTCTTCATCTAATGCAACAAACGCACCATACGCTTGTAATCCTGTTACTTTACCAGTGTAAACACTGCCTACTTCAAACTTTGTCGCCATGATAACAACTCCTAAATAAATGTTTTAATATTCGTTTATACGCAATTAAAAACTATATCACAGAACGCTCTTTTACGCAAAATATTTTTTAATTGGGTTTAGATCAGTTTAAAAGGGGGAATACCTGAAAACAAGAATGCTTTCTAGTATTCCCCCCTAATTTGAGAGGCATGAGTCCAGATGGATTGATGCCTTTTTTTATTTTAAGATAGCAGGTGCTTCTTCTTTCACTTGTCTATTCTGTAAAAAACGCTGGATTCTTGAAAGTGATTCTTGCAAGTGATCGAGTGACGACGCATATGAACAACGAATATGTCCTTCACCACTTGGACCGAATACATTTCCAGGGACAACCGCTACTTTCTCGCTAAGCAGCAGCTCCTCAGCAAATTGTTCTGAAGTCATTCCTGTGCTTTTAATGGACGGGAAAGCGTAAAACGCTCCGTTTGGCTGGTGGCAAGTGAGTCCAAGTTCATTGAGAGAGCCGACAAACAAATTACGGCGCCTTCTGTAGCTTTTCTTCATTTTCTCCACATCTTCAAGTCCATTTTTTAATGCTTCTTCTGCGGCATATTGTGCCATAGCTGGTGCACACATCATAGAATATTGATGTATTTTCAGCATGGCATCACGGAGGACTGGCGGTGCTGCCACATAGCCTAAGCGCCACCCCGTCATAGCGAACCCTTTGGAAAAGCCTGAAATCAAAATCGTTCTTTCCTTCATATCTTGAATCGCCGCCACACTCGTAAAAGCTTCATCGTACGTCAGCTCTGCATAAATCTCATCCGTGATAATTAAAAGATCATGCTCCTTTGCAAACTGAGCAATATCTTCAAGCTCTTCTTTCGAGTAAACAGACCCTGTTGGGTTTGATGGAGAGCATAGCAAGATGGCTTTTGTTTTCGGCGTCAGCTTCGTACGAAGATCAGCAGAATCGGCTTTAAAATCTTTTTCAGCCGATGTACTTAAATAAACCGGTACACCGCCCGCAAGTGTCGTCAGAGCCCCATATGCGACGAAACAAGGCTCTGGGATGATTACTTCGTCCCCGTTGTTTAAAATGGCGCGAAAGGCCAAATCAAGCGCCTGGCTGCCGCCAACGGTAATAATGAGTTCTTCTTCAGGACTGTACTCAATGTGAAACCGCTTATATAAATAATGGCTCAATTCTTTTCGCAAAGAGAGCAGCCCAGCATTTGCTGTATAAGAGGTCAGTCCTTGCTCTAAAGACATAATACTGGCTTCTCTCACATTCCAAGCTGTCACGAAATCCGGTTCGCCGACCCCGAGGGAGATAACCCCTTCCATTGTGGCTGCCAAATCAAAGAATTTCCGAATACCTGACGGCTGAATGCTTTGTACCGTTTCAGATAAATAAGACTTTTTCATTTAAGGAGACACCACGATTCTTTTGTCATCGTCCCCTGTTTCAAAGACTTTCCCATCATGCTTATATCTTTTCAAAATAAAGTGGGTAGTGGTTGAAACAACAGAATCAAGTGTCGATAATTTTTCAGATACGAAGCGGGCGATATCAGACATGGATCTTCCTCTGATCACAACAGATAAATCATACACGCCTGACATTAAATACACGGACTCCACTTCTTGGAACCTGTAAATGCGTTCAGCAATTTCATCAAAACCGACGCCTCTTTTTGGGGTCACTTTCACATCAATCATCGCTGTAACGCCTTCGTGTCCGTCTACTTTTCGCCAGTCAATCATGGTCGAATAATCAATAATGACTTTTTGATCTTCCAGCTTTTGAATAATGGCTTCTGCTTCTTCTGATGTCACACCTGCCATTTTTGCAATTGTATTTAAATCGGCGCGGCTGTTTTCATCTAAAATCTCTAATATTTCAGTTTCTTTTTCGGTTAGTTTCATTGATTTCACACCTCTGATTGTAAAAAGCTAGTTTTAAAAAATCTTCTGAACATTATAGCACGTTTTTCCCATTATGCTAAGCAGGGAAAAGATTCTAATCGTAGCTTAAAATCCACTTTTTAGGGTACAATACAGTCACCTAACAGAGAGTGAGTATCAAATATCGGAGTTGATGAGTGTGGACATTGTACAGCCATCCTATATGAAAAGTAAATTCGGTTTAGATATCTATTACGAACACTATCCAAATGAAGGTAAGAAGACATTGATTTTGATTCACGGCCTTTTCTCATCTACCTTCAGCTATCGAAAGCTCATCCCGCTTCTGAAACAAGACTTCAATTTAATTGCGATTGATCTGCCTCCATTCGGGCAGTCCGAAAAATCGAATACGTTCATTTACAGCTATCGGAACATGGCAAAAATCATCATTGAACTAGCTGGTTATTTGCAGATTCAGCATGCGATCCTCGTGGGGCATTCCATGGGGGGACAAATTGCTTTATATGCTGCCTCTGAGCGTCCCGACCTATTTGAAAAAGCCGTTCTTTTATGCAGTTCAGGGTATATGAATAAGTCCAAAAAGTCGCTTGTTTACAGTACTTATATTCCTTATTTTTATCTCTATTTAAAAAGAAAGTTGTTCAAGCAAGGTATTATGAACAATTTAACCGCTGTTGTGCATGATCATTCGATTATTGATCAAGAAATGGTGGACGGATATTTAAAGCCTTTTTCAGATGACCAAATTTTCAGAGGTATTTTTCGTTTGATTCGGCACAGGGAAGGCGATTTAGCGTCGGATGTCTTAAAGAAAATGGAGACACCTGTCCTGCTGATTTGGGGGGAGGAAGACCGGATCGTTCCTATTCAAATTGGCGAAAGACTGCACAAGGATCTGCCGCATTCAACCTTTCACGCATTAAAAAAAACCGGGCACCTCATCCCTGAGGAAAATCCGGTCTTTGTGTCTGATCAAATTGGTCATTTCAGCCTGTCTTAAAACGAGCAGGAGCTACCTTCTCTTATGACAAAAAGCTGATTTGCGATATGCTGACAGCTTTCCATCGGAAGAAGCTGATCAAATGAGTGATGGTAAATGGCTTGAATGTCTTTCGCGAAAGATAACGGGTCTTCTGCGTCGTATAAGGCACTGATGACGTCAGCAGGCTCCGTTTCGTAAAAGTCCTCTCCATACTGAAAAGGGTCCCATGCCTTAATGATTTGAATCATCTCTTCTACAGCTTGACTATCTTTCATGGGGATCACCGCTTATAATAAATTTTGTGATGTTTATTTTAGCACAACCAAGAGTGGTTGAAAAACGGCTAGAGGTGGGTTTCATGAATTTCGACGAACAGATCATACGTAAAGGTTCAAAATCAGTCAAATGGGATCAAGCAGAGTCTTTGTTCCTGACAACAGATGCGCTGCCAATGTGGGTAGCAGATATGGATTTTAAAGCGCCCCAAGTCGTGCTTGATGCTTTAAAAGAACGATTAGATCACGGCGTATTCGGCTATGCATTTCAGGATCAGGAAACGCAGCAAACAGTAGCTGACTGGCTCAAAAGAAGACACGGTTGGACGATACAAACAGATGCCGTCACCTTCACACCAGGTATCGTGACAGCACTTAGTTTTGCGGTACAAGCCTTTACAGCTCCGAATGATGAAGTGGTCATTCAGTCACCGGTGTATACGCCCTTCTATCAAATGATTGAAAGAAATGGACGTATCGTCTTAACCAATCCTTTAAAAATAGAAAACAACCGTTACATGATGGATTTTGATGATTTAGAGAAAAAATTAAGCAGACCAGAAGCAAAGCTGATGTTTCTTTGTCATCCGCATAATCCTTCAGGGAGAGCTTGGTCAAAAGAGGAATTAAAGCGTGTAGGAGACCTATGTGTACAGTACGGTGTCACCGTCGTGTCAGATGAAATTCATTCCGATCTGATGCTTTACGGACAGCCGCATGTGCCTTTTGCCAGCCTTTCTGATGAGATAGCTAACATCACGATAACGTGTATTGCACCGAGTAAAACATTTAATTTAGCTGGTCTTCAGGCATCTGCCATTATCATTTCTGATGAAGAAAAAAGAACCCTTTTCACCAATGAATTGCAAAGAAATGGATTGTCCAAACTGAATGCCTTTGCGATTCCTGCCATGGAGGCGGCCTATCGCCACGGAGATGAGTGGCTTGATTCACTTGTTCTTTACCTCGAAAATAATATGAAGATCGCAATGGATTATATTGATGAATATCTGCCGAGCATGCGTTATATGAAACCAGATGCTTCTTATCTATTGTGGCTGGATATTCGTGATTATGAGCTCACTCAAGCAGAATTGAAACGTAATCTGCTGAAAAAGGGCAAGGTCATACTAGAGCTCGGAAACGTATATGGGCACGAAGGAGACGGCTTTATTCGAATGAATCTAGGCTGTCCTGCCGGAACAGTAAAAGAAGGTCTGAAGCGCCTTCATCAAGCATTCACTCTATCATCCGAATAAAACCATTTCTATCAAAAGAACATCCTAACGGGTGTTCTTTTTAAAGAAAAAAACCCTCCTATTATCATATCTACTTTGTACATGAAATGGTATAATGAGAGGAATTACAATTATTTACGAGGAGAGCATTTAAATGGAAATGTTCAAGGATTTTCTGCTCCATGTATCTTTTATTCTATTTCCAATCTTTTTATATCATGCACTATGGCTAAGCCGGACCCCTGCTCATTTCCCTAAAACGAATAAACTGCTCATCACCATATTTGCATCCATTTCATCAGCACTATGTATTATGTATCCAGTTGGTTCGATTTTAGATTTGCAGACTGGGCTTCAATCGATTCCCCTTGTACTGGCTATTTTATACGGGGGATATACCGCCGGAATCGTCGCTATCTTAGTTAGTTCAACCGTAAAGTTCGTGATGTATGGCTCTTTTTTATGGGTTGGATTGATTGTTGTACCGATTTACTTTTTCATTCCTTTCCTGCTTTACCGGAAATGGCGCCAATATTCTAAGCAGAGAAAACTGTTATACGGAGTCATGATTGCGTTATCAAAAGGGATGTTTATTTACATTGGACTGCTTGTGGTCAGCTTAATAGAGTACAGCCCTGCATTCATTATGCAACAAAAGCTGCTCGAATTATTTTTCTCAACTCTTTACTACATATTCTTTCTTGTGCTGAGTATTTATTCCATTGAGTTTGTGAAAGAGAATGCGCAAATGAGAACACAGCTTGTCCAATCAGAGAAACTGACGATTGTGAGTGAACTTGCAGCAAGTGTCGCCCATGAAGTCCGCAATCCACTGACGGTGGTGAGAGGATTTATCCAACTGCTCTTTTCAAGTGACAATACGAAAGAGCCGTCAACCAATAAAGATTATAAAAATCTCGTTTTATCTGAACTTGACCGTGCGCAGGATATTATTACGAGCTATCTTGATATTGCGAAACAAAATTATTATCAAATTGAGTCTCTCAATTTATCTAAATTACTTGAAGAGTGTGCATCGCTGATGACATCCTATGCGAATTTTAAGTCGGTCACGATTCATCAATCGATTGAACCAGACTTATACATCCAAGGTGATGAAACGAAAATCAAACAAGTCATGATTAATTTAATCAAAAATGCAATCGAAGCAGCGCCCGAACACGAAGGTAAAATCGAACTGTTTGCTTCAAAAGAAAATCATCGAATCTGCCTTTATTTCGTTGATAACGGTGTAGGCATGTCAGAAAGTCAAATGAAAAAGCTTGGTGAACCCTATTACACATTGAAAAATAAAGGAACAGGGCTTGGGTTGACAGTGACATTTTCCATCATTGAAAATCATCATGGAACCATTCGTTTCAAAAGCTCATTGCAGTCTGGTACAACAGTCACCGTGAAGTTTCCTGAAGATACAAGAAGAAAATGATCAATCCATTTTTTTTGTCCTTTTTTCATCGATCTGCTCCTGCTTCTTAGAAGCACGAACGATCAGACGAAAGCAAATAAATGCAGCAGCAAAGAAAAGCACCGTCGTGATTGCCGCAGGGATATACTCCCTTTTATCTTCAGGAAAATACAGTAGAAAGAATATGATGAACGACATGTTCCGCTCTTCCCCCTTTTGCTCGTTTACTTCACTATATTGGCTAAAAGAAAGGAAATACCTTCTTATGCGAAGGAAATGGAGGAATTTCATATGACAGACATTCAGATTGGACAAATCGTGAAAGGTTTTTACAAAACAGGTGTTTACATTGGGGAAGTGACAGCCGTTAAACCATCTACTTATCTCGTTCAAGTAAAAGCGGTTTTCACACACCCCACTCAAGGTGACCTGCATCATCCAAAAGAAGCGGACGTACCTTTTTTTCAGGAAAGACGGGCTTTGGCCTTTAGGGAACAGACGAACATCCCTCATCATATGGTCAAGCCTTATGATGGCGACATACCTGATTATCAAGTATCACTGAAAGACGCCGTAGACAAATTGAAAAAAGGGCTCAGTGCGGATGATTCCAAGTGGGCTGAAAAATCAAGAGCGTGCCTCTCTTCTCTTGAAAAAGATTATTTTCCAGAAGACGCCCGCTAATCTGCCGAATCAAAAAAGTGAGAGAAGTCAATGAGTTCACCAATTTTGGTTGTTTGCGGATTTTCCACATAGGATCGATCTTTTTCAAAAAGGGTGAACAGCTGATAAGTGGTCATGGCATCATCAAGTGCTTTATGATGCTTACCAGCTCCTTCACTGCCGTACTCCTTAGCTGCTTTCCGAAGTCCTGTGAGTGTTCTATCCCCAAAAAAGGTTTTATATTCAAAAGCCAGATCCCTTTGATTCCCCTTAAAAGGAAAACCAATATGATTGAGCATACAGTTTTGCTTCAGTACCTTCATGTCCATATTTCCCCATGTGATAATCTCACAGTCTTCTCCCCCATCGAGTGACACGAGCTTCTCGATAAACGCCTCAAAAGAAATCCCGCTTTCTACATCCTGCTGCGTAATGCCAAGGAACGATTTACAGCGCTTTGTCAGCTTCGGGAACTTTTTCGGTTTGACATAGCTTGAGAATGTGTCTATGATCGTTTCATTTGATGCTTTGACGACACCGGCTTCAATGATTTCCGGGAAAAAATTTTGCGGATGATATTTCCCATCAGGCATCGTAAATTCAAAATCGACCACAAGCAGCGTCTTCTGTTCCATCAGTCTCACCCCACTTTCTCGTCTGTTTTCCATCCTGCTACTATTATATTAAGACGGACTTTGAAATCACTTCATTTTCGTGAAAATAATGCAGATTCACTATGCCCAACCTATTCATCAGATGAAAGATCGTTTATTTTCCTTTATAATTATTAAGGAACACGAAATAAATAAAGAAGGTGGTCTTTATCACAAACAGGAAGAAAAACTTGTACATCATGTGGTTTGTGAACTTTTTTGTATCTGCCAGCATTACAATGATCGTCCCTTTTTTATCACTTTACATAGAGTCTCTTGATAGCAGTTATTCGAATGAATTTGTTCAAAGATGGAGCGGCTATGTCTTTGGGGTTACGTTTTTAACAGCCTTTCTCATTTCTCCAATTTGGGGACGGATTGGTGACCGGCATGGCTATAAAAAGATTTTGCTCATTAACGGCATTGGGATTGCAACAAGCATTTTATTAATGGGGCTTGTTCAAACCGTTTATCAACTATTTGCGTTAAGGCTTTTCATGGGGCTTGTGACAGGCTTTATTTCGACTTCGATGGCACTGATTTCTGCACAGACCGAAAAGGCAACAGCCGGTAAGACCCTTGGTACAATGCAGATGAGTAATGTCGCCGGAGGGTTATTCGGTCCATTAATGGGTGGATTTATGGCAGACAGTGTCGGATTCATTTATACATTTTTCTTAACAGCTGCTGTCATATATGTATCAGCGATTGTCATTATCTTCGGTGTGAAAGAACAGCCGATCCGTTCAAAAGAAGCAAAACGGGTTTCTTACTCACGGAAGGACGTCCTTGTCCATATTTTCAAACAGCCTTTACTTGTCGTCACCATGCTTCTCACATTTATTACGCAAGTCGGGAACTTTAGTATTCAGCCGCTTTTAGCCTTGTATATTCATGATTTACACGGCCCAGTCAATCTTGCCTTTTATGCAGGGCTGGCGTTTTCTGCAACAGGGCTTGGCAATTTGCTGTTTACACGGAAATGGGGAGATCTTGGAGATCGTATTGGTCACGATAAGGTGCTGCTTGCCCTTCTCATCCTCTCCTCCATTTTATTTATCCCGCAAGCGATGGCAGATTCCTACGGGATGTTAGTCATCTTCCGTTTCTTATACGGGATGGCACTAGGCGGCATCATTCCTTGTACGACGGCCTATATTCGCATCAAAGCGCCTGCCTCTATGCAAGGGGAAGTGCTTGGTTACAATGTCAGCTTCCGCTTTCTTGGAAATGTCGTCGGACCCGTCATAGGCGGCATTGTGGCGAGTCATTACGGAATTCCAGCTGTCTTTTATGTTACCGCCGGCATTTTCCTTTTCGGGGCATTATTTTTATGGGCGGTCCGCTCACAATCAAAGACAAAAGAGAGGAGTGTCTGATCCATCATCAGATACTCTTTTCTTCTGTCTAAATGCCTTGTTTACTAGACTTCACGTCTATTCTTTTCTAAAAATAACCTTCTCGTAATCGCAAAAGAATGGTACGATATGGCTAGAAATCCGAAGAAAGTGAGTGACCTCATGTTTCGTGCAATCATTGGATGGTTATTACTTGCTGCCCTCATTCCATTATTTGTTCTGACTTTTTATCTATCAAAGGAAGAAGCCGCAAGTGTAAAACCTGTTAACGAAGTGCTTGATCAAAAAATCAAGCTGGAAAAGGTAGACTTTTCCCAAAACAGTTATATGTATGATCGAGATGGTTCTCTTATCTCTGAGATCGTATCAAACGATGAGAACCGTGTTTTCGTGAAGTACGATAAAATTCCTGATTCCGTCAAGGAGCTGTTCCTCCGATCAGAGGACCGCAACTTTTATGACCATAAAGGCATTGACTTTATGGGCGTGATTCGTGCCCTTGCCGCAAATGTGAAAAACCATGGCATTAGTCAAGGCGCTAGCACCATCACACAACAGTTATCCCGTAATTTATATTTAAGTCATGAACGTTCATTCAGCCGAAAGTTTACAGAACTGCTCTATTCCTATGAGCTCGAGCGAAAATTTACAAAAGAGGAAATTCTCGAAAGCTATTTAAATACGATTTATTTCAGTAACGGGGTTTACGGTGTCGGTTCTGCGGCTAATTACTATTTTGATAAGCCGCTTAGTTCTTTGACGCTTGCACAGATGGCATTTATTTCTGCGATTCCTAACAACCCTACGCTGTATGACCCATTGAAACAATTCAAACATACAAAGAAACGCCAGGAACGGCTGCTTGGTATTTTAGAAAAAGATGGTGTCATTACTAAGAAGCAATACAAAAAAGCGGTGAAAGAAAAAATCAGCTTGTCATTAAGTGAAAAGAAAAACCTTTACCCTGACTATGTGACATACGCCAATGAAGAATTTACCGATCTGGTGTCTGATCAGGAAGGCTTTACAAAACGATTGAAAAAAGCCAAAACAACTGGCGCAAAAAAGGCAATTCAAAAAGAATTATCAGAAAAGGTCAGTGCATTGCTTCAAGATGGTGTGAAGATTTATACAGCACTAGACCCTTCCTTACAACAAAGAGCGGTTTATCAGCTCAATGCACAATTGCCTTATCAAGGTGTGGAAGGCGGTTCAGCAGTCATTAACCACCAAACCCATCAAATCGTCGCACTTGCTGGCGGGAAGAATTATAAAAAGTTTGATTTCAACTACGCCTATCAAGCGCAAAGACAACCAGGTTCCGCCATTAAGCCGCTGTTAGATTATGGCCCTTATATTGATCAAACCGGTGCCACGGCATCAAGCAAAATCAGTGCCGGCAAGTTTTGCAGTAGCGGATATTGCCCGCAAAACTATAATCATAAAACGTATGGAACTGTAACACTTGAAACAGCCTTTAAGAACTCTTACAATACACCAGCGATTCGTATGCTTGATACAGTCGGTGTCAAAAAAGGCTTCAGCTATTTAGAAAAGTTTTCATTCGAACATATTGTCGCAGATGATTACCGTCTCCCTTCTGCACTTGGAGGATTTACAAAAGGCTTCTCGCCGCTAGAAATAACCGATGCATATACCGTGTTTGGCAATCAAGGTGCCTATACGCGAAATCACTCCATTACAAAGGTCACAGACTTAAACGGCAAAACCCTTTACAAGTGGAAAGAGTCGCCGAAGCAAATCTATTCTCAGCGTACAAATGAAACAATGCGCAAGCTGCTTGCCTCTGTTGTGAAAAGTGGAACAGGGAAAAAGGCGAATTTCAATTCTCCTTACATTGGGGGAAAAACAGGCACATCCAATGACTACAAAGACATTTGGTTTGTTGGCCTGACAGATCAATACACAATGGGTGTATGGGTAGGAAGAGATAGAGGAACCGTTGAATCTATTTATAGTTCAAGTCCGCACTTACGTATTTGGAAACAAACTATGCAATACGCTAGATAAACAGGAGGTTTGATTGCGATGCATTCAACACAACCCTCTCACTTCATTTTATTTGACGGTGTCTGCAACGTGTGCAGTGGTGCTGTTCAGTTTATCATCAAGCGCGACCCGAATGAGCGGATGATGTTTGCTTCTTTACAATCAGATACAGGGCAGCGTATTTTAAAAGAAAACGGCTTGCCTTTAGATGAGTTCAATTCATTCATTTATATTGAAAATGGGACCCTTTATATGAAGTCAACAGGCATCTTAAAAGCCGCGCGGCATTTAAAAGGGATATACAGATGGAGCTATTTACTCCTCGCGATCCCTCGTCCAATCCGTGACTGGTTTTATCAGCTCATTGCAAAGAATCGCTACAGATGGTTTGGTCAAAAAACATCCTGTATGATGCCTACACCTGATATTCAGAAGCGGTTTCTTCCATAAAAAAAGCATCCTCCATCATCGGAGGATGCTTTCTTTCGTCTGATTAAGCTGGCAGACTCGCCATCACACTGTTATATAGCTTAATAAATAAGTACAAAATGCCGATCAAAAACGTGGCCCAAAACAGCAGATTAAACATCATAAACCCAATTAAATTCAGCATGGAAAGCGATTGATAAATGCGTACCACAACCCAGATAAAATAGACGAGACTTGCTAAAACAAAAAGCCCAACAAGCAGAATGAGCTGCTGCGTCAATAGAAATGCAAGTAAGCTGGCAAACAAATAGACAACCGATGCAATCCGAATTTTCTTTAAGTTCTCCCCTTCAGGGTCCTTTGCAAAAAAGAGCAGCGCCAACTCTAACACCGTATCTGCAATGAGTTTTAAAGCAGATAAAATCATAAAATAAACAAGTGCAAATGCGGCAAATAAAGCAAGACGAATGCCCTGTTCAGAGAAAAATTCCAGCATTCCTTTTAAAATTCCTGCTTGGGTCAAGAAGTCAGTCGTGATACCTACTGTAAAAATAGAAAAGGCAGAGCTGAATAGCAAAATTGAAATCAGCGGAAAATATCCAGTCAAATATGTATTTTTCATAAATAGATCCTTTCTCATAAGCTCATTTTTATTATGGCTCACTTAAAACGGATTGACAAGATGCTTTCCAAGTAAACTGGAATCTAAATCAAATTTGTGATTTTGCACGTACATTCCTTCACAAACTTACATTTTCCCGTTAAAGTATTACTATTACGAAAAAATTGCGCGTTAGGGGTATACTCGTGAAAAAAACTTTAAGACTGCAAACACGGCTGACGATCTTTGTCTGTATTGTTGTCCTGATCTCCCTCTGTATCACATTCTTTACGATCTGGTCAGAAACAGCCAAAAATATTCATCAGCAGGAACGTGATATCGCCCTCTCCACTGCCAAAATGGTCGCAGAGGCTCCGATCACAGCAAAATCATTGGAAAAAGATCAATCATATACAGCACTGCGAAAATATACAACAAGTGTTCAGCGTATTACCAAAACCGAATTCGTTGTCGTCATGGATATGAACGGTATCCGCAAAACACATCCGAATCCGCAAAAGATTGGGAAGCGGTTTGCTGGCGGTGATGAAAAACCGGCATTACAGGGTAAAGAACATATTAGTACCGCATCTGGAACACTTGGCAAGTCCATGCGTGCCTTTGTTCCTGTTTATAACCAAGATGGCAAGCAGCTCGGGGCTGTGGCAGTTGGGATTACATTAAAGGAAATTGATTTAATTATTCATCAAAGCCTGCTCCCGCTCTACTTTGTCACATCGCTTAGCCTTTTATCTGGCATTATCGGCGCACTCATTGTGGCACGTAAAGTAAAGAAGATTATGTTTGGGCTAGAGCCAGATGAAATTGCCACTTTATTAAAAGAACGAAGCGCTATGCTAGAGTCAACAAAAGAAGGCATTCTTGCCGTCGATCAGCACGGTAAAATCAAGCTGGCAAATGCAGAAGCTAAACGTCTTTTTCATAATATGGGCATTATGGTTGATCCTAGAGAACAAGATGTACAGGCCCTTCTTCCTTCAAGCGGCTTAAAGCAAGTAATCGAAACACGGAAACCGCTGCTTGATCGCGATGTCAGAATGAACGGACTGGAGCTGGTCTTTAATGAGGTGCCGATTACGGTAAAAGGGGAAATTGTCGGAGCGATCGCAACCTTCCGTGACAAAACAGAAGTCAAACACCTGGCTGAGCAGCTGAGCGGGGTGAAGATGTATGCCAATGCACTTCGTGCCCAGTCACACGAATTTATGAACAAGCTCCATGTCATTTTAGGATTGGTCCAGCTAAAGAACTATGATGACCTTGGCACCTATATTAAAGATATTGCGATTTATCAGCAGACAGAAACAAATGAAATCATCAACCATGTGAAAAACTCAGTCTTAGCCGGGTTTTTACTAGGAAAACAAAGCTACATCAGAGAACAAGGCGCATCTTTAGAAGTCAATTGCAGTACACAGGTACCAAACTCGGAGGACCCAGCAGTCACACATGACCTTATTACGGTCATCGGTAATCTGTTAAATAACGCACTCGATGCCGTTTCCCATACAGAGAACAAAAATATCTCCATCTCATTCAGATATGTCCAAGAGCAGCTTCATATTGAAATTACAGACACAGGGGTCGGTCTGACAAAAGAAGAACAGGACATTATGTTTGATCAAGGCTTTTCAACAAAAGGAGAAGACAGAGGATTTGGCCTTTATTTTGTTGACCAAAGCATCAAAAAACTGAACGGACATATGATCGTCACAAGCGAAAAAGGAGAAGGAACGACCTTTAGTCTCCGTATTCCATATAAACAAAAGGAGGATTCACATGATTAATGTGTTGATCGTAGAAGATGACCCAATGGTCGGGGAGCTGAATAAACGCTACTTGACCCAAATAGAAGGATTTGAATTAAAAGGGATTGCCACCTCATTTCAGAAGGCACTAGACATCTTAAAATCAGAAATCATTCACCTTGTATTGCTTGATATTTATATGCCTGGACAAAATGGGCTCGCCCTATTATCAGAAATTCGTGAGAAAAATCATTCCGTTGACGTCATCGTCATTTCAGCTGCAAATGAAGTGGATGTCGTACAACAAACGATGCGAAACGGAGCTGTCGACTATTTAATCAAACCTTTTGAGTTTGAACGCTTCCAATCAGCACTGGCAGAATATAAAAGAAAACATGCCCTATACCAAACGATGAACAGCATCTCCCAAAATGATTTAGATGCGAAGCTTTTTCATAAAAAAGCAGAGGCGGAAAAAGTCCTGCTGCCAAAAGGCCTGACGAAGAGCACACTCAAACTCATCTGGACAAGCATTCAATCATTCGGTCAGCAGGCTTTCACGACCGAAGACCTAGCCAATCATACTGAAATCTCCCAAGTTTCAATTAGAAAATACTTGAAATTTCTTGAGGATATCGAAGTGGTTGATGTGGAAATGGCATACGGGACAATCGGCCGCCCTGTTTTCCAATATAAACTGAATACAAGCAACATGAATTTGATTCAGCAATATCTTTAATTTGACACATCTGACCTTTCACAAAGGCCAGATGTTTTTTTATGGCATACGATGTCACAAACCCCTTGATATCAGTGGTTCCACTGTAGTAGAGCACATCATAAAAGCGGCATTATATCATATTTCAGCACATAAAAAGACATCGAATTTAGCCTTTTAACATTTTTTTAAAAATAAAACAAATTTCTATTTATTTATTCGATGGGAAATGATAAATTATGATTGATTAGTTCAACGAGATATAAGTCTGATGTCTTACATCTTCTCTCCTGTTTCCATCAATTTTAAAAGAATGCAGGATAAAATACCCTTTTCACAAGGATAGGAGAAGGCAAGAGTCGGTCTTTTTTCGCGAGACTTTTCTGAAACTTTTAAATTTTATAGGGGGTTATGTTTTGAAGAAGCGCAAAATTGGACTTGCATTGTCCTTAGTCGTAGCAGCAGGAACCATCCTTGGAGCATGCGGCAACTCTGGCTCAAACAGCGGTGAAAACAAAAAAGATAAAGATCAATTCACTGTTGCAATGGTAACTGATGTCGGTGGTGTCGATGACAAATCGTTTAACCAATCAGCTTGGGAAGGTTTACAAGCATTTGGGAAAGACAACAATTTAACAAAAGGTAAAAACGGCTTTGATTACTTACAATCTAAATCAGACGCTGACTATACAACAAACTTAAACACACTTGCTCGTGAGAAATTTGATTTGATTTACGGAATTGGTTTCTTAATGCAAGATTCTATTACTGAAATTGCTGATCAACGTAAGAAAAACCACTTTGCCATCGTTGATGCAGTTGTAAAAAAAGACAACGTAGCAAGCATTACATTTAACGAAAACGAAGGATCATTCCTTGTAGGTGTTGCAGCGGCTCTTTCTACAAAATCAAACAAAATTGGTTTTGTTGGCGGCGTTGATTCTGAATTAATCAGAAAATTCGAAGTTGGTTTCCGTGCAGGCGTTGAAGCAGCTAATTCAAAAGCAAAAGTTGAAGTGAAATATGCTGGTGCATTCGATAAAGCAGACATCGGTAAAGCAACAGCTGAAAGTATGTACAAATCTGGCGTTGACGTCATTTACCACGCAGCAGGCGGAACTGGAACTGGTGTCTTCACAGAAGCGAAAAACCTGAAAAAAGCTGATCCTGACCGCAAAGTGTGGGTCATTGGTGTTGATAAAGACCAGTATGACGAAGGTAAAGTACCTGGAACAAAACAAAGTGTCACTCTTACTTCTATGATTAAGAAAGTAGACACAGCGGTACAAGACTTAACAACAAAAGCAAAAGAAGGTAAATTCCCTGGTGGCGAAGTCATCACGTACGGTCTGAAAGAAGGCGGCGTTGACATCTCTCCATCTCAAGAGAATCTTGATAAAGATGTATTGAAGAAAGTCGAAGAATGGAAACAAAAAATCATCAAGGGTGAAGTGAAAATCCCTGCAACACGTGATGAACTAAAAGATTTTAAAGCTTAATTTGTGCATCGGGATAAGCGCGTCTTATCCCCTTGCCTCTCCTTTACCTCCTCTTTATTCGTAAAAGGTGGTAAAAGAAAAGCTGCAGCCTTGTTTTGCAGCTTTTCTTTTGCTAGTTTTTATCTTCATCAGCACCCTAAAAAAGGAGCGGTTAAACCTGTGGATTATGTCATTGAAATGTTGAATATACGCAAAGAATTCCCTGGCATTGTAGCAAATGATAACATTACGCTACAGCTAAAAAAGGGCGAAATTCATGCGCTGCTTGGTGAAAACGGCGCTGGAAAATCAACGCTTATGAACGTGCTTTTCGGACTGTATCAGCCTGAAAAAGGTGAAATCAAGGTACACGGAAAACCGGTTACAATCTCAAGTCCAAATGATGCAAGTGATTTAGGCATTGGAATGGTCCATCAGCATTTTATGCTAGTTGATACATTTACTGTGGCTGAAAACATCATTTTAGGAAAAGAGCCAAAGAAATTTGGAAAGATTGACAAAGAACAAGCCATTCAGCAAGTGCAGGAACTTTCTGACCGTTATGGACTGAAAATAGACCCTGCCGCTAAAGTATCTGACATCTCAGTCGGTATGCAGCAGCGAGCAGAAATCTTAAAAACACTATACCGCGGCGCTGACATCTTGATCTTCGACGAACCAACAGCCGTCTTAACACCTCAAGAAATAAAAGAACTCATACAAATTATGAAAAACTTAATCAATGAAGGCAAATCCATTATTTTAATTACCCACAAGCTAAAAGAAATTATGGATGCCTGTCATCGCGTGACCATTATCCGAAAAGGGCAAGGTATTCGTACACTTGATGTGGAACACACAAACAAAGACGAGCTTGCCAGTTTAATGGTCGGCCGCGAAGTCTCATTTAAAACAGACAAAAAAGCAGCCTCCCCTGCTGAAGAAGTCTTGCAAATTCAAGATCTCACTGTCAAAGATGCGCGAGGAATTGAAGCCGTGAAACAACTCAATTTATCAGTGAAAGCTGGTGAGATTGTCGGAATTGCGGGTGTAGACGGAAATGGTCAATCTGAATTAATTGAAGCCATTACAGGTCTGAAAAAATCCGAATCTGGCACGATCATGCTAAACGGGAAAGCCATTCAAAATCTCCCGCCTCGTAAGGTCACAGAATCTGGTATCGGACATATTCCTCAAGACCGTCATAAGCACGGACTTGTCCTTGACTTTTCAATTGGAGAAAATATTTCCTTACAAACGTATTATCAGCGTCCATATTCGAAGTTTGGCTTGATGAATATGAAAAATATTTATCAAAAAGCAAAACAAATCATTGCTGAATACGACGTACGGACACCTAGTGAATATACAGAAGCACGTGCGCTATCAGGCGGTAACCAGCAAAAAGCCATTATTGGCCGTGAAGTGGACCGAAATCCTGATTTATTAATTGCCGCACAGCCGACACGTGGACTTGATGTCGGAGCCATTGAGTTTGTTCATAAACGTCTGATTGAACAAAGGGATTCAGGCAAAGCTGTTCTGCTCATCTCCTTTGAGCTTGATGAAATTATCAATGTCAGTGATAAGATTGCTGTTATTTTCGAAGGCAGCATTATTGCCATTGTTGATCCAAAAGAAACAACAGAGCAAGAACTTGGTCTGTTAATGGCTGGAAGTACGCAACAGGAAGTGGGGAAAGAAGCAAATGTCTAATCGCTTAACAAATCTGCTGATTCCGCTTATAGCCATTGTACTTGGTCTTTTCGTTGGGGCCATCATTATGCTGGCAAGCGGTTATAGTGTCATCGAAGGTTATAGCGCCCTTTGGAATGGCGTCTTCGGTGAAACCTATTATATGGGAGAAACCATCCGACAAGTCACGCCTTATATTTTATCAGGACTTGCTGTTGCCTTTGCATTTCGGACAGGCCTCTTTAATATCGGGGTAGAAGGTCAAATGCTGATTGGCTGGGTAGCTGCTGTATGGATCGGCACAACTGTCCATGCACCTATGTATATCCATCTGCCTCTTGCACTGATCACAGCAGCAGTTGCTGGTGCATTATGGGGCTTTATTCCCGGATTTTTAAAAGCTCGTTTTTACGTACATGAAGTCATTGTCACCATCATGATGAACTACATTGCCCTTCATGTCACAAATTATCTGATTTCAAATGTCTTAACAAACAATAAAGATAAAACAGAAAAAATTGATGCAACAGCTTCCCTTCGATCTGGTTTTTTTGAGCAGATCACTGATTTCTCAAGAATGCATAATGGGATTTTTGTTGCCATTATTGCGGCTGTTGTCATGTGGGTTATTATCCAGAAAACCTCTAAAGGGTTTGAATTACGCGCAGTTGGGATGAACCAGCAGGCCTCTCATTATGCTGGAATGAACGTTCGACGCAACATCATTTATGCGATGCTCATTTCTGGTGCCTTTGCAGGTCTTGCAGGTGCGATGGAAGGACTCGGAACATTTGAATATGCTTCGATTAAAGGATCATTCACTGGCGTTGGTTTTGATGGAATCGCTGTTGCCTTATTAGGCGGAAATACAGCTATTGGTGTCGTCTTAGCTGCATTATTGCTTGGTGGATTAAAAGTCGGTGCTTTAAACATGCCGCTTGAATCTGGCGTACCGACTGAGGTCGTTGATATTGTGATTGCGATCATTATTCTTTTCGTTGCCTCAAGCTATATCATCCGTCTTGTCATTCAACAATTGAAGAAAAAGGGGGGAAAATAAGTGGGATTTCTGCAAATTCTTGAAATCATCGTCCCGGCTACACTCGTTTATGCTGCACCACTTATTTTAACCGCTCTTGGAGGCGTCTTTTCAGAAAGATCAGGTGTCGTCAATATCGGTCTTGAAGGTTTGATGGTCGTCGGAGCATTTTCTAGTATTATCTTTAACTTAATGTTTGCTGATACGTTTGGTGCCTTGACCCCGTGGCTCGGTCTACTTGTTGGTATGGCCATTGGCGGCGTGTTCTCACTCATTCACGCTGTTGCCACTATTACGTTCAGAGCAGATCAAACGGTCAGTGGTGTTGCGATTAACATGCTTGCCCTTGGTGCTACGCTGTTTGTTGTCAAACTGATTTATGGCAAAGCACAAACGGATAAAATTACAGAACCTTTCTATAAAGGAGATATTCCCCTTTTAAGTGACATTCCGATCATTGGTGATATTTTCTTTAAAGATGTGTATTATACGTCGATTCTCGCATTAGTTCTTGCGGTTGTCGCTTGGTTTGTTTTATTTAAAATGCCGTTTGGCTTGCGACTTCGTGCAGTCGGAGAGCATCCAATGGCAGCTGATACAATGGGAATCAAGGTATACCGGATGCGCTATATCGGCGTCTTCATTAGTGGTCTATTTGGCGGTCTTGGCGGAGCTGTGTATGCATCGACCATCGCTCTTGACTTCTCACACGCCACCATTACAGGACAAGGCTTCATTGCGTTAGCCGCCCTTGTTTTCGGGAAATGGCACCCATTTGGCGCTATGGGCGCTGCTTTATTCTTTGGTTTTGCACAAAGCTTAAGCATCATTGGCTCTCTACTTCCGCTGTTTCAAGATATCCCGAACGTGTACATGCTCATTGCACCATATGTGCTGACGATCCTAGCTCTTACTGGCTTCATTGGACGAGCAGACGCACCAAAAGCACTTGGTACCCCTTATTTAAAAGGAAAACGATAAATAAATACCATGTATGATCAATCCCCTGAAGGACAAACTATCTTCAGGGGATTTTTGTATGATAAAAACGACAAAACCCCCGTTTATTTTACTTTTATTACACTTAATTTAGTTTAATAAATAGATGAGTGTCACAGAATCTTCTACAATTGAGACAAATAGCATTTGGGGGTGTTTATGTGGCTAATACACAACAATTGAAATCGATTACAAACGATTCTGACAATAATAAAAGCGTTTTCCGAAAAATTCTTTCTTGGAAAATTGGTGTTATTGATCTACCTGTGTATATAGTACTTGCAGCGATTATTTTAACTGCCGCTTATTTTAATAAAATTCCAGCAAATATGCTTGGTGGTTTCGCTGTTATTATGATTTTGGGGATTTTCCTAGGAGATGTAGGACAACGTATTCCAATCTTAAAAGATATTGGTGGACCGGCGATTCTTTCTTTATTCGTACCATCGTTCCTGGTCTTTTTTCATGTTCTGAATCCAAACTCGTTGGAAGCGGTTACGTCTCTGATGAAAACGTCGAACTTCCTATACTTCTATATATCTGCTCTTGTAGTAGGTAGTATTCTTGGGATGCAACGAACTGTTTTAGTACAAGGCCTTATTCGTATGTTTGTTCCTCTTGTTGCAGGTACAATTACAGCTGTAGCTGCTGGAATTCTAGTGGGTCTTCTAGTTGGTTACACACCGCATCATTCGTTCTTCTTTATCATTGTACCGATTATTGCCGGTGGTGTCGGTGAAGGAATATTGCCATTATCAATTGCTTATTCACAAATTCTTGGTGTATCAGCAGAGTCATTAATTTCTCAATTGATTCCGGCTGCTGTCATTGGGAACGTCATTGCCATCATTTGTGCTGGCGCAATGAAAAAGCTTGGTGAAAAACGTCCTGAACTAAACGGGAATGGACGACTTGTTAAATCAAAAGAAGCAAATGAAATCTTTGAACAGCCTGACATGGATACTAAAGTTGACTTCAGCTTAATGGGTGCAGGTGTACTTGTTGCTTGTACAACCTTTATCTTTGGCGGCTTATTAGAAAGTTTTGTTCATATTCCAGGTCCAATCTTAATGATTGTTCTTGCTGCATTAATCAAATACTTAAACGTGATGCCTCAGCATTTGCAAAACGGCTCACAGCAGTTCTACAAGTTTGTATCGAAAAGCTTTACATGGCCTCTAATGGTTGGTTTAGGAATTCTATACATTCCACTTGATGATGTGGCCACTGTTATTTCGATTCCTTTCGTATGTGTATGTATTGCTGTTGTTCTAGGCATGGTTGGTTCTGGTTACTTTGTTGGTAAATTCATGAACATGTATCCAGTTGAATCTGCCATTGTGACTGGCTGTCACAGTGGATTAGGCGGTACTGGTGATGTTGCGATTCTTTCAGCTTCTGGAAGAATGGGCCTTATGCCTTTCGCTCAAGTCTCTACACGTCTTGGCGGAGCAGCAACCGTTATTTGCGCAACAATCTTACTCAGAATGTTTACTTAAAAAAGAAACAAAAAACATGTCCTTTTCATAAGGGACATGCTCAGATAATTGACAAAGGGCTAAAATGTACTTTATTTTAGCCCTTTGTCTTCTTTTCAGCGTGATAGAAAACCTTTGCAGTCTAGGAAGGACGAGCACCGGAGCAGAGCGAATTTGACATTCGTGAGCACCGGACTGACAAAGAATGCGAGGGTTTGTCTACACGCTGAGCATGTCCTTTTCGTAAGGGACATGCTTTTTTTATATTTCTTTTCTCCCATACATCCTCATTCATCAGCTAATACAATTCGTATATACTCCCGAGGCTGAAAAGGATACTGTTTCGCCTGTGGATAGGTCATATGGAGGAGTTGTTCAGAAAATAGCGGCCATTCACTCCCGGCCTGCCACCTTTTTTGATCATTTCGTTCAATCAAGAATGCTCCTCCTAAAATCGTGCAGAATATGCTTAAGCTGATGGCGATCTTTCGTTTCATTTGATCAGCTCCTTTAAGAAAAGCATGTACGAAATACAAAACAATATACAACGAGTTTCATTTTTGATAAAATATTTTTTGTGGTCAAAAGAACTCAAAACAAATTCAATTTGCCGTAAATCAGTTCAAACCAATGCACTATGACTGTATTTACGCTATAATTTTAATTACCAGTTCTTTAGAACGTGAATTTATATTGATCAAAGGAGGTTCATTTTCTTGCAGCTTATTCACTTCGCCATCCTATCACCTTTTTTACTTGCCTTTGTCGTCCCTTTTCTCTTTAAATACGTAAGGCGTATACATACAGGATGGTTTGTTCTCATCTTGCCTATTCTTTTATTCACCTATTTCATCCAAATGCTCCAGATCACTTCGAATGGACGAACGTTGTTCTCACAAGCTGAATGGATTCCCTCTCTAGGGATGAATTTCACTGTGTATGTAGATGGTCTCAGCCTGTTATTTGCTTTACTCATCACAGGTATTGGTGCACTTGTGGTACTGTACAGTATTTTCTACTTATCAAAGGAAAAAGAACAGCTTGGCTCTTTCTATACGTATTTATTAATGTTTATGACCGCTATGCTTGGTGTTGTTCTCTCTGACAACATGGTCGTACTTTATTTGTTCTGGGAGCTAACAAGTATCTCTTCCTTCCTCTTAATTGGGTATTGGTATAAGCGTGAGCGTTCTCGTTACGGAGCAACCAAATCACTGCTTATTACTGTGTTTGGCGGATTAGCTATGCTTGGCGGCTTCATCCTCATTTACCTGATCACTGATTCATTCAGTATTCGCGAAGCAGTCAATCAGCTTCAGCTCATTATGGCATCACCTTATTTCATCCCTGCGATGGTTCTCATTTTACTAGGGGCCTTCACGAAATCAGCGCAGTTCCCATTTTATATTTGGCTGCCTGATGCTATGGAAGCACCAACCCCTGTAAGCAGTTATCTGCATTCTGCTACTATGGTCAAAGCCGGTATTTATCTGGTTGCCCGCTTTAGTCCGATTTTTGCTATATCAGAGGTGTGGTTTTGGACCATTTCGATTGTCGGACTTATCACACTATTCTGGGGATCTTTCCACGCCGTTCGGCAAAATGATTTGAAAGCCATTCTGGCCTTCTCGACAGTGAGTCAACTCGGTATGATTATGCTCATGCTAGGAGTAGGCGCAGCTGCCATTCATGAAAACAACCCTGCCTTTTTTGGCGCAGCCGTTCTTGCTGCTATTTTTCATCTCATTAACCACGCGACTTTTAAAGGAAGTCTCTTTATGGCAGCAGGGATTATCGATCACGAAACAGGTACACGTGATATTCGCAAATTAGGTGGATTAATGACCATCATGCCAATTACCTTTACAATTACGTTAATTGGTACATTCTCGATGGCTGGACTCCCGCCTTTTAATGGATTTTTAAGTAAAGAGCTATTTTTCACAAGTATGATTCGGATTTCTGACATCAGCTTTACGGATGTTTCAACATGGGGGGCTGTCTTCCCTGCTATCGCTTGGCTCGCTAGTGTGTTTACGTTCATCTACAGTATGATGATCGTCTTCAAAACATTTAGAGGCCGTCTGAATGTCGATCAATTGGAGAAAAAACCGCATGAAGCACCGATTGGTATGCTGATCCCGCCAATTATTTTAGCTGCACTTGTGGTCACGTTTTTCTTTTTCCCTAATATTCTTGCCTATTCTGTCATTGAACCTGCCATTCAAGCGATCATTCCAGAAGCCATTCAAACAGGAAGCCGCTTTGCCGTAAAAATTGAAGCGTGGCATGGATTCCAGCCAGAGCTTTACATGACAATTGGTGTAGTTGCGCTCGGTACCATTGGCTATTTAACGCTGTCAAAATGGCGCCCAATGTACAACATATTTAAGGAAAAATGGTCATTTAACGCTTTGTATGATCGTTCACTTATAGGTGTAGAAAAAGGGTCATACCGCCTAACAAACAGCTATATGACAGGATTCCTTCGTGACTATCTTGTCTATGTATTTGGTTTTATGATTATCGTGCTGGGCAGCGTGATGTTCTACAAGCAAGCTTTCTCATTTCAAACTGAGCACGCTGCATCAATCGGCACGTACGAAGCCATCCTTTCACTTGTGATGGTCGCAGCGACAGTCACGACTGTATTTGCTCGTTCACGCTTAACAGCTATTATTGCGCTAGGTGTTATGGGCTACACGCTGTCACTATTCTTCGTGATTTTCAGAGCACCTGACCTTGCGCTGACACAGCTCATTATTGAAACCATTTCTGTCGCGCTGTTTTTACTTTGCTTCTATCATTTGCCAAAGCTGAGTCTGAAGCAAAAAACACGAAGATTTAAATTAACAAATTTGATCATCTCATTAGGTGTTGGAGTCGTTGTCACCTGTCTTGCTTTCGCTTCCACAAGCCAGCAGTCTCTTGACACGATTTCAACGTACTTCATTGAAAACAGCTACAAACTGGCTGGCGGAGACAATATTGTCAATGTCATTCTTGTCGATTTCAGGGGCTTTGATACACTCTTTGAGATTACAGTGCTGGCCATTGCGGCACTCGGTATTTATGGATTATTGAAGGTAAAAGCACAAGGAAAACGGAAGAGAGGCGTACGGCGATGAGAAAGATTGATACGAATGATATGCTCTTACAAGTCACTACTAAAATTACAGCATTCATCATCTTGCTTTTCTCACTTCACCTATTTCTTGCAGGACATAACAATCCTGGCGGAGGATTCATTGGCGGCTTGATGAGTGCTGGTGCTGTCGTCCTTCTGCTTTTAGCCTATGACCTTAAAACAGTCAGACGCATTTTACCATTTGACTTTATTTATGTGGCTGGTGTCGGTTTGCTCGTTGCCATCCTAACAGGCATGGGATCTTTTCTGTTCGGAGCACCTTTCCTATCCCATGCATTTGATTATTTCCAACTGCCGTTTCTAGGGAAAACAGAACTGGCGACAGCAGTCCTGTTTGATATCGGTGTGTATTTAGTTGTTGTTGGTGTCACCATGACCATTATTCAAACGATTGGAGAGAAGGAATAATGGAATTTCTAATGTCTATTATCGTCGGAATCATTTTTATGGCAGCGACCTATTTAATGCTTTCAAAAAGCCTTCTGCGGGTCATCGTCGGTACTGCCGTTTTAAGTCACGGCGTCCATTTGCTTCTATTAACAATGGGCGGCTTAAAAAAGGGAGCACCTCCTATTTTGAAAGAGGGGCTCACATCCTATGTAGATCCATTGCCACAAGCATTAATTTTAACAGCTATTGTCATTGCTTTTGGTGTAACATCCTTTTTGCTCGTGATGGCCTTCCGTGCCTTCCAAGAGCTGAGAACAGATGACATGGATCAAATGAGAGGAAATGATCAGCATGAATAATCTCGTGATCCTGCCTATATTAATACCATTACTAGCTGCTACATTATTGATTTTTATGAATAAAAACACCATGCTGTCGAGAGGCTTTAGTGTGTTTGCATCTCTTTTAGCCATTATCTGTAATGTCTATTTGGTCCAAACGATTTTCACAAACGGCATACAAACCCTTTATTTGGGTGGCTGGAAAGCACCGTTTGGCATTGCCCTTGTGGCCGATCAGTTTGCTGCGCTTCTTGTTTTGACCGCTTCCATTGTTGGACTTGTCACAATTCTTTTTTCCTTTCAAACGATTGGGAAAGAAAGAGAGCGGCTGTTCTATTATTCTGGTGTCCAATTCTTGTTAGCTGGCGTCAGTGGTGCCTTTTTAACGGGAGATATTTTCAACCTGTTTGTCTTCTTTGAATTGTTGCTGATGGCATCTTATATGCTCATTGTTCTGGGTGGTTCAAAGCCTCAGCTTCGTGAATCACTGAAATACATTGTGTTTAATATTATCTCATCGGCATTATTTATTGTTGGCGTAGCGTGTTTATATGCGGTCACAGGCACACTGAACATGGCTGATTTAAGTGTGAAAATAGCTGAATCTGGGCAAACAGGGTTAATCACCGTGATTGCCATTCTGTTCCTGATTGTATTTGGCTTAAAAGCTGGGGTCTTCCCGCTTTATTTCTGGCTGCCAGGGTCTTATCATGCACCGCCGGCAGCGATTTCAGCTTTGTTTGGTGCACTGCTGACAAAGGTCGGACTATATGCGATTGCCAGAGTCTTTACGCTCATCTTTATACATGATACAGGTTTTACACATACAATTATGGCCTGGCTAGCCGCTCTAACGGTTATATTCGGTGTCATTGGCTCTATCGCCTATTCTGATGTGCAAAAAATTGTGATTTATAACATTGTCACAGCTGTTGGTGTCATTTTGTTTGGGATTGCGGCCAATACACCGGCATCACTTCAAGGCGCCATTTATTACCTCATTCACGATATGGTGATCAAAGGAGCTCTATTTATGCTCGCAGGGGCACTGTTTGTGTATGCTGGAACCAATCATCTGAAAAAAATGGGTGGGCTGATTCAATCCCAGCCTCTACTCGGCTGGATGTTCTTCATATCGGCTTTATCACTTGCGGGTATTCCTCCGCTAAGTGGATTTGTTGGCAAGCTGAAAATTGTTGAAGGTGGGTTTTCTGCTGGGTACATGACGTTCTCTATCCTTGTTTTACTGTCCAGTCTTCTTGTCCTTTATTCTGTTATGAGGATTTTCATGCTCGCGTTTTGGGGAGAGGAACAGGATATGCGAAGAAGAAAGCCATCCATTAGAGGAATGGTGTATCCTGGGGTACTGCTTGTTATCTTATCGCTTGCGATTGGATTAGGCACAGAATTCATTGCACCTTATATCAATCAAGCTGCGGAAATGCTTTCAACACCAGAAAAATATATTCAAGCTGTGCTGAAGGAGTAGATGAACATGGCCTTTCAAATATTATTAAACGCTCTCCTCGCCTTTACATGGATGTTTATGAATGATACATACAGAGCTGCAGACTTTGTATCAGGCTTTGCACTAGGGATGATCGCCATTTTTATGCTACGGCGATTCTTCCCTCAACGTTTTTACGGCTATGCCCTTTATGCGATTTTCAAGCTCGTCATCATTTTTATCAGAGAGCTGCTTCTTGCTAATTTGAGTGTACTCAAGACGGTGTTATCTCCAAAGCTGAAAATCAAGCCTGGTATTTTCGCCTTTCGTACAGATTTAAAAACAGATTGGGAAATCACCATACTGGCCAATATGATTACATTAACACCTGGTACACTGGTCATCGATATTTCCGATGATCGTTCGATTTTATACATTCATGCGATGGATATTGAAGATGCTGAAAAAGCCATCCACGATATTCGGGTATCATTTGAAAAAGCGATTCAGGAGGTGAGCGGTAAGTAATGGAACTGATCTTGCAAATGTCACTTGGAATTCTTGCGCTGTCTACTTTGCTTTTTGTCATACGGGTCATCAAAGGACCTTCTATCCCTGATCGCGTTAGTGCGCTTGATGCGATAGGAATCAATTTAATTGGGATGACAGCCATCGTGTCTATCTTACTGAAAACCACTACGTTCTTTGAAATTATTTTACTGCTCGGTATTCTTGCCTTTATCGGCACTGTCGCTTTTTCCAAATTCCTTGAGAAAGGGGAAGTGATTGAAAATGATCGTCATCGCTAAAGCGATCGTGATTTTCTTTATTCTGCTTGGCGCCATCCTCTGTTTGATTTCAGCCATTGGGGTCCTTCGCCTGCCGGATGTTTACACACGTATGCATGCTGCATCAAAAGCATCGACACTTGGTGTTGTTCTCATTTTAGTTGGTGTGTTCTTTCATGAATGGTTTCTTGCAGGGATCATCTCTGCGAAAATCCTGCTTGGGATTGTCTTTATCTTTCTGACCGCACCAGTCGGCGCTCATTTGATCGGAAGAGCCGCTTACAACACTGGTGTGAAAATGGACAAACGAAGTGTCCAAGATGATTATGGCGGTTTCCGTAACTTTGTCATTAAACGAAAAGAAGACTCTTATTTATAAATGAAGAATATGACATTCAGGTCTTGTTCACTTTACCTGCATGTTCATAAAAGGGTATTAAAAAAAGCTTCCGCTGCACCGGGAGCTTTTTTATATGCGATCAATGACAGCGAGTGTACATCTTGACGTACAGATATGACGGTCTCGATCATCTTTTATATCGATTTGGAATACCATTGTACGCCGTCCAACATGTACAGGAACAGCTGTAGCTGTCACCACTCCATCACGTACAGATTTTAAATGATTGGCATTGATTTCAATACCTGAACAAACCTGCTTCGTTAAATCCAAATGAGCAGCAGCACCCATGCTTGCCACTGTTTCTGCTAGAGCAGCTGATGCTCCTCCGTGCAGTAATCCAAATGGCTGTTTTGTTCGGTGATCGACTGGCATTGTCGCCACGCATCGTGACGTATTGCATTCCACAATCTCAATCCCCAGTGCCTCAAGCAGTGTATTTGAACCACTCACATCCATCAAGGCCCTCTCCCTTCACACGTTTACAGGACACTTTCCGATTTTGCAATTAACACCGCTTCCGTTCGAGATCCAACATTCAGCTTATTAAAGATGGAGGTCAAACTGTATTCAATCGAGCGTTTGCTCAAATGAAGCACATCGGCGATCTCTTGGTTTGTGTACCCTTTTTCCACTTCTCTTAAGATTAAACATTCACGCTCTGTTAACAGCTCATGATCCGTCTGCTGCGCCTGTTCTGGCTTCTCTTGCTGCTGTGAAATTAATTTCTTTAAATAGGATAGCTGAATGACAACTTCTCCTTGCAATGTGCGGTGTATGTATTCAATGATTTTGTCTTTTGTCTCTGTTTTACTTATTGCACCATGCAATCCAGCTCGAATGGCCTCTTCGAAATAATCATCTACTTCATATCCTGTATAAATGATAATTTTCACTTGTTGATTCGTTTCTAGAATTTGTTTGGCAATGTCCATTCCATTGATATCCCCGAGATTTAAATCCATCAAGATCACATCATAGATGGAAAAGTCATGCGTCTTTAAAAAGGCGCCTTCTGCATCAGGACTTAAACAATCGACTGATAGCTGCTGATCTGATTCTAATATGCTTTTTGTCCCTTCCATGACAGCCGGATGATCATCAATGACCAATATCTTCTTCATGTCTTCCTCCCTTTAAATCACTCACTTCCATTTTATATAAAAGACTTGGCAGATGCCAAGTCTTATTCCTTAAGAAATCGTTACAATTCCATTTCAATTTTCACCTTGAGCCCTTTTTCAGGTGCTGTGTGAATTTGAAGCTTTCCATTTAGAGCTTTGACTCGTTCCCTTATGCCAGAAAGACCCATGCTCATCGTGTGCTGATCAAGCTGGCTTGCATCAAATCCGACTCCATCGTCCTCATAATGGAGAACAACTTGATCTTTAATACAAATGAGCATCACTAAGACTTGGCTGGCCTTAGAATGCTTCAACGCATTGGATAACAGCTCCTGCACAATCCGGTAAATATTCAGCTGTGAGTCAATATCAATGTCCAGTTCTTTATCAAAGCGGGTTGTATTCAGTCTAATATGAAATGGCGCTTCCTCTTGAATTTGCGAAGTCAGCTTCGAAATTGCCTTCACTAACCCCAAATCATAGAGGAGCTGCGGCCGAAGTTCATGACATGTTTCTCTCGTGGTTTGAATCACCTTAGACATTTGTTCATTCCATGAGATCAATGAATTTTCAATAGATGTTGGGCATTGGTTGTTTTGGAAATTGGTTAAGAACATCTCGGACTGTCTCTTCAGTGAAATCAAATCCTGCAGCACAGAATCATGAAGATCCCTCGCTAAATCTGAGCGCTGCTTCTCTTCCATGGCGAACATGACTTTCTTCAGCCAGGCGGGATTGGCTTCCCGCTGTTTCAAATCCTCAAGATGCTCCATCAGTTCTTCGATCTTGACGACATTTTCTAAACTGACACTTGTGTAAAATGCCAATGTTTTCAGCCATGAGATTTCATCGCGGGTCAGCTTAGGTGTCCGTAAATTTGATAAACAGCAAATCACAAACGAGTGACCGCCCCGCTCACCAATTTTCATCATGAATCCTTTATCCAACCCGATGATTTTACCAACTTCACCTAAAATATCTTGAAATTGATCTACATACTCTTTCCATAGCTGGCTTTCTTCTATTGATTCATCAATTTCAACAATTTGTCCATCTGCCTTCACTTCAAGCACAAAGGCTTTGTTCACAACAAGTACTTCTAAGATGGTGTATTTTAAATGATACAATACTTGATGAAGTGATGACGCCTCACGAATAAGCTGTGTAAATTTAAATACACTATCCTGATAATTATGCTTCTCTGAAAAACGCTTCAATCGAAAACGGAAATCGATAATTTCTTTGAAGTAGAAGACGGTGAGCATAAGAATGTACGTGATAATCGTAAATTTCACTGTATAGAAATTTGCATTTGGCTTTTGAATAAAATCAAAAATAACAACCACTAGTATTGTTGGTGTAATCGCTAAAAAACCGTAGTATTTAATCCTCCCCATAAAGAAATCAACATTATACAGTTTATTTGACATAAATTGGTATACTAAGAAAAAAGGAATTAAAAGAACAAACGATGCAACAACATAAGGTGAAATAAAATATATACCAAAAAAATAAGGAATGATAAAAAATAGCATGAATGGACTGAATGCTGAGATTAAAATGAGTGCAAATGCTCGAAGTACATTGCTGACTTCATTGTCTTTCAATTTTTTAGCAGCCCTTATAGTGATAATAATCGAAAGGAAAGCCAGAACAAAAAATGAAAGTAAATTGACATATGCTAATAGATCTACTGGTCCTGCTTTATTTTTATAGAATAAAACTAATAAAACGTTAGTAACTGGAACTAGATACAAATAAAAAAGAACTCGACGACGAATAATCTCTGTTCCTAATTCTTTTAAATATTGATACATAAAGTGCATATATAGTGGAGGTACAATATTCATTGTAACGATTACAAGAATACGACTGATAGCCTCTCCTTTTCCAGAACCACCAGAACTTACATAACCTATAGACACCGCCAAAAGAAATAAAGCTAAAATATAAGCTGACTCTTTTTGGTTTGCTTTATTCATTTTTAAAATCATAAATATACAAAATAGACAGATGGAATAAAGAATGACTGGTATTAGATAAATAAACAGATTCGCTTGACTCAATAACCTTACATTCTCTAAATCAATTTTATCACCATGTCTATCAACGACTAAACTTTTAACATTAGCTAAAAAACCTCTTTTAACTTCTTCAACTGGTTTTTTATTCCCATTCACTTCAAGTATGATATCGCCTTTCCTAACTCCAGCTAGATAGCTATCTGTAAAATTATCGACATCCACTACCTCAAGTTGACCGTGACTATTTTCCTTAACAGCTGCTCCAACAAAAATATTAAATACGTTGATATAAGAGATGTAAATCACATAGATGAAGCTAAGGATAACTAATATAACTGTTAACTTAGAGTAAAACTTTCTCATAATATTTATCTACTCAAGCAGTTGCCCATATGATTGCTTTAATAACGTCTTCTTTCTGGAATCCGTCAACAATAATACTTGCAGTTTCTTGATCAACGTGAAGCAATGATGCGTTCCCATTAGCGATTTGATTTAATGTTGAAGGATTCTCCACTAAATAACTAACCAATTCCTGAATTTTCATCTTCTCCATCTCCATTTAAAAAAAGTATCAGTTTTTTCTTTTTTGAAGCCTCTAAATGTAGTTTCTTGAATGCTTCTTTAAACTTATTTCTGAGAAGGTTTCTCATAATAAATACATATTGTTGAGCACCAGATTTTTTTAATTTATCCTTTAATTCTTCAGAGCCGGCACTCTTATCCTTTGATTGAAAATAACTGAGCAAGTCTGAACTAGATGGATTAAACTCATTTTTCAAGTAAACTAGCGGTAATGTTTGCATTCTTTTAAAGTCAATATTATCTTTATTAAAAAGACCTAGATAGTCATTTTCAAGCTGTTCCGCCATTCCTAGGTAATAAGCATATTCTTCTACCTTCTTTTCAAAAGAACCTGTTGCCAAAACAACACCTAACACACAAGGTAATACAAACAGTGATCCTGCCTTTAATTTCATGATATTTAAACAATCCTGCTCATTCTCTGGCTCCAGTGTCATATCTATATGCTGCCCTTGCATTGACTGAATGGAATAAGAATATACATTGTTTAAAAGCTTCGCTCCATGATCAAGCTTTGAAAACACATCAAAACTCAATGCAAAGAGAACATTCGCCGCATTAATCGCAATTCCGCTCTGACATTTCATCCAAGGATACGAATCATTATCCTGATCTTCAATATCATCTAATATATCGGCAGATAAGATGAGAAGTTCAATCCCTGCTGCCAGTTTTGTAATCGCTTGCTTGTCTTGTCCGCCAAATGCCTCATAATGTTGGTAAGCCAATTGCCCAAAAGGAAATTCATTCTTTATATCTGTAAATTCGAGAAGCAGCTTTTGTAAATCATTTTGCCTGACTGCATGTTGAATAAAATCAGACATTTTCTGCTTGATTTTTGTATTCTCTAGATAGTTTAGCATACTCGATCTTGATCCTCACCCTCTCGCCTCTTATTTTACTAAAAAGAAATAAGCAAATGTCCACTGACATCACTATTTAACAATTATATAATAATATATCCTTTTTTTGTATGTATTTGGATAAAAAAAAGACTTGATGGTTATCAAGTCTTTAAGAAATTTTCACATATTCATATTTGTCGTATTGATCAATGCTTTTGTTAATGTTATGAAGAGAAGCCGTTGTTTCTCTAATTTCGTTTTCAAGTTTCCATAATAGTTGTTTAAGTTCTTCGATTTCATACTTTTCCATCGATTCCACTCTCCTTTTTTGGAAGATCAATGTATTTGTGTATGTTGATTGGGTCATAAGTATTTGATCTGTTACTAACAGTGTAAATGCTATTGAGTATTTTTTCACCGAAAAGTATGCACAAAATGTGTGCGTGATACCGCAAAATTCAATAGGTCTTTTTTCATCATTTTCAGACTTTTCAAATGATACTTTTATCTCAATTTCAAAGGAAATACGTCATTTTTGCGACATGAACAGGCATCATTCGTCACAATTCTCATGATGCAGAACGTACGATCCCCTCTGTTTCCTCGGTTTTTCATGTTATAGGTCAGACGACAGGCTCTACTGTAGACACCGCAATTTTTTGGCGACATTCACCGAAATTGACCGCAAAAGTACCTATTTTTATGATGAATATGCAAAGGTAGAAAGATCATTTTGATTCTTTATTCGGATTTTCTTCATACATTTAGAACAGATATCCGTCCAAATTCACTTCAATGAGAGAAGAGGTGACCATGTGTTTTACTATGTTCCTTATCCGCCTTTGCAGGTTCCCGCAATAGGGAACGCATACCCGCGAACACCCATGACTTTTCCTCCAGTAGATGCTCATGCGTTTCAAAAGGCTGCAAAGGAATCAACCCGTCTCGTGGCTGATGCATCCCTCATTACACAGCAGATTTCCGGTTCGCTTTCGTTTGGACAGCGAATCATGGAAGCTGCTGAACGTGCTGACACCGCAAGTGTGATTCGAATGCTGAAGCAGATTGGGGTGAAAAGCAATATCGATATCCGCTTTAGTCCAGAAGGCATCCGCATCTACTTATCCCTCTCTTCCAGCAGGCTTTTTCTACTTTTACAGTGGGGATAACAAAGAAAGAAGCCGCTCTAGTGTGAGCGGCTTTTCTTAAGATTCAAACATTTTATGACACCATTCAATGGCTTCTATATAACAGCCGTAGGCTTCCTGCTTAGGGAGACTTCCACCTAACATCTCATCATCCCATTCATTTCGTTCAATACGTTTGGCAACGTCTAACACAAGGAAATAGTCATTTTCATAGCCAAGCAGTGCCTCACCTACTTCATCCGAAAGAGGCAGTTCTTTCACAAGTTCAGTAATGTCCGCCCTGACAAGCGTATCAATGAGTGAAAACATACCTGTTAGCATATAAGAAGCGGGATGCTCTCGTTCAGTCCGACTAGCAATGAGTTCACACGTTTTGGCACGAATGAACGACATTTTGATGATTTCCTTTTGGCTTGAGTTGGCTTGGACATTCAGTTCTTTAAATGAAAGGATAAAGATCCATCGCCGTATTTCATTAAACCCAAGCAGAATAATCGCCTGACGAATGCTCTTGATTTGATAAAGACGTCTCATGCCGCCAGAATTCAGCATTTTTAATAATTGATATGAAAGGGAAAGATCACTTTCTATAAAGTGCGTCACGGTCTGAATATTCGGCTGCTCCTTGCTCAGCTCATTCAATAGCTGATGGTATGCGTGGAAGCTAGTCGATAAGGCTCGTCCCGAAATGACGTGCGGCTCACTAAAGAAATATCCTTGAAACAAATGGAAGCCAGCTTCTAACGCTTCTTCATATTCTTTTCGCGTTTCTACCTTTTCAGCAAGGAATCGAAGTCGATACTTTTTATATGTATGTAAAATGTCTCTTCGTTCTTCACATGTTGTTTTCAGAAAATCAATTTTTAAAATATCAATGCAATAGAGGAGTTCATCGAGTAACTTGTCATGAAAATGTGTTCCGCTCAGAAAGAAATCATCGAGCGCAATCGTGTATCCCCACTTTTTTAATTGCTTACATCTCATAATAAGTGCCGGGGTAATCGGTACATTTTCTAATATTTCGATCACAAGCTGATGTGGATCAAAATAAGTGAGCAGATCAGACGAAAGCAAGCTTTCGGTGAAATTGATGTAGCATCGTTTTCCTTCTGTCAGTGTTTCGATGCCAATGTTTAAAAAACTATTGATAATGAGGTCCGTTGTCGCTTGATCACCATCTTCAGCGCTATATGTATTGGTTTCACTATCTCTATAAAGCAGCTCGTATGATACGACTTGTTCTTTTCTGTTAAAAATAGGCTGCCTTGCAACAAACACCCTCAACTGCTCCATTCCTCCTTTATGCAATGACAAACAAGATGTGCTTTCAGTATACCAAATGATTGCCCATAAGGTTCATTTTGAATCGTCCAACATGAAAAAAAAGAGACCATCTGGCTTGATGATCTCCTTTCCCGGGGTAATCAGCTTTCATAAAGCTCTTTTTTGATTTTATTTTTCACATCATGGATAAACTGCATCTTATTATCCCAGCATTTTTGACTCAAATCGACTGGGTATTCTTCTGGTTTGCTGATTCGTTTGTATTCCTCCCAGAAGAGTCCGAGACTGTCCTGCACATATGCTTGAATCGTTTGGATATCTGGATTATCATACACCAGCTTCCCTTGTTCAAAAATTGGGACATGAAGGTCCTTTGCCACAAAATTTGTCACAAATTTGCTGATAAATGTATGAACTGGATGGAACATTTTCAGCTTATCTTCACTTTGAACATCTTCTTCTTCAAGGGCAATGTAGTCTCCCTCAGAGTGATGATTCAATTGATTGATAATGCGATACACTCGTTTACGGCCTGGTGTTGTCACTTTCTCTGGATTAGAAGAAATTTTGATCGTGTCATTCATCTGACCGTTTTCTTCAATCGATACAAGCTTATATACAGCACCAAGAGCTGGCTGATCGAATGCGGTAATCAGTTTCGTTCCAACACCCCATACATCAATTTTTGCACCTTGTGCTTTTAAGTTCATAATGGTGTGTTCATCAAGATCGCTTGATGCAATGACTTTGGCGTCATGGAATCCAGCTTCATCCAGCATCGTTCTCGCCTTTTTAGACAAGTAGGCAAGGTCTCCACTATCAAGTCTGACCCCAATAAAGTTGATTTTATCACCGAATTCTTTCGCTACCTTAATCGCATTTGGAATGCCTGATCTGACCGTATCATATGTATCCACTAAAAAGACACAGTCTGTATGTGTTTCGGCATATTTTCTAAATGCAGTATATTCGTCGCGATATGCTTGTACAAGGGCATGGGCATGTGTGCCTGATACGGGAATATTGAAGCGTTTCCCTGCACGGACATTACTTGTTGCCTGAAATCCGCCGATCAGTGCTGCTCTTGCTCCCCACATGGCTGCATCCATTTCATGCGCACGTCTTGTTCCGAATTCTAATGCTGTCTCATCTTCAATGATTCCTTTAATACGAGCCGCCTTTGTTGCAATTAGCGTCTGGAAGTTCACGATGTTGAGCAGTGCCGTTTCAATTAGCTGCGCTTCAACAAGTGTTGCCTCGATGCGCATAATAGGTTCATTCGCAAAGACAATTTCTCCTTCTCGCATTGAATGAAGTGTCCCTGTAAAAGACAATCCGCTTAAGTATTCAATGAAATCGCTTTTATAACCGAGTTCATCTTTTAAATATGCAAGGTCGCTCTCGGTGAAGGAGAAGTCCGATAAATATTCAATCGCTTTCTCTAAACCAGCAAATACAGCGAAGCCGTTGTCAAATGGAAGCTTTCTAAAGAAGAGTTCGAAGACTGCCTTCTTCTCATGAATGCCGTCTCTCCAATACGTTTCTGCCATGTTAATTTGATAAAGATCTGTATGTAGTGATAAACTGTCGTCAATAAACCGATGCTCCAACTTCCATTCTCCTTCCCTTACTTAACCACTTTCGCACCAAGCGTATGCTCAAAGTGAGAAAGTGCCCACTCGTGCCCCGCTTCATTAAAACTCGCTACGGCATTCGCATGAATCACAAGTTCAAAGCCTTTATTGTACGCATCAACAGCTGTATGAAGTACACAAATATCGGTACACACTCCGGCTAGGTGAAGTTCAGTGATGCCACGCTCGCGCAGTTTCATTTCTAATTGAGTGCCTGCAAAAGCAGAGTATCTTGTTTTTTCCATATAATAGACATGATTTAAATGTGTTGACGTGTGAAATAGTGAACTTAGTTTTCCGTAAAGTTCAATTCCTTCTGTCCCGCGAATATTATGGGGCGGAAATAACTTTGTCTCTGGATGATATGGATCTTGCTCTTCATGATGATCGACGGCAAAAACAACAAAGTGTCCTTCATCAATAAATGAAGAAGTGATCTCTGTGATCTTCGACTCAATCGCCTGTCCAGGCTTTCCGCACGTCAGTTTTCCATCGTCTGCAACAAAATCAACTGTATAATCAATACAAATCAATGCTTTGCCCATCCGCATCTCTCCCATATGCTCTTTTGAATCATTATAGCTTATTCATTTCACTAGGGAAACCTATTCAACAGATTCACGAGAAAAAGCTTTTTGAAAAAGCTCATCTTCTATATAGATATGTTCTTGATTGATCGCATGCGGCACCTCTATCACAAGCCCAAAAGGTGAATGTGACTCGTGATGGTTGACCACTTTAAAAGAACAACCAGCGGCATTTGCCATTTTGACATATGGAGAATAAGAAGCATATGACAATTCACCATTTAAAAGAACAGTGGCCTCTCGGTTTGCCTTCAATACTTGCTCTACCTCTTGATACGATTTATGTCTCGATACTTGCCCTTTTGTCAGAGCGAGAAGAGCACGTTCTCTTAATGAGCCGAGAAACATTCTTCGTTCATCTGGTTTTGTTTCAGCATGTCCAAATATCCCTTGCTGCAAATAAAAGTCTACGGATTCTTCTTTCATTGCTGTGTTCACTCCTGGTTTCTGAATTTACATTTCTGTGACCCAGTGCACAATTTTTTGTGCAAGTTCACGGGCTTCGTCTATTTCTACTCTTTTGTTTAAAGATTGTTCCAGTACTTGCTCAAGCTGCGTTTTTTCGTCTTCATACGCAATAGAAATACTCCATTCTATGTCAGGTACAGCGACAAGCGTTTTATATTCTTTTTTATTTTCATGTAAATATACATTGTAGGTTGTTGGTTGCCCGCTTGTCAGATGCGCTTTTCTTATTTTCATTTGATGTGTTTTACCCCCCTTTTTCTTCTTCCTTCTTCTATCCATTGTACCATAAAAAAAGACAGCTTCTGAAAAGGAGACCCTTTCAAAGCTGGCTATGCGTTAAAGCTCTTTTGCTGGCTGATCAGGTTTGAATCCCAAACAAATGTGACGTTCGGATTGTTGAAGAATTGAACAAAATCTCCTGCATTATAGGTGCCTGAACCACCAGCGGAATGATCCACACTTTTTGGCGAAATGGCAAACACATCGCCGAAATGTGCAGAACCGTTTCCTATCACACGGTCAATATGAATGGGTCCAACAATTGCTGGCATCTTTCCACCACCTTTACTACCCTCATCATATGCCTAGCGGAACAATACGTGTCTATCCAACATAAAAAAGACAGCTGATATGTCCTATGATCAGCTGTCTTTTATGCATTAAATGATTGAGGCTGGCCAAACAGTGTAAAGTCCCAAAGCATGGTGGCATTCGGATCGCTTGTCAGGGACATATAATCACCTGAATTAAAAGCTCCCGCTCCACCGGTCGAGTGATCTACAGCCAAAGGGGCAATGGCGAGAACGTCACCAAAAGTAGCCGAGCCGTTTCCGCCTAAAGACTCAATATGGATGGGTCCAACAATCGCAGGCATCTTCCTTCTCCTCCCTATTCGCTTATGTGAGTTATGTTATGCAAAAAGGGAAAAGTTGTGCATCTGCCCTAAACGTTTAAATGCTGTTCTTTTCGAGAGCGCTGACGCAGCTGAACCAATCTGACAATATTGAGTGTGATGGCTTTCAGCAGCGCATAGACAGGGACGGCAAAAATCATGCCAAGGATTCCGCCAAAACTTCCTGCCCCAATTAATAGCAAGATAATTGTTAACGGATGTGTGTTGAGACGTTTTCCAATGATCAATGGAGAAATGACGTTTCCATCGACCTGCTGAACAACAAGAATGACAATAACAGTCACAACCGCTTTCCCAGGCGAATCAAGAAAAGCTATGAGCACAGCTGGTGCCGCACCAAGATATGGCCCAAGATATGGAATGACGTTTGTCACCGCAATAATGATGCCGAGAATGAGCGCATATTTCACACCAATTAATAAGTATCCGATAAAACAAGCAACTCCGACAAATAAACAAACAACGATTTGCCCTTGTATGTAAGCAGCAAGCGTATCGTTTAATTCTTTAAAAATCTTCAATCCTTCCTTACGGTAAGGCATTGGCAAAAATTGAACGAGCTTGTCCGGAAACTTATGCCCGTCTTTTAGCATGTAAAATAAAATGAATGGAACGGTAATGACAGCAAGGGCAATATTCGCAATCACGCCAAACACCGCCGACATACTTGAAGCAATATTTTCCGGTAAATCTTTTAATGTCGAAACGATCGACTGTTCAAACTTTGAAACAGACACATAATCTTGGTTCATCATCCACGTAAATGTTTTAGAATGCGAGAAGTCGTTGATAAATTTCTGCATGTCCGTGACATACCCCGGGAAGCTTTTGACAAGTCCACCCACCTGCGTGACAATGACAGGTCCAGCAGCATTGACAATAAACGTGATAAGCCCGATGAATAGAAGATAAATAATCAGAATGGCGAGCGTCCTAGGTATCTTCTTCGACAAAAATCGAACAATCGGATTAAAGATGAAAAAGAGAATACCTGCCAGTAAAATAGGAACAAACAACGTTGAAGCAAATAAAATGATCGGCTGAAATAAAAACGAAACTTTTGTTGATACGTACACAATTAGTAAAACCAGTAATATTTGGAATGTCCAAAAATGAACTTTAGATTTTAACAAAGATGCTCCTCCTGTTACGTATTGACCTTATTAAAAAACTACTATTCAACCCACCTTCTGTCAACTGCTTCTTGTTTTAGAACCATATTTTTTGAAAAAAAAAGAACAATTGGTATATCATGCACTTTTTCCAGATATACATTCTGTAAGCATTGAAAAAAGCAGACACCTGTGCGTCTGCTTGTTACACTCTTTCACTGTGATCAGGCATCACCGACACGATTTGCTGGATCCGCACATAAAACACTGATTTTGCCCCCGCCTCAATCACAATATGATCCGGCATCACTTCCTTCAACTTTCCACGTACTGTATCTTTCACTGTTTGAACAATCAATCTCATACCGACTACTTTCTGCAATGTTTGATAAACATATGGATCAACTAATGAAACAAGCTGTGGACTTCCTTGTTGTGCCATGCTACCTGCCCCTTTACTTGTGTATTTACCCACAGCGTATGCAATGACCCATGTGAGTGTCACTCAGCAAACCTACAACATTATTACCGTATTTTTACATTCCGTATTTTTTTACAATTTTTAGAAGTATAATAGATTGGTGCTGCCAACATCTTAAATTATTTGAAGAGGTGAATGATCTTGAAAAAATTAATCTGTATCGTTGCTGTCATGCTCTTACTATCCTCTGCAAGTTATGCGCACGCAGGCACAATTGGAGATGCACCTGGTACACCAGGGAAGTGGTTTAAAGGAGAAGAACCGGTACAAAAAGACCTGTCAAAACCCCCACTTGTTTTTGTACATGGCATAAACAGTTCTTCCTCCACATGGTCTGATCGAAACGATATGGCAAAACAAGCGGTTCTGAATGGATACGAAAGCGCGTTCATAGATTTATATCCAGATCAGGACATGAAAAAGAATGGGAAACTATTAGCAGAAAAGTTAAAAGAAATCTATGAATTTTTCGGCAGAAAACTGATCATAATCGGTCATAGTAAAGGCGGAGTGGATACGCAGGCTGCACTCGTGTATTACAACGCTCATCCATATGTAGAGAAAGTCATCACACTTGGCTCTCCACATTATGGGACGCCGCTTGCGGATTTAGCCTATAGCAAAGGCGGAAGCTGGCTTGCGCAAATCCTTGGACAAAAGAGCGACGCGCTCTATTCTCTGCAAACCGGGATGATGGCAGCTTTTCGAAGTGAAACCGACCGGTTGGAGACGTTTCCTCATAAATATGTGACCTATTCTGGTTCAGAATGGGGAACCTTTGGCGGAGTGCTTTATTTAGGCGGCATGTATTTAAAAAGCTTTGGGGCAAACGATGGCGCTGTGACGGTCAGCAGCACAAAGCTAACATATGCAAACAATATTTTAACAGGAAAGTGGGATCACTTTTCGATCAAAAACGGCACAAGCATGTTCCCCGTATTTCAGGCACAGCTGCGTGCAAGTACCGCAAGCGCTGAAAGTGAAGACGAACAAGAGCAAGAACCAGTCTCTTCGGAGCTAAATACAAACGTTTATGTGAAAGGTGGAGAAAGTGAAAAGGATAAAACAGAAGCGTTCTATGTAGAGGAAGGAACGAATGGCCTATCGATTCAGTGGTTAAATGAAAGACAGGAAGCCAATCCGGAAATCGTTGCGCCAAATGGCGATGTCTTAACCAATTTGACGACATCGGAAGCATCATTCCCATATGAAGGCGCCTATTCACACCATGTGCAAATCAATAAACCCGTTCCAGGAAAATGGACGATTCGATCAAATTCAGGAAAAAAGGATCCTTATTTGCTACTTGTATCCTTTGATTCACCATTGAATGAAGAAATCAAAATCGCTGCAGCGAAATCAGGAGATGCATCGACACATTCAAGCAAGCTGATTAAACGATTAAGCAAAACTGTAGAGACCATTTATTTTAAAGATGCCGAGAAGGATCATCCACTGAAAACGAGCTCTTCATCAGCCGTTCAATTGAAAAAAGAAGGTGCTTATTCCGTCACGGTTCATTACACAGGTCTCACTGCGTCAGGGACATCGGCATTTAACCGTACTGTGATTCGCACATTGTATGTGGATCAGCACGGAACGATTCATGGAGATATTCCATATTAAACAGAGCGTTTCATGGGCTGAAGCGCCTGCTGCACCTTCTCATCCAAATCAGCAATTTTTTTGAGCGCAAGTGATTCATCTATTTGTCTGTAATGGTGGTGTCCACCAGGCTCTTCGTCCATTTCATCTGCTTTCTTCACAATTTGCTGGAGTGTGTCCTTATGCAGGTCACCCTCTGGCAAATATGAATCTGTGTGAAGCAAAATCGCAAGGGCAATCTCTTTGGCTGCTTTTGGTTCCTCGCCTAGCCGTATGAGCAGTTTATGTGCCCGCTCTGCCCCTTTAATGGCATGAATATCATTCCGTCTATATGTCTCATAATCCCATTCTCCGCCTGCTGTATACCATTCATAGTGGCCGATGTCATGCAAGAGTGCTGCTTTCACAGCAAGATCCGGGTTAATCCCCGCCTGCATCGCCAGTTTGAATGCGTGATAAGCACAAGCAATGGCGTGGGCTTTTCCTGAACGATTTAAATATTTTTGAGCGACTGGATGGGTGTAAACATCCATTAATGTAACCTTTCTCATGGAAACCCCTCCTTATCTATATTTTTAGCATCCTAACATATTCTGAAAAGAAACTCAAATGTTCTGTCATATTTCCGATGAGTCTCAAGATTAGCTTATGCTCGATAAGCTGTCTTTGCTTGTACAATACGAAAAAAGCAGCCGTTATGACTGCTTTTTTCCATACTCACGGGCATCGTATACACAACCGCCAGCTGGGTCATCTGCTAGAAGGTCGAGTAAAATACCGGCCACTTCATCTGGGCTCTTTAGCGTACCTGTTTCATGTAATTGCTGAAACCGCTCAATTTGTTCAAAGTCCTGTTTGGAGGATTTCCGAATCTCTCCCTGCATATCCGTATCAATCGTACCGGGCGAAAAGGAAAACGTGGTGACAGGATATGCTTCGTCCTGCTGTTCCTCATGTAAAGTTCTCATAAACATATCAAGCCCTGCTTTTGAGCTACAATAGGCACTCCATCCTTTGTACGGATTTTTAGCTGCTCCAGAAGAAAGATGCACGATGATTTTCTTCCCTTCAAGAGATTGTGTCTCTCTCACAAACACATGACTGAGCAAAACAGGGATGACAAGGTTCAGCGTATAATGCTGATGAAGCGTATCCTCTCCGCCTTGCCCTGCACGCTTGATAGGAGTCACCATTCCTGCATTATTGACAAGCAAGACGTCATCAGCGTCTGCGAGAGTTTGCGAGGACAAGATGCCCTGAAGCCACTTTGCAGCCGATTCCTCATCAGTGAGATCGACCTGTGAATGCGTGAGGTGTGGATGGGATAGTGGCGACTCACTTCTTGCAGCGGTATACACGTTATCCCCGCGTGAAAGTAGCTGTTTGACAAGTGCTAAACCAAATCCTTTTGATCCGCCTGTGACGATTGAAATTCGAATGACAATCTCCTCCCTTGATAACACTATTTTAAATAGTGAATCGGTATCACATCAAGCAATCTGCATAAAGAAAAGCCTGCCCTTTTCATAAGGCAGGCTATTTCTTTTCCGTCTTCACATTCACCTTTGGAATGAGAATGATCATGACAATGATGCCAAAGGCGATCAAGATGCCAAAAATGATTGGCAGAAGTGCCGATCTCTGCTTTTCATGATCATCGCCAGAAGGCGTTGATACAGCCGAATCGCTGAAAGAGATATCCATCTCTTTCATCATACGAGCTGGCGTTTTAGGCGGATTGTCTTTCAGATCACTAAAAAGCTGCGGCGAAAGTTGACCACCAGAGGTCTTAGGCGGGTCAGCAAAGTGAATGTCCGTTTTGACTTTAGATGTTGTTTTGCTTTGTTCGTATTTCGTTTGATCCCTCAATATACTCGAATTAATATTGAGGTTCTTTTCTTGATATTCATTCGGCTTGACATTCGTATCCGTATCTTCACCTGTAGCAGCAAAAGCAGCAGGACTGAGGAGAAAAAGGGATATGACACCAAGTGCCATCCCTTTGACGAATAGATTAAGCCTCATGAGTGACATCACGTTCCTCTGTTTTGTCTTTCCATAGCTTCTTCACTAGTGGAATGACCATGAACAATATCGTTAAAATCAGTAGCCCTGTGATGCCCATACCGAAGTTGTCTCCATTTCCATATTGGATGGACAGATACACGTCTGTCACTGGATTTGTAAAATGGAAGTTTGGCATGACCAAATCAATTAACGGTGCAACAAAGAAGAAAATAAGCACCGTTGCTGCCATCCATCCGGCAATTGAACCGAAAAGGAAAGCTGTGCGAATAAAGGCAGAGCATGCCACTAGCAACAAAATCGTAAAGATCGACCATTGAATGGCTTGGTCATCAGCTAGTTTGTAAATGTTGAGTCCAAACAGGCTGATCATGAGCCCGACTAGCAGATTTAAAATACCAAAGAGTGCACCTTTGACCAGCATTGGCGCTGACGCATAGTACGAGCTAAAAAAGCCAATCAACAAACTGCTGATCATCACAATAACCAAAATGACTACTGGCGGTACAGTCTGCGTTTTTTCTTCTGGCACATCGCCGCTAATTTTCAGCGGATTAGCTAAATGGTTATACACATAGTTGCTGTTGCCTTGATCGTCTAAAGTGTTGCCTAAAATACCCTTTAAATCTTGTTGAACAAGCTTCGTAGAATTGACATTCTTACTCCAGTTTTCGTTCAACGTGTCTGCTTTTTCTTGGACGGTTGTGACACTTTCTTCAATATTATTCGTATAATCGGCCACCCCTTTTTGGCGGTCGGTTAACGAGCTCATATTTTCAGAAAGACGAAGCACTTCCTGACCAATTGAATCCTGTGCACTCACAACAATCGAACTGCCCGCAAGGTCTGCTGTATACACCGCATCTCCTTGATCAGCCATTTGTTCAGCTACTGTGTCCGCACTTTCAGAAATGGCATTTAACTCCTGTTCCATACTTGCCTGCTGAGTCGAAATGTATTCTGCGTAGCCATCTGAGAATTTTTGCATCTCATCAATAAAGGTAGACACATCATCATTTGACGTCAGCATCTGATTTTTGAGTGTATCCCAGTTTTCCGTTTCTTCTTTTTTGATGGAAAGGATGGACTGGATTTCATCTCCTTTTGTGTCGACCAAAGAAGAAGGATCCTTCTTTGGATAGAAGCTGTTAAGTAATGCTTCATACTGTGCTAATTCATTTGAATACTTTAATAATTCTGATGCATTTTCTGAATTTGTATCGAAACCACCAATTTTATCCATTTTTGATGTATATTGATTTAATGGAGATTGAGTTGTTTCTATTCGTTCTAATTTTCTTGTAATAGAAGATTCTTGTTTGATAATGGATTTCTTTATATCACTTATGTTTTTATTGTTACTAGTTTCTATTCTTATTATTTTTTCTTCTAGTTTGTCTATTTTATCTGTTAAAGATTTTAGTTCTTTACTCAAAAGATCGACTTTTCCTTGTAATTGATCATTATGAGCTTTGGTTTTCTCCTCGATATTCTTTTTCACTTCTTCTAATTTTAGAGACAGTGCTTTTAGTTGCTCTTTTGATTGAACTGACGTTGATTTGGTTTCCCCAGTTTGGTCTGGATTTTCTGGAGTAGGTGTCGTTTCTTCATTTCCTGACAACTCATCTGCCACTTGATTTATTTCTGTTGAGATTTCAGTTAATTTCTTCGTCTCTTCTTCAAGATCGATTTTCAAATCGTCTGACGAATCTTTTTGGTCTTCATCTTGATTATTCGAATCCTCATTCGGATCCTCTTTCGGTTTCTCTGCTTCAAGCAATGCCTTTCTTGAAGCTTTCAATTGCTCTTGCAACAGAGTAATTTTATCCCCTATATATGCAAGATATTGAGCTTCATAATTACTAATCAGTTCTTCCTGAGACGCCTTCACAAGTTCCTTTAATCCCGTCGATTGCTTAGGAATAGCTTCTTCCCTCGACTTTTGAACAGATTGAATTGCGCTGTCCGTTGTTTTAAGCTGACTTTGGACCCCATTGATATCGGTTTTGAGTCCGCCCATTTGATCGCTAAAGCTGCGGGCATTTTGGTTTTGAATCTCCGCAAGCTGTTTGAGTCCTTGCTGGATTTGTTTTTTGCTTGTCGATTGCGCTTTGATCAAGAGATCCTTTTGTTTGTCTTGATACTGCTGATATTGATCGACTACTTTTACGAAATCCTTCAGCTGGCTTTTCGCTTCTTCTGTTGTACTTAAACCGTCTTTATACTGTTTTTGTGAATCGGCCATCGCATTTTTTAGTTCTTCTATTTGTTTCTTCTGCTGCTGGACGGCATCAGATAGTTTGTTTGAATTTGGCTTATAGAAGTTGTACATCGTGTTTTGGAATTCGACCTCTTTGCCAACAATATGCTCAAACTCTTCTCTGACATTGCCGATTTCCTGTGATACAAAACTCCAATATAAAGTCGACATTTGTTCATTCATTTTCTTTTGAGCATTTTCTAGCTCTCTTTGTACTTTTTCTTTATTTACTGCATTCAGCTGATCTTGGATCGAGAATTGGATAGATGCCTTCTCAGGATGATCCTTATCATAGCTCAGCACATTTTTAGAGAAGTCAGATGGAATATAGAGAACTGCATCGTACTTTCTATTTTTCAGGCCATTTTCTGCCGCACTTCGATTGACGACTGTCCATGTGTAATCTGGACGTTCTGATAATGCCGCCACCACATCCTGTCCGAAACGAGCGGTATTTTCACTTTCGCTCGCCCCCATATCCTCATTGACCACGGCAATGTTACGTGTGGCATTCTTTTTCTGTTTTGCCGGATCATCCCCAATGAGATGGAAAAATAGAACCGGCAAGACCAGAATCAGTATCATGGTCGACACGATTTTGATGGAGCTTTTTTGCTGCTCTGTCATTGAACACTCTTCCTTTCTACCGCACATAAAGGAACCTGGATTTTCTTCTCTTTCCCATTTTCAACCAAATATCCAAATCCTGGCTGAATTTCTGGTTCTTGTCTTGCATACGGAAGCGGTATGATGTTTTGCTCTGATTTTTTCATCAGTAACATGGCATGACGAACCTGTTTGATTTCGTTTGTGAGTGCATCATAGCCTTTACTGAATTCGGTATGATTTCCTGATGCGATCAGGCTGAAGCCTAAGTGTGCATATGACTTCATGAAATCAGCCAATTGATCTTGAAGACGCGGGTCGATTGTCTGCTGAAAACGCGTAATGCCATCAATCACAAGCACAATTTGAGAGAACGACAACTGATCAGTCTCTCCCCGGCGCACAGCTTCGACGTACATCTCTTCACGCACCTTGAATAAACGATCTATTTCCTCTGCCCATTCTGTGATATCATCCTTTGTTTCAAGGTAATCAATGTTCTCTTCTTTTGCATAATGAGAGAGCCCCCGATCAATCGAATCAAAGACGGCCAGCTTCTCAGGTTTTGCTACTAATAGCTGATCAAGCATTAGTTTGGTCACATTTGTTTTCCCTCGCTGCGTTTGACCGATGATGAGGCAGTGTTTATTCTTCTTCAAGTCAAAGTAAACAGGTGCAACAGATTCCTCATCTAGTCCGACTGGAATGTCATACGGCTGTTTTTGTTCTTCTAAGCGACTCTCTAGCTCCCAAATGGTCAGTTTATCAGGAAGCATCGGCACAGGTTTTGGTTTTTCAGCTGATTCAAAGCGAGCATCTAGAAGCTGAATCTCTTGTTTTAAATGCTCAAACAATTCGAGATCATTCTCTCCTTCAACTGGCAGGAACATTTGGGCAAAGTAAAGCTCTTCTTTGTTGATAATGACTCTGCCTGGAACTGGCTCTAAGCTGAATTTCGGTCTGCCAATAATGGAGTATGCCTCTCCTTGATCCATTAAATAATGGACAATCTTTGTTTTCAAATTGTTCATAAGCGATTGACGGACTGCGTTGACACGAGTCGCTGTGATTAAGAAATAAATGCCTAACGATTGTCCATCACGGCTTAACTGAATAAATTCAGATTCGAGTTCATGCATTTCGTCTTTCACAATGTCAAAGTTGTCAATCACGATAAATATGAATGGAAGCTTTTTCTCATTCAGCGCATTGTACATTTTGATATGACTCATTTCCTGCTGTCTAAATAAACGCTTGCGATATTCAACTTCTTCACGAAGACGCTTCATCGACTTTTGAATCTTTCTCATTTGATCCATTAAGAAATAATCAGCCGTATGCGGCAGTTTTGCAAGCGGTAGCAAGGTGCCGTTACCGAAGTCATAAATATATGCATGCCATTCTTCAGGTGAATATCTTTCTGCGAAGCTCATAAGCAGTGTTGTGGCAGCAAGTGATTTGCCGTAGCCGGATGAACCGAAGATGCCAATATTTCCATCCTCCATCATTTGATAAGAAAGTGGATGCTGGCTTTGCTGATCTGGCTCATCGACAAGAGCGAAATGGAAGACGTGCTCTTCACTTGATGCATAACGTGTTTTTGGAATCCGTTCTTCAAGCGGTGGAAGCCATGGACTCGGAAGCTTTTCAATTCCAAGCTCCTGCTGCATACGTTCAATTTCATCCACAACAGCGGAAATTTCCGTCACTGTCTCTTTTTTCACAGCCGGCTCTGTACTTACCCCTGATAATGGGATCAGTCCAGTGTCCGTTACAATGGCGATGTCATCTTCTGATCCGTAGCCATCTTCCATATACGGTGCACCGCTCCAAGCCGACTGGAATAATTCATAGATTTCATTGTTCCCCACTTGTAAATATCCACGACCTGTCACGGTAATCGACGCTGCATCACTATTTTTCAAAATTTCCTTACTGTCTGATGCATCTTGTACCTTTAATGCGACTTTAAAGCGGGAGTTACTCCAAATTTGATCATCAATGACCCCGCCAGGCTTTTGTGTCGCTAAAATGAGATGAACACCGAGACTTCGTCCAATCCGCGCGGCACTGACAAGCTCTCTAATAAAATCTGGCTCTTCACTTTTTAATTCAGCAAACTCATCAGAGATTAAGAACAAATGAGGCATCGCCTGTTCCGCCTTTTTCTCTTTATAGAGTTTCGTATAGTCATTGATATGATTCACATGATACTGATCAAACAAGCGCTGCCTTTTCTTCAGTTCACTTTTAATAGAGGCAAGCGCTCTTTCACTAAAGTTTTTACTGCCTTCAATGTTTGTGATCGTACCAAGTAAGTGCGGAATATTTCGGAACGGCTGCGCCATTCCGCCTCCTTTGTAATCAATGAGCAGGAACGCCACTTCATGCGGGTGAAAGTGTACAGCCAAGGATAAAATATACGTCTGTAAAAACTCACTTTTTCCTGATCCCGTTGTTCCCGCTAACAGACCATGTGGGCCATGTGCTTTTTCATGCAGGTTCAGATCGACAATATCGTTTTTTCCTTTATAACCGATAGGCACAGATAATGACTTTGCTGTTTCAGATGTCAGCCATTTTTCACGAATGCCAATGTCATCTACCTGTTTGGCATGAAACAGGTCAAGGAAGGAGACCGTTTCTGGAATTGAGTTGGTCATCCCGACTTGATGATCTAATGTTCTTAAGGTTCTGGCAAACAACTCATTGTCCGCTCGCTCATGTGCATCCAGCTGAAATGGAATTCGTACGGCCTTCTTATGCTGAATGAGAATATCTCCTTCTTCTTCGTTAATGTAACGAACAAGCGTTGAAATATTTTCAGCCAAGCTTTCCTTTGTTTCTGCCGCAAAGATAATTGAGATGCCTAAATCCGTCCGGCTGCCTTCTAGGTATTCTAAAATCACATGTTCCGCAATGAGTTCATGGTTTGTCACGATAAACACAAAGTGAGGCGTAAAGATTTTTTTCTCTTTTTCCTCTTCCAGATCACGCTCTCGCAAAATTTCATAAATAGAAGACAAGAGCTGATCACGTGTTTGTTCGTTATATATAAACCCTTTCCCGTATGTATGAGGAAGTTGGAAGTGCGGCAGCCATTTCATCCATTCCCAGTTCTCATACTCCTGTTCATTAAAGATAAAAACAAATCTCAAATCATGATAGCTGTGCGAGAAAGCAAGCTGGCCGACAAGCTGGTGAAGCTCATTTTTGACAATTGCCGGTTTTCCTATTAATCCGGTTGGACCGTCCGCAAGACCGAACGTAATCGGTACATCTTTTACCTCGCGATAGACGTTTTGCATATGCTGTGTTTGTTCCATTAAATCATCGATGTCACGATTGGCCATATCGCCGCCGCTCGTCGATAATTCATAACTTGAAGGAACTGCACCTGTCCCGAGACGCAGCTGTAAAAAATCATCACTGACAAGCGTCTTTTCCCAAATACGCCCGCTGATTTCTGACGTCAAATATTTCATTTGTTCAAAAGACGGATAATGATACGTTAAAATAAATTGTTGACGGTCATACAGCTCTTGCAGCTCTTTCCGCTTATTTTCTAAGTAAAGCGAGTAAACGCGTTGCCGCTTCTCTTCTCGTCTTTTGCGCTGTGATTTTTCTTTAAAATATTGAACGGACGAAGTAATTAACGTCATAATAAACATCGCCATCGACACGACAATAAAGAAACCCCGCGGCTGAACAAGGGCCACGATCCCCATGACAATCAGCATGACAAGCGGCGGAAGAACCACGAGCCAAAGTCCTCTGCCGTTATTTTCACTCTCCTGTGAAGGAAAGCTGAAAGACACCCGGTCATCTGGCAGATCGTAAATCAAACGTGGTGTTCGTCTATATAAAGGATATTTTTGTTTCGTTTCGGTACTCGGCGGCCTTGTTTTTTCTAAACGTGTTTGAAATGGTTCAAATGCTGTTACTTGCAATAAATCATCATCTTTCAATGACAGCGTCAAAAAGTTCCAAAACAGCTCATCCCCAGCAAGAAGCTGCTGTGGACCGTGCAGCTGTTTCCCGTTCACATAGATCGTCTCATCTTGGGGAATGACATACCAAGTGCCTTCTATTTTTTCCAACGTGAAGGATTTGGCATCTTGAAACATTGAATGGGCTTGTTCTTTCCACACATCCGCTTCATCTATTTCTTCACTTGAAATAGTCACTTCGACTCTATTTCCTAGGTAATAAATGATTTGATCATGATGTGAATCCATCAACATGAGTGTGAGTGAACCAACCTGACATGGTTCATGTGGAAGTAAGTGACCTCTCTTTTTTTCGCCCTGATAAAGAGAAAAGCCGTCATTCGTTTCATCTGGAGATAAACGAATCAATCCTTCATCAAACGAAAGGGAAGGAATCGTTACTGTATGCTCTATTTCAGGTCCAATCACAGCTTCTCGGTTGAACTGCTCATCTAAACGGACGGTTTGATAATCTTCCTCATAAAAAACCCATAGAAGACTCAAACGCTCCACCTCCTCATCGGACAGCACCAACTGTCAGTTGTATCGAAAGAATTATTTTTTCTCATCTTTTTTCGTCTGAGAGGTTTTCTTTTTTGCATCAGATTCTTTCTCTTTTTTCTCCTGATCGGCTTTTGACTGCTCTTTTTGTTCAGCTGTTTCATCTGTTTGGCTTGCATCTGAGGAGTCATTGGTGCTCGTCTCCGTTGTTTCTTTTTCTTCATACTTCGCCATTTCCTTAATGATTGGATCTAGCTGTTTTTGTTTTTCTTCAGCAGATAGGCTGTCGTCATTTTGAATTTCATTGCGGTAGGCGACGAGTGCTGTGAATATGTATCGGTCGTCCCCGAGCACCCTTGCAATATCCAGAGCTTCCTTGCTATTGCCTTGTCCAATATGAATCCAGAACAGGAAGTATTGCGGGTCTGTCTGCAATGTGTACGTATCCGTGATTTCTTTTTTGTGCTGGTCAAGCAATAGATTCCCTTGATTCGTTTGCACATACGAAATGGCCAGTTCATATTGAAGAGAGACTGGCATTTGATCGGCTTTGTATTTTTCGAGCGTATCCACCACTTGGCTGTACTGTTTGTTGAGATAATACTTGTTCGCTTCCACATACGCTTCTTGTTTCGGCATGGCGAAAAAGAACGTGTAAACGGTATACACCAATGCAGGAATCAAAAGAACAAGGAGACCAAGTCCAATGTATCGTTCGATCTTCCATTTCTTTTTTGGAATGGTTAAGAGCGTCTTTTCTTTTGCTTCGATGGCTTCTATTTTTTGTTGAATCAAAGCAGACAATTCTTCCAGTGACTGTGTATCACTTATTTCCTTTGCCAGCTCAGATAATTTCAACGTATCATGATAAGCCAAATATTCTTGAAACTGATATTCATGGTCCACCACTCGAAGAATGACGGCTTTGACCTCTTTTAACAGACGATGTTGGTCGGTTTCATATGGCGGGATGCTTTCTTTGACCCCGTAATGCAAAAATGCAGGCGCTAAGCCTTGATGAAAAACAATGTTTTCAGGAGAAACAATAGGATGCAGCCGCTTCACGTCGTGTTTGCACACTGCATCGACAAGCTGGTATGAAAAAATCCATTTGCTTTTTTCATCCTTTGCATGGATGAAACGAAATTCCTGATAGGCAGGAGGCGGTTGAATCGAAATGATGACCTCACCTTCGGTTAATTGGATCTCTTTTTTAAATGAAGGATTGATGTCTTTAATCGGTGCCGCTTCTAAACCGTCTAAGAGTTTAATTGTCTCTCTTTGAAAAATGAAGGTGTAAGTGCCTTCCTCTTTTTTCATGACTGCTTCTAATTGTTCTTCTAAATAGGAACTCTTTTTATCTGCCATTTACAAAAGTCCTTTCATAGTATTTCCAGCCTGTCTCCTGTGGTGATTCCACAGTCTGACAGCTTATATTCGCCTGAAAACACAGCTTTCTTATTGACTACACGCACCCATCCGCCATCTCGTTTAGGTAGTGAGATTTGTTTTGCCTGCCAGGCGATATGGATGACTTGTTTAATATGTAAATAATTTGATAGTCTCAAATCAAACACACTGCCATCATAGTTTTTTAAGTCGATGGTAATATCGATATACACAAATTTCCACCTCACAAAATAGAAAGAGCGCCGGCATCAACTGACAGACTCGGCGCTTTTTCTGCTTTTCACACTTAGAAAGGAAATCCCTTTGATTAGCCGCGGATTTGGCTAGCGATGTCTTGGTCAGTGCTTTCAAGTGTATTTGCAGTTTGATCAAGCTGATTGCTGACATCTGTTAATAGATCAGACATTTTGATGAATGAAGGTTTAAGCTGTTCGTATTGATCAGCGAATGCTTCACTAGAAGCACCTTCCCACATTCCTTTTAGGTCAGAGATCATTCTATTTAGACGATCAACTTGGTTTAACACTTCTTGACTTTCAACACCATATTGCTTAGCGGTCGCTCTTAGTTCTTCTGGGGTTACGCGAATAATTCCTGACATATTCCTCATTACCTCCCGTGCATAGCCGCCATATAATGGGCTAATCCACTTATTTTTTGACGTTATTATTATAAAAACAGAAATGATACACAGTCAAACAAATCTGTTTTTATTTTACAAAATGAGTCTATAGAATTACTGTTTTTTCGCTCTTTATCTAGTATTTAACAGTTTTTTGGTCATATATTCTTAATAAAAGGGCGTGCACTTCCATGAATCTTTCCGCCTATTGATTTTTTACTACATTATTATTGTACTATTTCTTTTTGTGATCAACGCATGACCAATGTGCTCATTTCTCAAGCTTTTTGTTTTTTTAATGATTATGGCATTTTTTTGTTGATTTACGTACCTGATTCTCTTCATAATGTAAGTACGTGAAATATTCGAAAAAGCAGGGGTTTTTTATGACAAAAAAGACAGATCCATTTAAGTATAGCCTTGATCGTTTAGAGGATGTGGCAGACCAAATTAGTGATGTGCTCAATTGCCCTATTACTATAGAAGATACTCATCATCGATTATTAGCCTATAGCACACATAATGATTTCACTGATCCCGCCAGAACTTCAACCATTATCTCCCGCCGTGTACCGGAAAAAGTCATTAATCGGCTTTGGAAAGACGGTATCATTCCTACACTCCTTAAAACAGATGAACCGCTTCGCGTACCTCAAATTGCAGAAGTCGGTCTATCCAGCAGGGTTGCCATTTCCATATGGAAAGACAAAGAGGTGCTCGGCTTTATCTGGGCAATTGAATCCACGCAGCCTTTTTCAGATGAAGAAATGGACCTTCTCAAGATGGCAGCACATGCCGTGAAAAACAAATTACTCAATTTACAAATTCGAAAAACGAAAACAGAAGAACGCAATCAGGAGCTATTTTGGAAGATGCTCACAGGACATATTCATGAAAAGGATGAGATGCTTGATCTCTTCTTGAGACTTGGGATGAGGTGTCCAGACACGTATGCCATTATTATTTTTCGCCTTCGTGATGAACTCACTGAAGATACGGAAAAGAAGCTCTCCTATCTGCTTGAAACAACGCAGCAAGTGCAGGTGCTGTTAACGACTGTTGATTTTAACGAATTCATTATTCTTGTCTCGCCAAAAACAGAACATCCGCTTCAAGATATTAAACAATTCACAAGCGGCATGCTAAAGCAGTTGTCTGATCGGTATCAGCTCCATGACGTTCAAGCGGCCATTGGTGGAATTTACGATCACATTACTCATATTCAGCCATCCTATAAAGAAGCACTGGCCGTCTTAAAAACAAAAGAACGCTTTCCTGTGGAAACAGAACAATTAAACAGCTTTTCTGAACTGGGTATTTATCAATACTTAGATGTGCTTGCTGAAAAACGAAAGGGATCGTCTTATTCCAGTTACTCTTTATCAAAGCTTGAGGATTACGATCTCAGGCATCATTCCAACCTCGTCGAGACCCTTGAACGATTTATTGATTGTGACAGCAACGCCAATATCGCCGCAAAGCAGTTAAATATTCATATCAACACACTGAATTACAGACTGAAGCGGATTACGGACATTGCAGAAATTGATTTAAAAAACATGAATGAGAAAATGACTATTTATCTTGATATGAAGCTAAAAAACGTCCCTTTGTGAAATTTCACAAAGAGGCGTTTTTTAATTTTTTCATTCAACCGAAGAATTTTCTAAACTTTCAGGATACACTAGACATACAATATCAATAGATAAGCATAGGAGGAATTGATATGATCATCGGCATTCCGAAAGAGATTAAGAACAATGAAAACCGGGTCGCATTAACACCAGGAGCAGCATCTCAATTGCTTTCAGCTGGACACCAGATTTTAATCGAAACGAACGCTGGTTTTGGAAGCGGTTTCACTGATGACGATTATGTATCTGTTGGTGCAGAGATTCTTGATCAAGCGAAAGATGTGTGGGCATCTTCTGATATGATTATGAAGGTAAAAGAACCATTACCTGAAGAATATGCTTATTTCAGAGAAGGTCTGATCTTATTTACGTACTTGCACCTTGCAGCAGAGCCCTCCTTGGCTGAAGCATTAAAACAAAAAGGTGTAACAGCCATTGCTTATGAAACGGTAACGGACGGAAAATCACTCCCTCTATTAACGCCAATGTCTGAAGTAGCAGGTAGAATGGCTGCTCAGATTGGTGCTCAATTTTTAGAAAAGCCAAAAGGCGGAAAAGGCATTTTGCTCGCCGGCGTGCCAGGAGTATCGAGAGGGAAAGTCACCATTATTGGCGGCGGTGTCGTTGGAACAAATGCAGCGAAAATGGCGATCGGACTTGGCGCAGATGTCACCCTTATTGATGTAAATGCGGAACGATTACGTCAGCTGGACGATCAGTTTGGTCATCAAATGAAAACGTTAATGTCTAATCCTGTTAACATTGCAGATTCAGTGAGCGAGGCAGACCTGCTCATTTGTGCGGTTCTCATCCCAGGTGCTAAAGCTCCAACCCTTGTCACAGAAGAAATGGTGAAACAAATGAAGCCTGGTTCTGTCATTGTCGATGTAGCCATTGACCAAGGCGGGATTGTGGAAACAATCGATCATATCACAACACATGATCAGCCTACTTATGAAAAGCACGGCATTTTACATTATGCTGTTGCCAATATGCCAGGAGCGGTTCCGAGAACATCGACAGTTGCTTTAACAAATGTCACGGTCCCATACGCACTGCAGATTGCAAATAAAGGCACTGCAAAAGCGATCAAAGAAAACAAGGCGATTGCTGAAGGCGTCAATGTGATGAACGGACATATCACCTATGAAGCTGTCGCTCGTGATCTCGGCTATGATTATGTGCCTGTTAGTAAAGCCCTTGAAACCTCTTCCATGACCGAAGCTTAATATGTAGCCCGCCCTTTTCAGGGGCGGGTTTTATTGTTAACCTAAAATAAAAATGAGTTGACAAAAGAACCTCTTCCCCTTAATCTATTTGTACAGATAAGACAGGGGGAAATATCATGCAAAAGAAGACAAGAACAGCTGACTTTGTGCTCGTCGGGATGTTTGCTGCACTCATGGCTATCGGAGCCAATATCACATCCATTGTGCCATTTTTACAGGTCGGCGGAATCCCACTTACGATGCAGCCGTTTTTTTGTGTGCTTGCTGGTCTTTTGCTGGGCAGACGACTTGGCGCATTGGCCATGATTGTCTATGCTCTTGTTGGGATCGCTGGTGCACCTGTATTCGCACAGTTCTCGGCGGGTCTCGGCGTTATTTTAGGAAAAAGCGGTGGCTTTGTGTTATCATACATTCCTGCTGCATGGCTTGCCGGATTCATTCTTGAAAAAAGACAAAACCCTGGTTTTGGCCGCTTTTTATTTGCAGCCATTGCAGGAACGACCGTGATGTATGTGATCGGGACAACTTATACGTACATCGCATTAAATGTATGGCTGAACGCACCAATCTCTTATCAAACCACATGGTTCTTCATGATGTGGTTTATGGTAAAAGACTACACGCTGACCATCCTCCTTGCGATGCTGGCACCTAAAATTTATCGATCAGTTTCAAAAGCCACATCCTTTCGAAAAGAACAAACAGCTTCCTAATATCAGAAAAGGCTCCTTTACTCTATGAGTAAGGAACCTTTTTTCATTTATAGCATAATTGCCGCAAGCCAGCCGAACAAGACGAGCGGGATATTATAAAAGGCGAATGTTGGGACACATGTACCCCAAATATGGTGATGCTGTCCATCCATATTCAGTCCAGATGTTGGTCCGAGTGTACTGTCGCTTGCAGGTGAACCTGCATCTCCTACCGCCGCAGCTGAACCAATAATCGCAATAGTCGCCATCGGGCTGAATCCTAAGTGTAAACAAAGAGGGACAAAGATCGTCGTAATAATCGGAATCGTTGCAAATGATGAGCCAATGCCCATTGTCACTAGCAGACCCACCAGTAGCATTAAAATAGCCGCTAAGCTTTGGCTGTTTCCGATAAATTGAGAAGACGCCTTGACGAGAGATTCAATATCTCCTGTTTTCGTTAAAACATTGGCAAATCCAGCTGCAACAAGCATGACAAATCCGATAAATGCCATCATGTTCATGCCAGATGTAATCAGCGCATCTGCTTCATCACGTTTCATCATTCCAGTTACAAACAAGACAAGCAAGCCTGCAAGCGCACCGAAGATCATCCCTTCGACGCCAAGGCTTTGAGAGAGATATAACTGAACAATAAGTGATACAAGGATCGCAAGTCCAGCAAAGAATAAGCTCTTTTTTGTATATGCTGATTTTTCTACATCCGTAATGTCACGATTCTCATATGTTTTTGGCTTACGATAGACAAAAAGTGAAACGATCAAGCCAACAACCATGCCGCCTACAGGAATCAGCATCGCATACGGAATGTCTGCTAAATTCACTGTTAAACCTGCATCTTTCATGTTGTCACGAAGCATTCCGTGAAAAATCTGTCCAAAACCGACCGGAAGTAAAATATATGGTGCAGTAAGTCCGAAAGTCATCACACATGCTAGCAGTCTGCGGTCAATTTGAAGCTCGTTAAACACCTTTAATAATGGCGGGATTAAGACCGGAATAAAGGCAATATGAACAGGAACAACGTTTTGAGAAAAACAAGATACGATCAAAATAACCAGAATAATGAGCACTTTTGATAATGTTTTTCTTCTAGAATCGCCTTCTTTTCCAAGAAGCTTCACAGCTCCTTCGACCATGGCATCAGGAAGACCCGTTTTCGTCAGTGCGGCTGCGAATGCACCTAATAGTGCGTAACTAATCGCCACTGTCGCATTTCCGCCAAGACCGTCAGTGAACGCTTGAACTGTTCCCCCTAGACCTAATCCACCTGCAAGGCCGCCCGCTAAAGCTCCAAGTGCCAACGCAATCACGACATTGACCCGCAGCAAGCTTAATATCAACATTAAAACAACCGCTAAAACAACTGCATTCATGGTGAAACCTCCGAAATCCTTTAGTTTACTAATGTAGTAGATAATTAAAGTACCAACGTATGTTACCATAGAAAATTTACTTCGTCAAATGGTGTATGTCCTACATAAAAAGCTCTGCCAACTGGCAGAGCTTCTGTCTTTATTTCTTCGGTTCAAATCGTTCCACAAATGTTGCTAATGATCTGACCATCACACCTGTTGCTCCTGTTGGCCCAAAGCATGAAGGCTTTTCTGTCGTGGCTGTTCCTGCAATATCTAAGTGCACCCAAGGGGTGTCTTCAGCGAATTCTCCGATAAATGCACCTGCCATGATCGCATGGCCATCACGGCCTGGTGAGTTATTCAGATCAGCCATTTTGCTGTTTCTTACTCGTTTTTTATCTTTTTCGGTGATCGGCAGCTGCCAAATCATTTCCCCGCATTCTTCTGATGCCTCTTTAAACTGGGCATACAGTTCATCGTTATTGGTCATCACGCCTGTTGTCTCATTCCCAAGTGCCACAATGACACCGCCTGTTAATGTCGCAACATCCACAAGCACAGAGGCACCATGCTGCTTCGCATAGGTCACACCATCTGCTAAAACAAGACGGCCTTCTGCATCCGTGTTAAGCACTTCGATTGTTTTGCCGCTTAGTGAGACAATGACGTCATCTGGCTTCATCGCATCTGCTGAGACCATATTATCTGTTGAGGCGATGACCGCAATGACATTCTGCTCTGGACGAAGTTCACCGATGATTTCCATTGCGCCTAAAACAGAGGCTGAGCCGCCCATATCAGTTTTCATCCCCACCATACTTGCTCTTGGCTTTAAGGAATACCCACCTGTATCATACGTAATACCTTTACCGACAAGGCCGATGACGTCTGTCCATTCTTCCTTGCCTTGATATTTCAATACAATCAGCTTCGGTGGTTCTGTTGAGCCTCTATTAACGGCTAGAATACCGCCCATTCCGAGCTCTTCCATTTGTTCTTTATCTAAAATTTCAATCTCGAATTCATATTTATAAGCAAGCTCTGCCGCATAGGATGCAAGATCAGAGGACGTGAGCATGTTCGGCGGCATATTCACAAGTGTACGAGCCGAATTGACCGATTGTCCGTAGACTTCGCCCACTTTCAAACTTGCCTGAATTTCGGCAGCATCATGATCCGTTGTTGCATAAACAAATTCGATAAAGCGATCCGGTTCATTCGTTTTATGTTTAAAATCTTGTAATTCATATGTAGCTAAAAGGCAGCTTTCAGAAAGGGCATGGGCTGCATCTTGAACAGGCAGATCCTTTCCTGTGAATGTATCAAGCAAAACCGAAACTGCTTGCTTTTTATCTTGATGAAGCTTTTTAAATAAATGTGCAAACACTTCCTTTGCCTCTTCAAACGTGTAATCTGACTCCTTCCCAAGCCCGACAAAATAAATGCGTTTAATGCCGGTTTCAGGGGATGGGAAAAATTTCGAAAGCTGATTTCGCTTAGACGAAATATCGCCTTCTTTTAATAATTCAGTGATTCTTCCTCCATGTAACTCATCCATTTCTTTTGCTTTTCCTGATAATTGGCTCTTTTGAAAAAGTCCGATGGCCAGTGTATCTTTATGTTGCAACTCATTTGTCGAGAAAAACATATTTATCACACGCTCCTTCAATGAACTCCATATTTCACATTGGAACTTCTATTATATCAAAATTTATGTGCTGATACGATCATTGCCAGCCTGTCTTCCCTTGAAGAACATTTATATTTTGGCACGCGGAAGGGCATCATGAAAAAGCGGCAGCGATCAATAGCAGCCTGTCCATGGTCTCCTCGTTCCACATCTACTTTCTTTAATGTTATAATGAACATGGACTTGGCAACAGTTCTTACTGCCATCATTTTTTTATCTTACTAGGGTAAATACTTTATCATTTCGCACGTTATTTTTTCTTAAAGAGAGGATGTTTCTTGTTCATGAGCGTACTGACGAATTTTCCGCTGCTTGCTAGCCTTGCAGCCATCTTTTTTGCACAATTTGTAAAAGTACCGATTCAATTTATCATTTCTAGACGACTAGATTGGTCGCTCATTACAAGCACAGGCGGAATGCCAAGTTCACACTCCGCAGCAGTAACAGCACTCTCAACAGCAGTTGCTTTAGAGCACGGGCTAGGAACATCTATTTTTGCCATTTCCGCCATCTTTGCCATTATTACGATGTTTGATGCGACAGGTGTTCGCAGACAGGCAGGAGAACAGGCAACTGTCCTGAACAAACTGGTCACAGATTTTAACCGGTTTGTTGCCGAGGCAAAGAACTTCCCAAGTGCGGAAGAAAAAGAGAAGCAAAAGAAATTGAAAGAGCTTCTTGGGCATAAGCCGATTGAAGTCTTCTTCGGCGGCTTAACAGGAATTTTGCTCACACTCATCTTAGATTATTACTTCATGTAGAAACGAAAAAGCTTTGGACCTTTTGAGATCCAAAGCTTTTTTATTCTTTATTGGCTTGAAACTGCTGCCGGAACACTTGCATCGATTCTGCTTCATTCAACTGATTTAAGTCTTTTTCTGTCAGCGTTCCTTCACCCTTTTTAATCACATAAACGTCCAGCACTTTTTTACCCCATTCTCTATACACATCATCAACCGTTTCATAATATAAATCAAGCTTATGACCTTTAATCGCTTTCCCAGTATCTGCGACTACACCATAGCCATAATTGGGGATAAACAGGACAGTTCCTATCGGAAAGACAGATGGGTCCGCTGCCACGGTTGAATATAAATCACGTTTTACTTTGACGCCTGAATATGTAATGCCATATGCATGATGTTCTTTCGTCTTACCTGTTGATTCTACACCTGCTGTATAACCTGTGGCGACAACCTTTTGCTTCGGATAATCGTTCCAATTAAATGCTTCTTCGAGAGAAACAGCACGCAAATCGTCACTTTTCACCACCATCGTCTGCCTTTTTGGATGCTTTAAAAAAGAAGATACGTGCTTACCGGCATCGGTCTCTTTCACCCATGCAGCTAAATCACTTGGTTCTACGCCAGATATGCCCGTAAAGCTTGTCATCATGGCAAGCATAAACAGAACTGTCATGAACAATCGTTTCATCCATGTTTTCATTTCTATTTGTCACTCCTCTACCCATCTATTTGTTTCCAAACAAAATGGAAACTATGCAAAGGAGAAACAAAAAAACCCACTTGCGTGTAGACAAGTGAGTTAAAACATTTGATAGCCTCTTTTACGAAGAGCATTGATGACAAAACCTGAGGCAATGGCACCAATTAGACCACTTAATAAAATAATGATATCTGCCGCAGCAAGAGAAACGATGCGGTCTCCTATCCCGGAAAAAGCAATACCTGGTTCTCTTACATAAGCGATCATCTTTTGATTATTGATAATGAAAAGGCATACAATTGGATATAAAATTGCCATAATCCATGACATTCTCAGCAGCATATTCAGCAAAAAGCCAATGCCGAAGAATAACACGAAAAATAAAATAACTGAAATGATAACGACTGGTAAACTGATCACTTCATCTCCACCCCCAAATATCCCATCATTAGTTTAACTTGGAAATAGAGATGAAGTCAATCAATGGAAAAAGCCGTAAGATTAATGCTTCTTTCCTGTCCCTTTACATTCCTCACATGTTTCTGATCCGCCGAGCAATAACTGAAAATATCCTTTTCCTGAACAATACTGACAAGTTGACTTTTTTTCTTTCGTTTGTGCATTCATATTGCTCACTCCTTAATCTAAATTTTCTGATAATTCATCATAACATATTTTTCTGTCCAGTACCAAGTGAGAAAATATTCCGTAAAACATTAAAAAACGTGTACCACAGGGATACACGTTTTTGTCTATATCGGTTTAGAAGAACTTGAATTTTCCTTTTTTCAGAACAAGTCCTGGTCCGCCAACCATGAATAATGAACGGTTGTCGATGATTTTTTTCATTGCAGAAGCTTTTGTTCCTTGAAGTTTTTTACCAAACGCAACACCTACAGCGTCGTGTTCACCAAGAGAAGCAACTGTTCCTTTGATGTCTGGCTTAAAGCTTTCAAGCGTGCCACCTTTTACTAGTGCTGCAAGGTTTTTCGCTACTGTTTCACCTTGCTGCATCGCAATTTGTGCAGTAGGTGGGTATGGACGATTAATTTCTTCATTGATGATTAATGAGCAGTCACCGATGATGAATACATCTTCATTTTCTGGTACACGAAGATCTGGAGACACTTTTACGCGGCCGCGCATGTTTTCAAATCCAGCTTCTTCAACGATTGGGTTACCACGTACACCAGCAGCCCATACAACTGTTTCTGCTTTGATTTCTTCTGTATCATCGTCTTTTCCAACAATGATGCCTTCAGGCGTACATTCTTTGATCGCTGTACCGATTTTGAACTCAACACCCTTACCTTGAAGGTAGTTCATCGCATAGTCGATCAATTCAGGATCAAATCCTGGAAGAGCTGTTGGTGCAGCTTCTACACAGATAATACGCACGTCTTTTTGATCAATATCATACTCTTTGCAAAGCTCAGGTACACGGTTTCCAAGCTCACCAAGGAACTCAATACCTGTGAAGCCTGCACCGCCGACAACGATTGTCAGACGCTCTGGACGCTTTTCAGCTTCCGTATTATATGTCGCAAATTGAAGTTCAATGTGCTCACGAAGCTGACGAGCAGAGTTGATGTTAGAGATTGAGAATGCATATTCTTTCAGTCCTGCAATACCAAATGTTTCAGGAACAGCACCAAGCGCAACAACAAGGTAGTCATAAGAAAGTTCGCCATCTGATGTCACAACTTTCTTCTCTTCCTTATTAATGCTTTCAACTGTTGCTTGTACAAAGTTGACACGGGAACTGTTAATCACATCTTTGATTTGATAACGACAACGGTCATGATGAAGAGTACCTGCACTTGCTTCATGTAACCATGTTGTTTCGTAATGATAATTATGCTTGTTCACAAGAGTAATGTCCGCATCATTTGTGCCAAGCTGTTTTGTTAATCTTGTTACAGTCATTAATCCGCCATAACCTGCACCTAATACAACGATTTTCGGTTTATTCACTGGAATCACATCCACCTTTTTTAAATTTGCTGTAAAACGGATAAAGAATTACATATCGTTATTCTCAACCGCTTTGCGGCATTTTATGAAATTTAAACAAAAAAATAAGTATGTGAAAATCTGAACTTTCACCTACAAAAAACGAAAGCATTTGACCGTATCCGACAAAAATTCATAAAAAATTAATATTTAGTTCCCTTAACAATAATAGCGAGTTCTGCTCCTTTTTTCAAGGCTTTAAACTGAAAATCCTTAGGATAAACGGTCTTTCTCTCTTTTTTCCCCTTTTCACAGCATCGGCATCAAAAAACGACAAGTTTTTCAAAACAAGTCAAACGACGATATGTGGTATGATATGATATAGTGATAACAATTTTCATTTGGGAGGATTAAGGAATGCAAGAAGATTCTAAGGTATATGACATTACCGTTATCGGGGGCGGCCCAGTCGGATTGTTTACTGCGTTTTACGGAGGCATGAGACAGGCAAGTGTGAAAATCATTGAAAGCCTTCCTCAGCTCGGCGGTCAACTATCCGCTCTTTACCCTGAAAAATACATTTATGATGTGGCTGGTTTCCCAAAAATCCGCGCACAAGAATTAGTTGATAATTTAAAGGAACAAATGGATAAATTTGATCAAACCATTTGCTTAGAGCAAGCTGTGGAAACGGTTGAAAAACAAGCAGATGGTATTTTTAAACTCGTTACGAATCAAGAGGTTCATTATTCGAAAACGATCATCATTACAGCTGGTAACGGTGCATTCCAACCGAGAAAGCTTGAGCTAGATACAGCAGAATCATTTGAAGGAAGCAACCTGCATTACTTCATCAATGACTTGAACCAATTCGCTGGCAGACGTGTTGCTGTTCTTGGCGGCGGAGACTCTGCGGTTGACTGGGCACTGATGCTCGAGCCAATCGCAAAAGAAGTATCGATTATTCACCGTCGTGATAAATTCCGTGCACATGAGCACAGTGTAGAAAACTTGCACAACTCGAAAGTCAATGTGCTGACACCATTTGTGCCAACTGAGCTCATTGGGGAAGACCGCATTGAACAAATTGTGCTTGAAGAAGTGAAAGGCGATAAAAAGCAAGTACTAGATGTGGACGACGTGATCGTCAACTTCGGTTTTGTTTCCTCCCTTGGACCAATCAAACAATGGGGCCTTGAAATCGAAAAGAACTCTATCGTGGTCAAATCCACAATGGAAACAAACATCGAAGGTTTCTATGCGGCAGGAGACATCTGTACGTATGAAGGAAAAGTCAAATTAATTGCAAGCGGATTTGGTGAAGCACCAACTGCTGTGAACAACGCCAAAGCTTACATGGACCCGAAAGCTCGTGTACAGCCGCTTCATTCCACAAGCTTATTTGAAAATAAATAAGAACGGATCAAAAAAAGGAGTTCCATCTGCGGAACTCCTTTTTTGTTTATTTAAAAATCCCAATATAGGCATTCGCCATTCCAAGTACCATTGCAGCAAGTAACACCACAACAATTCCTGCCACAACCAAAATCACCCGATCCTTCACACGTTCCTTTTTCGGAAGCGGCTTGTCTATCCCGCAAGATGGACATGTTTTTGAACGATACGGAATCAGTTCATGACAGTTCCTGCAATTGATTTGTTCACTCAAACCTCAGCAACCTCTTTTCTGATGACAGTTTATGTTTGGTTCTCATGATACTCTTTTCGAGAGGAAATAGCCAGTTGTGAGGACAAGCTGTAACAAAATTGAGCGATTTACAAATTGTTTAAGAAGGAATGGAATCAATGAAGGTTTGATTGGTTCAACCGATATAAGAAGGAGAAGATCGTCATGAAGGATAGGTGGAAAGATGATAAAGCGTTTCATGATTAGTTTAAGCTTGTTACTGATGATTGGCGGTTCAGTTGAAGTGTTTGCAAAAGACTTTAACAAACATTATGCTCAGTTCGCTGCAGGATTGAATATGGATGTTGATCAGCTAGAACCTTTTTTAAAGCGTGTATCCACTTCGGTTTTGGATTCTGGTTTGAGTGATCAAGAAATCAAACAGATACTCACCAACGTTCAAAAAATGAATAAAAACAATGAAACAAAAAGAATGGGCACCTTTGAAGTGATGTATCTTGGAGAACGAGCCAAGATAAAAATTGAGGTTGAAGTCCATGTGGAAGATGGCAATAAAGAAGTGGTGATTTATTTGTTTAGCACTGAAGAGTTGGTGGATGTCTTGGATAAAGAACTATTGAAAATAGAAGAAGTAATGGAATAAGAGATGCTGACCGAGCATCTCTTTTATATTTGTCTTTCTTAATAAAACAAAAAAAGCCTTCTTGTTCATAAAGCAAACAAACAAGAAGGCTTATCTTTATCCATGGTCAGATATTAACACTCTTCCGGCGTACCGGTATTGGTAGCTGTTCTGAACGAAGAACCGCATCCGCATGATGCGATCGCGTTCGGATTGTCAATCGTGAAACCGCCGCCCATTAGTGATTGTTTGAAATCAATGATGGTTCCGTTCATGATGTCAAGGCTTTCGGAGTCGACAAGGACCTTGATGCCCTGCTGTTCGAACTGCGTGTCTTTCTCAGAAACTTCATGGTCAAAGCCCATTCCGTATGAAAGACCGCTGCAGCCGCCGCCTTTTACGCCCACTCGTAGGAACGCATTTTCTTCTTCATGTTCTTTCATCATATCTTTAATCTGCAATGCAGCAGCTTCTGTAATCGTTACTGGTGTACTCACGATCATCCCTCCTTTTGACTGGATGTTTCTTTTCAATTATAAACGTGATGTTGCCTTTTCTCAAATAAATGGTTTAGAGATAGAATGTGCCGTCACAAATTGTTTCAGCAGGTCCTGTCATCAGCACATGGTCATTGTCTTTCCAGCGAATGATGAGGTCTCCGCCAGCTAGATGAACGGTCATATCCGTTTCTTTTTTCGCATGTCCATTGACAATCGTTGATACAGCCGCAGCACATGCTCCTGTTCCGCACGCTTGCGTAATCCCTGATCCTCTTTCCCACACGCGAAAATGCAGTTCCGTTTCACTGACACGTTCCACAAATTCTACATTGACGCCTTCTGGAAACATGTCATGCTTTTCAATAATTGGCCCAAGTGAATCAAGCGGCGCCTGTTCAATGTCTTCTAAATAGAATACGATATGGGGATTCCCCATTGAAACAGCTGTTCCATTTAAGGTCGTCGTGCCAAAATCAAGCGGTTCATTGATCGTTGTACTGGCCGGTTCACCAAGCATTGGCATCGCTTCTTTTTCAAAACGAGGTTTACCCATATCTACTGTCACTAACTGAACGTGACCATCCTGCACATGAACGGTAGCTTCAACAAGTCCTGACAATGTCTCAATCTTAAACGTTGTGTCTGTTAAGATTTGATGCTCATATACATATTTAGCAACGCAACGCAGACCGTTACCGCAGTTTTTCCCCTCTGATCCATCATTGTTGAAAATGCGCATCTTCACAGGCGCAACATCTGATGGGCAAATGAGGATCATTCCGTCTGAACCGACACCTGTATAAACAGAAGAAACGCGGATCGCTATCTCTGACAGCTGCTCTTCTGGAAGCTGTTCCTTCATCTGATTGACGTATATATAATTGTTTCCTAGTCCGTGCATTTTCGTGAATTGAAATGATGTCATGAGCGTCCTCCAAAAATGTTGTTTCTTTATAGTATAAAAGGAGTCGATTCAGGAGACAATCTTATCATCCCCCGTTTTTCATACATAGAAGCTCTTTGCTGCCATGGCAAAGGGCTTTTATTATGCATATGTCTCTTTTTCTCTCGTGTGATGCTTCATTTTGATGATATTTTATTAGCATAACATATTGGATACGCTTTCTACATTTTCTCCCGAAAAATGGAAAATGAATATATGAAAAAAATGCACCTCATGACCCATGTGGTGCATTTAAAACATGTCGTTTTCCTCTATAAAAGCATAAATACGTTCAACTAGCTGCTCTGCATTTTCTCCAGAAACAAATTCTCCATTCACAAGGGCAAATGGGGAGTCCATACATTTGCCGCAGTAGCTTAAACAGCCGTATTCCATTACATCTAAGTTTGGGTCTTTTTCAAGTTTCTCTTTTGCTTCTTGAGACCCTTGTGCAAGATTACTTACACAAAATTCGATCAGTGGAAACACTGTGCTTCACCTCACATTTGCCTTACTATCCTACCGAAATTCCTTCTATTAGTCAAAACATGAGCTTCAATAAATCGTTACGCCTATTCCCCGTAAAATGTTTTACTATTTAGGACTAAGTAATGAATATGTAGGTTATTTTGAAACAATTATTGTGGTTTCACAGTAAATTCGATATAATTTTATTTGGTATTTTAACTTAAAGTTTTTTAGTATAAGTGTTTTTCAATGTCTAGGGGGAAAAGGAGAATCGTCATGAAAAATTTAGTCTTGATCGGCGGAGGTTACGGTAATATGCGGGTTCTCCACCGCTTATTACCAAATCAATTACCTGATGATGTTACTATCACATTAATTGATCGAAATCCTTACCACTGTTTAAAAACAGAATATTATGCACTTGCTGCTGGAACGATCTCTGATCATCACATTCGAGTATCTTTTCCAGAGCATCCGAAGCTGGATATTCAATACGGGGAAGTAGAAAAAATTGATATTGAAAACAAACAGATCTTATTTAGCGACCGTGAACCGATTCCATATGATGATACGGTAATCGGACTCGGCTGTGAGGACAAGTATCACAATGTCCCTGGTGCGAAAGAACATACATACAGCATTCAAACCATTGATCAGTCAAGACATACGTATAACAAATTAAACAATTTGAGTGCGGGTGCAACGGTTGGTATCGTCGGTGCTGGACTTAGCGGGGTAGAGCTGGCCAGTGAACTGCGTGAAAGCCGTTCTGATTTAAACATCATTCTTTTTGACCGCGGAGAACTGATTCTTTCCAGTTTCCCAAAAAGATTAAGTTTATATGTACAAAAATGGTTTGAAGAAAATGATGTAAAGATCATTAATTGCGCCAATATTACGAAGGTTGAAGAAGGAGTTGTGTACAACCATGACGATGCCATTGAAGCAGATGTCATCGTGTGGACAGCAGGAATTCAGCCAAGTAAAGTCGTGCGAGATATGGATGTTGAAAAAGACGCCCAAGGCCGTGTCGTCTTAACTCCTCATCACAATCTCCCTGGAGATGAGCATGTCTATGTCGTAGGTGACTGCGCAAGCTTGCCGCACGCACCAAGTGCACAGCTTGCCGAGGCACAGGCAGAGCAAATTGTGCAATCTCTACAGAAACGCTGGAAGAACGAGCCGCTTCCTGAGGCTTACCCGCAGTTTAAGTTAAAAGGCGTACTCGGCTCTTTAGGGAAAAAAGCCGGCTTTGGCTTAGTAGCGGATCGCCCGCTTGTTGGTCGTGTTCCAAGACTCTTAAAATCTGGACTTCTTTGGATGTACAAGCACCACAATGGATAAAATGATGTGAATTTTTTCTCAAAGCTCCTTCTAATGAAGGAGCTTTTATTATGAAACGGCATGTGCCGATGGATGGTTCACTTTGATAGGAGCAAGCGCAAGGATGCAGTCTTTACGAAACGTTCTGATCGTCTTCTTCGATAAACAATACGCTTGTATGAACTGTTCAGTTTGACGATGTACAATGATTTTTCGTTTCGAGCACTCTCCATTTTTCTTCATATAAATCATATCAATCGGTATTTGTTGATGAAGAGATTGTTTTAGTAAATAATTCATGATGCTCACGCTCCTTTCATCTCATTATATACGAACAAACGTTCTAAATCAACCTAAAAAGGAACGTTTGTTCGATTTATTTTTCTAAAAAAAGAACAGCTCATTCACTGCTCTCTTCGTACCCGTATTTCTCCATTTCTTGATAAATATCTTTTAATTTCGGATTGCCCTCTCCTACAATTTGATCCTCAACAAGGACAAGCGGATAAAAGAATTCATCATCAAGAATTCGTTCAGATAATTCTTTTTGGCGTTCGTTTTCAGGCGGGTGCTCAATATCGATATATGTGATGCGAAACGGCTGATTTGGATATTTTCGTTTTAATGCTGCATCTAGCCACTCAAATGTATCTTTTGAAGAAGGCAGATTCACGCAACTAGCGCACAGGACATCTCTTCCATATACATAAAGGTCAACGGTTTTGTTCATTTGACAAGCCCCCCATTCTTTCTTTATTTTAGCTGAATTTTCTGTATGAAAAAAGTCAAAATCACTTTTTGTTTCAAGATGAGATTGTGCTATAATGAGAAGGAAACTTTGAAACCAATCAATAGATTTTTATCGTCCAGATGAATATAATGGTGATATGTTGTGAAAGGAGCGATTATATCTAATGACTGAAGTCGAAATGAAAGACCAAGTACAGGAAGTACTGGACAAACTTCGTCCATTTCTATTACGTGATGGTGGAGACTGTGAGCTTGTAGACATTGAAGATGGCATTGTGAAATTACGCCTTCTTGGTGCATGCGGCAGCTGCCCAAGTTCAACCATTACATTGAAAGCCGGTATTGAGCGCGCATTATTAGAAGAAGTACCTGGCGTTGTAGAAGTTGAACAGGTTTTCTAATTCATATATGACATGAAAACGGCCCTTACTGGGCCGTTTTTTAATTGTTGACAAAGGGCTAATTTTAGCCCTTTGTCTTGTTTTCAGTGTGATAGAAAACCTTTGCAGTCTAGGAAGGACGAGTACTGGCGCGGAGCGAATTTGACATTCGTGAGCACCGGAACGCAGGACTGACACCGAATGCGAGGGTTTGTCTACACGCTGAAACGACCCAATCAGGGCCGTTTTTTAATTAGGATAACTTCTCTCTAAACCATTCTTGAATAAAGGTCAGTCTTTGAATACGCTGCCCAGGGTGGCCGCTTCTCGATAAATCATGAGAAGCCTTCGGGAATTTGACTAATCTCGTGTCTTTTCCAAGCTCCTTTAATGCCACAAAAAGCTGTTCTCCTTGATCGACTGGACAGCGGTAGTCTTCATCACTGTGCAGGATGAGAAGCGGTGTATTCACCTGTTTTACATACTTTAGCGGCGAACGATCCCATAGCTTATCAACAGAGTCATAAATATCCCCATCAATCTGCCATTTTGTAAAGAAATAACCGATATCACTGATGCCATAAAAGCTAATCCAGTTCGAAATGGAACGCTGTGTAACAGCTGCACGGAAACGGTCTGTCTGTCCGACAATCCAGTTGGTCATAAAACCGCCATAGCTGCCGCCTGTTACGCCAAGCCTTGTTTCATCAAGGAAGTCATAAGCTTCGAGCACATGATCAACAGCCAGCATGACATCCTCATAATCAACGTCACCATAGCTGCCTCTTACACGGTCCGTAAACATCTGTCCGTACCCATGACTGCCATGAGGATTGATGTACACAATCGCATACCCTTCAGCGGCGAGCATTTGAAATTCATGAAAATACGTATGACCGTACATCGCATGCGGCCCTCCATGAATTTCTAAGATTAGTGGATATGTCTTCCCCTCTTCCATCTGAGCAGGCTTCATCAACCAGCCATGTACAACGTCTCCTTCTTTTGACTGGAAAGAAATTGGTTCAGGTTCGGATATGACATGTTCCTTTAGAAAGTCATCATGCTCAAACGTGATTTGCTTGAGTGAGGATTCCCCTAAAGTCAGCTCATACAGCTCACTAGGCGAGACAGGTGAAAGACGGCTGATCAGTATTTTTGATTCGTCTGGATGAAGACTGAAATTCGTCACATGTTCTGCCTCTAAACGAACGGGATAGGCTAAGCCTTCAATAGAGAAATAATAAATTCCGGTACTCCCTTGATCAGAAACAAGCGCATAAAACCCCTGACTATCCTTTGTCCATTGTGGAAGCTGATTGGCCTCACCCATAACACTATCCCCTGCCATACAGTTTCCTACATACATATCGAGCATTTCTGACAATTGAACGGTCTTTTTCTCCTTCAGATCATGCAGCCACAATGACAGGAAGGTCGCATTTTCAAATTCACGTTCGTGTCCAATGTACAAAAGGCTTTCTCCATTTGGAGAAAATGATACAGTCGTGTAAGCGCCTGTTGATTGGGTGATTTTCTTGGATGTACCGTCCTCTAAGGAAAGGAGACAGATATCACTTATGTAAAACGTCTGAGGATTTGATTGAATATACGCAAGCCACTTCCCGCAAGGAGAGATGACATGATTCACATGATGATGAGACTCACTCGTAACCATCTCTACCTCGCCGGAACGGACATCGATTTTTACAATTTGCGTCAGACGCCCGTCTAAAAAGCCTCTGCCATCTGCTTTATAAGTCAAATCATCATATACGGCCGGAGCAAAGTCATCGCACTCTTCCTTTTTTTCATCATGAACAGATTCATCCTGTTTTAATGAGACCGCTGCATAAATGAACGCTCCATCCGGTGAAAATACAGGATGAGAGACGCCGTAAGGAATATTCGTTAAGGTACGAATTCCGCCGCCATCGCTCTGAATGAGTGCGAGCTGGGGGACTTCCTTTGGCTTCTGCAAAATAAACGCAAGCTGCTTTCCGTCTTTTGACCATGTTGGTTGATGATGCTTTCCATCATCAAATGTCCATCGAGACAGCTCCCCTGTCTCTTCATCTCGAACCCATAAATGAATATTGTAATCATCCTTTTTTTCATTCACCGTTACTTTTGTAAAAACAGCCTTTTTTCCATCTGGTGAATAAACTGGATGAGAAACAGACACGATTTGTGTTAAATCCTCTGCTGTTATCAATTTCTTCATCAATTGATCTCCTCCTTTTATGTATCAAAAATAGTTCGCTTCTCTAAATAATAATCCCTGCTTTTGTTATGAAAAACAAGGATAAAAAAAAGAACGTGCGTCTTCACAGCACGTTCTTTACTTGATTCACAGAATGATGCTCGACGACAACACCTTCTACCGGCACCGTCAGTACATCCACTTCACAATGCGGGAAATTTTGAGCAAGCTGCTTTTTCAGCGCTTCTCCCTTCCCTTTTTCCACTAAGGTCAAAATAGTCGGCCCAGCACCGCTTAATGCCGTTCCATACGCGCCTTTTAATGAAGCAACGTGCTCCACCTTGGACAGCTCTGGGACAAGCATCGTGCGGTATGGCTGATGAAATAAATCTTTATTCATCATTTCCCCTACAAGCGGCCAGTTCTGCGTCATTAAGGCGGCGACAAGGACGTTACTCACTGCACTCGCACTCACTGCCTGTTTATAGGAAAAATCCTCTGGCAGGACATCACGGGCATCCTTTGTGAGCACTTCATAAAAAGGAATCACGACGACGACATCTACATCCACATGCTGCACTTTAACGGCATGTGTCTTGTCTTCTTCATGAAGACCGATGAGTAAACCACCGAATAAAGAGGCACCCGCATTATCTGGATGACCTTCTACCTCACTTGCAAAAAAGAGCTTCTGATCATCGGTCATCTTTAATTCAAGCAACTGATTGGCGAGCTCAATAGCGGCGACAATGGCAGCAGCGCTGCTGCCCAGCCCCCTTGCTAATGGAATATCACTCCACACTTTGACATGAACAGGCGGGAGTGTTTTTCCAAAGTCATCTGCGACCTTTTTAGCTGTTTGGTAGATCAGGTTATCGGTGCCTGATGGAATACCAGACACGACATCTGTTTCTGCTTCAAACAGCCAGCTATCATGGTCATAGACCGATAGCTTTAAATAGCGGCTGAGCGCCATTCCGACTGAGTCAAAGCCTGGTCCTAAGTTGGCAGTGCTTCCCGGTACTGTGATTGAAAAAAGCATGGAGGCGTTACTCATACGCGTGCGGCCTTTTCTAAATGTTCCAGAATTTGATCTTCATCTGCATCCAGCGTGACCGGTTTGATGTGTGAAATATCAATCGCCGTATTCGGATCTTTTAATCCGTTTCCTGTCAGTACAGCGACGACTTTACTGCCTGGCTTAATTTCTCCAGATTTCACTTGTTTGAGTACACCTGCAATTGATGCACAAGAGCCTGGCTCTGCAAACACACCTTCTTCACGTGCGATCAATTGATAGGCATGAAGAATTTCTTCATCTGTCACTTCATCAATTTTCCCGTTTGATTCATCTGCCGCTGCTACAGCTTGCTTCCAGCTTGCAGGGTTTCCGATGCGAATGGCTGTTGCGACTGTTTCTGGCTGCTCAATGACTTCATTTCTAACGATGGCTGCAGCTCCTTCTGCTTCAAAACCACGCATGACTGGCAGTCCCGTGCCTTTTTTCTCATGATATTCTTTGAAGCCTTTCCAGTACGCTGTAATATTCCCCGCATTTCCAACAGGAATCGCCAGTACGTCCGGTGCGGAGCCTAGCTGCTCACAGATTTCAAATGCCGCTGTTTTTTGTCCTTCAATTCGGTATGGATTGACGGAGTTAACAAGTGCAATCGGTGCTTTTTCACAGATGCTGCGGACAATTTTCAGCGCATCATCAAAGTTGCCGTCAATGGCAATGATCTCTGCTCCGTACATGACAGCCTGCGCCAGCTTACCGAAGGCAATTTTTCCATCTGGAATGATGACAATACATTTCATATCAGCGCGCGCCGCATAAGCTGCTGCTGCTGCAGACGTATTCCCTGTCGATGCACACATGATCGTATCATTGCCTTCTTCTTTTGCCTTTGCGACGGCCATGACCATCCCGCGATCCTTAAAAGAACCTGTAGGGTTGACGCCTTCTGTTTTCACATGAAGTTCAATCCCAAGCTTTTCAGATAGCTTTGCGAGATGAATCAGCGGTGTGTTTCCTTCATTTAATGTTAGTTTAGGTGTGTGTTCGTTTACTGGTAAAAATTCTTGAAATTCTTCAATGAGTCCATTCCACTTCATCAGCTTAAACCGTTCCCTTCTACTCGGTACGTGCTCTTCACTTGAACCACCACGTCGAGATCGTTTAATGTTTGCAGGATATTTGAGAAATCTTCTTCTGATGTCTGATGTGTAATAATCACAATTTCAGCAAGCTCATCATGCCCTTTGACAGGAAGCTGAAGGATCTTTTCAAAGCTGATGCCTCTTTCAGAAAAAATCGATGTAATGCGGGAGAAAGCTCCGACTTGATCTCTCACATGTATTCTTAAAAATTGCTGAGCAAATACTTCGGATGATGATTTGATTTTCTTCTCAAATTGCGGTGCAATAAATCCACTGCCATTCACACCAAGACGCATGTTTTTCATAACAGCGACTAAATCTGAGACTACAGCTGTTGCCGTTGGCAGACTGCCTGCTCCAGGTCCGTAAAACATCGTTTCTCCGACAGCACTTCCGTAAACATAGACAGCATTAAATTCATTGTTGACGGAAGATAACGGGTGATGATCAGGAAGTAAAGTTGGCTGTACGCTGACCTCCACTTTCTCTCCGTCTCTTTGGGCAATTCCAATCAGCTTCATTGTATAGCCAAAACGTTTACTGAAATTAATGTCCTCGTCCGAGATGTCAGAGATGCCTTTCACTTTCACATCCTCTAAGTCTACATTCATGGAAAAGCCGAGTCTTGCCAGGATGGCCATCTTTCTTGCCGCATCTAGCCCTTCTACGTCCGCCGTCGGATCTGCTTCTGCAAAGCCAAGATCCTGTGCTTCTTTTAATACATCTTCATACGCACTTTTATCGACATTCATTTTTGTTAAAATAAAGTTCGTTGTCCCGTTCACGATTCCCATCATTTTTGTGATGCGGTCAGAGGCTAAACCTTCCTCTAGTGTACGCAAAATCGGAATCCCACCTGCGACACTCGCTTCATAGTAAAGGTCACAGCCGTTTTCTTTTGCTACATGTAAAAGCTCTGTGCCGTATAGCGCCATTAAATCCTTATTGGCTGTAATGACATGCTTCTTCTCATTTAGTGCATCTATTAAATATTGTTTTGTCTCTTCAATGCCGCCCATCACTTCAATAATGACGTCGATCTCTGGATCTCGAATCACATCGTATACTTCAGTTGTGAAGACCTCTCTTGCCACATCCACATCTCTTTTTTTATCGGGATTGCTCACAAGCACTTTTTGTATTAATACCGGACAGCCGATCTGGTGCATTAATTTATCCTGATGATCTTGAATAATCTTAACGACACCGCTCCCCACTGTTCCTAATCCTAGTAGTCCAACTCGAATTGCCTTCACCTGAAATTCCACCTTTCTCCGTAAATGTCCTCTCTAAAAAGACATTTGTTAACCTAACACAGACATTCAATGTACACACATTATAAAGGGGTATCCTCATTTTGACAAGGTAATAAAATAAGAGAATATGAGAATGAAACCGCTTAACAGCTATTTATATCAAGATTCTATATTTTCAAAATATTTTTGTGAGAAAAGCTCCCGAAGCCGGGAAGCTTGAGATTACGCCTGAACTGGCGTTTTGGCTTGCTGATCTTGCAGGACAAGCGCAATATTTTCAGCACATAAATGCATCATGTTTTTTCTCGTTTCAACACTTGCACTTCCGATATGAGGAAGCACTGTCACATTTGGTAATGTCGTTAACGGGTGATCTGGGCTGACTGGCTCCTTGCTAAATACATCCAGACCTGCTCCTGCAATTTTTCCTGTCGTGACAGCATCATATAAAGCATCTTCGTCTACCGTCTGCCCTCTGGAAACGTTGATGAAGTAAGCCGTGTTCTTCATCTGCTCAAATGCTTTCTTATTAAACATTTCTTTCGTTTCAGGCGTTAAAGGTGTCAAACAAACGATGAAATCAGACTGCGTAAGCAGCTCATCAAATGCGGCATAGGTCACACCTAGCTGCGCTTCTGCTTCTGGCTTTCTTGAACGATTATGATAAAGAACATTCATATCAAAACCTTTTGCCCGCTTGGCCAGTGCGGTTCCAATACTGCCCATTCCGACAATCCCTAACGTTTTATGATGCACATCAGCACCGGCTAGAAGAAGCGGTCCCCAGCCTGTCCAGTTCCCATCCTTAATCCAATCACTCGCTTCGACAATTCGTCTTGCTGACGCCATCAAAAGCGCAAAGGCTAAATCAGCCGTCGATTCTGTTAAGACGTCCGGTGTATGACATACCGTGATCCCGTGCTTTTTAGCTGCCTTTAGATCAATATTGTCATAGCCGACCGCGAGATTCGCGACCACTTTTAGATTTGGAGCATTTGATAAAAGTGCCTCATCTACTTGATCTGACAGCATCGTGAGCAGCCCATCTGCTTGAGCCGCTTGTTTTTCTAACTCTTCTCTTGGACACGGCTCATCCTCGCTCGTCCACATATCAATATGAGCGACTTCTTTTAATGGTGTAAGTGTTGTTTCATCAAGCTTTCTTGTGATATAGACATAAGGTTTCGTCAAGAAGAACACTCCTTTGGTAGATTTCTTTAAGCATAACGAAAAACGCCTCAAGAGAAAAGAGACGTTTCGTCTGTTCACTGAAACTTCAAATCAGCGGATTGATGAATCCATCCAACAGGAGGAATGAGATGCCCACCGCTGCGCATAGCACTCAATTCTTGAAACACCTTGAGAAAATATTCGTAGCGGTTCGCATCATTTAAAACGTAATCTAATCGTTCTTCATAATAAGATTTTTCATTTTCTCCTGACATATAATAACCTTCGACAATTTCAAAATAATGAAGCGGAAACAGAAGACGGCTGTATAAAAGTCGCTTTGAAAATGATGAAAGAGGCGTAACCTGCTCATATTGCTGCAAAAAGGAAAATCCCTCTTCAATTAAATCCTCCTTATGCTGGACAAAGGTTTCTCTTAAATATTCTGCGATGTCCCTTGTTGGATGATCAAATACCCAATCTACAGGTAAACGAAGCGGCTGCTCATGTGGCCAGGTCATACGTGAAAAGCGCTGATGACAAACAGTTCCTGAATCACATTCTTTTGGTTCATCATCAAGCTCTGTATCCACTAAATATTGAATGGCATTTTCCGTTAATCCGAGATAATACGGAAAGGATTCAATAAATTTCTTTTCAAATCGTTCAAGTGGTTTTTGATGCATTTGCTGCATCCAAAAGCCTTCCAGCTGGTCTAACCGTTTTGCCCATAATTCCTTCCAAGCTCCGACACGTTTTGTTTCAGACACCTCATAAGGAAACCCTCTCCCCCTGACATGAAAGGCCGCCAGCTCTGATGCGTGCTGAAATGAGCGGCTTGTAACCCGCGGTGCTGCCTTCAATAGAGCGTACAGTTCTTTTCCATGGGTAAAAGTCGGTTTCTCTTCGTTTGTTAATTCAAACACGGCAACGTATGGGTCACCGTCATTCAGTAAATACTGACTGATATGATAAAGCTCTGTGAGTTCTTCTTCTCGCAAATGAGACACGGGAACAATGATGAAGAGAGCTTCCGCCGTTTGAAAGCTCTGATAACTGCCATATGGCATAAATTGACGCACATCAATACCAAATGTGTGATAAATGGTTTCTTTCATGATTTCACCTGCGTTCATAAAATCAGTCTCTTATCATATCGTAGTCGCAGGTTGAGGGATTTATGAATACTATTTACTATCCGAAGCTTTTTCACACGTTGTGGACAAATTACGAGGATTGGGTGAGGAACATGCCGCATCATCATGAGATGAACGAAGTAGAAAAAACAGCAAGACGCCGTTTACAAGAACGAGGCGTAACCATTCAAGATATAGCAGACCTTGTCTTCTTTTTACAGGAAAAATATCATCCTGGCTTAGACATGACAGAGTGCATCCACAATGTGGAACGTGTCATCGCAAAACGTGAAGTCCAAAATGCCATCTTAACAGGCGTTGAACTAGATGTTCTCGCTGAGCAAAAAAAGCTGACAGAACCGCTGCAATCCATTCTTGAAACAGATGAAAGTTTATATGGTGTGGATGAAATTTTATCCTTTGCCATCGTTAATATTTATGGCTCCATCGGCTTTACGAATTACGGATATATCGACAAAGAAAAACCAGGGATTCTTGGAAAACTCAACGATAAATCCTCAGGCGAATGCCACACCTTTTTAGATGACATTGTCGGTGCTATTGCTGCGGCAGCATCAAGCAGACTTGCACATAGTGCGAGAAATGCAGAATAAAACACAAAAGAGGACGTGCGTCTGACGCTTGTCCTCTTTTCATTAAGATAATCGTTCAATCCACTCAGATAATGAATCAATGACATAGGTTGGCTGTTTGTCATATTTCTGAAGCAGCTCTTTTGTCGTGACGCCTGTATGGACAAGCAGTGTATCCATCCCTGCATTCATCCCTGCCATAATATCGGTATCATAGTTATCGCCCACCATGAGCGTCTCTGACACATCTGTCCCGAGCACCCGCATGGCCTGTTCCATAATGATAGACTCTGGCTTCCCGATAAATGTTGGCTCCACTGTTGTCGTAACCGTCAGCACAGATGTTAACGATCCATTTCCAGGTAACAGCCCTCTTTCTGTCGGAATGGCAATATCTCCATTTGTTGAAACAAATTGTGCGCCTTGACGGATCGCAATGGCTCCTACCGCTAGTTTTTCATATGTAATACCGCGGTCTATTCCAACGACAACGAAATCAGCGTCTTCTTGACCAAACGACAAGCCTTTTTCTTCGATGGCCTGCTGAATTCCTTCTTCTCCGATCACATACACCGAGGCATCTTTCTTTTGTTCTGCGATATAGTTTGCCGTCGCCATACTTGTTGTAAAGACTTGTTCTTCCGTTGCTGGAATATCGAATGAAACCAGTTTCTCTGCTACTTGCTTCGGTGTGCGTGAAGAGTTATTCGTGACAAACAAATAAGGGATGTTCAACTCATTTAACTTGTGAACAAATTGCCCCGCCTCTTCGATCTTTTCTGTTCCTTTATACATCGTCCCGTCTAAATCAATTAAATAGCCTTTGTATTTCATGCTGCTTACAACTCCAATGGTTTATTTAAACGCTGATACTGGTCCAAGCTCCTGCTCCAAGTAAGTGCGAATTCGATTCGGGAAGACTTGCAGCGCCTGTTCTACCTCACTGATGACCTGCAACAAATCGTGATGAACCACTTCTTGGTATTGCTGAACAAGTGTTTTACGGCACGAGACCAGTTTTTTCAGGTGAGTGCCTTCTTCTGTTGGTACAACTTTTTCGTCCACAAGAATATCCATGATGTCGTCATAGCTTCCTGGGTCCCGCATGATAAAGCCGTCAATCATATCATTTCCTGTATCAAGAATACATTCGACGAGCAAATGAACAATTCGTTCCAGCGCTTTTTTTTCTAAAGGACTTGACCATGTTTGATGGCTGCGCATCAAATCATATTGCTCCTCAAAAAAACGTAATGTCTCTTCAATCTTCTTTCTGTCTACGAAATACATCATGACGCCCCCTTTGCGTTATTTTCTAATCCGCTTTAAGACAAAATAGGCACAGCCAAAATTACAGTATTCATAAATGTATTCATCGAGTGTACTGATTTTTGTATCGAATGTGGCCTTTTGGTTTTGGTCATCAAAGAACCCCTTCAGCCTAAGCTGGTTATAGCCCCAATCCCCCACAATATAATCATACTTATTTAAAATATCTGAGTACCTTGCTTTAAACGCTTCCTCATCAAAGCCGTCTTTGATTTCTCTGACAAGATCAAAGGTAGCATTCTGAATGACGATCATCTTCTCACCTCTTTTTAAACGATCCACCTTTAATGATAATTCATTGGAACAACTCCATCAATTGCTAAAGCATGTTTTTTCCGATTTAGCCGAAGCTAAAGAAAAAAGGAGGTCACATTTATGATGAAACAACTGACAGCCACTATTCTCCTATGCATGCTTTTAGGCGGGTGCGGCTTTCAATCAGGCATGAACCGGCAAGTGGATGAAGATTCTTCCAGCAAGACAATTCGCCTGTCTGATCGTCATGAAGGAAATAATTCCAACATGCCAGAAGCAGATACGAATCGAGCAGGCTATGTTCGTTATCAGCGCCAGCAAGTAACCGATCAGAAGGAAAGAACCCCTGCTTTAAATCGTGAGCATCTTGCCCACGTGATTACAAGTTTAGCCATTCAGCTGCCAAATATAAAGGATGCAGCAACACTTGTCACAGACGAGGATGCCCTCATTGTGTATCGAACAGGCAACAAAAACCGAGATGAATCAGCCGATCAAGTGAAAAAAACAGCGGTTTCTGTTCTCCCTCGTTATTATCATGTGTACGTCTCTGATAACCCAGAGCACTTTCAATCCATTGCCAATTTTTCACGTCTTCAAACCAATTCACGTGATTTTGATCAAATTTTAACGAAAACGATTCAACAAATGAAATACTCTCCTCAAGGCGGAGATATTTCAACGAAAGAAGATGCCAATGGCATGACGAATTCCGATCGGACCATGAGACGAAACGCACCTTACGGCCAAAATTAATACGAGAAAAAACGCCAGAGAGCTCTGGCGTTTTCTTTGTTATGCTTGCGCCTGACGCTTCTTAGACGCTTCGTTTACTTGTTCGTCTGCATGATAAGAAGAACGGACAAGCGGTCCAGCTTCACAGTGGCTAAAGCCTTTTGACATGGCAATTTCCTTCAGCTCTGCAAACTCATCTGGATGGTAGTATTTTTGCACTTTCAAATGCTTTTTCGAAGGTTGTAAATACTGACCAATTGCCATGATGTCAACGTTATTGGCAAGAAGATCATCCATGACTTCAATGATTTCTTCCTTCGTTTCACCAAGTCCAATCATAATGCTTGATTTCGTTGGAATGTCAGGCTGCATTTCTTTTGCACGACGCAAGAATTCCAATGAACGATCGTATGTAGCCCGTGCACGAACTCTTGGTGTTAATCTGCGTACTGTTTCAATATTGTGATTTAAAATATCAGGGCGTGTATCCATTAACGTTTTCAAATTATCATAATTGCCACCCATGTCTGAAGGGAGAACTTCAATTGTTGTGAATGGACTTTTTCTTCTAATGGCACGAACAGTTTCAGCAAATACGCCTGCTCCGCCATCTTTTTGGTCATCCCTTGCAACCGCTGTTATAACAGCGTGCTTTAAATTCATCAAAGCCACTGAATCTGCCACGCGTTCTGGCTCTTGCAAGTCTAACTCAGTAGGAAGTCCGGTTTTCACCGCACAGAAACGGCATGCGCGCGTACAAACAGATCCGAGGATCATAAATGTAGCGGTTCTTCTTACTGCCCAGCATTCGTGAATATTCGGACATTTCGCTTCCTCACAAACGGTATGCAGGTTGTTTTCCCGCATCATTTTTTTCAAACCGGTATAGTTTTCATTCGTATTCAGCTTAATTTTAAGCCAGTCCGGTTTTCTTACGTGCTCTTCCTTCTTTGCCAATTCCATCATCTCCATATGAATTCGTTAAAGGTGCATATACAATCATCTTCCTGCTATATACGATGGATGCAGCTGTTGCCGCAAAAAAATGAATCTTCGGCCTAAGGCCTTTTCTTTAGACACTTTAACATAGTACAGATTGAACAACAAGGGAATGAGCTGCAAAAATACCCAAAAGACTCCTAAAATAACAGAAGAAAATTACTAACATTTTCTTCTTATGAAATAACGTGATCAAACCACACTAAACGGTAGAAGGTATGTTCGAAGAAAGGAGATGGACGTTTGTGAAAGTGGTTTTAGCGATCATCATCGCTCTTTCAATGATTCCCGCATCAGTCCATGCACAAGGGGCAAACAAACAGCCCGATGAATTAAAACAGCGAATGGCACTGTATGAAAAGATCGCCATCACCACACAGGTCCCGTGGTATGTACTTGCTGCGGTTGATCAGTATGAACACAATATACGCAAAAGCAGAAGAGATTTACCAAAACAAACAGGTGTGATTGGTATCTACATTCCCCGGGAAATGTGGATGGGACCAGAAAATCCCAATAAGCAGGATACCTCTCCATTAAGCATTAAAGTGTTCGACGGTATTGGGCTTGATGGTAATGGGGATGGAAAAGCGGAAATCGATAACGATGAAGATGTCCTGTTCACGTTTGCTCAATACTTGCTCCATTACGGCAGCAGCATCGACCAATTAAAAATCGCGCTGTGGGATTATTACGGACGTGATCAAACCGTTGGAATCATTTCATCTTTTATGAAGCTCTATAAGCATTACGGCCATCTTGACCTCGGAAAGCATGCGTTTCCTCTTCCGGTTGGCGCTGACTACAGCTACAGGAGTACATGGGGTGATGCGAGAGGCTTTGGAGGCAGAAGAATTCATGAGGGCACTGATCTTTTTGCTCATTACGGTCTTCCTGTTCGTGCGACATCGTACGGCGTGATTGAAATGAAAGGCTGGAACCGCTTTGGCGGCTGGCGGATCGGCATTCGAGATATTCATAATCATTATCATTATTTTGCCCACTTAAATGGCTTTGCCAAAGGACTCAAAGCTGGGCAGATTGTAGAACCTGGTCAAGTCATCGGATCAGTCGGAAGCTCCGGTTACGGTCCACCTGGCACAGCAGGAAAATTCCCGCCACACCTTCATTACGGCATGTATAAAGACAATGGACGAACTGAATGGTCGTTTGATCCTTATCCTCATTTAAGGGCATGGGAAAGAGCCGAGCGGAAACGTCGATAAATAAAAGGAGAAGTTTAGCGATACCGCTTGCTTCTCCTTTTGATATGTATCAACATTTCCCCGGTCATCACTTGTCTACTGTTACTGCTTATGCTTCTCTTTCAATCCTAAAACTAAAAAAAGAATACCCATGATGAAAAAAAGGAGATACACAACTGTTACTTCGAGTGGAATCATGTCATACATCCCTCTAAATAAGTCGACACTCAAACTGTCACTCCCAGCTAATAATATCGATGCTGACATATATTTAGCACTAAATACAATGGCAAATACCAAAAAACAAAATCCGCTTACATGAATTTTCTTCATATCAATCAAATCATCCTCTCACTTTCACAACAGACGATCGTGAAAAATCAGTCTTCAGGATAGCTTCCACTATTCAGAAAAGGAAAACAATGAACATTTATCATGGCACGTGATCCGTATGGAATCAAGTGGTTAATTAGGATAAGATGAACAGATCACATGAAAAAAAGTCTAAGCATCACAACCAATGAAAGATTACTTCACAAAGAGTTAGGGGGTTGTTTTTTGAAAAGAGGAATGACCTTTACCATTCCAAATGAATACGGAGTCTTCCTTGGAGAAGTGCTAAAACCGATCGACATCACCAAATTCAGCTGGCGAATCGATACCGAAGACTCGAATATACTAGTTGATGGCGAAAAAGATGAAGAACTTTTTCCTGAAGGTAAAACAGAAATGGACGGTATAGAACTCAAACACCTCATTGAAAACAAGACGTATTATATGATTTTCGCCGATTTACAAGCATATCCAAAAGGGACATTGTCTCATATTAAGACCTATGAAGAATTTATTGAAAGCCAATGCGAGCTTGTTCTTTTAGTGACCGATTGCTCCTATGTCACGATCTATTGCAAAAATAAGGGAACACTCGAATGGCTATACAAGAATGCAGTTGAATGTGGATTTGAAGACGTGACCTATATCACCGATGAAAATGATACAAGGACAAGACTGTCTGTTTCGTAACAACAAAACGTTCATCACAAAAACACTATATGCAATCACAGCGTATGAAAAAAACAGCCCAATTCGTCCATTGGGCTGTTATTCTTTCTTCTCCTTTTTCTCTGGCAGAACAATCGATGGAGCGCCTGAATTTGTTCCGCTGCCATTATAATAATCTGGGACATCTCCTTGAACGGCTTGAATGGAGACAGGCACGGAGTTTTTGACGACGATGGTTTCTGAGGCGAATGGGATGATGACTCTCACCTTCACCTCAATGAGCACACTAATATCAATCAAGGCGTTGTTAATGCCATAAGGCTTAATGTTTTTTTCAACGTCCGTATGCGGGTCACCAATGACACTGAATCGTACAGGCACTTTTGGTCCTAGGTTGGCGATAAGTGCATTTCCGGACGCTTGCCCAAGCGGAATGTTATATATAATGCCGTCATGTCCATCTGTTTGATCCTTTAATGCTTCTTTTGCCTCTTTTTGAAAATTCCCCTTTTCAATGTCCTCTAGATTTTTTTGAAGGTGACGTGACAGGTCAGCCATTGCTTTCGATGTTGCTTGCGCATTGAAGTCGATAGTTGTCACTTTTCCGTTCTCACTTGTATTCATCACAACCATATCCTTCATATTCTCCTGATCATCTGCAAAATCCTGAACAGAATATTGGATGAGATGATTGGCGATTCGTTCTGTTTCTAGTTCAGCAATGTGAATCAACGTTGGTTTAATGGAACGATTGATGAAGAATAGGCTAATGACAGTTGAGAGCACAAAAAATAATATGGCAAGCAGCATGACATAACGAAATGGCAGAGGGCCCTTTTTATAGGGGCGATAACGGCGGTTCAATCTCAATAAAAAATCCCCCCTTCTCCATTACAAGTGTATGCAGACAGGCGGGGGGATAGGAATCATCTGTTCATTTTATTTCACCATTTTTAATAATGCATCTCTTCCAATTGTGCCAGCATGAATGCCGAGCGACTCAGCGGCATATGTCACAGATTCTAAAGGTGCATCCAGCAATTGCTCGATGGTTCTTACACCGACTGCTCTTCCTGCGATGATTCCTCTATCTGCAAGCTTTTCATTTAGGAGCCCGACATCAAGTGCACCGCACATAATATAACCATGCTCATTTGTCACTGCCATGAAATTGGTCTTTGGCAGTTTGACGGTGACGGCTGTAAAGGAATGGCCATCAATTGTAATAGGTGTTAAATTCACCATATCCCTTCACTCCCTTCAACACAATCTATGTGAAGGGAGGGCAAGTGTTGTTAGGCTGGAGCGGATTTCACTTTGCGTCCTTCAATCGCCAGCTCAGGACATCACGTAAAAATTCCGGCATGAAATATTCAATGTGTTCATGGTCACGTATATGAGGAAAAAGAGAACCAAGTGTATACATATCTACTGTGCCAACTGTATAGGACACGTCCTCTTGGATCAGCTCGCCGTTTACATAAACCTCTTTTACTCGTTTGGCTTCGCCCTCTTCTAATGAATAAGTCAAACCGCTGTATAGCATTTTCCCCATCAGTTCGCCTCTAAAGCCAAAGCCTTTGATGCGTAGCTGTTCCATTTTTTCTTCACAGCCACGAGACACTGTTTCGATCAATTGCTTCCCAGTAAGTGTCACCCTGATTGGATTAATGGGATGCGGGCATATCCGGTGAATGTCTTCTCTTGTGACGATGCCAGCCTCTAATGAATCAAGCACCATCCCAGCATTCATCATGCCGATATCTGCCTCGCACCATTCTTTAATGGCATCTGTTAAAAGTTGCGGAAGCTGGGAATCATCAAACCACTTTGTTTCGAGCTTTGATTTAATGGATGTCACTTTTTCCTGCATGAGTGACTTCGCTCGTCTTTCTGCTTTCTGTAAAGTCGTGATCGCTTCATCGGATTCACTGATCAGCTGGTCCACTGATTGCACCGTCGCTTTTTTCTCGATGAGCTCGCTACTCGCTGTGTCAATGGTCAGCTCGACACAGCCAATATAATGCCCATACTTTTCAGCACATGCAAGAAGAACGCCATTATCCATCTCGCCCTGTTCTAAAAGATGATGCGTATGTGAGCCTAAGATGATGTCGATTTCCGGGAAGTCATGGGCTACCTCTCGATCATGGATGATGCCTAGATGGGAAAGAAGAACAATGACATCGGCTTGTCCTTTCACTTCTTGTAGCATCTCCCGTATGCTCTCAAATGGGTCTGTAATGTCCCAGCCCAGCTTTTCATAGACAGGTGTATACGCAATGGTCACCCCTAAGACGGCGATCTTCAGTCCATTGTTCAACGTGATCACTTCATAAGGCTTTGCCCACGATGGTCTTTTGCCTTTTTCAAATAAATTAGATAAAATCACCGGGAATTGCGCGTCTTTGTACAATTGGTCGAGCTGCTCATGAGGCAACGTAATGCCTTCATTATTACCAATTGTGACTCCATCATAGCCAAGCTGATTGAGAAGTTTGACATTCACTTTTCCATAATCCGCTTCTGATACAAGGTTTACTCGATCCATATGATCGCCAATATCAAATAAGAGCATCTGATCGTGAACTTGACGCTTTTCTTCAATATAAGCTGCGATTTTTGGCCAGTTTTCAAAGTGGCTGTGCAAGTCGTTTGTATGATATAACCATAGCTTCTGCAGCATGTTGATCTCTCCCTCAAGTTGTCACTGAACCGTATCGTTCAAATTGAAAGCCACAGCTCTCGTTTAACTAAATAAATCTAACTGCTTCGGGGATAAGCTTGAATACGTCAAATCCAGCAAATCAATCATTTGCTGGCCATTCGCTGCCGCATCTCCGCCTGAGTTATTATTAAATACGACATATACATCTTTCGATTGTTGATGCAGGATGTCGATGTTCTTTTTCCATTCCTTTAGTTCAGCTTCATTATATAAATATAAGTAACGAACTTCACGCCAGTTCTCATGATCTGCCGGGTGAAGCCAGCCTTGTTTATTTCTTCCGTGGAAACGGACCAATGTTTTGTCACGGTGTGTGGCTTTTATGACTGGCGGTATAGACCCTTCTCCGACTTGCGGTTCATCACAGACGGAATGAATCCACCCTTCTTTCTCCATAAAGGATAAGGTTTGTTCATAAAACTCGTCTGAAAACCAAGTTCGATTTCGGAATTCGAGTGCACAAGGAATGTTCCCCATCTTCTCCTTACACCATCTTAAATAGTGGACGTGCTCCTTTTTGCAATCAAACCATGGTGGAAATTGAAACAGAACCATCGCCAGTTTCCCTGCTCGAATGAGAGGAGTCAGTGAAAGAATAAAGGCGTCAAACATTTCTTCCTTTGAAGCAAACGGGATCTCGCCTCTTTGATGCCCGGTCATTCCTTGATATGCTTTCACAACAAATTGAAAGGCGTCTGGCGTATCTTTTATCCATTTTTCATGGTTCCGCTCAGGCTGAACAGCATAAAAGCTTGCATCCAGTTCCACAATGGGGAACGTTGATGCGTAGTGAAACAGCTTTTGAGAGCTGCCGATTCTCGGCGGGTACAGACTGTCATGATCGCCCCAGCCAGTTAATCCGATATAAATCATCTATCTCACCTCTTGCCACTTGCTTGTCTAAACGGATTTTCCCATTGAAAGTCTTTGTTTCTTGGGATACCCATCTTTCTGAAAGAAATTCTTCTGTCTACAACATATCATATTTACCCATTTTTCTGAATGAAGATGACTGATGTGACGTGATTTTGCCCTGCCATCTTTTTTGTGATATTACATCACAACTTTCTATCTAAATTGAATGGAGCTGATAACATAAAATTGATATCAGAGACTTTGACAGCGATTGTCCATTTTTTTATTCATCTTCACCAAAGGCTTCAGCTCTAAAAAAAGGAGAATGAGTGGATATGAACATTGTCGATCATTATGTTGAAGCATTGCAAAAAGTGGCCCAAAGAATTCATCAGCCTGTCTATTTGATCAATCAGTATGGACGTATTCTTTTCACCTCACCCCAAGGTATGACAAATCCAGATTGGATACAAATGCTCCGCTTGTTTCACAGTACGCAGCAGCATTATTTTTCTATGGTTCATTCAAAAGAAAGCGTTTCTGTTTTTCCTATCTATATAAACGAACAAGCTTATGATTATTTAGTCGTTCCAGCCTTCATTCACCCTCAAGACGACATGGGGCTACATTTGACAATTGTACAAGCTGTAAATGCCATGTCCATTTTGCGCATCAAACAACATGCCATCAAGCAATCCACAGAGCGAGCCAAAAATGAATGGTTTCGCAAATGGATGGAGGGGATGATTTCCTCAGAGCAAGATGTCACCCGTCTGGCACTCATGTTTGGATTAAACACAACGATTCCCTATTTATGTATCGTCTCTCAACTTGATCAGAGCAGTCATTTCTCTTGTTTCCTTAAGCAGCAAACCCTTGTAGATGATGTGTTTGCTTTACTTGAAAGCACCCTTTCGCACTGTCCATTTCCCGCCTTTCTTTTTGTCAAAGGAGATATCGGCATCTTCCTTATAGAAGAGACTGGCGGCTGGCAGGCAATGAACAAATCGATCTGCTCTTTTTTAAAACAAATGCAGATCCTTATTAAACAGCATGTGAATGCCACCATTTCCTTTGGTGTAAGCTTAAGCGGTTATCTCATCACCGATCTGCCAAAAGGATTCAGTGAAGCTGCCCATGCTCTGCAATCAGGCCAGCTCTCATTACGAGCTGAATATATTCAGTTCTATCAAGCAAAAGATGTGTCAGATTTACTGAAGCTCATCCCACCAAAAGATTTAACAACATTCTATGAGCGGTATCTCCACCCATTATATGAACAATCACAAGTCGATCCAAACCTTCTCCACACCTTATCTGTTTATGTCGAAACACATTGCCATATTTCAGAAACAGCCAAACGTTTATCTGTTCATCGCAACACCGTGATATATCGACTGGAGAAATGTGAAGAACTGCTCCAGATCAGCTTAAAAGATCCTGATGCAACATTGCGCTTGCGATTAGCTTTGCGGATTCAAAAGCACCTTTCATCCGATTCCAATTGAATCTTTTTTTCTTACGCCTCATATATTTTGGAGGAGAAATGTGAATGACAAGGAGTGGTGTCAAATGGATGAGGAGATTCGTCACATCCCGCAACCGATTCGAGACGATGGGGCCGGCGCAACCGATTTAGGCCCGCGAGACGTTCTGCGCGATATGGAGAACCCAGATATGTTCGTTCCCCCTAAAACGGATGCGGGGACGATTCCTAATTTAAAATTTTCATATTCTGATACACATATGCACTTGAATCATGGCGGCTGGTCGAGGGAAATTACCGAGCGAGAGCTGCCTGTTTCAACAACGATTGCTGGTGTAAACATGCGGCTTACGCGCGGAGGTGTTCGTGAGCTTCATTGGCATAAGCAGGCGGAATGGGCATATATGATTTTAGGCAAAGCCCGGATCACATCTGTAGATGCAGAAGGACGGAATATGATCGCTGATGTAGAAGAAGGAGACTTGTGGTATTTCCCGCCCGGTATTCCGCACTCCATTCAAGGTCTTGAGGATGGCTGTGAGTTTCTCCTTGTGTTTGATGATGGTGCTTTTTCTGAATTTGATACGTTCACCATCACAGACTGGTTTGCTCATACACCAAAAGACATTCTTTCTGCTAATTTCGGCGTGCCAATCAAGCTGTTTGATCACATTCCACATAAACAGCGCTATATGTTTCAAGGCTCTTCACCGGCATCCATTGAAAGCCAAACAGTCTCTGATCCATACGGCGGCATCAAACCGCCATTTACCCACCAGCTCCTTCGTCAAAAACCAATCGTGACCTCTGGGGGAACAGTGCGAATCGTCGACTCACGCAATTTTCCAGTATCTAAAACCATTGCTGCTGCACTTGTGGAGGTAAAACCTGGCGGGATGAGAGAAATGCACTGGCACCCGAATAATGATGAGTGGCAATACTATTTAACCGGTACAGCCAAAATGACGGTTTTTGGAGCAGGCGGGACAGCTCGCACCTTTAATTACAGAGCAGGTGATGTTGGTTATGTTCCTTTCGGAATGGGGCATTACATACAAAATATTGGGCAAACGAGCCTTTGGTTTCTAGAAATGTTTAAAAGCGATCGATTTGCTGATATTTCATTGAACCAATGGATGGCCTTAACCCCTCCTCAATTAGTGAAGGAGCATTTGCATGTGGACGATGCATTGATTCATGCGCTGCATAAAGAAAAATCACCAGTCGTGAAGTATGAGCAATGACGAAAAAAACCGATCCATTTGTGCTGATCGGTTTTTTCTATGCTGTCTTTACGATACGGCATGGGAATGTTGCTGCGCTTTTTTCGCCCATAAAATAGAAGCAATGAAACTCATACAAAGCACCAGCGTTCCAAACATAAATGGCAGCTCAATATTCACATCAAATAAAATACCCGCAAGACTTGGCCCGACGATATTCGCAAGGCTCATAAAGGAGGTATTGAGGCCGCCTGCTACCCCCTGCTGATTCCCTGCCATTTTAGATAGTAATGTATTGAGGGCTGGACGAACAAACGAGGTGGCCGATAAAAACAAAATGGAACCCGTAAAAATTAGCCAAAAGGAAGGGGCAAAGCGGCAGGCGATCAGCATAAACGCCGCAGCTAAAAGGGCATACCGGACGACACGCATTTCGCCAAATCGTTTCACAAAGGTATTTACTAAAGCACCTTGAACGATGACACCCGCAAGTCCAGCTACCGTAATGACAAATGCAATATCCTTCGGTGTAAAGCCATGTTTTTGGTCCACATATAAGCCAAAAATCGATTCAAAATGAATGATTCCGAAATTCAAAACAAAGGCCAAGATAAACAAAAAACCGTATGGTGTTTTTAAAGCCTGAATCATCTGCGTAAAAGGATTGAAATGAAGCTCTTTATTCAATCGTGCTTCTTCCTGCTTTTCCTTTGTTAAAGTTTCAGGTAAGAACAAGAAAGACAACAGCGTCGACAGGGCTGCAAAGGAACCAGCGATGAGGAAAGGAAAAGCAATCCCAAACTCAACCAAATAACCGCCTACGCCTGGTCCAATGACAAAACCTAACGTCATTGCTGCACTAAATAGCCCCATTCCTTTCCCTCGATCCTTCTCACTTGTGATATCAGCGATGTATGCAAACATGGCGGGCATGAGTAAAGCTCCGGCAGCACCACCAAAAAACCGAGACACAAACAGCATCCAAAGCTGATCCGCAAATGCAAAAATAAACTGGGCAATCGTAAAGCCGGCAATCCCGGCAATAATCAATTTTCTGCGTCCAAATCGATCAGTCAGCGCTCCAGCGACGGGTGATAAAGCAAATTGTGTGAGGCCAGTTGCAGCAACGAGGAAACCAAGTGTTTTCCCAGTTGCGCCAAAGGCTTCAATATAACTTGGCATGACAGGAACGATCAGACCAAATCCAAGCATGGCAATAAAAATATTGAGCATCAAAATGTACAATCTGCCCATTTTTTTCATATTAAAACCTCTTTCTTCAAAATAAATGAAAATGATGACAAAAATGATAAGAACTTCTTCAGTATAGCGATATCGTTCTCTATAAGTCTAGTTTTTCAAAAAACAGCGTTTTTTCCCAAATAAAAAATACCCGCTGGTGGCGAGTATTTTGAGAATCCCTTTTTTATTCAGCTTGTTCATAGATGGAAAGAGCCGCCTGTAACCCAGCGCCACAATTGATAGCTGCTCCGTACTTCATCAAGATGGCTTCAAGGCCTGCTAAAACAAATAGAATATTTTCCTTTCGGCAGCTATAGCCCATTGAGCCAATTCTCCATATCCGTCCTGCAAGCGGTCCAAATGAACTCGCAATTTCAATTCCAAAATGATGAAGAAGATCAGCCCGGACCGCTTCTCCGTCGATATCATTTGGAATGACGATACACGTCACGACCGGCATTTTGCAGTCTGGATCACCAAATAATTCAAGCCCCATCGCTTCAAGTCCTGCCATTAAAGCCTTTTCATGAAACAAGTGGCGCTGAAAACGTTCCTCCAGACCTTCCTCTAGCACAAGTCGAACCCCTTCTCTCAGTGCATAAAGCATCGTTGTCGCTTCTGTATGATGATTTAACCGCCTCGGGCTCCAATAATCTTGCAGCTGGCTTAGATCAAAGTAATTGCTTTTGATTGGAGAAATGTCTACCTGTTTTTGCAGTTCGTCCTGTGTTGCAATCCCTTTTTCTACTTTCTTTCTCGATTGTACGACGTCAGCCACTCGTTCATTATATGTGATCGGTGACATCCCTGATGGAACAGACAAGCATTTCTGCGAGCCCCCAATTGCCGCATCGATTTTCCATTCGTCTACCTTGACCTCGACACCACCAATTGTCGCCACAGCGTCTACAATAAAAAGCGCATCAAGTGCTCGGCATGCTTCACCAATTTTCTCAAGCGGCTGTAATCTTCCGGTAGATGTTTCACCATGAACCATCGCAATAATTTTCGGCTTGACTTGATGCATCTCTGCGATGATGTCGTCTTGCTTAAAAACCGTTCCCCATTCACATTCCATTGTATGTACCTCAGCACCATAGCGCTGTCCAATTTCAATCAGCAAATGACCGAAGCGTCCAAAGACCGGAACAAGCATCACATCTCCGGGCTCGATCACACTGGCAAGCACAGCTTCAAGTCCTGAGCGGGACGTCCCATCAATTGGATAAGCCCATTCATTTTCTGTTTGAAAAAGTGATCGTAATAAGGTCATCGTTTCATTCATGATCTCTGTAAATGCAGGATCAAATTGACCAAGAATTGGTGTACTCATCACTCGAAGGACTCTCGGATCTACTTCGACAGGTCCTGGTGTCATAATGGTTCTAGTAGGTGTGTGTAGTTCTTTCACGTTATCCATCCTCTCCCTTGCTGTGTCCATCCTTATATGCCCACTTATACAGCAATGCTGATAAAATAGCAATCTCTTTTCTTACGAATTGGTTACATAAAATTTACGATAAATCCATTTATTTCTTTATGGCAATATGATAGAACTAAAGAGTATACATTCCCTATGAAGGAGGAAATAGAATGAAAAGATCTTTATTTGGAACTGTGGCCGCCGGAATCATGATTTTCGGTACATTTGCCGCTCCGCTGCCTCCCGCTGCAAATGCTCAAGGCTTTACTCTGAATGAACCGAGTCAAACCATCACCTTTCCCCCGTTACAGCTACAAACCGAAACATCTGCTCAACATGCGAAAACAACTGCTTCAAGTCAAATTGATTCCTATTACCAATCTGCTGCTGGCAAATCTGGGCCTGCTCTTAAGAAAGCATTACACGATATTATTGATGATCATACGCAGCTATCCTACAGCCAGGTTTGGGACGCATTAAAGAAAACGGATGAAGATCCAAAAAATCCAAGCAATGTGCTTTTGCTCTATAGCGGTATCTCCAGGTCAAAGCAAGCAAATGGAGGAAACGTGGGACAGTGGAACCGGGAGCATGTGTGGGCTAAATCTCACGGCAATTTTGGGACGAGCCAGGGACCTGGTACAGATCTCCATCACCTTCGGGCAACAGACGTACAAACGAATAGCACACGAGGAAATTTAGATTTTGATATAGGCGGAAATGAATACAAGGGAGCGCCGGGCAACTTCTACGACAGCGACTCATTTGAACCTCATAGCCGGGTGAAAGGAGATGTAGCAAGAATGCTCTTTTATATGGCTGTCCGATATGAAGGCGATGACCGTTTCCCAGATTTAGAATTGAACAACAAAGTGAATAATGGAAGCGCCCCTCTTCACGGCAAAATGTCTGTCCTATTGAAATGGCACAAGCAAGATCCAGTCGATCAAATCGAACGGAATCGTAACGAAATCATCTATCAAACGTACCAGCACAATCGCAATCCTTTTATTGATCACCCTGAATGGGTAAGCGATATTTGGGAATAAAAAAGAGAGGCACTGCTATGAACAAGCAGTGCCTTTCTTTTTTTCAAGCGGACAGACGAGACAATAATCAAGGCTCTCTGATTTTTTCTCAAGCTTATAATACATACAGCAAGTCTTTCGATTTGATGTGTCTAGCAAACTTTCATCTAAATTTAAGCTGTGCTGAAAAGGATTTTGATTCACTCCGAAAAGATCACCCGACGCCTTCTTCAGAAACAAATAATCCTCACGTACGCGCTCTTTCATTTTAGGCTCTTCCGTTTCTCGCATCATGCTACGGTAAAGAGAATTGATACGTACCGCTACATTTTCCCATAAAATTGAATACGGAAGTCTTGAAGTACGTTTCAATACATCTAAAAGAGGTGTGACACACTGCGTAAATAGCGTGCGGACGACCTGTTCTCTCCACTCATGACGATCTCCTTCTAACTGAACAAATGAACAGAGCGTTTCATCTAGCTCAATTTTACGATCTTCTCTAAAGACACACGCCTCTGGTGAAAATCGGTAGACAGCATCATACATTGTCATCAAGTACAAAGTAGAACTAACAGCTAAATAGGCATAGCGTTTTGAAAACATGGACGCCGCCACTGCTATATTCGGTGCATGCATCGCTTCCTTTTCAGCTTCTAATAAACGTCTGATAGATGCTTCTGAAAAAAGCGCAGCCAGTGTGCGATCAGATGTCATTGGTCCATTTGTGATGTGTACCCCGAAATCAAGTAATTCTCTCTCAACCCACTCTGGCTTCATATCAAAACCCCCATCTTTCGTTTAACGATTTCGCTGTTGATATAACAAATAAATAAAGAACGGTGCACCAATTGCAGCCGTAAAAACACCTGCCGGGACATCTAACGGGAGAAAAGCCGTTCTCGCAACTAAGTCTGCCAGCATCACGAGAATACTTCCAACAAGCGCAGATGCTGGAACAAGCGCAATAAAGGAACGACCGATGATCATCCTTGCCACATGTGGCGCCATCAGTCCGACAAATTCAATACCACCTGCGAATGCAACGGCAATACCGGCTAATGTCACACTCATCAGTAGAAAGAATAACCGCTTCGCCTGAACCTTGACCCCGAGACCTGTTGCAAGATCATCTCCAAGCTCCTTCACATTCATCGTTCTTGCCAGCACCATGACAATCGGTAAAATAATCAATACCCAAGGAAGCATTGCGATGACGTCCTTCATTGTAGAACCATATAAACTGCCCGTCAGCCAGATGTATGACTTGGTCGTGGTCATCGTATCGCTGAGCACAAGAGTAAACGTCACACACGCCTTCATAATGGCGGAAATCCCAATCCCCATCAAGACGAGCGTGATCGGCTTGACGCCTTTTTTCCATGAAAGCAAATAAATGAGGCATGATACCGCAAAAGCGCCTGCAATGGCCCACAACGACTGATAAGCAATAGGCACAGTGCCCATCCAAAAGACGATGAACATAATGGCGCCAAACGACGCACCGCTCGTAATTCCTATGATGTCAGGCGATGCAAGCGGATTTCGAATGAGACCTTGTAAAATAAGCCCCGATACCGCAAGTGCCGCTCCCACTAAAACCGCAAGCAGGGTCCTTGGAATCCTCAACGTATTTAATACAAACGTATTTCCCTCGCCTTGTCCGAAGATATGCAGCAGCACATCAGTAGGCGGAATAAAGCGGCTGCCCATACAAAGGCTCAGAATAAATAAACCAAAGGCAACGCCTGTCAATAATAGTAAAATCAAAAACGTCCGCTTTGAAAATTGAAATGAAATGCGCCCGCCCTTTGAACGCACTGTATATGTTTTAGCCACCTGTCTTCAACCCCTTGCGCACGAGATAAACAAATAGAGGCGCTCCTGCAATTGCCGTCATGACACCAATAGGTACTTCCTGCGGCATGATCAGAAAACGAGCGGCAAGATCTGCGACAAGTAAAAGCGACGCCCCTACAACGGCACAATACGGCAGTACCCAGCGGTGGTCAGGTCCAACAAGCTTTTTCACAATATGCGGCACAAGAAAACCAACAAATCCAATGGATCCTGCGACAGCGACGGAACCTCCTGCTAAAAAGACGACAAGTACCCCCATCGTCATCTTCAAAAGCAACGTACGCTGGCCAAGCCCTTTCGCAATATCATCACCCGATAAAAGGACATTGATCGAGCGGCCAAGAAGCAGCGCCACCACAGTCGCCCCAAGAATATAAGGCAGCACAGGCAGCAGCATATCTATACTTCTTCCTGACACTGAACCAGCCATCCAGAACAGGATGCTTTGAATGGACTGTTCATTCACGATTAAAAGTCCTTGAGTAAAGGACGCAAACAGAGCAGATATCGCAGCACCTGCGAGTACAATTTTGACCGGTGTCAGTCCGTCTCTTCCAATGGAGCCTAGAAGAAAGACAAGCATACCTGCAATGGCAGCGCCTAAAAAGGCCGTCCACATATAACCTGTTAACGACTCGGTAGAAAAGAAAACAATCGAAATCACAATAAAAAAGAGTCCACCTGCATTAATACCTAAAAGATCTGGTGCAGCCAGCGGATTTCTCGTCAATGCCTGCATGAGTGCACCTGAAATCGCTAGACTTGATCCAACAACCGTCGCAATTAAAGCTCTTGATAATCTGGATGTCATGACAATCACACTGTTTGGATCTGACTCATCAAACTGAAGAAACGCATGGATGGTGGCTTTGAGGGAAATTGAGGTTTGCCCAAGAGAAATACTGAGCATAAAAAAGACCAACATCAACACGATGAATCCAGCAAATAGCAATGCCTTGCTCGAATCCTTTTTTAATAAACTTCTCATCTGATTCCCGCTTTCAATCTGTTATGGAAAAAGGAGAAAATGGTTTTTCACATTTTCTCCTCTGCTACACTTATTTATCAAGCCCTAGACGATCATAAATATCATCAAGCATCATGTTTGCAGCGGTGATACCGCCAGCCATGTTCCAAGTGATTTCATCAACTTTATGCACTTGTTTCGTTTTCACTGCATCAAGCTGCTTCCATAAAGGATGACTTGTCCACTCTTTATATGCTTTTTCAACTGCTTTATCCTGATCATCCATGAAGTAATAGATCACATCTGCATCCATTTGTGGAATGCTCTCTTTGTCTGTAAGTGTAATGATATCTTGCTTTTTATCTTTGACATTTTTAGGACCTTCAAAGCCTAGCTCTGTTAAAATTGAACCTGCAAACCCAGTTTGATAGATTCTTGCATGATCTGCACGGAAGTTCACCACAGACACACTCATTGGCCAGTTTTTAATGTCTTTCTTTGCTTTTTCTTTGAAGTCAGCGACGCGGTCATCCCACTTCGTCAGCAATTCTTTTGATTTGTCTTGCTTGTTTAACGCTTCACCCATTAAATTCACTGTGTCTTTAAAAGTGAACACTGTTTCTGTTGCAACAGTTGGAGCGATTTCTTTCAGCTGATCAAAAATTTGCTCGTGACGGATTTTTGATGCAATGATCAAATCTGGCTTCAGCTTTTCAATTTCTTCTAAGTTTGGTTGTGTTTCCTGCCCAACAATTTTGACACCCTTTAAATCATCTCTTAAATATTTATACGTAGGTGCTTCAAGCCAAGATTCTACAACACCCACTGGTTTAATGCCCATAGCGACGGCTGCATCTGTTGCTCCTTGATACAACGTCACCACACGTTTAGGCGATCCTTTAATTTCAGTTGAACCGATAGCGCTTTCAACGGTTCTTGTTTTCTCATTACTATCTGACTTGCCTTCACTGCTATTACTGCCACAAGCCGCAAGTAATACGATGGAGAGCACAACTAATAGCGACCAAAAAGATTTTTTGAACATGTACCTCACCTATCCATTCTATATGTAGTCATATCGTTTGATAACGATTCTCATTATCACACTATGATTTTATCATAGAAAAGGATGGTGTCAATGTAAATTTTTAAGAAAAAGGTAGAGTGTTGACTAGTTGTTCAGGTTAATTGGAACTTTTCCACATTTGGATGGTACGCCCAATCTTTTTTCCCGATTCTAGTAAAATGGACAAATGAGTATGGTTTTCTATCACTTGGTAAACAGATTGATTTTTCACCTGCTGATTTGGAAGCGCCAGATATGGATGAAATTTGTCTACGTCGTATAACTCATCCTCGCTTCCAACAAACATGCCATAAGGCTGGTCCAGCCTTGCAAATTGTTTTTGAGGTGCAGATGGCGTTAAGGCAAGAGACATATTGATGGTAATGCCTGTTAAAAGAAGTGGATCTTGTGCAATCACCCATGCTGGGTAGTGAAATCGTACAGCTTCTGAATGCCCCATCAGCCTTCCTTTTGTCATCGCAGATAGCACGAATTTCCAAACTTGAACTGTGGCAAAAGGGACTTGATTAGACTTCGCTGTGTCAGATTTGTAGCCAAATTCAGGAGCAATAAAAAAGTAACCGTCTACTTTTCTTTTTTCATCCCAAGATAGATATTGAAGCAGCAATCCAGCTCCAGAGGAATGACCACAAAGATAAAGTGCTCCTTCGTGCTGCTGTTTGATGACATCCACAACTTGCGAAATATCTTGCCACACGTCAGTGACTTTGGGTGTATCCCCCTTCTTTCCTTCAGAATATCCGTGGCCTCTCAAATCCAGCAAAAACACATTCACGTGAAAATCATGTTGCAATGTATAGGCGATATGCTCATAACCAGCCAAGCTGTGAGCGCCTCCACCATGAATGATGATCACATTGGTCTGCGTATTTGTTTCTGATAAAAACGGATAATAAGCAAGACGTATGCCGTCATGTGATTGAATGAACTGTCTTTCTGGAATAGCTACAGGAGCTGCTTCCTGCATACTTGTAAATGAGAACGGTTCTGTTTCGTTCATAATTAACTTTTGATCCTCCAATTAGACACGAGAATGGCTAGAGCATTGCTGGCCATCCTCATGTTCGCATCCTATTTTGTCATATCCCTCAAAGGGAACGTCTTACTCTCAATAATAGCGACAATTTGTTTTAACGCTTGGTTCGCTTCGGGAATAGGGAAGACAGGAAAGACGTGATTCATTTTTGGGTATTCGATATAGTTGATGGGAACACCCTGCTTGTCTGCCATCTCTTTGAATTTCCGGGCATCTGGGAGAAAGAATTCATGAGTGCCAATAAAAACAGAAATTCGTCCTAACGATTTGATTTCTCCATAGATCGGGCTGATCAAATGATGTGTTTCATCTGTATCACCTGCATAGGCTTTGCCCGATTCGATCAGTAAATCTAGGTTGAGCATTGGCTCTTTTGGAACCATTTTAGCGATATCAGGATTACTTAATGTCACATCAAGCCATGGTGATAATAGAATTATGTTTCCAGGCTGCGGAAGACCTTTTTTTGCTAAGTATTGAGCAAAGGCGAGCGATAAACCGCCGCCAGCAGAATCACCCATGATGACGATTTTTTCTGGTGTTCCTTTTTCTAAAAGAGCTTGGTAAACTGGGAGAACACTCTCGATTGCATCCATATACTGATGATTCGGTGCTTTAGGATAAACTGGCACATACACCGTACTATTTAATTGCTTCGTCAATCGATCCAAGAAACGCCAATGCCATACGAGCGGCTGCTCAATATAGCCTCCTCCATGTAAAAATAGCACCTGATGATCATCTGGCTGCACATCTGATTTCAACATGTACGTATCGACTGAAAACGCGCTGCTTTTGGTGATATGATATTTCTTTTTTAACTTCTCAGGCAGCACATAAGGTAATTGATTCGCCATTCTTCGTTCTTCTAAATACCCCTCAACATTCAGTTTCTTCTTTGTAAGTACAAGTAACCATTCAACAAACAAACTTTGAATACTTCGCATACGATCGACCCCTATAGATAGAATGATGACAATCAATGTCTAGGAAAAGAATGGTTTCTCTTTTTCTAAAGCATAACATAAGAACTTGTGAATCCGTTAACTGCTTTGGACAGAATACTTTTTCTATACATCTATTCATTTATGAACACCTGTCTATTTATATTATATTTTCTAGATCCATCATCATCAATTGTCAATCTTTCAATCATTGTTCATTAATCAACACATATTCAAAAACTGTTCATTTAAACACAAAAAAGACGGGTGTTGACCACTCGTCCTTCTTCTTCCTCACTTCACTTCCTCATGCTCATGAGCAGTATCTCTTTTGCTCGCGATAAAGAGTGCACAGGTCATCGCAAGAATGGCCAGTGCCCACCAGAATGTCGATACGGCCTGTTCATGATCAATGATAATCAAACGGATGACAGCTGTGATGCCAATATAAATAAAATAGCGCAGCGGAAAATGAAAATTGGATTTAAAGTATTTAATAATTAAGGCAATAAACTCAAAATACATAAAAAAGATCAGCAGCTCGCCAAGCATTCCATAATAGCTTTCTCCTTTGTTAAACAATGTTTTATAGACGAATTGCACGATGTACCATGTTTCACTAATTAAGAGTACGCTTAGCGCAATCGCTAGAAAGAACAGGCAGATATTCAGAAGGGCTTGCAGAAGATCAGGTACCTTTTGGAAATTGTTGAATCGTTTCATCAGATTGTTTCCCCATTCCATGTTATTCATTTGCCACCTATATTTTGATGTGCCAGAAACGCAGCACGATGTAGTAAACGCCGTTCTTTTCCATCCTTTCAAACTGCCCGTGCATGCGGGACATCATTCGTTTTATGCTTCGTTCACCAAGTCCAGTGCTTTCCTGTGTGTCATTTGTATCGTTTATCGCATTGCTGATATGGATCTCAAAGATTTCTTGGTCGGATAGAAACGTGAGATTGATATCTTTTTTCGGGTCAGCGTATTTCAGTATGTTCGACATCAGATTATCAAATACTCGGCCAAGCTCCTCGACATTCACATTGATATAGCTGTCTGGCAGCTCTCCTAAAAGATAAACCTTAAATGTCTCTTGCTGCAAGATCGACACCTGATCTGATAAGAGATCGTAAATGACCTCTTTGACTGCAACTGTCTCAAGCTCAGGTTCATGTTCTTTATCAAGTAGAAAATAGGCGAACAGATTATCAGATAGATTTTTCAATTGCAGTGCTTTTTCATAAGCACTTGCTATATATTGATCCTTACGGGTATCCGCTCCATCCTCCTCTTTTTTCGCAAACTCCAAGTTCATCATCAGCGACGTTAGCGGTGTTCTCATATCGTGTGACATTTCAGTAACCAAGCTGCGGCTCTCTTCTTGCAACTCGTCGATGGCTTGAAGCTTGTCCAAAAAAGCTTTACGAAGGTCCTCAATACTTTTGGCAATCATCGCTAATTCGTCATGCCCTTTCACCGTCATCTCATAGTCCAGCTCGCCGCCTTCAAGAATATGAATGTCTTGGTGAATCGTTTGCAGGTAGCGTAAACTTTTGCGAATACCGAGAAGAACAATGAGGAGAAAAATAAGCGTTGCTCCGAGCAGCTCGAGCGTAAACGCAAGATCGTGGTAACGAGACGAATAGAAACCATCCACCATGACCCGACCTTCACCGTCGCTAAACTGAACAGGAAACGAATGATGATCGGCGTACTGGGTCACCTTTTCTTTTCCGTACGCCGATTCATCCGCAGATGAATAGATGGAGTCATATTGTAGCACCTCATCCTTGAAGATAGTCAAATTAATGTAATTCTCTTTTTTCACCCACTCACCAAACGCTTGTCGATCTGTTGAAGACAGCTTATTCTCAGACACATAACGACTGAATTTTTGAATATATTTAGCTGACTCCTCCTCGTAATACTCGTCCGAACTCAAGTATCCATCAATGAGCTCATTGGTGATCTTTTGCAGCGTCATAAAAACAAGACCGCTCACAATGGCAGCCACCAAAATCAACAATGCCAGCTTTTTAGCTAGCGTATACTTACGATGTGCCAAATCGGTATCCTCTTCCCCATTCGGTTTTGATATATATAGGACGTGCCGGATCATCCTCAATTTTGGCACGCAGCTTTCGAATATGCACCATCACCGTATTGTTAGAACAATAGAAATAAGGCTGTCCCCACACGCTCTCATAAATATTTTGAGCTGAAAAGATTTTGTTTCGCCTGCTCATAAGCAGCTTCAACATACGATATTCTAAATCAGACAGCTTGAGTTGTTGATTTTCTTTCCACACTTCATTAAATTCTTCGCTCACCCTTAGCTTGCCTCCAACAAGATAAGTTTCTTCCTGTTCCTTCTTTTCCTGATAGACAGTATACCTGCGTAATTGTGCAATCACTCTAGCATGAAGCTCCTCTTGTGAAAAAGGTTTTGTCATATAATCATCTCCGCCGGCAAGTAAGCCTTCGGTTTTATCGAATGTACTTGATTTGGCTGTTAGAAATAGAATCGGGACATTAGAAGAGGCTCTTATCTGTTGGCACGTTTCGATGCCTGATATGCCTGGCATCATCACATCCAAAATCACCAAATCGAGCGAATCGTCCACAAACTTCAATGCTTGCTCGCCATTCATCGCTCTCAGCACCTCATATCCAGCACGTGCAAGGGATTCCTGCAAAAGGTCTCCAATATCCTGATCATCTTCTACGACTAATATTCGATGTGTCATGTCTCTCTCACCTCATGATACGTGATGTACTTTCTTATGTCTTTACTATATATCATCTAGCTATGTGAAAAGATACAGCATAAATCTTAACAGTTTATGAAATTGACCGTTCTCCATCAATTTGTCACATTTATTTTCAAAGAATTAGATCTTCATAAATTGTTAAGAATTGGGACGTATATTGATTCATTGTAAGGATCAATGGATTGATCCTAATGACATTTATCATAACAAGAAAAGGGGCATGGATATGAATGCAAACAAAGTAGCACACGGACAACCGATGAGTCTGCGGGAACGGGTGCATTTCTTGGACATCGTACGAGGATTCGCCTTAATGGGAATTATTTTGGTCAACTATTTTTTGATTGTGGATTCGGTCAAGGGATTTGAGATGGAGTCTAATGATGTATCTCACAACTTGGTGAATTGGTTTGCTTCAGGAAAGTTCATTACGTTATTTTCCTTTCTATTCGGGGTTGGGTTTATGATTTTTATGGATCGAGCTGCTCAGAAGGTGGACAGTCCGAACAAACTGTTTGCCCGCAGATTAACCATTCTCTTAGGGTTTGGCCTTCTGCATTTAACTTTTGTTTGGATTGGTGATATTTTGGCCTATTATGCAGTTGCTGGCTTTTTATTGCTTTTCTTTTACAAACGCACAGCCAAAACCATCCGAAACTGGCTGATCACACTCTTTGTGATTCAATTGTTCACACCCTTTTTCACAATGCTGCTCAATACCATCAGTTCAGGATCATCAGGCAAGCCAGACTTTGCCGATTTTGAATTAATCAGCCACAACAGTCTGACTTATTTAGCATCTATTGGTGACCGGTGGGCAGATATGGTGACAATGGCTTCCAGTTCATTTTTCACTGTCTATTCCATGTTCTTCATGTTTTTACTTGGTGTGTATTTTGTGAAAATGGAGTTTTTCAAAAACATGGAGGCGAAAAAAGCAATTTGGAATCGCATTTGGATCATCTGTACAATCGCTTTTCTCATCACTCAAAGCAGTACGATCATAGTAGCGATCAATCCTTTTGAAAATACACTCTGGGTGAACATGGCCACTGCCCTTGAACAAAACGGAGGATTAACTGGCAGTATGTTCTATATGAGTACACTCGCGATGCTATTTCTACACGTTCCTCAGCTGCGAGGTGCTTTGATGGTCTTTACAAAAGTCGGACGGATGTCACTAACCTGTTATTTGCTTCACTCGATCATTGGAACCTTGCTATTTCTAAAGTATGGAGCGGGGCTTGTCGATCATCTTCAGCCGGCTGGTACGTTCTTCCTGGCTATTGGCGTGTATGTCTTCCTTGTGCTTTTCAGTACGTTTTGGTTAAAGCGGTTTAAGTATGGACCGATGGAATATATTTGGCGGCAGCTGACGTATGGAAAGGTAAAACAAATTTCTAAAGTATATACAGTACATTCATCCTCAATTAAAAAATAGTCTCGCAAATAATAAAAAACCGATTATCTCTTTGAGAAAATCGGTTTTTTTGCTTTCATAGTTGTCATTTTCTAATATGTCTAGTTTAACACTTCGAATGATTAGAAAAGATATTACTTTCCATTATTGATTACTTTTATCCATTAAGACTATCTCATTTAATTTCGACAAAAACTCTTTGTAATATCCACTTTCATAATGTGCATAACTTTTGCCAAATGGATGATTATAATGACCAATAAAAGACGTATCACGCATATCAATTGTTTTTATTTCTGGTATCAAATTTATTAAGCAATGATCCATTCTATCCCATAATATATTGTTCCTCTTTATAATATCTTGATTAGGGAAATCATTAATTTTATTGTTTGAATCTAAATATTTTGATGTTAACCGTCCTCTATTTAAAATTATTTTATCTGCCGGCATTATTTCAAGAAGTCTTTGAACAAATACTTTAAGTTTTTCTTTCCATAAATCTAAATACATTTCATTATTGGTATGAGATATGACAGGCTTATTTTTAATTTGTTTAAAGTATTTTGTTCGAGGAAGTAAGTAATTTAATGTGATATTTGCATTTTCCTTAATTTGAATGACTTCTCTACAAGCATCAACATAAAAATCTATTATTAAATAGTCTGCATTACTTTCTAATAAGTTTTCAAAAAAATCTTTTTGAAAATCTGATCTAATATAACTAATGTCTGAAGGTTTTAATCCACAATCAAGAAATTCAGTTTCATCAAACACTACTGGATCAGATACTATACTCATAATATTTGAATGGAACTGAGTATAAGAACATTTGTATAGTTTTTTGTAGTATGGATTGAAAAAATCTGATGTATTAAAAGCATTTCGACTATAACAAGTACCTAATATTGCAATGTTTGTTAGATTATCTCGAGGTCCTCTATCAACATTTACCCAAACTGAATAAGAATGTGCACCATTTACAAATAAAGTAACTTTTTTATTAGTCGACATTATTTTCTGCTTGCTATTAGACGATAAAGGTATATCATAACAAAACTCACCATCTTGTCTACATCTGATAAACAAATCCCATATATCCTTGTCTTTAAAATTGGGAATCAATTCAGCAAGAGAAACTTTGATATCAAAAGTTAAATTATCATCCGTTGATATTTCATTTTCAACTTCATTGAAATATTCAAAGTTATCAGCTACTTTCCCACGGAGTTTACTAACTAAGCTGTACCTCTTTTCACCTCCAATTTTCGGTAAATCCCCTTTGAAATAAAAAACATCTTCATTTTCTGAAACAGAAGAAACCAAGGAAGCAAACTCTTTCTGTTTAATTTGTAACGTAATTATATTTTGTTGAAGAGTTTGTAAGGCTTTTATAGAATAAAACAAATCATGAAAATCTATTCTTATAGAAGTGAGCTGCTCGAAATTTGCTGCCACATAAATTTTATTTTTGGAACTTTCGACTTTCACAAATATATCCCATGATGTTTGGTTGGTTATACTATGAAAGAATTCTTTAAAATCGCCTTCAATTTGATACTTATTATCTATATAAAAAAGTTTTGTGGAGACCTCTTGTGTATATTCTGTCAAAGAATTATGATCTCTTTTACGCAAGCATAAGTATGTTTGGAACTGTTGGATATCTATTTCCTTTGATTCCAGTTCCACTATTCCTTTTACCCCATCTTTTTGAATTTCTAAAAGATGAATATTACTTTTAATCTCTACAGTCCTTATAAATAACGCCAGCGTTTTAGCGCCTTTTGTTATAAATGGTACTACTTTATACAAATCTCTTTCAAAAATATGATATTCAAAATTAGAATGAACCTCAGGGAAATTCACCCCAACTTTTTCATTTCCATTTACGTAAAAACAGTCCCAAATGATTTCTTTATCATGAAAGGTAGAGATATCTAATATTTCATTTACGTTCATTTTAAAGATTGCAATTCCATTATTTATAGAACTATGAAAGTACACTCCACCATACAAATTCAAATTACTACTACTTTGTCTTTTCTGCCACAGCAATGTCAAGTTATTATTTGATGTATCACATTTAACTTTCATTTCCATATCGCCAGTTTGTTTGTCAAAAATATACGATATTATATTTGCATGCATAATGAAATTACCCCTCATATCGGTTATTATTTGGTCCAAAACTGATTTAAAACCAGTCTTTTAAGCATATGTAATCTTTCCTAACTAGTTTTATTTTACATGATAAAGAATAATTTAACATTAATTTTTATTAAAGAAAAAAGGCGAACTTTAGCAGTTCGCCTTTTCTGTAGAAGTTCAACTTTAATATTGATCCATCATTTCTTGCAATTGAGTCAAATAACTCTCTTTTAATTCATCGGGGTATTCAATTTTCACATGTTTCCCAAATGAGATCAAATAGTGAGTCATATACGATAATTCTTCTTGGTTGTATCCCCCTACAATATAAGGCGTATCATCAATGGTCTCCAATCTCATATTCGGATAATGATTCTTCAAAAACTTCTCTTTCCCTTGTTCCGTTAATCGACATTTAAAAGAGATATCATGATAGGTTTTTTCGTATTTGAGCTGCAGTGCTTTTAATTCTTCCTTCGTAAAAGTGTCTTTCGTTTCTTCTTCGATCATCATGTCCATCATACAATCACATCTGTAGATGCCCCACTTTTTATTCTGAACATCATATGCTTCGGTAAACCAAATCCCATTTCGATAAAACAACTCAAGAAATTGTAGCCTGATCCTTTTATTTTCATATTGAATGTATGTCATCTTCACGATTTGATCTTCCATCATTGCCTGCAATATCAAATCCAAATGATTTTGTTCACTCACTGGCGCGACATGATAGTAATGAATCACATCCAAAATCTCCGTGATCCGATGTTTTCTCTCATCAGACATTGTAGCAAACAGTTTTTGGCGAATCTGTGAGTAAGACTTTTTAAATGGTGTTGCTGACAACAGATCTAAGGCTTTAAGGGCGAAAAAAATGGCTTGAACTTCATCTATTTGAAAATAGATCGGAACCAATGGAGATTGATTCACGAGCCGATATCCTCCATGTCTGCCATTTTCAACATAAAAAGCTAAGCCCATGGACTCTAGCTCTTCCATATCTCTTAAAGCCGTACGTTTAGAAATGCCGAATTCCGATTCTAAATCCTTTAACTGAAATGAATATTTATCACTTAAAAAAATAAGCTCTTGGTTTAAGCGTTCTGATTTTTTCATTTGATTTTCCTTCTGAAAAAGGTGACATGTTTTGTCACCTTTATATTTTATACTCAGTTTATCAAAAGAAAAGGAGCATGCATATGAAAACATTCATTATTAACGCGCACCCTGATTTCACTCATCAAGAAAGTTATTCAAACAAACTGCAAACACTATTTTTAGAACAGTTCAAAAAAAGATTCCCTCATGAGGAGCCAACAATTTTACATTTATATGGAACTGAAATTCCTCGTATCGAAAAAGACCAGCTGCTACGTATTTGGGATAAGCAGGCATCTGAACAATCATTAACAGCTGCGGAGGAAAAAATCGCCGCTGCTTCATCTGCTTTATTGGCCCAATTCAAAGCACATCATCGAATTGTGATCGTGTCACCTGTTCATAATTTCAATGTGACGTCACGTATGAAAGATTATATAGATAATATCTTCATTGCTAGAGAAACGTTCAAATATACAGAAAATGGTTCAGTTGGTCTGATGACTGATGATTATCGTGTACTTTTGCTTCAAGCAAGCGGCTCAATTTTCACAAATAACGATCGCTACACACCTCTGGAATTCTCACATTACTACCTAAAGGAAATATTCCAAAACTTGATGGGTTTTCATCAATTTCATATTGTCCGGGCACAAGGAACAGCGATTTTAGATCAAAGGACTATCTTACAATCTGCATCTGATGATATGACGAAAACCTTAGATGCGTTTTATGCACCTCGTTAACCTCTATTTTTTCAAGACCCAGAACGAAAAATTTTGCTCACTTGTCATCAATCTTATTTTTTCGTTTTGGGGTGACTCCTATCTGCTAGTACAAATATTATTGATGACTAATGCTGCCGTTTCACTCGGATGGCTAAGAGGGAAATGGTGGCCATACGGAACAAAATCAACCTTCCCAAGATGCGATGGCGCAGAATAGCCTCTGTCATACTCCCCCCAAATCATGTGAAGATGATCCTTTGTGACTTCTTTAAAGTCACCTTGATCGGTTTTCAGTAATAAATGGTTAAGCTGAACCGTCGTATTTAAAATTCTAGGAGAAGTAAAGCTGTTTCTGATTTTTTCAATATAATGTTCAGGGATGCTCTCCGTGCTTTCAAACAAACCATTTCTTAACACATAACGCTCTATCAAATGAGTCGTTGCCAATCTTAATGTCCATTTGTTCAGAAATTGAGGAACATGTAGTGATTTTGCCTTTTGTTTAGCAACAGGCGGCTGAAGTAAAGTGATTGAATACTTCTTATCTATGTACTTTTGTGTCAAAGCTTCTAGAAGAATATACGCACCGAATGAATGGCCGATTAGATGTGCACCATTCGTCGCTTTTTCTATTACTTTTTTCACTACATTTAAATAGATATCTAGAAGATGTTTCTCTCGTTTAAATGGAGAACGCCCCAAACCAGGAAGGTCCAAAATCCATACAGGTTGACCTGTTTCCTCATGAAGCTCCTGTGCTAAAGGAAATAAATCTTCTCCATCACTCAATAAACCATGTAATAAAATAAACGGCTTCCCTTCTCCTTGTAATTGGTAAAGGGTGTTATTATCGCATAATGTTCGTTTAAATAAATGTTGGTGCTCACCATTTTGGGCCATCATTCGATAATCTAGATCAGCTACTACAGCAGGGAAAAATGTCATGACACTCGTCTTCTTAAACCAATCTTCTCCCATTATTTTTTTCACTGAAACATTTGAGAACATTCGTTTTGTCATAAAATTCAATCCGTCAGAAGGAATGTTTGTGAGTTTACTTACACCACTCTTCATGATAGCTTTCATCAGTGGCATAGGAACAGAGATGCTAGGTGCCTTCATATTCATACTTTCTGACATAATACTTAATAGTCCAGCAACGTTCTGATCGTGCTCTTTGTCTTCAACAAGTGTATATGTTTGAATAGCCGGCTGCTCCAACTTGAAAACCTGTACAATAAACTTCGCAAACTCATCGTTTGAAATAAGTGGTAACCGATAGTCCTTACCTCCAGGAATCACCGGCATGAGCCCTCTTCGCATACTCTTTACAAGCAAACCCAATCCTGCAATTTGTTCTGTACTCCCTGTTTGACTACTACCAACGACAGTTGGCGGATTAATGACAGAAAGCGGATAACCTACTGCTGATGCCTGTTGACGAATATAAAGATCTGCTAAAAACTTTGTTCTCTCATAAGGATTTTTTATTTTCAAGTAATCGTTTCCTTCTTCAAACACGTCGATAGCAACCTTGCTATTTTGATCATCAAAGGGACTCATATAACCGACAACATGAATAAATTGTTGCAACCCCTTCGATTGATGAATACTTTTAGCTAACTCACTAATGTGTTTGGCGCCATTTAAAAAGACAGAAGCTGCCTCTTTACTGGTTGCTTGAATATCCATCGTGCCTCCTGCGTGAATGATCACATCCGTTTTCAATACCCTCTCCTGATCTTCAGGACTTAGACCCAAATCGACTTTCGTCAAATCACCTTCAACAAAGTGCATCACTCCCTTTTTTAAAATGCCTCTTTCTTGAAAAATGCGTGTTGCTTTACTTTTCGACCTTACTAAAAGAAAAATGTTCACATCCTCTTTCGCTAATTCTTCGACTAATTGCTTTCCGATAAACCCTGTTCCACCAATTAAAAATACTGTTTTCATATGAGGTCTCCTCTTTAGTACTAAACAGTACTAATTTTATGTAAAAAAAATGCTTCTTTATCGAAGCAAGTTAAATAAATGATCTGCTGTTTTTGTGATGACAGTGGCATCCTTCAATGTTTCTGAAATAAATAACGCTCCTTCAAGATTTGTCATAAAAAGTGATGCCACCTCATCAATCTGAATCGAATCTCTGAATTCCCCGTTCTCTACCCCTTGTTTCAGTAATAGAGAAACTTTCTTTTGTAATCCTGTAAAAAAAAGACCTATTTTTTCTTTTATTTGTGTGGCCTTTGCAGGACTTTGAATATAAAGAGTAATAAATGGACAGCCGCCCTTATACTCTCTCGACTGAACTCCTTGTGATAATTGCTTTAAAAACAGTTGAATACGATCTTCAACTGAAAATTGGGTCTGAGACAGTACGTCATCCATTGCAGATTGATACATATCAATCCAATAATCAACGACCCCTTCTAATAATTCCTCCTTATTAGAAAAGTGATAATACACATTAGACTTTGATACTTTGCTAACACGAACTAATTCGTCCATACTCGTATAAGCAAATCCTTTTTCTAAAAATAATGTTGCAGCTACTTCAAGTACACGTTTTTGATTCATTAATTTTATCTTTGTCATAATTAGAACTATACAGTACTAAATTATATGTTGCAAGTATTTATGATTATTTAGAAAAAATGATTATTACAAACAATTCTATATAAAGGGTAATGTTATTTTTCAAGAGGTTTTGAACGTAATGATAGAGAAAATAGAGAAACTCGAAACACTACACAAGAAATATAGACGATATGACGAATAAACAAAATAGGACCAGGTTCTCACTTTCATGAGCGTCTGGTTATTTATTTTGATGACTAATAAACAATACCTAAATGTGTCTATGAGGTTTCATTGGCATATATACCTATTAAATAAAACTAATAATTGTATTGATAGCCAAAAATATCTATGTTATCATAATATTGTAATTTATTTCTAACTTTAGGAGGTTTTACTTTATGAAAAAATTATTACTCATCCCCATTATTTCCCTAGGATTATTTAGTGGAATAACTGATGATGTATCTGCTGCTGAAACAAAAAACTACAATCAAAATCAAAAGCTTTATCATGAATACATCTAGCAGTATTCATGATAAAGCTTTTGAACTGAAAAATGGAGGTATAGGTAATGCTCATACCAGCAAGTATTATCCCATTAAATATTATAAATTTTATTTTGATGGTTATGAGGGCGTCTCTGTAATATTTGATAGTAAGGGATCTCATAAAATAAGTATATTAAATGGGAATTTTTTTGAAGTTGGAACAGACATTGCATTTTTTCCGGACATAACTTTAGGTTGGAATTATATTGAAGTAGTAGATACAAGACCTAGTCTTGGCGCATCATACTTTGATTTATATATACAATGGAATTAATTTGTTAGTACATATTTAGGAATTGTTTATTTAATTTTGAGATTATAAGACCCAGACGGCAATTAAAAGCTATCTAGGTCTTACTTTATTTATTATGTCATTGTAGAATTGCAATATACAATTCTACTAAACGGTCATTTCAGATTGTTCAAATTGCATATTTTTTAAGTTTTAATTAGAAATTATAGTCTTTTTAATATCCATTATAATTATACCTTCATTTATTTACTCTGCTCTGCAATGATAGATCATTTTAAGTCCCTCAAAATCACCAATTGTCATAATGCTATTACAAATTTCTCCGATCAAAATTTATCGATCATCTTGGTTGTCTCATAGTATCACCATCCTCTTCAAGTTGTTATTCTGATTCATTTGATTCCATAGATTAATACGTTTAAACAATAGAAAGGAGATTCCCTTTTTTTAAAGCGTTAGGATCTACCTACCTCCATCTTCCCCACAGTGCCAAGCATTTCAATTAAAATGTATTGCTTGAGTAATCTCATTATCAATTTACTACAACGTGATAATAGACTTGCATTATGCTGATAATGAGCTAGATATACTAGAAAAAGTCCATCTGATAGATGAAAGGGTTACAGTGAAAGATAATGTTAATCTAAATAATAATGAAGTAAAATATTATAGTCTGGATGAATTAAAACAAATACTCGATAACACGAAAACCTATAAACACCAGCGATACAAAGATTATCAGATATGCTTACGTACTTTTTGAGAGAAACAGACTTGCTTATAAGCGGAGCGCTAATTTTAAAGTGGTAGGGGATCTTGAAGAAATAAAGTGAATTTTGAAAAGATAGGTTAGATGGGATAACAACAATATAAAGTAACTTTAACAACCTTAAAGAACACATCATCACCTTATCGCATGATTAAATGGTGCAGTATTAGAAGAACTTAAAAAATTCAAGTTGAAACAGAATGAATTGAGATTACTGAGAAAATAGAAGAAGACGAACTAAAAAAGTTCGCCTCCTATGCAAAAGATAATATCTAATTTGGTATCGCCGATCTCATTATTCTTACAATACCTCTAGGCTTTTCAAGGATTATTAACCAATCGAACCTTCCATTTCAAACTTAATCAAACGGTTCATTTCAACGGCGTATTCCATTGGTAGTTCTTTTGTGAATGGTTCGATGAAGCCCATGACGATCATTTCTGTTGCTTCTTCTTCAGAAATTCCGCGGCTCATCAAGTAGAATAGCTGCTCTTCTGATACTTTTGATACCTTCGCTTCGTGCTCTAATGAAATGTTGTCGTTTAAGATTTCATTATAAGGAATCGTATCAGATGTTGATTTGTTATCCATGATGAGTGTATCACACTCGATGTTTGAGCGTGCACCCTCTGCTTTGCGTCCGAAGTGAACGATTCCGCGGTATGTGACTTTACCGCCTTGTTTGGAAATCGATTTCGATACGATCGTTGAAGATGTGTTTGGTGCAAGGTGAATCATTTTTGCACCTGCATCTTGGTGCTGACCTTTACCTGCTAGGGCAATACTTAATGTCATACCACGAGCGCCTTCACCTTTTAGGATAACCGCTGGGTATTTCATTGTCAGCTTAGAACCGATGTTTCCATCAATCCATTCCATTGTTGCATTTTCTTCACATACTGTACGTTTTGTCACAAGGTTGAAGACGTTGTTTGCCCAGTTTTGAATCGTTGTATAACGGCAGTAGCCGCCTTTTTTCACGATGATTTCAACAACCGCACTATGAAGTGAGTTTGTTGTGTAAACTGGAGCTGTACAACCTTCTACGTAATGCACATGTGCGCCTTCATCAACGATGATCAGTGTACGTTCGAACTGACCCATGTTCTCAGAGTTGATTCGGAAGTATGCTTGAAGTGGTGTATCTACTTTTACGCCTTTTGGTACGTAGATGAATGAACCACCAGACCATACAGCCGAGTTAAGCGCAGCAAATTTGTTGTCAGTCGGAGGAATGACTTTTGCCCAGTGCTCACGGAAGATGTCTTCGTTCTCTTTTAATGCACTGTCTGTATCTTTAAACACAATGCCTAGATCTTCAAGATCTTGCTTCATGTTGTGATACACAACTTCAGATTCATACTGAGCAGATACACCTGCTAAGTACTTTTGCTCTGCTTCAGGGATTCCAAGCTTATCAAAGGTTTGTTTGATTTCTTCTGGTACTTCATCCCAAGAACGCTCAGAGCGTTCTGATGGTTTTACGTAGTACGTAATTTCATCAAAGTTTAATGCATTTAAATCTCCGCCCCATTGTGGCATCGGCATGTTGTAAAAGTGCTCAAGAGATTTCAAACGGAAGTCGAGCATCCACTGAGGCTCTTCTTTCATACGAGAAATTTCTTCAACGATCTCTTTTGTCAGTCCGCGCTCTGAACGGAAAATGGAAACGTCTTTATCAGAAAAGCCGTATTTATATTCACCAACATCTGGCATTTTTTTAGCCATCCATTTTCACTCCAATCTTATGATTTGCCGTTATCTTCGGCAGATGCGCCTTTTTCAAGCGCCTTCCAGGATAATGTTGCACATTTGATGCGCGCTGGGAATTTTGCCACTCCCTGCAGCGCCTCAATGTCACCAAGATCAATGGAATCGTCGTATTCTTTTCCTAGCATCATATCGGAGAAAATCTGAGACATTTTCAAAGCTGTTTCAATATCTTTCCCTTTAATCGCCTGCGTCATCATAGAGGCAGATGCCATCGAAATCGAGCATCCTTCTCCTTCAAATTTCGCATCCATGACCTTTTCGTCTTCGATTTTCATCGTGAGACGAATGCGGTCACCACACGTAGGGTTGTTCATATCGACGACAATGCTGTCGTTTAACACACCTTTGTTTCTCGGATTTTTATAATGATCCATAATCACTTGTCTGTACAGTGTGTCTAAGTTTACATTAAAAGACATTCGTAAAATACTCCTTTGTCTTACGGAGCGCTGCCATGAGCTCGTCAATCTCCTCTTCTGTATTGTACAGATAGAAGCTTGCTCTTGCAGTCGCTGATACACCAAGCCATTTCATGAGCGGCTGTGCACAGTGATGTCCAGCACGAATGGCGACACCTTCCGTATCTAGAACAGTTGAGGCATCATGAGGATGGACGTCGTCCAAGTTAAACGTCACAAGTCCAGCTCGGTGCTGCGGTCCGTAAACCGTGGCACCTTCAAGCTCCTTAAAGCGCTCAAGTGCATAAGTCGCAAGCTGATGCTCGTAACGGCTGACTTCCTCCATTCCGATGTCATTTAAGAAATCAATCGCTTTTCCGAGCCCAATTGCTCCTGCAATAATCGGTGTTCCCGCTTCAAATTTCCACGGCAGCTCTTTCCATGTAGAATCATATAGATCCACAAAGTCGATCATTTCACCGCCAAACTCAGCAGGCTCCATATTATTCAAAAGGTCCTTCTTCCCGTAAAGAACACCAATGCCAGTCGGTCCACACATTTTATGCCCAGAGAAGGCGAAAAAGTCGCAATCCAAGTCCTGAACATCAATTTGCATGTGAGGGGTGCTCTGGGCACCATCGACGACGATAATTGCACCGTGATCGTGAGCAATCTTTGCGATGTCTTTAATTGGGTTGATGGTTCCTAATACGTTTGAAACATGTGTGACAGCAACGATTTTCGTTTGATGTGTGATGGTTTGCTTCACATCTTCAAGCGACAGCGTGCCGTCTTCCTGTAACGGAATATATTTCAATGTGGCGCCAGTTGCTTTTGCTGCCTGCTGCCAAGGGATGATATTCGCATGATGTTCCATATGCGTAATGACGATCTCATCGCCTTCTTTAAGGTTTGCTCTAGCATAGCTGATTGCCACTGTGTTCAGTGCTGTTGTTGTACCTCTAGTAAAAATAATCTCCTGGACAGAAGAAGCGCCAATGAATGCTCGAACTTTCTCTCTTGCACCCTCGTATGCGTCCGTTGCTCTTGTGCCAAGGGTATGAACACCCCGGTGGACGTTCGAGTTGTAAGACCGGTAATACTCATTCATTGCTTCAATGACAACTCGTGGTTTTTGAGATGTCGCTGCACTGTCCAAATAAACCAAATCATGTCCGTTCACTTGCTGATGAAGGATTGGAAACTGCTCACGAACGTCTTTGATATTCATTATTTTACTTTCCTTTCAATCACAGAAACGAGCTGCTTTTTAACTCCTTCAATCGGCAGTTCTTTGACGACTGGATTTAAGAAGCCATAAATGACAAGTCTTTCTGCATCTTCTTTGGAAATCCCACGGCTCATGAGGTAATAGAGTTGAATTGGATCAACACGCCCAACAGAAGCAGCGTGCCCTGCTGTTACATCATCTTCATCGATTAAAAGAATTGGGTTAGCGTCACCGCGTGCTTTCTCACTCAGCATGAGAACACGAGATTCTTGCTCTGCATTTGACTTCGTTGCGCCATGCTCGATTTTACCAATCCCGTTAAAGATAGAAGATGCTTGATCCTTCATGACACCATGCTTCAAGATATACCCTTCAGAGTTTTTACCGAAGTGGATGATGCTTGTTGTGAAGTTTTCCGTTTGATTCCCGCGGCCAACAACAACTGATTTTGTATCACCGAATGTACCGTCGCCCATAAGCTTCGTGATGTTTTCAGACACGACATCTCCATCATTCATCAGGCCAAGTGCCCATTCGATTTTACTGTCACGACCATTTGCCATACCACGTCTATTCACATAGACTGTCACACCTTCTGCAAGGTTATCCACTGCACCGTAAGTGACGCGGGCATTTGCACCCGTGAAGACTTCAGACACGATATTGAAGATCGCTTCTTCTGGTGTTGCCGTACTGATGTAGTTTTCGACATATGTCACAGCACTATGATCGTCTGCTACAACGATGACATGGTTGAACAACGTTGTTTTGTCATTTTCATGAAGATAAACGGCTTGAATGGGTGCTTCAAGCTCTACGTTTTTCGGTACATAGAGGAAAGCTCCGCCATTCACTAAAGCAGCATGTAGAGCTGTTAATTTGTGCTCATCCACTTTCACTGCATCTGTCATGAAATATTTCTTCACTAGGTCTCCATGTTCGCGAATCGCTGTATGGATATCAGTGAAGATCACGCCTTTGTCTTTTGCTTCCGTAGAAAGAGACAAGTATGCTGGCGTTTGATCACGCTGTATATAGACTGTCTTATCCGTGTCCTCTAAATCAATAAGAGACTTCACTTCTTCAGGAAGCTCTTCTAAAGATCCAAATGGCGCACTTTCGACTGTATGCTGTTTGAAATTGGTTAAATTCCATTTAGAAATATTCGTTTTGTCAGGCTTTGGCATTGGAAGGTCTTCTGCTTTTTCAAGAGCCTGTAAGCGAAGGGAACTCATCCATGCCGGTTCCTGATGCTTCTCGGAGAAGCTTTTGACATAATCTTGATCTACTGATAATTTCGTTTCTAATGTCATCAATAATCCTCCTAACGCTTACGCTTCTTGACCAACAGTTTCGTCTTCAATTCCTAACTCTTTTTTAATCCAGTCATAACCTTCTGCTTCTAGACGCTGCGCGAGTTCTGGTCCGCCAGATTTCACAATACGTCCTTGCATCATGACATGAACGTGATCTGGTGTGATGTAGTTCAATAAACGCTGATAGTGAGTGATCATTAAGCAGCCAAAGCTTTCGCCGCGCATTTTATTAATTCCTTTAGAAACAACTTTCAGCGCATCGATATCAAGACCAGAATCGATTTCGTCAAGAATGGCGATTTTTGGTTCAATCATCATTAATTGAAGAATTTCGTTGCGTTTTTTCTCCCCGCCTGAGAAACCTTCGTTTAGGTAGCGCTGTGCCATATCTGGGTCCATTTCAAGGAATTCCATGTTTTCGTCCATTTTGCGGATGAATTTCATGAGAGAGATTTCATCGCCTTCTTCTCTGCGTGCGTTAATAGCCGAACGAAGGAAGTCTGCATTTGTCACACCACTAATTTCAGATGGATATTGCATTGCAAGGAAAAGACCCGCTTGCGCGCGCTCATCTACTTCCATTTCAAGAACATCTTCGCCATCAAGCAAGATGCTGCCTTTTGTCACTTCATACTTAGGGTGGCCCATGATAGCAGCAGATAAAGTAGATTTACCTGTTCCGTTTGGTCCCATTACTGCGTGGAATTCTCCACCTTTTATTTCTAGGTTTACACCTTTTAAGATTTCTTTCCCTTCAATCTCAACGTGCAAGTCCTTAATTGTTAATGTCGAAGCAGTCATATATCGATACCTCCAAAATAATCATTATTCTCAATTTATTCTCATTCTAATTTTATAACAAATTAAAAGTGAATACAACACATTCACGACAAGCGTGAGAGGATGCTCTCAAAATTCTAACAAAAAATACAGGTAGATAAAAGGATTTATGTCGAAAAGACAGTTTTCATAAAGAAAGGACGGGAAACTATTCTCCCCGTCCCTTAGCTATTTAATAGCCTTGTATATTCATTTTTGCGAGCTGCCTTTTCTCATCTCGATAGGACTGCTCTCGTTTATATTCCACTTTCATCCTTAAGTCATGGTCTCTTTCGTACTCTGCATAGCTCATGCCATGAGCTTTATGCATGGCCTTTTCCATCTCGGCGGTATAATCCAATCCCAGTGTACTATGGTCCGAACAAATAATAAACCATTCCCTTCTTTGAGTGTAGCTTTATTGTATCAAAGACATGCGGCTTCACTCAAAAGGGATATAACACGCTATGCTGGCATATTTTCTCACACAACCGGCTGAGAACGACTCAACTCACTGAGATGGATAAATACCATCTTATCCTTCCCTTAATGCGTCTGTCCTCCAAATTCATCGATACATTGCTGAACAACTGTTATGCCTTGACTTAGCGCAGCACCGCCGCCAAACGCTGCCGCCACACTGACGACCTCTAGCAAATTCTCTTCTGTTGCGCCTTGATCGAGCGCTCCCTTTGTATGATAGATCATGCAATATTCATCCTGTGCATGAATGCTGATGCCGAGGGCAATCATTTGTTTTTCTTTTTGTGTTAATGAATCGCTCTGAAAGCACTGCTCCGTAAATTCATTGAATTTCTTGCCAAACACCGGCATTTTCTTCTGAAATTCACCCATTGCCGTTTTATAATCCGTCAGTGATTGCTGCATCGATCCGCTCATATGTTGTTCATTCATCTTCATTCCATCCCTTCAGGTCATTTGTTCGTTTTTATTATGAGCGAGATTTGAAAAAATACACAAAAAAACCTCGCTTTGATGAAAGCGAGGTTGCAGATGATTGACAAAGGGCTAAAATGATCTTTATTTTAGCCCTTTGTCTTCTTTTTTCAGCGTGATAGAAAACCTTTGCAGTCTAGGAAGGGCGAGTACCGGAGCAGAGCGAATTTGACATTCGTGAGCACCGGAGCGCAGACCTGACAACGAATGCGAGGGTTTGTCTACACGTTGAAACCTCGCTTTGATGAAAGCGAGGTTTACAAGTTGTTATTCAGATACAGGCAATACTGCACCATCATACTTTTTGTCGATGAATTCTTTGATTTTATCAGAGTGAAGAACTTCCATTAATACCTTGATCTTCTCTGATTTTTCGTCACCTTTGCGAACAGCGACGATGTTTGCATACGGGTTGTTTTTCGTTTGCTCAAGTTCAATTGAATCTTTTTTCGGATTCAATTTATTTTGGATCGCATAGTTAACGTTAATAAATACTGCATCGCCTTCACTGTTTTCATAAGCTTTCGCTGTTAGTTCAGGAGCGATTTTTTTGAATTTTAGGTTCTTCGGGTTTTCTTTGATGTTTTTGACTGTTGCGTTGATTGTATCTACTTTTGGATCAAGCTTGATCACACCAGCATTTTGTAATAGGGCAAGCATACGTCCTTGCTCAGCTACGTTGTTTGTCATGATGATCGTGCCGCCGTTTGGAATATCTTTTACTGATTTGTATTTCTTAGAGTAGATACCGAAAGGCTCAAGGTGAACGGCACCAGCACTCACTAAGTTGTAATCTTTGTTTGATTTATTTTCTTCGTTTAAGTAAGGGATATGTTGGAAAAAGTTTGCATCCACTTCTTTTTCAGCTAATGCTTTGTTGTACATTTTATAATCGCTCAGTACTTTCACTTTTAGATCGTAGCCTTTTTCTTTTAGAAGTGGTTTTGCTTCTTCAAGAATCTCGGCATGTGGTGTTTTTGAAGCGGCAACCGTGATGGTTTTGTTATCGCTTGCGTTATTTGATGAACCGCACGCAGCTAAAATGCCTGCAAATGCTAGAAATAGTGCACTTAAAATCAATTTCTTCATGAATAATTCCTCCCTTAACGTTTATCAATTTTATTTGTAATCAAATCACCGATTATTTGAATGATAAAGACGATGATCAGAATAAACACAGTGGCTACAAGTGTGACATCTGTATTACCAGATTGGTATCCTTCCACATAAGCAAGGTCACCAAGTCCACCTGCTCCAATTGCTCCTGCAATCGCAGTAGAGCCAATCAGAGCAATCGCTGTTACAGTAATTCCTGAAATAAGGGCTGGCAATGATTCTGGCAGCAATACTTTGAAAATGATTGTTGACGTTTTCGCTCCCATAGATCGTGCTGCTTCAATGACTCCTTTGTCTACTTCACGCAGTGCAATTTCAACAAGACGTGCGTAGAAAGGAGCTGAGCCAATGACAAGGGCAGGTAATGCTGCATTTGGGCCTAAAATTGTATGCATTAAAAATTTCGTAAACCCTAGTAAAAGAATAATTAAAATGATAAAAGGAATCGATCTGAAAATGTTGACGACTGCGCCGATGACAGCATTGATCGGTTTATTTTCCCAAAGACCGCCTTTTCCTGTAAGGAAGAGCAGTAGGCCAAGAATAATACCGATCACAAAGGCAAATGCCAATGAAATGAGTGTCATATACACTGTTTCACCCGTCGCGTTCCAAATAACCTCTAGATCAACGTTCGGAAACCATTTCTCAAACATGTGTCATCACCTCGATTTCAACCTGTTTGCTTTGGATATAGGCGATGGCTTTTTCAACTTCGTTCTCGTCTCCATTTATATGGATAAAGAGTGTTCCAAACGCGCCTTCCTGCGTTTGAGAAATCTTTCCTTGCAGGATGTTCACATCGACCTTGAAGGATCGAATGATTTCCGTGATCAGCGGCTGTTCGGCAGAATCTCCGATAAAGGACAACCGGACGACCTGACCTTCTTTTACTCTCTCTAGGACGTGCTCGATCGTTTCTTTTGCTTCTTCTGGTTCAGCAAGCTGTTTCACGAATCGCTTCGTCATTTCTTCTTTCGGCTGTCTGAAGACACGTAATACTTCGCCTTCTTCGACAATACGGCCATTCTCCATCACCGCCACACGATGACAAATTTTGCGAATGACGTGCATTTCATGTGTGATCAATACAATGGTGAGTCCTAGTCGTTTATTAATATCGGCTAAAAGCTCAAGGATGGAATCCGTTGTTTGTGGATCAAGCGCAGATGTCGCTTCGTCACATAGCAGAACTTTTGGGTCATTCGCTAATGCTCTCGCAATCCCTACACGCTGCTTTTGCCCGCCGCTGAGCTGAGAAGGATATGCATTTTCTTTTCCTTCTAAACCGACCAATTTAATCAGTTCGTTTGCACGAGCTCTCCGTTTTGATGTTGGTACACCTGCGATCTCGAGCGGGAACATAATATTTTGTCTCACTGTTCTTGACCAGAGCAAGTTAAAGTGCTGGAAAATCATGCTGATTTCTTGTCTTGCTTTCCGAAGTTTCGCATTCGATACTTCATTGATTCGGTTGCCTGCCACTTCAACGATTCCTTCTGTTGGCAGCTCCAGACCGTTTAATAGGCGAATCAGGGAGCTTTTCCCTGCGCCGCTATACCCGATAATTCCGAATATTTCACCTTTATCGATATCCAAGTTGACGTCTTTCACGGCATCAACATTTCCGCTTTTTGAATGATACGTTTTTGATACATTCTGTAAATGGATCACAGTCTGTTCACCTGCTTTCTTGCTGAATCTATAGGTTGCCATCACATACGTTCATTTATTCTTCCGACTGTTATGACGCTAGCCTGACGCCAGGTCAGTAAAAAAGACCTAACTGCAACGCAAGCAGAAAGGCCTTTTATATCAAATACGCCTTTCTCTCATCTTTCAAAGCATTGCGGCTTTGAGTGAATTGGCACCAATTTCAGCTATGCTGACGGTTGCCGGGTTTCATAGGGCACGTCCCTCCACCTCTCTTAATAAGAGAAAATATGTTGTTTTATGTGATGTTCATGTTTTTACTAACGTAGAATATCATGCTATCTGAGATATGTCAACGCTGTAAATCGCTAATTTCCAAGTAAACGACTACGTTATCATTTTTCGAAAAAAACCGTTCGTCAGCCAAAGTACTGCTTCTAGTCGAAGAAGTGCTCGAAATGAGCCTTTCACTTTCACTTGTCCTCTGCTGATCAGCTGCTGTAAGGACATGTCTCCATCTAATAATTGCAAAATCTCTTTTCGCTCACCATAAAAGATGAGATCCGATAACTCAATTGCAGGTAGTTTCTTCACTTCACCACGTTCATCCACAATCAATGTACAAGAGTCCGTTTCCGCCTCAAATGTAATCTTCAAGGATGATGATGAGAGCAACGGCTTTAACAATAATCGCTGCCCTGCACTTCCATGGGCTTTCACATTTTCCACATGTATAACCTCCCTGTCATTTGGTTATACATAACATTTCTCTACAAACATCGGCTTGTCCTTTATAAATAGCTCGACAAATTTTCAAATGAATTGCTTGAAATATGACAAAAAACCGCTTTATTTAGCGGTTTCAATCATTTCATGAAGATATGGAACGGAGTGAAAGGCATAGCCTTTTTGCACGATTTCACCCTTTTTAAACAGGAGAAAGCAAGGGACACTTTCGATCTCAAATGCTTTCGCAAAACTTGGCGAGTAATTTAAGTTATTCTCATAAAAAGGAACTTCCGGCTGCATGGCATCAACCACTGCCAGCATCTTCTTTGCCAGCTGGCATGTTCCGCAAAATGGTGTATATAAGTACAAAAGAAATAAATCGTCCTCTATCTCCTTGAATTCATGCTCTTCAATCTCTTTCATATACGTCACCCTTATAAATATTTCGAATGAACATCAATGTTTGCAGCTAATAGAATAGATGCAATATGGGCTGACGGTGAAGCGGCCACTTCGCGGTACGTTCTGTCGACAAAAAGATGCAGTGCTTCAGGGAATTCTTTTCGAAATTGCTTCCGCAGTTTATCGCCAGCATCGTCACTGTCTGCTAATATGTAAACGTCTTTCCCGAATAAATCGTCCACAAGCTGATCCAGCTTCGATGTACTGATCGTGCCATTGGTGCAAATGATGGTAACAGGTTCACTTATGACTTCTTTTAGCTTCTGTTTATCTGATTTACCTTCTACAATGATGACCTTTTCTATCTCGACATTCATCACGATCACCCGGCCCTTTTGACGTTGATTCACTTCTTCCTTAGATTACAATCTTTCATTCAGGTTGTAAAGATTGGGCAATTGATCAACAAAAAGACTGCAGCACTCACTGCAGCCTTATCTGTGATCAGCACCAGCCATTTTCATCGTCACAGTCTACATATTTTTCAGTCCCATGGGTCAATGTATCTGACAGACGATAAAAACGGTTTTGATCATAGGAATAACCTGATTTTAATTCATATTGATTTTCACTAATCATCGTACCAATCTCTTCGTTTTGATGGTAAAGCACCATGCCACTCTCTTTGAATCGTCCAGTGACATGCTCTGTTATATCCACCTGTTCTTTTTGAAAAGACAAATTGGACACCCCCCATAAAGGTAGAGTGTCCAATTTCACATGAATTAGTCTTCTTTTGTCATTTCTTCATATTGCTCAGCAGTCATTAAGTTCTCGATTTCAGATGCATCCGCTGGCTCTACTACGATCATCCAAGCTTTTTCGTATGGAGAATCGTTGACGAACTCTGGGCTGTCATCAAGCTCATCGTTTACTTCAACGATTGTGCCGTTAATCGGTGCGTATAGTTCAGAAACTGTTTTGACTGATTCTACACTTCCGAAAGGCTCGTCCGCTGTAATTTTGTCTCCTACTTCAGGAAGCTCAACGAACACGATATCGCCTAGCTCAGATTGAGCAAAATGCGTAATACCGATACGCACCTTATCTCCTTCTACTTTGACCCATTCGTGTTCTTCTGAATAACGTAAATCTTTTGGTGTGCTCATTTCATACCCCTCCAGTCTTTTCTTACAATCTATATTGAAGATACCACAATCTGAATGAAAGTTACATCATTTCCAGACGCTTTTAAATGTATCTTCATTAAATCCAACTGTCACTCGTTTGCCGTCTGTTGTAATTGGACGCTTGATTAGCATTCCGTTAGACGCAAGTAATTCAAGCTGCTCGTCCTCTGACATTGCAGGAAGTTTATCTTTCAGCTGCAGCTCTCTGTATTTCTGACCGCTCGTATTAAAAAATTTCTTCAGCTCTAAACCGCTTTTTTCGTAAAGGGCTTTTAATGTTTCTTTATCAGGCGTCTCTTCGACGATATGTATGCTGTTGATGTCTTTATTGTGTTCTTCCAGCCATTTCTTTGCTTTTCGGCATGTACCGCAAGATGGGTATTCGTAAAAATCTAAAGCCACCATTTTCACCTCCTGCAAATAGTGACAACATTTTATCACAAAACATATGAAAAACCTAAATGTATGCTTACAAAAAGGTGCGGCATGATATCCGCACCTTTTAAGCCGTCTTATACGATATATTTCTCTGCTTCAAAGATTCGTTTCGCCACCTCACGCTTTTTCGCAATGACATTCATTGGCGTGAATCTTGTCAGCTTGCGAAGGGCTGACAGACTCATACGGAGTGAATCTCCTTCTTCCATGGCAATCAATGATTCTTTCGCATGAGCTTCAATTTTTAAAAAGGCTTCCTGCGTGAAAATTTGTGTATACGCAAGCTTTTGTGCATTTTTTTCTGCGCCTGATGCAGCGATTGCTTTTTCCGTACGCAAGACCGCCGACTCAGCAGCAAAGAGTTCATTGACGATATCTGCTATATTCACAAGAATTTCTTGCTCTTTGTCTAATGCTTTCCCATATTTCATCGCTGCCATACCTGCCACCATCAAGGCGATCTTTTTCGCATGGGCAAGTAAGTATTTCTCTTGATCAAGCGGCTGATCACCCGGCTCTTCCGGCATCATCATCATCAGCTCTTCCTGTAGGGTTTGCGCTTTTTGAAGAAGCGGAAGCTCTCCTTTCATCGCTTTCTTCAAGAAGGTGCCTGGCACAAGCAATCGGTTAATTTCGTTCGTTCCTTCAAAAATACGGTTAATTCGTGAGTCGCGATAGGCTCTTTCGACTTCGTATTCTTGCATGAAACCATATCCGCCGTGAATCTGCACACCTTCATCCACAATATAATCGAGCGTTTCAGAGCCAAGCACTTTACAAAGAGAGCATTCAATCGCATATTCTGCAATGGATTGCGCAATTTGTTTCCCATCCTTTTGCTCCTCGTCACTTAACAGACCCATTCTTTGTTCAAATAACCCGACTGTGCGGTATACAGCACTTTCCATGGCATAAAGTTTTGCCGACATGTTGGCTGCTTTTTCGCCAATTAAGCTAAATTGAGAAATTGGTGTTTTAAACTGCTTACGCTGATTGGCATACTCTGCCGATAATTGAATGACTCGTTTTGATGCTCCGATTGTCCCTACAGCCAGCTTATAGCGTCCAATGTTCAAAATGTTAAAAGCAATGACATGACCTCTGCCTGCTTCACCAAGCAAATTCTCCTTTGGCACTTCGGCATCTTCAAGGATTAACGTTCTCGTCGATGACCCTTTAATGCCCATCTTTTTCTCTTCAGGTCCTGTTTTGACTCCAGGAAAATCCTTTTCTACGATGAAAGCAGAGAAGTGTTCACCATCAATCTTCGCATACACGACAAACACATCGGCAAATGCGGAGTTTGTGATCCATTGTTTTTCCCCATTGAGGACATAATGTGTTCCAGCTTCATTCAGGACTGCCGTTGTTTTCGCACCTAGCGCATCAGAACCTGACCCTGGCTCTGTTAGGGCATATGCCGCAATTGTTTCTCCAGAGGCGAGTCCTGGCAGGTACTTTTCCTTTTGCGCTTGATTGCCGAATAGCACGATCGGCAAAGAACCGATCCCGACATGGGCGCCGTAAGAAAGAGAGAAGCTGCCTGCTCTTGCAAATTTTTCAGTAATGATGGCTGAGCTGATTTTATCTAGCCCAAGCCCGCCAAATTCCTCAGGAACATCAGCACCAAGCAGGCCAAGCTCTCCAGCCTTTTTCAAGAGACGAACAGAATGCTCGAATTCATGATTTTCAATTTGATCGATGTGCGGAACGACATCTTGTAAAATGTAATCTTCTGTTGTTTTCCCGATCATTTGATGTTCATCAGAGAAATCCTCTGGTGTAAAGATATGCTCATAATTCGTCTCATCAATTAAGAAACTGCCACCCTTTTTTACTTCTTCCATTGCTTTCATCCTGTTTTCCCCCTTTAGATCAATTCAAAAATGCCTGCTGCTCCCATGCCCCCGCCGATACACATCGTCACAATACCAAATTGTTCATTTCGCCGTTTCATTTCATGAATGAGGGACAGCGTGAGTTTCGTTCCTGTACAGCCTAGCGGATGTCCTAATGCAATGGCGCCGCCGTTGACATTTACCTTCTCTTCATCGATCCCTAAATGACGAATGACTTGAATCGCCTGAGAAGCAAATGCTTCATTTAATTCAAACAGCCCGATGTCCTTCAGCTCTAGACCAGCGATTTTCAGCGCACGCGGAATGGCTTCAACCGGCCCAATTCCCATGACTTCAGGTGGTACACCACCAACAGCAAACGCTCTGAACTTGGCGAGCGGCTGAAGAGAAAGAGAAGATGCTTTTTCGCGATCCATCATCATGACACATGCCGCTCCATCACTCGTCTGCGAAGAGTTTCCTGCAGTCACTGTGCCTTTTGTTGAGAAGGCAGGTCGTAACGTTGAGAGAACCTCCTCTGTTGTGCCCGCTCTGACACCTTCATCTTGTGAGAACGTAAATTGGCGTTCTTCTAGTTGATTCTGCTCTCCTACCCGTCTTTCTGTCACATCAACGGGAACAATTTCATCTGAAAATTTCCCTTCTTGAAGTGCCTTTGCTGCCTTTTGATGGCTCCTCACCGCAAAAGCATCTTGATCTTGCCTTGTGACCTGATACTTTTGCGCCACTTGCTCCGCTGTGTGGCCCATGCTCATATAGTATTCAGGCGCTTGCTCTGCCAAAAGAGCGTTTGGACGAATGGAGTGACCCATCATTGGGACTTGCGACATCGATTCGACGCCTCCGGCCAAAATGGTTTCTGCCTGCCCAAGCATAATTCGTTCACCTGCATAAGCAATTGACTGCAGACCAGAAGAGCAATAGCGGTTAATGGTGATAGCAGGTACTGTATATGGCAAACCTGCTAACGCCCCAATATTCCGGGCCACATTCAGCCCTTGCTCTGCTTCTGGTGTCGCACATCCGATGATTAAATCATCGATTGTTCCATCATAATCACCGGCACGCTTTAGCGTTTCTTTTACACACAATGCGCCCATATCATCAGGTCTGACATATTTTAATGATCCCTTTTTGGCTTTCCCTACTGGTGTTCTTGCGCCAGCTACAATCACTGCTTCTCTCATTTTGACTCCCCCCTAGTTACGTAAAGGTTTTCCTTTAACGAGCATGTTCTGCATGCGTGCCTGAGATTTGACTTCCCCTACAAGACTTAAAAAGGCTTCTCTTTCAAGCTCTAATAAGTATTGTTCATCCACCTCTGTACCAAATGGCAATTTGCCGCCAGAAATGACATGCGCTAGTTTTTTCGCAATGGTCATGTCATGGTCTGAAATGTATCCAGACAATCTCATGTTTTCAGCAGCCAGCACCATTGCTGCGTAGCCTGTTTCCCCCATCACGGGCACCTTTCGCTTCAGAGGTGCACGATAACCCGCTTCATCAAGAGAAAGAACGAGTTGTTTCGCATCATGGATTAAATGATCACCATTCATGCTGATCCGGTCATTCACTCGGAGCATCTTCATATCACGCGCTTCCTCTGCTGATGTAGATACCTTTGCCATCGCAATGGCTTCAAAGGTTTGTAGCGTAGCATCTTGGATTGCAGTTGCTGATGGCTTTTCCGCTCCTTGCAGATGGCGAATATAGAGTTCTTTGTTTCCGCCTCCGCCCGGTATGAGTCCGACCCCCGCTTCGACAAGCCCCATATACGTTTCACTGGACGCTTGGATAGCGGCTGCTGGTAGACAAAGCTCCGTCCCTCCGCCAAGTGTCATACCAAATGGTGCAGCCACAACTGGACGGTCACTATACTTCACCTTCATCATCGCCTGCTGGAACCTGCGAATGACAAAATCAATTTCAAAGAAGTTGTCGTCCTGTGCTTCCATTAAAATTAAGGCGAGATTCGCACCAACACAGAAGTTCTTTCCTTGGTTACCGATGACCAGCCCTTTATAATTCTTTTCCGTTTCATCTACAGCACGGTTGATCATATCAATGACATCAAGCCCAATGGCATTACTTTTCGAATGAAATTCAAGCAAGGCAACATCATCCCCGATATCGATCAAGCTTGCACCTGTATTTTTAAAAATGACATCGTGTTTCTTTTTCAATCTAGCTAACGAAATATTCTTGTCGTTTCCCTTTTCCTGTTCATAAGCACCATTCTGATAAAATGCACGGTCTCCTTCGGCATTTTCTTGATAGAATGTGTCATGTCCTTGTGAAAGCATATCTCGCACCCAGGTCGGGATGCTGTGCCCTTCCGCTTCCATTCGACTGACGGCTTTTTTTACGCCAATCGCATCCCACAGCTCGAACGGACCATGCTGCCAGCCAAATCCCCATTTCATGGCGTTATCGATGGACTGAATATCATCCGCAATGTCGCCTTTTAGATGAGCTGAATAAAGAAGAACAGGTGCGGTCATATTCCAAAGCAATTGCCCAGCACGGCCATCTTGATAAATAAGCGCTTTCAATTTCGCTTTTGTCCCCTTTTGCTGCTTGGCAATGTCAATGCCCGGATCCTTCAGCTTTGTCCGTTCTCCGTATGTGAGTGTGACAGGATCAAGCTCTAAAATGGTCTTTCCGTTTTTTTGATAAAATCCTTGCCCTGCTTTGCTGCCGATCCACCCTTTTTCGAGCATTCTTTCCATAAACTCAGGCAGCTGAAAAATATCTTTTTCCTTTCCTTCTACCTGTTCATACACATTGCGGGCTACATGAGAAAATGTGTCGAGTCCCACCACATCAAGTGTGCGGAAGGTCGCACTTTTCGGTCTGCCAATGAGTGGACCTGTGACAGAATCGACCTCTCCGATCGTATATTTGTTCTCAAGCATTTCACGCACTGTGACAAGAAGCCCATAAGTGCCAATTCGGTTGGCAATAAAGTTCGGTGTATCTTTTGCTTCGACCACACCCTTGCCAAGTACATCTTCACCAAATGTTTTCATATATGAGAGTACTTCTGGATCTGTTTCTTGAATAGGAATTACTTCTAACAGCTTTAAATAACGAGCTGGGTTAAAAAAGTGAGTGCCTAAAAAGTGGCGTTTAAAATCAGCTGATCGGCCTTCTGCCATTTTTTCAACAGAAATACCGGATGTATTGCTGGATACGATGCTGCCTTCTTTGCGGTGTTCGTCGATGAGAGAGAATACGTGTTGTTTAATGCTGAGCTTTTCAGTGACGACTTCAATGATCCAGTCAGCATCGTGTAATAAGGAAAGGTGATCTGTGAGATTTCCGGGTGTGATGTATGATAGGTTTTTGGCTGAAGTAAGAGGTGCTGGCTTTTGCTTTAACAATTTTTTCATTGCGTCTTGGCTTAATCTATTCCGAACACTAGGGTGATCAAGCGTTAGCTTTTTTGCCGTTTCTTCCTTTGTCAGTTCATGTGGCACAATATCTAGCAATGTTACTGGTATCCCGATATTGGCTAGATGTGCAGCAATGCCTGAGCCCATGACACCTGAACCAATGACAGCCGCCTTGCGAATATGTTTGCCCATAAATATCCCCCTAAACATTTTGAATGAACAGTCATTCATTTTTTGTCCAAAAAAAAGCAATGCCTCTTTCTTTATCTTAAAAGATTTTCCGAAACAGTTCAATAGCAGATTTCAAAAATTTACACATTCTCATGCGTCTTTCTTTACAGCGTATGAATTAAAGACGAGGGGGAATTGTAAGAATGGAGGTGATGTCCACATGTCTCGTTTGCAAAAGAACCCATCAAAAGCAGGCGTAAGTGCTGCAAGTGTGAAAGGAAACGCAGGTCCATCACAAGAAGCAGACCTAGGCGGTAAAAAGACCAGTCAAAATCAGCAATATAAAAAGAAATCGTAAGGAGGAACACATCTTGAACAACCAGCAAATGAATATGCCCCCACAGGTAATTTCAGTAAAGGATTCCTTGTACCTAGAGGATATGCTGAACTGGAATTTGATCGCGATGAAAAAGGCCCACTTTATGGCTGAGCATTGTCAGGACCAAACATTGAAACAAGAACTCAATCAAGTTGGTCAAATGCACCATCAGCATTACACACAAATACTTCAACATTTAGGCAGCTCAGGGCAAGGCCAGTCTTCTGGCTTTATGCAATAGGAGGTAACAGACATGGAACAGCAAAACCAACAAAAAATCGGGAATCCACAAACGCCGGTTCCAACAACGACAAACATGAACGATCGAGACTTTGTCACAGACCTTTTGTCGACTGAAAAATATATGACAAGCGGATATAACACAGCGCTCAATGAATTCAGCCATGAATCTCTTTACCAAGATATTCAGCGAATTGCGCTAGAAACACAAAAAACGCAAAGACATTTATATGATGTCATGTTCCAATATGGCTGGTACTCTGTCGAAGCCGCTGACCAGCAGAAGCTCCAGCAGGCACATCAGAAGTTCCAGCAAACACTGACAGATCAATCACCGTACGGATCATCACCCATGTCATAAAGAAAAACTGCCAGCTCGTACTGGCAGTTTTTTAACGGTCTTTATTGGCACGATGAGCTTCATTTAATTGCTTGATCCGCTGAATCGTTTCTTTGATGTCTTCTTTTGCCTCTGGATACGTGTCATTAAAATGCTTGGCTAAAGGCGGCATGCTTTTGGCAATATGAGAATAGATGATCCACTGCGAGACATCTCTTTTCAGTTCCTCATTCGTTTCACCAAGCAGCAACTCTGTATATTTATCAAGCAGGCCTTCGAGCTTTTCATCTAATTCATTTCCCATTTGTATTCCGCTCCTTTTTTCAGAAAAAAGCCTGACTCTGCGTGTAACAGATGTCAGGCTTTTCACATACGATTATCTTGCAGCAAGAAATGTCTCAGCTTGTGCCTGTTGGACAATACAGCGTCCTCTGCCGTGCGGAATACATAACGGTGTTCCGAATAAAGGATCTGTTGTTACTTGGCAGTTCATATCAAAGACATTTTTCACAAGATCACAGTTAATGACAGTTTCCGGTCTTCCTTCTGCATAAATTGACTTGTCTTTAATGGCCACAAGGTGATGCGCATATCTGCAAGCGAGATTGAGGTCATGCAGAACCATGACAATCGTGCGCTGCTCTTTTTCATTTAAATCAAAAAGAAGATCCAGGATTTCAATTTGGTGCGTCATGTCTAAATACGTTGTTGGCTCATCTAATAGAATAATATCCGTCTCCTGTGCCAATGTCATCGCAATCCATGCACGCTGCCTTTGTCCACCTGATAATGAATCAACCGTTCGATCAGCAAGGTCTTCCATCTTCGTTGACTTCAGTGCACGATTTACCGCTTCTTCATCTTGCTTTGACCATTGCTTCAGCCAATTTTGATAAGGATATCGCCCTTGCTTGACGAGTTGATGTACCGTTAACCCTTCTGGCGCTTCCGGTCCTTGCGGAAGAATGGCGAGCTGTTTCGCCACTTCCTTTGTTGGTAATTTGGCAATGGAATGACCTTCAAGCAGGACAGAACCACCCATTGGCTTCATGAGACGGGCCAAAGAGCGAAGTAGCGTGGATTTACCGCATCCATTGCTGCCAATAAATACTGTGATTTCACCCTTAGGGATCGATACATTTAGTTCGTCTATGATCATTGTTTCTCCGTAGCCTAAGCTTAAACCTTCAGTAGAAATGGCACTCATTCCGCTCAAACGCTCCTTTTCTCATCCAAATTTTTTATATTGAATATCGTCTATGTAGACGTCAAAGATCACTTATCTCAATTTAGTGTATCAGATTTAAGTGATCTTGAAAATCATTTTCAATTAAAAAATGAGAAAGTCTCGTTTACTTTTTCTTTTCGAATGCACGTTTTGTCCCATCTTCGAGCTTGATATCGACTCGTATCCGCTGATAATCATCATCTAAATTAAAAGCAGATAATAATTCATTGACATATGTTTCATTCAGCTTTGCACTAGGAATCGACATATCATTGAGCTTCATCTTCATTTCACGTAAAGCTTCTTCTCCTTCATAGCGGACACCATTCATATGATCTCGAATTAGTGCTTCTTCTCTTCCACCAGCTTGACGATAGGTAGCTTCATATAATTCGCTTTTTTGTCCATATTGTACGTGCAATTGCAAATGCTGAAATGGCAGTTCCTTCATTTGAACAGCTGACAGACTTTCAGCTTCTGCTTCATGCGGATGTTGTATTGGTTCGATTGAACGACAGCCAGACAGCATAAAGAACAGCACTCCTAGCAGTCCCGCCTTCTTCCAGCACATCATGTATTTCCTCCTATTTCATAGCATCGTTTTTTATTCTTCTCCAAGCCCCTTTTCGTTATTCAATAAAACAGCAGACTATGGTAGATTAAAACAAAAAGGAGAACCGGATGATGAATAAAACAGCCATTGTGACTGGTGCCAACAGCGGTTTCGGAAAGCTCATCACACTGCGCCTCGCTCAGCAAGGGTACACTGTGATTGCTGGCGTAAGACAGGAAACCAATGCGAAAAAGCTTGCCGAAGAAGTAAAGAACGCCGCTTTATCCGAATCGATACATATTGAAGCATTAGATGTGACAAATACACAGTCCATTCAAGCATTTCAGAAAAGGCTTAATGCCTATGCTCCCATTCACCTGCTTGTGAACAATGCGGGAACGGCCTATGCTGGTTTTGCTGAAGAGGTGCCTGTTGATCAGTACCGTGAGCAATTTGAAGTGAATGTCTTTGGTGTGATGGAAATGACACAAGCAGTCCTTCCGTTGATGACGAGCGGTGCAAAAATATTCAATATGAGCAGTATCAGCGGACTCATGGGAATGCCCGCACTCTCTCCATATGTATCGTCAAAGTTTGCGCTAGAGGGCTATACAGAGAGTTTGCGAATTGAGCTGGCTGCGTTTGGCATTCAAGCCGTTTTGATTGAGCCGGGTTCTTTCCAAACGAACATTTGGAACACCTCCATGAATGAGCAAATGACACCACCCGCAGCAGGTTCTAAATACACAACTATTTATGAAAACATGATGTCCTATATAGAGGCGCAAAAAAACAACTATGGAGATCCCGGCGAAGTTGCAGAGCTTGTGGTTTCGCTTGCAGAGAAGAAGCGGCTAAAGAAGCTAAGGTATCTTGTCGGGAAAGGTGTTCGGCTTTCATTCATAGCAAAGCAGCTCTTGCCTTGGAATGTATGGGAAAACATTATTTTACGGACACTATCTTCAAAAAAATAGGCACAAAAAAACAGGTGGATCGATTATCCACCTGTTTTCTTTTATTCGTTATCAGACTGCCCAAGGGTAATATCAAGATTTTTATTCTTTCCATCACGGATGACAGTCATTGTTGTTTTATCGCCAATTTTTGTTTCTTTATAAAGGATTTCTTTCAGCTGTGAGCTGTTCGCTACATCTTTTCCTTTGAACTTGATGATGACATCTCCAGACTTCAAGCCTGCTTTTTGTGCAGGAGATCCTTTTGAAACATCTTTTACATAAATGCCTTTACCGATTTGTTTATCAAATAGGCCAAGTGTATTTTCCTGATACGTTTCAGGCACTTGCTCAAGGTCAATCATTTGTACGCCAAGGTAAGGACGTTCGACTTTTCCATTTTTCAACAGCTGATCTACGATCGGTTTTACATCGTTACTTGGGATCGCAAATCCGAGTGATTCTACTCCGCTTTCGCTAATTTTCAAACTGTTGATGCCGATGACTTGACCGTCTGTATTGATCAGCGGACCGCCACTGTTTCCAGGGTTAATGGCTGCATCTGTTTGAAGCACATTCATCTCAACAGTTCCAGATGATGTATTGGCTTCAACGGTACGATCGAGACCACTAATAATCCCTTCTGTTACTGTACCAGAGAACTGCGCACCAAGCGGGTTCCCGATTGCGATGACTTTGTCTCCAGCCCGAAGCTTAGAAGAATCTCCAAAGCTTGCAACTTTATCAATGCCGTCAGCATTTATTTCCACGACAGCTAAATCTGTCATTACGTCACTGCCGACAAGCTTCGCATCTTTTGTTTTTCCATCGTATAGTGTGACCTTTAATTTATTGGCACCCTCGACTACATGGTTATTTGTGATAATGTATGCTTTTTTGCCATCTTTTTTGAAGATGACACCAGAACCCGTTCCAGCTTCTGCTTCAGTTGAATCACCGCTAAGACCGAACGAGTTTTGTGTAGATTGATAGTTTGAAACCCCTACAATCGTCGGCTCTAAATCTTCTACCATATCAGCAACATTCGTCGCATTGGTGATTTGTTTTGTTGAGAAATTTTCAGATGAAGCCGGTTCGCTTGATGCTGTTTGGGTTTGAGTGTTTGCCGCTGTATCTTGTGACTGCGGTAAAAGCGGTGTAATGCCAAGCACAAGACCGCCACCAATAATCCCTCCAAGAATCGGACTCAGCCATGCAGCCTTCCGTTTTTTCTCCTTTTTAGACGAACGGTCATCAATCACTTGAGGAGACCCGTTTGACACCCTCTCCTGAGAGGCAGATGCTTCGTTTTCATGATGGTGAAAAACGAGTTCTTTCTCTTTTTCTGGTTCTTCTATTTGTTTCTCATTCTCTTGATGTGCGTGTTCTTGATCATTCATCTTTTTCTCTTCATCTTCTCTTCGGAAATCCATCGCTTGCACTCCTTTGCATCATTTTCATGAAATGCTTCATTCATATGTCTAGACAGGACTCATGTCCTCTTAATGGCAATATCATTGAAAAATTCTTTATGACAATATGTCAAATTATATAATACTTATTCATAGAAAAAAAGCAAGGTGTGCACATTGGTGAACAGCACCTATTCATTAGCCTTTTGTCTATGCCCTTTTTTCCCTTGAGCTTATCATAAACAAACATTATGGGATAATGATGAGAAGAATATGTGAAATTGTGAAAAAAGCGTGTGATTGTTGACATGCCGCCTTTGTATCCCGTTATAATGACGTTGAGAGGATGTGGAAGACTTTGTCGTACACCATTTATTTAGTTGAAGATGAGCAGAATTTAAATGAACTGTTAACCAAATATTTAGAGAGTGAAAATTGGAATGTGTCCTCTTTTTTAACCGGAGGAGCGGCACGCGAAGCAATGAACAAGCCCCCGCATCTATGGATTTTAGATATTATGCTGCCTGATACAGACGGCTACACACTCATTAAAGAAATCAAAGCAGCCTCGCCTGACGTACCGGTCATTTTTATTTCGGCACGTGATGCAGATATTGATCGTGTGCTTGGCTTAGAACTCGGGAGCAGTGATTATATTGCGAAACCCTTTCTTCCGCGCGAGCTGATCATCCGTGTGCAAAAGCTGCTGGAGCTTGTATATAAAAACAGTGACACACCGCAGCAAAGCGTCACACCCGTTTCTTCCTATATCATTCATGAGGACGTAAGAGAGGTGTATGAAGGAGATCAGCTGATTAACTTAACGTCTAAGGAATTTGATTTGCTGCTCTTATTTACCCATCATCAAGGACATGCCTTTTCCCGGGAAGATATCCTCGTCAAGATCTGGGGGCACGATTACTTCGGGACAGATCGTGTGGTCGATGATCTTGTCAGACGGCTGCGCAAAAAAATGCCTGACTTAAAAGTCGAGACCATTTATGGATTTGGCTATAGGATGCTAAAAGGATGAAGAACAAACCACTCGCTTTTCAAATTTGGGTTGTCATCTCTGGCATTTTACTCACCATCTCGATTGTCCTGATCATTTTATTTTCAAATACATTACGCAGCTTCTTTACGAATGAAATTTATAAAAACATCGAAAACGAGCAGCAAGTGTTAACAGAATACCCTCTGAATCGAGACGGCTCACCAAAGTCGACACCAGAAAACCGCTCGGTTCAGCACATTCTGATTCCGTCAGATGAATTAAATCAAATGGCTCAGTTTTTCCCGCATGCCTTTATTGAAAAAGTGCAGTCCTTTGTTAAAAAACAAAAAAGCGCAACAAAACGCTATTCTGAAGAAGTGAATGGTCAGCATATCTTTTTTGTGATCAAAAAAGTCTCAACAGGCAATACACAATATATTCTCTTGTCATATGCACCCGATTCTTATCGAGATGACTTGTCCTTTACACTGTTTAAACAGCTGATTTTCATCTTAGGAACGGTTATTTTACTAAGCTGGATTCCATCGATTTGGCTCGCCCGCTACTTATCACGTCCAATTGTCGCGTTTGAAAAGCACGTCAAGCGCATTGCACAAGAAGACTGGGACGATCCTGTGATTGTTGACCGGCAAGATGAAATTGGCAAACTGGGGCATACGATTGAAGAAATGAGACAAAAGCTCATTCAAAAGGATGAAACAGAACGAACGCTTTTGCAAAATATATCACACGACTTAAAAACACCTGTGATGGTCATCCGCGGTTATACGCAGTCTATTAAAGATGGAATTTTCCCTAAAGGAGATCTTGAACAAACGGTGGAAGTGATTGAAGGCGAAGCGGAAAAGCTTGAGAAGAAAATCAAAGATTTGCTGTATTTAACAAAGCTTGATTATTTATCAAAACAACATCCGGCGCATTCTCCCTTCCTTGTGAGTAATACAATGCTGGAAGTGGTTGACCGTTTACGCTGGTCGAAAAATGAATTGCAGTGGAACGTGGACTTAGATGATGAGGCTGCACTTGAAGGCGATCCAGAACAATGGAGCAAACTATTTGAAAATGTATTAGAAAATCAACTTCGCTACGCAAAAAATAAAATTGATATTCATATGAAGCAGGAAGAGGAACAAATTCGCATCGTCATTCGTAATGATGGCCCTCCAATTGAAGAACACATGCTATCCAGCCTATACGAACCTTTTAGTAAGGGAAAAAAGGGCGAATTCGGCATTGGATTAAGCATTGTCAAACGAATTCTTTCAATGCATCAAGCGTCCATATCAATTGAAAATGATGAACTAGGTGTACGCTATACGATCACTGTTCCAAAGAAGAGGCTGTAGGTTTTACACCGCAGTCTTTTTTAGATGAATGAATACCCATTGAAATCACGGTATGTGGCTTTGATTTTCTTGCCAGCTTGATACATCCATTTCTTTTCAATGGTTGTCTCTTTCGGCATTTTGACTTTTTCTACTTGAATTCCTTTTGTTTTCAAGCGTCTAATCATATCATCAATTTCTCTCATGGAACATCATCCTTTCACATTTTTTGACCGGTTGGTCACCTTACTTTATAATATAAAGAATTACACTGTAAAAAACAAGTTACAATCTGATTAATTTTTGAAAAGTTTTGTCGTTTATGACCAATAAGTCACATCTCTTTGCGCACGTTTCCTAAGACATTTGTCTCTCGGTAAGAAAGGATGACATTCATATTGAAAAAGAAAGAAAAAATGATTATTGAGGCTGGTATGAAGTTATTTGCCAGCAAAGGCTATAATACAACGTCTGTTCAGGAAATTGCAGATGAATGCCACATGTCAAAGGGTGCGTTTTACCTTTATTTCAAATCGAAGGAAGCACTGCTTATTTCGATCTTGCATTACTATTACGATAAGGTATTTACCCGGATTCACGAGGTTCAAACAGAGGGCGGCACACCAAAAGAGGCCTACCGGAAACAGCTCACTGTCTATTACGATAATATTTTGCAGCAAAAAGATTTTATTAAAATGCAGCTAAGCGACAGGGCGCTCCCATTGAACGAAGAAACGCAGCAGCTCGCAAAGCAAATTCGACTTGCGACGATTCAGTTGCATATTGATAACATTAAGCAAGTGTATGGAGATGCAGCCATTCCTTATATGGCTGATCTATGTTTAACGATTGAGGGCATGAGTCACGTTTACTTTGAGCTTGCCATTTTATATGATTTTCAGCTCGAAGCAGAGGAGCTTGCCGCAACAATGATTCACCGTATCGATGATCTAATGGGCGGTATGATGAAGCGAAATGACCATCCACTCATTTCTGTGGACCAAGCAAGCGACTGGTTCGGCCCGATTTATGAACGATCATTTGACCCGCTCACAGAATCACTATTAAAAGAATTAAGAGAACTGGCAGAAGCACATTATGAAGTAAAAGACGAGCCAGATTTATTTGAAGCGCTTGGCATTTTAGAAAATGAGTTAAACAAACAAAAACCAAGACAAGTCATCGTCAAAGGCATGCTTTACCAATTGAAATTATACACACCACTTCAGCCGGTCTCAGGCTCCTTATTACGCATTCTAAAAGAAGATCATTTATAAAACCCAGGGCTTGGTTGCCCTGGGTTTATGATTGTGACAAACAATCAAACTTCTTTTCTGTGATTTCAGGGAGTTTCCATAAAAAACCAGAGGCACAGAGGCCTCTGGTGTCTTATTTTGCTTTCGGTGTCACCATTTCTTCTGGTTTCACAAACTCTTCAAACTGCTCTTCTGTTAATAGTTCTAATTGAAGGGCAGCTTCTTTTAGTGTTAATCCTTCTTTGTGCGCAAGCTTCGCAATTTTTGCTGCATTTTCATATCCGATGTGCGGGTTGAGTGCCGTCACAAGCATCAATGAATTGTTTAGGTTTTTCTCGATCGTTTCTAGGTTTGGTTCAATTCCAACGGCACACTTGTCATGGAATGAGTTCATACCGTCAGCAAGCAATTCAACCGACTGTAAGAAGTTATAGATGATGACCGGCTTAAATACGTTCAGCTCGAAGTTTCCTTGGCTTGCGGCAAAACCGATTGTTGCATCATTCCCCATGATTTGTGCGGCAATCATTGTTAAAGCTTCACTTTGAGTTGGGTTGACTTTTCCTGGCATAATGGAGCTGCCTGGCTCATTTTCAGGAATGATCAATTCACCAATTCCGCAGCGAGGACCACTTGCAAGCCATCTCACATCATTGGCAATTTTCATTAAGTCAGCTGCAAGAGCTTTAAGCGCACCGTGTGCATATGTGATTTCATCATGACTTGTCAGCGCATGGAATTTGTTTGGTGAAGAATTGAACGTTTGACCTGTTAACTGGCTGATTTCTTCTGCCACGTATTTACCAAACTCAGGATGTGCGTTAATTCCCGTACCAACAGCTGTTCCGCCAATGGCAAGTTCTCTCATTTTTTCAGTAGATTCTAAAATCATTTCTTTTGAACGATCAAGCATGTACACCCAGCCGCTAATCTCTTGGCCCACTGTAAGAGGTGTTGCATCTTGCAAATGCGTACGGCCAATTTTCACGATCTCTTGGTATGCTTTTGCTTTCTCATCAAGCGTCGCTCTTAACTGGTCAATCGCAGGCAATAGCTTTTTGTACACAGCTAAAACAGCTGCCACGTGCATAGCCGTTGGGAATGTATCATTTGAGCTTTGGCTGCGGTTGACATCGTCATTCGGATGAATGCTGAATTCACTATTTTTATCTTTCAAGTAAGCAGTTGCTCTATTTGCAACGACTTCGTTCATGTTCATGTTACTTTGTGTTCCACTTCCTGTTTGCCATACAACAAGCGGGAAATGCTCGTCATACTTTCCACTGATGATGTCATCACATACAGCAGCAATCGCTTCTGCTTTTTCACTTTCTAAGTTGCCTAGACGTTCGTTCGCAATCGCTGTGCTACGTTTCAAAATTGCAAACGCATTCACAACTTCCTTTGGCATTTTCTCAGAACCGATTTTGAAATTTTCTTTGCTTCGTTGTGTTTGTGCACCCCAGAACTTGTCCTGTGGCACCTTGATTTCGCCCATTGTATCTTTTTCGATTCTAAATTCTGTCATTATGTATCCCTCCATAGCTTCATCACTCAACTCTATTCTATACAAAAAACAAAAATCCTTTAAGCGTTTTCAATTAAAATTTTATCTTTATTTTAATTTTAGTTCAATATAAACACGAACATCTTTGGAATATTTGTATTTTGGATTTGTTTTTCCGTAATCTTTTGACGTATAAGTCACCTCATAATGCTTGTCAAACGACTGTAGAATAAGGTCGATCTCCTCTTTTGTTCCTGCTAAACGAATTTGCGCCATCTTCTTTCCTCCAACACCGTGATTCTTTCATATACCACAAAATAATGTAACACAGAATATTGTTTTTTCAAGCAGGTAATGCTAAGAAAAAGAAATTGAGGCGGGTGATCCATTTGAATCAAACTCCATTGAAAGAGCACTTATACGATAATCTCTCTGTCATTCTCCCTCAGTTAAAGGACATGGATGATTTGATCCATGAGAAAAAAACATTGCCTCATGGACAGGTTGTCTACTATTTATACATTAAAGAAATGAACGAAGCGATGCAGATTCAAACCTTCTTAAAGCTACTATTGCAAGATCATGCCTCTCTAACAAAAGAGAAGCTAGAATCCAATTTATCGATGATGACTACCCGTACGGTAAAAACCTCTGAAGAACTAGTAGATGCTATTTTTCAAGGACATTGTGTCGTACTGATTAATGGATTTCAGCACGCTTATATTTTAGAAACACATGGAACGAAGAAACGTAATTTAGGAGATGCTACATCTGAAACCGTCGTAAGAGGACCAAAGATTGGTTTCATTGAAGATATCAACACGAACTTAGCTCTCGTCAGACAGCGTTTGAAAAACCCTGATCTCAAAACAGTAGACATGAAAATCGGCGAAAAGAAATACACCCAAGTATCGATCATGTACATTGACGGTATCGTTGAGCCCTCTGTTTTAAAAGAGGTAAAAAAGCGTCTCAAACAAGTCACCATTGATGATATACAAGACTCTGGCGTCCTTGAAGAGCTCATTGAAGACAATGTGTATTCTCCTTTTCCGCAAATTCAAAACACAGAACGGCCTGATAAAGTGGCATCTGCTTTAAACAATGGGCGCGTCGCCATCTTTGTTGATCATTCGCCTTTTATCTTAATTGTGCCTGCTTCCCTCGCGACGATTATGCAGTCACCTGATGATTATTATGAAAGATGGATCGCCGCCTCTCTTATTCGTTTGCTACGTTTTACGTCCATCTTTCTCACATTGTTTTTATCAGCCATTTATATTGCCCTTGTGTCCTTCCATCAAGGCCTTTTGCCCACAACTTTAGCTATTTCCATCTCAAGCACACGAGAGAATGTCCCCTTTCCTCCTATTGTGGAAGCACTCATCATGGAAATGACCATTGAGCTGCTGCGAGAGGCTGGGTTAAGGCTTCCTAATCCACTTGGACAAACAATCGGACTTGTGGGCGGTGTTGTCATTGGGCAGGCAGCCGTACAAGCCCATATCGTCAGCTCCATTATGGTCATTATTGTCAGCGTCATTGCACTTGCATCCTTTACCTTTCCTCAATATGGAATGGGGATATCATTTCGTGTCCTTCGCTTTGTGTCCATGTTTACTGCAGCTGCATTCGGTTTATATGGACTTGTCCTGTTTATGCTCGTCTTACTCACTCATTTGACAAGACAAAAAAGCTTTGGCACCCCATATTTTTCACCAGATTTTGTGTTCAGTTATAAAAATGAGGACAATTCCATCATCAGATTGCCTTTGAAAAATCAAAAGAAAGGGGAACGACATGGTCAATCATAAAGAGTCGATCACAAGCTATCAGGCAAGTGCCATTATCGCCAATACCACACTAGGCGCAAGTATGATGATTCTGCCAAGATCAATGGCTCAAGCTGCGCCTACACCTGACGGCTGGATTGCACTCTTACTCATGAGTGTGATATACATTGTGTTCATTTTTGTCAATGTGCTCATGATGAAAAAGGTCTCCTTTTCTTCCTACTATGACTATACAAAAGAAGGACTTGGGAAATGGATTGGCTCACTTGCCAACCTGTTGATTATTATTTACTTTCTCGGCGTTGCCAGCTATGAAGTACGAGCCATGTCTGAGATGGTGAAATTCTTTCTACTTCAAAACACACCTGTAGCCGTGACGATGATCAGCTTTATTTTGGTTGGTTTTTACCTTGTGATTGGGGGGATTGGTGATTTTGCCCGGCTGTGCCCTTTTTTTCTGATTGTCACACTCATCATCTTATTTGTAGCCTACGGACTTAGTGTACAAGAGTTTAAGCTCGATAACCTACGGCCAGTTTTAGGAGAGGGCATTTCCCCTGTTTTCAATTCCTTGAATGCTTCGGCCATTTCGTTTGTCGGCATTGAAATGATGCTTTTCATGCCTGCCTATATGAATACGCAAAAACACACTTTTGCATATGGCTCCATCGGCTTTTTGATTCCTGCGATCATCTATATTTTCACCTATATTCTTGTGGTTGGTGCGCTCACGGTGAAAGAAACGGCGACTCTGACGTGGCCGACCATTGCCTTATTTCAATCATTTGATATTCAGGGGATTTTTATTGAACGGATTGAATCCTTTTTGCTGATTGTTTGGCTTGTCCAGCTTTATACGAGCTTTGTAGGATATACGTTTTTTGCTACGATAGGAGTCATCAAATTGACTAAATTCCCTAAAAAAATCGCGCTCGCCTTGATGGGCATTGTGATCTTCTTTGCTGCTCTTTTCCCAAAAGATGTTGATACGGTCCGAGACTATTTAACCTACGTAAACAACTTGTTCTTTCTTCTATTTGGTATACTCCCGTTTCTTTTATTTATCATCGTATTTTTCAAAAGGAGGCGGAAAACAGCATGAAAAAGAAAGCGGTTCTTGCGCTCTTCTCACTGATTCTATTATGCGGGTGCTGGGATAGTACAAATATCGAGGAGCTCAACATGGCAATTGGATTTGCTGTAGATAAAGGAGATGGCGGACATAAATTGAAGCTGTCTATGCAGGTGCTCGTTCCGCAAAAAATTGAGCAAGAATCAAGCGTGAAAGATCCGACGAAGATTATTGAGACAAGCGGTGATTCCATACACCAAATTTTTCGTACGACGGCCCTAAAAACACACCGCATTTTTGCTCAGCAGCTGAGGGTTTATTTGTTTTCTCAAGACCTTATCAATGAAAATAATTTCGATTTGGTCATCAATCAATTCATTCGGGACAATGAAACACGAAGAGGAAGCCTTGTCTTTATGGCCTCTGAGAAGCCTGGAGATATGCTGAAAATCAATGACGACGGCCAGCCTGCCGCTTCCACCTTATACGATATTTCTTCGAATACAAAAACGACCATTCGTATGTTCAAGCCCGTTTCCTTAGGAGATATTTCTTCTGCTATGCAAAACAACGTATCCTTTGCCATTCCGAAAGTCAGTGTCAGTCAGGGCAAATTAATGCTGGATGGTGCCTCGATTATTCAGAACAAACGATTTCTCACCAACATCTCTCCTTTAGCGGTGCAGTCCTACAACCTGCTGACTGGAGATGCAACAGGCGGAGTGATTGAATTCCAATATGAACATAGCATTTATTCTTTTGAGATCTTTAAAATCAAACACAACATTGACACCCATAAAACAGCCAGTGGCAAATATGAATTTGATGTGTCAGTGGAGCTTGATGGAAGATTGTCTGAGGATTGGAATGAACGGGAAAATTCATTTAATGAAAAATACCTCCAAGAAATTGAGAAAGTCGTGGCACATCGACTTGAGGAAAATGTAAAAGATTTTATCGGGGAATTACAGCATGAGATCAAAGCAGATATTTGTGGATTTTATCAAAAAGCGAGTATTGCCTATCCGAAGGAATTCCGAAAAGAAGCAAAACATTGGGATGACATTTTTAGTGAATCCGATATTCGTTACAAGGTAAATGTGAAAATCCGTGACTTCGGGACTAAGGGCGCAACACAATCCTTATAGAGTATGTTAAAATGGTAAGAAAAAAAGGGTGTCAATCATGAAACGAGCTTTACTTTCGGCCGGCATTCTATTTTTGATTCTAGGAATACTTCTGTTAGTCGTGGTATTCATGCAATCAAAAGAAGATTTCTTCATTGAAGCCGACAGCTTTTCAAGCACATTTTTGATCGTGATTTATTATGGACAAACCCCTGCGCTCCTTCTGATTGGAGGCGGTTTATTTGTTGGACTTTCACAGATCATTGATTTGCAAGAGAAAAAAGCGGCAGTGGCAAAGGAAAGCGTCAAACTGCTTTCCGAGATGAAGAAAACCCTAGAAGACAAATCGGCCGAGGAGCAGGAGGCTTTTCCAGTTCCTGAGCTCCATCAACTATCCGAACGTCCAATCACAGGACAGAAGGACTAATTTTGCGCATGTTCCAGCAGCTTTCATTTGAAAGCTGTTTTTTTATTGAATCAGCTTATGGCGATGTGCATACACGGCTGCTTGTGTGCGGTCTTCTACATCAAGCTTGGAAAGAATGTTGGTAATATGCGTCTTGACTGTTTTGATGGTAATAAACAATTCCTCAGCAATGACCTTATTCGATTTCCCATCGGCAATCAGCTTTAATATTTCCATCTCTCTTGCGGTTAAAGAATCGTGCAAAATGGACCCATTTGATGAATGGCGGAGTTTGTTCATGACCTTTCCAGCTACTTTTGATTCAAGTCTTGGTTCGCCGATACTCGCAGACCTGATGGCATCAGCAATTTCTCCTGCTTTCGATGTTTTTAAAAGATAGCTTAATGCACCAGCCTCAATAACTGGATACACTTTATCATCATCAATAAAGCTCGTCAGTACAATAATCCGGGCATCCTCTATTTCCTGACAAATTCTTTTCGTTGCTTCGATGCCATCCATGCCTTCCATGACAAGGTCCATTAAAATCACGTCTGGCTTTAATTCAACCGCTAGTTCTACACCTTTTTGTCCATCTGACGCTTCACCGATGACTTCAATATCCGCCTGTGCCTCTAAAAAAGCAGCAAGACCCATTCTCACCATTTCGTGATCGTCAATTAAAAGCACTCGAATCATCGAACGTTCTCTCCTTTTCCTTCATCAAAAATGGGAACCTTCACATCAATTTGTGTGCCTTTTCCCTCAAATGACATAATCTCTGCGACACCGCCTACTTCACTTGTTCTTTCTCGTATCGATTCAAGTCCGTAGGAAGCAGTCTTCACATGATCTGTTTGAAAACCAATCCCGTTGTCGATAATTTTCAACTGAACTTGACGGTTCCGAATAAGCAGACGTACTGTCACCTTTGTCGCCTTTGCATGCCTAAACACATTGGAAAGGGCTTCTTGCACAATTCGGAACAGATGGTCCTCCACCCCTTTAGACAGCGGAGCATCATCTTCTATTTCCCAATCAATATCAATTGGCTGCTTTGCCTGAAATTCATTGAGTAGCTCAATCAAGCCTTTTTTCAAGTCTTTTCCTTCAAGGGTGATCGGTCTTAAATGCAGAAGGAGTGCACGCATCTCATTTTGTGCATCGCCAGCCATTCGTTCCACAAGACGCATTTGCTTTAAAATCTTTTCATCCTTTTCCTTCATCCCCTCAAGAATCGCAGACGTCATCATCGAAATGGCGAATAGCTGCTGGCTGACTGCATCATGCAGCTCACGCGCTAGACGCTGACGCTCTTCTGAGACAACCGATTTTTTCATTTGAACCTGCCATTCAGCTCGCTCATTTGAGAGCTTTTGTAAGGAGGCTACTTGCCCTTCCACTCGTTTCGCCATTTCATTTAATTGATCTGCCGCCAAACCAATTTCATCATCACCTAGAGAAGGCAGTCTATAGGCAAAATTCCCATTTTCAAACTTCAAAATCGACTCTACAAGCTGATCCAGCCGCTTCTTATGCTGATAGCCAAACACATGCCCCGCTGATACACCAATGGCGAGACTAATAATGAGTAAAATACAAAAAAACGGGATGCCGAACCACCGCGTAGACAGCAAAATCATGGGATCAAGCTGGTAATAAAAAAACATCGGGAGTGTCGTCATGATGACAACACCAAGCGAGATACCGACTGCAAGACGAACAGATTGCCACTGGATGCCTAAATGCAGTTTCCTCATAAGTACCTCACATCCACATCCCCAATCAGGAGAGAAATGGAGATTTTCACTTTTCGCTTGCTCTCATCATAATCATTTGTCATGACATACACTTTACTGCCGAACCCGCTTCTTTTTTCATCAATGATTTTCATATCACCAATTGCAGCCGAAGCACTCACACACACTTCAATATCCTGCGGTACGTAAATATCGACATCTCCGATGAGCCCGCTAATGACGATGGTGCTTTCTTCCTCTGCAATGATGGCCTTTGATAAATCGATTTTGACATCGCCAATAAAACCTGAAATGGTCAAATCGCTTAATTGAAATGGTTTTTTCATCAGCCTGACTTCACCGATGAAGAAATCATGTTCTTTGCGCGGCTTTGTCTGGCTTTTTGTTTTCTTCTGATCGCCCTCTTTTTCAAGATTGACTTTCAGTGAAGGCTTTCCATCGTCTGATGATTCCTTTTTATCGACATCAAAAACAGGTTTGTTTTTCAATAAACGATAGCCCGCATAGATCAAAAAGGCAGCAAATAAATACCCAGTCAAACTAAACGTGATATTTAGTAGAAACTTCAAGAAGAGAAAGCCTGCAAAAATATAGGAAACCGAACCGAGCCAACGTTTAGATCGAGAGTGCAGCCAATAACCAGCTAGAGCAAAAAACACTGGCCAAAATAAGTCTGCCCCAATCCCAATAATTTTGAGAAAAAGATTTATACCAAAAATCACCACAATGATGCCTAAAATTTGATTTCTAGAAAAACGCAGTTGACTCGCCTCCTTCCTTTTTACGTTTGTTTACCGCAATTTTAAGCTTCCGCTTGTCATCTCAATATCGACTAAGTGTGTCCCTTTCCCATGCGTGCCTGTAAAACCTCGGCCTTCACTGTCCGCTTGGTCAAAATCATACGAATGATCAATACGTCCACTCGTTTTTTTCACTTGGACTTTGAAATCTCCCTCATCTGGCAAGTTAAATTTCGCACTGCCTGATGTCATGTGAAAGTCGACTGGTGAATCAATTGTATCAAAGCTTGCTGTCAGCCTGCCGCTTGTCATGCCTAATTGCAGCTTTCCTTTTACATCTTGAATATCAGCACGACCAGAAGTGGCACCAATATCACTTTCCTTCGCATCAATATGAGACACCGAAAGTCTGCCAGAAGTCGCTTTGATTTCCACACGATTTGCTGAGAAGTTCTCAGCTGTGAGGTTTCCGCTCGTTGATTTGAGCGTCACATCTTGAAGAGACAGCTTTCCTTCGCCATTTACTTCGCTCACGCCGATTCCACCTGTTATTTTCACATCTTTATGATAATCTGTTGGAATTTTGACTAAGAGTTCTCCTTTTTCAAATGCAGAGAAAAACAAAAATCCTTTATTTTCAGCACGGACTTTGAATGTTCCGCCTGTTTGTTCCGCATACATTTTCCCTTTTCCATTCACAACCATCACAGAAATATCCGAACGATCTTCCGGCTTCACCTTGATGCGAAATCCAGAAAGAGAGATATCTAATTGTTCAACCTCATCCTTTTTCGCTGAAGCTGTTGTGACCGCTTTATCACGAGAAAAGCTCAAATGAAAGAGATCTCCATTTTTGAAAAGCATCCCAATCATCAAAAAAACACCAACAAGTATACAAATTAGACCAATGAACCGTTTCATTTATATCATCCCTTTATCCTTTGACCTTTTTATTATAAGGAAAAGCGAAACAGAAAGAAATCAAATAACGGAAGAAAAATCCTGTTTTTCTTCCGTTTTGACACATTTCCATTAGTTTGTCGGCTGTTTCTCAAGCTGCTTTGATCGCTTAAGCTTTTGCCATTCCTTTTCAACCTCATCAGCGTAATCAAGATGAGCATAAGCACCCTGATCGGCAAATTGTGCATAGCTACCCGCTTTTGTCTCCATTTCCTCTATACGGTTCTCCATGCGTAGAAATTCTTTATAAGCACTTTCACTATCAACCTTATTCATAGATTCATTCATATGCTGCTTTGCCTGTGCGGCATTGGCTCTTGCAATCAGCGCTTGCTTCTTGTCTTTAACATCACGCAGCTTTGTTTCTAGATGCTGCAACTGTTCTTTCAGCTCTTTCAGCTGTTTAACAGATTGCTGATAGGCTTCTTGATATTCGTTGTGCTTTTCTTCAAAATACTTCATTTCAGTCAGTGCTTTCCGTGCAAGTTCTTCTTCTCCTGCATGAAACGCCAGCTCCGCCTGTTTCTTTCGCTTATCAGCAAATGCTTCTGTTTCTTCTGCTTTTCTCAAGAAACCTTGCTGAATGGTTTGCTGTTTGATAATCGCATGCTTCGCTTTGGCAATATCGTCCTCCATATCACGAACATATTGATTCAGCATGACACGCGGATTCTCCAATTTATCTAAGCCTTCATTGACTGTTGCAACAAACATATCACGTACTCTTCTTAATACCATTTCATATTCCTCCCTTTATTTTTTCTTTAAAAAGTCTTCCCATTCTTGATCAAATGACGTGTGCATAGATTCTTCCATGTTCGGTGCCGTGTTTGGCTCCATATATGTTGTTCTGCCGGATGATTCCTTTGCAGATTCACCATTGATCATCTTCCAACCAAAGTAGAGAAGTACTCCAGCAAATGCGATTCCGAGTAAAAATGGCAGTGACTGTGCGACGAGCAATACACCGATAATAGAGAGTATGACCCCTGTTGTTTTACTGCCTTTATCATATTTTTTGACACCTACATAAATGAGCCACGCCCCAATCAAAGTCGGGATCAGCCCGCCCAATGAACCACCAAAGAAGATGGATAAACCGATAAACATCAGGATTGAACCGATGATGGTTTTACTTGTGATTTTCATCTTCATGCCTCCTTTCTTGCTCCTTGCTTTAACTATAGTCAAAAAAGGAAGCCGACAAAACGTGTCGTAGATTGATCTTTGATTGCGACCAGAGTCGTAACATGGCTCAGACTGAACGGTTGAATCCATAGAAAAAGCACTCTTCGACTAGAAGAGTGCTTTTCCTCATTTAGAACGAAACACATCTGCACTTCGTTCATATTCAACATCTGCTTCACCGAGCCGATGATTCACAATACGGGCGGCAGCAAATAAATAATCGGATAGACGGTTCACATATGTGAGCGTAACTGCTGAAATTTCCTCCTGCTTTGCGAGTGTCACAATATGCCGCTCGGCTCTCCTGACGACTGTTCGCGCTACGTGTAAGAGGGCAGCACCTTCCTGGCCGCCAGGTAAAATAAATTTAGTCAGCGGCGCGGCTTCTTCTACATACACGTCCATTCGCTTTTCAAGGACTGTGACAGATTCTTCTTTTAACTTGCCTTCTTTAGGTGGTTTCACCGCTGCTAAATCACCGCCGCAGTCAAACAGTTCATGCTGAATGACCATCAGCTCAGACAGAATATCTTGAAACAATTCGCCATGCTGCCTTAAGTTTGCATGGGCTAGTCCAATCAAACTATTCGCCTCATCTAATGTACCGTACGCTTCTACCCTTGCGTCATCTTTATCAGCCCGCCCGCCAATCAAGCCTGTTTGACCTTGATCTCCGGTTTTTGTATAAAGTTTCATTGAGGTTCCCCCTTATCCATTGCTTGTTCCTTTTAGTATACCCTGAAGTGGAAAAGATGTATTTGTTTTATTATGAAACACTTTTATTCAAAACCTCTTCATTTCCACTTTATATGTTGAATGATGAAACATCACATTTTATAATAAATGAAAGCGCTTTTTAATTATGACAGATGGGTGGGATGATAGATGACTTTACAAAACAAAGTAGCCATCATTACAGGTGCAAGCAGAGGGATTGGCCGCGCCATTGCGGAGGCATTTGTCTCTGAAGGAGCTAAAGTGGTGCTGAACGGAACGAATGAAGTGCTATTGCAAGACGTTTGCTCCTCTCTGAATAAAAAAGAGACACGCGCTGTTTCTGTCGCTGGTGATGCTAGTTTACCAGCGACAGCTGCCTCCCTCGTTGAGAAGGCAAAAAACCATTTTGGACAGATTGATATATTGGTCAACAATGCTGGGATCAATTTGCGGAAATCAACAGTCGATACATCTGTTGATGAATGGAAAAGACTAATTGATATTAATTTGACGGGTACGTTTCTCATGTGTCAAGCAGTCATTCCTGACATGATCAAACAGCAAGGCGGGAAGATTGTCAACATGAGTTCAACTACTGGCAAAACCCCTCATCACAATGCATCACCCGCTTACGGCGTTTCAAAGGCAGGGATCAATTACTTAACGATGCATCTTGCCAAAGAATTAGCAGCACATCACATTCATGTAAATGCTGTCTGTCCTGGGCCAATTGAGACAGACATGAGCAAACAGTGGAGTGATGAATACCGTAGATCTGTTTTAGAAAGAATTCCTCTGAAAACAATTGGAACACCGCAGCAAGTCGCAAACGCCGTTACCTTTTTAGCCTCTGATCAATCAGATTTTATCACAGGGGAAACCATCAACATGAATGGCGGAACGTATATGAACTAAAGAAAGAGCCTCCATTGGATGGCTCTTTCTCTTTTACTATCGGTTCTCTCTCGTACCAGAAAGCATGATTGCCTGCCGAATAGCTTCTTCCATACTCGCAGAATCAGCCTTTCCTGTTCCTGCAATATCAAATGCTGTCCCATGATCGACACTTGTACGGATTATAGGCAATCCAACTGTAATGTTCACGCCTGATTCTAAGCCAAGCACCTTGATTGGCCCATGCCCTTGATCATGATACATCGCCACAACGATATCAAAGTCGCCTCTTGTCGCCCTAAAGAACAGTGTATCAGCTGGTAGCGGGCCAAATACTTGAACCCCTTCATCCTGTGCTCGTTCTACCGCTGGAATGATCTTCTCCTCTTCTTCTCCGTTTCCAAACAGACCATTCTCCCCGGCATGCGGATTAATCCCGCACACAGCAATTCTAGGTGCAGGGATACCAGATCGAACGAGGGTATCATGAGCCAGTTTAATCGTTGTGTATACACGCTCAGGATTGATTTTTAAGATGGCATCCATTAATCCGATATGTGTCGTCACATGCACCACTTTTAAATTAGGAGCTGCCAGCATCATGGCATAATCGTCCGTACCTGTCAGGTCAGCTAAAATTTCTGTATGCCCTGGATACATATGACCAGCCTTATGAAGTGCTTCCTTGTTTAACGGTGCTGTACAAATGCCGTCAATTCTACGGTCATTCGCAAGTGTAATGGCTTTTTCAAGATATCGAAAAGCGGCATTCCCTGCTTCTTTTGAAATCTCTCCTACTGGAATATCGCTTGTTAATAGATGAAGATCAAGACAAGGAACGGCACCAGATTTTACTTGTTCCGCTTCCTCCGGTTCTTTAATACTGACGATCTCCACATCTGTATTCACAAAATCTTTCGCCCTATTTAATATATGGGTGTCTCCAATGACAAATAGAACGGCTTCTTCATGTAAACGGCTTTGCTGGAAGGCTTTTAAAATAATTTCAGGACCAACCCCAGAAGCATCTCCCATCGTTACAGCAATGATTGGTTTTGCCATTCGTCTACCCCCTCTATGTTTTTCAACACTTCAACCGCATGGAGCACAGAATCTTTTTGACCATATGCCCCTGCTTTTGTGACCGCATATACACTCGTATCAACGAGCCGCCCAAGCGGGATGCCGGGTTCAATTTCTTTCAACAGCTGAATCCCGCCTGCTCCAAGCTCATGGCATATCGCACGCGCCGTATCTCCACCAGTTAAAAAAAGGCGTTTCATCCCTGTTAATTCAACAATGTCTTTTGTGATCTTACCAAGACAGACAGATAAGGTACTTCCTACTTCTTGTCTTGTCATGCCATTCGCTTCACCGTATGCCAACATCTGTTCAACCATTTCTGGCCTTGCGTCTGTATAAAGGAGAATATCTTCATCCTGACGCATGAGCAGCTGATCCATGACTGATTTCCTTTCCCATGCTTCACGGCCGTTTAATACATTCAACGGGTTCACTTTCACCTCGAGACAATCGTGTTTTTCTCTTAAAAAAGCAAACTGCTCATTTGTTTTTTGAGAAGCACTTCCTGAAACGATGAGAACAGATTCATGCTTTTTTGCATGAGAAAGATTGCAGTGTTTCGCGACATAGGATGATAATGCGCCAGCGAGTCCGGCTGACCCGACCCAAAGCACTCTTTGATTGATCTTCATAAACAAATCAACGATCTGTGTTAAATCATTGTTCGTTTCTGCATCACACACAAACCATTGATGACCATGTTTTAATAAAGATGAAATGTCATGACTCGTTTCGTTTAGCTCTGAATAGACCGCTTGCTGCGAAAGATGTTTTGGCTTGATGTTTGTCTGCTCGTCAATTAAGTCTGAAATACTGGATGTCAGGACAGGCGTTTTTGGGTCCTTCGCTGCTTCTGATAGATGAACAGGCACACCCTCCACATAATGAATCCCATAGGCCGTAGATCTATTCGCATCAGGGTAAGCGGGGGCAATGACTGCCGCATCAAACCGGCCAAGATCCATTAGTGCCTGAAGCTCTACTCCTATATTTCCTCTTAACGTTGAATCTATTTTTTTAAAGAAAAGGTGCGAATCCCCTTGTAGAAACGGCTGAATCACTTGACTGACCTCATTATACGCTCTTTCAGAAGACATACTTCGTGAGTCTGTATCGACAATCAGTACATCTTCCTCCTTGTACCGGCTCATATCCTCAAGTGACGGCTGGAACAGCACAGAGGCTTTTAAACCGGCCTTCACAAATTGAACACCTGTATCACTTGCGCCTGTTAAATCATCAGCCACAATGATCACCTTTTGCTCTAAGTTCGCTCCTTTTTTTAATAGATCGTTTGTCATTTAGACACCTCGGTCTCATTACATATTATTCCTTTAGCTTTCTCCACAGCGTCGTGCGGTTAATATTTAGCCGCTTTGCTGCTTTTGATTGATTCATATTTTCTTCTTCCAGCACCGTCCGAATGATTCGTCTTTCAATCTCGTCAAGCGTGCCATGTAAATAGCTGGACAGCTGTTTTTCTTCATTCTCAGAAGCAAGTTGCTCAATTGCCGGCTTTGCTTTACTCAACGTGATATATCCACTTTTTGTTGTCAGCACCAGTTCTTCCATAATCCGCTTGAACTGCCGGACATTTTCTCTAAATCGCTCGTTTTGAAAGGCGGCAATCACTTCTGCTGACAGCCCAACAACCTGCGTCCCATAAAGAGAATTTAATTCAGCTATAAATAACCGGCTCATATCCTCAATATCTTCTGCCCGTTCAGATAACGGCGGGACATGAATGACGAGCTCCTGCAAACACGTATATAGGTCTTCATGAAACGCCCCAGATTGCATCAATTTGAACAAATCAACTGTAGATGCAGCCATCCAGCGAATGTTCTGCTGATGATGAATAAGCTGCTCGGCCATGAGGGGCTGCATAGCCATTGGGACACGATCAATATCCTTCAGAAAGATCGTCCCTTTTTGATGCACCGGAATTATGTTTACATCATCTAATTCAGCCAAACGGCTGCAATGCACCGTCATAAAGCTCTCATTTTTCCTCTCGCTCATTTGGTGAATAGCAAAAGCAAGGATGGATTTACCAGTTCCTTGTTCACCATAGAGACAAATCGATCGATCTGTTTGGCTGAACGCCTTTGCCCTTTTAATCACATCTTTCATATTTGAACTCTGCTCAGTAAAAAGAGCAAATGGATGTGCTGAATGAACAGGTGCAGCCAGCGTCCATATACGCTGCCCCTCCCTATTAATCACAGCAGAAGGCTTCTCAATCGTCAAAAGCAGCTCACCTTTAGATAATAAGCTTCCTTTGACATGCCACACTTGCTGCTGAAAGGAGATTTGAGAATATCCATTTTGTTTTCCTTCTCGAACCGCTTTTACTGCTGGTTCAAGCGCCGGGCACCAAGCCATCACATCAACATGAGACGTAAACGGTGCAAATAACCCTTTTTCTGTCCATTCTTTCATTTGTTGATTGATAAAATAAAGCTGATTGTGCTGATCAATGATCAGCATCCCTTTTGACTCCTGATCAATCATTTCACGAAAGAGGCGCTGCTCAGCTGTCGCCTCTTTATATAAACGGTACATTTGTTTTGCTTGATGAAACGCTTCTTTGACAGATTCACGTCCTGAGGTAATGAGCATGCTTTGCATCCCCAACTCCTTGGCCGCTTTATCTGTAATCACATCCCCCAGCACAACCTGTGTCCCTTGTTCCTGTAACTGCTGTAAAAGATCCCACACTTCTTCCTCTTGCTGTATCGTATAAATATCAATTTTGATCCCGTATAACTCTCCGATGGTGCGTACACCTTGTGTAATATTTTCAAATCCAACAACTGCTTTTTTCCCTTGGTAATCTTTAATCAGCGTGAGGGCACGAAGCAAGTCGTAGCCTGACACAGGGATATCCACCACTGGAATGTTGACGTGTTTTTGAATAAGCGCAGCTGTCCCCCCGCGGCTCATAATAATATCCATTCCTTGAGCCTCGGCCTGTTCTGCCAGTGCAACACCAGACCTAAGATCTCCGACTTCAAGCTGGAATGTGATGCTTTTTTCGTCTTTGGCAAGGTCGATTAATACATCGCCTAATCCTTTATACGGCGCAATACCTAATACTTTTATACTCATGAAAAGGACCCCCCATTTTTTATCTCTTCATCGTGAGACATACGTTGAGGGAGTCCAAATGTTAGCAAATTGAGACAACCCTCCAAACATCAATTATAAATGAAGAAAATGAGGGTTACAATTCACGGAAACACTGATCCCTTGCGGTTAAGACGTGTGATGAGTCCATTCTTCTTTCACACACACATACTTGATGGCCTGCCGGTAAAAAGTAAACGCAATGTGCAGACTACCATCTTTTCCTTCTGTGATGGATGGATAGGAATACTCTCGATTCAATTTGTCCTTTGAGTTGTTTGTCATGGCATATCCATCGCCAATTTCAAGGTTACGTCTGACGGGCCATGTCGCACCATCATCCGTCGAGATGGCAAGTGTCATTGGCGCACGCGGTGTTCCCCAAAAGGCTGGACGCGCCTCTGTATCAACAGCCGTTCGTGTATCGCCTTCATCCTCAATCTCATCATACAAGGACGCTCTTCTTTCTGTTTGATCATCCGCATTGATATGGTTATAAACGAGGGCAAGATGACCATTATGGAGCACCGTAAATTGAATGGATGAGTTATTGTTTGGCAGCTCTGTTGCTCTTGGCTCAGACCATGTCCGTCCATGATCCACTGAACGGCTCATATAAATCGAATCAGCAAACCGGCTTCTAAAGAGGGCAAGCAGGGAACCATCCGCACATTTTCCGATATTCATATGAACACAGCCAGTACTGTTTGGCACAGTGACCTCTTCCCAGGTCTTCCCTTGATCTGAGGAAATCTTCACAGCACTGACATCACGGTTTCCTGTCCATTTTACGCCAGGAATCGTTTTACAATAGAACACCGGAAGGAGCCAATCATCATTATCCAATACAACAATAGGCTGTCGTATAAACGTCCCCGGCTGATCAAATAAAGTACCAATCTCTCCCCAAGTCTCTCCTCTATCCTCCGATAAACGATATCTCACAAGAGCTGTATCTTGATTGCCAGAAAGTTGTGCTGTATAAAGCAGCCACAGCCTGCCATCTTTCTCTTGAAAAAGAACTGGATTTTGTTCAGATCGTGTAGAATCATCAGACAGCTTCACAGCCTTCGTCCATTGATTACTTCCTTGCTTGAGCCTTGACATATAGATAGAGATATCAGGAATTCCTTCTTGCGTACCGCCAAACCATACACACAGCAAATCTCCATTATCCAGCTCGATGAGATTAGCCGCATGGTTTTGCACGCAATCTGTTGGTAGAAAGGCTTCTTTTCTTGCTGCGTCTTGTTCATTTTGTCGCAATTTTCCATCTACTTTGATCATGATGTCTTCATTTGTCATCATAATTCTCCTTTCAGTGATTGATCCTTTTTAGCTGGCGGGCTGATCCATCGATCCATCACCAGAACTAGGAAAGGAATGATAATGGCCACATACATATTATCGATTCCAAATGGATTATCGAGTAAATACCACACCGTCGTGGCGATGCCTGAAGCGGCAAGACCAATGGTTGCTCCTCTATTTGAATTAAAGTATGGCAAGTAAAAGCCCATTGCTGCTACAACTGCAATCGATGTTCGAAGTGCTCGTGTAAAAAAGGAAAGTGACAGCAACTCTGGTGCAAGTGCGACCCCCACAAGCGGCACAATCCCAACCATGACAGCTACATACCGAGTCACCTTCATACGCTGCTCTGGTGATGGTTTCTTTTTCGGTACATAAAAGTCATCAATAATCAACGTGGTTGTAGCAAGTGCAACCGTCGAGACACCAACAAAAATGGATGCGACAAGCGATGTTGCCACAATAGCGCTCAAAATCGGATTCATATGCTGTAAAAAGACAGGGAAAGCATAAATAGGGTCAATGTCTGGATACAAATAACGGGCTGAGACACCGATGATCCCGATCGCAATGGCAAGCGGCAAACAAAGGAGTGCTGCATACAGGGTCGATTTTTTCGCTTCTCGCTCACTTTTCGACGAGGTGATCGCTTGAATGATAAACTGCGTCGCAAAAATGGCCCCCATGTTTCCTATAAACCAAGCTCCAATCGTTCCCCAACCGATGGTCCCATCCCATGTAAAGAAATGGTCGGGTAATGTTTGTTTCATTGGCTCAAAGCCTTTTGTTAAATAAAGGGCTACCCCTAGTGTAATTAAAATCCCCGCATACTTCACAATTGAATGAAGGATCGTGACCCATGCAACCCCCTTCATTCCTCCGAAAGTAAAATAAAATGTACTCACAACCGCCGTGATGATGGCACAGGTCATTAAAGGAAGGCCAAGAATGGATGCAATGGCAGCTGAACCACTTAAATAGTTTCCTAGATTCACTAAGAGCAGGGCTGCAATCATAATGACAGAGACAACAAGCTTTGTTGATTTCCCAAATTTTTGATCAATAATACCTGAAATCGTGTATTGTCCTGTTCGATAAAACTTTCCCACTAAGAAAAAGGAAAAAATAAAAAAGGCAATAGCAACTGTGATAACAGACCATGAAGCGGAAAGCCCATGTGTAAAAGCAGATTCAGCTGTTCCGACAGTTGACTTCGTCCCAATGAATTCACTCATTAACAAAATACCGACCACAATAGCTGGAAGTGACTTAGCGGCATTGTTAAATTCTGAGTTAGACTTACTGCGGAAACGCATCGTCAGCCAGGTCGTAAACAGAATATAGAGAATAATGACGATTAAAATAAATGTGATGACAGAACTGCTTAAGACATTCACTTAAAATCCCCCTTTGTGTGCAAGCCGTATGAAGCAACTTCTTATGTCCCATCCCAGTGACGTATGAAGTGTTAAACGTGGAGCAGTTTCATGTAGACCTGTTCAATATCAGAGACAGACATCGGCTTCGGGTTGTTATCCATTAATCTCTTCACCTCTGAAGCAGCTTCAGCAAGTGCCGGCACATCTTCTTTTGACACACCGAAGGCTTTGAGTTGTTGAGGAATGTGTAAATCCGCTGTCCACTCTTCAACTTGACGAATCACTTGCTCTGCAAGCGTATGCTTTGAGCCTTTCTCTTCGATCCCTATCACTCTAGCAATATCTTCAAGACGATCTTTGATATGGTCTGCATTAAACGCCGTGACATGAGGAAGCAGCATGGAATTAGCGACACCGTGTGAAATCTTGTATTTCCCCCCTAACGGATAAGCCATTGCATGAACAGCAGCGGTTCCAGCACTTGTGAGCGCCATCCCGCCATACATGGCACCAACCAGCATATCTTCCCTTGCTGTCATATTATCCCCGTGATGATAGGCCTCCTGAATACTTCCTGAAATGAGCCTCATCGATTCGAGTGCAAACATATCACTAAATGGATTGGCTTTATTTGAAATATACGATTCAAGCGCATGCGTAAACGCATCCATCCCTGTAGCTGCGGTAATGGCTTTTGGCAATTTGAGTGTCAGTGCGGGATCTAAGATCACAAGATCAGGCAAAAGGTATGGGCTGACCATGCCAATTTTTAATTCTTTTTCCGGAAAGGTAACAATCGCGTTTGGTGTCACTTCTGATCCCGTACCTGAGGTTGTTGGAATGAGAATCGTTGGAACTCCTCTTTTTTTAACAAGGTTCGTGCCAACGAGATCAGAAATTGGCTGATCATTCGTCTTTAGAACAGCTAATATTTTGGCCGCATCCAGCACACTCCCGCCACCAATCCCAATAATGGCTTCATGCTCCCCTTTTAAAAATGTCTGGAATACGTCCTCGATATTTTCTTCCGTTGGTTCAGGCTTAATCTCTGTGCTGATCTCACTCGCAATCCCTTTTTTCGCAAGTTCTGTTTTGATTTGATCTGCGTAACCAAGAGACACGATGGATGGCTGCGTTAAAATAAAAATCGATCTCAACTTACTAAGTCCTAATAGCTCTAGTTTCTCCCCAAGGAGCTCTAGAGAGTGGGCGCCAGAAACAATGTGTGATGCCGTTTGAAAGTGATAATGTGATATTGTCATCTCTTCACGACTCCTTTGCTGCTTTTGCTTGTATCCGATAATTCTCCATCATGTTCGCCACAGCTTCTAAAGCCTCGCCGGATAATGCTTTGACCGGGCTTTTTGGCGGACCTACAGGAATCCCTGAAAGTTCAGCTGCTTTTTTCAAAGGTGCTGGTAACGTTCCTAATGTGAATGTCGCTCTTAACGGCTGCAGCTGCTGCTGACATTGCTCACTTTGGTCAAGATTTCCTTGCTGAAACGATTCATAAATGCCAACGACGGTTTTGGGAAGCACATTTGCCGTTGCCGCCACTGCACCTGTTCCGCCTAGCTTCAATGTCTCTAAAATGAGGGAATCCGTTCCTGCAAGCACGACAAACTCTTCATCCTTTGTGACATCGAGATACGCTTTGATATTGGCAATATCTCCACTACTGTCTTTAATACCTAACACATTCGGTAGGACGCTGAGCCTTGCAACCGTCTCTGGCGCAAGTGACACACCTGTTCTTGATGGAATGTTATAAAGTAAAATGGGGATGGTCACATTTTCTGAAATATGACGAAAATGCTCATACAGCTCCTCTTGTGATGGCGCAACAAAATAAGGGGTGATAACCGACAAGACATCTACGCCTAATTCTGCGAACTTGTTTGACAGCTTAATGGTTGCATCAGTGCTATTCTCACCTGCTCCCATGTATACAGGCACCCTGCCGCCCGCAGCCTTTACAACAGTTTCAGCAATTTGAAGCTTTTCTTCCTCTGAAAACAAATGAAATTCGCCGTTTGTCCCTAAAGCAAAGATTCCGTGCACACCTGAGTCGATTAAATGATCAATGAGTTGCTTTGTCACTTCTGGATGAAAATGCTCTTCTTCTGTAAGCGGTGTCAAAATGGCTGGAATGATTCCCTGAATGTTCAAATGATCCTCCCCTTCCGATTGTTGCATTTTTAAACAACTAATTATTAAAACGCTTTCATGATTCTTATTATAAAAGCAATATGATTTATTTAGCAACATATTTTTCGTTTTTTTCAAATATTCAGTGGGTGACATAAGTAGATGTTGATGTTTTCAACAAAAAAAGTGAACCAACCGGTTCACTTTTTCATGGCGTTCAATGTATGCAGAAGATGCTTCACTTTCAGTCTGACTCTTTCATGTAAATGAGCAGTATGCTCCTTTTCTTCTGCATTGGCAGCAGCGATACAAAGATGATGTACCTGGATACTTGTCTCTTGTTTAATGAAGTGCATCAGCTCGCCCATTAGCTGGACAGACGCACCATCTGATATCGTTCCTTTCAGCACAAGCCAAACGGACAGCTCTCCTTCTTGATGCATCCCATAAAGAAGGACATCTTCATCATCATCTTCAGCGGCGTATTGCTTCGGCCCATCAGATTGACCAAGAAATAAATTCCCTTCCTCATCATCCAGCATGTCATGGAGTGCTTCAGTTCCCGTTCCAAGGGACCGTGTCCAAAAGAAACCCCCGCTTTTCTCATGTGATGAAAGGATGCGCAATGGCTGATGAGTAGAAAATGTCATTCCGTTTGCGCCATATGTTTTCCACCCATTCGCTAAGTTCAGCCTTGAATGTTCAGAGATGGACGCAGGTTCAATTACCAGCTGAGGGTTTGCCCGCAGTGGATGTTGGAGAGGTGTTACATCTGTTTCATACACCCGGTTCACCCGTTCGGTGGTCAACACATGATGCGGTTCTCCCAGCATGTCCGTCTTTCCTTCATTCAGCAAAAGCAGGCGGTCACAATACAAACTGGCAATGTTCACATCATGAAACACACCGATCACCGTTAAGTTAGAGGAAACCGTCTCTTGTTTAATCAAATCGAGTAACTCTTTTTGATAAGCTAAATCAAGAAAACTGGTTGGTTCATCCAGCAATAAATAGTCAGGGCACTGAGCCAGCGCTTGAGCTAAGTAAACCCGCTGCTGTTCTCCACCGCTTAACTCATGGATGGATTGATCCTTAAATTGAGCAATATCTGTTTGATCCATCACCTTGCCGACAATCTCGATATCTTCTTTCGTAACAGATTGTAGCCACCCTTTCTGATAAGGATGACGCCCAAACTGGACCGTTTCTTCCACTGTAAATGAAAAGGCTTGATCGGTCTTCTGGGGAAGAACCGCCAATTTTTGCGCAAGTGCCTTTGGCCGGTAGAATTGAACTGGATGGCCATCTAGTGTTACTTGGCCACTCTCAGGTGCTAAAATACCTGCGATCATTTTAAGTAGCGTCGTTTTACCGCTCCCATTTGGACCAAGGATGCCGAGGAATTCCCCTCGCTCCACTTCAAAACTCACGCCGTGAATGACCTCTTTTACACCATATCCTCCTCTAACTTCCTTCACTTGAATCATAGATGCGTCCCTCCTCTATATCTGCGGATGAGGATGATACCAAAGACAGGAGCACCAATTAACGCCGTAATGATGCCAATAGGCAATTCAGTCGGTTCAATGATCGTACGGGAGAGCACATCTGCTAAAACGAGAAAGGAAGCACCATTCAGCATCGACAAAGGCAGCAAATGACGATGATCCGTAATGGATAAAAGACGGATAAAATGTGGAATCACCAGTCCTACAAATCCGATCGTTCCTGACACAGCCACCGCACTTCCAGTCAGAATCGAACCAGCAAGCAGCACAACATATTTGCTCCGTTTCACATGCACCCCTAACAGTTTTGCCTTTTCTTCGCCATATGTCATCACATTTAAATCTCTTCCTATCAAGATCAGTGCAAATGTACCAATGAGGAAAAAAGGAAGGAAAAGAGCAATATATCGCCAGCCTCTCATAGACACACTGCCTAGAAGCCAATGAATAATCTCTTTTAAATCATCACCTGTTAACGCAATCATTAATGAAATGAGGGCTCCTAAAAAAGAGCTAAAGATGACCCCCGTCAAAATTAAAGAAGAAATGCTCATTCCTCGGTGAACCATACGGGCAAAAAAGAGGACGAGACATAGTGTGACAAGCGCTGTTGTCATACTCAAAAAAGGCAGTGTAAAACTGCCAAGCAAAGGAAACTGCAAACTGAAAAACAATGTGGCTACAGCCCCCACAGATGCCCCTTGAGATACCCCAAGTGTATAAGGGTCAGCGAGAGGATTTTTTAATAAACCTTGAAAGGCTGCACCAGATAACGCCAGAGCTGCTCCGACTAACGCCGCTAATATCACTCTCGGCAGCCGGATATTCATCATAATATTGCGGTCAATTGTATCAATGGTTCCGGCCTGAATTCCAAATACTTCATGAACAAAGATCCGAAGTATAGAAGGAATGGGAATCCCTAAACTGCCAAATGAGATTCCCATTCCAATGCTCACGACAAGAAGTAAAGCACTTGCTGTGTATGCGATGATGATTTTATTTGAACGTGTCAGGATAGATGCTTTTCGCAAGAGCCTCCACTCCTTCAACCAATCGCGGTCCCGGTCGTGATGCCAGATCCGTATTCAATTGAAAGACTTGTTTTTCTTTGACTGCTTTGATCGCCTTCCAGCCGTCTCTTTTTTTCAGATCAGCTAAACTTGCGCCATCAATCGTAACGATGGCATCAGGATTTCGTTTAATAATTGATTCTTCCGTCATTTGCACCCAGCCTGTTTGGTCGCCAGCAGCATTTTTTGCATGAATGACAGACAACATTTCGTCCATAAACGTTTGTTTACCTGTTGTATAAATTTCAGGCGCACCTGATACTTCGACAAAAACTGTTTTTTGTTTGTCTTTGGAGATGGATTCTGCTTGTTTTTTGATGTCATTCAGTTTTGATTTCATCTCATCTACAAGCTTCGTTGATGCCTCTTTTACGCCAGCTGCTTCACCAATCATATTAATAGACTTATACACATCTTTGAAGGAAGCTGCATCATTAACAGTCAGCACTTGAATACCTGCATCTTCAAGCTGTTTAAAGCCGTCTTTTGAACTCATTTGTGATGCATGTGCTAAGACAAGATCAGGCTTTAAGGAAATAACCTTCTCTACATTGAAATCAAGACCGCCAATCTTCTCCACCTTTTCTACTTCCTTTGGATAGTTGTCAAAGTCTGATCTACCAACGATTTTATTTCCAAGGCCAAGGGCATAGGCAACCTCTGTATTACTTGGAATTAACGAAACAATTCGTTTAGGCTGTTCTTTGATTTCAACGGTTTTACCAGCTGCATCTTTGATGGATACAGGAAATGCCGCAGCCTCTGTCTCTTTAGGCTTTGAACTGTTTGTTTTTTGGTCCGTTTCCGCACCTGCACACCCTGCTAAAACACCGATCACAAGTAACAATGATAGCCAAATACCAGTTAACTTCTTCATCAATAAACCCCCTGCTTTATGTACTGCTTGACGTCATCTCTTTCGTCAATTCTTTTCTAATTTCGGGAATATTATACTACAGTGCAGATAGGTTGTATATGTGATTCCGAATACGTCTTGTCTGTCCTTATAAAAGAAAAACAGCCTTTGACCTGGCTGTTTTCACTTCCGCTATTGGTTGATATGTTCACCATTAATGACAACTTTCTGAAATGAAGGAGATACTGCATGTTCCAATGAAAGAGGGTACGTGACATCGTCAATGACACAGTCTTTCATTTTAAAGTGTGTGACCGGGGAATGTGAGTATGCGGCGATCTTCACGCCATATCGCCCTCCGCTGCTTTTTAACCCTTCTACTTCAATATGACGGACTACAGGCCTATGCGGACCGGCATCCCCTTCCTCATACATCATGTCGATACAGACCACCTCATGCTTTAAGCTTTTCACTAGATTGTTTTTAAAATAGATGTGTTCAATGGTACCGCCCCTGACAGAGTTGGTCTTAATGCGCAATGCCCTGTCGAGGTTCGGACTGTCCATGACATTATCCTCTGCATATACATACTTGACGCCTCCAGAGATTTCACTCCCGATCGTTACTCCGCCATGACCATCACGCATCGTATTTCTACGAATGACGATGTTTTCAGATGGAACACCGATTCTCCGGCCGTCCTCATTTCTGCCCGATTTAATGGCAATACAATCATCGCCATTATCAAAATAACAATCTTCAATGAGCACATGTCGGCACGACTCTGGATTCACACCATCTGTATTTGGGCCATGACCGATGATATTCACCCCACGGACGATAACGTTTTCACTTAACACCGGATGGACTTGCCACATCGGTGAATCCTTTACTGTTACTCCTTCAATGAGAATGTTTTGGCAATTGTATGGCTGGATAAAGCTTGATCTTAAATAATGTCCTTCGCCAAACACCCTTTCTTCCACTGGTATTCTTTTTTCAGCCATTTCAAAAAGAAGCTGACGATCCCGATCTTGAGAGGGTTGACCATTTGTTCCATACTTCCAAGGCCACCAGTGGTGTTCATCCCCTCTCCCGTCCAGCGTGCCTGCTCCTGTAATCGCGATGTTTTCTGCATGATGGGCATAAATAAGTGGTGAATAATTATAAAGCTCAATTCCTTCATATCTTGTTAGAACAAGCGGGAGATAATCACGTGTATCTTGGCTGAAGCTCACATAGGCGTTTTCATGAAGATGAAGCTCTACATTGCTTTTCAATTCTAGAGCGCCTGTCAAAAATGTCCCTTCAGGAATTAGCACACGCCCTCCTTTCAAACGATGTGCATCATCGATGGCAGACTGAATAGCATTTGTCGAAAGCTCTATCCCTTTGTTATCTGCACCATAATGAATGACATTGAATTCACGATCTGGGAACTTTGGCGCTTTTATCTGCTTTAACACCTGATCTATGCCATTTGTTTCTTTGTCTTTTTTCCCTTGCTTTGCTAAACGTGCGAGTCCAATTCCTGTTAGTACTGTTCCTGCTGTCACATACATCAAATTCCGTTTTTTAGACATTTCCTTATCCCCCAGACGTCTTAAAGTGTCACACCTGTTTTAAAAATGGCCAGCTCTCTAAAATTGTTTTTTTCATGATTTAACAGCTTTCCACTCGCCACATCAATCACCGTGGCAATGAATTTCTCTAGCACCACATCTTCTGGTACATCTTCAAGCAATTCCCCCGCATTAAAGTCGATCCAATGTTTTTTTGTTTCATATAAAGCGGTATTGGTCGATACCTTCATCGTTGGAACAAATGTGCCAAACGGTGTGCCTCTGCCTGTTGTAAAGAGGACGAGCTGACAGCCAGACGCTGCGAGAGCAGATGAAGCAACCAAATCATTCCCGGGCGCACTTAATAAATTCAATCCTTTTCGTTTTAGCAGCTCCCCGTATGTTAAAACATCCTTTATAACGGAAGTACCCGCTTTTTGTGTGCAACCGAGAGATTTATCTTCTAATGTCGAAATTCCTCCTGCTTTATTTCCCGGGGAAGGATTTTCATATACTGGCTGTCGATGATCCATAAAGTATTGTTTAAAATCATTGATCATCTGCACAATATTGTCGAATGTCGCTTTTGATTCCGCTCTCTCCATTAAGATCTCTTCAGCCCCGAACATTTCCGGCACTTCTGTTAAGACGGTGGTCCCTCCTTGAGCCACAATGAAATCGGACAGTCTACCTAAAAGTGGATTTGCGGTAATGCCTGAAAACCCATCTGATCCTCCGCATTTCAAGCCAATTTTCAGCTCAGATAACGGAATGTCTTCACGCTGATCTTCTTTCGCTGCGTCATAAATTTCCTTGAGCAAAGCGACACCCGTCTCAATCTCATCCCCTACTTCTTGGCTTCTTAAAAATTTCACCCTCGTCTGGTCATACTCCCCTAATGTAGCTTTAAAATCCTCAATATCATTGTTTTCACAGCCAAGCCCTAGAACGAGAACCCCTCCAGCATTTGGGTGTTTTACGGCATTTTGAAGTATTGTTTTTGTGTTTTCATGATCATCCCCAAGTTGTGAGCATCCATAATTGTGTTTTAATACTAACGCCGTTTCAAAAGGATGGATGCTTCCCCCCATTTCAGCGGTAAATATTTGAATGATTTGATCGGCAATGCCATTGACACACCCAACTGTTGGGACAATCCAAAGCTCATTTCGTATACCACTTGCGCCATTTTTTCTTTTATACCCTTTGAATGTCAGATTCGTTTTTTCATAGGGGTTTTCTGTTAAAGAAGGGCGGTATTCGTAATCGAGCTTACCTGATAGATTCGTTTTGATATTGTGCGTATGCACCCATTCTCCAGTCGAAATCGCAGTGGATGCATGACCAATGGGGTAGCCATATTTGATGATATTCTCTTTTTCTTTGATCTCAGCCAATGCAAATTTATGACCTTTAGCAACGGTTTCTTTTAAAATGATTGTATGACCTTGGTGCTGAAGCTCTTCGCCTTGCTCAAGCACTTTTAAAGCGATGCCAACATTATCTGAAGGATGAATCACAACAAAGTCTCTCATGCCTTCTCCCCCTGACTTTCATATTGAAGTATTTGGTGAACAGCAGCTCTCATGCCATTTTCATGTATGCAGGTGAGCTGCTCGGCTACTGCATCCTTCAGCCCTGCGATCCTCGTCAAATCCATCCCCCATAAAACTTCGTTTGAAAGAAGTTGATCGACCATTAATTCATAGGAATGGTCCACTTCCTCCCATGCTTCCTTCATGAATGTCATCACAGACTCATCATCCTTTATTTGATCTGCATGGACTTGATAAAAATAAATCAAACTGCTCAGTGAGAACATAAGCTTCGTAGGCAGCTGTTTTTTTAGCTCTATATAATCTAGAAGAGACGGGAGAATTCGTGCCCGAAATTTAGATACACCATTTAAGGCAATATCGAGTAATTGATGTTTGACAAAAGGGTTGCAGAATCGATCCCAAACGGATTGTGTATAAAGAAGCAGCTCTTCTTCAGGAAGTGGCAAACTTGGCAACACTTCCTCCTCAAGCATGCGGCGAATGAACACACCAACATGCTCATCATCCACCGCTTTTTTGACAGTGTCCAAGCCACACGAATATGCAATCGGCACCATCGCTGTATGTGCACCGTTTAAAATGCGAACCTTGCTCATACGATAGGGAGCGATATCTTCCACAAAAAGTACGTTTAACCCTGCTTCTTGAAAAGGAAGCTCTTTTTGAACAAACGAAGGTGCTTCAATGACAAACAGGTGATAATATTCTGCCGTGACAAGCAATTCATCGATATACCCCTCTTCTTTTTGAACAGTCTCCGCTGCTTTCCGAGAAAATCCTGGGACAATCCGATCAACTAACGTATTACAGAACGTGTTGGCTTCCTTGACCCAAGCCACAAAATCAGGCGGAAGATTCCACTCAGCTGCCATTGTGATCACATATTCTCTTAATCGATCACCGTTTTGTTCAATCAATTCACAAGGTAAGATGATCAAGCCCTTTTTCTCATCTCCAGAAAAAGCTTTAAAGCGGTGATACAAGAAGGCTGTCAGCTTTCCTGGAAAACTTGCTTGCGGCCGATCTTCTAATCGGTCCTCTTTTCTTAACACAAGTCCTGCCTCTGTTGTATTAGAAAAGACAAAGCGCACATCAGGACTTTCCGCTACATGTAAAAAGGCTTCATAATCTGTATATGTGCTGATTCCCCTGCTGATGGATTGAATGACGATCCGTTCGTTCATTTCTTTTTGGTCATGAAATCCTTGAATACATAAAGTGTACAAACCATCTTGTTCATTTAGAGCGGTCACTGATCCTTTTCGAGGAGGAACAACCACTGCTCTTCCTTTAAAATCTGTACAGTCGTTTAGCTTCTGGATCTGCCAATTCATAAATCCCCGCATAAAGTTCCCTTCGCCAATTTGTAGAATGGTTTCAGGATATTCAGCCACTGGGTACACATCTTTGGATAATCGTCTCAAACGCTTTTCCTCCCCGCATTTTTTGCACACGTGAACATTTTTATTTAAAAGATGCTGATTACTGCACCTTTTTTACTGAATCTCTAATCATCAGCTCTGTGTGGACATACACTTTTTCCAGATGATCGTCTTCTTGTTTTTCACCGTTGATGACTGAAAGGATGGCTTCTGCTCCAAGCGCACACATTTTTTCAATTGGCTTTTTGACTGTTGTGAGGGCAGGCGTTGTATAAGATGAAAATGAAATATCATCAAAACCGATAATAGAGAGATCATCAGGACACCTTTTACCTTTTGCAAACAATGCATTCATCGCACCAATCGCCATGTCATCGTTTGAGCAAAAAAGGGCAGTTGGCGGATCATCAAGAGTGAGTAAGGCTTCCATTGATTCATAGCCGCTCTTCATATGATAGTCGCCTATGATCATGTATTCTTTCTTCATGGGTACATGATGGTCAATGAGTGCTTGCAAAAAACCAGCTTTTCTTTCCTGTGTGGATTTAAACCCTTCTTTCCCTTCAATAATGGCAATTTGTTTATGCCCCTGCTGAATGAAATAGTGTGCAGCTTGGTATGCCCCTTCACCATCATCCGCTAATATATTCATCACTTGATTACTTTCTACACGGCGATTCAGTACAATAATGGGAATGCCCTGCTTTTTCACATGATGGATAAACGCTTCATCATGCTCGCTTTGGCTCATGAGCAAAATACCATCATACCGCTGTTTATGAATGGTTGTGTAATCGTGAAAATCGTCAATTCCTCTTACAACCAAATGATAGTTTTCTGTTATCACACTGTTGACGCCTTTTAATGCATCAACAAAGAAACTTGAGGATGTGCCTTCTGTTAAACTCGTAAAAAACAGACCAATTGTAAATGATTTTTGCGAGACAAGGCCTCTGGCATGGACATTCGGTGAGTAATTCAGCTGTTTTGCAATCGACAAGATGTTTTGTTTTGTTTTCTCTTTAATAAAAGGACTATTATTCAAAGCCCTTGATACTGTGGTATGAGAAACGTTTGCCAATTTTGCTATATCTTTGATTGTGACTGTCATGCTATTCCGCCTTTTATGATTTTTTATCATCTTATCATAAAAACGCTTTCATATTCTTGCTTTTTGTTCATATCATCTTGCTTTTATGCGGAAGCTCATTTGCCCGTTCAAATTGAAAATACTGCTTTGCATTTTCATAGCTGATTCCTTTTACCATTCCCCCTAGCAAATTGAGATCATTAGGCGCTTCACCTTTTTCCACCCAATCTCCAATGATGTCACATAACAGTCTACGGAAATATTCATGTCTTGTGTACGACAGGAAGCTTCGTGAATCTGTCAGCATTCCAATAAATCGGCTGATCAGTCCGATACTGGAGAGTGCCATCATCTGCTCTGTCATTCCCTGCTTTGTATCATTAAACCACCAGGCTGTTCCATGCTGCATTTTCCCAGGAGTCTTTCCATCTTGAAAACTTCCAGCTATTGTTGAAATCACCACATTGTCCCTTGGATTCAAGGAATAGAGGATGGTTTTTGGTAATGCATGTGCTTGTTCTAACCGATCTAATACGCGGCAAAGGGGTTTTGCAATGTCTTCATCATTCATTGCATCATATCCGGTATCTGGTCCAAGCCGCTCAAACATTTTGGAATTGTTGTTTCTGAGCGCATTGATATGAAGCTGCATCGCCCATCCCCGCTGAGCATATGCCTGACCTAGTTCAATGAATGTGTGCGTTTTAAATTGAACCTTCTCCTTTTCCGTCAATGAATGTCCAGACATTCTTTTATGAAAAATGATCGTAGCTTCTTCTTCCGTCGTGTCTTCGTACGTCATTTCATTGATGGCATGATCTGAAATCAAACAGCCCTGTTCATGAAAGAAATCGATTCGCATATGAAGTGCTTTTATGAAGTCTTGATAGGATTCGATCTTGATAGATGAAACCTCCGCCAGCTGATGAACATACTCGATAAACAAATCATTTGTGATATCTAATGCCTTATCTGGCCGAAACCCTGGCAGTACTTGCACAGAAAAGCCTTCTTCCCGCAGTTGTTGGTGATAAATCAACGAATCAACCGGATCGTCTGTCGTCACAACCGTTTCAACATTTGATTTCACAATGAAATCTCTCGCACCAAATCCATCTCCTTGCAACTTTTCATTTACTTTTTTCCAGATGATGTCTGCGCTTTCTTCATTCAACAGTTCTTCGACATCAAAATATCGTCTTAGCTCTAGATGGGTCCAGTGATAGAGAGGATTTCCAATCGTCATCGGAACGGTTTTCGCCCATGCTAAAAATTTATCATAATCTGAGGCATCTCCTGTGATATGTGTTTCAGGTATCCCATTTGTTCTCATGGCGCGCCATTTGTAATGATCTCCGTAAAGCCATGCTTCGGTTATATTTTGGAACGTTTTATTTTCATAGATTTCTTTTGGACTTAAATGACAATGGTAATCAATAATCGGAAGGTTCTTTGCAAACTCATGGTATAGCTTTTCCGCCGTTTGACTGTTTAATAAAAACTGCTCATCTAAAAAGGCTTTCATCTAACTCCCCCATCTCTTATAATGATGAAAATGATTTTGTTCACGTTAACAATTTTATTGTAATCGTTTACAAAATCGATTTCAATCCTAAAACAAGAAAAAACGATCTCCTTTAGAAAAGAAAATCGTTTTTTGGCTATTTTACAGATGGTGTTTTCTTTAGGATAATCGCAATAGTTGTTCCTTGACCTAATTCACTTTCTACTTGAATATCGCCATCGTGCAGCAAGACAAGCTCTTTTGCAATCGCCAGTCCTAATCCTGTTCCATTTGTTGGATCATTCGTATTTGTCCCTCTATAGTAGCGATTAAATAAATGATCCACCGTTTCCTGCGCCATTCCGCGTCCGTTATCTTTCATTTCGATCCGAACTTCATCATTTGTTTCAGATAGAACAGCTTGAATAAGAGTACCTTTCTGGTTATGCTTCACTGCGTTTGCCAGCAGGTTCTCAATGACTCGTCTAAACCAGGCTTTATCGATCTCAAACATGACACCCTCTGTTTGATCTTCAAAGGATGACATATAATCTTCAGAAAGCGTGCTTCTTGAAAACTCGTCCATAATGGAGGCTAAAAATTCACCAAGCTCAACAGGTTTTCGATTAATAGGCAATGCACCATTTTTCAATCGATACGTGAGGTTTAAATCCTCAATCAAGGTCGACATGTATTCTGATTTCTCACGAATGACTTGTCCCATTTCCATGACTTCTTCCTTGGACCATTGGTATTGATCTGATTCTAGCATTAATCCATAGCCGTAAATCGTACTAAGAGGCGTTTTTAGATCATGAGACAGCCCTGCGATCCATTCTTCCCTTGTGGTTTGAATTTTTCTTCGGTTTGCTTCATTCTCTTTTAACGTATTGGTGAGCTGATCCATTGTTTTAAGGATATCCTCAAACAGCCGATACTCTCGCTTAATACGGCCCTTTTTATTTTTACTTACTGGAATACCTTTTCTATTTGTTGGCTCCTGCAATTTATTTCTTGATAAGAAAATCAGCCAGCGGATAATGTGATAGATCGGTAGCCCATAGCGATACGAGTACCATAATGTCATAACGATAATAATCGTAAGCGCAAGACCTGCAATCAAAAGCGTTGTATATTGGTTTAAAGCCTCTGTCTCTTTATCATAAAGCTCGTCTGGGCTGTATACTTTGTTTGGCACCGAAACAATCATATACAGATCTTTATTCACTCTGATATAAGACAGGTCACTTCTAAACTCCCAAGGCTTTGATTGATACTTGAGCAGTTCAACATCCGTTACGTTATTTTTCAAATTATTTTTGGCTCGGATACCTTTTAAGTATTTTCCTTCTTCATTAAACAGATGCACCGATCCATTCATTCTTTTCAAAAATTCTTTTGTTTCAACTGAATATTGAGACAATGCAGCCAGGTTTTTTTCATGCTGCTTGAGATAATTGGCTACCTTTGTGCTGTTCGTTTTAAATCCATATAAGACGATAAAGCTTTCTTGATCAATCTCAATTGGCCAGAAGTACATCTTGTAATCTTTAAATTGTCTTTTTTCAAAGATCTTGATCATTTCATCCTTTTGATAGGATGTTGGAATGTTTTTAGGGAGTTGATAGCTATAGACGTTGCGTTTTTTGGAATCAATCACTTGCAGCCAGCCATCACGTTTTTCCACTGCTTGTTTGAGCTGATCATCGGCTTCCATTTTTCCATCCTCGTTAAAATAAAGCCAGCTCATGAGTGTATCTCCATCTGCCTTCGTTAAACCAGTTTCAGTCATATTCTCATAGCGCTTTTGAAAATAAAGATTTTCAGAGAATGTTTGCCCGATCGTCAGAATGACGATGACAATAAACATTTGTCCGACAAAGTGAAAGAAAAGTTTTGTTCGTAAATTCATAAACTATTGAAGAACCTTCACAGGTTGCGGAATGAACTTATAGCCCATACCACGGATCGTCACAATATATTCAGGCTGGCTTGGATCTAACTCTATTTTTTCTCTCAGCTTTCGGATATGAACCATGACGGTGTTGTTGTCACCATATGACGGAACACCCCATACTTTCTCATAGATTTGATCTTTTGAAAGTACCACATTCGGATGGTCACAAAAATACTTCAGCAAGGACAAAAGCTGAGCTGAGCAAGCCGTCACCTTTCCCCTTACTTTCAACTCGGCTGCATGAGGATGGTACGAGAAATGAGCATATTCATATTGACTGTGCGCTTCTTCCTGCTCCTCCTGTAAGGAGATATAAGTTCGGTTTAAGTGCGCCTTAATTCTAGCTACTAGCTCTAACGGATTAAATGGCTTTGTGATGTAATCGTCTGCACCTTGTGCAAATCCAGTCAATTTGTCTACATCAGACGTTCTTGCTGTTAAATAGAAAATCGGTACCTTCGTCATTTTCCTGATTTCAGGTAGAACATCAAAGCCAGACTTACCGGGCATCATCACATCTAGAAGTAAGAGGTGGATGTCCTCGTTTTTGACAATATCTAATGCTTCATCTGCATGATAGGCTTTATAAATATGTTGAAACCCTTCTTTTTTTAATACGCGTTCAACCATTTTTACAATTGCTTCTTCGTCATCTGCAATCAATATTTTTGCTGTTTCCACGCATCTCTTTCCTTTCTAGCTATGATCTCTAACCGTATATTACCATTGTCCAAAGTAAAAAAGTACCTCTTTTCTGCATAAAAGCGAAAAAAGATCAACTGGAGAAAATGGCATAACAAGGTAATATCAAAAAATGCAAAAAAAACCCGGTCATACATACCGAGTTTTTTGTCCATCTATTATCCGTTCACAGCTTCAAGCTTTCTTTCATGATTCATTAAGTCATATGTTAAACAGATCGGCTTATTCGTTCTCGGATCAAGAACAATTTCTGCATCGATGTGGAACACCTGACTGAGCACCTCTTTTGTCATGACCTCATGAGGCGTACCATCTTTAATGACTTTCCCTTGATTGAGGGCAATCATGTAATGTGAAAAGCGTGCAGCATGATTCAGGTCATGAATCACCATCAGCACCGTTCTGCCCTGCTCTCTGTTTAAGCGTTCTAATAGCTGAAGGATCTCCAGCTGATGAGCAAGATCTAAATACGTCGTTGGTTCGTCTAATAAAAGCAGCTCTGTTTCCTGAGCGAGTGCCATCGCAATCCATACCCGCTGACGCTGTCCACCGGAGAGTGCTTCAATTGGCCGGTCATGAAATGCAATCATTCCCGTCTCCTCAAGTGCCCATCTGATGATTCGTTTGTCCTCATTTGATAAACGGCCAAATCCATTTTGATGCGGGAAACGTCCATATGACACAAGCTCATAAACGGTCAGACCACTTGGTGCTTCAGGCGTCTGCGGTAAGATGGCCATTTGTTTTGAAATTTCTTTTGTTGGTGTTTGATGGATAGCCTGGCCATTTAAATAAACAGCACCTTGATGGGACTTCATAATACGAGACATTGTTTTTAAAATCGTTGACTTCCCGCACCCATTCGGCCCAATTAATGTCGTCACCTTGCCTTTTGGGATGCTGATATTTAAATCGTCTACAATCAAACGGTCATGATAGCCAATACAAAGCTTTTCTGTTTCAAGTGATTTCATCTGTTGTACTCTCCTTCCTCATTAGTTCGTTTTCATCAATAAGTAAATGAAGTAAGGTGCGCCTAAGGCAGAAACGACAAGTCCAACGGGCACCTCTGATGGAGCAAGTATGACACGCCCAAGTGTATCTGCAAGTAATAACAGCAGTGCACCAATCATAGCGGACGCCGGTATCATTCCTTGATGTTTCGGTCCAACTAGCTTTCTTGCGAGGTGTGGTGCCGCTAACCCTAGGAACGATATACTCCCTGCAACAGCGACACTTGCACCGGCTAATGCAACTGCAATCAGCATGAGAAAACTTCTTTCTTTATGAACTGAAATCCCTAAGCCATAAGATATCTGATCACCCAAATTCATGATATTTAAGTAGCGTGCCCTCACCATCGCTAATACAAGAAAAATCAGCATCCACGGCACGACTGATAAGACATATGTCCAACTTGAGCCCCAAATACTTCCTGACAGCCACACAATGGCTTGGTTAAAATCATTTGGGCTCATCTTTAATTGAATGACCACAATTGCTGCCGAAAATGCAGCATTGATCCCAATACCAGTTAAAATCAATCGAACAGGCGTAATGCCCTTTTTCCACGCTAGCACATAAATGAGAAATGCAGCAAAGGCTGCCCCTGCGAAAGCGAAAAGCGGCAGTACAAATATCGTAAAATCACCTAAGTTCGACATCGAGCCCTGAAAGGCAAAGATAAACAAAACAACCGCAAAACCTGCACCCGCATTTACACCTAGAATGCCGGGATCAGCTAAACCATTTTGAGAAACACCTTGCCAAATGGCTCCTGATACAGCGATAGAAGCGCCAACAAGTAAAGCGATGACCATCCTCGGAAGTCTGAACTCGAATAATACAAGCTCATCCATTTCACTTCCGAGTCCAAAAAATGTTTTGAATGTATCCATCGGAGAAATCCTTATCTCTCCGGTATTTAAACTTATTAGGAACACAGCCACGATGGCTAAAAAGATCATGACCATCGTTCGTTTGTATTTCTTTTTCTTTGCCTGCTGTACCATTTCCATTTAAATTCCGCTCCTTTCACGTCTCGCTAAATATAAGAAGAAAGGAACGCCTATAATGGCTGTAATGGCACCAACTGGCGTTTCAAACGGCGCATTGACAAGCCTTGCCGCAATGTCTGCATAAATGAGCAAAATAGCCCCTAAAATAGCTGAGCAAGGGATAATCCAGCGATAGTCAACGCCGACCAAGAAACGCGTAACATGAGGAATCACAAGCCCGATAAAGCCAATAGAACCTGCAACTGACACGGCTGCACCTGTTAAAAGGATCACGACCAATATGCCAAGTACCTTGACTGTTCGTGTATATTGTCCAAGCCCTTTTGCTAATTCATCACCTAAGCTTAAAACCGTGATGGAGCGGGCAAGAATCATTGCGATGATCAGTCCTACAGCCGCAACTGGAATGATGATCTTAATATTGCTCCAATTTACACCAGCCACACCGCCTGCGTACCAAAAACTCATATCTTGCGCGACGTCAAATCGAATGGCAATCGCTGAGGAAATTGAGCTTAAAAGTGCGCCAACAGCCGTACCGGCTAATGCGAGCTTCACAGGAGTAAGTCCCCCTTTTGAAAGGGTTCCAACCCCAAATACAATAGAGGCGCCAAGTGCTGCACCCAAAAATGACCAAAGAATTAATGTAAAAGAAGATTGGCCTGGGAAAAAAGCAAACGCAATGGCAATCGCAAATGCAGAGCCATTTGTCACACCCATGATTTCAGGAGACGCAAGCGCATTTCTTGTCATGCCTTGCATGATGGCACCTGATACTGCTAAAAAGGCACCGACAAGTGCGGCACCAACTGTACGCGGCAGCCTTAGTTCCCTAATGATTTGATGTGAGGTTTGTTGTGAGTCAAAATGAAAGACGGCTTCCCATACCGTGTGTAAATGAATGTTTGCCGCTCCTAGCGATACTGATAAAAAAAGACCAAATGCTAAAGCAATGATTCCTATGATGACAACAGCTGCTGTACCAAAAGGCTTTGTCACAATATCTATCGCATCATCTTTAGCTGACAGCTGTTTATTTGATTGTGAGCCCAAAACCAGTCTCTTCCCTTCCGTTCATATCTATTCGTTATTAATGATAATGATTATCAATCTCGGAGTCTAGTATATCACTTTCTTCACGTTTTGAAATCCTTGTTCTAATAAATTTCTTTATTTTCATCAAAAAACCGGGAGAATTTCACCATTTTCATTTTGGTCATAAAATAGCCGATGCATTTTTTCTTCTATCATGTTAAGATATAATCGCGAATGAGAATCATTATCATAAACAATTGAATAGGAGCGAACTTTAGTGAAAAAACGAACTGGACTTCTTTTGATTTCCTTCATGACCCTTATGATTTTTACTGCTGCTTGCGGCAGCACTTCCAATAAAGAATCGGGAGCCAAAAAAAATGACACGATCACCTATCAAGATGTAAAGGGTGACGTGAAACTGCCTCAAAACCCAAAACGTATTGTGCTTCTGGCGGAAAGCTATTACGGGGATCTCGTCACACTCGGCAAAACCCCAATTGCTGCCACTGCGCCCATCTTTAAAAACCCTTTCTATAAAGGAAAAACAGATGGAGTGAAAAATATTGGAAAATCTCCCTCTGTTGAGAAAGTAGCCTCTTTGAAGCCGGATATGATCATTGCTTGGGGAGAAGATGAGAAATTTGATCAATACAAAAAAATTGCACCTACAGTTGCCATTCAATACAATCAATATTCGTTTAAAGACCAGCTAAAAGAATTCGGTAAAATGACAGGCACATCAAAAAAAGCAACGGATTGGATCACAAAATGGGATGCCAAAATTGCTGAAGTGAAACCAAAGGTAACAAAAGCTGTAGGAAACAAAACCGTTTCGATCGTATCACCATTCGATAAGGGCATTTACATTTTCGGTAACACTTTTGCACGCGGTGGTGAAATCATTTATGACGAGCTGAAATTAAAAGCTCCGAAGGCTGTCCAAAAAGAAGCCATCGACAGTGGTGTCGGTTATGCAAACATTTCTCTTGAAAAGCTTCCAGAATTTGCAGGTGATTATATTTTCACAAGCCCATGGAGCGGTTCAAAAAGTAATGGCGATCAAGTGTATAAAAGCAGCATCTGGGCATCACTTCCTGCGGTCCAAAACAAACGTGTATTTGAAACAGATACAGTCGGTTACTTCTTTAATGACCCTGTGTCACTAGAAGGTCAGCTCGAATTTATTGTGGATCGATTAACATCTGCCTCATAAAAAAATACGTTTCTCCAATGCTGGAGAAACGTATTTTTTAAACTGTACCTTTGGCAAATTTTTTGGACATGAATGGGTAGAGTAAAATGCCAACTAAGAACAATCCAATACCAAGACCAAATGTTTTTAAATCAGCTGTGCCTGAAATAATGACCCAAGCGGAATACCCCATGGCCACAAGCGCAATGATCCCGTCTCTTGTCCGGTTTCCTTTTTGGAGCTCATATGTGTCACCTTGCATGATGACCTTAAAGCTGTAGATCGACGACACGATATACGGAATGAGATACGCAAGTGTCGCTGATGTTGTTAAGAAAGTAAAGGCTTCATTAATCGTACGTGACATGACTGAGAAAATAAACAGCTGTGACATGATATTTGTGACAGTCAAAGCAAAAACAGGACTGCCTTTTTTGTTTGTTTTTGCAAACACTGCTGGGAAATCGCCAGCTTTTGCTGCTTGATAAGGGACTTCAGAACCAAGCAAAATCCAGCCAAGCATCGAACCAAATAAACAAATGATCGCAAGAAGTGCCATGACAATGCCGCCAGCCGGTCCGATAATGAGCTGAAGCACGTCTACGAATGGTTTATCAGAACCTTGCAATTGATCATGCGGCAGAACGCCCATTGTAATCAAGGTAATAATCATATAAATAGACAGTGCAATTAAAAGTCCTGTAATCGTCGCACGTTTGACATCACGTTGCGAAGAGGCTCTTCCTGATAAAATGACAGCAGATTCGATGCCGATAAATGCCCATAGTGTGGAAATGGCCGCATGATGAATTTGGCCTCCAAGTCCGAGCACTCCTTCACCACTTGCTGCTTCAACAGGGAAGTAATAATGTTCAAATAATGCGGTTTGGAATGCAAATAAGCCTGCGACAATAAAAAGGACGAATCCAAGCACCTTTGAAAAGGTCGTAATAAAGTTCAACTTACTTGCTGCACTTAAGCTTGTAATTAAAATCGTATGAGTCCCCCATAGAAGGATTGTACATACGATAAACGTTGTGAGCTGACCAAGTGTGATCGCTTCTTTTCCAAAAGTAAAGATCTCCGTTTTCACGGTTAAAATTGGGAAAAAGGTTGTTAAATAACCAGCTAGGCTTGTGATAATGGCGACATTACTAATCCAGCTTGCCACCCAATATCCCCAAACCATTGTAAAACCGGCTGCTTTTCCTTTTTTCGGATCTTTAAAAAGCGCTCTTGCATAGCTTTGTGGTCCAGCTGTCAGCTGCGGTTTATGAATGGACAAATGTCCAAACACAAAGGCAATCATCAGTACGCCGCCACCTGTGACAAGCCATGCCATCGTCACACCTAAAGGACTTGCATGCTGGGCAAGTGTACTAGGCAGCATAAAGATGCCTGAACCTACCATATTTCCGACGACAAAAGCCGTCAATAACCAAAAACCCCATTTTTTTGTCTGTTCCATTTTCGTACCTCCGTTATATTCACTTTGGACCAGACCCGGCAGTATCTTCATTGATATATTTGTGAAGCAATGACTTGCATTCTTTATGTTCATGTTGGGTCACTTTCTTACCAGCATACCCTTTTCTTAGGCAATCAGAACATAAAAAAAAGCCTGAACAAAAGTCCATGCTTTTCAAAACATACACCTTGATCTCCGGATAGCCCTCCACGCTTCAAAGACGTGGCAGTCCTGCATTTGTTCAATGCAGACCCAGCATAAAGAAAGTTGGAGCTCTCTCTACACTTCGGCGCTGATGCCTTTTTTCTCATGATCAACGATTCCATCTCTCCCATGAGTGACTCATCATCCGCGCAACCTCTACCTCACTGAGACATAGCGTGAGGATTTCTATTCATTTTTACTACACGAAGGTTATCAAACATTCTCATATCTGTCAAAGGGAAAAACATAGAAAAAAGGCAGAGAAATGATTCTCCGCCTTTTTGTCAGCTTATTGATGGTTGTTTTTCTTCTTTTGGACAGCTTCCTGAAGCGGATCGCCTGCTAGTTCTTTACTTGCTTCTTCTAACAGCTGATCTACCTGCTGATGGTCTTTCTCGCTTTTCGCCTTTTTATCCTTTTGGAAAAATGACATCGCTATTTCCCCCCTTTTCATAAAATGCCTTTGCCTGTTTAATTTGTGCTACAGCGCTCAGCATTATACAAAGAGGAGCGGTTCATTCATCGTGAAAGGTCTGTCTCATTTTTTGCAAATACGTTAGAAAGGTCTTTAAGTCTTCCTCTGTGAAGTCTGACATCATATGCTGAATCACCTTTCCAAAAAGACGTGTATGCTTTTCATAAATAGCCAGCCCTTTTTCCGTGGCTTCTAGCCGGACAAGGGAATGATCGTCCTTGTCCCGTTCTCTCTGAATGTAGCCTTGCTCACATAATTTATTGAGGGCTATGGAAGCGGCACCTGGGTTGAGAGAGAGTCTTTGTTTGAGCTCTTCAGCATGTGATACTTTTCCTTGTATCAATATAGAAAGAGCATATATCTGTGGAGGCGTGATGTCTTTTTCTAACTCAAGTAACTTGCGGTTTAATTTACGGCTGACTTCATAATGTACAAGAACAATTTCTTTTAAAATGTTTGCATTACTCATCCGAATCGCATCCTTATCGTTAGTGTCAACATGACTTCCTTCTTATTATAGAATGTTTTTCCAAACAGCCAACTATTTTATCCCATTTTCTTTAGAAATAAGCCTTGCTGAATGGAATCACCCTTGATATAGTGAGTACTTGAACAAAAAACAGAACAGGAGTACGCATCATGACAGGAAAAACACATATTATGGGCGGAATTGCCGCCTCCACAGCCGTCGCCTATTATTACGGATTCGAACCAGTGACGATGGCTGCTGCTGGATCAGTAGGTGCCCTCATCCCAGATCTATGTCATACGAAAAGCAAAATCGGCAGGAAATTCCCGCTCCTTTCCACACTGATCAGTAGTGTGTTCGGTCACCGCACCTTTACACATAGTTTATTATTTCTGCTGATCATTTATTTTATTGCGACAACATACATTCCAAATGACAGCCTCAGTACCGGGTTACTAGTTGGGATGGCAAGCCACCTCATCCTTGATGCAGGCACAGTGAACGGTATTAAATTTTTGTTCCCTGCAACCATGAAAGTACGTCTCCCCTTTTATGTCAAAACAGGCAGCACAGGAGAACAAGTCGTACTAGCTGCTCTGACCATTGTCACCTGCTATTACATGGCTCTCATTTGCGGAATATCCATCCCATTGCCGTTTTAGAAAAAGAAAAAAGAGTTTTGCAAAAAAGCAGGATATGAATTGATCATTCCTCATTTTTTTAGTAGTTTTAAGATAAGTGTTTTTGCCTTGCAGCTGAATACAGAATGGTGAGGAGTTACATAAATGAAAGCGTTTTTCAAAAATCACTGGTTTTTAGTGTACTCCATCCTCTTTATGTGGATGAAAACATACATCATTTATCAATTCGGATTTCATATACGAACGGCCAATCTGTTTCACGAATGGCTGCTTTTGATCAATCCACTTAGCTTTTTGCTCCCTTTGTTTGGGATTGCTCTTTTCTTAAATGAAACGAAACAAAAGGTCTTTTTATTGACCACAAATTTTATTTTGACAGCCATTTTGATATCGAATACGATCTTTTACGGTTTTTATATTGATTTCATTACCATTCCTGTCTTATTTCAAGCAAAGAACATGGGAGATATGGGCAGCAGTATGACTGAATTGTTTCATCCGCTATTTATACTCATGCTGATTGATTTTGTGGTGCTGGCATGGCTCTTAAAACGGAAACCGTTATCACCTAAAGCGTCTTTTAAGACAATCAAAACATACTATGTGGTTTGCTGCAGCTTGCTATTGTTCCATGTCAGCTCAGCTTTGATGGACCACCCTCGATTTTTGACAAGCTCATATGATCGAGAAGTCATTGTACGAAACCTTGGGCTGTTTCAATTCCATTTGTATGACGGTGCCGCTCAAACAGCACGAATTGGACAAAAAGCCTTTGCTGACGAAGATACACTTTCAACAGTGGCAAACTACACAAAAGCTGATTACAGTGCACCGAATGAAGACTACTTTGGACTTGCTAAAGGCAAAAATGTCGTGTTCATTTCACTTGAATCAACGCAGCAATTTGTCATGAATCAAAAGGTGAATGGACAATACATCACACCATTTTTAAATGAACTTGCCAAAAAAAGCTTCAATTTTGATGAATTTTATCAGCAGACAGAGCAAGGCAAAACGTCGGACTCAGAGTTTATCGTCGCAAACTCCCTCTATCCATCTAGCAGTGGCGCTGTCTTTTTCACAGCGAGTGACAACGAATATGACACACTGTACAAGCAATTGAAAAAAGAGAATTATCAATCCGTCCAATTTCATGCGAATAATAAAACGTTCTGGAATCGTGATGTGATGTATGAATCTCTTGGGATTGACCGCTTTTATGATGTCGATTCATTTGATGTCAATGAACAGAATTCGACTGGCTGGGGCTTAAAGGATATCGACTTTTTTGACCAATCCATCGATTATTTAAAAAAGCTGAAGACGCCTTATTACAGCACGTTTATTACCTTAACCAATCACTTCCCATTTGAAATTGATCCAAAGGATCAGTTCATTGATGAATACGATTCGACTAGCACCATTTTAAACCGCTATGTGACCACCGTCCGCTATCAAGATGAAGCCATCAAAAGGTTCTTTGAACGAATGAAAGAAGAAGGACTATATGAAAATACAATGTTTGTCCTGTTGGGAGACCACTATGGCATTTCAGAAGCACATCATGAGGCAATGGCAGAGCTGCTAAAGCAGGATGAAATCACACCGTTTGATGCGGTTAAACTGCAGCGGGTCCCTTTTTTGATTTACATTCCTGGGGTGACAGACGAGGCCCCTCAAACCATTTCTGAAACAGCCGGTCAAATGGATGTCAAACCGACACTTCTTCATTTACTCGGCATTGAATCAAAAGATTCTATTCAATTTGGGAATGATCTTTTCTCCAATGAACGGACACCGTTCGCTGTGCTGAGAAATGGAAACTTTATTACGGATGATTATCTTTATACAAAGAACACGTGCTATGATCAAAAAACAAAACAACCTGTTGAAGAAGATGAAGTATGCCAGCCTTATATAGAAAAAGCCAATAAAGAGCTGTCTCTATCAGATAAAGTGATCAACGGGAACTTACTACGTTTTTATCAGCATTAAAAGCTGCCCTCTGGCGGCTTTTTCTTTTCTCTTTTCCTGAAAGCCTATGAATGGTCAAATAAGTTTGATTATAATAAAGGATACACATGATGTTGAATGATAAAGAGGTGTGATCATGAAATATTTATTCTTAACCTACGTCACCATCTGTTTGCTCCTGACTGGGTGTCAAACGGAGTCGACGTCATCAGATCAAAGCAAAAAAACAGAACTTGTGATTTCAGCGGCGGCAAGCCTGCAGGATGCTTTGAAAGAGATTGAATCTGCCTATGAAGATGATCATCCAAACGTGACACTCACGAATAATTTCGGGTCATCCGGCGCATTGAAACAGCAAATCGCTCAAGGAGCAAAAGCGGATCTCTTCTTCTCAGCAGCTGAAGAGCCTTTTGATGACCTTGTTCAATCTGGCGACATTGATCAGGATCATGCAAAGGATGTCATACAAAATGAGCTTGTCCTCATCGTGCCAAAAGAAGGTTCCTCTTCTATCAAAACCTTTCGCGATGTTGATCACATAAAAGGAAAGATAGCGCTTGGCACACCTGAATCTGTTCCTGCTGGTACATATGCAAAAGAGATTTTCACAAAACTGAATATATGGGATCAAGTGAAACAGAACGCTGTCTATGGCAAGGATGTTCGTCAAGTATTAAACTATGTCGAAACAGGAAATGTGGAAGCTGGTGTCGTGTATAAGACGGACGCGCTCGTTTCTCGCAAAGTAAAGATAGTAGATGAGGCAAATCAAGACATGCATTCCCCCATCATTTATCCTGTTGGCATTGTTAAACAGACCGATCACATGAAAGAGGCGAAAGCATTTTTTCAATATATCCAATCAGATCCAGCCGCAGCGATTTTTAAAAAGTACGGCTTTCAAGTGAAATAATGCCGATGCTGACCGAAGATTTTCTTTCACCTATCTGGCTGTCCGTACAAGTGGCTGCTTTCAGTGGATTATTGGCTGTCGTTTTAGGAACGTCCATTGGTTTTTGGATGGCCCGTACATCTTTCAAAGGAAAAATGATCGTGGAAACGCTCCTCATGATGCCGCTTGTCCTTCCGCCAACGGTCGTAGGATTTCTGCTGCTCGTTGCGTTCGGGAAGAACAGCGTGATTGGACAAGCGATTGAATGGATCTTCCATCAGCCTGTCATCTTCACTTATTGGGCAGCGGTCATTGCATCGACAGTTGTCGCATTCCCGCTCATGTATCAATCAGCGAAAGCTGGATTTTCTACGATTGAGTCAGACATTGAAGGTGCTGCAAAAGTTGATGGTGCGCGTTCTTTCCAGGTCTTTGCCTATATTACCGTCCCACTCGCACTGCCATCTCTTCTCTCTGGTGCAGTTTTAAGTTTCGCAAGGGCGTTAGGGGAATTTGGAGCGACTTTAATGTTCGCTGGCAACATTCCTGGGAAAACGCAAACCCTCCCAACAGCCATCTATGTGGCGATTGATTCTGGACGAATGGAACTTGCGTGGGCTTGGACGATTTGTATTGTGATCCTGTCTTTCCTCATGCTGTTGGCTGTGCGCCGAAGCAGGAATTAAAAAATCCCCTTCTCAAAAAGAGAAAGGGATTCAGATTGTTGACAAAGGGCCAAAATGAACTTAATTTTAGCCCTTTGTCTTCTTTTCAGCGTGATAGAAAACCTTTGCTAGTCTAAGAAGGACGAGTACTGGCACGGAGCAAATTTGACATTCGTGAGCACCAGCACGCCCTGACAAAATATGCGAGGGTTTGTCTACACGCTAAGGGGATAATTTTATTTATTCAAACCCAACCGTCATCGTTTCTGGATTAGACCCGACACGTTCGTTATTATTAAGTGCATTGATTTTTTCCATGTCTTCTTGTGAAAGCTCAAAGTCAAAAATGTCGGCATTTTGTTTAATGCGATCTTCATTGATTGATTTTGGAATGGTGACAACGCCGCTTTGCAGATCCCAACGCAAGATCACTTGAGCCACAGATTTGTTGTATTGTGCTGCAATTTCCTTTAATACGTCATGATCCAAAAGCTTTCCTTGCATCAGCGGAGACCATGCTTCAATTTGAATGCCTTTTTCTTTCGCATATTGTCGTAATTCTACAAGTGTCAGTTTTGGATGAAACTCCACTTGGTTCACCGCTGGAACAACCTCCGCATCTTTTAACAGCTCTTCTAAATGCTGCACGTAGAAGTTGCTGACACCAATCGCTCTTACTTTTCCATCTTTATAAAGCTTCTCAAGCGCACGCCATGTCTCTTTAAATGTATCTGCATTTGGTCCAGGCCAATGAATCAAATAGAGGTCTAAGTAATCAAGACCGAGCCGGTTTAAGCTTGCGTCGCATGCAGCGAGTGCTTTGTCATATCCTTGATCTGTGTTCCATACTTTTGACGTAATGAACAATTCTTCTCTTTTCACGCCAGATTCTTTAATGGCTTTCCCTACGCCTGTCTCGTTTTTATAAACGGCAGCCGTATCAATGCTGCGATAACCGTTTCGTATGGCTGCTTTGACGGCATCAACCACTTGGTTGCCGTCCTCCACTTTGAATACACCTAAACCAAACCATGGCATTTCTACTCCGTTATTTAGTGTTACGGTATCATTCAAGCTTTTGACCATGTTAACAACCACCTTTTCATAGATTCCATCTTTTTCATTATCTCATGTTGCGTTTGAAAACTCTATTATCAGGCGTTTCTCTTCGCTTCAATCGCTAGCAGTAAAGCACCTGTCATACCTGCCTTGTCCTCAAGTCCAGGAGAGACAATGTATGTATCAAGCGGCGGCATGTCGACATAATCATTGACATACGCAGCCAGCTTCTCTCGAATGAGCGGAAATAGCTGTTTTTGCTTCATGACGCCTCCACCCATTATGATGCGTTCTGGGCTTAATATCAGCGTGTATTGCATTAATGCCTGTGCTAAATAATCTGCTTCAAGAGACCAAACTTCATCTTCTTCGGTAAGCTCTTTAGCCGGCTTTCCCCACCTTGCCTCAATAGATGGTCCTGCCGCCAGTCCTTCTAAGCAAGTACCATGCGCCGGGCAGACACCTGCAAACTGATCTGATTCATGCTGCCTGACCAGGATGTGTCCCATTTCTGGATGTGAGTGACCGTGGAGAAGCTCATTTTTCACAACAGCCCCGGCACCAATCCCCGTACCGACCGTGATATACAGACAGCTGCTTAGCCCTTTTGCGGCCCCTTTTGTCAGTTCACCTAATGCTGCGGCGTTGACATCTGTCGTAAAGGACACTGGTACGCCTAATTGTTTCTCCAGCTCAGGTATCAACGGGTAATGCTTCCATTCAACTTTCGGCGTATTCATGATGTAACCGTAAGAAGGATCGTCTTTCTGGACACAAATCGGTCCAAAGGAACCAACCCCTAATGCTACAATTTCATGTTGCTGAAAAAATGGAATAAGTGATTGGATGGTTTTTTCCGGGTGCTCTGTTGGAATGGTTAATTCCTCTATGATATCCCCATGCTCATTACCAATGGCACAGCAGAACTTTGTCCCCCCAGCTTCAATCGCTCCGTAATATGTCATCCTGCCTCTCCCCCTGCTCGTCTCTTTTTTTCATCATAAAACAAAGGGGAGAAGATGACAACATCATGTATTGGTCAGTAAGACTGCTTCCATGTCATTGATATATTCCCTTAAATGATGGGCAATATCACGATTGATTTCGCCATTTTCATATAAAGTTTGGATTTCATTACGAATCGTCTGTACGGCTTGGAAGTTAAGCTCTTTCTTCTTCCGGTCAAACGTACGATCCTTTTGCTGGAAGAAAGAAGGACCATGTTCACAGCGGAAAATCACTTGATTGTAAAACCCAATGACTTGATGACACGTTTGTTGATTGTCTTCGGTCATATGGTGCTTAATAGAATCCACCGCAGCTTCAGCCGTTTTCTTACGGATTTGTTTATACGATTCCTCGTTTTCTAATATGCCGCTTGAAATACGCTGATGCGGACGCCACAATTGAAGCCATTGTAGTAAGCGCAGAAACTTCACTTTTGAGAAACGAATTTTAAAGGAGTTGGAATAGAGCATTTCCAGCTCATGAAATCTCTCTTGCAGCTCATATGCTTCTTCTTTGTCGATTTTCTCTTCCTCAATCAACTGCTGAAGTTTCATCTGTTCTGCTTTAATACCATGCAGTCTGATTTTTCTCTCTTGTTTTCTCATACCAAACTGGTACGGTTCCCGCTGAATATTTCGTAGCTTCATTCGGAAATCATTGATGAGTGCAAGGGATACTTCTCGATTGTCCTCATTCATTCCTTCTTTTAACGTTTTAATGGCACTTCTCAGCAGCTTCCGTTTTGCGTGCTGAATCTTTGTATCTAAGTCCACATCCACTTGCTTATCTTTTTTCTCCGATAAAATAGGCAGTAGCACACTCGCTAAAATGAGTGTACATAAAATGACGCCTGCTGCGAGGAAAATAATTAAATGACGCTCAGGAAATGGTGATCCGTCTGCAAGCGTAAACGGGATGGAAAAAGCACCCGCTAATGTAACAGCACCACGAACACCAGAGAATGTCATCAGCATGGAAGCACGCAGCTTCGGTTTTTTCGCGTTCTTCTTTTTCGATACACTCCAGTTCCCTGCCCAGAACAGCCATACCCATAGGAATCTGAGAATCATTAGACAGAATGTAATGATTAAAATGTAACTGATGACCTGCATATTATTAAAGGCTTCATCTTGGAAAATGACGGTCGATACATCAGGAATTTGTAATCCAAGTAAAACGAAAACAAGGCCATTTAAAATAAATAAAATAATATTCCACGTGTTTGAAGAAGCAATTTGCAGTTTTGCTAAATTCGCTTCCATTCGGTCTTGCTCGATGGCATGTGTCACACCACCGGCAACAACGGCTAAAATGCCGGATACGCCAATTTCTTCCGCTGCTAAATAAATCACAAACGGCGTGAGGATTTGCAGGATGATGTGCATTGTGACATCGTCCATGCCTAAACGGCGGAGAAAATAGCGGAAACGAATGATAAAAAACGACAGAATAAATCCGGTCAATAATCCGCCAGCAGCAATCAGAACAAAGCTAAAGGATGCCTCTGCAATGGAAAATGCCCCTGTAACCGTTGCTGCAATAGCAAATTTAAAAGCAACAAGTCCTGACGCATCGTTCATCAGCCCTTCGCCTTCCAGCAGTCTCATGATCCCCTTCGGCATATTCACACGGCTGGAAAGGGCACTTACAGCCACTACATCTGTCGGTGATAAAATCGCTGCAAGCGCAAATGCAGCTGGAAGTGGTATGCTTGGAATCATCCAATGGATGGTATATCCTGCGACAATGACTGTCGCAAATACGAGCCCTAAAGCTAATAGAAGAATGGGCGCTCTTAATTTCCACAGCTCGTCCCTTGGGGTACGCTTCCCATCATTAAATAACAGCGGTGCAATGAATAAAACGAAGAATAGCTCAGGATTTAAAGAAATATGTAAACCTGAAGGAAAAGCTGCGACCAATATCCCTAAACCCACTTGGATTAATGGAACTGGAATAAAGGGCAGAAAACGATTGATAATATTAGATGATGCAATGAGTGCTAGTAGTACGAGCACTGCCAAAAAAATCTCCACTAGTACATGTCCCTCCCATTTCATTTTTTCCGTCATGTTTTGCTTACATGCAAAGATGTGTTCATTTCTTTCTGATCCATCCGTTCGGTCATGAGCGTTTTTTTAGTATCCCGCAAAAAGCGAAACCAACACATAACAATCCATCTAGGCAAAAAAAGACTGAATCTACATATTCAGTCAAATGACAATATTTTCATCTCGTGTATTGTTCCAATGATGAATAAAGAACCTACTTTTATTTTACACGAAAACAGTTTGACCTGCTGACATCAAGCTCGAATAATACATAAAAAAAAGAGCGACATCGCCCTTTTCTTTACCCTTTATTTAAAAAATAAGACCTAGCGGGAAGCCGCCATTTGAATAAGTAGGAACAAACCCTGCATATGACAAGGATGACAAACAGCAGATATAAAGCAAACTCTCCTTGCGCTAAGCCGAGTCCGACGAGTAAGCCGCCAAGGGCTGCCCATACTGCGTAAATCTCTGCTTTTAGCACAAGTGGCTTTCGTCCTGCTAATAAATCACGCACAATGCCGCCGCCGCTTCCAGTCAAAATGGCTGCCACAATGACCGCACTGAGCGGGAGCTCTCTTTGTACAGCAAATAATGCGCCTTGAATCGCAAAGGCTGCTAAACCGATCGCATCCGAGAAATTCCCCCACGTGCTCCAGTGCTTGAGCAAAAGCTTTGGAAATAGGAACACGATCGTAATGGATACAAGGGCAATGGTAAACATTTTGCCCTGCGACCATAAAGCAGACACCGGAAGACCAATTAATAGATTCCGAATTGCTCCCCCGCCAAATGCTGTGACAATCCCTAAAATGTACACACCAAGAATATCGTACTCTTCTTCCATTGCGACAATCGCACCACTAATGGCGAATGCCACAATGCCAATAATACTTAACACTTCCCATGCCATTTTCCGCTTATCTCCTTACCATTGTCTGATCATCTAACACTCTCCCCTTAATGTATATCTGACACAAATGAAAAGCAATACAAATTTTCTTTAAATTTTATCTTTTTGCAAAAATAAAAAATAGCCTGCTTTTAAGCAGGCTCAGATTGTTGACAAAGGGATAAAATGATCTTGATTTTATCCCTTTGTCTACTTTCAGCGTGATAGAAAACCTTTGCAGTCTAGGAAAGACGAGCACTGGAGCGGAGCGAATTTGACATTCGTGAGCACCAGCGCACAGGAATGACACCGAATGCGAGGGTTTGTCTACACGCTGATAGCCTGCTTTTAAGCAGGCTATCTCCTCAATCTTCTTTTGCATTTAAAAGCAGCATACTAATGATGATCAGAATAAATGCAATGAGAGCTAAGAGTGGAATGGTGATAAAACCAAACCAGTTCAGATAATCAACGGAACAAGGAATACCGCTTAGACAAGGACGAATCGATGCAAAGCCTGGAATCTTTTGTTCCATATAATGATAGATGGAAAAGCAAGCGCCAATCCCGGCCAAAGGGAGAACGTAGTACTTCACTTTGACATCGCCACGGAATGTAGCAATTCCAAGTAAAAGCACAAGCGGATACATGAAAATGCGCTGAAACCAGCACATATCACATGGAATAAACTTCTTTACTTCGCTTAAATACAGGCTGCTCATCGTCGCCACAATTGAGACGATCCAAGCACTGTATAAGTAAATCAGTTTATTTTTCATGATTTTTTCCCTTTCAGCTCTTGATCAATTAATTCTTTGATTTCATCATAGTCATAAAAGTTTTGGACTTGTTTATTGTTAATGAAAATAGTTGGTGTTGCATTTACTTTGTATTGATTCACCAGCTGATCATCTGTGTTCAGCTGTGGCTGATATGTTTTCTTTGATAGGTTATCTTTCAGCTTGTCCGTATCAATTTTCGTTGTCTTCTTCGCCAATTCGGTGAGCTTTGCTGGCGTTACCCATTCTGCTTCACTATCTGGTTGTGCTTTGTAGACCGCTTCATGAAATGCCCAGAAGTTTTTCGGATCTTCTTTCCACACTTCTTCAGAAGCCAGTGCTGCTAATACCGCACCGTCCCCATGAACAGGCAGTGGTAAGTTAATAAATGAGAAGGATACATCGCCATTATCTATGTAGTCTGCTTTCAATTTTGGGAAAATGTCAGTCTCAAATGATTTACATGATGGACATTTGTAGTCCCCAAACTCGACAACTTGCACTTTTGCCTTTTGATCTCCCATGACAGGCTGTCCTTTAATAGACGGCTTACTGTCGACTGTTTGTGCTTCTTGGCTGTTGTTGTTACCGATCACAACGAAAATACCGATGAGAAGAGCTGCAATGATGGTTAATATAACTGCAAACTTGATGGATGAAGATTGATTATTTTTTTTACTCACAAAAGCACCTACCTTATCTTTTTCATTCATTCCTTCACAAAGAAAAAGGATAACAGCTCAGGAAAATGCCATTATCCAACTTCTTCTATTTTAACAAGAGGGGGTCTATTATGAAAGACGCTATTCATGAATTTTTCCTTACAATTTTATTTCATGACCCTCATCGCATTTAAAACAGCCAGTACAGTGACACCAACATCCGAGAAGACGGCTTCCCACATCGTTGCAATACCGAATGCACCAAGTATGAGAAAGACGGCTTTCACCCCAAGAGCAAACGCAATATTCTGCCATACGATGGCTCTCGTTCTTTTAGCGACAGCAATAGCTTCCGCTACCTTCGATGGCTGATCTGTCATAATCACAATATCAGCCGCTTCAACTGCTGCATCTGAACCAAGTCCACCCATGGCAATACCTATATCCGCTCTTGCCAAAACCGGCGTATCGTTTATGCCATCACCAACAAACAATAATTTGTCTTGAGATGCTTTTTTCTCATACATGTCTTCGATTTTGGCGACTTTATCCTGTGGCAATAATTCAGTGTGAACTTCGTCAATGCCGATCTGCTGTGCGACTGCATTTCCTACTTGCGAAGCATCCCCTGTAAGCATCACGGTTTGAATGCCCGCAGCTTTTAGAGAAGATATCGCTTCAACTGCATCGTCCTTTACTTCATCTGCAATCAAGATCGATCCCGCAAACTCACCGTCTATTGCTAAATACACAACCGTTCCGCTTCGTTTTTCTTTTTCAAAAGCAATGCCCTCTCGTTCCATAAGGCGATGATTACCTGCCAATACATGAGCTCCGCGAATTGTCGCTTTGATCCCATGACCGGCAATATCCTCGTAAGATTCGATCTGGCTCTCATCAAGAGACGCTCCGTAAGCCGCCTTAATCGATTCTGCAATCGGATGCGAAGAATGCGCTTCTGCCAGCGCTGCAAAAGAAAGCAATTCCTCTTCTGACCATTTCTCATTCGCTGCTTCGATATGAGTGACTGTAAAGTTCCCTTTTGTCAAAGTACCTGTTTTATCAAACACCGCATAGCGGACAGAGTTCAAGGCTTCTAAGTAGTTACTGCCTTTCACTAAAATGCCTCGTTTTGATGCGGCACCAATCCCGCCAAAGAAACCTAATGGAATGGATACAACGAGAGCACATGGACACGAAATGACAAGAAAGACAAGTGCCCGGTACACCCAATCAGACAATTGAGCTGATGGGATGAGAAGCGGTGGTACAAAGGCAAGCAATAAAGCTAGCACGACCACAGCAGGTGTATAATATTTAGCGAACTTTGTGATAAAGTTTTCTGTCTGCGCTTTACGGCTGCTTGCATTTTCGACTAAATCCAAAATCTTCGTAACGGCTGACTCACTGAGCTCTTTTTGCACTTCAATTTCAAGAATGCCGTTTTGGTTCACAAATCCAGCAAGCACTTCTTTTCCTGCTTCCACATCTCTTGGAACAGACTCCCCAGTTAGTGCAGAGGTATCCACAAGAGAATAACCGTCTATCACGCGTCCATCCAAAGGAATTTTTTCACCTGGTTTAACGACAATACGGTCACCAGCTTTGACTTCTTCCGGCTTTACCTTTTTTGTTTCTTGCCCCACTTTGAGGTTTGCGTATTCTGGACGGATATTCATTAATTCGCTAATTGATTTTCTAGAGCGGTTCACAGCTGCCCCTTGGAACAGTTCACCAATTTGGTAAAACAGCATGACTGCCAGTGCCTCAGGATACTGCTGAATCACAAAAGCACCAACTGTAGCTATGGTCATTAAGAAGTTCTCATCAAATACTTGACCACGCACAATATTTTTCAGTGCTTTCAAGACAACATCTCCGCCAACTAGTAAATACGCGGCGAAAAACATGATGAACTTCAGTAAGCCATTGTCAGGTATAAAATAAGCCGCCGTTCCAATGACTGCACCACCAATTAATTTCAGTACAATCGTTTTTAAATTCTTTGTTCCATGATCGTGATCGTGGTGATGTCCTTCTTCTTTTGGTGATACACTCACATGAGGTTCAATGGACTGAACGGTTTTTTCAATACGCTTTGACATCGTTTCTTGTGCATCAGCATGTGTCACAGTTAATGTACCCGTCGCAAAATTAATTGAGCAGGCTTCCACTCCTTCGAGTTTGCTGACACCTGTTTCAATTTTACGTGCACAGTTTCCACAATCGAGACCGCTTAATACGTATTCATCCTTCATCTTTTTCATGTTCTCACCTTTTTCTATATAAGTAGCCTTCCCTGATTCAATCAAACCTATCAGCTGCTGTAGATATTATATATGAGCACATATTCATATATTGAATTACCCTTATTATATGAGGAGTTCTTACAAACTGTCAATCATTTATAAGCAAATGTTTGAGATTTTTCGTATTCAAGGATGTCACGTGAATTTTTCAATAATCCATGCTCATGTCCCCTCTTCGTCGCATAACATAAAAACGATCGCTTGATGGGAATATTCAGCATTTCTCTTTACAAAAGAAGGACATACGATTAGAATAAGATAAAAGTTTCCTTAAGGAAACAAATTAGCGTTAGAGAATCATTTCATCCTTTAGTCAAAATTATTAAATGTATGCATATATTTTTAGGAAACGCAATTGATGATCGAAAGGGGCCTTAAGAGATGTCATATGCTTTAACAATCGACCGCCTGTATGTCTCATACCACGGACAGGATGCACTAGAAAACGTCTCTCTTTCCATACAGGAAGGAACGATGACTGGAATCATTGGTCCAAATGGTGCTGGTAAATCGACTTTATTGAAAGCATGTTTGGATTTAATTGAAAAGGATCAAGGCGACATTCGTTTTTTTGAACAACCCTTTAAACAAGTGAGAAAACAGATCGCCTATGTACCGCAAAGAAATGATCTAGACTGGACGTTTCCTATCCATGTGCTGGATACCGTACTGCTTGGCACATACCCAAAGCTCGGACTAATCAAACGACCAAAAAAAGAAGACCGTGCCTATGCGTACCATTGCTTAGAAAAGGTCGGGATGCAGGACTTTGCCAAAAGACAGATTGGGGAATTATCCGGCGGTCAGCAGCAGCGTGTCTTCCTTGCGCGAGCACTCGCTCAAAACGCACAGCTCTTTTGTTTAGATGAACCATTTGTCGGAATTGATATGGCAAGTGAAGAAACGATGATCCGCATTTTGAAGGAATTACGAGATGAAGGAAAAACCATTCTGGTCGTCCACCATGACTTAAGTAAAGCCGATGATTACTTCAGCCATCTCGTTCTTCTAAATAAGAAGCTGGTCAAAGCAGGGCCTGTCCATGATATTCTTCGTCCTGAGGTCATGCTCCAAGCATACGAAACACAGCTGCCATTTTTAAAATCAGCAGGAGGATACGCGTAATGGAATTCTTAACCGGACTTTTTGAATATGCGTTTTTACAAAAAGCGTTATTTACATCCGTTATGGTAGGGATCATCTGCGGCGTCATTGGCTGCTTTATCATTTTACGGGGAATGGCTTTGATGGGAGATGCGATTTCACACGCTGTACTTCCAGGTGTCGCCATCTCTTATATGCTCGGCATTAACTTTTTCTTTGGTGCGGTTCTAACTGGTGTACTGACAGCCATCGGCATCGGATATGTCAGTCAAAACAGCCGTATTAAAAATGATTCTGCCATCGGGATCGTATTCACTGCTTTTTTTTCCATTGGGATCATTTTGATTACATTTTTAAAAAGTTCCAGCGATTTATATCATATCTTGTTTGGAAACGTACTAGCCGTTCGTTCATCTGATATGTGGATCACGCTTGGCATCGGCATTTTCATTTTACTGGCTGTCATTGTTTTCTACAAAGAACTGCTCATTAGTTCATTTGATCCAGTGATTTCTTCCGTTTACGGTTTACCAAATCGCATGATCCATTATTTCCTCATGACCTTATTAACCTTAGTGACCGTGGCATCCCTGCAAACTGTAGGTATTATTCTTGTTGTTGCAATGCTTATTACACCAGCTGCCACCGCTTATTTATTGACAGACCGGCTATGGATCATGATTTATTTATCTGCTTTTTTTGGAGCAGTTTCAGCCGTCGTAGGACTTGGGCTCAGCTTTACGTATAACTTGTCGTCTGGTGCTTCCATTGTGCTGGTCGCGACCATATTATTCGGCAGTGCCTTTATCTTTTCACCGAAACAAGGGATATTGTGGAGATCCTTAAAATCGAAGCGAAAACGAACACAGTTAAAAAAGGAAGCGTCTATGTAAAAGGAGGACATATATGAAGAAGGTATTAGCAATCCGTTTGACCGCAGTATGTATTGCCCTTTTGGTCATCGCAGGCTGTTCTACTCAGCAAAAAAGTTCCGGAAAAGATGACGGTAAATTAAAAGTTGTCACGACCTACTCCATTCTTTATGACATTGTGAAGGAGGTAGGAGGACAGCATGTCTCTATTCACAGCATTGTTCCCATTGGTACAGACCCACATGAATTTGACCCACTGCCAAAGGATGTTCAGTATACGACGGATGCAGACCTTGTTCTATCTAATGGCTTGAACCTTGAAACAGGGAATGGCTGGTTTCAAAAACTGCTTGAATCGAGCGGCAAGGACGGGGATGATGCACCTGTAGCCGAGCTTAGTAAAGGTGTCAAAGTGAAGCATTTGTCTTCAAAAGGGCTTGAAAGCCAGCAGGACCCACACGCATGGCTGAATGTCGAGAATGGGATTCTTTATGCGCAAAATGCCAGAGATGCGCTCATTCAAGCAGATCCTGAGCATAAAGAGGATTACGAGAAAAATGCTGAAACCTATATCAAAAAGCTTCAAACGCTTCACGATGAAGCAAAAGACAAGTTTGATCAACTGCCAAAAGACAAAAAACTCCTTGTCACAAGCGAAGGGGCATTCAAATATTTTGCAGATGCGTATGGACTGAAAGCCGGCTACATTTGGGAAATCAACACAGAAAGTGAAGGAACACCTGGACAAATGAAGCGCATCATTCATTTTGTCAAAGACCATCAAGTTCCTGCCCTTTTTCTTGAAACAAGTGTAGATAAGCGCAGCCTTGAAAGCCTATCTGAGGAAACCGGAGTTCAGATTAAGGGGAAAGTATTTACGGATTCTATTGGCAAAGAAGGTGAAGATGGGGACAGCTACTATAAGATGATGAAATGGAATATTGACACCATTTATAAAGGACTGTCATCATAAGAAAAGACAGGTGGAGTAAATCCGCCTGTCTTTTTTGTCATCCTGCTATATTCTCCGGGTGTTTTTTCGGCCAAATGACGTAGCTGATGCTAATGATGAAATCAATGGTTAAGACCATCCCCCACACACTGACAAGCTGCATCAGAGATTCCGTTCGTTCTGGTGCTTGGATGAGATAGGTCAATCCATATAATAGCCCCGCTCCGATGACATAAGAGATGAAATGACGCGTCCAGCCCACCATTTCATACAAAGACCGCTCCTTCCCGTACTTTGGTTTCCCCTTTGGCTTAGGGCCTCCTGCAAAACGATAAGCAAACCGGGCATCCGCCCATTTCACCATTTGATGTCCAAAGGCCAGGCTCACACCAATATAAACAGCCGCAAGCCCGTGAATGACGCTCGCCACAGCCCCTTGCTTTAAATCTATATAAGTAGCCGCAAGAAGGATGAGATCTAAAACCGGCGTACAGACAAGAAAGAAAGCACCCCATTTTTTCTGTTTAAACACATAACGCAGTGTTAAGCCCATAAGAATAAACAGCCAAAAACCAATTTCACATGCCACAATCAATAAACCGACCAATTTCCCCACATCCTTTTTAACACGATTGTATTAAATAAAAAATAACACAACTGTGTTAAAAAAACAATAGCTGTGCTAAAATCAAGGTATGCCAAAAATCGTCGATCACCATAAACAAAAACAAAAGGTCGCTCAAGCTGCTATGAGAGTGATTAAACAAGAGGGATTGGAAAGCGCTTCTGTACGAAAAATAGCCGTTGAAGCTGGCATTTCAGCCGGCTCTATGCGTCATTATTTTTCCACACAGCAAGAATTATTTCTATTCTCCATGAATTTAATTCAGGAAAGAGTGAAGGAGCGAATTGCTAAGCTTCCATTAAACGGTTCAACAGAGGAAAATGTATTCACTTTATTGGAGCAGGTTCTTCCACTAGACGAAGAACGAATATTTGAAATGGAGGTGTGGCAGGCTTTTACAGTCAAGGCACTGACTGAACCAGATTTACAGCCGCTCAATGCAAAGATGTATGACGAGCTTTTTCAAACCGTTCAATTTTGCTTAATGAAATTGAAAGAGGATAAGCTACTGCTAGATCATATCGATCTTTTATTAGAAACTGAGCGGCTTTATGCGGTCATCAATGGGCTTGCATTGAATGGAATCGTACAGCCCCATCGTTTACCGCCTCAGCTCATGCGCTCCGTGCTGCAGATGCATCTTCAATCCATCACAAAAAAAGACATGCCCTCCTTATAGAGAGCATGTCTTTTTAATCTTCCATAAAAATACGTTTTGCCTCGTAATAAAGCACCTGTACAAATTTCTTCACATTGATACGTGTGTGCTCTTCTCTTCCACTTGTCTCTTTTGTGAGTTCACTCATTTTCTTACGCACAATGGTAAAATCGAAAAATTTTGATGCATAGTTTTCAAAGGTTGGGTGAGAAAAATCGGTTAACCCGAGCGAGGCGATGTGTTTCAATGATTGGTTGATCGCACGTCTTACCCGCTGTTCCGCTGCTTTTGCTTCTCTTGCGATGTCTGCTGATGTAAAAGGTTCGTTTAATTTATCCTCTGTGATGCCAGTGAAAATCACTTTTAATGAAGGAAAAGAGTCGTGCTGATCGGCATGTAACGCTAAATACTGATCTGTGAAAAGAATCATATCTAGTAAATCCTTAGACCCCTTTTCACCGACAATCCCAAGTTCCGCGAGCAAAAACTGACCTGCCTCTGCAAGACTTTTCCCGCGCTGCTTTGTTTTCGTCTGTCCGCGCTGCTGGAACTGCATGACCGATTTGAGCGAATGCTGAATATTTTCAATCGAGTGCTCTAGATGCAGCCGCTCAATCATGAGATGAAGCACACTTAAGACCTCTACCCTGTTGATCGGCTTTGTCACATAATACTCGACACCGAGTGTATATGCCTGGCCGATGAGTTCCTTTGTTTCTACCTGTGACAGCATTAAATATTTCCCATGAAATTCATCTTTGATCGCTCGAATCGTCTCAAGACCGTCCCTTTCCGGCATCAGAAGATCAATACACAAGATATCAATATGCAAATCATTTAAGTAGCTCGCTGTTACTTCAGCACCATCCTCTGCTTCCCCTGCCACAATGCCAAGCTCTTCATCTTCAATGAGCTGTGCCAGTGAAGAACGAACAGCTTCATCATCATCAACAATAAAAAATCTCATCTCCCATTCCCCTCTTTTCTGCTGACTTGATCAATTGGTATCGTTAAAGTGAACATCGTTTGTTGATTTGGGACACTTTTCATTTCAACACTTCCGCCAAGCTTCTCGGCTGTGTCTTTCACATAGGAAAGACCGATGCCGCTTGATGGGTTCCCGGCTTGGTCGTATTTTAAAGTGAAGCCCGGTTTAAAGATCACATGATGGTTACGCTCTTTAATGCCTGGCCCGTTGTCACTGATTTGAAAAATCACATCATTTTCTTTCCGCAAAATGGATAGTGATACCTCTCCATTCACCGGAATGGCTTCAACGGCATTGGATACAATGTTATTTAATAAAGATAGAATGGTATACACGTGATAAGCGGGATGCTGCCCATCTTCATCATAATGAAAAACGATTTGTTTTTTAAGAGATTCCGCGTAATTTTCATGGATACGAATCACAAGTCCAGCGATATGAGCAGGACTTGCATACTCCTGAAAGTTTTCCTCATGAATCAGTTTTGATAAGGCAGAAAAAATCCGCTGATTATCCTTTTTGATTTCGTGTACCTCACCTGCAATTTGCAGGGCTGTTTTTCCGAGTTTTTTCAAATCTAATGATTCCGTATCCTTTGCATGATGCAGAGATTGATACAATTGATATGAAGTAGCTGTAATGTGCTCAGCATGTGCAAGGGTTTTATAAAAATATGTAGATTCCGTATAAAGATTTGACAGCAGCATCAACAGGTGTTCCTTTTCCTTCTTCATTTGGCGCTCTCTCGCCTGTTCTTCGTATAATCGAATCATCGTATAACAAGCCAATACGAAAAAGCTTCTGAAAATCGCCAATACAAATAGTTGAAACAGCGTTCTCACTGTTAAAATTTCATCAATGGCTCCCCTGAGTGCAATCATTTCGACTACACTTGCACATAGTTCCATGATGATCCCTGTTGCCCCAATGAGCCAAGGCTTATCACGGAAACGTCTGACCTGTAATACATAAAAAAGCGTACCATAGACGACGTAATACAGCAGGGAAGGAAATCTTAAAGAAACGGCCTCTTCCAGCGCTAAGTGGCCTGACACAGCAGTATCAAGAAGCACCCGGAATGCAAACACTGATCCCCCCGCAATGATGCCGCTTGCCCATGCCGGGAATTTTTTCATTTGAAGCAGAATAAAGAAAAAGACAACGGTTCCAAAGCTGACCCGAAAGCTATCCTCAAATGGATAAAATTTCAGCTCTCCCCCAATCGGAGTCAGAACAATGAGCATGATAATTAAATAAGGCTCTGTATTCAACCATTTTTTCAGTAGATTCAAACGCAGTCACATCCCTAATAATTGACGATAGTATACTATGTGAGCTTCAGAAAAACAAACAGTCCATGAAAAAACGCACACCGGACATTTGTCGGTGTGCGCTTCTCATGATGCCGCTTAATCTTCTAAACGATCCTTTTCTAAAAGTGATGCACCAGCAATACCTGGTTTCGTCATTTCAAAAGGATTTAAGATGACATCAAGCTCTTCCTCTGATAACACATCATTTTGCAGACAAAGCTCACGTACAGATACGCCTGTAAGAATCGCTTCTCTCGCAATTCGTGCAGCAGCTTCATAACCAATATGCGGATTGACCGCCGTCATGACACCAGCACTCTTTTCTACATATTCTTTTAATCTAGATTCATCTGCTTTTAGGTCACGCAAGCAGTTATCGACAAAGGATTCAAATACATTTTTCATCATGCTGAGAGACTGTAGTAAGTTGAATATTAAAACTGGCTCCATGACGTTCAGTTCAAGCTGACCAGCCTCTGATGCAAGGCAGATCGTGTGGTCATTTCCAATGACTTGGAATGCCACTTGGTTCATGACCTCAGGCATCACTGGGTTGACTTTCCCTGGCATGATAGATGAACCTGGCTGTCTCGGCGGCAAGTGCAGCTCACCAAAGCCTGCTCTAGGACCTGAAGCCATCAAACGAATATCGTTTGCCATTTTGGACATATTCATCATACATACTTTCAGTGCAGCTGATACTTCTGTATAAGCATCTGTATTTTGCGTAGCATCGACCAAATCTTCTGCTCCAACTAACGGCAATCCGCTAATGTCAGCTAGATAACCAACTACCTGGCGAATATATTTAGGATCAGCATTCAGTCCTGTTCCAACTGCTGTTGCGCCCATATTGACTTCATATAAATGCTGTCTAGACTGCTTGATTCGTTTAATATCACGAGCAAGAACCTTTGCATATGCACTAAACTCTTGACCAAGTCTGATTGGAACAGCGTCCTGAAGATGCGTACGTCCCATTTTGATGACATGATCGAATTCTTGCGCTTTTTCTGTCATGACTTGATGCATGTTTTCCATCGTATAAAGTAGTTTTTCAATCATATTCAATGTTGAAATATGAATCGCTGTTGGGAAAACGTCGTTTGTTGACTGCGACATGTTCACATGCGTGTTTGGACTTAGCTCAGTATAAGCGCCTTTTTCCTTTCCTAGTAGTTCAAGCGCTCTGTTTGCAATGACTTCATTGGCATTCATATTCATTGAAGTGCCAGCCCCGCCTTGAATTGGATCGACAATAAATTGATTGTTCCATTTTCCTTCAATAACCTCATCTGCGGCTTGAACAATTTTTTCTCCAAGACCAGCATATAGTCGCTTTGTATCCATATTTGCAAGTGCGGCTGCCTTTTTGACAATCCCTAATGCTTTGATGAGTTCCTCATGAACATGGTAGCCAGTAATTGGAAAGTTCTCTACTGCACGTAATGTTTGAATTCCATAATACGCTTGAGTGTCTACTTCCTTTTCACCTAGAAAGTCTCGTTCGATACGAACTTGCTTGTCCTGTAGCTTCGTCATTTGAAAAGATCTCCTTTTACGCTGCTTTTGTTTGTTGTTTTAATTCCTCAATATACTTCTTCGATTTCTCTTGATCAAACACTTTTTCCCACTTAGACATGACAATGGCTGCAAGTGAGTTACCAAATACGTTAACAGTTGTACGAACCATGTCAAGGATACGGTCGATCCCAACGATGAAGGCAAGTCCTTCAAGTGGAAGTCCCATTGCTCCAAGTGTTGTGATCACAACAACGATCGATGCACCTGGTACACCAGCCATTCCTTTTGATGTGAGCATTAAGATTAATAGTAACGTAATTTGCTCATAGATGGAAAGAGGCATGCCGTACATTTGTGCAACAAATATGGCGGCAATGGATTGATAGATGGCACTTCCATCTAAGTTAAAGGTATAGCCTGTTGGGATAACGAACGACGTGATCGCTTTCGGGCAGCCGAACTTCTCCATTTTGTCCATTAATCTAGGCAATACAGCTTCTGAACTTGCTGTTGAGAATGCAAGAATGATTTCTTCTTTTAACACTCTAAATAGTGTAAAGACGCTTGTTCCAGCTAATTTTGCGATAATGCCAAGTACGACAATAACAAAGAATGCCATTGTGCCGTAAACGACAAGTACCAGTTTACCTAGCGGGAGAAGCGCTCCGACCCCGAATTTGATCACCGTCACACTGATGAGCGCAAATACACCAAATGGTGCAAACTTCATCACTTTATTGGTCACCCAGAACATCGCTTCGAGGATGCCCTCAAAAAATCCTAACACTGGTTTTCCTTTGTCTCCAACTGCTGCAATTCCTAATCCGAATAACACTGTAAAGAAGATTGTTGGTAATAGATCACCTTCTGCAATGGATTGGAACACGTTTGTTGGCACTAGATGAACAATCGTTTCTGAGAAACTTGCTTTTTCGGAAGAAGCTTTCGATGTCTCTTCATATTTAGAGATATCGCCCTTTTCCATGTTACTCATATCAATTCCTGTACCAGGATGGAAAACGTTTGCTGCAAGCAGTCCAACTGCTAATGCAATCGTTGTCACAATTTCGAAGTAAAGAATCGTTTTCCCACCGAGTCTTCCGATGGTTTTCATATCGCCTACACCTGCAACGGCTACAATCAATGCAGCAATAACAATTGGAAGAACGATCATTTTAATTAAGTGGATGAATATATCGCCAATCGGCGTTAACACATTAATAACGGTTTCATTTTGATAAAATAGTGCTCCTACGACAACACCCAAAACAAGTGCGATGAGTATTTGAGAAGCTAACCCTAACTTTTTCATACGTGGACCCCCTTTTTTTGATAACGCTTTCTTTGTTGCCTAATCGCATCTTAACGATGAACCTACAAAAAACGACAAAAAGGAACAAAAAGAAGTGAATTTTTTATGAAAAATCTTTTAAAAGGTGGGTTTTTCCACAAAATTGTTAAAAAAAGACTTCGCTTTTGGCGAAGTCTCAGGTTGTTGAGAAAGAGCTAAAATGAACTTTATGTTAGCTATTTGTGATAGAAATCCATTGAAGTCTAGAAAGGGCGAGCACCGAAGCGCAGGACTGACACCGAATGCGAGGACTTCGCTTCTGATGAAGTCTCATGTTGCATATGATCAGCTGGCAGCTCTTGAAGAGGAGAAAGTTCGACATAAATCGCATAGCCTATCAGTACAAAGGCTACATAAATCAAAGCACTCAACGTCCACACCCATTTGACATTCAGCTTCATTTTGCCACACCCTCTCTGACAGGTTTCAATCGCTGTAATCTTAGTGCGTTCAGCACAACCGATACAGAACTAAAGGCCATTGCCGCTCCTGCAAGCCATGGTGCCAGGAACCCAAATGCGGCGACTGGTATGCCAATACAATTGTAAGCAAGTGCCCAAAATAGATTCTGTTTAATGTTTCTCATCGTTTTTCTGCTAAATTCAAGTGCATCTGCAATGGCATGGAGATCTCCAGTCATGAGCGTAATATCTGCCGCTTCCATGGCAACATCTGTACCTGTTCCGACAGCCATCCCGATATTTGCTGTTGCAAGGGCAGGGGCATCATTAATGCCGTCTCCAACCATCGCCACCTTTTTTCCTTGTTTCTGAAGCGCTGCAATATGAGCCGCTTTTTCCTCTGGAAGAACTTCAGCGATGACATGATCTATGCCTGCCTCACTCGCAATCGCTTCTGCTGTGCGTTTGTTATCTCCTGTCATCATCACGACGTGAATCCCTTGCTCTTTGAGACGAGCGACCGCTTGAGAAGAAGACGATTTGATTGTATCAGCAACGGCGACAATACCTGCTGGCTCGCCGTCAATGGCAATGAGCATCGCCGTTTTTCCTTGTTCTTCAAGCTCAGTCACAACTGCTTCTAGTGCTTCGCAGCTGATATGATGTTTCTTTAGGAGTTTCCGTGTGCCAATCAAAAGCTCATGTCCTGCAGCTCTTGCTTCAATTCCATGACCAGGATCTGCTTGAAAGGCTTCTACCTCGACCGCTTGGAGACCCCGGTTCTTCATGCCTTCTGTGATCGCTCTGGCAAGTGGATGCTCTGACTGCTGTTCTGCCGATCCTACTAACTGAAGCAGCGTACCTTCTGTCCAATTGGCAGACGCGATCACATCTGTAAGACTCGGCTCCCCTTTTGTCACAGTCCCTGTTTTATCTAGCACTACTGTATCGAGTGATTGAGTTACCTCTAAGTGTTCTCCACCTTTAAACAGAATCCCTGATTCAGCTGCCCGGCCGCTGCCTGCCATAATAGAGGTCGGTGTAGCAAGGCCAAGCGCACAAGGACATGCGATGACGATGACCGCTATAAAGGTTTCAAGTGCAGATGTCACATTTCCTGGATCAACAAAGATATACCAAATCAGAAAAGTGAGCACAGCCAATCCTACAACAATGGGGACAAATATCCCTGAAATTTGATCTGCCATTCTTTGAATTGGTGCTTTTGAGCCTTGCGCTTGTTCGACGACTCGAATAATTTGTGAAAGAGCCGTTTCTTTTCCTACTTTTGTTGCTTTCACTTTCACAAATCCATTTTTATTGATGGTTGCCCCGATGACTGTATCTCCTGTGGTTTTATCAACCGGCAGACTTTCTCCTGTAATCATCGATTCGTCGATCGCTGTTGTTCCTTCGATGATTTCTCCGTCTACCGGGACTTTTTCACCTGGCTTGACGAACACAAGATCATTCACTTTCACTTCAGAAATAGGAACGGTCATTTCTTTCCCATCTCGCTCTATCACAGCTTCTTTCGCTTGTAAGCCCATCAGTTTTTGAATCGCTTCTGATGATCTCCCTTTCGCTCTTGCTTCCATTAACTTTCCGAGCACAATCAACGTAATCAGCACAGCACTCGTTTCATAATAAAGGGCCGCTTCATGTGTGCCTTGAACCGCTGACTGAATACTTTCATATAAACTATAGAAAAAAGCAGCCGATGTCCCTAGTGCCACAAGGACATCCATATTGGCACTTTTATTTTTCAACGCTTTATAAGCACCTACATAAAAAGGCCATCCGACAATGAACTGTACGGGCGCTGCTAATGCGAGCTGAACCCATGGATTCATAAACGCTTCTGGCAGCCAAATAAACGATGTGAAAGAAAAATGACTGACCATTGCCCAAAGAAGAGGCAATGACAAAATCATCGAGAACAAAAAGCGTGCCATTTGTTTCTCAATCGCTACTTGGCGATGGTCTTTTTTCCCTTCCTCTGCATGCTCTTCGGCTGGTTCAATTAATGAATATCCAATGGATTTCACAGCCTCTTTTATGTCACTTGGAGATATTTTCCCTGGATGATATGTCACCTGAAGTGACTCAAGCGCAAAGTTCACTGATCCTTGATCAATACCATCCATCCGGTTGACTTTTTTCTCAATTCGGTTTGCACAAGCCGCACATGTCATTCCCTCTATATCAAATTCGGCTTGCTCCACCACCACATCATAGCCAAGAGATTGAATTTTTTGTTTTATATCCTCTGCTGTGAGTTGTTCTGTTTCATACACAATGTGGGATGTTTCAAGCGCAAAGTTCACACTGGCGTCGTCCACACCTTCCAACCTGTTCAAGCCCTTTTCAATGCGGCCTGCACAGGCGGCGCAAGTCATTCCCGTAATTTGAAAATCAATTTCTTTTTTCATTTATCTCACCTCTCCACATACTCCATGGGGGTATTGTTATTTTTTAAAAAATACGTGCTGTCTTATGCAGCACGTATGCTCATTTTATACGACATCATATCCCTGTTCTTCAATGACATCAGAGATCTGGTGTAACGTAATTTGATCTGGGTGAAAGGAAACCTCCACCTGACCCTTATCTAAATGGACTTTCACAGATTCAACACCTGCTAATTCTCCTACATTTCCTTCGACTGCTTTCACACAATGTCCGCAAGACATGCCTTGCACTTGTAGTGTTGCTTGTTCCACTTCTCATCGCCTCCATCAATCATTTTCTATTTTTACTATACCCCAGTAGGGTATCATTGTAAACATAAATGATCCGCTTTTTGCTACGATTTTGTCAGCTTCGTGAAGACATTCATTAATTCCTCAATGGCTTCATCCCCATTACCGCTCTTAATGGCATCCGCTACGCAGTGATGTGTATGCTTTTCCATTAATTGAAGACTCACTTTTTTTAAAGCTGCATTGACAGCAGAAATTTGATTCACGACATCTATGCAGTAACGATCGTTTTCAATCATTTGCTGAATCCCTCGCACTTGACCTTCCACTCGTTTTAAGCGATTGATTAATTGCTCTTTTTCCTTCTCAGCTCTAGGCGAAGCGATATGTCTTTCTTCATGTTCTGTCATCTGATCACCTTTTTTCTATCATACTTGTGTTACATTCAATTAAAGCATATCTTCACCTGAAAAGGCAAAGATATGCTGTGATGACCGTTTGCTTATCCTAGTTTGTTAGTTGTTCAATATCTTGCAAAAGGCTGACCGATTGCTGATGCTGCTTCATGAGGCCTTGCTGATCCTCTAAAATAGCTGCAGCATCGAAGTTGTCCATTTTCAATTGCTGTAAATAGGTTTGAATCTCCTCTGACAGCACTTTATTTTTCTCTATGATTTGTGCATGCAGGTCTTCTGCTATTGATGGGGCTGTGAGTTCATTAAATTCTTGAATGTCTACTTTCAATGATTCCAGTTGCTGCGTCAAATCTGCTCTTTTGGCAGCATCTTGTACAGCTTCTTCCGCAAGCTGTGGAAAATCCTCTGTGAATTGCTGAATATCCGTCACATACTCATTTGCCTCTGTGACATATGTCGTTGTATCGTTTACTTGGTCTAGCAGTCCTGAACATCCACTTAACAAAAACGTACCGGTAAATAGAAACGCCATCACATATTGTTTCAAGATCCATCATCCTTTCATCTGTATGTTGAAACCCCTCATTTGTCCAGCTCCCAACCACACAGATGCAAAAAGACCTTAAAAAAAGCCAGACCTTTGCCTCATGTGTGATAGGCAAAGGTCTGGCTAACATGTTCATGCCGGAATGGCCGAGAAACAACGGATGTTTCTGTAATGACGACCAAACCGTAAAAGCTACTCCCCTTTAGGAAACCGTTCAAATGTTACGTTTATCATATCTAAATGAAGGACAACAGTCAATGAGAAGCAGGCGGAAGATCCTGCTTTTGGTATAGCATATAGTCCGAACCAGTTGATGCATAAATCCGATTACGTCCTTGGCGTTTTGACATATACAAGGCTTGATCTGCCTCAAATAGAAGCGTTTCTAATATAGAGGGATCATTCGCAGTATGGGCGACGCCAAAGCTTGCTGTCACTCTTACTTTTTTCTCATCTGTCTGAAAGAAACTCACTTCAAATGAATGTCTCATCTGTTCCGCAATATGACATGCCTCTTCAAATGAATGATGTGGTAGACAAATGGCGAACTCTTCTCCACCATATCGGCCAAATAAATCATCCATCTTCAAATGCTGCTGACAAATGGACACAACATGACGCAGCGCCTCGTCTCCAATATGATGTCCATGCGTATCATTGATTTGTTTAAAGAAATCAATATCAAATAGCAATATCGCAGTATCCTGCGCATCCTCTTCCAATAACATCTGCGTTCGTTCAATAAAGGAAGACCGATTGAAGATATTCGTCAAACCATCAATATACGCTCGACGCTCCAGCTCTTCCTGCAATAGTCGCTGCTCCGTAACATCGCTGATCACAATTTGCCTGCCCTCGACTTCGCCTCTTCTATTAAAAAGAGAAGAAGCAGTGAGATGATAATAGAAGGGCTGCTCTTTTTCCCACATTAAATCATACTGTGAATGATCCTTCGGAGAACGCAGCCACTGTATAAACGCTGGCTCTTTGATGATCCCTGAGAATATATCATCGATTTTATAGCCGATTCCCTTTTTAGCGAGCACAGGAATGATCAATGCAGCCGCAGGGTTATAATCAATCAGTGTTCGGTATCGATCCAATAGAAGAACACCTTCTGACATATGTTCAAACACACGCTCCATTGCAATGGGAGAGAGCTTAAAGAGATGAAAAGACATAATCGCCCATAAGTAGAGTGCGTTGGTTAAAAACATCACCACTGGTACTGGGTCAATGTGAAAAGGCGTGACACCTAATAAATAGATAAAAGAGGTCGTGATCGGCAATAATATTCCAACGAGCAAGATCAGCACCTGTTTCAAATATTCTTTCTTCACACGTAAAAACCAAAGCAGCATAAAAATAGCGAGCATAGAACAGCCAAATGTATAGACCCCATGAATGATATACCAATAACCAATGGTAAAATCAGCTAATAAAAACCCGTCTACTGTATTCATCGTGATGCTTCGGTAAAAGAGTGAATGAAAAGAATTGGTGAACACCAGAATGGTGGTTAAAATTGGAATCAACAAGAAGAGAAGCACGCGGCGCTTTGTTACATATTGATGGAAACCAGTAAACTGCAGCACAATCATCAGGCTGAACGGTGCAATAAACGGAAGACCTATGTATTGAAAACTAACCCAGAATGTAATTTCTTGAGGGGTGCGCGCCAATAATTCAAATGTATGTCCAAAAATATAAATCGCAGTTGCTCCAGACATATACATAAACAATTGACAGCCAATATACCGATGGCGATTTGCATGAGCAATGATTGATAATATTACGGACAGAATGCCAGAAACACTCATGATCACAATAAAATGTAAAACAATCGAATCCATGTAAACGCCCCAATTTCAGTTATTTAGAACTAGTCTAATCTTACTATATATGAGGAAGTCTCAAATGGGAAGATGTGATTTTGATTTGGTTGGCGGTTTTTTGGAAAGTTTCGAATGTTTTCTGTTCATGAGGCCTTATCCTTTTCACTATTTTTTATGCTTCACTTGGAGAAGCATATTGTGATAGGAGAAATATCAATGTCTAATCGTTTTCATAAGTTTCATCTATTAGGACAAATCGATTTACAGCGCTTTCTCAATAGATTCTAGATTAAAGGTATCTTCACTAAAAAACTATAAAAAAACACAGCAGCATAACCGCTGTGTTCTGCATCAATAGCTACTGGGTTGATTGCATTCATGCTAGTAACTCATTTTTATTGTTTTAGTTGTTTTTCATCTACAAGACGATCGACTTCGTTGTCTGCATTTTCAATTTCAGCATGTACTTCATCAATCGTGTTCACTACCTCTTGCATGAGTTTGAGTTCGGGATCATATTCAGACAGCATTTCATCTGTATTATCAACAATGAATTGATATTCCTTTCCGGCACGGAGTGTGTGCTTATGAGCCGTCTTAAATGTTGCTGGAACGGCTTCTTTTTTCTGTGCTTTATTGATTATTTTTTGCGCTCTTGCAATAGATTTATCAACTTTTGACATCCATACTTTATCCCCCGCCACGGAATTTCTTAAAAGGTCTTCATAAACGATGATTTCATCTTCAAGGGCATCCATATGTGCGTCATACCAATCAACATAGGCTTCTTGCTCGGCTTTTGTTTCTTTTGGTTTTGACGCAGCATTCGCTTCTTTACGACTTAATTCTGATGTTGTTTCTGTTTTACCACACGCTGCTGTTAGCGCTAATACGAATACTAAAAGGATTGTTGCAATGATCGACTTTTTGTTTGTTTTCAAGGTCTGTTTCCTCATTTCTTATCGTTTTTTGAATCGCTTGCTACTTTTTCAACTTCGTCGTCTGCTTTCTTCGTTTCTTCAAGGGCTTTATCAAGTCTGTGCTCAATCACATTGAGTCCATCTACCGTATTTTCATCGATTGTCTTAATCGTTTTAGGTGTTTCATCAATTAAGTATTGATACCCTTCGCTTGCTTTGACCAAATGCTCATGTGCTTTTTTGTAAGCAGCAGGTGCGTTCTTTTTCGCTTTTACGTCATCGACAACTTTTTGCAGAACATCTAGTGATTTTTTAACGTTTTTAGCCCATTGGTCGTCGGTAGGGTCAGCCTCCATCATACGCTTTGCGTATGTAAGCATAGCATCTTCAAGATCGCTTCGATTTGATTCGTACCAATCAGCGTATTCTTTTTCTGAGGCTTTTGTGTCACCGCATGCTGCACCAAATGCTAAAAGCATGACTGACATCATAATTACTGCCAATATCGATTTTTTATTTCCTGATTTCATAAGTACTTATCCTCCTAGTTTACTTTCAACATTTTTGTTGAGATTTTTCCAAATACCGAGTTTGTTCGCAATTTTCTGCTTTTACATTGAACAATTTGTTCTATCTTCTTCATTTAATTAAATAAATTTTCGTAAGAATATAGTAATGGTTAAATATCCCTACATTTCATCATCGGCTAAATGAAGATGTTTGTTTAGAAATTAATTCAATTTTTATAACATAAAAATACTATATTGGAAGATATCCTATGTTTTTTAAACAAACAACTATTATTAAATAAAAACATAAAAAAAGACGCTATTCATAGCGTCTTTTTTTTGAGTAATTAGATTTTCATGATACCAGACCCGCACCAAGGGCTTTTAAAACCCTTGATACGACTGCATTCTAAAAGTTTTGATGGAGACGGTGGGAGTCGAACCCACGTCCAGAGACATCGATTACTTAAGCGTCTACGAGCGTAGTCAACATATTTCGTGTTCACTCATCCTCATGCCTGCTGACGGGCGCTTGGAGAGCTAGTCTGATGGATCTCTTCTTACGTCCTCAGACGAAAACGTAAGCGTAGCCTACTTCATTGGGCTCCTCACAGACACATAGGCGATGTCAGGAAGAGCTCGCTGCGCTTATTAGGCAGCTAGTGCTAAGTTTTGGTTAAAACTTTTAGTTTTGCCAGTTACATTTAGGTGCGTGTTAACGAGATCGCCTCTCGGCTCGCAGCCTAAGCTCGAACCATCCCTGTCGAATCCGTAACGTCCCCTTGTAAAAGGGATATACGGGATGGAAACGTTCTTTCGCTTAACTGCTTCCGTATATGACTATTATAACAATCTCATCGCTCGAAACAACTGGTGGTTTCTGTAAAAAAACGACGATGATTGTTTACTGCATAACATATTGTAGCATAATGCTTCCGCTCTCAGCAAGCCATCTGCATGCGTCTAGAATTGCTTTTGCCGGTCACGGAAAGCACGCTCGATTTCACGTTTCGCATCTTTTTTCTTCAGATCTTCACGTTTATCATATTTCTTCTTCCCTTTACCGACTCCAATTAGCACTTTGGCAAAGCCATTTTTCAAATAGAGTTTAATGGGAACAAGTGAGTAGCCCTCTTCCTTTGTCGCACCAATCAATTTACTGATTTGTTTGCGGTGGAGTAGCAGCTTTCTCGTTCTGAGTGGATCATGGTTATAACGGTTCCCCTGCTCGTATGGGCTGACGTGCATATTGTGAAGAAACACTTCTCCCCGTTCGATTTTGGCAAAGGAATCTTTTAAATTCACTTTTCCTGCTCGAATGGATTTGATTTCAGTTCCTTGTAATACAAGGCCGGCTTCGTATGTTTCTTCTATAAAATAATCATGATTTGCTTTTTTGTTTTGGGAAACAACCTTTCCCTCTCCCTTTGGCATTGGCGTACACCCTCCTTTTGACACAGACACGGTCCAAATCGTACGGATTATTTTATCAAACAATCCAGCTTTCGACAATGCTGATGCCACGTGGTCAAAAAGCAAATAGAGCATGGTGCCCTATTTGCTTTTTGTCACGTTACTTTTTCTTTTTGCGCTTTTGTTTCGGTGCGTTATCAAAAACGCGTTTTTTCTTTTTCTTCTTTTTACGACCTGTGAACCAGTCGCCGCCTTTATCCTCTTTGCCTTTTTCCCCAGAGGCCTTTTGACCTCCGCGTCCTTTTTTGGCTGGTGGATCTGTCCGTTTTTTGAACTTGAAGTCTTTTGGTGATTTACGGCGAGTGCCTTTCATCCCGACGATTTCAAAATCAATGGAATGCTCATCTTTATTCACACTCACCACTTTGACAGTGATTTCGTCACCGATACGGTAGACATTCCCTGTACGTTCACCGATCATGGCAAAGTGCTGTTCATCAAAACGATAGTAATCGTCTGTCATGTAGCTCACATGGACAAGACCTTCTATCGTATTCGGCAGTTCAACGAATAGTCCGAAATTCGTGACGGAACTAATCATACCATCAAACTCTTCACCGATTTTATCAAGCATAAACTCTGCCTTTTTCAGGTCATCTGTTTCGCGCTCAGCATCAACAGAGCGGCGCTCCATTGTAGATGCATGATCTGCGATTTCTGGCAGCAATTGACCCCATTTTTCAAGGGTCGCTTCGTCTGTCTTTTTCTCTATTAAATAGGTTCTGATCAGCCTATGCACGATTAAATCCGGGTAACGGCGGATCGGTGATGTGAAGTGTGTATAGAATTCCGTTGATAATCCAAAATGGCCAATGCTTTCTGGATCATACTTCGCCTGTTTCATTGAGCGAAGCATCACAGTTTGAATCACGACTTCTTCCGGCTGATCACGGACGGCATCAAGTACACTTTGAAGTGCACGCGGGTGAATGTTCGTTGACGTTCCTTTCACAATATAACCAAATGTCGTCACGAACTCTAAAAAGCGCTGAAGCTTCTCAGGATTTGGTTCTTCGTGAATTCGGTAAATGAACGGAACATTCATCCAGTGGAAATGCTCGGCAACTGTTTCGTTTGCCACCAGCATGAATTCTTCAATTAGTTTTTCGGCAACAGAACGCTCACGAATGACTACGTCTTTTGCTGCGCCTTCATCATCTACAAGCACTTTTGCTTCCTTGAAGTCAAAATCGACTGCTCCACGCTCCATTCGCTTGTCACGCAGAATTTCTGCAAGCTTCTCCATCTCTTGAAACATTGGTACTAACGGCTCGTATTTGTCTAAAAGCTCTTCATCTTGGTCAACTAAAATCTTATTCACATCGGAATAGGTCATTCTTTCCGTCGTTTTGATCACACTTTGGAAAATTTCGTGTTTGACGACTTTCCCACTACGATCAATGATCATTTCACAAGAGAGTGTGAGACGATCAACCTTCGGATTCAATGAGCAAATGCCATTTGACAGGCGATGAGGAATCATTGGAATAACGCGGTCTACAAGATACACACTCGTTCCGCGCTCATAGGCTTCCTGATCAATTGGAGAGTTTTCCGTTACATAATGAGAGACATCCGCAATATGCACACCTAGTTTGTATTTACCATCATCCAGCTTTTGCACAGTAACCGCATCGTCCAAGTCCTTTGCATCTGCACCGTCAATGGTCACAATCGTTTCATTGCGCAGATCACGTCTACCTTCAAGGTCCTTTTCATCAATCGTTTCAGGTGTATCTACTGCCTGCTGGAGCGCTTCTTCCGGAAACTCACCTGGTAGACCGTGTTTATGAATAATCGATAAAATATCGATGCCAGGGTCATTTTTGTGACCGAGAATTTCCGTCACTTCACCCTCTGCGCTCATTCTTCCTTCTGGATAGCTTGTCAGCGTGACAACGACTTTATGACCTTCAACCGCTCCGTTTTTAGCGGATTTCGGAATGAAGATATCGTTTGTGATTTTTTTATCATCAGGAATGACAAAACCAAAGCTTTTCGTTTCTGTATAGGTACCGACAACCGTCTGAGTATTACGCTCCAGAATACGGATGACCGTTCCTTCTTTTTTGGTGCCATTTGATTTGTGGCTGACACGAACCATGACGGTGTCGCCATTCATTGCTGTGCCTAGCTCATTTGGCGGAATGAAAATATCATCCTGTCCAAACTCTTCTGGTGTCACAAATGCAAATCCTTTTGCATGCGCAGACAGCTTCCCTTTGACCAAGTTCATTTTTTCCGGTACACCATAGCGGTCGCTGCGGGTACGGACGATCAGTCCCTGATCCTCTAATATCACAAGTGCTTTGACGAGCTCTTTATAATCATCTGGATTGGTAATTTCCATCATGACTTCTAATTCCTGTACCGTTAATGGTTTGTACGCCTCTTCTTGCATAAACGCAAGTAATTCATCCATAAATTCTTCTTTTTGCACACTCTAACCCCCTATATATTTAAATTGACCAATCGAGTGATTCTAAGAATGCATATACATCCTGATGAACCTTCTCCCGCTCTTTATCAAGCGTGATAACATGGCCCGATTCTTCATACCACTTTAAATGTTTTTCATCAGTCTCTACTTCGTTATAAATAATGTTTGCACTGTCTGTATTAATCATATGATCATGACGTGCCTGAACAACAAAAGTAGGTGAATAAATCATGTCAACATTGTTTCTGACATCTGCAATGAGTTCTTGAAGAGCCTTGAGTGTACCCATTGGTGTTTTCTTGAACTCTTCCATCTCTTGCTCAATTTGATCCTCTGACTTACCCTCGAATTTTTTATAGTTACGGGCATAATCTAGTACACCCTGGTACATGACTTCTTCACTTTTTATGTACATAGGTGCACACATAGGTACAATTCCCTTTACAGGTACAGTGTAACCTAATTTCAATGAAAAAACTCCTCCGAGGGATAGTCCGCAAACCGCAATTTCCTCATAACCTTCGTCTTTTAAAAATTGATAGCCTTCTTCTACATCTTTCCACCAATCTGTAGGACCTGTATGAACAAGCTCCTCTGGCGGTACACCGTGTCCTTTGTATTGAGGTGCATGGCATGTATAGCCTCTTTCATTTAAATAGCGTCCAAGCATACGAACATCGGCTGTATTCCCAGTAAAACCGTGAAGAAGAAGCACCGCCTTTTCTCCACCTTTAAACGTAAATGGTTTTGGTGTAACAACTTTCATGATGTGACTTCCTTTCCTTCTGATATGGTTTATATTTTCCACTTGTATGTATTAAACAAACACAAAAGAGTGCTGATAATAAAAAAAGGTCTGAAAAAAGATCAGACCTTCTGTTACTCGCGCCTACACGCCTAAATATGCCAATGCAAGTGTTAAGATGAAGAAAAGCACTGACAAAATGACAGTTAATCGGTGAAGAATCAAGTCAAGACCTCTCGCTTTTTGCTTACCGAAAAGCTGCTCGGCTCCACCTGAAATAGCGCCTGACAGTCCTGCACTTTTACTTGATTGTAATAATACAACGATGATAAGTGCGATACTGACAATTACGAGTAATGTGATAACAAATGCGTGCATGAAAACACCTCCAGACAAACTGGTACACATAACTTTATTTTACATGAAAACAAGGTGCATGTCACGAAACATCAAAATAAAGATTTCCTATATATTGTCGACTTTATTTGTCATTTTGATTCAATTTCGCTCCAATGGATTGTATGCAGCATTTTTATATGCAATTTTTGAGGTTAAAAAGCGTTTTTAGCGAGTTGCTTCTTCTTTTAAGAGCTGTTTTAATTCTACTAACAACCGTTCAGCTCCTTCAGGACTCAGCACGACGTTACCATTTCCATAGCTTTTGTTGTATTTCGTTATTTGGCCAGTTAATAAGCAGCTCTTATCTGCATCATATTTTTTCAGCATAATGGTTTGATCTTCGATGAAAATTTCTAACAGCTGCTCTTCTTTTATATTGAGTACCTTTCGCATTTCTGAAGGCAGAACAATTCTGCCAAGCGAATCGATGTGTCTTACCATTCCAGTTCTTTTCAATGAAGCCGCCTCCTTAATGATCATACAATGATTTCATTCATTGACTTTTGTCAACATCTTCATAGTAAAATAAATCTTCAAATTTTTTATCAAAGTAATGAATCATTTTACCAATGACAAGCTGTCCTGGCTTCCGGTGACCATTCAATACCCTGCTGAGTGTGGCAGGAGAGATGCCAATTTCATCTGCGAGCTGATTTAAAGACATATCGTTTTCGATCATATACTGCATCACAAAAGCCCGCCTGATCTGAATCTTTTCGACCATCATTACAACCTCCTATAGGATCAATATGTACAACATGTAGGATTCTCACATCTCCCGGATTCATTAACTTATGTCAACACTTTTACGCCCTTTCTATTTCCTTTGGTCAATGATCATACTAAAATAAGTCATATACTGAAATGTGAGGTTCGATGACATGAATCACTTTGGTGAACAATTACGCATTTTAAGAGAGAATAGAAAGATGTCTGTCAATCAACTCGCCATGTATTCAGGCGTAAGCGCTGCCGGTATTTCTCGGATTGAGAATGGAAAGCGTGGTGTGCCAAAGCCTTTAACCATAAAAAAATTAGCACGCGCTTTGAAGGTGCCTTATGAGGATTTAATGCTGCTTGCCGGTTATATTGAACAGGAAAAAGTGCATGAAATGAAACCGAAATATGAATCCATATTAAAAATCTATCAAACGGCGCTTCAAAAGGATGTAGAACATCTCCCTATTTTCGATGGAGACCAATGGGAAACACTCACCGCACAAGACATCAGCCAGCTGAATCAATACTTTCTCACGCTCATTAACCAAAAAAAGGCGAACAAATAGCGGGGCATAAACATAAGATACATCCACCATTAACTAATGTCAATATTTTCATGGTATACTTATTGCCAATAGTCAACAAATCGAGTACACTAGAGATAACTAATCTTTAACCATGTGAGGTTTTGAGTTGATGAACTTCGGTGCATATTTAAGAGCATTACGTGAGAAAAGGAAACTATCGGTGAACCAATTAGCGATGTATTCAGAGGTCAGCGCTGCTGGTATTTCTCGGATTGAAAACGGGAAACGTGGCATTCCGAAACCTCCTACAATTAAAAAACTAGCAGGTGCATTAAAAGTACCTTATGAGGACATGATGCAGGCTGCAGGGTATATTGAAGAAGCATCTTCTGCCTATGTCATAAAGGAAGAAGAAACGGCTTTTACCCAAATAAAAGAAGCAGCAGAGCACTATGAACTTGATGATCTTGAAATATTTAATGGGGACATATGGTCCACCCTTTCTAAACATGAAATAGAGGATTTAAACCGCTATTTATTATTTCTACTAAACAGCCGTTCGTCATCGTAAAATGTTTTGATCATTGACAAGCTTTTTGCGCCGATTTTTGACAGAATTACGGTATAATGGGTTCAGATTGGAGTGAAGAAAGATGAATCAATCTGATATGTGCCCGCGGTTTGAAAAAGCAGTTGAGTTATTAAGTAAACGCTGGGTGGCACTGATTGTTTTTCAGCTTCTCTCAGGTTCACAGCGCTTTAGTGAAATCGAAGCAGCTCTGACCAATTTAAGCGGAAGGGTTTTATCTGAGAGATTAAAAGAGCTGGAAGCAGCAGGCATTGTAAAACGGGAGGTTTTTGCTGAAACACCCGTGCGTATTGAGTATTCATTAACTGATATGGGGCGCTCACTTGCACCCGTTTTTGAGGAAATTGCGAAGTGGTCCTCTGAATGGATCACACTTGAATCATAAATGTCTCCTGATGTGAGCCGCCTAATCATGATAAAAAAACCTCCCCTACAGATGTAGAGGAGGTTTTGTCTTTTCAAGCATTTATGCGGACGTCATGTTTTTTTCAGCTAACGCCTTGCTTTCTTTTTTCTTGTTGGTTGGGCTTAAATAGCGTTCAAGCCAGCCCATGACAAGGTCGGCAATAATGGCCATGAGCGCAGTTGGAATAGCACCTGCTAAAATAATGGCTGTTCCGTTTGTCGCGTTTGATCCTCTGATGATAATATCACCAAGTCCTCCAGCACCAACAAATGTACCAATCGCTGTAATACCGATTGCGATCACAAGTGCGGTTCTTAAACCAGCCATAATGACAGATAAAGCAAGCGGTAATTCAACCATTCTCAGCACTTGCCATTTCGTCATGCCCATCGCTTTCCCCGATTCTAAATAGGCATGCTCAATGCTGACAATACCTGTGTACGTGTTACGGATAATCGGCAGAAGCGAATATAAAAAGAGTGATAAGATAACTGTATTTGCACCAAGTCCTAATACAAGCATCAACACAGAAAGCATCGCTAACGCTGGAATGGTTTGAATGACATTGGTTATCGCGAACACCCAATTGCTCAGTTTGCGGTAATGCGCCACAAAGATGCCGACTGGTATTCCGACAATTGCCGCAAACAATACCCCATACGCTGACATGAGGAAATGCCGGTAAAATTCTTCTAACACATATGAACCGTTCTGTTGATAATACGCCCATAATTGCTGCAGTGTGTCCATCAGCTCTGACACCTCCCAATCTTACTCAAAGTAATTGTGTTTCTTTAGAAAATCTCTCGCAACAGTCGCTGGTTCTTTTAGTTCTCCATCGACTTGATAATTGAGCTCTTGCATTTGTTCGGTATCGATTTTTCCAATCAACCTGTTGATCACCTTGTCCAGTCCTGGATTTTCTTTTAATACCTTCTCAGGGACAACTGGTGATGCATCGTATGGTGGGAAGAATCGTTTATCATCTTTTAAGATTTTGAGATTATACGCTTTGATCCGGCCATCTGTTGAATAGGCAAGCACAATATCCATTTTTTCATTTTTCAATGCGTCATAGACTAGCCCGATCTGCATCGGAAAAGTGCTTCCAAATTCAATTCCGTATGTTTTCACAAACCCTTCGTAACCGTCACCTTTCTTTTTCAGCCAAATATTATCCACACCGAAGCGATAATTTTTGGCATTCTTTTTTAAATCAGAGACTGTTTCTAGGTTGTTTTCCTTCGCCATCTTCTGCGTCACAGCAAAGGCATACGTATTATCAAACCCATAGGAATCAAACCATTTGTAATCATAGCGTTTTTTGAATTCTTTCTGGACGATTTCCATTGCACGCTTTGGATCTTTTTCTGCATCCATTCCTAGCGTACTTGTTAAATCCGTGCCTGTATATCGTGTTGCTGAAATGTCGACATCACCGTTTTCCATTGCTTTCTGCTGGACCGTATTTGAGCCTAAATTCTTCACAATGGTTGTCTTTTTATCTGTGTAATGCTCAATGATGTCTCCCACCATATAGGCCATAATTTCTGATTCTGTAAAGTTTTGTGCACCGATTCGCAGCGTGCTCCCTGAAGAGCCGGCTAGTCCAGGAAGTGAACAGCCACTTATGAATAGCAAGCATCCGGCAAGCAGTGCACTGATCCATTTTGTTTTTCGATTCTTCACATGAGCCAACTCCTTATGAAACTTCCTTCAATCCTTTTAAGCCTTCTGGTGTTACTTTTTTCTCAAGCTTCATCAATGTAAGGTCAATGATGACCGCTAAAATAGTGACAGGGATTGCACCCGCAATAATGTATTCCGGCTGGTAAAGCTGAAGCCCAATTAAAATGTAGTCACCAAGACCGCCTCCACCGATAAAAGCAGCAAGTGTTGTCCACCCAATTAAATAAATCGTTGAGGTTCTGACACCTGCCATAATGACCGGAACAGCAAGCGGCAGTTCCACAAGACGAATTTGTTCCCATGTCGTCATGCCAATTCCTTTTCCAGATTCAAGCAAGTTTTTGTTCACACCTTGAACACCGGCATACGTATTTCTTAAAATAGGCAAAACGGAATAGAAAAATAGCGCAACGATCGCAGGTATTTTTCCAACTCCCAAAATAGGAATAAAAAATGCAAGAATCGCTAAACTAGGGAGTGTTTGAAAGATATTCACGATGCCGATGACAAAACCGGCGCCTCTTTTCATTCGTGTAAGAATGACGCCTAAAGGAACGGCCACGATAATGCCTAACACAACGGCAATTAAAGAAATGTATAAATGCTCCCACATTTTTGTGAGGAGTTCCCCACCATTTTTCTCAAGAAAATCGATGATTTGATCCATGTGTACACCTCCCTTAGTTCATTTCAGTGACAGCCTCCGGGGTATCTTCTCCCCAAATAGAGTCATATACGACATCTACAAGACTTGCACGTGTGACGATGCCTTTTAAGTGCCCTTTTGCATCGACAACCGGTACATATTTAATGCCGCGTATTAAGATCTTTCGGACAGTATCTCTAAGAAGTGCACCTTCTTGTACTGTATAAAATTCTGTATTTAAAATATCGCCAACGAAGGCTGCTTTTCTGCGGTTTGCATCGATGGTTTCAATGTCGATATAGCCTTTCAGCACATGATTTTCATCAACGACAAGCAGAGAATCAACCCGCTTTTCTCTCATAATAAAGATGGCATCTGTCAATGTTTTTTCGACGGTAATTGTGACTGGGGACGTGTTCATCATTTGTTCCACACGTTCCATATTCGGGTTTGACTGAAGTAGACGTTCTTTCCCGATGAATTCTTCTACGAATTCGTTCACAGGGTTACGTAAAATATCATCTGGCGTGCCCACTTGGACAATCTCTCCATCTTTTAAAATGACAATGCGGTCTGCAAGTTTAATCGCTTCATCCATGTCATGTGTGACGAAAACGATTGTTTTATTTAACGTTTTTTGCAGTTTCTTAAATTCTTCCTGCAATGAATCTCTTGTAATTGGGTCAAGTGCTCCAAATGGTTCATCCATCAGGATTAAAGGGGGTTCTGCTGCGAGTGCGCGAAGAACGCCGATACGCTGCTGCTGTCCTCCACTGAGTTCATGAGGGTAACGCTCTAAGTATTCCGGCCCCATGTCGACGAGTTTGAGCAATTCACGCGCTCGTTCTTTTCGTTTTTCTTCCGGCCACTTCAGCAGCTTCGGCACAAGGGAAATGTTTTGTGCGATGGTCATATGAGGGAAAAGTCCAATTTGCTGAATCACATAACCAATTTCTCTTCTTAATTGGACTGGATCTTTTTTCATAATGTTTTCTCCCTCGATGAATATGTTTCCTGAGGAAGGTTCAATCAGTCGGTTAATCATCTTCATGGTTGTCGTTTTACCACAGCCACTCGGTCCAATAAAACAAATAAATTCTCCTTTTGCTATTTCTAAATCAATATTTTTGACAGCTTTTTTTCCGCCTTTATACGTCTTAGATACATTCTCTAGTTTCAGCAAATGAGGCACCTCCAATTAGTCGGATATATATTTTCAGAAAATTTACACCTTATTTATTATAGTGCAAACTTTATAAAATAAAAAGTTTACGATGTGTTTGTATTGCATAAGATTTATTTAAAATTTTCAGTTAACGGCCTGATATGTACCGATCCCTCCTTTTTCCTCCAACTTACGAGCAAATACTCAATATTTATTGTTTTCATCAACAAACAGGTATATGATATATTGTGTTACAAATTGTCAGTCGTGAAGGGATGAAGCGGGGAATGGACAAGCAAGCGTTAGGCGCCATTCAAAAAGCACAGGATCATTATATTGAAAAAGCTGCCGAGAACATGAATGCCTTTGGTCTTTCTGCCACAGTGGGTAGAGTGCTTGGTATCATTCATATGAACCGTAAACCAATGACGCTCGGTGAGCTCTCAGAGGCGACCGGCATGAGCAAAACAAGAATGAGTCAAGTCGTTCGAGAAATGCTTGATTTGAATATTGCTGAAAAGGTTTATGAAAAAGGAATACGAAAAGATTTATATGACGTTGAGCAAGATCAATATCAAACCTTTATTTCACTGTTTGCAGCCAATTGGTCACGTGTTGTCAGCAAAAATCGCAAGGCACATAAGAAGACATGCAAGGAATTGCTGGAGCTGCTTGAACAAGATGACCTGCCAGAAGAAACAGTAGATAAAATCAATCTTCTTCTTTCAGAAATCAAGGAAAGTCTCGATTATTATGACTGGATTAGCCGTTTAATTGAGTTCTTTGAAAGTGAAGAAGTATTTCAACATGTGCCAAAACCTTAAAAAAAGCTGTTTTATTTTACAATTTTGTAGAAAAAAACAGCTTTTTTATATACACTTATGACATCAGCATTGGGAACATCCCTTTGATGCCTGCGCCTATCATCTCAACTGCCACAACAGCTAGAATCAATCCCATTAATCGTGTCACGACATTCATCTCTGTTTTCCCCATTTTTCGCATAATGAAACTCGAATAATGAAATGCATAATAGGTCATGGCAAGTACGACCACAATGCCAATAAGAATCGCAAGCAGATGAAGCGTTACTTGGTGGCTTCCTGGCGTTAAGCTCATGACGGTCGCAATTGTACCAGGTCCTGCAATGATCGGAATGGCGAGTGGGGTCACCGAAACATCAGACTTCTCTTTGCTCTCTGCCTTTTCATCCGAATGAGGGTTTTGAACATGTGATTCTTTTGCATTTAGCAAATTGTAAGCGATACCAAAAATAAAAATACCTCCGGCGATACGGAGTGCATGGATATCAATGCCAAACAATTTGAAAATGAGCCTGCCTGCCAAAAGAAAGGCAATCAAAATCATAAAAGACACAACAATCGCTTTTTTGGCCGTCTGGGATCGTTCTTTTTCTGAGTAGCCTTCTGTTAAAGTGATAAAAAGAGGCACGTTTCCAATGGGGTTTGAGACAGCAAATAGTGACACAATGACATGAATCATAAAGGAAATCAACAGACACCCTCCTTTTTTCATAGTGTCTGCTAATCTGATGCGAATATTCCCTTGTTCTGTTAAAACCTGGTTTGTTTTAACCGATGATAATAGAGGTTTAACGAAAGGGGAATAGAACATGAAAAAAAACATCACGATCATTGTCTTGTCTGTGATCATCCTAGGTGCAACTGGCTGGATTGTGTGGCAGCAGCAGTCGCTCACCGCATCAGAGAATAAACACCAACAAGAAATGAGAAAGAATGATGAGCAGCTGACACAATTAAAGTCAGAAGGAACAGATATGAAAGATGAAATGGATGGTCAAAAAAAGGAATTGTCCACCGTCACAAACAAGCTGAAGAAAGAAAAGAAGGCGCATCAAAAAGAAATCAAACAGCGTAAAGCACTTGAATTGAAAATAGACCAGCTTCAAAAAGAACTGGCATCAGCGAAAGCAACGGCTCAAGCGAATAAGCAGGCAGCACAAACGACTAGGAAAGCAACTGTCAAAAAGGACCCAAATGTCACCCATCATCCTCCTTCTCAATGGGTGCAGGATCAATATGATTGGGGTGTTAAACAAGGGTATATCAAAGAATAGAGAGGATGAAATGATTTGATACAGATTCGGCCATTGTCTCATGATCAATCTGTTCCTATGGATCTTTTACTATTAGCTGACCCTTCAACTGAAAAAGTCCTTGCCTATGTACAATCTGGTTCTTGTTATGTGGCTTTTCATAAACAGGACATGATTGGTGTGTATGTTCTGACGCCTCTGTCTCAGCAGACAGTGGAAATCATGAATGTCGCCGTGAAGGAGTCATGGCAAGGTAGAGGAATTGGGAAGCAGCTGATCCGCCATGCTATTTCAGAAGCCAAGGCAGCTGGCTTTCATACAATTGAAATTGGCACAGGCAACTCTAGTATTCAGCAGCTCGCCCTTTATCAAAAATGTGGTTTTCGCATGGCGTCTATCGATCACGATTTCTTTCTGAAGCACTATGATGAACCGATTTATGAGAACGGTATTCAGTGTATGGATATGGTGCGGTTGTCACTCGTTCTTCAAGCAGACTGACTTCATTCAGCCTGCTTTTTTTATGTTCTGCTCTTTTTCACTGCATGAATCACATATTGAATCAAGAAGTAGAGAGCGGCACCCGCTAAAAAACAGACCACGCACCCAAAGAGCGTTGCCTCTGAGCTGAATTGATACTGTTCAATTTTCATGATATAAAATGGCATACCAAATAGAGTTGGACTTGATTCAACATGATGAACCTCTAGCAGCATTAAAAATACTGGTGTCATAAACACAGCAAACACATAAAGCATCGCAAGCGTTAAGCCGCTAGAAAACGAATGAAATACTTTAACCATTTAGTTCTCTCCTTTCATCTCTTTTAAACTGGTGATGATATTTTTCCCGTCTGGGCAAGCTGGATGCAGCATCACTGTATTTAATAAAGAAAAAAGCAGCAATGGATGCGTCAATGGATGCCCCCACATGAAGAAAAGCACACCCGAGCAGATCACTGGAAACACAGGACCTGCAAGTGCCACCATCACATTAAAACCCGGCCGTGAAAATTTCTCATGGACAATCGACACGTGCTTCCAATCGATCATCACCACATAATCAAAGATGGGTTTTTTTTCGATTTTGTTGCACACCATCACCATCAGGATATGACCGAGTTCATGAATGAGCACAACTGCTATTAAGCAAAATAAAAGCGTCATCATCGCACAATCGGCCTCTTTAGCATGGCAGCATATATGAAGATGAAGAATGCGGCTGAACAAGCCATATAGGCAGTTGAGAGCAGCTGGATATTTGCTGAAAGCCACTGGACTAAAAGCATATCCAACATACTGAACACAGCAATCATCATCACGATCACAAACAGTTTATTAAATTCACTAATCTTCACGACAAACCCGACACATGCCGCCATGACAGTGATCAATAAAATGGACAAACTCGCCAAACCGTGCCCTTCACTTTCGACCCCTATCATGAAATAAGCAAGCCCGATATAGACAAAATAAATCAATACATTCATTGTGTAATAAAATAAAATTCTTGATAATAAATAGGCACCCTTTGATGTATTTAACATAAAAATGGCTCGCTGATGGAGATGATATTCCCTGCCAATCATCAGAGGAAGCATAATAAGGATCTCCTTTAAGGCAAACTGCACAATAAAAGCATACAGCCAGCCAGTCTCTGCCGGAGTAAAGATCCATGGGAGACCTATCGTGAAACAGACAAGAAACAGGAACAAAATACCTTGTTCTTTAAACACAGCTGATCGGCTAAAATAAACAAGCTCCTGCCGCAGATGTGTGAAAAATGAAGAATCCGATCTGATTTTTTGATAAGAAAACGACTTCACCTCTACCTTTAGCTGCAAAAACATCCGATTGACATAACAAGCCGCCAAGCCCTTCAGCCAAAACCACCCTGCACATAGAAAGATCATCAGAAATACAAGATAGATAGACGGCCATACGTGAATCATCTCAACCGCTTTTTGAAAAAGGAGAAACACGAAAGCACCAAGCGTCACAAATCCGAGCGTTTGCAGCAGTAAATGCTCTTTTGTTTTTGATATAAAATGGCTCACACCAATGCGTATCAGCATCCAAGAAGCAAGCGTATAGAGCACCAATCCACAGCAAGTGATCCCTACCACAATGATCCAATACAAAGATAGTGTAACGCCGCTAATGATCAGCCCTAATAGGATGGGTAAAAAAAGCAGACCAAGCATGATGAAACAAAATAGCACCGGAAAGAAATACACACAAAGGACAAATGAGACACTTTGCATCGCACTATTCAAAAAGAAGAACTGATACTCTTGACGCTTCATTTTATGACGGGAAAAGACAATACCTGCTCCCAAAAGCAGCAGGGTCATTTTCACAAATTGAAGGTATAAAGCAACTGGTTCGTTCTCCCCTACTTGCATAAAAAAACGCAGGCTCATGACAACGTATATGGAGTAGATCAGCAACATAAAAACGGCTGCGGCGAGAAGCTGCAAAGGATATTTTTTGCCGAGCTGCTTGATTTTCGTTGTGAGCATGCCCCATTCTATTTTATGAAGAACGTGTCGTGTCCAAGTCATTGAGCAACCTCTCCACCTGCATATAGTAATCTTGATTCACTTCTTTATAAATATCCTCAAGTGCTTGATGAGGGAATGTCTTGTTTGTTTCTTGACGTGACATATCCAGCTTGATATCACCGTTTCTTAAGATCATGAGGTGATCATACAATGTCTCACCAAAGCCCAAATGATGGGTAGAAATGAGAATGCCTGCACCTTGATCTCTCAGCTTCATGAGCACCTTTTTTAAGATGATCATCATATCTGGATCAAGTCCATTTGTAGGCTCGTCGAATACATAATAATCACAAGGCCTAAGGAGCTGTGAAATGATTTGAGTTTTCTTTTGATTGCCATGAGACAACTGGGCAATTGGCTGATCCATATAAGGTTTCAGCTCAAAAAGATCGACGAAGGCCTCTTCTCGAGGTCCATTTCGTTTGTCTGGAAGCTGGAGTAAATGAAAATATTCTCTCGGCGTTAAATAATCAAACAAAGCATGATCATCAGGAATATAGGAAACATGTTCTTTCAAAAAGGAGATATGTGCTGAGGATTGAAAATTCAGCTGTTTACCATGCAAAGAGACAAAACCCGTAAATGGTGTCAGGCCAAACATAGACTGAATCATCGTGGTCTTTCCTGCACCATTATGCCCCAAAAGCAGAAGCATACGTCCTTTCTCCACATTTAACTGAATATCGCGGAGAGAAAAGGTGCGGCTATACGTTTTTTCTGTTAAGTGTAATGTCAGCATCATGTCCCTCCATTTATTTCAGATAGAACAGATGACCCCGCATCTGTTCTCACCATTTGTTAGAAGCCGCATTTGATTTTAATATACAGGCCTAAAAACTTGAACTCTCCTAAAAATTTCGAGCCTTTTCCAAATGTTTTGCATGCCCAAATCAAAGCGGCAACTGTCACAATGCCTAAGATAGCGGCAAGGACATAAATCCAAAATGCATTTTTCTGTACGTTCTTAGAAGTTAGAATTCGTTGCTTCCTTTCATCATATGCCGCCAGTAGGTGAAGGACATACATGTACACGCCTACTGGAAAACGAAGGCTAAAAGGATTCAGCATCTCATCACCCCCTAATATATGTAAAATGATACCACCCCCATGCAAATTGCATAAGTTCAATTCAGATCATATTTTTAGTAGAGTTTTCATGATTTATTGCTTATAAATCGTCAAGCTCATCGTTTCTCCTCTGACTGAAGGATGATTTTTTACAAAAATAGGATATGACAAAGGAAGCAGAGCTAATTCGCTTGAGCCAGCTTTGCATCTTTATTTCAACATAAAAAAAGCGCTGCGATACGCTCTTTTCAAAAGAGCACACGCAGCGCGTTGCTTTACATTACTTATTCAAGTTGTAGAATGTAGCAATGCCGTGGTATTGAGCTGTTTCAGCCAATTGATCTTCGATGCGAAGTAATTGGTTGTATTTCGCCACACGGTCCGTACGAGACGGAGCACCTGTTTTGATTTGTCCAGCGTTTGTTGCAACTGCAATGTCTGCAATTGTGCTGTCTTCTGTTTCACCAGAACGGTGAGAGATAACAGCTGTATAGCCTGCACGTTTCGCCATTTCGATTGCATCAAATGTTTCAGTTAATGTACCGATTTGGTTTACTTTGATGAGGATTGAGTTACCAACGCCGTTTTTGATTCCTTCAGAAAGCTTCTTCGTATTTGTTACGAACAAGTCGTCTCCTACTAGCTGAACCTTGCTGCCAAGGCGCTCAGTTAATAGTTTGTGACCTTCCCAGTCGTTTTCATCAAGGCCGTCTTCGATCGAGATGATTGGGTATTTCGATACCATATCTTCATACCAGTCAACCATTTCAGCAGATGTTTTCACAACACCTTCGCCTGATAAATGATATTTACCGTCTTCTTTGTTATAGAACTCAGAAGATGCAGCATCCATCGCAAGTTTGACTTCTTCACCTGGTTTGAAACCAGCTTTTTCAATCGCTTCTACGATTGTTTGAAGTGCTTCTTCGTTAGAACCAAGGTTTGGAGCGAATCCACCTTCGTCACCTACAGCTGTGTTTAAGCCTTTCGCGCTTAATACAGATTTCAGGCTATGGAAGATTTGAGCGCCCATGCGAAGTGCTTCACGGAAGTTCGGTGCACCTACAGGCATAATCATGAATTCTTGAATGTCTACGTTGTTATCCGCATGCTCTCCGCCGTTGACGATGTTCATCATCGGTACTGGAAGCGTTTTGGAGTTGAATCCACCAAGGTATTGGTAAAGTGGAATTTGTAAGAAATCAGCAGCCGCACGTGCTACAGCGATAGATACGCCAAGGATTGCGTTTGCGCCTAATTTCCCTTTGTTTTCAGTTCCGTCAAGCTCGATTAACATTTTGTCAATTGCTACTTGTTCAGTGACATCAAAGCCTAAAAGCTCTGGTGCAATGATTTCGTTTACGTTGTTTACAGCTGTCAGAACACCTTTTCCAAGGTAACGGTCTTTGTCTCCGTCACGTAGTTCTACTGCTTCATATTCACCAGTAGACGCACCACTTGGAACAAGCGCACGGCCAAAGCCGCCAGATTCTGTGTAAACTTCTACTTCAACTGTTGGGTTACCGCGAGAGTCTAATACTTCGCGTGCATATACGTCAACAATGTATGGCATGTTTAATTTCTCTCCTTTTGAATCAATTTGTTATTTTTGAATCAATGATGTTCCTGTCATCTCTTTTGGTTTTTCAAGACCAAGTAAGTCTAAAAGCGTTGGAGATAGATCGGCTAAAATGCCGCCTTCTCTAAGCGTCGCTCCTTTTTTCGTTACGATGACTGGAACAGGGTTTGTCGTATGTGCAGTATGCGGCTTTCCTTCTTCGGTAATGAGCACGTCTGCGTTACCGTGGTCTGCCGTGATGATGGCATGTCCGCCTTTTGCTAGGATTGCGTCGACTACAGCTCCTAAGCACTCATCTACTGCTTCAATGGCTTTGATTGTTGGCTCAAGCATACCTGAATGACCCACCATATCTGGGTTAGCAAAGTTCAGAATGATCGCATCATGCTTGTCCGCATTGATGTCTGCAACAAGTGCATCCTTTACCTCATAAGCGCTCATTTCTGGCTTGAGGTCATAGGTTGCGACATCTGGTGAATTGATTAAGATGCGGTCTTCTCCAGGAAATTCTTCTTCACGCCCACCGCTCATAAAGAACGTCACGTGAGGATATTTCTCTGTTTCAGCAATCCGCAGCTGCTTCAATCCATTTTGAGAAAGTACTTCTCCTACTGTGTTATCCAAATTCACTGGTTTGAAAGCCACATAGCCATCTACCGTTTCACTGAAGTGTGTGAAGCAGACGAAGTGTAAATCCTTCGGATGTGCTTCCCCGCGGTCAAACGAGCGGAAATCTTCATTTGTGAATGTGTTTGAAATTTGAATCGCACGGTCTGGACGGAAGTTATAGAAAATCACAGAGTCGCCGTCGTTTACTTTTGCTACCGGCTCACCATTTTCTCTCGTAATGACAGATGGAATAACGAACTCATCGTAGATTCCATTTTCATAGGAGTCATCAACGACATCATAGATGTTTTGATAACTTGGGCCTTCACCATACGCCATCGCGCGATATGCTTTCTCCACACGATCCCAGCGCTTGTCACGGTCCATTGAGTAATAGCGTCCAGAAAGTGTTGCGACTTCTCCGACACCAATTTCTTTGATTTGTTCTTCAAGCTGTTTTAAGTACACTTTCGCTGTCTTCTGACCAACATCACGTCCGTCTAAGAAACCGTGAATGTATACTTTTGTTAAGCCTTCTTTTTTCGCTAGTTTCAGCAAGGCAAAAAGATGCTGGATGTGGCTATGCACACCGCCGTCTGACAAGAGACCGAATAGATGAAGGGCCTTGTCATTTTCTTTTGCATAAGTCATTGCATCTAGGAACGTTTCGTTTTTCTCAAATTCCCCATCACGAATGGCAACATTCACTCTTGTTAAGCTTTGGTACACGATGCGTCCTGCACCGATGTTCAAATGCCCAACTTCAGAGTTCCCCATTTGACCTTCTGGGAGGCCCACTGCCTCACCTGAAGCCGTTAAGGTTTGATGCGGGAATTCGTTCCAGTAGCGGTCGAAGTTCGGTTTCTTTGCTTGGGCAACAGCGTTACCGACTGTTTCGCCTCTTAAACCGAATCCATCTAAGATGATTAATGCAGCTGGTTTCTTACTCATATTGACCTTCCTCCAATAATTGAACGAAAGACTGAGGTTCTAAGCTTGCGCCGCCTACCAAAGCACCGTCAATATCGGATTCTGCCATATATTCTTTAATATTCGCAGGTTTCACGCTTCCGCCATATTGAATGCGAAGGCTGTCTGCCGCTTCTTGACCAAATTCGCTTGCAACCGTTTGGCGAATGTGCGCACAAACATCGTTTGCATCTTTTGCTGTAGAAGATTTACCTGTACCGATCGCCCAGATTGGCTCATAGGCAATCACAGATTCAGCGACTTGCTGCTTCGTTAAACCAGCTAGTGCTTTTTTCACTTGATCAGCGACAAGTTCGTTTGTTTTGCCTGCTTCACGCTCTTCAAGCGTTTCACCTACACAGATGATTGGAACGATGCCATGCTTGAATGCAGCATGTGCTTTTTTGTTCACTGTTTCATCTGTTTCAGCGAAGAATTCGCGGCGCTCTGAATGACCGATCACTGAGTAGCCGATGCCAAGATCTTTAAGCGCAGCAGGGCTGATTTCACCAGTGAATGCACCGTTTTCTTCAAAGTGCATGTTTTGCGCACCAATTTTAAGGTCTGTTCCGTTAGAAAGGCTGTTCAGCTTTTCAAGGAAAAGGGCTGGTGCACAGACAATAGATTCCACTTTGTCAGGAGATGGAATAGATGACTTGACTTCTTCAACGAAGCTTACAGCTTCACCAAGAGTTTTGTTCATCTTCCAGTTCCCAGCTATAATTGGTTTTCTCATGATTGACACTTCCTTATAGCAGTTTTGGTCTTATTTATCGTTTAATGCAGTCACACCTGGAAGTTCTTTGCCTTCCATAAATTCAAGTGAAGCGCCGCCGCCTGTAGAAATATGGCTCATCTGATCGGCAAGACCAAATTTCTCAACAGCTGCTGCTGAATCTCCACCGCCAATGACAGAATATGTATCTTTTGCTTCTGCCAGTGCTTCTGCGATTGCTTTTGTTCCTTTAGCGAATGCATCGATTTCAAATACACCCATTGGTCCGTTCCAGACAACAAGTTTGCTGTTTTTAATGACATCAGCATACTTCTCTCTTGTCTCTATTCCAATATCAAGTGCTTCTAGATCACTTGGAATTTCAGAGATTGGCACAATGCTTGTATTCGCATCATTTGAAAAGTCGTCGGCTACCAGAACATCTGTTGGAATCAGGAAGTTCACGCCTTTTTCTTTTGCACGGTCCATAAAGGATTTCGCTAAATCTACTTTGTCTTCTTCTAATAGAGATTTCCCTACTTCGTGGCCAAGTGCTTTGACAAATGTATAAGCAAGTCCGCCGCCGATGATCAGGTTGTCCACTTTATCAAGAAGACTTTCAATCACACCGATTTTATCCTTTACTTTTGCGCCACCGATAATCGCTGTAAATGGGCGATCAGGGTTTGAAATGGCTTTTCCTAGAACCTCAAGCTCTTTTTGCATGAGGAAGCCTGAAACAGCCGGAAGATACGCTGCAATACCAGCTGTGGATGCATGTGCACGGTGTGCAGCACCGAACGCATCATTGACATACACATCGGCTAAATCAGCAAACGCTTTTGATAATTCAGGATCGTTCTTTTCTTCACCAGGATAGAAACGAACGTTTTCAAGCACTAGCACATCTCCTTCTTTTAAGTCAGAGATTTGCTTTTTCACGTTGTCGCCGTAAGCTTCATCTGCTTTTTTCACTTCTTGTCCAAGAAGCTCTTGCAGACGTTTTGCTACAGGTGTCAGACGCAGTTCTTCAGTAACTTGACCTTTAGGACGACCCAAATGACTAGCTAGTAGTACCTTTGCGCCTTGTCCTGTTAAATACTCAATCGTTGGTAATGCTGCGCGAATACGAGTATCATCCGTCACTTTTCCGTCCTTCATTGGAACGTTAAAATCTACGCGGCAGAACACAACTTTACCTTTTACGTCAATGTCTTTTACTGATTTCTTATTCATGCTCGTCAGGAGATCCTCCTTTATTCTGGTTTCCTTACGCATTGGACAAGTCTCTCTTTATCCTTTTCCCATTTTGCCCTCATCAAAACGAGAAATCGTGCAGAACGGATAAATACAGAGAAAAAGGGAAAGGGATGCTTCCCCTTCCCTTGTCCGTCTTCATTATATCGTGTCTCTAGGAAAGAACCAAGTGAGTTCCTTCAGTGTGAGAAATTAAAGACCTTGTTTTGCAATGTAAGCTGCAAGGTCAACAACGCGGTGAGAATATCCACTCTCGTTATCGTACCAAGAAATGACTTTCACCATGCTGCCTTCCATTACCATTGTAGAAAGAGCATCGATTGTTGAAGAGTTTGCATTACCATTGTAGTCACCAGATACTAATGGCTCTTCGCTGTAGCCAAGGATTCCTTTAAGTTCTCCTTCAGCCGCTTCTTTAAGTGCTGCATTTACGTCTTCAGCTGTCACATCTTGATTTAATTCAGCAACAAGATCAACTAAAGAAACGTTAGGTGTTGGAACACGCATAGCGCCACCGTTTAATTTACCTTTAAGTTCAGGCAATACAAGTGAAACAGCTTTAGCAGCACCTGTAGAAGTTGGGATGATGTTTTCCGCAGCTGCACGAGCACGACGGTAGTCTTTGTGCGGAAGATCAAGAATTTGTTGGTCATTTGTGTATGAGTGAACAGTTGTCATCATACCGCGTTTGATACCAAATTTATCGTTAAGTACTTTTGCAAATGGAGCTAAGCAGTTTGTTGTACAAGATGCATTAGAGATGACATCGTGGCTAGCTGCATCGTATTTGTCTTCGTTTACACCCATAACGATTGTGATATCTTCTTCGTTAGCAGGAGCAGAGATGATGACTTTTTTAGCGCCAGCTTCTAAGTGTTTAGCAGCGTCTGCACGTTTTGTGAAGAATCCAGTAGATTCAACAACGATTTCTACGCCTTGTTTACCCCAGCTTAATTTCGCAGGGTCACGCTCAGCTGATACTTCGATTGTTTTACCGTTCACTACTAAGTTCGTACCGTCTACAGAAACCTCTGCATCTAGTTTTCCGTGAACAGAGTCATATTGTAAAAGGTGTGCAAGCATGTTAGCGTCTGTTAGATCGTTAACCGCTACTACCTCAACTTCAGGATTGTTTAATGCTGCACGAAATACGTTACGTCCAATACGTCCAAATCCGTTAATACCGACTTTTACTGCCATGATGTTTCCTCCTTTTATAGGTCACAATGTTTTATATTGAGGGATCTATTGACTCCCTTAATAACTCTTTTGCGGCTCCTTCGTCTGTGACGAGAACCGTTCGGCGGGGTTTTTTGAAATAAGCTTCAATGGCCCCAGCCTTTGATGATCCACCTGCAACAGCAATGATGTGTGGAATGCTTTCTAAATCATCTAGCTGCATGCCGACGGAGTGCACTTTGTGGACGACCTCGCCATCACGATTAAAGTAATAGCCAAAAGCCTCTGTCACTGCGTCATGCTCATCAATCTTTTTTAAATCTTCAGCAGGTGTGTTTCGTCTCATCGCCATTGTTTTTGCTTCACCGATTCCATGAATAAGCATCGTGGATGATTTAATTGTTTGAAGCACTTCTTTGACGGACGGCTCTTCAATAATGGAAGAGTAAGCACCTTCTGACAGCTGTCCTGGAACAAACAGCAGTTTGTAAGTACCGGAAGCTTTTTCAGCCATGTGGGCACAAATGGTGTTTGCCTGATTTTTTACATTCTCCCCAAGACCGCCTCTCGCAGGGACAAACATCATGTCGCGATTTTTGGCATCAGGGGTCATCATTTCGGCAACAGCTTCCATCGTCGTTCCGCCAGTGACGGCGACGATATTATTTCCAGTAAACCTTTTTTTCATACATTGGACAGCAGCTCTTCCCATTTCTTGCTTCACCCACGGGGATTCATCGCTGTCACCAGAAACAATGATGACTTCTTCCAGGCCTAATTTCCTCTTTAATGTATTTTCCAAAAAGGTTAAACCTAAAACGTCCTTCATCATTCCTTCAAGCATTTCAAGCAAAGCATGACCTTCAGTCGTCAGCATCATACCGCTCGTTTTAACATCCAGCAGATTTTGTTCCTTTAAGAACTGAACTTCAGCTCTTAAGATACGTTCACTCAGACCAAGACTTGTCGCAAGACTTCTGCGACCAATTGGTTCAGCTAATCTGATGTACTGCAAAATGTCGTAGCGCTTTTGCATAACTGTGAGAAGATCTGGTAATAATTTTTTTTGAGCTTCCAATAAACGATTCATGGCTAACGACCCTTTCTTTTCACGTTGGACTAAAAAAGTCCCACTGTGACAAAAAACGTCCCGCCACAGCCAAAAAAAAATCAATCCCTGCTTTCTTTAATTATTTTAACAGGATAATCTTGCATTTTCAACTCTTACAAACACATTTAGACAAAAAATAGACACATTTTGACCGATAACCTGCTTGTCATCTAGCTTTCCGCTATTTTATTTTTTTCAAACTATTTATTTTCTTCTATATTGAATGCATTTGTCTTTGAAAAGGTGCAGGCGGTCAAAAGCCGCCTGCTTATGTTTTCGGTATCGTTTCTTTCTCTTCATTAAATCGTTTCGCATCTTCCTTCGGTTTAATCTTGAGGTAGTAAATGATATAGCAGGCGGCCATAAATGGAACTCCGCAATAAAGACCAATCCGCTGATCCTCAATAAAGAATAAACTGATAAGAACAATGCCAAATGCGATAAAGCCTGCTAATGGCACAAATGGATAAAAAGGCGTTCGGAAGACAAGATCCTTTACATCTCCGCCCTCTTTTATGAATTGTCTCCTAAAGAAGTATTGGGATAAACAAATCGACATCCAAACCACGACAAGCACCATACCCGAAATGGATATGAGCCAGACATATACCGTTTTTGGTGCTACAACACTCGTGAGCAGTGATAGAGCGGATACACCCATTGTCACCAATAAGGCATTGATCGGGATTTTACGTTTGGATAATTTTTTCGTGAAAACAGGTCCTTTCCCGTCTTTTGAAAGCGCCCAAAGCATACGTGATGATGCATATAATCCAGAGTTCGCTACAGATAAGACGGCTGTAATGATAATAAAATTCATGATATCTGCAGCGTATGGTATGCCGACCTTGTCCAACACCACAACAAACGGACTGTCCACCGCGCCGGCGGTCTGCCATGGCAGAAGCGCTGCAAGAACCGCAATCGATAAAACAAAAAAGACCATCGTCCGCCAAATAATATTCCGAATAGAGCGTGGGAGTGTTTTTTCTGGATTTTCACTCTCCCCTGCTGCAATCCCTACAAGCTCTGTTCCTTGAAAGGAGAAATTGACTGTGACCATGGTTAATAAAATCGCAAAAACACCATTAGGAAAAAGTCCGCCATGATCCGTCAAATGGCGAAATAGGGGGGCAGGTTCCCCACCTTTCAAATGAATCATTCCGAAAATTGCGCCAATTCCAATGATAATAAACAATAAGATCGCAGCAACCTTGATGGCTGAAAACCAAAACTCGGTTTCAGCAAAGCTGCGAGCTGAGATGGCATTGATGGCAAATAAGATGACGCTAAAGGCAAGACACCAAAGCCAAACTGGGATATCAGGAAACCACCTTTGGAGCAAAATGCCTGCTGACGTAAACTCCAGTCCAATTGTACATGCCCAGCTAAACCAATAAAGCCAGCCGATCATAAAGCCTGTGGACGGACCTATATATTTGGTTGCATACTCCTGAAAGGAACCAGCTGTCGGCATCGCCACTGCTAATTCACCAAGACAGAGCATCACCAAATACATGAGCAACCCGCCAATGATAAACGAAAGAATGGCTCCCCCTGGGCCTGCTTGATGAATAATGAGTCCTGACCCAAGGAAAAGGCCTGTTCCGATAACCCCGCCTAAGGCAATCATAAAAAGATGTCTGCTTTTCATGGAACGCTCTAGTTCATTATGCTGTTCTGGCTTCAAATCCGCTTCCCCACTTTCACTCTTCTATTCATCAACCTTTGACAAAATTCGCCGTTCATTGAAAGAGAAAGGGAGAATTTGAAGGCTTCTCCCTTGATCATTTATGCTTGAAATAACGCTTGGATATGAGCAATTGCCCAATCCAAGTCTTCTTTTGAAATGGTAAGCGGCGGTGCAAATCGAATCACTGTCTCATGGGTTTCTTTGCATAACAGCCCTGCTTGCTTGAGCTTCTCACAATAAGGTCTAGCTGCCTCAGTCAGTTCCATCCCAATAAATAGTCCACGCCCGCGTACTTCCTTAATCACAGGACTTTGAATGCGTGATAGTTTGTCTTTGAAATATTGCCCAAGCTCCAGTGAGCGCTCGGCAAGCTTCTCGTCGATTAAAACATCTAGTGCAGCAAGTGATACTGCGCACGCAAGAGGATTCCCGCCGAAGGTAGACCCGTGAGACCCTGGATTAAATACACCTAAAATATCACGGTTTGCGACAACACATGAGATCGGGAATACCCCACCGCCAAGTGCTTTACCAAGAATCAGCATATCCGGCTCAATGTCTTCCCAGTCGCATGCAAACATCTTGCCGGTCCGCGCTAATCCCACTTGAATTTCATCTGCGATCAATAACACATGTTCCTTCTCACAGATCGCTTTTGCCTCTTTTATAAAGCCCTCAGGCGGCATGACAATGCCCGCTTCTCCTTGAATCGGTTCAAAGAGAAAAGCCGCTGTTTGCGGAGTGATCGCTTCGCGTAACGCCTCAATATTTCCATAAGGGATGAGCTTTATGCCTGGAAGCATCGGACCGAAACCTCTTTGATATTCTGCTTCCGAAGAAAGTGACACAGCCGTCATTGTACGACCATGAAAATTCCCGGTACATGCAATGATTTCTGCGCGATTCTCTTCGATCCCCTTGACATCATAGCCCCATCGTCTCGCTGCCTTTACAGCCGTTTCCACAGCCTCAGCACCCGTATTCATCGGCAATGCCATCTCTTTATTCGTTAATTTGCAAATCTTCTCATACCATGGGCCAAGCTGATCATTATGGAAGGCCCTTGATGTAAGTGTCACGCGGTCAGCTTGTGTTTTAAGCGCTTCAATAATGCGGGGATGGCGATGTCCTTGGTTCACTGCAGAATATGCACTGAGCATATCCATGTAGCGGTTGCCCTCAGGATCAGTCACCCACACTCCCTCAGCCTCTGAAATCACAATTGGCAACGGATGATAGTTCGCCGCACCGTATTGTTCTGTTTGATGAATCAATGCTTTTGTCTGTGTCATCGTGTATTCCTCCTTCTATAAGCTTGCCTCTTTTGATTGGGTTCATCTTCACTCTTATGTTATGCAAGGATCATGCCAACTTAGTGATCGCTCTGTGCCTAGGATTGTTCTCATCTTTAACGCAAAATAATTTTGCATATGCAAATTTTTTTAGAGGAAACCGCAAAATTTTTCATGTAAAATAGAGGTAATGTCTGGAGGTGGCGCAAGTGAAAAAAGATCAGCATACCGCAAAGCTTGAAAATGAGATTGATCTATATAAACAAATGCTCGATTTAATTGATGTTGGGGTTCACGCCATTGATGAAAATGGTAATACCATTGTTTATAACAAAAAAATGATGGAGATCGAATCTTTAAAACGTTCTGATGTCCTTTATAAAAATGTCTTAGACCTCTTTGTGTTTCAGGATGAGATGCACAGTACACTTGTCCAAGCGCTGCGAACCGGGAAACAGACGGTTCATGCAAAGCAGACGTATCACAACTACAATGGAAAAGAAATCACAACGATTAACCATACATACCCGCTCGTTCGAGACGGTTTGATTCAAGGGGCGGTTGAAATTTCGAATGATGTCACGAAACTGGAACGGCTCATTCATCACAATATGAAGAAAAAAGGAAACACACGCTTTACATTTGATTCAATCATTGGGGAGAGTCCTGCCTTTTTAGAAGTGATTGAACATGCGAAACGAGCCACACGTACCTCTTCTTATGTGCTGATTGTTGGTGAGACAGGGACGGGGAAAGAGCTATTTGCACAAAGCATTCATAATGGCAGCAGCCGTTCATCTGGACCATTTATTACGCAGAATTGCGCAGCACTGCCTGATAACCTCATTGAAAGTCTGCTTTTTGGAACACAAAAAGGGGCTTTTACAGGGGCAACAGATCAGCCCGGTCTATTCGAACAAGCACAAGGAGGTACACTGCTTTTAGATGAGATCAACTCATTACACCCAGCTCTTCAAGCAAAACTATTGCGCGTCTTGCAAGAGAAACGTGTGAGAAGGTTAGGCAGTACAAAGGAAATCGCCATTGATGTGAGAGTGATTGCTAATATGAATGAGGACCCTGTGGATGCGATCGCAGGTGGACGAATGCGAAAGGATTTATTTTACCGGCTTGGCATTGTCACCTTGTTTATCCCGCCACTCTCTGAGCGAAAAGAAGACATCCCCACATTTGTCATGCATTTTATTCAAAAATATAATGAACTGTTTCAAATGAATGTGAAGGCGGCTGATGAAGAGGTACTTGCCCTGTTCCAAACGTATCATTGGCCGGGCAATGTAAGAGAACTGGAGCATGTGATTGAAGCTGGGATGAATATGATGATGGACGAAACATACTTAAGCATGCATCACCTTCCTTACCATTTCCGTTTCAAGCAAGGAGAAGGACGTCCTAGTGAACACATGCAGATGAGTCCGCTTAATCTATCAGCTGCAACTGATACGTTTGTCTACACGAGCTCAGATCATACAACTGACTTCCAAACCCAAATGGAACGATTTGAAAAACAATACATCGTCCATTACTTAAATAAAATGGACGACAATATTTCACAGACTGCAAAGATATTGGGCATGAGCAGGCAAAGTCTGCAATATCGAATGAAAAAATTGCATATTTCTCTTCAATAATAGAGCTGTGCCGTTTTTCGGCACAGCTTATTGAATATCTGGCTTTCCTTCCTGTTCTTGCAGCACATCACCAAGAAGTTGTTCTACTTTTTCCAAATGTGTAAGCATCGCCCTCTCCGCTTCTTCTGGCTGCTTGTCCATGACAGCTTGATAAATACGTTCATGGTCTTTGTAAAGCTGACGTATGGACGCTTTTCTTGAAAATAACACGATTTTTCTCGTTTCCCGCATCGTTTCAATTAATAAGGATGAGACCTGATTCATTAACGCCGCCAGTAAATGATTCTTTGAGGCTTTAGCGATGGCAAGATGAAATGTAAGGTCTGCCTCTTCACCAATTTCTTTATGCGCTTCTGCACGCTTCATTTGTTCTAGTGCCTCATGCAGTCGATGGAGGTCCTCGTCTGTCCGCAGCAATGCTGCCTTTTTGACAGCACCTGATTCAATGATTGATCTCACTTCAAGAAGCTGCACGATATCCTGCTGCTTCATCAAAAAAGCAGGAGATAAACAAAATGTGAGCTGCTCAGGATCGAACTGCTTCACATATGTGCCTTCTCCTTGCTTCATCTCTATTAATCCGATCGCTTTCAAAGCGGACAGCGCCTCTCTCACAGCGGAACGGCTGACTTGAAAGTTTTCAGAAAGTGCTTGAACCGAGTCTAATTTTTCCCCCGGAAGTAGATCTCCCGTCCGAATGGATTCGATTAATGCATCCGCAATTTCTTCATATATTTTTTTCGTTTTGATTTGTTTATATTTCAATTGGTCTCACCTCATCACTGTTGTCTATCCTATCGGCTCATGCCCTATCTTATACTTTACCCCAAAATTCCGATCACACGTCTTCCCTTTTCTCAATTCTCAAGAAATCTGCCACCGCTCTTCCAATCATCAAAAAAGAAGCACGTGCCATTGTTTCTGGCATGTGCTTCTTTTTAATCATATCGCTTCCGCAGCGTGGAAGACGGAAGGTTCATTTGTTCACGATATTTGGCAATGGTTCTGCGAGAGACACGGATACCAAAGGTTTGCTGAAGCTGCGTCATGATTTGCTGATCCGAATACGGTTTTTTCTTATTTTCTGATTGAATCAGCTCTGCAATGTGGGTCTTCACTGTGTAGCTGGATGCTTCTTCAAGCGAATGCCCTTCTAGTTTCGCTTGGAAAAACTGTTTCATTTCCATTAACCCATAAGGGGTCTGCACCATTTTCCCTTTGACTGTTCGACTCACTGTCGACTCATGCACTTGTAATATATCTGCAACCCGCTTCATCGTAAGCGGTTTCATTTTATGCTTCCCGGTCAGGAAAAAATCAGTCTGTTGTAAGATAATCTCACGAACGACATTTGTCATCGTTTGTTTTCTCTGCTTCAGCGCTTGAACAAGCCAATTGTACTGCTGATGCTTTTCCTTTAAATATGCATATGCTTCATGCCGCTTTTGATCTTGAATCATGGCGAAATACCCTTCATTCATTTCAATGTCCGGAAAAGCACGCTGGTTCAGCTCGAATGTGATGTGACCTCCCGCAGCTGTAATCAACACATCTGGTTCTATATACACATCCTGGTCTTCATAAGAGAAATGAAGGCCTGGTCTTGGTTCGAGAAGCGACACCTCATCTTGTATGGCTTGCAGGGTTTTCAACGGCATACCTGTTTTAGCTGCGATTTCCTTCCAAGCCTTCCTTGCGAAAAGAAAGAAATGCCCTTCGATGATCAGCTCTGCTTCATACCAGCGATCCTTTTTTCGTCTAAGCTGGAGCAGGATGCATTCTTGCAATGATCTAGCGCCAATACCGGCAGGCTCTAATGATTGAAGCTGATGAAGAACGGCCTCTACTTCTTCTGCCGAAGCCTGTAACACAGCGGCCATTTGGTCAACCGGTTCATTTAAATAGCCATTGGAATCAATGGACTCAATCATGAATTGAAAAATCCTTTGATTCTTTTCACTTAAATTCAAATCAATGGCCTGTCTCTTTAAATACATTTGCAGGCTTTCTTTTTGATGCGTACGATACGGCTCTGTCATTCGATCTTGCGTTCTTTTATGATAAACTGGTTGATAGCTGTCCGTGTCTTTCCGCTCAATCAGAGGGTTCTCAAGCGCTAACTGATCAAGATACTCACCCAGCTCTGCACAATTCAATTGCAGCAGCGTAATCGCCTGCCTGAGTTCTTGCGTGAGTACCTGCTTTAATACTAGTTCTTGTTGCAGTTTAAGGCTCATTGTCTCCCCTCCCTCTCATCATTTTACATGAAGATTGACGGACCGTATATACGAAATAGGAGTGATTCCCATGTCTGAACTTTTTTCCGTTCCATACTTTATCGACAATTTAAAACAGCACATTGCCATGAATCAACATGAAGACAAGATTCATGCCATGAACGCTTATTATCGGTCGGTGGTTTCTACACTTGTGCAGGACCAATTGACGAAAAATGCTGTTGTCTTGAAGCGAATTCAGCATCTCGATGAAGCGTACCAAAAGGTGAAAAAAGAAAGCGAATAAATGGACGAAAAACAACACCCTTTCTCATGATTGCAAAGGGTGTTTTTCATGCAGGAAAAGCTTTTGATCCAGCTTCGATTTGTACATCATCAAAAAACCGGACCGCCCTACAGTATAAATGATAAAGGCAAACCATAGTCCGTGATTGTGCCATATCGGAATGACTGCCGCCTGAACAGCCACAAACAAAATCATCGCAAACAGCATTGAATTCCTAACAGGAGCAATTTCTGTCGCACCTGTGAATACACCATATATCACCAAGCCAAAGCAAGCAGCAAACGGATAAAGAACGAGCCAATCGGCATATTGCAGTGTCACATCAAGAAGCTGAGGCAAATTTGTAAACAGGCTCAAAATCGGTACTTTAAAGAAAAAGTAACCTGCCGCAATGACACATGCCATCACAACTGCCCATTGTCTCGAAAGGGTTAAAGTTTTATCATAAAGCGCTCGGTCGTTCGCACCTACTGATCTACCGACAAGGATGCTGGACGCATTGGCAAATCCATCGAACAAATAGGCCATGATGTAGTGAATTTGAAATAAAATGGCATTCGCCGCCAATTGCTCCGTTCCGAAAGAAGCTCCCTTTGCTGTAAACATGTTGATCACAACAAGCAGACAGATCGTTCGGATAAATAAGTCTTTATTCACATGAAACATTTTCTTTACTGCACGTGTGTCAATCACCTGCTGGATAGACGGCATCCGAAAACCGTTTGACGTATGCTTCAAGATGATCCAGGCCCCTAACACAAAAGCAGTGAGTTCAGAAATCAAAGTCGCCGCTGCCACACCTTTGACGGCAAAAGAAAACGCATGAACTAAGATCAATGCCAAGATCATATTCATGACATTGATCAAAATTTGTAAAGAAAGGGCTTCTTTCATTTTTGCCATCCCCATCAGCCAGCCGAGTATGACGTAATTCATCAAGGTAAATGGCGCTCCCCAGATCCGAATATGAAAATAGGCCGCTGCATATTCGCGCACATCAGCAGCAGGAGAGATGATCCATAATGCGGATTGAATAATGGGCCATTGAAGAGCAATAAAACAAAGCCCGACGATAATAGCCAGCAAAAAAGGCCTTAGAAAAGCAAGAACACCCTGCTCCTCGTTCTGCGCTCCGTTTGCTTGGGCGGCAAAAGCAGATGTACTTACCCGTAAAAAGCCAAACAGCCAGTACAATGTACTAAAAATGAGACTGCCGACTGCGACGCCTCCTATATAAGCGGGGTTGGCAAGCTGGCCAACAACTGCTGTATCGACAGCTCCAAGTAATGGCGTGGTCATCGTTGAAATGGTTAAAGGGATCGCCAAAGCTAAATATGCTCGATGGTTCACGATGCCACCTGCCTTTCATGAAAAATAGCCTCTCTTAAAAGAGGCATTGAGGGAATGAAAAAGTTAACGAACCGGCCTGCCAATCGTTCGAGACAAAGGGTGGCTGGCGAGCGTTGCCTCCTTCATTTTCAGCACAGCTTCGTGCTCTGATAGAAAGAAATCATCCTTCGATTGAAACTGAGCCACAAGTTCACCCTGATCAAGAATCGCTAATTGATCACTTAAATGATAGGCCGCTGTCAAATCATGTGTGATAAATAAGTATGCAAGCTTCAGCTCTTTCTTTAATTCGACTAACAAATCTAAAATGACTGCCTGCGTAACCATATCTAAGCTACTGACTGATTCATCCAGCACAATGAGCTTTGGCTGAAGCACCAGTGCTCTGGCGATGTTGATCCGCTGTAGCTGGCCGCCGCTAAATTGGTATGGGTACTTGGACAAATCCTGCTCACTGAGCCCTACTCTTTCTAACCAGTGAATGAGTATATGCTGACGTTTTTTACGGGTCATTGGTTCATAGTTTTCAAGCGGCTCAGATAGAATTTGTTCCACTGTCCACCTTGGATTCACCGCTGAATATGAATCTTGAAATACCGCTTGTACATGTCGGCGGAAATGCTGATGTGTCCGCTGATCTGCACGAATGATATCCTGACCTTCAAACAGAACTTGTCCGGCCCTCGGCTTCTCTAGTCCAAGGATGATGCGGCCGAGTGTACTTTTCCCTGCACCACTTTGACCTAATAACCCTAGACAAGTGCCTTCTTCAATGGTCAAATGAACGTTTTTCAGGACAGGGGCTCTCCCTTTTGTCCTCATCAGAAACGATCGGTTGCCATATGAATGACTAACTGCTTTCACTTCTATTAAATGCAACGGTCTTCTCACCTCAAATCGTGCAAACAGCTGGCATGGATGGACGAGCTGCTAAAAGTTTCTTTGTATAATCATGCTTGGGGTGTTCAAAAAGCTCAAGAACTTCAGCCTTTTCAACGATTTTTCCTTGTTTCATCACCACGACCTCGTCTGCCATTTCTGCAATCACACTAAGATCGTGGGTAATGAGCAAAATCGCCGTTCCGTATTCATGACGAATTTGATTCAAGTGCTCAAGCACCAGCTTTTGATTGTGTACATCTAATGCGGTTGTCGGTTCATCTGCGATGATCAGAGGCGGATGCATACAGGCAGCCATCGCAATCATGACACGCTGGAGCATCCCCCCGCTTAATTCAAAAGGGTACTTACTCAGTAATTGATCTGGATGCGGCAGGTTCATTTTCTCTAAGGCTTTCATTGCCTGGACCCGTGCCTGCCTTTTACTGACAGCTGTATGCCGGCGGATTGTTTCAATCAATTGATGTCCAATCGTCCATACAGGCGTAAAGCTATTCATTGGATTTTGCATAATATATGAGAGATCTTTGCCACGAATAGACCGCATATGCTGTTCACTCAAACCGATCAATTCTCGACCTTGTAGAGTGATACTGCCAGTCACTTCCGTTGTTTTTCGATCAAGCATGTTTAAGATCGACATACTTGTCACCGTTTTTCCGCATCCGCTCTCACCAATTAATCCAACAATTTGACCGCGCTTTACCTCAAATGCTACTTCCTGAACGAGAGAAATGGTTCCTTGCGGTGTTTTCGTATGCACATGCAGGTTCTCTATGTTTAAAATAGACTCTTCCAACTGACTCATTCCTTTACACACGACGTTTGATGCCATATTTCTCTGAAAGGGCTTCTCCCAGTAAGTTGAATAGAATGACCACAGCCATAATCACAAGGCCCGGATAAAGCATCAGCTGAGGATTTGTTTGAATATAAGATTTTCCTTCATGGATCATCGCTCCCCATTCAGGCGTAGGTGGCTGAACCCCTAAGCCTAGAAAAGACATGGCGGAAATGTCCATAATCGCCCAGCCCATTTCAAGTGTGCCCACAACTGCGAGTGGCGGCAGTACATTCGGAATCATATGCTTTCTCATGATATTCCAATGGGAAGTACCGCTAATCTTCGCAGCTGCAATAAAGTTTTGTTCTTTTAAACTAAGCACCATCCCTCGAAAGACGCGAGCATAATACACCCACTGCACAAGCATCAAAGCCAGCACCACTTGAGAAAGCCCCGGTCCAAAAATACCGACTAATCCAAGGATCAGTACCAAATTCGGAAATGCCATGACCCCGTCGCACAATCTCATCAAGACGTGATCGATCCAGCCGCCTTTATATCCAGATATCAGCCCTACGATTAAACCGATAGATAGAGAGGAAACAAAGATTAACAACGCACAGCCTAGTGAAATACGAGCACCATATAGAATACGAGATAAATTGCATCTTCCCAATTGGTCGGTGCCTAGAGGATACTCCCATGAAGATCCCTTTAGTTTCATTGCAAGATTAACAGTCGCCGGGTCATGCGGAGCGATCCATGGTGCACATACCGTCACAATGAGCAGGAGACCGAGCAGCACCACACAGATCGAGATCATCTTTTGATGATAGAAGAGGTGTTTTACTTTTGTCATCATGGCTGGCGGCCTTCCTTTCTAGAAATACGGGGGTCAATGAGCAGCTGAAGGAGATCAACCATCAAGCTACTTAAGATAAAGATACACGCCGCCATCAACACATAAAATTGAATGACCGGCAGATCACGGTTAAAGATCGCTTCTATAAAAAATCGTCCAAATCCAGGCCATGAAAAAACAGCCTCTACAATAATAGTCCCTGTGAGCAGCTTGCCAAGATTCACGCCAAGTCCTGTCAGCATTGGTGATATCGCCATTCTGAAGACATGTTTGAACATAATCGATTGTTCCTTTAGCCCTCTCATTCTCGCATATTGAACAAAAGGCTCGTGAAGCGTCTCACTCACACTCGCTCGCAATAATCTCGTATACATCGCAATTAACGGCACAGCCAGTGTAATGGATGGCAGTACAAGATGTTCCCATGTACCAACACCTTCAACAGGTAAAAGATCGAGTTTCACTGAAAAAAAGAAGATGAGCAAATATCCCAAAACAAAGGTCGGGATAGATGCTCCTAGGAAGGAAATCATCCGGCTCACATGATCTACAACGCCATTTTTTCTCAACCCGCTGAAAAAGCCCAGTGGAATACTGACACAAATTGCGATCAGCAGACTAGTGAACGCCAATTGAATCGTCGCAGGTATTCGATAGATCACCTCATCAAGCACAGGCTGATTGGTCATATACGACCGCCCAAAATCAAGACGGACGACTTTTCCAATCGTATGAAGGTACTGCATGTAAAAAGGTTCATCTAAACCAAATTCACTTCGTTTTTGGGCTAATACCTCATCAGTAGGCTGAATATGAGCCGCTGCTAAATATGCCTCCGCTGGATCAACTGGTGACAGATGAATCATGCCAGTTGTGAACAGTGTGGCTAGTAGAAATACAGGAATGATGGATAACATTCGTTTGATGATATAGCGGCTCATTTGCTTACCTTCCTTCTGTTACTTCAGCTTGATGCCTGTGAAAGGATGTTCATCTCGATTCGCAGGGAAATCAAAGTCCTTCACATCTTTTTGATAAACAGCTGTCTTTTTAAAATAAGAGATTGGCACAATCGCCCCTTGATCTTGCAAGGAAGATAAGACGGACGAATAAAGTGCTTTGCGTTTGTTTTCATTAGTTGTTGATGGAATCTCTGTCATTTCTTTGATCAGCTTATCTTTATTCGGATACGCTGAGATCGCCTCTTTGAATCCAAAACCATCTGATGAGACAACGTTCATAAATGTATGCGGATCATACGGCGCTCCATAATTGCTAAAGAAGTTCATATCAAATTTATTCGCTTTAAACCGCTGAACCTGCGTCGCCAGCTCGACACCTTCAAGTTTGACGCCGACCCCAATGGCTGCCCATTCTGCCTGCAGTGTTTCAGCCATTGTTTTTTGAATCGATTCTGCTGAGTCATACATCATACTAAACTCAAGCGTTTTTCCGTCTTTTTCGCGTATGGTTTTTCCTTTTGGAAGCGTCCAGCCTGCTTCATCCAGTAAAGCCTTCGCTTTGTCCACATCATATTGGAAAGATTTCACCCGGATGCCTGACGTATATGGCATGTTTGTCGGCAAGATGTGATCCGCTACATCCTCTAAGCCAGATGTCACACCTTCCACCAATGATGTTTTATTGATCGCATACTGAAGCGCGTGACGCACTTTCTCATCTGACAGCTGATCGACTTTTGTGTTCATGACAAGCTGTCTAGTGGCTATGGGCTCTGACATCTTCGTTTCATACTTGCCGCTCGCCTCTAATTGTTTAAAAGCATCGAGGCTAATCGTTCCTTCTCCATAAAGTAAATCTACATCGCCTTTTTCAAATGCCATCACTCTTGTTTCGGCATCTGGAATGACCTTCACTTTGATTTCTTTGACTTTTGGTTTCTCTCCCCAGTAGTGGTCATTTCGTTCAAAAATCGCGTAATCATCTTTTTTGTACGTCTTTAATACCCAAGGACCTGTCCCCACTGGTTTTTCGATTCCTTTTGATGTATCTCCGTTTTTCGGAAAACCTGCTTCGCCTAGGAAACGAACGGGGCGCACAACAGCTAACTCTTGAACAGTTGGATAATAAGGCTCAGTTAATGTGAGTTTAAACGTTTGCTTGTCCACTGCTTCTGTCTTTTTGATTTTCTTTATGACACCTAACCAGCTATGTACTTCTTTGTTTTTTAAAATCGTATCAAAATTCTTTTTCACAATATTCGCATTAAATTTAGATCCATCTGAGAACGTGACATTGTCTCTAAGATGGAACGTATACACCTTGCCATCCTTGGAAACATCCCATGATTTTGCTAATTCAGGTTTAAGCTTTCCATTTTTTTGATAGCTCACCAATGGTTCGTAAATCATGGATTGGGCAAACAATTGTGATGGATTGTATATGTGCGGATTCATTTCGCCAATATCTCTTGGCCATGCCATGGTGATCATATCGGGATGATCCTTGTCTCCACCTGCTCCATTATTTGCTTGAGAACAGCCTACTAGTAAGAAGATCAGTAGGATAGGTAATATTGTATTTATTTTAATTTTCAGAAATTTATTCCAAATAAACATAAGTTGCTCCCCCTAATTGATGCTGATAATCATTTTCATTTTAAGGAGGAAGGACTCTGTTGTCAATATCATATTTGATACGAAATGACAATATACATTCCTTATTATTCCACAAATTAAGGGATTTGTTAAAAAGAGAGGCAGGCTGCTGATGAACGAGCAGCCTATGAGGAGGGTAATGCTTTCTTTTGCAGGGCGTTGTACAGTGTATCAATGACAAGCTCCTGTTCTGCGTCTGTCATGCTTGTACCAGATGGCAGGCAAAGACCTGTCTCAAATAACAACTCAGATGCAGGGACTTCATCGGCTGTTGTATAAAAAGGACAACCATGAAAGAGCGGCTGCTGATGCAGTGGCTTCCATACACGCCTTGCTTCGATCTGCTTTTGTTCTAAAGCATCTATCATCTCTACTGGAGACATCTGTACATGATGATCAATGGTGAATGTGGTCAGCCAGCGGTTTGATGTGGTTTCTTGATATTCTGGCATAAATTGAAGGCCCTCAATATCGGCTAAAGCATCTTGATAACGCTCGAAAATGCGGCGTTTTTGCTGAACACGCTCCTCTAACACTTCCATTTGTGCAATTCCTACACCTGCGAGTAGGTTGCTCATCCGATAGTTATATCCCTCCTCTTGATGTTCATAGTGTAGGGCATGTTCTCTTGCCTGTGACGCGAGAAATCGGCAGCGGTCGATGGCTGCTTCATCATTACTGACAAGCATTCCGCCTCCTGATGTTGTAATGATTTTATTTCCGTTAAAAGAGTACACACCGAACTTGCCCATTGAACCGCTTTTTCTTCCTTTATATATACTGCCTAACGATTCAGCCGCATCTTCAATGATTGGCACATCATATGCCTCACACACCGCTATGATTTCATCCATTTTCGCACTTTGTCCGTATAAATGAACGACAATAACCGCACGGGGTCTTTTCCCAAGTCGTTTTGTTTCAGCGAAGGCTTTCTCTAACGCCAGCGGACACATATTCCATGTCTCTTTTTCTGAATCAATAAAAACAGGCGTCGCTTGTTCATATAAAATAGGATTTGCACTGGCAACAAATGTGAGAGTGGAACAAAAGACCATATCTCCCTTTTGAACGCCAATGAGTTTTAAGGCAAGGTGAATGGCTGCTGTACCTGAAGACAATGCCGCTCCACTCTTCACGCCTGCATAATCCGCGACCACTTGCTCAAATTCATTTACAAGCGGTCCTAATGGTGCAATCCAATTGCTCTTAAATGCCTCCTCTATTTTCATCTGTTCTTTTCCACTCATATGAGGAGGAGATAAGTAGATTCGTTTCCTGTCTCTCATGATTTCCCACCTTCTCTTCGATCTTTGATCTCAATTGCAGGAACGCCTACGGCGACTTTCTGATCATGTATATCTCGGGTCACTGCCGCTCCTGCGCCGATCACTGCCCAGCTTCCAATGGTTCTGCCAGGTATGACAGCAGCCCCAGCTCCAATATGAGCACCCTCTCGCACAGAGACACAGCCGGTGAGCACGGCTCCCGGGGATAGGTGCGTAAAGGATTCGAGAAAGCAGTCATGCTCCACGATAGAACCGGTGTTGATAATGGCATGCTCACCAATCACTGCATCTGCTTGCACAACAGCCCTTGCCATCACAACCGTTCCTCGGCCAATCTTCGTTGACGAGCTCACAACTGCCTCTGGATGAATCAGTGTGGCAAATGCCCTCTCTTCAAATGCGAGACGTTCTTTGATCCTCTGTCTGATTTCGTTTTGCCCAATGGCAATCAGCCATTGCATATCAGGTTTTTCCTCTCTTACCTTTTGACTCATAGAAATTGGACCATAAAGAGTACCGGTTTGAGTGTCAGCCTCCTCAAATCGATCGTCTAATACAGCACACAATGAGTAATCAGGATGCAAAAAAATCAACTCCTGAATGACCTTGCTGTGTCCGCCAGCCCCTATTAAGCCAATGGGCTGCTCTTTACGTATCGGTTCCTTTGAATTTTTCAGCTGTTGCATGATTTGGCTGCTGCACCCCTTCTGTTTTGATGACTTTCAGCAAGGTCATCCATAAGATTTTCATATCGAGCCAAAACGATTGGTGCTCTACATACCAGAGGTCATAGGTGAATTTCTCCTCCCAAGAGAGAGTATTCCTCCCATTCACCTGGGCCCATCCAGTGATACCAGGCTTCACAAGATGACGCTTCGCTTGCTCCTCTGTGTACATTTGTAAATACTCCATTAAAAGCGGTCTTGGTCCAACGAGACTGATTTCCCCTTTGAGTACATTGACAAGCTGCGGCAATTCATCAAGACTGAGCTTACGAATAAAGGCGCCGGTTTTTGTTAATCGAAGATGGTCTGGAAGCAGTACGCCATGTTCATCGCGTTCCTCGGTCATCGTCCGAAATTTATAAAGCATAAACGGCTGTCCGTACAGACCAGGCCGTTCTTGTCGAAACACCACAGGCGCTCCGATTTTCCACCGAATGAGTCCATAGATGAGAAGGAAAAGGGGGCTGCCTGCGATGAGCAGGGTCAAAGCCACGACCACATCTATTATTCTTTTCATCATTGCTTCTCCTTTCCACACTAGCGAGAGACAGAGCGTTCAATAGCAGCTTGTTTCACCTTACGCATGAGCTGTATCCGCTCTTGTTTTGTTCCTGCAAATTGATACAAATAGCCTAAGTAGAGAACGAAACATATTCCGCCAATACAAAATAGCTCCCACCATCTCGTCACATCATACACAGCCTGAATGCCGGCACAGATCCCCCATATAAATAGAGCCCCAAACAGCGGAACGGCTGTATGTTTGTAAAAGATGGTACTTTTCTGTTTCGTGATCTTGGCTGTATACAATGGGAGAAAGACGATATTTTTCATCAATAAAACAACGGCCCCTGCTGATGCAATGCCATATAACCCAAGCTGAAGTAGGTGAGTCAGTCCATAGGCTAACAGGACATTGGAACCGCCTAATATGAGTGTCACAACCGCCGGCACTTTAAATCGGTTAAAGGCAGTCGGTACATAGGTCAGCGGTAAAAACATCAACGTGAAACACAAATAAGCCGCATGAATCATCAGCAGCCATTTTAGCTCCTCAAAGGCTGGTCCAAGCCATAACAGCATGAGCGGACCGGCAAGACCTCCTAACAGAGCCGCGGGGAATGCCACAAATAAACCACTCCATTTCATGGCATTGGCGGCGTATTGAATGAGCCCCTGCTCGTCTTGATTTGAATATAATTTTGTGATCGTTGGCGCAAACACAACCGCAAGTGTCCCTGCAAGGGTGCGCAATAATAATGGAAATTGTAAAATGGCGGCATACTGTCCAGTCGCTTCTGCCCCAATCAGTAAGTTGGTCATCAATAAATCGATTTGTAAAAACAACAAAATGCCCATTTGCTCAAATGAATGCCACACCCCTGATCGAACCAGCGTGAGACTTGAAGATAAAGAAACGTACCGCCACTTAAACGAAAACCAAGGAATGAGTTTCTTAAAATAATAGAGACCCATTCCCAAAGCGGCGAAACTCCCCATAACGGCTGCAAGCGGAATATGCCAAATGGCTGGTGTCGTCACAGTAAATAACAGCACAATCACAAGCGCCCTGCCAAACATCTGAATGGCCTGTCCAACACTCGACACATATAATTTGTTCGCATAAAACGGTGCCGCCCCAATACCAGACATGACGAAATTGAGCATAAATAAAAGACCCCCTAACACAAAGGCGATCTGTGTATCTTTTGCAAGACGAGCAGGCACATGGAGCCAGTCAACCAACTGCTGAGACATGAATAGACAAAGTAAAAAAAGACAGATGGATAAAAAAAGAGAACTGACAAAATAGGAAGCGAGATAGCGCTGCGCTTGTTCCATCTCTCCTTTATGAGCCGCAACAGAAAAAAAACGCACCACCACAGCACTTAATGAAGCCGTAATGACCGATAAATAATTGATCATATTTTGCGTCAGATGAATCAGACCAAACGCTTCCACTCCAAGTGTATGAACAATGTAAGGCGTTAAACAAACAGACATCAGCATCATCAAGAAAAACGTCATCACATTTGCACTGACATTGTAAAGAAACGCACGGTTCATGGTGATTTCACGCAGTGTTTAAGGGCCTTCATCCAACTTCCTCTCCCTTTTGTCCGCTTGTTTTCATATGCTGATGAATGGCCTTTTTCACCGCTTCCTCCGTTGGTTCCTTCAAAAGGGTCATAAACGGCAAGTGCGCTACCCATTCATATCCTTCCATGACTTTATGATCAAACGACCTGATGACAACACACGGTGTATGTGTGATCGCACAAAAGATCATGCCATGCAGTCGATCTGTCACGACGACTTGTGCCTGACTCAACTGCGTCCATAACGTGGATAATTCCTCTAAACGAGTCGTTCGATTCACTCGCTTACCAATGGTCGTTGTGATAAAACCAACTTGATCATACGTTTCTTTGATATGCTCCTGCAGTTGTTCTCGTTTCTCTTTCGTGAGATATGCCTCCTTATCCTCACGCAGACAAAGCAGCACTCCTTTACGGGTTTGATTCTTTGATGTTTCGTCTAATGTCAGGACCATATCAGGCTGTTTCCACACCTCTTTATTAGGAAAATGCTTCTTCATCCATTGATAGGTGGTTTGATCTCTTGCCATCAAGAGAAGCCTCGGGTGTTGCTGATATGCTTGAATAGCGCGGCGTTCTTCTCTTTTCCCTCTCTTTGTTTCTGTAAAATGAGCAGTAGCGGGCAGCTGAATAACGGGATAGGACTTAAAGGCGTTCATGATAAATTGTCTTGTCCATTCTTCATATCGATATAAATCGCCCATGTTGCCCCCGCCGATAATAAAGACAATGTCCTCTGGGTGCCGTGCGTGCTTCAGCGGACGTGCTAGACGATACATCTCCTGCATGTCTACTTCTATGATTTGATAGTCTGGAAAGTGCTTTTGTAAAAAACAGAAGCTAGCATAGGCAATCGCATGATCACCTAAGTTGTCATGTGCCGGCAGCAGCGTGAGAATGATTTTCTTCTGATGACGCAGCTCTGGAAATCTTTGGCGGCTCAACCTATATTGAAGTGGATACTTGACCTTTAAGAGCAGCCACTCTGCGGCATGTGCTTTTAATTGCTGCAATGTCACACTCATCACCCCGATTTTCTCGTTTGATATTCAATCCATTTTTGATAGCTTGAAGCTGCGGCAGAGAGCGGATACACCCACTGCATCCTAGCAAGGAATAAGATCATTCGCTTTCGCACAGTCAGCTTCGATGGTTCCACTTGTTTCACAGCCTTCTGAAAAGCTTCATGTGTCACCATTTCACGCATATGACCAAGCTTTTTTTGAAAGGAAAGGGAATTTTGACTCTTCCATTCATTGAGCATACAATGCAGCGTATGATTCACGATAAAAAAATAAAAAGCCTTCTCATATGGTGTCAGCTCATCATGCTCTTTTAAAAACAAACGCTGCGCGTCATAAAACGCCAGTCCATGCTGAAAATACTGCTTTTGATATCGCTGGACAATGGATGACAAATGAACCCGGTAATAATAAAGCGGCTCATGAACAAAGGCAATGACACGTGATAAAGAAAAACAGCGCAGCGTGACATATTGATCTTCAATATTCTCAAGCTCACCTCTCAACGGAAAACGAATATGATGCTTTTCGATAAACGCCCGCCGATACAGCTTATTCCATGAGAATCCCGTGATCTCACCATGTAATAACGATTCTATTAAACTTGTCTTATCGGCTTCCTGCTGAGCTAACAGCGTCGTCGGTATGATCCGTTTTGACTGTTCAAACTGAATCCAATATTCACTGACAACAAGATCGGCACCGGTGTTTTCGGCTTCTTGATATAAAGCCTCACAGTATTGAGGAGCGAGAACATCGTCTGAATCAACAAAGGCAAGATACGTTCCTGTTGCTTCTTCTATGCCCCTGTTCCTCACCGCTCCCAGCCCTTGATTGGTTTGGTGAATCACCCGAAATCGCTCATCACGCGCAGCAAACGCTTCAAGGATGTCTCCACTGTGATCGGTAGATCCATCGTTAATGAGGATGACCTCTATATCTGAAAAGCTTTGGTCTGCAATCGATTGAAGACACTGCTCCACATATTGACTAGTGTTATAGACTGCGACCAATAGACTGATAGCTGGCATGACAGCAAGCCCCACCTTTCTTCAAATCTACTTTGTAAAAATCGTTCGGTACGGTAAAACAGAAGAATCAAACGGCATCAGCATGATGCTGTACAAAATATAGCAAACCGCAATTCCGATATACATAAAGAAATTGGTTCGCTGATCAAAAATCCGTGTGAAATAAGGCAGTAAAATGAGCTGATACAGACCAAAGTAAATATGAAATCTTGCATAAATGACATCCTTCGTTGCAAGGATGCCAAACAAAAATCCAAGCAAGCAAAAATTCACAATATAATCACTCTCTGGCGTCAGCTCACGAAGTCGTTTTCGACAAAAGAACGCAAGCAATAACGGTAAAATCAAGACACCAATTTTCGTCACATTCATTCCATTCGTATTCGTTGTCAGCCACTCCTCGTAATGACCATAAGAACTCCCTTGCAGCATCACCACAAACACGGAGACAAAGCGGTCATACAGAGCGGTTAAGCCTAGAAAAATCATACATAACACAAGCATCATCCAAGACCATGCCTTTGTTCTGACAATGAAATAGACTGGAATCATAATGAGTGCCGAGGAATGAAATAGCGCGCATACAAGCACGAGCGGAAAATACCATTTCCACTGACCTTTGATGACAAACTGGATGGCATAAAAAAGAATCGCTGCCACCATATACTGCCGCATGCCATTAAACGAAGCGTAATAATGAAATGTGCCGAGAAATAGTAGCATACTAAGCTCAAATGGCCGTCCATATCGCACAAGTGTTTTGATAATAAAAAAATAGGTGATGATCCCAACTGTGATATACATGATTTGCGGCTCATGTGACAGTTGATTGAGCATCCATAAGATCAATGTAAAGCCCGGATCAGTGGCGGCCTTGTCTACACCGAATCCGAAAATATGCCAAGGCTTGTCATAGTTGACGGAGAACTCATACATTTGTCCATAGGTTACAAAATCAGTTCCTACTTTGTAGCGTATGCCCGCCACAATACAAAGAAATAAAAATGGAAAAAACACCAGAAGCTTGTTCGGCCGCCAGCCGCTTTGTATGGTATCATCACGTCTGCCATAAAATGCAGCAAAGCTCGACCATAAATAGACCATGATCATGTTCACCAAATAAACCGCCATCTGCCAATCCTTCCTTACAATCCATACACATTCATCACACGGGTGATGTTCTGTTTTACATCAAATCCTCTTAGGCCAAGCTGAGAAATAATCGTCTCCTGAAGAGGAGGGTCTGCATGGTAGGCTTCTAGTATGGCTTTCATCCACTCATGTGCTGAATCTTGCAAGGATTTCCGTTTCACAAGCCCACAACCTAAATCGACTTCCTTTGTGATATGATCTGAAATCACACATGGGAGTCCAGATGCCTGCGCTTCCACTAATACGAGAGGAAGACCTTCAAACAAAGAAGGCATCACAAACACATCAAATGCTTTCATATACTGCGGAACCTCTGAGACAACGCCCGTAAACACAATGTCTTCCATTAATCCCGCTTTCACTGCATACGATTCAACCACTGGCCGGAGCGGCCCATCTCCGATGAGAACTAGCTGAAAGGAGACCCCTTGTTTTTTCAGTGTCTGCGCTAATTCGATGAAAAAAACATGGTTTTTCTGCTCATGAAATCGGCCAATATGTCCAATGATCAGTTTTCTCTCGTGAAGATGGAGGTCTTTTTTCATCTTCACCTTCGCTTCTGGCTCCAACTGAAAAAAAAGGTCCAAATCAATCCCATTTGGTAAAATGTTCACTCGTCCATCGTGCATTCTTTTTTGTCCAAATAAAAAGACACCGGCATCTTCACCGCATGCAACGAGCTGCGTAGAAAAGGCAAAGATCAGCTGACGAAATCCTTTGAGCAACAAATGATCAACCCGGCTAGGAGACTGTTTCCAAGCCGTATTATGTGAATGGCAAATGCGTATCTTCACACCTGCCAGTTTCGCAGCAAGGGCAGAAAAGCCCGTTTGAAAATCTGTATGTGCATGCACCGCCTGATAAGGTCCCGTTTGCTTGATCGTCTTCGTCAACGTTTTGACAAACGTCCATGGAGAGGACGCTCCAATACTTGGGACATAAAAAATCCGCCCGCCAAGCTGACGAATTTCCTCATCGTAATCACAGACATCCTCCCGGTGGGTAATGAAATCAAATTGAAGAACATTCCGGTCGATTGCACGATAGATATTCATGATCATCGTTTCTGCTCCGCCTCTGTTCATTCCGCCCACAACATGAAGTACACGCTTTGGCTCACTCATCCCGAATCGTCCTCCTTTTCACCATAGATCCTCCAAGTTTCCGCTGATGATAAAACCTCATGATCTTTGGTGACATACAGGCACGGATGACCGGTTTAAGCGCAAAGAGATAATCAAACGGCGACAATTTTAATTGCTTGCATGCTTGTAACACAAGCCAGGCATTGTCCATTGAATATCGGAATTTCCGGCGCTGAAAGGCCGCTTCATCCTCCCTTACAAGGTATAAGGGCTCTTGCAGGTTAAAGCCTTTTCTCCCCGCAGCAAAAAAACGAATCCAAAGATCGATATCTTCCATCCGTCTAGTTGTTTTTACAGAACGATAGCCATTTAAAGCCTTGTAGGCAGACGCTCTCATCATAATCGTCCCATGACAAAAAGGCGTTCCTCTTGCTAGCACCCTTCGATCAGGCTCTGAGACAAGGGCTCGAACGCCCTTCGCCCCTGACTCATCAAACACCGTCATCGCCGTACCAACCACATCATATTCTGGATGTGCTTCAAGGAAATGAACCTGTTTTTCTAATCGTGTAGACACTGATATATCGTCGCCATCCTGTCTTGCAATCAGTTCTCCATTCGCTTCAGTGAGACAACGATTTAAACTGGCGGCAAGTCTTTGATTGTGTTCGTTTTGAATGAGGCGAATTCTATCGGGATCACGCATGGTATAGTTCAGCACTTTTTCATAGGTGCCATCTGTTGATGCATCATCACATATGATGAGCTCCCAGTTTTCATAGGTTTGACGGAGAATCGATTCAATGCTTTCTTCTACTGTCTCTTGGCAATTGTAAACACCCATGATAATCGATACTTTCGGCTGACGCATGCTCACATCACCTTCTCTTTTTGGTCCATATACGTTGTGTAAATTTCCTCCATTGCACTTACCGTCTGCTCCTGTGCAAATGCGTGAGCCATAGAACGTCCCGCTTTCCCCATTAGGTGAAGCTGGTCCTTTTTATGGTAGAGCTGTTGTAAATAAACGGCTAAATCATTCACATCATTCGGTTTGATTAAAAAGCCGTTCACTCCATGTTTGACAAGCTCACAATGTCCTCTATTTTCTGTTGCAATCACCGGCTTTTCAGCAGACATCGCTTCAAGAAGATTCATCCCAAGTCCTTCTCTCAAGCTGGTTGATACACATACATCGCTCATATGCATCCAATCTTCGATGTGTTTGCAAAATCCCGCAAACTGTACATGTTCCTCAAGATTCAGCTGACAGACCAGCTTTTCATAGGACGACCGACTTGTCCCTTCTCCAGCAAATACAATTTTTACATGTGGTATATTCCGATACACCTGCGCGCAAGCTTTGATGAGCATTCCTTGATTTTTATTGTCATTTAATTCACCAGCACACAGCACGATAAAATCTTGCGTGGTAAAACCATATGCTTTACGAAGGCGGTCTTTTTCTTTGTCATCAACTGGTGCAAATCGCTTCATATCGACACCCATACCTGGAACATAATGCACAGCCGCCTTCTCTTTTGACAGACGATCGGCTCTTTCATAGTCTTCTCCATTAATGGTGATGAGTGCATCCGTATATTGAACGAGCCATCTCTCAACTGGATAATAAAGCAGCCAATTTTGAAGCGGTGCCCCCTTCCAAAAGTGAAACCCATGCGCTGTGTAAAGAACTTTCGTCCCTTTTTTGCGCGTCCCTTTGGCCGCTAGCCTGCCAATGACACTCCCCATCGGTGTGTGACAATGGATGAACTGATAATGCTCTTTTTCTAACAGCTTTTTCAGCTCCACATAAGCGAGCCGGTTGTGCAAATGAAAAGGGGAACGCTGAATCGGAATGGAATGCGCTTGATCCACATACGGTAGCTCCAGCTGGCCATTTGCCGCTGTATGCACTTCCCATCCTTGTTCCTGAAACCATCTGAAATACGGGAGATGGAACGCCTTAAAATGATAATCAACCGTTGCGCAAAACAAGACTTTTTTCTTCATTAGCAAGTGGCTCCTCCTCTCGTTGCATCGGTTCAGGCAATACATCATGCGACTCAATGGCGGCAAACAAGGCCTGTCTTAATTGATCGTCACTCATCATATTAAATTCGTGAATAAAGCGGTTCAGCACATACGGATCTCCATCCAAGGCATGCCCAATATGGATTTTCGGGAAAATTTGCTCCTGTGCTTTTTCATGCTGGTTGAGTAGCTCCTCGTACATTTTCTCTCCGGGACGAATCCCCGTAAATGTGATTGGAATCTGATCTGTGGTGTAGCCTGAGAGGTGAATGAGGTTTTCTGCGAGGTCGACAATTTTGACTGGCTCCCCCATATCTAAAACAAAAATCTGTCTTCCTTCTGCTAGTGCACCTGCTTGAATGACAAGCCTTGATGCTTCTGGTATCGTCATAAAATACCTTGTCATGGCTGGGTGCGTGACGGTCACTGGCCCGCCTTTTTCAATTTGTTTTTTAAAGATCGGAATGACGCTCCCCCTGCTTCCGAGTACATTCCCAAACCGGACGGCGACAAATTTCGTTTCACTGCTTGCCCCCATTTGCATAATCACCATTTCAGCAAACCGCTTTGTCGCTCCCATCACATTGGCAGGGTTGACCGCTTTGTCAGATGAGATGAGGACAAATGTTTCAACTCCGTGCTCATGTGCAGCTTCTGCCACATTTTTTGTCCCGATAATATTGTTTTTCACCGCTTCTTTCGGGCTGATTTCCATGAGCGGGACATGTTTATGCGCGGCGGCATGATAAATCATATCCGGCTGAAAATGACCAACGATTTCACTCATTTTTTGTTTATCTTGAATATCCGCAATTTGTGGATATAGGCTAATGCTGTCTCCATACAATTCTTTCAGCTCTAGTAAAATAGAATGAATGCTAAATTCTCCATGTCCCACAAGCACAATCGCCCGAGGGGAAAATACACAAATTTGACGACAGATTTCTGACCCGATAGACCCGCCAGCTCCTGTCACCATAATCGTTTTTCCTTTTAGGTGAACGGATAGACGGCTTGTATCTAATTGGATCGGCTCTCTTCCAAGCAAATCCTCTGGCTGTACATCCCGCAATTGATTCAGCGCATGGGTTCCTTTTAAAATCTGTTCCATTTCCGGCATAATCTGTGTTTTGATTCCAGTCGCTACACATTCCTTATATAGTCCTTTTAATGTGTGACTGCTTTTGGATGGAATAGCGATAATGATTTTTTGAATATCCATCATCGCAACAGCCGTTTGAATATGTTCTTTTCCCCCAAGAACAGGCAGCCCCATAATTTCAAGCTTATGCTTTGTTTTGTCATCATCAATGAAAGCGACCGGCTCAATATGTACATCACTCGACTGCTGAAGCTGACGAACGATAATGGTCCCGGCTGATCCAGCGCCAATGATTAGTGCCCGCTCCTTTTCAACTTGAAACCGCTTGGCACCATCATGAAACAGCCTGGATGCCATACGTGATGCACCGATGAATAACACATGGAAAAGCCAGACAATAAATAAAAAGCGAAATGGCCATGTCTGCACAAAAATGTACAGTATCGTCATGGAAAATAAAAATGAACACGCAAAGGTCTTCATTAAAGAAAATAGCTCTCTAACCCCTGTATAGGCCCATACTTGCTTGTACACGTGAAAAACATACGAAAACAAATGGTGCCCGATAAGCAGACTGAGCGAAGAAATGACGAGCATTTCAAATGTATATACGGTTAACGCCGCCTCTTGGACAAATTGAAAGCCAAAAAAGACGGCAACTAAGATGAGATATGAATCTAATGCCACGATGATTGATAATCTTTGGGCGTAAGTCAACGCTCCTCCCCCTTTTTAAAACATCACTATTCTTACGTAAAATGGGCATCAAACCCGTCCTCACATCCCACTACCGATGACGAGCATCTAAGGCATATGTCATGCCCACAGCAGGATCGAGTGCCTCCGTTGTTAAAGATTAGGAGACATCACCTATCAATCTCTTTAATACATATAGTGCCTTCCCTTTTTCACTTTCTTGCCATTTAGCATCGCCCCAAGCAGTTTCCCTGTCGTACCCTCTAATACTTCTTTTGATTTCTTCACAGCGGCAATCTTCGTTTTACCGCTTAAAACCACAAGAATGCTTCCATCCGTCCGGTTCGCTAATATTTTGGCATCGGCTACAGGCAGAAGCGGTGTGGAATCAACAATCACCATGTCATACTGCTGCTCAATCTCGTAAAATAGCTGCTTCATCACAGAGGAGGAAAGCAGCTCAGCGGGATTTGGCGGAATGGTCCCACTCGGAAGCAGCTCTAAATGCTCAATCGGTGTAGGCAAAATGGCTTCTTCCAAACTGCAATTATTTAATAGCACATTGGTCAATCCGGTGTGCGGACTCAGATCAAAATATTCATGAATGGCTGGTTTACGTAAATCAGCATCCATGAGCAAAACCCGTTTTTTCTGCTGTGCAAAAACAGCTGCCAAGTTTGCAGCCGTAAATGATTTTCCTTCCTTCGGCAAGGAGGATGTGACCAATATCGACTTCAACCTCGTTTGAATCGATGTGAATTCGATGTTCGTTCGGATCGTTCGGAATTGTTCCGCAATGACAGAGTGAGGATTTAATACAGAAATACAGGATAAATCTCTTTTTTCTCGTTTTTTCCTCTTAAAAATCAATGTTCTGTCCTCCCGTTATGACGGACTGCTTGTCTTTTTTTGCCCTCCTGTCTGCCTGCATCTGATAGACACTGCCGAGCGATGGCAATCCGATCTCTTCTCTTATTTGATGTGTTCGTTTCACCGTATCATCGAGTAAATTCATTAAGAAAATGAGTGTCATTCCCCCTAATACAGAGGCGCCTAGTGCCAGAACGATGTGAACGAATTTACGTGAGTTCATCAGTATCGTGTTGGACAGCTTGGCTTCAGACAAAACATTAATGCGATCCATATTCATGGTTTTTTTGATTTCTTCTTGTAGCACCTCTGTGGCTGTATTCGCAATGGCTACTGCCTTCGCTCGGTCCTCATCTTGTACAGAAATATTTATGACCTCTGACTCATTTTCTGTACTTGTGGCAATTTTGTGTTTTAATCCTTCCGCCGATTCTGTAAGATTGAGTGTTTCTTTTACTTTTTCAATAACGATTGGACTTTTTAATAGGACTTGAAAGGTACGTGTATATTGAAGGTTCATCTGAATATCGTTTAAATTCGCTTGTGCATCACTGCTTCGTTTATGAACAAGAATTTGAGTGGTTGCCTGATATACAGGAGTCGAGACATAGAACTGATAGTAGGCTGAAATGCCCGTTACGATCAGGACAATCAGGATCAGAAGGGCCATTTTCTCTTTTATGACAGAAAACAGCTGCTTAAAACCTATATTCTCATTCATAGATACCTCCCGATTTCATCATAAAAAGGTTATATATGGTTTCTTTTTGTTAATGATTGGATTATAAAAGATAATACCCGCAAAGAAAAATGTCATAATAGGTCTTATAGTTCTTTTTAAAGAACGAAATCGTTCGTTTTCTTTTGTTTACTTCCTGTTTCTTACGTTTTTGAATTTTATAAAGAACAATTTATTTCTTATAATGAACGAAAAGGTCGCAGAACGATTCGCCGGGGAGAAGGGAGATCATATATCGAATGATAGGAAAGGTGATACGCATTTACCGAAAGAGGAAAGGATACTCAATCCAGCAGCTGGCTGAAGATGCCCATGTCTCTAAATCGTATTTGAGTAAAATTGAGCGTGGTGTCCATCGTAATCCATCTGTCCAGTTTTTAAAAAAGGTATCCTCATCACTAGACATTGATTTACAAGAGCTGTTTGATGCAGAAACGATGATGTTTCATTACGCTGAGGGCGGTGAACAGGAGTGGCGGGATCATATCGTTCATGCCGTCCAATCCGGCATGCCTAAAGAAGAACTGTATCAGCTGCTCCAAACCTACAGAAAGGAGCAGGAAGGAAAGACGTTACATGTCCATCATAGAAAGCTGACCGACTCAAATATGTCAGAATGGAAGCGTCTCATGAGTGAAGCAAAGGCCATTGGCTTAACCATCGAGGAAGTGAAAGCGTTTCTTACCAATATGGGAGAACACCGGGCGTAAGCCACTGAGATCAAACCAATTTGCGGGGAGAGGCGCTTGTCGCTTCGATGAAATAGAGCCTTTTTATATGAAAAGGCTCTTTTCAGTTTATGGACAAAGGGCTAAAATGAACTTATTTTAGCCCTTTGTCTTCTTTTCAGCGTGATAGAAAACCTTTGCAGTCTAGGAAGGACGAGCACCAGCGCGCAGGACTGACACCGAATGCGAGGGTTTGTCTACATGCTGAGAGCCTTTTTGCATGAAAAGGCTCTGTTTTCTGTTATTCTTCTTTTTTGGTTCGTGCTTTTTTCGTAATATCATTGTTCTTCCAATAGGCCCATAGTGATGTGATGCCAAGAAAGGCTAACGTAATGAATTGCTGCACACCTTCTTCATCAATTGGAATTGGGCTTTTTCCTGCAGCAGTGAGAGCGCTGTTCACAAGTGCCAATAAAAGCAGCACAAGCCTCGCAATAGTGCCTGCACTAATTTTTTGAACCTTCAACTGTAACCCCTCCCCTTATCCTTTCATACGGGCGATACTGCTCGTTCCCTCTCATATGTATGCAAAAAGCGAATGAATAGAAGAACGAATCAAAAAAAGAGACATCATTCCTAGATGCGGAATGATGCCTTGATTTATGTGCTGTTTATTTAGAGAACATCTTTTTTGCTTCATCCATTGCCATTTTGTTGCCTAGAGCTGAATAATCTAACCATGGCTGATCGGCAATCGGATACACTTGGTTTTTCTTCACGGCTTTTAGGCCTTTCCAAATCGGCGTCTGCTCTAACTGTTTGAATGCCTGCTGCGCCTTATCATCACGGTTCACGACGACAAAAATAGCATCTGCATCAAAGTCAGGAAGCACTTCTTGAGAAATGACTTCAAATGGACGTTTGCTGTCCAGTTTTTTCACACCATCTACAGGTGTCAGTCCTAAATCATCGTATAAAATTGGCCCCATCGGACGTTTCATACTAAATACTCGAAGCTCTTTTGCTGTTACACGAATCGCCATCACTTTTCCATTTCCAATCTTTTTCTGGATGAGTGATTTGACTTCTTTTGCTTCTTGATTGTAGTCCTTAATATATTGATCGGCTTCTTTTTCTTTATTGACGAGCTTGCCGATTTTTTTCAAATGATCACGCCATGTGCCATCATTTAAATTAAACACTTCGGTTTTGGCGATTTTCTTGTATTTTGATAAGTCTTGTCCAGCCAGTTCTTCATCGACGTAAATGACATCTGGTTTTAAAGCAAGCAATGACTCCATATCAGGATCTGCTGCGATGCCCAGCTTTTTCGTTTGGCTAAGCTGCTTTTTCGCATGTGGAAGGAAATCTTTTAAGTCTCCCCCTACAACAGAGCCAGCAGGTTTTATCCCGAGTGCTAATAAGTCATTTGTTAAATGAATCGACAAGGACGCAATCTTAGGTGTTCCGTTTTCATCTTGATTTGTTGTCTTCTTTGTTTCCTGTTGACCACAAGCGGCCAGAATCAAGAAACAGAGCGTTAAACCAAACACAAGTACTTTTTTCATGATGAGTTCCTCTTTCTTATTTTGTTTTTGTTAGTAAATAGAGAAAATAAGGTGCTCCGATAAAAGCCACAACCACACCTGCTGGGATGGCATTTGGGGCAAATATGGAACGTCCGAGTGTATCAGCACTGACCAAAATCAACAATCCAAGCAAAGCGCTCACTGGTAAAAAATATTGGTGCAGTGAGCCGACAAGACGCCTCGCCAAATGAGGTGCAACAAGGCCAATAAAACCAATTCCGCCTGTCATCGATACACTTGCACTCGCTAGACCAACAGCTAAGGTGAGAAGAAAAAGTCGTTTGCGCTCTACACGTACTCCTACACTTGAGGCGACGGCATCACCTAACGTTAACGCATTGAGTGTGCTGGACTGCATGAGCGTAAGCGGGACAAGACATACGATCCAAGGTAGGAGCGCAAGCACATGAATCCAGTCTCTTCCCCATACATTTCCCACAAGCCACCTTGAAGCGAAGGTGTATGTATCTTCATCCAGTTTCAATGACAAATATAACGTCAATGCACTAAACCCCGCAGCTACGGCAATTCCAACAAGGATCAGCCGGATAGGCACAAGCCCTTCATGCCTGTCGTACGCAAGAAGAACGATGACTGCCGCCGCAAGTAGACCTCCACCAAACGTAAAGAGCGGAATGAGTAAAGATGGATTTCCTTCTAGTACGTGAAAATACGTCACAAAGATGATTAAGCCGAATGCGGCTCCTGCATTCAGACCAATAATCCCAGGGTCAGCCAGTGGATTGCGGGATAAACTCTGCAAAATGCCACCTGCGATACCTAGACCTATTCCAGCTAGTATCGTCACGACGATTCGAGGCAGACGATAATCAAACAGCACCGTCTCACTTTGGAAATCTCCAAAGCCAAATAACGTTTTGACGACAACGAGAGGACTGAGTTTCAGCGTGCCGGTATTTAAACTATACAGCACGACAGCCGCACTCAGACAAAGCAAAACGGCTGTCACGACAAGAGCACGCCGTTTCTCTTTCATGACAGGTTCCTCCCTTCTTTTCTGGCAATATATAAGAAGAAAGGAACACCAACAAGTGCCACCATGACGCCAATGGCAAGCTCTCTTGGCGGATTTACTGTCCGGCTGGCAAGATCAGCGAAGACGAGAAGCATTGCGCCTAAAATCGCTGACATCGGAATGACGAAACGATAATTGACCCCAACCAGCTTTCGTGCAATATGCGGAATGACAAGCCCGACAAACCCAATAGACCCAACCGCCGATACAGAAACGCCTGCCAACAGAACCGCAGCTGCCATACCTAGTATTCGCACTTGCCGGGTTTTCACCCCTAAATTCGCAGCTACATCTTCACCAAGTGATAATAACGAGAGGGATCGTCCTAATAACATCGCCCAAACGATGACAATGAGAATGACTGGAGCAAGGATCATCAGCTGCGGCCATTTGACACCTGCCACACCCCCTGCATACCAAAAAGCCAGATCCTGACTGAGATCAAAGTAAATGGCGATACCTGAGCTTAGCGCATGCAGCAATGCGGCAACAACAGCTCCAGCTACAGTGAGCCGAAGTGGAGTCAGCACGCCGCCAGCCGCCCCAATGGCAAAGATCAGCAGTGTACTGAGAACGGCACCAAAAAAAGAAAATAACATCAATGCCGAATAAGGCATTCCTGGAAAAAAAGCAAAACAGAGAGCGACTACAAACATCGCACCGCCGTTAATGCCTAATATCCCCGCATCTGCCAGCGGATTTCTTGTAATGCCTTGCATGAGCGCACCTGCCACAGCAAACGCCGCTCCAACAAGCGCAGCTCCTAGCACACGAGGAAGCCTTAATTCATGAATGATCTGCTGCTCTGTCACATGCGACTGATAGTCAAACACAGCTGTCCAGACCGTTTGCAAAGACAATGACTTTGCACCGTATGAAACAGCCAAAAACATAGCTGCCAATAAACCAATGACAGCGAGAAAAAACAATAAAAAGAACAAAATAGGTGATGATCGTTTTTGTTGAGATGTTCGCTTATCCGGCAAAATCGGTGTCATCCTTTTCTTCATTAAAAGTCAGTTTGAAAATGAGAATCATAATCATCAAAATTATAGCCGTCAGCCTCTGAAAAATCAATGTACGGCTCATTTTTTTAATTATTGAAGGTATGTGTAGACGGCAAATAAGAGAATTCTTTTCTTCTGCTTTTTCTCGTTCTGAAAGACCTATCAATTTTTACAGTATTTTAATAGGAAAATAGTTGACATTCCGCATGAAAATCCCCTAAAATTACAAAAGTAAGTCAAATGTTATAAAAATATTACAAACAGATGTCAAAGGAATAAAGAATGACCCGTCATGAGAGGAGAATTGAAAGTTGTGTCAGTAAAGGGAAAATGGAGTATCATCCTATTTGCGCTTGCCATCGTCATTGGAGCAGTTGCATTCTTTCAAAATCAGCAAGCAAGCGGTACAGAGAAGAAAAATGTGAAGCAGGATACGAATTATAAAAATGTTGAAATTGTCACTCTTGTAAATGACGGGAAGTTTATGAGATATGCGGTGAACTATCCACTTTTTCATCAAAAAAAGCTAGATGACAAGATTCAAAGCTTTGCGAATTCAGCATTAGAGCATTTCAAAAAGACATTTAGTGAAGCAAAGGACATTGATGAAAACAAACGGTTTGAACTGAATATTGACTATGACATGGTGCACTATGCAAAACAATCTGCGGCCATTTATTTTACGACCTACACGTATACAGGTCAGCAAAATGGGACCACTCATCACGTCACAATCAATTTCGATTTTCAGAAAAAAGACTTTCTTGACACAAAAGATTTATTTCAACCAAAAAAGGACTATTTGAAAAAATTATCCTATATTACATACACGGAGCTTAAAAAAGATAAAACCTTATCTAAGGATCTATCACTCCTTCAAAAAGGAACAGCCCCTACTGATCAAAACTTCAGTCAATTCGCCTTAAAAGAGAAATATATAGAGTTCTATTTCCCAGCTTCTCAAGTAGCCGCAAAGGACTTAGGTCCGCAAACGCTGGCGATCAAAAAGACGTTGCTAAAAGATATCTTGAAGCCGGAATATATGAATAAGACCAAAAATCAGAATGAAATCAAAGAACCGAATCCAAAAAGAAAAGCGGTCAAGCTGCCGCAAAAGCCAAAGCTTGATCCGAATAAAAAAGCCATCGCACTCACATTTGATGATGGTCCAAACCCAGCCACAACGTCAACCATTTTAGCAGCGCTGAAGGAAAATAAAGGACACGCCACCTTTTTCGTATTAGGAAGCAGGGTTCAGTATTATCCTGGAATGCTTGCCGACATTTTAAAGGGCGGAAATGAGATCGGAAACCATTCATATAACCATCCTTTATTAACGAGACTCCCTCTAAAAGAAGCGGTCAAACAAGTAAAAGACACGCAGAAGCTGATTGAAAAGGCCAGCGGTTATACTCCTACGCACTTTAGACCGCCATATGGAGGAACAAATCCTGACATCAATCAAGCGGTTGGCATGAACGTTTCATTGTGGGATGTCGATCCTGAAGACTGGAAAATTCGCAACAGCCAGCAGATCACAAACCATGTTCTCTCACATGCAGCAGATGGCAAAACCGTACTCATGCACGATATTTATGACAGCTCTGCTCGAGCAGCAGTGAAGATCATACATGAACTCACCAAACAAGGCTACCAGCTTGTCACAGTCAGCGAACTTGAACAATTGAAAAAAGAACGAAACGAACAGACCCCTGTGCAGTAAACACAGGGGCTTTTTTTTTATGACTCTAACAACTTCTTTCTTTTTAACAATGCTTGAAACGTCTCTTCAAGCTCATGAGAAGGCTCGATGCTTAAACGACTGAGCACTTCAGACAGCTGCATATCAATCAGCAAGAGCTCTTCTTCTTTCTTTGTAGCAGCTGGCTTTTCTTCCTTTTGTTTATATTCTTCATAGGTGCCATCAAAGCGTTCAATGGTACCCTCGTGCACATGAAGAATACGAGTAGCCACCTGCTCAATGAGCCTCCTGTCGTGGGAGACAAACACAATCGTGCCCGGGTAATCTTTTAAAAGTCCTTCAAGCGCTTCTACTGCCGCAAGGTCTAAAAAGTTCGTCGGTTCATCAAGCATCAGAACATTGGCATCACTGACGAGCAACTTTGCAAGCATCGTCTTCACCCGTTCCCCGCCGCTTAATACGTTCGTCAGCTTATACACATCGTCTCCCCGAAACCCAAGTCTCGCTAAAACGGTGCGAACGATCGTCTCATCTTGAATCGCCTGTTCCAGTGCATTTTGTAAGATCGATTCATCTAGATTCAGTCCTGAAAGATCTTGGCTGAAATAACCAATCTTCACGGCTTCTGAACGAAAAATCCCAGGATGTCCGTTTACAAGCATTCGGAGAAATGTCGTTTTACCGCTCCCATTCTTCCCAATGATCGCGACTTTGTCTCCGCCTCTCACTTCAACATTCGCCTTTTTCCAAAGGACTTTATCTCCTGCCATGCCATCTACATGTTCGACACGAAAAATGGAGCGGCTTGCCACTTCCTTCATGGTGTGCTGCGTCATTTGAAGAGGCTGGACTTCCTTTACCTTCTCCACCTTTTCTAATTTCTCCATTCTTGTTTCAATAGATTTGGCTGTTTTTTGAAGCTTTTTTTGCTTGTTTGCATAATAAGGCTTCGCAATTTTAGGCCCCGAGGATTTCAGCTTTGGAGATGGCTTTGTCGCTTTGTCGGCTTTTTTCATTTTCTTTTGCAGTGCATGTTCTAACTGTTTTTTCTTTTGGGTATACACCTCGTACGCCTCCACGTGCTGGCGATGTTCGAGTTCTTTTTGCCGGGCAAAATCGCTGTAGTTGCCTTTGTATAGTTTGAGCTTCCCATCTTCCAATTCCCAAATGTCTGTACATAACGCATCTAAAAAAGCACGGTCATGCGAGACGACAATCAGAGCACCTTGATGATGACGAAGCTTTTCTTCTAGCCACTCAATATGCTCCGTATCTAAATGAGTCGTGGGTTCATCGGCTAATAAAAGGGCAGAAGGCCGGCTTAAAGCTCTTTCAATATAAGCTTGTGTCATCTCTCCGCCACTTTGTCTGCCATCTCCTGTCTTTAGTTGAGGAAGCAGCGTACAAGTTGTAGTGTGTGCAAATGTGCCGCTGTCTGGTTTTTCCCTCCCCGCTAGTACATGGAGCAATGTCGTTTTCCCACTGCCATTTGTCCCTACAAGGCCGATTCGGTCCCCTTGATGAATGGCAAGCTCCTCTATATCAAATAACAAACGATCCTTTCGAAATACTTTTAATTGGTGGGCTCTCAGTAACATCCAACCCTCTCCTTTCGTATCAGGAGACATGAAAAAGCCTCCCATTCTCAGAATAGGAGGCAAAATGGTGTACAAAAATAAGCGTATCGATACAGAATGACATGCGGTTCATCAAATGAGCACACATATCCCCCGTATCCATCACTTCAATCTTTGATTCCCAAGCTGTACCATCCTATTCCGAAGCTAAAAAATGAAAACGCAGCAAACATAGCAACACATATCGTTTGCTCACTGCCTTCGTTCTTTCATTTTGCTTACAGGTCATAGGATTAGTACTTCATTGCATTGGGTCACCCTTCCGTCGTTTATTACGTATACGATAAAAGATTGGTTATTTTTTGTCAAGTAGGTTTCCTATTAAGACAGGCTGGCCAACTTGGGTAAACACCTTACCTATTGCATCTGTTTCGCTTGCATAAACTGATCAATGACACGTAATGCTTTTTCTGTTCCACCTGCTGTTTGAAAACTTTCTTCAATCTTTTCAATCCCAGCACGGTAGGTGTCACTTCCGAGTACACTCTCTACAGTATCTCTCAACTGCCTTGCTGTCAGTTGGTCTTTATCGAGTGCACGAGCAGCAGAGAGATCCGTCAGTCTTTTTGCCACCATCGGCTGATCTTTGTCAACCGGGATGACAACCATTGGAACATGATAATGAATACCTTCATTGACACTGTTCATCCCGCCGTGGGTCACAAACACATCTGTCAGTTCAAGGACTTCAAGCTGCGGCACATAAGGCTCGATGAGAAAATGAGATGGCGCTTCTTTTAGGAGAGACATGTCGATTTTTTCACCAGTTGCGAGAATCACTTTTCCATCAAAGTCGGCAAAGGCATCAATACACATATTAAAGAATGCTTCAGTATCTCCAAGAACCGTTCCCATTGAAATAAAGACAACCTTCTCCCGCTCAAGCGCTTCTAAAGGGAAATCGTGCTGGTCAGCACGTTTTAGAAAACTCGGTCCAATGAAAACAAACGAATCATCCAATGCATCAACAGACGGCTGAAAATATTCACTTGTATACACCATATTCAGTTCTCCGCGGTTTTTCATGAATTGCATCAAATGCTTTGGCTGAACGCCAAAACGTTCATGTATTTCTTCTAACAGATGAGCCGCCTTCTCATCTTTTCTGTATAGAGGTGTATCAAAATGCGCCTCCTGCAGCACAAAAGAAGGATTCGAACCGATGCCTGGAATCTGTAAGTAATCCCGCACAAGCTCACCTGCTCCAAACATATCAAAATAGACCAAATCAAATGAATGCTGTTGAGAAAGAGTTTCCACCACTTCTAAAATGTCTAATGACGTTTGTAGCATGGCATGAAAAAATGGCTGCATGGACTCCAAATCGTCTTCCTCCACACTTAATGTCCGAATATAATCTGGATGTATATGTATGTGAGCGCCTAAGCGTTTGATCCGTTTTTGATAATGTTCAGTTGTGACCACATGCACTTCATCACCTCGATCAACAAATGCTCTAATCATCCCTAACATTGGGTTCACATGTCCTTCAGCTGGGAACGTAATCATTAAAACCTTCGCCACAAGAATCCCCTCCTTATTGTCAATTCCCTTCCATGTTAATCTTATACAGTGATCGGGCTCAACAAATACGCCTGAAAAGGGGATAAATGAGTCTTAGGGCTAGTATTTTTAAGAGGATAGCAGAAAAAAAGACAAAGCCTCCTTTTTAAGTGCTTTGTCTTTTTTCTATTAATTTTTGAGCAGCATTTGTTTAAACGCAGCAGACTGTTTTTCAATTGAGATTGGATCAGCATAGATAAATTCTTTGATTGAATAGGTTAGAACATGTCCTTGTTTTACTGCTTTATTTTTCTTCCATACACCACTGCCTGTGATATCAGGATTCGGTGCTTCTTACAAAAAAACACCCTTTAGTCGAAAAACATCATTCAAACATTAAAATTTTGGGGTCTTGATTGTAACAGTGAACAAGCATAGCATGTAATTGTCCCCTATGATGATAAACATGTGCTAATATCTCTAACAACCATTCATACCTTGTATATGTCACACCCCAATAGGAAGTGGTACGAGACAGTAGTTCTGTGTCCGATAATTTCATATAATTATTTTTTAATGAATGGAAATTAGTCATTAAGCCTTTTTCTATCGACTTTACAGTTTTATATGATACATTAGCATAAAATGTTTCCATCTCTTCTTGGGTCGCCTCATTTGCAATACGCCAGTCAGCTTCACAAATGATCGCAATGTGTTCCAGCAACTCTCCGATAGACTGCTTATGAGGTGTTGGTCTTTTTTGTAAATCAGCTTCTTCTAATTGACTTACTATTTTTATCAATGTTTTAACAGCTACTTCAATTTGATGTAAAACACTTTCACAATTCATTAGTGCCTCCTTATGAATGAATTTTGCCCTTTTCGTTGAACAAGCTTTTAGAATATTGATGAACTGACTTTATACTCCAATAATAGATTAAGTTTACTTGATTACCTATCATCAAGAAAATTTGTCTTTTTAACAATATTAATCTGTGTTTTTCGATACAAAATGAACTCTCTAATAAATAGTGAAGTTTCTCTCAATTCACTCACACAATACCACTCATAAAAAAACAAAAAAACCCTTTATTTCAAAGGGTTTTCAAGTTCTTTCATAAATGATCCATCGGATACTATAGACGCGCTCGGAGGGATTCGAACCCCCGGCAGACGTGGTACCGGAAACCACCGCTCTATCCAACTGAGCTACGAGCGCACGATATGTTTTTTGAACGTCAGCATATCAAATTATAAGGGAAATGCTGCAAGAAAGCAATGATTAATCGCTATCCCTGTCGATGCATTTTCTTCATTCCCATACATATACTCATATGATGGTTTGAAGTGGAAGAGTTTTGGGGAAAATGGATAGGGGTATTTGATTTTAGGTCAGCGTTTTGTTTGACCTTTATTGACCAAAAATGTATCATTGAATTACATACTTACCTAAAAGTTGAAGGAGGAACATTATGAATTTAATACCTACAGTCATTGAGCAAACAAATCGTGGGGAAAGAGCTTACGACATTTATTCTCGTCTTTTAAAAGACCGTATTATCATGCTTGGTTCTGCGATCGATGACAATGTTGCCAACTCCATCGTATCACAGCTTCTCTTCTTAGAAGCCGAGGATCCAGAAAAAGATATTTCTATCTACATTAACAGCCCTGGCGGTTCGATCACAGCTGGTATGGCCATTTACGATACGATGCAATTTATTAAACCAAAGGTATCAACTATTTGTATTGGTATGGCTGCATCTATGGGTGCGTTCCTGCTTGCTGCTGGTGAAAAAGGTAAGCGTTATGCCCTTCCAAATAGTGAAGTGATGATTCACCAACCACTAGGTGGTGCGCAAGGTCAAGCAACAGAAATTGAAATTGCGGCAAAACGAATCCTTTCTTTACGCGATAAACTGAACCAAGTACTTGCTGAACGTACTGGTCAGCCAATTGAAGTCATTGAGCGCGATACAGATCGTGACAACTTCAAAACAGCGGAAGAAGCACTTCAATACGGACTCATTGACAAAGTCTTGACCCGTAATTCAGAAGAACAAAAATAATCACAAAACAAACCGTCTGCTCTTTGAACAGGCGGTTTTTTGTTATGCATCTGTTTTAAGACAGCTCCGTCCATTTCTGCTGAAGAGACGGCATTTGATAGGAAGCCATCTGTGAAATCAATTCTTCTGGTTCTCCAGAGGCATGCAGCAATTGAAGGTGTGATTCATTCGAAAAACCTTCCTGTACACTGAACGTCACCATGTCGAGGAGCGGTTTGAAATACTGATTCACTTGATACAATCCGATTGGCTTTTGATGGATGCCAATTTGCGCCCAGCATAGCACCTCAAATAATTCTTCATATGTACCAAAACCACCTGGCATGGCAATAAACCCATCGGCCAGCTCGCTCATTTTCGCTTTTCGTTCATGCATTCCTTTGACTTCAATGAGTTCAGTGAGCTCTTGATGCACAACCTCTCCTCTAAAAAGCCCTTTTGGCATGACTCCGATCACTTGCCCGCCGTTTTTTAATACCTCATCCGCTATAGCGCCCATTAAGCCAATTCGTGAGCCACCGTATACAAGACGGATCCCTTGCTCTGCCATATAAGCCCCTAACTCGACAGCTTTTTGTTTGTAGATGTCATTCACACCTGGATTCGAACCAGCAAACACACAAATCGTTTTCATCAAAACAGCTCCATCTCTCTCTATGATTTCTTCACCCACTCATTCTACTATAATTCATTGTAAAGAAACAGCCGCTCCATCTATATATAGTGTAAAATCAGAAGGTGAACACCATATAAGGAGCTGTATAAAGAGAATGCAAACAACTGAAATGGAAAAATGGATCAAAGATTTCTACAAAATGAGAAATTGGACAGAATACGGGCCGTTTATCAGGTTAGGTTTCCTGATGGAAGAAACAGGAGAACTCGCTCGTGCAGTCAGGGCAGTCGAAATTGGACGCGATCGACCTGATGAGAAAACACAGGAGGACGCCGCGTTAAGAAAGGACCTTATTGAAGAAATGGGAGATGTCTTAGGAAATCTACTTGTTCTAGCTGATCTCTATGATGTAACAGTAGAAGAGGTCTTCTCTTCCCATCAACAGAAACTCACACAACGGTTTTCTAGTGAAAAAGAGCAGGTAAAAAGCACGTGACCGACATGTCACGTGCTTTTTTTACCCTTTTATAGCTGCTGTGGTGAAATATCATCCGTTCGTTCAAAGAAATGCTGCTTTCCAATGTGATGGAAAAGACCGGTACGATGCAAAAGCTCTTTTGGCTGTGATTGAAGCCCTACAATCATCAATTTTCCATTGTGATGCTTTAATCGATTGGAAATGTTCATCAGAACCGCTTCTGCTGAGGTGTCCATATAATTCACTTTGTTCATAAGCAAAATGAGTGTTTTCGGCTTTGTCTGAACATGATCCAAAATCGAATTTTCCAATGAATCGGTTGTACCGAAAAAGAGTGGCCCTTCAATCGAATACATACTAATCCCTTTCTGATCGGTCTCCCTTTCTAAGGCAGCCGCCGTTTCGATTTGAGGAACAGCGACATTTGTGTGGATATTTGTTGTCTGGCTCATTTTTTTGATAAAGGCGATAAACGCTAAAGTGAGACCTGCAGTCACCCCAATAATCAAATCACCGATGACCGTTAGCAGGAAGGTCACGACAAGCACAAGGGAATCCGCATTTTTGACTTTGACAATATTGATAAACTCTTTTTTCTCACTCATATTCCACGCCACAAACATCAAAATCGGTGCCATGGCAGCAAGCGGAATCATCGATGCATATGGTGCAAATAACATTAAGATGAGCAAGACGACGACACCATGCACGACTCCTGAAATGGGGCTTGCTCCACCATTTTTAATGTTTGTTGCCGTACGAGCAATCGCTCCAGTCGCTGGGATCCCTCCGAAAAGCGGTGCCGCCATATTGGCAATTCCTTGCCCGACAAGCTCCTTGTTGCTGTCATGCTTTGAGCCTTTCATATTATCAGCAACCATCGCGGACAAGATGGACTCCACGCCGCCCAAAAGTGCAATGACAATAGCCGGCGGCAGCAAATAAATCATTTTTTCAATCGTCAATTCAGGAAAAGCGAAAGTTGGCAGCTGACGAGGGATTTCGCCATATGCAGAGCCGATGGTTTCAACTTGTCCTTGAAAAAAGAGAACAGCTATAAATGTTGAAACGAGTAGACCTAATAGAGCACCAGGTATTTTGGGAATGTATTTTTGCGCCGCCAAAATCACGATGAGCCCAACAATCGCTGTGAGAATGGCGAGACTGTTTGCGGTACCGAGATGGACCACGATCTCTCTCATATTGAGGAAAAAGCTTTCATGCTTTTCAACCCCCTTTAATCCGAGGAAGTTGGCAATCTGTCCTGAAAAAATAATGACAGCAATGCCAGCAGTAAAGCCGATGATAACCGGACGAGGAATAAATTTCATGAGCTTTCCTAGTTTGAATATTCCGAATAATACAAGCATACAGCCTGCCATAAAACCAGCAATGAGTAAGTTTTCGATACCGTACTGGCTGACGATCCCGAATAAAATTGGAACAAATGCCCCGGTCGGTCCGCCGATCTGATACTTTGAACCACCAAACAATGAAATCAAAATGCCGGCAACGATGACTGTGTATAATCCATATTCTGGTCCGACACCAGATGCAATGGCAAAAGCCATGCCTAAAGGAATTGCCACAACGCCCACGACAAGCCCAGCGATTAAATCGCGTCTAAACTTTGATGAATCATAACCTTCAAATCTTCCATAAAAACGCATGGTATGTGTTGGCCTCCTTCAAGTATGTGTAGATGATTTAGGTATATTGCGGGTCGATCTGTTTATCTTTTATAACGACATCCAGCTTTCCTGTTGCCGGATGAATCACTAGTCCATGAACAGCTACATCACTTGGCATGAGCGGGTGCTCTTTGACTAATTTCACACTTTGAGTTACGCTCTCTTCCACTGAATCAAAGCCTGTCAGCCAGCCCTTTAAATCGACACCTGCGCTTTTCACAATGCTCAAACACTTTTCCTCAATTCCCCGTGCTTTTGCCTTTTCAAGTAAAGGGTCTGCCGCAAGGCCTGCCATTCCGCATTCATGATGTCCGACAATGCATACTTCCTCTGCTTTCAGCTCATAAATGGCTAGTAAAATACTCCGCATGACACTGCCAAATAGATGTGTGACGATGGCTCCTGCATTTTTAATGATCTTCGCATCACCGTTACGAAGCCCCATGGATTGGGGTAATAATTCCAACAGGCGTGTGTCCATGCAAGTTAATATAACCAATTTCTTCTCAGGAAATTTTCCCGCCTTGAAAGGCTCATACTGTCTCTCTTTCACAAAGTCTTCATTGTGCTGAAGAATCTGTTCTAATGTTGATCCCATCCTGTCATCTCCTATCTTTTTTAAGTGATTGTAACACCTTACCTGGCCTCCTTTTCCCTTGTGTGTTCTCAAGCATAGAGAAGAAAAATGATAGAAAAAAAAGAAAAAAATGAGAAAACGATGAGAGAATATGTAAGCATTTTCTCTATTTTGCTCTTTGTTCCGCTTCAGCACAGGGGAGAGGCGGCTTTTGCTTTCAAACAATGGCTTTCATTTCAACAAAAGACGATGAAATGGTTTAGTAGAAAATGACCATCCCGTTTAATACACTGCAAATATAATAAATTTTCTATCAAAAAGTCTCGATCTTTTTTCCAATTTGTCAGATTATCTCTCGAAACATCTAGCGTTTTTCTATGACTCATCTACTAATCACTCGTTTTTCTACATCGTAAAAAGACATCAGAGGGCCATGTCATTTACTCTTTCACTATAAAAATCTCTCCTTTTCCGTTATTTCAGTATATTAAATATTGAGTAGCTCATATTCAAACGTGTACTGCCAAAATGGTTGCTTTATAATAAAAAGAGAAAGATGACCATGTGAAAGGAGCGAGTTGATGATGAAACCACATATTTTTGTCGCCAAACCCTTACCTGCCGCTTTTGAAGACATGCTAAAGGAACATTGTACATACGAGGTATGGCAGTCAAAGGACCCGATCCCAAGAGATCTATTATTTGAGAAGCTGCAGAAGGCTGATGGCCTTTTAACATCTGGTACGAAAATTGATCAAGATTTATTAGATCATGCACCCCAACTCAAGGTGGTGAGCAATAATTCAGTCGGCTATGACAATTTTGATCTAGAAGCCATGAGACAAAGAGGCGTGATTGGTACGCACACGCCTTATACACTCGATCATACCGTTGCTGATCTTGCCTTTTCTCTCATTCTCTCTTCTGCGAGGAGAATTGCCGAGCTTGATCGTTTTATCCGCGAGGGAAAATGGACAAAATTTGTTCAAGAAGAAGACATATTCGGCATTGATGTCCATCATCAAACGCTTGGGATCATTGGGATGGGACGAATCGGTGAGCAAGTAGCCAAACGAGCCGCTCATGGTTTTGATATGAACGTCCTCTATCACAACCGGAGCCGGAACGAGAAAGCCGAATCGGCATATGGCGCTGTATATTGCGCACTGGATGACTTGCTGAAGCAAGCTGATATCATTGTGTTAATCACACCACTGACGGATGAGACGTACCATATGATAGGAGAGCGGGAATTGAAATTAATGAAGCCGACAGCTTTATTCGTGAACATCTCCCGCGGAAAAACCGTCGATGAGAAAAGTCTCATTCAAGCACTGCAGGAAGGGTGGATTAAAGGAGCTGGTCTGGATGTGTATGAGCAAGAACCGCTTCAGGAAGATCATCCTTTCAAGGAGATGGACAATGTCACGCTTGCCCCGCATATCGGTTCCGCTACTGAAACGACAAGAGACCTTATGCTGAAACGAGCCATTCATAATGTACTTCATGGAATTGATGGCAAAGCCCCTGTTGATATTGTGAAGGAGCTTGCCTCATCTTAATTGAAAAAAGGCGCAGGGAACTGCGTCTTTTTGTTTACGTCATCTAGAGACAGTAGGTCAAAAAGCCTCATTTTTTCCAATCTCCTGATTCTTTACATTCTCTTCATATGCCGGTGCTATAATATGAGGTAGACAAGCATCAAGAGGACGGCATCCCATTTCCTTTTGAGGAGGATCAAGATGAAAAAAATAAGTTCGATTTTTACTCTGTTCGCTCTGATTGCTGCCATTCTGTTTTCTGGATTTATCCCGCAGCAAGTCCATGCAGAAACACCACTTACACCAACAGCCACAAATGAGACTGCTTCCGTACAGCTTGCACCAGACCTTCGTACCCTTGCCGTCATTAATACCTTTGATGGTGTAGCAGATTACTTAATCCGCTATAAACGACTACCTGATAATTACATCACCAAATCACAAGCGAGCGCCCTCGGATGGGTGGCATCAAAAGGAAATTTAGCTGAAGTCGCGCCGGGCAAAAGCATCGGTGGAGACGTATTCTCTAATCGGGAGGGACGCCTTCCATCCGCTAGTGGCCGTACATGGCGTGAAGCCGACATCAACTACGTCTCCGGTTTCCGTAATGCTGACCGCCTAGTATACTCAAGTGACTGGCTCATTTATAAAACAACCGATCACTATGCGACATTTACGAGGATTCGTTAATCAATGAAAAAGACAGCCCTAAGTCAAAAGGGCTGTCTTTTTTCATACTGTTTACGGAAGCAGTTTTTGTACGTACTCTTCAAACGGTTGTGAGAGTGGTTTCTTCGATACTTCGTCCTGTTCATGTATCGTGACATGATCCTCTGTCACGATCACACGACCTGTTGGTGTCAGTTTGGATGCAAGCAGCCTTTTGTTAAAAGGAGAGGCTTCATTTTCATAAATCTCATGCCGCAATTGCACAAGTGTATCTTCACCGACTTCTTTTAATGTGAAAGCATAACCTGTTTCAGCACCTGCTCCCCTATCCAATTGGAGTAGATGGGTTCCTTTTTCTGTTTCCTCTGCGTTCACGCGAAAACGAAGGGACTGTGCTTCCACCCATTCACCTGTAAAAGGGACGGGCTGAAGGGGTAAATTCACACCAAATCCTGCATCAATGAGGTAGCGCTCATGGTGATGTTGAAGGACGATGGCTACATGCGTCCCATCCAGTGCCCACTTCTCTGCTTCTTTGTTATATACGGTCCCTTGAACGAGCTTTACGGCGAGACCTGCCTCTTTTAAGACATAATATAAGAGCGGATTGAGGTCATAGCAAAGCCCACCTCTGCTGCCTTCCAGAAGATGATGCTTCAAACCTTCTTGATCCAAAGCATAGGCGTGTTTATCCACCACAGATCTATTTTCAAAAGGAAAGGTATAAGCCATCTTCCTTAGTAAATCCGGTAATTGATCAAACGTAATGGACGCGGCTTCGTATCCAATTTTCTGTAAAAAGGCTGATTGAATCACAACTTTCCCTCCTAAAAAAACTGAGCCCTTGAAAGAGACTCAGTTTTCTTGATTGATAAAATCCGTTAACGCATCGATGGCTTCTTGTTCATCTGCTCCATCAGCTATTAGTTTGACGGTGACCCCAGAGCTGATCGCAAGACTCATCAGTCCCATAATACTCTTCGCATTGACCTTTTTCCCATCTTTCTCTAGAAAAATATCAGCACCAAAACGATTGGCTTCTTGAACGAACAAAGCAGCCGGACGTGCCTGCAAACCCGTTTTCAGCTGAATTGTGACCGTTTTTTCCACCATATGATCTGCCTCCCTTTTTTATTTCCCTATTTGAGTGTAACAGCTTGTCCGTTTCTTAATTGTTCTGCAATTTGATCTAGCTTTCTTAAACGGTGATTAATGCCTGATTTGCTGATCTTGCCGCTTTCCACCATTTCGCCAAGTTCCTTTAATGTGACTTCTTGGTAGTCAATACGCAGTTGCGCAATTTCACGCAGCTTATCTGGCAGGGCGTCTAGTCCAATCTTTTCGTCAATGAATTGAATATTTTCAACCTGGCGCAGTGAGGCACCGATCGTTTTATTCAAGTTTGCTGTTTCACAATTGACGAGCCGGTTCACTGAATTCCTCATATCTCGGACGATGCGCACGTCTTCAAAACGAAGCAATGAGTTATGAGCACCCACAACACTTAAGAATTCCGTAATTTTCTCCGCTTCCTTCATGTATGTGATAAAGCCTTTTTTGCGTTCAAGTGTTTTACTGTTAAGATGGAATTGATTCATGAGCTCACATAGGGCATCATTATGTTCTTTGTATAGTGAAAAAATCTCAAGGTGATACGAAGAGGTTTCTGGATTATTCACAGAACCTCCTGCTAAAAAAGCACCTCTCATATAGGAACGCTTGCAGCATCTTTTCTTCACAAGTTCTTCTGAAATGTTGCGTTCAAATACAAATTGTTCACCTAATATCTTTAGGTCCTCTAAAATGGTTTTCGCTCGTTCTACCAGTCTGACAATATACACATTATTCTTTTTTAATCTCATTTTTTTACGAACGAGCAGCTCGACAGTCACATCGTATTTCTTTTTCAAAAGGGTATAAATACGTCTTGCAATGGCTGCGTTCTCTGTCTGTATATCTAAAATCAATTTTCGATTAGAAAAAGATAATGAACCGTTCATACGGATGAGGGCAGAAAGCTCTGCTTTTGTGCAGCAGTCCTTCACTTCCAGATTAGTCAGCTCTTTTTTTGTTTCGGATGCAAATGACATCCTTGCCACCCCCATTCCTATTTTTTCTGATGCAGCAGATCGACAAGCAGCGCGGCTACTTTCAGCGTATCATGACGAATCACATGCTGGTCATATGTAATGATTTCCCCAGGGATGACTTCTAGTCCCATGGCTTTGAGTACATCTGTGTCGAATTGTACAGGCTGCGCCTGTTCTTCTGCATATTTTGCTTTGATTTCTTCTGGAATTTCTTTATTGTTCACAAATATCGTATCGATAAATGGTCGGTCCATATGATCGTTTAATGCCTGCACATGATCAGCTGCACTGTAGGAAAGCGTTTCCCCTGGCTGTGTCATGACATTGCAAATATAGACTTTTTTCGCCTTAGAACGAATGACTTCTTCGCCAATATGCGGTACAAGCAAGTTTGGCAAGATACTTGTATACAAGCTGCCAGGTCCAAGGACGATCAAGTCGGCTTCACGAATGACTTGAATCGATTCTGGGAGCGGCTCAATCGTATCGGGTGTGAGAAACACTCGTTTAATTCGCTCACCATAGGTTGGGATTTTTGATTCTCCCGTTACCACTTGCCCGTTTTCTAATTCCGCATGAAGAACAACACTTGAATTCGCTGCTGGCAATACTTTTCCTCTCACATTTAAGACCTTGCTCATTTCTGTGACGGCATGAAAAAAATCACCGGTTATATTCGTCATAGCCGCAAGAATGAGATTGCCGAGAGAGTGGCCTGTTAAGTCATTCCCTTTATTAAAACGGTGCTGAAATAAGTCTTCTACAAGCGGTTCAACATCAGAGAGAGCTGCAAGGACATTCCGAATATCGCCTGGAGGCGGAATATTCAAATCATGCCGCAGTCTGCCTGAGCTGCCTCCATCATCAGCTACCGTCACAATGGCGGTAATGTCCACTGGCTTTGTCTTTAATCCTCTAAGTAAAACAGATAAGCCAGTGCCTCCGCCAAGAATGACCACCTTTGGTAGTGTCGTCATCTATTTTCTGCTTCTCTTTTCAATGTCCCGGTGAGTGACATGTGTATAGTAATCATTTTTGAAATGCTCTGCTAAATAGTTCGCTAGCGTCACAGATCGATGCTGTCCACCTGTACAGCCAATGGCAATAACAAGTTGGCTTTTTCCTTCTCGTTTATAGGACGGTAGCATAAAGCTGAGAAGGTCGATTAATTTCTCTGTGAACTTTTGCGTTTCACTCCACTTCATGACATAGGAGCGTACTTCTTCATCATTTCCGGTCTGTGGACGCATGCTCTCAATATAGTAAGGATTCGGCAGAAATCTCACATCAAATACAAGATCAGCATCAATCGGCAGACCGTATTTAAAACCGAAGGACATCACATTCACTGTAAACACCTGCCCTTGGCTCGTGGCAAAGTGTGCGACAATTTTTTCTCGAAGCTGTTTGGGTTTTAAATCCGATGTATCAAAAATCATTTGAGCCCGGCCTTTTAACTCTTCTAACAGATCGCGTTCCATCTCAATTCCTTCGAGCGGCAAACCTGTTGTCGCAAGGGGATGAGAACGTCTCGTTTCTTTATATCTTGAGACAAGCACCTTATCGTTTGCATCTAAAAATAGAATCCTTGGTGTGATCCAGCCGATATCACTCATCTCATCTAAGGCAGCAATTAAGCTATCAAAGAATTCGCGTCCGCGCAAATCCATCACAAGGGCCACCTTGCTCATCTTTGAATTGGATTCCTTCATGAGCTCTAGAAACTTCGGTAAAAGTGATGGCGGTAAGTTATCCACACAAAAGTAACCTAAGTCTTCAAAGCTTTGGATGGCAACGGTTTTCCCCGCACCTGACATTCCTGTAATAATCACAAGCTGAATATCATCTTGTTTGTGCGTATTCATGCCTGCTCCCTCTCCTTCTTTATGAAAACGGTTCATTTATTAGTCTCCTTGAGGATCTAATCGATAAGCAATCAGCTCAAAATCTGGTGTATACGTAAAAGTGCCGTGGAGAAGTCCTTTCCCTTTCAACATGAAGTCAAGAATATGGGAATCTCCTGGAGCCATCGGCAAGCTAGGCACATCTTTTACATCATGCCATTTTAAAATGCCTTCCTCCGACTCTGATACGTTTTTTCCTGTAAAGGAATCTGCCATAAAGGTGAACATCATCCACTCTTGAACGATTTGATCGCCTTCTTTTATGATAAAGGTAAACACGCCTTTTAGCTGCGGATTTAAAATATAAATGCCTGTTTCTTCTCTAAATTCTCGAACGACTGAATCCTTGACCGATTCTCCGCTCTCCATTTTGCCGCCAGGTGCTACCCACCAGCCTCGTCTTGGCTTTTGCAGCAAGAGAACTTGATCATCGTGATGCAGCACACAATTGGTTACTCGTTGCATCAGCTGTCACCTACTCTTTTATGTCTTTTTCTTATTATACAGGTTCATCATGACTCCCACAATGAACATGCCCGTTCTTCACTGAAAACAGACAGGTTTTCGTATGAATATGGTGACGGGCACTTTCTCTATTCTTTATTTTACAACATCTAACGGTTCTCCATGCGTCATTTGTGAACATCTCGTGAATTTCTGATTTTAAGCAAAAAAAAGGACACGGATTCACATCCGTGCCAAACATGTATTCCTTATAAAAGGGGGTCAATTACTAGTTTCATCATAACGGATAATTGTTTCACCCGTGTTACATTCCAGTTAAAAGCCCGTGACGCAATATTAAGGATTTACGACAGCTGTTTATTTCATTGCTTTTAGCTTTTCAGCAAGCTCTTCTACATAATGCTGTGCACTCTGTGCTGCAATACTTCCATCACCTGTTGCTGTGACGATTTGACGAAGGGTTTTCTCACGAATGTCACCAGCTGCGAAGATTCCTTCAACTTTTGTTTCCATTCTTTCGTTCGTCTCAATGTAGCCCTCTGCATTTGTAATCCCTAGATTTTCAAATGGTTTAGACAGCGGCAGCATACCGATGTAGATAAAGACGCCATCTGTTTTGAAGTCTTCTTCCTCACCTGTCACGGTATCAATTAATGTCACACTGCCGACTTTCCCGTTCTCTTCATTGATTTCTTTGACGGTTTTGTTCCACATAAAGTCGATTTTTTCATTATCAAATGCACGTGCTTGTAAGATGCTTTGGGCACGCAGTTTGTCGCGTCTATGGACAATAGTGACTTTAGATGCAAAGCGAGTGAGGTAAACACCCTCTTCTACTGCTGAGTCTCCTCCGCCAATCACGACAAGCTCTTTGTTTTTAAAGAAGGCTCCATCACATACCGCGCAGTATGATACGCCGCGGCCGCCAAGTTCTTTTTCGCCTGGTGCACCGATTTTTTTGTATTCAGCACCTGCCGCAATAATGACAGAGCGTCCTTTGTATTCTTTGGAACCAGCTTTGACGATTTTGTACTCTTCACCATCTACAATTTCTTTAATATCGCCATACGCATACTCGGCACCGAATTTCTTTGCATGCTCAAACATTTTATTTGAAAGTTCCGGCCCTAAGATGCTTTCAAAGCCCGGATAGTTCTCGACATCTTCCGTATTCGCCATTTGGCCGCCTGGAATTCCTCTTTCAATCATCAGTGTTGAAAGATTTCCCCGTGATGTATAAACAGCGGCTGTCATTCCGGCAGGACCCGCTCCAATGATGATCGTATCGTAGATTTTTTCTTCTGACACAACTGTCACTCCCTCTTCAATTGCTGCTAGCATTTCTTATTAGAATGCCCTTGGGTGATGCTTCCATTCATGACAGAGAGCATCATTTCCACTCTTAGCTTTTATTCCTTACCCATATCCTATTAAATCTGCGGGTAATAAGCGAATCATTTGCTCATATCTTCAAAAAAAGAAAAAGCTTCCTTAAACTGCTGTTTAAGGAAGCCTGTTTACGGTTATATAGTAAGTAATGATTTATTCAACGACTCTTCTTACAACGCCATTGAATGCTTTTTTCCAGTAAACGTTGCTCATAGAGTCAACTGAAACACCGCGAGAGCTATTATCGTTCAAGAATGTACCGTTTCCTAAGTAAATACCAACGTGTCCATTTACTTTATACGTATCAAAGAACACAAGGTCTCCGCGTTTCATGTCAGATGCACTTACAGCTCTTCCTTTACCTACAAGCGTATCTGTTGTTGTACCGCCAACTGGTCCAAGGTTGATGCCTGCTGAAGCAAATGCCCAGCGAACGAATGAAGAACAGTCAAAACGACGTGCGTCAATATCGGCTTGTGATCTGCCGCCGCCCCATTTATATGGAGATTGTCCTACAATCGTAGAACCTGTGCTGATTGCACCTTCGATACCGCCTACGTTATTGCTGACAGGTGATCCACCGCCAGAAGATGGCTTTTTGCTTGGTGAACTGCTGCTATTGTTATTTGAAGATCCACTGTTATTTGAAGAAGAACCGCTGTCGTTATTAGAGCTGTTGTCTTCTGCTTGAACACTAGCTTGACGCTGCTGTTGTTTTTGTGCTTTTTCTTCTTTTGCTTTTTGAGCAGCTTCTCTTGCTTCTTTTTCAGCTTGTTTTTGAGCAGCGATTGTTGCGTCTTTTTCAGATGCAATGCTGTTTGCCTCAGTGTTTAACTCGCTGATTTGAGAAGAAGCACTTCCTTTTTGCTTTTTCACTTGCTTGAATAGCTTGTCTTTCTCATCAAGCTGTTTATTTAAGTCTGTTTGAAGTGTTTCAAGCTTTGCAAGCGTCTTTTGAACATCTTCAAGCTTTGTATTTAATTCGTTTTCAGACTTTTGTAATTCTGCTTTGTCTCTTTCTTGTTCTTTAATGATTTCGCTGTCTGCGTTGATTAATGTAGATACAGCACCTGCACGGCTGATGAAATCGCTAAAGCTTTTTGCTCCTAGTAATACATCTATGTATTTCGTAGAACCACCGCTTTCTTGAAGCGCACGTACACGCTTTTTCAAGAATTCGTTTCTTTCTTCGATACGTTTTTCTGTATCAGCAATTTCTTTTTTCAGTGCTTTGATTTCTTTTTTTGTTTTTTCGTTTTCTTTTTGTTTTTCTTCGATTTGATCACTTGTTTTTAAAGCTTTTTCGTCAATTTCTTTTAGCTTTAGCGCAAGTGCCTCTTGTTTTGCCTCAAGCTTTGAAAGCTCTTCTTTTTTCTTTTGAAGATTCTTGTTTACCTCTGACTGCTTGCTGTCTAGTTCTTGTTTCTTTTGTTCAAAGTTCTGTGCATTTGCTTCATGAGTAAATGGAATAAATAAACCGCTCGCTCCAATCACCGAAGCTAAACCGAAAGTAATAAACTTTTTCACGTATAGTTCCTCCTTTGACAATTTCCCAAGCGACATGAGAAAGCAGCAAATTCTCTGCGACCAATCTGTGCTTCCTGTGTCTTTCTTCCTGATGATTCAGTCAGATGTTGACCAGATTGTTTCTATCACTAGGTGTTGCATTATGTATAGTAAAATATTTAAATATATGTCTTTGTTTTAATCCACGAGTTTCATTATACATGACACATCGACAAAATGAGCTAATATTTTTATTACATTTATGTTTCAAATAGATGTCGAGATTGTCATACTTCGCCAAATCCTAGCAAATCCCACCTTTTTATCCAAGAAAAAAGCATGACCTTTTCGGCCATGCTGCTGTTATCTGAATCTATTTACCTATTCAAACCATGAACGCACAAATAATATCCTCATATTTTGACAGCGTTTGAACGCTGATCTGAAAAGAAGCTGAGATCTCTTTTTTGCTGACAGCTGATTCTTCTTGTTCATTCATCCATAGATAATAAGAAGCTGCTGCCCATGCAATGGCATTTTTCTTCTCTACGCCTGAAGCGCGTGCTTGCTGAATAATATGGAATAACCAAAAATATGGCATGTGGCTATCAGGCTGCACCGCTTCTTCCAAAGCAGATGCCGCCTGTTTTGCGAAGACCGCATCTTCTGAAAACGATCGTTCTTCCATTTGATCTTCAAATAAAAGTAACTCAATAAACTGCTGTTCAAAGGCCGTTTTCGCAGCGCGGGAATCAAGAACAGATTGCAAGACGTCACGTTCACCTTTTTGTTTGCTAACATAGTAGGCAGTGAGTCGTTCCTCAATTGAAACCATTGGCTCAGACTCCTCTGGTTTATCTTGCCACGGCTTGATTTCATCTGCATCAATATCTTCTTCCACCATCTTATCCCAGACGGTTTGCGCCAGCGTTTTGTGGCCCGTATAATAGGCTGCACTTGCCAGCCAGTATAAAAACGTACTATCACCTTGGAAACCTGTTTTATACAAAGAATAAAGCCATTTAAATGCCCATTCAAATTCTCCAACAAGGGCAAATGTCGCGCCAAGCTTATAACGCTGTTCACTTAATATTGGATACACGTGCGTTAATTGCTTCGCTAACAGATTGACCTTTTCTTCTTCTTTTTCATAATGATAGAAAACAAGCTGATTACAAAGGGCATGCAGATTACCGGGATTTTCATGAAGGACCCGGTTCAACATTTCTTTTGCCTGATCGATTTGGCCAGAATAAAAATAGGCCAAAGCGAGATTATTATACGCTGACCAAAACTCTGGATACTCAACAATCATCTGTTCCAGCATCTCGATTGCTTCATCCAGCCTGCCGCTTTCTAGCAAATGGTTGGCTTGATCCTGCTTTACAATCAGATCATCCTGATCATAAGGAAAATCTTCATCAACATCGTCACTCATATCAAGCAGATCGAGGAGATCGTCATTTTCATCTGCAAATTCCCCGTCTTCTTCCAGCGCAGCATAAGCAGTGGCGCATCTATATGCCTCTTGAAACAAACCGAGATTCGCATAATTATTGGCTTTAAAGTAGTGACACTCTGACATATTCTCATCCAAGTGTTCAAGGATAAAATCAAGCAGTTCATTAGATTGTTGGTAATGACCCATTTCAGTATAAATAATGGCAAGCTGCGACAGCATTTCTACATTTTCAGGCTCAAGTACGATGGCCCGCTGTATCAGCTTACTTGCCCTAGACAGATTTCTTTCTCTATATGCTTTTAGACCTTTATGAAAAAAGTAATGCCCATCTTGGAATAGCTGGACGACTTGTGTGTGATTATTTTGAGAAGTGTATTTACTCACCGATACCCTCCATTTCGAACAGTGTACCGTGTGTAGTATAACATACTTCATGAGTCGTCACATAGAACAAAAGGAAAGGAAGGATTTGTTTTTCATTTAAAAGCAAAAAGCCGGGGATACCCCCAGCTTTTCATTCCCCTTGATGGCGCTTTTTCAATACCTTTAATACATCATCAAGAGGCAGCTGCTGTTCACGTAATAACACAAGAAGGTGATACAGGAGATCTGCTGTTTCCCATTTCAATTCTTCTTGATCACGGTTCTTCGCCGCAATGATCACTTCAGAAGCTTCTTCCCCTACCTTTTTCAGGATTTTGTCGACTCCTTTTTCAAAAAGATAGGTCGTATAAGCTCCTTCTGGCATTTCCATCTGCCGTTTCGCAATGACCTGTTCCAGTTCATTTAAAATGGCAAAGCGGTCTTGTTCTCCCCTTGGCTGTTTCACTCCATCTTCTGAAAAACAGCTATAGCTGCCTGTATGGCAGGCTGGGCCGCTTGGTGTCACTAGAACAAGCAGGGCATCTTGATCACAGTCATAGCGAATAGATGTAACACGCTGGGTGTGTCCAGATGTAGCTCCTTTGTGCCAAAGCTCATTTCTCGATCTGCTAAAAAACCATGTTTCCCCTGTCTCTAATGTTTTTTCATAGGATTCTTGATTCATATACGCCAAAGTAAGAACTTCCTTGCTTTGAGCATCCTGTACAATGGCAGGAATGAGACCTGCATCATTAAAGGTTAATTCGTTTGCCTGTTTCATCTTACCTTCACCCCGTGTTCTCTCAAATATGTCTTCACTTCTTGAATGGAAGTTTCTTTATAATGGAAAATAGAGGCTGCGAGTGCGGCATCAGCTTCACCTTTTGTAAAAGCCTCCAGCATATGCTGCGCATTGCCAGCACCTCCTGAAGCAATAACTGGCACTGTGACTGCTTCTGATACAAGCCTCGTCAAACGATGCTCAAAGCCCGTTTTCTCACCATCGGCATCCATGCTAGTCAGCAAGATCTCGCCTGCTCCTCTTCGCACGGCTTCTTTCGCCCAGTCACTCACTTCTAAATCCGTTTGACGGCGTCCTCCGTGCGTATAGACCATGTATGCTTGTTTCTCTTCATCGTATTTCGCGTCAATCGCAACAACTATGCACTGTGAACCAAAAAAGTCGGCTCCTTCTGTTATTAGCTCCGGTCTTAAAACAGCCGCTGTGTTCACAGACACCTTGTCTGCCCCCGCTCTTAATATACGCTTCATATCATCAAGGTGGTTAATCCCACCGCCCACCGTGAACGGGATAGCGAGAGTGGATGCCACTTGTTTCACCACATCCACCATTGTTTTTCGGCCTTCATGAGAGGCAGATATATCAAGAAAGACGAGTTCATCCGCACCTTCCTCGTCATAGATCTGCGCTAATTCGACCGGATCACCAGCATCCTTCAACCCTAGAAATTGGATCCCTTTGACCACACGCCCTTCCTTTACATCAAGACATGGAATGATTCGTTTTGTCATCATATGCTGTCAAGCCCTTCAAACGCTTCTGCTAAAGTAAATTGCTTTGTGTACAGCGCCTTGCCAATGATTGCACCAGACACACCTGTCTGCTTTTGTGCTGACAGCTTTTGCAGATCACTCACTGCACTGACACCACCTGAGGCAATGACTTGTTTGCCAGTTGCTTCTGCTAATCGAACCGTACTTTCCACATTTGGACCAGACAGCATGCCATCCATTTGAATATCAGTGAAAATAAAGACCTCTGCGCCTTCCTTTGCCAGTTCCTTACCGAGTTCCTCCGCCTTCACTTCCGATGTTTCAAGCCACCCTTCAGTCGATACAAAACCGTTTCGTGCATCAATGCCAATGGCGATTTTCTCTCCATATTGCGCCAGCATTTTTTTCACAAAAACCGGGTTTGACACCGCTGAACTGCCAAGAATGACTCTCGATACGCCATTGTTTAAATAAAATGCAACATCTTCTTCTGTACGAATGCCGCCGCCAATTTGGACATTCACATCTAATGAGGAAGCAATCGCCAGCACATGCTCGTGATTCACGCGTTTTCCTGCTTTTGCGCCATCTAAATCAACAAGATGTATCCATTTCGCTCCTTCATTTGCAAACCGTCTCGCCATGTCTAACGGTGAATCTCCATAAATGGTTTCTTGGTCATAGTCTCCTTGCACAAGTCGTACACATTTGCCATTTCTCATATCAATTGCTGGATATAATGTAAAATCACTCATTTGCTCACCCTCTGTTCGTTTGCTAATTGAATAAACTGTTTCAGCAGTGCCATTCCTGTTGTACTGCTTTTTTCAGGGTGAAACTGCGTTCCAAACACATTCCCCTTTCCAACAATGGCAGGTACTTGAACGCCATAGGGCGCACTTGCCAATAGATCTTCTGGATTCATGCCGCTCACATAATAAGAGTGAACAAAGTATGCAAACCCTTCCGGCACACCGTCAAATAATGGTGACGGCTGATGAAATGTGAGCTCATTCCAGCCCATATGAGGCACCTTCAGCCTTTGTCCATCCTGATCACGATCCTTCAAAAGAACGACACGTCCTTTTAAAAGGCCTAACCCTTTTGTTTTACCTGCTTCTTCACTTTCTTCAAACAACAACTGCATGCCAAGGCAAATGCCAAATAACAGCTTTCCTTCCTGCACGACTTGGTGGATAAACGCCTCAAGTCCTGTCTGTCTTAACAGCTGCATCGCATCACGAAACGAACCGACGCCTGGCAAAATGTACGCATCTGCCTTTTTCAGCTCCTCTACTTCAGAAGACACGATATAAGACGCTCCTGCTCGTTCCAGTGCTTTTGATACGCTAAACAAATTTCCCATTCCATAGTCAATGACGCCAATCATTAGAGCATCCCCTTTGTCGACGGAATCCCTTTCACACGCGGATCAATGGTTGTTGCTTCATCTAAGGCGCGTGCCATCGCTTTAAAAATGGCTTCAATCATATGGTGGGTATTGGTTCCATAGTGAACGATCACATGAAGATTGATTCGTGCTTCAAGGGCAAATTTCCAAAGAAACTCATGAACCAGCTCCGTATCAAAGGTGCCGACCTTCTGACTCGGGAAATCAGCTCTCATTTCCAAATGAGGACGATTGCTTAAATCAACGACGACTTGGGCAAGTGTTTCATCCATTGGAACAAAACTAGAGCCGTAGCGCTTAATTCCTTTTTTATCCCCGAGCGCTTCTTTAAACATCTGTCCAAGCACGATGCCAATATCTTCTGTTGTGTGGTGATCATCGACATCTGTGTCTCCTTTTGCATTTACAGATAAGTTAAAGTGCCCATGCTTTGTGAATAAGTCGAGCATATGCGTCATAAAAGGGACATCTGTTTGAATATCTGCTTTTCCTTCACCATCAATCTCTAGCGCTAACGAAATGTTCGTTTCATTTGTCTGTCTCGCTGTTTCCGCCTGTCTCATTCTGATTCCTCCCGCTTTCTCGCTTCAATCGATCTTGCATGTGCTTCAAGCCCTTCTAATCTTGCAAAAGCCGCAATGCTTTCCCTATGTGTTTCAAAGGCTTCTTTGCTATATGAAATGATGCTCGTTTTCTTTTGGAAATCCGTGACGCCAAGCGGACTGGAGAATCTTGCTGTCCCGTTTGTTGGCAGCACATGGTTCGGTCCTGCGAAGTAATCCCCTACCGGCTCTGGGCTGTAACGCCCTAAGAAAATTGCTCCAGCATGCTTGATTTGACCAAGTAGTGATGCTGGATACGCCGTCAGCACTTCTAAATGCTCTGGGGCTAACTGGTTCACGATATCAACTGCACGATCCAAGGATTCTGTCACGTAAATATGGCCATAGTCTTGAATAGATTGTGCTGCTATTGATTTCCTTGGCAAAGTGTCCAGCTGCGCTTGCACCTCTGCTTGCACAGCTTCAGCCAATCCTTTAGATGGTGTCACCAAAATACTAGATGCCAATGCATCATGCTCTGCCTGTGAAAGCAAATCAGCTGCCACCTCATGTGCGGTTGCCGTTTCATCTGCTAAAACAGCAATTTCACTTGGGCCCGCAATCATATCAATGTCTACTTGACCAAATACTTCCCGTTTGGCAAGTGCTACATAAATGTTTCCTGGACCGGTGATTTTATCAACAGGCTGGATACTGTCCGTTCCATATGCAAGAGCAGCTATCGCCTGAGCACCACCCATTTTGTACATTTCTGAAATGCCCAGCTCCTTCGCTGCTACTAGTACAGCGTCAGACAGACGACCGTCTTTTCCTGGCGGTGTCACAAGAACAATTCGCTCAACGCCGGCTACAAGTGCCGGGATCACATTCATTAAAACAGATGATGGATAGGCGGCTGTTCCGCCTGGGACATATACACCGACCGCATCGAGCGGTGTTACTTTCTGACCTAGAATTGAGCCGTCCTTTTGGTGATAAAACCAAGAGGAGGTTAGCTGACGCTCGTGGTATGTTCGAATATTCCGGATCGCCGTTTGGATGATTTTGATCATCTCCGGGTCCAAACGTTCGTAGGCTTTTGTCTTTTCATCCTCCGTCACAAGTGGCTGTTCAATAGAGACACCATCAAATTGCTTCGTGAAAGTCCGTACCGCTTCGTCACCATTTTTTCTCACTTCTTCGATTATTCGCTGAACAGCCAATCGCTGCTCTTCCGTTCCTGTATCTAGAGAACGCTTGAGTGAGAGAGTGTCTGTCTCACCTTCTTGTATGTAGGTGATGTTCATGATGTTTCCTCCCCTTCTCCTTCGATGATTCTTGCCAGACGCTGCGCCATTTCATCGATTACCGCATCCTTCATTCGATAGCTCACAGGATTGACAATAAAACGTGACGTAATGTCACAAATATGTTCCGTTTCGACAAGTCCATTTTCCTTAAGTGTTTGACCGGTGGAGACAATGTCAACAATTCGATCGGCAAGTCCGATGAGCGGTGCTAATTCAATGGAACCATTTAGCTTAATGATCTCCACCTGCTCACCTTGTTCTCTAAAATAAGAAGAAGCGACATTTGGGTACTTTGTGGCCACACGCGGTGCGACACCGCCCCAGCTGGCTCCCGGCAAGCCCGCTACAGCTAAATGACATTTGCTAATGTTTAAATCGAGCACTTCGTACACATCCCGTGCTTCTTCAAGCATGACGTCTTTCCCTGCAATGCCCACATCTGCTACACCGTGCTCTACATATGTCGTCACATCCATTGGCTTCGCTAAAATAAAGCGGAGATTTTCTTCCGGTACATCAATGATTAATTTTCTTGAATCTTCGAATTCCTCCGGCAGCTGATATCCAGCCTGTCTTAATAGCCCTGCTGCTTCTTCAAATATCCGCCCCTTTGGCATTGCCATTGTCAACACTTTACCCATTTTGCTCTTCCTTTCTAGCGCCGATAAAATAAGTCACTTGCTCAAATGCCTTGGTCATGGCATCGATATTTTCAATACCTGCTAAGTCTTGGAGAACAATCCTTTTGCCCTTTGTCCGCTCTTTTTCTGCAAAATCAAATGCTTCAAGCCGCTGTTCTTTACTAAAAATCACAGCCTCTTGGGGCTCATTTATTTCTTTTGCGTCGAGCGCCTCAAGAAGACGGTCTAATCGAAGTCCAAAGCCTGTAGCGGGTGCGGGTGCATCAAAGTGAGCAAGCAATTGATCATACCTTCCTCCACTTCCGATCACAGACCCAACATGATCTGCAAATACTTCAAACAAAATCCCCGTATAGTAGCTCATATGACTGACCATGCTTAAATCCAAACGGATATATTCTGTACAGCCGTAATCTTCAAGTGTCTCCCACAGCGCCTTTAACTCCGCAAGCACTTCTTTGCCCTCTTGTGACACCACAATTTCTTCAGCCTGCTGGGTCACTTCTTGACCGCCGCGCAGCTCTAAAAGCTGGAGCAGCCTTGTTTTATCGATGGATGAGAGCGGCAATTGTTTAACATGCTGCCTGTATCCCACATAATTCTTTTCATATAAAAATCGGCGCAATACGTTCGCCCGCTCTGTATTCCCTAGTACATCTAAAAACAAGGTCTCAGCCAAAGCCACATGCCCGATCGCAATTTTGAAGGATTGAAGTCCAGCATTTTTTAATGCAAACACGACAAGCGCTATGACTTCAGCATCTGCACTAATCGAACCATCACCGATCAATTCAATACCAACCTGCTCAAATTCAGAAGGTCTTCCTCCTTCTCTTTCCTGTGCCCGAAACACGTTTGCTGCATAACCGACTCGAAGCGGATACGCCTGTTCGTGAAGCTTTGAAGCCGCCACTCTCGCAATTGGTCCCGTCATATCAGGTCTAAGCACAAGGGTTTGACCATTTTGATCAAGAAGCTTAAACAGCTGCGTATCTGTAATCGCCGATTGAACACCGACTGTATCGTAAAATTCAAGCGTTGGCGTTTCCATTAAACGATAACCCCAACCATTCATGACCTCTGTTAAAGAATGCCTAACTCTTTTCTTCGTCTCATACAATCCTGGTAATGAATCTCGCATACCATATGGTTTTTCAAACATGAACATGTTCCGCACCTCCAACACATTAAAACAAAAAATTCCGAATCCTTTAGTTCGCTAATATGATAATATGCTAACAAAATAAAGTGATTAAATCAATCATTTTTATTTTCCCCTTTTTTTCCTTAATCATTTGTTCATATATTACATTCAAATGACACCTAATCCTTTTTGATCTCTTTGCTTTAGGAACATGCTATAATACTTAAAAATATTGAATAACACAGGAGATTACAGTGAAATTCATCCAGACATTAATCTTAACTTTGTTGTGCGCATGTCTTGTTTATTTCGGCTTTATTTACATTTCACAATTCGACCAAGTCAAGAAAACAACGTCACCGCAAGAAGCCAAAGAAAAAGAAAATGATACCGCACTAGCAGCAGAAGAAACACGTTCTACGAAAAAAACAGAAACAACACATTCTAGTTTAAAAGGAAATAAAAAAGCCATGGACGTCATCCTCTTTAATCAAATGGATGCACCAAAGCTTTATAACGGATGCGAAGTCACGAGCTTAGCCATGCTTCTTCATTACAGCGGCTATGAGCATATAACGAAAAACGCATTGGCAAACGAGATTAAGCGTGTCCCGCTCAATTATGAGAATGGCTTAAAAGGAGACCCTCATGACGGGTTTGTAGGCGATATGGAGAATGGGCCAGGTCTTGGTGTGTACCACGAACCCATTTATCAGCTTGCGAAAAAATATGCAGGTAATCAAGCGGTGGACTTGACCGGCAAGCCAGTCAAAAAGGCCATCTATCAATCACTTGAAAAAGGTTATCCTGTCTGGGTCATTACCACTTCGACCTTTGCCAAAACAGATAACATTGAAACATGGAATACACCAAATGGGAAAATAGATATCAGCTTTAATATGCATAGCGTCGTCATCACTGGCTATGACAAAGATCATGTCTACTTAAATAACCCTTACGGAGAGAAGAATCAAAAAGTAGATCGTGAACAGTTTGAGGATTCTTGGAAACAGATGGGCAGCCAGGCGATTATCATTAAAGCATAAAACCCCGCTAAATAGCGGGGTTTTTATTTTCTTATTCTGCTTCAGAAACCACAGTAAAACGTTCTCCAACATGAGCAGCTTGTTCTATCTCATCGACAAGCGCAACGGCGTAGTCAGCATAACTCACATAGCTGTCACCCTTTGAATTGACGATAAGATGGTCTTTGCCTTTCACATAAGCACCTGTACGTTTGCCTGCTGGATCAAAGAATGCAGCTGGACTAAGAAATGTCCATTTTAATCCTTCGGTCTTTTGAAGATCTATTAAATTTTCTCCTTGGTGTGAAGCAGTAGCAAAGTATTCCTTTGGAAACTCCGGTGTGTCCATCAGTCTAGTTGTTTTGGCCTCATCTACAAATAAACTTCCAGCACCTCCCACAACGATTAAACGCGTTTCTGGTGTCTCTTTCAAGAGATGAATGAGTTTTTTCCCTGCTTCTACATGAAGGTGCTCTTGTCCTGCTGGCGCACCAAATGCGTTTACGATCACATCAAAACCTTTGACGTCTCCTGCCTCTAAGTGAAAAACATCCTTTTCTAAAACAGCTGCTGATGAATTGGTCACTTTTTGTGCATCTCGAACGATTGCCGTTACTTCGTGCCCTCTCGATTGAGCTTCTTTTAAAATGTGTTGTCCTGCTTTACCTGTTGCGCCAATGATTCCAATGTTCATGTAAATTCCTCCTACAATATATTGTTATTTTGATCACTTAAGATGTAACCACGATAGTTACAATAGAGGTAAAAAAAATTGAATAGATCATCCAATTTTTTTGATTAAAACCTGCGTTAGTTCACTTAATTTGATCTCAGCAAGCACTTGTTCCATCGCACTTTGAGCACGGCACAAAATTAATTCTAGTACAGCTTGAATATTTGCACCGATCGGACAGTCAGGGTTTGGGCTTTCATGAATTTGAAACAACTCTCCCTCATCCACAACTTCAACCGCTTTATACACATCGAGCAGTGTCATGTCATCTTCACTGCGATTCAATTGAGAACCGCCTTTGCCAAGACTCGTTGAGATTAGGCCTGCTTTTTTGAGCTTACTCATGATACGGCGAATCACCACTGGATTTGTATTGACACTTCCTGCGATATCCTCCGATGTCTGTAAAGAACCTTTTTCAAGTGATAGCAAGGCCAGAATATGGACAGCGACAGTAAATCTGCTGCTGATTTTCATGTTTTCTCACCTCTGTTGTAATCATTATAGTTACACCAAGTTAGAATGTCAACAAAAAAGTCTGCCGAGCTACTCAGCAGACGAAGATTGACGTGCTTCCATTTCCTCTTTCGTATAAATCATCCGCATTGGATTTCCTCCAACAAAGGAGCCTGCCGGAACATCTTTGTTCACAAGAGTTCCCGCCGATACAATCGCACCATCACCAATTGTCACTCCAGGTAGAATCGTTGAATTTGCTCCAATTAACACTTCATCACCAATATAGACTTCCCCAAGCCTATACTCTTTAATCAAATACTCATGGGACAGAATGGTTGTGTTATAACCAATCACACTATTTCGGCCGACAGTGATTTTCTCAGGAAACATGAGATCGACCATCACCATTAAAGCAAACGCCGTATCCTCCCCGACTTTCATTCGAAGGAAGGTGCGATAAATCCAATTTTTCATTCCCATAAAAGGCGTATAACGCGCCAGTTGAATAAAGATAAAGTTTTTCACAACCTTGAGAAAGGGGACCGTTCGATAGACTTGTCTAAGCGAATTGACCCCTTTGACAGGATAACGATCTGTTTTTCTCAACTTAATCAGCTCCAACAATCGCCAAGAGATCACTCATTTTCTGCAGCATATAATCTGGGCGATGCTTTAACAGGGCTTCTTCTCCCTTAATAGACCAAGCAACACCTGCTGTTTTCGTCCCTGCCGCTTGACCAGATAAAATGTCGTGATAATTATCACCAACCATGATCGCCTCATGCGGATCACTGCCGAGCTTGGATAATGCCAGTTGAACTGGTTCTGGATGCGGCTTTTCATTTTGTACATCATCAAGTGTGACAATGACCTCAAAAAATGGCTCCAATCCAGTCAGCTTTAATCCCATTAAGACCGTATCACGTATTTTTGTTGTCACAATACCAAGCTTAAACCCTCGATCCTGGAGGATTTTCAACGTGTCTAACACCGTCTCGTACTCCGTCACAAGCAGGTCATGCTGTTCATGATTAAACGTTCGATACATCTGGATCATGTCATCTGTCAGATTCGGATCCATTGCAGAGAATGTATCAAATAATGATGGACCAATGAAATGAAGGATATCCTCACGGCTGTATTGACCAGGGTAATAATGATCAAGCGTATGCTGAAATGAAGCAATAATTAATTCATTTGTATTGATTAATGTGCCATCTAAATCAAATAGCACTGTGTTAATAGTTGATTGGTTCATATAGCTTCCTTTCTAACAGCTGCATGTTCCCGCCTCCGCCAAATATAGCTGATGGCAGCTGTCAATAAAATAGCAGAAATAAGGCGAATAAGAAGAAGCGGCCAGACTGGAATACCTAAAGGAATGAAAATGAGTGTATCTTCAACCACCGCATGACACGCCACAAGGAAAATGAAAGCAAGCGTTAAATCCTTTTTGCTGACACCGTCCTCTTCCACTGCTTTCATCATGACGCCTGCCCCGTAGGCAAGACCAATGGTCAAACCAGCCACCATCGTCATAGACGTATTTTCTTTCATTCCAAGCATTCTCGTAAAAGGAGACAGCCATTTAGACAGCGTATGGAGCCACCCTAAGTCTCTCATGAATTGAATGATGATCATGAGAGGAATGACAATACAAGCCAGCTGCAGCACACCAAGAACAGCTTTCTGTAAAGCAAGAAGTACGATCATAAACCAGCTAGAAGGCACATCAGCCGACTGAGCAGCTGTCAGCAAACCATATTGCGCCGGTTCCTCGCCTCCCTGCCAAACGAGGTGAATGACAATTGCTGACACGACGGCAAGACTGATTCTGACTAGCAAAATGACAGACACCCGCAGCCCAACCTTCGCCGCCACTGTTGATTCGATGATCAAGTTGTGACAAAAGGAGAGCATGACCGCTAAAATGAACACTTCCTTCACAGGCAGCTCTAATGTCAAGATGGCTGCAATACCCGCATACAAGTTCAGCATATTTCCTAAAACAAGCGGAATGGCCGCTTCCCCTGAAAGACCAAACAGACCCATAAATGGACGGATGAATTGTATAATCCAATCCATCACAGGTGTATGCTGCAAGATACTAACGAGAATGGTAACCGGAAAAATGACTTTTCCAAGTGTCCAAGTTGTCGATAACCCTGCTTTCAAGCCGTTTTTCCATGTCTCCCCCATCTCTTATCCCCCTTGCTTAATTTGATGAGTTGTTCTCTTTATACGGTATAGATGCATATCCCTTGATTCTTCTAAACACAATCAGCAAAACAGCCACTGCAAATATGGCAATTGAAATCATCTGTGCAATTCGAAGATGCTCAGTCAGCATTAAGCTGTCTGTTCTCATTCCTTCAATGAAGAAACGACCGATTGAATACCAGATTAAATAAGACAAGAACATTTCGCCTCGACGCAATGATGTTCTACGTAATAAGATTAATATCAAAACGCCTGCGATATTCCATAATGATTCATATAAGAACGTAGGGTGATAGTAGGTCCCGTCAATGTACATCTGATTAATAATAAACTCAGGCAGGTGCAAATTTTCTAAAAAGGCTCTTGAAACAGCCTCACCATGCGCTTCCTGATTAATAAAGTTCCCCCAGCGCCCGATGGCTTGCCCTAGTAAAATACTAGGCGCTGCGACATCGGCGATTTTCCAAAAGGACACCTTTCTCACTTTAGTAAAGACAATCGCTGTCAGCACTGCTCCTATCAGTCCACCATGTATGGCAATTCCGCCATTCCAAATCTTGATGATTTCACTTGGGTGCTGCTGATAATAATCCCATTCAAAGGATACATAATAAATTCGTGCACAAATAATGGCGATAGGAATGGCAAATAAGATGAGATCAATAAACATATCTTTATTGATGCCTCTTTTTTCACACTCCCTTAATGCGAGCCAGAGTCCAAGCAGGGCTCCGACCCCAATAATCACACCATACCAATGAACCGAAATAGGTCCGAGCTGAAAAGCAATCGGATTAATTGGTTGAATTGCTTCATTCATATAGACAGCTCCTATTCATCCTGGCCATTGTCTTCAATGACATCGGCAAGTTTACTTGTAAATTGTTCCGCTGCATTATGTCCCATTCGTTTCAATCTGAAGTTCATTGCAGCTACCTCGATGATGACCGCTAAATTTCGTCCCGGACGTACAGGGATGGTCAGTTTTGGTACATCTGTATCGATGATCCGCATTTTTTCTTCTTCAAGTCCTAAACGGTCATACTGTTTGCCTTGTTCCCAAAGCTCAAGGTTCATAACAATCGTAATTCTCTTATAGCTTCTGACAGCGCCCGCTCCAAATAAGGTCATCACATTAATAATGCCTAATCCACGGATTTCTAGAAGGTGCTCAATCAGCTCTGGTGCGCTTCCAACTAACGTATCCTGATCCTCTTGCCTAATTTCCACGCAATCGTCTGCAACCAGCCTGTGTCCTCTCTTCACTAATTCTAAAGCCGTTTCACTTTTACCTACGCCACTTTTTCCAATTAACAGCACACCTACACCATATACATCTACGAGTACGCCATGAATCGCAGTCGTTGGTGCAAGCTTGCTTTCTAAGAAGTTCGTTAATCGACTCGAAAGTCTTGTCGTTTTTAAGCTTGAGCGTAAAACCGGCACTCCATTTTCGTTTGAAGCTTCGATCAATTCCTTTGGTACTTCACGATCTCGTGACAAAATGATGGCAGGGGTAATATCTGTACAAAGAGACATCATTCTCTGCTTTCGTTCGCGTTCTGGGAGCTGTTCAAAAAAAGAAAGCTCTGTCTTCCCTAAAAGTTGAACTCTTTCTTTTGGGTAATATGTAAAATATCCAGCCATTTCAATACCTGGTCTGGAAAGATCACTGATTGTAATGGGACGATTAATCCCTTCCTCCCCACTTACCAGTTCAAGATGAAATTGTTCCATTATGTCCTTCGTACGAACTTTCGGCACGCTTCTTCCTCCTTTTATCGCAGGCGTTTCAGAAATACAGCTCTATTTTATCACTTTCAATGATGAACCCAAAATAGTATTTTATCCTGATCCTGTTTCATCACATTTACTGGTATAGACAACTATACTTAAAAAAGGTAAACTGAATCTAACGACGAGAATAAGGGGGCACAATCATGAGCAGTTCTTTATTGCTCTCCAATATTCATATTGTGACAAAGACAGAAATCATTGAAAACGGTTTTGTCGGTTTACGCGATGGCAAGATCGACTATATTTCAACATCACCGCCGACAGGAAATTATGAAAAAGTATATATTTCCCGGGAAAACTTTTATTTACTCCCCGGAATGATTGATATTCACATCCATGGGGGATATGGTGCAGATATGATGGATGCGACACCAGAAGCCATGAATACACTTGCTGATCACTTACCCGCAGAAGGAACGACAAGCTTTTTAGCAACAACCATTACACAAAATCATCAAGAGATTGAGCAAGCACTTAAAAATGTCGCACAGTGGAGACCCTATAATAAAAAGCAGGCTGGAAGTCAGGCACAATGTTTAGGCATTCATCTAGAAGGTCCTTTTATTTCTAAAGATAAAGCTGGAGCGCAGCCTGCTCAATGGATTACACAGGCTAACCTTCCTCTTTTTGAGAAATGGCTGAGTGCATCAGATCAGCTGATTCGAATTGTGACTTTTGCTCCTGAGGAAGATACTGAATTTGCATTTCTTTCCCTGCTAAAAGAAAAAAATATCATTCCTTCTATTGGACATACAAATGCTCCTCATGACATGATTGAACTAGCAGCAAAGCACGGCGCGCGTCATGTCACGCATCTTTATAATGCGATGAGTTCATTTCAGCATCGTGAGCCAAATGTTGCAGGGGCTGCGCTTACAAACGAAAAGCTTTTGACTGAGCTGATTACAGATGGCATTCATTCTCATCCTCTTTCCGTAAAGCTTGCGTATTTGGCAAAGGGTAGTGAACGTTTGATCATGATTACAGACTCAATGCGTGCAAAAGGACTTGGAGAGGGAACCTACGAATTTGGTGGGCAGACTGTGACAGTCAGCGGTGAAAAAGCATTGCTGGCAGATGGAACACTTGCAGGATCGATTTTACAAATGAAAGATGGGGTCAAACGTATGAGACAGATCACACAATGTGGATGGACAGAAATTGCTCAAATGACCTCAACAAATGCAGCCACTCAGCTCGGGATCGATCATCAGCTCGGTTCGATCGAAGTTGGAAAACTGGCAGACTTGGTCATTTGGGATGAAGCTGGCGAACTCATGATGACGATCTGCCATGGACAAATCGTTTATGAAAAAAAGGAGGCCACACACTGATGAACATCATCGAATTTGCAGATAAAGATCAATTAGGAAAAGCAGCTGCTGCTTTCATTGCACGTACCATTAAATCAAAAACAGATGCGGTTCTCGGTCTGGCAACTGGCGGTACACCAATTGACACTTATAAAGAGTTAATTCAGTTGCATCAAACAGAACAATTGTCTTTCAAACAAGCAAGAACAGTGAATCTGGATGAGTACGTGGGAATTGATCAAAATCATGAAAATAGTTATATGACTTACATGAAGCGTCATTTATTTGACCATATTGATCTCCCATCAGATCAATATTTCCTCCCCAATGGTGCTGCTTCTCACTTGGAAGAAGAGTGCTTAAGGTATGATCAGCTCATTGAAGATTTAGGGGGCATTGATCTTCAGCTACTTGGTATCGGACAAAATGGACATATCGGTTTTAATGAACCTGGTACTCCCTTTGACTCAAAGACGCATGTCGTCCAATTAGATGAACACACTCGCCAAGCCAATGCAAGGTACTTTTCTTCTATAGATGAGGTACCTACACATGCCATTACAATGGGAATTGCAAGCATTCTTTCAAGTAAAAAAATTCTCCTTCTCGCATCAGGAAAATCAAAAGCGGACGTGATACAATATTTAGAACGAACAGAGATTCACCCAGACTTCCCTGCATCTGCTCTGAAACTTCATGAAGATGTGACGATTTTTATTGATCGAGAAGCTGGTTCACTACGCTAAACACGAGAGGATTTTCACATGTTTATTGATAAGCAGTCACCTATCCCCATGTACCATCAGATTATGGAGAACTTAAAAAAGCAGATTGAGGATGGAACGTTAGCACCTGATACACTCATTCCTTCTGAAAGAGAATATGCCGAACGCTTTGGTATTAGCCGAATGACTGTCAGACAAGCCTTATCGAACCTTGTGAACGAAGGATATTTATACCGGCAAAAAGGAAAAGGAACATTTGTTAGCCGAAAGAAGTTTGAACAACCGCTTCAAGGCTTAACAAGCTTTACAGAAGATATGCGTCAACGTGGGCTCAAAGCTTCAAGTCAGTTGATTGATTTCAAAAAAGTCGCATGCCCAGAGCACTTGCTGCAATCATTACAGCTGTCGAACAGTGAAGATGTCTATGAATTAAAACGAATCCGCCTTGCAAACGATGAACCAATGGCTATTGAAACGAGTTATATTCCTGAAAAATTTGCTGGCGAGCTCACAAAGGACCATTTAACTGGATCTTTATATGAATATATAGAAGCGAACACAGGTCTAACCATTGCCCATGCCAAGCAGGAGCTTGAAGCCAATGTTGCTTCAAAGGAAGAAGCTAACGTGCTGTCTATTTCATTAGGGGACCCTGTTCTCTCCATTGCAAGAACAACTTATTTTCAAAATGACCTTCCATTCGAGTATGTCATGTCCGTTTATAGAGGGGATCGATACAAGCTCACTCACACAATGGAAAGATAAAACTGTGCTCCTGAAAGCACAGTTTTTTATTTCCTAAGAAATGTTGATTGATCATCATTTTTTGTATGGATTTTCCATATAGGCGAAATCGCTTTCCCTTCGAAACGGTCTTTTGCGACAGTGTACCAATAATATTCTTGATTTGGCTTTAACCCTTTCCATTCAAAGGTTGCTTTTTTACCACTTTTCACACCTTTGACTTCTCCAAGAAGAACGTTTGTGTAGACATTCAATTCAAAATAATTGGTTTTAACGGATTTCATTTTTGGTGTTAAATCGACATCAATTGAAAATTCATCTTGATCTCCATACGTTTTTGGATCATAAAAATGTTCTTGATTCAAGTAAGGTGAGTATGTGGTGAAATGAAGCTTATTTTTTTCTTGATCCGCAGTGATCAGCCGCATAAAACCTTGACCGCCTTCAGGACCTGACTGGTAATCTGCAAGGATTTGATATACTTTTCTGTCCACTTTTCCATCATGATCATCGTCAATCTCATCTACTTTTCGACTGGCTCCGTGGTAGTGGCCACTAAATACTGCGACAATATTCGGGTGACGCTTTACCACTTGATGGAAGATCAAATCTCCAATTGGGCTTCGATTGCCGCTCACTAACAAATACTCATGGAAATTTAAAATGACAATGCGATCTGGATGTTCAGAAATGACTCGATTTAACCAGTCAATCTCATTTTGCTTGATCCCCCAGCCCATATACACCATCATATAATCATTGCCACCAGCAGAGATAAGATCATAATGACCTCGATTGTTTTGATAGGATTCACCGTAATATGGCTTGTCTTCAAAGCGTTTCGCTCCAAAGTATCTCCCATATTCCCTATAATGGCCGTCTTTGTGTCTGACATCATGATTACCAGCTAATACACCGTAAGGAATCTGATGCTGATCTAACACACGCATAAATGTATCGGCACGATTCCATTGCTTATCCTTTGAATCATCCACAATATCACCTGTATGGAACACATATTGAATATTCAATGGGTCCCTTTGATCTCTGATCCACTCGACCATTTTTTTGAAGATATGAGGATAACTTCTGGCATAATATTGAGTATCAGACATCCACACCATCTTATAAGGCTTTAACGTCTGACTGATCTCATCTTGTACAAGCAAATCAAACGTTTGATTTTTCATATACTGTCTGACTGACAGCAGCCCTTTCAGGTAAAATTCCTTTTCATCCTTGGCAAAGTGATGAGTGATTTTATCCCACTTTTCTTGCTGATGATTCCAAGCGTACATCGTTACCTTTCTCCCTGATAATGAGCTTCCTTTCCATACAGCCTCGACAACATCCTTTTCACGTACATCGTGATGAACCTTGATTTGAAAGCGATGATAAGGAAAATGCTGTAGATCTTTCGTTTCCACTGATTTACCATCAGCAAATGCAATGCGATTTCTTTCTCGATTAGAAAAAATCATTTCCCCTGTTTCATTTAAATGTTTTGGCGGCTCTGTTTCCGCTGCATATTTGAAAATCTTCATGGACGGATGCAGCGATGTATATTGATAGGCACGGTAAAAGGAGTAATCTAACTGATCATTAGTAGGATCATTGGTTAGCACTGTTTGCTTAGATGATTCCTTTTTTGTCCTATCTGACACTCTCTCTGGCGTTTCAGGGTGTTCATGTACCGTCTTAAAAACCTTTTTCAAAGTTGATTTGTTTCCAGCGGCATCTTTTGCTTTTATCTTCAATGTGTGTTCTCCAGGTTCTAATTCGCTAGAGGACGTTTGATAAGGCAAAGAGATCGGTTTTCCATCTAAAAACGCCTTCATCTCCGCTATGTCACTCCAACGATCCGTCACCTTTGCCTTTAACGTAAAGACGCCTTTATATTGGTCATTTGCCTGTATATTACTCTTGATTTTCGGACCCGTGTTATCGACTTTCACACGTACAGATTGAGATTCGTCTGCGGTTTTAGCCTGAACAACATGTACTCCTTCTTTCAGCCTTCTTGTATCCCACTGAATATAGCTTGAAGCATATGCCTGCTTCGGGATTTGAAACTGAAATGCTCTTACCTTCTTAGCGCTGCCACCGTCGCCCATTTTCCATTCCTCATGCTGGCTCGCATTTAGAGGCAGAATTTGAGTTCCATTCGATAAAATCATCTGGACATTTTTCAATTCAAAATCATCGTGATTTTCTCCAGGAAATCGGTCAAACGGCGATGACTTCGTCCCAGCATGGAATGATATCGTTTGTGGACCTGCCTTTTCTAAGTGTTTTTCTGGTATTGGTATCGTATAGGTGCGATACACTTTTGTCGAATCATCAAAAATGGAAAGTAAGTGCTTACCTATAGACACACCATTCTTAAAATATAAATTTGTCCCTTTGACATCAAATGCAAGATATGGATCTGCTTCAAGTGCAGGGAATACTTGTCGAATCGGTTTTCCATCTATCATTAATTTTATGCTTTTTTTCTGATCTGCTGTTGCTTTTAAGTGAAATACGCCAGAAACCGTATCTCCTTCTTCTACATTCAATCGAAGGCCGTGAGCTTTGCTTACTTGTTCCACATCAATTGTTTTTTTCATTGTCATTGCTTGATTTTCGCCGTCAGACGCTTCAATCTGATATTCCAATCGATCTTTACCGATGAGCTCAGGTGAATAAATAATATAGTGAAACAGCCGATCATTATGATCCTTTTGAAGCAGCACCTCTTTAAAATCTTCATGACGATTGGTTCGATATCGCAATTTGACCGTTTTGACGGACTGATCATCCTGCACATCTGCTCTCATTTCAATGCCTTCAGTTGGTTTTATCGGTTGATTGTCTGTCATATCTTCGATCACAGGTTTATGAACATCTTGTGATATTTCTTTTTTTTCAGTTGGAATTTGTGCTTTTAACACTTTTCCGGGTGTTGGCTCTTCCTCCACTTTCGAGATCAGCTTCATTTGTGTCGTACCATCCATTGGATACTTGAACAGTAACGATCTGTGCTCGCTAAACAATGAAGGCTTTAAACGATAGGATGCCGACGATACCTCTTCTCCTATATTTGTTGTGATAGAAACAAGGCGGGATTTAGAATTGGACAATCCTTTACTCTCAATGACCGATAGTTGCTCGCCCTCTTTTAAATGGCTTTTGTACATCGCATTAAAGTCCGCTACCGTTAAATGCTCCTGCCCTTTTTTTCTAAGCCAAAATACGTACGGCTTTCCAGGAGAAATGGTGATAGTACTTGTGTGAAATGAATATATATCATCCATCTCCACGCCTTGTGATGGATTGCGATAGCGAAGCTGGTAATGTCGAAGTGAAATGGGTGCATGAGTTGTGTTATACACCTCGATGAATTCAAAAGCATCCTTGCCTTTGCGGTTTTTTGAATTCACGACGATTTCTGTCATCAATAGCTCAGGAATTTGTGAGAGATCCTCTTCAAATCCGTTTAAGTGAACTGCTTGTTCGGTTGTTTTGATGACAGACTTCTGCGTCAGGAATTCTGTATAGTAATGAACTGTTGGATTCCACAATTGATCTGTCGGGATTTTCGCTGTGAATTCTGGTTTCATCCCCGGCAATCGTTCCATTGGGATCAATCGATATCCTAGCTCATCACTCTGTTTATAGTACAAGTTTGCAGACAAAATTTGCTCTGACTGACTAATAGATGCCCGAAATTGAAGATCACGTTTTTTTCCTTGAACCGGACGGACATCTACTTGAAATTGATCAAAGATAAAAGGTGAAAAGGGCTTATTTCGTATGTTCACTTGTGTTTGTGTCAAAGATCCTGCTGAAGCAGGCTGACTGAAACAAAAAAGAATGCTCAAAAAAAGCAAAAGAATGATTTGTCTGCTCACATTCACCATCGTGCACCGCCTCCCTTCGGATATTGTGTCTCCTGAAGACGGTTTTTATGACAGATGGAACGGGGAAACGATATAAATTCACACAAAAAAACCGTTAGCTTTTTTTCGCTAACGGTTCCACGATTCCTTTCTGTATGAGCAGATGGAAAATGGATAAAATGACAGCCATCCAAATGGCCGTTCCAAACCCATCAATGTTAAAACTATCTCCCATAAAGCTTGAGGTCATCATCAGTGTGATGGCATTAATGACAAAGAGGAACAATCCTAGTGAAAGTACTGTCACTGGCAGCGTTAAAATGATCAAAAACGGCTTCACTAAAATATTGAGCAAGGACAAAATAATACTTGCTACAATCGCTGCGCCAAAGCCTTCAATATACACACTACCAAGGCCTGGCAGAATGCCTGAATCAAAATATCCAGCAATGACGATTAAAAGTAATGCATTGACGAAAATACTAACGATCCATCTAAGCATTTAGTTAGTGCCTTCTTCCGGAACAACAAAATACCAGATGAAGTAGATCAAGAAGATCGGCATAAATGCTGTCATAAATCCGATGATCACCGTTAAAATACGAAGCAGGGATGCATCGACACTTAAGTATTCAGCAAGTCCACCGACAACACCCGCTATTTTTTTATCTGTCGCTGAACGATAAAGCTTCTTCATGTAGAATCACTCCTTGTCTGATTGGTGCTTTACTTGGATTGAGCCTGTTTTTGTTTCTGCAAAAATGGATATATTGTGCTCCGCCTGTTGATTGGCTTTGATCATTTTCTCTTTTTGCAACGTTTCATTTTTCTCTTTAATCATATTTGCATCAAGCAGCTCATGAGAGATTGATCCGAGATTGCTTTTCAGCTCCGCAGTCACTGCACAAGCACGCGGAATCTGAACGTCCACACTGCCTGTTGTCGTTTTTGCATAGATCGAACGGCATTTCTCATCTGACAGCTGAACAGCAATGTTCCCATTGAAGCTCTGTGCATCAATTGATTCACTTTTCCCGCGCAGGTCAATGAGCCCATTAATGGTTTCTACTTCAATCATACCACACTCGTGATCAGCCAGTTTGATTTGTCCATTTGCTGTTTCAATTCCGACTTTTTCTGCTTGTAAAGAGGCAAAAGAGACGACGCCATTTGTTGTTTTTGCAGCCAGTTCTTTTGTCTTTAGCTTTTCCCCGCGAATCGGTCCATTAAACAGTTTGACTTTGATTTTATCGTATTGAATACGTGGTACATACAGGGTGACATTGACCTTCATGGTCTTCTTTTCAGTTCGGATAAAAAATTTGTCCCCTTCAAGCCCGCAATCCAGATGTTGAAGAAATTGCTGTCTTGCCTGCTCTCCATCCTCTGCACGGTAAATTTTCGCATGACACTCTGCCCGAACATCCCCATCATCCCAAGGCATCAAATTGAGACTGCCGTTTGCCAATTGAATATCTAAATGAGACAGTGCCGCGTCTTTGAATTGAAAAATGTGTTCAACGTCGACGGACTGTCCAAAGTTCAAATCAAGATCTACATCTTTGACCTTTTTCACCGCCGAATCTAACCATCCAAACAGCTTTGCACCGAGGTTTTCAGTACCAGTTCCTTTATTCTCTGTGCCAGCTTTTTCTTCATGAAAGGTATGATCAGCCGTTGGTTTTTCTAGTGAAATGGACTGATTTTCTTCTAGTTTTTCAAGCAGCGTAATCGCTTCTTTTGCAGATAATGTCCCGTCTTCTACTAATTTTAAAATGCGTTCTTTTTCATTCATACAAAGCCCTCCTACGATTTGATGGATTGAAGCACTTTAATACCTTGAATGATATTCCAAATGACAGAGATCAAAAAGCCAATGGCGACTAAAAAGGACAAGATAAGTACGGTGAACACTGGAACGAGTGAGTCGCTTGCCTGTGTCGTCAATAAAAAGGGGATAGCTCCAAAAACCAGCAGCACACACGCTGCGACTGGCAAAACATGTGACCACAATGCACGCAGCGAATGCCGTTTCGTTTCCTTTTGATTCACTACAAAATATGCCACGATCGGTACAATAAACGGCATGAAAAATACACTAAAATAACAAATAGATGCAATGATCGACTGATCTCTGTTCATATATATTCGCTCCTTCATGATGAAAATTCCTTTCTAACTCATACGTTTATGGCGTATAAAAAGTTTCAAACTCATTCGATTTACATATGACCTTAGACACAAATTATTTCTTTTTGCACCTAAGTGTAGATTCTTCATGGATTACCCTTTAAAATATGTTGAAAAGATGGTGATTATCATTATAGGGGGTAATTATTTTGACAGATCATCATAATGCTAACCACACGGCACAAACGCTTTTAGACCTTATACAGAAACAGAAAAGCATGAACAGCGATATGATCAAGGAGCTAGAGGCCATTCATCCGTCTCATCCGAAGTATGGTGATATCCGTTATTTAAAAGTACTGCTCGATAGTAGCAGCACTCATATTTTAAAGGATTTAACGCACCTCAGTAACTTAATGCCAAAGGAAGATGTGCAATAAAAGGAAAACCCCTCTTTCGGAGGGGTTTTTCTTTATGAGGATGTCACACTTTCTGTTTCTTTGACTAACTGTTTCATTCGCTCACGATCACGCTCTAAAATCGGTTTTAGGTATCGACCGGTGTAAGAAGCTTCTTCTTTAGCAATGTGTTCAGGTGTTCCTGAAGCAATAATCGTTCCTCCACCAGCACCGCCTTCTGGTCCTAGATCAACAAGGTAATCGGCTGCCTTAATAATATCAAGGTTGTGCTCAATGACCAATACCGTATCCCCGTTTTCGACCAAGCGCTGGAGCACTTTTAACAACCTAGCAATATCATCCACATGAAGACCGGTTGTCGGTTCGTCTAAAATATACAAAGATCTTCCGTTTGAACGGCGGTGAAGCTCAGATGCCAATTTCACACGCTGCGCCTCTCCACCAGACAATGTCGTGGCAGGCTGCCCAAGTGTAATGTATCCTAATCCAACATCAAAGATCGTTTGCAGCTTCCGCTTAATTTTCGGGATATTCTCGAAAAATTGAAGTGCGTCCTCTACCGTCATTTCAAGCACATCGGAAATATTTTTCCCTTTATACGTGACCTCTAACGTCTCGCGGTTATAACGTTTCCCGTGACACACTTCACAAGGCACATATACATCAGGTAAAAAGTGCATTTCAATTTTAATAATGCCATCTCCACGACACGCTTCGCAGCGTCCACCTTTCACGTTAAAGCTGAATCGCCCTTTTTTATAGCCTCGTACCTTCGCTTCATTGGTTTGCGCAAAGACATCCCGCACGTCATCAAATACACCTGTATACGTAGCAGGATTGGATCTTGGTGTACGGCCAATTGGAGATTGATCAATATCAATGACTTTGTCTAAGTGATCCATTCCTTTGATTTCTTTGTGCTGTCCTGGCTTCGCTTTTGCTCTGTGCAGTTTTTGGGCAAGGGATTTCAATAAAATTTCATTCACAAGTGTACTTTTCCCTGATCCTGACACACCTGTCACAGCAGTAAAGACACCTAAAGGAAACTTCGCATTCACGTTTTTAAGATTGTTTTCTTTTGCCCCTTTAATTTCAATGAATCGGCCGTCAGGCTTTCGTCTCTCAATCGGAAGCGGGATGAATTTCTCACCAGATAAATATTGTCCAGTCAACGATTTTGGGTCTTTCATGACTTCTTCTGGTGTTCCAGCTGAAATCACTTCTCCTCCATGAACCCCTGCACCTGGTCCAATATCAATGAGATAATCAGCGGCAAGCATCGTATCTTCATCATGTTCTACGACAATCAGTGTGTTTCCGATATCACGCATGTTTTTCAATGTCCCAATCAACCGGTCATTATCCCGTTGGTGTAGACCAATCGATGGTTCATCTAAAATATAAAGAACGCCTGTCAGTCTTGATCCAATTTGTGTCGCCAAACGAATCCGCTGCGCCTCCCCGCCTGATAATGTGCCAGCAGACCGGCTTAATGTCAAATAATCTAATCCGACATTATTTAAGAAGGATAAGCGCTCTTTGATTTCACGTAAAATGAGCTGGGCAATCTGCAAATCTTTCTCAGATAACTCAATTTTCTCATAGAAATCAAGGGCATCAGATACAGACAAATCGGTCATTTCTCCGATATGTTTGCCATTGATGAGAACCGCAAGTGTTTCTTTTTTCAGGCGATATCCTTTACAGGTCGGACATGGCTGATTGGCCATATATTTTTCCATTTGCTCCCGGATATAATCGGAGCTCGTTTCCTTGTAGCGCCGTTCAATGTTACGAAGCACACCTTCAAACTCGATTTCATTTTCACGGACCTGGCCAAAATCATTTTCATATTTAAAATAAATCAGCTCAGAGCCGCTGCCATATAAAATTTTATCAAATAAATGCGCCGGAATATCTTTTACTGGAATATCCATGTCAATTCCATAGTGTGTACATACCGCCTCAAGAAGCTGCGGGTAATATTGTGAGCTTTGAGGCTCCCATGGGGCAATGGCATGCTGACGTAAAGTCAAATCCTTATTCGGAATCACAAGCTCTGGATCTACTTCTAGTTTAGAACCAAGCCCATCACAGCTTGAGCAGGCACCGAAAGGGCTATTAAACGAGAACATTCTCGGCTCAAGTTCCCCAATAGAGAATCCGCAGTGCGGACAAGCATGATGCTCACTAAATAACAGCTCCTCTTGTCCAATCACATCGATCATCACACGACCTTCACCAAGTCGGAGTGCCGTTTCAAGAGAATCAGACAACCGTGCAGCCACGCCTTCTTTCACGACAATTCGATCAATCACCACTTCAATGGAATGCTTTTTATTCTTTTCAAGCTCGATCTCTTCTGACAGGTCCTCCATCTCGCCATCAACTCTGACTCGAACGTAGCCCTGCTTCCGAATTTGATCAAGTACTTTCACGTGTGTTCCCTTACGTCCAGATACGATCGGCGCAAGCACTTGTAGTTTCGTTCGTTCTGGATACTCTAAAATACGGTCTGTCATTTGCTCAATCGTCTGTGATGTAATTTCGATCCCATGAATAGGACAAATCGGTTTTCCGACTCGAGCATATAATAGACGCAAGTAATCATAAATTTCTGTAACAGTCCCAACGGTTGATCGAGGGTTTCTGCTTGTCGTTTTCTGGTCAATACTAATCGCTGGAGAAAGCCCTTCAATCGCATCTACATCTGGTTTGTCCATTTGACCGAGAAATTGACGTGCATAGGCTGACAGTGATTCAACATACCTGCGCTGACCTTCTGCATAAATGGTATCGAAGGCAAGCGACGATTTTCCCGAACCAGATAAACCCGTAATGACCACTAGCTGATCGCGCGGGATATTGACATCAATATTTTTAAGGTTGTGGGCTCTTGCCCCTTTCACCTCTATTCGTTCCATAGCCATCTGGCATTCATCCTTCCGCTTTTAGCTCTAGCAATAGATCTCTTAATTCTGCTGCTTTTTCAAAATCAAGCGCTTTTGCTGCATCTTTCATTTCCATCTCGACGTTTTCGATCACTTTTTCTCGTTCTTTTTTGCTCATTTTTGACAACTTTGGTGCTGCTTTTGTTTCGTATTCTTCTGAATCCTCATGTACTTTTGTTGCCTTGATCACATCTCGAATCTTCTTATGGATCGTTTGCGGAGTGATACCAAATTTCTCATTATACGCTTCTTGCTGCTCACGTCTCCGCTTTGTTTCTTGTATAGCAATGTCCATTGATTTCGTCATATTGTCTGCATACATAATAACCCGGCCTTCTGCATTTCTTGCAGCACGGCCAATCGTCTGGATGAGGGATCTTTCTGAACGTAAAAAGCCTTCTTTATCCGCATCTAAAATCGCCACGAGCGACACCTCTGGAATATCCAAACCTTCTCGAAGAAGGTTGATCCCAACAAGCACATCATATTTTCCTAGACGTAAATCACGAATAATCTCAATCCGCTCTAGTGTCTTAATTTCTGAGTGCAGATAATTGACCTTGATTCCGATTTCTTTCAGATAATCTGTCAGATCCTCAGACATTTTCTTCGTTAAAGTCGTCACAAGCACACGCTCATTTTTCTCAACCCTTGCATGAATTTCCCCAATTAAGTCATCGATTTGTCCTTCAATCGGACGGACTTCAATGATTGGGTCAAGCAAACCGGTTGGACGAATAATTTGTTCCACAACCTCTGGCGTTTTCTCAAGCTCGTATGGGCCAGGTGTTGCGGATACATGCACAATATGGTTAATGTGCTTTTCAAACTCATCAAATGTGAGTGGTCTATTATCAAGTGCTGACGGCAGACGGAATCCGTGATCAACAAGCACTTGTTTTCTTGCCTGGTCCCCATTGTACATGGCGCGAATTTGCGGGATGGTCACGTGTGACTCATCGACAACAATCATAAAATCATCCGGAAAATAATCAAGCAATGTGTAAGGTGTTGAACCGGGCGGACGTAAGGTGAGATGTCTTGAGTAGTTCTCAATCCCTGAACAAAAGCCCATCTCTCTCATCATCTCAAGGTCATACCTTGTCCGCTGCTCAAGACGCTGTGCTTCAAGCAGTTTTCCGTTTTCACGAAGCTTTTCCAACTGTTGCTCAAGCTCTTTTTCAATATTAATAATCGCTTTTTCCATCTTTTCTTCTCTTGTGACGAAGTGAGATGCTGGGAAAATAGCAACGTGGTCACGATCACCGAGAATTTCTCCAGTGAGAGCATCTACTTCACGAATACGTTCAATTTCATCACCGAAAAACTCCACTCTGATACAATGCTCATCTCGTGAAGCAGGAAAAATTTCAACGACGTCTCCTCGAACTCTGAAGGTTCCGCGCTGAAAATCTATATCATTACGAGAATACTGAATATCCACAAGCTTACGCAGCAGTTGATTGCGTTCAATTTCCATTTCAGTTCGTAAAGACAGCACAAGCTCTCTGTATTCTTCAGGAGAACCTAAGCCATAAATACAGGACACACTGGCAATGATGATGACATCTCTTCGCTCAAATAATGAGGATGTGGCGGAGTGCCTTAGCTTATCGATCTCATCATTAATGCTGGCATCCTTTTCAATAAATGTATCAGTTTGAGGCACGTACGCCTCAGGCTGGTAATAATCATAATAACTCACAAAATATTCAACAGCATTATTCGGAAAGAATTCCTTAAACTCGCTGTATAATTGTCCGGCAAGTGTCTTGTTATGCGCAATGACAAGTGTTGGTTTGTTCACTTCTTTGATCAGGTTGGATACAGTAAAGGTCTTTCCCGTACCTGTAGCACCTAACAGCGTTTGATGCTGTTTCCCCTGATGGATGCCCTCCACAAGCTTTTCAATGGCTTTTGGCTGATCCCCTTGGGGCTGATAGTTAGAAACTAATTCAAAGCGGTCACTCACATCAAAGCCTCCGTTTCGTTACGAAATCTATCTAATGAATATATTATCATAAAAGAACACAAAAATACGAACTAAAGTTCGTGTCTGACTTGATTTTTATTTCCAATACAACCATACCCTCTCTGCCGTGGCTCATAACCCTCTAAAGAAACCTTCCTTTCAGTATGGAACATTTTGGAGCGAGATATTCGATCAGCAGAAAAACCACAAAAAAGAAAGCTGCACTCACTAGAATCGTAAGCACAGCTCCTGCAATCAAAAATATTTTCTTTTCATCAAGAGGGATCACATCAATGATGTTTTTCAGCCTTCTCTCTTTTTTCGACTTCTTTTTTGGCCATAAACAATGCCCCGGCCACTAAAGAAATAATATCTAATCCTACGATAAAGTAGGTTTCTGTATAGCCTTTCATATACGAAGCAAATAAAAGCGCTGCTGTTAATGCAATGCCAACGTAATGATTATAAGTAACCTTTGAAAATAAAATAACGAGCAAGAAAGGAAAAACAAGTGCAAATATGGCTTTTGTAATCACAAAAACCCTCCCTCTACATGGTCTACTCCCTTGATTATAGTAAAGATTGGCATAATGAACAATTCACAGTTTTCAATTTCAGCTTTTTTCTTCTCGGTTGAAGACTTTTGATATAGATGAGGAGGAAAATTAGTGAAAACGTCCCCTTTCTAAAGATAGGTCTTTACGTCTTTGACAGTTACATCCAATAAATTCTATGATGAAAATGATAGTGCGCACTATCATTTTAAAAAATAAAAAGAGACAAATGAAACCATTGGCTATTTGGATAAGGGGGCATTCCCATGTATTCAGTATTATTTCATGCGGCTGAAGAATCCGCATCACTCGCAGGGGCAAAAGGCGTGAATTTAATTAAATTAAACAATCACGGACTGCCAGTTCCAGATGGATTTATTATTAAAACGAACAGCTTTGCAAGCTTTCTTTCATATCACAATTTCCATCCAACTGATCAAAACCTTGCCCGAAAAATCACAGAAGCTTCGTTTCCTTCACAAATGGAGACAGAATTACTTTCATCCTTTCAATCATTGTTGAAAACATATCCATCCGTTGCAGTGCGATCCTCTTCTGTTGCGGAAGATCTCGAAGGCGCCTCCTTTGCAGGTCAATACGAGACCTATTTAAATATCAAAACAAATGAAGAATTCTTGCAAGCCGTCAAAGAATGTTGGTCGTCTTACTTCGCAGCAAGAGTCGCAGAATATAAGGAAGAAATGATTGAGAACGAGGAAGAGATGCCGCTCATGGCTGTTGTTGTACAAGGATTGATCCATTCTGACATCTCTGGTGTCATCTTTAGTGAGAATCCTGTATCAGGAAAAACAAACGAAGTCATGATGACTGCAAGCTATGGACTAGGAGAAGCCATCGTCTCCGGCCTTGTGACGCCAGATACATTTATTGTAAACAAAGAAACGTACTCTATTGAAAAATCACTAGGAACAAAAGAAGTGCAAATTGTCCCCTGTCAAGAGGGCGTCGTTGAACAACCCGTAGGTGAGGAGATGGCTGGCCAATTTTGTCTTCGAGATGATCAATTGATCCAAATCACGAAAATGACAAAACAAGTAGAAGAACTTTATGGACATGGAGTAGATATCGAATTCGGCATGTCAGATGGTACTTTTTATTTACTTCAAGCAAGACCGATTACTGCTTCTTTTTCCAATACAGCAAATGGCTCCTCAGGTGCAGCCTTTCAAATGAAACCTGAAGAGCTGCAAGACTTCTGGATCTCAATGGACGATCATATGCCTGGACCCACAAGTCCTCTTTTTTCAAGTTTGATCATACCTGCTTTAAAAAACGGGATGAAGAAAAACGGAGAGAAGTATCAAGTACCAGACCTTAATATTAAAGATATCAAGCTTTATAGAGGTCATTTGTATTCTTCACCGTCTATGCCAGAAGCGTCAGAGGAACCAGTTTTTGACGAGAGCCTATTCGAAATGTTTCCTCGTTTAAGCGAAAGAATGTATCGCATTTTAAAGCAAAACTTGTTCCCATTATACGAAAAACTTGATCAGCAAATCACTCAACCGCTAACAATTGAGGAAGCCATTAATGGCTTTCAAGAATTAAAGGAGATTTATCTAAGAGCGTATGACGACCATTTTGATATTGTCATACCTCAAGTCATTCTATCAGCGATCATTGAAGACATGCTTGTCACATATACTGGGGATCAAACACAAGTCGTTCTGCTGCATGAAATGATGATAGGTGTGATGAACAAGTCTCTTGAAACAGATCAAAAGCTATCTCACTTGGCAAAAGACGTTCTTCAAGATTCCGAGCTTCTTCAGGCATTTAAAGATCATTCAACGAATGCTGAACTATTATTTGCCCTCAATCACACAGATAAAGGAAAAAACTTCATTTCCGACGTAGAAGCTTTTCTCCAAGTCTATGGTTGGCGGTCTGTTAAAAGCCATGATTTCACAGAGGAAACATGGGTGGAAAATCCTGAATTTGTCTTGGACATCATTAGAAACAACATTCGGTATCAATCTGATTTTGATGAAGAATTTGCACAAGCCGTGATCAAAAGGCAAGAAACGTATGAACAGTTTATCAGTCAAGTGACAGATGAAGCGTTTAAAACAAAATTTGAGGAACTTTATCATTTTGCACTCCATGCAGCCAATATTCGAGATGATCATCACTTTTACATTGATGCCATGTTAGATGCAAAAGCGAGACTCTATCTCTTAAAAATTGGTGAACTTCTTGTTCAAAAAGGAGCGATCCCTCATCAAGAAGACCTTTGGTATCTTTACGATGATGAAGTACTCAATGCGCTCACAACTTCGACCACATACGATTCGATCATTCAGCAAAGAAAAATTGAAATGAAGGAAAATGAATCCATCCAACCACCAGCTTATACAGGAACGCCTTCTGAAGCTGAATTGCAGCAAGTAGAAAGAATGCTCGGTTCGCTAAGGGAAAATGAAAACAACACAGACGATGCAATCTATGGAATTGGTGCATCTAGCGGCATTACTTCCGGAAGAGTCAGAGTCATTACATCTGCTGATGAATTTTCACAATTTGAGAAAGATGACATTTTAGTTTGTAAAACAACGACACCTTTATGGACCAGCTTATTTAGAGACGCAAAAGCAGTCATCACCGATTCTGGCGGCATTTTGTCCCATTCCGCTATTATCGCTAGAGAATATATGATACCTGCTGTCTTAGGTACACGGATCGCAACTGAAAAACTAAAATCTGGTGACCTCGTGACAGTAGATGGAGCCAATGGGCGTATCCAGTTATTAAATCAGCATTCACGGGCATAGTCGTCACTGTTTGGATCATATTGGCGGTCACAGATTTTATCGGTATACTTACTTTGTTGCAAACACATTCATAACCTGAGGTGAGTATGCTTGTTAAAATCAACAAATCAGCGGATCATTCGCGCAACAATGGAATTATTGTCTGAAAAGGGCTATCAAAAAACAACGACAAAAGAAATTGCGACAAAAGCGAATGTAAGTGAAGCGACAATTTTTCGTAACTTTAAAAACAAACGCGGCGTGATTGCTGCCATTATGAAAATGAAATCAACACCGACCAAAACCCTTGAAGCTGAATTTAAAGACGATTTATACACCGATTTAAAATTTCTCGGTAGCTATTTCCTTGAAGATTTGACTTCAAAAAAAGAATTTATCTATATCAGCATGAGAGAACCCGCTATGTTTAAAGATTTAACAGACCATGAAAAAATTTATCCTCAAGAATTGAGAGACATGCTGATTCATTATTTCAAAAAAATGAGTGCTCAGCATCGTGTATTAGAAGGAAAAGAAGACATCTATGCTGATATATTTATTAGCACGTATTTTGGCTTTTTCATTCAACAGCTAGAGCAAGACATTCAGCTTGTTTTAACACAAAAAGAAGACTTTATTGAGACATGCACACACATTTTCATGAGAGGAATTTCCCCCACTTAATTGGGTGAAATTCTTCTTTTTTACAAAGGTGGTAAACACATTGAATCTTAAAAAAGAGAACTTGATCATTTATTCTTTGCTGCTTGGAGCTATTTTAGTTCCAGTCAATTCAACCATGATCGCAGTCGCTCTATCATCCATATCAACTTATTACGATCAATCCATATCAAACATTACTTGGGTGGTCACGATTTATCTAATTGTCATGGCAGTCACTCAACCTATTGCGGGTAAGCTGGGAGATATATACGGCCACCGCAGCATGTATTTAGCCGGTGTGATACTCTTTTTGATTGGCTCCATTGGATGTGCTTTCGCACCTAATCTTGCTTTTCTTATTAGCTTCCGATCAATTCAAGCGGCAGGCGGAGCTATATTAACACCGAACAGCATTGCTTTAATTCGAGCAACAGTATCACATGAAAAGCTTTCTAAAACTATGGGTTTTTTCGGTTTTGGAGCGGGAATTGGTGCCGCACTTGGACCTTTTATCGGCTCTATTCTCATTCAGAGCTTTGACTGGCATTCCATTTTCCTAGTGAATATACCATTTTTGATTCTCACACTTGTGACAGGCGTTTTTATGATTCCGAAGATGAAACATACGCGTTTACAAGCCAATGTAGATATCATCGGTTCGTTATACTTAACAATCGGGATCGCCACACTCATTTTGTTTACTAAAAGCCAATTATTAAACGAATACATGATCTATGGCGTTCTAGCGGTCATTTCCATTCCTTTATTTTTCAAACACGTACGGAAAGTTACAAATCCCATCATTGATTTGACATTATTTAAAAACAGTACCTTTACGAACGCTAACCTTTCTATCATGCTTAGTAATTTTGTGATGTACGCGATTCTTCTCATTATGCCGCTGTTTATGGAGCAAAAACTCGCGCTTTCTCATACACAAAGCGGGATTTTCCTTTCGATCTTTTCACTCTGTATGTCTATTAGTGGATTACTCGGGGCAAAGCTCCATCCAATAAAAGGTGCCAAAAAAATGATTCGATTTTCATTTCTCTGTCTTACTTTATCAGGTGTTATGCTGATCACACTAAGCAGCTACCCAAATTTACCACTCCTTATCATCACATTAGTCGCTGGGGGGATCTCATCAGGTATTGGCATGACTAGCATGCAGATGGCTTCTTTAACATCTGTTGATCAGAGTTTATCCGGCTCTGCATCTGGGATTTTTTCTACCTTTAGATATTTCGGAAGTATCATTTCATCTACTTTAATTGGTATATTAAGTGGTTTTCAATCTTTATTTATCATATTAATGGGCGCAGGTATTCTTGGTTTCCTCCTCTCTCATCGTCTAAAAACGAAACCCACTTCTCATTCATCTGAACACTCTGCTTAATGACTCCCTTCGCTCTATTTAGGGCGGGGGAGCTATGATTATTTGTTACTGTAACCGATTATGGATACAATGATCAAACTGTGAAAATGATCTTTTACTCATGAAAAAATGTCATATAAATAGACGAAAAAGAAATTTCAGCTTTCATTTACCTCTACTTCCCCACCTAAAAACTTCTTTTCATATCTTCCAGCATTCATAACTTCGATTTTTTTTCACAATTTTTGTGTTATGCTTTTTGAAAATAGAGCACCAAAGGAGCAGAAGGATGAAACGAGTGAAATATTTTTTAATATGCTTGCCAGCTCTACTATTTTTCCTAGCAGGCTGCGGAAAAGACCAGCAATTTACGCCCCCTGGCAGCTCTCAATCAATTGCTGTCATTTCTCAACTAAAAAAAGCCTCCTTTTCAATCGTTGATTTACAAAAAAATAAAATTGTCTCTTCCGTTGATTTAAAACATCCTCTCACTGATCTTGTTCACATCAACAAAGACGTGATCATTGCATCAAGTAAGGAAGGACAATCTCTTATAGAAATCAATTTAAAAAAAGGAACAGCAGCGGACTATATGAATGTGAATAAAGGTCTGACTTCACTTGCGTATGATGCGGATACCAACACTTTACTTGTGACCGATTCAGAGAAAAATGTCGTTTATTTTATCGATACAGTGCACAAGAAAATTAAAGCAACTGTGAAGACCGGGACATTACCCTCTTCTATGGCGTTGTCTTCTTCTGGAACGTTGTTTGTTTTAAATGCAAAAAGTCATTCTGTTTCAGTCATTGATATTGAAAAGAAAAAAAAGATACGAACGATTTCCGTCCTAGAACGGCCATCTGGCATTCATTTTGATGGGCATTCCATTTGGGTTGGAGGACACGGTAAACCGGGCACATTAAATAAGAGCATTTTTGCTTACGACCCTAAAACAGGTAAAAAACAGCGAGAAATCAAACTAGGTGTTATGCCAGTCGCATTTTTTTCAGAAAAAAACTCTTCTACTTTATATGTATTATGTCATGGAGACCATACACTATATAAAGTAAATACCGAGAAAAACAAACTGCTTTCCTCTGTTGAGACCGGTCAAAATCCGAATTATATCACTGCTGATTCCTCATCTATATATGTCAGTAACTTAGATGACAATTCAGTATCCGTCATCGACAAACATACATTTATGTTGAAGAACCGACTGAACATCCCAGCAGGACCTTATGCTATCATGTTGGAGGAAAAGAAATGAAAGAACAGATGAATATTTTAATAGTAGATGATGAATTAGATATGCTTGAGTTAATCGGATCCTTTTTGCAGAGACAAGGCTTTCACGTGATAACTGCAAATAATGGCACGGGCGCCTTACATCAGCTTGAAAAAGAGGCCATTGACCTTGTTGTATTGGATATTATGATGCCAGATATGGATGGATTCGAAGTCTGCCAGCGCATTAGGCAAACCTCTCAAATCCCCATTTTATTTTTAACAGCTAGAAGTTATGAAGAGGATCGCATTAAGGGGCTGGAAATTGGAGCAGACGACTACATCATGAAGCCTTTTAGTCTACGTGAGCTTGCAGCTAGAATTGAAACGACATTAAGACGAATTAGAGGTCTTTCTTTAAAGCGCAGTCGAATCATGATTGGTGACTTGGAGATCGATCAAGATGGCAGACAAGTCTATCTCAAGCAAGAGCCCATCAATTTAACAAGAAGAGAATTTGATTTACTTATGTTTCTTCTGCTCAATCAAGGCCAAGTCTTTTCCCGTGAACAGCTCTATCAAAAATTGTGGGAATCACACTCACCTAGTGGCTCTTTAAGAACAGTCGATACACATATTAAAACACTAAGACTGAAATTAAAGGAAGCGGAACGGTATATTAAGACCGTTTGGGGTGTCGGCTATAAGTTTGAGGAGGACAAATGAAGCCATTATCTATTAAAAGGAAAGTGCTTTTCTTAATCCTTTCCGTTATAGGCATCGTTGCTGCCTCAGCTCTTGCCCTGACTTATTACTTATACCAGCACTTATATATAGATAAACAGATTGACTCTTTAAGTTTACAAGGAAAGAAGCTGGCAGAAATCTATCACAAACACGGGAAAGACACATATTTTACTGACAGAATGAAGTGGGCAAATGACTCAAGTCAGGCAAGTGTTATTTTTACTGATGATCCTATGGAGCTTTCAAGCGGTATTCCTTTCGATACGAATACAAACGATAACCTCATTACGTTTAAAGAACGCCAAAAGCTTCTTCAGGGGAAAACAGTTGTGTTAATTAGAGAACACCCCCAGTTTCATCAAGATATTCTCGGAATTGCCATCCCTGTGTTCTCAAACAAAAATGATTTATCAGGAACCATTTTCCTCTCTATGCCTTTATCTGATGTGTATGAACCGTTTGTTCAAATTCGATTAACACTTGGCATCTCTATTTTAATTATCCTGCTTTTGATTTTCTTTATTGGATATAAAAGTTCTAATAAAGTCGTAAGGACGATCAATCAAATGAAAGAAATTGCAATGGAAATGGAATCTGGTGATTTTTCAAAACGCATGGCTGTGACCAAAAAAGGGGATGAGTTAAATCAGCTGAGCCGTTCCTTTAATAAACTGTCCTCTACCTTAGAAAAAGTTGAACAGCATCGCAGAGAGTTCCTTGCCAATGTCTCCCACGAACTGAGAACGCCTTTAAGTTATATGAAAGGCTATGCTGAAGGAATTGAAGAAGGCATTATTGATCAAAAGAAAGGCATGCAGATTATTCAAGACGAATCCACACGATTAAGCCGGCTCGTACATGACCTTCTTGATCTCGCACAGTTAGAGGGGGAATCTTACCCACTAACGATGGAGCCGATCGTCTTTGCGCAGCTTATTCATGATGTTCTTGATCAAATGACATTCATTGCTAGTCAAAAGAGAATCTCGTTCAACCGCGAACTCGAAGAGGATTGTATTATTTATGGTGATAGCGATCGACTTGAGCAAGTCGTTCGTAATTTATTGGACAATGCCATCCATTACACGCCTTCAGGAAAATCGATTTCGATTGAATTATTCGTTCACCAACAAACTGCTGAATTGAGAATTACAGATGAAGGCAGCGGAATTCCAAAAGGAGATCTCCCTCATGTTTCTGAGCGTTTTTATCGAGTGAATAAAGCCCGCACAAGAAAAGATGGCGGCTCTGGTCTTGGACTAGCCATTGTTTATCAAATTATAAAAAAACATCGTGGCACGTTCGTTCTTCAATCTGAACAAGGCCTAGGTACGACCGCTATTATACAATTACCAAGTGCAGAGACCACTGAAACTCCGCCTGTCTCCTCATAAAATAAGATGACATCTTAAACAAAACAGCTCTTTTCTAGAGCTGTTTTTATTCAACAGAAAAATAAAGAATTGGCCTTTTTTTATTAACAATTTATTCATATTTGCTTGTTACACTTTTTTCAAGTTAAGAAAAAGGAGTGACAAGCTTTTGATTAGACGCTTTCAGAAATTTGATCTTTATTTATTTTTCATATTGATTTTATCTGCCATTTTAAACATTTATAACATTTGGAACGACGATACGGTGAACGCTTATTATACAGCGGCGGTCACAAGTATGATGCAAAGCTGGCATAATTTCTTCTTTGCTTCGTTCGATCCCTCAGGTTATGTCACGGTTGATAAACCACCGCTCGCCTTCTGGCTGCAAACGATCAGTGCCAAAATTTTCGGCCTGCATGGCTGGAGTGTGATCTTACCCCAAGCTTTAGCTGGCATTGGATCTGTTTATTTAATCTACCGCCTAGTTAAACCTACATTTGGCCAGGCTGCTGCAAGACTGTCAGCGCTTATTATGGCGTGTACACCAATCGCAGTTGCTGTATCTCGTACAAATAACATTGACAGCTTACTCGTCTTTATTCTTTTACTCGCAACAGCCATGATGTTCAAGGCTGTGAAACAGCAGAAAGTGCTTTGGGCGATTGCTTCTTTTGCAATGATCGGTGTCGGTTTTAATACAAAAATGCTACAAGCGTATATGATTGTACCGGCTCTCGTCCTGTTTTACATCATTGCCTATCGAACGACATGGAAGAAAAAGTTGTTATCGCTGATGATTTCAATGATTGTTCTTTTAGGTGTATCTGCTTCATGGTCTATAGCGGTTGATCTCACTTCCAAAGACAATCGTCCTTATATGGGATCAAGTCAATCGAACTCAGCACTAGAATTAGCCTTTGGTTACAATGGTCTGCAGCGGTTGACTGGTCAACAGTCTGGCGGAGGAGGCGGCACAAATCAGGGTGAGGGACAGCCACCTTCACAGCAGGGTGATCAGCAAAATGACAATAATTCATCCACCATGCCTCAGCCGCCATCAAATGGAACTCAAAACAACTCAGACAGTTCAAACCAATCATCCAGTCAGGAACAGCCTTCAATGCAAGGACCACCAAGCAATGCAAACGGCACAACACCACCTGATATGCCTTCAGGCGCTAATGGTGATGGACCGCCAAATGGCGGGGGCGGAAAAATGGGAAATGGTTCTGGCATGTTTGGAACAGGAACAAAAGGGCCATTACGTCTGTTCCAATCTGAACTGTCCGATCAAATCAGCTGGCTGCTTCCATTTGCGCTCTTTGGTGCGATTGGTCTCTTCTTCTCGACAGCCTTTGAAAGAAGACGGCTCAATACAAAACAAAAAGAAACACTATTTTGGTTAGCTTGGCTTATACCTGTTGCTGCATTTTTCAGTGTAGCAGGATTTTTCCATCACTATTATTTAATCATGCTGGCACCGCCAATTGCTGTATTAGCAGGAGCCGGATGGGTGTCTATGACTCAATTGTTTCAAACGGGAACTGGCTTTAAAAAATGGCTACTGCCAACTGCGATATTCGTCACAACCGCATTTGAAATCTTTATCCTATCCACATTTACAAGCACCATCGGTCTTGGATTAAGCATTGCAGTCGGTATCATTGGTATTGGAACGATCCTTTCTCTTCTTTTGATAAAAGGGAAAGAAAAACTAAAACAATTCATGTCTCTCATTGCCATCCTTGGGATGCTGATCGCACCCCTATACTGGGCAAGCACACCTCTTCTTTACGGAGGAAACAGTATGCTGCCAGAGGCTGGTCCTCAGCTTGCAACTTCAAGTGGCAGCATGAGTTCACAAGTCAATGAAAAGCTGATCAGCTATCTTGAGAAAAACAATACGGGAGAAGAATTCCTATTCGGGACAACAGATGCAACCACTGCTTCGCCTTACATTATTAAAACAGGAAAAGCTGTTATGGCATTAGGTGGATTTAGTGGATCTGATAACATTCTCACGCTTAATGAATTCAAACAGCTCGTTAAAGACGGTAAAATCAAATACTTCTATCTTTCTGGTATGAGAGGCGGCAGCTCTGACATTCTCACTTGGATTCAAAAAAATGGCAAAGAAGTATCTGCTTCTAAATGGCAGAACAGCTCTACATCCAAAACGAATCAGCAAACAGACAGCCAACAATCAAAACAAAATGATCAGTCAAATGGACGAATGGGCGGAATGGAGAGCGGTACTCTTTATGAACTATCCGTTGATTAATTCATCTATTAAAAGGGAGGAACGATGACTGATGGAAAAGAACATACAATACTCTGTTGTAGTCCCAGTGTATAATGAAGAACTTGTGATCCATGAATCGTATCAGCGCCTCAAGACCGTCATGGATTCGACGGGAGAAGCATATGAGCTTCTCTTCGTCAATGACGGCAGTATAGATCGAACAGCTGAACTGATTAAAGGGTACTGCCAGACCGATCCGCATGTGAGACTTATTGATTTTTCTCGTAACTTTGGGCATCAAATTGCCATTACAGCGGGAATGGATTATGCAAAGGGAGAAGCTGTCGTAGTGATTGATGCGGATTTACAAGATCCACCTGAATTGATTTTAGACATGATTGAAAAATGGAAGGAAGGCTATGAGGTCGTATACGCAGTCCGCACGCAACGAAAAGGTGAAACAGCTTTCAAAAAGTACACGGCTTCCCTTTTCTACCGAGTGCTACGTCAAATCACCGAAGTAGATATTCCTATTGACACCGGCGACTTTAGATTGATGGATCGTAAAGTGTGTCATGAAATGAGAAAAATACGCGAGAAAAACCCATTTGTCCGCGGATTAGTGAGCTGGGTTGGCTTCAAACAGATTGCGGTAGAATATGTTCGAGATGAGCGGTTGGCAGGAGAAACAAAGTATCCTCTCAAAAAGATGCTCAAGCTCTCGATGGATGGGATCACATCTTTTTCTTACAAACCTTTAAAGCTAGCCAGCGTGGCAGGTATTGCCCTTTCAGCTATTGGCTTCATTTCGATGTTTCTAGTTTTATATTTAAAGCTTTTTACAAACAGCACCATCACCGGCTGGAGTTCATTAATTGTCATTCAGCTATTCTTTAGCGGGATCATCCTCTTTATGTTAGGCATGATTGGGGAGTATATCGGCCGAATCTACGATGAAGCCAAGGACCGGCCGCTTTATATCGTCAGGGAGAGCTATGGCCTTCAGGCAAAGCCACATCCCGTTCAATCCCCTGTCCACTTCAAGCAATATAAACAGCATTAAAAAAAGCGTGCGAGACCCTTCAGAAGGTCCTGCACGCTTTTTAATAAATTAGACGGCTGTTTCAAACCGTTTTCTGTTAATAAAGAAAGAAAGTGTAATGATTAAATAAATGCCCATGGTGACCAGCGTTTGAACAATTGGTGTATTGAATACAACGCCGACAAAAATGGCCATGATCGCAATAACGGAAAACCACGTTGTGAAAGGATACAGCTTCACGCGATATCCGCCTGGCTGTGCGACGCTTCGAGATTTCAAATGACCGACGGCAATGATAAACCAGATGAATAGAACTGTGTAACTTAAAGAGCCCATTAAGTAATTAAACGTTTGACTTCCTACAAAAAGAGAAATCAATACAGCTGCATACAAGGTAGATGTACATACAAGGATGGCTCGAACAGGCACCTGCTGTTTTGACAGCTTGGAGAATCCTTTCCATACACGGCCATCCATTGCCTGTGTATAAAGCACCCGTGATGAAGCATACAAGCCAGAGTTCATAGAAGACAAAATCGCTAGTAAGATAATACCATTCATGATGTCACTAGCATACGGTACTCCGATTGTTGCAAACACTGTCACAAATGGACTTACTTGCTCATTGTTGACTTGATTCCAAGGGATTAAGCTGACAATGATAAAGAACGGCAGTACATAAAAACCGATGATGCGTACAAACGTACTTTGAATGGCCTTTGGGATGACTTTTTCAGGGTTTTTTGTTTCTGCTAAAGTGACCCCAATCATCTCCGTCCCACCATATGAATACACGACAACCAGCATTGCTGCAATTAATCCGCCAGTACCATTTGGGAAAAATCCACCGTGATCCGTTAAGTTAGACAATCCAGGTGCTGCATGCTGTCCGAATGAGACAAATAGCATGGTAAATCCAATGATAATAAATAAGATGATGACAGCAATTTTAATAGAAGCCAACCAATACTCTGTCTCAGCAAACATTTTGACTGAGCAAACATTAATGATTGTGACTACAAGTGAAATGATTAACACAAGCATCCAGATTGGCACTTGTGGGAACCAGTACTGAATAAAGATGGCCGACACAATCGCTTCTGCTGCAATATTCAGCACCCACATCTTCCAATAGATCCAGTCTAAGAAATAGGCCGGATACTTTCCTAACACAGGTTCAATCAAGTCACGGAATGTTCTTGCTCCAGGTCGTGCAACGGTCATTTCGGCAAGTCCTTGCATAATAAATAATAAAATAAGACCACCAATCATGTATGCCAAAATGACAGCAGGACCCGCAATATCAATGGCAGAACTGCTTCCTTTAAACAGACCAGCACCGATGGCACCGCCAAGCGCAAGCATCATAATATGCCTTGATGTCATTGTTCGTTTTAACTGCACATGTTCCTTTTCCATTTTCTATAGCTCCTTTAAATTTGAATCTTCAGACAAATATGAGATAAAAGCATATAAAAAGGCCAGCCATCTCCTGGAAGAGACGACTGACCTTGCAACCGCGTTACCACTCTTATTGATTCAGCCATGGCTGAATCCAACTTAAAACCCGATAACGGAGGTCACACGTAAAGACTTACTATTCATTCAGTCTTACCGCTCTTTGAGCGAGTTCAATGATTCGTTTTACTGCGTTGCACCGACCCGCAGCTCTCTTAAAAAACGGATGTTCATTTACTATTCTCAAGTCAAAGCGTTTATAGTCAAATTTGTATATTCGTCAAAGATTTTATTTTTTAAATATACTGACTAACCACGCAATTGTCAACAGCCTTTTTCAGACAAACAGCGATTAACGAATCCAAACAGCTACTTCATCCATCGGGCGACGTGTTTTGCCGCGTTTTGGCTCAGTGACACGATAACCGAAGGCTGCCATGACAGAGATGTCGTATTGACCATCCTCCAGTAACCCTTCTTCTTCTAAGATACGATGGATGTGATCGTAGCTAAATCCTTCAACTGGGCATGAATCAATGCCGATCTGTGCCGCAGCTGTCATCATGTTACCTAAGGCAATATACGTTTGTTTTGAAGCCCAATCAAATAATGTACGGTCATTTTCTAGTAGATGAAGATCGTTCTCTTGGAATTCTCTGTAGCGCCCCTTGACCATTTCAAACGTTTCGTCTGTCATTCCTTTGATTTGCTTGTTGATGTATTCTGCATATGCTGAATCATAGCGGGCATCTGTTCTTGCCAAGATGATCACAAAATGGCTGGCAGTTGGAAGCTGCTTTTGCGCCCCCCATGTATACTCTTTTAATTTTTCTCTAAATGCTTCATTTTGAATAACGAGGAACTTCCAAGGCTCAAACCCTACAGAGCTTGGAGAAAGTCTTCCTGTTTCTAAAATAAATGCAAAATCATCCTCTGGAATCTTTTTCGCTGGGTCAAACTCTTTTGTCGCATGACGGAATTCATACGCCTCAATGATTTCTTTTTTTAATAGCTCTTTGTCTCGCATATTATTCATCCTTTCTAATGGACAGGTGTGTTCCCACAATCCAATTTCTTTCCATTCCCTAATAGAAATTGTTATGATAGGAAAACAAACAACCCGAATGTGTGATGTCTATCTCTATGGTAAAAGAAAAGCTTTCATTGATTCAAGTACGCACATTTTTGTTCGTTAGGTACAAACATGTTCGTTTATGACCATTTTCGTTTAAGAAAGGAATGTTGAGATGAGTGCACCATCCAATCCAGTCAGTATTGTGAATCATGGCTGTCCCGTGTCTATCACTACAAATGTCATCGGAGGGAAATGGAAAGGCGTCATCCTTTATCATTTGACTTGCGGTCCAAAGCGTTACAACGAAATACGCCGGCTTCTGCCAAGAATTTCGCAGCGTGTCCTGACGTTGCAATTACGAGAACTTGAACAAGACGGGATTGTTCACCGTGAAGTCTATGAGGAAGTTCCTCCTCGTGTCGAGTATTCACTGACTTCTCTTGGAAATACGTTAAAGCCCATTATCTTTGCCATGCGTGAATGGGGCGAATCCTATGGAAGAGAAACGCGCCCAAAAGAAAAAAGCTGCCATCTCTAGCAGCTTTTTTTAAGATGAAATCGCCGTGGGCTCTTGCTGTGGATCGTCCTTCACAAACAGGATACCAAGCTGGTGATGCTCCCCTTCGTAGGAGGCGCGTTTCTCAAACCTTGTCTGACCATTGAGACCAATGATCTCAAGCTTTGTCAGAGCACGATTGGTTTGTAGTGCTTCATAAAATTCTGAAACGGTTTTGATCTCGATTCCATTGACCTTTGTAATAATTTCTCCGATCTCAAGCTTTAAATCAGCCGCAGGGGTATTCGGAATGATACCAAGCACCATAAGCCCTTGATTCCGCTTAGAGAAAAAGAATGGTGCAGCGTTGTCATTCGCCCTCTGCTTCCATGATAAAAAGGCTCTTCCTGCAATCGCTAGAACAACAGCTCCCCACGCAATCGGCTCAAACCAAATACTTGCCGCACCTACTGCAGCAACAACTAGACCAAGCATCATTATTCGGCGTGACGTAATTTGAATACTCACAATTGGCAGCGATCCTTGAATACGCTGGCCAAAGCCGATGATGTACGGGATCACAATAAATGAAAAGCTTTGATCGTGCACTTGAAGCACAGGCCACCATGGCAGAGAAGAAGTCCATTCACCTGCCGGCATCAGCAAAACAAGTGGTAGAAGCCACAGACGGTTTGCTCGCTGCTGGCCGATCAAAAGTCCTCTCGCACTCATCACCATTGCAGGCGATGTACGTAAATGCGCCGTTCGATAGGCTAAGATGCCTTCGGTCATTAACAGTAGCCCTAACAGGATCACAACGGCTGATGCATTCATCATTGAAAGCTGCGGCAGCCAAGAATGGCTCACTTGAACAGACATCAGTCCAAATGCCGCAATAAAACTGAAACCGAGTGTGTATGCAGACGAAAGCGCACTCGCCTTAAAGAATAAAGAGAAAACGATGGTCATCGCTGCAATCAGCACGATGAATCCAGGCGGAAGGGAAATCCCTAAGCCTACAGATATGATCGATAGACAAATTCCTGGAACCCATCCCTTTGAATATGTAAATTTCAGTTCATCGTAAACATCTTCTATTCTTGTTTGAAACGCTTTTCTCTCCCGCTTTACGCGGATGTAGCCATATAATAGGCTGATTAATATCATAAAATAAAAAAGAGGATGGATTAAAAACAGACCGACCGCTTTTAATCCGGCTCCCATCCACTCCGAGCTCATTATCGTTCACCGCCCAAGTCAAGCATTTTCTCTTATTCTATCAAATAAATCGATGCTTGACATCAGGTTTATTTCTCCTGATTCATCCAAAGTGTGACATTCGACAGTGAAAAATCTTTTAAATAGTGATTTACATCTACATCTAGTATGCCGCCGAGAAGCTGCATGGACCTCTTGATGTCGGTTAAGTTTATACCAAGTCTCTTATGATTATCCATTAAATAATTGAAGTATATCTCAGCACAGTCTTCATCGATCTCGTCGACTGATTCTACCGTTGTGTAATTGACCAAGTACCTGCTTAACAGCATGAGTAGACTTAATGCCTTTGTAGCCGAAAACGTCACATCTTTCGTACGACTCTTAAGCTCCTCTACCAACTCGTAATATTTTTTCTCTCTCACAATACTTGCCCTTTTCAATTGTGTACCCCCATTTACTAGTTCTTTTAAGAAAAGCGCAAACCTCGGTACAGCTCAATGCTTAAGCTGAATATCCGCAAAAAATAAAATATTTAAAATGAGTGCTACTTTTTATTGTAAGAATTATTTATGTAACATACAACTTTCAAAAGTTTCATTTTCATGACATGTTTAAATCAACAGAAAGTCTCTTATATAAATATGTTATCGGGTAAATTCGAAGGAATGTTATGTTTTTTGTAAAATAAATGAATATATTTCTCGATATAATATATTTTTAAGAATAAATTATTACATGTTCGTAACACTTATGAACCAAAAAAAAGAGGCATTTATTCGCCTCTTTATTTTTTGAGATATAGTGCTTTTAGTGCAGTTTGTAGCTGAAGATCATTCTTTTCATAAGATTTCACTTCATCTACCATCTTGTTCATCATTTTCGCTGTCTTTAAATCAATCACACCTGATTTTTCGAGATTGTATGTGCTTTGAAATGCGAGTACAGCCTTTTTCGTTTCTTCGTCAAAATATCCATCTACTCTGCCTGGGTCAAATGATAACCCTTTTAACAATGTCTGTGCTTGTCTGACTTCTTCATTGTTCATATCAAGCTGAAGCGGTTCTTTCAGCTGGAGCGGGCCGACGGTGAAGTAATCTGGTTGATGAATCGCAATCGTCGGCACAACGCCTTTTTTGTGAATCCAATTCCCTTTCGGTGTCAGCCACTTATACAGCGTTAATTTAATGTTACTCCCATCTCCCATTGGTACCGCCTGCTGCACAGTCCCTTTACCAAAGGAAACGTCACCTACCACTTCATACTTCCCTGCTTCTTTCATGGCACCAGCCAGAATTTCAGAAGCGGATGCACTTCCTTTATCAATTAAGACATTGACCGGGTATGGTTTTTGTTCTTTTCGTTTTGAAAAATATCGTTTTCGATCGCCATTCCGTTCTGCAATTTGAATATATGGCTGATCCTTTGTGATAAAATGTTTCAAAATGTCTTCCACACTTTGTAGATAGCCGCCAGGATTTCCTCTCACGTCCAGCACAAGGCCTTCCATGCCCTTTTTCTCGAGCTTATTCAAGCTTGCCGTGAAATCCTTCGCCGTATCTTCAGAGAAGCTAGAGATCGCAATATAGCCTGTTTTATGACCATTGACCTCTTTCATTGAAGCCGTTACGGTTTCAAGCGGGATTTCTTCTCGTTTGATATGGAATGTTAGCTCTTTTTCAATTCCATTTCGTCTGATTTTCAAGGCGACAGACGTTCCTTTTTTTCCTCTTATTTTCAGTACAGCATCGTTTAGGCTTTTTTCTTTCATCGACTCACCGTCAATGCTGATGATTTCATCTTTCGGTTTCAGACCCGCCTTTGCCGCAGGGGATTTTTTAAAGGCAGAGACAATGATAATCTTTCCTTCATCCATTCCAACTTCTGCCCCAATTCCTTCAAATGAGGAATCAAGTGAATCCGAAAATTGCTTTGCGGTTTGCTTGTCCATGTATACTGAATACGGATCATTTAAGGTTGAAAGCATTCCTTGTATGGCACCTTCAAGCAGCTTTTGACGATCCACTTCCTCTACATATTCATTCGAAATGAGGTCATAGGCTTTCTCAATTTTCTCCATTCCGTTTTCCTTCGCTCGATCACTTGATTGAGCTTGTCCAGCCACTGCAGCCGCTTTCGGTGACTCCGCTTGAGTCGCCTCTTTATGCGTCATAACCCCTGCACTGATGATGAGAATGACACTTGCCATGATGGATGCGATTTGTTTTTTCATATTTGGCCTCCTTCTTCAACTCTTCCTGATGACCTGAGTTATTATATGCCAGAAGAAGGGATTTCATGTAAAGACATTCTCCTAAGGAGGCTTGACTAATCATTTCAATAGGTGTAATTTTTATTTTGTTACGATCGAGAAGGAGTCTTCGCTATGTATATTATATTGACGATGCTTTTATTAGGAATTTTACTAGGGTTTGTAGGAGCTGGCGGGGCTGGTTTTGTCATCGCATTGCTGACGTTAATCTTTGATGTACCAATCCATACTGCACTTGGGACATCTTTAGCTGCTATGGCATTTACGACTTTATCTGGTGCATACAGCCACTACCGGGAAGGAAATATCCAGCTCAAATCAGGTTTGATTGTCGGTGCACTAGCTTGTATTGCTTCATTTGCCGGAGCAAAAGTGGCTCCTTTTATTCCAGAGGATAGCCTGCACTATTTAACAGCTGGTATGCTCTTTTTATCTGCTGTTTTTATGATGATCAAATTGTTTGTCCTAAAAGAAGATGCTGAGCAGCAGCCGCTTTCTTCACGCCAATTGCTGATCAGGGGCATTATATTAGGCCTTGTATCAGGGATGCTTTCAGGGATGTTCGGTATCGGATCAGCACCATTTATTCAAGTGGGGCTTTTGATTTTGCTGAAGCTGTCTATTAGACAAGCTGTTGGCACAACGATGCTAGTGATTATTCCAATCTCTATTGGCGGTGGAATTGGCTATATTTCAGAAGGCTATGTTGACTTTATCCTGCTCGTTCAGATCTTAATCGGTACCGTATTAGGGGCTTTTATTGGGGCAAAATTTACACGCCTTGCGCCGAAACCTCTCTTAAAATCCGCTGTGCTTTTAACACCTATTATTGCCGGATTACTGCTGTTATTTTAACTTCATCTACATGAAAAAAGCCGATAACATGCTGTTATCGGCTTTTTGTCAGCGGATATATTGCGCTGGATTGACTGCATTTGATTTCGCGCCATTCCATAATCCTTTATGAATTTCAAAATGAAGATGCTGGCCATAAGACTGACCTGTGTTGCCCATATATCCAAGGAATTGACCTTGCTCGACTCTTTGACCTGTTGACACACTTCTAGTTGAAAGATGAGCGTATACCGTTTGATACGTTTGGCCATTGATGTTATGTGTAATGAACACCACGTTTCCATAACTCGACGAGTAGCTTGAGTTCGTGACTGTTCCAGATGCGGCTGCAACGACAGATACAGTGCCCTTTGCAGCGATATCTAATCCGTAGTGCTGTCCGCCAGAACGTCCGCCAAAGCCTGATGAGAAACGGCCTGCAGCTGGCTTAATGAAACCTGAGCTACTTGCTGGTGTATCTGACACTTGATCAGATCCTCCACTTGGTGCAGGTGCACTTTTTTCAGCAACTGCTTGTTCTGCTTTCTTCGCTTCTTCTTTTTGACGGCGTGCTTCTTCAGACTTTACCGCCGCTTTCTGATTCGCTAGAATTTCTTGTTCATTTTCAAGCTTTCCTAGTTCATCATGTGCATGTTCTTTTTCTTCCGTTACATGACCAAGGACTTTTCCTTTTTCTTTTTGCTGTTTAGATAGGTCCTTTTTCAACGTTTCAAGCTCTTTCAAAGATGTTTCAAGTCCACTTAGCTGTTTATTTAGCTCTGCTTCTTTTTGCTCTACTAGCTCCAAATCATTTTCGTGTTCTGTAATCATGTCTTTATCTGCTTCAACGATGGTTGTAACAGCTCCCACACGACTGACAAAATCACTAAAGCTACGAGCACCTAGCAGCACATCTAAATAGTTGATTGTACCGCCACTTTTTTGCATAGAACGAATTCGATCTTTGAAAATCGCTTTCCTCTTTTCAATTCGCTCGTTGATGACTTCAATCTCTTTTTTTAGTTTTTTGATCTCTTGTTTCGTCTGTTTGACCTCTTTTTCTTTTTCTGCGACTTTTTCAGTTGCGGCACTTACTTTTTGGTCAATTTTTTCAATTTCTTGCTTGAGCTTTGATTCTTTCTTTTCAAGCTTTGCCAGTTCTGATTTCTTTTTCTTCAAGGTTGATTCAGTCTTCGATGTTTTCTCTTCAATTTGTTGACGTTTTTGATCTAGGTCTTCGTATGCGAATGCACGATTTTCGTTCCCTGGAATGTATAGCCACGTTGTTCCAATAAACGCTGCCATTCCAGCCATCATCAGCTTTCTTTTCAAAACGATATTCCCCTCCCATGACAACTGTCGACATGAAGAGTCGACCGGATGAATTGGATCAACCGGTCACACCTTCTATAGAATCTTCGAGTGCTGCCATCAATATAAATAGATTTATACTTTCAAGAATTTACGGATGGACGTTAAACTTCCCCACACACCGATAATGGCACCGATCAATAGAAGGATCAGTGATACTTGATAGACAAACGGATTGTATGGAAGCATTGAAATAAATGAACCTTGTACCCTTGGCGCCACCCAGCCGACAGCATAATGATATGTGCCAAGCAATACAGCGATTGGTATAATCGAGCCAAATACACCAAGTAGTAATCCTTCGATGAAGAACGGCCAGCGGATAAACCAGTTCGTTGCACCTACTAGTTTCATAATCTCAATTTCTTTACGTCTAGCAAAAATCGTAATTTTGATCGTATTGGAAATCAAGAACATCGCTGTAAATAAAAGCCCAATAATAAGTGCGATGCCGACATTACGCGCCACTCCGACAACATTAAAGAGTCGGCTGACCTCTTCTTTTCCATAAGTGACTTTATACGTCCCTTTTAGGTTTTCTAATTTCTTCGCTACTTTTGGTGTATCGTGAGGATCTGTTGTTTTCACAATAAACGCATCATTTAATGGATTTTCTTGATCAACCAGTCCCATAGATTGTCCATTTTCACCAAAGCTTTTAATCAGTGCTTTTAGTTCATCATCCTTGGATGAGTATTTCACATCACTGATTTCAGGAATCTTCTCAATTTCTGCTTTTAATTCATCCTGCTGCTTTTGATTCGCCGTTAAATCGATGAGAACTTTTACTTCTACTTCTTTCTCAGCGTTCGATGCCATGTTATTCAAGTTGAGCATAATGACAAGAAAAACCCCAACTAAAATCAATGTGACAGTGACCGCACTAATTGATGCAAATGTCATCCACGTGTTTCTTCCAAGTGAACGGAAGCTCTCACGTAAATGCCGCGAGAGAGTTTTAATCATAAATTCCGTACTCCCCTCTTGCTTCGTCACGCACAATCATTCCATCTTCGATTGCGATGACGCGTTTCTTCATGCTGTTTACAATCTCTTTGTTGTGTGTCGCCATGACGACTGTTGTTCCGCGGTTATTAATCTCTTCGAGTGTCTTCATGATTTCCCATGAAGTATCTGGATCAAGGTTTCCTGTCGGTTCGTCTGCAATGACAACCTCAGGATGATTGACGATCGAACGAGCGATCGATACACGCTGCTGTTCACCGCCGGAAAGCTGATCTGGAAATTGACGAGCTTTGTGCTTTAATTGCACCAAATCAAGTACTTCAAGCACTTTTTTCTTAATAATACTTGGCTGTTCACCAATGACTTCAAGAGCAAATGCCACGTTCTCAAAGACCGTAAGACTTGGAAGTAGTTTGAAATCTTGGAATACTACGCCAATTTCTCTTCTCACATAAGGAATTTCTTTTTCCTTCATCGAGCCTAAATCTTTGTTATTAATTAAGATTTTCCCTTTTGTTGGCTTCTCTTCACGATACATCATTTTAATGAACGTGGATTTACCAGCGCCACTGGGACCAACAACATACACAAACTCTCCTGGATGGATAGAGACATTGATTCCATTGATCGCCTTTACACCATTAGGATAGATCTTATAGACTTCCTTCATTTCAATCATGTAATCACCTAATCTTTTCTTATTCGCTGTCAAACAGCTTATCATGATGTTCTGACACTTCTCGTCAAAAAACGTTATGTATGGTCACGCACATACCCTTCGATACGCACAAGCAATTTATGTCCTTTTCATCCAAAAAGATGAAAAAATTGAATCGTCTAAATTTCAACAACTCCAATTATACGTCATGAATCGACGCAATGGTATTACATTTATATTTCAAAACTTATAAATAAAAGGTAAATAGAGCAATCAAAACTGAAAAACGTGTCTTTTTACCCTTATTTTTTAAATAAAATTTAATATAATACGTTTTCATACTATCCAAAAGTCTTTTTCTACAAATAGAAAATAAAAAAACCTTGTCGATTAGACAAAGGTTTTATTTTTTCTCTGCAAGCCATTTGGCGACTTCTTTTGCTTGTTTTTCATCTACCATTCCGCTTGGCATAGATCCTTTACCGTTCTGGGCAATATCTGCAATTTGGCTTTCATTATATTTCTTCCCGACTTCTTTCAGGCTTGGGCCGCCTCCGCCAGATAAGTCTTTTCCATGACAGCCAATACAGTTTTGCTGATAAATCTCTTCACCACTGCTCACACTTGAAGCACTTTTACTGCCTTCTTTGTCACTGCTACTTGAATTTCCTCCACAGGCCGCAAGTACAAAAAGCATAGCGACAAAAAGAAGCGTTAATCCGCTCTTTTTCATGTATTTCCCTCCCTTACAATCATTTGATCAACGTTATTATATCCTTGTTTACGCCCTTTTAAAACCCTCACCAAGCACCTCTTTTGCATCCATGACGATGACAAACGCTGATGCATCGATCGCTTTTACCACTTGTTTCAACTTTGTGAATTGTGACTGCCCTACCACACACATTAAAATAGGCCGGTCATGGTCGGTGTACCCACCTACTGCTGAAATCTTCGTTACACCACGATCAATTTGATCAAACACCGCCTGTCTGACCTCATCCTCATGGTCCGTAATAATCATGGCCATCTTCGAGTGACTAAAGCCAGCCTGCACCACATCAATCGTCTTACTAGAAATGAATACTCCGATCACAGCGTACAGTCCTTCTTCAATCCCAAAAACAGTCATGGCCGCCAAAACAATCAAACCGTCCATCATCGCTAAACAAGTACCTAACGTCAGCCCTGTATATTTATTGATGATTTTGGCCGCAAGTGCCGTTCCTCCCGTTGAACCATTGCCGAGGAAAACGAGCCCAATTCCGAGCCCAATCACTACACCGCCAAATATTGCGGCGAGCAGTGCTTCATGGGTGACAGGAGCAATGTGTCTTGTTAAGAACACCATTAAAGGTAAAAAGACAGAACCAACGAGCGTTTTTACCCCAAATGTTCCACCTAATAAATAAAAGCCTGCGATAAAGAGCGGAATATTGAGACCCCATTGTACATATGCAGCTTCAAAACCGAATGACTGCATAATGGTACTGATTCCACTCACACCGCCAGCAGCAATCTGATTTGGTAATAATAACGTATTAAAGCCAACCGCCACGATGGCTGATCCTATTAAAATGAGTACATAATTTTTCACTTCAATCCAAAGTTGAGAATGTTCCTGCTTCATGTCTTTCTTCCTCCGTTACTTCTGAATGCACACCTATTTTAAGCCCTCTCATTCAGATTGTAAATAACAGCCAAATGCAGTGCTAATGGATTAATACTTTATCACACAGCCGGATCAGCGTACTTGCCGTTTGGCAGAAGAGTAAATGATGGTATATTTAATATGTACATGAGAAAGAAGGGACATACGATGAAGAAAATACTGAAGATCACCGGTATTACATTACTTGCACTCATCATCTTAGCTTTTGGTGCTTTCTATACATGGAGCCGCTTTACATATGGACCATCGGAAGCGTTAAAAAAGCAGATGAAGATTGAGCAGGTCGATCATAAAAATGGGATATATTCATTTGAAGCATCAAAAAGCGATACTGGCATCATTCTATATCCTGGGGCAAAAGTTGAACCTCTTGCGTATGCCTATCTAGGGAATGCGCTGATGAAGAAAGGCTATTCGGTCTTTATCCCAGACATGCCATTTTCCTTCGCGATTTTTAATACGAAGAAGGCAGAGGATATCCTCAAAAGTCATCCAGCCATCAAGCATTGGTACATTGGCGGGCATTCGCTAGGCGGGACAGCTGCCGCTATGTATGCAGAGAAAAATCAAAGCAAGCTGGACGGCCTCTTTTTCCTTGCCTCCTATCCTGCATCAGATAATTTGAAACAGGCTTCCTTGCAAGTATTATCTATTTCAGGCGAAAAAGATGGGCTGGCGACACAAGAAAAAATCAAAAAATCGAAAAAGCAGCTACCTTCTCAAACGGTGTACCATGAGATAAAAGGCGGTAATCATGCTCAATTTGGCATGTATGACAAACAAAAAGGGGATCAGCCTGCAGACATTCCAGTCCTCACGCAACAAAAAGACATCGTTCAGACGATGCTGGAATGGTTAAAACCAGCAAAAAAGCTCCCGTAATGGGAGCTGCAAGATTGATGACAAAGGGCTAAAATGAACTTGATTTTAGCCCTTTGTCTTCTTTTCAGCGTGATAGAAAACCTTTGCAGTCTAGGAAGGACAGCTACTTTTACGGAGCGAATTTGACATTCGTGAGTACCAGCGCACAGGACTGACACAGAATGCGAGGGTTTGTCTACCGCTGAAGCTCCCGTAATGGGAGCTTTTCATTTTTTATGCCTTCGTCGCTTCTAAAAACTCTTCAGCATCTGCCACAGCCAGTGAAATGGCCTCTTCCCAAAATGCTTTTTGAGTCAGGTCGACACCTAGGTGCTTATATGCCAAATCTTCTACAGTCATTGACGCTGTATCTTTTAATAGCGCAATATATTTCTCTTCAAATGATGCCCCAGCCTGCAATGCTTTTGCATAAATACCTAGAGAGAACATGTATCCGAAGGTGTAAGGGAAGTTATAAAACGGGACACCTGTAATATGGAAATGCAGTTTAGACGCCCAGAAATGCGGATGGTATTCATCTAAAGAGTCGCCAAAGGCTTCCCTCTGTGCTTCTACCATCAACTCATTCAAGCGGTCAGCTGGCACTTCTCCTTGTTTGCGCTCTTCATAAAAGCGTTGTTCAAATAAGAAGCGTGATTGAATATTCATAAAGAATGCCACACTGCGCTGCAGCTTATCCTCTAACAAACTGAGACGCTCTTCTTCATTGGCCGCCTCTTTTAATGAAGCATCTGCCACAATCATTTCTGCGAATGTCGACGCAGTTTCAGCTACATTCATCGCATATTTACGATTCAACATCCGAACATCCTGCATGACTTCCTGATGGAACGAATGACCAAGCTCATGTGCTAGTGTCGCTACATTGGATGGAGTCCCTGAGAAGGTCATAAAAATACGTGATTCTCCGCTATCAGGGAAATTCGTACAGAAACCGCCCACTCGTTTGTTTGGGCGATTCTCAGCTTCTACCCAGCGTTCATTAAAAGCTTTTTCAGTAAAAGCAGCAAGCTCTTTTCCAAACCCTGCGAAATGCTTGATAATAAAAGCGGCTGCGTCTTGATAAGAATAGGTTTTTGTCTCACTTCCAATAGGCGCTCCCACATCAAACCAGCTTAGTTTATCAACCCCAAGCATGTCAGCTTTACGTTGTAAATAATCAATGAATGGCTGTTTATGTTCATCAATGACAGACCACATTGTATCGAGCGTCTCTTGTTTCATCCGGCAAATATCAAGGGGCTCTTTTAATATATGATCCCATCCCCTTGCTTCATATACTTGTAGACGAAAACCAGCGAGATGATTGAGTGTGCTTGCAAACAAATGTTCATCCTGTGTCCATGCATGTTCTAAATTATGATACACGGCTTTTCTCACTTCACGGTCTGAATCATCCATCGCATTTTCTGCTTGGCCTACAGAAATCATTTGTGTTTCACCATTTTGCTCAAATGGAATGGTAATTTTGTTCACCAAGCTAGAATAAAGTTCATCCCACGCATGATACCCATCTACTGCTAGTTTTTGAATGAGTGTTTCCTGTTCAACAGGCAGTTGATCTTTCACATGTTCTCTTCGTTCATTTAATATGTAACGAACATCTGAGAAAGCGGCTGAATCCATTAATTCTTCCCACTGGCTAGTAGGAATCTCAGCAAGTGATTGATCAAACCCTGCTAGAATGGTTCCTAATTCAGCTTCCAGCTTGGCAATAGACCCCCGGAGACTGCCCGCCTTCATATCCTTTGTATTTTGAGATTGTAGACAGGATACAAATGAACCTGCTTGCGCTAGTTTTTTATATGTGATTTCATACGTTTCAAGGACAGCTGTTAACTTTTTTTCAATTTGTGTATCTTCTTTTGAAAAGGCATCTACCTTTTGTCGTAACTCATCTAATAGCTGCTGTATATGCTCTAAGTATGTGATAAATTCTGATGAAGAACTGCCTCCTTTAAAAAAGGCATCTAAATCCCACGTCTCTTGTAATGATTTTAATCCCAAATTATTTCCCCCTTTAATTGCTAATTTCATCATACAAAGGATATAGAGTCAGTATGGCATATGTATTCCTTTATATTCATTATATTTTCTCACAATTAAAAAAACCCGGCAAGAAGCCGAGTTTTTATGATAATTTTGAACGTAAATACGCATCGATAAAGGAATCTAAATCTCCATCCATCACCGCTTGAACATTTCCCATCTCCGTGTTGGTACGATGGTCTTTCACAAGAGAATATGGGTGGAAAACATACGAGCGAATTTGGCTTCCCCAGCCAATTTCTTTCTGTTCTCCTCTAATTTCATCCAATTCCGCCTGCTGTTCTTCGATCCGTTTTTGATAAAGCTTAGATTTCAGCATTTTCATTGCACGTTCTCTGTTTTTGATTTGGGATCTTTCCGTTTGGCACGTCACGACGACATTTGTTGGGATGTGTGTGATACGAACCGCAGAGTCCGTCGTATTGACGTGCTGACCCCCTGCACCACTTGCACGATACGTATCCACCTTAATATCCTCTGTACGAATATCGATATCAATTTCTTCATTAAATTCTGGCATGACATCACAGGAAACGAAAGAGGTGTGTCTACGGCCAGATGAATCAAATGGAGAAATACGGACTAAACGATGAACACCTTTTTCTGCTTTTAAGTAACCATAAGCGTTATGTCCTTTAATCAGTAATGTCACAGACTTAATTCCGGCTTCATCCCCTGGAAGATAATCAAGGGTTTCAACCTTAAAGCCTCTGCGCTCTGCCCAGCGGGTATACATTCTGAGGAGCATCGATCCCCAGTCCTGTGATTCCGTTCCACCTGCACCCGGGTGAAGCTCAAGAATGGCATTGTTTTTGTCATACGGTTCGCTTAAAAGAAGCTGTAGCTCAAATTCATTAAACTGCTTCGTTAAGTTCTTCAGCTCTTTTTCAAGCTCTGCATGAAGCTCCTCGTCATAATCTTCCTTTAATAAGTCATGTGTCATTTGTAGTTCTTCATGCGATTCACTGAGTTCATGATAGGAGTTCACAGAATCCTTTAGTGCATTGGCTTCATTGATTACCCCTTGAGCCTTTTGCTGATCGTTCCAAAAATCAGCCTCTGACATCGTCGCTTCAAGCTCTGCGATTTTGACTTCTTTTGTTTCTAGGTCAAAGAGACCCCCTAAAATCAGCTAGCCTGCTAGCCATATTTTCAAGCTCTTGTCTAATTTCTACTAATTCCATATCCTTCACCTCATAGATGTATGGGGGCTGACATGAATAGAAAGAGGTTTTCACCTCTTTCCATTACTTATTCTGTCTTCCCATGACAATTTTTATATTTCTTGCCGCTTCCGCAGTGACATGGTGAGTTTCTTCCGATATCCACCACTTTACGCACCGGCTTTTTCTTCACTGTTTTCTCCTCATCGCCTTCTTGAGGCTGATGAGCAGTTGTTTGTCCTTGAACGACTTCTTCACGTTCTAGGTTGTTTTGGATTTCTGATTTCAGCACATATTTAGCGACGTCATCTTCAATTGAAGCGACCATATGCTCAAACATCGCAAATCCTTCCATTTGATACTCACGAAGCGGATTGGTTTGTGCATATGCACGTAAATGGATTCCTTGACGCAGCTGATCCATTGCATCGATATGATCCATCCACTTCGAATCTACTGCACGAAGAACGATGACTTTTTCAAATTCACGCATTTGTTCATCGCCAAATGTCTCTTCTTTTGCATCGTATTTCTCTTTAATCCGCTCCATGATGAATTCGGTGATCTCATCTGCTTCTTTACCGAAGATATCTTTGACCGTAATGGCACCTTCATCTAAATAGTTCGTGTTGATTAATTCAACAAGACCATCTAGTTTCCATTCTTCTGGAAGCTCATCTTTCGGCGTATAAGATCCAACAGCCCGCTCAATAGACGATTGAATCATATTGATCACAATCGATTTCAAGTTATCAGAATCGATGACTTCAAAACGCTGTTTGTAAATGACTTCACGCTGTTGACGAAGAACATCATCATATTGCAGAAGCTGCTTACGGGAATCAAAGTTATTCCCCTCAACACGTTTTTGAGAAGATTCAACAGCTTTTGAGACCATTTTACTTTGAATTGGAGTAGAGTCATCCATACCGAAGCGATCAAGCATCGCCATTGTCCGCTCTGCACCAAATCGGCGCATCAATTCATCTTCCATTGAGAGATAGAATTGAGTAATCCCTGGGTCTCCTTGACGACCAGAACGACCACGGAGCTGGTTATCGATACGGCGTGATTCATGACGCTCTGTCCCAATAACAGCAAGACCGCCTAGTTCTTTCACACCTTCGCCAAGCTTGATGTCTGTTCCACGTCCCGCCATGTTTGTCGCAATTGTGACGGCACCTTTTTGTCCAGCTTCCTCAATAATTTGTGCTTCACGCTCATGGTTTTTCGCGTTTAACACTTGATGAGGGATGCCTTTATTTTTAAGCAGTTTTGAAATCAATTCAGATGTCTCAACCGCAACAGTTCCGACAAGGACCGGCTGTCCTGTCATATAACGCTGTGCGACGTCTTCAGCTACTGCTTTAAATTTGCCATCCATTGTACGGTAGATTAAATCAGGTCTGTCATCACGCACAACCGGTTTATTGGTTGGGATTGTGACAACCTGCATATTGTAAATGTTACGGAATTCCTCTTCTTCCGTTTTCGCTGTACCTGTCATACCAGATAGCTTTTCATACATACGGAAGTAGTTCTGGAACGTAATGGTTGCAAGTGTCATGCTTTCATTCTGCACTTCAAGACCTTCTTTTGCTTCAATGGCTTGATGCAGACCTTCACTATAGCGACGTCCTTTCATTAAACGTCCTGTGAAGGAGTCAACGATGACGACTTGACCATCTTCCACAACATAATCAACGTCTTTTTGCATCGCAACATGTGCCTTAAGAGCCTGCGCGATATGGTGGTTAAGAGCGACATGTTTGACATCAAACAAGTTCTCGATGCCAAATGCTTTTTCCGCCTTCGTCATTCCGCTTTCAGTCAGCTGTACACTTTTTGTTTTAATATCATAAGTGAAATCGTCTTCTATTTTTAACGTACGAACAAAGGCATTTGCTTGTACGTAAAGTTTCGTCGATTTTGCAGCTTGTCCAGAAATAATAAGAGGTGTTCTCGCTTCATCAATTAAGATGGAGTCAACTTCATCGATGACGGCATAATGAAGTGGTCTTTGAACCATTTGCTCTTTATACAGCACCATGTTATCTCGTAAATAATCAAAGCCAAGCTCATTGTTTGTTGAATACGTGATATCAGCAGCGTACGCTTCTCTTTTTTCATCTTTGTCTAAACTGTTTAAGTTCAAGCCAACCGTTAAGCCAAGAAATTCAAAAATCTTGCCCATTTCCTCTGCATCACGGCTTGCCAAATATTCGTTGACTGTTACAATGTGGACGCCTTTTCCAGAAAGAGCATTCAAATAAACAGGCATCGTTGATGTCAACGTTTTACCTTCACCTGTTTTCATCTCAGAGATATTCCCTTCATGTAGGGCAATCCCCCCCATGAGCTGCACCTTAAATGGGAACATTCCTGTCACGCGGCGTGATGCCTCGCGAACCGTTGCAAATGCTTCAACCAAAAGGTCGTCTACAGATTGTCCTTTTTCAAGTTTTTCTTTAAATTCGATCGTTTTATTTCGTAAAGCCTCGTCAGATAATTTCTCAAAATCTTGAGCGAGAGCTTCGATTTCATTTGCCTTTTTTTCATATCGGCTGATCGTACGTTTCGTAGGATCAAACACTTTGTTTAAGATTCCAAGCATATAATAACGCTCCTCTATTTCATGCAATTTTTCGGCATGTCCAAAAGTTTGACAGGTCCATATTTACCTGCATTTATCATACCATACCTTCCTTGATTTCCAAAGAATTTGCAATGATTTAGCACAAAAAACCCGCCCCTAATGAAGGGAGCGGGTTTACTTTTTTTAGGTCATTTTCGGATCAAAAGGAACGAATGATTAAGCGTTCGGCTCAATGAGTCCATATTTACCGTCATTTCGGCGGTATACCACATTGGTCAAATTTGTCTCAGCATTTGTGAAGACAAAGAAACTGTGACCTAACATGTTCATTTGGAGAATGGCCTCTTCGCTATCCATTGGTTTTAAATTGAAGCGTTTTTGTCTGACGATTTCTGTTTCATCAATCTCTTCGTCATCTTGAACTGCTACTTCGGACGCACCGTTTCCTCCAGCAAATAAATGCTTTTTCGCACCTTGCTCACGGAATTTACGGTTCACTTTCGTTTTATGTTTTCTAATTTGACGTTCTAATTTACTGGTTGCTAGGTCTACTGCATTGTACATATCCTCATTATGCACCTCTGCTCGAAGTGCTAGATCAGTCATTGGAATGGTAACCTCAACTTTAGATTCTTGATCGTTGTAAAATTTCAAGTTCACGTTGACTGAAGCATCAACATCTGACTCAAAATAACGCTCCAGCTTTCCAATTTTTTTCTCGACATGATCTCTTAGTGCAGGTGTTACTTCGATGTTTTCTCCTCGGACATTGTAATTCATGTAAAGAACGCCTCCTTTAAAATTAAGGATATGTAAACTTATTTCTACTTTTCCCTCCTTTTCTCCTGCTCAAACGTAAAAAAAATGTGAATTTTTATTGAAATTTGTCGAATCCTGCGGTGCTTCAGCTTTTACTTGATAGGTGATGAATATATATTCGATTGATTCTTGAAAAAGACCATCGCACTGTTAAATCTTGAAAGATGAAATAGATGTTTTCAGTGATTGAGACAAAGATTTTAAATCTTCCGCAGCTGCTTTCATTTCCTCATTCGCCGCTAGTGATTCTTCAACAGCCGCCGACATGTACTCTGTTTCCTCAGAATTTCGCTTGGCTCCTTCTTCTATCACACCAATTGTTTGAGAAATTTCTTCTGTACTAGCTGAGATTTGCTCTGTCGTGGCAGAAAGCTCCTCTGCTTTCATTGAGATATCACGGATGGATTCCAGAATTTCTTGAAAGCTCTGTTCAGACAATTGCGATACTTTCACACCTTCTGCTACATCTCGTTCCACTTTCGTCATAGAGTAAGACGATCTTTCAGTATCTTTGTTCACGTTGGCGAGTAGCTGACTAATTTGATCAGTCAGCTGACTTGATTCTTCCGCCAGCTTTCTGACTTCATCTGCAACAACCGCAAAACCTCGTCCATGTTCCCCAGCCCTTGCTGCTTCAATGGCTGCGTTTAAAGCAAGTAAATTTGTCTGATCTGCAATGGCATGAATATTCCCCAGCAGGTCTTGAATGCCGGTAAACTGTACTTGTACATTGGCCATTGTAGAATGATGTTCATTCACAGATTCCTTAATAGAACTCATTTGTTTCACAAATTGTTGAATGAGGGATGCGCCCTCTTCAGCCTTTTCAGTCACTGAAATTGAGTGACCCGAAACATCAGACGTATGTTCAGCCGCATTATGCATACCAGTCGAGACTTCTTGAATCGCCGAAGCTACTTTTCCTACTGCATCCGATTGTTCACGTGAAGCTTCACTGACCTGTTCAATCGAGCTAGACGTCTGTTCACTCGCCGAAATGGTTTGACTGATGGTTTCTTCAAATTGAGCAGCAGAATCAGCTAATTGCCTTGACCCATTTTGCACCTGTAAGATGAGCTGACGCAAATGAGCTGTCATTTGGTTAAAAGCCGTACCGAGCTGGCCAATTTCATTTTTAGAGGTTACTTCAATCTCTTCAAGTGTGAGGTCACCATCTGCCATTCTTCTTGCTGCATGTGTGACAGAGACAATCGGTTTTGTCATACGATGAACAAACCTTGTGCCAATGACTAAAAAGCCGACTATAATCGCTGCGCTAACGAGAATAAGCGTCAGCAATAATTGGTTACTTTCTTCATTGAGCTGACTGATTTTTTGATCCCGCTGTTTCAATTGTGTTTGAGCAAATTCTTTTGTAAAGGTATGTATTTCTTGTTCGATAGGTTGTAATTCTTGACTGAGGCGGGTGTTGAATTCTTTTTGATTGTTGGTATTCAATGAGATAAATAGCCTTTTCGTGGATTCATAATAAAGCTCATTCTTCTGAGAAATCTTTTCTAACAATTTTTTTGCTTGTTTGACTGTACTCAGTTTTAAAGCATCACCTGTTTTTTTATTAATATCAACATAGGTATCTTCAATATTTTGTGAGACTTTCCTATCCTGCACAACCACATACGTTTTGATTTGTGCTTCCTGCTTTTGTAGCAGTGCCTCTAATTCCAGTGAGGTCTGGTACAGCTTTACTTCTTTGGTGAGGAGTGCTTTATACGATTGATCTGTTTTGTAATAGATAAAGCTAGAAAATCCTAAAATACTGACAAACAATACACATATGACAATAAGTCCAAATAAAAATTGATTTTTTAGTCTCATAAATTCCTCCGAATGGTCTGAATTGAACAAAAATTAATGAATGACATACGGCCTCATACAGGCATGTATTTCATCCATCCACTTTCTATATTCAGGTATAAAATATGATGTAAGGAATGACTGGAAGTGATTTGAAGGGAATGTATAGAAAGCTAGTATATCGAAACTTAAAAAAATTTGGTCAAACGATCGAATCGTCTTGGCAAAGTGCTCATTTTCAATAATCGAAAGCAGAAGCGGATGTGTTGTCTCTAAATGAAAGAAGGCATGGATCAGATCATTAAAGATCCGATCCCCTTCTGTTTTAGCGAAATCCTTCTCAATTTCATCTAAATATTTTAGACTCTCTTCTATCGTATATAGAAGGTCATAATATGTGGTTAATAAAATATAGTCATCTGAACGATACGCCACAGGTCTCACCTATTTATTTCCGTTTATCGTAGTATACGCCGTCACTTGTCATGGGCTGATACGGATTTTGATAATTCAGCTGTTTTGTTTTCTTACGTTGAATGGCTTGAATATCTGCCTTGATCCCATTTTGAATCTCTGTTAATTGCTTGGCCATCAGTTGATCTGTTTGAATGATTTCTTTGATTTTCTCTTTTTCTTGAACGGAAAGCTCATGTTGAATGTCTCTCATTAGTTCGTCTCTCTCAACTAAAAAAGCATCAAAGTCTTCAACGAGTGTCTCACTTTGCGGGTTGGCCTCTATTTCCGCTGCCATTTTTAACGTTTGGTCGTGCAGTTGGTCCACAATACTCATAGAGATCCTCCAATAGAGTGGTGACGCCCTTTTCGATCGGTTTGAATGACTTCCTTCCAAGCATCTCGGAAATCAGTCACATATTGCTCTACTTCATTCAGGATCTCTTCGTCATTTTGCAGATTGGCTTCAATCAGTCTTCGATAGATGTAGTCATACATACTTGCCATGCTCTTTGATACATCATACGTACGATTTAAGGTGACATTTAATTCTTGGATGATGTTTTGAGCCTTTTTCAGGTTCAAGTTTCTCATTTCAGCATCTTCTTTTTGAATGCCATGCTTTGCTAGTCTAATAAACTTTAAGCATCCTTCATAAAGCATAAGCGTTAACTCGGCCGGTGTTGCGGTCTCAATAGAATTTTTCTGATAGGCGGCATAAGGGTTCTGAATTGCCATATGTTATAAACCTCCAATTATTGTCCAAGCAGTTGAGAAAGATAGCCAGATTGGTTGTTTAGCTTTTGAATCGCACTATCCATGGCGTTAAACTTTTTGTAGTAACGAGCTTCCACCATTTTTAAACGGTCTTGGAATGTATCCATTCGTTTTGCCAAAGAATCTAAATCCTTACCAAGTCCATATTCTTTTAGCTCCATTGTTGTACTACCAGCTTTTGTTTGAATACTCTTCGTGAAGGCTGATAAGGAATTTTTGACGCGATAGATGATTCCTTGTTCTTTATATTGCTGCTGTGCTTTGTCTTTGTCTTTAGAATCAACATTTAAAGAACCCGAGATAAACATTTGACTTACCTTTTGTGGGTCTTCTTCAATGGCTTTTCTTAATTTCTCTATTCCATTCGTATCCTTAATTAATTCAAGCTTCCCGCCATCTTTATACGAAGATGATGTAGAAATACCGATTTGTGTCATGTGAATTTTATTCCCATCACTTGTCGTAATATCAGCATAAAAATCACTTCTTATTTTAGAGGCACCACCTCGTAAAATAGAATCACTTCTCAGCAAGCCCGATTTAGCTGTTGTTTCCCATAACTCAATTTCTTTTTCAGACATGGCTTTTTTCTCTTCAGCCGTTAATGGCTGATAGTCTCTATTTCGTTTTTCATTCACTTTACCATTGACCAATTCAACGAGTTCGTTGTATTTATCAACAAATTGTTTAATTTTATCAAAGATGGCATCGACATCTGTTGAAACGTTCAAGCTGACAGGCTTATCTGTTGTTCCTTTCAGCTCATATGTGATACCAGCCTGCGTGAAAGTATTATTGTTATTTTCCATTTTGAGACCATTAATTTCGTATTGAGCTTTCTGTCCCTGAATGGTTGCAACTAATTTGTTATCTCCATCCACTTGGAAGCCTAATTGCGTTAAAAATGAAGCAGAATTGCCATCTGCCGCCTTAATACTGACACCTTCACCAGTCGTACGTGAAGTCAGAGCGATCGTATCTACGTAGTTGGTTCCATCAAAGATCTGGCCTTTATAAGCAGTGACACCAAGTTGAGAGCTGTTCAATTTTGTCACGATTGTATCAAGGGTATCTGTATCAGTTGTATTAATGGTCACTGTTTTTGGTGTTGTAGAATCTGGTGTCGTCACCTCAAACGTAAACGTACCGTTTGAAGCAGTAAATCCAGATGGACTAGAAGATTTGAATACGGATGCTGTCGCTAATTGGGTCACATTAATCGAGCCAGAAGAAGCATTTGTTGAGCCAGTTGCTGTGACAGCAGATTCGTTTGAGCTTGTCACCTTTTTTGCGCCATAAGTACTGGGTAATGTTAAATTTAGTTTGGCAATGAGATCATCTAATTCTTTGACCTTTGAATTGACCTCGCGGTAGCTGTCTCTTTGCCATTCAAGTGTTTGTTTCTGGCGTGTCATTTTATCAAGCGGTGCTTGCTCAGTTTTCATTAGCTTTGAGACGATTTCATCAATATCAAATACATTTGAAAATCCAGTAATTCGATTAACCATTGTTTATGTTCTCCCTTCAATTACATTCTTTTATCGACAAATAAACCGACAATCTCTGTCATTGCCGCATAGAAATCAAGCCATTCTTTGGAAGGAATCTCTCTAATGACTTCTTCGGTTTGGTTATCTACGACTTTGACATAATATTCATTGAGTTTTTCATGCAATTCAAATTGAAGATGAAATTGAGTAGGTTCAATCAGCTTATTTGCTCCTTGAAGCGTTTTCTCAATTTCTTCTTTTGAAACGACTTTTCCATTTGCTTGTAAATCAGTGTTTGCATTGTCATTTTGATGATTCGTAACACGGGTTTGAAATGCATCAATCAGTGGCTCTAGCGAAGTCAACTTACCAACAGACATAGTTATTCAGCTCCTGTGCTTTAATCTATCTTTTATATCGGCTTTGAATTATTAAATTAAATATAGATGGACCGATTTGTTAAAGTTTCATATAGATGGTGTACTTCTACGGTTTCACCCGGAGGAGGATAGACAAATAGGATAAAAAAATCCTCACTTTTTTTGTGAGGATAATTGAGAAAGTAGATCAAAGGACAAGCTAGCAGCACGGCTGTTTTCTTCTTGAATAGACAGGTATACTTCCTTCCTGTGAATATCAATATGCTTAGGAGCCTCAATTCCGACTTTTACTTGGTCGCCTTCAATCGCAATAATTTTAACTTCAATATCGTCGCCTATTTGAATCGATTGATTTAATTTACGAGATAGAACTAACATGAGGAAGCCACCTCTAGCAAATGTTTTGTATGATAAGCTGAATCATGCAAAATGACCTGCTTGGCTTTCATGTTTTTCCGATTCACAATAATAGGCGCTCTTAAATTGGCTGTCGTTTTTTCAATAGAAGATCCCATTGTTAAAATAACCATGACTTCCGCATCATTGGCATCTTCTACCCCAAGAATGTCTACAACCGATTCTTCTAAGTCAAATTCATATTGATTGAAGAACAAAAATGGGCTGCTGACAATAAAGCCTAGTTCTGCATTTTTCAAAGATTGAAGAACTAAAAATGGGGATTCTTCTGATAAAGGTAAAATGACAAATTGTTTTTGATCCAGAAATCCTGGTATCCCATTAGAGAAGTGAATGATTTGCTCCTCTTTAATCGTCACTTCGCCATGGTATTTTGTTTGAATGATCATAATTCACGACCTTTTTCATTTTTCTTAACTATACCTTATCACCATTTTGACCTGTTTCGTCAACTTCTATTTTTAATTCTGGGTATTGTAACATATCAATATGAACTTTACCTGGCTGGTAGTTAACAATTGGTTTATGAGGTGTTGCCTCTATAATAGCTTTTTGCGGCTCCACATCAATTTTAAGTTCAGATGGCTGATAGTGAATTTTCACACTAAAAAATGAAGGAATCACACCGATGTTGAATTGTTTTGCTGGAGGACTGCCATTGATTTTCGCAAACTCAGCAATCGCATTCCCACCATTCTCGATCTTGATGAGTTCACTTCCTTCTTCCGCTCTACGCCCCATTCCTTCTCCAATCGCACGTTTCCCCTCAGCAGCCCATTCCTCTGAACGCCTAAAAATCGACTTAATATCCATATCGGCAAATGCCTCGGTTTGATCTATTGTTAATTTCGACGGTGTCCTTGTGATATTCATGACAGCTCTTGGCTGCTGAATCTCAAGCTCAGCTCTTGGCTGCTCTACTTCTTGCTTGGAAGGGGTTGTCGACATTTGCAGCTTTGCATAAGTTTGCTCCATTAACAATCTAGGGATTTGCATAGGTTCACCTCCATGATGCAAAAAAGCACCCAACGGATGCTTTTTCTTATCTTAAGAAATCGACAAGGGATGGCTGAATCACTTTAGCTGTCGTCGCTAAAGCAGCTCTATTCACAGTCTCTTGTTGAAGAAGATCAAGAATGGCTTTTTCACTTTCTACATCTTCGGCATCTGATTTAGCCTTTTTCAGCACTTCAAATTGCGAAGTCAAACGGCTCCCGACTAAGTCGATACGATTGGATCTAGCCCCAAGATCTGAACGCTCAGCACTCATCACTTCTTTAAACTGATCGATATTTCCTAATGCATCATCTGAATTTGTAAACGTTCCATTTTTTAATGAGTTTTCTAAATCAGTCAGCATTTCAATGACATTTTGACCACTGGCAGATTGTCCACCAAAAGCTGAAAGAGGATTTGAATTCACATTTAATGTGATTCCATCAGAAATGTTCGACTGAACCACGTTTGCATCTGTATAGTTTTCAAAGTTAAATGTAAACGTACCATCTGCATTCTCTACAACTGGTTTAACATTTGTATTCGTCCCATTAAAAACAAACTTACCTAACATCTGCGTGTTCATTGCATCAATGATTTGATTCTTCATCTGACCAATTTCTACCCCGATAGCAGCTAAATCTTCTGGCTGTTTTGTTCCATTGGCCGCATCGAGTACTTTATCTCGTATATTTGACATGATATCAATTATTTCAGTGACACTTGTTTCAGATGTATCAATCCAGTTTCGTGCCTCATTTAAATTAGTTTGGTATTGCTCATTTCGAAACATGGCTGTACTATACTGAAGACTTTTCACTGCTGCAACAGGATCATCAGACGTTTTTGTGAAACGTTTTCCAGACTGTGCCTGCTCATTAATTTTAGAGAGTTTTTCATAACTTTTACTAATATTTCGAAGTGAATTTTGAGAAATCATACTTTGCGTGACTCGCATCAGTTACCCTACCTTCCTACGACTCCCATGCCGTTTATTATTTTATCTAATACTTCGTCTTGCATCGTCATAATTCTTGCTGCTGCATTATACGCATGCTGAAATTGAATCATGTTCGTCATTTCTTCATCTATAGATACAGCACTAGTTGACATCCTGCGTTCATTGGCTGAATTCACAAGAGCTGCTGAACTGCTTTCAAGGGTCATGTTCTTTTTAGCTTGTATCCCCATTTCGGCAATGACATTCTGATAGTAATCCTGAATTGTTGTGGTATTTCCGCCGATTGGTAGCTTTAAGTTTTGAATATTAGCTAATTTCGTAGCATTCGAACCATCACCTTGCGTTTGATTAAGAGATGCAGCAATGTTATCTGTCGATGCTAAAATCACGTCACTCACTTTGATACGGGCTGCCAAGCCTTTATTCAAATCATTGTTATTCTCAATATCGAAAAAGTCTTGTCCACTTGTGCCATTTAACGTGTATCCTTGCTTATGGACGTCGTTAAAAGCATCCATAAATACTTTTGCTACTTCATCCAGCTCAGCAAGCATATCCGGGTACATGCCTTTTTCATCTCCATTAGACATGTAGCCATACGCCTCAACAAGTGCTTTTACTTTACCATTCACTTGTAATTGATCAGCTGCGATGGTTGTCGTTCCAAATTGGAGTGAGTTAACAAGTCCCGTCGTATTATCATAGGAAAGTTGCAATTCAGATTTTTCATTGGTAATGCCATTTAAAATTGTTCCAGCAGATTGTCCATTAGCACCGATAATGTCGATGTTAACGGTTCCTTCAGCAATTTCCAGAGCATTTCCTCCAGAAGGGTTGTAGCTCACTTTAATATCAACAAGTGAGGAAAGCTGATCTATAAGAGCGTCTCGCGTATCATAAAGATCATTGGGAAGATAACCATTTGGCTCAACTGTTGCAATCTGTTTATTCACTTCATCAATTTGAGTTAATAGGGTGTTCACATTTTTTGCCGTTGAATCGAGTTCAGTTTTTAAATTCTTTTGTATCGTTGTTAAAGAAGAATTTAGCAGGCGGAATTGATCTACTAAAGCTTGAGCACTTGTCTTAACAACTGTACGGGCTGAAGCAGTATCAGCATTTTTCGATTCCGATAAGACTTGTAATGATTTCCAGAGATTATCAAAGGCTCTATTCAAGCCTTCATCTGTCAAATCATTCATCACTCCTTCCATTTGTGAAAGAGCATCAGACTTCGTCGCATAATAAGACAAGTTATTGTTATGATCTCTATACTGAAGATCTAAAAAGCTGTCTCGAATTCTTTCAACAGTTCCAACTTGGACACCTGTCCCCATTTGGCCGTATGTCTTGCCATCATAAACAGAAATCACTGGGTAAGGATTCTCTGCTTTAAAGGTAACTCTCTGTCTTGAGTAGCCATCAGTATTTGCATTGGATACGTTGTTTGATGTGACATAAAGCCCTGCACGCTGGGCTGTGATTCCTCTTTTTGCCGTTTCTAGTCCCATGAATGTAGAACCCATAGATATCCTCCTTGTTTACGCCTTTGAATCAAACAAAGCCCTATGCTGTTTAGGCTTTGAACTCTCAAGACCATTTTGTCCGTAATTCATATTTTCTTTGTTAGGATTCACAAGATCGAATGTCAGTGAAATAAATTGAAGTGACTGCTGAATAAGCTGTTTGTTCAGTTCGTTTACATCTTTCAGTTCCACCATGATGTCATTCAGCTTCTCATATAACGAAATAAGCTCTTCTTGATCCGTTCCTGTAGCTTTTTCGATGCATGCGGTGATTGTCGGCGATTGATCACTTTGTAAAAATTGAACTGCTGCTTCAATCCGCTTTTCTTCTAATTGTGAAATGGCCTGAATATATTTTTGCTCAAGGTTCAGAACCTCTGAAAGAGCATCGATCTCATTATTTTTCAGCATTTCTGTTTTATTCTTAGACAGCTTTAGAAGCTGTTCATGTAATCCGTAGAGACGGTGCAGTTCTTCAATCATTATTTTTACTGACATTCACGCTACTCCCTTTTGTTATTGTTGTTTATAAAAATTCAACATTTTATCTGCAATGCCTTTTGGATCTACTTGATATGTTCCGGCTTCAATGCTTTTTTTAATTTGGTCTATTTTATCTTGACGTTCTTTCATGATATTCGGCACCTTTTGCATTTCGATTGCCTTTTTAGAAATTTCGACTTTGTCAGTTGATTTTGCTTGATTCGATTGCAACGTTTGTTTCTCATATGTTTTCTTGTAAGGATTTACTGGTTGTGTTCCATATCGATTAATTTTCACGGGATTCCTCTCGCTTTCCGTTACAGTCTGTCTTGATTCTATCCATTTTATCGACCAAACTGCAACTTAGTTTAGGGAATCAGTCGTTTTTAGGATTAATGGCATAATAGGTGTCTTTTTTCCTAGATTCAATCTCCCTTTTACGCTCTTCTTCTTGGTCCATTTGGCTGATTTGCGTCTTTATATCCTTTTCACAATGGCTACACAGCTTGTTTTTTCTGATCGGTTGGCCGCATCTTTCACAAGGATAATTGATATTCGGAAATTGACTAATTTGAAGTCTTTTTAAACGGATAAATTTCAGGATTAATTCTTCATCAACTTCTGTTGCGTCTACTATTTCAGCAATGGTTGATTGTCTATTACTTTGCTTACGCAAGAATTTATAAACGATATCAAAAGAACGTTCTTCTTCTTCAAAGCATTTGTTACAAACCGTTTGGATGGTGGTTTTTAAAAATAACTGATTACATTGTGGACAGTTTGCCAATTGATTCATAACCAAAACCCCTTACGTTATTTTCTTTTCTTAATATCGGTTGATTGTCATGATTTTTAACTACGAATCAACGTAAAAGAGGAAACACTTTTGGCGCCTGCGTCTTTTAAAATTTTTGCTGCATGATAGACTGTCGCCCCAGTTGTATAAATATCATCGATTAATATGATATCCTTTAGAACGATCGGGTTTGACTGCCTTAATTGGAACAAATTCTGTTGATGTAAACGTTCATTTTTTCTTTTCTTAGACTGCTTACTTTGATGTACTTTTATAAGTGGCTCAAATATAGGTCCGCCAATCATGGAAGCAAGCATCATTGACTGATTGAATCCTCTTTCCTTTAATCTCTCTTTACTCAAAGGAATTGGGACAAGGACCGGTTCTTTGATTGAAAAAGAACGTTTAAACGCTGACTGTACATCTTTTTTAAATAGATCAGCTAAAGCCGTATCACCTCGAAATTTAAATCGAGCTAGAATATCTTTCATAAAGTCGTTGTAAGCATAAACAGACCGATTCATTACAAGAATCTCAGCAAAATCCCGTCGTTTATCCCACCTTGAACAATCCTGACACAATTGATCATTTGATTGCGCTCTTCCGCATTTGGGACAAGTAGGACCTTGAATCTTCATCAGGTGGTTCTTACATGCTACACATAAACGATCTTCATTTAATAGTAGGAATGATTTCCATGTAAAAGCAGCCACAAAATGGCTCTCACAAATTGGACAAATCAACGCTTTTCTTTGTTCAACGGCAAATGATTTTCGCACCTTGGATATGTAGTGACCGTTGAAGCAGCTTCTGTCAGAATAACGAGCATCGCCGTATTTTTCTGTTTATCCACCATCTCGGATTTACTGTAGGATATTTTATCGATATCTGTTATATATTGCGGTTTCACTTGATTTAGAGAAATGGCTAATACATCTTCTATACATTTTTCACAATGACAAATCATGTTTAATTGGTTGAGATATTGATAGAGAATTTCTTTAAGTAGTATTTCTTTTGCGTTGAGTAGCATATTTTGTCTCTCCTGCCATTTGTGTTTTGTGAATATAATGTACCATGATTTAGTTGAACTCACACTATTTTTCAGAAAACTCTTCTTCAGCTGTATTATTCATTTTTACGATATGTTTCTTTGCTTGTTTCATACTTCTCGTTAAACCAAAATGAAAAAAGTACACGTCTCCGTTAAAAAAATCTGGATGTCTCCCTGCTCTACCAGAAATTTGGACAAGTGCACTTTCTGTAAAAATAGGAGATTCCGCACCTAATACGCCCACTTGAACATCTTGAATAGTAACGCCTCTTTCTAGAATAGTTGTTGTAACCAATACATCGTATCTATGATCTCTGAAATGCTGGACTTTTTGTTTCCTTCCTTGATCATCCGCAGAAACACACTGTACATTTACATCTTGAACTTGAAGAATATGAGTTACCTTCTTCATAGTAGAAATAGAAGGAACAAAGAGTAACACTCTTTTTTTCTTTGTGATATGTTCATGCAGCCAGTTCATTGTAGATGCTGGAAGCCGATTTCTTTTTAATTTCTTTTTCCAATCTCCAACCCATTGAAAAGTTGGGACAGGCAACGGTTTTTGGTGGAAGCGCAGAGGAATTTTGATCGCTTCTAATTGTCTACGAGCAACATCCTTTTGCATTTTTTTAGATGGTGTGGCACTTAAGTAAATTCTAACTCCTGTTTTTTTCATTGATTTTAAAACAGCAAACTGAAGCCGTTCATCCATTGAATAAGGAAATGCATCGACTTCGTCTACAATGAGGACATCAAAGGCGTTTTTATATCTCATTAGCTGATGGGTTGTAGCGATCATAAGCGGTGCCATTTGAAATCTTTGAGAACTCCCGCCATAAAGTGCAGCTATATTCAGTCCTTGAAATGCCTTTCTCATTCGAGGTTCGAGCTCAAGTACAACATCGGTTCTAGGCGTCGCAATACAAACACTCATTCCGTTATTTAGCGCATATTTTATACCATGAAAAAGCACCTCCGTTTTCCCCGCACCACAAACAGCCCAAACGAGCAGATCAAATTTGTTTTGAATTGCTTCTACTAGCCTATCGGACGCTCTCTTTTGCCCTTTAGAAAGCTCTCCCTGCCATGTTAATTCAATTTGTCTTGTTTCTTTCTTTTGTGGACCCGTCCATTCGTAGAGAAAGCCACATTCGCTTACTTTTCCCAGCATGATGCAGGATCTACAGTATACACAGTCTTTTTTACATGTTTCACACGGAGAGAGGGCAAAGTAGCGCTTGTTTGATACACCGCACCGGCAGCAGATCAAACCACTCGCCCCCCTATCGACTGCAGGTGTTCTATGGATAAACCCTTGATTCTCCAGCCACTCCAATTCGGACTGTGTACATTGACATTCAACAGGAAGAAGGTGCCTTGATTGTAGCTTGTGACTGAGTTCCATTGCTTTTTCCAGATTCAATTTCACGCACTACCTTTCCATTCATGTTGACCCATTATGTACAAAGAGAAGGCCTTTCGTCTAATTGTAAAAATAGAAAAACAAATCCCCTTTTCCATGAGAAAAGGGGATTTTGATATCTACCTGATGATCCAGCCAAGTGCTAAAGAGCCTTCGCCTAGATGAGTGCCAATCACGGCACCAAAGTAGCTTTTATAAAATTCAACATGAGGATACTTTTCTAATAAGTGCGCAATTAATTCATCTGCTTCTTCTTCTCTATTACCATGTATCAGAGTTGCTCTCATTGGAACACCACGTGATGCATCTTCATCAAATAATTCAAAAATACGTGAAATGGCTTTTTTGCGTGTACGAATCTTCTCAAAAGGGACAATTAGCTTGTTGTCAAAATGCAAGATAGGCTTTACCTTTAAGAGGCTTCCAATAAAAGCCTGTGCACCGTTTAATCTGCCGCCTCGTTGTAAATGAGTTAAATCGTCTACCATAAAATAAGCTCTTTGATTTTCTTTCAGATAATTGAGATGGGAAATTACTTCTTCTGGAGAAGCACCACCTTGGATTTTTTCAGCAGCTTCTAACACATAAAAACCTTGCGCCATACAGCTAGTCTCTGTATCAAACGGATAAATGTCGATTCCGTCAACTAGTTCATTCGCTGAGGCCGCACTATTGTATGTTCCACTAATTCCGCTTGACAGATGTATACTAATCACAGCATCATATGTTTCACTAAGTTTTTCATATAATTCTATAAGTTCACCGAAAGCAGGCTGAGAGGTGGTTGGAAGATCTTTATGTTTCTTGACTTCTTCATAATATGTCTTCCAATCCATTTCTACTTCTTCACGGTATGATTCAGTACCAAAGATGACATTCAGAGGGATCATATGAATATGATGTTTATCACGTAGTTCTTGTGGTATATAAGCAGTACTGTCTGTTACAACGGCTATTTTCATTCTTAAATACCTTCCTTATCCGTTAAGTTGCTTTTTAAAAAAGAATGATCATTGTTTTTCACTAGATTTATAATACTAATCAAAAAAGCTTGCCTAATCAATAGGCAAGCCCGCTATATCCGAAAAAGACTCCTTACCTGCCTATCATTGCTCTCTAACTTGAATGTGAGAGAACTAAAAACAGGCGAAAAAGGAGTACTTGTCCGGAACATTATCTCATTTCTACCCAGCCGTTTTTAATTGCTACAACAACAGCTTGAGTACGGTCGTTTACATTCATTTTTTGCAAGATGTTACTCACGTGGTTTTTGACTGTTTTCTCACTAATAAAGAGCGACTCACCAATACCTCTGTTGCTCTTTCCGTCAGCTAACATTTGAAGAACTTCACATTCACGTCTTGTTAAGATATGAAGTGGTCTGCGAATTTCAGGATATACCTCGTGCTGTGGATGTGCTGAAACGCCGCTTGTTGCTAAGCGTCGGAATTCATTTACTAAGTTATGAGTGACTTTCGGATGTAAATAAGAGCCTCCGTCAGCTACTACTTTTACTGCTTCAATGAGGGTATCTGCATCCATTTCTTTTAACAAGTAGCCTCTTGCTCCTGTTTTTAATGCATGTGTCACATAGTTTTCATCGTCATGAATAGATAGGATAATGACTTTTGATTCGGGATAAAGCTCTACTAGCTGTTTTGTAGCCTCCACACCATTTACATTCGGCATATTAATGTCCATAATGACAACATCCGGATGATAGTGTTCTACGATACGTGCAGCTTCGTCACCGTCGTCTCCTTCTGCAACTACTTCAAAAGTAGGTTCAAAATCTAAAATCCGTTTGACACCTTCACGGAATAATTGGTGGTCATCGATAATTACAATATTTACTTTAGTCACAAGCTACGCCTCCCCATGTTTATTGTTCTACACCTGAACTTTATGGTCAATATGTCTTTTGTCTCTATTTTACAATTTTATTTTGTAATGTTAACGGTACTCTAATCATGATGAATGTCCCTAGACCTATTTTTGAGTCTATGGTCATTTTACCTTCCAGTAAGTCTACGCGTTCTTTCATGCCAAGTAAACCGAAGGATTTGTTTTTGTTTGTTTTCACATCTTTCATATCAAAGCCTTTTCCATCGTCTTTGATAATTAACGTGACAAAGTCTTTTGTCACTTCTACTTTTACAGAGATTTCTTCAGCTTCGGAATGCTTCAATGAATTTGTGACAGCTTCTTGGGCTAGTCTAAACAGTGCCACTTCGAACTGAGAAGCAATTCTTTCATTTTCTGTATCCCCTAGGCATTGGAACGTAATTTTGGTTTTTCCATCATATTCTTCAATTGTGTTTAAGTATTTTCGCAGTGTCGGAATGAGACCCAAATCATCTAAAGCCATCGGTCTTAAATCATAAATGATTCTTCTCACTTCGTACAGTGCATTTCGCACATTCTGTCTTAGACTTCTAATTTCTTTAAAGCCTTCTTCTGTTCCACGGTCTCTAAAAATTCGTTCAATTAGTTCTGAACGCATCATCACGTTTGCCAGCATCTGAGCAGGTCCATCATGGATTTCTCGTGATACCCTTTTGCGCTCTTCTTCCTGGGCTTCAATAATTCTTAGTCCAAAATCTTGTTTTGCCTGAGCATCTTCAAGTAAAACACCGACCTGACGTAAATCTTGGTTCAAGTAGTTGAGAACGACCGTGATCTGGCTCACAAGCGTTTCTGAACGTTCAATGACATCTTGTAAGCTTAACAATCGTCTTTCGAGATCATCTCTTCTTTCCCTCAGCTGTTTTTCGCGCTGCTGGATCATGGTCAATTCTACTTGCAGGTTATGTGCTTTTTCATAGGCTTCTCGTATTTCTTCTTCGCTGAATTTGTTGAAGTTTCTGCTGACCTCAGATAATCGATTTCTAGCATGTCTCGTATGTACTTCTAGTTTATCCCCAAAATCAATTACTTCGTTGACTTGCTGTTTAATTTGCTTGAGCTCTTCTACTAGGCTTTCATATTGTTGACGGGACTGTTCGCCGATTCTAAATACTTCGTCCTTACTGCCATCAACTGTACTTAGCATTTTCATGATGATTGAATCCAATAACTTCGGATCCATTTTAGGTGTTGTCATGGCTTTTCCCTCCCGTAACAGTGATGTCATCTTTTTTTATTATAAATGTCATTGATCTGCATTTTATGTCGAATTATAATGAAAGAATGCGTATAAATCATGAAATTTTTATGACGACCCTTTTTCCGCTCCTATCATCATAACAAAATACGCTGTAAAATTCTAAAACCAATGCAAATTTTCTCTAGCCTTACAATTTGCTTGTCAGGAGGGTATGTCTTTTGCTGAACCGCTATCTCACAGTAAAAAGCCGTGGCGAGCATGAGATCGTCATTGAAAAATCACGTTTTATTTGTCATATACAACGTGCTGTCTCAGAAGAAGAAGCACAAGCCTTTATACAATCCATAAAAAAACAACATTGGAACGCCACTCATAATTGTTCCGCCTATTTGATCGGTGAACATGATCTGATTCAAAAAGCAAATGATGATGGTGAACCAAGCGGTACGGCAGGTGTACCCATGCTTGAAGTGCTAAAAAAACGCAAGCTGAAAGATACAGTAGTTGTCGTCACTCGTTATTTCGGCGGTATTAAGCTAGGTGCCGGTGGATTAATTCGTGCGTACGGAAAATCTGTGTCTGAAGCAATCAATCATGTTGGTATGGTAGAACGCTGTTTAATGCGTACGATGCACACAACAATAGATTATACATGGCTTGGAAAGGTAGAGAATGAGCTTAGAGCCTCATCTTTTCAGCTAAAAGACATCCATTATGCAGAAGATGTGATTTTTGAAACGTATGTAGAAGAAACACAAACAGAGCAGTTCATTGAATGGATGACTGAGTTAACTAATGGAAAGAGTGTTACTAAAGAAGGCGAATTGATTTATTTAGAAAAGGACGTTGGTCCGATAAAGGAGACAGATGAATGGCACAACGAGTAAAAGTGCGTGTACGAAAGAAAAAGAGTAAGAAGAAAAAGATTTTCAAACGGATTCTGGTCTTATTTTTGCTTCTCTTCATCTGCATGGGCGGATTTGCAGTTTATAAGATTGTGAATACACTCCAGGCTGCTGACAAAACTTATGATGAATTAGAGCGCGGGGAGAAATCGAAACTCCGTGATGCTGTCATTGATATAAAGAAAAAACCTTTCTCTGTCCTATTTGTTGGTATAGAGGATTACGCCACAAATGGTGATCACGGCCGTTCAGATTCACTCATCGTCGCAACGATTAATCCTCAGGATAAAACAATGAAAATGGTCAGTATCCCCCGTGACACACGAGTACAGCTTGCTAGTGACACAACGGGAAATAAAGTAAAGATCAATGCGGCATTTGCTAAAGGCGGTAAAGACGAAACGATTGAAACTGTCGAACAATTCTTGCATATCCCAATTGACAAATATGCAACAGTAGACTTTGACGGTTTTAAGGATGTCATTGATGAAGTTGGAGGAATCGATATTGACGTTCCATTTGACTTCAATGAAAAAAGTGACGTCAAAAAATCGAAAAAGATTTACTTTAAAAAAGGAAATATGCATTTAAACGGGGAAGAGGCACTTGCTTATGCGCGAATGAGAAAACAAGATCCACGTGGTGATTTCGGGCGTAACGATCGTCAGAAACAAATCTTACGTGCCATGATTGATCAAATGGCGAAACCTCATAACATTGCAAACGTGGATAATATCGCAAAAGAAGTAAGTGATCATATAACAACCAACTTCCGCATCACAGAAGGACTTGCTCTACAGCAAATTTACAGTGGTTTTAAAGGAGACGATACTGAAACACTATCTATTAAAGGATCAGACCTTTATTTAGGACCAAATCGAACATACTTCTTTGAGCCAGATCAAACCAACTTGGCTGAGGTGCAAAATGAGTTAAGGACACATTTAAAGCTTCCTGCTGAGTCATCGTCCTCAACTGAAACAAATACACAAACCGATTCATCTTCTGGTACAACAGGGTCAGCCGATACACAGGCCCCTTCGACCAGCACATCAGGACAATAATAGGAAAACAGCCCGTTCCTTGGAAGCGGGCTGTTTTTTTATTGTCTTTTGACCATACGTTTGTAGAATTTCGTAAATGGTTTAAACTCTTCGTTCACCAAACCAGTGACTTCAGCGATAACTTGCATAAACATGACCAGTAAAAAGATGATGATCAATGACAGCCAAATGGTGGCACTTGTCAGCAAAATCGCGCTTAAGCTGAAGACTAAGCCAATCATGTAAATCACAATCACTGCCATTCGATGTGATAAGCCAAAGGCCATCAGTCGATGATGGATGTGTGATTTGTCAGGTGATGAGATAGGCTGTTTATTCAATATTCGTCTTATGATCGCAAAGGTCGTATCAAAAATAGGCACACCTAAAATAATCACAGGGACAACAACACTAAACAAAGTAACACTTTTGTACAATCCTAAAAGTGACAGGACCGAGATCATATAGCCTAAAAATAACGAACCTGTATCACCCATAAATATTTTTGCTGGATGGAAGTTATAAAAAAGAAAACCGATGGTACTGCCAATGACGACAAGAGATAACGAAAGAATCAGGATCTTGTCCGCAGAAAATGCCATGACGGCAATCGTGGTTAAACCGATAACCGAAATTCCGGCAGCCAGTCCATCTAATCCATCAATTAAATTGATCGCATTTGTAATCCCAACAATCCATAGTACAGTCAGGGGATACGCCATCCATCCTAACTCCAGTCGATCTGTTAAGAAAGGAACAGAGAAAAAGTCCATTTTTAAGCCCGTGCTCACGATTAAGCAAGCAACGAGAACTTGCACAAGAAATTTGAATTTTGCACTTAAATTATATTTATCATCAAATATACCTAAAATGACGATGAGTACAGCGCCAACTGATATAGCTGTAATTTTATTATGTAGAAACAGCCCGCCTGCTAGTGCTCCAGCCGCTACCCCAATAAAAATCGCCAAACCGCCCATTCGAGGCATTACTCTATCATGAACTTTTCGTTTATTCGGCTGGTCCACTGCACCAATCTTAATTGCAAACTTTTTGACGATTGGTGTCACAATTAAAACTGTAGCCAGAGAGACAAAAAACGCTAATAAGGCGCGTTCGTAATCCATAGGTCAGTCTCCTTCTAAATTGAAATCTGTATTTTGTATATTGGCCGCTCTTTCCATTATACAATTGAATATAGGATGATCACAAGCTCCCCCTAAGAAGAAGAAACAAATAAAAACGCACAATCCTGAATGAATTATGCGTTTTCTTTAATATTCGTTAATTCCACCATGTTTGTGAACAGTGCGTGCCAATCTTTTTTCTTTGCCCGGCTTTGTCTTAGATGTCTGCATTTCATGTCATCTTTTTTACTGATCACTTTCTGGCAGGCTTCTACGAAGAGAGCTGGATCTTCGCCCTCTACATATTCATACACATCATTCTCTTTTAGCCTTTCCGTTGATGGAAGATTTAAACCAACAACAGGGATTCCGGCTGCTAAAAATTCATACAGCTTGAGCGGAAAAACCGCTTGATTGTAAGGAGAATGTTTGTATGGCATCATCCCTACATCAATTAATTTCATATAAGCAGGCACTTCTTCTGGTGCGACTGCTCCAGTCCATAGGACATTGGGCAGTTTGAGTGCATGCTGAAAAGATGGATCTCCATTCGTTCCATCCGGACCGACAAATAAAAATGTCCAATCTGGCTGCATGCGAGCAGCTTGAGCGATCATGTCAAAATCGAGCTTCGGCTTGATCCCACCTATAAAGCCAAGAACCGTTCCCTCTCTTCCCTCTAGCACGTCTTCCCTGCTAGGGAGGTTGCTTTTTGCAAACACATCATACTCGACGCCATTTTCCACTGTAAAGACATCTTTCGGTTCACCCATGAGCCTTTTTTTGATTTGATCATGTAAGTATTGTGAAGAGCATGTAATGCTGTGTGCATATTTAATAATGCGGTTTTCAGCTTTTACAATGACTCGCTGTCTCATATAAGAGAGAATGTTGTTTTTTCCGCTGATGGGCTCTCCCCACAGGTCACTGCAATCATACACAATATGTTTCCATTCAAATAAAGAAGATAAGAGCGGAAATCCCGGAAACGTATACCATAAACAGACGGCTATGCCCTGCTTTTCTTCTTGACGCAAATGCTCAAGAAGAGGAGATAATTTATGAAAATAAAACATATCTTGATAACGGCCAAAGCGAAAAAACTTGCTCTTGAGCACATCAGGAATGGTCATTTGCTTCATTCGATCCGTTATAGGCTGAAAGGGAGTTGAATGACGAGTGGCAGATGGGCATACCCAGATGACCTCTTTCGTTTCTGGATCAGATGCAAGAAATTCCGCCAGTCGATGCCGTCTGTACCTTAGGCCATCGTGTCCCCATTCTCCCGTTGCGACAATCACATGTATGATCGACTCTGCTTTCACCTTTATCACCTTTTTTCCCTTCTGTTTATAAGCGCTTTTTGACAGCATTTGTGGCATAGTGCATAAAACACCAAGATGCTTTCACAAAATGAAGCTGCTCAATTTCTCTATAGACAAACCATGTTTTTTTCGCTGCTTTCCACTTGTTACTAGAAATCGAGTTTCCCACGATGCGATATTCACTGAGCGGCTCACTCATTCCATAGGCAGTAAAGCCTTTTTTTAAAATAGAGAGCCATGTGGCTAAGTCCTGCCTTGTTCGAATGTTTGGCATTTCCACGTGTCCTACTTGTTGAAGATCGAGCATCACCGTCAAACAGCCGATAATCGTATTTTTTAAAGCTTCATTGTAGTTCAACTGAGCCGGCGCTGTGACGGTTTTTTGTAACGGCTCTCCATTTTCTGAAATGATGTCATATGCCGTGAAAGTAAAGGCATGATCATTATCTAACATAAACTTGACCTGCTTTTCGAGCTTTGTCTGTTTCCACATATCATCGCTATCTAAAAAAGCGATAAAGCGGCCTTTCGCCTGTTTGATGGCGGTGTTTCTAGCAATAGCGGCTCCCCCGTTTTCCTCTAAATAAATGACGTTGATTCTGTCGTCCGTCTGACTTAATTCCCCTAACAACTTCCTTGTGCCATCTGTTGAGCAATCATCTGCAATGATCAGCTCCCAGTTGGAATAGGTTTGGGCAAGGACGGAATGAACTGTATCCGTTAAATAACGTTCCGCATTATACGCCGGTGTAATAATTGATACTAACGGTTGATTGTTCACCTAAGACTCATCTCCAGTTCATCATTAAGATTCTTTGAACACTTCAGGTAACACCACAAACATAAGCGAGATGCTAAGGCCAATGACAAGTCCAAGCAGTGCTCGTTTTTTCGCTGACATGCCTTTGCCTGCTTCATCAAGCACTTGGGCAGGATCGACAATCTTTGCCTGCTTCATCCCGAGCTTTGTCGATTCTAATTCATATAAAAATCGTTCTTTATCGACCTTGGAGTCATTGCTGACAGATTCATCTTCAAGAGCGGATAGTCTCCTTTCAATGACTTGCTGTCTTTTCGTAAATAAGGCTTTGTCCTGCTTTAAAAATGTATCTGACACTTGTTTCACTACCGCCAAAGCTCGAGCTTGATCAGCATCTGTAAACGACAACTGCAATTGTGTATCGGACTGGTTAGTGAGAATCAAACGATTTTTCACATCCTGCCTTTCTTCTTCCTTTACATCACGGAGTGCTTGATTCAGAAATGCATCACTTTTTAATAGAGATGTCACTTCTGCCATATTGTTATACACACCGTCGTCATATTTCCCAAGCGTCAAGGTCACAGCAGCTGTGTAACTAGACTGTTCTACTGTCCCCTTGGCAAAAAAGAAACCAAAAGCAGCCAATACAACGGGCAGCAGCACAAGCCATACGATATATTTTTTCATTCGCTTCCCTATTCTTAACATAAAACCAGACATGCTCATTCTCCCAACATTGACGTATTTGCTTTTTCACTAGTGTAGCCATACAAACTCAGCATCACACGTTTGCCCACGGCTTGAAGCGCTGTTTATTTTTCATGATATTGACCGCTGCGATCACTAGACCTAGAAACACCCAGTGGAAATATAAATTCGAGACCGAACTCGGACTGATACTTGAGACGAGAAAGCTCAGCATGGCAGCAAATAGACCTTCAATGATCATCTTGGCTAATCTCGTGTCAGCCAATTGGTATTGTTTGTACAGTGAGAACATGAGATAGGCATACACTGAGATATAACCTAGCATGACGGCAAACCCAAAATTCGTCATCACCTCTAGCAGCCAATTGTGAACTTCCACGACCTGATCTGTATCAAAGATAGAAAAGTGAGCTAAGTAATAAGACACATTGCCCGCTCCGACTCCGAAACCGTATGAATTCGTAAAGAAATACCAAGCGTTTTTGATTAAATTCGCCCGGGCAATGTTGGACGGAAGTGGTTCGCTAAAAGAATGAGCGACCTGAGAAGCGAGAAACAAGTCATAAAAGACAGAATAGATTTTGGCTGAAAAAATGGCGATACAGATGATAACAAGCCCGCCTGCTGCCATGATGGACCACTTTTTTAAAAAGCGAGGCATCAACAGCCATACATAGATTGCCACTCCGGCTAATATGCCAAGCAAGCTGGCGCGCGATTCTGTTAACAAAATGAGATACAGCGCTAAGATGGCTCCTAGTAATCCGAACGCTTTGATATAACCATTTTTCATTTGGCGCATGCACGCCACATATAAGAAAAAGCTAATAGATAAAAACGTCGCAAAGTCATTTTGATTAAAGAAGACAGCTGTAGGATAGTGCTGTTTGTACGCTGGTCCAAGATACAATGAGGTATTCGGTAAATGATTCAAGGTCAAGTGATTATAGAACCCGATTCCCATCACAAATAAGGTCATGACTAGCCAAATACTATAAAAAGTTACGATCTGATCCATTCGCTGAATGTACATGACCACAAGAAAGACAAAACCCATTCCCATCGCAAGAAGAGACATATATTTCAGGCCGTCTGTGACCGAATGAGCCCAAAGCAGTGAGATGAGTCCGTAAAGAAACCATGCAGCGAAAAAGCCAAGAATGCCTTTAACGCGAATTTGCTGCCACTGGGATATGTACGTTTCTTTGTCCCTCATCCGCCATATGAATAAAGCAAAGACAGCCAAGAGCATGATGCGGTAGAGAAAGAGACTAAAGAATCCGGCACTGATAGAGAAAAAAGCGTTATTGAGAAATGTTAATGCAATCAAAAGGTAAATGGCTGACATGAATATGTGCTCACCATTCATGTAGAGCTTCATACATATAGCAGCCGCTATGAGCACCACAATCAAAACCGGAATGACCACCATCTTCTTTAACCCGATAGGCTGCGTGGATGCCATTTGTACAAGCCCGATACCTGCTGCTAATAAAATACATCCGATTATGATTTGCCATGCTGTTTGTTTCACACTCATACCCTTGTTCCTCCTAAGCAACCCATCCGATTTGAGGGATTAAGCCTTTACTTCCTGTTCATAGTAGGAAATGGTACGAGCCAAACCTTCTTGTAAACTCACAACAGGCTCCCATGTTAAGACTTGTTTCGTTTCCTCATTTTCCAATGTACTATGCACAATATCTCCTGCACGCTGAGGCTTATAAATCGGTTCAAGATCTGATCTCGTGACTCGCTTCATCGTTTGAAACAACTCATTCACCGTGATGGAATGACCACTTGAGATATTTAAACAAACGTTTGATTGAGCTGTTAAAGCTGCAACATTCGCTGCGGCTAGATCACCTACATAGATGAAATCTCTTGTTTGTTCCCCGTTTCCAAAGATGAAAGGTGCCTCATTTTTCGCAAACTTATCAGAAAAAATTGAGACAACACCGCCTTCACCAAGTGCGTCTTGGCGCGGACCATATACATTGCTGTACCGCATAATACAATAGTCCACATCATAGAGTGATTTTGCCATCTGTAAGTATCGTTCAACTGTCAGTTTCGACAAGCCATAAGGTGAACCAGGCTGCAGTGGATGAGCTGTGTCGACCGGCAGATAGACTGGGTCTCCATAGACTGCTGCCGATGAGGCAAACACCACTTTCTCCACCCCGGCTTCAGCCGCTGCTTTGATCACATGCAGCGAACCTTTAATATTGACCTCTTCGTCGTAGACGAAATGTTGAACCGAAACGGCTACACTCACTTGCGCTGCAAGATGAATGATATAATCTGGTGCAATGTGTTTGATCAAATCGACCGTTTCTGATTTTGTGACATCTGCTTCAATGCATTGTACGGAAAGATGAGCGATATTTTCCTTCGATCCAGTTGAAAAGTTATCAAGAACGATGGGCTCATAACCTTTCTCTAATAAAGCCTCTACCGTATGAGATCCTATAAATCCACTTCCCCCAGTTACCAATACTTTCTTCATCCAAGTTCCCCCTATTATTGTGCCTTCGATACCAATTCTGTTTCCCATACGCCTGGGCGGCCGATGGACTGGTAAATAAATCCTCTCTCTTTCATTTCTGCTGGATCAAACAAATTCCTTCCATCAATTAAAATGGGAGAACGAAGCAGCTGCTTGATCTGATCCTTATCCATCTTCTGTACGTCATCCCATTCCGTTAAGATGAGACAAGCATCTGTATCTTTCACTGTTTCATAGAGATCATTGCTGAAGACCGCCTGCGGGCCAAGCTCTCTTTCTGCTTCTACATAAGCAATTGGATCATAGGCTTTGACAAAAGCTCCGAGCTCTCTCAGCATTGGGATAATATCTAGTGCTGGCGCTGAACGCATATCATTTGTATTTGGTTTAAATGCGAGCCCTAAAACGGAAATCGATTTTCCTTTAATATCACCGAACACACTCATCAGTTTGCTGACAAGATGGGCTCTTTGGTGGTTGTTAGTTTCAATGACAGATTCGATCAACTTGAACCGGTAGCCAGCTGTTTCGGCAATTTTGAGAAGAGCCATCGTATCTTTTGGGAAACAAGAACCACCAAATCCAATGCCTGCTTTTAGAAATTTATGCCCGATCCGGCTGTCTAACCCAACGCCTTCGCTGACTTTTTCCACATCAGCACCAACTCTCTCGCAAATGTTCGCAATGTCATTGATGAATGAGATTTTTGTGGCGAGCATGGCATTTGCCGCATACTTAATCATTTCTGCACTTTCTAGATTGGTCTCAACTACTTCTGTTTGAAACGGATCATGCAATTTTTTAATGATCGTGGATGCATGTGCGCTTGTAGAGCCAATGACCGCTCTCTCCATATTCATCGTATCTTGAATAGCTGAACCTTCCCGCAGAAACTCTGGATTGGAGACGACGTCAAATGGATATTTACTGCGTGAAGCCTTTTGAACAATGGCTTGAACAAGACGTCCTGTTCCAACTGGCACTGTGCTCTTATTCACGATGATTTTGTATCCATTCAGGTGTTCCCCAACCGTTTGAGCCACAGCTTTCACGAATGTTAAATCTGCTTCCCCCTGAGGTGTCATTGGTGTTCCTACCGCAATATAAATAATCTCTGATTCTCGAATTGCAGCGGGAATATTGGTTGTAAAACACAATCTTCCTTCTTCTGTATTCTTCTCAATCAATTCCTTTAAGCCCGGTTCATAAATTGGAACGAGACCGCTTTTTAAGCTGTTGATTTTTGATTCGTCGATGTCACAACAAATGACGCGATTTCCGATATCAGCAAAACAAGTACCCGATACTAACCCGACATATCCTGTTCCAATCACAGCAATTTTCTTCAACATGTTTCATCCTCTCAGTAAAAGCATATTGGTCGTTCCAAACTGTTTATCTATCAGTCTTTGCACATTTCATCCTGTTTAAACGGTGGATGTTGATTGATTCAGCACCTTTTCATATTGCTGCATCAGGAGCTTAGCATTATGTGATGATGAATAATCTGTATGGACGATGTGGTGAAGATCGTTCTTCACTTGCTCGTTCCATCTGTTTTCATAAAGATAAGCGTGAATCGCTTCTTTTAACTGACTCGTTGAACGCGGTTCAATGAGCAGATGTTGATAGGTAGAAAATAGTGATGGGAGACCACCAACCCGTGTTGCGATGACAGGCATTTTTAAAGCGAGCGCCTCAAGAACGACAGTCGGCATTCCTTCACTGTAGGAAGGAAGGGCAAACAGGTCAGCTGCCATTAAATAATGTTTGACTTGTTCATTCGGCACCTGCCCCGGGAGTATAATGGATTCTCCCGCCCGTTCGGTCAGCTCCTTTGCGAGGGGGCCTTTTCCGACAAAGACGACTTTTACACCCTCCATCCCGCTGACAGCTTCCGCTAATTCAAGCAAACCTTTCTCTTTGACTAAACGGCCGACATAAACGACGAGCTTGTCGTGAAGCGGTAAACCAATCTGCTTTCTGATGGCTGTTTGATCCCCCAGTGTTCTAGCAAATGACTTGAGCGGAATTCCAAGCGGGAGGCATTGTGCATCCACCTCTGTCATGTCATGTGTTTTCTTTGCCAGCTCTTCACTCACTGTGAGAACAGCAGACGCCTGTTTTACTGCTGCTTTAAAGGCTGCAAGCGCCCCTTGACTATAGGTTGGATAGACGTTCACATCACTGCCGTGTAAGGTCAGAAGATAAGGGATGTTTGCTTCCTTTTTGATCACAGCTGCTGCGCCGCCAGACGGCATGGCAAAGTGCGCATGGATGAAATCCGGTGACAGTTCATAACGCTCCATTGTGCGCAGGACAGAAGCTGCGATTCGTTTACTCGGCTGAGCCCATTTTAGCTGTCCAGGCAGCGCTGTATAGGGCGGTCTGTAAACCGGCACGCCGCGCCTCACTTCCTGCTGGGGAAGATCTTTTCTCTGACGATAGGAAGCTTTAAGCATCCGTAAGATGGGCGGATTGACAGGAGTAGGACAAATCACGCTCACTTCTACGCCCTGTTTGACCAGCTCCTGCACTTGCGTTTCATGGAAGACGCCTTCACTTGGATGTTTTTCACTAGGATATACACTTGTCAGCCATAGCACCTTCATGACGAACGACCTCTTCTCCATAATTTCCCTGCCATCTGCGGATACATTTTGACAAGTAGCAAGCTATATAAAGCCGCACTTAAACCAATCGTCAGTAGTAATTGAAGCAGTATATCCGCTGATGTCAGCTTCATCCCTTGATGAATAGTCACTGCGCAGCCGGCCATTAACAACGTCATGACAGCAGGCTTTACGAGAGATTTTACATATACCTTCATATCTAGCTGAATGACATAAGCCATCAGCCACCTGCCGACAATGAAATTCAGCAGACTGACCCCTGAGTAGACCCAAGCTACAGTCAATAGACTGCCAGTATGGACTCCTGCATATAAGGCGCATCCATATACGATGAGCATGCCTGTATCCCAATAAAATGCTAAGTCAGCTCTCCCTTTTGCAAGAAGGATGGAACCATTTGGATTCATCAGCACACGGAGTAGACCGACAATGCACAAAATATTCAAAACCGGGACCGCCACTAGCCATTTCTCTCCAAACACCACTTCTATAAAGCTATCTGATACGGCAGCAAGACCAATGAGTAGTGGAAAACTAATGAGTGCAAGCATATTCGTCATGCTGAGGAAGCCCTCACGCAGCCTAGAGTGATCACGCTGACTTTTTGCGAAAACTGGGAAAGCCACTCTCGTCACAATCGGGTTAATTTTCAGCACCGGGATTGTGACGATTTGATAAGCCAGGCTGTAAATCCCTAATGCCTCTGCTCCAAGAAACCGTCCTATTAAAATCATGTCGATGTTTGAGCCTGCCCGATTGACGAGTCTTGACGCAAGCTGGAAAGCCCCGAAGGAGAAAAACTCTTTCACTTCCCCTAATGCGAAAACGGGTGCTGGGCGCCACTTCTTCCAATAAGCCGCTGCATACATGAGACCTTTTCCTGATTGAAGCAGCACTTGAGAGATCACATAGGCCACAATTGGATTGATAAAAAAGGCTAGAATAAGTAGAACAATCAGCGAAATGATCGTCGCTATCGTTTCAATCGTACTTAAGGTTTTAAAGGCTAAATCTTTCTGCATCATATATTGATATTGCTGACCAATTGGTGCAATGAGAAACATGATTGATAATAACTTGAGCAAGCCTTCCAGCTCAGGTCTGGCATAAAAGGCGGCAATCAAGGGACTTGCGAGGATCAATACACAAAACAAGAGAATTCCCGTCAGCAAGTTGATCCAATATAATGTGGATAATTGACGTTCCGTCGTTTGTTCCTTTTGAATGATCGCAGCACCGATGCCTAGATCAAGTAAAATCTGTGTAAATATTGTGACCGTTGTGATCATGCCAACGAGTCCAAATTCTTTCAGTGACATTACGTTTCCTAAAAAGGCGAACTGTGCAATTTGGATGATGGTAATGATCAATGCGGACAAGCTTGTCCATTTTGCTCCGCCCAGCAGGCGATTTTTCATACTTGCCATTTCTCTTCCCTACTTTACTTATCTGGCTCCGTCACCAGTCACGATGACTTTTAACGTTTTTACCATAATCTTCGTGTCGAGAGAAAATGTCAAGTTTTGAATATACTGTAAGTCGTGTGATAATTTTTCACTTGGACTCATTTCATATCCCCCATTTACTTGAGCAAGACCAGTCAGCCCCGGCTTCACTGTCAGTCTTTTTGTAAAGCCTGGAATCGTCCGATTAAATTCGGCAGTAAACATTGGTCTTTCAGGACGTGGACCTACAATACTCATTTCTCCTTTTAACACGTTGATAAATTGCGGCAGTTCATCAATTCTTGTTTTTCTGATGAATGCCCCCACTTTGGTGATACGAGGGTCATTTTTTTGCGCCCATTTCGCTCCTCCGCTTTCTGCGTTGGTTCTCATCGATCTGAGCTTCCATAATTTAAAGTAGACACCGTCTTTTCCGACCCTTTCCTGCATATAAAAGGCTGGCCCTGGTGTTTCTAGCTTAATTAAAAGGGCAAACAGTAAAATGATTGGCGTACTCAACATCAATCCGATGAACGAGAACACGACATCTATGAAACGTTTTGCAAATAAATATCGAACCATATGTTCTGTTAAAGCAAAAGAGTGGTTTCGTCTCACTTCATATTCTCTGTAAAGGTTCATCGCTTTCTCTGCGCTCACTGACCTGCACCTCACCATTCAAAGTAGTTGTTGTGTAAAGAGATGTTCTATGAAAGTCAGTTTAGCAGAGCAACATTAAGCAAATGTAAATGGGCTGTTAAGTCTTGTAAAAGTGTGTTAAGAATGTGCCCTTATATCAAGTTATGCCCTTTTAAACGTAAAAAAGACCCGCATTTCTGCGGGTCTACGTGTCTTTTTTTTATTTTGCCTTTACGGATTCGATCGTCTTCAGTCTAAGCGTTCCGTTTGCATCTTTTGTATAAGTTACTTTCACTTTTGACTCTTCTTTTAGGCTGTTCACTTGTTTAGAAAATGTATTTCCGAATTGAATGGCTACTTCTTTTCCATCAATGTTGACAGCAATTGTATGTCCATCAGCCAAACCGACATATGTGCCTTCTTTGGTGACTTCATTTTTCTTCGTTGTAGATTCTTTTTTTGTTTTAGATTCAGCTTTTGACTGATCGTTTGTCGTTTCTTCTTTTGTGATTTCCTTACTTGAGCTTTCTTTTGCATCTTCATCAGATTGACCTGCTTGGTCTTCTGTTTGAGCAGCTGTTTCTTTGCTTTCATCATCTGCTTTTTCACTTGCAGACTTGTCTTCCGTCTTTTCATCTGTTGCATTTTCTTTCTTTTGATCTGCTGCTTCAGTTGTTTCTTTTTTGCTGTTATCCGTATTGTTATCGTTTGACTGATTTGATGTGCCGCATGCTGTGAGCATTACACCTAGAAGTAAGACTAAAAACGGCATTGTGATTAATTTTTTCAAGATCGTCACCTCTTCATGATTTGTCGATTTGCTGTCATTGGAAGGCAAATACGTGAAAAATCCACCCTCTATGTTTCGATTATAACAAAAATAACCTGAAATGAAATGTATTTTTAACTTGACATATCATTCGTTCGATCTATTTTATTCAAAATATTGAGATACACCTGCAGCGATTCCTGAAGCCATCCGCTCCTTGGCAGTCGATGATTTTAATATACTGGCATCAATCGGACTGGTTACGAACCCCGTTTCAAGCAAGATGCTGGGCATTTTTGAATACTTGATCACGTAGAATCCTGCTGTCTTCACACCGCGATCTCTTGTGCCAAGGGCTTTCACCATCTGGGGCTGTACCTTTTGTGCCAGCTTTAAACTATTGGCCGAAGCATACGTCGCATCATAATACGTTTCTGTTCCATTTGCACCGCTATTATCATTTGCATTGGCATGGATGCTGATGAACACATCCGCACCAGCCTGTGATCCTTTGCTTACACGTGTTTGCAAGGAATCAAATGTATCAGATGTTCTAGACATGACCGTCAGCGCACCCGCTTGTTTGAGCCTTGCTTGCAGTTTTAACGCGACATCCAGATTAACATTTTTTTCAAACATCCCATTTCCTACCGCTCCAGCATCCTGCGCACCATGGCCTGGATCAATAAAGATGGTTTCACCTAACACATGATTTTTCAGCTGTGTGATCACACTGGTTCGTATGGTTGATGTTCCGCCCAACACTGTAAATGTTGAAATCTTTTTAGTCCCAATGACACGACGAATCGCATCTGGCACTGATTGAGCGTCTGTAAGAAGAAGGGTTTGCCCTTGCTTGGCTGCCATACTTGCCGCAGCTGCCGCATCGGCATATGCATAGCCGTTACTCATATACGTTTGGGTTGTCTTCATCAGGTATGTTTTCGCAATTCGGGCTGCCACTTCATACCGATTGGCTCCGCTGATTCTCACGGGTGATGGCAGCTTTTGATAGGCCGCTTGATTGACACTTGTTTCCCCGCCAATCACAATCGTCCGTTTCACCGCTTTGCTTTTTAATAGATTGGCTGTTTCCTGCCGCAGCCCTTTTGCATCGGTTAATAAAATAGGAAAGCCCTGTTTTGCAGCATATGGAGCAATCGCCACAGCATCTGCATAAGCAGAACCATTCACAATCACAGCTGTATCAGCACTCTTCATTTGTTTAGCAACGTTTGCCGCCAATTCATATCGATTCTTTCCTTGTATTCGCGATACGGAAAGATTCATTGCTTTTAGCTGCGCTACGACTTTTTGAGAAATGCTTGCGGTTCCGCCAAGAATGATAACACGCTTCGTTTTCAACTGCTGAAGACCTGATTTAGTTGCACCAGAAAGACTACTAGTATTCGTTAACAGCACTGGGGCTCCTTGCTGAAAGGCATACGGCACAGCACTTAGCGCATCAGCATAAGCTTCACCGCCTACTAAAACAACTGTAGGTGCTGTCGACCAGCCACGTTTTGCAGCGTTAACTGCCACCTCATATCGATTACTTCCCTCAATCTTTGATACATTGTGCTGCGCAAATGCTGATGGTGCATATAAACATAGTGAAACCACAATTAAAACAAAACATTTGATATAAGAACGCATGAAGTCAACCTCCTTGGTTTTGAACCCTTCATCATGGAACCCAGGAAACACTTCATGTACTTTTGAAAAAAGGCTGCCGAGAGTCGTTTCTCGAGCAGCCTAAGAGGTGTATCTTCGGCACCCCTCATCTGTATGTTTTCTTATCTAAAATAGCCTGAAACACCGCTTGAAATACCTGACGCCAATCGATCTTTATAAGTAGCGGATTTCAAAATATTTGAATCAACTGGACTGGAAACAAAACCAGTTTCTAAGAGAACGCTTGGCATCTTAGAATATTTAATGACGTAGAAGGCAGCTGTCTTCACGCCACGGTCTCTTGTGCCTAATGCACTGACCATTTTAGGCTGAATATTTTGCGCGAGCTTCAAGCTGTTTGTTGCTGCATATGTTTTGTCATAATACGTTTCAGTTCCATTTGCACTGCTGTTATCATTTGAGTTCGCATGGACACTGATGAAGATATCTGCATTCGCTGACGCACCTTTGCTCACCCGTGTTTGAAGACTATCGAATGTGTCTGATGTTCTTGACATCGTCACAAGTGCACCTGCGTTGTTTAACTTTGTATTTAGACGTTTGGCTACATCTAAGTTTAAGTTCTTCTCATATAATCCGTAGCCTACCGCTCCTGAATCATGAGCGCCATGACCTGGGTCAATGAATACTTTTTTGCCAACGACAGGGTTTTTCAATTGATTCACAACAGTTGGTGTCACTGTATTTGTACTACCAACGACGGTAAATTTGGTGATTTTTTTGCTGCTAATCGTCGCTCTTGTTACCTTTGGCAGCGTCTTTTCATTCGTTAGGAGCAATGCTTTGTTTTGCTTTGCTGCAATTCCTGCCGCAGAAGATGAAGTGGCATAGCCAAACCCTCTTCCTACATAGGTATTGTTTGTGCTCATATTGTATTTTTTCACAATATTCGCAGCCACGTCATAACGAGTAGAGCCTTTGATTCGCGTTGGAGATTTTAATTGATTATAAGCTGCTTTTGTGACGTAATTCTCTCCGCCTACGACAATGGTTTGTTTCACATTGCTTGCTTTTGCAACAGAAGCGATTTCAGAACGAAGGCCCTTTTTATCTGTATATAGAATTGGGAACCCTTTTTGTGCCGCTACAGGTGCAATGGCAATTCCATGTGCATAGAATGACCCTTCAACCACAACGACGCCAGCTGGCGTTTTCATTTTTTTCGCGATATTTGCCGATAGCTCATATCGGTTTTTTCCTGAAATACGTTGTGTAGAGATGCCCATTTTCTTTACTTGATTGACCACGTTGTTTGACACACTTGATGTGCTGCCTAAAACAATAACTGTCTTCGTTTTTAAAGCCGTTAAGGCTTTTTTTGTATCTCCAGAAAGGCTTGTACTATTTGTGTAAAGAACTGGTCCATTTTTTTGATGTGCCAGTGGAATTCCTGCTGTTGCATCTGCATATGCAGTTTTCCCCACTAAAACAACTGTACTTGCTGTTCCCCATCCTTTTTTCGCTACGTTTGCTGCTACAGCATACCGGCTCCCACCATCAATTCGGGAGACCGAGTTATCTGCTGAAGCTGTTGGAACAATAACGAAAATGGCGATGAGGCTGAGGATGGCTGTTTTGATCATTGAGCGCATCTTCTAAGTCCTCCTTTTATTCTTAATAATTTGTTAGTTTTGTACCTGGATAGTAGAACGAAAGTATGGAAGAATACGAGTTTCCAGATTCAGCTCTAGCTTTGGCGCCGTATTGACTCATACCAATACCGTGACCATAGCCTTTTCCTGAAATCGTGAAATCATTTGTATTATTCTTTACTGACGCAAACGTACTTTTCACCTTTGTTGCGCCCATGACTGTTCTAAACTCTGTCATTTTCATACTTGCCGTTGTACTTTTGTTCACTGTATACGTACCTGTTTTGTTTTTCAGATGGTAATTCAGCTTGATTGAAACGGTCTTCGCACGCTGACCTTTTGTTTTTCCTGAGAATGTCAGGCTTGAAATAGATGCAATTCTCATGTCAGATGCAGCTGTTTCTTTATTTTTCAACAGCCATGATTTTAGACCAGCAAGGTCGGCAGCATTGGCTTCTTTTGCCTTAGACCACTCAGAAGCTGCTTTACTAGCAGTCAACGTAGTGCCTAATTGCTTTTTAGACAACTTCAGTGTCCACGCATTGACAGGATCTTTTGTGTCCTGCTTGGCGACTAGGTATGGCAGTGCATTCCCCCATACTTCTTCACTCGCCTCAGTGTATCCGCCATTACTAGAATAATAGGTGGCTGAAATAAGTTGATTGTTGTATTTTAGAACCTTGCCTTTTGTGGCATCAACAGCTTTTGTTGAATTTGTGTACCAGTTATATCCTCCATATACTTGGAAGGCTGTTGTATCAGGTACGACTTTTCCAATACTTTTCACTGAATACGTTCTAGCGGCAACCGCTTGTGCTTTTAATGCCTCAACATGCCAGCTTGCAGGCATTTCGTTTGGCACAACACCTTTTAGATAGTCTTCAAATGGAATATTTTCATTAGTCGGCCTGATATATCCTGATTCAATAGCAAAGTTGACGTTACCTAAGTAAGGCTTACCTGCGATTTGAAGGACATTTTTGGTTGAATATTTCTCAGGAACAACTCTTACTGTGTTATACGTCTTAATGCCTTTTAATGAAATTTTTCCGTTAGAAATATTCAATTGGTAGTTTTGATTTTTTTTCAGATAGACTTGTTTGGCTAAAGAATTTTTTAAGCTATCTGTAATCGCACTTGTGCTACCAGCAAGATGGTAAGCATATGTACCTTTTTCTTTCAGCAATGCTTTTAATGACGCTGTGACAGAATCCGGCTTCACATACACAACGGTACTGTTAGATTTTGCAGCCAATTGCGACAAAGGCATTGCATAAATATAGCTAGAGGCTTTTGCCAAGTACACTTTATCTGCATTAATGTTTAATTTTTTAATGATATTCACAGATAATTCGTAGCGATTGGCACCGCTGATTCGTGTCACCTGTGAGGTTTTCTTGATTTGATTTTCTACTTTTTGTCCCGTACTTTTTGTACTGCCGATGATAATGACTTTACTTGGCATTTTATATGACGGAATGGAATCTTTTTTTGTTAATAGGATTGGGTATCCTTTTCTCGATGCATAGGATGCAATTGCAATCCCATTCATGAATGAGTTCCCGCCGACAACAATTGCTTGCTTATAATTACCCATCTCTTTGGCGATTTTTTGGGAAATTTCAAATTTGTCTTTCCCACTAATGCGTCTCACTTTTCCATACTTTTTGATTGATTTCTCAGCAGCTGTTGAAATACTTTTTGTATTCCCGACAATTAAGATGTTATCAGGATTCATTTTTTTTAACTGATTTTCGGTTGTCTTCGTTAGCTTTTCAATGTTCGTGTACAAAATTGGCGCGCCTAATTTGTATGCTAACGGCGATACAGAAATGGCATGATCAAATGCATCTCGGCTCACAATCACAACAGTTGAAGGATTTTTCCAGCCTGCAGAAGCGATACTATTGGCTACTTCGTAACGATTTTTGCCGTCATATCTTTTCGTCACAGCAACATTGGATCCTGACAGCTTGTATTCCCCAGTTGTTGAAATATCCATGCTTGTTTTGTTTCCGATATAATTAGACAATTTCACTGAAATTGTCGAGCTGGCCATGGCAGACTGTAAAGGTGCAATTAGTAGTGTCATTGTCATGAGAACGATAAGTGTAATGCCTGTTTTCTTCAATTTTGTTCATCCCGCCCATCTTTTTTTACTTCTGTTTTTCAATCTTCTGAATTTCTTTTTGACCATTGTCATTGATAAAGTAAGAGATTTCTACTTTGTCACCTGGTTTAAATTCATTTAATACATCTTTAAAATTATCCGTAAATTCATAGCTTAAGGTCGTATTCACTTTTTTTACTTCGACTGTATGTGCATCAGCCATTCCAATAAATTCAGCTTTTTCTTCCAGCACCTGAGGAGTTGAACTGCTTGTCTTGTTTTCTCCTGAGGATTGCTCAGCCGTTCCACATGCCGTGAGCACGATACCTAGTAGTAGTATTAAGAACGGTAAAACGACGATTTTCTTCATTTTTTTCACCTCATGTCTTTGTATCGTCTTATAACTTAATATTTTAAGGTAAATTTAAGGTTTTTTGAAACCTTTTTTTTGTTACAACGTCTATATCTAGGTTCAGAGTAAAAAAATAACTTGTTTATCAAGATTCGTAAACCTATAATCATGGAAGAATGATAGAAAAGGTGAGGGACATTATGAGAGCTGAGAGAAAAAGAAAGAAAAAGAAGGTTCTTTGGATTGTTTTATCGATTATTGGCTTATTCGTATTAGCCACTGGCGGATACGCGTATCATCTTTGGAATACAGCCGCATCAACTGTCGCAGGCATTCAAGAGAACTTAAAGAAGTCAGATAAGCGTGACAAAGATGTCGATTTAAGTAAAAAAGACCCGATCTCCATTTTAGTCATGGGTGTCGATGAAAGAAAGAATGACCGAGGCCGTGCAGATACATTAATTTACATGACTGTGAATCCGAAAACGAAAACAACTGAGATGGTGAGTATCCCCCGTGATACGTATACAAAAATTGTCGGAAAAGGCACAATGGATAAAATCAACCACTCCTACGCTTTCGGCGGTACACAAATGGCGGCAGATACAGTAGAGGAACTGCTTGATGTACCTGTGGATTACTTTGTGAAAGTAAATATGGAAAGTTTTAAAGACATTGTCGATACACTTGGCGGCATTACGGTGAACAGTACGTTTGCTTTCAGCTATGATGGCCATTCATTTGGTACAGGAGAGATTAACCTGAACGGTGATCAAGCCCTTGCCTATACAAGAATGAGAAAGCAAGATCCTAAAGGTGACTTCGGCCGTCAGCAAAGACAGCGACAAGTCATTGAAGGCATCATTGCAAAAGGGGCTAACATTTCATCTATTACGAAATTCGGTGATATGTTTAAAGTCGTTGAAAATAACATGAAAACGAATATGTCCTTTGACGACATGTGGACGATGATGAATGATTATCGTGATGCAAGACAAAAAGTAAAACAGCACGAGCTGAAAGGTACAGGCACACGAATCAATAATATTTATTACTATCAGCTTGATGACAGCAGTTTAGCGAAAGTGAAGAAGGAATTGAAGGATAGTTTGGAAGCTTCGTAAATAAAAAACACCTTTTTTGAGAAAGGTGTCAGATTGTTGACAAAGGGCTAAAATGAACTTTATTTTAGCCTTTTGTCTTCTTTTCAGCGTGATAGAAAACCTTTGCAGTCTAGGAAGGACTAGTACTGGCATGGAGCGAATTTGACATTCGTGAGTACCAGCGCGCAGGACTGACAAAGAATGCGAGGGTTTGTCTACATGCTGAGAAGACTACAGAAATGTAGTCTTCTTTTTTTTATGATTGGAATGGGGCTGGTTTTTCATCACTTAAACCATAACGATGGAGAAGCTCTTCGACAATTCGTTTTGACGCTTGTCCATCACCATATGGATTAGACGCCTTTGACATGTTGTCGTACTCTTTCTGATCGACTAGAAGCTGTTTTGCCATGTTGTAAATAGTCTCTTCATCTGTACCTGCGAGCTTCAGCGTACCAGCTTTCACGCCTTCAGGACGTTCTGTTGTATCACGCAGCACTAATACTGGCTTTCCTAAAGAGGGAGCTTCCTCCTGCACACCGCCTGAATCCGTTAAAATAAAGTGCGAGGCAGCAGCAAAGTTATGGAAATCAACTACTTCAAGCGGCTCAATTAAGTGCACACGATCAAGATCACTGAATTCAGTCTGTGCCGCATCACGAACAGCAGGATTTAGATGGACAGGGTATACGACTTGAACATCTTTAAATTCTTCTACAACACGGCGAATCGCTCTAAACATGTTCTTCATCGGCTGACCAAGATTTTCTCTGCGATGAGCCGTTAATAAGATCATTTTATCTGTGCCTATTTTCTCTAAAATAGGGTGTTGATACTGCTCTGTAACCGTTGTTTGCAATGCATCAATTGCTGTATTTCCTGTTACAAAGATGGTCTCTTCTTTTTTATTTTCAACTAAAAGATTCTGCTTTGCCTCATGTGTCGGCGCAAAATGAATATCGGCTATATTTCCTGTCATTTGACGGTTCAATTCTTCTGGAAACGGTGAGTATTTATTATGTGTTCTTAACCCCGCTTCAACATGACCTACTGAAATTTGGTGATAAAACGCAGCCAAACTTCCTGCAAAGGTTGTCGTTGTGTCTCCATGAACAAGCACAATATCAGGTTTTTCCTCTTTGAATAATTGATCTAATTTCAACAGTGCATTCGATGTGATTTCAGATAATGTCTGGCGTTCTTTCATAATATTTAAATCATGATCGGGCGTAATATCAAAAGCTTTCAGCACTTGATCAAGCATTTGTCGATGTTGAGCCGTCACAGTAACTGAAGATTTAATTTGTGGATGTTTTTTTAGCTCAAGGACAAGGGGTGCCATTTTAATCGCTTCAGGCCTCGTCCCGAATACAGTCATTACATGTAATGTTCTCAATAGTCGATGCCTCTTTTCTTCTCATTTTATGAGTCCATTATACAAAAATTATCTACAATTGATAATTGAACTTCATTATAGCTTAATAAAATATCTATACAAAACATCAATCATGTTTACAAATTTATCTTAAAATTATTTTAAACATCACAATAGAGTTTGACTCCTTTTAAAAGTAAGATAGAATTTAATAGTAAACTCTGTATATATACAAAAGGAAGGTGCAAAGTTCATTGAAAAAAGTACGTAAAGCCATTATACCAGCTGCCGGTCTAGGAACACGTTTTCTTCCTGCAACAAAGGCCATGCCTAAGGAAATGCTCCCTATCGTAGATAAACCAACTATTCAGTATATTATTGAAGAAGCTGTTGATTCAGGCATCGAAGATATTATTATTGTGACTGGGAAAGGGAAAAGAGCTATAGAAGATCATTTTGATTTTGCTCCCGAACTAGAAAGGAATCTAGAAGAAAAAGGAAAAATGGAATTGCTAGAAAAAGTAAGGAAATCATCTAATATTGCAGATATTCATTACATCCGCCAAAAAGAACCAAAAGGTTTAGGACATGCCGTTTGGTGCGCGCGTAACTTTATCGGTGATGAACCCTTTGCTGTTTTATTAGGTGATGATATTGTCCAAGCCGAAACACCTGGACTTCGCCAGCTGATGGATGAATATGAAAAAACACTTTCGTCCGTGATCGGCGTTCAGCAGGTAGCGGACAGCGATACGCATCGCTACGGGATCATTGATCCTCTTACCCAAGAAGGACGCCGCTATCAAGTGAAAAACTTTGTTGAAAAGCCGCCGCAAGGAACAGCACCATCCAATTTAGCCATTTTGGGGCGCTACATTTTCACGCCTGAGATCTTTATGTACCTTGATCAACAAGAAATTGGTGCGGGTGGAGAAATTCAGCTGACAGATGCCATCCAAAAGCTCAATGACATCCAGCGGGTATTTGCCTATGATTTTGAAGGAAAACGATATGATGTTGGAGAGAAGCAAGGTTTCATCGAAACGACGCTAGAGTTTGCCCTTCAAGATGAAGAGCTAAAGAAAAAACTCATTCCATTTATGAAACAGCTTCTTGAAAAAGAAGAAGTGAATTAAAAAAGCTGCCGGCATCGGCAGCTTTTTTAATTGGTCGCTGAAACGGTCAGCGTATGTTGTTCATTATCGATAACAAATAGATGATTTTCGCCTTTTACTGCGAATTTCGTTTGTTTCTCATTCATCCAGACATTCTGTTCTGTCAGTCCAAGTGTTGAAGGAGAGATAGGCATGATCTCGCGGAACACCATCGTATTCGCCTGACCATTTTGAATCACATAATCGGTTTTCTCAGTGGTCAGGCGCTCAATGGTATCGCCTTGTTCACTTTTGACCGAGCTAAGTGTTTGCATTCTTTGCTTCAGCACAGACTCTTCTTTTCCAAGGAAAGAAAGTAAGTACTCATACGAACCCGCAGATGCGGGTGATACGTAGGAATTGAACTGTGCTGGTCCGATGGATAACGACTTCAATTCATCTGCGTTTTGTAGCGCATCAGGTTTCACATAATATGTCTCTGATGCTGTTTTGATTTGAACGACTTGTTTATTTTTAGCCACAGCCTTTACTTCTTGGCCAAACGATAATGTGACGTCTGCCTTTTTTTTCATGGCCCTGTCTGTATAAACCGTCATTGGATCTGCCTTAACTATAGCCTGTTGATCAATCTTTTTCATATCATCAGGGGCACCTTTCGTCTCATGGTTTGTTGACTGGGGCGTCTCTGTTTTACCTGAAGGAATTGCACCAAATGTCGCCAGTGTACGCAGCGGACGATCCGAAAACATAGAAAGGGCAAGTAAGATGGTTAAAACAGCTATTATGGTGACTTGAAACGCCGGTCCGAAAAAGGAACGTCGTTTTCCAGTGTCATTATACCTCGTGACCTTCTCTGTCGTTTGTACGCCTTTTCGACCTTCTTTGTGCTTCAATTGGTATTCCTTTTTTTCTTTCTTGGAAAGCTTGTTAAACCAATCAACAAACTCCTTATACTCTTTCACAACCTTTTTCGTATCATCAAACATACGAAGTTCACCATAATGCATCCAGGCAACACGATCACAGATTTTTTGGATTTGACTAATGGAGTGACTGACGAAAAAGATCGTCTTTCCTTGTTCTTTGAATTCGGTGATCCGATCCACACATTTTTGATAGAAGGTTTGGTCTCCTACAGACAGTGCCTCATCAATAATGAGGATATCTGGATCAATATGTGCTGATATGGCAAAACCAAGACGGGATTTCATTCCGCTTGAATAGCTCTTTACAGGCTGATCAATAAAGTCTCCAATATCCGCAAACTCTACGATTTTTTCATAAAGATCATCAATTTCCTTATTTGTCAGACCCATCATTAAGCATTTTAAACGAATGTTGTCTTTACCACTTAACTGATTGTTCAGCCCTGCCGCAATGGCAATTAACGATGGCTGGCCGTCCATATCAATCTCACCGCTTGTCGGTGGAATGATTTTCGCTAGAAGGTTCGACATCGTGGATTTCCCAGAACCGTTGATCCCTACAAAACCAATCGTCTCTCCTTCATAGACATCAAACGACACATCACGAACGGCAAAGAAACCTTTTTCATTTTTATTAGGAAAAAACAGCCCTTTGATCTTGTCAGACTGCTTTTTATATAAGACGTATTGCTTGGATACGTTTCGAAACGAAACCTTTAGTTTCATCGTATAATCTCCTTACTTTTTAAAGAAAATCGACAAATTTATCCCTGAATTTCATATGCAGTAATGAACCGACTGTTAAAAGAAGAAGCGTAATCAGCCAAAAATAAAGCGTATATTTCACATCATGGAAGAACCATTCTCCCTTTAACAAGCTATTTCTGAAACCATCAATAATGTAGAAAAGAGGATTTAATCTTAAAATATCTCCTATCCATGCTTTGTCTCCAGTGAGCTTCTCTGAGATATTCCAAAAAATCGGCAGCAAAAAGAAAAGTAACCGTGTCACTGATTGTAAAAGAAATTGATAGTCCCTTACGAGTACACTAATTGTTGAATTAAATAAACTAAACGAAAACATAAACGCGATCATACATATAAGATAGTAAATATATTGTAGCCAATGCGCGTCAGGATATATGCCATAAGAAATCAGCACAATCAGATAGACACCCATCATGACAAAATAGCTGAACAAGTTGGACATGATGACCACAGACGGCAGCGCACTAATCGGAAAATTCATTTTTGATACCATATTAATGCGTTTAAACACACTGTTTGATCCATCAAGGATCGTCGGACTAATGAAGAACCAAGGTATTAATCCAGCAAGCATCCAGATGATAAATGGAACCTCCATGCCTCCAATGACAATCGGCTGTCCTCCACGAATGCCTAAACCAAAAACAAACCAGTAAGCCAGCATTTGAATCAATGGATTTAAAAACTGCCATAAAACACCTAAATAATTCATCTGATATTTTGATTTTGTTTCATAAACAGCAAGTCGCATAATCAGCGAAAATGAGCTGATTTGCTCCTTCAGTATCGTCAACATTGCGTTCATTCTAATCTTCCTTAGATATAAGTTTTTGGGATCACTTTTTTAAAAAAGCACCGCTCATAATTGTACCAGAAGTTGAGGAATATTTCACTTATCAGTAAATACACATCATAAACAATATAAAAAGGAGGAAGCTACTTCCTCCTTTTTAAAATTAAACTTTCAATCTTGATAAGAATCGGGTAATATTCGTTGAACTTTTTAAAGAAATGTTTCCTTTGGCCGTTTCGTATATTTCTACCTGAAAAGGTCTTAAGTTATACCTATTATATAGTCTATCTGTTAATAAATTTTTTCTTAATCTAAAGTGACGATCTTGCGAGCAGTAAAAAAGGTCATATGTCTTAAACCCTTCAAAGAAATGTTCCCATTTAATATTGAACTCTGTACTTGATGTTCTTTTCAGAAAAATTACTTCTCTTGTTATTCGATTTTTCAAATAGAATGTCCCTGTTTCTATTATTGGCTTTTCTGCTAATATAGAAACACCTTCATCATTCAAAATCAATTGTTCTACTTTTACATTTATATTTTCAATAGATAGGTTTCCGTTAATAGTGAAAAAGAGATGAAAATTAGATTGATTGCAATGATTAAGGGCCCCCTTGTACATTTGCTTAGAAATTCTAAATTTATCTTCTTTGTCGTTTCTTTGAACAATAAGATAAATATCATATGTTGCAATTTGATTCAAATCTTCTAAAGAAAATTCCGCATTTAATTGACCAACATCATTTGTAAATGTATTGATCAATTTTTTTTTCGATAAATTATGTCTTGACTCAAAAGAAAGAAATACCTGAGCATCATTAAACGTTTTTGGTATATCGATATCTCTGAATATAATTTTTTGACCATCAACATCTATATGATTTATTTTGATAAATTCTTCTTTTAGTACTTTAATTTCAAAGAGTTCATCCGGAATATTGAGACTTTCGTTTCTAAAAAAGGGAAGGGCCCAATAGTATTTACCATTCTCTTTTAATATATTTCCTTTTTGATTACCAGCTAAATAATATATTAATTCCTCATGAAGCTCATTCAAAATAAAGTAGATATATAAATTACTAGTAATCCCTAAATCATTGTCAAAGATATTATCAATCTTTTGTAAAATCGGTTTAATTTCTTTATAAAATACGTGCCTAAACTTTTTATCCCAAACGATATTTTTAATCGGAAAGAACAAACGTTCAATATTTCTTTTAAGAAATTCATTTAAAAGCTCTTTATCACCATAATTCTCGAAATATTCTAATTGATATTTAAGTGATTCTATCCGATCTTGAAAGTTTCGTAAATCACCATTTAATTGAGTTATTGACTTTTGAGTTGCTTCTTCTCCTCTTTTTCTCCAAAGATAAACAACATCCGTAATGATTGATATTTTTTTCGCATATAAAAATGCCTTATGAACCATTGGGCGATCTGCATATAGCATACCTGGAGGCATAAAACATTGATATTCAAAGATCAACTCTCTCCGAAATATCTTATTCCAATAAAATCCATCATAAAAAACATCAGGATAATCTTTTACTTTCTCGATTAATTTATTCTTTTGCCAAACTTCTCTTTCCTTTTTATAAATAATTTCTTTTTGAAAACCGTTTATTAAGATATTAGGCCTTCCTATCACAATATCAGACTCAGTTTTCTTTGCTTCTAAATATAATTTTTCATAGGCATCAAGAGGAAGAATGTCATCTGAATCCATGAGCGTAATGTATTCTCCTGTTGCATATTTTAATCCGTGATTCCCCGCATTGGCGCCCCCACTATTTTTTTGATGAATTACCATCATATTCGAATATTTTTTTTCATATTCATCTAAAATTTCGGCACTATTATCAGGACTCTCATCATTTACTGCAATAATTTGCAAATCTGGCAATGATTGATTAACAAGTGAATCAAGGCACTCCTTCAAATAGTATTCTGTATTATAAACCAATACAACAACGCTTAGTTTATACTGACTCATTCGATAGTTCACCCACTTGATTCGTCATTCTTATGTTGACTTGATTATGAAAATTGTCCAAAACTATTTTCATGATGGTACAGATTTGTTCAACTTCACTTAAGGATAGTTCTGTGTACATTGGCAATGCTAAAATTCGATTACTAACATATACTGCTACTGGCGTTTCACTTGAATCAAATGTATAGCAACCGAAGTCATTACAAAGAGGATAGAAATATTTCCTGGTAAACAAATTATATGCTTTCAATTCTTCATTTACATAATCTCTCATCTCTTGATTTTCTAAAATTATTGGAAAGTATGAATAGTTGTGATGGACATTATCATCAATTGCTACAACATTAATTCCTGGTATCTCAGATAATTTTTCTTCATATTGATGATAAATTTTTTTTCTTGTTATTATATCTTGATCAATTTCTTCCAAATTCACTAATCCCATAGCAGCTTGGAATTCATTCATCTTTGCGTTAATTCCAATATAATCAACTGTTTCATTTGAAGTAATACCAAAATTTTTCAAAGCTTTTAATTGTTGAATTAATCCTTTCTGTTTAAAACAAAGAACTCCACCTTCAATCGAATGAAAAACTTTGGTTGCATGCATACTAAACATAGATGCATAGCCAAATTCTGCAATCGGTTTACCATTTATTTTAATTCCAAAAGCATGTGCTGCATCATAGATAACAGGTATTCCATAATCCCTTGAAATTCGATCTAATTCATTCACATCACATGGGTTTCCAAAAACATGCACTGCTACAATTGCTTTTGTTTTTTCAGTAATGAGTTTTTCAATATGATTGATATTGATATTGAATGTATTTGGTTCTATGTCACAAAAAACTGGCTGGAAACCTGTATTTTTTATTGCATGAACTGTAGAAGCAAAAGTAAAAGGTGTTGTAATCACTTCACCCTTTTCTTCTATTGTTTTTAAAGCAATTTCTAATGCTAAGTGGCCATTGGTAAAGAGTTCAATTTGGGGTGCCCCAAGATATTCTTGAAGATTTTTTTTAAACTCTTCATGTAATGGACCGTCATTTGTTAACCATTTATTCTCCCAAATACTTTTTATCTTATCCGTGTAATATTCAAGTTTTGGAAGTTTTGGTTTTGTCACATGAATTGGCGTTTGAAATTTAAATTGTCTTATCATTTAATTTCTCCAATCAATTAATGCTTCTATCGAGTCTACGTCAAACACAGGGATGTCAATTGCTTTAATTTGATCTCTTTCGCTAAAAGAATCATCAATAAATATAGAAGGTATTTGATTATCTACAAACTTTGATTTCATATCTTCTTTTTTTAGATGAATGACACGATCAAAAAGGTTAATGTGGATTCGAAGCTTTTCCAAAGTTTCTTTGATATCATTGATATGCTTTGTAATTAGGATAATTTCCTTCTCATTATTAAAACATTGATATAAAAATAACATTACATGAGGATTAACTTTATCTTTATACGTAATCGTATCATCAAAATCCACGTACACTCTTTGATAAGAGTATTGAATGCTAAATCGATTAATCAAAGCCCTGTCTACTTCAAGGTTCACACCGTTATCTTCTATTTTTATATCAAAATCCATTCGATCATATAAACTCAGTAAAGGGAAGTTTACACCTTTGTTACGATATAATGCCATAGTTCCTGCAATTCGCGGTGCCACTTCTAACAACTTGTATTGACCGTTCACATCTTCTTTAATTTGAAAAAACCAAGCTCCTCTAAATTTAAGATGTTTATTAATTTCTTGCGCTATCTGTGTTGTTTGCTCATCCATCGGTAACGTGGAAGAGTTTACACTTATACCACTCTTAATACGCTTCCTTTCACGTCTCCCAGTATATTCAAGTTCTCCATTTCTATTTGTAAAGCAATCTATTGTATATTCTTTACCTGGGAGATATTCTAGTATTAATAAGTCGGATTGATTATTTTTATAAAACTCCAGCTCTTTTTTATTTCTTGCAAGTGCTACTCCTTTTGAACCTTGTCCAACATCTGGCTTTAAGAATACGGGGAATGTATCTACATCATCAACCTTTTCATACATTTTTGGAACAAAAGATTGTTTTTCAAAAAATTCATACGTTTTCTTTTTCGATCTTGAAATCTCACAAGTCAATTGATCTGATGTTATAACTATGGCATGAAGTCGTTCTCGATTCTGTGCTAAATTTAATACCACACTATCATGTGCAGGGAAAATAAAATCAATTTCATTTTCTTTAATTATACGATTTAATTGATCAATAAAGCCTTCGTCATGGATATTTGGCATACCCTCTATATAATTCTTATATACATACTTACCATGATCACAGACGCTGGAAGCACCGATCAATTCAAAGTCTTTTGAGTACTTAAGAGAATTGTGAATCTCCAAGCCAATCTCAGAACCACATGGAAACACTAGAACTTTTTTCATTGTTACCTCCAATTATTTTTTGAATACTGTTTCGATAACTAATTTAGCTGAATTTCCTGTTTCCAGGCTACAATACTCTTGGAAAAATTCATTATATTTTTCTTCATATTCTTTTTCCACACGATGAATATTTTTTATCGCATCAAATAACTCTGTTTGTTCCTGTAATACTGGACCTGGCAAATCCTTGTACATATCTAAGTAAAAACCTCTTATCTCCTGTTTATAAAGTTGATAATCATAAGCATAGAACAATATCGGCTTTTTGCTATTTGCATACTCAAAAAACACAGAAGAATAATCCGTGATTAAAATATCACTGACTAAATACAATTCCTGAATATCATCATATTTAGATAAATCAATGATTGAAGAATGTTTGCTTGGATTAAGCACTAAATAATCTGAAATTAAATGGTGCATTCTTAAGATTAATACATAATCATCACCAAATTCATTCTGGAACTGATCTAAATCGAATTGTATCTCAAAGGAATGGTTCCATGATCCATTGGATTCATTATCTCTCCAAGTTGGAGCATACAATATAACTTGTTTTTCCTTAGGAATACTCAACTTTCTTTTAATGGATTCAATTTTTTCTATATTATTCGTTTTATAAAAAATATCATTAGATGGATAGCCATTTAATATGATCTCTTTTTCAAACTTAAAAGCCCGCTTAAAGATATCACCAGAGTATTTATTAGCTGCCAATAGAAAATCCCAATTACGAGATTCTAAATAAAAATTTTCCCTAGCCAATTTTTCAGGACCATCTACTTCTATGTCATAACCCAATCTTTTTAAAGGCGTTCCGTGCCATGTCTGGATATACACATTACCTTCTCTTTTCCGATGTACCGGGAAAATAATATTGTTCACCCAATATTTTGAAAGCGCCAGGTATCGATAATAATCTTCTTCTTCTCTACTTACTACAATTGGGTTTCCTGGTAATTTCGATTCTCCTTGATAAGACCATACAAATTGATACTCTTCACCATATCCATTTTCCAATAAGTATTCATATATATATTTTGGATTTCCTGAGTAACTTTTTCCTAAAAAACTTTCAAAGAAAATCATTTTCTTATGAATTGGATGATTATCACAAGTGTTATTAAAGATAGTTTTACCTCTAGCGATATTGTATGTCTTAATATATTGTTCATTATCAGTAAACCAGCATGCTAAGCTCTCTTTTCCCATAGTTACATATAAAATAAGCTTGAAGTTATCTTTATATTCATTATTTAGTAGATACCTATCTTCTTCTCTTGAGAAATCATTATAACCTGTCATATCTACTAGTTCCTTATAACAGATTCGTTTCTTATCATCCCTTATTTGCAAAAAGAAGTCCCATCTGCTATTGAGATCCAAATGTTGTTTTAATTTATCTATCAAAATAATTTTTTTAAAAATATATTTATTCTTTTCTTTCTGAAAATCTAAAGAGTAGCCATATGACTTGTTATTGTCTCTTCTTACTGCAATTAATTCTAATTGTCTAACTGAATATTCATCTGAAAATTGGATTACTTCCCCCTCAATATAAAAGTTCGAGCCTACACTTTTTAAATTTTTTATATGCTGAGTAAAAATATTTTTTTTATAATCAAAAGATAGATTTCCGTTTTTGGTTTTAAAACTTTTTAATTTTAAGTTCAAATCCTCTGAATATGATGTAAACCCTTGATTATTTATGCTAAATACAGTTCTCTTACGAAAATATTTACTATAAAATTGAAGAGTAATATACACATCCAAAGTTCCATTACTATTAAGATCTACAATATCTTGAAGATTAAAAACAGAGATGTTTTTTTTAATTTTGCTCTTTAAAAATCTGCCACTCTCACGATCTTTCAAAATTACATATTTATTAAATAAACTAAAGCCTAAATGATTAACAACTAAATGGAGTTCTTCTTTTTTAATTTGGATTTTCACTTTATGTTTACTTATTTTTGACTTTAATATTTTAGAAACTAATTTTTTAATTTTCATTTTTAGTCTTCGTAACCTCATCTCAATTACATTTTTCACAATAGCAATAAAGAAAAAATTCCCCATTCATGGTGTTGAATAGGGCTTTTCAAAAATAAAATATTACTTTACTGTATTGTATGCTTTTTGATAGTAATTTTTATACTCATCGTCTATAATATTTTTAAACCATAGAGAGTTATCTAAATACCAATCAATTGTTTTTATAATACCTGTTTCAAAATGATATTTCGGCTGCCATTGGAGTTCTTTTTCTATTTTTGTTGGATCAATCGCATAACGTCTATCATGACCTTTTCGATCTCTAACAAAGGCTATTAAGTCTTCGGTAACCGTGTGATCTACCTTCTCATTTAAATAAGTTATGATTTTTTTCACAAGGTCAATATTTGTCTTTTCGTTATGTCCGCCAATATTATATACTTCTCCAAGTTGGCCATTTTGAATAACTAAGTCTACAGCACTGCAATGGTCTTCAACAAAAAGCCAATCCCTAACGTTCAATCCATCTCCATAAACAGGGATGCTCTTTTTTTCAATACAGTGATGAATAACAAGTGGTATCAATTTTTCTGGAAACTGAAATGGTCCATAGTTGTTAGAGCATCTTGTAATATTCATAGGGAATTTATACGTATCAAAAAACGATTGTACCAGTAAATCACCCGAAGCCTTACTAGCTGAATACGGACTATGAGGATCTAAAGGTGTTTCTTCTGTAAAATACCCTTCCTCACTCAATGAACCGTACACTTCATCTGTTGAAATCTGAATAAACTTTTTTCCTTCTTTATAAGAGTCTGCATCTGTTTGCCAGAATTCTTTAGCTGTATTCAAAAGATTCAATGTACCAAGCACATTGGTTTCCACAAATACTTGCGGATTTTCGATACTTCTATCTACATGAGATTCAGCTGCAAAATTCACTACATAATCAATTTCGTTATTTTCAAAAATTTCACTCAATAATTCCGAATCCTTAATATCACCTTTAATAAATTTATAATTCACGAAATGTTCATATTGAGATAAGTTTTCAAGATTCCCTGCATAAGTTAGTTTGTCTAGATTTATAATTTTTATATCTGTATACTTGTCTAACATATATGATATAAAGTTAGAACCAATAAAACCTGCTCCACCTGTAACAAGGTAAGTTTTCATTATTCTCTCCTTTGTAACTTCTATTTAAGAATGACTTCTTTATTTTCAGCTAAATCTAATAAGTATTTGCCATATTCAGTTTTCGTTAATGGTAGAGCTAAACGAGAAAGTTGTTCTTCATTTATATACCCTTTACGATAAGCAATTTCTTCTAATGAAGCGACATAGAGCCCTTGTCTATTTTGAACTGCCTCAATATAATTACTTGCCTCTAGTAAACTTTTATGTGTACCAGTGTCTAGCCAAGCCATTCCTCTACCCATAACTTCCACTTTCAATTCACCATTTTTCAAATAAAAATCATTAATAGAACTAATTTCAACTTCCCCTCTTGCTGAGGGTTTAACATTTTTTGCGATTTCCACCACTTTATTATCATAAAAATAGAGACCAGGTACCGCATAGTTTGATTTAGGTTGGCTAGGTTTTTCTTCAATGCCAAGAACATTTCCGCTATTATCAAATTGGACAACACCGTAATCCTCTGGATTCTTTACATAATACCCAAAAACAAGCGCACCTGTCGTTAGTTCTACTGCTTTGTTTAGGATTTCAGTTAAACCTTGTCCATAAAATATATTATCACCGAGCACAAGACACACATTATCTTGGCCTATAAATTCTTCTCCAATAATAAAAGCATCTGCAAGTCCTTTAGGTTCTTTTTGTACCTCATAACTTATTTGTATTCCTAAAGTTTCTCCCGTCCCTAAAAGACGTCTAAATTGTTCTAAATCATCTGGGGTAGTAATAATAAGTACTTCTTTAATACCACTTAGCATTAGAACTGATAGTGGATAATAAATCATTGGTTTGTCGTAAATGGGAACTAATTGTTTAGAGATACCCTTTGTAATTGGATAAAGCCGCGAGCCCGTACCACCAGCTAAAATTATTCCTTTCAAGATGATCCTCCTATGAAAAAATACTCAGAAAAGCCTTAAATCCTAAGAAATTATTTGTTTTTTATTTGAATATCAGCTTTATAATAACATATACCTAATACAAAGTTAATAGTTAAAATTCGGTCCTAAATTACAATTCTAAATAAATAAACCAAAAAAAGCACTATTAAGGGATTCACTCTTAGGCATGAGGATCCCTTAGTAGTGCTTCTCAATATTCCTTTTTAAATACCACTTCCACCACACGCTTCGATGACTCTCCGCTCTCTAGGTAGCAGAATTTTTTATAAAACGGCGTAAATGAAGGTGGTAATGTAAATGTCGGCTGTTCTGTTTCTCTTACCCATTCAATCACGCGTGATGTTTCTTTTACAAGTGGTCCTGGTGCTTCTTGTTCAAAGTCAAAATAGAAGCCTCTCAGTTTGTCACGATATGTTTCGATGTCTGGTACATAGAACAGCATCGGACGTTTGAGATTTGCATAATCAAAGAACACGGAAGAGTAATCTGTAATGAGTAGATCTGAAATCATATAAAGGTCTCGAATATCTTCGTAATGAGAGAAGTCATAGGCAAAGCCTTCATATGGTCCGAGATCAAAGTTTTCCGCTACTAAATAGTGCATACGAAGGATGATGATATATTCTTCTCCGATAGATGCTCGTAGCTCATGCAGATCAAGGTCTAAATCAAATTTATACTGCCCTTTTTTATAAAATTGATCGTCTCTCCATGTCGGTGCATATAGAATCATTTTCTTATCAAGCGGCAGGTTCATTTTTTGTTTGAGCGCTCTCATTGTTTCTTCATTGTTTTGATTGTGAAGGAAATCATTTCTCGGATATCCTGACTCAATCATGGTCTTTTGGAATTGGAACGCACGGGTAAAGATTTCGGTCGAGTATGCATTAGGAGAAATCAGATAATCCCAATTCGATGCTTCTTTCGTGAAATTCCTTTTGTACTTCTTCGTGTTTGTTCCAGGCATATGCACTTCGTCCATGTCCATTGCCAGTCGTTTTAATGGCGTACCGTGCCACGTTTGCAAGTATGTGGTGTGTTCTGGCTTTGGAATCCATAGTGGCAAACGGCTGTTTACGACCCAATACTCGGCTCTTGCCATTGCAAAAATCCATTTCAATGACAGACGATTGATATAGTAGATGCCCTTTTCTTTAAATGGAGCTTCATGCCCTTTTTTAACACTCCAGATCAGCGTATATTCAGGGTGATTTTCTTTCATATATTCATAAATAGCACGCGGGTTACAGCTGAATTGTTTCCCATTAAAGCTTTCAAACACAACAGTTTTCTTTTTGACGGACAGCTTACTCGCCAACTTAAAGGTTGTTTTAAAGGTTCTTGTTACAAGACGATTTCGAATTTTTTTGATTTTCCCAAATTGCTTTTTGAATTTCTTCCACTTGCTTTTCATGTAGTACTTAGCACGTGTCTTCATGGTGTAATCATTAATTCGAATACCAAGAGTTTGTCTTTTTTTCTTTCTGTACACTTCATAACGAATTGGTACGTCGTCTCTTTTATGAATTTGAACAAGCCCTTTGAGTTTGTTTGAACGATCTCCAAGTACCAAAGAAGCAGTTGTTAATGTTTCCTCCACTCCGTTGACGTCGCAAATAAATTCTAGATAAAAGCGGTATATAAGGCGTTTGTTTAAGGAATAAGTTAACTCCTCTAAAGGAACTTCTGCTGAAAATTGATACAGTTGTGGTGTTTTATGGTCGTCACGATATTGAATGACTTCATCTTTTTTATGTGTCATCTTGACAGGAAAACGATGCTCAACTGGTTCCTCACCATTTTTCTTCAATAGAAGCTTTACTTCTTTGATCTGATAAGGGTGCTCTGCACTTAGAACGCCTGCATACCCAGATAAGGATAGCGTGCATTCTTTGTTGAGCTCGATGTGATGGAATTTCACAACTTTGAGCTCCCGTTTGATTTTCAATGAAGCATTGCCTTTGTCTGTACGATATGGAATAACATACAACAGCGCTTCTTTATTTTCTAAAAATGTCAGTTCTGGCGTTTCAATTTCCATTTTTAAACGACGTTTATAATATGGTGTTTTTTCTTCTATTTCGGAAGTTGCGCTGGTATCCGCTTCTTTTGCGTCTTCATCCTCTTCTTCCGAATCAGAATCATAAGCTGAGTCTTCAAGCTCGTCTTCGTCCTCTTCTTTGTTTGCGCTCACATAGTCCGTGACATATAAGTTGTATGTTTGGCCTTGCTCTAACGCAAGCGGAAGCGATGCTTCACTCAGTACCAATTTGAATAGATTCTCTTCTTGATGAACAAGCGGGAGGAATAGTTCTTGTTTTGAGACCCTTTCCCTCATAAACAGATAAAACTCTCTATCTGCTAATGGCATGTCATCGTAGATGCGAACGAGCATTTCCAATTTTTCATGATGATTTTTTAAACCTTCAACGACACTCTTCTTATGGATTCCCTCTTCAATCATTAATCGTTAATCTCCTCTGTTCAAAAATCTTACCGTTATTTGTATCATTATTTTACTTTCCAAGAATAGTTCCCCTGTTTCGTTTGATACGACCAACCATCAATTGAAGATGGTTTATTGGTAAGGAGCTCTCCCTCTACTTCTAGACGTTGCAAAACTTCTTGAAGTTCTTCTGTTTTAAAGCGGATGTAAAAATCCACAAATTTTGTTTGGTTGGTTTCGATGTTTTTCTTTGTTTGAAAATGACCAATTGGGAAACTGACTTGATCATTCTCATCAATTGTTTGAGAAATGATTTCAGCTCCATTCACTCGATCATATCCTGCAAAATCAATTTCCACATGATCCGCTTGGCTCATTTCGTCTGTCATCTTAAGCTGAAGATGAAGAACATGGTGTTCAGAGCTAAGACCATGCAGCACCCATTTCGTGCGATCCACGATCTTTCTCAGCTCATCTTTACGTATACGGTTTTCCAGCATCTGATGAAGTACTGTTTTCCAAGCTGACATTTCATCAGAAGGCACATGGTAGAAATAAGTTTGTTCTCCTAAAACCTTCTCAACATCTTCTTTATGCTTAGTATCGCCAAAGAAGACGGCATCCACTTGCTGTTTTCTTATTTGTTTAAATAATTCTCCATATTGAGAATTGATATGGTGCGGATTTTCCTCATAATGGGCTTCATGCACAAAAGCAGCATAATAAGTTGATTCCGGTTGATCTATTTTAAACAAGTGGCGGTCCTGGTCCCGGTCCTCTGTGACCATCAGTTTTAACCGGTCATTTTGTAATTGAATGCTGGATAGCCATTGTTGTTTTATATCCGTCTTCTTTGTAAATGTTTGAATTCCTGTTTTTTTATACCAATTAATGTGACGGACTGGATTCTTTTTTACATCTCCAGGGTAGATGAACTCCATATAAATACTGCCATCGTCATTGATCAATTCCTCCAAGTATAGTGCACCTGTATGGGGAACAAAACTTTGTACTCTGCATAAAACGCCATGAAAATTATATTCTTCCCTTTTCACCAATTGCTTCTCTTCATTATATTGTTCAATATAACAAATGGGAGAAGAAGACCGTTTATATCTCGTCACCTGAATGGTCGATGTATCTGCTGGAATTACTGCTTCATTGATCGAATGCGATGATTCACCGACAATAAATTCCGAGTAACGTCTTTTACTTCCGCTTTCCGGTAGAATATAGTGTTCATACACATTCAAGATGTCAACCTCAGGAGAAAAAATCTCTTCCATGTGGTGAATACGTTCCTTCACATTTACATCATAATTCAAAGTTAAAATTGCAGTACGTTTATGTTGATCAACTAATGGTTTTATTCTTGCCTTTAAAGACTTCGTTAAGCTCTCATCCTGTTTTGGTACATCGCCCATAATAACGTAGTAGTCCATATCAGGCATGTCGTCCACTGATGCCATTGTTTCATGTTGTTCAGGTTGATCCAATGTATCTTCAACTTTTTTCTTCATCCAATTTTGAAACAAAGGAAGCTCTCCTTCATAATATTGTTGACTTACTCATTGTATTTTACATGAAAAAGTACTTCTTACCAAAAGATAAGAAGTACTTTTTTCATCTATTAAAGTCCAGCAATTTCTTCCTTAATTTGAGTTGTCGAGATACCTTCTGTTCTCTTCAAGTAAACGACTTCGCAATGCTCTTTCAAGAAATCGAATTTACCTTCCCAGTCATCTCCCATGACAAAGACATCAATGTCATGCTCTTGTACATCGCGGACTTTTTGATCCCAGCTGTTTTCTGGAATAACTTCGTCTACATAACGAATAGTTTCAAGAATCAGCTTTCTATGCTCGTAACTATGATAAGCTTTTTTTGATTTTTGTAGATTAAACTCGTCTGTAGAGATGGCCACCACTAAGTAATCTCCGAGCTGCTTTGCACGTTCTAGCAGCTTAATGTGCCCCCAGTGTAATAAATCAAATGTACCGTAAGTAATAACTTTCTTCATTGCAAACATAAACTCCTTTCTTCATCCTTATTCGACTGCTTCAAGCAGTAATGTTTATCCGTAATCCTATTCTCATCGGTCATGTTTTTTCGCTCTTCGGAACCTCATTATATCATAATGCCTAAAAAACGTTAAGAAAATGTAAAGACAAACTATTTCCAATTTAATGGATGAAATAGTGGAACTGCGTCAATACAGTATTTCAACGTTTTTAGAGACTAGTTGTTTATTAAAATGTCATGAAATTAAAAGGATTGTAAAGTTATTGTTAATATTTCATGGAGCAACTGTGATAAAATGATGAGTAGGCGAAGAATGAATTTACAATGAACGTTTCATAGATAACAAAATGAAAAAGGAGGTCTGAACAATGCAAACAGAAGTGGTCTCTAACCTTTCTTATGTAAATGGTGACTTAGATGAATTTATTAGCTATATCAACCAGCATCATATTTCCCAGAGAAGAGGCGCCATGATTGCGACAGTGAACCCAGAGATCGGCTATGCTGTCATGAAGGATGATGCATATCATCAAGTTGTTTCTTCTGCGGATTATGTACTGCCGGATGGTGTAGGCGTTGTGTTGATGTCACGCATGACGCAAAGTCCATTGAAATCAAGAATTGCAGGTTTTGATGTGTTCATGTCTATGCTTGATCTCGCAAACAAGCAATCTAAAAGTATTTTTTTATATGGTGCGAAAAAAGAAGTGCTTGAGGCTGTCAAACAGCGAATTGATACGGAATATCCGAATGTGGTGATTGCAGGCAGCTGTGATGGTTATCAGGCGGATAAACGGTTTGTGGCAAAACAAATTGCTCGTTCAAAAGCAGATATGGTGTTTGTTGCTTTAGGTTATCCAAACCAAGAGAACTTTATTTATGAATACCGTCATTTGTTCCCGCAAGCTGTTTGCATCGGTTTAGGCGGAAGCTTTGATGTATTTAGCGGAACGGTGAAGCGTGCACCACGCTGGATGATTAAAACAAATACGGAATGGCTGTACAGACTCATTGTCAATCCGTGGAGATGGAAACGAATGCTGAATATCCCAAAGTACGCTTTTGCCGTATTAAAAGAAAACAAAGGGAAAAAGCGCTACTATCCTGAGCAAGTAAAAGATCAGACGAAGCAGCTGTGAGAGACTGATACATGATGAATATACGCTCAATGATCATCTCATGCTATGCAGCTTTTGTTTCTTTTGCTGGATGGCTCATGAGCGGCGTGAAACCTCGTGACAATCAGGTGACGCTGCTTGTTTCATTCCAAGAGAACGCAGCTGCTCTCATTGATACTTATCAAAAACAGGCGAATATGACAATGAAGCTCACTGTCCTCTATACGAAGCATGCTTCCGTGATAGACAAGGACGTGCCTCATGTGTCATTTCGCTATTTTCATGAAAAAAATCCCATCCATCTCATTCAATGTATCTATACGATGCTAAAAAGCAAAGTCGTCGTCACAGATAATTATTTTCTGATGACAAGTGTGCTAAGAAATAGACCTTCTACCACTTGTATTCAAGTGTGGCACGCCAATGGTGCTTTGAAAAAGTTCGGTCTTGAAGATGCTTCAAATCATCACCGTAGTTCTCGTGATCTGCAGCGTTTCAAGCGGGTCTATGCGTCTTTCGATTATATCGTTACTGGCTCAGATCACATGCGCGAGATTTTCAAAACTTCATTTGGCGTCAACGACGATCGTTTTTTGCCAACAGGTGTCCCCTTCACAGATGCGTACTATGATGAGCGCCCTATTTCCTTTCAGACGGATATTTTTCCAAAAGGCAAAAAAGTGCTGCTGTATGCGCCGACCTACCGGGACTTTGCAATGGACGGTCTTGTCTTACCTTTTTCTAAAGAACAATTGCAGAGTGAGCTGAAGGGCGACTATATTCTGCTCGTCAAACTTCATCCTGCGGTGAAACATTTAGCCAAAGCAGAAACAGATGGCGAGTGGATCTTTGATGTGTCCGATCAGCCGCTCTTTCCATTGCTCTCTGTATGCGATGTCCTGATTACAGATTATTCGTCCATTGTGTTTGAATATGCGCTGCTCCGAAAGCCTGTTTTGTTCTTCACTTACGATCTAGAGACTTATCGCACAAAACGCGGCTTAGTCGAACGTTATGAAGACATCATTCCAGGAAAGGCTTGCGTCACTCAAGATCTGCTCTTAACGGAGCTTAAGCAGCTAAACGAATCAGCCAATCAAGACTTATTGAAAACCTTTGCTGAGGAATGGAATCAATATTCAAAAGGGAAATCAAGTCAGCAGCTTCTTTCCTTTATTGAACATCAGCTCTTACACAAAAAACGTCCGGCTTCTCATTAAGAAGCACGGACGTTTTTTTATTTGTTATACACGGGGATATCATAATACAGCGTATAGTTATCAAGTAAGTTATACAAACTATACATACGAGTGACCTGTTTAGAAGCCCAGCCAATATCTGTTGCATATTGGTGAGTGGCTGTCGCAGACCAGCGCATTTTGTAAATGGTATCTTGTTTGTACGTGGCATTATTGATGTAGCTGTTGCCAATGAATTTTGCCCCGCCAATAATGGCTGCCTCTGGTGTGAACCATTGCTGTTCATACGCATACTTTGCACCGAGGTAATTCGGGTTACTGTCATATGCACCAATGCCATACATGTTGTACACGATTCTATCATTAAACTTCGTACCGTTCGCTAAAATGGAACTGCCGTTTCCTGTTTCAAGCAATGCATGTGAAATCAGATAGATTTCGTTAATATGATACGTTTTTGCTGCTGTGATAAAGGCTTGTCCTTTTCCGGCAAGAATGCCTTTCCCTGCTAAAATCTTCGTATTCACTTCAGTTGGATTGAGATTTGCAGCTTCAGAGAGTTTGAGAAATTGAAAATAAGATTGAGTGCCCTCCGCGATATTCGCTGGATCTACATATTTTAATACTTCTGCTGAACTCGCATTTCTCCAGCCGAGGCTGATCTTGATCCAGTTGCCTTCTTTTCCAAGCTGCTTCACTTTTGTCCCTTTGTTCAGCTGTGCGACGATGTTGCTAGCCGAACTTGAATCAGGTGTAGAACGTACATTTAGCCCGTCTGTATTCACTGTGGACGTCGCTGGGTCTACATATGTCGCATAGACGTAGGCTGCACCATCTGTCTGCGGCGACACCTTCATTTGTTTGTTTACCATCTCATTGACTGTGAGGTTATAATTCGTCTGCATCACCATTGGACCATTTTTGATTTTGGTCGCAGTGGCTGTCCAGCCGTATTGGCTTTTCACAAAAGCAATGGCCGCATTCGCATTTGGTAACCCTGTAAACTGCTGTGTGATGTTGATTTTATATGCCGGTTTTGTCGTTGTTGTATAAGCAGCTGGTTCATTTCGTTTTTTGAAGAATGTCATGCCTTGGTCTCTTAAGGCAGCAGTCGAAATAACCCCTGTTTTGATCTGATATTGACCATAATCAGTTGCTCCCGTTTTTTGAGCGGCTGCTTTCATTTTTTGTTTGGTTAAATAACTTAAGGCTTGATTCAGCTTTGTCTGATTCACAGTTGCCTCTGTCGTAATACGGTATTGCTTAACAGCTTCTGTTAATGTTTTTGTACTGCTAGCAACTCCATTTTTTTTCATGATCTCTTGTGCCTGCTTTACTTTGCTTTGATCATATACAGGAGTTGTCATTAGGCTGTATGCTTTACTGACGGCTTGTCCCTTGCCTGTTGTGATGCTGCTTGTCACCTTTTGTGCTTTTAAGTATGCAGCACCTTTATTTACTTTTGTCTGATCCGTTGCTTGATTCACGACAAGTCGATACGTGCTATCAGATGCTTTGCCTGTTTTTTTCGTTGTGGCGGATACTTTTTTCTTTTGGAAAAATGCCGTTGCTTTTTTTGCTTGATCATCGCCCAAAAGATTCCCAGTCACTACTTGATATGGCTGTGTAGAGGAGATCTTTTTAGACGTATAGCGCCATTTCTTTTTCTTGAAAAAAGCAACTGTTTTTGCGTAAGTTGTGTCATTTAATTGATTGAGCTTTACGATATAATTTTTCGTTTTCCCTACTCGCTGCACAGTACCTGACGCACCAGCTTGTTTTTTGATCTGAGCCGCCGCTGAGGCTGCTTGCTTACTGTCTTTGAAATAGCCTGATTCCATGCTATATACATTTTTAACAGCTCCAGCCTTCTGAATCTTTCCGCTGATTTTCGCTTCTTTTTGCAGCTGGGTCAGAAGGGTTTGCGCTTTAGACTGATTCGTTTGTGCAGCAGATGTGACGATGTAATACGGTTTGCCTGCTGCTACCGTTTGGAGTACTGCTTTTAAACCAGATTCCTTTTGAAAACCTTGCAGGATGGTATTTGCCTTACTCTGTCCGACAATATTGCCTGAGATCAGCTGATACACGGTGCCAGCTTTGTTTTCGGTTTGATATGTACTAGTGACTCCGGCCTGTTTTTGTAGTTCGGTTTGAATATTTTTGACTTTCGTTTCAGAATCAATGGCTCCTGAAATGACCTGATATGATGGTCTGCTTTGATTGATAGCTTCATACGCGCTATTGAGTCCTGATGTTTTCGTCAGCTCGAGCGTCAGTTTTTTCGCCTGACTTTCATCGTTGATTGGATCAGATACGATTTTCTGTAAAGGAAGGCGGTCACCTACTGGAGACACCGTACCGCTCATGCCTAACTCTTTTTTTAATGCAGCGGCACTTGCACTCGCTGCTGCTTGTGAGTCATATCCTGAGGCAGTTAGCTGATAAGTCGATGTATTTCCTGAGGTTTGATACGTGGCTGTCCACTTCTTATCCTTTTTCAACGTGTCAACCGCTTTTTTGACTTCTGCTTCTGTTGTAAATACTTTTGAGGTGCTAATCGTATAAATGGATTGATCGACATAGGAGGCTGCTTGCACTTCTTTGCCTGGGTGTAATGTCATACCAAAGGCAGCTGCGAGTAACATAATCTTGATGGTTTTTTTCACGTTCCCTGTCCCTCTCTTAACTTTGCATAATAGTCTACTAATCTCTTTATCGACAAAAACACCAGACTTTTTTAACAAAATAAGCTTAATATATTTAAATTCACCTATGAAAAGTGACATTTTTGGGGGACTTTCACCTCAATACATCATCTTAAATTTACTTTAAAGATATAGCGATTTCTTAATTTTTCTTTAAAGGTATGGTATCATTTAGCATCATTAGAATTTATAGAAATTTAAAATTCACTTGTATTTTATATCACAACGAATTTCTTGACTTTTTCAATAGTAATCTCCAAAGGAGTCATAATGATGAACAAGAAAATTTTTAAACGTCAGAAAAAAATATTAAAACGAAAAATAAAATTTTTAAAAGACCCTTTAATGAATTTTATAAAGGACAAAAGACACCAAAGAAACAATTTATATGCATACTATTATCAACGTTTTGATGTTGTTGAAAAAACCGTACTATATGAATCTAGAGACGGAAAAAGTATGACCGATAGCCCATTAGCCATTTTTGAATATTTGTTACATCAGCCTCATTTCAAAGACTATACACATATTTGGTCAATTGATGATTTTGAAATATTAAAACCAATTTTAGATAAGTATACCGATTATAAAAACATCATTTTTGTAAAGCGAAATTCTAAAGATTATTTGAAATACTTAGCAACTGCAAAATATTTAATAAACAACTCTACTTTTCAACCATTTTTTATATGTAAAAAGGAACAAGTCTATATCAATACATGGCATGGCACACCATTGAAATATATGGGCTTTGATATTCCAGGAAACCCTGCACATTCTCAGAATGTATTGAGAAATTTTTTGAGCTCAGATTATCTCATTAGCCCAAATGAACATACAACAAGTATGTTTATAAATAGCTATAAGTTGAAACATCTTTTCTCGGGAAAAATTATAGAAGAAGGGTATCCAAGAATTGATTTAACGTTGAATACTGATTCCCTTGAATTTAAAAAAGATCTTCACTCTTTTGGAGTAGACCTTTCTTTAGACAAAAAAACCATTGTATATGCCCCTACTTGGAAAGGGACAAGTGTAGGTAAAGTTAAAAACAATTTAACTCAGATCACTTCTGACCTGAATTACTTACATGAACGCTTTAGTCAAGAATATAATATCCTTCTTAAGCTTCATCCATTTCTGTATCACCAAGCCAGTCAATCAGCAGAATTACAAGGTCGGCTGATACCAGACTTTATCGATACAAATATGCTGCTAAGTGCGACCGATTTATTGATTACTGACTATTCAAGTATATTTTTTGATTTTCTAGTTACAAATAAACCCGTTCTTTTTTATATGTGGGATGCAGATGAATATAATGAAGAGCGAGGCATGTATTTTAATCTTAAAGACCTTCCTGGTCCCCGCCTTTATAACATTAAAAATTTGGCAGATTCGATTGCTCATATAGAAGACATAAATTCACAATTTAAACGTCAGTATGATCAATTTAAACATGACTTCACAAAACATGACGATGGTAAAGTGACTGAGAGAGTTGTTAAATCTATTTTCAACAATGAAACGGAAGACATCCGTTTCATCAATGCTCTTCATGAAAAGAAAGAAAAGATATTGATTTACCCTGGGGGAATGAAAAATAATGGTATCACTTCCTCTTTCATTAATTTAACACAAAATATTGATTATCATAAATATGATGTTAGTTGCTATATGAGCACACCAAACTCCAAAGAGGTATTAAATAATATTGCAAAAGTCAATAAAAATGTCAGGTTTATTTTCAAGCCAGGCCTACCTGTCTACACTTTACAAGAAGTTTATAAAGATAAATTCATTCATAATCGTGGAGTAACCAGTAAATTCGGGGAAAAGCTCTATCCACAAGATGCTTATTCCAGAGAATTTAGTCGCCTTTTCGGAAAATCCACTTTTGACCATGTCATTGATTTTAGCGGATATAGTTTATATTGGGCTAAATATCTCGTTTCTGCAGATGCTAAAACAAAAATATGTTTTATGCATAATGATCTTCTCTCTGATAGCGAAAGAACGATCAATGGTAAGAAGCCTCATAAAATAAATTTGAGAGGTTTATTCACCATATATCATAAATTTGATAAATTGGTCAGTGTTTCTAAAGGCACAATGGAATTGAACAAACAAAATTTATCTCGCTATACAGATGAAAGTAAGTTTGATTATGTGATGAACTCAATCAATCCAGACAAAATATTAGGAATAGAATTACAATCTGGTGACCAAAACACATCAAGCCTTATCCAATCGAATAAACCTTTTAAATCAAGAGCAAAAATTCTAAGCAGCAAACATGATAAAATCTTCACTACGTTAGTAGAAGATAACCTGTCCACTTTTTCAAGCAAAGAGTTTGAAAACAATGTAGTGATGATTACAAGAAAAGCTGTAACAAAACAAAACGAAGTTTTATATAAGTTCTCTTATGAAGATCATGTTGTGGGATGGCTAAATAAAGATGCTTTTAAACTTCTTCCAGATAGTATTATATGTGAAGAAGAAGTTCATAAATTAGCATTAATCACCAACCCTAAACATAATGATATTTGGACTAAACCCTTTAAAACGAGGGGAATTAAAAAGGTTTCTTCGAGTCACCCCTATAAGAATATTATGGTAGAGATAGACCGAGAAGCTAGAACTGAACGTTCACTCTACTGCAGATTCTATATCAACAAACAACTAATAGGCTGGATAGACTCATCTGCACTAAAAATACTGAAGAATTATGAAGTAAATAGTGTTCAATCTGAGGAAAAGCAAGTCATGATGGAAAAAGAAATACAAACATTATTGAACAAAAATTACCACGAACATGCAGAGTTTATTCGCTCATTGCCTAATAGAACACTTTTAGAAAGAAATATAAATAAAAAAATGAAAATTGTCCATCCAGAGAATCATACAATATGGACAAAAGCATATCCAAATTTCGGATATGAAGAAGTTTGCAGCGCTGAGTTATATAAAGGTGCTATTGTGACTGTACACAAGAGCCATAAAACAAAAGAAGCGACATATTACCAATTCTCTTTAGATAAAAAAGTGATTGGATGGTTACATGTAAAAGCGTTTAAAACATTAGATCATCAAACTATTTTAAATCGTAAAGAAGTGAGCTACTCTGCTTCTCTTCATTTGAACGAATTTAAAATTTATAGCAAAACGAACGAAGATACTAGGTTTAAAGTCTTGAAAGATTTTTATCTTTACAATCAAAAAGAAGTTGATATTACAGAAGAAATTACCACACCTATATCAACTTACTGTTCCATAGTGTTTAATAACGAAAAAGTAGGCTGGGTAGATAAAAAAGCGATTGAAATTCTTGAAGTTCGAGGGTTTGAAATAGGAAATGAATTTGTTCCTTACCCTTCCAAAAAACACTATAATTTTGTTAATATGGGACGTCTGTCTCCAGAAAAAGGGCAAGATAATTTAATTACTGCTTTTAAACAACATTTAGAAACAAATGCAAACAGCAGACTATATATTCTCGGCGATGGTCCTCTTAAAAATGACCTTCTAAAGTTAATAGACGAATTAGAATTGCAAAACTATGTGTTTTTAGTTGGCCAAGTTGAAAATCCATTTACCGTCCTAAAAATGTGTGACTGCTTTGTTTTATCATCACACTATGAAGGCCAGCCAATGGTACTTTTAGAAGCCATGACGTTAGGAATGGATATCTTGGCAACGGATATTATTGCAAATCGAACAGTTTTAGAGAATGGCAAATATGGTGCTTTAGTCAATAACAGTGTCGATGGACTTGTAGGAGGGCTAAATAACTTTAGTAATCATACAAATCCTGCTTATGCTCCATTCAATTATAAAGAGTACAATAAAAAAGCAATGGATACTTTTTATAAAGTGTTAAATTAACTAAAAAAGACTTTCAAGCTCTATTCCATGCTTGAAAGTCTTTTTCTTTATATATGTGACACAATCAGTTCACAAGATCCTTCAATGGTGAAGTTCCCTGTTTCAGCAGGCAGGATAAAATGGGCTCCTTTTGGCAGCGGATATGTATGTCCATTATGCTCTAAGGACCCTTCCCCATTAATAACGCTGCACAGCAAAAACGGATAATCTTGCGATAGCTCTACTTTTTGATCAATTTCCCATTTATACACAGAAAAATATTCTGCTTCTACAAATGTTCTAATGGTCACCCCTGGACGAGTTTCTACTGATTCATCTGCATAACCGTCTACATGAGGAACCGTGGTAACATCAATGGCCTGCGTGAAGTGAAGTTCACGTTCATGGCCATTTTGGTCTTTTCGTTCATAATCATACACCCGATAGGTCGTATCTGAACTTTGCTGCGTTTCAAGAACCAGTGTGCCTTCACATAGCGCATGAATGGTACCGCTTGGCACATAATAAAAATCGCCCGGCTTAATTTTCACTCGCCGCAAAAGGCCTTCCCAATCTCCGCTGTTCATCATGGTCACAAGCTCAGTTCTCGTCCTTGCATTATGACCATAGATCATTTCTGCGCCTTCTTTGCAGTCAATGATATACCAGCACTCTGTTTTCCCAAGCTCGCCATTTTCATGTCTTTCCGCATAATCATCATCTGGATGAACTTGAACGGATAAATCTTGGTTTGCATCTAAAATTTTGGTTAAGAGCGGGAAGCGATCGCCTTCTATTCCCCCAAACAATTCTCTGTGATTGTCCCATAGTTCGATCAGCGTTTTCCCTTTATATGGACCGTCTTGCACGACACTTGGTCCGTTTGGATGAGCAGAAATTGCCCAGCATTCTCCCGTTTGATCAGAAGGAATATCATAGCCAAATTGATCCCTTAAGGCTGTACCTCCCCATATTCTCTCCTTCAATTCAGGCAGTAAAAAAATTGGTGACTGCTTCATTCAGGATGACTCCTCCCTTTGCTACCCTTTGATAATCCTCGCCTAGCATGATGAAAACTAGCAAGTCTCAACTTTTATTATGACGCTATCTAAAGAGAAGTCAATCCTTTCAGTACACCGAATGAAAACGATAACAAGAAAATCAATTCACCCTTTGACAGAGCCTGCAAGAAGTCCTTTCACAAAGTATTTTCCGAGTAGAATATAGACCAAAAGTGTCGGCAGCGCTGCCAATATCGCCCCTGCCATTTGGACGTTCCATTGCACAATTTGACTGCCTGATAAATTTTGCAGTGCAACCATGACCGGCTGATTCTCTGCTGTGGTCATAGTGACCGCAAATAGAAACTCATTCCACACATTTGTGAACTGCCAAATGGCAACCACGACAAACCCTGTGATGGAAAGCGGCAAAATCATATGTCTGAAGATCCCGATAAACCCAGCTCCATCCATCTTCGCTGATTCAATCATTTCATCAGGAATGCTCACATAAAAATTGCGGAACATGAGTGTTGTGATTGGCAGGCCATATACGACATGGACAAGTACAAGTCCCGGAATGGAGTTATACAAGCCGATTTCACGTAAAAATTGAATAAGTGGAATGAGGATACTTTGGTATGGAATAAACATACCGAACAACATGAAGGTAAACACCACTTCTGATCCTTTAAAGCGCCATTTAGACAGCACATAGCCATTCATCGCACCTAATACAGCTGACAATAAGGTAGCAGGAATGACTAGATAAAGAGAATTCATTAAATTGGGTGATAACTTTTCAAAAGCGATTTTGTAGCTTGAGAAATCAAGTGTAGATGGAAGCGACCACATTCGCTCAAGGGTAACTTCACCTAATGGCTTTAAGCTTGTGACGAGCATGACATAAACAGGCATGAGAAAAAACAAACTGCACAGTATTAATAAAGCATAAAGAACTGGACGGACAAATCCTCTTGCGGTCATGATGAAGCCCCCTTCCGGCTAGACAGGAGATACGGCACGATAAAGACCGCAACAGAAATCAACATGACGATCGCAATGGCGGCACCACCTGCATAATGGTTTCCTCTAAAGGTCATTTCAAACATATAAACACCTGGCACATCGGTGACAAAGTTTGCACCTGGTCCTGTCATCGAGTAAATCAAATCGAAGATCTTTAAAGAAATATGTGCCATGATAATGACGACGCTCGCTGTGATTGGTTTTAACAGCGGGAAAATGATTTTCCAGTAGATTTGCCACTCGGTTGCGCCATCCATTCTAGCAGCCTCTCTCACTTCCTCTGGAATGCCTCTAAGACCAGCCAAATACATCGCAAGTGAGAACCCTGTCATCTGCCACACAGCAGCGATGACAACTGCAATCATTGCTGCCGGTACACCAAACTCAATTTTTCCCCAGACAAATCCAGCTAAAATGTTCGTATCCGTGTACCACTTGGGCTGGATGCCGAGTGTTTTTAAAAACAGATTCACCCCAGTAGATGGATTTAGGATCCATTGCCACACAACACCTGTGACAACAAAGGAAAGGGCCATCGGAAAGAAAAAGAGATTCCGAAAAAGTGATTCCCCCTTGATCTTCTGGTCTAGTAAAATGGCGAGTACAAGCCCAGAAGCAATGACTGCTCCAATAAAGAATAATGTAAAAAAGACCGTGTTTCGAAGATCTGACTGAAAGCGAAAATCTTGAAACAGCATGACATAATTTTTCATACCTGCGAAAGAAAAATCAGGAACAAGCGAGGTCCAGTTCGATAATGAAACATATCCTGTCCAGCCAATAAATCCGTAAACAAAAATGAATAATAAAACAGCTGACGGTGCTAAAAATAGCAGGGCAAGCAGCTGGTCTCCATTCCATTTTTTCCGAACACGTTTCACTTTTGCTGCTGGTGTTTTTGTGATCGGCGATGTGTCCATGCGCATGAAGCTACACTCCTTTTTTAAAAAAGAGGCGGTGCCTAACGGCCGCCTCTTTCATCTTTATTTCATTGAATCTTTTAAAGAAGAAACGAACTGACTGCTGTCTTTTTGTGTCACGAAAATATTGACGGCTTGGTTCGCCTTCGTGACAAAACCTTCTTCAGCAGCTGAGCCATGCGCAAGAGACGGTGCGAGCTTTGACTCTTTAAACGCCTTCATTGCCGATTTTCCATATTCATCATATTTTGATACGTCTGCATCCACACGTGCCGGTATTGACCCTTTCAACGGATTAAACGCATCCTGTCCTTCCACAGATCCTAAGACAGATAAGAATTTTTTCACGTTTTCTGGCTGTTTGACACCCTTCGGCAGTCCGAATGTATCCGTGATGACCATAAAGCTGCCCTCCGTACCAGGAGTAGCCACGTATCCAAAGTCTTTATTCACCTTCAAATCTAGATCATTCACAAAGTATCCTTTTGCCCAGTCGCCCATGACATTCATTGCAGCTTCCCCTTTTGCCACGAGCTGTGAGGCATCCTGCCAGTTACGCGAGCTATGATCGTCGTTGACGTATTCGAGCATACGTCCAAAGATGTCTGCCGCTTCCTTCACTTTTGCATCATCCATTTTTAAGTCGCCCGCCCAAAGTTTTTGATAGTCATCTGCACCTAGTACACCTAGAAGAACGCTTTCAAACAAATGAGTCGCTGCCCAAGGTTCTTTATCCCCAAGCGCAAGTGGAGTAATCCCTTTTTTCTTTAAGGCATCGGCTGTTTTGAAAAATTCATCAAACGTCGTTGGCGGTTCTAAGCCCTGATCTTCAAATACTTTTTTGTTATACCAAAGCACATTGCCTCTATGAATATTCACTGGAACGGAATAGATTTTCCCGTCTTTGCTCACAAGGTCAATCAGTGATTCTGGAAATTTATCCTTCCAGCCTTCTTTCTCATAAAGGTCATCCAGCGGCTCCATTTTACCTGCGGCTACCCAGCTCTCATTCAGCTCTGCTCCCCCGTGTACTTGGAAAGTAGCTGGCGGATCATCTCCTTGCATCCGGCTTGTTAGAACAGCCTTTGCATTCGTACCAGCGCCACCAGCGACAGCTGCATTTTCAATTGGAATGTCTTTATTTTTCTCTTCAAACAATTGAATGAGTGCCTTCAGTCCGTCTTCCTCACCTGCACCAGTCCACCAAGAGAAAATTTCTAGTTTCTCCGCTCCGCCCTCTTTTTTTGCATCTGAGTTCGTCGATGAACTGCAAGCAGAGACGACCAGCATACAGAGTGCCAATAAAGTAAAGCCTAATTTAAACTTCATCATGGATCCCCCATCCCTATTTTGTAAGCGTTATCAAAATAAGTATACTGGCAGATCCTTGCCTTTTTTCAGGCAAACTTCTTCACTTTTTTATGAAATTCTTCATTTTTTTACGACCTGTTTTCGATATTCCTTCGGTGAACAGCCAACCATTTTTTTAAACACACGACTGACGTAATTCGGATCAGTATATCCTGCTTGATAGGTGATTTCTTTTAAACTAAGCGAACTCTCTTTCAGTAGCTTCTTCATTTTATCCATCCTACAGGTCGTCACATATTCTTTAAACGTCAGACCTGTCTCATCCTTAAAGCGTTTGGTGAAATACGTCGGGCTTAAATCAACATAGGCGGCCGTTTGCTCCAGCGTGATATGTTCGCAAAAATGTGTTTGAATGTATCGTTTCGCCCGTTCTATATCATTCACCGTCTGGGTTCTTGCTTCATACAGATCAAATAAATGTTCACAGCATTGGCGGCATTCTGTTTCTGTAGTGATAGCTAGAATCGGCACATCTGCACGAAGTCGTGATTTGAGTAAAATGAGCAGCTCTTTCACATGAGAGATGGTTGCCCCTTCTAATTGGAAGGCATCATAGTAAGCAAGAGCATCATCTCTTCTCCCTTCTTCTAGTGCCAGCATCATGTCATCGGCAAGCTCAGGCAAGTTGATCAATACGTAAGGTTGTCTATCTGTATAGTAAAAGCCATAACGAACCGCACCGTCATCTTTTTTTCGCTGATAATAGGAAAGCTTCGCTTCTGCCGCACTTTTCTGAAGTTGAAGTGGATTTGAGACAGGATGACCCATGCCAACAATGACAGGTGAATGCTGCTCGCTTGTCATGGTAGCGCGAATGGCTTGCAGTACATTCGCCTTTAGATGACCAGGTGATTGACGGCTGTAAATCAAGCATGTGAACAGCTCACCGCTCACTTGGATAGGCACTGCTTGAAAAAGAGCAGACTCCTGCAAATGATTCAGGAGTTGATCCCCGCCTGTCCGCTGAACAGCGATCACTAGACCTGCTTGAAAATCCTGAAACAGCCGCTCAAACGCTGTGGAGGAATAAGATTGGCCGTTCAACACATGAGCTTCCAGCCATTTTGACTGCTGATTGACTTTCTCCGCCTGCCGCAGGGAGACCTCCTGCTGAATTTCTGCCGCAACAGAACGAATCGCTGTAATGGTTTCGTCTTTATCAGCTGGTTTGACAAGGTATTGTTTGACCCCTTCCTGCATGGCTTGTTTGGCATAATCAAACGTATCGTAGGCTGTCAGCATAATAAATTTAGTATGAGGACAGCTTGCTTTGATCTGTTTGATCGCTGTGAGTCCATCCATGCCTGGCATCTGAATATCCATGAGCACAAGGTCAATTGGCTTAGACCGCGCCAATTCCACCGCCTTTTTTCCATTCGCAGCTTCCCCTGCAATATGACAGTCTGGCAGCCATTCGGTCATGAACTTACGCATCGCCATTCGTTCAATTTTTTCATCATCCACAATCAGCACGTTCAGCATGCTCGTTCCTCCTTGATTGGTATTGTCAATTGAATGGTGGTCCCTTCGTTTGGCTTTGAATCAATTTGAAGGGCATCCTGCACTCCGTAAAACAAACGCAGCCTCGACATCACATTTCGAAGACCAATTCCTGTCGAGTGACCTTTACTACGTGTGTCTGGATGATCTTCTTCCTCTTGCGATAGCAATCTCTTTTTCTCTTGATCACTGATGCCAAGTCCATTATCCCGAATCCGAATCATGACAAAGCCATCATCTCGATCAATAGAGAGCTCTACAAGCCCCCCCTCCTCTTTTGGTTCTACCCCATGAATAAAGGCATTTTCGACAAGCGGCTGCAATGTAAGGCTCGGAATGTGAACAGATAGACACGACTCATCTATGGTCGTTTTGCATGTAATACGATCGGAAAATCTTGTTTCTTGTATATGAAAATATTCTTTTACCACTTTCACTTCTTGTTCTAACGTAACAGATGCGCTGAGAGGAGATAGCGAATACCGCATCAGTGTAGAAACGGATTGTATCAATCTCGATGTCGCATCAGCTGATTCTAAGTACGCCATACGTGAAACGATGTTTAATGTATTAAATAAAAAATGTGGATTCATTTGGTTTTGTAGTGTTTTCAGCTTCATGTCTTTAATTTTCTGATCTAAAGCGGCCTTTTGTTTCATCTCTTCAATCATGACCTTCATCTCTCGCCGCATTCGCTCAAAGGCATGATTTAACACAGAGATTTCGTCCTTTGATGACACATGCAAATTCGGACCGTCAAAATTTCCTTCTGATACTTCTTTGGCACTTCGAGACAGATGAACGATCGGTCTTGAAATTCCACCCGCAATGATATAGGCCATCCATAAAGCGATGCCTATCGATAATGTAAACAGACATAGAGTAAAAAGCGCATACGTTTGATGTCTTTTTTGAAGGGATTGGTAGAGTACTTGATACTCAGATAATTCATCATCCAAAAGAGTCATTGTCTGCTCTTGGATATAAGAGGACACGGTTCTTACTTCTTTCACACTTGCAGCATATTCTTTGATTTTCCCTTCTTTGACATGATTCATTGTCGCATCACTTTCGTTTATGAGCGTCCGCATCATATATCGATATTTTTCAATGGAGGGGATGGCGGCATGAAGCCCTGCATCTTTGAGTAATGTTTGATCATATGATGTCATTTTCTGTTTTGATTCAGCATACCCCTTGGCAAACGCCTGATCCTTTTCGATGGCAAAGGCGTTGACCTTTTCATACATCGTTTTTGCTTCTGTCGAAATATCATTCAGCAGGAGAAAGGAACGAAAGCTCTTGCTATATTCTGATGTGATTTTTGAACTGCTCCAATACACAAAAAAAGCGGCCACATTACCAAGGAGCACAAGAATTAAAAATGCCAATAATAATTTACTTCGTATTTTTCTCATGGCTGAACCCCCTGTGGTCTTTCCGTTTGATGAAGGGGCAGGTCTCCTCGCCGAATCACACTCGTCCCTGTGTACTGCAGCGGTTCTTGTTTATCCCCTTGTTGCAAACGAACAAGAGATTCAACCGCTTGATAGCCCATTTCATAAGGATGCTGTACAACCACTGCATCAATTTTCCCATCATCCAGCGCTTGAATCGTATCAGGCAGAGTATCAAATGCGAGCACATAAACATCTTTAGACGAATGATATTGCTCTGTTGCTTGAATAATGCCGACTCCGTCTAATGCACTTGTTCCATAAAATGCGGTGAGCTGCGTATGATCATTTAACAATTTATACGCAGCACCGGAAGCACCTGATTTTGTAATCGCCGACTCTTCTATTCCAGCAATATGAATGCGTTTCTCACCAGAAACGGCATCTCGAAACCCCTTCACGCGAAGCTTCTGGTGAATCGCATCAAGCCGTCCCGTCACAATGCCCACATACTGTTCGCCTTTTGTATCGGCGATGAGTGCCTGTCCGGCGATAAAGCCAGAATAATAGTTATCTGTTCCGACATACACTTGACGCTTGCTCCCCTCTGCATCGGTATCGACTGTGACGACATCTATACCTTTCTCTCTTGCTTTTTGAAAGAGCGGTTTGTATCTCTTTGCATCGAGCCCTTGCGTCATAATGCCATCCACATGACCAGCAATCGCCATATCAATGGTTTTCAGGTGATCATCCAAATCAGCCTGCTTTGGACCTAGGTATTCAAGATACACCTGATGAACTTCCGCCGCATCAGCAGCTCCCTTTTGCACCAATTGCCAATATTCATTATCAAGTTCCTCTGGTACAAGAACAAAGTGATATTGATAAGTTGATACCGCCTCATCGGAAGCGCTTTCAATTTTAACTAAATCTTGACCTAATATAGATAAAAAAAGAACAGATACGACACAAAATGTGAGAAATGCGCCCATTCCGAACAACTTCGACCATTTCATTCACATTCTCCTCCTTCCATTGTTGCCGCATAAAAAAAGAGCTGCTTATAAAAGCATACTCTCTCGACCTCTATAATTCCTTTGTCATAAATAAACTGTTCGGATCTTCTTGGTATGAACCAAAAGGCGGACAATATTGAAATCCAAAGCTTTCATATAATTTTCTTGCCGGTTCAAAGAAAGCAATCGCACCTGTTTCAAGGCTCACTCTTTTATACCCCCGCCGCTTCGCCTCTTGGAGAAGGTGGGTCAACAGATGCTTCGCCACGCCTTTTCGCATATGGGCTGCTGCCGTTCTCATCGATTTGAGTTCACCATGTTCACTTGATAGCTCCTTGATGGCTCCGCAGCCAAGAAGCACCTCTCCATCCCTTGCACTCCATACTGTGACATCATGTTTTTTCAGATGGTCTAACGGAAGGGCATGAATGCTTTCTGGCGGTGAATGTTTTTTCATCTCTTCTAAATGAGCTTTAATCAATTGTTCAATTTGACCATCTTTTAGTTCATCTTGTTGAATGTACATATCGACCTCTCCTTTATGCTCATTTTATGTGAAAAGAAGCGCCTTCCCATCTTTTATGTCAGATAAACGAACAAACAACCGGCAGTCATCAGCCGGTTGTTTATGTGAACTACATGATGGTGGAAGAAAGAACAGCCTGTAATTCTTCTGCTGTACTGCTTTCAAGCTGGCTGCCGACACCTACTGCAACGGCTCCTGCTTCAAGCCACTTTGGCACATCGACTGGATGAATGCCTCCTGTTGGGATGAACTCAACCTCTGGAAACGGACCTTGCAAATTTTTCATATAGGACAAACCGAAGGAGCCGCTCGGAAAAAGCTTTAACACGCTGTATCCATTTGCTTTTGCCTGCATAATTTCACTCGGGGTCAAAACACCTGGCACGTAGAGTATATCGTGAAAAGATAGGTGCTCTCCGATAGTAGGAAGATATCCAGGGCTAACGATGAATTGAGAGCCGGCTTCAATGGCTGATTGTGCCTGCTCAAGCGTTGTAATCGTTCCAGCTCCGACAATCAAGTCGTGGTCATGCTGGTAAGATGCAATGATCCGCTCTGCATTGGGCGTGGTATATGTCACTTCGATGGCCCGCACCCCTTTTTTCTTTAAACGACCAATCATCTCTATCCCGTCTGCTTCACTACCTGCTCTGACCACCGCAATGAGTTTACAAGCTGCGAGCTTCTCTTTAACGCTCATACTTGCTGACTTTCCCATACCTCTCATCTCCCTTCATATCGTGTCGCCTTTGATATCGTTTGGCTTCTTTTATAAATGCCTGAAGCTCTTTTCGAGTCGGCAGGCCCTCGTGATCTCCTGGGGACATGACTGCAAGTGCTCCAATGGCATTGCCTCTTGTCACCGATTTTTCATATGATAATCCGTCCAGCAGACCGCTCATCACTCCCACTGCAAATCCATCACCAGCTCCGACTGTATCCACGACATGAGACACATGGAAACCATCCACTACACCTTGGCCGGATGCACTTTTGAAATAGGCTCCTTCCGCTCCCAGTTTAATGACCACAAGCTTGACGCCTTTTTGTAAATAAACATCCGCAATCGCTTCCGGCTCATGACATCCAGTGAGTCTTTGACCTTCTGCAAGCCCTGGGAAAAACCAATCTACTTGAGCAGCCATCTGGTTCACCGTATGAATCATGTCTTCTTCCTCTTCCCATAGTTGAAGTCTAAGGTTCGGGTCAAAGGAAATGGTTTTTCCTGCTTCTTTCATTTCTTTAAGGGCATGAAAAGAAAACGCTCTCATTTCACTAGACACAGCAGGCGGGATTCCGGTCATATGAAGATGTCCTGCCTGCTGAAAATAAGTGGACGGGAAATCGCTTGGGTTCAATGTGCTCGCAGCAGAGCCTTTTCGGTAGTACGTCACATCAGGGTCTCCATCGATGACTTTTGATTTAAGCAATATTCCTGTTTTGGCTCCATCATTTGAACGGAGTACTGCCTTCGTATCGACCCCTTCTTTTTGAAGCTCTTCTAAAATAAATGTACCAAGTGAGTCCGCCCCGACCTTACTCATCCAGCCTACGCTAAAGCCTAATCTTGCCAAGCCGACCGCAACATTACTCTCTGCACCAGCAAGTGCTTTTTGAAACGTATGCACTTGGTGAAGCTCGCCAATTTCTTTTGCATAAAACATCGCCATTGATTCCCCAAATGTGATCACATCCAATGCTTTCACTCATTTCTCCCCTTTCTTGGTACCGGTTTCAAAACAGTTGAAAAAGAGAGAGCATGCACGTATGTATACTCTTCTCTGCCTAACGTTTATAAAGATTTTCTCACAATGATTTCTCCATCAAGTTGAATGGTCTGGGGTGCACTCTTATCCCCTTCAAGACGCGTCTTGATTTTTTGCATCGCCGCTTTCCCCATCTCATGAGATGGCTGCGCCACCGTAGTGATGCCTGGCCCGATCAGCTTATACCATTCTGTATCATCAAATCCGGCAATGCCTATCTCCTCAGGAATCTTTACCCCAAGATCGACAAGTTCACTGATGAGCTTCAGCATGAGTAATCCATTGCCTGCTAAAATCGCTTTTTTCTGATGGCTTGATTGTAAAAAACGACAAATCTCATCTCGCATTTGTTCCTTTTGCTTCAAATTGATTTCTGCAATCATAGGTGTCTTATGTTGACTCATCGCCGTCTGTTCATAGGCTTCTTTTCGTTCTTCACGTGGACTAATCCCATCGACCGGCTCAGTAAAGAAAGCGATATGTTCGTAGCCTTTTTCATACATTTGGTGAAGTAGACGAGCCGTGATGTCACGGTTATTCGTTGTGACGGTATCAACCTTGAGTTCAGGTAACTTACGGTCAACAAGAACAATCGGTACACCGTTTTGCTTAAAGTCTTGCAAAATGTCATTGTTTTGACCGGTCGTATTAATGATCAGCCCTTCAATATAATGCGCATTCAGCTTCAGAAGCATTTCTCGTTCTTTTTCTGGACGATTATCTGTGTTGCACACCATGATGCTGTATCCATATTCATCACAAATCTCTTCCACACCACGAAGTGTCGCAACAGAGAATGGATTCGTAATATCAGCCACAATAAAACCAATGACCTTGCTCTTTCTTACTTTCAATCCTTGGGCAAGCTGACTCGGACGGTAATGGAGCTCCTCAATGGCTTTTTTAATCTTTTTTACCTTTTCAGGAGAAATTTCATTTGTTCTGCCATTGATGTATCTGGATACCGTTGATTTTGAGACACCTGCATATGCTGCAACTTCGTTAATGGTGACTTTCGTTTGCTTTTTCTCTTTCATACAAAAAACTCCCAAGATTGATCTTCTCATTTGTTTCGAAACCGATTTCAAATAAACTTAAAAAAAGCATACCACAAGTTGAACTGTATCAGAAGATTTTTTTCATGAACATGAAGAAAAAAAGCTTTTATACAATTAAAGAAAGCGATTTCAAATTAACGGTTGACGCCGCTCTCTTTTTCCTCTAGAATTTTCCTTGAAACCGATACCAAATAAAACAATCATATGTTTCAGATGGAAAGGGAGGCTTATCTCAAATGGAAAATCGTTATGCTGTACATCCTGAGCAGGTCAAGCGTTTTACAACAGAGGAACTTCGTCGTCATTTTCATATTCCGACACTCTTTGTCAGTGGTGAATTGAAGCTATATTATTCGCATGAGGACCGTGTGGTGATTGGCGGTGTTATGCCGACATCAGAACCGATCAAGCTAGATGCCGGCGACTTTTTACGTACAGAATATTTCCTTGAAAGACGGGAAATTGGCATTGTGAATGTCGGCGGCCAAGGTACGGTTACAGTCGATGGTGAGTCATTTGTGCTGGAGCATAAAGATTTCTTATATATTGGACTTGGACACGAACATGTACAGTTTGCTAGTTCATCAGGTGAGCAGGCCAAATTTTATCTTGTGTCAGCCACAGCTCATAGAGCGTATCCGACACAAAAGGCTGCGATTGCTGAATTAACACCGAATCATTTAGGGGAAGCATCCGCCTCGAACGTACGGAATCTGTATCAGGTCATTCATGCAGACGGCATCCAAAGCTGCCAGCTTATGATGGGCATCACTCAGCTTGAAACCAATAACACATGGAACACGATGCCTGCTCATATACATGACCGGCGGATGGAAGTGTACTTATATCTTGATATAGAGGAAGACGCACGTGTCTTTCATTTTATGGGGGAGCCATCTGAAACGAGACATCTCGTTGTAGCAAATGAAGAAGCCGTCATCTCACCTGCCTGGTCCATTCATTCAGGCTCAGGTACCGCAAATTATTCATTTATTTGGGCAATGGCGGGAGAAAACTATACGTTTAAAGATATGGACTTTGTCCCGATGGACCAGCTGAGGTAATGAGATGACGACGACATCATATGTAGCGTCCCTCTTTTCCCTCGAAGGCAAAACAGCTCTTGTCACAGGTCCTGGAACTGGTATTGGGCAAGGTATTGCCGTAGCGCTTGCCCGTTCAGGTGCAGATATCATCGGCACCTACCACCATACGCCGCTTGATGAAACAAAAGAACTTGTCGAACAGACCGGCAGATCATTTCATGCGATTCAAGTAGACTTTGCAGATCCTAAGTCCGCAAAGCGGGATGTTGATGCCCTTTTAAAACAGCATTCAATTGATATTTTGATCAATAATGCTGGGACCATTAAAAGAGAAGAGGCTGCTCAATATTCAGAGGAAAACTGGCATACTGTCATGGATGTGAATATCAACAGTCTCTTTTTCCTCACGCAAAAGGTCGGACAGCAGATGCTGAAAAAAGGGCAAGGGAAAATTGTCAATATCGCTTCCCTTCTATCATTTCAAGGCGGTGTCTTTGTTCCCGCTTATACAGCAAGTAAGCATGCTGTCGCAGGTTTGACGAAAGCTTTTGCAAATGAATGGGCAAGTCAGCATATTCAGGTCAATGCGATCGCGCCTGGTTATATTGCAACCAATAACACGCAAGCCATTCGTGACGATGCGAACCGGAATGAAGAGATTCTGAAACGAATCCCCGCTGGACGCTGGGGACGGCCTGAAGATCTAGCAGGTGCCGCCGTCTTTCTCAGCTCCCCTGCCTCTGATTATATGAACGGTCATATTTTAGCCGTAGATGGCGGCTGGCTGGCGAGATAAACATGTGAAGGGAATTCCTATTTTAGGGGATTCTCTTTTTTCTATTTGCATAATTCTTCTCCTTCCGAGTCACTCTATAAAAAAAGACATGAGGGTGAGGTATTATGAAAAGTCGTATTGAACAAGATATAGAGTCCGTCATTCAGCGTGTCAAAAGCTTTGCCGGCAAAAGTGATGATATCGTGTTCCACTCTTTTTCATTTGGTCCTTCCGCTGTCTCTGCATGTCTCGTGTACGTTGAAGGACTCACAGAATTTGAGATGCTTTCCAAACAAATTATTTCACCTATGCAAAAGGAACTGACCATCACTGAGGTCGACCACACCACACTTTCTCTCCTTTCTAAAACGTTCTTTGGTATTCAAAATGATGTGCTGGAAGATATGAACCTTGCCATCGAGCAGTTATACAGCGGCAGGGCTATTTTATTTGTGGATAGGGCCACTCAAGCTCTTGCGCTCCATACGAATCTTTTTCAATTTAGAGAAGTAGAGGAGCCGCAATCAGAAGTCCTTGTTAGAGGACCAAGGATTGGATTTATTGAAAATCTTGAAAAAAACACGGCATTGCTTCGTGAAAGAGCAAACGATCCGAACCTTGTCATTCAAAAGGTGAACATAGGTACTCGTAACAAGAAATCTGCTGCTCTTGTGTATGTTCGTGATATCGCAGACCCCAAACTAGTAGATGATGTATTCTCTCGTATGAAGCAAATCAAAATGGATGATATTCCTGAGAGCGGCTACATAGAACAGCTGATTGAAGACAGTCATATCTCTATTTTCCCGCAGATTCAAAATACAGAACGTCCTGATCGGGTGATTGCCTCTGTGCTCGAAGGAAAGGTGTCTATTTTGCTCGATGGGACGCCGTTTGCCCTCATTATGCCGATGACACTCACTGCCTTGATGCAATCACCGGAGGATTATTATCAAAGATGGACAAGTGCGACTCTTTTGCGTTTGCTCCGTTATATTGCCGTGCTTTTGACGATCTTTTTACCGGGACTCTATATCGCCCTTGTTTCCTATCATCCTGGTTTATTACCAACACGAATGGCACTTACCATCGCAGGCAGCCGGCAAAATGTGCCCTTTCCTCCTGTAGTGGAAGCCATTTTGATGTCGTTTACGATTGAACTGCTGCGGGAAGCTGGACTTCGTCTTCCTAGGGCGATCGGGCAGACGATTGGACTGATTGGCGGCGTCATTATTGGACAGGCGGCTGTCCAAGCCAATATCGTCAGTGCCTTAATGGTCATTATTGTGTCTCTGACGGCACTAGCCGATTTCACTGCTCCATCATATGATTTCAGCTTCCCCTTACGCATTCTGCGGTTTATGGCGATCTTCAGTTCAGCCATGTTTGGATTATACGGCCTCATCATGTGTTATTTATTTGTACTTTGTCACTTGATGCAGCTAAAGACCTTTGGTTTTGACTATTTCACACCTGTTTTGTCTTCACCGTTTTCAGATTTAAAAGATACGTACGTTCGTTTACCAATAGGGCTATTTAAATCAAGACCGAAAACAGCCAAGACAAAAAATCTCAAAAGACAAGGAGAGTAAACGATGTACAGAGCTGAGAAGCTATCATTGTTACAAGTCACCATTCTGTGCAGTTCTACAATGATAGGCGCTGGAATTTTAACCATTCCACGCAGTTCTGCCAATTCAGGATTCCCTGATGGCTGGATCATTGTATTAATACAGGGAGTCATCTTTGCTTTCATTGCTTTTTTGCTAGGTTGGATTGCGGAGAAGAATGCACCGGATACCATTTTTGAATCGAATACAAAAGGAGCCGGTGCCTTCTTTGGCACGATCTTTAACCTAATGCTGATCGGTTATTTACTAGCCATTGTTGGCTTTGAGGCGCGTGTACTAGGGGAAGTGGTTCAATTTTTCCTGCTGCAATCGACCCCGATGACCGTGATTGTGATGATTTTTTTACTAGTGGCCACCTATCATTTAAAAAGCGGAATTTTTCCGGTAGTGAAAATGGTGACATATATTTATCCGATGACCATGATCATTTACATTGGGCTCATGCTGTTTAGTTTGAAAATATTTGATTTTGATTACTTACGCCCAGTGATGGCGCACGGGTTTAAAGATTTTAGTAATTTGTTCTCTCAAACATTTATTCAATTTACAGGCTTTGAAGTCATTTTGTTTGTCGTACCGCTTATCTATAAAGACAAATGGTCAAAAGCGAAATGGGCCGCAGCGATCGGTGTAGGGATCACCACACTTATTTACTCCCTCACGCTCTTTATTGTGATTGGTTCCATGACGGTTGGAGAAACGAAATCACTCACCTGGCCCACTGTCTCACTCATTCAAGCGCTAGAACTAGAAGGGGTCTTCATTGAACGCTTTGATATTTTCTTACTGACGATCTGGACGTGCCAGCAGTTTATTTGTATGCTGGGCTTTTTCCAATTTGCTATTAAAGGCTGTCAAACGGTTTTTAAGACAACCAATTTAACGAGACTGCTATGGTTGCTGTTTTTGCTGACCTCAGCTCTCTCTCTTTTTCCGAGAAATATCAATGAAGTCTTTTACTACTCGACTTTACTCGGCTATGCATTATTCGCTGTGTTAGCGATTCCTTTTATAACAGCTGTTCTGCTCATGATACGTAAAAAATGGGGAGGTCGATCTGCATGAAAGGGCGGCGTTTATGGCTCACCTTTCTGTCTTGCTGTCTTTTGCTTTTATCGACAGGCTGCTGGGACTTAAAGGATATTGAGAAATTATCGTTTGTGCGCGGTGTTGGAATTGACGAGGAAGATGATAACGGAGTCAAACTCACCTATCAAAACCTTGTCCCTAAAATGGGCGGTACACAAGAAGCAGATTCCCCTGGCTATGTGAATGTCGTCTCAAAGGGGAAAAATGTACTGGAAGCAGTCAGCAATGTCGCTTTGAAGGACCCGCCGATTTACAGTGATCACCTCAAAATCTTTTTGTTTGGCAAAAATCAAGCCGAGCATCATGATATTCAAGGAACACTCAACCACTTTATACGAGATGATGAGGTTCGAAGAAGCAGCTACCTCTTAGTGTCACGCCATGAGGCATCAAAAATCATCAATCAAAAATTAAAATCACAACAAAAGGTGCCAGTCGAGCATATTTTTGAAACATCAAAAAACCGGAGCTTTAACGGAAAGATTTTACTGCCAACACGTATTGGCCGAGCGTCGGATTACTTTCAGATGGGTACAAGCTTTCTTGTCCAAAGTGTGGATGTCGTAAACGGAGAACTCACCTATGATGGTGCAGGCATTATCCATGGAAAAACACGAAAGCTGATAGGGTTCATTCCAGCAAAAGATGTCCAATCTTTAAACTGGGTCATGAATCGCATCTCAGGCGGAGTCGTACCCGCCACCTACAAAGGCTTTCCGATTACGTATGAAATCAAGAAAGCAAAATCCAAGATTGAACCCTATCTGAAGAACGGAAAGATTTCCTTTAACATTAGTGTACAAACAAACGGGAAACTATCAGAAGATCAATATCCCCCTGAAAACTCATACGATGAGCAATACATCAAACGATTTGAGCGCATTTTTGAACGCAAAATCAAAGAGCGCATTCAAAAAGCTGTCCACCACATGCAAAAAGAAGTTGGCGTTGACCCGATCCTTTTAAATCGGCAGGTGCGCATCAAGTATCCAGACTTTTGGGATCAGCACCGCAATGAATGGGATACACTATTTCAAGAAGTAGACATTGCATATGACGTAAAAGTGAGCATTTTGAACTTTGGTGCAGAAGGCGCAACAAAAAGCTTTAAATGGTAGCACAAAAGGCGGTCATCCGCCTTAGATGGTTGACAAAGGGCTAAAATGAACTTTGTTTTAGCCCTTTGTCTTCTTTTCAGCGTGATAGAAAACCTTTGCAGTCTAGGAAGGACGAGTACCGGAGCGGAGCGAATGAAGGATTCGCGAGCACCGGCGCGCAGGACTGACAAAGAATGCGAGGGTTTGCCTACACGCTGAGGCGGATTACCCGGAGGGGGAACCGCCTTTTTTACGTGCAACGATCAAAAGCTGATAGAGCGTCATTTGATCAGATAATGCTTTTGTTTGAAAGCCAAGTGACTCTCCTACTCTCGCCACTTCGTCAAAAAACAATTGAACGTTTTGATCAATTGGCACATTGATCGGCTGTTCAATCACGCGATGAAATAAATGGTCTGGAAAGAGCGCCCGCATTGTGTTTGGTGTGAAAAATCTCATATGTGTTCGATCTAAAATCCCCACATCTTGATACGTAAAATCACCTGCCAATAAAGGCAGCAGTACTTCCGCATGCATCATATTAGGTAAGCAGCAAATGATCACGCCACCTGGTTTTAAAGACGCATGCGCTTGAGCAATCATCTGCCATGGGTCTGACACATGCTCTAACACATCAGAAAAGATCACAGCATCAAAAAAAGCTTCTTTCTCTGACCAAGGATACGCCTCCGCTTTTGTCTCAATCACTTCTTTGTAATACGCCTTTGCCATCTCTGCTTTTAATGCATCCGCCTCTACTCCGTACATGTCAACGGACTGCCGGTTGATCAGTTCAAGTCCTGTCGCCCCAGCACCACAGCCAACATCCAGCACACATCCGGCATCCTCAGGGAGCAGTGCTGCAAAATATGGATGGGGCGTTATCAGGTTTAAATCAATGCCCCATTTATCTAAAAAACGAAGCCTGTTCTCCGCAAACAACGTAGAGATGTTCGTTTCTTCATTGGCATTGAAGGTAGCATGACCGTGATGATGCACAAAAGAATCATGGACGATTTGCAGCTGATACCCCTTCAGCAATGAGCGCAGACAAAGGTCATCATCCTCAAATGATCCATATACAAATCGCTCATCAAATAACCCTACATCCTCGATCAGCTCTCTTTTGACCAGCAGACAAAAACCAACAAGTCTATGCACATATGTTCTTTGACCTTTTTTCGAAGCCGTATATGCCTTCGCAAAGGCAGGAAGCTCCTTCACATCTGTGTAAGATGGCTGAACGAGCTGAGGACCACTCACATAATTGGAGACAGGGCCTACCATGCCAATACGATCTGATGCAAAAAGGGCTTCTCTTAAAGGCAAAAGCCAGTTTTCGGTCACAATCGTGTCGTTATTTAAAAAAAGAAGACTATCTCCTGTTGCTTTTTTCGCCCCTTGGTTACAGCCCTTGGCAAAGCCTTGATTCTTCTCGTTGTCAATCAACACGACATCTTCTAGTTGTCTCACATATTCCTTTGTTCCGTCTGATGAAGCATTATCCACGATAATGAGTTCATATTCATCACGCCGAGTATGCTTCTTGATACTGTCGATACATTTTTTCGTTAGGTGCAGTTCATTGTACGTCAGCATCACAATGCTCGTTTTTCCTTTCATCTCATTTCCACCTTTCGCCCGCCTGTTCCATATGTATGTCATAGGCAGCACGTTCAGAAGATGAGTGATTGTCCTTTCTTGATTAAACGTTTGTTTAACAAAGGGCTAAAATGAACTTGATTTTAGCCCTTTGTCTTCTTTTCAGCGTGATAGAAAACCTTTGCAGCCCTAGGAAGGACGAGTACTGGCGCGGAGCGAATTTGACATTCGTGAGCACCAGCACGCAGGACTGCGGGCGAATGCGAGGGTTTGTCTACACGCTGAGACCAGCTGCCTCATGCAGCTGGTCTTTTTTCATACCGTTTCCCCTTCGTCATTCACGACGGCACGGTTTCTCTTTTTTAAATCTTCTTCAATCTCTTCAAGACTTTTCCCTTTCGTTTCTGTGACCAAATATTTCACAAATAAGAAGGCACCTATGCCGATGGCTGCATAAATAAGGAAAAGGTTACTGATGCCAATTGCACTTAACAAGGTTGGGAATGTGAGCGAGATGATCAAATTCCCTGTATGCAGTAGGAAGGTCGATACCCCCGTACCAATTCCCCGGACATGTACTGGGAACAGCTCCGGCAGCATCACCCATACGACCGGGCCCCAGCTGACAGCAAAAATGACGATGAAAAGTCCTAAACATATAATCGTCGTCCACCCTGCAGCTGTTGATCCCTCGAAAAAACGATTGACCACTGCTAGAACAATCAAACTAAGAACCATCCCTACATTTCCAAATAGGAGTAACGCTTTCCGCCCGACACGATCAATGATTTTAATCGCAACAAACGTCATGACAACATTGACTGCACCAATTCCTACAGTTCCTAAAATGGCTGCTGAATCGCCAAAGCCGACACTTGTGAATGTTTTTGGTGCATAATAAATGATCGTATTTGTCCCAATAAACTGCTGTAAAAAGGCTAAGCCGACACCAGCAATTAAAGCGGGGCGCACCCATGGCTCGAGTAATTCCTTAAGACCGCCTTTTTCTTCACTTTCTGCTTTTTGAATATCCGCAATTTCGTCTTCAACTTCTTGCTTACTTTGTCTAAGTTTTGACAATATTTCTTTCGCCCGGTCCGCCTGTCCTTGGACAAACAGCCAGCGAGGACTTTCTGGCATAAACAAAATACCACATAACAAGAGAACAGAAGGAACAACGGCAATTCCAAGCATCAGACGCCATGCCTCTGCATCTGCTAAAACGTAGTTCACAATATAGGCAAGAAGAATACCAAATGTGATCATGAGTTGGTTTAATGAGGAAAGTGCCCCTCTTGATTCCTTTGGCGCAAGTTCAGATAAATATAATGGAACAATCGTCGTCGAGCATCCGACAGCAAGTCCTAGCACGATTCGGAATAAGACCATGACCTCCGTATTCGGTGCAAGGGCTGTTCCAAATCCGCCGATAATAAATAAAATGGCTGCGGCGATTATCGCTTTTTTCCGTCCGAATTGATCTGTCAGTTTTCCAGAAAGAGAAGACCCGAGCATCGCCCCAATTAAAATCGAGCTGACCACAAGTCCCTCTGTAAATGCATTTAAACCTAAATCCTCTTTCATAAATAAAATAGCGCCAGAAATGACACCTGTATCGTAACCATATAAGGCGCCGCCAAGTGCGCCGAAGAAATAAAGCCACCCATTCCGATTTTTCATGATCATAACCCCTCTTTTATCTATGTAATGACTGGATGTTTCTCTATGAAAAATCATTTTCCTCACTTCCTGTCATTTCAAACATTTCGATGTTTTATGACAAATATATTTCATTTGCGTATCATTGAAACTTTTTTAGATAAGGAAACGTCAATTAAGCGTTAGTGAAAAAAATGTCGCACTATATCCCGTTTTAAGGTATATTTGTTTTAGTTTGTAAGCAGGAAGAAGGACATCTTTACTATAAAATCATAGCGAGGGTTTAAATATATGGATCAAACAAGAAGTAAACGCAAAGGCAAAAAGCGTTTAAAACCATGGGTGAAAGTCACTCTTTTTATTTTTGGTATTCTTTTACTGACAACCGCTTCTGTCACCGGCTATGCCTACTATAAAGTGACATCGGCTGCCAAAAAAGCACAAGTCTCTCTAGACCGCGGTGCACAATCTGTCAAACGGATTGAAGCATTTGATCCTGGGAAAGACAGCTTTTCTGTCTTGCTGCTTGGCATTGACAGCAGACCAGGCGAAACCGTCAAACAAGCACGAAGCGATGCAATGGTATTAGCGACAGTAAATCGTACGAATAAAACCGTGAAATTATTAAGTATTCCAAGGGACTCATATGTTAATATTCCAGGTCATGGTTATGACAAAATCACACATGCACACGCATTTGGTGATGCAGACCTCACGGTGAGTACAGTTGAGAATTTACTAGATATCCCTGTCGACTTTGTGATTGAAAGTAATTTCAAAGCATTTAAAGAAATTGTGAATGAATTGAATGGTGTTTCCGTTAACATTAAAGATGAATATGTTGTGAAACAGATTCTTAAAGATACAAAGGGCAAAGTTCAGCTGCAAACGGGTACTCACACACTAGATGGTGATCAAGCTCTCGCTTATGTGAGAACAAGAAAAGCAGACAGTGATCTCTTGCGTGGACAGCGTCAAATGGAAGTTTTAAAAGCCATTTTCGATAAATCAAAATCAGTAACGTCTATTCCGTCTTATGACAATATCATAGATACTCTAGGTGATAACGTCTCAACTAACCTGTCAATGAAAGAACTAGTCGGTCTTTTCCCACTACTCACTTCATTGAAATCTGTTGATACGATTCAACTAAAAGGATCTGATTACCAGCCAAATGGCGTTTATTATTACCAATTGGATCAAAACCAACTGAACGAAGTCAAAACGGAATTGAAGAAACAGCTTGAATTATCATAAAAACAGAAAGCGTCCTTTTGGGCGCTTTTTATGTGTTGAAAAAGGTGTTTGCCCTTTTTCTTCTTTTCAGCGTGATAGAAAACCTTTGCAGTCTAGGAAGGACGAGCACCGGAGCAGAGCGAATTTGACATTCGTGAGCACCGGAGCGCAGGACTGACAAAGAATGCGAGGGTTTGTCTACACGCTAAAAGCGTCCTTTTGGGCGCTTTTTCTTATATCCTTGATCAATTGACCATTTTTGTTTAGCCTTAAAGAGAGGAATCCACGATCCGACTCTTTCATGAGAATGAAGGAAATCGTACATACTTTGAAGAGGCTATTGCATGAATGAAGGAGGATATAACAGCAATGAAAAAGATGATTGCGATTGATTTAGACGGTACACTCTTAAATACGAAAAGTGAAATATCCGCTCAAAACCGGCAAGCATTGATTCGTGCGAAGGAAGCTGGATATATTGTGACCATTTGTACAGGGCGCGCGACTTTTGATGTAAAAGAGCTTCTTGGGGATTTGGACATTCCCATTATTGCGGCAAATGGAGGAACTGTCCATACAGAAGGGTACAAGCTCTTCAGCAGAATCACCCTTGATCAAGAAGCTGGAAGACGTGCTGCAAAGGAATTAGTGGAACGGAACATTTATTTCGAGGTCTATACAGACGATGCCCTCCTTTCCCCATTTGATGGAAAAGAAAAGCTCAAAGCTGAATTTGATATGATCAAAAGCGCCAATCCTCATGAGGATGTAGCTGATTTATGGGAAGGGGCGATGACTCAATTTAAACAGTTTGGTATCAAACCTGTCGATGACATCCGTCAAATTTTTGAGTCGAATGAACCAACTTATAAACTACTATGCTTCTCCTTTGATATGAATAAGCTGCAAGAAGCACGAGATCTTCTTTCTAAGATGCCTGAGCTCTCCTTGACCTCATCTGGAGAACATATCATTGAGGTACTGCCAAAAGAGTCAGGTAAAGGACATGCCCTCAAAAAACTTGCAGCCCATTATGGCGTAGACCCATCCGATATTTATGCGATCGGTGACAGCCCTAATGATCTATCCATGTTCGATGAAGCAGGACACAGGGTAGCGATGGGGAATGCGGTGGATGTCATTAAAGAACAAAGCACCTATATCACAAAAGGCAACCATGAAGATGGCGTCGCCTATTTTATTGATCTGCTTTTGCAGAATCAATTTCAAGAAAAAAAGACGCTTGTCTGATCAGCGCCTAGTGAGAAGTCGAGAAGTCCGATCCGAGCATTGATCGGGCTTTTCTTTATTTTTTGATTCTAACAGCCGTCTCATATTTATCCTTCCAATACGTACTTGTTTTCATATTGGTAATGACAACGCCATTTGAAACCGTCACATGAATGACTTGATTTGAACCAGCATAAATGGCTGGCATCAACGAAGTCCCTTTAAAAAAGACAAGATCTCCTGGCTTTAGTTCCGATCGTTTCACAGGTGTACCTGCTTTAACTTGTCCCGGCGCATAGCGAGGCATCTCAATTCCAAGCACTTCTTGATAGATATACTGCGTGAATCCTGCTGTATCAAAGCCTTGCTTTGGGCTCGCACCACCTTTTACATAAGGTACTTCTCCAATATACGTAGCGGCTTTTGATACGACTGGGTCTTCTTTCGCTAGTTTCAGCTCAGTTAATCGTTTCGCACCTGTCCATTTCTCACGCCAATACGATTCAGACAAATAAGAAATCGTCACACTTTCCGAACGGCTCGCATGAATAAAGCGGTCTCCTCCGATGTACATTCCTACATGTGAAATTCCTTTTTTATACGTGTTGCTAAAAAAAACAAAGTCTCCAGGCCGAATATCGTCTCGTGCTACTTTCTCTCCAACCATCCATTGCTGCTCAGCACTTCTTGGTAAATAAATCCCAAGTGATTTTCCAAACAAATATTGTAAAAAACCTGAACAATCGAATCCTACTTTTGGATCTGATGCCCCGAATACATAAGGGATTCCTAAATATTTCATCGCATCTTTCACCAGTTGATCATCCGACATCTCTTGGGAGACAGGCAGCCGTTTGACCGCATAGAACCGATCGGTCCAATATTTACTTTTGCTGACATCTGTTTTCACCACCCCTTGACTGAGTGTGATGTGGATCACTTGATCATTTCCAGCGTACAAAGCAACATGTGTCGGGATGTCTTTTGTTTCTTCAAGACTGCGAAAATAGACAAGGTCTCCGGGCTTCGCTTTTCCCCATGATACGTTTTCACCGATTTGGTATTGATCGATCACCTTTCGCGGCAAATCAAATGCACCTGTTGTTTTGTATACATATTGTATAAAGCCAGACGCATCAAAGCCCGTTTTCGGATCGATTCCTCCTTTATGATAAGGCGTACCTATCAGCGTTTCCGCTTGTTTTAAAGGAGTTGTTGTTTGAGCAGACACCTCTGTTTGAGACATAAACATGAGTCCTACAATGGCACATCCTCCAAGCAGTATTCCTTTCCATTTCATCCTCTCTTCCTCCTTTCTTTTATAGTTTCGACATGACCCCTTTCATTTTACACCTTTTTCCGTCAAAAAAGAGCACGCCTCGCGTGCTCTTTTCATCATCATTTCTTTATTTACTCGCTTCCGCTTTTGACTGCTTTTGCTGTTCAATTTTCTGCATTTCAACCGAGATCTTTTGTTTCTCATGATCTGTGAGGCTGTCACTAAATTTAAAAGCAGACATAAAGACAAAGACTAAAATTAACGCAACAAACGGCCAGCTTGCTTTAAGGAATTTCATTTTTTATCCTTCCCCTCATTTTCTTTTAATGTTTGAACTTTATCAGAATGATCGACTTCAAAGAAAATATGTCCGTCTTTTTCTTTCCAATCCGCATTCGTGCCATTTGTCAGCATACGGATAATCGATTTTGATTCAAGAGATCCTGCTTTGACTGGAGCAGGTGTCGCTTCTTTGATGTACATTGGAACCACTTCAAATGTCGCTTTTCCATCTTCATTCAGATGATACTGAACAATGGCAGAGTCACGTGTTCTTGACCAGCCTTGGTCAAAAATAAAGTTCCCCAAGCTATAGAAAATCGCTGTTCCGTTATAGACTTCCATCGGCTCAAGAACGTGCGGGTGTGCACCGATAATGATATCAGCACCAGCCTTTGACATCGCTCTTGCCAGCTCTCTTTGTCTGTCGTTTACTTCATTGTTATATTCCTGTCCCCAGTGCGCATGAACAACAACGATATCTGCCTTTTCAGCAGCTTGTGAAATCATCGGAATAAAGATAGATGGATCAGCTGGCAGAATACCTGCCTTGCGATTTGTTGCTTTAAAATCTTTTCCATATACATCTGTAAAACCAAGGGTAGCGATTTTAACGCCATTCACTTCTTTGTATGAAATGTTCTGCTTCGCATCTTTGACGTTGCGCCCTGCCCCTGTATAATCCATGTCAGCTTTTTCAAAGGCATCAATCGTGTTATTTAAGCCTTTTTCACCGTAGTCTGCTGCATGGTTATTCGCAAAGTTTAGTACAGAGAAATTCAAATCCTTTAACGCTTGTACAGAATCTTCATCTGTTTTCAAATGAATATTCTTTTGTGCTGCCTGTTCCTTATCTGAAGCCACTGGATGCTCAAAATTCCCAGTTACATAATCTGATACATCAAAATACGGCTTCGCATAGCGGAACAGGTGCTGCTTTCCATAGCGGTCTGTTACTTTCTCTACATTTCTTCCAAACATAATATCTCCGACAAACGAAGCGGTCAGGATGTTTTCTGGATTCTTTTCTACAGTTGGTACTTGTGCTTTCCCGATAAATGTAAATAGAAATGTACAAGCAATGACAATCGGTAAAGCAATCAGTACGTGTTTATTCGTCTTTTTCTTTTGGTTCTTTGTGATTTTCAGCAGCTTTTCCTGAAAGCTCAATTTTTTATTCATCATTGGACACACCTTATCTTAAAATAGATAGTAAACATACATGATGGCAAATGTTGCACCACTTAGAAGTAATGTGCTTCCAAGGGTAATCGTAAGACCTTGCTTTTGAATCGTATTCGCAATCAATCCAGGCACGATGATTCCAATTCCACGGAATTCTGCTATTTCAAACGGAACCACTGGATAGAAGAAATCAAATATGAGCTTTAGGGCAATTCCTGTAATCAGCATCGCCGCAAACTTTCTGCGTCCGTACAAAATCATAAATTTCGATAGACCAAAACGAACGATCACATATGTCAGCAAGCTGACAGATAAAACAACTAAAATGAAGACTGGCTGGTTAAAGACGAGCGCCAGATAACCTGGAACAACCAACCCAGCTGGTACGATTCCTGTTTTTTCTGCAAAGATTAAACTGAGTAGAACACCTAAAATTAACGAGATATAAAGATCTGATCCGAACATTTTCTATATTTCCTCCTAGCTGACAAGCTGCTTAATTTTGTATTCTTGAATTTTTTCGATTAAAGGTTCAGCGGCGCCGTGAATATTGCCGACTCCATAAACCACTCGATTATGAAGCTTTTTCTCAAGCATGTTCATAATTTGTTCTGTAGATTGATATTCAAGGTTGTGTAAGTGGTCAGCCGGAATTTTTCCATCCTCAAATGCCTTCACAATTGGATCTGTCGTTTCACCAATTAAGACAAGATCACTTGCTTCAATATAAGGAAGTACATCCTCCGCAAACTGGATCGTTCTATCTACGCGATCCGCACGACAGTTCATGATAATAATCGGTTCATCTGTTGGATATCCAATTTCCTTCACACGCTTCCAAATGTTCAATGTAGATGCTGCGTCATTAGCCGCAAATCCATTTACAAAATGTCCAGGTGTTTTTGCGTCCATTAATGGAAGAATTCTCATCGCTCCTGGATCAGGCGGCGCATTTAACATGCCTCTGAATGCCGTATCTTCATCAATTCCCAATGCTTGTGCGACACCAAGTGCAAGTGAAGCATTATCCGGGAACACCATGTACTCAAATTTCCGTAAATACTCATCGGTAATCTTGGAATTATCTGCAACAATCACTTCAGTATTGCGTTTTTTCGCAATCTCTTTAAAGAAATCTGTATATTCACTATCCGTAATAACCAAGTGCCCATTGTAAGGAATTGTCGCTGTAAAGGCTTCAGCTATTTCATCAAGAGTTGGCCCCATCACATCCATATGATCTTCAAGAACGTTTACGATCACGCCAATATTCGCTTGAAGCAGCTCTTCCTGAAAGATAATTTGGTAATCTGGATTCACCGCCATACATTCACTGACGATGGCATTTGCTCCTCTTTCAACGGTTTCTCTCATAACTTCTTTCTGCTCTCCGATATTTGGTCCTTGCGGTTTCCTTTTAATCGGTTTTTCTTCTGGCGTATCCCAATAAATCATTCTTGCATCCGTTCCTGTTGTTTTGCCGACAGTTTTATAACCTGCCTCCATTAAGATACCGGTTGTCAATCTTGTAACGGTAGACTTTCCGCGTATACCATTAATATTGACGCGTACCGGCAGGGCATCGATATTTTTCTGATGACGCTTCTTTTCAATAAAGCCAATCCCTAACATGATGACACAGGCTATAACGATTAACCACATCGCTTATCTACATCTCCTTTTTTTATGAGTGTGATATGTAAATTCAATCAACAGTATATAGGTTCAGCATAAAATCACAATCGGTATTATGTAACATAATCTTTCACTTCCTCGTATGCCAAATTCCTCTAATCAGAAGGCGTATTTGCCTATCTCACGCTCAAATGAAAAGGCCAAAAGACGGACAAAATGACGACTGAATTTCTGCTTCAAACAAGAGAAAGCGTTACCATCAAACAGTGAAAAATCTTTTGTCCTTTTCTCCCTAAATTTTTCGACAATTATTAAGATGTATTTTGAATCAATGTTTTAAAGCCCTCTCATCTCTATGAAATCAGTCATATCAGCGCTTTAAATGAATAGTGCGTGTTTTAGAATATTTTATATTTTTAAATGAACAAGTTAGAAAGTCATCCTCATTGGTCAGAACGCTATGTGTTGACCTATGACAAAGGTCACCTCTCAAAAAATCAAGTCATCTGCTTATTTTCAGGTCACAAAAAATTGGGATAAGATGTCAAAGATTAATCATTTTGTTATAGCCTCTTTTTACGATATTCACTCCTTATGACCTAAACAATGAAACATTATTCATTTCTTTTTATCAAGATTCATCATTTCTTAACATTTTTAATGTGATTTTAGTTGAAAGTTGTCGGTGCGTGTCATGCTTTCCCCAAAGATGACGCATAAAATCATCTTCTCGGCTTACACTATGGTTAAAAAATCTGTGAGAGGAGGCTAAAGATGCCAAACACGAATGAGCAAACACGCTTACACTTTTTATCAGGCGGGTTTGAGGAAAAGATTCGGATTCTGAAAAAAGCATTTCAGCAAAGCGCTGATTTTGAATACCGGGAATTAATGGTGAATGAAACGAAATCAGTGCTGTTTTATATTAAAACAAGAGTTGAAGAAAGCAAATTAAACGACTTCATTATCGGCAACTTGCTCGGTCCTCCTGGAGAGCAGAATTATACAAAATCACTTAGTACACTCGAAACAGGAGACTTGACGCTGATTGTCGACAGCATTATTGCAGGAAGCATTGCTTTCCTTGATGAAAAATCCTCACAGATCAAAATATTTGCCGTTGGACAGCCGCCGCTGCGTTCCATTTCTGAACCTTCTTCTGAAAGTATTATTGCAGGCGCACATGATGGGTTTGTTGAGAGTTTAGATACCAATTTATACTTGCTGCGTTCACACTTAAATGATCGAAAACTTGCAATCCAGTATCATAAGGTCGGTACAAAATCTGAAACAAAGGTTGCGACGGTTTATATTTCTGATATTGCCAATCAAGAAAAGATAGATGAGGTTAACAAACGAATTTCTTCTATTAAAGTAGACACGCTGCTTAGCCCCGGTTCTATTGTAGAGGCGATTGAGGATGATTCATATTCCATCTTCCCGCAGCTCATTGATACAGAACGACCTGACAAAGTGAGATCCGCCATTCTTGAGGGGAGAATTGTTGTGCTGATGGATGGCAGTCCAATGGCTATCATTCTGCCTATTACATTCTTTAGCTTCTTTCAATCACCAGATGACTACAATAGCCGCTGGATTCCAGCTACGTTTATTCGTATTCTTCGTTATATTGCCTGTATCATCGCTGTGATTTTGCCTTCTTTTTATATTGCAGTCATCGGCTTTCATTATGAGGTAGTCCCGGATGAATTAGCGATTACGATGAAAAATTCCATTATCGGCATTCCTTTTCCACCTTTAATAGAAGCAATGCTGATGGAGATTACGATTGAGCTCATACGCGAAGCTGGGGTGCGTCTGCCAAAACCAATTGGACAGACCATTGGGATCGTAGGCGGTTTGGTCATTGGAGATGCGGTAGTAAAAGCTGGGCTCATTTCCAATGTTCTTATCGTTGTGGTCGCCGTGACCGCTGTTGCTTCCTTTGTTCTTCCTTCGTTTGAAATGACGTCTACCATCAGGATGCTGCGTTTTCCGCTCATGTTCATGGCATCGATGTTTGGGTTTATTGGCATTTCATTCGGTCTGTCGATCGTCCTGATGAATTTATGCCGCCTTGAATCACTAGGTGTCCCGTATTTATCTCCAGTAACTCCATTTAACTGGCAGGATTTAAAAGACACTGTGATTCGATTACCAATGTGGATGTATAAAAATCGCCCTGTTTACTTAAACCCAAAAAAGAAAGAGCAAATTGAAAATTTGAGAGGATGGAAAAATCAAGATGAAAAATAAAATATCTCCATCTCAAGCTGTCTTTTTTATCATTCAATCTCAAATTGGTGTCGGTATTTTAGCCCTGCCTCATTTGCTCATGAAAGATATGGGGCATGATGGCTGGATGGCTATCATTTTGGCCTGTTTTTTTATCCAAATCATCAATACCATTTTTATATATATCATTCACAAATATCCTGAGACATCATTTTTCGAGGCGTTAATTGAGGTTTTTGGAAAATGGATTGGGCGAATCTTAGTGGCTCTTTATACAATTTATTTCGCCTCAGTCTGTATTGTCGTTCTATCTATTTTCACGAGAATTCTGGGTATTTGGGTGCTCCCACTCACACCAAATTGGGTCATAAATCTATTACTGATGATCTCCATCATTTACATTGCAAAGGAGCAGATTACAGCCATCGTCAGGTTTAACTTCATTCTAACGCCCTTTTTGCTTATGCTGTCTCTCTTAATGCTCTATTCATTAAAAGGAACCAATATCGACTATCTCATGCCTTTTTTTCAAGTGGACATTTCTCAAGTTTCACTCGGATTGAAGGATGTTGTACTATCTATGAATGGATTTGAGATGATTCTGATCATCTCTCCACTGATGAAAGGCACCATTAAAGCGCGATACAAGGTCATGACCATTGCCAATATATGCACGACACTTTACTACCTATTTATCACAGTGATTTGTTTTATGTTCTTCAGCCCGATTGAGCTCAATATCATTCCAAATCCTGTTCTTTATCTGTTAAAAACCATTTCGTTCGGTGTGATTGAACGGACAGATTTAATTTTTCTTAGTTTCTGGGTATTTGTCATTTTAGCCACACTCAGTAACTATCTCTACTTCTGTGCAAATGGCGTAGCAAGTATTCTCAAGAAAAAAGACCACAAAAAATACGTCTTTTATTTTGCCATTTTGATTTATGCGGCTAGCTGTTACCTTGCAACCGATAATTTTAGAATTCAGCGTTTTAATGACTTTACCACCATTGCGCAATATTCATTTATTTACACACTCCCAATCTTTATGGCCATTATCATCTTTATCAAACATCGCAAAGGGAAGGTGAAATCACATGCGTCATAAGTACATACTGACGTTGCTCATGTGTGTTTCTCTCATATTCATGCCTGGCTGCTGGGATCAAAATTTATTAAAGAACATCTCTCTTGTGTTAACCTCCGCTGTTGATCAAGGAGAGGATGACAATGCGAAATACTCAATCACTTATCGAAAAGTGCAGCAATCTCAAAGTATGGAGCAAGGAAATACTGGCAGCTTTTTAACCACTCTTCTCACAACGGAAGCACCTACTTTAAGAAAAGCAAGAACCAACTTCAGCCGGATAGTGGATCAAAAAATAGACATGTCGAAAATGCGGGTGATGCTGATCGGTGATGAATTTGCCCAAAATCGTCTTCTGCCCTACTTAGATATGTTTTATCGTGATCCAAAAAGTCCCCTCCTCGCAAATCTTGCCGTTGTTCAAGGGGGGACCTGTGAAGAAGTGATTAACTCGCTGCTGAAGGAAAAACTCATCGTGAGTGACTATTTAAATAACTTGATCACAACCGCATCACGCTCCTCCCAAGTAGCACCTAAAAACATTCAAAGTATTCGATCTAAAATGCTTCAAACTGGAGAGGACTTCACACTGCCTTTAATCTATTTTGATCAATCGAAGAAATTAATCAGTGTAAAAGGGGTTGCTCTATTTGATAATGAGAAGAAGAAAGGCGAGTTGTACGGTCAAGATGCGATCTTACTCACCGTCATGGACGGAAAAATGGGCAAGTATGCCAACTTCACAAAAAAAGTGAGAAGCGACATGAAGTCAAAAGAAAACAATTACATTACGATTCAAGTCACTGATGTAAAGAGAGACATCGAGATTCTAAATCCTGATCATCGAAACTTAACATACTCACTCAAATTTGAATTTAATACTTCTGTCATTGAGTACCCAAAAGATAACCTTGATACTGACAAAAAAATTGAAATGCTCAACAAAAAGCTATCAGTCATTTTGACAAAAGAAGCAGAAAAAATTATCGCTGCCCTGCAAGATGCGAATTCCGATGTGCTAAGCCTCGGCAGAAAATACAGAGTCAGACATTATGATGAGTATATGAAAATGAATTGGGTCACCGATTATCCAAAAGTGAAAATCATTCCAAAAATCAAAGTGAACATTACACAAACAGGCATTATTAGTTAAGAAAAGGAAGACGTCCTCTTTCTTTTCTTTTTTTATTTTTTTAAGATTGTTTTTTCAATGCTTTCGTGATAATCTATCTGTGTAAACGGTTACACATCAAAGAAGGGAGGCACTCCATTGGCTACAATTAAAGATGTTGCAAAAGCTGCTCAAGTGTCTGTTGCAACTGTTTCACGCGTGCTCAATGATACTGGATACGTCCATATTGATACGAAAACCCGTGTGACACAAGCGATGCAGGAGCTAAACTACTTCCCCAATGAAGTGGCACGATCCCTTTTTAAAAGAGAATCAAGATTAGTTGGTCTCATCTTACCTGATATCACAAACCCCTTCTTCCCTCAGCTGGCTAGAGGCGTTGAGGATGAGATTCATGCAAACGGTTTTCGCTTATTATTCGGAAACAGTGATGAAGATCGGGAGAAGGAAATGGCCTATTTACAAACCTTTAAGCAAAACCAGGTGGTCGGTGTCATCGCTGTCACAAACGAACCTGAATCGGATTTGTACAATGATGATGAACTGCCTGTTGTCTTCTTAGATCGTACCGTTCCAAATGCGCCTTCTGTGTTTGCAGATGCTACGGCAGGTGGGAAAATGGCTGCAATGGAATTAATCAAACGCGGCAGTCAGCAGATCACATTGCTAAAAGGGCCCGCTCATCTTCAAACGGCGCGGCAAAGATTCAAAGGCGCACTTGATGTTCTGACTGAAGAAGGTGCTAACTTTCATGTGATGTCTAACGCTTCTTTTTCTTTTCAGGAAGCCCGAAAAAGCGCCAAGGCTCTTTTCAAGCTGTACCCTGAAACAGATGGCATCATTGCCAGCAATGACATCGTCGCAGCAGCCGTCGTACACGAAGCGCTTCGTATTGGAAAAGCCATTCCAGAAGACGTCCAAATCATTGGATTTGATGATATTCCGCAAAGTGAACTGCTCTTCCCTTCTTTATCAACGATCCGGCAGCCTGCCTATGATATGGGGAAAGAAGCCGCAAAGCTGATCATTAAAGCCATTCAAAAACAGCCTATAGATCAAGCAGTTATTCAAATGCCCGTCTCTTTTATTGAACGAGAGACCACAAGAAAGGTGGATTCACAATGAGTCAAATAGTTGTCGTAGGAAGTTGTTCCATGGATCTAGTTGTCACATCGAATAAGCGTCCCAATGCAGGAGAAACCGTCCTAGGTGAATCATTTAAAACGGTTCCTGGGGGAAAAGGAGCCAATCAAGCAGTAGCAAGCGCAAGGCTCGGTGCAGATGTATATATGATCGGCCGGGTTGGGGATGACGCATATGGTCAGGACATTATGAGCAATTTGCAAGCACAAGGTGTTCGCACCACCTATATGAAACCGGTTACCGAAATGGAAAGCGGAACAGCTCATATCATTTTAGCTGAAGGGGATAACAGCATTGTTGTCGTCAAAGGAGCAAACAATGAGGTAACACCTCATTATGTAAAAGATGCGCTTTCTTCTATTGAAAATATCGGAATCGTCCTCATCCAGCAGGAAATTCCTGAAGAAACAGTCGAAGCCGTCTGCGCCATTTGCAGCGAAAAAGGGATTCCAGTCATCTTAAATCCCGCACCAGCTCGCAAAGTCTCTCAGCAAATATTAGATCAAGCTGCCTATATCACGCCAAACGAACACGAAGCAGCTCTTATGTTTGAGGGACTCACCATAGCAGAGGCTTTGCGACAATATCCAAACAAATTACTCATTACAGAAGGAAAAAATGGGGTTCGTTACTTTGACGGATCAAAAGAAGTGTTGGTACCGGGCTATCCTGTGAAAGCCGTCGACACAACAGGGGCTGGCGATACCTTTAACGGCGCTCTAGCTGTAGCACTAACAGAAGGAAAATCCCTATACGACGCACTTGCCTTTGCCAACTTAGCCGCATCTATCTCAGTCACAAAATTTGGTGCCCAAGGCGGCATGCCAGCAAGAGAAGAATTGGAGAATAAGAAATGAAGAAAAATGGTATTTTAAATAGTCATATCGCCAAGGTGCTTGCTGACCTTGGTCATACAGATACGATTGTCATCGCAGACTGCGGCCTGCCCATTCCAGAAGGCCCGGTCAAGATCGACCTTGCATTATCCATCGGCACACCATCCTTTCAGGAGGTTACTTCCCTCCTTCTTGAGGAAATGGCCGTTGAACACATCACGATCGCCAGTGAAATCAAAGAAGCCAATGAGAGAGATCATTTATTTCTAAAGAAAGCGTTCTCACATCCGTTAGATGAAGTCGATCACGAGACATTTAAAGACATGACCAAACAGGCAAAAGCAGTGATTCGAACGGGTGAAGCCACCCCATACGCAAACTGCATTCTTCATGCCGGTGTCATCTTTTAAAAGGAGGAGCCACTTATGAACATTGAAATGCATAACATCCATAAGGCCTTTGGGAAAAACACCGTTCTCGCCGGGGTCTCCTTTGACCTCGTCACAGGTGAAGTCCATGCACTAATGGGTGAAAACGGGGCAGGAAAATCAACGTTAATGAACCTGCTGACAGGACTCTATTCACTGGATCAAGGAACGATTCAAATCGACGGAAAAGAAACCGCTTTCAAAAACCCGAAAGAAGCCGAGCAGAACGGGATTGCCTTCATTCATCAGGAGCTGAATATATGGCCTGATATGACGGTACTCGAGAATTTATTTATCGGGAAAGAAATCTATACAAAACTTGGTCTCCTAGACACCAAGAAAATGAAAACCCTCGCCCAAGCGCAGCTCGACCGATTGTCTGTCAACCTATCGCTCGATCACGAGGCAGGAAGCTGTTCTGTCGGCCAAAAGCAGATGATTGAGATTGCGAAAGCGTTAATGACCGATGCAAAGGTCATCATTATGGATGAACCAACAGCTGCTCTCACAGATCGTGAGATTGAAAAGCTATTTCAGGTCATTGAATCACTCAAAAAAGAAGGTGTGTCTATCGTCTACATTTCTCACCGGATGGAAGAAATCTTCGCGATCTGTGACCGGATTACGATCATGCGTGACGGAAAAACGGTCGATACGAAAGCGATACCGGACACGAATTTCCATGAAGTCGTCAAAAAAATGGTCGGCCGCGAATTAACCGATCGTTACCCTGAACGCACACCTTCTACTGGTGATACCGTCCTAGAAGTGAAGCAAGCAACGAGGAAAGGCCGCTTTCAAGATGTCAGTTTTTCCGTCAAAGCTGGAGAAATTGTCGGTGTTGCAGGCTTAATGGGCGCTGGCCGGACGGAAATGATGCGGTCGCTCTTTGGACTCGATCCCCTGGATCAAGGAGAAATTTGGGTTCATGGGAAAAAAGCTGTCATTAAAAAACCAAGTGATGCAGTCAAACTTGGCATCGGTTTTATCACGGAGGATCGTAAAGATGAAGGACTGATGCTAGATGCATCCATTCGGGAAAACATCGGTTTGCCTAACTTAGACAGCTTCTCTCCAAAGGGGCTGATCGATAAGAAAAACGAGCAGGACTTTGTTGACCTTCTCATCAAACGACTCACGATCAAAACCGCTTCATCTGAAATTTCTGCACGCAGCCTGTCCGGTGGAAATCAGCAAAAAGTCGTCATCGCCAAATGGATCGGCATTCAGCCGAAGGTGCTGATTTTAGATGAACCGACAAGAGGTGTCGACGTCGGGGCGAAACGAGAAATTTATCAGCTGATGAACGAGCTGACGGATCGAGGCGTTGCGATTTTGATGGTCTCCTCTGAGCTCCCAGAAGTTCTTGGGATGAGCGATCGAGTGCTTGTTATCCATGAAGGAACCATCAGCGGAGAATTAAGTAAAACAGAAGCTACACAAGAACGAATTATGACACTAGCTACAGGAGGGAAGTAACATGAAACCACTTACTTCAAATGGACGATTTGACAACATCATGCAAAAGCTTGGGCCATTCTTAGGACTCATCATCCTTGTTGCCATTGTTTCTATTTTAAATCCGGCCTTTTTAGAACCATTAAACATTTTAAACTTACTCAGACAGATCTCCATTAACGCCCTCATTGCCTTTGGCATGACGTTTGTTATTTTAACCGGAGGAATTGATTTGTCTGTCGGTGCCATTCTAGCGCTGTCTAGTGCTCTGACTGCCGGCTTTATTGTATCTGGTTTGGACCCGATTCTTGCCATCATCGTTGGATGTATCATCGGTGCCATCCTTGGAATGATCAACGGTCTTTTAATCACAAAAGGAAAAATGGCTCCTTTTATCGCAACACTTGCGACGATGACGATTTTCAGAGGATTGACGCTTGTTTATACAGACGGAAACCCAATTACAGGGCTCGGCTCTAACTATGCATTTCAGCTATTTGGCCGTGGATATTTCTTAGGCATTCCTGTTCCGGCGATCACCATGCTTCTCACCTTTATCGTTCTGTGGGTCTTGCTTCATAAAACACCTTTTGGCAGAAGAACGTATGCCATTGGCGGAAATGAAAAAGCAGCCCTCATCTCAGGTATTAAAGTACCACGCGTCAAAATTATGATTTACTCATTAGCCGGCTTTATGTCTGCTTTAGCAGGTGCGATCTTAACATCTCGTCTCAACTCAGCCCAGCCAACAGCTGGTACGTCGTATGAACTTGATGCAATTGCTGCCGTTGTACTTGGCGGGACAAGCCTGTCCGGCGGAAGAGGGCGAATTGTCGGCACACTCATCGGGGTACTCATTATCGGGGTCTTGAACAATGGTATGAACTTACTTGGTGTTTCATCATTCTATCAGTCTGTTGTGAAAGGGATTGTCATCTTGATTGCAGTCCTACTCGACAGAAAGAAATCTGCTTAAGGAGGCAGCTGCTATGAAAAAATATGTAATCCTGATCGTGACTCTCTCATTATTCATGCTTTCTGCCTGCTCGCTTGAACCGCCAGAGTGGGCCAAATCAACAAAGGATGGCAAGAAAAAAGACATTAAAATCGGACTGTCGATCTCGACTTTAAATAACCCATTCTTCGTTTCTCTTAAAAACGGTGTGACAAAAGAAGCGAAAAAGCTTGGCATTGAAGTTGTCATTGCCGATGCACAAAATGATTCAGCCAAACAAACAAGTGATGTAGAAGATTTAATTCAACAAGGGGTCGATGCATTACTCATTAACCCAGCCGATTCCTCTGCCATATCAACGGCTGTCGAATCTGCGAATGCTTCAGACATACCGGTCATCACATTAGACCGCTCGGCAGAAAGCGGAAAGGTTGAAGCGCTCGTTGCTTCTGATAACATCAAAGGCGGCGAAATGGCAGCTAACTTTATTATCGACAAAGTCGGTAAAGGAGCAAAAGTGGCTGAACTAGAAGGTGTACCAGGTGCTTCTGCGACACGCGAACGAGGAAAAGGTTTTCATCAAATTGCAGACAAAAAGTTAGATGTCACAGCAAAACAAGCCGCTGACTTCGACCGGACAAAAGGGCTCAACGTGATGGAAAACCTTCTTCAAGGAAACCCTGACATCAAAGCCGTTTTTGCCCACAATGATGAAATGGCACTTGGCGCACTAGAGGCCATCCAAAGCTCTGGAAAAGACATTCTTGTCGTCGGTTTCGACGGTAATGAAGATGCACTCAACTCGATCAAAGCAGGAAAACTATCTGCAACAGTCGCGCAGCAGCCAGAGCTGATCGGTCAACTGGCAGTCGGCGCTGCTGACGATGTATTAAAAGGCAAAAAGGTAGAAAAAAATATCGCCGCGCCATTGAAACTAGAACAAAAGAAATAAACACTAAACCCCCGATAGCCTCGGGGGTTTTAGATTATAGACAAAGGCTGAAATGAACTTTATTTTAGCCCTTTGTCTTCTTTTCAGCGTGATAGAAAACCTTTGCAGTCTAGGAAGGACGAGCACCGGAGCAGAGCGAATTGACATTCGTGAGCACCGAAGCGCAGGACTGACAAAGAATGCGAGAGTTTGTCTACACGCTGGACCCCCGATAGCCTCGGGGGTTTTAGATGTTATTCCGGCCTCTTCAGTACAAATGGCGTGCCTAAATGGGCATAATCATTACCTGCTAGGCGCGCGACTGGCTTTAATTCATTCGTAAAAATATATCCTTTTTCCGCATCATAGACGGATTCATCTAAATGCGCACACACCACCCGGCCAATGATATGATCGACTGTGATCTCCCCTTCATCATTTTGAAAGGTCAGATGTTTTTCCAGCTGACATTCAAAGCGAATGCGTGCTTCCTTGATTCCTGGCACTGACACCACGCTGCTCTTCACTTGATGAAGACCGGTACGAGTCAGCTCACTCTCTTCCTCTGGCAAAGTAGCAGCTGTTTCATTAATATCTTCAATCATCGCTTCATCACTCACATGGACAACAAATTCTTCCCTGTCGATGATATGTTTTGCTGTATCTTTCATCTCTCCTTGACGACGTCCAATAGAAACAGCGATCAGCGGAGGATGGCCGCTGATGACATTAAAGAAACTAAATGGTGCAGCATTGACGACTTCTTCTTTAGAAAGGCTTGTAATAAATGCAATGGGTCTTGGAACGACGGAACCAGATAATACTTTATATGCTTCTTTTCGTGACAACTGATCCATTTGTAATGTAATCACTTCAGACATGCCTCCTCTTGTATGTAACGACATCATACCATACCCCGTTCTCTCTTCCCTTATTCCGGCTCACCGCGATGGAGAATATGATGGACAAGATGAAACAATGCCGGATTATGATTTTCTCGTCTATAAGAAATGGTCCATTCCGCGAGTAGCTGCTCACCTTCAATTGACCGATACACCACATCTAAATTAAATAAACGCCGGGCCGATGTTGGAATGATAGCAATTCCGATTCCCGCTGTGACAAGCCCAATGACCATTTGATATTCTGCTGCTTCCTGCACGATATTGGGTGAAAATCCGTACTTTTCACAAAGTAGGACAAAATGCTGATAAAGGGACGGCCATGATTCCTTTGATAAAGAAATAATCGGCTCATCACGAATATCTTCAATCGTGACCGCTTCTTTTTCCGCCAGCGGATGGTTTTTCGGAATCGCAAAAATACATTCACTTTGCTTCATTAAACGACTGACCAATTCTTCTTGCGGTGATGTAGGATGCAAAAAACCAATATCAATCTCACCATTCAAAAGCGCCTCAAGCTGCTGCGGGACAGAGAGCTGTTGCAGCTCAATACTGACAGAAGGGTACCGCTCTCTGAATTCACGGACAACTGGCGGCAAAATATCATATGTCGCTGTACCAACGAATCCGATGATAATCTTCCCAAGCTCCCCTCTTGCCGTATGCCGAGCATGATCAACGGCTTTATCAAGCTGATGCAGCACCCCCCGGACCTCATGTAAAAAAACCTTTCCAGCAGCTGTTAACTCCACCACCCTTTTAGACCGGTGAAACAAAGGAAATCCCAATTCTTCCTCAAACTGCTTAATTTGCTGACTAAGTGGAGGCTGTGTCATGTTCAATCGTGCGGCCGCTCTGCCGAAATGCAGCTCCTCCGCGACTGTGACAAAATACTGCAAATGTCTCAGTTCCATCCTTTCACTCCTCAAACACTTATTCGTGAAACATATTAAAACTACGTTAAACATATATTGGAAAATTTATTTTGTGAAATGTATAGTAAATCATATCATGAAAATATATTTTCATAAAAAATTTTACTTGCCGAAAGGAGTGCGGGGTAAATGAATTCTCAAACACAACCCCTAACAAAACGAGGAGCAGAGTTGATTGTCGATACGCTCATTGCCCAAGGTGTGACCCATGTTTTTGCGATTCCAGGTGCAAAAATTGATGCAGTATTTGATGTATTAAAAGACAGAGGTCCAGAGCTTGTGCTATGCAGACACGAACAAAATGCGGCATTCATGGCAGCAGCTGTCGGTCGTTTAACTGGCAAACCAGGCGTTTGTCTCGTTACATCAGGTCCTGGCGCATCCAATTTAGCGACAGGTCTATTAACAGCCAATACAGAAGGTGACCCTGTTGTTGCAATCGCTGGAAACGTCATCCGTGCGGATCGGCTCAAACGAACACATCAATCACTCGACAATGCGGCATTATTCAAACCAGTGACAAAATATAGCGTTGAAGTACAAGACGTAAACAATATACCAGAAGCCTTAACAAATGCTTTTCGCGCGGCACAAAGAGGTCAAGCTGGGGCAGCATTTATCAGCTTTCCACAAGATGTCGTGACCGAACACACCACACAAACACCAGTGTCTGCTCACCCTTCTCCAGAACTAGGTTCTGCACCGGATGCTCTCATCAGTTCGGCCATCGCCAAAATTCAAAATGCGCACTTACCTGTTGCAATTGTGGGAATGAAAGCTAGCCGTCCAGCTGCGGCAAATGCGACAAGAACATTATTAAAAACACTTGGTATCCCATTTGTTGAAACGTACCAAGGAGCCGGCGTTCTCTCAAGAGAGCTTGAGGCTCAATATGTGGGCAGAATCGGCTTATTCCGTAATCAGCCAGGCGACCTTCTCATTGAGAAAGCGGATGTGATTTTAACTATTGGCTTTGATCCAATCGAATACGATCCGAAGCATTGGAATTTGAAACCGCAGCAGCGTCAAATCATCCATGTGGATGACATGCAGGCAGATATTGACCATTTCTATGAACCGACGCTTGAGCTTGTGGGCAATATATCTGAAACGGTGCAACATCTAGCCCACGACAGCGTTCCACTTTCATTATGCAAAAAGAACGTAGATCTCGTCACAGAATTACAAGAGCTGTTAATTGATATCGAAAAAACACCAGAAAGAGAAAGTCATTTATCACACCCGCTGGATGTCATTCATACGTTGAGACGTATCATCCCAGATGACACGAAAGTGACATGTGATATCGGATCGCACGCCATTTGGATGTCTCGCCACTTCCGTGTTTATGAACCGAACACGTTCCTAGTAAGTAACGGAATGCAAACACTTGGCGTGGCATTACCATGGGCGATTGCAGCCTCCATATTGAATCCAGATGAAAAGATCATTTCAGTCTCAGGTGATGGCGGTTTTCTCTTCTCCGCCATGGAATTAGAAACAGCCGTGCGCATGAAAACAAATCTCGTTCATCTCGTTTGGAACGACAGCACATACGATATGGTGGCATTCCAGCAGGAAATGAAGTATGACCGTACGTCTTGTGTTGAGTTCGGTCAGATCGACTTAGTGAAATATGCAGAAAGCTTTGGAGCAACTGGATTACGTGTCAACTCACCTGAAGAGCTTTCAACTGTCCTTCAAAAGGGTATAAACATAGAAGGACCCGTTATTATTGATATTCCGATAGACTATCAAGACAACCCAGACCTCGCCAGTCAAAAATGGCCAGAAGTCTTTCGTGAAAAACACACAACGAACGTCAGATAAGACTTCGATACATTACTTTAAAGGAGTGAGCGGACATGGGTATGATGCACCCAATGAATCAACAAAACAACACAATACCGCAGGACAAAAAGCAAGAGGTCTATCAAGTATCAACCATGACCTCCTTGCTGGAAGCCGTATACGATGGAGATTTCTCCCTATCACATATTCCCGAGCACGGTGATTTTGGCATTGGCACATTCAATCAATTAGATGGGGAACTAATCGGCTTTGACGGCGCTTTTTATCGACTGCGCTCTGATGGAACAGCCACACCAGTAACCGATCAAGATTATTCACCATTCTGTTCTCTAGCATTCTTTGAAACGGACATCGTTCATCGAATTGATGCACCGATGACGTCCAAAGAGCTAGAGGAAGAAATCGACCGAATCTTACCGAGCAAGAATGTCTTTTATGCGATCCGCATCGATGGGTCATTCAAAAAGGTTCAAACCCGTACGGTTGAAAAACAGGAAAAACCTTACGTTCCGATGATAGAGGCAGTCAAGTCACAGCCTATTTTCGATTTTGAAAATATTCGCGGGACGATCGCAGGCTTCCGTACACCACAGTACGCACATGGCATTGCGGTAAGCGGATATCATCTCCACTTTATTGATGATGATCGAAGCGTAGGCGGGCATGTATTTGATTACACTGTGGATCAAGTGACCATCCGAATTTCTCAAAAACGTCACATGAATTTACACCTGCCAAATACGCAGGAGTTCTTCCAAGCAGACATTGATCGTGCTGACCTTGCACAGCAAATTGCCAGTGCGGAAAGCAGCCCAGAAAAATAAAATGAACACACCCCGGTGATACCGGGGTGTTTTTTTATACAAAAAGATATATTATCCTCTTTTATTATTTCATTTCGTTACTCAATTAAAAATCAAACATTCTATTCGTAATAAAATATGATAGAATATCAACAGAAGAAAGGTGGTTATACGGTGGCACATGAATATCGCATTCCAAACTTAACATTAGATGAAAGAGATAAACAAATTCTTTCCTTATTACACGAGGACGGGCGTATGTCCTACACGGATCTAGGGAAACAAGTCGGCCTTTCCCGTGTTGCTGTACAAGCCCGTATTCAGCAGCTCATTGAAGCAGGTGTCATTGAACGATTCACCGCTGTCATTAATCCAGCAAAGATCGGCATTCATGTCTCTGTCTTTTTTAACGTAGAGGTTGAGCCGAAATGTTTAGAAACAGTCGCCCTTCAGCTTGAGCAGGAAACAGCCGTCACAAGCCTTTATCATATGACAGGACCAAGCAAGCTGCATATGCATGGCATTTTTCAAAATGAACAGGAAATGGAGACGTTCCTGACAAAGAAGCTGTACCCGCTTGAAGGCGTCGTCAGTGTGGACTGTCAAATGCTCATTAAACGATACAAAAGCCGAATGGGCATGAAATTGTAGATAGGAGTTGAACCACTTGCAATCATATCTTGAACTCATGATCGCCATGGTGCGAACCGGTATTCTGGGATTTGGCGGAGGACCTTCTGTGATCCCGCTCATTCGCCATGAAGCGGTCGTCAAATACAAATGGATCAATGATGACGAATTTGGAGAAACACTCGCCATCGCCAACGCATTGCCCGGACCGATTGCTACGAAAATGTCGGCATACCTCGGCTATCGATTAAAAGGTGTATCTGGCGCCATTGTTGCAACAGCTGCACATATTTTACCGACATGTCTCGCTATGGTGGCACTTGTTACACTTGTCAGCGTCTTAAGCTCTTCAGTCATCATTCAAAATATGATAGGTGCTGTGACACCAGTGATTGCCGTTCTGTTAGGAATGATGGCATATGAATTTGGACAAAAAGCGTTGAAGGGCTTCGGCATGATCTTCGGAATCGCCCTATTCCTTTTGGCATTTGTCGGTCTTCAAGTACTCTCGATTCATCCAGGAATCATTGTCATCATCTTTTTATGTTATGGTGCCTTTCATTTCAAACTGAAAGATCGCTGGACTCGAACAAATAAAGAGAAAGGAGTGTCTTCGTGATGCTGATTCTCTTTTTATTCTGGGCATTCTTCTTATCCAATCTGTTAGGGTATGGCGGAGGACCTGCCTCCATTCCGCTCAATTATGAAGAAATCGTCAATCATTTTCATTGGATGACGAACGAAGGGTTCTCCAATATGCTCGCATTAGCCAACGCACTTCCAGGTCCAATCGCTACGAAAATTGCGGCTTATGTAGGCTATGATGTCATGGGATGGCCAGGCTTTATCGTTGCACTGCTTGCGACTGTCCTGCCGTCTGCGATCGGATTGATCTTACTGCTAAAACTCATTGACCGTTTTCGCCAATCTTCTGTCGTCAAAGGCATGACCCTATCTGTACAGCCTGTCATTGCGATGATGATGCTTTTATTAACATGGGAAATTGGTGGAGATGCCGTGAAAGCCATTGGCTGGACGCAATCACTTGCCATTGCCGCCATTTCATTTTTCTTTATGACCAAATTCAAATTGCACCCTGCCTTTCTGATTGTGGCTGCATTTTTATATGGCGGATTCATTCTTCCGCATTAATGCAAAAACCGATAACACGTGCAGTTATCGGTTTTTCTCATTACATATAAATAGGAGAGACAGACCTGCGCCCAATAGAATGATACTCGACACCAGCTACTTCTGCCGCTTCAAGCGTATGACAATTCCGACCATCAAAAATGATCGGCTGCCTCATGAAATCTTTATAAGCTGAAAGTGGAAAGGACTGAATATCCGCCCACTCAGTTAATATACAGACAGCATCAGCATCCTTGATCGCCTCTTCAATCGTTTGAGCAAAAAGGACTTGATCAGGCAGTTCTTGAGCTGCATTGCGAGCGGCAGCAGGATCATAGGCTACGATCTCCGCTCCTAATTGATGGAGCTGATGAGCGATTGGGATTGACGGCGCCTCTCTCATATCATCTGTATTCGGCTTAAAGGAAAGGCCAAGAAGAGCCATTCTCTTCCCTTCCAAGTTTTCTCCCATCCGCTCCTTCACACTTCGAATAAAACTTGTTCGCTGCTCATTGTTCACTTTGATGACAGCCTTCAATAGCTCAAAATCATGGGACACATGCCCTGCAATTTGGACAAGGGCATTAGTATCCTTCGGAAAACAGGAACCTCCGTAACCAATGCCTGCCCTAAGAAACGAAGCACCAATCCGCTGATCGAGTCCCATCCCCTCTGCAACTCTCTCAACATCAGCTCCCGTTTTTCCACAAATCGAAGCAATTTCATTCATGAAGCTGATTTTTGTGGCAAGAAATGCATTTGATGCGTATTTGATCATCTCTGCGCTTTTCCGATCTGTTCTCACGAATGGAATGTGGAAATCCGCATACATAGACTCTAGCTGATCTAATCCGTTCTTCGTTTCGGCTCCAATCACCAGCCGATCCGCTCGCAGCGTATCTGAGATGGCAGACCCTTCTCGTAAAAATTCTGGATTCGATGCAATAGATAATGGCTCCTTACGACCTAACACGTGATGAATCAAATGATCAATTTGATCGCCCGTTCCGACAGGCACTGTACTTTTCACGACAAGCACTGCGCCTGGCTTTGCTTGTAAGCCCATCTCCTTTGCCGCTTGAAAGACATACTGCAAATCAGCTTGACCGTCTGCCTGCTGCGGGGTTCCGACAGCAATCATTAACACGTCAGCCTGCGAATAGGCTGACGCTCCATTGATGTGAAAACGAATGCGTCCTTGCTCCATATTCCGTTTGAGCAGTTCTTTTAATCCCGGCTCGTACATCGGAGGATTCCCTTGCTTCAGCTGCATGACCTTCCGCCGGTCAATATCCATACATGTCACATCATGTCCAGCCTCTGCTAAACACACCCCTGTGACAAGCCCTACATACCCACAGCCTGCAATCGCAATCTTCATGACACATCAGCTCCCCATACTCCTTATGCTTGTAATGTCATCGTATGCCGGGAATTTTCGTTCCATTCATAAAAGCATACAAAAACCCCCTGCTGAGAGAGCAGGGGGGCTACTTTTATGAAACAAGACCATTTCGAATATGAGCAATCAGATTTTCAAGCATTTCTTTTGTTGTGACATCATTGGAATTTTCACCAATATCATGAGCGTACATCAAAATCTTTAAAAACTCTTCTTGATTTAAACCCTTATTATCCATGTCTGTATCCTTTCGATTCCACTAATTTCATTATTATATGCTGTATGGTTGGTTTATGCAATACTCTAATACATCATTCGACAGCTTTTGAAATTTATGACCATTTTCATGAAAAACTTTTTTATAAATCACCATTGAGCTATAATAAAAGAATTGGAATCTTTTACTTGGTTAGGAGCGGATCAAATGCTTCAGCACAACATCAACGAAGAAGAAATCAAACAAACAGCCGAACAGATCAAAGAACTTCTTCCTTCAACAGATGAAAACAAGCAACTCATCAAAAAAGCATTGATTACTTATAGACAGGACAGCGTATATCGGCTCAAGCAAGAGTCTGATACCGAATGGTCAGCTTATGTACATGATGTCGTGGCAGCAAGAGTCCACCTTCATGTGCTGTTTCCAGTGAGAAGCAGCTGCTCATGTCCAGCTGATGGACTATGTAAACACATCCTCGCTGTCTTCTTTTCGCTATACGCTCAAGTAGAGAGTGTGACCGGCTTTACAGAAAATTGGTCAGAGAAGGATGAATTACAGCGCAGCAAAGAACTCATTCGTCAGCACTTCCAAGTGAAGCGCCCAGATGAACAATCACTTCAGAGCTGGCTGAATTTTTTCCAGGAGGAATTTCACCTCTGGCTGAAACGGACACCGAAGCACCAGCAAACGCCACAGCATTTGTATTACGGCTATTTATCGATCCTGAAAAAACACGCACCCACTTCACCTGAATTCAAGAGTTTGTATGCGATTCATACGTCCATCGATGTGTGGTTAAGGCTCCATGAGCTAATCGATCTCGGCCGTCTTGATGCCGAAAAAGACTTTTATTCGATGAATCCATATGTAGAACAGCTCATGAACACCATTTTTGATTCAGTGGATCACTTGAGGACATACGCCCTTTCCTTTTCCCTCGATCCGTTTCTTGAAAACACACCAACTGCCGTTCGGACACTTCTTCAAATCAGCGGACCTTTCCAGCATGAACGAGTTGCGGTCTTTATGGAAATGTGGGGAACTATATTAAATAGAGGGAAATGGGTCAAAAAAGAAACAGAATTACTCAAGAGCGCCCAACAGCAGGAACAAACGGTTGAACGCACCATTGGGCTGATGCATATGGATTATTTGCTAAAAGAAGACGAAAGACTCTTCCAGCAATTAAAATTGCTCAATGCAGATATGCTGCCGAATGTGCTCAATTGGCTAAAGGATCTCACAAACCGCAAGGACTGGAAGCGTCTCAAACTTTGGTATCAAGAGATCACATATGTATTAGAAGAATATTGCCAGCTTGACCTATCTTATAGAGAACTGCGTGGAGCCGTCAGCGATTTCTTCTTTTATTTAGACGCGTACTTTAAACAGACGAAAGATCATTTCTTGTATGAACGCTATCTCCAAATCTGTATGCCTTATGCATTTACTGAATATAGTCAGCTCTTATATGCACAAGAACGCTATGCAGAATGGATTGAAATACACAGCCTCGTTGGTTTCTCCATCAGTGAATTGGAGAAAGAACTGATCAAACAGATTGCAAAGGAAGAGCCTGAAGCACTCATTCCTTCGTACCACCGGGAAATCTCACTGCTTCTCGATCAAAAGAATCGAAGTGCTTACCGGGAATCTGTGAAAATGCTCAAAAAACTGCGTACGCTTTATCATAAAACGAAAAAAACCGCGGTGTGGGAAAGATATGTACAGCAGCTGCAAGATTCAACAAAACGGCTGCGTGCGTTCCAAGAGGAAATGAAGAAAGGAAAATTAATTGATGACACGCCATAAACAAATTGTCATTCATGCAGAACAAACCGAAGATTTCTCTTTCACCATTTCAGCGCAAGCAGAGGACGGACAGCCTGTACCGCTAAATGAAATGAAGAGGCAGCTTTTCCAATGGCACGAATCATCTTTTTACGGAACATTCTTAGAAGATGTGAGCTTTATTGGCACACCTGCCTTCCTGTTAAGTCCTTGGATGACCGTTGAATTGCTAGGGAAAAATTCATTCAATACTTTCAGCCATGTGACGTTAACGGATGAAACAGAGCCGCTTATGAAAACAGCCTCAACCATTTACGAATTCATCGAGGATGAAGATTTTGTCCCAGATTTCGAGGCATGGACAAAAGGCATGCTTCGCTTTAAAGACAAAGAAGGCCTGTTAGATGGCTACACAGCTGATTGGTTCTCCTTTGCCGTACAGGATTACATTCAATATGATGATGCCTTGCAGCACAAATGGAACCGAATGACTGCTCAATCGCCTGCTCTTTCCTCCTTCCAGGGACATTTTTTAGATGAACAGGATTTCTTGGAAACGATCGGCTGGATTGATGATGAGACGCCTTTCACTGTCGGCTTGCGTTTAAATGAGCCTGATTTCGACGGGGATGATTGGAAAATTGAATTGTTTTTGCGTGATAAGAAAAACAGTGATCTGCATTTCTTTGAAGGCATCCGTTCTTTAAAAAAATCATGGCGTCCGTTTCAAGAAAAAATCACCAGAGAGCTGGAGCGGTTCGGTCAGATTGTCCCTTGGCTCTCATTTACATCTGGTACCACCCTCATGTCAGAAGAAGAAGCGTGGCTCTTCCTATCTGAAGCGAGTGAAACACTTGTGAACATGGGGATTGAGATCCTGCTCCCATCATGGTGGCAGATCGTCAAAGAAAGCACCATGATGCTAAAAGCACGGATTTCCTCCACACCACGAGGCGAATCGCACGTTGGAATGGATGCCCTTATGGACTTTAATTGGCGCTTTGCCACAAACGGGATTGAGCTGACAGAAGATGAGTTCAACGAGCTTGTTCAAAGTAAACGTCGTCTTGTCAACATTCGTGGACAATGGATTAAAATCGACCCGACCTTTATCCAGCAAATGAAGAAATGGATGGAGCGCGCTGAGAACGAAGGACTTCATATGTCGGATATTTTATCACGTGAACTCGCAGACCAAGAGGCCTCCTCTGAGTCGATTCCTGAGTTGCTAGACAGTTCGGCCTTTGCCCATATTCAATTTGAACTTTCGTCTCAACTACGAGGACTTGTTCATCAGTTAAATGATACACAAGAGCTGCCATCCTACGAGATGAGTGAGTCCTTTAAGGGCACACTGCGGCCGTATCAGCAGCACGGTGTCAACTGGCTTCTGTTCTTAAGGTCTCATGGATTCGGGGCTTGTTTAGCAGATGATATGGGACTTGGAAAAACGATTCAAATGATCGCTTATTTCACCTATTTGAAGGAGCATCAACAAGACGCCGCTCCATCTCTCATCATTGCACCGACTTCCGTATTAGGGAACTGGCAAAGAGAGCTTGAAACATTCGCACCACATTTGAATGTCGCTCTGCATTATGGACCGTCACGTCCACAAGGTGAGAACTTTACAAAAGCGTACGAATCAACAGATATCGTCCTCACTTCGTATGGTCTCTCACATTCTGACCGTGATGAATTAACAGCAGCCAAATGGAATACCATTTGCTTAGACGAAGCCCAGAACATTAAAAATGCCCATACGAAACAATCGAGAGCCATTAGGCAATTAAAAGGACAGCACCACATTGCCCTCAGCGGGACACCGATGGAGAACCGCTTGACAGAGCTTTGGTCTATTTTCGACTTCGTGAACAAAGGATATCTCGGCAGCCTGACCAGTTTTCATAAAAAGTTCGTCCTTCCGATTGAAAAAGACCGTGAAGAAAAAAGAATCCAACAGCTGCAGCAGCTGATCAAGCCATTCTTATTAAGACGAACAAAACAAGATGAAGAAGTTGCACTCAATCTGCCAGAGAAACTAGAAGAAAAAGAATTCATCCCGCTATCTGCAGAGCAGGCATCTTTATATGAACAGCTGGTCAAAGATACATTCGAACATATGGCCTCATTAACAGGGATGCAGCGGAAAGCCATCATTTTAAGTATGCTTGGCAGACTCAAACAAATTTGCGATCACCCTGCTCTTTATTTAAAAGAGAGCGGAACAGATGTGAAATTGTTGAAGCGTTCATTAAAAATGGATAAATTAGCAGAGCTGTTAAAAGCCATACACGAACAAGGAGAAAGCTGTCTCATTTTTACGCAGTATATTGAAATGGGCAACATGATCAAACAGCTCGCCGAAAAGATGTTTGGAGAACCAGTTCAATTTTTAAATGGGAGCTTATCAAAACATGATCGGGACAAAATGGTGGAACGTTTCCAGAAAAAAGAGTTCAACATCTTAATTCTTTCTTTAAAAGCAGGAGGAACCGGACTAAACTTAACCGCCGCCAATCATGTCATTCACTACGATAGATGGTGGAATCCTGCTGTAGAAAACCAAGCAACAGACCGCGCTTACCGCATCGGGCAAAAGCGGTTTGTTCACGTCCATAAGATGATCACAACCGGCACGATAGAGGAAAAAATTGATCAAATGCTCGAAACAAAACAAACGTTAAATGATCAAATTATCCAAAGTGAAAGCTGGATTACAGAGCTGTCAACGAACGAACTAGAAGATTTATTCACGTTAAGTGCAGCCGCTCAATCTTCGTAATGACAGCAAAAAGAGGACTTTTCTCAAACTTGATGAAAAGTCCTCTTTATTTCATCTCATCTAAAGGAATGCTTAAATTTGCAGCTTTTTCAATGCAGATTTCACATTCATATACGTGTTCAACTCACGGAAGTCCTCTCTCATTTCTCCCATTTTCATCGCAAGATTTGGTTTAATACCTGTCACGATCAGTTCTGTGCCAGTCATTAAAATCAAATCATTCAGCTTAAAGATCGCATCTGCCACAAATGAATCCACCTCTAATAAACCAGACAGATCCACAATAAAGTAATCGTCTTTGGATTGAGAGATATAAGTGGAGACTGTTGAGATGATTTTATCAAATCTTGGCGCTGTTAACGTACCTATGATCGGCAGGACAGAAATACCATCCTTCACCGGAACAATCGGGACAGAAATATTCAATACTTCATCAATGGATTGCTCAAGAAGCTCTTGCTGTTCCTTCTCTTTCGTAACATCCTTTTGCAGACCAACGAAATAAAGGCGTTTCCCTTCATTTTCATCAATCCATAGAGGCGCCACACTTAACTCGTTCCAAAACATTTGACCAGATTTTTTATAGTTTTTCAACTGTACAGTGACAGCCTCTTTGTTTTTAATGGCTGCCCTAATTTGTTTGAGAGCAATCTGTTCAGTTTCATCTCCTTGAAGGAAACGACAGTTCTTTCCTATTACTTCGGTTTCTTGATAGCCTGTCATATCTAAAAAGCCCTTGTTCACATATATTAAAGGATTATCAGGTAAAGACGGGTCCGTCACCGTCAGGCCAACCTGAGTATAGTCTAAGGCTTCCTTGATTAAATGCAGATTGTCGGACTTATAAGATTCCAGCGCCATTCGTTTACTCTCCTTAACTTCCTTACAAGCGGGTTATATTCATAATTAAATTATATGATGTTCCATAGCGGGTGTAAATAGAAGTAGTTCTGAATTCCTCTTTTGTAGAATGCGCTTCATCCTATGTCATTTATACAAATACATACGATTCAATTATTTCAAAAGATGTTGAATCATATGTGCCACACCATGTTCATCATTTGTTAACGTGACGTGATCAGCTAATTCTTTTATATCCTTTCTCGCATTCCCCATTGCAATTCCAACCCCAGCTGCCCGAATCATTGATTCATCATTTAAACTGTCTCCTACAGCCGCTGTTCGGCTTAATGGAATACCGAGCTTTTCTGCCAGCCTGGTTAACGCCTGCCCTTTCGACGCCTCCTTTGCTCCAATTTCAAAGTTATGATCAGCCGAACTAACCAATGTTAATTCAGAATCATGTCCAAACGCATCCCATCCGGCTTTCAATCTGTCTTGAAAAAATGAGAAACCTAAGATGTTATAAAACGAAAGATTCTGATCCTCACGAAACAATTCTTGATATGTATCAATATAAGCAAAACCTGACTGGCTGTATTGAACTTCAGCCGCTTGCTCAAGAACGCGCTGATCCGTTTCTGGATTTGCACTCTTTAAGCGGTCCATTTCTATCGCCAGAAGCTCCCTGCCGCGGTTTGGTGTGTAAATGGCTTCATTCGTAAACACTTCATAGTAATAATCACGCTCCTCAAGCCATGATAAGATGTGTTTTGCTTTTTCTTCTTCTAGAACAGCCGAATGATATACCTGACCTTCTGGATCATGAATCACAGCTCCATTTGCACTGATGACCCACGTATTCATCCCAAGCTGATCAAAAATAGATTTCACATCAAAATACGCTCTTCCTGTTGAAACGACAACCTCAATCCCACTCGCCGCTGCTTCCTTTAACGCCTGCTCGTTTTCCTGACTCACTTTGTGCTCACTGTTCAATAAAGTTCCGTCTAAATCCGTTGCGATTAATTGAATGTTTGTCATCGGTCTCTCCTTTTTTGCCTGCATTTTCAGTTGACCTTCCGTTTATCAAATCCATCATCATTATGAAATGAGTATCCACTATTTGCAAGGGATGATCGGCTTATCAATGAATATAAGAGTACCCGGTCACGCTACATGACCGGATACGCATAAGGGGATTCACAGGGGACACATGACTGATACAAAGAAACCTTGGTTCTACTATTACGCAGTGAATATGTGTACAAGACAAAGTCTATCAGCTATAGCTAGAGGAGGGCCGCGAGATGCTAGACCTTTGCCTTTTGCCTCCTTTCCTTTCAGCTAACCCTAGTCTACTGAGAAATAGCACAAGAGACAAAAAACGAAAATGACAAAATCGTTCTTCAAATTCTTTATTTCCTCAATCATTTTTACTTTTTACCGCTTGCGTATAAAACATCATCTTATTTTGTTTGACGAAATACTTATTTTTCATAAATTGATAAAAAACATCTGAATGAATCCAATTACTAGAAGGCATGTGAATATAGTCAGACCCGTCCCACGCAAACCAATAAAAACAAAGCCTTCCATCATGAATTGACAATTGAAATTCGAAACAGTCCATTTGATCGTCTGTCACGTATTGAAAAGTGAGGGACTCCCCTTCTTCCATATACACATCACAAAATGAGAGAATGTCTCCCCATGTATAGACCCTCACATTGCTTTCCTTTTCCTCACCAATATGTATGTTTCGAAGTTGATAGGACTCCATAAAACATCTCCTTTCACTTATATGCAGCTAGTTCTGAGTAGGCAGCGGTTTCATTTATACAGATGTTGTATGCTATAATGATACTTACGAATAATGAACGCTTGTGAGGTGATAAATATGAAAACCTTTAGGCTGATTGATTTAAAAATCGAACTTGATCCAAAGCAAGATAAAATGTCCAGCATTCCCCTTCGTGACGGCTTAATCATTAATAAAGAAGATGGCGAAAATCACTGGATGATCGAGGCACTGATCCCAAAGAAGCATAGACAAGTGTTTGAGGTGCTCTTTCAGCAGCATACAGAAGTAAAGATTCTCGTGACGATTACAAAAGAAAACAACCGCCCTGTTCATCTATCGGTCCAAGTCAAAAACATCGTTGCCTTAGAAGAAAACATATCTGTATTACTCGACGGTAAAATGATCACAAATCGTTACAGAACAGAAACCGAAGAAGTATTAAAAGACCTCGTCAAAGAGGGGCTATCAGGAGAAAAACTGCTGGATGCTTTTAAACAGAACACATAAAAAAGAGCGGGATGAGCCGCTCTTAGATGGTTGACAAAGGGCTAAAATGAACTTTATTTTAGCCCTTTGTCTTCCTTTTCAGCGTGATAGAAAACCTTTGAAGTCTAGGAAGGGCGAGCACCGGAGCAGAGCGAATTTAATATTCGTGAGCACCGGAGCCCAGCCCTGACAAAGAATGCGAGGGTTTGTCTACACGCTGAGAGCGGGATGAGCCGCTCTTTTTCTATTGCACATCTTTCGATTGGCTTTGATTTTTCAATAAATCTCTAATTTCGGTTAACAACACTTCCGTTTGATCTGGCGTTTCAACCACTTCCTCTTCCTCTACCTTTTTCCGTTTTAATTTATTTAAATAACGAATAAAGATAAAAATGGAAAAGGAGATAATCAAGAAGTCGACCACTGTTTGAATGAAACTTCCATACAAAATTTGAGCAGAACCGATTTTAATAGACAATCCACTAAAATCATGCCCCCCAACAATAATACCAACAAGCGGCATAATTAAATCATTCACAAGAGAAGTGACAATTTTGCCAAATGCTCCCCCGATGATGACACCGACAGCCAGGTCAATCACATTCCCCTTGACGGCAAACTCTCTAAATTCTTTCAGCATTCTTTATCACCTTCATCTTTTTTTGTCTAATATGACGTTTTTTTGTCAAAAAAGCAAGTCCTCATCCGCTCTGGATGAATGTTTCCATATAAAAAACGGTTCATACAAGATGAACCGTCAGACACATTACGATACTTTCGGACCGATAGAAAATGTCAGTTCTGCTTCACATGCCACTTCGCCATCTACTGTTGCAACTGCTTTTCCTTTGGCAACTGGACCGCGAAGACGTGTGACTTCAACCTCTAAACGTAGCTGATCGCCTGGCTTGACCTGTCTTTTGAATCGGCAGCTGTCAATCCCTGCAAACAAACCAATTTTCCCTTTGTTCTCTTCTTTACCTAACATGATGACCCCAAAAACTTGAGCAAGCGCTTCTACAATAAGCACACCCGGCATGACGGGGTATCCTGGGAAATGGCCATTAAAAAATTCTTCATTTACTGTGACATTTTTGATTCCAACCGCTCTTTTCTCACCATCAACTTCTAAAATACGGTCAACCAATAAAAATGGATAACGGTGTGGAATAATGTCTTGAATTTGCTGAGCATCAAGCATGTCTTGATCTCTCCTTCTTTTCTATATCGCTAATCTTCATTTGATTCCTATTGAAGTATATTATGAATGCTGTCATTTTTCAATGTTCAGCCCACATTTATGGTAAAAAATAGAATCTATCATTACCTATTGTCATGAAATATAATCCACTCTACACTCATCGTTTTTTCACAAATATGGTAATATATATTACATCATTGATTGAATAAGAGGGTAAAAATGAATTTTATAAGCGATAAATCCATTAAAAAACTTCTCCATTCGTGGTATACAATGCTAAAACATCGACATTTTTCGAAGGCTGAAGAGATCAAAACGTCCTTAACCAAATATAAACGTAGATTGTCAAAGAAACAGGAGCTTCATTTACATTATCAGCTTATGCTTTTTCGGCACCAGCTCTGGATGAACCAAACAGAAGACTTAGAAAAACTGAAGCATGAACTCATGCTCCACAAAGATCAAATGAATGATCAACTGCAATATTATTTTTACTTTTTTCTCGGTTTATACGAATCTTTAAAGAGCGATCAAAATGATGCCATTCACTATCTTGAAAAAGCAGAAGAAAAACTGCCCCTGCTAGACGATGAGCTAGAGGAAGCGGAGTTTCATTTCCGTACAAGTGGTGTTTATTATAACAACCGCTATTCACTGTTATCCATTCGACATGTTGAAAAAGCCATGGATATCTTTGCAAAGCACGGGGATATCCACAGCATTTATCGGTGCAAAATTGTGCTCGCCCTTAACTTTAGTGATCAAAAAAAATATGAAGAAGCAGAAGCTATTTTGATTGAAATTATCGAATACGTGAAAATGATTGATGACCAAGAACTGCTTGGTATCGTGTATTATGACGCTGGTTTTATCAAGTCGAGACAGAATCGTCATAAGGAAGCACTAGAATACTTTAAAAAAGCGCTTCGGCTCCCAGCATACCGGAAATCTGCCCACTCCTATGTGTCGTGTCTCTATGAAACTGTGCGTTCCTGCTTTAAAGAGGATTTAACTGATGAAGGAATGAAGTATATTCAAAAAGGGCTAAAAGAAGCCGTTGATGCCCAATTTGATCTATTAAGAATCAAGTTCCAAATTTTATTCCTTCTCTACAGCCAAACGCCCAAGGCAGATGAACAGATTGCTACACTCGTCACATGTCTTGAACGAAAAGAAGCCTGGATTGATCTTGAAGATCTGCTTGCAGATGTCTCAGATTTTTATAAAAAAAAGGGCGACTTTGAGCGAGCCGCCTTTTTTATCATGAGAGGCTGACATCCGCCTGCTCATTATCGAATGGTATTAATGAGTCCTAGCATTTGATCGCCCATCGTAATGGTTCTTGAGTTCATCTGATACGAACGCTGTGTTGTCATGAGGTCTGTTAATTCTTTAGACATGTCTACATTCGACGTTTCAAGTGCACCTTGCTGAAGTTGAATGGCCTGACGGTTTGCCCCATTCAGTGCCGTTAAAGCGCCTTGATAGTTGCCGTCGACTGAGAACAAATTTTCTCCTTCAGAGATGAGTGCTGAAGAATTATTCACTTGAACAACCCCAAGATTCACCTGCTGATTCGGTTGATTGCCTCGAGAAATAGCTGTAAGCCGGCCATTTTTATCAATAGAAATATCACGGAAATTCGCATTTAAGACAATCTCATTCCCGTTTTCGTCAAGAATCGGATGGCCTTCGCTTGTCACCAGCTGGACTTGATTCGGATTATTTCCTGGCTGTAAATAAAGAGAGCCATCTCTTGTATACCGGATGTTACCGCCAGCATTGACCTGCAAATACTGAGATGGCGCACCAAATGCAACATCAAGGTCACGGCCTGTTTCTTTAATAGACCCTTGCAATGAGTTAATGGATGCATTGACCATCGTTCCAGTTCCAAGCCTTATACCAGCAGGTGTCAGACGACTGTTTGCCACCTGCTCATTTTTTTCATCTACCTGATTAAACTGTTGTCTGATCAGCTCTGAAAAACGGGTGTTTTTCGCGCGATACCCTGTTGTTTCACTGTTTGCGATGTTATTACTAATGATATCAAGCTGTTTTTGCACCTCGTTCATTGACACAGCTGCATTGATCATCGTTCTAAGCATGAGAATCCTCCTCTCTCTTCATTTTTTCATTAATACACTCTTCCGATTTCGTTCACTGCTTTTTCTAAACTTTTATCATATGCCTGAACCACTTTTTGGTTTGTTTCAAATGCGCGGTAGGCTGTTGTCATTTCTGTATATGATTTCGTCACATCAACGTTCGAGAGCTCTGATACACCTTGGCTTAATGTATAGGACATTTGACCGTTATTGACCGCACTTGGAAGAGGCTGATTATCAACTGTACGGTATAAATCATTTCCTTCACGCGCAAGGTTTCTTGTATCCATTGCAACACGTACATCAATTTGTCCAAGGTTTTGTCCGTTTTCACTCACAGTTCCATCTGCGTTCACTTTGAAATTCTCACTTTGAACGGTAATCGGCTGACCCGTCACAGAAAGAAGGGCACGTCCATTGATCGTCAACTGATTTTGATCATTCAATGTAATGGAACTGCTTTTCGTATAACGAACGCCTTCTGGTGTATTCACAGCATAAAAAAGCGCTGACTTTTGATTTGTCTCCGGGTTGATGGGTACATTATTTTCTACTAATGCGATATCAGTTGTTTGATCCGTTGTTTTTAATGTTCCTTGTGTAAATTGAGGAATCAATTCCTGCATGTATGTTCCCGTATTAATTCCGCCAATCGCCGTTTGCTGTGGGATACTAAAGCCTTTGCCTGAAGATGTTTGGAAACGTCCTGATTCCATTCGGCTTAGCAGCATTTCTGGAAATGCGCGCATGGCCCCTTCATCTGCTTTATAGCCTGGAGTATTCGCATTTGCGATATTATTTGAAAGCATTTCTGTCCGCCGCTCTTGAGCGATCATGGCAGATGTTGCGGTGTATAGTCCTTTTAACACGTGCTCACCTCATTCAAATTCTTTCACATGACCTAAAATCATCAGTACACAATCTTCTATGAAATATATCGGCATATTGGCAGGCTTCTTTAATAAAAATCCCCCATTCTTTCTAAAAAGAATGAGGGAAATCATTAGCTGAGTTTACGCTTTGGCAGCTTGTCCATATTATCAAGCATCACGCCAGTACCAACTGCTACACAATCCATTGGATTTTCTGCAACGAAAACTGGTACTTTCAGCTCTTCTGCAAGCAATTGATCAAGCCCGTTTAGAAGAGCTCCGCCACCAGTAATGATGACGCCGCGGTCAATGATATCAGCTGATAATTCAGGTGGTGTTCTTTCAAGAACTTGTTTCGCAGCCTGAACAATGGCAGATACAGATTCACGTAATGCTTCTTCTACTTCTTTGCTTGTGACGGTAATCGTTCTTGGTAATCCTGTCACCATGTCTCGTCCACGAATCGAGATCTCTTCGTGACGTGCGTCTGGGAATACCGTTGCAACTTGGATCTTAATGTCCTCTGCAGTTCGCTCACCGATCAACAGCTTGTACTCTTTTTTAATGTAGTTTAGAATTTCCAAGTCAAATTTGTCTCCAGCCATTTTAATAGAAGAGGCGGTTACAATGTCACCCATTGAGATGACAGCGATATCTGTCGTTCCGCCTCCAATATCTACGACCATGTTTCCACTTGGCTGAAAAATATCCATACCAGCACCAATAGCTGCTACTTTTGGCTCTTCTTCAAGAAATACATGCTTCCCGCCGCTTTTTTCAGCAGCTTCTTTGATCGCCTTCTGCTCAACAGATGTAATGTTTGTCGGGCAGCAGATGAGCATACGCGGCTTAGAGAATAGCCCTTTCACATTTAATGAGTTAATAAAATGCTTGAGCATCGCTTCAGTTACTTCAAAATCAGCAATTACGCCATCTTTTAATGGACGAATCGCAACAATATTCCCAGGCGTACGTCCAACCATACGTCTCGCTTCTTCTCCAACAGCTAATACTTTCCCGCTGTTTTTATCAAGAGCGACAACAGATGGTTCATTTAACACAATTCCTTTTCCTTTGACATGAATCAGTACATTTGCAGTACCAAGATCAATTCCAATATCCCTAGCAAACATCTATATATATCCTCCTTGAAAATCTGTTTCCATAGCAAATACCACATTCTGCCCTAATTATATATTCTATCATAATTTGCAGAAAAAAAGATATTTCTTTACAAAAGTCTTTACAAAATTTGTGGTTAGAAACTACCGATAAGAGGAAGATATATATATCATGTTTATGAACAAAGAACTAAAGCTTACTGTTTTACAGGCTCACCTTCTAAAATTTCTTCTTTTTTATACTTTAACTTTGTGGCTTCTCCCCCTCGCAGGTGGCGGATTGATTTATGATAATCCAGTATCTCCTTCACTTCGTTAGCCAGATCTGGATTAATTTCTGGCAGTCTTTCTGTTAGATCCTTGTGTACAGTACTTTTAGAGACTCCAAATTCTTTCGCAATTACACGAACGGTTTTCTTTGTCTCCACGATATACTTTCCTATCTTGATTGTTCGCTCTTTGATGTAATCGTGCACACCACTCGACCTCCCTAAAATGGATGTGAGAAGTGTGAAATGAGATCCGTATCAATATTATCCATTTTCAGCGGCGCTTGTTCGTCTTAATTTCTCATCCATTAGTTAGTAAATGCCAAACACGATCCCTCACCTCAAACACTCTCTTTGTCAGGTTTGTAACAGTGTATTAGCATTGCATAGGGAATATGCTAAAAATGAAGATGGGACAAGGGATTTATCAGAAAAGACAAAACAAAAAATCATTTCGAGTGGCGAAAATTTTCACTTTACAAGCATCGGTGTAACACGTAAAATAGGAAAGGTGAATTTATTTACCTAGATAAATAATGAATAAAGGTGAGCCTATGGATACGTTAAACAGAGAGTGTTTACATCAAATACATCAAAGCGCGCGGCTGCTGTCTAAAAAAGCGAACGAAGCGCTTGCTGCTTATGACTTGTACATGTCCCAGTGGACTGTACTTTTTTGTTTGGATACATTCGGTCCTAAAACGCAAAAAGACATTTGGACCTATTTGAACGTCGAAGCACCGACGATTACCAGAACCGTGACGCGTCTAGAAGCAAACGGCTGGGTGAAACGAGTCCAAGGAAAAGACAAACGTGAGAATCTCATCGTCATGACAGACGATGCAAAAGCAAAGTTTCAAAAAATCAAACAGACGATGGAACAATTTGAAGAAGAATGTCTTTCAGATTTTACCTACGAAGAAAAACAACTCCTCCATACACTTTTACACAAATTATCAACTGAATAGGAAGTGACATACACCATGAACGAACGCATTTGGACAAAAGACTTTATCATGATTGTCCTGGTGAATTTATTTACATTCACCTCTTTTTATGCCCTTTTGACACTACTCCCCATTTACACAATGGATGAATTAAATGGAACAGAATCACAGGGCGGCCTCCTTGTGACGGTCTTCTTATTATCAGCAATTGTGACAAGACCATTTTCAGGGGCCATTATTGAGAAATTCGGCAAGAAACGCATGGCGATTTTTTCTTCAACGGCTTTTGCCCTGCTCACTTATTTATACATTCCAATTGATCAATTCCAAACACTTCTCATGCTGCGTTTCGTACAAGGAATCTTCTTCAGCATTTTGACAACCGTAGCAAGTGCTATTGCAGCTGATATGATTCCGAAACATAAACGAGGAGAGGGTCTTGGATACTTTGTGATGTCAATGAACCTCGCTGTGGTTATCGGTCCGTTTATCGCACTGAATCAAGTCGGAAAAGTAGGATTCCATTCTTTATTTCTTCTCTTTTCGATCATCGTCTCTATCGGTGCAGCTTTCACGATGCTGATTAGACAGCCAGAGCCTGAAAACGGCGGAAGTGTCATCTTTCGATTCACTTTTTCTCACCTGTTTGAAAAAGGTGCTTTAAAAACGGCAGCAGTTGGAATCATTATCTCCTTCTGTTACTCGCCGATCATTTCATTTATTTCAGTGTATGCCAATTCACTTCACCTGATGGGTGCAAGCAGTTATTTCTTCATTGTTTTTGCAGCTGCAATGCTTGGATCACGTCCATTTACAGGCAGACTGTTTGACCGAGTCGGGCCTCATATTGTGATCTATCCATCGATTGCTCTCTTTGCGATTGGTTTATGGATGCTGACCGCTACCCAAACAGCCACCATGCTTCTTTTATCCGGCGCTGTCATCGGTCTTGGCTACGGCTCTTTGGTGCCATGTCTACAAACACTTGCGATACAGCACTCACCAGCACACCGTACAGGCTACGCCACAGCAACTTTCTTTACCCTATATGATACGGGGATTGCCGCTGGATCATTTGTCTTCGGACTGCTTGTCAGCTTCACAGATTTTTCAAATGTATATCTCATTGCTGGCGTTGTCGTGTTACTCAGCATGGGCGTTTTTTATTGGAGCGAACGAAAACCGCAAGAAGCAAAAGCACAAAAGGTTTCCCTATCAGAATAGGATACTGTTTTAAACTTCACTGAAAACATGCTAAAATATAGGATATTTCAAATGAACAGATAGGTCTTTTGAAAAATAGTTGGCGTTAAGCGAAAGTATAGGTGATGTTTTGAATTACGAATTGTTTAAAGTCATACACGGGATGGCTCATCATTCTGAGTTTTTAGATCAGGCCATGATTTTCATTACGAAAAAGGCCATTCTCGTATATGCCCTCGTCTTATTGATTTGCTGGTTTTTAGGTAATCACAAATTTAAGAAGCATGTCTTCTTTTCTGGTGTAACAGGCATCGTGGCACTCATCGTCAATTTTGCCATTACGCTGTTTTATTATGAAGAGCGGCCGTTTGTGGCGCACAAAGTCGACACACTCATCCCGCACTCAGCAGACGCTTCCTTCCCAAGTGACCACACAACAGGTGCACTGGCTCTTTCACTAGCCATTCGATCCCGTAATAAAAAACTCGGCAATATTTTGCTTGTTTTTGGATTACTGACAGGGTTCTCCCGCATCTGGGTCGGTCATCATTATCCATTTGATGTATTAGGCAGCTTGATCGTATCGATTGTGGTTGTCTTTATCATGAATAAATTATGGAAGTTCTTTGACTCTCCAATTGACCGTATCGTGACATTTTACGAGAACATTGTGGGCAAAATTTTCAGAAGGAAGCAAAAGGACCAAGGATCAGACCTGTCCAACTCTTAAGCGGCTTGCGATAAAGTATGGAAGACCTCTCTTCTACTTTATCCCAGCCGCTTTTTTCATTGTTTGTTTTCCTCTGACCATACTCGAAAAATAAAGGCTGACGCTAATGCCAACAAGGGAAATCATGATTAATGTCCAGCCTAATTGTTCAAAATGAGAACCTGCAATTTCCTCACCAAACAGCATGCCAAGCACGGCAGATGACAGAATGGAACCAAGGTACCTGCATGTTTGAAAAAGCCCAGAGGTCGTGCCAATCATTTGTTGAGGGCTCGCTTTTAACATCGCAGCTTGAAGCGCAACATTTCCAATCCCGTAACTGAGTCCAAGCAAAGCAAGAACCAGTCCTTTCCCCCAGAATGGCGCAGGAATAAAAAAGAAAGTCATTGCGGAAGCGCCGGCCAGCATCAGCACAGCACTTGCCAAAACAGGGTGCCGTTCATCGCCGCGATCTACCCACTTGCCAGTCAGCGGCGAGACCATTATGCTCACGCCAGACATGCAAAGCATAAAGAGACCTGTCATCTCCACACGCCAGCCCAATTCATCCTGAAAATAACTTGGCAAGCCAAAAAAGAGACAATAGAAGAAAATATTCAAAATGATAAATTGCACATACACAAGCGAAAGCCGTTTCTCCTGCCTGAACATCCGAATTTGGATAAATGGCTCATCCACCTGATATTCCCACCATATAAAAGCACCCGCACTCACAAGACAGAGAATGCCCTGTACATACTGAATACCATCAGATAGTGATAATAAAAAAGAAAGCAAAAGGACAATACAAACTGTAAATAGAAACATCCCTGGCAAATCAAGCTTTCGGACAGTGTCTCCGATACGCAATTTTTTCTTCTTCTCCTTAGGAAACAAGGAAAGGCCTAGAAAAAAACTGATCAATATGAATGGCAGATTCACTAAAAAGATCGCCGGCCAGCTGCCGATCGTCATCAAAAACCCGCCAAGTGTCGGCCCGAGTGCTGTCATCGCTGAAGCAAAGATGGACAATACCGCTAAAGCAGAAGCTTGTCGTTCCTTCACATGATCCCGAATCAGTCCAACACCTGAAGGATAGATCGCACTGCTTCCAATCGCCTGTAGAAGCCGGATCACAATCAGCACCGCAAAAGTCGGGGCAAACGGCGCACAAATGGCTGAGACTGCCACTAGAACTAGTCCAAATAAAAATAAGGTTCTCCGGCTCATCACATGATCTCCAATTCGTCCACTCACCGGCTGCGTGACCGCACTGGCCAAATAAAAGGTTGAAATGAGCCAAGATACCGTCGTAAACGACAAACCGAACTCATGCTGAATTTGATGCAAGGCTAAAGAAATCATTGAGGAATTCAATGGATTTAACATCGTTCCAAAAGCAATCGCCGTTAAAAAGACTTTTCGATTGTTTTTCCATTTGATCATACACCCGCCCCCTTCTTTTGACATACACGTTCTTTGTCTATCTCCTCGTTATTATGAGATTCATTTCCCTTTTTTACCCTGATCAATTCAAGTTCTCTCTCCGAAAAGCAAGACATACATTTTAAAAAGGGCAAGTGTTGGAAAAGCGCATATAAAATTGAGAATATGAGGAACAAATGGTAAGATGCTACACATATTGAAAAGCCTACTTTCTCCTTATACGGAGAACGGCTGAAAAGGAGGAGAAGCTTATTATTAAAAAAAGACGGTTTTGGGTCCCAGCCCTTTTCTCGGTTGCAGTATTACTTCTGTCTTCGTGTGGTTCAAATGAAACAAATGGGAACGGAGATAAACGTAATTCTACAGCGAAAGGGTCGCCGATTTTGGAGGATGGGAAATTTATTTTTGCAGCATCAGGTGAATTCCACCCATTCAGTTACATGGATGGAAACCAGATGTCTGGCTTTGATATTGATGTCGGCAATGCGATTAGCGACAAGATGGGCCTAGAGCCTGTACAGAAAAAATATAAATTCGCAGGCATCGTCGAAGGCGTCAAAGCAGGTAAATTTGATGCCGCCATTGCAAGTCATACCATCAACGAGGAACGAAAAAAACACGTCCTTTTTTCTCAACCGTATTACTACTCAGGTCCGCAAATCTTCACAAGACCCGGCGCAGACATTCACAGTGCAGATGACTTAAAAAACAAAGAAATCGCTGTCTCTAAAGGTTCGTCTTATGCGGATATTGCCAAAGAACATAGCGGTCAGGAACCGAAATATTACGACAGTGATGTTGTCGCTTTAGAAGCACTAGCCAATGGCAAACACGATGCAGTCGTCACTGATTTTGCCACAGGTGCAGAAGCCTTGAAGAAGAAACTAAAAATTGAAGCACAAGAAAGACTCGGGCAAAGTGAGCAAGCAATTGCTGTCTCTAAAGACAATAAAGAGCTCATAAAAGAAATCAACGATGCGATTGATGCACTCAAAAAAGACGGAACATTAAGACAAATTAGCGAAAAGTATTTTGACGAAGATATTACCGTCAAACAGGATTAAAACCACGATTGTGCGCCTTTCTCTAGGCGCACTTTCTTCAAATGGAGATGATTGTTTTGCCTACCTTATCACATTTTTTTCAAACGCTGATTGATTCTAGAGGCGTTTTCTTAGAAGGAATGCTGCTCACCTTACAACTCACTGTCATCAGTATTTTCATCGGCATGTTCATCGGGCTTTTCTTTGCCTTACTAAAAATATCCCGCGTGGCCGTTTTCGGTTATATCGCAAATGCCTATATCTTCCTTGTACGCGGGACACCACTCATTGTGCAGATTTTTATCCTGTATTTTGGGCTGACAGAATTAAATATACCCGACTTTTGGGCAGCCTCTATTGCGCTTGCCTTCCATAACGGTGCCTATATAGCAGAAATATTCAGAGGGGCGATTCAATCAATCGATCAAGGTCAAAAAGAAGCAGGACGTTCTCTTGGCATGGGGCGATTTCTAACCATGAGACGTATCATTCTCCCGCAAGCGATGCGGCGCGCCCTTCCCCCTCTCGGCAATCAGTTTATCATCGGCTTAAAAGATTCATCACTTGCTGCCTTCATCAGCGTCAATGAACTCTTTAACATAGCCACCACTCAAGGCTCCAACAGTTTTGACAACATGACGTACTTACTTGTCGTGGCTGTCTATTACTTAGTTCTTGTCCTGCTGTTAACATTCGCTGTGCAAACCGTTGAGAAGAAACTATCAGTCAGTGATCATTAGGAGGAGAAGCATGACAGAATCAAAAGAGATCATTCGCGTTGAAAAACTGAATAAATACTTTGGAGAACTGCATGTCTTAAAAGATATAGACCTCACTGTATATGAAAATGATGTCGTCGTCTTAATTGGTGCAAGCGGCTCTGGGAAAAGCACCTTGCTCCGTTGTATGAATTTTTTAGAAATAAAAAATGACGGTCAGATCATCATTGATGGCAGTCCCGTTCATCCAAAACGAGATCAATTAAACGAAATGAGGCAGAAAATAGGCATGGTGTTTCAGCATTTTAATCTCTTCCCGCACAAAACCGTGCTTGAAAACATCATCGAAGCACCGGTCATGGTGAAAAAAACAAAGAAAGCACAAGCGATAACTGAAGCCAATGTCTTATTAGAGAAAGTCGGACTAGCGGATAAAGCAAAAGTGTACCCTTCAAAGCTATCAGGCGGTCAAAAACAGCGCGTTGCCATCGCACGAGCTCTCGCCATGAAGCCCGATGTCATGTTATTTGACGAGCCCACTTCTGCGCTGGACCCAGAGCTTGTAGGCGAAGTGCTGCATACCATGAAAAGTCTTGCCAAAGAAGGCATGACAATGGTCATCGTCACTCATGAAATGGGCTTCGCAAAAGAAGTAGCTGACCGAGTTGTTTATATGCATGAAGGACGAATCGTCGAACAAGGTACCCCATCAGAATTATTTGATTCTCCTCAAGAGGAGCGAACCACATTGTTTCTCAGTTCGATTTTATAGGTCAAACGCCCTTTATTTTTCGTCGTTCATGCACGTTTATTCTCATTTTTTACGAACTTTTCATCCATTTATATTGATAATGACCAAAAAACCATGTTAGATAAACTTACACGAATATGTTATATATGACTTTTCTCTCTATAATGAAGAATTAAGAAATCTATTAATTCTGAATGATTCGGGGGAATGCAGCATGCAAATGGGTGATACAGTATTTATGTTCTTCTGCACACTACTCGTGTGGTTAATGACACCGGGTTTAGCCTTATTCTATGGAGGACTTGTGAGAAGTAAAAACGTGTTAAGTACGACAATGCACAGCTTAACCTCACTAGCCATTGTCTCTATCGTCTGGATCGTGTTTGGCTATTCACTGGCCTTTGCGCCAGGCAATGCATGGATCGGAGGCTTTGACTGGGTTGGACTAAAAGGCGTTGGCTTTGAACCTGGTTCATATAGTGATACGATTCCACATTCATTGTTCATGATGTTCCAAATGACCTTTGCTGTCCTCACAACAGCCATTATCTCTGGTGCCTTCGCTGAACGTATTCGTTACTCAGCGGTGGTCGTGTTTACACTCCTTTGGGTCACATTTGTATACGCTCCAGTCGCTCACTGGGTATGGGGTGGCGGCTGGATTGGCGAAATGGGAGCACTTGACTTCGCCGGTGGAAACGTCGTCCACATTTCATCAGGTGTGGCTGGTCTAGTCGTAGCCATTGTTCTCGGGAAGCGAAAAGAAGCGGCAAGTTCTTCTCCGCATAACTTGATCTACACACTTCTTGGCGGAGCTGTGATTTGGTTTGGCTGGTTTGGGTTTAACGTAGGAAGTGCCCTCACATTAGACAGTGTCGCCATGTATGCCTTTATTAACACGAATACAGCAGCTGCTGCAGGAATCATCGGCTGGCTGTTAGTCGAATGGATGATCAACAAAAAACCAACGATGCTAGGTGCAATCTCTGGAGCCATTGCAGGCCTAGTAGCGATTACACCTGCCGCAGGTTTTGTCACACCATTTGCTTCGATTATCATCGGAATCATCGGCGGAATCGTTTGTTTCTGGGGCGTCTATTCACTTAAAGCCAAGTTCGGCTATGATGATGCACTGGATGCATTCGGTCTGCACGGAATCGGCGGTACGTGGGGAGGCATTGCTACAGGCCTTTTCGCCACTACATCTGTCAATGATGGCGGAGCCAACGGCTTATTTTACGGCGATCCAAGCTTACTTTGGAAACAAGTTGTCGCTATCGTGGCCACATACGTCTTTGTTGCAGTTGTCACATACGTGATCATCAAAGTCGTCAACATCTTCTTCAAGATTCGCGCAACTGAAGAAGAAGAATCAGTCGGTCTTGATTTAACGATGCATGGCGAAAAAGCATATCAAGATTAAAGAAAAAGGGGTGTCTCTATGAGCAAAATGTATAAAGTGGAGATTGTCACACGTCCAGCTAATTTTGAAACATTAAAGGTGGAGCTTGGAAAGATTGGTGTCACCTCGATTACCTTTTCCAATGTGCACGGCTGCGGATTACAAAAGGGACATACGGAACTATACCGTGGCGTCAAAAAGGAAAGCAATGTGTACGAACGTTTAAAGATCGAAATCGTTTTAAGCAAAGTACCTGTTGAACAGGTCGTGGAAACGGCTCAAAAGGTACTTCGTACAGGAGAACCAGGGGATGGGAAGATTTTTATATATGAGATAGAAAATACAATCAACATTCGGACAGGTGAAGAAGGACCTGCCGCCTTATAATCCATCCTCCGCCGAGTGCGGGGGATTTTTTAAGACAGAAAAAAACCTCTGCATATTCATATACACAGAGGCTGCAAGGTATTAAGATTGTTTTGTTTCTTCTGACTGACTGCGGTCTTTAGAGGAATCAGAAGACTTTTCTTGATCAGAGGATTTCCCCTTCTCATCAGACTTATCTTCAGATTTTTCTTCAGCCGGCTCTTTTGCCTTATCGTCAGCAGCAGGTTCCTTCGTTTTTTCATCAACTTTTGGCTGAGCAGGTTCTTTTGCTTCTTCCGTCACTTCTTGCGCTGCTTTTTCAATGGAAGAAACAGGCTTATCAATGAAGCTAAGTGGATTAAGCGCTAAACCTTCCATACGAATTTCAAAGTGAACATGGTTGCCGCTTTCAGCACCATATAGATTCTTACCAGAAGCACCGATGACATCATTCTGCTTTACTTCATCGCCTTCTTTTACACTCACTTGAGACAACGATTGATAAACAGTAGACAATCCATCTTCATGTTCAATTTCAACAACGTGACCGAGAACTGGATCTTTTTTCGCCTGAACGACTGTTCCACTAAGAGCAGCTGTGACATCAAACACTTTGCCATCTTTATCTGCAAGATCAATACCTTTGCTTAAGGTATAGGTGTTATTATAGTTTACAAGTGCTGCTTCTTTTTCTTTTTGATCAGCATCTGCTTCATAGAACTTTTTCACGACAGAAACATTCTCAGAATTCTGGACCGGCATAGCGACATTTTCAATTGGCTTTCCAACTTCAACGGCATCATCACGCTGTTCTTGTCCTGTTTGATTTCCATCAGATAGTTGGTCTTTCACATCTTTCGATACAGCTTGATACCAAAGAACGGCTGTTAACACGACCGCTGCGCTGACCAAGTAAATAGCAGGGAATACCCAGCGCTTACGGAAAAATTGCTGAACTTTTGTGATTTTGGAAGTACGTTTCTTTTCTTCCTCTCTCATTTTTCATCACCTCAGCAACATTCTGAACACTTTTCAAAAAATATATACACACGAAATCATTTTTCTTTTTATTTTGCGCAATCGCATCAATAATATGTATGATGAATGAAAAAAGATGGGGGTACATATGGTGAAAACTTTCAACCGCATGGCAACAGAAGATGACCTCAAAGAGATCGTCGATATCTACAATTCTACGATTGCTTCAAGAGAAGTAACGGCCGATACAGAACCTGTTACAGTAGAAGACCGCCGTCAGTGGTTTTTGAATCATTCAGAGAAACGTCCTCTCTATGTGAAAACAGATGAGGAAGGAAATATCTACGGCTGGCTCAGTTTTGAAACGTTTTACGGCAGACCTGCATACAACGGTACTGTTGAAATGAGTATTTATTTGAACCAAAACTATCGAGGAAAAGGTTTAGGGTCATTGTTCTTACAAGAGGCGCTTGAATTGGCACCCTCATTAGGCATCCGAACGTTACTTGCCTTTATTTTCGGCCACAACGAAGCCAGCATCAAATTATTTAAGAAGCACGGCTTTGAGACTTGGGGACATTTGCCACGCATCGCGGAAATGGACGGCAATCGGTACGACTTAGATATTTTAGGAAAAGAATTATGAACGGAGCGTCTCTTGAAGAAAGAGACGCTTTAGATTGTTGACAAAGGGCTAAAATGAACTTGATTTTAGCCCTTTGTCTTCTTTTCAGCGTGATAGAAAACCTTTGCAGTCTAGGAAGGACGAGTACTGGCGCGGAGCGAATTTGACATTCGTGAGCACCAGCACGCAGGACTGACAAAGAATGCGAGGGTTTGTCTACACGCTGGAGCGTCTCTTGAAGAAAGAGACGCTTTTTTATGAAGCATGCACCAACTGCTCAAATTGCTTCGCATTTTGAAGCGATTTTCTTTTCAGAATGATACCATGTTCATCAATCAGAAGCGCTTGCGGAACAACTGTTACTCCATACAACTCCATAATTTGTGATGAGCGCATATAAACAGCTTGCTCCGGCAGCAATTGAAGAAGTGAGGCATCATCGGCTTGTTCATCTCCATTAATAACAATCACATGAGCATCATCATGTGAAGTTTGAGGCTGCACATCAGACAAAATACTTTTACAAGTCATGCAAGTAGAATTCACAAATAACAGCATCACAGCTCGCCCATTTTGCAAATACTCCTTCAAGATCACCTTTTCACCTACATGCGAATAACTGCGAAATAACGGAGCCGGGTCACCAATATCCGCTTCCTTCAATTCAATTCCATCAAGGGACTTTATTTTATTCATAAATCTCCCGATAAAACGGGCAAGCAAAAACACGACAGCCAGCTGGGCAATGACAATTAATAACACAATGATTAATAAAATATCTGTCATTTCATTTTATCTCCTTCTATAATTGATCCATCTGCAATCTGGAATGAGTCGATCCACTTTCGCTTTAATAGCACAATTTCTTGGCTGACCGCTATGATCAAACAGACAGCCGCTGCAATGAGAAAACAAATCATTTTCAACCGCAATGAAATCATTTCAACACTAGGATGTACATAAAATAACCCAGCCACAAGAGTAAGCATCAGCAGATTACGAATCACAATCCCCCAATGCAGGCGATCGTTTTCCAGTAACCCTCCACAACCGCACGAAATATCACGATGCCCCCTAATTAAATTGAACGTAACCGCTCCAGTATAAATACATAACAGGGCTGTAAGGCCAATTGCAGGCAGGATAGACATGTTCCATATAAACAAATGAATCGTACAAACCAACTCAATCAACAAAAACACATAAAACATGGGTGCCGCGAAAGAAGGCGGCAGCAGCCGATAAGCATTGATCTGCTGAACATGTGCCTTCTGTTTCCTTGCTTTATCCAGCGATGCACCTGCAAAAATGATTCCTAGTAAATAGACGCCTATGAAATAAAAGACACTCACCTTACACCATCTCCTTTTGTTGAAATAGTTGAGATTGTGCCTCGTATAGCCTTCTGTACTCTCCGTGTAATGCCATCAGTTCATCATGGTTACCCTCTTCAATAAAAGCACCATCTTTCATGACGATGATACGGTCTGCTAAGCGGGCCGCTCCCATACGATGTGTAATAAACAAAACACCTTGATCCTGCGTATGATCGAACAACTTTCGAATGAGTGAGATCTCCGACAATGGATCGAGAGCAGAGGTCGGTTCATCTAAAATAATAAAATCACTTTCTCTAAAGAAGGTTCTCGCCATCGCAAGCTTTTGCCATTGTCCGCCAGACAATTCATGTCCCTCTTCAAAAAAACGACCTAGCTGCGCATCATATGTGTCTTCCATTTCATTAATTCTTTTCTCTATACCTGCTTGACGGGCGGCTGAAATCAACCGCTCTTCCTCTTCTATATCATCAATACGGCCAAACCCTATGTTTTCTCTCACAGTGAATTCGTACTTCATAAAATCTTGAAAAAGAACAGCCATTCTCGCATGATAGGTCTTTTTATGGATGGTGGAAATATCCTCTCCATTGACTTTGTGCATATTCTGTTGATCTGGATCATATAAGCCGGTTAAACATTTGATTAAAGTGGTTTTACCGGACCCATTATCACCTACTAATGCAATTCGTTCACCTTTATTCATATGAAAATGAATATGCTCAATCGCTGGTTTTTTCATATTCGGATAAGTAAAAGAGAGATTGTCTAATGTAATGGACTGGATATGCTCAATTCCCTGAAGCGACGCTGCCTCTTCTGTCTGTTCATGCATTTCCTCTTCTCTCTTTTGAAAAGCTCTCATTTCATCAATATATAGGCTTGTTTCATATAAACTAGAACATTCCCTCGTTAAATCTTGAAACCCACTTTGAATGTTTTGTACAGCTTGCAGCACTGCAACAAACGTACCCGCTGCTAATTTTTTTTGAAAAATAAGAAAGACAATCAATAAACCACAGCACACATAGGCCAATGTCATGAGCAACCCGCCTGCCATCTCCCAGCGCACTTGGCGTTTCAGCAAATTATATTTTTCATCTGCACTTTTAACGTAGTGACCTCTCCACTTTTGAAGAAGATAATTCCCTATTCCATATAAACGAACTTCCTTTAAAGAATCTCGCTGCGCGACGAGATCAGATACATACATTTCTCTTCGATCATTAGCCGTTAACAAACGATTTAATCGATAACGTGCGCCTCCAAAGAAAAGTTCAATCCATAATACAGGCAAGGTAAACAAGAACAATATGACCGCTAAGCCCCAATGAATACCGATCATATAGATAAGAAGTGATACAACAGTAATCAACGCGCTCATCATTGTAAAAATACTTCTCACCATACTGAGAACATGCTGATGACTGTTCATCACACGTTGACTTTCATTGTAAAAGGACGGGTGCTCAAACGTAATAAACGGCAGTCTTATCGCTTTTTGAAGCAATTCACCTTTCAAATGCAGACCAATAAGATTTGTAGCTTTCTGTTGACTAAGCTGAAGAATGAATTGAAGCCCATATCCTAAAATCACAATGACCATTTGCAGTCCAAATAACCACAAAACCTTTTGGATGTCACCTGAAGACGTCATAAATAAAATAATTTCATTAATCAAAGTTTGAATAATCCAGACACTAGCCAAAGGCATAAAACCAACGATCACTTGAATGAACAAAGTTAAAAGAAGATAAGAACGACTTTTTTTCCAAGTATAGGAGATTGCATATAAACAATGGTTCACTGTACTCATGAGATGCTCCACCTTACACCATTTAGTATAATTGACATATTTTTGATATTTGTAATATGATAGCTTTGCGTAACTTCACTTTGAGAGGACGATATACGATGAATTCAATTTTTCTTTTACAGCTCGCTCTTATGATTTGCAGTCTTCTATTAACGGCTGGAATTATCATCTATTTAAAACAACAGATGCAGCTTATCATCTTACCTATAGAACACGTGGGGCAGAAACTTGCGCATCCACTTCTCGAACAGCCATCACCCATTCACATGAATGATCTGCTGCAAACAAATCGTACACAACAATTACTGATCTTCACTGACACAGCATGTCCGCACTGCATTCCATCACTCGAACAATTCCTAGAAACAAAAAAGCAGCGTAAACTAAACGTTTCATTGAGTATTTTGTTGAAAAACGGGCAAAAAAAGGACCAAGAATTATATCGTGATCACGAAACAAACTTGCGAATTATTCCGGTAGACGAACAATTGATAAACGCATTCCAAATTCAGGAGTTTCCGTTCTACATCATGGTAGAAGAAAATGATACCATCTCATATGCAGCACCTTTTCCAGACGGTCTTTATTCAAGACTAGCTGCAAACTAAAGATAAATGAGGCATGTGAAGAGCATCAAACACATGCCTCATTTTTTATTATTGTGAATTTGGCTGAACATCCTTCCCTTTTTCCTCTGCAGCGATTTCATTACCTTCGCTTGAAGCGGATGTTTGTTCCTCAGCTTGTTCAAACTCACTGCGAGCTTCATTTGAAATGTCAACTTGATCACCGTGCTGATTCACAGTAACAGAAGAAGACCCCTCTTTTTGAACCTCTTTCTCTAGTTCCTTTAATTTAGAAACATGAAGCTCTAAATCTTTTCCTTGCTGAACTAAAGTCAGTTGTTGAAATAACGCCTTTCTCTCTTCTGGAGAATGGTCGCCTTGAACAATTTGCGCTGCTTGGGTCAAAAAAGAATTTGATGTATGGCCTGCTTGACGCTTATTTGACGTCTGCATAGCATTTGTTACTAATGAAATTGGAGTTATGCTCATGCGTTCACACCCTAATAAATAAGATACTTAGATTTAGCAGCCACATTTAACGCGTTCTTGGCTAGTACAAATCTCACCTGTGTCACGATCCACATAGTAACGGAAAGTTCCAACACCTTGAAGGAAACAAGTTGGTGCTGATTGGCAAGAAGTTACCAATCTTTGCAAAATACATCTAGCAGCTGCAGGTTGAACATTGGTCATTTTGTTTAAAATTCGATCTAACATATGAATTCCACCTTCCAATTTTTATGGTAATACAATACAATAATAACCAATTAATAGACAACTAACAACATATTTTGATAAATTTTCTAATTACTTCAAACTACTTTTCTTATTTATGACAAAATTTATCGATTAGAATTGTAGTAATTGCTACTTTTTTCTTATTCAAAAATAATTTATTTATCCATAAAAAGTAAATGAAAGATAGAAAAAAGGTCAATTCACTCTTCCTAAAGTACTACTTGCTCAAGTATGATATAGAGTGAATACATAAAGGAGTGAACCCAATTGCAACAAACTGAGAAAATCATTCAATCTCTTCATTCAATAACAAAGTGGGGAAAGGTTGGGAGCATCTTTCTCTATATTTCAGGTGGTCTATCCATCCTCAGTGGGTTTTGGCTTGTTCTTCCTGCTGCCATTGGCGTTTTTCTCATCATGATGGGAATACATGTCCAAAAATCCGTGAAAGCAGCTGAACAATTGATTCAAGCGCCTGATACTTCTTACGAAGAATTATTGGAACAATATGCTAAGATGATGAAAATGCAAACACTGTTTGCGATTTCAAGTATTGCCGCCGTTATTCTCTCATTCATCGCGATCGTTTTGATGTTTATACTAGGCGGGCTAGCCTTCCTCCAAGAACTCCCTACCGATGTCCAACAGTACGAAGATTATTACGAAGAAGAACTTGGTGACTTTTATTAATAGAAAGGGGTATCAATGAAATACGATACCCCTTTTTTATTTGAGTTGGCATAGACTTGATACTAAACTTGACAATCAGCCTTTATCATTTTAAAATACAAATCGTAATCATTACGAAATAAAGGAGGATTATAGCAATTATGCGCGTGAAAATCACCTTAGCCTGTACTGAAACAGGTGACAGAAACTATATCACTACAAAAAATAAACGAACGAATCCAGACCGATTGGAGTTAAAAAAATATTCTCCACGATTAAAGAAATACACCCTTCATCGGGAAACAAAATAATTTTTAAGATTTAAATCGTAATCATTACTATATAAGTGAGGCGGCATACAAAATGAGCATGTTCAAAAGGACTAAAACAAATGGATAAAAGAATACCTGTCACAGTTTTAAGCGGCTTTTTAGGAGCTGGAAAAACCACGATATTAAATCATGTTCTTCAGAATCGTAAAGGCCTAAAAGTAGCTGTTATTGTCAATGACATGAGTGAAATAAACATTGATGCGGAATTAGTTAAGCAAGGCGGCGAACTCTCTCGATCAGATGAGAAACTGGTTGAACTATCTAATGGTTGTATTTGTTGCACATTGAGAGAAGATTTATTAATTGAAGTAGAACGCCTTTGTAAGGCTGGGAATATCGATTATATTGTCATTGAATCTACAGGTATTAGTGAACCAATTCCTGTCGCTCAAACTTTCTCTTACATTGATGAAGAAATGGGCATAGATTTGACACGTTTTTGCAGATTAGACACGATGGTAACGGTGGTAGATGCAAACCGTTTCTGGACAGATTTCCAGTCAGGAGAAAGTTTATTGGATCGTAAAGAAGCAGTTTCAGATGATGATGAACGAGAGATTTCCGATTTACTTATTGATCAAATTGAATTTTGTGATGTGCTCATTATCAACAAATGTGATCTTGTATCAGCATCAGAACTAGATCGGCTTGAGCACGTATTAACTAAACTTCAACCAGAAGCAACCATTATTAGAACCTCTAAAGGTAACGTACAGCCTAGTGATATTTTGAATACTGGTTTATTCGATTTTGAAAAATCTAGTGCTTCTGCGGGCTGGATCAAAGAAATCAATGCTGGACACTCTCAGCATACGCCTGAAACAGAAGAATACCAAATCTCATCTTTTGTTTATGAAAGAAGGCTTCCTTTTCATACTGGCAGACTGAATGCATGGTTAGATCAAATGCCAGAGCAAATCGTTCGAGCGAAAGGATTTACATGGCTAGCGACACATCATGATTTAACCATTTTAATTTCACAAGCCGGAAAATCTGTGGCAATTGAACCAATCGCATACTGGATTGCTGCCTTGCCTGAGCAAGAACGATCACGGATCTTAAATCAGGAACCAGACATTCTAGATGAGTGGGATGCAGAGTTTGGTGATCGACATACAAAACTTGTCTTTATCGGTGTAGATTTACCTAAAGCAGATATTATTCGTACACTAGATCAATGCTTACTTACACCTGAAGAATTTGATCAAGATTGGACAACGTTTGAAGACCCCTTTCAATGGAACATACACACTTAAACCAGGAGGGTTTTAAATGGCAAAGAAATCAAAAATATCAAAAGAAAAAAAGCGGCAGCAGCTCGTTTTGAAATATGCACAATTAAGGAAAGAGCTAAAAGAAAAAGGTGACTATGAAGCTTTGCAGAAACTACCTAGAGACTCTTCACCCACTCGCTTAAAAAACCGCTGTGAATTAACTGGCCGTCCTAGAGGTTACTTGAGAAAATTTAAAATGTCTCGAATTGCTTTTCGTGAGCTTGCCTATAAAGGACAGATTCCAGGAGTGAAAAAATCGAGTTGGTAAAGATTGATTTGATCTTAGCATAGTTCCTGTCAATGTAAAGCAGGACAAAATGAATAAAAATCTCTTTTTCATCCTTACTCCGTCAATTTTGAGGTACAAAATAGCATTTTAAAAAACAGCAGAATCTCTGCTGTTTTTTTATGGGACCGAGCTTATAGGAAAGATTGTCCTGATGTTAAAAGAAGATTTTCAACAGTGATTATAGCATTTTCTCTTCTTTTCAAAAATCGATGATCATGATACTTTGTTGTCATTACCCACCGATGTAGGACATCTCAACTTTTTTCTGATCTTTCTTTTGCTCTCTCTCAGCTGAATATTGATCCTGTCTGTTTGACCAAAGTTCCTTCAATATGTTCACTAGGTATTCATCATTTTCTGAATTACGGATGAATCGTCTCAGATCAAAACCCGATGATGCAAAAAGACAGGTAAATAATTCGCCACGTGCAGATAGTCTAGCTCTATTACACGATCCACAAAAAGCATCTGAAACGGAAGAAATAATGCCAATCTCTCCTGACCCATCCTCATAAAAATAACGCTTGGCTACTTCCCCTTGATATCGAGGAGGTTCTGGTTTGATAGGGTATTTTGAATGAATTAGCTCCATAATCTCTTTTTTCGTCAATACATGCTTGAGATTCCATTTATTCGTATTGCCAACATCCATGAATTCAATAAATCGTAGAATGTGTCCTTCTTTTTTAAAATAGGCTGCCATTGGTAAGATATCTTGATCATTCACACCTTTTTGGACAACCATATTGATCTTAATAGCAAGTCCAGCTTTTTTTGCAGCCTCTATCCCATCAAATACTTTTTGGATAGAGATGTGTCTTCCATTCATCTGCTTAAAACGATCTGGATTTAAAGAATCTAAACTAATGGTGACTCTATTCAAACCTGCTTTCTTTAGCTTATCTGCGTACAAAGGTAACAGCGTTCCATTGGTTGTCATCGCGATGTCTTCAATACCTGGAATTTTTGCGAGTTTTTCTATCAAAACGGGCAAATCTTTACGCATTAAAGGTTCACCGCCTGTAATACGTAATTTCACCACACCTAATTCCTTTGCAAAAAGCGCAGCAAGTCGTTCAATTTCCTCGAAGCTAAGCAGCTCTTCTTTATCTAAAAAAGGATAATCTGGTCCAAAGATTTCAGCAGGCATACAGTACGTACATCTAAAATTACAGCGATCTGTTACGGATATTCTTAAATCGCGCAATGGTCGATGTCTTTTATCCAAAATACTGACCATACTTAGCCTCCTATTCTGTAATACGCTGATGATGAGTATAGATATTAAAAGATTCTCCTCTTACGAATCCAACTGTTGTTATATTTAATTCTTCTGCCATTTTAAGTGCTAACTCAGTAGGAGCTGATTTTGATATGACGATTGATACTCCTAATTTTGCTGCCTTCAACAGAACTTCAGATGATATCCGGCCGCTAAATACAAGGATTTTATCTCTCAGTGGGATTTTATGAAGTAAACAATATCCATAGATTTTATCCAACGCATTATGCCGTCCTATATCCGTCCTAGTGATGAATAGCTTTTCTGTATCACACAGTCCAGCATTATGGACACCACCAGTATGTTGAAATAACTGACTTTCCTCCTGTAAACATTTCATTAAATGAATACAAGTTTCAGCAGAAATACTGATTCGGTCAATGGCTGTTTTTGCCGTCTTCACATCTTGGAGAAAATAAAAATGTCTTCCTTTCCCACAGCAAGATCCGATCACTCGTTTTGTAAAATCTGAGGATTGGAACTGAGTTGTGTGATGTAAGTCAACATATGCAAAACCCATACTTTCATCTATTGTAAACCTTTTAATCTCTTTTTCAAATCGAATGACTCCTTCTGAAGCTAAAAAACCGATCACCAATTCTTTCAAATGATCCGGTGAACAAACGAGTGTGACAAACTCTTCACCATTCACCAGCACGGTTAAAGGGAATTCTTCTACAACTTCATCTGTTTTACATGTCATTTGACCTTTGCGATATTGGTGTATGCGTCGTTTCGTTTTAACAGAAGGATTCATGATCTGATCTTCCTTTCAACACAAATTTAGTTATATGAACCAGACGAATTGTGATATTATTTTAAAAAGTCATAAAAATGTAACATATTTCTATCTTATCAAACTTTTTGTTTGCTTTATATGGAGGGAACACAATGAATAAAACAAAAAATCGTTGGCTGATCGCTACAAGTGCTGTGGGGATTCATTTATCTATCGGATCTGTTTATGCATGGAGTGTTTTTACGAATCCTTTACATCAAACCTTTCAATGGTCATTAACAGAAATAAGCCTGACATTTAGCATCGCTATTTTATTTTTAGGTTTATCAGCTGCCTTTATGGGGCATTTCGTTGAAAAGTATGGGCCGAGGGCATCAGGGCTCTTCTCAGCTATTTTCTTCGGCATTGGGATGACTGGATCAGGGTTTGCTGTCCACATGTCTTCATTACCTCTCCTCTATTTATTTTATGGTGTACTCGCTGGAATCGGATTAGGTGTAGGTTATATTGCTCCAGTATCAACATTAGTCAAATGGTTTCCAGATCGAAGAGGACTCGCAACGGGTTTAGCCATTATGGGTTTTGGATTTGCTTCTCTGATTTGCAGTCCCATTATTCAATTTCTCATTGAAAAAGTTGATATTGCAAATACCTTCTATATTCTCGGAATCTCTTATTTTATCATCATGGTCGTTTCATCTCTTTATTTATCACCACCAACACCTGATGATGTCAAACAATTTAACGTGCTAAAAACAAGCCAAAGGAAAATTCCTCAAGATTTATCACAGCTCACCGCAAATGAAGCCATTAAAACACGGCGTTTTTATTATTTGTGGGTTATGCTCTTTATTAATATCACATGCGGAATTGCTATTATTTCTGTAGCATCACCGCTTGCTCAAGAAAGTGTTGGTTTCACGGCGGGTGCAGCAGCTACTCTTGTTGGAATTTTAGGTGCTTTTAATGGGCTAGGACGGATCGGATGGGCATCCTTCTCTGATTATATCGGAAGGCCAAATACGTATACGATTTTCTTTACTATACAGCTCATTGCTTTTCCCTTACTTCCCTACTTAAAAGAACCGCTCATCTTTTCAATCGTGATGGCGATCATTTATACGTGCTACGGAGGAGGGTTTGCTTCAATTCCAGCCTATATCGGAGATTTATTTGGTACGAAGCAGCTAGGTGCCATACACGGTTATATTCTCACCGCTTGGGCCGCTGCTGGTTTAGCAGGACCTTTATTTTCCTCCTTTATTCGTGACATTACAGGCAATTACACACAAAGTCTCATGGTCTTCTCTGGCCTATTTTTCATTGCGTTTATCATATCTCTTCTCATTCGGAAGGATATTAAACAACTTCGTGAATCAAATCTTACTGCTCCTTCTTCTGTCACGGTCCGCTCTTAATATGAATTTGACAGAATGACAATCTACAGGTAATTTTTAGATATGAAAACGTTTTACAAAATGATAGGAGGGTGACGATATCATGGGAAAAACAAAACACAAGGGGCCTATTAAACTCAACAAAAAACCCTCACCAAAGCTATGGGCCTCTTTTGCTCCTATGGGGCTCGGAAAAGTAAAACCGAAACACATTCGAGACACGATGAAAGTGGCATGGGAGAACAAAGATAATCTCCCCTATGCGTACCGTATATTGACTCAGGGCGTTTGTGACGGCTGTGCTCTTGGTGTATCAGGTTTATACGATCAAACACTAGCAGGACCCCATATATGCACTACAAGACTGAATGTGTTACGGCTTAACACAATGCCAGCTATTGATCCAAAATGGTTCGAAGATATTGAGCGGCTCAAACAAATGGATAGCACGTCTCTTCGAAAACTTGGGCGTATTCCTTATCCCCTGATTCGAAAAAAAGGTGAGAATGCCTTTACACGCATTTCTTGGGATAGTGCATTAGATCAAATCGCCGCTAAAATCAAATCCATTGATAAACGTCAGCTTGCTTTCTATTTAACGGCTAGAGGGATTACAAATGAAGTGTACTATACTGCGGCGAAAGCTGCGCGATTTATTGGAACAAATCATATTGATAATGCTTCTCGTATTTGCCATTCACCCAGCAAAACCGCTCTTAAACGCTCCCTTGGTATAGGTGCATCCAGCTGTAATTACAGTGATTGGATTGGAACAGATGTATTGATATTTTGGGGCTCTGTTGCAGCAAACAACCAGCCGGTTTCGACTAAATATATGTACGCCGCTAAAAAGAAAGGAACCAAGATCATTGTCATCAATCCATATAAAGAACCTGCAATGGAAAAATATTGGGTCCCTTCTATTCCAGAAAGTGCTTTATTCGGCACAAAAATAGCGGATGATTTTTATCAAGTCAATATAGGCGGCGATATTGCGTTTATGAATGGTGTCATCAAACATTGGTTTGATATGGAGGAGCAAGCGCCCCATTCCGCTCTTGACCATGAATTTATCCAAGCGCATACAATCGGCATAAAAGATGTAAAGCAGCATGTCACTCAGTTAAAATGGTCGGATCTCGAAGCATCGTCAGGCTTATCTAAAGAAAGAATGAAGGAATTCGCTGTACTGCTTGCCAATGCCAATTCAGGGGTGTTTATTTGGAGTATGGGTCTCACTCAGCATCGCTTTGCAACTGATAATATATCTCAAGTCGCAAACCTTGCCATGTTACGCGGATTTATTGGCAGAAAACATTGTGGCGTTATGCCTATTCGTGGCCATAGCGGTGTCCAAGGCTCAGGCGAAATGGGTGCCGATCCATTCGTATTGCCCGGCAGTGATTTTGATGAAGAGAATATTAAAAGAATCGAGAAGATATGGGGATTTGATATTCCAAAATGGCATGGTGACACGATTGGGCAATCATTTGAAAAAATGGCTCTTCCAAAAGAACACCCGCAAAAGCTGAAGGTGCTGTTTACTAGCGGTGGAAACTTTTTAGAAACGATGCCAAATCCTGAAGCGATTGAAAAAGCACTATCCGAACTTGAACTCCGTGTCCATCAAGATATTATTTTGAACACCTCTACACTGGTAGAAGCAGAAGAGACTGTGATTGTTCTGCCTGCAATGACAAGATATGAACAGCCAGGCGGCGGTACATCAACCAGTACGGAACGCATGGTGTATTTCAGTCCGGAAATTGAAGGACCTCGCATTGAAGAAGCTAGAGCTGAATGGGACATTTATATTGACCTAGCAAAAAGAGTTCGCCCAGAAGACGCGAAGCTGATTCATTTTGACCATGCTGAAGACATTCGCCGTGAGATTGCCATCGCAAATCGGAACTATGATGGGATCCAGCATTTGCGTCATAAAGGGGATGTCTTTCAATGGGGTGGCGCATGGCTTTGCGAAGATGGGGTGTGTCCAACACCGGATGGAAAAGGACACCTGCTCCCAGCACAGCTACCTCAATACCGAAAAACTGAGGGGCATTTCAATATCACGACAAGACGAGGCAAGCAATTCAACTCTATGATTTACAGTGAAAAGGATGCCTTTAATGGTGGAAAGCGGCATTCTATCTTGATGAATGAAGAAGATGCGAAAGAGCTTTACGTCCAAGAAGGCGATCCCGTTGTCCTTTTTAATCAATATGGATCCTACCAAGGAGTTGCTCAATTCGGAGAACTGAAACGTGGAAATATCGCAGTTTATTGGCCTGAAGGAAACGTGTTAATACCAAAAGGGGTTTACGAAAGCTATTCCCAGATTCCAGAATACAATACCACCGCAATATTAGAAAAAGCCGAAACCTTTCATGCAAGAAAAGATCAGCACTACGTGGAGAAACGGATTGATGAATTGGAAACGACTTTAAATTGATCCTTATTGATCCTTAATGAAAAAACAGCTGGGGGTTTCTCCCCAGCTGTCTATTCACATCCTATTGACCAAAAGAGTTCGCTTCTTTTTGAAGAATATGATTCAATTCTTCTGCATTTGCTGCTGGTTGATATTGTCCACCACCAGCTTTGGCAACAGATTTTAGACTTTTTGCTTCTTTTTCATTTACATCGAAGCCAATGATATTGACGATTGTGTCAATACCTTCTTCATGTAATTGCTTCGCTGCTTGTGATGGGCTTCCGCCACATGTTTCCTCACCATCGCTGACAACATATACAATATTTTTTCCTTTAGCTTGGTGATCTTCAAAATCTTGTTTCGTATCAGTTAATGCTTTGGCAAGTGGTGTCCATCCTGTTGGACCATACACATTTAGCGCTTGTTGAAAGGTTGCTTGCTCATATGTTCCAAATCCATAAACTGCTTCGGAACTTGCACAAGAAACGGCTTTTCCTGCATTTTTATTCGTTCCTTCATGACCAAAAACACGAAGCAAGACTTGTGTATCTTCTGATAAAATACTTGCGAAACTTTGGATCGAGCGTTTTGCGATATCGATTTTCTTTTCGCCTTCAACCGATTGTGCCATGCTTCCGCTTAAATCAAGTAAAATCACCACATGAGCAGGCTCCTTTTTCGTTACAGCATGAGCTGGTGAAGAAAGAAGCAGAACAAGACTCGCTAAAATGGTTAATATAATATTTCTTTTCATTAAAAAATCTCCCTTTTTTTCATTTGTACAGAAAAAGAGAAACGAAAGCATCAATCAATCGTTTCCCTTTTCTTCAGCAAGTTATTCGTGTAGTTTTAATGATTCTGCTGTAAGGATAGAACCCATTTCTTTCCCTGTGCTTGCTTGGTAGTAATGACCTTTACCAGCTTTAGCTACTTGCTTCAATTGACCTTCATAGCCATCGTTAAAGTCTAATCCAATCACATTGACTACAGTAGATCCTTTTGAGTTATGAAGCTCTTTCGCTACTTTCACTGGATCTCCACCACAAGTTTCTTCACCATCAGTAATTAAGTACACAATGTGTTTTGTTCCCTTATGAAGCTGCTTATCTGCTTGCTTTGCACTTTCAAGAGCACGTGCAATCGGTGTCCAGCCATTTGGTCCAAGACCGTTTAGAGAGTTTTCGAAACTATCCTTTTCATAAGGCTGAACGCCATAAACGCCTCTAATGACTTCACATGATTGAGCTTTACCTGAGTTTTTGTTGTTTCCTTCAGACCCAAACAAGCTCATACGGATTTTAGCATCTTTCGGAAGAGACTGAGCAAATTTAAATACCTCTTGTTTTGCTAAATCGAATTTGCGCTCTCCATCCACTTTTCTTGCCATACTTCCACTTGCATCAAGTAAGATCGTCACTCTTACATCTTTCTTATGTTTTTTGGCTGATGCTGCTTCTGCAAATACTGGTGAAGAGATTGACATTGATAATGTCAATACAGCTAAGGTTACGAGTGTAAATACTTTTTTCAACATGCTTTTCCTTCCTCCTTATGTATTTGATTGAAACATCTTAATCGTAAAATATTCTGTCTTGGAATGGTATAGGACTCGATCCCTTTTTCTCTTTCATCAAAATCACTAAAATTCTGTCAGATGTCTAGATATTTTCACCTAATGACTCTTTTGTCACCCTCGTTTTCTCATTCTTTCGAGGGGCTTTGTATCGGCCATCGGTTCTTGTCGGGATGTAAATGTTTAAGATTTCCTGAGGTGCGCCTTAAGTCGCAATTTGTCACATTCTGTTCAAACCTCTTCACACATAAAAAAAGATGCCCCCATTTTGAGGCACCTTTGCTTTTATTTCTTAGCCATATATGTGTTCAAAAAGCGATCAGCTGATTCAATTTTTATCCCTTGATAATAATGTTTCACGATCGCCTCTACTTTTTTGCCTGACTGTGCCATATAATGTGCACCATACTGACTCATGCCCACACCATGGCCATACCCTTTTGTCGTAATCACGATTTGCTGACCCTTTCGTTCCCATGTAAAGTCTGCAGAGTGCAATCCTAGTGATTCGCGAATGTCTCTGCCCGTCAATGTTTTTCCGTTAATGACGGCTTTGGCTACTTGATTGCCTGGTGTTCGTTCTACAATTTCTCCCAGCTGCTGCTGGCCAAGGGTCACACCCAGTTTTTGCTGAAATTCGCTCACTGTGATGGTTTTCTTGTTTTGGAATTTGGGTGATTTTTCGTCCCATTTGCTTGAGACGCTTTTCAAATAAGGGATTTCATTTTTCCAATAAGCTTCTGCATTTTCGGTTTTCCCATTACTTGTTGAAAAGAAGGAAGCATCAATTGGTTTTTCGTCATACGTCAGTACTTTCCCTTGTGTACTGGCGACCGCTTCTGTAACCTTTTTTAATTTCCAATTGTACGCTTTTCCCCAAATTTTCTTCAGTTCCTGTTTATTTTTGTACACTTGGAACATTTGAGTGTCATCTACAAGAGAACCCTGTGGAGATTTGACGGTTTTATCAATGATCATTTGTCTGACGATATACGTTCTAGCGGCGAGTGCCTGTGCCTTGAGCGCCTCTATTTCAAAATCGGCTGGCATTTCAGAAGCGACGACACCGATCACATACTCTTCTAAGGGGATGTTTTCTACCTGCTGATGCGCTGAACGGTAGACGGGAATGGAGACGGGTGATTGTTTCAATTTGACTGAACCTTTCACTTCTTTTTTAACTGATGGTTCTGCTGCTACGTGTTGGCTGGCTGCTGGTTTTCCTTGGAACGTCGGCAACACGAGTAAGGTTGGAATCATTAAAATGATGATGCAAATTCCTGCGATTGTCCATATCATTGGTTTCATATTGGCTGCCCCCATTTGTCATTGAATCTCTTTTATCCTATGGGCAAGGACAAGCTAATATGACAGCTTCTTTCATTCATTGGACAAGTCTTTTGCTGATATGTTTGTGCTCTTCATCATTTGATTTACTGTTCGTCTGTATGAATAAAATTTAAAATGATTGGATACACTAATGATAAGCTTTTGAAAATGCAACCAGTCTATGATTCTAAAAAAAATCAGCATGCCCAAATGGACACACTGATTTCTTTTTATGATTATGCGTTTAGATCTGATACAACTTGTTCTTGTGTCACATCTGCTGATTCATCATTTACTCTTTCAATGTCTGCACCGATTGCTGCTAGTTTTTGGTGGAAGTTCACATATCCACGGTCAATATGCTTCAATTCAGTGACACGTGTATGACCTTCTGCCACTAATCCAGCAAGTACAAGTGCTGCTCCTGCTCTTAAATCAGTCGCTGCCACTTCAGCACCTTGAAGTTGAACAGGTCCATTGATTATCACAGAGCGACCCTCAATTTTAATATCGCCATTCATGCGGCGGAATTCTTCAGCATGCATAAAACGATTTTCAAACACAGTTTCTGTGATCATGCTTGTTCCGTTCGCACGAAGCAATAGCGCCATCATCTGAGATTGCATATCCGTCGGGAAACCAGGATGCGGCATTGTTTTTAGATCGATTGGCTTGAGCTCAGATGGTCCAATGACTCTTAAACCTTCTTCTTCTTCAATGATCTGAATACCCATTTCTTCCATTTTTGCCACAAGTGAAGTCATGTGCTCAGGCACAGCGCCTTTTACAAGAACATTTCCTTCAGTAATGGCTGCTGCCACCATAAACGTACCAGCTTCAATTCGGTCAGGGATGATGTTGTGTTTTGCACCGTGAAGTGTTTCTACACCTTCGATTTTGATTGTACCAGTTCCAGCACCGCGAACCTTACCGCCCATGGCATTGATGTAGTTTGCCAAATCAACAATTTCAGGTTCTTTTGCTACGTTTTCTAAAATCGTCGTTCCTTCAGCCAGTGCTGCTGCCATGATGATGTTTTCAGTTGCCCCTACACTTGGGAAATCCAAATAGATTTTTGCACCTTTTAAACGGCCATTTACTTCAGCCTCGATGAAACCATTACCTACTTGAATTTTAGCTCCCATTGCTTCAAAGCCTTTTAAATGCTGATCAATTGGTCTTGAACCAATCGCACAACCACCAGGTAATGCAACTCTTGCATGACCTGTTCTAGCTAAAAGTGGTCCCATGACGAGCACAGATGCTCTCATTTTACGGACGTACTCAAACGGAGCCTCAGTTTCTAGTGCATGAGATGCATCTACTGATACTTCGTTATTTTCAAAATGTACTTCTGCTCCTAAATGACGTAACACTTCATTGATTGTATATACATCGGAGAGCGTAGGTACATCACAAATTACGCTTTTTTCTGTACTTGCTAACAAAGATGCAGCGATAACTGGTAAAACGGCATTTTTTGCGCCTTCTACTTTAACTGTGCCGTTTAACTTTTGACCGCCGCGGACGATGATTTTTTCCAAGGTCTTCCCCTCCGCGTCCCAAATTCTCTATATTAATATTCAGTCGTTACGATTGGTGTGCCAACCGTAATCGTATGATTTTCGTTCATTTCCGAACTTCTGATGGCAATTTGAACATTCATTTTATCATTTGAAGTCATAATGAACTGTTCCCACTTCTCTGTGTAAGCGGAAAGCGACACAAAATTAGACTCAACGAGATACTCAACAGGTTTTGCTTGAAATTCATTTGCTATCATTTCAGCTTTTTTTTGCAAAACAACATCCATCATACCATTTACATGACCATCGAGACAAGTAAAAATCACAAATTTTTCTTGTAATATGCTTTTTGCATGACGTACGAACTGATCATATGTATGCTCCCAGGTATTCAGTGGGTGAGCACCTTTTTGCTCATATAATAAATACGACTTTTGGTTTGATTTTGTGTCGGTCTTCACGAGTAAAATTTTCGATAATGTATCATTTTTTTCATCTTTGTAAATTCCTGTGACTTTGGTGACATGTTTCTCTTTTTTTTCGGTCCACTCATACTGTCGTAGTTCGTCTTTCAAACGTTTCACTTTTTTTGAAAATTGTTCGGATGAAATGTCTATATTTGTTTTGGCATGAAGCGTCCATGCACTTACTTCGATTTGCTGGTTTTTCATACCTTCTGCTATTTGGGCGAGCGTGGATGTTTCTTCCGCCCGAACACCTTGAATCATCAGAACAAAAAAAAGAATAAATGCAAATAATGGCCAACCTTTTAAATACTTTCTCACTTGTCATTCCCCCTTGCTACAAGTGTTGCCGCAAGGAGATCAATGCATACGTGGAAAAGTCATCAAAGGCCATATTTTTGACACTTCTTTTTACGTTCCCGCAGAAGGCAGTGACCAAACCTTTTATGTTAAAACATATAAGGGATTTGTCTGGAGAAATTTAAATAATCAAGGAAGAAATTGCTAACTGCCGATGCAATAGCAATCGTGATCAGCATCATGAGCAATCTAGCTTGAATAATTTTTCCTTTTTTAATCAGTGGATCGATATTCACCGCAAGCAATGCCCACCACGTAATGGCAATAAAAAATAGGTGGATCACAATACTGACAATTGCTTGTTGTCCTACGTCTTCCATACACTTGAATCCTCCTTTTATTGATTTCTGTAAAGGAAAACTCCCTTTCATTATATCCTCCAAAATCGGAAAGATGAATCATTTGGAAAAAAGAGCTACATTTAGAGTGAATCCCCTCTTATTCTGATGCGAAGGAGATGATATACTGCGGTGGAAGGAGCTGATCATATTTGAAAGATTCTTTTCCTGACTTTGTTGATTTGTACGGAGAACTGGTTCCCTCATTTGAACATGAATGGGAAGCCATTGCTTTCTACTTTGATTATAGACAGACACAGCTAGAAGAATTAGCACAATTGTGTCATTTTCATAACATTTCTTTGGATTACTCAGAGGAAAGCCTTTATCAGTTAGAGTCATTATACTTCGATGCCTTCCGTCAGCAGCTTTTTGCTGAGTGGAAAATGCCTATTGATGCATTGGAAGCGATGTTGAGTGTGTACATGGGAGAGGTTGTCATCAAGCATCATTCAGATGCTGATTGGGTCGTGCGGCCTTATATGGACTCTTCGCATCAATATACCCTTGGCTTGCGCCGAAACAATAAAACGTGGCATAGTACGCATTTTTGCGAGCATTTATATCTTGAAAAGCAAGCATCTCATCCGTATGTGTCGATGTATCAGTCTCTCATGTAATCCTTAAAAAAATCCTTCTTATCGCAATGATAAGAAGGATTTTCTGTTTTATTTCCCTGCTACATTTAAACGGTTTAATGCCCGTTTTAATGCGAGTTCCGCCCTGCGTACATCACTTTCATTCGGGTGGTTCAAATGCTCTTCAGCACGCTGTTTCGCTGATTTTGCACGATCTACATCAACTTTGTCTGATGTTTCAGCAGCCTGAGCAAGAATGGTTACTTTTTCAGGGCGAACTTCAACAAATCCACCGCTTACTGCAACCAATTCAGTTGATCCACTATGTTTTAAGCGAACTGCACCGATTTTTAGCGGAGCAACCATTGGAACGTGGCCAGCTAAAATCCCAAGCTCACCGCTTTCTGCTCTTACACTGACCATTTCCACATCCGCTTCATACACTGGGCCGTCGGGAGTAACGATATTGACTTGAACGGTCTTCATGCTTTTACCCTCCTAAGGACCAGATTAGGCCTCTACACCCATCTCTTTGGCTTTTTCAACCACTTCTTCAATGCGGCCGACTAAGCGGAATGCATCTTCTGGAAGGTGATCGTATTTACCAGATAAGATTTCCTTGAAGCCTTTAACAGTTTCTTGCAATGGCACATAAGAACCTTTTTGGCCAGTGAACTGTTCTGCTACGTGGAAGTTTTGAGATAGGAAGAATTGAACACGACGAGCTCTGTGTACCACAAGCTTATCGTCCTCAGATAATTCATCCATACCTAAAATGGCAATGATATCTTGCAATTCTTTATAACGCTGCAATGTTTGCTGAACTTCACGCGCGATCGCATAATGCTCTTCGCCAACAATCTCAGGTGCAAGGGCACGAGATGTTGAAGCAAGTGGATCTACCGCTGGGTAAATCCCCATCTCTGTCAACTTACGCTCAAGGTTTGTCGTTGCATCAAGGTGAGCGAACGTTGTAGCTGGAGCTGGATCTGTATAGTCATCCGCAGGTACATAGATCGCTTGAATCGATGTAACCGATCCTACGTTTGTAGACGTGATACGCTCTTGAAGCTGACCCATTTCTGTTGCAAGAGTTGGCTGATAACCTACCGCTGAAGGCATACGTCCAAGTAGGGCTGATACTTCAGAACCTGCTTGTGTAAAACGATAAATGTTATCGATGAAGAACAATACGTCTTGACCTTGTTCATCACGGAAATGCTCTGCCATTGTCAAACCAGTTAGAGCTACACGCATACGTGCACCTGGTGGCTCGTTCATTTGGCCGAAGACCATCGCTGTTTTTTCGATAACGCCAGAATCTTTCATTTCGTAGTAAAGGTCATTTCCTTCACGTGTACGCTCTCCAACACCAGCGAATACAGAAATACCGCCGTGTTCTTGTGCGATGTTGTTGATCAATTCTTGAATCAGAACGGTTTTACCAACACCGGCTCCACCGAATAGACCGATCTTTCCACCTTTGATGTAAGGAGCAAGAAGGTCAACAACTTTGATACCTGTTTCAAGAATTTCAACTTCTGTAGAAAGTTGATCAAAAGAAGGCGCTTGTCTGTGGATTGGGTCTCTTTGCGCTTCCACACCAAGTGGCTCATCTAAGTCAATGTTATCTCCCAGTACGTTGAATACACGTCCAAGTGTTACGTTACCAACTGGTACTGAAATTGGTTTTCCAAGGTCTACAGCTTCCATACCGCGCTTCACACCGTCTGTTGATGCCATTGCGATGGTTCTCACTGTATCATCACCTAAATGTAGTGCTACTTCTAAAGTTAAGTCGATATCAACTTCACTTTCGCTTTCCGCTTTATGCGAAACTTTGATCGCATTATAAATCTCAGGCAAGTGACCGTCTTCAAAACGAACGTCTACGACTGGTCCCATGATCTGACTGATGCGTCCTGTTTTCATTGCATTCCCTCCTGACAATTATTTCTATTCTAAGGCAGCTGCTCCGCCGACAATTTCTGTAATCTCTTGTGTAATCGCTGCTTGACGAGCACGGTTGTAAGAGAGTGTCAGGCTGTCGATCAATTCTTTTGCGTTGTCTGTTGCACTCTTCATTGCTGTCATCCTTGCAGCATGTTCACTTGCTTTGCTGTCAAGAAGCGCACCGAAAATCAAACTCTCTGCATATTGAGGAAGGAGAACTTCAAGAATTTCTTCTTCAGAAGGCTCAAACTCATAAGATGCGGAACGTTTATTTGGTGTTGCTGCGGCCGAAAGGTCCGTTAGCGGCAATAATTTTTTCTCTGTTACTTCTTGTGAAATGGCACTGACGAAATGGTTATAGAACATGTAAAGCTCATCAAACGCTTCATCAGAGAACATTTGCACTGTACTGCTTGCTAATTCTTTAATATCAGCAAACGCTACTTCGTCTCCAAGCCCTGTTACTTCAGAAATAACTGGAATACCACGCTTTTTGAAGAAGTCGCGTCCGATTTTACCAATCACAATCACCGCATATTCATCAGCAGATTGATGACGAGATTGAATGGCTTGGTAAGCGGCACGTAAAATCGAGCTGTTAAAAGGTCCTGCAAGTCCTCGATCAGATGTAATGACGAGATACCCTGTTTTCTTAACAGGTCTTGAAAGAAGCATTGGGTGCTTAGCACTTGTTCCAGTTGCGATTGCCGCAACGACTTCTTGGATTTTCTCCATGTAAGGAACAAAGGACTTCGCATTATTTTCAGCACGATTCAGTTTCGCAGCTGATACCATTTGCATCGCTTTTGTGATCTGACTCGATTTTTTTGTTGACGTGATCCTTGACTTAATATCGCGTAATGAGGCCAAAGATTTCACCACCTTTTTTCAGGAATCCGTGTTCATTTACGTGAAAAGAGAGAAAAAGAGAATCTTTTTCTCTCGGAAAGATTACTAATTAGTTGCTTGGTGCAAACGTACGTTTAAAGCCTTCGATCGCTGCTTTCCACTCTTCATCAGCAGGCATGTTTCCTGTTTGAGAGATTGTGTCAAACAAGTCTTTATGGTTTTCTTCAATGTACATGAATAACTCAGCTTCAAAGCGTTTGACATCAGCAATCGCTACATCATCTAAGTATCCTCTTGTCAGTGCATAAAGAATCGCTACTTGTTTTTCAACTTTCAGCGGCTTGTTCAAGTCTTGTTTTAAGACTTCAACTGTTCTAGCACCACGGTTTAATTTGGCTTGAGTCGCTTGGTCTAGATCAGATCCAAACTGAGCGAATGCTTCAAGCTCACGATAAGAAGCAAGATCCAGACGAAGTGTACCTGCTACCTTTTTCATCGCTTTGATTTGTGCAGAACCACCTACACGAGATACAGACAATCCTGCGTTTACCGCTGGACGTACGCCTGAGAAGAAGAGGTCAGATTGTAAGAAGATCTGTCCATCTGTGATTGAGATAACGTTTGTTGGGATATATGCAGAGATATCACCAGCTTGCGTTTCTACGAAAGGCAATGCTGTGATAGAACCGCCACCCTTTTCATCACTAAGCTTCGCTGCACGCTCTAATAAACGAGAGTGAAGATAGAAAACATCACCAGGGAATGCTTCACGACCTGGAGGACGACGAAGCAATAATGAAAGCTCACGGTAAGCTGCCGCTTGTTTAGAAAGGTCATCATACACAACAAGCACATGCTTGCCGTTATACATGAATTCCTCACCCATCGTTACACCTGCATAAGGAGCAAGGTAAAGAAGTGGAGCTGGCTGTGATGCAGAAGCTGTGACAACGATTGTGTAGTCAAGCGCACCATGCTTACGAAGTGTTTCAACAACACCACGAACAGTTGATTCTTTTTGTCCGATCGCTACATAGATACAGATCATGTCTTGATCTTTTTGATTCAGGATCGTATCGATTGCAACAGATGTTTTACCTGTTTGACGGTCCCCAATGATCAATTCACGCTGTCCGCGTCCGATTGGAATCAAGGCATCAATTGCTTTAATTCCCGTTTGAAGCGGCTCATGTACCGATTTACGATCCATAACGCCTGGTGCTTCACTTTCAATTGGACGTGTTTTGCTTGTTAAAATTGGACCTAGTCCATCAACAGGCTGACCAAGTGGGTTCACAATACGTCCGATTAACTCTTCTCCTACTGGAACCTCCATGATACGACCTGTACGTTTTACGTCGTCACCTTCACGGATATCTTTGTAAGGTCCTAAGATTACGATACCTACGTTAGACTCCTCAAGGTTTTGAGCCATACCCATTACACCGTTAGAGAACTCAACAAGCTCTCCTGCCATAATGTTGTCAAGGCCATGTACACGCGCGATACCGTCCCCTACTTGAATGACTGTACCGACATCTTTTACTTCAATTTCAGATTGATAGTTTTGGATTTGCTGCTTTATCAGCGCGCTAATCTCTTCAGCTTTGATACTCACTAAGGTTTCACCCCTTCTAACGATTTTCGCCTGCAAGCTGACGTTCAATGCGGGAAAGCTTTCCGCTGACACTGCCGTCATAAATGCGGTTTCCGATACGGATTTTCACTCCGCCTATTAGATCCTTGTCAATCACGTTTTCTACACGCAGTGATGTGACTCCGGCTTTTTTGGCAAATACTTCAGATAAAGATTGAATTTCAGCTCCGCTGAGCGGTTTCACTGAATACACGATCGCATCGTCTATTTGTTTCGTACGGTTTGCAAGTTTCACAAACTCAGACGCCATTTCAGGAAAAATATTCGTGCGTCCACGGTCAATCAGTAAATACATTGTGTGCAAAACATATGTCGAAACACCTTTGAAAGCTTCTGCAATCAGATGTTTCTTTTTGTCTGCCGTAATCTTCGGATGAACAAGAAAGTCATTTAATTCTTGGTCAGCCTTGAGAACTTTTTTGATCTCATTCAGCTCTTTTTCAGTTTCGTCTACTGCCGAAGAAGCAAGAACGATGTCAAAAAGAGCAGAAGCGTAACGCTTAGAGACAATAGTCACGCTCATCGGCTTTCGCCTGCCTCTTTAAGATACTCTTGGATCAATTTCTCTTGTGCTTGCTCATCAAGTTCTTTTTCAATCACTTTAGAAGCAATTAATACAGAAAGTGATGCAACTTGCTCGCGCAGTGCAGCCACAGCTTGTTCTTTTTCTTTCACGATTTCAGTTCTAGCAGACTCTTTCAAGCGCTCTGATTCTTGACGTGCTGCTTGAATGATGTCTTCTTTTTGTTTCTCACCAATCTTTTTCGCATTTTCGATGAGTGTATGTGATTCTTCGCGTGCTTCTTTCAATAAGACACGTTGTTCTTCAAGAAGCTTTTCAGCTTGAACGTGCTTTTCTTCAGCACTTGAAATTTCATTTCCTATATAATCTTCACGCTGTTTCATAATCCCTAATAAAGGCTTAAGCGCAAATTTCTTTAAAAGTGCAAGCAGGATGAGCATAGCGATCAGCTGGAATATGATATCTCCGGTGTTTAGACCTGCTCCTAAAACTACTGGTAACTGAGACATTTAGTACGGCAACTCCCTTCTTTAAATAATATGTTAAGAAACAAAACATAAAGGAATGGCGAAGTTTCGAACTAATCTGATCTTCGCCATTAAAATTCATATTAGAACGCTTCTCACATATTAACCAAAGAATGCCAAGAATGCGATAACGACAGCGATAATTGGAAGTGCCTCAACTAAAGCTACCCCGATGAACATAAGAGTTCTTAGTTCTCTACCAGCTTCTGGCTGACGAGCGATTCCTTCTACTGTTTTAGATACGATTAGACCGTTACCAATACCTGCTCCTAGTGCTCCTAAACCGATTGCAATTGCTGCTGCTATTAAATTCATTAAAAAGCTCCTCCTTTAAAATAACGTCCTTTTTGGACTCTCAATTTTTTAGTGTTCGTCGCTGACTTTATGGGAGATATACACCATTGTCAGCATGGTGAAGATAAATGCCTGGATGGTTCCGACAAACAAACTGAATGCCTGCCATACAATCATCGGCACGATGGCACCTAATGTACCAATGATACCTAGTGCAAGGTTTTGCGAATAGAAATTAGTCGCAAGTCCTGCAAGTAAACCAAGAAGAATCTCTCCAGCGAAAATATTTCCATAAAGACGCAAACCAAGTGTTAATGTGTTTGCAAATTCTTCAATAATTTTCAGCGGTACTAAAAGTGGGATTGGTCTAAAGTAGTCTTTTGTATATTCCTTGACTCCTTTTGCTTTAACACCATAGTAGTGTGTCAATCCCATGACCATAACCGCTAGTGTCATTGTGATTGCAGGATCAGCAGTTGGTGATTTCCACCATAAGTTGTGATCGACCGTAATCGAGAATGGCAGTCCAAGCATGTTTGAAACAAATATGTACATGAGTAATGTAACGCCAAGCGCTAGAAATGGGGCTCCTGTTTTCATGTCCATCGAACTACCTATGATATTTCGAACAAAATCAACAATCCATTCCATGAAGTTCTGCGCCTTTGTCGGACGAATAGCCAGAACACGAGTAGTCAGCACCGCTATGAGAAGAACGATGATACTAGCAATCGTAATCATGAGAACATTGGATAAGTTGAACGTTAACCCTAAAAATTCTGTAGTTTTTGAACTGTGACCCAAAGAGTATTCACCTCTCTTCCATAGTAGAACGTTTAAGTTGAATGAAGGAATCTATCATAATGACAGGATATATTGTCATTAATCCTATAACAACACCTGCCAGATGAACTTCGTTAGGGTAACGCCAAGCAATCGCTACTGCGAGAATTGCGTTGGCCCACCTGGCTGTACTTCCCATTGAACGAATAGATTTTCCTTTTTTAACTGCTCGATCAAAAGCATGCATTCTCCGAATAAGCAGGAATAAATTAAAGAAAGCAAAAATTGTGCCGATAATGAAACCAAGAAACAGTGGTTTAAAACCAGGCATGGCATAGCCAAACACAAAAATTGCCAATAAATAGAACATATATTTACTCTGTCTGCGGAAAATGACGTTTGGATCGTTCATTCATCTGACTCCCGATGAAAAATATTGTAAAAAAGGTGATAAATGGTGATGAAAACTGCGTAGAAGACGCTTATGATAAGCCGTCCTATTTGAAAAAAATCAATCACCCATCGGTCTAATTGTGCAATCAGACTTGAAATCTTTAGATCTATGGGATTCTGCTTCATTCGCTGATACAAACCCTGATTATTAAAGGGTTCACAATGAGGATTAGTAGAGTGCTATAGGCTATGAAAACCTTACCATAATACCCTCGTTTAGCATACAATAGCGTCTATGATGTGTCAATCCGTTGAAAGTTAAAAAACTTTTCTATAATGAGAGAGCACACAAAATGTTCACAATTTCATCAAACTTTAGGAGAGTTGTGACATTCATTCAAAAAAACTGCTAATGTTCAGTATACATTGATTTTTCTAAGAACGATATCAAACGTTTGTCATATTTTTCAAAAAAGCCCACATGCACGTTTGCATGTGGGCTTTTCATGAATCTTTCTTATTTTGTTCCATACATACGGTCACCAGCATCACCAAGACCTGGGATGATGTAACCTTTTTCGTTTAACTTCTCATCTAATGCCGCAATGTAGATATCAACATCTGGATGATGTTTTTGCATTTCTTCTACACCTTCTGGCGCAGCAATCAGACACATGAAGCGGATGTTTTTCGCACCGCGTTTTTTCAAGCTGTTTAATGCTTCTACAGCTGATCCGCCCGTTGCAAGCATTGGGTCTACTACGATAAATTCACGCTCTTCCACATCAGATGGAAGCTTCACATAATATTCAACAGGCTTTAATGTCTTCGGATCACGGTATAAACCGACATGTCCCACTTTGGCAGCTGGAATGAGTTTCAAAATCCCGTCTACCATTCCAAGACCTGCTCTTAAAATCGGCACAACTCCGAGTTTTTTACCTGAGATCACGTTTGATTTAGCGACTTGTACAGGTGTTTCTACATCTACCTCTTCAAGCGGTAAGTCTCTTGTGATTTCAAATGCCATTAATGTTGCGACTTCATCCACTAGCTCTCTAAATTCTTTTGTTCCTGTATGAACGTCACGAATATATGTAAGTTTGTGCTGAATAAGCGGGTGATCAAATACATAAACCTTTGCCATTGCTTGCTACAACTCCTTTTCTGTCATCTTCCGGTGAACTTTGCACACTTCCTACAATTCTACATAAAAAGACATCATCTTTCAATATGATTCGCAAATCCTACAAAAAAAACCCACATGCCAAAAATAGGCAAATGGGTCTGCATCTTAATAATCTAATTCTTGATATAGAGGGAAACGAGCTGTCAGATCAGATACACGCTTTTTCGCCTCTTCTAATTTCGCTTCATCTTCATGATGTTTCAGAGCAAGCGCAATAATGGAACCGACTTCTTTCATCGCTTCTTGATCGAAACCACGGCTTGTCACTGCTGCTGTACCTACACGTACACCACTTGTAACAAATGGTTTCTCTGGATCATATGGAATTGCATTTTTGTTCACCGTGATACCAATTTCATCAAGAACGTTTTCTGCAATTTTTCCTGTAATGCCAAGAGAGCGCAAGTCGATGAGAACAAGATGGTTATCTGTTCCACCAGATACAAGTTGAATATCCTCAGATAAAAGTGTTTCAGCTAGTTGTTTTGCGTTATCAATCACGTTTTGTGCATATGTTTTGAAATCTCCGTTCAATACTTCACCGAAAGAAACAGCTTTTGCAGAGATCACATGCATGAGTGGTCCACCTTGAATACCAGGGAAGATCGATTTGTCGATCTTTTTACCAAACTCTTCACGGCATAGAATCATTCCGCCGCGAGGTCCGCGCAATGTTTTGTGAGTTGTCGTTGTCACAAAATCAGCGTAAGGAACAGGATTTGGATGAAGACCTGCTGCAACAAGACCCGCGATGTGAGCCATGTCCACCATAAAGTAAGCACCGACTTCATCGGCAATTTCACGGAACTTTTTGAAATCAATTTGACGTGGGTAAGCACTTGCCCCCGCTACGATTAGTTTCGGCTTATGCTCACGTGCTTTTTCAAGTACATCTTGGTAGTCGATATGTTGTGTTTCTTTATCTACACCGTATTCTACAAAGTTGTACTGTACGCCGCTAAAGTTTACAGGGCTTCCATGTGTTAAATGCCCGCCATGTGATAAGTTCATGCCTAGCACTGTATCGCCATGCTCAAGGATTGTAAAGTATACGGCCATATTCGCTTGAGCTCCTGAGTGAGGCTGTACGTTCACATACTCAGCGCCAAAAATTTCTTTTGCGCGGTCACGTGCGATATCTTCTACAACGTCTACATGTTCACAGCCGCCATAGTAGCGTTTACCAGGGTAACCTTCTGCATATTTGTTTGTTAAGACAGAGCCCTGCGCTTCCATGACTGCTTCGCTTACGAAGTTTTCTGATGCAATTAATTCGATTTTGTCCTGCTGGCGTTTCCGCTCTAGTTGAATTGCTTTGAATACTTGTGCGTCTTGCTCAGGTAAATGTTTCATCAGCGAAATCCTCTCCAATCTATTTCCATTCGATGTTTTCACCATCTCATTGTACACGGTTTTTGAGTGAAATGTAAAAGTTTTTTTTGGAAAATCGACTTCTTTTTTATGAAAACCCGAATATTCAAAGGGTGAAGCGTCTTCATCATTCAACATTATATTAGAAATATATCCGAACTATGAACTTGTATAAACGGCTCGTTCTCCGCCAATCAGCTTTGGACGAGTTTTTGCAAACGTCACATGTGCTTGTCCTAATTGATGACGGCTGAGACGGACCGGTACAGCTACCCGCTTTAAGTGCATGCCGATTAATGTATCACCGATATCAATCCCTGCATGTGCTGAAATGGATTCAACCAGCACAGGGTGTTCCATTTGTTGATACGCATGAGTTGCCATAGAACCACCCGCCTTACGGACAGGTACTGCCGCTACAATTTCTAAGTTAAGCCGGTACGCCACCTCTTCTTCCACAACGAGGGCACGATTCAAATGCTCGCAGCATTGGAAGGCCAATTCAATTCCGGTCTCGCGTCTCAGTTGATCGAGCTCTTGATAAATAGCTTCAGCAATTTGCTCACTTCCCGCTGTCCCAATGTGCTCGCCAGCCACTTCTGACGTACTGCAGCCAATCACTAAAATGTGGCCGGCTCGCAGTTCAACTGTTTGATGAAACTCTTTTAACATTTCAAGCCAATCTTGACCAATGTTCATGTTAAGCGCTCCTTACAGGTGCTTTTCTTCGTAATCAGCGATTTTACCAATCCGCACAGCATGACGTCCTGCAGTAAATTCTGTTGTCAGCCAAATGTGAGCAATCTCTCTTGCCAATCCTGGTCCAATGACTCGTTCTCCCATCGCAAGAACATTTGTATCGTTATGTTCTCTCGTCGCCTTTGCACTGAATGTATCATGCGCCAGTGCACAGCGGATGCCTTTCACTTTGTTTGCTGAAATGCTCATACCGATACCTGTCCCGCAAATCAAAATGCCTCGATCGACTTCCCCGTTTGCCACCATATTGGCTACAGGAAAAGCATAGTCAGGGTAGTCTACAGAACCTGATCCACATTCACAACCCATATCAATGTATTCAATCTTTAATTCATCCATTAGTTGTTTGATTTCTTCACGAATATTCGTTCCGCCGTGATCGGATGCAATGGCTACTTTCATCGGGCAATTCCTCCTAAGGGTGAGTTAATCTGTCATGTCTTACATTCATTCTTTATTTACAGTTATATTTTAACCTCTGCCTAGTCATTTGCAAACAAAAGCAGAAAAACCGTTTACGCAACGGTTTTACAGGTTGTCCATTTATGAGGATTTGTGATCCTGTTTAAGCTTTTTAGCAAGTTGATACAATAGCGTTTCTAGTTCATCTCGTGTCTCCTGATAAATGGAGAGACTCCCTCCAAATGGATCCGACACGTCACCTTCTGATCCTGTCGCAAATTCTTTTAGAGTGAAGACCTTGTCTTTCACATGAGCATATTGCTCCACAATCAACTGCTTATGCTGAATCGTCATGGTGAAGACATAATCTGCTTCACGAAGAAGTTCTTCTGTTAGTTTAGACGACGAGTGATTCAGTGGAATGCTTTTCTCAAATAATGCTTCGACTGCTTGAGGAGAAGCCTTCCCTGCATCAGAGGCGAAGATACCCGCTGATTTTACAGTGACCTGTAAGCCTTTTTCATCTGCAATGGAGGAAAAAAGGGCTTGAGCCATCGGACTTCTGCAAGTATTTCCCGTACAAACAAATAAGATATTCATCTTTCGACCTCCTTTTCTTCTATTATATAGCATTTCATTCTACATGTTATGTAAGGAGACTGGCTAGAGCGGAAATAATAATTTGATTCCAAAGGCTAGTAAAATCAATCCGCCAAGCGCCCCGCTGTATGAACCTACCCATGACCGAACCTGTTTACCGAGTAATAATCCAAGCCATGTGAGCATCATACTAAAAAAGCCAAACAATATAATGGTCATCAACACCCGAGAACCGTAAATCCCCAGGCTTAAGCCAACGGAAAAACTATCTAAACTCACACTTGTTGCAAAAAGAACGAGACCGGCCCCAACAGGTGCGATAAATGGCTTATCTTCTTTTCGGATAGAAGCGATGATCATTTGCAGACCTAGCACCAAAAGCAGCGCCCCGCCTATATAGGTTGCTAGGAGCCCAAGCCAGCCAGATAAAAGCTGACCTGTTAGCATGCCAAAAAGAGGCATAAACATATGAAATATCCCAATGACAAGTCCAATATAAAGGATCTGGCGGAATCTCAGCTGAATCATCCCCATGCCGAGTCCAACCGAAAAGGCATCCATTCCAAGTGCAAAAGCCATGATACTGAGTGTGAGCAATTCGCCAGCTAGTTCATTCATGTAAATCCCCCTTGGACACGCATTCTCCTTTAACCTATGTTTGTCCAAGAGAGGTTAGAACTATTTGAATGAAGAGAGAGTGCGCCCTCCTGCCGCTTTTTGCAGACGGTTCATGATCGCAGAACCAACTCCCTGCTCTGAGAAGGCTTCTGAAATGATCAAGTCTACATCCGTTTCATCAAATTGTCTCAGCACACGATATAAGTTTGCCGCAACCGTTTCAGGCTTTTCTCTCCATCCACAGCTAAAGATAACATCTGCCGCAAACCATTCCTTCTTTTCTTCTGTCGTCAGCACACCTACTTTTAGCCCTTCAGCTCGGTACTTCTGAATGTGCAGCTGCATGTCTTCATCACTTCCATGAAATATATACATTTGTGCTTCAGGTGCATAATGTGTGTATTTCATTCCCGGCGATACTGGCGCCTCATCCTTTTTCGTCAGCCCTGGATCCATGTTGACCGTTCCTACGACCTCTTCTAACGCTTCTTTTGTAATACCCCCCGGCCTTAAGATCACTGGAATCTCGTCTATACAGGATACAACCGTTGACTCCACGCCAATACCTGTTGAACCACCATCGACAATGCCAGCAATTTTCCCATCAAGATCACTCGCGACATGATCCGCAAGTGTCGGCGACGGTTTTCCCGAACGGTTGGCACTAGGCGCGGCAATTGGCAGACCAGCTGCTCGGATGAGTTCAAGCGCAACAGGATGATCAGGCATTCTTACGCCTACTGTCGTTAAACCTGCCGTCACCTGCTTTGATAATGTTCCCGGCTTACAAGGTAGAACAATGGTGAGAGCGCCTGGCCAAAAGGCATCCATCAGCGCTGTTACTTTTTCATTTTCTATTTGCGCAAATTCATGAAGCTGTTGAACGTCCGCAATGTGAACAATCAACGGATTATCACTTGGGCGTCCTTTCGCTTCATAAATTTTCTTCACAGCCTCTGTCTCTTTTGCATTTGCCCCTAGTCCATACACCGTTTCTGTCGGAAAAGCGACTACTTCATTCTGCCGCAACAACAGAGCTGCTTGTTCAATTTGTGGATAGTATGTGGATAAATCCTTTTTTAAATCCACAGACCATCTTTTTGTATTTAACATCATACAAACTCCTTTTAAAAAAGATAAAACTGTTGATATATCTCAATTATCCTTTTGAAAGTATAAAAGATGATGCTAAATAAAACAAGCGTTGTCCACAATTTGTGGATAACGCTTGTTTTACAGTGGATAAGTATGTGAATAAGTCCGGTGTTTTGTGATTAACTCGCTGTTTTGTGATTAACTCGCTGTTTTTTGCAGCACAACCGCCTGCTCTTTTCCCAACGACTCTTTTGCATGCGCAGATACCCACACACTTTCTGGGATTTCCTCTATAGGCGTAAAGCCCATCAGCGCTAAAAAATCATGCGAAGAGGAGTGATTGGCTACAACATAAAAGGTGTCCACACCTTGCTTTTCCCCTAGCGTTTGAACACTTTGGAACAGAGAAACGATATGCCCCTGACCAAGTTTATCTGATATCACAAGTGATCTTAGCAATCCTTCTTGTTCATTTAGTCGTTCAAGGCCTAAACAGCCTGCAAGCTCACCGTCTGCATCTTCCATGACCACAAATGACGTACGCTCTGCAATCGTCACCCCGCCTTTTGCTTGGCCTTTTTCAAGAAAAGCATTAATGGCCGGGGCATCTTCTTCTGTCGCTATTCTTAATTGATAATACATGCTTTCACCTCTTTTTGTTCTCTTACTTCAACTCTATGAGGCAAAAACAGATTTAGACCTTTTTTAAGAGAAAAGACTAGAGACCCATTCGAACAGAAAGAATTTCACTTCACCCGTCTCTTCTTCTTTTACCACTTCATTGACAGATTCATTTGATGGCTCTGCGGCTACCTGCTCTTTATCATCTCCTTCTGGTGAGGCGATCGCTTCTCCGTTTGAAAAATCGATAAAGCAGAGAGGTGGGAATAACACACACCACCAATTGGCTCCGTCTCCTTCCCCTAACGTAATCAAAATGGCTTCATATTTCCCAGCAGGATAAACAAAGTTGCCATATAGCTTTGTTGGAAATGAGGCTTTTTGAAAGCTGACCGATACGGATTGATCAATGTGTTGTTCCTTTAATTTTGCTTTGGCAATACGATTGATGTCTGGAAGCTTTGAACGAATCACACGTCTAGCTTCTTCAATGGATGTGAGGTCTTTCACCCATTCCGTTATATTGGCATTGACCTCATCTCGAATACTTCGTTTCACATCTTGATCTGCCGACTGGTCACTGTTGGCTAAAATGCGTAAACGAATGGCTTCATCTGGAATCACAACAGGCTGATTGGCAGAAGCAGCCGCCGTCTCCTCTTTTCCAAGGTTTGCAAAAGCACCACATAATAATAGAAACATATAAAGACAAATCATCATTTTACTTTTGAACATGATGTGTTCCCCCCCACTTTTTCTCTTCGCTACAAACATTGTGTCCAGGAAACGCTTCTCGTAAACAGCAAAAATGATTTTTTTAATAGATTATGAGTAAAAAACAACTACATGAGGTGAGCGAATCAATGTTTTTTCTGCATGCAAAAAAGCCATTCAACAACTTATGAACGGCTTTTTAGTGAGGATTGGTAATCGGAAGGGTACAGTCTTCCATCCCAATCTCGGCTGATTTTTAATCCCGAATCTGTTTTGATAACTGTCATTGCACCTTTTTTCTCAATTTCCTTTTTGACCTTTCCTTTATGGTCAATAAATTGAATGATCATTTCATAGTCAAATTCAATCCTGTCATCGCTTTCATCTGAAGGTGTAAACGTAATTTTTTTCAGTTTAATTTGACAATCTTGATCTTTTGCTGCTTCTAATACACTTGGAAACATGCTGTCTTGTGTATATTCTTGATATTCATGCTCGGTTAAATAATCCTTCAACTTCTCCTTCATGTCAGATAGGTCATCCGTCCGATTCACTGTGTATTGTGCTTTTTTATAGTTTTCCCCAAATGCTGCTGCTTCTTTTTTAAAGCTCGGTTTACCGCAAGCACTCACAATCAATAGTACACCGACGATGACCAACACCATCGCATACCTTCTGTTCACACCATTCGCTCCTTCAAAACAAATTTATGTAAAAAATCATGATCAGAATGTTCATTCTTCTATATATACGTTTCCCTTTTACCATAAGTTTCATCTTTACATAATAAAATAGTCCGACTTTATTCAGCCGGACTTCCGTTTTGAATGTGTGCGCAAACCGCTCGATCCTTTCCGTTGATGTCCTTGATGATATGAACATCAGCTGAAGGGAACGCCTGCAAAAGAAGCGCTTTTACATCTTGTGCTTGTGTATGCCCTATTTCAAGGACAACCACCGCTTGCTGATGAAGTACTTTGTGGAGATCACAGGCGATACGCTCATAAAACCACAGGCCATCACGCCCATCTGTCAGCGCATTGACAGGTTCATGCTTTGTGACAACCTCTGATAAACCATCCATTTCTTCTGCCGCAATATAAGGCGGATTGGAAATAAACACATCGACTTTGATGCCTTGAGCCATAATCGGTTCAAGTAAATCCCCTTGGACAAAATGAACGTCTGCACCAAGCGCTTCTTGATTTCGCTTTGCTACTTCAAGTGCTTCATGTGAAATATCCGTCGCTGTCACAGTGAGAGATTCTTTTTCAAGAGCTAACGTAATCGCAATTGCACCGCTACCTGTTCCTACATCAACAGCTTTGAGCGGCTGATCATTAGGAAAAACGCGATTCATCATATTCAATGCCGCCAGCACCACTTCCTCCGTTTCAGGACGAGGAATCAGAACGTGTTTGTTTACCTCAAAAGGACGCCCATAAAAAAATTCAACACCCGTTAAATGCTGCACAGGCACTCCACGCTTGTGCTGTGCGACGAACTTGCTGAATTGTGAATCTTGCTCCTCTGGCAGTGGATCATGAAAACGGGCAAGAAGTTCACTTCTGCTCCATCCAAGCACATGCATCAACATTAACTCTGCTGCGTTTTGGTCTCTGCCCGCTTCCGTTAACAAAGAAGAAGCCCATTTAAGGGCTTCAAAGATCGTTCGCTCTTTATTTTGCATTTTGAAGTTTTCTTGCTTGGTCTTCCATAATTAATGCATCAATGACCTCGTCAAGTTTTCCTTCTAAAATTTGATCAAGCTTTTGAATCGTCAATCCGATACGGTGGTCCGTCACGCGGTTTTGCGGGAAATTGTACGTACGGATACGCTCTGAACGATCCCCTGTTCCAACAGCAGATTTACGGGTTTGATCATATTCAGCTTGTGCTTCACGCTGGAATTTATCATAAATTCTCGCACGCAAAACTTTCATCGCTTTTTCTTTGTTTTTGATTTGTGATTTCTCATCCTGACAGGAAACCACTACACCTGTTGGAAGGTGAGTCAAACGAACAGCAGACATTGTGGTGTTAACACTTTGTCCCCCTGGTCCGCTTGATGCGAATGTATCCACACGAATATCTTTTTCGTGGATATCAATTTCAACTTCCTCAGCCTCTGGTAATACAGCAACTGTCGCTGTTGATGTATGAATACGGCCGCCTGACTCAGTTTCAGGAACACGCTGCACGCGGTGTGCACCGTTTTCAAACTTTAGTTTAGAATATGCACCTTTACCGCTAATCATAAAGATGATCTCCTTATAACCGCCAGTTCCAGTGACACTCGCTTCCATGACTTCCGTTTTCCAGCCTTGCATTTCAGCATAACGGCTGTACATACGGTACAGGTTTCCTGCAAACAGCGCAGCCTCTTCTCCGCCCGCTGCACCACGAACCTCCACAATAACGTTCTTATCGTCATTCGGATCTTTCGGGATGAGCAAGATTTTCAGCTCGTCTTCTAAACGTTCTGTTTCCTCTGTGAGCTCTGAAATTTCTTCTTTGACCATGTCGCGCATATCGGCATCGAGCTTATCTTCCAGCATGGCTTTCGCATCACTTAGCTGATCATATGCCGCACGATATTGTCTATATACCTCAACAGTTTCTTGAATATCAGATTGTTCTTTCGAATATTCACGAAGCTTCTTAGGGTCGTTCACCACTTCAGGGTCACTTAAATATTCATTTAGCTTTTCATAGCGTTCTTCAATTGATTTTAAACGGTCTAACATGGTCTTCACCTCTGTTTTGTGCGTAACAGTCTAATTATAGTATAGCGGGGTATGACAGTCAAAAAAATTTCCAAAACAATTGATTTTCTGCAATTTTTCACTAGAAAACACGATCTTTGGCGATTGGTTACTTGTTTTGTCTAACGTGAAGGAACGGATGCTCACGAAAGAGAATGGTACTTGTAATTGAAAAAAGGGAGGGCATTTGGTTTGAATACAAATGAGGTTGCAAAGGAAATTGGTGTATCTTCAAAAACCATTCAGCGCTGGGTCAAACAGCTCAACATCCCTGTCGCCCGGAATGAACTTGGACATTACGAATTTCATGATGACATTGTCCAGCTGCTCAAAGAGGTCCAACACCAAATGAACGAAGGTGTGATTCTCCATGACATTAGACTGCCGATCCATGAAGAAACAGCCCAGCAATTATCACCTGCTGTAGAAACTTCTGACTCATCAAAACGGATAGAAGCCTTAGAAGAACAAGTAAAACAGCTCCTTCAAGAGCAATCACATGTCAGTCATATTGAAGCCCGTTTTCAAGAAATAGAACGGAAACTCGCTAAGAAAGCAGATGAAGGCGTTTCCTACCAGCTCCTCCAGCACAGAAGAGAAATTGAAGAATTAACTGCAAAATTAGAACGCCTCACAGCCACATTGACAAAACCAAAACCATTAAAAGAAGAAGAAAAGGAAAAGGCACACCCCGAAATGAAAAAAAAGCGTGTGCTCTTCCCTCTGTTTCATTCATTTCGCTAAGAAAGGCTGCCTATAAGGCAGCCTTTCTACTATATTATACGGTAAGTGCAATAATGATCGGTAATGTAATGAGTGACATGATCGCACTGATCACAAATGCCGATGCTGTTTCTGCTTCCTGTTTCTCAAATCGAGTGGCGATCATGGCCGCAACAGCTGAACCTGGGAAGGCAACAAGCAATACAGCTTTTGTAATTTCATCCGCCGAAAGTCCCATAAGAATGGCGATAAAATACATAAGTAACGGTTGTACAGCTACTTTGAGCAATGCGATACTGAAAGCTGGTAAGCTCAGTTTAATTTTGCGGATACCGACTGTGACACCGACTGCAAAGAGCGCAACCCCTGATGTCACACTTCCAATTTCCTCTAGCATTTCATGTCCGATTTCAGGAAGTTTAAATCCTAAAAGAACAAGAATGATACTTGCTAACGGTGCAAGCGCAAGCGGCTCTGATAAACCGTGCAAAATCGCTTTCGTCGTCATTTTTAGGAAACTTTCGCCGTCTTTGGCTTTTCCCTTTGTTTTTTCACCGACAGTTGACACAATAATAGCAATTGGATCAAGCAATGCATTTACAACTATTCCGGTAATAGCAATCGGAATTGCAACTTCTTGAGCCCCAAATAAACTGCCCAAGACCGGAATCCCCATAAATGCAAAGGTCGGTTGTGCTGAGTTTAATGAGAAAACAGATGAATCTGTTAAATCATATTTAAAAGCAAATTTCGTAACTAAAAGGATAATGATATAAAAGCCTACGATTCCGAGAATCAATGCAACGAAAAATGGAATTTGACTATAGAATTTATCTTTTGGTGTTGACAGAATGCTGGCGATAAAGTGCGCTGGTAAAGCATACTTTGTAACAAGTGTACTTACACCTTTTGCAGATTTAGCGTCATAGCTGCCGAAGTTCCCTGCGAACCAACCCAGCGCGATAACGAAAAAAATCGGTGCTAGGAGGATCAAAATATTTAAAAAGTCCATCTTACTATTCCTCCTTGAATCCTTTACATGTTTCTTATTTTATAGCGGCATTGCTTACATTACCCGAAACAATGCCGCGTTACACATTTTATTATGCTCTTACAATTTTTTTATATTCAGGAATCCACATAGCATCTTTCACAGCTTGTTCGATGTTGTCAGGTGTTCTTCTTGCGACACCATCTTTAATTGCTGCTTTTGCTACTTCAACAGCTACCTTGATTGATACTTCTTGCAATTTATCAATGCTTGGAAGCAGTCCAGCGCCTGGTTTTTCATGATCAACCATTTCAGCGATCGCATTTGCAGAAGCAACGAACATGCCTTTTGTGATAATTTTTGATTCCGTTACGATTGAACCAAGACCAAGTCCAGGGAAAACGAACGCATTGTTTGATTGTCCGATTTCATGTTCAATTCCGTTATACTCGACATTTTCGAATGGGCTTCCAGTTGCAACAAGCGCACGACCGTCTGTCCATTTGAATAGATCTTCCGGTACTGCTTCAGCAAGTGGAGTTGGGTTAGACATCGGCATGATCACTGGACGCTCTGTATGAGCTGCGATTTCTTTAATAATTTCTTCAGTGAATGCGCCACCTTGACCTGATGTACCAATAAGAATGGTTGGCTTCACCTTGCGAACAGCTTCAGCAAATGAGATTTGTCCTTTTTCATCACGAGCCCAGCCTTCTACTTCATCAGAAGAACGAAGGTATGGTTTTTGGAAATCAAGCACTTCATCTTCAAACTGATCTGTTAGCAATCCTCTGTAGTCTAACGTCCAGAATGCATTGTTCGCTTCTTCTTCACTTAGACCTTCAAGAACCATTGTGTCACGCATTTGATCGGCGATTCCGATTCCAGCTGATCCAGCTCCGAAAATCATCACACGGTGATCTTTCAATTGAGTACCAGTTTTCTTGACAGCTGCAAGAACACCCGCTAAAGTAATGGCACCAGTACCTTGGATATCATCATTAAATGTTAAGATGTTGTCGTTGTATTTTTTCATGATGTTACGCGCATTTTTGTTTCCAAGGTCTTCCCAGTGAAGCAATGCTTTCGGGAAGAATTTAAGTGCTGCTTTGACATACGCATCAATGAACTCTTCGTATTTTTCACCTTGTACACGTTTGTGGTGGTTCCCGATGTACAATGGATCATTTAATAGTTTTTCATTGTTAGTTCCAACATCTAATACAACTGGAATCACGCGGCTTGGATCAATCCCTGCTGCAGCCGTGTAAACAGCTAATTTACCAATTGCGATGTTGATACCACCAACACCCCAGTCACCAATTCCAAGAATACTCTCAGAGTCAGTTGCTACAATGAGGTCGATGTCGCCTGCTGTTGCATGTAAGTTTTCAAATGCTTTCTCAATACCGTCAATGTTGTCGATTGAAAGGTAGACACCATGAGGTCTTCTGTATTCATGGCTGTATTCTTGAATCGCTTCACCAACAGTTGGTGTGTAAACAACAGGAAGCATTTCACGAAGCTTGTCCGTTAGAAGCTTATAGAACAATACTTCGTTACGGTTTTGCAAATCACTTAAGTATACGTTTTGACGAAGACGATCTGGCTGAGCTAGAAATTGCTTGTATGCTCTCTCTGCTTGCTGTTCTAAAGTCAGAACAGTTGGAGGAAGTAATCCTTCTAGTCCAAGCTCTTGTCTTTCTTCTTCAGAGAAAGCAACGCCTTTGTTCAACGTTGGAATCGATAATACATCTTTACCTGTCAAAGTGGTTTCGAGGTACCCTTCTTTTGTTTTCTTCACGTTGTTCATCAAAAACTACCCTCTTTCTAAAATATAAATAAAGTGAACTATTAATACAAAGAACGATCAAGGAGAAAAATCCTTAATCAAAAAAATTATGACAAGAAATCGAACTTTTCGTTTAAATGCTTTACACTACAGTTAGTCATTTTATGCCTGCTTATACCAAAACGCAAGCGTTGAAAATTAGATAATTTTTTCGTAGCGTTATTTAATTTATTTAAGTACAAATGATGGGTGTTCAGCCAAAAACTCGAAAAACGAAACACAGCGGCATTTGCTATTTTTTTAATTGTCAAGTGTTGTACCAACATCTAGTTTTGGTACTTCATGGTGATGTCTGCATCGTGCTTCGTATGATTCCTGCGCACCTACTAAAATAATGGGATCATCATAGGATGCGGGTTTACCGTCGATCAAGCGTTGTGTTCTACTCGCTGGGGAGCCGCATACCGAACAAACTGCCTGAAGTTTTGTTACAAGCTCTGCACATGCCATTAAATGCGGAACAACACCAAATGGCTCTCCTCTGAAGTCTTGATCAAGGCCTGCAACAATGACTCGGTAGCCTTTATCAGCCAATTGAGTGACAATATCAATGATTGTCTCATCAAAAAATTGCACCTCATCAATGCCAATGACATCGGTTCGTTCTGATATGTGCGTTATTATGTCTTTTGGTGAGGTTACTGCAATCCCATCGACGGATGAACCGTTATGTGACACAACTGAGCTTGTGCTATACCGGTTATCAATCGCTGGTTTGAATATTTTTACTTCTTGTTTGGCAAAGGTGGCTCTTTTGGCTCTCCGAATCAATTCTTCCGACTTTCCAGAAAACATACTTCCGCAGATGACTTCAAGCCAACCGCTTTGTTTCATCACATACATAAGGTCTTCTCCCCCGTTTTAAAGTTCCATCAATCCACGTAAAAAAACAGGCAAGAACGGATTCCTGCCTGTTTATTGTATCTATTATTACTTAAGACCGTATTTTTTGTTAAAGCGGTCAACACGTCCATCAGCAGAAGCGAATTTTTGACGGCCTGTATAGAAAGGATGGCACTCAGAGCAAATCTCGATGCGTACCTCTTCTTTTACTGATCCAGTTTCAAACTCATTTCCACAAGCGCATTTGACTGTAGCTTTTTTGTAGTTAGGATGAATTCCTGTTTTCATCTACTGTCATCTCCTTCCGCCCTGAATCCAATTCGGAAACAGAGTTAATATCTCAGAATAAATTCTGAAACGCACATGATAAAATTATAACAGTGTGAGTCTATGATTGCAAATGTATTTTTTCAGGAAGCTATCTTCTTGATGCAGACATATTTGCTTGTTTCCACTCTTGCGTTAAAATATCGAAAAATTCTTGGTTTGTCTTTGTTTTTCTCATTTTGCGCATGAATTTCTCAGCGAAATCAGGTGTATCTGACATTGATTTTCTCATCGCCCATAGACGATCAAGATGTTCTTTAGGCACAAGCAGTTCTTCTTTTCTTGTACCGGAACGACGAATGTCGATAGCTGGGAAAATTCTCCTTTCTGCAAGAGAACGATCTAAATGGAGCTCCATGTTTCCTGTTCCTTTAAACTCTTCATAAATCACATCGTCCATACGCGATCCCGTATCAACAAGTGCAGTAGCTAAAATGGTCAAGCTCCCACCTTCTTCGATGTTACGCGCAGCACCAAAGAAGCGTTTTGGACGGTGGAAAGCCGCTGGATCAATACCGCCGGAAAGCGTTCGGCCGCTTGGCGGGATGACAAGGTTGTATGCACGAGCAAGCCTTGTGATGCTGTCCATTAAGATGATGACATCTTTTTTATGTTCAACTAGACGCATCGCACGCTCTAATACAAGCTCTGCTACTTTAATGTGGTTTTCCGGTACTTCGTCAAAGGTTGAGCTAACGACATCCCCTGCAACAGAACGTTCGATATCTGTTACTTCCTCTGGACGTTCGTCAATAAGAAGAACAATCAGTTCTGCCTCTGGATGATTTTCAGAGATGCTGTTTGCAATTTCTTTGAGCAAAATGGTTTTCCCAGCCTTAGGCGGTGCAACAATTAAACCACGTTGCCCAAACCCAACTGGCGCCATCATATCCATAATTCTAGTAGACAGGTGATTAGGCTGTGTTTCAAGAATCATTTGACGATCAGGGAATAGCGGCGTGAGTGCAGGAAAGTGAACACGTTCCTTAGCTGATTCTGGGTCGTCCCCATTTACCGCTTCGACATGAAGGAGGCCATAGTAGCGTTCATTCTCTTTTGGAGGTCGTACCTTTCCAGACACCTTATCACCATTTCTTAAATCAAAGCGTCTGATTTGTGAAGCTGAAATATAAATGTCTTCAGAACTTGGGGAGTAGTTAATTGGTCTTAAGAAACCAAATCCCTCTGACTGAATAATTTCTAGAACCCCTTCCATAAATAAGAGATCCTCTTGCTCAGCATTCGCCTTTAAGATGGCAAAAATTAATTCTTTTTTTGTTAGTTTGCTGTAATAAGAGATTTTGTACTTTTTTGCTAACTCATACAGCTCTTTTAATTTCATATTTTCCAAAGATGAAATCGAAACATCTTTCAATATGGACACCACACTTTTCTAGTCAATGTATTTCATTACAAATGCATGACCATTGTATTTGATTAGCTTTTAATTCCGTTTTTGTTGGAATGACCTCGCTCTCATGGTAACGCTCCCACTCGTTTTATCGTAAAGATAGGAACAATGTGAAATTGAGCTTTGTCAACATAGAGAAGGATAATGAGTATATCGTCATGATGCGGCAGTATTTAAACTTGTTGAAGCTTAAAAGAAGTAAATTCGCAGAAAATTTCGCAGCACTCTTTAGTTTTACCTCATTTGCAGGGAATATTCAACTTTAAAAAGAAAATGATATATATTTGACACCTATATGAAAAGCGGGTAAAGAATACCCGCTTTCAGATTACGGACGAATGACAAGATTCGGTTTTTTCTTTAAACTGTGTCTGCCATCGACGAATCGAACAGTACCTGATTTCGCACGCATGACAACACTATGTGTTGTTCCAACAGAGCCTTTAAATTGAACACCTTTTAATAACTCGCCATCTGTTACACCTGTCGCTGCAAAAATGGCGTCATCGCCTTTCACGAGGTCTTCCATTCTGAGGACTTTTCCAACATCCAGTCCCATTTTCTCACAGCGTCTCAGCTCTTCTTCACTTTGTGGAAGAAGCTTACCGTGGATTTCTCCACCAAGTGCTTTTAACGCAACAGCAGAAAGGACACCTTCAGGCGCTCCACCTGAACCAAATAGAATATCAACACCTGTGTGATCAAATGCTGTATTAATGGCTCCTGCAACGTCACCATCATCGATCAGCTTGATTCTTGCTCCAGCTTCTCTCAGCTCAGCAATGATCTTTTCATGTCGCTCTCTGTTTAAAATTGTCGCAACAACATCTTCAATATCTTTGTTTTTCGCTTTTGCAACAGCACGAAGATTGTCAATGACAGGCGCTTCAATGTCGATGCAGCCTACCGCTTCTGGACCTACTGCGATCTTATCCATGTACATATCAGGTGCATTCAGCAAGTTGCCATGATCTGCAACAGCGATAACAGCTAAAGCATTCCAGCCGCCGCTTGCCACAATATTTGTTCCTTCCAATGGATCAACAGCGACATCCACGCGAGGTCCATATCCGTTTCCAAGCTTTTCCCCAATATAAAGCATTGGCGCTTCGTCCATTTCTCCCTCGCCGATGACCACAGTTCCCTTCATCGGAATCGTATCAAATACATCACGCATGGCACTTGTTGCAGCATCATCCGCTTCGTCTTTTAAACCTCTACCCATCCAACGAGCAGATTTTAATGCAGCTGCTTCTGTCACCCGTACTAGTTCCATCGATAAACTTCTTTCCATTTTTGTCCAAATCTCCTCTCACAGTCAAAGCCTTATGAATTTTGAAGTTCTTCTATTTCTTGGTCATTCAGCTTTTCACGCCAGATGGTTGCACCCAAGCCTTCAAGCTTCTCCTCAAGCATACTATATCCTCTGTCTATATGTTCAAGCCCTGTGATTTCGGTCACACCGTCTGCCATTAACCCTGCAACAACGAGGCAAGCACCTGCTCGCAGATCACTTGCTTTGACCTTTGCACCTTGAAGCTGCGTTTGACCTGTAATAATGGCAGATCTTCCTTCCACCTTCATATTAGCACCCATTCGACGCAATTCGTCAATGTGTTTAAAGCGGGCAGAGTAAATGGTGTCTGTGACGACACTCGTGCCTTTCGCTTTTGTTAACAATGCCGTCATCGGCTGTTGAAGATCGGTCGGAAAGCCCGGATACACAAGGGTTTTGATATCGACAGGCTTGAGTCCTTCATTTCTGCCAACGATCAGCATTTGATCGTTGCTTGTTTCAATTGTGAATCCCATCTCTCTAAGTTTCGCCGTAATTGATTCTAAATGAGTTGGGATCACATTATCAAGCACAACTTCATCACCCATCGCTGCACCTGCAATTAAAAATGTACCTGCTTCTATGCGGTCAGGGATGATGGAATGCCTGCAGCCATGAAGAGATTCCACACCTTCGATCCGAATCACATCCGTCCCCGCACCTTTGATTTTAGCTCCCATGCTTGCAAGCAGTGTCGCTACATCAATAATTTCGGGTTCTTTTGCGGCATTTTCTATCACTGTTTTCCCTTCAGCCAGCACGGCTGCCAGCATGATGTTGATGGTCGCACCTACACTGACAACATCAAGATAAATACGGGCTCCGACTAATTTTTCAGCGCGCAAATAAATCGCACCCTGTTCGTTTGTCACCTCGGCTCCAAGTGCTTCAAAGCCTTTGATATGCTGATCGATCGGTCTAGGTCCTAAGTGACATCCCCCTGGCAATCCAATGACAGCCTGCTTGAATCTACCGAGCATGGCGCCCATTAAATAATAGGATGCTCGTAGTTTCTTCACTTTCCCATTAGGAAGCGGCATACTGATCATGGAGGCAGGATTGACAACCATCTCACCTTTTTCAAACGTGACCTTTCCGCCAATCTCTTCTAACAGATCTCGTAATGTGTCAATATCTGAAATATGCGGAAGGCCTTCAATGGTTACTGGAGAATCAGCGAGAATCGTGGCAGGAATCAGTGCCACAGCACTATTTTTCGCACCACTAATATGTACGGTCCCGCGCAAGGGGTCACCGCCGGCAATGTTTAACTTTTCCATATTTGTCTCCCTTCTTAAAGAAGATCACTGTTGGAGTTATACTGTTTGTGGATGTCGCGCTTTAAAAGGTCTTGTCCAAAATTTAGCCAATATCAAGAGAAAGAATACAGGTTAAACGAAATTTGTCGGAAGAAAAATAATCGAAGCTTTGCGAGGCTGTGATGTTCTCTTCTTTGCACAAAACATTTCTTAGCGTATTTAAGGAAAACTGCGGCAAACGGATGCGTATCCGTCTGCCACAATCACTTATTTATTCCAGTCTGCTAAAAATTGCTCAATGCCTGCATCCGTTAATGGGTGTTTTGTCAGCTGCTTGATGACTTTCAGCGGCATTGTGCCGATATGAGCACCTCTAAGCGCAGCTTCTGTCACATGCTGCGGGTGACGAATGGATGCAGCAATGATTTGTGTATCTAATCCATGAACATCAAAAATGGTTTTCACTTCACTAATGAGATCAAGACCATTTTGGCCAATGTCATCTAAGCGGCCGAGGAATGGAGAGACATACGTCGCACCAGCTCTAGCTGCAAGAAGTGCCTGGTTTGCACTAAAAATCAACGTGACGTTTGTTTTAATCCCAAGGTCTGTTAACGCTTTGACCGCTTTAAGACCGTCTGTTGTCATTGGGATTTTCACTGTAATATTTGGTGCAATAGCAGCAAGCTCTTTTCCTTCTTCGATCATTTCTTCTGCTTTGAGGGAAATGACTTCCGCACTAACTGAACCTGATACCACGTCAGTGATTTCACGAAGGCGATCGTGGAACGATACGTCCTTTTCTTTCGCTACTAAACTAGGGTTTGTTGTCACGCCTGCTAAAATGCCAAGCTCGTGTGCCTCTTTGATGTCTGCGATATTCGCTGTGTCTACGAAAAATAACATAACTGTGCCACTCTCCTATCAATAAATTGTCTGAAATGTAAATTTGATTGCGCTTTCTCAAGATATGGAGAAAACCGCCTGTGACTCAGGCGGCTTTCGGTTCTCATCAAATTATGCTTGGTTAGAAGAACCAAATTCACGCATTTTGCCGATAACAGTCGCTTTAATTGCGTCACGAGCTGGTCCAAGATATTTACGTGGATCATACTCTTCTGTTTTTGCAGCAAGTGTTTCGCGAACTGCTTTCGCAGAAGCAATTTGGTTTTCAGTGTTTACATTGATTTTTGCTGTACCAAGTGAAATCGCACGCTTGATGTCAGCAGTCGGGATACCTGTTCCGCCGTGAAGAACAAGTGGAAGTCCAGTTGTTTTACCAATTTCTTCCATTTCAACGAAACCAAGGTTTGGTTCACCTTTGTATGGACCATGAACTGAACCTAGTGCAGGCGCAAGGCAGTCAATACCAGTACGTTCTACAAGCTCTTGGCACTCTTTTGGATCAGCATAAATAACGCCCTCAGCGATGACGTCGTCTTCTTGTCCACCAACAGTTCCAAGCTCAGCTTCTACAGATACACCGTGGAAATGTGCAAGCTCAACTACTTTTGCAGTTGTCGCTACGTTCTCATCAAATGGATGGTGAGAAGCATCAATCATCACAGAAGTAAATCCTGCATGAATAGCTTTTGCACAAGATTCAAAGCTTGAACCGTGATCTAAATGAATCGCAACAGGAACTGTTACATTATATTCTTCGATTAACGCTTTTACCATTGCGACAACTGTTTTGAAGCCGCCCATGTAGCGTCCTGCTCCTTCAGATACTCCTAAGATAACTGGAGATTTCTCTTCTTCAGCAGCTTGTAAAATCGCTTGCGTGAATTCTAAGTTATTTAAGTTAAACTGTCCAACAGCGTAACCTTTTTCCTTTGCGTCTTTCAACATTTCTGTCATTGAAACTAAAGGCATGATGAAAAATCCTCCCTATGTAGCTAATTTGCTTACTAAAAAAAGCTCTCCACCCTAGCATGACCAGAATTTCTCGCCATATGTAAACTTTCAAAGTCAGATCGCTTTCTTCTTCTTATCTAGAATACCAATTATTCGACAAATCGGCAACAGAATGACTTGATTCAATCATTTCCATCTAGCCATTTGTTTCGAGCGGCAAGTATTCTTTGACCGCATCACGGATTTCATCAATATCAAATGGTTTAGCAAAATGCGTTAATGCACCGAGCTCTTTAGACTCTTGAATCATATCTAGTTCGCCATAAGCTGTCATAATGATCACGCGGATGTCTTCATCAATTAATTTCATGCGTTTTAAAATCTCAATGCCATCCATTCCGGGAATCTTCATATCAAGCAGGACGAGATTTGGTCTATGGTTTTTCACAATATCTAATGCCTGTAGTCCGTTAGCGGCTTGAAAGGTTTGATAGCCTTCTTTATGAAACACTTCATTCAGCAATATTCTAATACCGTACTGATCATCGACAATTAAAATTTTCTCATTCATTTGTTACACCCCATTGCTTTCATTTTTCGCCATAAAAAGAGCTGTTGTTAAATAATTCTGTTTGATTTTCACATTTCCTTTAATTATAATAGTTTACTTTACGACATTTTCTGAGCATTTTTCCTAATATTCTCTTTATATTCTATTATAAAATGATCTGACAGAAGGAGGAAATGAGTCTTGTTAAAAATTTTCACTACCCAATTATCAGGTATTTTTTCACGTATTGGAGATAAGCAGGCCGAAGCGATCGAAGACGGTGCACGCCTTCTTGCTCAGGCCGTTGTCAGTGGACATGCCGTGTATTTTCATGGCAAGAATGAACTGGCGGCTGTAGCCTTAGAGGCATCTGAGAGCAAGGAGCCGTTTCCGGGTGCGAAGGTTCTGCCGCTGGATCAAAAGGAGCGCAGCTTACTTCATCCAAGTGACAGGGTGCTTTTATTTTATTCAGATCCAGAAGATCAAGAGATTCAATCCCTTGTCAAAGAGCTTCACAAACAAGGTACACCTATTGTCGGGGTCGGTCCTGCACAAAAGGAGACGTCATTTATTGAAGAGCATTGTGATGTCCACATTGATTTTCAGCTCAAAAAACCACTTGTGCCTGCTGAAGATGGAACAAGGTTCGGCTATCCTGCACTGATGACCTGCTTATATGTCTACCATGCTCTATCGTTTACTGTGAAAGAAATCGTTGAGGAATATGAATAAAAAAACTGCCGAGAAGATGATATTCTCGGCAGTTTTTTGTTTTATTTTGATTCAGATGCCTGTAGTGAAGCACCAACGAAATCTCTAAATAACGGCTGTGGTCTTGTCGGTCTTGAAATGAATTCTGGATGGAACTGAGAAGCAAGGAACCATGGGTGATCCTTCAGTTCAATGATTTCAACAAGGCGTCCGTCTGGGCTTGTACCAGAGAAGACAAAACCTGCTGCTTCCATTTGCTGTCTGAATTCGTTATTAAACTCATAGCGATGACGGTGGCGTTCGTACACGACTTCGTCATTGTATGCAGCAAATGCTTTTGAGTCTTCGTTTAATTTACAAGGGTATAGGCCGAGGCGAAGTGTTCCACCTAAGTCATCAACATCCTTCTGTTCTGGAAGAAGGTCGATGATTGGGAATGCTGTTTCTGGATCAATTTCAGCGGAATGTGCTCCCTCTAAACCTAGTACGTTTCTCGCATATTCGATAGATGCGACTTGCATACCTAAGCAAATTCCGAAGAATGGCACTTTGTTTTCGCGCGCATATTGTGTTGCAATGATTTTCCCTTCTACTCCTCGGTCTCCGAAGCCTCCAGGAACAATAATGCCGTCTACATCTTGAGCGAAATCAGCCATATTTTCTGCTGTGACTTCTTCTGCGTTGATCCATTTGATTTGAACATCCGCATCAAATGCATAGCCCGCATGACGAAGTGATTCAACGACAGAAATGTATGCATCTTGCAGCTCAACATATTTCCCTACAAGACCAATCGTGACTTGTTTTGAAAGGTTTTGCACTTTATCAACAAGCGCCGTCCACTCCGTCATGTCCGCATCTTGACAGTCAAGCTTCATGTGCTCACATACAAGCTTGTCTAATCCTTGTTTTTGTAAATCAAGCGGAATCGAATAAAGGGTATCTGCATCCTGACATTCGATGACTGCTTTCGTATCAATATCACAGAATAGCGCAATTTTGTCCTTCATGTCTTGTGCCAATGGCATTTCAGTTCTGACCACAATGACGTTTGGCTGAATACCTAGACTACGAAGTTCTTTTACACTATGCTGTGTTGGTTTTGTTTTCAGTTCGCCTGCAGCACGGATGTAAGGAACAAGGGTACAATGAATGTACATCACGTTTTCACGGCCGATGTCACTCTTCATTTGACGAATCGCTTCTAGGAATGGAAGGGATTCGATATCTCCAACTGTTCCACCGATTTCTGTAATGACCACATCTGCACCCGTTTCTTTCCCTGCACGGTACACACGGTCTTTGATTTCATTTGTAATATGGGGAATGACCTGTACGGTTCCACCTAAATAGTCGCCGCGGCGCTCTTTTTTCAGGACTGTAGAATAGATTTTACCAGTTGTGACGTTGCTGTATTTATTCAAGTTAATATCAATGAAGCGCTCGTAGTGACCTAAGTCAAGATCTGTTTCAGCACCGTCGTCTGTGACAAATACCTCACCGTGCTGGTATGGACTCATTGTCCCTGGGTCTACGTTGATATATGGATCAAATTTTTGAATGGTGACATCCATCCCTCTATTTTTCAGAAGGCGGCCTAACGATGCAGCCGTGATCCCTTTTCCAAGTGAGGAAACAACTCCTCCTGTTACAAAAATATACTTTGTCATTTCGTATGCTCCTCTCTTTTTTACCCTTGCATGACTAGACATGCACAGCTTCATCCTTTTAGAGTGTATCCCTAAATCTCTTGAAAAATAAGAAAGCTCCCTTTCAAATAAATGAAAGGGAGCGTAAATGAACGTATCTTTACGTACTCTTTTTTAGAGAGCCCAAAATACATACTACATAGTTCGCTCTGGAAAGTCAAGACGGTTTTGTCCTGTTTTCAGGACCGGTTTGTGAGGGTTATTTGTCTTCCTCATCATCGTCTAAATCGTCTTCATCAATTTCCGTTAAGCCGTCATCATCTTCATCATCATCTTCGTCGAACTCTTCTATCTCTTCATCGATTTCTTCATCGTCTAGGTCAAGGTCCTCGTCGTCTTCAACAAGATCAAGATCTTCTTCAAGCTCGTCGATTTCTTCTTCCTCTTCAATATCATCGAAGTCTTCTTCAACGACAGCAGCTTTTGTTTTTTTCTTTTTCGCTTTTGTTTTCACAGCTGGCTGAACTTCTTCTTCGATTTGATCAACTGGATACCAGCTGCGAAGTCCCCATCTCTGATCACCTAACGAAATAAAGCGGCCATCTATATTTAAGTCTGTATAAAATTGAGCAAGTCGATCATCAAGATCAGATTTTTGTATCCCTTGCAAACGGACCATTTCATCTATTAACTCGGAAAACGTAATCGGCGTTTTGCTGTCTCTGAAAATTTCATAAGCAAGTTCAACTAAAGACATTTGTTTGAGCTGTTCCTGTGAGTATTCTTTCAAACTCAAGGTCAGACACTCCCTTTCTATTACATGTATGTATCCATTTATCAGTGAAATAATAAGTATTTATACCTTATTCTTACGACAAACCATACCTCTCATTATAAACAAATTAGGGGAGTTTATGCCACCTTTATTGATGTTAATTTTTGATTTTTTCACAAGAGGAGCCTCTAGCGGTCAATCATTTGCGCCGAATTGGCATAATTCATGTGTGGAGCACACGTTTTGCATGCTTTTTTGTCTTCTCTTTTGATGAATACAAAGCCATTTACTCTTCTTAAAAAAGGGGAATTATTCCTTCACAAAATGTTCACTTACGACGAATTGAAACAGAAATCTATAATAAATAGACTAATTTTGAGAGGTTGATCGAATTGCCAATGACAAAAAAAGAAGATATACAATTTGGTGTCTTGATGTGTTTTTGTATGTTTTCAGTGATGTTCTTTTATAACCTATTTCTAAATGGACGGCTTGGACATATGACATGGTTAGAAGGTGTACTCACCTATGTGATCGGTTTTGCTATCACGTTGTTGATTGAGATGTGTATTGTTGGGCCTTCAGCAAAAAAAGCAGCCAACCGTTTTGCCCCAAAAGGCAAGAAAATCTATTTTATTCTCACTCTTTCTATCTTTATCGTGTTTGGGATGGTGTGTCTCATGTCTTTATGCGGATATGTCGTTCAAAGCATCAGCACAGGATTTCAAACACAATCGATTCTATCTGATTACTTAACGATTTTCGGTCATAATGTCATGTTGGCGTTCCCTTTGCAAATGTTGATTATGGGACCGCTTGTCCGTTTTGTTTTTTTCAAATGGGTGAAATTAAAACAGACAGCAGCGGTTTAGTCGAATGGATATGTTACAGCTGGATATTCTGAATGAGTGAAAAAACCAAAGGTACGGTGAATAAAGTGCCCGCAGATACGAGTACAATGAGTTTTCTGCGGCTGTTTTCTTTTTCTTCCTTCCTTTTTGGAGACTTTGAAAGCTCTGTGGAGACCATAATCCATATGATCATCGTGACGATTCCTAAAATGCCAATAAATGTTGTGTTCATCATGATAACCTCCATTTTGGTTCTTTTCCCAATTTTACCATAGTGATCAGGTGATATGAGATCATATTGGAGAGATTTCACATTTGATACAAAAACAGACCACCTCATATCAGGTGGTCTTTCTTGGTTTCTACATATCTAGCAGTTTCCGTGAGATGACCAGCCGCTGGATTTCTTGTGTACCTTCATAGATTTGAGTGATTTTCGCATCACGCATGTATCGTTCGACTGGGTAATCCTTTGTATAGCCGTATCCGCCGAAGATTTGTACGGCTTCTGTCGTCACCTTCATGGCTGTATCACCGGCAAAGAGCTTGGACATAGCTGATTCTTTCCCATACGGGAGCCCTTTCGTTTCAAGCCATGCTGCCTGATAGGTGAGCAGTCTTGAGGCCTCAATTGCCGTTGCCATATCCGCTAACTTAAAAGCAATGCCTTGCTGCTGAATGATTGGTTTCCCAAATTGTTTGCGCTCCTTTGCGTAATTGACTGCTGCATCCAGAGCACCTTGAGCAATGCCAACAGCTTGTGCGGCAATACCGTTTCTGCCGCCGTCAAGTGTCATCATCGCTATCTTAAAACCTTCGCCTTCTTGACCAAGCCGGTTCCTTTCGGGTATACGACAGTCTTCAAAGATGATTTCTGTCGTTGGCGATGAGCGGATGCCCAGTTTGCTTTCTTTTTTGCCGATTGAGAAGCCTTGCGTCTCTTTTTCTACTATAAAAGCGGTTGTATTACGGGATGAAGCACCCTGGTCAGTAACAGCAAACACAATATAATAATCCGCAATGCCTCCATTGGTAATAAAAATCTTTGCCCCGTTCAAGACGTATTCATTCCCTGCTTTTACTGCTGTTGTTTTCATTCCGCCGGCATCTGAGCCCGAGCCGCTCTCGGTCAGTGCGTATGCGCCGATCTTCTGTCCTTCTGCAAGCGGCTTTAAATACGTCTCCTTTTGCTCATCTGTTCCGAATGTATAGATTGGCCATGAGGCGAGTGATGTGTGAGCAGATAGGGTGACGCCTGTTGAGGCGCACACTCGTGAGAGCTCTTCAACCGCTATGACATAGGCCAAATAATCACTACCAATCCCCCCATTTTCTTCTGGCCAAGGGATTCCCGTTAAACCAAGCTCCGCCATTTGACGAAAAATAGCGGGATCATACGATTCTGTTTCATCTCGCTCTGCTGCTGTTGGCTCCACTTCATTTTTCGCAAAGTCTCTCACCATTTTTTGTATCATTTCGTGTTCGTCACTTAATTGGAACTGCATCATGAGCCACCTCACTTCATATTAGCTGTTTACAAATAACCAGCCTTTGTATTTCACTTGTTCCTTCATAAATCTCACAAATTTTCGCATCACGAAAGTACCGCTCTGCTCGGTATTGCTTCGTGTAACCGGCTAGACCAAGCAAATGGATGACTTCAGTACTAATATCAACCGCTGTTTTAGATGCAAATAACTTCGCCATCGACGCTTCCTTCGTGACAGGGCGATTGGCCTCTTTATAAGAAGCTGCTTGATAGACAAGAAGTTTTGCGGCTTCCAGCTTGGTGCCCAGATCGCCCAACCGAATGGTCGTTTCAAGGCCAGCTGGATGCTGCTTTAAATACGTGACCGCCTCAGCTAATGCGGCTTCTGCAATACCAAGGCTTTGAGCCGCAATGCCAATTCTCCCCGCATTTAAGCTAGACATGGCAATCCGAAAGCCTTCTCCTTCTGCGCCGAGCAGCTGTTTTTTTGGAATTCGAACACCGTCAAAATGAAGTGTGACTGTTTTTGATCCATGCAGGCCCATTTTCTTCTCATCTTTTCCGATCGTAAATCCTGGTGTCCCCTTCTCCACAATGAATGCTGATATATTTTTCTTAGCAGAAGCCGGGTCTGTCACCGCAAATACAAGATAGACTTCTGCTTCACCGCCGCTTGTGATAAAAATTTTCGTTCCATTTAACACATAGTGATCGTCTGTGCGCTCTGCTTTCAACTGAATACTAGAGGCATCTGATCCTGCCTTCGGTTCAGTTAGACAAAAGGCGCCCAGCTTCTGCCCGGACGCAAGCTTGGGAACGTAGGATTCTTTTTGTTCAGTCGTTCCAAACGCCAAAATCGGCATCGTCACAACGGATGTATGAACGGATACAATGACACCGATGGTTGCACTTACTTTGGAAAATTCATGAATCGCCATGATATAGGTTGTGAAATCTGCCCCTAATCCATGATACTTATCTGGGATCGGAATGCCTAAAAAGCCTTGCCGACCCATTTCAGCTAAAAGCGTTTTCGGGAACACGCCCTGTTCCATCGCTTCTATTTCAGGGAATACATGCTGGCGTGCAAATTCTGCTACTCGTTTTCTCCAAAGACGTTGTTTTTCTGTCAGCAACACATCCATCTTGACTCCCCCTATGAGTGGTCGTGGTAAGTGTAAAAACCTCTCTTTGTCTTTTTGCCCAGCCAGCCTGCGTTCACGTATTTTTTCAAAAGAGGACAAGGTCGATATTTGCTATCTCCAAGACCCTCGTGAAGGGTATTCATAATAAATAAACAAGTATCGAGCCCGATGAGGTCGGCGAGACGAAGCGGGCCCATTGGATGGTTCATTCCAAGCGTCATGATGCCGTCAATACTTTCTACATCTGCCACGCCTTCATAAAGGGTATAAATGGCTTCATTGATCATCGGCATCAAAATACGGTTTGACACAAACCCAGGGAAGTCTTCCACTTCTATTGGGGTTTTGTCTAATGTCTTTGCGGTGTCAAAAACAAATTGGTACGTGGCATCATCCGTTTGTAGCGCACGGATTACTTCCACAAGTTTCATCACGGGAACTGGATTCATAAAATGCATGCCAATCACTTTCTCAGGCCGTTTCGTCACGGCTGCTAATTCTGTGATCGACAAGGAAGACGTATTTGTCGCAAATATCGTGTCATCAGGTGCAAATTGATCGAGGGTTTCAAAGATTTGTTTTTTGATCTTCATTTGTTCAGATGCGGCTTCAATCACTAAATGCGTCTGCTGTACATCCTTTAAATCTGTTGAAACAGCCAGTCGCTGTGTAATATCACGGACTGCCTGATGTGCCAGCTTTCCTTTTTCTGCTCGTTTCGTCAGTTGTTTGGTCATAGAGGAAATGGCTCGATGAATCTGCTCCTCTGCCGTATCATGGAGCAGGACGGTATAACCTGACTGTGCAAATACTTGGGCAATACCCGAGCCCATTTGACCAGCCCCAACGACCATGACGGTTTCTTCTATACTCATGACAATGAACGCCTCCCTTTTAATCCACCTTGATCATGATCGCATCACCTTGACCCCCGCCGCTGCAAATCGCCGCAATGCCGATCCCGCCGCCTCTTTGTCTGAGTGCATGGATCAAGGTCAATATAATACGTGTTCCGCTTGCTCCAATCGGGTGACCAATCGCGACTGCCCCTCCGTTCACATTCATTTTCCGCCGATCCAGTCCAAGAATTTTTTCGCATGCCAATGCAACCGCTGAAAAAGCCTCATTGATTTCAAACAAATCGATATCCTCTACTTGCTTCCCTGTTTTCTTTAACACTTTTTCGATGGCATAGGCTGGTGTTTTCGGAAAATCCTTTGCCTCTACTGCTACTTGCGCATGCCCAAGCACAACTGCCAGAGGTTTTTCACCTTGCTGCATGGCGTATGTGTCTTTCATTAATAGAAGCGCACTTGCACCATCATTGACACCCGGTGCATTGCCAGCGGTAATCGTACCTGCCTGATCGAAAACGGGCATCAGTTTTGACAAACGTTCATATGACGTATCACGCCGCGGGGCCTCATCTTCTGAAATCAGCTGATCTCCTTTTTTATTCTTGACGGTAACGGGGATGATCTCATTTTTAAAAAAGCCGCTTTTTTGCGCCTCAATGGCTCGTTCATGACTTCTTAACGCCCAAAGGTCTTGTTCTTCTCGTGTAATGCCAAGCTCTTTCGCCGCCATGCTTCCATACTCACCCATATGAACACCTGTAAACGAACAGGTTAATCCATCTAAAATCATGGCATCTTGTACAGCACCATCTCCCATTTTGTAACCCCATCGTGCTTTTTTCAGAAGATAAGGAGCATGAGACATGGATTCCATGCCGCCTGCCACGATCACATTGGCATCTCCCGCTCGAATGATTTGATCGGCTGTCGTGACACTGCGCATTCCTGAAGCACAGACTTTGTTGATGGTTTGCGTCGGAACCGACCAAGGGAGATCTGCATGTCTAGCTGCCTGTCTTGAAGGAATTTGACCTTGTCCTCCTTGAAGGACACTGCCCATGATGACTTCATCCACTTCATGAACATTTGAGGCTCTTTCCAGCGCAGCTTTTATCGTCATCCCGCCTAATTCTGCAGCAGTCAAACGACTTAAAGTTCCACCTAGTTTTCCAAATGGTGTTCTCGCCCCAGATACAATGACCGTCGTGCTCATTTCTTTCCCCTCCTATTTGTTACCGCTTACATAAATGCTAGACAGTTCATAAAATATCGGTGTCCACTGGCCGATGAACAGTCGATCCATCGGCCTGACACCTTTATGAAGCCTGCGTTCTCGTTTCGCCAAACACTGATTTTTCAAGAAGTTCTGCGACATCAAATGTGCCGACCTGCTCTTCTACTTCCTTCGCTTTCGTCCCATCCCCAAGCATGGTTAAACAATATGGGCACCCTGAGCTGATGATGGACGGCTGTACCTGTAAGGCCTGCTCCGTCCTCGCTGTGTTAATTCGAGTACCTGTCTCTTCTTCCATCCACATTAAGCCACCGCCGGCACCACAGCACATCCCCGATTCACGATTCCGTTCCATTTCTTTCAGTGTCACACCAGGAATGGCTTTTAAAATATCTCTTGGCGGATCATAGACCTCGTTATATCTGCCTAGGTAGCAAGAATCGTGGAAAGTAATGACTTCGTTCACTTCATGAATAGGCGTTAATTTCCCCTCTTTTACTAGCTCTGCCAGCAATTCTGTATGATGATACACCTCTGCCTCAAGTCCAAAGTCTGGGTATTCATTTTTAAATAAATTGTAAGCATGCGGATCGATCGTGACGATTTTGGTTACGTCATTTTTTTGAAATTCTTCGATGTTTTTTGCAGCAAGCTCTTGGAACAAAAATTCATTCCCAAGTCTTCTCGGTGTATCACCTGAGTTTTTCTCTTTATTGCCTAGGATGGCAAAAGAAACCCCTGCTTCATTGAGCAGTTTTGCAAAGGCAAGAGCAATCTTTTGGCTCCTATTGTCATATGCACCCATCGATCCAACCCAGAATAAATAGTCGAAGGTCTGATCTGCTTTTTTCAGTTCTTTCACTGTCGGTACGTGCACATCTTCTCTTAGATCACGCCAGTTTTCTCTTTCTTTTCGATTCAATCCCCATGGGTTCCCTTGGCGCTCGATGCTTGTCATCGCACGCTGTGCATCTGCATCCATTTTTCCTTCTGTCAGCACTAAGTATCTGCGCATATCAATGATTTTGTCGACGTGTTCGTTCATGACAGGACACTGATCTTCACAGTTTCGGCAGGTCGTGCATGCCCAGATTTCTTCTTCTGTAATGACCTCACCAATGAGAGAAGGATGGTACATTGCGCTCGCCGCAGATTCTTCCGCTCCAGCTCCCCTTGCCTGTAATGCCAGCTGATTTCCTGTCGTCTGTTTGAAAGCAAGCTGCGGAACCCACGGTGTCTTTGAAGTAATGGCAGCCCCTTTATTTGTTAAATGATCTCTTAATCGTAAAATCAAATCCATTGGAGACAGCATTTTTCCCGTCCCTGTCGCCGGGCACATATTCGTACAGCGCCCACATTCCACACAAGCGTAAAGATCGATCAGCTGAGATTGACGGAAATCTTCAATTTTCCCAACGCCGAACGTTTCTTGTGTCTCATCTTCAAAATCAATTTTTTGCAGTTTGCCTGGCGGGTCCAATCTGCTGACAAATACGTTGACCGGGCCAGCGATGAGATGGGCGTGCTTAGACTGCGGGACGTACACTAAGAACGTCAGTAAAATAAGAAGATGCACCCACCATGCGACATAGAACACAATTGTTGCCGCAAGTGGTGACAGCCAGCCCAGCAAGAAAGCAATGCCGGAAGCAATTGGCTCAGTTGCTGATAGTGAGTGCCCATGCCAAATGATGTTCATTCCGTTTCCTAGTAATACGGTCAGCATCAATCCGCCAATAAACAAAAGGACAAGCCCTGACTTAAAGCCCCTTTTTAAACGGACTAACTTCTCGACATATCTTCTATGGAACGCCCAAACCACCGCCACTAAAATGAGAAGTGTGACTACCTCTTGGAAGAATGTAAAGACACCGTAAAGCGGACCTAATGGAAGCCCGCTGTCTGGAACAAGTCCCTTCATAATAAAATCAAGAGCTCCGAACTGCACTAAAATAAATCCATAGAAAAACAGCACATGAATGATGCCGCTCTTCTTGTCCTTCAGCAGTTTCTTTTGACCAAACACATTCACCCAAACACGTTCTAAGCGTTTTTTCATGTCTTTCTGAAATTCTTCTTTTTTGCCAAGACGAATATACGCGGCTCGTGTTCGAATGAGATAAATAAACAAATACACAGCGTAAGCGGTCACTGCCGCAAATGCAATCAAGTTAACAATTAAAAGGCTATTCATCTTGCTCCCCCTTTCATTCCCCAAGACCCACTTTGTTCCGTTTCCATGTTGTACCTCTATCATAAATAATGAATGAGTATTCAGTCAATATTTTTTGCCCATTTGGGTACACTATCGTCATATGTAAAAAAGGAGGAACCTTCATGATCGCATGGATCATTCTACTCGTCGTCTTCGTCATTGTTCTACTCGTCAGGCTAGATCTTTATATAGGGAGAAAATATTTTTCTACCCATGCTTTTGAACGGTCTTTTGACCAAACAAGCGGCGATGCAGTTTTTTATCATGATGGCGAACCACTGTTTGATCAGCTGCTTACGGATATACAGCAAGCCTCTTCTTCTATTCATATGATGTTCTTTATTGTAAAGAACGACAAGATTGGGCAAAGGATTCTGCAAGCACTTAAAGCGAAAGCAGAGCAAGGTGTTTCGGTTTTTTTGCTCACTGATCGGTTAGGCTCCTATCCATTTGATCAAACATCCATTCAGATGCTCGAAAAAAGCGGCATTCAATTTTACTTTTTAAACAAACCACGTTTTCCTTTTTTCATTTATCGCTTGAACATGAGAAATCACCGGAAGATCACGGTGATCGATGGGAAGATCGGCTACATTGGCGGGTTTAATATCGGCGATGAATATGTAGGGAAAAACGGCAGGTTTGGCATTTGGAAAGACTATCACCTGCGCATGACAGGACAGGTTGTCGCAGACCTCCAGCATGTGTTTCTGAATGATTTGTACCGGTCATCTGGTATTCACCAGCTGCAATACGAGGTTTTTCCTACACTGGAACCGGGAACATTACAGTGCACTACACGTGCGACGGCAGGTTTTTCTTTAGAAGCCTTATTTCTTCACGATATTCAACAGGCGAAAAAGCAAATCACCATCTGCACGCCCTATTTTATTCCATCCGCTCCTCTTCTAAGCGCCCTTCTTGACGCACGGAAGCGAGGCGTGACTGTCGACATCATCATCCCAATGAAGGCAGATCATCCGCTTGTGAAAGAAGCTGGATTTCATTATTTGAAAGATCTGATCGCTGCCGGATGTCTTGTGTATCGTTTTTATAAAGGGTTTTATCATGCGAAAGCCATTCTCATCGATCATAGCCGTTGTATGATCAGTACAGCGAACTTTGATAAGCGAAGTTTGTTTTTCAACGAAGAAGTGGATGTGGCCATTGATGATCCCGCCTTCACCGCACATGTAGAGGAAAAGATTCGTGAACACATGGAAGTGTCAGAACTGATGACTGAAGAAAAATACAAACAACGCCCACTTCTCACGCGTCCAATTGAGTGGATAGGCGCCCTGTTCTCGTATTTTTTATAAAGGAGTTGACCTATGCGTTATCGATTTGGTTATGTATCCAACGCCGTCACTTTATGGGAAGCTTCACCTGCCAAGTCGCTGACCTTTGCAAGATACAGTAAGCTCTCAAAGGAAGAGAGGACAGATGCTCTATTGCGAACGACGAAAGCCAACCTCGTCAATACATTAAGAACGCTTTATTTTGCGATTGCCCATGATATTCCGCTTTACCGTTTTTCAAGCTCGATTGTCCCGCTCGCCACCCATCCTGAGGTGCGGTGGGACTTTGTGACACCCTTTCGCAAAGAATTTCTAGAGATTGGTCAACTCGTAAAGCGGCACGGATTACGAGTGAGCTTTCACCCCAATCAATTTACTTTGTTCACAAGTCCAAAACCTTCCATTACAGAAAACGCCGTCATTGATATGACCTATCATTATGAAATGCTTGAGGCCATGGAGCTTGAAAAGGAAGGCTATATGAACATTCATGTCGGAGGTGCATATGGCGACAAGGCATCTGCTTTACAGCGTTTTGATGAAAATATAAAGCAGCTTCCTGCACATATCAAGGCGAGAATGACGCTTGAAAATGATGACAAAACCTATACGTCATTAGAAACGCTTGATGTTTGTGAAAAGCATGGCATCCCGTTTGTATTTGATTACCACCATCACATTGCAAACAAAGATGATGATGCGGCACTTGATGACATTTTGCCAAGAGTGTTTGACACGTGGGCAAACACTGGCATACCGCCTAAAATCCACTTATCCTCACCAAAATCAGAAAAGGCGGTACGAAGCCATGCGGATGGAGTGGAGATGTCCTTTGTATTGCCACTTTTTCAAGCTTTAAAGTCGTATGGTCGTGATGTGGATTTTATGATTGAGGCAAAGAAAAAGGATCAGGCCTTGCTCCGCCTTGTTGAAGAACTGTCAGCGATCAGAGGCAATCGGCGGACGGGCGGAGGCACCATTGAGTGGAAATCGTAGAGAAAGGTTTACCTCTATCACAACGGGGGTAACAAAGCTATTGTGAGAAAGTATTTAACAGGAGGATATGAAGATGTCACAAATCTATTCAATCCGAATTGCTGCGAAAGCATTGAATTTACATAAGCTTATTTCTCTATACGAAAAGTGCCAGCACGCTCAGCATCGTTTATATGTATATTCTAAAAAAACAATGTGCAACATTAAGAACATCGTAGAGCTAGAAACCTTTAGGCTTACTCATTTAGAATCAGACTATTTAATCGTGGTAGAAGGAAAAGAGGCACAAGACCTTCTTCAGCCGTTTGAAAAAGAGAATGCTTCATAAAGAAAGGCAGCCTTAAGGCTGCTCTTTTTCTTATATCCATGCTTCTGTCAGCCAAACTTCGCGTGACGTTGCATTCATTTTTACTTGTGTACCGATTGGCATCGTGAGCATCGGATGCGTATGGGCACTGTCAAATTCCGCAATGAGCGGCCTCTTTGTATCTCCCAGTACTTCAAGTAAAAGATCGTGCGGCCTTTTGCCCGTTCCTTCATCATCAAACAGCTCATGTTTCCCTAAGAGGATACCAGATACCCGTTCAAACACACCATTTATCTTTAACAGAGAGAAGTTCTTTTCGACGGTGGAGGCGGTTTTCATACAATCTTCAATGAGAAGGATATCGCCTTTTTGGATTTGAGGCATGAATTCACTTCCCCATATGCCATACATGGCATTTAGGTTCCCGCCGATCAGTCTGCCTTCTGCCTGCCCTTCAATGACGCACATCCAATCGTTTGGACGTTTTTCTTTTTCTCGTATTTTCTCTTCCCAGTTGATCCGTTCGTCCGTCCAGAAGGGCGGCTTTTTCACCTGATATGGGATGGGCTGCGGATGAATGAGAATGTCCTCGAAAGATTGATATGTATCATTGACAAATGGTTCAAACTCTCCAAAAGACGGCACAAGTGCAGGCCCGTAAAAAACAGGCAGACCCGTTTTTTCATAAGCCGCTAAAAGAATCGCCGTCGCATCTGAATAACCAATCATGATTTTCGGATGCTTCTTCAGCAGCTCAAAATCGAGATAAGGCAGCAAACTATTCGAGTTCGTCCCCCCAATCATCGACATGATACAGGACAAATCTTCTCTCGCCATCAGCTCATTCAGCTCAGCTGCTCGCTCTTGAATCGTTCCCGAACGATAGTGATCCTCTTTCCCTGTTAATGATCCTGGTACCACAATGAATCCTTTTTGTTCAAGCCATTCCTTCGCCCGCTCATACCTATGAGGCGAGGTGGCAGATGCCGGACTTGAGGGAGAATAAATACCTATTTTATCGCCCTTCTGTAAATGCCGAAGCCCCTTCATTCCATCAGATCCTTCCTACACGAGTTTTTACTATCCTAGCAAAAAAAGCCCTTTTTCAAAAGGGCCTCGATTTAAAAATAAAGTACACTTCAATTTAACAGCTTAAACAGGCCAAATATGATGACAGTAAAACTGATGACCAGCGTCGCAAATATCTCAATACGAAAAAGAGCCCAGCTTAATAACTGGACTCATTCAATCACTTCTCGTCAATGACCAAACTGCGCTTCATGCAGTCTGCTATAGACGCCGCCCATTTGGATTAAGTCTTGATGGCGGCCTTGTTCTTCAATGCCTTCCTCTGTCACGACGATGATTCGGTCTGCATGTTTAATTGTCGCAAGGCGGTGAGCAATGACGAGTGTCGTCCGGCCGACTGCCAGTTCGCTTAGTGCGTCTTGGATTGCTTTTTCTGTTTCTGTATCAAGTGCTGACGTCGCTTCATCCAAAATAAGAATAGACGGGTTTTTCAAAAACATCCGTGCAATTGACAGGCGTTGCTTTTGACCGCCGGATAGCTTAACGCCGCGTTCACCAATGACCGTATTCAACCCTTGTGGGAACCGCTGAACGAGCTCCTCTAAATGGGCACGTCGCACCGCCTCCCAAATGTCTGCATCACTCGCTTCTAGGTTGCCGTACGCAATATTCTCACGAATGGTGCCTGAGAATAAAAAGACATCCTGCTGCACAATGCCAATCTGCTGTCTTAAAGAGGACAAGGTCATCGATTTTGTGCTCACACCATCAATGGTGATGTCTCCTTCGTCCACATCATAAAAACGAGGCAGCAGACTGCAAATGGTCGATTTCCCCGCTCCTGATGGCCCGACAAACGCAACAGTTTCCCCTTGTTTGATCTTCAAGTTGATATCCTTCAATACATGACTGTGCTCATCGTAGCCAAATGTCACGTCTCGATACTCAATTTCACCTTTCAAGCCGTAAATATCACGTGCTCCTTCTGTATCCTTCACATCTGGCTCTGTTTCAAGCAAATCGACATAGCTTTTAAAACCGGCAATGCCTTTTGGATACATTTCAATCACCGTGTTGATCTTATCAATGGGTCTGAATAACACATTTGTGATCAAGACAAAGGCAATAAATCCGCCTGCCGTTAATTGACCTTGAAGGACAAACCATGTACCTGCCAGAAGGACAAACAGCGTCACAAGCCTTGTGAGAATATAGCTGATTGATCCGTTAACTGACATAATTTTATAGGAAAGAAGTTTCGCTTTTCGAAAGCGGTTGTTATTTTCAGCAAAACGCTTTTTCTCGAAATGTTCGTTTGCAAAGGCTTGAACAAGACGAATACCGCCAATATTATTTTCAACCCTTGCATGAAAATCTCCAATGTCATTGTTGAGTTGTGTAATCGCCTGTGTCATTTTTTTATTAAAATGAAGGGCTAACCAGATGATGACTGGCATAATCAAGAAGGTTAAAATGGCAAGCTGCCAGTTAATCATGAGCATGACGGCAAAGGCGCCAAGAATGGTCATAATCGCAATAAACAAATCCTCAGGTCCGTGATGCGCCACCTCACCAATGTACATGAGGTCATTGGTCATTCGAGACATAAGCTTACCCGTTTTGTTGTTATCAAAGAACTTAAATGAGAGACGCTGAAAATGATCAAATAGCTTTTTTCTCATATCGGTCTCAATGTTAATGCCAAGCATGTGTCCCCAATACGACACGATAAATTGCATCACTGAGCTGAGTGCGTAAATGACAAACAGCGCAAGTGCGGTCCAGGCAATGACCGTCCAGTTCCCTGTTGGTAATAATGTATCAATGAAGTAGTTCACGATGAGCGGGAAACCTAGTTCCATGAGTCCGACGGCCACAGCACAAAAGAAATCTAAAAAGAACAGACCGCGATAGGGCCTGTAATAGGCAAAAAAGCGTTTTAGCATATGTAAAAGAACCTCACTTCCTCTATAATTGATAATCATTTTCAATTATAGAGGAATCATTATCGAAATACTAGATCAGGAAATGATTTCTTTCCCTGGAAACCCTCACAATACACCTGAAAACAATCGCGCAAACGATTCCTTTAAACGTTCCTTTAAGCCCCTTTTATAAAAATGAACCGGCCCCATTTGCTCACATTCTTTCATATCTTCCTCATAATGAGCCATCAATTGCTCGATCGGTTTCTTTGCCGCTGTAAAGACATTGACCTCAAAATTGAGTTGGAAGCTTCTCATATCAACATTGGCCGTTCCGACAGAGGCAAGCTCTCCATCTGCAATCATGACCTTTTGATGCATGAACCCTTTTTGATAGTGATACACCTTGATGCCCTCTTTCAAAAGCTCAGAAAAATAAGATCGTGTGGCGTATTGCGTGAGAAATCCATCATTAATCTCAGGCACCATCACACGCACATCCACCCCTCTTGTCGCCGCAATTTTTAACGCTGTGCGAATGGATTCATTTGGGACAAAATAAGGCGTCGCAATCCAAACAAATTGCTGTGCATTCGAAATGAGCGCATCGTATAAATCACTCATACTTTCCTTCATATCAGGTCCAGTCGGCACGACCTGAATGACATCTTCTCCTGTCACAGGATGCGGGGTGTGATACTTCGGATCATCAATTAACACTTCATCTGATACATACTCCCAGTCCAGCATAAATATGGAGTGAAGTGTCTGAACGGCTTCACCCTTTAACATCGTATGCGTGTCACGCCAAAAGCCGATGTTTTCATCGCGTCCTACATATTCCTTCCCGACATTGAGCCCGCCAACAAATCCTGTTTCTCCATCAATAATCACGATTTTTCGGTGATTTCGGAAATTGAATTTTTGATTAAAGAATCCGTATTTTAATGGCAGAAAAGGAGCGACCTTTATCCCCGCCTGCTTCAATCGTTTAATATCTTTTCGTGAGAAGCGAATGCTGCCAGCCGCATCATAGATGAATCGAACCTCTACTCCTTCTTTCACTTTTTCAATCAGGATCTCCATCATCCGGTGACCGAGGAAATCAGATTTGAACATGTAATATTCTATATGGATAAACGTTTTTGCCTTTTTTAATTCTTCAAAAATACGTGGAAAGGTTTCCTCTCCATTCTTTAAAATCTCCATATCACTATTTGTATTTACATGCATACCCGTTGCTTTTTCTGTGTAATGAAAAAAAGCACGCTGATTATCGGTTAAACGCGTCTCATCCGGTTTACTCTCAAGCTCTGATATTCTGCGTAATTTTTCTCGGTTATACATTCTCTTTGATTTAAACAAATGTCCTTTGACATATAGCTGTCCTGAGAACAAATAAAACATATAGCCGATGATCGGGAAAAAGATCAGTACATACATCCATAACAGCGTGTGCTGTGATGTCCGGTTCTCTAGCATGAGCGAAATAATACTAAATAAAATGATGGCGATATAACTAGCTGCGTAAAGCTGAAAACCCCACGCTGGAACCGGCCACCAAAACACCACATATGCCCCGAATATCATGAAATATAAAAATAGAAATTCCAGTCTCCTCTTTTTCACATTCTCCGCCCTCATTCTGTCTTTTTCTTTTCCATACCCTTTGCACAGCTTGTCTGAAACGCACGGTCTGCTGCTTTCTTTTAGCTTTTACAGACTGGAGCGTTTTGATCCGATATAATGGAAAATATGTGAAGGGAAGGATGAATGACTTATGCGTACACCATCTGCTTTAAAAAAGGGAAGCCACATTCGGGTAATTGCTCCAAGTCGAAGTGCCAGCATTTTATCAAAAGAAGGAATGGCTCAGGCGAAAAAACGTTTAGAGGCATTAGGGTTCACTGTTTCTTTTGGACAACACGTGTTTGAATGTGATCTGCATTCCTCTTCTTCTATTGAACACCGTTTATCTGATCTACATGAGGCATTCTCAAATGATGAAGTCGACGGCATTTTGACAGCAATCGGCGGCTTTAACTGCAATGAGCTCTTGCCTTATATAGATTATGATTTGATTCGTCAACACCCAAAAGTTCTTTGCGGCTACAGTGATATTACCGCACTTGCAAACGCCATTACCGCCAAATGTGACATGGTGACGTACTCAGGCCCTCATTTCTCCAGTTTCCAAATGGAACAAGGACAAGAGGAGCAGACAGCTATGTTTCAAGCGTGCGTGATGAGTAGCGAGCCATTTGATTTCACCCCTTCTACAAAGTGGAGTGATGATGCGTGGTATCTTGATCAAGTAAATAGGCAGTTTCATCCGACAACATGGAGGATTTATCAGGAAGGAACAGCTGAAGGCACCTTGTATGGCGGAAATCTTTGTACACTGAACTTACTGCAAGGGACACCCTTTATGCCTCGCATCAAGGATGCCATCTTATTTGTAGAAGATGATGACTTGGTCTTTCCTGAAATGTTCGCCAGAGACCTTGCCTCGCTCTTGCAGCATGCCGAATCCATTAAAGGGTTAATCATCGGACGTTTTCAAAAGAAATCCAAAATGACAGAGGAACATTTGAGGTTCATCCTAGATAAGCACCCAATGCTTCAACACATTCCAGTGATTTACGATGTCGATATCGGACATACACAGCCGGTCTTCACCTTGCCGATTGGCGGGAGTTCCGAGCTCTCCTGCGACGGCGGACAAATCCAATGGCGTGTTCATGCATAAATAAAACCTAAAAAGCACCCTCATATGCGGGTGCTTTTTCTATGCCATCATTTCTTTTTAAAATTTTTTTTAAAAAAGTGATCCAACCCTTCATCCCCTTCGTTAAGTAGATGTAAAAAGAAAAGAGAGGAGGCAAAAACATGTTCTCTGATGTACTTAGCCAATTATTCGATTCTATCTCTAACATTATTAATACACTTGGATAATTCCATTAACGCACACATACTACATGCTTGCCGAAGGGAGGATACAAACTATGTTTTCTGATGTACTTAGCCAATTATTTGATTCTATTTCTAACATTATTAACACACTTGGGTAATTCCTATGACACGCACATACTACATGCTTTCTGAAAGGAGGATACGCTCTATGTTCTCTGATGTACTTAGTCAATTATTCGATTCTATTTCTAACATTATTAATACGCTTGGTTAATGTTCAAAACCCGCTATCTCTCGAGAATAGCGGGTTTTTTATATAAAGAAGCCCCGCTCATAAAATAGAGCGGGGCTTTCCTTCATTCCACTACATCTTCTCTGGCGCAGATACGCCGATAAGTTTTAATGCATTCGCAAGCGTGATTTGTGTTGCTTTCATCAGCGATAGACGTGCTGTTGTTTTTGTTTCATTTTCAACATCAATGACCTTTTCGGCATTGTAGAAGCTGTGAAGGGCTGATGCTAGATCATAGATATAGTTTGTAACGCGGTGCGGAATACGTTTTTCTGCTGCTTCTGCTACAACTTCTGGGAAGCTGCCGATGATTTTCAGAAGATCGTATTCTTTATCCGACTGAATGTGAGAGAAATCTGCTTTTTCAAGGTTTGGCTCGTAGCCTTTTTCTTCCCCTTGACGAAGCATGCTGCAAATTCTCGCATGTGCATATTGTGCATAGTACACAGGGTTTTCGTTAGACGTAGAAATCGCTAAGTCTAGGTCAAAGTCCATATGTGTCGCCGCACTTCTCATCGCAAAGAAATAACGAGTAGCATCTAAGCCCACTTCTTCAATCAAGTCACGCATTGTGACGGCTTTACCTGTACGTTTACTCATCTTCATCTTTTCACCGTTTTTGTAAAGGTGAACGAGTTGAATGATTTCGACCTCCAGTTTGTCCGCTGGATATCCGAGTGCTTGGATCGCCGCTTTCATTCGAGGAATGTAGCCGTGATGGTCGGCCCCCCAAATGTTGATGAGCTGGTCAAAACCTCTGTCTAATTTGTCTTTATGATATGCGATATCTGGAAGCAAGTACGTAAAGCTGCCATCTTTTTTAATCAGGACACGGTCCTTGTCATCACCAAAATCAGTTGAACGTAACCATGTTGCGCCGTCTTCTTCAAAGACATAGCCTTTAGCGCGAAGTGTTTCTAGCGCTGGTTCGATTTTTCCGTTTTCATATAAAGACGTTTCAGAATACCACACATCAAATGGGACACGGAAATTCTCTAGGTCGACACGTAGTTTTTCTAGTTCATATTTTAAACCGTACTCACGGAAAAATTTCATACGCTCTTCTTCTGATTCATGCACGAAACGGTCACCAAATTCATCCGCAAGTTTCTGCCCGATGCCTTTGATGTCTTCTCCTCTGTACCCGTCCTCTGGCATTTCTTTTTCAAGACCGAGCGCCTCAAAGTAACGTACTTCTACAGATAGAGCAAGGTTATTGATCTGATTGCCTGCATCGTTGATATAGTATTCACGGCTCACGTCGAAGCCTGCTTTATCAAGGATGTTGCAAAGAGAATCTCCTACAGCTGCGCCACGGGCATGTCCAAGGTGAAGGTCACCTGTTGGGTTGGCTGAGACGAATTCGACTTGCACTTTTTGACCGCCGCCTGTATTCGTTTCGCCATAAGCCTCTTTTGCTTCAAGAACTGCCGGAATCAGTTTCGTTAAATATTGATTGTTCATATAAAAGTTGATGAATCCTGGACCTGCAATATCCAGTTTTTCAATTGACGCTTTGCCTTTATCAAACGCATTGACGATGTCCTCGGCGATTTGACGAGGTGCTTTTTTCGCAATGCGGGCAAGCTGCATCGCCATATTGGTGGAATAATCACCGTGAGTTTTGTCTTTTGGCACTTCCAAAAGAACATCCGGCACCTGGCTTTCATCAGCAAGTCCTGCTTTGACGACTGCCGCAATGATTTCTTCTTTTAACGCATCTTTGACCTGTTCTGCGATATTCATGAACGTAAATCCTCCTTATATGAAATCGATAATGTATGTAAATGCTTTTGATCTTCACCTGTCAGCATATCGTACGTAATGTGTAGAAGCCCATTGTCTACATCAAGATCAATACCATGTGTGTGTACATCGAGCTGAAGTGTGCCAAATGGCATCGTGTAATGTGTCACGGTCGTTTCTCCAGTGAGAAAGCGCTGCTTCATTTGAATTGCACCTGATCTCATGACAAAAATTTCTTTTTCACTTATTTTGACAACAGTTTTTACTTGACCCATTTCATGTTCTTCATGGTAAGTGAGATACGTTTTGTCATTCTTCTCTTGATACGTTCCAGTTGTTCGGAATTCGATCGTTTCAGCCGGTTCCGTCTCTGGTTTCATCACTGACTTTACATGAATTGAAATTTGGTTTTGTGTCATTTTGCACTTCCTTTGCTAAGACCCGTTTAACTAAAATAGTATACCATAATCCCGATTGCCTATCATCCCATCATTTCTCATCTTCGTGTGGATGAAACCCCCTTTTTGATCTTCACATGTCTCTTTAGAATAAAAGAAAAATGAAGCTCACCCCTATCACGAGTCCAGTCTTGAGCCCTGCGCTTTTTCGATTGATGAGATAAAACAGTGCTTGGATACCTGAACTTGCCAAAAATGCCTGAAAGAAATCAAATGGGAGAAGATGCCCTTGCTTATAAACAAACTGCATCAACAGCGCTATGCCAGTAAGATAGAAAAAGCCTCGATCCTGAAACAGATGAACCATCTCATCTTTTGCCTCTTTTTTCGAGGTGAACGTGGGCGTACTCGCTGCAAGCTCTCTTTTCAGCGTAAGAAAGCCTGCCGCTAACACACATAAAGCGAGTAATACCATCAATACAGAAGAAAACACGACCTGCCTCCTTTATCATGTCACCAATGTAAAAAAAGAGCTTGTCCATATGAGATGACAAGCTCCTCTATCAATGTTATTTCACAAATCCAAGCAGCATTTCACGTAAAAGTTTGCTTGCTGTATTCGCCGTTTGATCGGAATGATCATATACAGGCGCTACCTCTACAAGGTCTGCACCGACGACATGCACATCAGAACCAGCAATGGCATGAATAGATGCCAGCAGTTCTTTTGACGTAATACCGCCAGCATCTACCGTTCCTGTACCAGGTGCATGAGCTGGGTCAAGTACATCAATGTCAATCGTCACATACACTGGACGCCCTTTTAGCTTTGGCAATACTTGCTTCAATGGCTCGAGTACTTCAAATTTAGAAATGTGCATGCCTGCTTCTTTTGCCCATTCAAATTCTTCTTTCATCCCAGAACGGATGCCGAAAGAGTATACATTTTCAGGTCCAATAAGTCCTGCAACTTTACGAATCGGTGTCGAATGTGAAAGCGGCTCACCCTCATATTCCTCACGAAGATCTGTATGTGCGTCCATATGGATGATTGCCAAATCAGGGTATTTCTTATACATCGCACGGAAAACCGGCCAAGACACAAGATGCTCGCCGCCCATTCCTAATGGAAACTTCCCTTTTTCTAAAATGCTGTCGACATACTCTTCAATTAAATCTAAGCTTTTCTGTGCATTGCCAAATGGAAGCGGGATGTCGCCAGCATCAAAGAATGGCACCTCGTGCAGTTCACGATCTAAATAAGGACTGTATTCCTCTAATCCAATGGATACTTCACGAATACGGTTCGGGCCAAAACGTGAGCCGGGACGGTAACTGACGGTCCAATCCATCGGCATCCCGTATAAAATGACTTTCGCATCTTCCCATGTCGGATGACTTCCAATAAACACTTTTCCTGAGTAAGCCTCGTCGAATCTCATACAAGATTCCTCCTTTTACGCTTCAAAAAATGCGCAAACGGTCATTTGCGCATTTCCACTTCGCTTGATTTATTTGATTAAGTCGCTCACAAATTTCGGCAGAACGAATGCCGCTTTGTGCAATTCTTTTGTGTAATATTTCGTCTCAATATCAAAGAAGCGGCTGTCTTCTACAGCAAGTGGATCATACTTCTTAGAACCGATAGTAAATGTCCAAAGACCGCTTGGATATGTTGGGATATTCGCTGTGTATAGCTTGGTAATCGGGAAAATTTCTTTTACATCACGCTGTACGTTTGTAATTAACTCAGGTGTGAACCAAGGGTTGTCCGTTTGTGCAACGAAAATACCGTCTTCTTTGAGTGCTTTTGAGATTCCTGCATAGAAACCTTTAGAGAACAGGTTTACAGCTGGTCCAACTGGCTCAGTTGAGTCAACCATGATCACGTCATATTCGTTGTCGGCTTCCGCAATGTGCATAAAGCCGTCTCCGACTTTCACCTCTACACGAGGATCGTCTAGTTTCCCAGCAATTGAAGGAAGGAACTTTTTCGAGTATTCAATGACCTTGCCATCAATATCAACAAGTGTCGCTTTTTTCACACTTGGATGCTTCAGGATTTCACGAATGACACCACCGTCTCCTCCGCCTACGACAAGAACATTTTCCGGATTTGGATGAGTGAAAAGAGGAACATGTGCCACCATTTCGTGGTATACAAACTCATCTTTCTCTGATGTCATCACCATACCGTCTAAAAACAGCATATTGCCAAACTCTTCTGTTTCCACCATTTCTAAATGCTGAAAATCTGTTTGTTCTGTGTGAAGGGTCTTCTTTACCTTCAATGTAATGCCAAAATTCTTCGTTTGCTTCTCTGTATACCAAAGTTCGCTCATTGTTCATCTTCCTCTCATCCAATAATAAACAAACATCTATTGTTAGCGCCTTTTATCGGCTATGACTATATCGATTGTCCAAGAAAAAAGTATAGTGGATTCATATCAAATTGTAAAGAACCGCATGAGATAACTTCATTTTTAAAGCACACCCTTGCAGTCGCCTGTTTAAAACGGTTTTCTTTGTCCCATACTGATAAAAAACCGTCAAAATGGGGGCTTTGCATGGACACAATCATGAGTAATAAAAAAATCCGCATGACCGTGAAAACGATTCGGGCCTGTTTTTTTATCGGCTTGCTCGCTTTTCTATTTGCTGGCACAGTCTTTTTGACGATTCTTTTACTAGCTAAGTGGCAAGGCGCTCCCTCTGTTCAAGTTCCCCAATCCACGACCATTTATGCAGCCGATGGGTCTAAACTTGGCGAATCGAGCTTTGGAGAAAAGAGATACTGGGTTCCGTTAAAGGACATGTCCCCTCATATACAGCAAGCAGTGGTCGCGATTGAGGATAAAACCTTTTATCAGCATCACGGCTTTGATGTGAAACGAATGGCAGGTGCTGCGGTGGCAGATATTCGTGCAATGGCAAAAGTACAAGGCGCCAGCACGATCACCCAGCAATACGCACGAAATTTATATTTAGATCATGATAAAACATGGAAGCGGAAGTGGAATGAAGCCTTTTACACCATCCGCTTAGAACAAAACTATACAAAAGATGAGATATTGGAAGGATACTTGAACACCATTTATTATGGCCACGGCGCATACGGTGTGGAAGCGGCATCCCGCCTTTACTTTGGAAAAAAAGCGAAGAATTTAACTTTAGCTGAGTCTGCCTTGCTTGCCGGTATTCCAAAGGGGCCTTCTCTCTACTCCCCTTATGTGAATGAGGAGAAAGCCAGCGCAAGAAAGAATATGATTCTGAGGCAAATGCAAGAGGATGGCATGATCACGAAAAAAGCAGCTGCTGATGCCAGCAAGGAAAAGCTGTCCTATCGCCCGCTCAAACAAAAGCAGCTGCAAGCAAAGCAGGCCCCGTATTTTTATGATGATGTGATTCGCGAACTGAAACAAACACTGGGCTTAACCGAGGAACAAATTGAAACGTATGGTCTTCATATCGAAACGACCTTACAACCTGAATTACAAAAAATCGCTGAAAAGACTTTAACCAACATCATGGATTCTGAATCAGGTATCCAAATTGGTTTTACCGCCATTCATCCCCAGACAGGTCATGTCCTTGCCCTCATCGGGGGAAGAGATTACGAGAAAAGCCCATTCAATCGGGTCACACAAGCGAAAAGACAGCCGGGTTCAACAATGAAACCGCTTCTCTATTACATGGCTTTGCAAAATGGGTTTACACCAGCAACCGTGATGCGCAGTGAAGAAACCGTTTTTGAACTGGATGAACAAGGAAGCGGCGCTGCTTATTCACCAAGCAACTATCACGGCTATTACGCCAATGACGGCATTACAATGCTTCAAGCTTTAGCGCTATCTGATAATATTTACGCTGTGAAAACCCATCTATTTTTAGGAATGGAACAGCTTGTACGTGCAGGCAAGACGTTCGGGATTCACGAAAAACTAGATCAAGTGCCTTCACTTGCGCTAGGTACTTCACCTGTCAAACCAATCGAAATGACCAATGCTTACGCGATGCTGGTCAATGGAGGAAAACGCGTCAAGCCAACCTTTATTACGAAAGTAACGGACGCAAAGGGCAACGTACTCTTTGAGGAGAAACAAAAACGAGAGCAAGTACTAGATGAAAAAGCAGCATTTGTCACCACTGACATGATGTCAGGGATGTTCAATCATCAATTAAATGGCTATACCAGTGTCACAGGTCGTACCATTTCAAAAGATCTTACCAGAACGTATGGAGGGAAATCGGGGACGACAGGTGCTGACAGCTGGATGATCGGCTTCTCTCCCCAACTCGTCACAGGTGTGTGGACCGGCTACGATAAAGGACGCACCATTGACTCGGTCAAAGAAACCGCCTATGCGAAAAAGATATGGGCTTCCTTTATGGAATCAGCCCTCTCGAATCAGCCAGCCTCCTCCTTCATGCCGCCAGACGGTGTAAAAGGCGTATATATCAATCCAAAAACCGGTGATCTCGCAGGCCCAGGATGCGAATCAAAGGTATTTACCTATTTTATAGAAGGAACGGAGCCGACCGGTGTCTGCTATGGTGCCGAGAACAAAGCTTCTGAGCAAGACAAAGCTCAAGATCAACAGCCTAAGAAATGGTGGGAAAAGTGGCTGAAACGTTAAAAATGGACATGAAAAACCCCGAGATCTGCATCTCGGGACTCTCCATGTCCTAGCTTTAACACCAGTTTACTGAAAAAACGCTTGGAATTGGTATCCATTCATCATTCTTCACAAAAATTTCACAATTACTCAGGAACAGCCAATCCTTCTTTTAATTCATCTGTAGATGCTTCCCATAACGCTTCATTGTGACTCTTCAAGAAATCAGCGAGCACCTTTTTCGAACCATCATCCATATGACTGACAACGATTTTACGCTTCATGGATTTATCCATTAAATTCACATGCTCAGGAAGTGACTTATATCCTCTGCGGATCGAGCGGTCAACTGTCATTTCACAAGCTGTGACTCCTGCATAATATGGCCCCTCTTCTCTGCGGTCAATCGTCACCCATACGAGCCAATACGGTTTTCCGTTAGGTACCTCTTCTTTGGTTTTTAAAAATTTAATTCCTTTTTCGACGGCACTTCTTGCATGCATCGCACCAATATCAATGACGGCTTCCTTTTCCTCCACATCAATGATCACCGGCGAGATATTATCAAGGCTGAGGGCACCTGCCCCAAAACCTCCATGCCCATCCGTTGCATCTGTTTTTTTAATGATATTAAAACCAATTGGTTTCTTCTTTTTACCTTCCATTCATTAGACCTCCTAAAGCAGCGGCTTCAAAATAAGATTAAACCAGTATATGATTTGATCCCGCATTCCGATCAATGGAACAAAAACAAACTGACCTAGCGGTGTGATGACGAAGATGAGGAAAATGATGATTCCATACTGTTCGAACTGCGTCATCTTCGCACGGATGCCGGGACTGACAACATCCTCAATAATACGATATCCATCCAGCGGCGGGATCGGTAATAAGTTAAATAGGAACAAAATCACGTTCAAGTTAATAAAGATTTGGAAGAAATAATCGATCCCCGGCTCAAAGCGCATGAGCGACTCCCCGCCAAATTTCTGAAGAAGCGCATACACACAAAAGCCTAGAAACGCCAACACCAAGTTACTTAATGGGCCAGCAATCGAGACGCAGATTCCTGCTAAGCGCGGGTTTTTGAAATGGTACCGATTCACAGGTACAGGCCTCGCCCAGCCAAACCCAGCCACAAAGATCAAGATTGTCCCGAAAATATCAAGGTGCTTCAATGGATTGAGCGTCAGTCTCCCTTGATTTTTAGCTGTCGGATCTCCAAAACGATACGCAACATATGCATGCGCCAGCTCGTGCATCGTAAAAGCCACAACAAGCGTAATGGCGACATATGGAATCAGTTCTAATGGATAAACAAGAAATTGGTTCAAAGGCATGAATCCCTCTTTCTTTCTATACAATGATTTACTTCATTCAGTATACTATAAGAAGTCCCTTAAACTAAAGGGAAGCGTAGCACTACAGGAAAAAGGAGGTTGCCATTATGCCGATTATCACCGTTCAAATGCTTGAAGGAAGAACAGATGAGCAGAAAAGAGCTCTTGTGGAGAAAGTCACAGATGCCGTTGTTGAAACAACAGGTGCAGGTGCAGAGAAAGTCTCTGTCATTATTGAAGAAATGAAAAAAGAACATTATGCTGTAGCAGGAAAGCGAATGAGCGACCTGTAAGCATATAAAAAGGACAAACACTTTTTCGGTGTTTGTCCTTTTTTTCTTACCTTATCTGTACCAAGCTTTATTACGGTTCACCTGATTTTTATGAGCCGCATCGAAGAAATCGACAGTGTAAGAATAATCATAATTCATTAAGCAGACAATTCCGCTTCCTTGAGGATCATGCGGTAAGCCAAAGTTATGGCCGTATTCATGCGTAGCCGCTTTTGCTGTATTCGCTGTTCCTTGGTCAAGGTTAACGGCGAATGCACTTCCGCTTGGTGCACTATTGTAGACATAAGCGATTCCGCCAGCATCAAAGTTTGGATTTGCTGTAAATCCTGTGACAAAATCGTATCCTCTGCCATCAAAGCTGCGCTGAAGGTTAGACAAAATTTGTGATGCATTTGATCCTGAAGACGTCCAAGACCCTACGGCTTGTACGACAAAGTCCACATCATGATCACGGTTAAATGTCACATCCGCTTGCTCAATGATGCTGACAATGCGCGTCTGCCAATCACTATATTTCGCACGATACTGCGCATCAGCTACTGCATAGACGGTCACTTTCTGACTGCCTGTACTAGCTTTTGTTGAAATCGAATCTCCTGTATTTGCTTTAAAGGTTCTAGACCCTACCTGTTTACCAGACTCATCTAAAATCTTTGTTGTCACATCTCTTTCAATAGGAGGTGCCTTCGTCAAATCTTTAAAATCGTTTGCCTTTGGCAACCCTTCACTAATATGTGTTTCAAACGGCGCATGACCATGATCATGCCCATGACCTGCACTTGCAACTGGTGCTGAAGCTGAACTTACCCCCGGTAACAAACTACCTACCAATAAAAATGACAAAAAGACTGAACGCTTTTTCATTCCTATCCCTCCTTTGTTTTTCACAAGGTTATATATTCACTGAAAATTCACCATTTTCCTTCTATTCAGTCAAAAACAGGGAATTGGATATACAGGAAGAAAGTCGAAACATGTCATTTTCACTAATTTTTCGGATATTTTGACACACATTTTATCAAAAAGCAGAACTTTTGATCTGGGACATTCGCTTAGTAAACATCCATCTTTTTCTAAAGTGCTGTTATAGACCCAGCCACACCATATAAAGAAGCAAAAATTGATATTAGAAAAGATAAATTCAGACTTTACTGATACGAATTATACTTCTTTGCGATTCTCCCTTATGATGAAGAACATAAAAACAATGCTATTTCAAAACAGAAGGGACGATCCACATGTCTGAAAAAAAGCACATACAATTTGGATTGATGTTACATGGTCCAGGAGGTCATATGAATGCATGGAAGGATGAATCCGTTCCAGCAGATGCAAGTGTGAACATTGATTATTATCAAGCAATGACAAAAAAGGCAGAAGCAGCGGGTTTCCGTTTTGTCTTTGTCGCAGATGGCTTATATATTCATGAACATTCAATTCCTCATTTCTTGAACCGATTTGAACCATTAACCATCTTATCCGCTCTTGCTGCGGTCACCAAACAGATTGGACTTGTGGGCACTGTATCCACTTCCTACAGTGAGCCCTTTACCATTGCACGGCAATTTGCATCCCTAGATAAATTAAGTAAAGGGCGGGCCGGATGGAATGTTGTGACTTCTCCACTTGAAGGCTCTGCTGAAAACCACATCATTCGTCCGCATCCTAGCCATTCACTTCGGTATGAAATTGCAGAAGAATACCTAAAAGTAGTGAACGGCCTTTGGAGCTCATGGGAAGAAGATGCTTTTTTAAGGGATCGATCAACAGGGGTTTTCTTCGATCGGGATAAACTGCACACATTAAACCATCATGGCAAACACTTTTCTGTCAAAGGTCCTTTGAATATCGAACGATCTGAACAAGGGCAACCGGTGATTTTCCAGGCAGGTGCGTCAGAGGCAGGAAAGGATCTAGCCGCAAAAGAAGCGGACGCAGTATTTACGAATGCAGACTCACTTGAGAAAGCGAAAGCATATTACCGCGACGTGAAAAATAGAGCCGCAGCGCTGGGCAGAAATCCATCTGACATCAAAATTTTCCCCGGTATCCACCCGATTACAGGGAGAACAGTCGAAGAAGCAGAAGAAAAATATGAAGCCATTCAACATCTGGTCTCTATTGAAGAAGCCCTTCATTACCTGGGCAGGTTCTTTGATCACTTGGACTTCAGTCAATTTCCACTTGATGAGCCATTTCCTGATATCGGTGATGCCGGTTCAAACAGCTTTCAATCCACAACTGAATCGATTAAAAAAATGGCGAAAGAACAAAGCTTGACCTTAAGAGAAGTCGCTCTACGAGTAACTACTCCCAAAAGCGCTTTTTTCGGAACTTATGAACAAGTGGCAGACCAGCTGATCCAATGGATCGAAGAAGATGCCGCAGATGGATTTATTTTTGGCGCGCCTATTCTAGCAAGCGGTTTATCTGAATGGACGGAGCATGTCATCCCGATATTAGTAGAAAGAGGATATTACGACCCGAATTATCCAGCTCATACCCTTCGTGAAAATTTGGGTCTGCCTATCAAGAAGAATCAGTTTCTTAAACAAACAGTGAAATAAACATGAAAGAGGGGTTAGCTCAAAGGCTACCCCTCTTTTCATGTTGGTTGATGCAGTCGATTTTCGATGAGATCAATGAATTGAAGTACGGCTCTTCCTGGCGAATCATTTGTTTTCCTCAATAGACCAACTGGCGGGGAAACATGAATGCCCTTTATTTCTAATACCTTGGTGCCTGGAAGAGTAAAGGAATGAGCAGTTCGTGTAAAAAGAGAGACACCTAATCCAGCCTGAACATAATGTTTATGGGACATGCTGCTCGTAATCTCTAACTTATTGTAATTGGTCCCAATGACATCGACGATTTGTTGTTCGATTTGAATACGGATGGGGCAATTGTGTGGCGTGAATAAAATGGTCTCATCCTTTAAATCTGTCACCTCCACTACCCCTTTTTCCGCTAATCGATGGGAAGACGGGACGAGCAGCACGATATCATCTTGAAAAAGAGGCTTATAGCTATTCTCCATCGAAGCTTCTGGTGCTCCGCAAATCGCAAAATCAATCTCATCATGAGAAAGTAAGGAACTCAACGTATTCGCATCCGCTACTTGCACAGAAAATTCTACATTCGGAAACCTTTCCTTGAATTCTGCAATAAGGGCAGGAAATTCTAAGCTGGCAGTGGGCTCAGAAACACCGATGCGAATGAACCCCGCAATGCCCACTTCTAAATCTTGGAGTGTTTTCGTCAATTTCTCATATTCATTGAGTAAAGAATTGGCTCTTTCATAAAAAAGCTGTCCTGATGCTGTTAACTTTAAGGTCTTCCCTCTTTCTAGAAGCTTCTCTCCAATTTCCTCTTCTAAATGTTTGATGTGCAAAGTGATGGTTGGCTGAGAATAATTCAGCGCTTCTGCTGCTTTTAAAAAATTTCCGTATTTCACGATCGTGGCAAAGGTGCGTATCGCTCGAATCTCCATGAAAACCCCTCTTCTCCCTGTATTTTAAATATCTGAATCGTGTATTTATGATTACTAATTATACTTTTCTATTGGTTTGCCTTATTATAATTTATATTATCAACTATTCCAAGTTGTTTAGAAGGAATTATCAGAAATGGAGGAGACGAATTGGCAAAAGTAACGATTATAGCAGGCGGGCATTCTGTCCAATCTCGGTTAACCGGTGTCCTGCAGCATATCCATCATCGTTTGGCGTTACATGGGGTTGATGTTCATGTCATTCAAGTCCACCAGCTTCCTAGCAGCGCCTTAATAGGAGCAGATTTTTCAAACGAGGACATTGTGAAAGCCATTGAGCTTGTGAATGAGAGCGACGGTGTCATTGTGTTAACACCTGTCTACAAAGCGTCTTTTTCCGGTATTTTAAAAACTTTTTTAGATCTACTTCCCCAGAAAGCATTACAAGATAAACCCGTCCTTCCTTGTGTTTTAGGAGGAACATACGGGCATTTGCTCGTCATTGAATATGCACTTAAACCGATCATTCATCAACTCGGTGCAACCGTCGTTCAATCTGGCGTGTATGTTGTGGATCAACAGATCACAAAGCAGGATTCAAATAGCTATGTGCTTGATCCAGATGCCACAGACAGATTAAACCTCGCACTATCTCAATATCAAAGTCTAATAGGAGGAACAGCCAATGTCGCTCACCCTTAGTATTCTTGATCAAAGCCTCGTCAGTGAAAACGAGAAAGCAGAGACGGGTATTCAGCATACTGTCAGATTGGCTGAAGCAGCAGATCAGCTTGGTTATCACAGGTTTTGGGTGTCTGAACATCACAATAATTCTCAAGTGGCAGGTTCATCCCCTGAAGCCCTCGCTGGTTATCTTTTAGCAAAAACGAACCATTTGCGAATTGGGTCTGGAGGTGTCATGCTTCAGCATTACAGCCCGTTTAAGGTGGCTGAAACATTTCATGTACTGGCATCTCTAGCGCCTGGCAGAGTCGATTTAGGCGTTGGGAAAGCACCGGGAGGGTTGAACCTCTCAACACAAGCGCTTCAGGAAGATTATCAAGCGTCACGGAAAGACTTTTCTCAAAAATTAGTGGATCTCAAAACGTATCTAACTGAACAAGCAAATGAATTAAATGCTCAGCCAATTCCTAGCGTATCACCCGACATGTTCCTTCTAGGCGGCAGTATTGAGAGCGCGGAATTTGCAGCAAAACTTGGGATATCCTTTGTGTTTGCCTATTTTATTAACGGGGATGACGCATTATTAAAAGAAGCAAGAGAGACTTTTCAAAAATTCAAGACACAGAACACGCACCAGCAATTTCTTCTCGCCATCACCGTATCTGTAGCGGAAGACCACAAACAAGCCCTCTCGTACATCAAGCAAAAGGAAACAGTAAAGGTCTCCTTTTCCGATGGAAGAAAGCTTAATGTGACGTCACTAGAAGATGCAGAAAAGCTGGTGAAAGGAACAAAAAAAGAACACTACAACATTCACGTTCAAAAAACCGGTTATACCGCTGGCACAAAAGAAACCGTTCATCGCCGGCTGACTGAACTAGCCGAGACATATGATATCAACGAGTTCATTGTTCTATCTCCGATTGTAGACATTGAGGCAAGAATAGCGTCTATCACATTATTAAAAGAAGCATTTGATCATGAACTAACAGCCAAAAACCAAATAAACCAAGAGGTGAGCGTCTAATGTCAAATAAACAAAAAATCATTTTATGGAGCAAAAATGGATGCAGCTATTGTCAGGACATTCAGTCCTATTTCAACGAACAGCACATTACTTATTCAACCATTGATGTAACAGAGCATGATCATTACAGAAATATTTTAGAAGAAAAATACGGTGTCCGTTATGTGCCAGTAGTAGAAATTAGCCGTGATACCCACGTGTATCAAGCATTGCTGAATCCAGATATCGATACTTTACGAAAAGCGTTGAGCTGACATTACACACTACCCTTTTGATTGGAGGTTTGTCATGAGTCGAGATATTTTTCGCATCGCTACCGAAGAAGATGCACCGGCTTTTCTAGAATTGCTGTCCAGTGCATTTAAACCGCTTGGAGAAATGGGCATTGATTGGCCATCCACGAACGCCACACTTGAAATGGTCACAGAAAACATCAAACAATCCGTTGCTGTTGTGTTAGAACGAGACGGGCGGCTCATATCAACCATCACCATACGTTTTCCGTGGGAGAGTACTCAACCGGTCTCAGGCTATCCATTTGTTTGGTGGTTTGCCACAGCTCCTGATTTAGCCGGTCAAGGGATCGGAAATAAGCTGCTCGATTATGTAGAAAACACCTTGCTCCGGCAGACATTTAAAGCACCAGCATACACACTGGGCACTTCTGGCCGAAAGCACCCCTGGCTTCTAGAGATGTACGAACGAAAAGGCTATACAGCATATATTGAACGTGAAGCCGATAATGGCGACTTAGGTGTATTAATGTATAAAGTCCTCATCCCTGAACGGTTTGATGCCGCCATATTAGGCGCACCGCCCTCAGAAGAAAAAGTCCAAACGACTTCAACATAGGAGGTGATTCAACATGGGGGAGTTTTTCAAATGGGAGTATGTCGTCACACTCTTCCCTAAAGTATTGTCAGCCCTTCCAACAACCTTACTGATCGTTTTATTTGCCACTTTGATTGGCAGTTTTCTTGGATTCATTCTTGCTTATTTCCGAATTGAGCGTATTCCCATCCTGCATCAGCTCAGTGCAATTTATGTCTCATTTATTCGTGGAACACCTATCCTTGTGCAAATGTTTATTGTGTTTTATGGCCTGCCTGGTGTGCTTGCAACAATTGGGCTTGATATCTCCATGTGGAACAAATTGATCTTTCTGTATATTACATATGGACTCAATACAGCTGGGTATTTTTCAGAAATATTCCGATCTGCCCTATCGAGTGTCCCAGCATCTCAATATGAAGCGGCCGCCTCGATTGGACTGACGAAATGGCAGATTTATAGAAGAACGCTTATTCCTCAAGCAGGGAGAATCGCCCTTCCTAATATCGGCGTGGCCATTGTCAACTTATTACAAAATACCTCCCTCGCCTTTACATTAGGTGTGATGGACATGATCGGAAAGGTTCAAACATTAGGGGCTTTATACTATCGCGTATTAGAAGGATACTTTATTGCTGCCGTTATATTTATCATTTTAAGTATGGTGTTAGAAAAATCATTTGACCTATTGGAAAAACGGATCAATACACCGAAAACAAAAAAACAGCGACAGACGGCATTGCTTCCCTTAAAAAGAGCCGAAGCGGCCTTCACTGTAGAAAAACGTGCAAAATAAACTGGGGAGGAATTTACATGAAAAATAACAGAATATTCAGTAATAACTATATCATCGGTCTGCTTCTACTTGGTTCATTGCTGCTTGCCGCCTGCGGAAATAATGAGCAATCGGATGAAGTCAAAGCAGAAGCAAACAATAATGACCCAGATGCAAAAGAAATCGTCATTGGGACAGGGAACGCCTATCAGCCTTTCGTTTACTTAGATGAAAACGGCAAATTAACAGGCTACGAGAAGGCTGTATTAGATGAAGTGGATCAGCTGCTTCCACAATATAAGTTTAAATATGAATCCTTTGAGTTTAAAAATATTCTGCCTGCTTTAGATGCCGGTAAAGTTGATCTCGCTGCCCACCAATATGAAATCAATGACGAGCGTCAGAAGAAATATCTATTTGGAAAAGTTGGCTACACAGATTATACAAGCTATGTGGTGGTGAATAAAGCATCCGGTCATGACTTTCAAAGCCTGGACGATTTAGCTGGACACAAAGTGCACACCTCTACAGGAAGTAATTTCGCTTATCTTCTAGAGCAATATAACGCAAAGCATGATCGGAAAATTGACATTGTCTACGGGGATGGCGGGAACGAAATTTTAGTCAAAAACCTGCAGAATGGCACGGTCGATGCTGCCTTACTCACAAAGTATGACGTCAATAAGCTAAACAAACAGTTCAATGCCAATCTTGTGACATCCGGAAAGCCTGTAAACGTATCTAAAACGTATTATCTATATCAAAAAAACAATACAAAACTTCAAAAAGACATTGATCAAGCCCTGCAAAAACTGATCGATAACGGGAAGCTCGCTGAATTGTCTAAAAAAATATTGGGCGGAGACTTTACTACATCATAAGAAAGGAGCGATCTGAGTGGATTTTGACGTTGCTTTTATGTTTCAGGCCTTTCTAGCCGCACTTCATTATTTGCCAACGACGCTGCTATTAGGTTTTCTCCCGCTATTATTCGGCTCCATCTTCGGCTTTGGCATTGCCCTTATTCGTTTTTATCAAGTGCCTATATTGTCTCCATTGTTCAAATGGTTTGTGGCGATTTTTAAAGCCATTCCTGTTGTATTAATCTTGCTCGTATCTTATCTTATTTTTTCCGATTCGCTCGATCAATTGGCTGCATCTCTTTCGCTGCCCATCCGTTTTAGCGATTTAGATAGACGATGGATTGCCATTTTCGCCCTTTCTTTATATGCCGTCAGCGGGTTATCAGAGATATTTCGAAGCTCTCTTGCGTCCATCCCAAAGGGCCAATTTGATGCCGCTCTATCCGTTGGTTTCACAGGCAGACAGGTGTTGCGAAGAGTGATCATTCCACAAGTCTTTCCCATCTCTCTTCCTTTACTGAACAACATGCTCATCAGTTTAATCAAAGCCTCTTCTCTCGTCTCTATGGTATCTGTGGTCGATATTTTAAACGGCGCTTTAATCAAAGCCAATGTGAACTATCGTTATCTTGAAGCCTACATTGCTGTTGCCCTTATTTACTGGGCGCTGTGTGCCTCTATTGAAGCCATTACAGCCGGATATGAGAAATATGGACACAAAAACAAAAGGAGGCGATTGGCATGATTCACATCAAACAAGTGCATAAAGCATTCGGTCAAAACCAGATTCTAAAGGGAATTGATTTAACGGTAGAAAAAGGCGAAGTCGTTGTCATTTTAGGTCCGAGCGGCTCTGGGAAATCAACATTTCTCAGATGCTTAAATTTTCTTGAGCGTGCGGATCAAGGCGAGATCAGCATTGATCACACCAGTGTCACATTCAATCAAGCAAAACCGAAAGACATTCTGGCAATTCGCCGAAAAACAGCCATGGTCTTTCAGCAATACGACCTGTTTATTCATAAGACAGCACTTGAGAATGTCATGGAAGGCTTAGTCATTGCCCGTAAACAACCGAAAGACCATGCCTATGACACAGCACTCCAATTGCTCAAAAAAGTAGGGTTACTAGAGAAAAAAGATGCCTATCCGCATCAATTATCTGGCGGACAGCAGCAGCGAGTAGGCATTGCAAGAGCACTTGCATTGAATCCGGAAGTCATTTTGTTTGATGAGCCGACCTCCGCTTTAGATCCCGAGCTTGTAGGTGAAACACTTGACGTCATTAAACAAGTGGCACAAACCGGGGTCACCATGATCATCGTCACCCACGAGATGAGCTTTGCCTATGATATTGCCGACAGGGTCATTTTCATGGAGGATGGGGTCATTGTTGAATCAGGCACCCCAGTAGAAGTCTTTGAACAGACGAAGGAAGAACGGACAAAACAATTTTTAGCGAGATTTTCTTATCATCATTCCTAAAAAACAAGTCGATCCATGAGGTCGACTTGTTTCTGTTTCTATATGCGTGCAAAATAAAAACCAGTCTGTTCTAGCCATTGGCTATTACATACTGGTTCTTATCGTTAGTTCAATTCCTTCAACTGATCAATATACGCAAGGGCTGCCTCAAATTCTTCGTCCGTATAGCGCTGCTTGCTTTTAATGGTGAAGACCTTTTCCTTTACCTCATCTTTTGGCAGATCATCAAAGTATAAAATCGTTGAGACAAGCTCTAGAAAACGAGACGATTGCTCATTCATCTGCTGCGTCAGCACTTTGAGGTCAGGCATGTCCACTTCACACTGATCGAGAAACTCTTTCCCATTGTCCGTCAGCGAATAGCGATATTGATAGTATCCGCCCTTTTTTTCCTTCATTTCGTCCAAGAATCCAAGGTTGCACAGCTCTTCAATTCTGAGCGTCAACTCCTCTGAATAAGGGCCATAAAAATGAAAATCGTATTTCTCGTAAAAAGGCAAATCTAGCTTTTTTGCTATGTAAATCATTTTTTGCAGCTTCTTCCGTCCAACGATTTCCCCAGATTCAGAGAACACCTTCATCAACTTTGCATGCTCTTTCAACAAATTCCCGACATCTCCTTTTTCAGTACTTCCTTATCCCAATCCAAGCAGCTTCATGATCGCCTTCTTTTCTTCAGCTTTTTCCGACATATCTACAATTAAGTCCATCGGGAAATAAAGTTTATGATCGGTTCTTCGTTTACCGGAAATGGCGTCAACAATATCTGACTGTCTCGACAGTTCTTTAATATGACCACTTTGCGTCAAGAGATGGATCGGCAGCCGTTCTTCTTCTTCGCCCGGTCTATAGAAGTCATAAGGCAAATCAGAGGAAGAGTCGACCACTAAATAATAGTCAGGATCAATTCCTGCTTCTTTGAACAAAGCCGTCAGCTTGAAATATTTCGTCATTTCTTCATTTGGATTAAACTCTGTATATTGGAATAAACGGCGGTTCATAAAACGGCGGCACAAATCAGCCAGCACGTGATCTTCTTCATCTTCCCACGCCTGAAAATAAAATAAGACAATGGATTCATCCAGCTTAATATAGTCCTCTGTGGTGACATTCCCTTCAAAAATCGAATAAAAATGCACAGGGGCATGTGTGAAAATATATCCCGTTTCATGCAGCTCTTTTGCACGATGGAGAATTTTCGTTAAAATGACTTCCGCACTGCGTGTCACTGGGTGGAAATAGACTTGCCAATACATTTGATAGCGGCTCATAATATAATCCTCTACGGCATGCATCCCGCTCTGTTTCATCACAATCTGATCTTCTCTTGGACGCATTACGCGTAAAATACGTTCCATATCAAAGTGACCATAGCTGACGCCTGTATAGTAAGCATCACGCTGCAAGTAATCCATTCGGTCGGCATCAATTTGACTTGAAATCAAACTGACCACCTGTTTGTTTTGATACGTTTTGGCAATGACTTCTGCTACATGCTTTGGAAAATCGTCACTGACCCGGCGCAGCACTTCATTTACTTCCGTCTGCCCTAAAATGATATCTCTTGTAAACGATTCATGATCTAAATGAAAGACCTTTTCAAAGGAATGAGAAAACGGACCATGTCCAAGGTCATGAAGCAGGGCGGCACTCAGTACAAGCTCACGCTCCCCTTCATCCCATTCGGGTCTTCCTTTAAACACATCATCCACAATTCGTCTGACAATCTCGTATACACCGAGTGAATGATTAAATCGGCTGTGTTCTGCCCCATGAAACGTTAAATAAGTGGTGCCTAGCTGTTTAATTCGTCTAAGGCGCTGGAACTCTCTCGTTCCGATTAAATCCCATATCAATGCATCCCGTACGTGAACATAGCGGTGCACAGGATCTTTAAATACCTTTTCTTCGGATAATTTCCCTTTTGGATACGCCATCGTTTCGTCCCTCTTTTTTTAAGACGTGTTTCTATTATATCGGGTAACTTTTCCCGAAAACATCCTTGAATTTGCTGGCGAATGTGTTCTCATAGATTGAACGGACGTAAAAAGCCCGACCTGACAGGGACGGACCTCTTTTTAGGTCGACTGAACACATTCAGTGACATTTATTTGACTTTTTTTTGAACCTTTTCGAGTAACTCATCTTCTGTTGGTGCGGATAATGGGCGATTGTTCACAAACGCAAAAGCCTTTTTTCGTCCTGGACCGCAATACGATTGACAGCCAATCTCAATTTTTGCATCAGGGTCAACCGATTTAAGTCGAGGCAATAACGTTTTTAGGTTCGTCGCATCACAATCGTCACATACGCGAAACTCATTAGCCATGTTCTTACGCTTCCTTTCAATGATGAAACTTCATTCTATATGAAACAGTTGGACAACTAAGAGTGAATAATATACCACCCAACATTGTACATCGAAGCGACTGGAGTTGCAAGATGCATTGTCAGCACAGAGACGTATTCACATAAAAGCTAGTATTTTCCACTATCCTTTTAGCAAACTTGTATAAACCTTCTTCAACTTGGCTAATCTAATACCATCAAATCTTATGGGGGTTTAAACACATGTCAAAACAAAGACAAGATGCTTGGTCAGAGGAAAATGATCTCCTTCTGGCAGAAACCGTCTTACGTCACGTCAGAGAGGGCAGTACACAGCTGAACGCATTTGAAGAAGTGGGAGACAAGCTAAACCGTACCTCAGCGGCATGCGGATTTAGATGGAATGCTGTCGTGAGGCATCAATATGAAAAAGCATTGGCACTTGCCAAAAAACAGCGTAAACAACGCATGCGTGCACTCGGCAATGGGCAGCCTGCGAAAAAACGTTTGCTCTATCAGCCGCAAGTTGAAGAAACGATCACACAGGAAGAGTTCTCTCAAGAACTGGAACCTGCGCAAGAAGAAACGTTTGCACCTGCAGCCGAAACAGCCGAACAGCTTCAGTTTGTGGATCAAAGCTACAATGAAGAGTTAGCTAGTTTATCACATTTATTGTCACAGGCTTCTCAAGTGACAGAGAAAAAGCCAGAAACCAATCCATTTGGGCAGCGCCAAGAGCTAACCATTGAAGATATCATTGATTTCTTACGCCGCTATGAAGGCAATGGGCAGCAATCTTCTGCCTTACGCATGGAAAACAGCCGGTTAAAACAAGAAAACAATGAACTTTCACATAAAGTGTCGCAGCTAGAAGCTGAAGTGAAAAAGCTTGAAAAGGATCAGCTCACGATTCAAGAAGATTATGAAACACTCGTCAAAATCATGAACCGTGCAAGAAAACTAGTTTTGTTTGAAGAGGACGACAGTGCCGCACCAACCTTTAAAATGGATCGTAACGGCAACCTTGAAAAAATGGCTGAATAACCAAAAAGTGCTCCCCACCTGCGGGAAGCACTTTTTTAAATACCCAAAAACAGCATCACGCTAAAAAGGACATTGATCAAGAAGACGAACATAAAAATGTACCTAACTTGCCTCACCTGAAAATCACCAAAGATAAAAATATAAAGCCCTGCGATACCAAGCGTCAGTACAGGCTGAAGAAACGGCACGAAAAGCGAAATGCCGTAGCCGGCTCCTATGATGACAGGAAGCCATAGTAAATAGAGGTAACCGCCATTTTTAGATTTCAAGAAACCACTCCCTCTCTTTCTTCTATCTGCTTGATTTCAGGCTGAACAAACTTGAGTCCGGCCATTGTACGTCTGCGTTTTTGTGATGTCCAAACCGCAATCGCCGGCTGATCCGTTAGAGACTCTGTGTCAATGGTAATCAGCACTTTCCCATTTAATTCAATTGAATCTTCAAACTCAATTTTGCACCCAGATAAACTGATATCATGTATGATCACCGGCACCTTCTCTTCTAGTCGGTCCTCATAGGCGATCGTGCCTGTCACACCTTGCAAAGGCCTTCTCATCCATTTGCGCCGCAGAGCCTTTGGTACCTTCTCCGTTTCTCTTAAAAAGCGGAGAAACGTCCGAACAGCATGAGATTTTTTCTCACGATCCGTCATCGCTACATGCTCTCGTGTGAATAAGAAACGGATCAGTGATAAATACTCTGATTTTTTTGTGTCAGTAAAAGCAACACCAACCATCAGCTTGTCTCCCTCTGGATAGCTCCAAACCACATCACACGACACGCTTTCATTCTCTGAAAAAAACAATTGCGTTTGTCCTTGATATAGAGAAGACGCTTGGTCCAATGGAATGGATAGACGCGCACCTGAATCACTCATATCTAGCAGGAAACAAGCAATCGACTGATCTTGATGATCAGAACGAAGATGCCCCTCTTTTTCAATGACAAATCGCTCTGATTTCCGATAACGCGGTCGATCAAACGCCACAAGCAGTGCCATGAATAAGCCTGCACCGTTATAAAGCACCCAAAAAATATTAATCAACAGGAGATCAGCGTTCATCGTCCCATTTACCTTCACATCGTAACCTATTTTCACAAGGGCAAGCAATGAGAGCAGCAAGAAGACCAGATGGGGAATCATCGTTTTCAAATGAAAATGTCTTTTGTCCGTTTGAATTCCCTTCGGTGTGACAAGAAATTCAACTCTCTTTTTGAAAAACAGCTCACTTAAAGCAACACCAGCTAGGTGGAACGCCATAGAGCTTTCATAAATGTGACTCCAGAACATGCTTCTCTTTTGATTCGACACAAGTTTAAATGCTAAATAGGAACTAAAGAATGCCGGTAGCCAAAACATGAAAACGGACTGGAAATCTGCCCAGAAACTTTGAATACCAAACAATAAAAACAAAATCGGTGTGAGAATATAAATCATTTTAAACAAACCGTTAAACCAATACACAATGCCATCTAAATAAAGAACACGCTGCATAAGCGTTAAGCCGCGCACCTTCAAAGGATTAAACTTACGGGCACACTGAATGTTCCCTCTCGACCAGCGATCTCTCTGCTTTAACAGATCAAGCCAGCTTTCAGGTGCCAGACCGACGGCTAATACTTCTCCGACAGACACAGATTTGAATTTCCCTTGGAGAAGCATTCCTGTTGCCATGTCTTCTGTAATCACTCCAGTAGCAAATCCGCCAATTTCATCTAATGCCGTTCTTCTAAATACCGTATTACTCCCAACATACATGACGGCATTAAACCGATCCTTACCAGCTTGGAGAGTTTGCATGAAAAAGTCCTGCTCATTTGGAATTCGATCTTTCGAGAACATATTATATTGGAAAGGATCTTCGTTATAAAACGCCTGTGGAACTTGAACAAACGCAGTTGCTCCATCATGAAAATAGGGCACTGTTTTTTCTAAAAAGGAAGGAAGAGGGACCATATCTGCATCAAGTGTCAGAATCAGCTCTCCATCCGTTTGAGACATCGCATGATTTAAATTACCTGCCTTAGCAAATCTGTTATCTGTTCTTGTCAGGTAATGAACACCAAACGCAGAAGCAAGCTGCTCTACTGCTTCCCTATTGCCATCATCACATAAATAAATTTGAACGCTTTCCTTCGGATAAGAGAGATTCAAACAACCTGCAACAGTGCGTTTCAGCACCTCAATTGGTTCATTATATGTAGCTATGAAAATATCAACTGTTGGCAGCCTTTCAAGATCACTGATCATGACTTGTTTCCGATTTGAAGGCTTCCAAACAAGTGTATAAAACACAAGCAACTGGATAAACCCAATGCATTCACAGACAACAAGCAAAATGCCCATGACAACATTAAAAGTACCTTCATGCGGCAATGTAAAGAAGAGACGCCAGCAAATATAGGCAGCATTTGTTAACACACATAGCACAATGATGATTTTTTTCACAGTAGAGGCCATTGGCTGGATACGATATATCATATACAACAGAGACAAAATACAAAGCATAAACAGCGGGTAATACGTGGTGATGAATGACAATACATTTTCCTTCTTTCTTATGTCATAAAGGACTATCATATATAAAATGTCATAACAAAGGAGGGGATTCTTCCATTAGATTGCCCCTCCATTTCTATATAAATCATTTCCACAATCGATCTAACTGATTTGAATAAAAATCAATGGCCTTTCGATAACTCAAAATAGCAGGATCGTTTGTCGTTTCAGTTAAACAGTTCAGTAATATTTCCATGGCTTTGCTATGTTCATTTAAATTATACAAAGTCATGGCATAAAACGTTTGAATGGCTTTATTATGAGGATAAGCTTCCATCGCATGGAGGAATATTTGTTTTGACTTTTCATATTCCCCTAAGGTTCTGTATGTACTTCCTAATCCTAAGAAAGCATCTTCTCTTTCTTCTGAAGACAAACCTAGTTCAATGGCCCTCTCATAAAAAAAGACAGCTTGTTTTTCCTTCCCTAACACATCATAGCTCCAAGCACATTGATAGTGAATGGAGGCATGATCTGGATACTCTTCTACAAGACGGATGAGCATGTCATTGGATTCTTGAAGATGTCCACTTTCTCGAAGTTCAATAGCTTTCAGAAGTTTCGTTTCCATTACATCACCCCTATTTTTAAGATGGGACGATATGTTTACGAGAACACTTTCTCATTCCGCTCAATCATCCGCGTCATGTTTTTCTCAAACTCCAGTTGTTCCTCGGTTGTCAACCCTGAAGCGGTCAGTTGCTCGCTCAACTTTTGAAGTTCTTCTAATAAAAGACGCATGAGAAGCGCACAATCAATGGATTCTCCAGTTAATTCTGATAGGGATGCCATCGTATCAGGCTGTATATCAGGGAATACCGCTTTCACCTCATGCCTTCTATCCTTTAAGGCCGCCTCATAAAAACGGCGAATCAAGTCAGCACGTTCCCGCCCGCTTCCATCTGCACACAAATAAATTTGCACAGCGACTCCACCGCGTAATCTACGCTGAGAAATGCCTGCAAATTTCTTTCCATTGATGCTCAAATCGTAGCTACCTGGACAGTAAGAGCCGACAATTTCATAGGCTTCAATGTCCACCTCATACATCGACAGCATCCGGCGGATCAATTCCACCATCGCATCATATCCTCGGTCAATATCAATGCCCTTCTTTTGTTCCGCAAAGATTAAAGACACATTTAGTACGCCTTCATCCAGCACAACAGCAAGACCACCTGAATTGCGCACAATGACGCGATATCCCTCTTCCTCAAGAAGCTTTACACCCTCTTGGAGAAATGGAAGTCTTGTATCCTGAATCCCAAGAACGATCGTATTGTGGTGTACCCAAGAACGCGCTGTCGCTGGTGAGAGTCCTTTCCCGACCGACGCACAAAGCGTATCATCCATCGCAAAAGATTGCTTCGGGTCCACATAAAGACCAAGGCTCGATTGATCTATGATTCGCCATGTCGGCTGCGTCAATAACTCAATAGGTTCATTTTTCATGTCCTGCATATCCTCTCGTTCATAAACTGTGTTTATTATAACATGGAGGGAGAATGAGCGAGAAAAAAGCTCTATGACAAGGAACGTCACAGAGCTTTTCAACTGGATGCTTTGGTTTTCTTGTTCTTCCTTTTCGAGATGAAATAAACAGCTGCAATCAAAACGACAGGAACCCCAACCACGAGGCCCGCAGCGATCAATGTGTTCCACGGCAAATCGATCATCTCCTTAATAGACTAGGCTTCTATGAAACAGCCGTCACTTACCCAGCTTAACAAGTCTTCAGCCACCAATTCCGCATGCTGAGGGTCCATCACACCAGCATCGACGATCCACACTTTTTTCTCCTCTTCTGCCTGCCGCATGAGAAGTACTCGCCCACCGCCATCGTCACCAATGGCTACATAGCCGCTGGCATAATGATGGACTTCCCATGTTTTATTGCGTTCCACTATGTCCTCAGTTCCGTATAGTAGAACATCGCCTTCGACGGAACATCCATTTGTCTGTTTTAGCAAGGTCTTATAAGCATGGGGCAGCAGCATGTTTAGCTGGGATTCTGCCTCTTTGATATGTATATCACTTGCTGGTTTGTTTATGACCAGGTTGGGAATCTGAGAAAAATGAATCATTTTGAAAGCCCCCTAAAAGGATGTACAAGCGTTTATTCAGCTGATTTTGGCATAATTCTTTTATACACCCGCAGGAGCACTTTTAATAGAAAATAGAAAATGATGACATCGATTATAAAACCAAAAAATAGAAATTCAACACCATAATTTGAATGCAGGACTAGCCAATCAATGGGAAAACCCCGATAAACCGAACCGGCATGTGGGACATAAACCCCTCTCATAAAAGCTGTCCCAATGACGAGAAGAACACTGATGCCTAATAGCCAATTGACTGTTTTTTTGTTGATGTGTTTTTTCTGATTCATACGAATTCCTTTCTGTGTTTTTGTATCGCTTTCTAATACAAAGACTTCTACATATTACTATATAATCAATACAACAATTCTTTTAGTAGACTTTCCGCTTTATGTAATTCATCTAAAAATGGATTTAGATAATCATTATGACTATCCAAGTAAGCCCTAACTCCGCCAATGATAAAGACTTTTTGGAGATCATCATTGGCTTGCATGATTCTTTGGGCATTCTTGTATCTTCTATATATTAATTCAAGTACACCTTGATTGATCTCTTGCGAATATTCTTTTTCTAGGATGTTGATGACCGTTTGGATTTGTTTCGTTAGTTCTTGTTTTTTGTTCATTTAATGCTCCTTAAAACTTCGGCTCATACTAATAAATATCTAACCGTTGACAATTAAAACTTATAAAATCGCCTTCATTTATATCTCCCGGTATATTGCAATCCAATTCTAATAAAAGTCCGCCTACCTTCACTTTTTCATCACGCTTATCAATTAATTGTCCTAAAAAACTATAACTGAAATTATCATCTAATTTTTCAATTCTATACTCTGACAATTCAGCTTTCACTAAGTCTGACACATCTAAACAATAAATAGGTTCTAATAGTTCATTTTCTTCAAGGTAATTTAATGGTTGAGCAAAACACATTATTTCCAGTTCGCCATCTGTTACAATCACTTCAGCTTCTGAGGCTTCTTGTGAAATCCAGTTTATTTTTTTTATTTTCAATACGATCACCCTTTTTTTACTTCTTTGTTTTTATCCCTAAACTTGGTGCTTTTTTAGAAAGTTCTTTAACCGATTTTATATGAAATGTGGTGATATTTCCTGTTTTTCTATCGAGCCCAACAAATCCGTATTTTGCACTTCCCTTTCCACCAACAATTCTTACATATCCATTCAGTTCTGGTACATATTGTCCCTTTTGAATAAGGTGATTTGCATCTTCAAGATAATTTTTGATATTGTATTTGTTTTTGCCGATTGCACCCATTATCTCTTTACTATGCTTTTCAAAATGAATAATAGCTTCATCACCTTTGAATTTAATCAGTTCACCCGTACCCTTTCTTGTCTTCTCAACTCTCTTCACCACATTCTTCCCTTGATCAATCTTAAAGACATATTTCCCGCCTTTAATGATTTTCATAAATGGGATAATAGAGGCTGCGGATAGGGCTTGGTCGGTGTTGCTAATATTTTTGCTGGTTTCTGGGTCTTTGCCAGTAACGGCTCGGTAGCCGTCGTAGATGCCACTGTATTCTAAAATGATGTTTTCGGCGGTTGAGACGACCTCACCGTCTAGTATACGTTTGGCATTTCCGCGGCTCCGGCTTTCTGGGATTTTATCTACTTCTTCTATTCTAACTTCACCGTTTGCGATATACGTTCGAATGATTTGTTTATTGGCGTAAACGGTGTATCTCCCGCCTATAAAATTAATGTCCGACGGATCTGTGACAACTTCATCAGCGATGTCGAATTCTTTTAGCTTTTTGATGCCTTTTACGTTGAATAGTTTACCCTTTATGACCCTAATGTCTCTATGAATCTTGTTTTTCCCGTTCACGGCTTCCCTTTGCAATGGCGTAAGCGATGGATCGTTTACTGTGATTTGTTTACTGATGTTTTTATGGGTGTCATTCCGAACAACCGTCTCCACATTCGCCTGTTGTTTCTCTTTCAGTTTCTTCAGCATGATTATCATTGGATTGTCTTTTAGGTTGTCTATTTTGTCGCTCAATCCACTGATGGTGCTGTTCACTTTTTCTTCTTTTCCATCTTTGAAAATAGATCCTTTTTGATAGCTCGTGATGTCGATTTTTGGGCCGGTGAACATGGTGCTTAGCGTGTTGATGAATTGTTTCATTGTTTGAAGGGAGCTTTTTGTTTCATGTAAAGCACTCGTCTGCTCCCTGTCAAATGCATGAAGCAGACCAATGGTTCTTGACGTCTCAAGCCATGCCTTTTGATAGTTTTGCTGAAAAGCTGATTCATCTACACTTGGCAAGTGAACAATATGACCAACTCTGCCAATGGCGTGGTTCACCTCTGATACGATTTCAGAAATTGTTCGTTCAGCTTTTTTTAAGCCTTGATCAAGTTCGTGTTCAATAAATGCTTGTGATATAAAGCCGTGCTGATTTGATTCAAGGGCATGAAGCGCCTGCTTTGTGTTTTTCAATGCAGCGCTATAATCCTCAATGATGACCTGAAAAAATTGCAGGAAGGGAATATGGCATTCTGTATAAAAGGAGCGGATGGCTTGTCCCGCCTCTCCCTTTAGTGCGCCATCAAGTGAGATGATCTGTTGGATTTGTTTTTCTATGGAGCTAATCTGTTGTGATTGCTGTTTTAATGTATTCAGCGTTTGGTCAATTCCGTTTATTATCGCAAAAGCATCAAGGGTTTTCATTACGTTCTCCTTTATTTTCTTTTACTGCTGGAAGCAAGCGCCTTGTCCGTTTCGATCATGGTGTTCACCGCTCATATTAGATGTTTACTTAACGATACATTCAGGTGAAAATTTCACAAAAACAGAGTTTGTACCATCATCCATCATTCTTTTCAATTCCTTACCTAATGAATAATTAGAATTTGGTTCTGTTTGCAATACACAAACAATATTTCCACCCTCACTTTGAGTTAGACAGGTTAATTGTAAATATTCATTGTTATCATAAATAAAAGAAACGATGTAATCATAGAAATTACCTTCTAGGTTATCCTTATTTAATTCCTCCGTAAAAACTCTAACTACGGTTCCGGTCCAAATTTGAGTATCATCTTCAATTTCCAGAACAGATATCCAATCATTATTCATCATTCTATTACATCCCTACTTTGATCCTACTTTCACTTCACCATCATGAAATATTTCAATAACATAACCAGAAGATGGTGAAAAAATCCATGTATCAAAACTGACTGCAGTAACATCATCTATAGCTTCAAAAACTTTATCTAAAGTAGATTGAATAATTGGTAACGTCCCTTCATCCCAAATTACATAAACAACATCATTATACTCATCCATTTTTTGATTTAAAAAGGATTGTATCTCATCAAACGTATTCACTTTAGCATAAGAAGATAAATTCTTCCATTCAATTTGCCCCCAATCAGAAAATGGAAATGAACTTTCAAAATGGCTTAATATTTTATCCCTACTATTATCATATAAAACGTGTACATTCTCACCAAGTGCCTCAATACATTCTTCAAATAAACTCATATAAAATCTCCTTATTCAGATGTTTTAATAAAGATTTAAAAGTACCTTCGTTACCTTCAAATGGTATAGCGATTTTCTTTGCATTAGCTCCTTTACCATTACGAAAATCTTCAATATTTATATGTGGTCCCTTATTAGGATCATAATCTAATCTCCATCTTACTTTTCCGTCAACAGACTGCCTACCAACAACTTTACCATACCCAGCACTCGACTTAAGCGTACCTGTATATGGTTGTGCATTGGGTCGGGTTATTACAGGAAGAGATCCAATAACAGATGATAAAGTCGCAGGTATGGATCGTTTCTCCTTTATTTTCTTTTACTGCTGGAAGCAAGCGCCTTGTCCGTTTCGATCATGGTGTTCACCGCTTGTTCTGTTTGTACAAGTTGTTTCTGAAGAATGTCTATGTAGGATGTACTTAATTCGTTCAGCTGCTGATTGATTTTTTCTAATGTGTCTGCCGTCAGGAGCTGATTTCTTCCTTTGATGGTTGTTGGAAGTGTTGCATTCATTTGAGCGCCTGATTGTTTTGCATGCTGTAATACTCGTTTGACCTGACTGGCATCTATTTTAATTTCTCTGCTCATGTGACTACCCTCTTTTTTCTTCCAGTTGTTTTTGCTTTTCTTTCTCTATTTTTCTTTCAACCGAATGAATTTCATGTTCTAATGAATGGATCTCTGATTTTAAGTCGCTGATTTTCTCATCAATTCGATTCAATAGATTGGTTAGCTGTACACTTTTTATCTCTTGACTGGCGGATGCCATCTCGTCTCGAATGTCATCAAACGTATCTGCGAGATGGCCAAACCATGTATGTGATGTCAGATCTGGATGAGTCATTTTCTTGTTAGCATCTGCCAGAGCAGACTTTGCTTCTTTGATTTCTTTTCGACACATGTTCAGTTCTATGATTTGTTCTTTTTTTATGGATATGTCTGCCTTTAACGAATACAAGGCTGTTGTATAACCGATGATAGCTCCAGACATCGTCAAACACCTCTATTCCTCAAATAGTCCTCCGTTATGTTACCATTTACTAGCACAAGAGGCATATGATTGAAAACAAATTCAATAAAAAATGAATCGTATGTATTGGGTTTTTATACCTAATTCACATAAAAAAGCTGAATCCTTCGATAGGATCCAGCTTTTGATGCTTATTTTAAAGTTTCAGTGACTGATGCTGAGTCATGATCGTTACATGCAGCGTCTTTCTTCTCAGGGATATAATGGAGTGAAAACCCGACAAGGCTAAAAAAGGCACTTAACACCAGTGTTGGGTTTTTAAATAGGTTCGTACTAGCAATGATCATATCTCCCTTTTGCAAGAGAATTCCTAGTATTTGACCGAATACCAACAACGTTCCTGACGTTAGGAATAGGACAAGCAGCACTTTAAATAAGAATTCCATCAATACTCTCATCTGTTTCTCCTTTCTATACGGGAAGTATCTCCATTCCAATGAGCCAGCCAATGCCAACGATCGGAAGCATATAATAGAGGATCAGTGGGATAAAGGTTTTTTCTGGTCTGGCCCCTGCTAGACCAGAAGCGATAAATATGGACCCTGATGCAGGCGGGGAAGCGCCTTCAGTTGATGAAAAAGCAAGAATGGCAACTACAGCCACAACTGGGTCCACTCCAACTGAGATTAAAGCTGAAAATGAGACAAGCCCAACCGCTGTTAATGTCGCTGTTGAAGATAGAGGGCCTGCCACCAGTGTGACAAGAACACCCACAATGAGCACCATGAGCCATTTCGGAATGGCAAGTACTGATGTGATTTGCGTCAAATCTTCTGCGAGTCCTAATTCAGCAAGCACTTGACTAGCAGCCACTGCAAACAGCATCAAGGCGCCAATCGTTGTGAATTTAGGAATGGCTGATTTGAAAAATTGAGACCAATCTAAAGCAGACGCCTTGCTTCTTCCAATTGTTAAACTAATCAGCATCATGAGAATCGGAATCCATGTAATTAAAGATATTTGATCCATTGCCTCTGGTCCGATGTTTGGGTTACTTTTTAAATAGTTTGCCAGAGGACCAATCGTGACAATGATAGGAATCAAGGCACCGAAAAAAATAAAGATCGACTTCCACCCTTGTTTCACAGCTTCCCAGAAAGGAAGAATATCATCTGGCGGCATGGCCTGAATTTTATTCTTTTTCACCAGAAGATACACCAAAATAAATCGGTATACGACTTGATACAGTCCTCCTATTAGAAGGGCAATATATAAATCTCCCTCAGATACAAGGGCGGCAACTGGTGCAAACCCAAGCATGATGAACATGGAAGAGTTCGGAGGCAGTGCCGCTCCAAGTCCGCCATTCCCTGCTAGAATCGTGGCCGTATGGGTCCGGCTCCACCCGGATTTAATCATCCAAGAGGCCGTGATAGAGCCAGTCGCAGCTGTGTTTGCAGAATTTGAACCTGAAAGAGCGCCTAAGACTGCTGAACCTAACGTACTCATATAAGCTGCTCCACCAGGAAGTTTCCCTACAACCGAATTTAGGATTCGTAAGAGTGCATGAATTAATTCCAACTTTTCGATTAAATAAGCCATGAATACAAATGCGACAGCTGCATAAAGCACCTCATATGTGGATGCAAATATTAAACCATCCCAGAAAAGTCTTAGCGCATCCAATCCGCCAAATAATGTGGTCGCAATAAAGCCTAATAGCATGGCTTCTCCCATATTCCGCTTCACGACGACATTCCATATAATGATGACAGCTATGAACACAATCAACGCAATAAAACCCATATCGTTTCTTCGCCTCCCCTTCATTAAATAAAACGCTTACAAATTATTCCCCTTGCTGCATCACGTCAATGACTTCTTCCCAGCTAGCAGGTTTTACCCCGCCAAAACGTTCAGCAAAGTGAAAGTCTGCTAATTTCTCAAGCTTCTTTTGTGCTGCCCGAGACATACTGGCATCAATCTCTGCTTCATCTAGCATTTCAATAGTGCCAAGAAGCTCTACTGCCCGTCTTTTTGCATGCAATGCACTCCCTGTCACAAGACGATTCATGGTCTCTTCAAAACTTTTGCTATCGATTGTATCGCTTAGTGAAGAAATCACTTGATGTTCCACATTATATTTTTTAGAAATTTCCAAAAATTCAATCAAGAGACCGACAATCCCCTTCATATAAATGCTTCTGATTAGCTTTAGTGCCGAAGCATCTCCTGGCTGGTCACTAATTTTTGTGATATTCATGCCATAAGCATTCATGACTTTCATGAATTGGTCAATTCCACTGCCGCTTGCCGTGATCGGAACCTTGTGTTTGTTGACTGGAAGAGACCCTAGCATGGCGGCATCGACAAATAGCGCTTCTTGCTTTTCAATTTCGTTTGCTACTTGTTTTTTGATGTCTGGTGTTGATGCCGATACATCTACATATAATTGATTCTTTTTCAAACTTTCCAATACAGATTGTGCCACTTCTAAGGTTTTATTCGCTGGTACAGCTGCAATCACAAGATCAGATTTCTCAATGAGTTCGCTAATACTGCTCGTTAATTGAACGCCTGTTTGCGATGCTTTTTCTTTCAACGAGCCAGCTAATTTCTCATTTTGTAATAGGACATCATACGCATAAAATTGATTTAATCCTTCTGTTTTCAATCCCGTTGACAGCTCATATGCCGCTTCACCATATCCGATAAAGCCTATTTTCATCACCGATTCCCCTATTCCTGAAATTTTTTCATTCTGCCTTCCAGCCATGCCGGTGCTAAGAGACTGATGTCTTGCTTTCCTTCGTCCACATACTGTTGAATCGTTTTTAATCTCTGATGTTCATACGCTTGTTTCTCTTCCGCTAGTGTCAGCAGGTGTTCCGCCTTTTCCTTTGGAACGATGACGACTCCATCATCGTCAGCAATGACTAAATCACCTGGGGCTACTTTGACACCGCCGCACGAGATGGTTTGATTCAATTCCCCAGGACCATCTTTATAAGGTCCGTTTGGCATAAATCCCTTACTGTAGATTGGCAAAGCCAGCTCCTCTAAAGCGAGTTTGTCGCGAACAAGCCCGTCAATCACGATTCCTTCTATTCCTACAGCCTTTGCTGAATGTGCCATCAATTCCCCTAAATAGGCATGACCCTTATGGTCTTTCCCGTCAACAATCAGTACATCTCCTTCTTTAGCAGAGTAGATCGCTTGATGAAGAAATAAATTATCCCCTGGCCGTAAGCTAACAGTAAAAGCTGTGCCGACTACATTCATGCCTTTCGCAACTGGTTTGATTTGATGATCCATCGCGCCAGTGCACCCCATTACGTCTGACAGCAAGGTCGAGTTAAGCTTTTTTGCCCTAGCGATAAGATCCTTCGACACGAAATGAACAGTACTCATTGTTTCCATCATCCCCTTTGAGTTATATTCATTACACCTATTTTAATTAAAGTAATATTTATTACTTTTATGATATGATCATACCACCTCATTTTTATTTAGTAAAGCGCTTTCAAAAAAATAAAAAATGAGTTCCACACGACTAATGTGTTGTGTGGTAACTCATTTTCGTTAACATATGATTGATTTGATCTAAACGTGGTTTTGTTCTTTCAGGATCATTCATCGCTAAGGCACTTAAAATGTAATCGACGATAAAGATAGCAGATACGACAGAGTTATGAGAGCCGACACTTGCTGAGGAACATGGTAATACATATTGTGCATATTTGGTTAGTGGAGAGCTGTAACTGTCTGTGATTAAAAGCACTTCCACCCCATAAGACTTCGCTGCTTCCATCAAATCTTTCATACGCTTTGCATAGCGCGGATAGCTGACAGCTATAATGAAATCACCCGAGTTGAAATGAACCAAATCATCCACCCAGTCACTTTGATCTGCATCAATATACTGGCAATTCCCCAATAGCCGATTGATTCCGAGTGACAAATACTCACCAACAGGTCTTCCACTTCGAACACTTGTACACAAAACGTGGCGTGCGCTGGCTATTTTCCCAACAATCTGCTGAAAGGTTTCTTCCGTGATATTGTCTAGTGCGTACTGGATATTTTGAAATTGAAGTTCTACATGGTCATGCAAGAGCTTATTCTTATTTGAATGCTTGAGATTCGCTTCAAGTCTCGTTTGAGGGTCGGCTTTATGCTTCATAGCTGATTGAAGCTCTTTTTGGAACTCAGAAAAACCGGAATACCCTACAGCAGCAGAGAATCGCATGATCGTTGCTGTACTCGTCCCGACTTTTGACGCCAATTTATCGACAGTTAAAAAAGCGACTTCCATTGGATTTTGTACGATATAATCTGCAATTCTCCTCTGCGCATCGGTTAAAAATGCGACCTTATGCTGAAGTTTATATATTAAATCCTCCATTATAGCACCTGCCTATCCTATCGGCTTTATCTACGATTCGTGTTTTCTTTTCACTCTTTATTGTACACATTTGGACAAAATAAAAAAACAGCCAGCACGAATCTATCGTACTGACTGCTCTAGTCGAGATGCTATTTTATAGTGCTTGAGCTGCTGTAATAAGCGCAAGATTGTAAACGTCTTCGGCATTACAGCCTCTTGAAAGATCGTTTACTGGCTGATTTAGACCTTGTAGGATTGGACCTACAGCTTCAAAGTTACCTAAGCGCTGGGCAATTTTGTAGCCAATGTTTCCTGCTTCAAGGCTAGGGAAAACAAATACGCTAGCATCGCCTTTGATGACGGAATCTGGTGCTTTTTTCGCTGCCACTGAAGGAACGAAAGCTGCATCGAATTGGAACTCTCCATCAAGAACAAGCTCAGGTGCTTTTTCTTTTGCAATGCGAACCGCTTCAGATACTTTGTCTGTTTCGTCTGATTTTGCTGAACCTTTTGTAGAGAAGCTAAGCATTGCTACACGTGGTTCGATGTCAAACATTTTTGCTGTGTTTGCACTTTCGATCGCAATTTCAGCAAGATCTTGGCTGTCTGGTGCAATGTTGATCGCACAATCAGCAAACACATATTGCTCTTCGCCGCGAGCCATAATGAAGACGCCAGAAGTTTTCTTTACGCCTTCTTTTGTTTTAATGATTTGAAGTGCTGGGCGCACTGTGTCAGCAGTTGAGTGTGCTGCTCCGCTTACAAGGCCGTCTGCAAGACCTTTATACACAAGCATTGTACCGAAGTAGTTTTCATCCAGTAATGCTTTTCTCGCTTGCTCTTCTGTCGCTTTGCCTTTACGTCTTTCGACGAAAGCTTGTACAAGATCTTCAAAACCTTCATATGTATGAGGATCATACACGTCAACACCATCAAGTGTAAGACCTAATTCTTTTGCTTTTGCTTCTACTTCTTCTTTCTTACCTACAACAATTGGCTGCAATACTTTGCCATCTGCTAGTTTTTGAACGGCTGTTAGAATGCGTTCGTCCATTCCCTCAGGAAAAACGATCTTAACTCCTTTACCTGCAACCTTTTCCTGAACTGTTGAAAAAATATCTGCCACTTCAATACCCTCCTTGATTTTACAAAAAAAGCGTTCTCTTTTAAGCATACTCTTCTTCTACATAAATTCAAACTACCAACTTACATTATAGCGCTTACAATTTAAATTCTTATTTTTCAAACTAATTAAATCAATTTCTAGAAAAGCGTTTTCGTCGTTCAAGTTTTGATCACATCTTCATTTGGACAAACTATGTTATAGTTGGAACAGATGGAAAACTGTAAATAGGAGTGAAAGAAATGAGCGAACAACATACTACAAATGAAGCAGCTCAAACACTAGATGGCTGGTATGCACTGCATGATTTTAGAACGATCGACTGGACAGCTTGGAAGTTGCTAACAAGCGATGAGCGTCAAGCCATCATTCATGAGTTCACAGGTCTATTAGAAAAATGGAAAACAGCTGAGCACAATCAGGCTGGAAGCCAAACAATCTATAGTATTGTCGGCCAAAAAGCAGATATTATGCTCATGATTTTACGTCCGACCATGGAAGAACTGGGTGAAATTGAACTTGAATTTAACAAGACACGACTAGCAGAGTTTACGATTCCAGCTTATTCTTACGTGTCAGTTGTTGAACTCAGCAACTACTTGGCAGGAGGCGGAGATGGCGGAGACCCTTACGAGAACCCGCATGTACGTGCGCGCCTCTATCCTGAGCTTCCTTCTTCTCAATATGTCTGTTTCTATCCAATGGATAAAAGACGTTCTGGCAATGACAACTGGTACATGCTTTCAATGGATGAACGCAAATCCCTTATGAGAAGCCATGGTTTAATTGGCAGAAGCTATGCTGGGAAAGTAAAACAGATCATTACAGGTTCTGTTGGCTTTGATGATTATGAGTGGGGCGTCACTCTTTTCTCTGATGATGTGCTTCAATTTAAAAAATTGGTTTACGAAATGCGATTTGATGAAGTGAGTGCACGTTACGGCGAATTTGGTTCCTTCTTTGTTGGAAACCGATTAGCAAACGAGCAGCTAGCGTCTTATTTCCATGTATGATAAACTCTTAAGGCTTCGGATCTCTCCGAAGCCTTTTTATGTATTTGTTTAGAAAGGTGATCTCATCATGAAAAACTTCCCCATCGCTATTTTTGCGTTAACGCTCGGTGCGTTTTCGATTGGCATGACTGAATTTGTGATCATGGGACTTTTGCCAAATGTCGCAAATGATCTTCATGTATCTATTTCTGCTTCAGGTCAGCTGATTACCGGATATGCACTCGGTGTCGCAGTTGGCGGCCCTATTTTAACGTTATCAACTGGAAAAATGTCGAGAAAACGTCTCCTCATTCTATTAATGATTCTTTTCGTAGCAGGAAATGCTGTCGCAGCTGTATCGTCTTCTTATGGTCTGTTGATGGCTGCACGTATTTTAACGTCATTTGCCCATGGTACCTTCTTTGGTGTAGGCGCCATTATGGCTGCACGGCTTGTTCCTAAGGAGCGAAGCGCAAGTGCGATCAGCTTCATGTTTACAGGACTGACAGTAGCCAATGTACTGGGTGTACCATTTGGCACCTTTATCGGAAATCAATTCGGCTGGCGCATGTCATTTCTCGTTATTGCCGTCATTGGTCTCATTTCCTTAATCGGTATTATCAGTTTAGTACCAAATCAATCGAAAGAAGAAGTATTAGATATTCGAAATGAAATATCGGTGTTGAAAAGGCCGCAGGTCCTCGTCTCCTTTGCGATGACGATATTCGGTTTTGCGGGTGTGTTTACCGCCTTTACGTATATCAGCCCGATCCTGCTGCAAGTGACTGGCTTTCAGGAAAACGGGGTCACCCTCATTCTTGTCCTCTTTGGGCTTGGGGTCACCATTGGGAATTTAGTCGGTGGAAAACTTGCGGACTGGAAGCTGATGCCGAGTATTATCGTCACATTGATCTTGCTGATGGCTGTCCTGTTGTTATTCACATATACATCTGCCTTTAAAGTGCCTGCCGTGCTGACGATTTTTGTTTGGGGAATCATTTCATTTATTCTCGTTCCTACCTTGCAATACCGCACGATGAACATGGCACATGAAGCCCCGACACTCGCATCAACGCTCAGTCATTCTGCCTTTAATATTGGAAATGCCGGCGGTGCAGCGCTTGGCGGTCTTGCTATCGAAATCACACATTTACAGCTTGTCCCGCTCTTTGCGGCAGGTGTAACATTCATTGGATTGATCATTACGATCATGAGCTATCAGTCAGATAAACGAATCAAAAGGACCTGAGGGCAGGTCCTTTTTCTATTTCACCACGGTCATTTCTGGCTCTTCTATTTGTTTCACACGTTCCTGAATGGGATGGGTAAAGGAATGCTCTGATAAGACAATATGAGAGACCGTTTTTGTAAAGCCAGACACATCTTGAATAAACGCTTCAATTTCTTCAAGAGAAGAAACAGACAGCTTAATGAAAAAACAGGACTGTCCTGCCACTCGATAAGCAAAGAACGCACGTGGATGCTGGTTCATAAATGTCACAAAACGCTGATACTCCCCATTTAATACGGTGACTTCCAGTAAACAGTCTATCATCAGACCGAGCTTTTTATAATTGACTTGAACAGAATACCCTTCGATAATCCCTGCATCCTCTAGTTTTCGCACTCTTTCTGCTACCGCAGGCGCCGATAAATTCACTCGTTTGGACAATTCCCTCATTGATAAGCGGGCATCTTCTCTCAATTCGTTTAAAATATGCACATCCACATCGGTGATTTTCATTCGTTACGCTCCTATCCCAAAATCGTTCCATTTGAAAAGTATTTTATGATGATACTTATGATACGAAATGTAAAATAAAACTAAATAATGGTAGAATTTATTTTAACGGAATTGAATGAAAAAGCAAGTATGGAGGGATCACTTGATGAAAGAATCTTTAGACAGCCAGGCTTCTAAAACATTTCCCATCACACTTGCCATTGCACTCACACTTGGCGTTTTTGCGGCGGGATCGGAGGAACTGGTGATTTCACCACTGCTGCCTGATTTATCAAACTCCTTTCAGCACTCTCTTGATGTTCTCGCTCTTTCCATCAGCATTTATGGGTTAGCTGTGTTGGTTGGAGCTCCGCTGCTCGTTCCTTTAGGGGACCGATATTCAAGAGAGCTGTGTTTGATGATTGGGCTGTCTTTCTTTTTGATTGGAACAGTGATGTGTGCTGCTGCCCCAAATTTGGCCGTGTTTTTTGCAGGTCGTGCTATTTCTGGGCTGGCAACTGGTGTATTTGTGCCAACAGCCTATGCTCTTGTGGGCGACCGGGTTCCATACGAATATCGCGGCAAAGTGATGGGACTTATTGTTTCGAGCTGGTCTCTTTCTCTTGTCCTTGGTGTGCCCATTGGCGCCTTTATCGGCCAGAGTTTAAACTGGCGCTGGACGTTTTGGATTTTCGCTATGATGAGTCTCATTGTCCTGCTGCTCGTCATCCTTGAATCAAGAAAACAAGTCAGAGCAGCTGATCCGAAGGCACCTCAAGCTAGTGAGAAAACAGGCGCTTTATGGGGAGCTTTGAAAATCGATCGTGTGCCTGCCTATTTGACTGTGACGTTTTGCAATATGCTTGGATTTTACGGCATGTACTCGTTTTTAGGTGCTTATCTGCAAAGTCTGTTTGATGGCGGACAATCAACAGCTGGACTTCTTATTATGGCTTATGGCGTCGGCTTTTCTATGAGTATGTTTACTGGAAAATTAGCAGACTGGTTCGGTAAAACCCGTTCCCTTGTCCTCGTGCTGGGTGGAATTGCGCTTGTTCTAGCCTTGCTTCCTTATGCGCCATTCTCGTGGATGTTGCTGATTTTCGCCCTATTTATTTGGGGTGCTATGCAAAGCTTATCTGTCACGCTTCTAAGCACCGTTCTAAGCGACTGCTCTCAAACCCATCGCGGGAAAGTGATGGCTTTTTACAGCCTAGCCTCCAACCTTGCTGTTATGCTCGGTTCCGCACTGATGGGACCAGTTTATGTCCATTTCGGATATCATACGGTAGGTCTTGTCTGTGCATTGATCACACTTGTTGGTTTCATCATCAGCTTCGGCAGCTATAAACGAGAACGTGCCTTACAGAAAAAACAGCCAACTACTCTTGAAACGTAAGCACATTTCACTGCACATCTCGATATGTGCAGTTTTTTAGATCAATTTTTAATATCATCATATATTACATTTTTTATAAAATTTGTTGACAATTGCCAATTTTAAATTTTATAATCTAGTAAAAATTTGAAAAAGATTGGATGGTAAACATGATCCTAAAGAATGATGATGTGTTTCATTTCAAAGAAGAGCCAAGCCCTTCACCTAAGATGTTTACAGTCAACACTCTAGGCCCTAAGGGGACAAGCAGTGAATACGCAGCAAAACATTTCATCTCTCAATCCACCACTACACTCGGTACTCATACGAAACTATCCCTTTATGACACATTCGAAACTTGCATTGAACATACTCTCTCTCAACCACTTCAATTTACTCTCGTCCCACACGCATATGAAGGCATCAAACACTTCTACATGAGACCAGATCTACAGCTTTTACAAATTTTCAGATGTGACACGCCCATGTATGGTTTGGCTGTCAGACCTGATTTCCCATTCAATGAACAAATGCTCCACCATTTAAAAATTGTCTCACATCCTGCACCTGTCAATTTAATTCAATATTTCATTCACCAAAATGCTGAATTTGAACTTGTTAATTCTACAAGTACTGCCGCCCAGAAAGTAAGGGACGGCGAATTTGATTTTGCTTTAACGAATGAGGTGGCAAGAGCCACATATGGCCTCATCTTCATTCGAACGTTTAAAAGTATACCCATGAGCTGGTCCATATTCGGAAAAGGAGAGATGTAAGATGCAAACTGAACAAAAGATGCAAGAACGATATTTTCCTCAAGCGAAAAAATTAGAATGGGATAATGGCGTTATCCAATATTCCACTGTAAGAGGCGGTACGGAAGTGTTAATTTCATACGTCCCTCCCCGCACGATCATTGAACCTCACGAACATCCCGAAGCACAAATCGGCATTGTATTAAAAGGCGAGCTTCAAATGACTGTCGGCCAATCGACTCAACTGCTCACCCCATTAGAATCAGCCTATATCGCACCACCGTTTGTCCCTCATGGCGCTTCAAATCTGACAGATGAAGAAGTGATCGCCATTGATATTAAGAGATTAAAGGATAATGAAGAATATACAGCTCCCCCCACTTATTTCTTAGACATTTTCAAAACACGGGATTTACTCCCTGGCATGGAAGTGACTTTTTTTGTGGAGGATTGGATGGAGCTGATGATTGCCAATATCCCTGGAAACGGTGGAGAAATGCCTTTTCATAAACATAGAAATGAACAAATCGGCATTTGCATCAGCGGAGGGTATGATATGACGATCGAAGGCTTTACAGAAAAGATGGAATTTGGCACCACCTATTTCTGTGATCCAAGGGAAGATCATGGGGCCATCAATCCAAAGCCAGAAGCATCAAAGTCTATTAATCTCTTCTTCCCTCCTCGCTATAATCGCTTAAAACCAAAGGCATCTAAGGTGAAGAAATGAAGCTGGACGGAAAAGTTGTCCTCATTACAGGGGGTGCGTCGGGGATTGGGCTTGCTGCTGTCAAGCTCTTCCTCGAGCATGGAGCAAAAGTAGCTGTCGCTGACATCAATGAAAGCAGCGGCAACCAACTAATTGAATCATTGCCGCATGAGCACCTTGCATTTTTTAAAACAGATATTACGAAGGAGTCTGACTGTCACCAAACCGTTCAGAGCGTGCTGAGCCGATTCGGTGCCATTGATGTCCTCATTAACAATGCAGGCATCGAAATTGTCTCACCTATTCATGAGATGGCACTGGAGGATTGGCATCGTATTCTTCAGGTCAACCTGACCGGCGTCTTTCTCATGAGTAAGCATACTTTGCCGCATATGCTTGAAAAGAAGAGTGGAAGTATTATCAATACCGGATCTGTCGGAGGTCTTGTGGGCTGGCCTGACATTCCGGCATACAATGCAACAAAAGGCGGTGTCATTCAGCTCACCAAATCAATGGCCATTGACTATGCCGCTCATCAAATCAGGGTGAATTGTATTGCCCCTGGCATCATTGATACACCATTAAACGAGAAGTCCTTTTTAGACAACCACACAGAAAGTCTCGAGATCGTCAAAAAGGAAAAGGCAAAGGTGAACCCTATGCTGCGGCTTGGAAAACCTGAAGAAATTGCTGGCGTGATGCTCTTTCTCGCCTCTGATCTATCCAGCTATATGACTGGAAGTGTCGTCACAGCAGACGGAGGTTACACCGCTAGATAAAAAGGAGTGCTTTCATTGAGTAAAAAAACTGTACTTGTCATTGCTGATCTAGGTGGGTGCCCGCCCCATATGTTTTATGAAAGCGTGGCGGCATCGTATCATATCGTTTCTTATATCCCGAGACCCTTTGCGATTACAAAGGGACATGCCGAGCTAATCGAAAAATACTCCATTGCGGTCATCAAAGACCGTGATTATTTTGATACACACCCTTCTTTTGAACACCCTGATTCTATTTACTGGGCACATGATGATTATCCAAAATCAGAAGAAGAAGTTGTGGAAGACTTCATTCGAGTGGCTTCCTTTTTCAAAGCAGATGCAATCACCACCAATAATGAATTATTCATTGCACCGATGGCAAAGGCCGCTGAACGTCTTGGGCTGCGAGGTGCCGGTGTCAAGGCAGCCGAAATGGCGCGTGATAAAAGCCAAATGAGGGCTGCATTCAACGCCTCTGGCGTCAAAGCGGTGAAAACTCAGCCTGTCACGACTTTATCTGATTTCCAAAAAGCCATTGAGTTTATCGGAACACCGCTCATTTTAAAGCCTACATATTTAGCCAGTTCTATTGGCGTCACCTTGTTTCATGACAAGGCTGGAAGTGATGATCTGTTTTTACAAGTACAATCGTATTTGGAAACCATACCAGTCCCAGACGCTGTCACGTATGAAGCACCGTTTGTCGCTGAAACGTATTTAGAGGGTGCTTACGAAGATTGGTATGAAGATGAAGGATATGCTGATTATGTCAGTGTAGAAGGGCTGGTCGTAGAGGGCGAATATCTCCCTTTTGTCATACATGATAAAACCCCTCAAATCGGTTTTACAGAAACGGCTCATATCACTCCGACGATCTTAGACAATGAAGCAAAGCAAATCATCATTGAAGCAGCAAGAAAGGCAAATGAAGGACTAGGTCTTGAACATTGTGCAACCCATACAGAAATCAAACTCATGAAAAATCGAGAAACTGGACTGATCGAATCAGCGGCTCGATTCGCTGGCTGGAATATGATCCCGAATATTAAAAAGGTCTTTGGCGTCGATATGGCCAAGCTATTGATTGATGTATTAGTTGATGGTAAAAAGGCTGTACTGCCAAAACAGCTGTTTTCTGGACATACATTTTATGTAGCGGACTGCCACCTGTACCCCCAGCATTTTAAAGAGAGTGGGCATATCCCACCTGAAGCCACACATATCACCATTGATCATGTGTCTATTCCAGAGGAGGCATTCGTTGGAGATACTGCGATTGTCAGTCAATCATTCCCTGCCAAAGGGACTATGGTGGATCTTGCTTTATTTGAAGCTTTTAATGGAATCGTATCTCTTGAATTAAAAGGATCATCCTCACAAGACGTTGCCGCGTCCATCCGCAACATTCAGAAACAGGCAACGATTCAGTTAATGGATGAATTAGTGAAGGGATAGAAAGAGAGGCTGCTGTGGTGAAAATGTTAGCATCTAAAATGATTGAACGGCTGCCTGAACAAAAATTCGGCACCGTCTTTGAAAAAATTGCTCAAAAGACAAAAAACGGAGCAAACATTATGAATCTAGGTCAGGGAAACCCTGATCTACCAACTCCTCCCCATATCGTGAGTGCCCTAGAGGAGTCAGCGGGTGTTTTGCCATTTCAACAATATGCCCCTTTTAGAGGCTTTGACTTTTTCAAACAAGCCATTGCAGATTTTTATAGATCGGAATTCGGTGCTGAGATTGATCCGCAGAAGGAAATTGCTCTTTTCACTGGCGGAAAAACGGGACTGTATGTCATGAGTCAGTGTCTTCTTGATCCAGGAGATATTGCACTCGTTCCCGATCCAGGATACCCTGAATATCATTCAGGCATTTTGATGGCGGACGCCAAGCCATACAGTATCAAACTTGAAGAGAAAAATGGTTATTTACCAGATCTCTCCTCAATTGATCGTGATGTAGTCAAAAAAGCAAAAGTACTGTTCTTGAATTATCCGAATAACCCCACGGGTGCTGTCGCAAATGAGGCATTCTTTGAAGAGGCTGCTACCTTTGCGGCCGCTCACGAACTGTATGTTATTCATGATTTCGCCTATGGTTCATTTCATTACGAACAAACACCCGTGAGCTTCATGAATACTCCTCTCGGGAAAAGTGTAGGCGTCGAATTATATTCTCTATCAAAGACTTTTAATATGGCAGGATGGAGAGTCGCTTTTGCTGTTGGAAATGAGGAGATCATTCATGCCATCAATACCTTCCAAGACCACGTGTTTGTCAGTATGTATGGCGGATTTCAACATGCAGCGACTGTTGCCTTGCAAAGTGATGACTGTCATATTCAATCATTAAGAGCGATATACCTTGAACGAATCAATTTCTTCATCCGGCAAGCGGCGAGAAAGCTTGGCTGGACAATCAAACGTCCACCCGGCGCCTTTTATTTATGGGCTCCGATTCCTGATGACTTTGATCATTCTCATGCCTTTGCTGACTATTTACTCGAACATGCCGATGTTGTCGTCACGCCTGGAGGAGTATTTGGAGCCAATGGGAGCCGTCATGTACGCATTTCAATGGTTGCCCCGATTGAAGAGCTTGCTCTCTTTATCGACCGTCTGTCCATCCTCCCCATTCGATTTCATCAAAAAACCCGCCTATAGCGGGTTTTTTTCAGTTTATATACTTTTCATCGTTCCACCGTCTACGGAGATTTGTTGGCCTGTGATATAAGAAGCTTCCTCTGATGCCATAAAAGCTGCCAATGACGCCATCTCACTCGCTGAGCCTACTCTTTGCATTGGGATACCTGATGCGACAGCTTGTACAGCCTGCTCTCGTGACACTCCCTGCTTCGTCATCATATTGCCGATAAATTGTTCATACCGATCGGTTGCAATAAAACCAGGATTTAAACAATTCACCGTAATACTAGACGACGCAAGCTGTGTGGCTGCATTTTTACTGGCATTAATAATCGCTGCATTCATCATACTATTCGTAAACATTTGTTCACCAGGTTCCTTCCACAGGTTCCCGACAATTTGAATGATCCGTCCATATTCATGTCTTTTCATCAATGCTACTGCACGCTTCATTGTATCTACGTAGGCGATGGCTTTTTGAGAGAAAGCAGCCAGCATCTGGTCAGTTTCACATGAATCAAATGTATCTGGTTTTCCTCCTGGAATGTTATTGATCAGCACATCGAGTCTGCCAAACTCCTTTTCTATTTCTTCAAAGGCTTCCGACCTCACCGCTTCAACCGACATATCTCCACAGAATAGAGACAGCGGTTCCTTTGTTTCTGTCATATCTTGAATGTGCTGTTTCGTCTGTTCAAGTGAGGCCATATTTCTAGAGTTGATGATCACCTTCATATCGCTCTGGGCGGCAAGTTTTATTGCGATTGCCTTTCCAATGCCTGTACTTGCCCCTGTGACAAATGCAATTCTTTTAGACAAACTCATCCACATCCCTTTTCATCAATATACATAAAATGACACATACAGAATGTATTTCAACAAAACAAGACCTTTCTCCTGCGAAAGGCCTCTCTTCTCTATTTAAATGTCGTTTCCCAATTAAATCCGATCGCCTCATCATTCCACGCAATTCTCTTCTCATCTGGGTTTTTTGGATCGTACGATTCTGTTGTAAAATACACAATCTGCAGCGGCGTCTCTCCTAATACGCGGTAGCCATGGGCAACTCCCTTTGGGATGAGGAGCAGCATCGGATTATCTTCTCCCATATAATACACATCGGTTTGACCCTTTGTCGGGGAATCCTCTCTCAAATCGTATAAAACGACCTGTGCATGACCTGCTGGGAAAAACCAAACATCGTCTTGTTTTTCATGATAATGAAAGGCTTTGATCACTCCTGGGAAACTTTTCGACCACGACGCCTGCCCAAATCGCTTCAGCATCGGTTCGTCATCTCGAATAAGCTCTGCGAAAAAGCCGCGATCATCACAATGTTTCATGAGTTTTTTCGTTTGAACACCATCAATCATGCTGCTCGAATCTCCCTTCTTTCTGCAAGTATTCGTGAAGTGCATCCTTCCAATGTCTTGGCTTCCAGCCTGTCGCTTCAATCGCTTGCAGATCTAAAACAGAGTAGGCGGGCCGAGGTGTTTGGAAGCCATACTCTTCAGTGGAAATGGGCTCAATTATCGTAGACAGACCGCTTGCTGCCACAATTTCTGCCGCAAAGTCAAACCATGAACAGCTTGCTCGGTTACTGACATGATAAATACCTGCTTTCTGGTCAAACAAGTGAATCAAAGCTTCTGCGGCATCCTTTGTATAAGTAGGAGACCCTAACTGATCATTGACGATGCGCAAATGATCCTTCGTTTCAGCCAGCCGAAGAATGGTATTCACAAAGTTATGTCCCTCATGTCCATAAAGCCACGATGTCCGAATGATCTTCACTTCATCTGACACAAGATGAATCAATTCTTCTCCAAGTTTTTTACTTTTCCCATAAATGGTTTGCGGATCTGCTTGTGCATCAACTTGGTAAGGGGTATCCGCTTGCCCATCAAACACATAATCTGTGCTGACATGTAATACATCAGCCCCTACGTTTTTAGCTTCAAGCGCTGTATAGTAGGCGCCAATCCCATTCACAAGATAGGCTTTTTCCGTTTCTGTTTCGCATTGATCCACAGACGTATAAGCAGCCGCACTGACAACAATATCCGGACGGAAATGTCTCATTGCATGTCTGACTGCCTGTTGATCTGTGATATTTAGCATACTCCTTGTTAAAGCAATGACTGTGATGTCTTTTTCTTTCAGCTGTTTCGTCAATTCTTTCCCTAATTGGCCGCCTGCACCGGTGATTAAAACTTTCATCGGTCACCCTTCTTCACTTTGATCATATTTGGCACGATACCAATCGATCGTTTTTTCGATACCTTTTTCGAATGAAGTTGCCTGCACCCAGCCAAGCTCTTCTTTTAGCTTACTGGCATCAATGGCATACCGCCTGTCATGCCCTTTTCGGTCTTGAATAAACGCGATTTGGTCATGAGAGATGCCTAGATGTGTGAGAATGGTTTTGGTTAAATCAAGATTTGTTTTCTCGTTGCCGCCGCCAATATTGTACACCTGACCGGCTGTTCCGTTTTCTACTACTTGTTTTACGGCTCTCGCATGATCCTCTACATACAGCCAATCGCGGATCTGCTGGCCGTCTCCGTATATCGGAATCTTTTCACCATTGACCGCTTTTCTAATAATGGTCGGGATTAATTTTTCTTCATGCTGATAAGGTCCGTAGTTGTTGCTGCATCTTGTGATCATGGCGGGTAGTTGGTGGGTGTGGATATAAGATTTCACAAGCAGGTCTGAACTTGCCTTGCTTGCTGAATAAGGATTATTCGGTGAGAGTGGTGTTTGTTCTGTGAAAGCAGGATCATCCGGCTCCAAATCTCCATATACTTCATCTGTCGAAATATGAATAAGTTTTTTCGCCTTTCCCTTTAAAACAGCTTCAAGCATACGATAGGTACCAAGGACATTTGTTTGGATAAAGGGTTCTGCTGACTCAATACTGCGATCGACATGTGATTCTGCTGCGAAATGAATGATGGCATCATAGGCTTCATCAAATACTTGATCCAGTTCGTCTTGCAGCGTGATATCTCCCTGAACAAAACGGAAATGAGGCAGCTTTGATAAATATTCCATCTCCTCTGGATGACTGGCATATGTTAATTTATCAAATACGGTAAGCCGGACATCGGATTCTTGAAGCAGCAGCTTCACAAAATTCAGTCCAATAAACCCTGCTCCACCTGTAATTAAATAAGACTTCGTCATTCGTATCCCTCTTTTTCCTTCATCGTTTCAAACATTTTTATAGATGCTTCGTGGAGAGATTCATGTGTTCCTGCATCAATCCACCACCCTTTTAACATATCATAGGTCAGCTGGCTATTTGAGATGTAGAGATTATTCACATCAGTAATCTCTAGTTCACCTCGATCTGACGGCGAGATTTCCTCGATATATTGAAAGACGTCTTGATCATAAAAATAGATGCCCGTGACGCAGTAAGATGACCTTGGGTGCTCTGGCTTTTCTTCTATTGATAAAATTCGATGATGAGCAGGGTCAATTTCTGCAATGCCAAACCGTTTTGGATCTGCCACCTCTTTCAATAAAACCTTGGCTCCGCTTTCTTGTTGCCTAAAGGCGTCGACAAAAGGGCGTAATGAATCTTCAAATACATTATCACCAAGCATCAGCACAAATTTTTCCCCTTGAGCAAAGGGCTTTGCATAGGATAAACCATCGGAAATACCAGACGCTTCTGGCTGTACTTGATACACAATATTCATCCCAAGTTCACGATCATCTTCCAGTAACTTTTGAAACAACGGAATTTGTTCTTCCTGTGAAATCAGCATCACATCTACAATTCCTGCTTCTTTCAGTTTGAATAATGACCAATAAATCATCGGGTATGGACCAACCGGCAGCAAGTGTTTGTTGAAAATCTTCGTTAATGGTGCCAGCCGTGATCCCTTTCCTCCTGCTAAAATAACTCCCTTCACATCTACACATCCTTATGTTCTTTTTGGTGTGAATTCATGAGGTGTATAAGAATGTTTTTCACTCGTTCGATTCCTTTTCCATCAATGAGTGAACGTCCATTAAGATGAATGCTTCTGCGGAGAAAATAGCTGTCAGACAGTTTTTGAACAGCTTGCAACAGGTCTTTTTCTTCCACAAGGTCACCTAATCCAAGGTGAAAACAAGCGCCCTTTTGCGCAAACATGCTCGCTGTCTCTGCTTGGTGGTCTACTTGCGATAGGACAATGCTGGGCACCCCGATACAAATTACCTCATATAACGTCATACCGCCTGCTACGATAGCCACATCAGCTTCTGATAAAAGAACCGGTAGTTGATCTGTATGTTGAATGAATTGGATATGTTCCGCCTCTACTTGCTCTTTGATGTGAGAGGCTTTTCCTGCGACCGCTAAAATGTCTAGGTGATTTGTTTGAAGAAGCGCCGATACAGCCTTTGATAACAGGCCGCACGGATCACTGCCGCCAAGGCTGATGACCACCTTTTTACATTCTTTCCGAACCTCATATGTGTCTTTGAATCGATTAATCTCGTAATCTAACAATAAATAGGGCGTTCCATGATAATAAGCCGTGCCATTAACCTGCTCGTGCTTCCCGTCCAGACCGCCATAAATGCCGTTTATGACCGTGTCTGCAAGCTGACAGGCTTCCTCTCTTTTTTCCTCAAATAAGACCAGCCTCGCACTATCGCAGGAGTCTTTAATCATTTGAAGAAACTGAAGATCACAATCAAGGACATCTATAACTAAAAGGTCAGGTTTTAGCTTTTTGATGTCTTGTTGGACCTGGAGAAGCGCATTCGACTCATGCACCATCTGAACGTGCCACTCTGGGTGCGAAAGCATTTCTACACAAATCTGATCATTTGTATAGAAATATAAGTCGTTCCCTTCCTGAAGCAGTTCTTTTGCCAAACGTTTCATTCTGACGACATGACCCATTCCTCTTAAAAAACCCCCATAAACAACAATCATGATTTTTTTGTTCATTCAGCATCCTTCTGTCTCACAGATTGATTCAAACGAACAATGTCTGGATGTTGTTCACAGATGGAAATGAGCTCAGCTGTCGGCACAGCAATAGAACCACCAGCTTTCTCTAATAAACAGGTAGCAAACACATAATCTTCTTCTGTATCAATCGTGAATCGATAAGCAGGATATGCAAGTTCTTTGGGCGGTGTGAATAATTGAAGGTGAAATTGCTCGGGATGCTTTCTGATATACAGCGTGACATGCTCACGTTCTGAATAAGTGAGGGGGATTTTGTCGATTTCACATAAAATAGATGCCTCAATCATTTCCCCGGAAATACCGAGTGGTGTTCCGTTCGTATATGTGTAATCAGCCTTTTCCTGTCTATGTTTTTCAAGCATTTTCGACAAAAGCGAAGGATCTATAAATGGATTGTCTCCCGTTAAACGTACAACCGTTTTAGGTTCAAATTGGCGGACAATCTGCGCAAACCGCTCAAGCACATCTGCCTCACTGCCTCGAAACACCTTATAGCCCTTTGACATACAGTATTGAGCCAAATAGTCATCCTCTGGCTCGACCGTTGTGGCAATCATAAGGTTTTGCATTTTGTGATAGTAATCATCTGATTGCTTCACCCGCTCCACAATCAAATCAATCAGCGCCATGCCGCCGATCGGTTTCATCACTTTTTTGGGCAGTCTTGTTGACCCCATCCTAGCCTGAATGACAAAAAGTACATCATGCATCATCTCGAGACTCCTGCATGAGTACGTCTTTCCACGAAACACCTGTATGAGCTGGGATGTCTCTCACAGCCTTTGTGCCAAGTAAAATCGGCATATATCGCGGATGCAACCCCTGATTTTTTTGTCCAGGGCGCAGCACAGCTACATTTTCTGACGTGAGGGTCTCTCCCTTTGCAATGCCTTTGGTCGTAAAAATTCCTCGATACGCAAATTCTCGAATCTGCCCTTCAATGGCTGTTGTCGTTTTATAAGAACTGCCAAGAAGCTCCTCTGGTAATGAATGAACGTCTATTTCCGCTTGATTCCGCTGCTTTTCTGCTGCTCGAATGTGCTGAACCATTTCCTTTAATTCTTCAGGACTAAGAGCAAATGAATGATCCGCTCCGGGTAATGTTTTATCTATTGTAAAATGTTTTTCAATCATTGCTGCCCCGAGCTTCACAGCGGCTACTGGCGCTTCCGTCGGGTGTTCACTATGATCTGAAAAGCCAATGACTGCTTCAGGGAAAGCGGACCTTAAGGTTTGAATTACCCGCAGGTTCGTATATGCTCTAGGTGCTGGATACTTTGCCACACAATGCATGATGGCGACTTGCTTATTTTGCTGGCTCGTAATCGTTTCGTATGCTTCATGAACATCAGCAATGGTGGCCCCAGCTGTTGAAAAAATGATCGGCTTGTGAAAAGAAGCCGTATGACGCAAAAGAGGCAAATGGTTGATTTCATAGGATGCCAGTTTAAAAGCAGGCGGATTCGTTTGATTCAATAAATCAGCCGATTCTTCATCACACACGGTGCTTAAAAACATCAGTCCTTTTTCCTTACAACGTCTCAATAAGACAGGCAGCCATTCTGGCGGCAGCTCCATTTGTTCCACTAAAGAAAAAATAGACACTTCTTCTCCTTTGGCCGTTTCGTATAACCCCGGTTCCTTTTGATACATCCGATCCGCTTGAAACATTTGAAACTTCACCGCATCAGCCCCTGCTTCTTTTGCCACATCAATTAAAGCAAGTGCCTGATCCAGCTTTCCATCATGGTTAATGCCTGCCTCTGCAATGATAAAGACAGGCGCATCATCTCCCACTTTGCGATCTCCGATATAGAAATGCGCCATCTTACCTCTCTCCTTTTTTCGGCCACACATGGTAATACAAAAAGGCATTTGTTGTCCTAAACCCCATCTTTTCGTACAGCTGGATGGCTGTCGTATTATGAAGCTGTGTCCCCGCAGAAATGAAGTGATGCCCTCTGTGATGAGACACTTTCATCATCTCAATAAACAGCTTTTTTCCGATCCCTTTTCCTTGAACATCCGGTCTAATCGCAAAAAGCTCAAGCCCCATCTCATGCCCCTTTGTCATACCTTGAATCAAGCCAACCACTTCATCATTCACCTTGGCAACGAGGTTGATATCTGCGCGTCCGAGTAAGTTGTTTCTCATCCACTCCTGATAAAAATGCTGAACAACCCGCTGGTCTAAATATGGATCAAGGGCATAACGGCTTTTCACAAAAGCCTGATCACCTAGTAAGACCGCCTCATCGTAATCCTTTTCATCTGGCACACCCACCACCACATCTTGATCTGATGATGGCATCTCCATGAGGGCAGGCGGTGCCTCAAGCCTAGTGAGACCACCGACATAATACACATGGGATAGTTTTTGAACAATGCGGTTTTTTTCAAGATCAGCCGCCTCAAGACGTAAAAAGAAAAAATCACATTTTTCTGTTCTCATCCAATTGATGAATCTCTCCATCAATTCTTTAAAGAGCAACGCTGATTCAGCTTCCACAAACTTCACATGAAAAATATGCTTGTCAAAAATGCCGCTCTCCCATTTGGACCATTCGTATAGCAGCACTGCTTTGAGCTTAGCACCGCTGACAAGAGCAAACTGCTTGAATCCTGCCATGCGTTCCGCTTCATGCCCATATGTTTTCAGCCAAGCTGCCAGCACCTGATCATCTATTGCATGAACGACTTTCATGAAGAGGCCTTCTTGTCATTTAAAATTGACACGACTGCGGTGATGACATCCTGCACATCTTCATCTGTCATACTTGGATAGAGCGGGAGCGAAAGCGTTCGTTTGTAATAAGTGAGTGCCTCAGGGAAATCCTCTGGTGAATGGTTGTAGGTCTCTTGATAATATGGATGCAAGTGAACGGGAATAAAATGAACACTCGTGCCGATTTTATATTCCTTTTGCAGCTGATCAATCATGTCATCGCGTGTGATCATTGCTTCTTTTGGATCAACTTGCAGCACATATAAATGCCACGCATGTCTTCCCTCATCATGTACAGGCGGCAAGATGAGACCAGCTTCATGTTGAAATGCCTGATTGTATGTCTTCGCAATCTGTTCTCTACGTGTCTGCATCTCCTTCAACCGGCTTAGCTGAACGAGCCCTAACGATGCTTGCACGTCAAACATGTTCATTTTATAGCCCGGTTCCTCGACCTCGTAATACCATGTTCCCTTTTCTCCATAACGATTCCACGCTCCCTTACTCATCCCGTGAAGCGCCAGCCTTCTGATTCTAGCCGCAAGTGCATCATCATTTGTCGTCAGCATGCCGCCTTCACCAGTCGCTATGTTTTTCGTTGCATAGAAGCTAAAAGCGGTCGCATCACCAATTGATCCAATCGGTTGATCATGATAGGTCGTATAGAGGGCATGAGCGGCATCCTCCAACACGAACAAATCATATTTTTTGGCAATCGCTAAAATTTGGTCCATATCACACGATTGACCAGCAAAATGTACAGGGACAACCGCTTTCGTATGTGGTGTAATGGCCGCTTCTAATTTTTTCGCATCTAGATTGAGTGTCGCCGGATCAATATCCACGAAAATAGGGGCTGCCCCCGTATGGATGATCGTATTGGCTGTTGCGCAGAACGTCAGAGGCGTTGTGATGACCTCATCACCAGCTCCAATGCCTCTCGCCTTTAACGCTAAAAATAGAGCAGCTGTACATGAATTGACTGCTATTGCGTGCTTCGCTCCAGTCAGCTGCCTAAACTCTTCTTCAAACTGTCTAACTTTTGGTCCGGTGGACAACCAGCCGGACTTTAATGTTCCAATGACTTCATCAATTTCTTCCTGTTCAATAAAAGGCAGTGCATAAGGAAGAAATTGTGCTCTCTTTTGTCCCATATCGCTTGCACACCCCTATCTTCATCTCTGAAAATCCACGCCTGTTTTTGTTTTGAGCAGAGAAAGCAGAACATCGGTCGATTGTGCATGCGGATAATGCTCTTGAATGAAACGAGCTCCTTGCTGTTTCGCCAGCTTCATTTCTTGTTCATCCGATAAAATACGGATCGCTTTCTCGGCCAACTCAATAGGGTTTTCCATGTGGCAGCTGCCAAGCGACTCGTAATAAGGGTATCTTCTGCCTTCTGTCATTTTTCCAATCAGTACACTCTTTTTAAAGAGCATTGCTTCCAGACCAACTGTTGATGTGAGCGTAATGACCATATCCATATACGGCAGGAGGTCATACAAGTCGATCTCTTTTTTAATTAATCTCACATGGTTCCCCGCACGTTCAATCGCTGTGTAGTCATTTAATCGATTTCGAGCGATTTCCCACGGATGCGGCTTCATAATCAGCTGAATGTCTTTCCGTTTTGCAATCGTTTTAAGAACATCACCGTAAAAGGCTTCTGAAAACGGCTGTGTTGCCACGAGCACAGTCTTTTTGGCAGGATTGAAGTTCAATTTACGAAAGACCATTTCCTGTTGAAGCGGTGTTCGCTCCTGCACCAAATCAAATCTCGGATGACCTGTGATCTCCACCTGCTCAGGCTGACAGCCTTTGTCTACATACCAGTCCTTTTCATATTTTCCAAACACTCCGTGGCAGGTGGTGAAAATCGGCAAAAAGGCTTCGTCTCCCATGAGCGCACCGTGCTGAAGACAAATACTTGTGAGATGGCGCTTCACGGTTTGCAAGGCGAGCACACGGCTGTAGGCATCCTCCGTCGTACCAACCACGACAGCTGTGATCGGCTGCATCTCAAATAGCGTTTCTAGTTGGTCAATCACATCAATAAATTGCACAATGTCCTTCCGAAGCTTTTCTCTAAAAAAGACATTGCCAAAGACAGGATGCTGGGCGTAAGGTTTCAATAGAACATTTGCTTTTTCAATATATTCAGCATGGGCTTCTTTATTAACCTCTCCGGCTAATTCCGGCTTGCTGATTACTGGTAATCCGAAATAATCAGCCTTCTTCCAGCGTGCGAGCACCACTGTTTGGTTCGGATGGAACCGCATGTAATTTTGTTCAGTAAAACGCAGGTGTTCAAAGTGAAGCAGCACCTTTCCATGACTCGGACGATAAGGGATACGCTTGATCTGCTGTTTATGCTGATCAAAAAAGGGCTGAATGTCTTGCGGCTTTGGGCAAGTCGTTGTCAGCTCTTCACCAAACGCCTCATCTTCCATACGTTCCCTCACTTCAGGGCTGATGTATTGATAAAAATTACTGATTAATCCAAGGGGGATGTGGCGATAGGTTAAGTCTTTCATCAGATTCACATACTCAAAGTACACCTGCCAATAATGATGAATATAATGCGACACTTAAGGTCACCTCCCATGTCTTTGTTTTAATATATGACGGAGCTCCCTACAGGTAGACTGCGGAGGAAGTGCTTGAATAAAATCGCTTTTCTCATCTTCTGCCAACTGATAATGAATAGACTGTTCTGTGATGTAGTTTGTATCCAATACCTCATCAAAAGGGTAGAACGGATAAAAGTGATTTAATCTAAAAAAGAACCGCGCATCCCCTATTCGATAAAAATGCGGACTCTCGTCCCAGTAGGATCCAAACTCAGCTCGAATCTTTGTTAAAATGGATGCACGATGTACAACTGAACAGTGATCAATAGCACAAGGTGCATTCCACTGCACCGTTTGCGCAGGTCGAATCGTTTCCTTTACTGGCTCTTTTTCGCTATTTAAATAGATAACTTTTGAACTAGAATAGACAATATGTTCATTTGGACGAGCATCTAAATAATTCGTGAGCTTCTCTAAACGGTCTGGTGCATAGACATTGTCATCTGTGGCATAGGAAATATACTCGCCCTTTGCCTGTTCTAATGCTTGATTAATGAGGACGGCATAGCGTGTTTTCGCCGTTCTTTCCTCCAGCGTTTTCACCCCGCTTTGGATAAAATGGATGCGTGGATCTTTACGGAAAGGCTCAATAGCAGCAAGGGTTTGTTCGTTTGATCCATCATCCATGATAAAAAGTTCAAAGTCTGACAAGGTCTGCTGCAGCACCGCTTCAATTGATCTGCCAACGTAGGCCGCTTTGTTGTAGCTCGTCATAATGACCGTTACTTTCGTCAATGTTTTCACCTCGGTCTCTTTTAAACTATGGTTATCATATGTGTCTCCTCTTAAAGAGACTGTAGAGTGACCTATTTTTTATAAAATTGGATTTTTTTCATGATCTATCTTTGAAAAACGTAAAAATTTTGGTAATATAAGTAATCATTTATGTGTATTAAAGGAGTAAAGAACATTGGAGTATATGAAGAGTGATCTCTCACAAGAAGAGGAAGCAAAAGGTTTTTTTCGATTCTTTAAAATTTTTGTCGCGACAAAAACGATTATTCGCTCATATGAACATACCTCTATTCCCATGTGGCTGATGATACTCCTTGCAAGTATCGCTGGTACTAGCTGGATGTACGAAGGGTATTTTAGTGAGTATATGGGCAATCATATTCCATATCCTTTTATTCTGTTACACGGAGCAGGTTTTGGTATTTTAGTAGGCAATTTTCTTCTATTTTTCGGTTCATTCATTTTACAGTGGTTAGGGCGACTGTTTTTTGGCAGTAAAGCGCCGTATCGAGATGTGCTCAAAGCTTGCACACTGACGGTCATTTTTCCTTCCACCTTATTTGCTCTTACTTGGATTTTTACTGTGGGGTTGCTTGGTCCGTATACATTTGTGAAAATCTCACCCTATTTAGACCAGCACTATGAAGTATGGTATTATCTCAGTGTTTTACCACTGGTTGATGCGTATACCAAGACATGGATATTTGGGATGGCTGTTTTAGGCCTTGTCGCTGTGATGAAGCTGAGAATATGGCAGGCCTTTATCATTGCCATCACACCGATCGCCTTATTTTTTCTCATCATGACCCTTCTCTATGACGTCCAGCGGGCTATGAATTGGTTGATGTAAACAGGCATTCCTTAGATTGTTGGAAACCTTTGCAGTCTAGGCAGTACGAATATGGGGTTTGTCTTCTTTTCAGCGTGATAGAAAACCTTTGCAGTCTAGGAAGGACGAGCATCGGCGCGGAGCGAATTTGACATTCGTGAGCACCGAAGCGCAGGACTGACACCGAATGCGAGGGTTTGTCTACACGCTGAGGAACTGCACAAAGCAGTTCCTTTTTTTCGTTCAATGTACATATTCTCTCTTCCTGTCTCATAGTGTGAAAGAGAAAAAGAATGCTATGGAAACAACAGGCGCTTTTCTGCCTTCTGTTTAGAACACCATGAGGAAAGAGGAGGAACGTTATGAAATTGAAAAATCAATTTGGGCAAGGTTCGGGTTTCGAAGGTCAAGATTTTCGCCAGCAACAATATGGAGCAAATCCGTATCCTGCGCAGCAGATGGGTTATTCAGTCCCTCCCCAAACGCAGGGTCAAATGCAAGGTCAAATGCAGCAGGGGTATTCGCCAATGCCGTCTACTGGTACTTCACAAGGAGGCCAAGGTGGGCAAAGTGGCGGGCAGCCCTATCAAATTCCTTCGGGACCGATTTATCAGCAGAACGTCACCGGTCAGCTGCCGCTTGAGCAGTCCTATATTGAAAATATTTTACGATTAAACCGCGGCAAAGTAGCCACAATCTATATGACGTTTGAGGCAAGTAAAGAATGGAACTCTAAGATTTTTAGAGGGGTCATTGAGGCCGCAGGACGTGATCACATTATCATTAGTGATAACAAAACTGGGACACGATACTTATTGTTAACAATCTACCTTGATTACATTACGTTTGATGGGGAAATTCAATATGACTATCCATACTCGATGTCTACGTATTCTCCGAGATAACCTCAAGGTCCTATCAGTAGCAAGGTGCAGACGCCCTTGCTTTTTTCTTTTGTCTAGGTTTTTGACACACCTTCGGGGGAAGGCTCATAAGATGCCTAGTAGTTTTTATTAAACGCCTAGAGGTGACATCAATGACTGTTGAGCTGGATTATACATCGCCGAATGTCAAATATTCATTTGATCTGAACCAAAGCCCCCTTGTGAAATATGATCAACACAACCTGATTAATGTTTTAGGAAAAAAACAATTAAATTCGCTCGATCAAGTATCTCTGCTGGATATATATTTGAGTAAAAGCAAAGTAGTAGAGCCTCATTATCATCAAAATGCTGCCGAGCTTGTTTATTGTATCGCCGGCTCTGCTGCTGTATCCATGTTGAACCCTTTTACAAAAAAGCTGTCCACCTACACCATTACCCCTGGGCAGGTAGCCAATGTGCCACAAGGCTGGTGGCATTATGAAGTCGCCTTGCAGGACAAAACCCATTTGTTAGCCATTTTTAACGCATCGACGCCAGAAGTCATCTTAGGTTCAGACCTTCTAACCCTCACGCCTTCACACATCATGGCACATACTTATTGCATGAACGAAACGCAGTGGAAGCAGGCGACGCAGCCTGTGAAACCTGGTGTGTTTATCGGACCTTTCTGCCACCGGGAGGAAGAGACACAAACGCACCCTGTCCCCCCTTCCCACTATGTACCTTATTATCAAGCACCTCCGAACTATTCTCCTTATTGGAGTTAAGAAAAAAACCGATGCCCCTATGAGAGCATCGGTTTTTTATCTTATAAATTTTTTGCTGCTGCAATCACTAGCATGATCCAAGAAGCGATAAACGCCACTCCGCCAATTGGTGTAATGGCACCTAGAATCTTCACCTGAGTCAAGGCAAGCACATAAAGGCTTCCTGAGAAGAAAAGAATGCCTGCCAGCATCACCCAGCCAGCGGTCGGCACTAGAGAAACACCTGACAGCTTATCTGCCAGAAAGGCGACAATAAATAGGCCAATGGCATGGAACATCTGATATTGAACCCCTTTATTCCATATCTCAATATACTTTTCAGGAATTTTCCCTTCCAGTCCATGTGCACCGAAGGCTCCAAGACCAACCGCAAGCATGGCGTTAATGGCACCTAATATGAAAAATAGTTTCATTCGTCATTCTCCTTATCTCATCAATTATGTTTATCATAGCGCGGGTCTTATCCAACATTCAACTTTCCTATGATGCTGACACGAGATTGTCGGATTTCTTCTTCTTTCGCAGTAGCACTTGATCGACCACAATCGCAATCAGTGTGCCAAGCACAAGACCATTGCTCAATAAAGAAATCAACACAGGATGCATGCCTTTCAATGCCCCCTGCGGCACAAACATTGCGCCCACGCCTGCTAAAACAGCGATGCCAAGCACAAATCGAATGCGCGGGATGTCTTCTTTTTCATACTGATCGAATTCAGACATAGCAATCCCAATCATAGAAGAGAACACCACAAAGTTCACAGCCAGCCCCACAGGAGAAGGCAATGCAGAGAAAAAGCTCATCAATAATGGAAATAAACTAATGAGGACAATGAGCAGACTGCCAATAAAAAATGGCTTTCTCGATGGAATTTTGGTTGTTTGTATAAAGCCCGCTGCCCCCGAAATAGGGACAGGCGCAATCGCACCAATCAGTCCGCTTAGCAAATGACCAAATGCGGCGACAAAACCAGCCGGTCTGGCTCGTTTCCGCTCACGCAGTTCACCAAATGCCTTGACGGAACTTTCCACAATTCGAATACTTGCCAGCATATTCACAATGAGTAAGATCGTAATAAAAAAGGACGTGACAAGCAGTCCGCTGTCAAAGACCGGCATGCCAAACGGAAACAGTTTTGGAAACTCAATGATCTGCTCAGGAATGCGAACTGGCTTCGCTAGTCCGAGTAAAGCAAATAACAGCCAGCCGCCTGCAAGTGCGAATAACACAGAAAACTGTCTTAAATAATGCCATTTTGAGCGGCTGATCATGAAGGTGATGACAATAATCAAGATTGATAGACAAAAGACAAGCCCATCTACCTGATTTCCCCGATAGCCGATCCCCATCAGCCCTTTCATGATTGGCTGACTTAACTGCACAACAAGTAGCAGCAAATAAATACCTGTGACAACCGGCGTAAATAAAGACGCGAGCCAATTAATGATTTTAAAAAGACTAAAAATAAAAAAGAACGCAGCACTAAAAATTAAAGCCCCTTGTAATGCTTGCAAGGTTTCAGGATATGTAGCAAAAATCGTCCCTGTCATGCCTGCATAAAGGGTATATACCCCCCACCACAGCCCTGCTGGACTTTCATTGATCGGCAGCATATGACCGCATAAACACTGCACCATCGCCACAAGTCCAAGTGAAAAGAATGTACTCTGAATCAGTTCCGCCGACTGCACTTGATTTAATTCAAATGCTTGTGCAATCGCAATCGGCACAGCAATAGAAGCTGCGATAAAAAATGCCATCCACTGAATGGCGCCCAAAAATAGTTTCAACCCGATCACCTTCCCTTTGTCGTGACAAGACCATTAAAAATCAAAAATAGAGTCACCGTTGCCATCTTTCTCTTGTTGACCCTCTTCTTTATGCTGAAATTTCTTTGCACCGCTAGTGCCCATCAATTTCTCTAGCATGGCTTGATCCGTAGACACAGCCGGTGCAGATGGTGTCTGTATAGATGGAGGCGGTGAAATGACCGAAGACTGCGGCATTTGCACCTGTGATGATGTGTCGAGAATGACATCACATAGTGAAGAGATGACCGCCGCTTGACGTTTCACCTCTTCATCATTTCCACTTTGTTTTGCTTTTTGAATGGCTTCCTCCATTTTTTGAAGCAGACTTGATATATGAATATTCAAGGGTAGACCCTCCAATCTAAAAAATTCGTTTTCCAACATTATTTTACCAAATGAACAAACTGAATGGGTTCCTTTTTTCAAAGCTGTGTGCTTCTGTTCCTCTTATTTGACCCTTACCCAAGATTCACACATAATAAAAAAGAAACAATATCGTCTTTGAAAGGACTGAAAGATGAGCAAACTCACTGAACTCATTCACAAACAAAAAAACGTGCAAACACCAGCGGTTCAAGATAGAATCCGCCTTCTTAACGATTTGAAAAAAGCCATTAAACATCATGAAAAGGACATATTACAAGCCTTGGCCCATGATTTACATAAATCCGAGCAGGAAGCCTATACAACAGAAATTGGCATGGTATATGAAGAGATCAATCATACCGTCAAACATCTTCACAAATGGGCCAAACCATCTCGCGCGAAAACACCTCTGACCCATATCGGATCGAAAAGTATGATCATTAAGGAACCGTACGGAAGTGTTCTGATTATTGCCCCTTGGAACTATCCTTTCCAATTGGCCCTTTCGCCATTAGTTGGAGCCATTTCTGCCGGAAATGCCGTTACTTTAAAACCGTCAGAATTAACGCCGCACGTCTCAAACGTGATTGGCACGATTGTGGAAAGCGTGTTTCAAGAAGATCTTGCAGCGGTCGTTGAAGGCGGTGTGGATGTCAGCACAGAGCTTCTGAGACTGCCTTTTGATTATATTTTCTTTACTGGAAGTGTAGCCGTCGGCAAAGTCGTCATGGAAGCGGCCGCAAAGCATCTCACACCTGTCACACTTGAGCTCGGCGGAAAAAGTCCATGCATTGTCATGCCTGATGCAGACATCAAACTCGCTGCGAAGCGAATCACCTTTGGTAAATTCACGAATGCTGGTCAAACATGCATTGCACCAGACTATTTACTTGTTCATGAATCGATCAAAGAGAACCTATTGCGTGAAATGACGACCTGTATCCGTGACTTTTACGGGAACCAGCCTGAAACAAATCCGCATTTCGGAAAAAATGTCAGCCAGCGTCATTTTGATCGACTTTCACAATTTCTCTCAAATGGAACGATTGTGACAGGTGGACAGCGTAATGAACAAGAGCTCAAAATCGCACCGACCATTCTAGATCACATTACATGGGAAGATCCTGTGATGCAGGAGGAAATTTTCGGACCTATTTTGCCTGTCATCACATTTGACTCTCTTCAAGAGGCAGCTGACATGATTAAGGCAAGACCGAAGCCGCTCGCTCTTTACTTATTTACAACCAATAAAGAAACAGAAGACTATATTCTAGACAACCTCTCATTTGGCGGAGGCTGCATCAACGATACGCTGATGCATGTCGCCACTCCATATTTACCATTTGGAGGCGTTGGTGAAAGCGGTATCGGACGATATCATGGAAAAGAAAGCTTTTTCACCTTTACACATGAAAAAAGTGTCCTGCGCCAGACCAATCGCTTTGATTTTTCTTTCCGATATCCAAATGCGAAAAACGGACTCGACATTGTCCGCAAATTTTTAAAATAAACAGGACGAAGGGATTTTCCCTCGTCCTATTTTGATTCGATGTCCTTGATACACCAGTTGATTTCATCGTTCCCCATTTGCTTTAAATAGGCGTTTACTTTTGAGAACGGACGGCTGCCAAAAAAGCCGTTTCTTGCAGAAAAAGGACTTGGATGAGGTGACTCAATGATGTAATGCTTGCTTTGATCAATTCGTTCTTTTTTATTTTGCGCAAGTCTGCCCCAAAGCACAAAAACGACTGGCTGATCTCGGTCATTCAGGACGTCGATGACGCGGTCTGTCACACGTTCCCAGCCTTTGCCTTTATGCGAGTTCGCTTCTCCTTTTCTTACAGTGAGCACGGTGTTTAACAGCAAGACACCCTGCTCTGCCCAGCTGACAAGCGAGCCATGGTTAGGTACCGGACAGCCCAGGTCATCCTTTAGCTCCTGAAAAATATTTCTCAAAGATGGCGGATGTTTGACACCAGGCTGAACAGAAAAGCTTAATCCGTGTGCCTGTCCTGGACCATGATAAGGGTCTTGTCCCAAAATCACGACCTTCACATCTTCATACGACGTCAAATGGAGGGCACGATAAATGTCATCTGGCTTTGGAAACACGATCTGCGTACGATATTCTTCCTTTACCCACTCACGTAATTCCTGATAATATGACTGTTCAAATTCACTTTTCATCACAGCCCACCAGCTATCATTTAAAAATGGCTTCATTGCGGTTGTCCTCCTTCTGTTTGCTGTGCCAATCTTGAGATCATCGGTTTTCCATCCCATACAATCTCACTCTCTGATTCTCGTTTTTTCATCGCTGGTTCTTCTAATAGGACAGCAAAGTTCGCTGTCGGCAAATCACCCAACCCATGCTTTTCACTCAGATCATCTAAATAGTTCTTCCTTGTTTCACCAAGATCACTCGACTGATTGCCCCCACCATCAAAGAACGCATAGATCACACTGGCAGTCGGCACTCGTTTGGCTCGTGCATGCTGCGTAACACGCAGGAAAAAGTCCCAGTCCCAGTAGTGATGCATCGCTGGATCAAAATAGCCGATCTCATCGTGTATGCGGCGTTTGTACATACTACCAGAAGGAACATATGTAGAAAAAACACGCATGTCCTCAATGTCCGCTGTATAAGCAAACAAACGTCTTGATACTGGAAAACGAGTCGCACCTCGTTCTTCAAACGAAACAATTTCCGCATCCGAAAAGACAAAATCAGCGTCTTCTAGCGCCTTGCTCATACGTTCAATATGACAAGGTGTAAAATAATCATCGTCATCACTCAGCATAATGACGTCACCTGTCAGCTCCCGCACCCCAACATTTCTTGCGTTCACATGCTGGACATTCTCATCTAAATGAATCAAGCGGATTGGCAACTCTGGATAGAGTTCCTGAATCACGTCCACTCGCTCTCCTGCATCATTTACGACCACAATTTCAAAAGGCTGTACGCTTTGTCTCGAGATGGATTCAAGCAGTTCACACAATGCGCTCAGCCGGTTATGTGTCACAATTAATAAAGAAATCTTCATATCGGCCTAACTCCTTTAATAGATTCGTCTTTTTCATTAAAACATAAATCGGCTTTCTTCTCATGATATAAAAGACGGTTTGATTGATCGAGAAAATGGGAATTTTTGATGAAAAGGAGTGATGATGATGGAATTTTTCACAGTTGAGAATAGTAAAGAAGCCAAACAGACGATCGAACAGATACAGTCAGCAAAGGACGATGTGTTTGTTTTTGCGTATGACCCCGAACGCTCTGATACCGTTACTGAGTATACGGAAGCAAAGAGCATGACAGCTGTCGATCAAGGGATTTTAGATCAGATCGCCAATGTCATTCGCACCAGGGATGATGAACTGATGGCCAAAATGATGTCGACCGGCGCCGATCAAGAATTAGCCTTAACGCTTTTAGAGGAGCTGAAAAAAGGGAAATTGGTGATTTGTAAAAGATAAAGAATGAGGCGTTCCATGAAGAGTGGAACGCTTTTTTATGCCGTTTCATTGTGATAAATGGAAAAGCTGATTATAATAAGGGATAGAACAGTAACTGTTACACATCACATTGGAGGTTCAGCAACTATGTCTATGAATAAAGCACTCACCATCGCAGGTTCGGATTCAAGCGGCGGTGCAGGTATCCAAGCAGATTTAAAAACGTTTCAAGAAAAAAATGTCTACGGGATGACAGCTTTAACCGTTGTCGTTGCAATGGATCCTCATAACAACTGGGATCATCAAGTGTTTCCAATCGATACATCAACAATCCGCGCGCAGCTCTCGACGATCGTGGAAGGCATCGGTGTAGATGCGTTAAAAACAGGTATGCTGCCAACAGTTGACGTCATTGAACTCGCAGCTGAAACGATCAAAACATATGAGCTGAAAAATGTCGTCATTGATCCTGTTATGGTATGTAAAGGTGCGAACGAAGTCCTTTACCCAGAGCACGCTGAAGCATTGCGCGAAAAGCTCACACCACTGGCAACAGTTATCACACCTAACCTTTTCGAAGCAGGTCAATTAAGCGGCATTGGCGAGATCAAAACGATGGAACAAATGGAAGAAGCCGCAAAACGTATCCATGAACTTGGTGCAAAATATGTGGTCATCACTGGCGGCGGCAAGCTAAGCCCAGATAAAGCGATTGACTTGCTTTATGATGGACAAACCTTCGAACGCCTTGAAACAGATAAGATCGACACAGAATACACACACGGCGCAGGCTGCACATTCTCAGCCGCAGTCACAGCTGAACTAGCCAACGGCTCAGACGTGAAAGAAGCCATTTATGCAGCAAAAGAATTCATCACAGCTGCCATTAAAGGCTCTTTCCAACTAAACGAATACATCGGACCAACGAAACATTCCGCATATCGTTTGGACAAATAAAACAATAAAAACCGATCCGCCGCTTGGGTGAATCGGTTTTTTGTTTATCGTAAGCTGAGTCTCTGTGCGAATAACCAATCTGTTAAGCCTGGCGTCTCATAAGCAGGCGTCCATGATGCATGATCATACCCATACTTGCTTGCATACTCGGTATAAATCGGTCTTCCACCAGCTTTTTGAATAGCTTGAATTGTATTTCTCGCATAACTGATAGGAATAATGGAATCATCCTCTGCATGAAATGCCCATATTGGCTTGTTCGCTAAAATTCCTGCCTTACTTGGATCTGCACCCCCCGCAATAGGAATCATCGCTGCAAACAAACGAGGATATGTGATGTTCAACTGATACGAGCCAAATCCGCCTTGAGATAAACCAGTCGCATAAATCCTTTTCTGATCAATCTTATAAGAAGTTAACACATGCTGAAGCACTTCATACGCTTTGTGTAAATCTGGTGAAAATTGAAACACATTTGTCAGGTCGATTTCATTTTGCGCGTTTCTTGTTAAAGCAAAACCCCCATCCACAGCATTTCGAGCCTGAGGTGCTAGTACGTATGCAGGATGTTTCTTTTGAACTTCAGGAGAAGCCCATAAAACTGCACCATCATTTGCAAGTAACTGCTTTTGATTATCAGTCCCCCGCTCCCCTCCTCCATGTAAGAACAGGACGAGAGGATAAGCTTTACCCCTCTTATGATTTTTCGGAATGTATAACCGATAAGGCATTCCTTGATATTCAAAAGATAAAAAAGATGAGGCAATGTCCTCTCGTGTGACAAAACGATAATTGTACGTAGACGTAGCAAGGCGATGTCTATTTTTGTAAACGCTTACTTTTAAAGTCGTATCGGTATCAATTTGAATAGGCTTTGTATATCGCTGACTTTGAGTTGTCGGCTGGCTGCCATCTGTTGTGTAATAAAGAGAAGCTTTTGGCACCTGAGAATGGAGTGCCACCTCTTGTGAGCGATAATATTGACCAGATGGTACGGAGGCAGTAGGTGTAAAAAATGATGTGTGTTGCGTTCGGGCAGATGAAACGGAAGGATGAAGAAAACTCATAGAAAATAGCACAATGATAAAGGTGATCAGACATTTCTTGGTTGCATGGTTCATATCGTTCCTCCTGTATATGCTCAGATGAATTTTTATTTATTTTGTATCATGACAAAAGAAATGTCAACGCTTTCATTTAATTTTTCTGAATGATCTGACTAAAATAAAAAAAGCATACCCGCACCCAGGTACACTCTTTCACCATACTTTTTTACCTACTTTTGCTGATCAGATTCTTTCGCCATTTTTCGAATAAAGGCTTCAATGGATTCAACAAATAAGGCATATTCTTTCATTTGTTTATACGTATCTGACAGCTTCTCTTTTAATTCTTCCTGCTCTAGAGAAGGTTCACCGAGAATAGATTGGACTTGAATCAGCAATTCTTTATATTCTTCACGTTTATCTTCAACATGATCTGCCATTGTCTCCAAGCGTTTTCTAGTCGTCGGCTGCTGTTTTGAATTCAAGTAAACAACCCCTTTTTGTCCTACCGCATTTGGATAAACGTCAGCCTCAGCTGTATATATTTTAAAATGATACCACAATTGAACCTGTTATCATATATGTAAAACGTCATCAAACCGCTTTAGGCCAACCTTGTATATACATGATATAGGCTTTAAGATACAGGCTGATCTCACTAGAAAAAAGCAGATCAATGATCTGCTTCTTTTTGCAAATGCCACGTCTTCAATTTAAGCTTCGTTTCATTTCTACCACTGATGGAGATTGATTTATTTCCCGGGGAAGGAAAGTAACGTGCAGTAAATACTTCCCGGCCTCCGTTGACAAAAATCTCAATCGATGATGCATCAATAAAGATATGCAAATCCTGTAATTCATCAATTTCTACTTCACGAACTTCCTTTGTTCGATCTTCAAATCGATCTCGCTCTAACGTTAGTTTGCCTTCATCTTTATCATAAATGATACGAGCAGCAGCACGGATACAGCATTCAAATCCTTTTTGTGTTTCAATTTGATCAATGAATACCTCTGCGCTCGTCAAATCTTCAACAGGAATGGAGTGAACAGATCGTTTAACGTGAAAAACATGCTCCTGCTCATTTGTCCGCATAGATCGAAGTTCACTTACCGGCTGTTGAATAAGACGCCCTTCATCATCTAAACGAAGCTCTCTCGGAATCGTCAAACAATGGATCCATTGATAAGAGACAGTTGGGTGATGCTCTTCCCCTTGATCTGGTACACCCATCCATCCCATTAAAATGCGTCTGCCCGATTCATCTTGGAAAGTCTGCTGTGCATAAAAGTCAAAGCCACGATCCAGCTCCTCAAACGCTCCATGCGTATATTGGTAGGTACGATCATCCAATGTACCAACAAAATAACCAGATTGATGTGTATTGTTGTATTTGAATCCATCAGGCTTCAGCCCCTGTGGTGACACGATCAATACATCCTGACCGTCTAATTCAAACAGATCTGGACATTCCCACATGTATCCGAAATGATCTAATCCATTCTTTCCACTGCCTGCAATAATGCCTTGAAACGTCCAATTGTCTAATGTATCAGATGTAAATAAGACAAGATGTCCTTTGAGATCTTCACTTTGTGCTCCAAGGACCATGTACCACTTTCCATTCCGCTTCCACACCTTCGGGTCACGAAAATGTGCAGTGAATCCCGCTGGCAAAGTCGCCACGACACCTTTTTTCTCAAAATGAACCCCATCCTCTGACACAGCTAAACATTGATATGTCTCACGGTTCCCTTGCTCGTCACGGACATTTCCGGTATACATCACGTACATACGACCATCGTCAATGACTGCACTGCCAGAATAACAGCCATTTTGATCAAACCAATCACTTGGCGTGAGGGCAGCCTCTTCATGCTGCCAATTCACTAGATCGGTTGATGTGTAGTGACCCCAAAATTTTGCCCCATGACCTGTTTTAAATGGCTGCCACTGATAAAACACATGGTAGACTCCCTTCCACTGAATCAATCCATTCGGGTCATTTAAAAGACCGACTGGCGGAATTAAATGGAAGTTCTGACGGTACACATCTTTTTTCACCAAATGCTCATAGTTTCGAATACGATCTGTTACCTTTTGACGAAGTGCTGCGTCCGTTGTTGTCATCACTGTGACCACTCCTTGATTATTTTTCGACTTCTTTGATTTTAAAGATGATGGTAAGAATAAATGAAACAGCAACAGCTATTAACATACCAATAACATAATTTACCACATTTTGTAAACCAAATGGAGCTGCAATTGCAATCATCGGAATCCCTGTTAAACCATAAGCGTTGGCGGCTACCTTCGTGAAGACGACAAACGCCCCGCCTAATGCACCTCCGATCATTGCAGCAATAAATGGCTTACGATAACGAAGATTCACACCGAATATGACCGGCTCAGTAATACCTAAGAAAGCAGAAAATGCTGCTGGTAATGCAATTTCTTTCGTTTTTGCACGCTTTGCTAAGAAAAAGACCGCTAGCCCTGCTCCGCCTTGAGCGACGTTAGACATGGCCCAGATCGGCAGCAAATAATTCCGTCCAATATCATTTAGAAGTCCTGCCTCAATCGCATGGAAGCTGTGATGAACACCTGTCAGTACAATTAAAGAATAAGCGCCTCCAAAAATAAGTCCAGCTAAGAATCCTGCATGGTCATAAACATAAGTGAGTGCATTTGAGATTCCTGTACCAAGCATTCTCCCTAGAGGTCCTACAGCAATAAACGTCACAAATCCAGTCACAATCACCGTCACAAACGGCGTCACAAGTAAATCAATACTGTTCGGCACAACTTTTCTTAAATTCTTTTCAATCACGCACATGATATACACAGTTAATAACACGGGAATGACCGTTCCTTGGTAACCAAGAAGCGCAATATCAAAGTTGAATAGATGCATATATTCTGGTTTTGCGTCTGTCAGTCCCCATGGATTCAGCAAGCTCGGGTGAATCATAATGCCCCCAATGACAGCTCCTAAATATGGATTTCCACCAAACTCTTTGGCTGCACTAACCCCAATTAAAATCGGTAAAATGATAAAGGCTGCACTTGAGAACATATCTAGCATTTGGAAGATGGCAGAGCTTGGATCAGCCCATTTGAAGGCTTTCATCATACCTAATAGGCCCATTAATAAACCGCTTGCTACAATCGCTGGAATGATTGGTACAAAAATATTCGATAGCGTCTTGGCAAAACGTGCAAGTGGATTCATTTTTTGCTTCACGGCTTCATCATGGCTGGCAGGTTTTTGATTCTCGTCGTCTGCCTCAAGACCTGTCTCACGAGCAAAAGGCTCATATACTTTGTTGACAGAACCTGTTCCAAATATGATCTGGAATTGACCCGAGCTTGAGAAGGCACCCTTCACACCCTCAAGTTCTTCAATGGCATCTTTGTCAATCAACGCCTCATCTTTCATCACCAATCGGAGTCGTGTGGCACAATGTGTTGCGCTAATGACATTTTCTTTGCCGCCTAATAATGTTGTTAATTCTTTGGCTGTTTTTTGATAATCCATGTTGTCTCCCCCTTTTTTTAAAACAAAAAAGACCTAAAATTCACTAACGATTAAAGGACATACACGTCCCCTCGTTACGCAAATTTTAGGTCTTGCCTGCCTGACAGTCACAATCCCACGATATTGGTTTTTGATTACGCTTTCATCATAGTATAAGAGCGTGACCTGCGTCAACCTATTTTTTCGAATCAAATGACCCATATACACTAATTAGAGTAGTGTGCATAAAAAAAAGCCTGCGGACAGGCACAACCTTTACACCAATTCGGCATCCTGCAGACGCTGGACATGCAGCGTGATGTAGCCGATCTCCGATTTAGGGAGATGAAGTTCATATTCTTTTTTCAGCAAATCAGCCAGTCCAAGTGCACACCGGTAAGCCGAATCATACTTTGTTTGGATAAAAGTCAGCATGTCATCGTCCATGATTTGAAATGCTTCATTCGATTCCAACCTGCCTAATGCATACCTCAAATGTGTCACAAGCCGCTGATATGAAATACTATCCTCATCAATCGAGCGCTCAAAAACGCTTTGGATATGCTCGATCATTTCTTTGATCATCGTTGTGTATTTGACCGTCTTCTTCATGGACTCCGTATTCATTTTGGCCGTATGAATATGAAGCGCCACATACCCTGCCTCATCGTCCGGCAGGTCAACCCCAAGCCGCTCCTTTACATAACGAATGGCATACTTTCCAATATCATATTCCTGCTTATATAAGACTTTGATCTCACCAAGCAATTTATTATATAGCACAATGCCTTTTTGAACGCGTTCAATGGCAAAGGATAAATGATCTGTCAGTGAAATGTGAATATGATCACTGAGCGGCATCATGAGTTCACCCTCTGCATAACTAATAATATGCTCTGCCACCTCAATATGCGCTTCTGGCAATGTCGCAAGAATTTGTTTAAACTTCTCATTTTCTTCACGCACAACAAAAATCTTCTCTATTTTTTGAACGGGAACGACGTCATTTTTCCCCTTCTGAAAAGCAATTCCGGGCCCCATCACAATTTTCTCCTGATCACCCTCCTTTACAACCACTGCATTGTTATTCAATATTTTATATATCTTCAAGGGGTATCCTCTCCCACAGATAACGTGTCTTATGTGGGATTTTACCCTGTTTCAACTTTTCTGTAAAGATAAGAACGGACCGGCACGCGCCTCTCTCGTTGTCTTTTCATAAAGCATCATCAGACTTTCTTGAAACGGCTTTTCTGTCCTGCGCTTCTTCTTCTTTTCATCTGCCAGTTTCTCTAGCTTTCTCTCATTCACCGCAAGAAAGAATCCTCCATCCACTGCTGCCACTTTCACCCCCTGCTTCTTCAGCAGCTCACCAGGATTCACAAGCACATTCATCACAAAACCAAACCATACACTCAACCAGTTCTTCCATTTCTTCACTGAACATCCCTCCGCTTTCCTTAGAATCTAGCAGTTCTAGCAAATTAACTGTTCCTATCATATCCCGAGAAAAAAGAGAGGTTTGTCACAATCTGGGTGAAAAAACGAACTAGTTTTCAGAAGTTTTGTTGAAAAGTGCAGAAGATGATCATGTTCCACAATGTTTCTATGAAAATTTTATACACACACTATCCCAAAGATAAGCACATCTTATCAACAGGGTTTATCCACATATCAACACCCTCTTACTAGATTTTGTGTATGAGATTTTTTTATTTTCCATATATATATCTGAATAATTGAGTTATCAACAGATTATTGTGCATAAGTGTGACTTTATAAACAAAATAGTTCTTTATGACTATGTAAAATAAGACCATTTCAGTAAAGGAATTGGTTTCATCGTATGGAATACTTAATAACGGGCAGTGAATCTTTCCTATTTATCCATAAAAAGAAAGGCTATCTCCCTAAATACACAGCTAGAAAGGGGAAAATTAATTGAAAAAAGTAATCTCTCGTTCTTCTGTTCTATTGTTCTCCACTATTTTTACCTTATCCACATTCTTTTCAGGTCAGGCTGCTGCCGCTCCATCGAACAAACAGGTGGAACTGGAAAAAGCAGAAATCTTCGGCGAAATCAATGTTAAGTCTAGAAAACACACCACTGTCATTGTTGAATTAAAGGAAAAATCCTTAGTTGAAGCCAAGCAAGAAGGCGAAGCACAAACAAAAGCCTCCCTCAAAAAATCTCGAACTAAAGTAAAGAATGCAGCACTCAAAAAGTTAGATAAAGCGAGTGTTCGTCAAGAATATGAAAAAGTCTTCTCTGGTTTCTCTATGAAACTTCCTGCAAACGAAATCCCGAAACTGCTCGCAGTTGACGGAGTAAAAGCCGTTTATCCGGATGTTACATATCAAACAGATGAAGTGAAAAAGAAAAGCGTCCAGCTTCCTCATGAGGATGTCTCTCCACTCATGGATAAAAGTGCTCCATTTATCGGTGCCCCAAAAGCTTGGGATGCCGGCTACTCTGGAAAAGGAGTAAAAGTCGCTGTCATTGATACTGGAGTAGATTATACCCACCCTGATTTAAAAGGAAACTTCGGATTATACAAAGGCTATGACTTTGTTGATAATGACTATTCTCCACAAGAAACACCAAAAGGAGATCCTAGAGGCGAATCGACAGATCATGGTACACATGTCGCAGGAACAATTGCGGCAAATGGACAAATTAAAGGTGTCGCAAAAGATGCTACCCTTCTCGCCTACCGTGTCCTTGGACCAGGCGGATCAGGAACAACTGAAAATGTCCTTGCAGGCATCGACCGGGCTGTCACTGACGGAGCCGATGTCATGAACCTTTCTCTTGGAAACAGTGTGAATAACCCTGATTATGCAACAAGCATCGCACTGGATTGGGCCATGTCTGAAGGAGTTGTCGCTGTGACATCAAATGGAAACAGCGGGCCAAACAGCTGGACCGTTGGATCTCCTGGGACATCAAGAGATGCTATTTCTGTCGGAGCCACTCAGCTTCCGTACAGTTTATACAACGTGAAATTCCCGAACTATTCAACAGCAAAAGTGATGGGCTACTATCAAGAAAATGATTTAAAAGCACTTGACCAAAAACAAGTCACACTCGTCCAAGCAGGCATCGGTGACGAAAAAGCTTTTGAAAACATCGATGTCAAAGGAAAGGTGGCAGTGATTGAACGTGGAGCCATTGCCTTTGTTGATAAAGTGGACAATGCGAAAGCTGCTGGTGCGATCGGCGTTGTCATGTACAACAATACCGATGGAGAAATCCCTGTGGATGTACCAGGTCTAGCCCTTCCGACGATTAAGCTGTCAAAAGCGGAAGGAACAGCACTTGTTAAAGCCATTGAGGCTGGTAACAATACAACGACTTTCTCGATTCAATTTGTGAAAGAGTTAAGTGAACAAGTCGCTGACTTCTCATCTCGCGGACCTGTTGTCGATACGTGGATGATCAAACCAGATCTTTCAGCACCTGGCGTGAGTATTGTCAGCACCATTCCGACACACGATCCTTCTCAGCCATACGGCTATGGATCGAAGCAAGGAACAAGCATGGCATCTCCTCATGTAGCCGGAGTAGCAGCGATTATTAAACAAGCAAAACCATCCTATTCTACAGAACAAATTAAAGCGTTAATGATGAATACAGCAGAAACATTGTATGACCCAAATGGTAACCCGTTCCCTCACAATACGCAGGGCACAGGCAGCGTTCGAATCATCGAATCACTTCAAGCGTCTTCTATTGTGTCTGATGCAAGCTATTCGTACGGCACTTTCTTAAAAGAAAAGGGCGTTCAAATCAAAACGAAGAAGTTCAAAGTAGAAAACCTGTCAAAAGCACCGAAAACCTATACCATTGATTATAAGTTCGATGGCAACGGCATTAGCACAAACGGCACGAAAAAAATCACAGTGAAAGGGAATTCCACAGGGTCCTTTACTTCCGCAGTACAAGTGAATTATGGAAAAACGAAAAAAGGAACGTACCAAGGCAGTATCACCATTCGCGAAAATGGCAGAAAGGTCACTGAAATCCCTACTTTATTGATTGTAAAAGAGCCTGATTACCCGCGCGTCACTTCGGTTTCCGTAGAGCCGGATAACCGTGCTGGAAGCTATGTTATTAGCAGCTATCTCCCAGGCGGTGCTGAAAATCTTGCATTCCTCGTCTACTCGACAGATGGAGAGTATTTAGGTGAAGCAGGAGTTTATCAACATGTTGATAAAGGAGAGCATCGTGTGAAATGGAATGGCACGATCAATAAAGGACAAAAGTTAGAAGCAGGTGAGTATACAATGCTTGCGTATGCGAGCCTGAAAGGTAAATCAGATACGGTTCAAACGAAAGAACCATTCGATATTTATCCTGAATAAACAAGAATCACATAAAAAGCCTTGTATGAGCCCATCAGCTCAACAAGGCTTTTCTATCATGTATGGAGGAAAGAGAAATTCATGTTGATATGGCTATGGATCGTTTCTTTTATGACGGCTTTTTTTCTCACGATCACCTTGGTTTATTTTTTTACCTTTTTACATGCAAAACAGCCTCGTCCTTTTCATCAAGCATGTGAACTGACTGTCTATACCACCTGTATTTATCCTCTTAGCTTGGCGGTGACAGCTGCCTTTATTCTCACCATGATGCTCCTCTATCCCTTTTATTGGCTGCGCAAATGGTAAAATGACATACGTTATGCATCAAAAGCTTCTTTTAATAAACGATACGATGTGAGACGGTCTTGTATGTGATGTGTGATGGTCACAGCGATCACTTCATCTGTACGATACGCCTTTGCGAGTGCTGTCAGCTGTTGCTTCACAGAGGACGGCGTGCCAACAACCATCCTCTGCCGATTGGCTGCTACTCGTTTTTGTTCATATGGACTGTAGGAATAGGCCTTTGCCTGTTCAAATGAAGGAAAGCCGCCAAGGTTCTGTCCTTGTTCGCTAGCTAATAATGATAAATCTAAGCTAACAGCCAATTTTTCTGCCTGTTCCTCTGTTTCTGCACATAAAACGAAGACCGCAAGACTGACACGCGGCTCATCACCAAATCCCGAAGGTTCAAATCGGCTGATATACTGCGACACAGAGTCTTCTCCGCCTTCTCCATTAATGAAAAGAGCAAACGTATAGCCTGCACCAGCTTTTGCGGCAAGCCGTGCACTTCCTCCAGAAGAACCTAACATCCATACCTCTGGGGCAGTTTCTACCTTCGGAGAAGCAGTCAGGTGAGGCAGCGGATAAAATTCATCGGCTAAATCATGTAAATACACCCTTAATTCTTCTACCTGCTCAGGGTATTGATCACCAAGTCGCTTCCGTTCTCCATGATGAAGGGCAATGGAGGAGATCGGCATACCTCCAGGAGCACGTCCAATGCCAAGATCAATTCTGCCCGGAGCCAAGGCTTCGAGCACTCTGAAGTTCTCTGCTACTTTATAGGCACTGTAGTGGGGCAGCATGACGCCGCCTGAACCAATACGGATATGTGACGTCACAGCTGATAAATGACCGAGAAGCACCTCTGGACTCGATCCTGCGAGCCGGTTTGAAAAGTGATGCTCTGATACCCAAAAACGATGATAGCCCCATTTCTCTGCCTGCTTCGCCAGCTCGACGGTTTGCTTCAGTGCCTCAGCAGGCGTCGCATCTCCAATCAAAGGAGATTGATCCAGTATACTTAATTTCATGATGTCGCACCTCTTACACAAATCCCCCTCTCTCACTCGAAAGGGGGATTTCCTGATTTATTTTCGATTAAAGCCCTTCTCTTTCACAAAATCTCCGAGGAAAGCACGTTTTGGCTGGCTAAAGCCTCGAAGCATTTGCTCAGACCATGTATCTTTTCTCTCACCGTTTGTTCGTTCTTCATAATATGATGAAATACGATCATCGTATTCTTTTAAATAACGATCCACATGAGCTTCGTCTTGCTGATATGTGTTTTCATGATAGATCAGCTCAACGGGCAGCCGTTCCTTTTGAGATGATGGATTGGCAGGATGTCCTACAGCCAATCCGAATAGCGGCAGCACATAGGAAGGTGTTTCAAGTAGTTCGGATACTTCCTTCAGCTGATTACGCAGTCCGCCGATATAGCAGATGCCAAGTCCCATAGATTCTGCGGCGACACTGACATTTTGCGCAGCGAGCGCCGCATCAATCACACTGATAAGAAAGGCTTCTGTATTTTCAAGCGCCTCTTGATGGTTCTTTCCTGCTTTTTTTGCGATATAGTCGTGGCGTTTCAAGTCTGCACAGAAAACAAAAAAATGCCCATTCTTCTCAACGTATGGCTGATTTCCAGCCAGTTCAGCAAGCTTCGCCTTCTTCTCCTGATCTGTTACACCAATGATACTATACGCCTGTACATAGCTTGATGTCGAAGCAGCCTGTGCACTTTTGATAAGTGTCAGCACTTCTTCCTCTGTCAGACGCTCATCTGTAAACGAACGGATGGACCGATGATTTAAAATGGTTTCTATCGTTTTATTCAATTCGAAGACCTCCTTCACTCCTACTATCATAAGTCAAATGAATATTACTTTTCAAAAGTTAGAACTCACGCCAAAAAGGCAGCCTACGCTTAGACTGCCCTTTACCCGTTTTATTTAAATAAATAACTTTGATATTTCGTTAATTGAACACTTGCATTATAGGCGATACCAAATCCAATAAGAACAGATAAAACAGAACTTCCCCCGAAGCTGATGAATAAGAGCGGTATCCCCGTTACAGGCATGACGCCTATGTTCATACCAATGTTCTGGAATGTATGGATGACAATCAATGCTGTATATCCTACACAGAAAAATGACGCAAACCGGCTATAAGGATGGATACGGTCGATCAGTACAACAAGCCGATAAATCAGGAAGAAGAACATGATGACCACAAATGCGCAGCCGACAAAACCAAAAGCTTCCCCTATGATAGAGAAAATCATATCTGTCTGAGCTTCTGGAACATACACTTTTAAGTTCTTAACACCGTTCCCGAAAATTTGTCCTGCCCCAATTGCCATAATGGCTTGCTCGACTTGATATTTATCCGATCCAGATGCATCCTGTGTCTGGGCTTGGTTAGCTGTCGAAGAACTATCAGGCAGCCAAGCGGTAATCCGGTTGATCTGATACTGCTGAATCCCGATCTTTTGTGCGAAATCAGGGAATAGAATAATCACGGCTAACACAGCGGCAACTAAAAGCACAACCACTGAACCGATGAGAGAGATCAATTTCCAGTTGACCCCTGATAAAAAGACCATGACAACGACAATAAACATACATACCGCAGCCGTACCTGCATCTTGCAAAAAGATGAGTCCGACTGGTACAGCAGCCACGCCGGCAATTTTTAATAGTAGGAAAATATCATCTTCTAATGTTCGTTTTCCTCTTGGGGTTGCCTTCCCAATGACAGAGGCGAGCATCATAATCAAACCAATTTTCATGAACTCTGAAGGCTGAAATGTTCCAATTCCCGGTAACACGAACCAACTTTTTGCACCATTTTTAATTGGAGCAAAATCATGACCTGCAATTTGTGCAGGGGCAATTTTCAAAAGAATTAAGAGCATAATGCCGCCTATAAAAATATATAGACTTAACTTTTCTAATTGTTCCAGATCGAAGTAATTAATAGCCACAATACAGATGACCCCGACCATGTAGTAAATGATCTGTCTGGTCCATGCATTAGATCCATATTGCCCAAACTGTCCCGCAGCATAAATAGCGATGACACTGATGGCAAAGAAGGCTAAAAATATAAAAATCAAATCTCCTTGATAGTAAGGAGATGTATTCTGCTTGTTCATGAACTAACCACCCTTATTACAAAACATAAAAGCCCTTATTTATATTAGATTGAAATTTTCACAAAAGCAACTCACCTTAAATATGACGGAAGTGACACCTGAAAGGTTCCATTCTAATTTCAAAAAATGAAATACTTTTCATCCTAATAATAGGAAAAAATCCCTTTCTACTCTATCATGACAACCGATCATAAGTCCTTTAAAAAGATTATTTTACAGATTTTAAGGGGAAAATTCAATGACTTATGTGGCGATATGAAAGGTTAACATCTTGCCAGCATAAGCTTAACTGAGGTATAAGAAAAAAACAATTTCTGCGGAATAAGGCCCATTTTCCAATTATTGAGTTTACTTCAAAGTCAATTGTGGTATAATATTTGTAACAAAATGTTCACAATATCTCCTAAAAACAGACACAATTGCATCCTGACCTCTCATTTGAATTGAACATCAACTTACAAAGGAGTTGGATACGATGGATATGTTCTTTGCGTACCTATGTATTGCAACAGCTACACCCCTGTTTTTATGGTTGGAAAACAGAAAGATTGCATTAGCATCTATTCCACCCATCATGATTATGTGGATTTTCTTCGGTCTTTACATGACAAGCAGTTTATCTCCAGCAGGACATACCTTCATGATCGCATTCTTTGCCATTAACGTGATTCTGGCTCACATTGCAGCATTCCTCATCTATGGACTTCCATTCATTCGCAAAAGATTCAGCAGCAGATAGATATTGCATCATCAATTGGAAGCGTTATCACAATCAGCATAAAAACCACTCACCTATGAAAGATGAGTGGTTTTTTATTATTTCTCTGAATGCTCAGACTGCTTTGGCGCAGATGGTGAATAACCGTCTTTGCTGTTCTCTCCGTGGCTGTAGTGAGCCGCGAAGATCCAAACAGACCCGATGACGAAAATGATCGCACAGAACAGACCAAACAAAGTATTTCCGACTTGAACAGTCCCGTTCTCACTCTCTGTCATGTGCATAAACATGAACAGCTGCAAGAATGCTTGAATGAAGGCAAAACCAAAGATAATCCATAGTTTTGCGGAACTGCCAATTTCAGCTCCGATAGCAATCCAGAATGCTAAGATGGTTAGCACAATGGAGAGAATGAAGCCGACTACGTGTTTCCAAGGGAAGTGTTCGTGCTCTGCTGAGGAATGTGTTTTTCCAGCCATATCACAAAAGCCCCCCTAATCCGATCAAGTACACAGCTGTGAAGATGAAAATCCATACAACATCAAGGAAATGCCAGTATAGACTTGAGATAAAGATCTTCGCTGCTGTTTGTGGTGTTAATCCACGTTTTTTAATTTGGAACAAGACGCCCGTAATCCAGAAGATACCAATGGATACGTGTAATCCGTGAGTTCCTAAAAGAACAAAGAATGCAGACCAGTATGCACTTGTATGGATGCTCGCACCCTCATGTACATAATGGAAGAATTCGAAAATCTCAAAACCAACGAAGCCTGCACCTAGAAGCAGTGTCAGAATCGTCCAAATGACAACCCCTTTTGTACTTCCACGGCGCATTTCATGAACGGCAATCCCGCATGTAAATGAACTCACCAATAGCAGGAATGTCATGATCAATACAAGCTTCATATCAAATAGCTCAGCTGGCAAAACGCCGCCAGCTGTTCTGCCATGAAGAACAAAGTAGGTCGCAAAAAGTGTTGAGAATAACACGATTTCCGCGCCAAGGAATATCCAGAAACCAAGGATGTTTAAACGTCCTGTTTCAGACTGATATTCAAGCGGTGCATTTGCATAGCTGCTATCATTATGTCCCATTACTTCTGCGCCTCCTTATTCTTTTTCTCTGTTTCAATCACTTCTTCAACAGGAATATAGTAGCCATCGTCATATTCAAATGAACGTAAAATCATTGTTGCGAATACACCGATTAAGCCGATAACGCCAATCCAGTACCATTCAAATACAAGACCGAATGCACCAAGTCCGAAGAATGCAGACATGATTAGCGGTCTGCCTGAATTGTGCGGCATGTGAATTTTCTTGAATTCTTTTTCAGGATGAACGTCAACATTGTTTTGCTTCCAATGATGGAATGCATCTGGTGTCGTCACTTCTGGAAGTGCTGCAAAGTTATAATGCGGCGGAATTGCAGAAGATGTCGCCCAGTCAAGTGTACGTCCTTCTCCCCAGCTGTCTCCAGACACTTCACGTTTCGCGTGTCTCCAGCTGTAGTAAATGTTATAGCAAAGGATGATGAATCCGATACCCATCATGAATGCACCAATTGTTGAAATAAAGTTTAGTGCAGTCCAGCCATCTTCTGGTCCATACGTATAAATACGTCTTGGCATTCCTTGCAGTCCTAAGAAGTACTGCGGGAAGAAACAGATGTTAAATCCGATCATGAATACCCAGAAGAACCATTTGCCGATTCGCTCGTTTAACTTGTAACCAAACATTTTCGGATACCAGAAAACAAGACCAGCAAAACATGCAAAGACAGTACCTGCGATTAATACATAGTGGAAGTGGGATACAAGGAAGTACGTATTATGGTACTGGTAATCCGCAGCTGCCATCGCAAGCATAACCCCAGTCACACCACCGATTACGAAGTTCGGGATGAAACCAAGTGCCCAAAGCATTGGGGATGTAAAACTGATACGGCCTCGATACATTGTAAAGAGCCAGTTAAAGATTTTCACACCTGTTGGTACAGAAATCGCCATTGTTGTGATCGAGAAGAATGAGTTAACCGCTGCACTGTTCCCCATTGTAAAGAAGTGGTGAACCCACACAAGGAAACTAAGAACAGAGATTGCCACAATCGATACAACCATCGCTTTGTAACCAAACAACTGCTTTCTTGAGAACGTCGCAAAGATTTCTGAGAAAATACCGAAAGCTGGCAGGATAACGATATATACCTCAGGATGTCCCCAAATCCAGAAAAGGTTCGCCCAAAGCATTGGCATACCGCCCGCTTCGAGTGTAAAGAATGCTGAACCGAATAAACGATCGAATGTCATAAGTGCTAAAGCAACTGTTAAAACAGGGAATGCGAAAACGATAATGACAGACGTGATCAATGTTGTCCATGTAAACATCGGCATACGCATAAGCGTCATACCTTTTGTACGCATTTTTAAGATGGTCACCATGAAGTTAATACCTGTCATTAGTGTACCAATACCTGCAATTTGGAGCCCGAGCAAGTAGTAGTTCTGTCCAGGTCCTGGTGAGAAATCATTTCCGGCGAGCGGCATGTAACTCGTCCAGCCTGCACTTGGTGATCCTCCAATAACGAAGGAAATGTTGAACAGCATTGCTCCGACCATAAATGTCCAGAAGCTCAGGTTGTTCAAATACGGGAATGCAACGTCACGTGCACCAATTTGAAGAGGAACCACGACGTTGATTAAACCAATTAAGAATGGCATCGCCATGAATAAAATCATGATCGTACCATGCGTTGTGAAAATTTCATTATAGTGGTTTGAATCTAAAAACGTATTATTAGGAAGCGCCAGCTGCGCGCGCATCATCAGTCCGTCTACCCCACCGCGGAAGAACATAATCACAGCAGCAAGGATATACATGATTCCAAGCTTTTTATGATCAACTGATGTCAGCCATTCTTTCCAGAGCCATTTCCACTTTTTGAAGTAGGTTAAAACAAACACAATAGCAATGGAAGTAAGAGCGATAGAAATTTGCGCACCAAGAATTAATGGGTCTCCAGTTACAAAAAACTCATCCCATTTTAAATGCATAACGGCCTCCTCCTTTCCTTAGTCAGTTTATTCGTTTTCTAGTTTTCTTTTATAGTTCTTCACATTCTCGAAAGGATCTGTCTTGGAATGCGGAGAAACTGATTGGTAACCTAAACGTTTGCGTGCTTGGAGTGCATATTCAGAATCCTCTCCGTGCTTCGCAAAAGATAAATGTGTTGATGAGAATGTCTGCACATCTGCAGCATCAGGAAGCATCAAGTAGTCATACGTTTTCTTCGTTAACTTTGGTGCTTCTTTTTTCGTTTTATTTACCCATTTATCATAGTCAGACTGCGTCATCGCATTGACTTTGAATTTTTGCTGAGCAAAGCCTTCGCCTGTGAAGTTGGCGTTTCTTCCTTCATATGTGCCTACTTCATCAGCTTGAAGATATTGTTCCATTTCCATTCCAGCCATCGCATACTTCTCCCCGCCTAGCTGAGGAATCCATAGTGATGCCATTGTATCAGCGGAAGTGATTTTGAATAAAACCGGCTGATCTTTTGGAATGTTTAAGTAGTTCACTGTTTCAATATTTTCCTCTGGATAGCTGAAGATCCATTTCCAATCAACTGCTGTAGCATAAACGACAAGTGGATCTTTATGACTTGTTGCTTGAGGCGCCTCTTCCAAAGAGTAAATGGTTTTTACAGTTGGAACTGAAAGGGCAGCAACGATTAATATTGGGATCACTGTCCAGACAACTTCTAGAAGCGTATTCCCGTGTAGTTCTGGGTTATAAGAGGCGTTTCCAACGTCCTTACGCTCACGGTATTTAACCAAAATGATGGTAAACAGTACAAATACCGCACCAACGATAAAGAGCATGAATCCAATAGATAATAGGATTAAGTCTTTTTGTTGTGCTGCGACTGGTCCTTTAGGATCTAAAACAGCGATATTGCTGCAACCTCCTAATACAAAAACACTCACGAGCATCGCTAATAAAAGCATAGGTTTAATGGCTCTGAACAAGAAGATCACCATCCTTCCTTAAATAATGTATAAATTGCTGAATAATTGTGAAAAGCCATCTGCCTTCGAAAACTTTTCTTCCCTTTGTAATGCTATCAAAATCTGTTGGAGTTAGCTCCCCTTTTTTCAAAAGTTCATTTATTTTTCAACAGATTTCTATTGAAATGTCATAAATTCGCCATAAATTTATATTATTGCACACACAATAAATTTCTAGGATTTTGAAAAGTTGAGAGTTGAAGGCAAAGGACATACAATCAAGAACTTTGTCAAATTTAGGTTTACCACAATAAAAAAGTTTGGTCAAATTTCAATTTAACTTTATGAAATTTTATCTAGGTAAACAATTCTGAAATAGGTATCCCCATATTTAACAAAAACCTTACTCATTTTAACGCAAGTCGACAAGAAAAGAAAGTATCGATCCTCCGCCTATGCGCTGTAATGATTGGTAATGGTGATAAATGAGTGGAAACTCACTAAAGACTTCCAGCAAAAAACCGGCTCATCGCCGGCTTCTCATTATTCGTCTCTCACCAAAATGTCTGGTCGCCTATAGATGCTTCCTTCATGTTCTATGTCTATATACGTCCACTTGCCTGTATAGGTTAAAAAGCGATTTCTTTCTTTCTCGACGACCATCGTATCTTCTGATTTCAATCCTGGTAAGGAAGGATTCCAAGTGAATACTTGATGAAGCTGGATCTCTTCCACCGATGTAGGAACTGCAATGATCTCTCTAGACACAAATCCAGTCTTGCCACCTTGGTGAAGCTTTTTCCAGCTATCAGGAAATCCTTCTTTTTCATATTGAGCAATGCCGGCCTTCAATACATCTCCAATGGTGTTCCCTGGACGAGTAGCCGCATTCATGACCGTGTCAATTCGCGCAAGCCTTTCCTTGTTTTCTTCAAGCTCCTTTGGTAGCTGTCCAAAGTAAACGGATCTTGTGACATTTGCCACGAGTCCATGCCGTTCAGCACAAAGGACAACCAGTGCATGCTTTTGAAGTGCTTTTTCTGTTGGGATCGGGTGGCGATATTGATGAATCCGGTCATCTGTCGCCACAAGCAGCACTTCTATCGTCATTCCCTGCCCGATCGCTCTTTGAGCAACAAGCGAAGCAATTTCATGCTCCGTCTGTCCTGGAACGATTTCTTGACAGACACTTTCTACAATAACAGCTGTGTCATGACAAAGGGTTTCATATTGGCTGAGCTGTGGCGCTGAAAGGATCGATCGAACACGAGACAAATCAGGTTCGATCCATTCCACTCCTTCCATTTGAATGTCCGCACCGATTCGTTTGTCTTTTATGAGTGTTTGAATGTAAGGAGTCTCATCCTCAAACCAATCCATTGTGACGACTTGAAAGGGATGGTCAAAATACGCCATTTCTTCTTCAATGATTCGTTTTTCTTCCATTTGATTCACAACTAGGACAATATCGTCTTTCAACACAAGTAGCTGACAAACGCCCTCTGGCGTATTTAACACAATGTGGTTTCTTCTTCCTCCTGTAAGCCAAGAAAAGTTATTCCGCTTTTGAATCAGAACACCGTCGAGTTGTTTTTCTTCCATTAAAGTTCTTACCTGTTCAATCATCAACTCATCACCTGCCTGTATGGAGTGTTTGAATGAAACGTTTAAATGCTGTTTTCCCTTGCTCTGTTCTTTTAAACACACCCGCCTGCGCGAGTATACGAGAAAAAATGAGGCCGATTTCTTTTTGTAAAATGGCTTCTACGTTGTCCTTCGTAAAGGTATTCTCTTCGATCAGACGCTCTGCCCATGACTCGTGCTTCATGATAGACGGGCAGGCTTTGATTTCTTCAAGAGGGTGTTTGGATAGCAGCGCCGCTTTTAGCTGGCTTAATTCCTCTGCTAATCTTCCAGGAAGGACGGCGAGACCCATGACCTCAATTAATCCGATATTCTCTTTTTTAATATGATGAACTTCTTTGTGCGGGTGGAAGATTCCGTCGGGGTGCTGCTTGTCTGTACGATTATTTCGTAGCACGAGATCTAATTCGTACTCATCCCCATGACGACGTGCAATTGGTGTAATGGTATTGTGCGGGGTATCTCCTGTATGAGAGAACAGCCCCGCTTCTGGATCTGAATACATTTTCCACTCATGTAATATAAAATCCGCTGCCTCCGCAAGCGTCTGCTGGTCGCTGCTTTGAAGCCTGATCACTGACATCGGCCATTTCACAATACCCGCCTTCACCCTCGGAAACTTTTCGAGAGAAAACACTTCTTCCATCTTTGCTTTCGCCATCGGAAATTCATGAGCACCACCTTGAAAGTGGTCATGACTTAATATGCTGCCTCCAACAATGGGAAGATCAGCATTTGATCCTATGAAATAGTGCGGATATGTAGATATGAAGGAAAGCAGACGCTCGAAGGTCTTTTTAGATATCTGCATTGGTTCATGCTCGCCCTTGAACACAATACAATGTTCGTTGTAATACACATACGGCGAGAATTGCATAAACCACGACTCATTTGTAAGTGTCACCGGAATAATCCGGTGATTCTGTCTTGCTGGGTGATTGATGCGTCCCCCAAACCCAACGTTTTCTTTACAAAGGAGACAAAGAGGATATTGCTTTTGACTCAGCTTTTTGGCTTCAGCGATCGCTTTTGGGTCCTTTTCCGGTTTCGATAGATTAATCGTGATCTCAAGCTCACCATCTTCTGTCGGTGTAAACCACTGCACATTTTTGGCGATTCTGCCTGTATGAATATAGTGGGCATGCTGCTGCATTTCATAAAACCAGCTTGTCGCTGCCTTTGGTCCGCAATGCTTGCGTTTCTCTTCAAACTTTGCATAGATGACACTCGGAGGCGCCACCAAGCAGCCCATGATTTTGGCATCTAATAAATCACGATACGTATCTGTCCCGTCAGGAATAAGACCTGTTTCAACTGCCCAATCGAGCATCGGCATTAAGATGTCTTCAAGGTCGCTGTCTCCTGAGACTGTTCTTGGCTCAGCATCATCGAGACCAAGCACCTCTAGCAGCCGGTTCCTTGTATAATCCATATCTAGTGGTGATATTAGCTCTTTATTGATCCCGTATTGAATCAGCTGTTCTAGCTTTTCAAAAATATCAATCGCCATTCCCTTTGTCTCCTCCCTTGCCTGCTACACGTTACTCACTTTGATAGCCATCTGGATGTTTCTGAAACCAATCCCATGCACTTTGAATGATGGTGTGGAGATCTGCATATTGCGGCTTCCATCCTAGTTCTTTCAGCGCTTTTTCTGATGAAGCAATCAGCTTAGCTGGATCACCCGCACGTCTTTCTGCCACCTGTGCTGGAATGGCATGGCCCGTCACTGCTCTTGCGGCTTCTACGACCTGCTTCACAGAGAAGCCTGTGCCGTTCCCTAAGTTGTACGTCGCGCTTCCTTTTCCTTCACGCAGACGCTCAACCGCTAGAATGTGCGCCTCTACTAAATCCATGACATGAATGTAGTCTCTAATACATGTGCCATCCTCTGTTTCATAATCATCACCGTAAATCATGATTTGATCACGTTTTCCTAAGGCCACTTGCAGAATAATCGGGATTAAATGCGTTTCTGGCTGATGATCTTCACCGACAATCCCTTCTGTATGAGCACCGGCTACATTAAAATAGCGAAGCACAACGTATTCGATACCATATGCCTGCTCAGACCACTTCAGCATTTTTTCAATCGCGAGCTTTGTTTCCCCATAAGGATTCGTTGGGTTCGTCTCATCCGTTTCAACGATCGGTACACGCTTTGGTTCACCATATGTCGCAGCAGTTGAAGAGAATACAATGCGTTTCACATCAAATTCATTCATCACCTGAAGTAAAGCCGTTGCCCCTCCGACGTTGTTGTCATAGTACTTCAGCGGGTCTGTTACACTTTCTCCAACAAGTGAATCTGCCGCAAAGTGCATGACCGCTTCAATGTCATGTGTTTGAAAAACACGTCTTAAAAAAGCGTGATCCCTTAAATCTCCCTCTTCTAATACGGCACCCTTTACGACTGCCTCTTTATGACCTGTCTGCAAATTATCCACAATCACCACTTGTTCTCCTTTAGCCAAAAGAGCCGCTACCGCATGACTGCCAATAAAACCTGCTCCCCCACATACTAAAATTGCCATCAAAATTCCTCCTTCGTTAATTCTCTAGCGCCGCCTCCAATTCCAGCTGTGTAAAAAGAGGCTTGAATGCCTGTTTTTTCTTGATAAATCGCACCTGTTTCTTCTATAAATGAGTCCAGCAGCTCTTCTTTCACAATGCTGACGGTACAGCCCCCAAAGCCAGCACCTGTCATACGAGAACCAATCGCCCCTGGATGTTGCCATGCGGCTTCGGCAAGTGCATCTAGCTCAAGCCCAGTGACTTCATAATCATTCTTTAAAGAAAGGTGAGATGCCTTCATGAGTGCACCTAGTTCTTCCATTTTATCATCTTTCAGAAAATTTACTGCTTTCATGGTCCTTTCGTTTTCCGTAATGGCATGTCTTGCACGTCTTCTACACGTTTCATCTTGTATCAAATGTTCATGCTTAGCGAATTCATCGACCGTGAGCTCACATAAATGCGCAATATCTCGTTCTTTTCTAAGATCGTTTAAAGCAGATTGACATTCTGAACGGCGTTCATTGTATTTGGAATCTGCAAGTGTTCGTTTTTTATTTGTATTGGCAATGACAAGTGCCAGACCCTCTTGCCGAAATGGGCTGTATTCAAAGGAAAGCGTGTCACAATTGAGCAAAATAGCGTGACCTTCTTTTCCAAGACTAATTGAAAATTGATCCATAATGCCGCAGTTCACGCCAATAAACTCATTTTCAGCACGCTGCGCAAGAAGGGCTAGGTCGATTTGCGTTACACCGAATGACGACCATTCATTGATCAAGACAGCCGTGACGAGCTCAATAGAGGCAGAAGATGACAGGCCTGCGCCATTTGGGATATTGCCGGCATACACAATATCAAAGCCTTCTTTCACATCCATGCCTGCTTCGATAAACTGTTGGAATACTCCCTTCGGATAGTTCGCCCAGCCGTCCGATTCTGAGAAAGCGATTTCAAAAAGGTCGAACTCTTTCACACCTTCTTCTTCAAAATTCAAGGAATACATTCTGACGCGTCCATCTGACCGTCTTGCTCCCGCAGCATATGTACCAAGGGTGAGTGCACATGGAAAGACATGGCCCCCATTATAATCTGTGTGTTCACCAATCAGATTGACTCTGCCTGGGGCGAAAAAATAGCGGAGTTCTTCCTGATCTCCAAATTGCTGGTGAAATGCTGCTCGTAATGTGTCGATCATATCCATTCCCCTTTTCTCTTCTGATAATCTTATTTTAGTTGCCCCGTCAGCTGAAGTTCAATGGTAAAAAAATCGTTAAAAAATACCCTTTTTTTGCTGTGAATGGTACGATGTGATATGAGGTGTACCATGATTCAAAATAGAAAAAGGTTGTTTTTTGCTGTGAAGGAGGGTTTCCAATTTGAAGAAAGAAGCATTTGCATTTCGTTTTCACCATTCTGATGTGACATTGCCGGCCCAAATCTGGTCTGTTGGCTGGGAAGTTCAATCATCTTCGTTATACAGCTGGAATGGCGTAGAGCGGAAGGATCAGGGCAAGTGCATCTTTCAGCTCACACTGTCTGGACACGGCATGATTGAAATCGGACAGAAACGATTCAAAGTATTGCCTGGACAGGCCTTTCTGGTGAAAAGTCCCAGTGCTTATCAATACTATTTTCCAGAAGACAGTGAACATTGGGAATTTCTCTATTTAACACTTTATGGGGAAGCCTGTGACCTTTGCTTTGATCAATTTATCGATCAAGGAAAGCAGGTCATGCGTTTTCATCCGAATTCCAAACCGATCCGCCTGCTAAAGAAGATTTATGATGAAGCCAGTGAAAGACGGATTACCAATCCATTTGAGGGGTCTAGCCTTGCTTATCAATTTGTCATGGAACTGTATTCATATTTGCCAAAGCTTGAGGGACAAATGGAGAAATGGCCTGAGCCCATCGTCCAAGCGGCCTTATTTGCAAGCCACCATTTTCACGAGGAGATTGGGCCTGACGATATGGCAGCTGCGGCACGTTTATCCAAAAGTCATTTTACGAGGGAATTCAAAAAGGCAACTGGCTTCACACCGATTCATTATTTAACCAATATTCGTTTAGAAAAGGCGGAAACGTTACTGAAAACAACGAAATACTCGATTGAAGAAATCGCCACACAGTGCGGCTACCGAAATGCGAATTACTTGAATAAAGTCTTTCGAAAGAAAATCGGCATGTCTCCAAAGCAACTCCGGGAAACAAGCGATGCATAATAAAAAGCAGCCGCTTTTCAATTGGCTGCTTCTTTTACGCTTTCGTTAGGTCAACACGAATTCTCCCTTGTCTTAAAACAATGGTCATTTGCGTATCAGGGGTCATTAAATTTTCTAAAATGTCCGTTGCTGTTTGAAGCGCAATGTCCATCCGGTTGATCTTTTCCTTTTCTTGTTCAGAAAATGCTTCTGGATGTGCGGTCATTTCTTTGACTAGCCTCAACACTTGTTCATGCTGCTTTTCTGTTTGTTGATATATGGCATCATATAATTCGTCTGGCCTGCTGCTCATTTCACATCACCTATCTTTTTCATGTGTTAAATCGCATCTTCTTTTGTTTTCTTGAAGACGAACCATTTACTGGCGACATAATTGACCACGACAATCACAAAGTTAACAAGAATTTTTGCGACGGTTTCGTTGAGCGCCATTTGGCTCACAAATAAAATCATCAGCCCCAGATCTACACCTAGAGACATGAGACGGACACTAAAAAATGAAGAAAGCTCACGCATCAGGCTTTTTGTGTCACGAGCCTTTTGCTTGAAGACATACTTCTTATTGGTGATATAAGCAAAGAGCACAGCAAATACCCATGAAACAACCGTTGCTGTTTTGTAATCCATAGAAAACATCTCAACGAATAAATAGAAGCTGACTATGTTGACAATGGTTGTACACACACCCATGATCAGATACATGACAACTTCTTGATACTTTTGAAAAAGGCTATACATGTCTTTCTTCATTCCTTCTTGGTGAATTCTGTTTCTTTTAGAATACCATCTTAAGAAGAACTTCCCAAACGAACAATATGTGCGTCCTGTAAAGATGAAATTTGTTCACGCTGATGGCATATGTCAACCTTATTGGTTTATATGAGTCAAATGATTTAGGTCTTTATCATTATTTTAATTTATAATCTTTTAACTGACTTTACAATTGTTTATTATGAGAAGTAAGAATTCAATATTTATGGGTTTTTTAGTCATTTTTTTAGGGACGTGGTAGGTGATAGATTTTACAAAATAGGTTAAATGTCATCATTTTTCGACAAAAATCTATTTTTGTACTCCATTCACATACACGTACAGTTACTAGACGGTTTGTTCAAGTCATTGGTTGCAGATGAATATGTCTTATTGAACTGGAGGATATTATGGATACGCAAGTGAAAAGAAGAGTTGACGAAGAGTGGGTTTATTTGATTCAAGAAGCGAAAAAAATTGGACTAGGCATCGAGGAAATACAAGCTTTTTTAACATCCAACGGTGATCAGAAGATGATAAACAAACCGTAATCAACGCCGTTATCCTTTGTCTTTCAGATTGCTTTGGCTAAAGTTCTAACCTGTCAATTGACCTTTTAAACATCCTTTCATGACGATACGCTACAATAATTGAACACCTCATCATACCAATCCCTTCCACTCAATGGGGTTCTGTCTTTCTATTTTTAGGAGGACAGTCCGTTCCCTGTTCTTTATATGACCCCTTTTTAGCTGTCATTCATGAAAATTGCCCATTTTCGTTATAAAACCAAGCTCCCCACCCATATATTAAGCATAAGACACAAGAAAGAAGAAAGGTGGGTGGCGCGTGAGTTCAGATTCCCTATCTTATTATCATCAAAAGAAGGATCAATATTATCACGGTGTGAACCCTGTGATTGTCCATCGTATTCGCAAGGAATGGACGTCTATCTTGGATATCGGATGCGGCACAGGCCAGCTTGGCAAAGTCCTAAAACAACAAGACCGTACCATATATGGAATTGAATCTTTTGAAGATGCGGCAAAGCAGGCTGAGCAGACGCTGGATCATGTTTTATGCGGCAATATTGAACAGATGGCGCTGCCTTATCAGCATGAACAATTTGACTGCATCATTTTCGGAGATGTTCTTGAACATTTATTGGACCCTTGGGCCGTTTTAAAAAAGGTCAAACCCTTTCTAAAAAGGGAAGGGGCCATCTTGTCTTCCATTCCGAATATTGGTCATATTTCAACGGTTTTAGAATTGCTGGCTGGGAGATTTTCTTATACAGATGCAGGATTAATGGATCAAACACATTTACGCTTCTTTACCCTTCACGAAATTCATGCGCTCTTTCAGTCAGCCGGGTTTCATGTTCGTGAGCTTGAAACCATTCGTGTACAACACCCTTCCTATACGGGCGTCATGAATGATCTACATGAATTACTCGTAAAACATGGCATCCGTTTTGATTTTAACGAGGCAGCGACAGCCTATCAATACGTGGTTGAGGCGGTTCAACTCAATGAGTAGCCCCACCATCTTATTTGTTTTATGTGTAAATGATGAGTCGATGTTTCAAGCTTGCTTCCGGCAGCTTGCTTCACTTCCTGCTCCGCACGGGTATCATGTAGAGGTTTTGCCCATTAGACATGCATCAAGTATGACCTCTGCATACAATGAAGCTCTCACTCATCCTGCACAGTTTAAAATTTATCTTCATCAAGATACACTCATCGTCAAACAGCATATGCTTCTCGAGCTGATTCCACTTTTCTTGCAAAATCCGTCACTTGGCATGCTTGGGGTAATAGGTGCAGAAAGTGTGCCAGACAATGGAATCTGGTGGGAGAGCCATGATTGCAGAGGGAAAGTCATTGAATATCGGCACGACACCTATCAGCTGCTAACGTTTGAATCTGGTCATCCACAGACAGAGCCCCAAGGTTATATCAAAGCTTCTGCTATTGACGGTCTTTTTATGGCAACACAATATGATATCAAGTGGCGTGAGGATCTTTTAGACGGCTTTCATTTTTATGATGTGTCACAATCTTTTGAGTTTGCACAGCAGGGATATGAGGTTGGGATTGCAAGGCAAGTGGAGCCCTGGTGTATTCACAAATGCGGAGATCATTTTGATGCAGAAGCATATGAAAAAGCAAGACAAACATTTCTTGCGCATTATCGGTAGAAAGCACCTTTTCGGGTGCCCAGAATGTAGAGAAACTCATGTTTTTCTACATTCTTTTTTATTTTCCACGTCATGATGTTAGGTGAGCATGAATGAAAAGGCCTCCCACACATGTTTTGAAATGGCCTTTTGGTGCTTTTGAGATCTTGTGCAGCTTTCAAGAAAAGGAAACGGAGCTCATGCTTTCGGATCTGATTTGTAGAACCAATAACCTTTCCGATCCGTTATTGTATATGCTTTTCTCTATTATAAAATGGGGAGATGTAAGTTTTAATGGGGACAATAAAGCTGTCGAGATTTTCTCGACAGCCTGACAGCCCTAAAGGTCTGTTTGATTCATTAAGTAGATAATCTAGAATCACGGGTTCCAAAACGAACATCAGGATTTTCACTAGAACGGGTTCCATTCCTCACAGTAAAATCGTTATCTTGTTGAGATAAAGTTATAAGAGGAAAATCCTCAGTAGTAACGCTACTGCCTGTAGCATTTCTTACAGTCAGATCAGTGGATTCTGGAGAAGTAGCATTTCTTGAATTCACATCAAAATCGACAGATGATAATGAGATCACACCTAGCAATGTTGAAGCACTCAAAAAACCAGTAAGAACCGTTTTAAAATTCATATGAACAGTCGCCCCTTTGGATTTGTTTTCGGGCGTACATCACTTTTTCATACATTTTTACAGATTCATCCATACGCCCATTCTCATTATAGTACCGAGCCGCTTCGAGCGCTAGGTCTTCCATGTATGGATAACCCCTCTCATTCTCTAATTTTTCCAATGAGCTCATGACTTCACTTAAATTTGCTGTTTTTAAAAATAAATTTTCCAATACCATCAGTAACGATAAAAATAGATCATTTTTTCTATTCTTCGCTTCTTCCCAGCCTCTTTTGAAAAATCTTTCACCCTTAATAAATTCCTTTTGACTCAAATGAAATAACGATAATTCATAATAAACCAAAAGCAACTCTGTAGCATTAATAGGCTCTCCTTCTAGAATAACCTGATTAAAATAAGCTAGTGCCCTATTAAAATCACCTAATCCTTTAAAACAACACCCAATATTAAATAATGACTTCACAATCATTGGCTTATTAGACATTGCCTTAGATTTTTCTAAAGCTGACAATAAATGAGGAAGCGCCTTTTCTCTGCATTCAAAATCAATGAAATTACCTGCCATAACAGTTAGACAATTAATTTCTCGAATCATATAAAGGGAATTGCTCTTATGTGCCTTATAAGTATCATAAGAAAGACCAACGTAATACATAGATACGTGTGTCTGTTTCATGTGATAAAACACTTCTGATAATTTGTAATAAAATTCCGCTCTTTCTAACTCATCCCCTACTTGCTCCAGGCGCTTTTCCGCGCGCTTATAGAACACAATAGCTCTAATAAACTCACCTTTTTTAAATTCATACATTCCTTGAAAAAAATTAAAATAGTATTCAAGAATGGCTGACATCTTCTTGCCTTGTCCTTCTACAGCTTTCAAGTAATCCGATTTTTCAAGTGGTTCTTTAGAAGGTTGCACATAGTCTGTCATCAATTGATGACGGAACTCCATCAACTGAAAATAAAGAACCGCCTGTTCATCTTCTTCCATTACATCGATTTCTTTTCTAACCTCTTCTCTGAGCTTCTGAGCCTCTTTAACATTGAATCTTTTTATTTGCTTATACCATTCATTTATCTTGATCGCTACAACTGGAGACGGTATAGACGCCATCTACAATCCCCCCTAGAAAACCAATTTTTAATAAATGTTAGCACAACAACTCCTAATAAAACCCTATTTACCCATTTATATGTAAAATTTTCGGCATAGCGCAAGCACTTTTTAAGCAAGTAGGGCACAAGACATATCGGTTTTTATACGCAATCGCAGTGGTGTTTTTGAAATAGGCGCCATGTATTTAAATAACAAAAAAACAGGCTCTTCAGCCTGTTCTTTATTATGATGAATGGGAAACTCATTAAAAAGAAAACAACAGCAAAATAACAAGCACCATTTAACATCATCAATACTGATATTACCGTCATCATAAATTCGCCTCCCAAATAAAAGAACCTAAATTGCGGTCACCGCAACCCAAAAAGAAATTTTCCAATGAATTCCCAAATACTAATCAATCAATGATAGGATGAAAACATGTCAAAAAAGGAGGGAGCACTATGAATTATTATGCTGTTGTATTTTTTTACGCCGCCACTTAATAAAAGCCACTGAAAACACAAGAAATAAAATCGCAATAAGCTTGAAAATAAAGCGAGTGAAGAAAGTAGCATCTTCGAACTCCGTTGCAAAGATACAAGCCCCTATGATTATCCCGATCATGCCTACTACCCAATTCCAAAACACATCAATCACTCCTCAATTAACTTTTTTTAAAAGAAAAGCATTTTTTATCCATATGTTTATTATTGCACAAAAAACAAGGGGGAAATATCCAAAATGAAAAAGTTCATAATCGGACTTTTAGGCCTGACGCTATTTTTAACAGTTCCATTACAAACCGTAGCCGCAGTAACCCTAGAATCTCAAGAAATTAAAGAATCTTATCAAACTGAAATTGAAGGCAAACTACATACTTTCAATTCTGTAGTGAAAGGCAGCACTCAAACAATAACGATTGATAATGGTGAACAAATAGATAGCGTCTCTTATGACCGGGCAAAAGAAGAACTCCGTATTAACAATGAACTAGTAGAGTTAGAGGAGTTTAAAGAAGCTGGCAAAGAATTGATCAATGATGACGGTGAGGTTAGCTCAAATTCAAACAAAGATTACCAATGGAGACTTGTAAAAAACTTTAAAAATAAATTCAACATCACTGTTGCTATCATAGTTGTTGTGACAGGTGCGATCTTAGCAATACCAACAGGGACCGGTGCTATAGCTGGCGCAGTCTTGACACTGAAAGCAGTAGCTTTAATCGCTTCAGCAGTAACTTCAGCTTCAGGATCAACAGGTCAAAAAGTCTTTCATTACACATTCAAAACATACTACAGCCCGAAAAATGGTTACTGGAACAACAAATTTGTCCTATCTGTCTACAAAGATTCAAAGCGTAAAAAGCATGTTAAAACAGTTTCACATACGACACGTCTTGGAAAAAAATATTAAAAGAGAAGCAGGTTCCATCAGCCTGCTTCTCTACATGTTTATGTAATGTAATTCTTGATGTTAATATGCCAACGTATCATGACCTCAAATGTTTCATTTGCTAAATCGAATCTACAGACTATGTGACAATGGATATCACAGAGTTTTTTTCTTTGATCTTATATTTGATTTCCAGCTTCTTGTGTTTATTTTCATTTTCCCAATATTTATATCCACAATTGATCAGGCTAATCACCCTTTTCGGGTGCCTTTTTTATGATATACTGTCATAAACAACCAGATCGACTCATATGCATTGGAGTACCTTGTCCCTAATTCGTACAAAGGAGGAAACAATGGCAGACAAAAACGTTCATTATAAGAAGGTTGCCGCTTCAAAGGATTTTCGAAAACTTCTTGAGGAAAAGCGCAGATTTATCGTACCGATGACGATTTTCTTTTTTCTCTTTTACTTTTCACTTCCGGTTGCTACATCCTACTTCACCTTTTTGAACACGCCAGCAATTGGAGCGATCACGTGGGCTTGGTTATTTGCCCTCACGCAATTTGTGATGACATGGGTTTTATGTGGGCTTTATGCAAAAAAAGCAGCTCAGTTCGACAAATATGTAAGCGCTTTAAAAGTTGAATCAAGAGGTGATGACGAATGAGTATGACCGCTTTTATTTTATTCATAGCGATCGTAGGGCTCACATTGGTCATCACGTATTTTGCTGCGAAAAAAACAAGCAATGCGAGTGATTTTTACACAGCAGGCGGCGGTCTGACTGGGTTTCAGAACGGCCTTGCCATTGCCGGGGACTATATGTCTGCTGCTTCATTTTTAGGGATCGCCGGCATGATCGCCTTAAATGGATTTGACGGCTTTTTCTATAGTATTGGTTTTCTTGTAGCGTATCTTGTCGTCCTTTATGTCGTGGCTGAACCACTGCGAAATCTAGGAAAATATACGATGGCTGATATGATTGCTGCACGATTTAAGCGTCCTGCCATTCGAGGGGTAGCCGCATTTAACACAATCACAGTCTCAACTTTTTATATGATTGCGCAGCTTGTTGGGGCAGGTGCATTAATCAAGCTGCTTCTTGGCATTGATTACTGGATTGCGGTGCTGATCGTAGGTGTCTTGATGACCATTTATGTCGTGTTTGGCGGCATGATCGCAACAAGCTGGGTACAGATCACGAAAGCTGTGCTTCTCATGCTGGGCACGCTGATTATTTCGCTGCTTGTGTTTGCCAAGTTTGATTTTAGTCTGCTGAAGATGTTTGAACAGATGAAAACAGCGACCCCGCTTGGTGAAGCTTTTCTTCACCCGGGAAATAAATATGATGTGCCTTTAGAGACCCTGTCTCTGAACCTTGCACTTGTGCTTGGAACAGCAGGTTTGCCGCATATTTTGATCCGTTTTTATACGGTAAAGGATGCCATTTCTGCGCGTAAATCTGTTCTATCCGCTACGTGGATCATCGGGATTTTTTATTTAATGACGGTTTTCCTCGGCTTCGGTGCCGCTGCTTTTGTCGGAACAGATGCAATTACGGCAGCCGATGCAGCAGGAAACATGGCAGCACCACTGCTTGCACAGGCCCTAGGGGGAGATTTATTATTTGCCTTTGTTTCCGCTATTGCCTTTGCGACTATACTGGCAGTGGTCACCGGTCTCGTTTTATCCGCCGCGTCTGCCTTTGCTCATGACTTTTATAGCCAGATTATCCGCAAAGGGAAAGCGAGTGAACAGGAACAGGTGAAGGCGGCACGCTTTGCTTCTATCGGCGTGGCCATCCTTTCCATCATTCTTGCATTATTTGCCCAATCCCTAAACGTCGCTTTTCTTGTGTCACTTGCCTTCGCAGTGGCAGCAAGTGCGAATTTACCGTTGATTATCTTCACTGTCTTTTGGAAACGATTTAACTCAACAGGTGCTATCGCAGGAAGCTTAACAGGTCTTCTGAGCGCACTCCTGATCGTGTCACTCAGCCCAAGCGTCTGGGACCCCTCAGGGGCAGCCATTTTCACAGGAGAGCCGCTTATCCCACTATCGAACCCTGGGATTATCTCGATCCCGCTCGGATTCCTTGCGGCTTACTTAGGCACCATTTCCTCCTCTGAAAAAGCAGATGAAGACACCTTTACAGAAATTCAAGTAAAAGCACACACAGGTATGCATATGGATACAGATTGATGAGAAAAAGCCGGCTGCTCTGCCGGCTTTTTCAGTGCAATTTCAAAACTGTATTCAATATGGGATAAATTGGCCTTTTAATCTCTCTTTATATCTTTCTAACTTGTCACATTTCCTCAACGTGATCAACGAACAGCATGTGATGATGATCAGCAGAATTTCATGAACTTCTCCTATGTTATCAATGATTCTTTTCAACCCTATTACCCCCATAGACTTCAATTCTCTTGTTATTCTTATGTTATCATTTTAAACACATACTGGAAATTCACCCTACAAGGAAGAAGTGAAACATATGCATAAATTGTACTCAGCAAAATTATTATTTGAATCTAGCTCCTCACCAAAGGTGAGACCGGATAAAATCTTTGAGGAACGAATCATTTTAGTGAGAGCAAAAAACAATCGAAAAGTGAAACAAATCGTCAAAGACCATTTTCCAGATGAGACATTTGAAAATGGAGATCATGGACAAACAACCACAAAACTAGTAGCCGTACTAGATATCTTTGAGCTAGTTGAAAACTTAGACGAAGGTCCCCTGCATTTAAGCGAAGTGTACAGCCGATACCTTCTTTTTGATCAAGAAACATCTGCTAAAGAAGCGATTGACGCTTATTCGTTAGACAAATAAAAGAAGTCTAAGCTACCAGTGTGTGACAGTATTCTACGGAGCACACTGGTTTAATTTTTTCTGGAATCGATCGTGATTATAGAATTGAATGGAATGATTAATTGACAGCAGCACAAAAAGAGATAGTGGAGGGAATAAATGATGCCAACACTAGAAGAGAATGACGATTTTGTATTTGCTAAAGATGTATTTGTTTCTTCTTTTGAAGTGAAAGAAATTCAAGCTGCTATCATTAGAGATAAAGGTCGGTGTGCCTGTTAAGTTTGCAGGTGCAGTTTTCAATGCAGTGATTGGTTTTGCTGTAGGGGTGGTGTAGGTGTTATACAATCATTTATTATTAAAAAAGTAAAGCGGAAGCTAAAAAATTAGCGATCTCTATTGGTGTTGCTGTCGCAATTTCATTAAATGATTTGGATATCGGAACTCAAATTGCTAAACAGTTAGATAAGAGGGATAAGCGCGCTAATAATGGTTGGTAGATATATATTAGGAGGAATGTTGTGAAGAGTATGATCAAGTATGCAGTGATGATTTTATTTATGAGTGTATTTTTCTATTATTACAATATGTTTGTACCTAAAAATGTTCTGTACATTTTCATTGCATTTCCATTTTGTTTTGTTGCTATAAGTTTGATTGATAAGCTATTTACGGATAAATAAATCTAATAATAAGCAAGCCTCATGCTTGCTTATTATCTCATACTGTCTAATTAGAGGGGATAATATCTGCTCTGCCGGCTTCTTAATATCGCTGGAATAACTCTGGGTTTTTCGGGACGTTTTCTAAATAAACGATCTTTCCTTGATCATCCAGCTCCGCAATATCAATGCCTTCTGCTGTATATACACGACCGTCTGTTAACTTTCCGCAAACAGCCCAGTTTGTTTCATACTTCCCATCTTCACGTTTCACCCAGCCATCCCACATATGCTTAATGTCTTCATGTACGTGGAAAAATGTGTTCAAAAACTGTGTGAACGCTTGGATGCCAGGCTTTTCAGCACCATTTAAGACAATCATGACATCATCTGAAAACAATGCCAGCAATTCGTTCATTTGCTCTTGCCCTTTTCCCGCTTCATCATATCGACGAAAATACGTATCGAGCACTTCCATCATTCATTCTCCTTTATTTACCTGTCATTTCGAAAATAATCGAACAATTAGATTGTACACAATTGTATCTCTACTGTCTATTTTTCACGCAGATAAGAAAAGACATGGATGAGTCAATCCATGTCTTTTACAGATGAAAGAGCTGCTTTCTCTGACCCGACAAGAGATGTTAGTTCTTCCGCAGCTTTTTTCGGATCAGCGCTTTGGCTAATGGCGCTGATGATGCTAATGCCATCGGCTCCCGCTTGGATGACTGGTGCCGCATTTTCATACGTGATACCGCCGATGCCCACAATAGGAATGTGAAGACCGTGTTGACGTACTTCGTTGATTAAAGAAACACCCTGGACACTGCGTGTATCCTTTTTTGTTTCTGTAGGATAGACTGGACCCATCCCAACGTAGTCTGCCCCGTCCTTCATCGCTTGCCTCACTTCATCTAGATTGTGCGTGGACACGCCTAATATTTTATTCCCGATTCTTTGCCGTACATCTTGTGCAAGTGTATCTTCCTGCCCAACATGGACACCATCTGCATCAAGATCTATTGCAAGCTGTACATCATCATTTACGATAAAGGGGATATTCGCTTCTTGGCAAAGTGCTTGAATCTGTTGAGCGATTTTTTTCTTTTCTTCACCTTGCAGAGCACCTTCACCCTTTTCACGAAACTGAAACATCGTGATCCCGCCTTGAATGGCCTCTTTCACCACATCAAGCGGATGCCGGCTTGTATTCGCTGTTCCCATAATAAAATAAACCGATAATTGCTGTTTGATTAGCTGCTGATCAACCTTCGTCATGCAAAACTCCCCCTATTTCCCCTAACATGATCACATCTTGACCATTTGTATTGGATAGCGCGTTTAACAATTCGATTTGAAAGGTGCCTGGCCCTTTCTCTTCTGTCTGCTGAGCTGCCTTTTCTGCAGCGACACCATAAAACAGCAGAGCTGATGCCGACGCATGAATGGGCCGTTCCCCTGTTGCACAAAATGCCCCTATGACAGAGGTGAGTAAACAGCCAGTCCCTGTCACCTTGGTTAACCATTCGTGTCCATTATGAATAGATAGAACCTCTTCTCCATCTGACACGACATCCACTTTTCCCGTAATCGCCACAACGGTTTGAAGGGCTTTTGCCGCCTGCTTTGCTAAAGACGATACATCTCCATTTGCCCCTTTTGCATCAACCCCTTTTGACTGCCAGCCATTCACTCCAATTAAATGAGATATTTCAGCAGCATTCCCTCTGACAACAGTGATGTCCACTTGCTGTAACAGCTGTTTCGCCGCACTCGTCCGAAACGTTGTCGCACCAACACCAACAGGATCTAATAGAACCGGCACACCTTTTTCATTGGCCGCTTGTCCAGCAATGACCATTGCCTCCACTGTATCCTTTGTTAGTGTGCCGATATTCAGCACAAGTGCATCCGCTAATTGCGCCATTTCTGCCACTTCTTCTTTGGCGTTTGCCATGACTGGAGAAGCACCTAAAGCAAGCAGTCCATTCGCTGTAAAGTTCGTCACAACTTGGTTGGTGATATTATGGACAAGCGGATTTTCCGCTCGAACCTTTTCCAAAAGATGAGACACGCAGCTTAATTTCATCTGTATCGTCCTCCCTTTTACTCTGCATCCCACACATAGGATTTTGTATGCTTTAACCATTCTCTTGCAGCAAAGGACAAGTAGCGGTCCTTTCGCCAAATGACACCCAAATGCCACGGAATAGACGGATTTAAGGAAATGATCCTCACTTTATCAGGATCTAGATCACGGCAAATCCGTTCAGGCAGAAGCCCGATTCCAAGGTTCTCAGCAACCATTTCACTGATGAAATCCCATTGTGACGTTTCATAAATAACGTTCGGCCTGAATCCCGCATTCATACATTCATTTAAGATTCGGCTGTGCAGAACGAAATCTTCTCGAAAGAAAATAAAAGATTCTTCCTTTAAATCAGCCAAATGAACCTCATCACGTCCTGCCATCGGATGTGATGGATGGGTGACAAGCTTCATATTCTCTTTAATGATGGTGTATGTATGAAAAATTTTATCATTTGCAGGCAGAACAATGACACCAATATCTAATGATCCATCCTCTACCCCTTCCTCTACTTTAATGGAGCCGTGCTCCACCAATTGAAAGGTGACATCTGGATACTGCTGGCGGAATTCCCCCATCACATTTGGGAAAAAGCTTGATCCAATCATGGGCGGCAGCCCTATTCGGATATGTCCTTTTTTCACATTCATTAAATCATTTAATTCACTCGTTAAATTCTGAAAGGATTGTGTGATTTCACTCGCCTGTGTATACATGGTTTGTCCAGCATCTGTCATTTCAACCTGTCTGCCATTACGGTAAAACAACTGCACACCTAGCTCATCCTCTAGGTTTTTGACCATCTTGGAAATGGTCGGCTGCGACACATAGAGCGATTGCGATGCTTTCGTAAAACTCTTTAACCGTGCCACTTCTAAGAAATATGTTAAATGTCTGATGTCCACATGGTTCACCCTTTCTATAGACAAAAGGAATACTAACTATTCGATATATGTATTTTACCTATAATAGAACGTGCTGTACACTTTAAAGTAAGCTCACCGATTAGAACGTTGTGTTGTTTTTGTGAAACAGTGAACAATTTATATAGAAAAAGGAGTGAACAGAAAGTGCAATTGCTCAAAACGTCGCTGATTGCTACCCTTCAGATTATGGCTTTATTTGCTTTTGCGAAATTGATGAATGTGCTGGTGGCCTTTTTGCATTTAAGAATTCCGGGCACGATCTTAGGCATTCTTGTCATTTTCTTATTACTTCATTTTAACATCATTAAATTAAAATGGATTGAACTTGGCGCCGTATGGCTGCTCGGAGAACTGCTGCTCTTCTTTATCCCTTCAGCAGTAGGCGTGATTGATTACGGCACATTACTTTCTCAATCTGGCACAAGTATTGTCCTTGTGGTTTTACTTAGTACCTTTGTGGTCATGCTCTCGACTGGCATGATGACGCAGATGATTGCGAAAAGAAAGGAGCGAAAAAAGCTATGTTAGTTGGCGGACTATTCTTGATCCTAACCATTCTGATCTATCTCGGATCAAAAGCGGTTTATAAACGGCATCCGAAAGTCTATGTCTCCCCTTTACTTGTGACACCAGTTGTTCTTGTGGTCTTGCTGTTAATCGTGAACATTCCTTACGATGCTTACAATCAAGGCGGAAAATGGCTGACAAATATGCTTCAACCTGCGACTGTGGCATTTGCCATTCCTTTATATAAGTATTTTCACATTCTGAAGAAGCATGCAGTAGAAATTATTTTGAATGTGGCTTGCGGTTCTATCGTTGCAATTTTATCAACAGCGTTTATCGCCAAATTGTTTCATTTGGATACGAGCCTGATCGAGAGCCTCGTCCCAAGATCCGTCACAACACCTGTTGCGATGAGTGTGTCTGAAATGATTGGCGGGATGCCGTCCGTTACGGCTGTCTTCGTCATTTTAACAGCATTATTTGGCTCAATCATTGGGCCATTGGTTATCCGTTATTTCCGTATTGATAATGACATTGCGATGGGCGTTCTGCTTGGTACAGGAGCACATGGTGCAGGCACATCGAAGGCCTTTGAACTGAGCTCGGTCTCAGGCACGATCTCAAGTGTGTCCATGATCATTTCGGCCATTATTACATTATGTGCAGCGCCTATCCTGATGTCGTTTGCCTTATAGAAAAAGCCATTTCCCCTTATCGGAAAATGGCTTTTTCTTATGCTTGGATGAAGACAACCTTTAAATAGTTCCCCTCAGGATAATTTTTCGTTGTACGGAAGTCCTCAGGAAGTGAATATTCCTCAAGAATACGATACGTTTTCCCAGATTCTTTAAAGGCCTGTGCAATAAATCCTTTAAACTTTTTCATCCCAAATGCACTGCTATTGGTTGACGCCACAATGACGCCGTTCTCAGCTGTGATCTGGATGGCTTCTTTTAATAGTTTCTTATAATCCTTCGCTGCACTGAATGTGTGTTTCTTCGTTCGTGCAAAGGAAGGTGGGTCCAAAATCATGACATCATAGTTCCAGCCTTTTTTCGCCGCAAACGGGAAATATTTAAAGACATCCATGACTTTGATATCCTGCCCGTCTACATCAATGCCATTCACTTCAAACTGCTCAGATGTTTTTTTCAAACTGCGGTTTGCAACATCTACACTTGTCGTACGGCTTGCCCCGCCAAGCGCTGCTGCTACAGAGAAAGCGCCTGTATAAGAGAACGTATTAAGGACGGTCTTTCCTTTTGCATAGCGATCTCGAATTGCTTTTCGCACATGACGCTGATCAAGGAAAATACCTGTCATCGCACCATCATTTAGATAAACCGCCACGTTCATCCCATTTTCTTTGACGATAAGAGGAAATTCACCTTTCTCCCCTTTTACAAAATCGTCATCTTCGATATATTGTCCAGACGTATCAAATCGCTTCTTTTCATAAATGCCTTTATAGTCAGGGTACACCTGCTCAATCGCAGCCAATACATCTTCTTTTAATGTATAAACACCTTCGCTATACCATTGGATGAGATAGAATCCATCATAATAATCAATCGTGATTCCACCAATTCCATCCCCTTCCCCATTGAACACACGGAAAGCCGTCGTCTGTGCATCACGAAATAGATGCGTTCTGCTTTTGGATGCCTGTTCAAGTTTAGAAACAAAAAAGGCCTGATCTATTTTTTCGTTAGCGTCAAAGGAAAGAACCCAACCGATGCCTTTATTTTGCACACCATAATATCCTTTCCCTAAAAAAGAGCCTCTTTCATCTACCCATTCAATGAGCTCGCCTTCCTGTACACCGTTCACACGCGACACAGCATCTTTTGAAATAAGCGGATATCCCTTTTTCACTTGTTCTGCAAATGTTTGTTTTAATGAGATTTTTTTCATTTGTGTCATCCTTATCCTAAATTGACTCTCTCTATCCTACCATATGAATGTATACGTTACTTCTATTATGATAAGATGAGGAGAAAAATATCAACTCGACATAGAGGAGGCTCTTTTTTGACAACATTACGCTTAGATCATACAGGGATTATGGTGACAAATATTGATCAGTCCATTGATTTTTATGAAAAAGTGGTGGGCATGAAATTAAAGGATCGCATCACTCATACAAACGGAGTCATTGAACTTGCCTTTCTTGGCTTTAAAGACGAAGCGGAAACGGAAATTGAACTCATTCAAGGATATAGCAGCGACCTTCCATCTGAAGGAAAGGTCCACCACCTCGCCTTCACAACAGATAATATTCACGCTGAATTCAACCGTATTCAAAAGCTGCAAATTGAGCTAATAGATGAAGAAATCACAACATTACCTAATGGCTATTGCTACTTCTTTTTCCGAGGGCCAGACCAAGAGTGGATTGAGTTCTTCCAACGATAATATTTCCTAGGAAATGCATGCGAATCGGTATATTCATTCTCGTCACAAAGAAAAAGAGTAAGAGCATACCTGCTCTTACTCTTTTTTTATAGCACCTTACTAAGAAACAATTTGGTACGCTCGTGCTGTGGGTTTCCAAAGAGTGCTTCTGGTTTGTCTTCTTCGACGATATATCCACCATCCATAAAGATCACGCGGTCTCCCACTTCTCTTGCAAAGCCCATTTCATGTGTGACGACAATCATCGTCATTCCTTCGACTGCTAATTGTTTCATAACAGCTAAAACATCCCCAACGACCTCAGGGTCAAGAGCAGATGTCGGCTCATCGAATAAGAGCACTTTCGGGTCCATCGCCAAGGCTCTTGCAATGGCAACACGCTGTTTTTGTCCACCAGATAATTGGTTAGGGTAACTTTTGGCCTTGTCTTTCAAGCCGACCTTTTCAAGCAAGTCTAATGCTTTATCGACTGCCGCTTTCTTCTCCATCCCTTTTACTTTCACCGGTGCGATCGTGATATTTTCTAACACGGTTTTATGAGGAAATAAATTAAAGTGCTGAAACACCATGCCAACTTCTTGTCGTACTTTATTGATATTCACTTTTGGATCTGTAATCGTATGTCCGTGGACAACAACTTCCCCAGCCGTAATATCCTCTAATTTATTGAGACATCTTAGAAATGTGCTTTTCCCTGATCCTGAAGGACCAATGACACATACAACCTCTTTTTCCTCGATGACTGCATTAATATCCTTTAAAACTTCGTTGTCACCAAAGGATTTCTTTAAGTTTTTCACCGTAATCATACTCATTTCACATCAAATCTCCTTTCTGCGTAGCTAGCCAGTAGAGAAAGTAAATAAATGATCACGAAATAAATGACACCGACAATGAGCCAGACATTCAAAGGATCAAAGGTAGCCGATGCTTGAACTTGTCCCCGCTGCATGATATCAGCAATACCGATAATCGATAAAAGAGAGGTGTCCTTCAAACTGATGATGGCTTGGTTAGTAATGGCTGGAAGCATACGGCGAAATGCCTGTGGAAGAACGATAAAGCGCATGTTTTGTCCACCTGTAAATCCTAAAGAGCGTGCGGCTTCTGTTTGTCCTTTATCAATGGACTGAATCCCTGCACGAATAATTTCTGAGAAATAAGCTCCTGCGTTAATCGCTACTGTAATAATCCCTGCCGGCACTCGGTCAAGTGAAATGAATTCAAGTGTATTTAGCCCAAAATAAATGAAGAATAGCTGTACGATAAATGGCGTACCTCGAATGGCATTGACAAAAACGAGTGAAATAAAGTTCAAGATTTTAAATGGTGACAGGCGGAATAGCGCCACAATCAACCCGATGATAAAACCTAAAATGATAGCAACAACAAAGATATATAAAGTGGTTTGCAAACCCTCCATTAAATACGGAAATGCATTAACAATCGTATCCATGTTTCTCCCTCCCTAATTCACATACGGTTGACACATAAAGAAAGCGCGCTCTGAGCGCGCCTCGCTTGTGTTATGACTTCAAATATTTCTCAATAATTTTGTCATATTCACCGTTTTTCTTTAGGTTTTCCAGCCCTTTATTGATTTTCTTCAATAAGTCCTGGTTTTTCCCCTTCATCACTGAGATCCCGTATTGGTCTCCATTCAAGCGATCTCCAACTGTTTTCAATTTCAAATCTTGCTGTGCGATCGCATACGTAATGACAGGATAATCCTCAATTAAAGCATCTGCATTTCCATTAGATACTTCTTGGAACATAGATGGACTGTCATTGAATTGAACTACTTCATACCCATATTTGTCTGCGTTATCTGTTGCAAATTTTGCACCTGTTGTCCCATTTTTAACAGCTAGCTTTTTCCCCTTTAAATCATCAATCGATTTGATGCTGCTGTCCTTTTTCACAACAACTGTCAGTCCAGCGTCGAAGTATGGATCTGAGAAATCCACTTTCTTTTTACGCTCATCTGTAATACTCATACCACCCATTCCAACATCAAGCTGACCTGCTTGCATCGCTGGAATAATCCCTGAGAAATCCATTGCTTCAAGCTTCACTTTGAAGTCTTGGTCTTTCGCAATGGCGTTAATTAAATCAACGTCTATTCCCACAGTTTTACCGCCCTTTTCAAATTCAAATGGCGGATATGTTACATCTATCCCGATTTTATATGTGCCTTTGCCTTCTCCCGAACCGCTGTCTGATTTTGAACCACAGGCTGCCATGACGAGCACAACAATTAGTCCCATGATCAGTAGCATCGATTTCTTCATAAAACACGACCCCCAATTGTCAGTTTTGTCTAAATATTCGCAACAACAATCTTACTATACCACGCTAAAGCTATACTGTGTGATATTTTTTATCAATACCAAAGATCCATACAATTCTAGATCGATAGTCTCTTTAAATTTTACTTTTTTGCGAATAACTCATTTTATTCTGAAAGAAGCATGTTTCACAATATTCATGTGATATAATCTCACAAAAAACCGCGAATACTCCTTTATAAATAACACTTCTTTCTCACCTATGAAAAAACCCTCTTTCACTGTCTCTCTTCCTCTATTGATATCCTAATATATTTTTTTCAATATCCTCTTTTTACCTAAAAAAATGTAAGCGTATACAATTCGATCGTTACTCCCTATTTTTTTCACTACTGGTTGAATTTACATCAAAAAACATGTTTTACAAATTGAGATAGACCGCTTAAAATATAAGAAGATACTTAATATGGAAAGATGATTCAGACAAATAAGAATCAGCAGAAATGAATAGGTGAAGAAAGGAGGATACCAATTGGCAGAAACAGGTGTTTTGTCATCAGTTGATGTAGCAAATATGCTAAATGACTGGTATGTCTTGATGAAAAAAAGAGACATACAAGAAGCAATACAGCTAAAAGAAGAGATTCTTCAAGCATTTGATCGAATGGAAGAGAATCAAGACGTCTTACTCTACTATCAACTTTTAGAATACCGTTTCAAAGATTTAGTCGAAGATACAGCTTCGTTAGATCACAGTCTTTTTGTAGATGAAAATGCGATTCGTACAGATGATATGCTCAGCTACTATTTCTATTTCTTTAAAGGCATGTATGAAATGCGCAGAGGGAATCAAGATACAGCATTTCACCATTTGAAATTGGCCGAGGATAAATTAGATCTCGTACATGATGACATTGAAAAGGCAGAATTCCATTATAAAACAGGATGTCTATACTATAATATAAGATCCACACTTCTCTCCATCCACCACTTAAAAAAGGCTTCGTCTATTTACGACGCAGATCCATGTTATGTGAAAAAATCAATCAGCTGTCAAATGATGCTTGCTCTGAATTATGCGGATCAATCGAAATATGAAGAGGCAGAAACTTTGTTTGAACAGGTGATTCACTCACTAGAACAGATGGAGGACCCAGATTTACTTGGTCACGCGTATTGCAATGCAGCCTTTATTAAAAGTCTAAGAAATGAATACAGTGAAGCTGTACCGCTCCTAGAAAAGGCTTTATTGATTGAGGCATTCGAAACTTCTTCTCCAGGCGGCTATTTACTGGCCTTGTATGCCTACACGAAAGCGCTGTTTAAGCTGAAAAGGCCTGGTTTGTTCCACTATTATGTACAGCTTTCACTTCAAAAAGCAGAAAATTTAAAACAACGAAACATTTCACTTAAATTATCCATTTTAGAAACATTGATGCTCCAGCCAAACAACATGATTGAGCAGATCATTTCTTATTGTGATCAATTAGAATCTATGAATTTCCTTGTTGATCTTGAGGCTATCTGTCAGGATGTAGCCGCCTACTTAACTGAAAATGGTCTTCCGAAAGAAGCGATTTATTTTCAGAACAAGGCATTGTCATTCAAAACTTGTTAAGAAGATGGAGTGATGTATGATGAAAAAATGGCTGATCTCAAGTGCGATTTTTGCGCTCTTGTTCACAGGTGTTTGGATTGGCACTTCTACACAAAAAGGCAGCCCGTCTGCACAATCGCAAGATGACGGTACGATCATTCAAAAGAGAGATCGAGGCACCAACCCTTAATAAGACTGAAAAGAGTAGCTGTCATTCAAAACAGCTACTCTTTTTATTGGTTAATCAATTTCTCGTTTGATATTTTGCATTTTTTCATCTAAGTAGTGAGCGATATCTGCCGCTTCCTTTAGTTCATCGGTGAGCTGATGAGGAACATCGTTTTGCAGTTTATAATAGATTTTATGTTCGAGACTCGCCCAGAAATCCATCGCAATGGTCCGCACCTGAATTTCAACCTTCACATGCTCCACACGATTCGTTAAGTAAACAGGAATCTCAACAATTAAATGAAGACTTCGATAGCCATTTGGTTTCGGATGCTGAATGTAATCCTTCACTTCAAGGATCTTTAAATCCTCTCTTTGCCTCAAAACATCAATAATGTTATAGATATCTTGAATAAACGAACAGATGATGCGGACACCAGCAATATCATGTATGTACTCCTTGGCACATTGTGTGGTGATGTCACATCCTTTTCTCGCTAGTTTATTCACGATGCTTTCAAAGGATTTGATCCGTGATTTTGTATGCTCTATTGGGTTGTGTCCATGGATTAAATTATATTCCTGACTAATAATCGAAAACTTTGTATCCATTTCATCTAATGCAAATTTATATACTAATAATTCATTTTTCCAGTCTTCCATGACACTTTTCAAATCTTCTACATGAGTTGCTGACATATTCATTCTTTTTGTCATCTCCTTTTGGCAAACAGCTGTTACACTGCTTTCCGTTTACTAGACGGAGAGAGGACACAAATGGTTTTAAAAAAATACATCTTAGCCCCGTTGTTTGTAATAAGTCAGCGCGAGTGCCAGTGCAAGCACAGATCCTTTCACGATATCCATTGCATAATAAGGGACAGACATCATCACAAGTCCATTTTGCAAAATACCGATGAGCACCGCACCAATAAATGTACCGAATGCGTTTGGTTTACCTGCTCCCATGACTGAAAACCCAATAAAAGCAGCAGCTACTCCATCCATTAAATATGGCGTTCCTGCGTTAATTTCTGCTGTCATCACCCTTGATGCCAGCACGATACCACCGATCGCCGCAAATAAAGCAGACAACAGATATGCTGCGATTTTGTATTTGTTCACATGAATACCAGACAATCGAGCGGCTTCTTTATTTCCACCAATGATATACATCAATCGCCCATGCTTTGTGTAAGTCATAAAAACATGTGCAAAAAGCACAATGGCCGCCATAATCAAAATGATATAGGGGACCTGCCCAATCTTGCTGAAAAAGGCAGGGATGGTGCCAGTTGAAAAAGTGCCATCAGGCAGCACCATATTTTCAGAAATGGTCGCACCTTTCGTATAGGTTTGTGCGAGCCCTTGAATGATAAACATCATGGCTAGTGTCATGAGCATATCTGGAATCTTCATTTTGACAATCATCCAAGCATTCAGCAAACCGACAATAAGAGAAGCCGCCAGCGCAGAAAGGATCGCAATGAGTGGGTTTTGCGAGAACCATACAAACATGGAAATCACAATTGCATTTGATAACGTTGCAACTGAGCCTACAGATAAATCAAAGCCGTTCACTGCTAGGGAGATCGTCAGCCCTACCGCAATGATGGTTACAATCGAGATCGATCGTAAAATGTTGATGATATTTCCTGACTGTAAAAATGCCGGATTGGCTGCCGCAAAGACAACAATCAATACGACAATCGTTAAGATGGTGCCATATTGATAAAAGAAATCAAACAGATGAAAGGATGGCCGCTGTTTCTTGATTTGTTGAACTGGGGCTGAAACTTGTCGTTCACTCATGATTGTCCTCCTGTTGAATGATATAAAAGCTCTTCTTCAGTCATTGGTGCTGTCATTTCCCGGGCAATGCTGCCATCATATAAGACGTATACTCGGTCGGCAATTCCTGCAATTTCTGAAAGCTCACTTGAAGCATAAATAACCGCTTTTCCTCTTGCAGCTAGTTCTGCAATGAGGGAGAAAATGTCCTTTTTGGCTCCAACGTCTACACCTTTGGTTGGTTCATCAAAGAGATAGACATCCGCCTCAGCCAACAGCCATTTTCCAATCGCAATCTTTTGTTGATTTCCACCGGATAGATGCTTCACCTTCGCTTCAAGAGAAGGTGTCTTGACGCCAAGCCGCTTGACGATTCCATCTGCTGCCTTCCGTTCCTTAGAACGATGTAAGAAGCTGAACGGCCGTGTAAACGAACGTAGACTTGCAGCTGTTACGTTCCATCCAACAGTTTCTTCTGTTAGAATCCCTTCTTTTCTCCGTTCTTCAGGCACAAGGGCAATACCCGCTCTCACAGCGTGATGAGGCGACTTGATATGAATGGTTTGACCATGCAGCTGCACAGTGCCTGACTTTTTTTCTGAGGCGCCGAATAGGGCTTTGCACAATTCTGTTTTACCAGCACCGACTAGTCCTGCAATCCCGAGAATTTCTCCTTTTTTCACATGAAGATGAATGTTGTTTAATTTATGCTGATCATGCAACTCTTTCACGTCAAGCACAATCGGTGCATCCTCAAGCGGTGTACGGAATGGGAATTGATCCTCTAATGGCGCGCCAAGCATTTCTTCAATGACCTGCTTTGGATCGGTTTCTTTAATGAGATGCGCCGCCACATCGGTTCCATTCTTCATCACAGTCAGTTCATCACAGATGTTGAAAATTTCTGGCATGCGATGCGAGATAAAAATGATGCCTGTGCCGTTCTTTTTCAATTGATGAATCATTGAGAATAGCTTGCTTGTTTCTGCATGACTAAGTGGAGCGGTTGGTTCATCTAAAATTAAAATGCTGCATTTGATCGACACAGCCTTGGCAATGAGCACCATTTGTTTTTCTGCCAGTGTCAAATCACTCACAAGACGCTTCGTCGAGATGTCAATGTCCATCTCTTTTAACAGCTGTGCTGCCTTGCGGTGAATCTCTTTCCAACGGACGAATGGTTTTTTCTCCATTTCATGAATCATCATATTTTCGCCAACACTTAAATATGGCACTAGAGCTGTATCCACTTCTTGATGGACGGTCTGCACACCGTATGAGGCCGCATCCTTCGGTGTATGAATGGTCGCCGCCTCGCCATTGATGTGGATGGTTCCTTCAAAATGTGAATGAGCACCAGAGAGAACTTTCATTAACGTTGACTTCCCAGCACCGTTCGCCCCAATCAGGGCATGGACTGTGCCTTTTTTTAATGTGAAATTTGCTTGATCTAACGCTTTGACTCCTGGGAATTCAATCGAAATGTTTTTCATATGAACAAGCGGCGTTGTCATAGGTGTCCTCCTTCTCTCCTGATCGTCAATTGAAAAACGAAACACCCTCTATGAAAAGAGAGTGCACGTTGTTTATTTTGCATAATGCTTCTTCAAGGTCTTCATCCAGTCTTCTTCAAAAGCTGTGGATGATCCGAATCCTTTTACTTCATCTGCAAGATTGACCATATTGATGGCCTTTCCTGCATCCTGAAGCTGCTTTTGTGAAATGAGAGAGGCCTCAAGGTCATAGGAAGATGGCGTTTTCTCGCCAGCTAGTTTCTTCGCAAGAATCCTTACGTCGATTGCGCCAATGAGCTTCGGATCGACAGCGGCAGTGTACTTCCAAGGACTGTCTTTCGCAGTCATTTCTTGCAGATCGGCATTAGACACATCAATACCGTATATTTTCACTTCGGTTCTTCCTGCTTCTTTTAAAGCTCTTGCGGCACCAATCGCAAATGCATCCCACGTGGCAAAAATCGCATCCAGTTTACCCTTTGGATATTTATTTAGCATAGCCGCAACCGCATTTTGTGTTTGAACTGATGTATCAGAGGCCGCAACGCCAAATCGGTCAAGTTCCTTGATTCCTGTATGCTGTTTGAGCGTTTCTTGGTACACCTTGTTTCGTCTCACCATTGGAGGGAATCCGTCTACCCAAAGATACGCAATATTTGCTTTCCCTTTAAAATCAGCCACGAGTGCATCTAATGATTTTTTCGCTAATTGCTCGTCATCTTGAGACGTCACTGTGACCCCTTTGATGTCCTTCAGCTTCGGATTTGAATCAAACGCCACAACTGGAATGCCTTTCGCTGTGATCTTCTTCACATCAGCGACTGTCGCCTCATCATCCCCATGAGAGATGATAAAGCCATCATAGTTTTCTTCTAGTGCTTGAGAAATAGCATCATGAAACTTCGCCGTATCACCATTTGCCGTGTAGACATCTACTGTAAAGCCTAGCGCTTCACCTTCTGCCTTCGTTCCTGCTAAAAACTGAGCAGTATGATCGTCCCCGCCAATTTTACGGATGACTTTAATTTTTGCTCCCTGTCCTTTTGCAAATCGCTTCGGGACATTGTCAAAGGAGACCTTTTCGTTTGCATTAGCTTTTGAGCCTGCGCTTGATCCCGTACCGCAACCAGATAATAGCACGGTCAGGACCATCAATAATACAAGAGATGATGTCCAATATTTACGTTTCATTGCTGTTCCTCCTCAAGTTGTTTTATTTTTCACATCGGAAAACTAGGTAAAGAAGTGGAAATATGCCTGTGAACCCAGTCTTTTGATTCTAAAAAAAGAGATCAAAAAAGCCTCTCTTGATAAAGAGAGGCTTGATCACCGTTGCATGAAACATGTATCGGGAAGTCTTCCTCTCTTATCTGTCAAAGCTGTAACAGCTTTGCAGGAATTAGCACCAATTTCTTAAATAGAAACGGTTGCTGGGCGTCATAGGGCCAGTCCCTCTGCCTCTCTTGATAAGAGATCCGTTATGAAATTTGTTTTAGTTGAAATGTCTTCTTTACTTTAATGTGATGTCTCATCAATGTCAATGATTTTTTTGAAAATTTCTAAAATGATCATTTGCACCGAATGCCTTGTTTAACTGCCGATGATTTTCTTAGCAGGTGATGATGCCTTAAGACGGAAATCATATTTTTTCTCATTCACAAATTGGGGATTGAGGTGTGCTGATCCTTTATCTTGACCGCTTTTCGAGCGATACGTTTTGTAGCCTTCCAGCCATTTCCCGCGCCATACCCACTGTGAGGCTTTTGCACCTTTGCGGTCATCGTAGACATTCTTTTGGAATGTATTTTTCTTGTTCACTTCGTAGAGATTCACGACTAAGTAATGCGAAGCACTGGCTGTCATGATATTATTCGTGATTCGATTGTTCACCGATTGATATTGCATGAGCAATTGACCGCCTTCTAAGCCGGCTGTGTCATTTTTGTACAAAATGTTATGGGAGATGGTCGTGTTTGTGGTTCCGCCCCGCTTCTTGTCATAGCCGCCGATGGAGATGCCTGTATAACGATTTAAGTATACTTGATTGTGCTCAATGCGAATGCGTTCGGCCATCTTCCCTTTATGTTCACTTGTGACCTCAATCCCAAGGTCATTATGATGGCTGATGTTATGATCAATCACGATGTCTTTCCCGCCATCCACATAGATTCCTCCTGCGGAGATGTCCTTGCCGTACGCTGGATTCCCAACACTCGTAATCTCATAAACTTTGTTTCTAGATACGACACCATTTCGCACTTGATCATACTTTTTAGAAGGTGCGACATTCTCAAAACCAATTAAATCAATCCCGATATTGTCCGTATGCCGGACTGTATTATGAGTCACGCGGAATTTTTTCACGTTTCCGTTTAGCACAAGGGCTTCACTAAAACCTAGCTTTAACTTTTCCACAGTGTTTCCTTTGATTTCGATGTCTTCAATGGCTGCAGGTGCTTTCGTTCCATAGACCGCAATGCCATGAGCATTCCCATTTTGATGTGTCGTCTGAATGTCGTACACACGGTTGTTAAGCAGTTTGACGCCTTTGCCGCTTCCTGTGATGAATATACCGATGGGTGTCACATCTTCTTTATTCGTTTTAATATGACCGACTGTCAAACCTTTCAGGGTGATATAGCTTTTTTGATCAATCTTCACAAGACCACCGTCTGCTTGATTTCCTTTAAGAGATGCTCCGCTTATGACAGGCTTCTCTTTTCCATACGCTTGAAAAACAACTGGTGCTTTCTTTGTTCCAGAATGGCGGACAATCAATCTCTCTTTGTATGTACCGCCTCTCATATAAACTGTTGTCCCAGCTTTCGCGATACTTGCCGCTTTTTTCAGCGTACGGAAAGGCTTTTGCTTTGTCCCTGGATGTTTGTCGTTCCCATTTGCTGCGACGTAATAGGCAGTACCTTGCTTCGCACCAGCCTCCTCCGTCATCGCTTGACAGCCAAAACTAATGGCGGTCATCAATAAAATCAATAAGGCGCCTGATATCATTCGTTTCATCTCGTTGTTTGCTCCCTTCCACTCTCTTCTACCTTTATCGGTTAAAAAAAGAGGATTAAAATATGGCAATGCCCCTTGCAATGTACTAGTCAAAAGGTGTATGGTTGAAAGAATATCTTACAGGAAAACAAATCGCTTTTAAATTGTCAGATTAATCAGTTAATAATGAAATTGGATTTTATTTCTAAGGGGAAACTTCAGTAAAACCACGACAGAGAGGAGGAAAGCGCTTTAACAGATTTTTCTTGTCTGAATTCCAGAAAACCTATTGCTAATATTTTGTGAAGGTATAGAATAGAATCATAATTATTTCATATTATTAGAATTTTCAAATAATCAAACAGCAAGGAGATTTACGATGCCAAAACAACCCATCCGCGTTGAACTTAGTTCAACAAAAAAACCAAAACCTCAATCTGATCAACTTGAATTCGGAAAAATCTTCACAGACCACATGTTTGTGATGGATTATTCAATTGATAAAGGCTGGTATGATCCGAGAATTATCCCTTATCAGGCGATTCCAATGGATCCAGCTTCTATGGTTTATCATTATGGCCAATCTGTTTTTGAAGGCTTGAAGGCGTATGTGTCTGAGGATCAAAAGATTCTTTTATTCCGTCCCGAAAAAAATATGGAACGCTTAAACAGATCAAACGACCGCCTATGTATCCCGCAAATTGATACAGAAACGGTTTTAGAAGGCTTAAATGAACTCATTCGCATTGATAAGGATTGGGTACCTGATGCAGAGGGCACTTCTTTGTATATTCGTCCATTCATTATTTCTACTGAGCCCTATTTAGGTGTTGCACCGTCAAGCACCTATAAGCTGATCATCATTTTATCTCCAGTAGGTTCTTATTATAAAGAAGGCATCCATCCGGTCAAAATTGCGGTGGAAAACGAATTTGTCCGCGCTGTTAAAGGCGGAACAGGAAATGCCAAAACAGCTGGAAACTATGCATCAAGCCTGAAAGCACAGCAAGTTGCTGAAACGAAAGGATTTTCACAAGTCCTGTGGCTTGATGGCATCGAGAAAAAGTATATTGAAGAAGTCGGTAGTATGAATATCTTCTTTAAAATCAACGGAGAAATCGTGACGCCTGAACTGAACGGCAGCATTTTAGAAGGGATCACACGGAATTCTGTGCTTGAGCTGTTAAAGCATTGGGAAGTCCCTGTGACAGAACGTAAAATTTCAATTGATGAGTTAATCGAAGCACATCAGTCAGGTGAACTTGAAGAAATCTTCGGGACAGGAACGGCAGCCGTCATTTCTCCTGTCGGTGAATTAATTTATCACGATCAGCCATACGTCATTCAAAATGGTCAAACAGGCGAAGTATCGAAGAAATTGTACGAAGCGATTACTGGAATCCAAAAAGGAACTCAGCCAGACATCTTCGGCTGGACAGTAGAAGTCGATTCGGTTGTCAAACAGGCATAAGCAAGCGAAAGAACCTTTCATTTGATGAAGGGTTCTTTTTTTGTTTCTTTATCTCCTTCACTACCTCATAATGGAAAATATGGATCTATTCCACGCTTAAGGAGTGATATTATGTTTTTTACTTATTTACTAGCGTTCTTTGTGATTTGCATCGGATCGATCATCATCGCTACAGGTTTCGATGATTCACCGTTCTTCACCCGTTTTCTATTTAAGTTTCTCGGAATTTCTATCCTTGTTCTTTCCATTACTTTTGTAAAAGTGAGGCGAAAGAGGTTACGCAACAAAAAGGAGAAAAAGACTTAGATGTCAGTCAGCCTTCAATCAAATCGTGCACCAAAACAAGACCGATATCCCCACAATGGCCCCTGCATATATCCACTGTTTCCCTTTGATACTTCGCTTTCTCTCGATCAGTAAAAAGATCTCTGGTAAAAAGACGATGATGATTTCTAGGATAAAAACAAGATGATAAACTGGCGGCATCGGCTGGAAATCAAAGTCTCTTTCATCTCCACCGATGGTTGCGAAATACATTAACAGATTGGTTACTGGAATAGTAAAACATACGAGCAGGCGGAGAACATACATCCACACATCCTGTCTACGCCGAATCAGACCAATAAATGAAGCAATGATTCCATACAAAAACAAAACCACTGTGCCGTAACTAAGTAGAGGTTGAACGATAAAGCCGTAAAGCATTAACCCAATTGCCACCATATTCTAACCGTCCTTTCTTTGAAGCAGTACATGTTGTTTTTTCTATCATACACTGCTTTCTCCGGTTTCCATATGAAAAAATCATAAAAAACGACCCCATAAAGGGGCCATTTTATTTTAAGCATTTACTGATTTGAAGAACTGCGGTAAATATTCGCGGTGCGCTTCAAGCATTTCATCTAAGATTTGCTTTGCAATTTCGTCAGATGGAACGAGTGGATTGATGGTCATGGCGACAAGAGCCGTCTCGTAATCTCCTGTCACAGCTGCTTCAGCTGCCACACGCTCGAAGGACTTGATTTGTTGAACGAGTCCTCTCACAGCCACAGGCAGATCACCTGTCGCGATTGGTTTCGGTCCGTCCTTTGTAATAATACAGTTCACTTCAACCGCTGATTCGGCCGGAATGCTGGCAATTGCTCCTCTGTTCACTGTATTTACCGGTTGAATGTCATGTTTATCATTATAGATGGAGCTGATCAAATTACATGCTGCATCGCTGTAATAAGCCCCGCCTCTTTTTTCGAGCTGCGGCGGTTTAATCGATAAATCTGGGTCTTTATATAACTCAAATAGTTCATGCTCGACTTGCTGCACAACCTCTGCTCTTGTTCCTTTTTCTTGAGCCGCTTTTTGTTCTTCCTCCAGCATATCTTTCGTTTTATAGTAATAACGATGATACGGACATGGAATGACCCCTAAGCCTTTGACGAAAGAAGGCTCCCAGTTTTTCGCTTCAATATTCCTCATGGACCACTGGCTATTTGGATTTCCTAATTCATCGAGCACTTGATCCATAATGCTGACCCCGTCTAAATACACATCTAAGCCATAGACCATGTGATTGAGACCTGCAAATTGTACTTCAATGCGTTCGACATCGACATCCAGCGCTTTTGCAATGCCCATTTTGATTCCAATCGGCACATTGCATAGACCGACCACTTTTTTCAGATTCGTGTAGCGTAACACCGCCTCTGTGACCATGCCCGCTGGATTTGTAAAGTTCACCAGCCAAGCATCTGGGCAAAGCTCTTCCATATCCTTCACGATGTCTAGAATGACTGGAATGGTGCGTAGACCTTTAAATAACCCGCCTGGACCATTCGTTTCCTGTCCAATGACGCCATATTTAAGCGGGATTCTTTCATCCTTGGCTCTGGCTTCGAGCAGTCCTACACGAAATTGTGTCGTGACAAAGTCCGCATCTTTCAGAGCTGCCCGGCGGTCAAGGGTGAGGTGCACTTCAATCGGCAAACCCGCTTTTTCAACCATACGTTTTGCAAGGGCACCTACGATGTTCAACTTTTCCTGACCCGCTTCAATATCCACAAGCCATAATTCCTTTACAGGCAATTCTTGATATCGTTTAATAAACCCTTCGACGAGCTCAGGCGTATAGCTTGATCCACCGCCTATTGTGACAATTTTAATTCCGTCTTTCATGAATTGACACCTCCGAATTGCTTCATTTTTTCATGGAGCTCAATGATTTCAGCTGCAAGCTCCTTGACGGTCATTGCGTTCATCAGATGATCCTGTGCATGAATCATCAAGAGACTGACGTCGGTTTTCTCTCCTCTGATTTCTCCTTGGATCAGCTCTGTCTGTGCGTGATGCGCCTCATTTAACGCGTCTTGTGCTTCCTGCAATTTTTGCTTCGCCTCATCAAAATTGCCTTGCTTTGCACATGTAATGGCCTCCATGGCCGAGCTTCTGCCATTACCACCGTGCAAGATGAGTTGAAACACAATTTGTTCCATTTCCATCGGCCGCATCCCCCTTGTTCCCTCTATTACATGCTGACGACATTTTCATCTGTTGATGCTTTTGCTTCAAGCTCATTTTCTTCTTTCAATTTCTGCTTATCCCACATTCTAAAGAATGGATAGTATAGCGCAAATGACAAGGCAAGGTTAATCAGCTGCATGACCGCGCCAGAGATTTTCCCACCTGTTGCGAGATAGCCTGAAATGATTGGCGGCATTGTCCACGGGACAGCGATCCCTGCCGGTTTTGCTACAAGTCCTGTACTCATTCCGATATATGTGGTGATGATCATCATAATTGGGGTAAGGATAAACGGAATGAGAAGCATTGGGTTCATCACAATCGGCATTCCAAAAATGATCGGTTCGTTGATGTTAAAGATGGCTGGCCCAATCGCAAGACGGCCAAGCTGTTTCATTTGTTTACTTCTCGCACGCAAGATCATGGTCAGTACCAAAGCAAGCGTCGCGCCGCTTCCGCCGACATTGATAAAGATTTCAAAGAACTGCGCTGTGAAAATATTCGGCAGCACTTCTCCTGCTTGGAAGGCAAGACGGTTTTCATCCATCGCACCGAGCCAAATCGGACCCATGACTCCACCGACAATGGTGGCTCCGTGAATACCACATGCCCAGAGGAGCATTTGCACACCAATGGCAACGATACTTCCGCCTAAGCTTCCACCAAGAATGGATAGTGGTGTGCCGATTAAGACCGTGATGATATTATGAATACTCTCAAAAGGTGTCATCTCAATCAGAAGCCTAGCGACCCAGATCAGCGTGATGACCACAAAACCTGGAATAAGTGCGATAAACGATTTACTAACTGCTGGCGGTACACCATCAGGCATTTTGATGACGATATTCCGCTGTACAATAAAGCGATAAATTTCGGTGGAAAGCATGGCAATAATCATGGCAACGAATAGCCCTTTACTGCCCATCAGTGTGACGGGAATACCGCCATTCACTAGGATAGCTTCTGTTGATCCTTCAGGTGTGAACGGTACTTGATAAGGTGTGGCTAGGAGGAAAGCTGCGACAGCAATTGCACCAGATGACAGTGCATCGACTGCATACTTTTCAGCTAACCTGTACGCGATCCCAAAGGTCGCAACAAGTGCCATAATGTCAAAGGTGGCATTCACAGGATAGGATAGTTTCGTGGCCCATTCGGCTCCGAAGACACTTGCCATAAAATCGCTATATCCTGGAATCGGAAGGTTGGCTAAAATAAGAAACAGTGAACCGACGATAATGAGAGGCATGGTTAAAACAATTCCGTCACGCAATGCTTGTAAATGTCTTTGAGCGGCAATCTTCCCTGCAAACGGCATAACCTTCTCTTCTAGAAATCGGTTGAATCCATTCATCCCTTCCGCCCCCTTTATCCGTTCACTAACTGTTCAGCAGATTTTAAAACCTCAGCACCATTACATACGCCATAATGCACGGTATTAATCACGTCTACTGGAATTCCTTTGTCTTCTCCGAGTTTTTTCATTTGCGGTAATAAATAACGAACTTGAGGTCCTAATAAAAGCACATCGGCTTGATCAATATGATTTTTTGCAGCATCTCCAGATACTGCCCAAATACGATAGTCTTTTCCTTGTTCTTGTGCACTTTTCTCCATTTTTGTGACAAGTAAGCTTGTTGACATACCTGCTGCACAAACTAATAAAATGTTCATTGTAAACGCCCCCTTTTTGAAGTATGAAGCTTTTCTTTACACATTCATCATATTATGAAACCGCTTTCATAAACACCCATACTTTTTCCTTTAGGAAGCGGAAAAAGTTAATATCACACCATTAGTTCTTGTACGAAGGCGCTTTTTTATCCATGACATCCAGCATGTCTTCAAAGGTGTCACAGGTGATGAGGTGCTGAATAAATTTCACATGATGGACAAGCTCTCCAAGCAGACGGTACATGCCTTTTAAGTCTTTGGCATTCTCTTTTTCGACACAAAGCAAGCACACAAATTGAACTTTTTTCTCTCCCCAAATAATCGGTTTTTCTAATGTACAGATCGCCCAAAACGTCTCTTCTGTTAGCGGGGTCATCGGATGTGGAATCGCTGTATAATGCCCAAATGAAGTCGGTGCAGACTCTTCTCTTTCCATCACAGATTGTGTAAGTTCTGCTGGTGCTAAGCCCATGTCAATGACCTTTTGCGTGAGAAAGTGTATGACCTCTTCCTTTGTTTGAAAGGCGCGTTTTGTAAAGACCAATTCCTTTTTCATATATTGCGTAGCTAATGTCACTCTTGTTTCACTTGTCAAAGCATCTTCTATTTTTAAAAAATCACTGCCTCCTAAAATCGTGTTCACTTGAATGACCGGAATCGGTAAATCCATATGAATGGGAATGGTCGAAATAATTAAATCCAATGCATGTAAAGAGACATGCGGAAGGGAATAAAGCTCTGCTGTACCTAAAATGGTCAGCTTCGACCCAAATTGTGACCGCAAACGATCTTGAAGTAGCCTTGCACTCCCTGCACCAGACGCACAGACAATCAGGCATCGCTTCGGTGGTATCTCCATTTTCCTGCGCTCTAAGGCCGCACCAAAATGAAGTGCCATATAGCCGATCTCATTTTCATGAATGGACAAACCTGTCTCTTCTTCAATGACCCTGCTCGCCACAATCCCTGCTTCAAAGGCAATTGGATAGCCCGCTTTGATCTCATCAAGCATTGGATTTCTTAAATTCATTCCATACTTACACCGATTGATCGCTGGCTTCAAGTGCAAACTGAGGCCAATCAGCAATTCCGCATCTCCCGCTAAATCCAGCTGCAATTTTTGATCAATGGCTTTCAGCATCAGCTGAACAAGACGACTCGTGTCATCATCCACAATTTGTTTTTGACCGCCCGTTGAAAAAGACTGTACCATTTTGGCTGTTCCTAGCAAATGAATGGCGATATAAACGATTTCCTCTTGTGGAAATGAGACATCTAGCAGCCCTTCAAGACGCTCAACCATTTTTTGGGCTACCTTGTATTCTTTTGCCCTTGGGATTTCGTTGATTTCTTCAGGCAGCACAGATACATAGTTTCCGTGTCTAATCCGTTTACAGGCAATAGCAATATGAACAATTAAATTATTCATGCAAATGTCTGATAGATTCATTTTTTCCTCGTTGATATAATCAATCATGGTTCTCTGAATCAATTCCAGCTCATGTTTTGGCAAAATCGTAACCGCCGTGTTCAGCATTGTTTGATAGGAACGCCGTTCATTGAATAAATATTCTGACATGCAATAACGGATTTTCATCTCAGATCCTTTGATCCGGCAGCCTTTATTCGGCTTTGCTTCCAACTTCAGATCAAAGGGTTCGAGCTTACGTTTGACCCATTTCATGTCATTACTCATCGTCGATTTACTAATAAACAGCTGCTCCTGTAAGTCTTCCAGCTTCACATATGATTCCGCTAGAAGCAGCTTTTTCAAAATAAATCGAACTCGTTCTTCTGGAAGAATAGCAAGCGGTTCTTCCTGTTCGACTTCTTCCTTCATAAAACGGCGAAAGGCATTCTCATCGTTGATCAACAGCTCATAGCCAGCGCCTCTAACAGCTGATACAGCTGCTTGATAAGGGGCTAGACGCTCATTCAGTTCCTTGATGTCTGTTCGGATGGTGCGGCTTGTCACTTGTAAACTGACAGAAAGCGCAGCGCTCGTGAGAGGAGTCTCAGCTGCCATCAGCTGACTTAAAATGTGCGCCAGTCTTTTACTCAGCATTAGGTCGGCCTCCTTCATTTAGGGTGGAGAATCTGCCTTGTTTGGACAGGTTGTACACGCTTACAGTTCTCTTCATTATTCATATTCTACTGAAAAGAAATAAAAATTGCCAACTCATTTATATGACAAACGCCCCTATTTATACAACCAACCATATCTAATGACCTATGAATCTTCTTCTGAGATGCTGTTGTGGAAATCATGAAAAAAAGGCGTTACACCTCCGTGTATCCGCCTTTTTCTTATGAGGAAATCAGTTGTGTAAAGACAACCAATCTTTTTTCATGTGTACCGGCTGCATGATCAAAAGTTCCCGTACATGTGATGAAATTGAGATTCCGTGTAAAGGCGTATCCGAAAAAAGCATTTGGTTTCTCTTCGCGCGGATAGCTTTTCACCTTGAGAACCTCAAAGGTTCGCTTTTCCCCTGACGAGGATGTCACAATGACTTTGTCTCCCTTTTTTAGCTCCTTTAGTCGATAAAAAACAGCTGGACCCCATTTATTATCAACATGACCATTTATGACAGCATTCCCTTTATCACCAGGCTTCGGACCATCTTCAAACCAAGCTGTGTGATCTGTATTTTGTGGAACACCCATACTGCCATCCTTTGATAAAGTCGTTTTCTCCACTTTTGCTTGGACATCAATCGCTGGAATGGAGATGTCAGCTGGCACAATACCCGATGGCTCATCTTTTAACGTGTCGTGTGAATGAGATGGATTCTTGGCTTGTTTTGCTGTCATTGGCTCAGAAGATGATGCAGTTTCAGAGGATGACTTTTCATCTATTGATTGGGATGCGCAGCCCGTGATGATGAAAAGCGTCAGAATACCAAACAGCCATCTTTTCACGCAAGTCGACCTCCTTTTGAAGAAAGGAACGGCACGATTGTGCACGTTCCCTCTTGTCTTGATGCCTGCTTAATTTGATGGTTTACGGCGAATGAGGAAGAACGCCCCCACTGCACCTCCGGCTAAGATGAGACTTGCCATCATCCCAGCAAATGCTTCATATGACATACCTAATGGACCGGCTGTGCCTCCCATACCTGTTTTCGGCATCTCATTTGGCATGTTGGATTTGAACATGTCAGGATGCTGATCGACAATAGCTGATGCGACATCTTGACCAACCATGAACATATGGCCGTATGCTTCTCTGACAGTCGGGTACAGCTGATCATATTCACCATGATGATAAGACGTGTACGTTTTGATGAGCTCATCAATATGGGTTTTCAACCCAGCTTCTAAGTCAGCCGCCTTCAATCGGCCATCTGTCGCTTGATCTAAAAATTTTGCTTGTTTCATACGGTAAGCATCTAAATCTTTGACAGCCTTTTCTTTTGCTTGCTCGTCTCCTGATGCATCCGCTTTAACATAATCAACTAAATATCCGATATGACTTGACCAGATCGTTTTAAATTGTTTTCCTGCATCTTTTCCATAAACAGAAGCGATCGCATCTGATAAATCATTTGTATTTTCATTTAAGGCTGCTGCCGCTTGGTCAAAGTCCTTGCTGCCATCATTCCCTTTTTGCATTGCCACTACCGCGAGTGCCAAATGCTCTGAGAACAAGTAGTTTAAATCCTCACGAAGATCTGCCGCTGGAGTATCGACTGATTTTTGATCAAATTTCCCAGGAAATTGATCTGTAATCGCCCATGATACACCTTTACCTACTTCAAACATATGATGAATGGATTTTCTGACCGTTTCATAGGTTGTATCAAAATCCTTTTCTGTGTAACTGTCAAAAGCTTTTAGCAGTTCATTGACGTGCATCTTTAACCCTTCTTCAAGTTCACTTGCTTTCAATCTTCCACCTGTTGCTTTATCAAGCATATCAGCTTGTTTCATGCGGTATTGATCAAGCGCTTTGATCGCTTTCTTTTTACCTGCTTCATCTTTTTTCGCTGTCGCTTGTACATAATCAACGAAGTAGCCGATATGGCTTGACCAAATCTCTTTGAATTGTTTCCCTGCTTTTTTTCCATACACAGAGGCGATCGCATCTGATAGATCATTCGTGTTTTCATTTAACGCTGCGGCTGCTTGATCAAAATCTTTACTGCCGTCAATTCCCTTTTGCATCGTGATCACTGCTAAATAAGCATGCTCTGAGAAGAGCTGATCAAGCGCTGCGCGAAGATCCGTTGCTTTATTTGACACCTCTTGTGATGATGACGACTTTTTTGCATCCCCATGCATATGTCCTTCGTGTGCACTTGCCATTTGAGCAGTTGGTAATAATAATGCTGCACTAAGCGGGATCGTTAAAAATGCTTTTTTCATTTTCATCTGTTTTGCCTCCTCTTTCCGTTTGTTATGTACTTAACGGAGAGAGAAGTGAAATGGATCATTCACACAGCATATTTTTTTGTTTCATTCATTTCATAAAAAAAAGCCGGATTACCCGGCTGATACGTTACGACTTTTGGATACTTTTCGTTCTTTGTATATTTTCCTCACCACTGGATAAATCACTGGTGCCCATTTGACAATTTGTTTCAGCCACTTTTTCATTTTCTCCCGCGCCTCCTTATTGTCATTCTTACAAGACGATTCCCGATCTTGTCATGAAATAAACAGGTGCGGGAGAGCAGGAGTTAAATGACGCCTTGTGCGATCATGGCATCTGCCACTTTGCGAAATCCTGCAATATTTGCGCCTACCATTAAGTTTCCAGCGTATCCGTATTCTTCAGCTGTCTCAGTACACTGACGATAAATCGACTGCATCATTTGTTTCAACTGACCATCTACTTCTTCAAAAGTCCAAGACATTCTCGCACTGTTTTGCGCCATTTCTAACGCCGAAACACCCACTCCCCCTGCATTTGCTGCTTTTGCTGGTGCAAACAAAATATCATGTTGTTCAAATACTTTGACGGCCTCAAGTGTGGACGGCATATTGGCCCCTTCTCCTACAGCGATGACACCGTTTGCCACTAGCTGCTGTGCTTGCGACTCTGAAATTTCATTTTGTGTCGCACATGGCAGCGCAATGTCACAAGGGAGAGACCAAATTTGTTCGCAATCTTCAATCAATTCAGCATGCGGGTGAATGTCTATGTAGGCACTAATTCGCTGGTTATCGACTTCCTTCAGTTGCTTCACTGTCTCAAGTGAAATGCCTTGAGGGTCGTAAATGGCTCCGCTTGAATCACTACAAGCCACAACCTTTCCGCCTAATTCCAATACTTTTTCCATCGCATAAATCGATACATTTCCTGACCCAGACACAACAACAGATCGTCCTTCAAATTGCATTCCGTGGGCTTTTAACATTTCTTCCATAAAGTACACAAGTCCATAGCCGGTCGCTTCTTTTCTTGCTAAACTGCCTCCGAAGCCAGGGCTCTTTCCTGTCAGGACACCTGCTTCATACGCACCACGCATTTTTTTGTACTGGCCGAACATATAGCCGATTTCGCGTGCGCCTACCCCGATATCTCCTGCCGGTACATCTTGATCAGGTCCAATATAACGACTGAGTTCACTCATAAAGCTTTGAACAAAACGCATGATTTCTCCAACAGATTTCCCTTTAGGGTCAAAATCTGATCCACCTTTTCCTCCGCCGATCGGCAAACCTGTCAGTGCATTTTTAAAGATTTGTTCAAATCCTAAAAACTTGATGATGCTGGCATTGACCGATGGGTGGAAACGAATGCCCCCCTTATAAGGACCGATGGCACTATTAAATTGGACCCTGAATCCTCTGTTCACCTGTACTTTGCCTTCATCGTCTACCCACGGTACACGAAACATCACAAGCCGCTCAGGCTCAATTAAGCGTTCTAAGATCCCCTGTTTTTCATACTCTGGGTGTTTTGCAAAAACCGGGACGAGGGATTCCAGAATTTCTTTCACGGCTTGCTGGAATTCCGCCTCGCCTGGATTCCGTTTTTCTACATCCTCTAGCACACGGTGGATGTAGCTTTGTGCTGTTTGTGCTGCTCGATCTAAGGTCAACATGTCTCATCTGCCTCCTTGTCAATATCTCACTCTTTGGTTGTTAGATTTTCTAACGCATATTGAGATTAATTTAACACCATTTGTAAAAACTGATCAATATTGATAACAGATGAAAACGATGCCGAAATGAGATAGATCAAGCAGAATCACCTTCCGTCATGAAAATGACCCGCTTAAAGAATGACTATCGTGCTAGAAATGACGAACTGGACGTTCAACATCCCGCTTTCTTTGACACATTCATGAAACTTTCATTTTTTCTAGATGATGATCATTCAAAAAAAAGGTCAAAAGTTTTACAACGTCTTTCAATCTTTCCTGAGCTTTTCTCCTCTTTTACGATCAGGTAAGACAACACACAGCCAATATAAAATAGAAGAAGATGGGAAGTTGATTAACCCAATGATGCCCCAGAACCATTTATAACGCCCTCTTTTCTTGGCATCCATAAATAAGAGAAATCCCTGTGCAAACAGTAACGGTAATGCGCACAATAAGATGATCATTTCCGTCTGACTCATAAGGAGGACCCTCCTTTAATATGTTGATATTCCTTGATGCCGACAACCACACAGAGTGGCACGCTCACCACTTGGAGAAGAATGAAGATGATGGGCAAATGAGTAATGGCAGCTGCAAAAAGTGTCATGATGGTCAGACTGACGATGATGTACGCCAGCACTTCTTGTTTAAAACGTTTTTTCTCTTTTTCCTTTGCCTGCTTTAGCATCAACATCAAAGCTTGTTCACTCGGCTTTTCTACTTCGATTTGTTCATCGAGCTCCTGCAGCCCCTCTTTTAAACGATCGGCGAAACGATCTTCTTTCATCAGTCCCACTCCTTTCGAATTTTCTTGATCCCATGATGAACCCTCGATTTCACCGTACCTTCTCTCACCCCGAGCATCGAAGCGATTTCAGGGTAAGTAAAGCCATAATAGTAATGGAGAAGGATCGGTGCTCTCTCCTGAGCCTTTAACTCATTTAGAGCATCCCACATGTCATGCCAAGTATGGCCTTTTTGCTGAACATCCCATTTGAACCGGCGGATGGCTTCTTGATTCGCCTTTCCTTCTCTCGTTTGTTCACGTTTTCTTTTCTTTTGATGATCTAAAAATTGTCTAGATGCAATGGACATGAGCCATGTTGAAAATAATGAATCTCCTCTAAAAGAAGAAAGTTTTATGTACGCTTTGAGCATCGTTTCTTGCATAATCTCCTCTGTCAGCTCTTGTTGAAGGGTCAATTTCATCAAATAACGGTAAAGAAACGAATAATGATGCCGATAAAGGGCGGTAAATGCGGCATCATCCCCCTGTTTTGCCCGCTTGATCCATAAAGTCTCCTCGGTCTGCTCCAAACACGTCCCTCCTTCCTTTCTATCTCTTATTGATTAGACGACACCGGTGATCGCATCGTTTAAAATAGACCTTCTTTTTTTAAATTGGAGCCTTTTCTACCTACTGTTTAGCGCATGGATCTATTTGATATCCATTTTTTTCTTATGTAATGATTATGACATGTCTTTGTCTCTAACAAAATGACGCTTTCGTAATCATCTTGATTTTCCTTGAAAAGAAGAACGTCCTTTTCATAATCACTAGGTTACCCCAATACCTATCGTCAATGATCCTTGTCTCATGTAGATAAATTGAAATAATCATTGACTTAGTTTCCTTGAAAATCGTGGAATACTTCGTTCCAATTCTTAGCCGATGATACCTTTTTGCGTGCTATGCTCTTCCTACATTCCGAAAGAGGCGATGCTGGCGAAGGAAGGAGGAGCGGTTGAATCGCAGCTTATTTTGGAAACGTTTACATTAAAACAAAATATAGAATGGAGATGTTCATGTTGAAGAAAAAAGTTCCAATGTTAGCTGGTGTGTTAGCGGTTGGTCTCGTGACTTCATTATTTGCGCCAAATGGGGAGGCAAAAGCAGCAACGAAATATCCAGAAAGCCCTTCGATTATGGCCAATTTTAATCAGCAAGGATTCTCCACATTAAATGGCGGTACAACAGGCGGTGAAGGCGGTAAAACGGTGACGGTGAAAACCGGAAATGAACTATTAGCTGCCCTCAAAAGCAAAGGAACAAATGAAAAATTGAAAATCGTGGTAGACGGAACGATTACTCCTTCTAATACTTCGGCCAATAAAATTGATGTGAAAGATACAAACAATGTCTCCATCGTCGGTAAAGGGAAAAACGGCGAATTTAATGGGATTGGTATTAAAGTATGGCGTGCCAATAACATCATCATCCGCAACCTCAAAATCCATCACAGCAAAATCGGTGATAAAGATGCCATCGGAATCGAAGGTGGCTCTAAAAACGTATGGGTCGACCATAATGAACTCTACAACACTTTGAACTCTGGGAAAGATGACTATGATGGGTTATTCGATGTGAAAAATGACTCCGATTACATTACGTTCTCATGGAACTATGTCCATGACAGCTGGAAAACAATGCTGATGGGCAGCTCCGATAACGATAACTACAACAGAAAAATCACATTCCACAACAACCGCTTTGAAAACTTGAACTCTCGTGTACCGTCTATGCGCTACGGAGAAGGTCATGTGTATAACAACTACTACAAAGGCATCCATACAACTGCGATTAACTCTCGTATGGGCGCAAAAATGAGAATTGAGCACAACGTATTTGAAAATACAAACAATGCCATTGGCAGCTGGGACAGCCGTCAAGTCGGTACATGGCATGTCATCAACAACTCATATATTAACAGCACAGGTAGCCTGCCAACGTCTTCAACAGGTACGTACAACCCTCCTTATAACTACTCTTTGCTTAACGTGAACAATGTGAAATCAGAAGTTGTATCAAATGCGGGTGTAGGAAAAGTAAACCCTTAAACTCAAAAAACGTTCGGGCAGAAATCTTCTGTCCGAACGTTCTTGTCATACATTTTTTACACGTTCGAAAATGGACGATCCATTTCATACAGCTTTTGATAACGCACATTTTCTTTCAGCAAATCATGATGGTGCCCTTCCATCTCAATGCGTCCACCTTCAATAAACATCATACGGTCACATGCCTCACAGCCAGTGAGATGATGGGTGATCCAAATGACTGTTTTTCCTTTTAACACACGGAAGATTGTTTCAAGCAATTCACGCTCTGTGCGTGGATCAAGCCCGACGGTTGGCTCATCTAATACAACAATCGGTGTGTTTTGCAGCAAAATCCGTGCTAGAGCCATACGCTGTCTTTCTCCACCAGAGAAACGAACCCCTGTCTCTTGTACACCTGTGTGATAACCTTCTGGCAAAGACTCAATGTAATCGTGCAGCTGCACTTGCTGCGCGGCTTCTTTTACTTGCTCTTCTGTCGCTTCTGGAGAACCTAAGCGAATGTTGTTTAAAACAGACGTATCGAATAAATAGGGCTGTTGATTGAGCACAGACACATAAGAGGATATCTCCTCTTGAATGCTTTGTACCGGTTTCCCCTGAATGCTGACAACCCCTTGATTTGGCACGACTGCCCCTTCTAACAATTTTAAAATGGTCGATTTGCCTGCACCGCTTTTTCCTAAGAGAGCGAGCGATTCACCTTGCTTCAGGGAAAACGAAAAATGCTTTAGTACATGTTGATCTACTTCATATCCGAAGGTGACTTGATCAAAACAGACCGCTTCAACGCCATCAGAGACGGGTGTCTCGTCTGCTGCCTTCCTCTCCACTAATCCTTCATACGACTGCTCTTCATAATGATTTAATCTGCTGACGGCATGCTGATAAACAGGAATATCGCCTGCTGCATCTGACAGCGGAAGAAAGGCTTCTGTTAATGGAAACAGCACAAGCACAAAGGCTGCGATGAGCGTGTGCGGCATAGAACCAGCCTGAACGACTGAGCCGCTCCAATACACGACAAGGACGACTGCTCCTCCAATGACTAGCTGTGCTAAAAATTGGCGCAGACGGATAAACCGGTGCTTTGCCGATTCGAGTGCTAATAGCTTTGCTTCTTTTCGTTCATAGCCCTCAACAAAATCGTTCTGTCTGCCGCTAAACAACCAGTCACTCACGCCCATGACAGCATCTGTTAAATGGCTGTACAGTTCATTTCTGCCCTTCTTCATTTCAATTTGTCGCGCCCGGTTCACAAGTACTGTGATGTATGGGAATACAAATACGAGCAGCGCCATATAAAGCAGCATCAACCCGGCAAAAGGCCATGAAAAAAGCCCAAGTGCTCCAATCGAAGCGGCATATAAAAGCAGCGCACCGATGGATGGAAAGATTGTTTTTAAATACGCATCCTGTAATCTCTCCACATCTTCTGACAACAGCCCAAGCATTTCACCTGTTCCTAGCTTTGTCTGTTTGGCACTTCGTTCAGCCATGTCATAAAGACGTACCCGCATTTTTTCAATCATCGTCAAAATGAGCTGATGACTCGCCAGTCTCTCTGCATAACGAGCCGCTGAGCGTGAAATACCAAAGGTACGTACTGCCACGATTGGGACATAGACCATCAAAATATTCTCAGGTCTTGTGGCAGCTTTTGAAATGAGGAACCCTGACGTATACATGAGCATAGAAGCAGAAAATACCGCAATCGCCCCTAAAAAAAGCACCAAGGCAAACAGCTTTTGATTCTCCTTGATATAAGGTATAAACCAGCCTTTACTGACCATGTGTGACCGCCCCCATTTGTTCCTGTACCAATTGATAGTACACACCTTTTCTTTCCATTAATGATTCATGAGTCCCCATCTCTGCAATCGTCCCATGATCCATCACAATGATTTCATCCATATCCGTCATCCAATGAAGTCTGTGTGTGGCTAAAAACACAAGTTTATTTTCAAACAATGGAAGCATTGTTTTCTTCAATTCATACTCTGTCTCAATATCCAGATGAGCCGTTGGTTCATCTAACAGCATAATGGATCGCTGGCCGAGCACTGTGCGAGCGAGGGCAATCCGCTGCGCTTGTCCACCGCTCAGTCCTCTGCCCTGTTCGCCAATGACCTCATCCAGTCCATTGGGGAGATCAGCTACGAGCTGAGACAAACCTGCCTCTTGCACCGCTCTTTCAACGTCTTCATCTGTTGCATTCGGTTCATAAAAACGAATGTTTTCTCTCAGTGTCATGTGAAATAAATAAGGATGCTGCGGCATATAAACAACTTCTTTTTGCCATGCCGCCAGCTGTAAATGAGCAAGCGGCTTTCCGTTTAGGATCATTTCACCTGCAGACGGTTCAACAAAACCGCCGAGAATATCCGTTAACGTCGATTTCCCCGAACCACTGGCACCGATGATCCCAATCTTTTTCTTTCCTTTCACAATGAGATCGACATCCCGAATCGAATAAGGAGCATGTTCATCATGCAAGACACTGACATCTTGCAGTATGAGCTCAGATTGCTCATTCCACTCGTTCAGCTGCACGGATTGTGTCTCCTGCTCTCGGAAGCCCTTTTCCTCTAAAATCACTTGAATCGCCTCATTCGCTTCTTTACCGTTTAACGTCGCATGATAATCATTTCCCACTTCACGGACTGGCAAGAAATATTCTGGCGCAAGCATCAGTGCAGTCAAAGCGGGCAATAACAAAAGATCTCCTTCAATTAAGCGCAAGCCGAGAAATACAGCGACAGTCGCAATGGACAGCATAGAAAAGAAATCGAGAGCAAAAGATGAAAGAAAGGCGACTTTCAGTGTACTCATCGTCGCCTTTCGATAACGCTTTGAGACCTCTCCAATATTGCGAGAATGCTTTTTGCTAATCCCTAAGTAGCGAAGCGTTTCAAGGCCACGGAGAGAATCAGTAAAATGATTGGATAATTTCTCATACGATCTCCATTGTTTGGCCGCTTTACGCTGAGCGACAAGTCCTAGCAAAATCATAAAAACAATTAAAATCGGCAGCGTGACAATGAGAATGACAGCAGATGTTTCATCTAATGTCCAAACATAGACAAGCACCATCACCGGAATAACTGCCATGTTCACCATTTTCGGCAAAAACAGCTGTAAATACTGACGATATTGGGCAATGCCCTCCATCGCCAATGTCACAAGCTTTCCTGTTCCTTTTTTCTTCGTGAAAGCTGGCCCTAAACGGAACAGCTGGTCCAGCAGCTGCTTTCTCACGTCTGCTCCAATTCGGGAAGAATAGGTGAACATGACCTTCTCCCGCATCAAGGTGAGACCGTGCCGCACCAGAAAGGCAGCAAGAAACAGCAAGACATAAGGCGTTGCCTGCATGAGGCTCTTCCCGTCAAACAGCGTTGTTATGGCATGTGCCAGCCACTGTGCTTGAAAAATAATACTTGCTCCTTGGATGATTGACACAATACCTAAGAGGGCAAGAAGCCCCCTCATTCCTTTTAGTTGAAGCAAACGTTTATCCATTAGTAAGTCATTGGCTCCTTACCGCTTACACGTTTACGGAAGACATAGTAGCTCCAGATTTGATACCCAAGCACAAAAGGTAGCAAAGAAATGGCAACAATCGTCATGACCGTCAGTGAATAAGATCCTGATGCAGCGTTTTGAATGGTGAGGTCGAATGCATGGTTGATCGAACTAATCATGACACGCGGGAATAATGCTGTGAAAAGCATGGTCACCGTCACCATAATACCTGCACCTGTGAATAAAAATGTCCATCCATCACGCTCTTTTCTCATAAAGAATAGAGCCGCTACATAACAAACCACAATGAGTACAGTTAAAGGGATTGTGATGATCGGACGCACGGTATAAATGTCCGTTTCAAGAATAGACACACCAACAAATACAACAAGAACTGGTAGTGCAATCAATAAAACACGCTGACCGAGCTTTCTTGCACGATTTCTTAAATCACCCTCAGTGCGGAGTGTGACGAAAATCAATCCATGCAGGAGGCAAAGCACCGTCACGGCTACCCCGCCGATCACTGAATAAAGATTGACGAAGTCTGTAAATCCAGCGTACATATTCATATCTTGATCAATTGGCATTCCTCGTAACATACTTGTGAATAGCACTCCGAGTAAAAATGGCGGAAGCAGACTGCCAAAGAAGATGATCCAGTCCCACGTTTTGATCCATGAAGCCTTCTCGACCTTCCCTCTAAATTCAAAGGCGACCCCCCGCCCAATGAGCGCTAATAGGAGAATCGTAAATGGAATATAGTATCCGCTGAACATCGTAGCGTACCAGTGAGGAAAAGCGGCGAAAATAGCCCCGCCAGCTGTAATCAGCCAGACCTCATTTGCATCCCAGAAAGGGCCAATCGTATTGATTAAAATGCGGCGCTCATGTGCATCTTTTCCAAGCAGCTGCATGGACATCCCGACACCAAAATCAAATCCTTCTAAGAAGAAAAATCCAACAAACAATACTGCGACAAGAATAAACCAAATCTCGTTAAGATATGCCATGATATGCGCCTCCATCAAATGGATCTGTAGACAGGTCCGTTTCATCCTTTTGATCTGTATTCTCTTCAGAATGTGCACCTTTTTTAATTTCTCGAATGAATAAGTAGGCAAGCACGATGGCAAGAATCAGATAAATGGTCGTAAAGCTAATGACTGAGAATAGCAACATGCCGTACGATACGTTTGGTGAAATGGATTGTGCGGTTGTCATCATACCAAAGACTGTCCACGGCTGACGCCCAATTTCCGTCATGATCCAGCCCGCTGAGTTTGCAATAAACGGGAACGCAATCATCCATACCATGAAGCGTAAATACCATTTGTTTGATTCTAGTTTTTTTCTAAAGCTCAAATACAAACCAATCATACTAGCAAAAATCATCAACATGCCGGCACCCACCATGATTCTAAAGCTCCAGAAGGTTGTTTTGACTGGAGGAATGTAATCCCCAGGACCAAACTTTGCTTCATATTCTTTTTGAAGGGTCAGCATGCCTGGCACATCTCCACTAAACTTCGAATAGGCCAAGTAACTTAAAGCAAACGGAATATTGATCTCCGCAGAGTTTTCTTTTTTATCTGTATCAATGTTGGCAAATAGTGTCCAAGCCGCTGGATCTCCACTATCCTTCCAAAGGGCTTCACTTGCTGCCATCTTCATCGGCTGTGATTCCATTAAGTGCTTCGCTTGATCATGTCCAGAGAACGCCACACCTAAGCCAGAAATGAAAGCAAGCACCATGGCAATCTGGAAAGATTTTTTGAAAAAGGTCACTTCTTGTTTTTTGATCATTTTATAGGCACTAACACCCGCGATAAAGAAAGCACCGGTTGCCAATGCACCAAACAGAACGTGCGGGAACTCTACCCAAAGTTGCGGATTTGTCACGAGCGCCCCAAAGTCATTCATTTCTGCACGGCCATTTTTAATCACAAATCCAACTGGCTCCTGCATAAATGAGTTGGCAAGTAAAATCCAAAACGCCGAAAAGATCGTACCAAGAGAAACGAGCCAAATACATAACAAATGAATTTTTTTCGGTAGACGGTCCCAGCCGAATATCCAAAGACCAATAAAGGTCGATTCAAGGAAAAAGGCCAATAGCGCTTCAATGGCAAGCGGTGCACCAAAGACATCACCGACAAACCTTGAATAATCTGACCAGTTCATCCCAAACTGGAATTCTTGCAGAATCCCTGTCACCACACCTACTGCAAAGTTAATTAAGAAAAGGTGACCCCAAAATTTTGCCATCTTTTTATAGATGTCTTTTTTCTTCACCACATAAAGGGTTTGCATCAATGCAACGATAAATACCAAACCTATAGACATAGGAACAAAAATAAAATGAAATAATGTCGTTGAGGCAAATTGAAATCTTGCTAAAAACAGCTCACTCACAGCCTTACATCCTCCCTTACTTTCGCATGCCGAATGATTCGAGATATTTATGCTCACCATTTCACAAAAAGTTCACTATTTGTTCAATGATTCACAAGTGAAAGTCCATTTGATATAGTTCACTCGGTGAAATTTTACTCTTGATTTTCATTCGGTTAGTTATTTATACCTGTACTTTACACCCATGTGCTTCAAAAATAAAGTAAATTTTACCTAAAATTTGGATAGGATTGTGTCAGTTGTTTGAATACTTTGTCAAAAATATGTGACGGAAAGAGACAATCACAAAAAAAATAGCGCTGCTTCTTCGCTGCAGCGCTTTTGAATATTTAGGCTTTTTTCTGTAAAGCGGGTCTTGTGACTTGCACTTCATAGTACGTAATTTTGTTTTTTAACAGGCCTTCAGGTTTCGCCTTTCCATGAGCATGCGCATCACCAAATGCCTGAGATTTTGTCCAATTCACAAAGTCTTCTTTTCGATTCCAGCGGGTGTGAATGGTCACTTCATCGTAATCAGTTGTCTGCTGAGTGACCCATACTTCCATTCCTAAAAAGCCTTCCATAAATTCTACTTGTCCCTGCTTGTTAAACCGTTTAACAAGGTGGTCGGCACTGCCTTTTTCTACTCTTACTTGGTTGTTTACAATAATCATGTTTGGTTCATCTCCCTTTTGTTGTTGAATGGAGGCGATTGGGATAATGAGCGGATGCTCACCGTCTAAGTGAACCTCTGCCTGAATCCCAAAAACCTCCTTGAAAAAGTCTTCTGTTAACACTTCTTTTGGTGAGCCAATTTGATGCACTTGACCTCGCTTCATAGCAATGAGACGGTCACAATATTTTGCGGCCTGCTGCAAGTCATGGAGAACCATTAAAATGGTGATACCATGTGTTTGATTCAGCTGTTTGAGCAGCTCCAGTAATTCAAGCTGATGCGCAATGTCTAAATAAGTGGTTGGCTCATCGAGAATGATGGTTTCTGTCTTCTGAGCCAGTGCCATTGCAATATATGCCTTTTGTCTTTCTCCGCCTGATAATGTATGAAGCATTCTGTTTTCATTGGTGCGGCTATTCGTCACCTCAAGCGCCCACTCAATCGCTTCATGATCTGACGTACTGCTTTTTTTCCAGATAGAACGGTGCGGGCTGCGTCCAAGTGCGACCAGCTCACGTACTGTCATCGATGGAATGGCGGTTCTTGTTTGCATGAGAACCGCCACCTCCTTGGCGATCTCCTGTGCCGTCATCTCTTTTTGCGGGATGTCGTGAATGTAAATCATGCCGCTTTCGATTGAGGTCAGTCGTGCGGCCGCTTTAATAAAAGTTGACTTACCTGACCCATTCGGGCCAATGATTCCGGTTACACTCCCTTTAGGAACAGCTGCTGAAATGGAAGACAGCCGAAAACCGCCTTGACTGAGACTCACGTCATCCATTGCAATGACATCCATCTTAACCCCTCCCTTTCTTTTTTAATAAATAGAGGAAGAAAGGTGCACCGATGCAGGCAAGCAAGATCCCTACAGGCAATTCAACCGGTGTAAACCAGACCCGTGCCGCTGTATCGGCAAAGACCACAAGCACGCCCCCTCCAAGCATTGAAATCGGCAGCAAATACCGGTAATCATCTCCGATTAAAAGACGGATAAAATGAGGTACAACAAGCCCGACAAATCCGATTAAACCACTGACACTGACAGCCGCTCCAGCTAAAAGAGCGGCCAGCGCAATGAGAAAAAATCGAGTCCGCTCTACTCGAAGGCCCAATAGCTGAGCCGATTCATCGCCAAGCAAAAGGAGATTGGACGGTTTAATGGCGAAAAAACAAAGACATAATCCAGCCAGCGCATATGGCGACACAAAGCTAAGATGATGCCAGCTCCGCCCGTTTAATCCCCCTGATAGAAAAGGCAGAACAGCCTGCACACGCTCACTGTAAAGCACCATAAACCCATTCATCACCGCACCAAGCAGGGCATTGACGGCAACACCTGCCAAGATCAATTTAAGCGGGGAAACCCCTTGATCAAATGACAGCATATACACGACAAGAGCTGCTAATAAGGCGCCCAGAAAAGCAGCTGCCGGAAGCAAATACGTGAACTGCGGGAGAACAATCATGCTGAGTACAGCAGCTAACCCGCCGCCCGCAGTCACACCAATGATCCCAGGGTCAGCAAGTGGATTTCGGACAACTCCTTGTAAAATCGCCCCTGATGCTGCGAGACAGGCCCCAACGAGAAAACCAATGAGCACACGCGGCAGCCGTAAATCCATGACAATTTTTTCATGAACAGGCAGACCTGATCCCGTGAACACAGCCATTAAATCCGTCAGCGACAATTGGACAGAACCTACCGCAAGTCCTAGACAGACGCCCACACATAAAGAGAAAAACAATCCTGGTAACAGCCATTTTCGTCTTGACTGCCTTTTTTGAAAATCTAGTTCTGCATTCATCTTCATGATGACAATCGCTTCAATTTCTTCTCTAATTCATCAATCGCTCTGATGACTTCTGCGCCTGGATTTGTCCCAAATAGGTCACTTGGCAGAATCTCAACGTGTCCATTTTTGACAGCTGATACATCGTGCCACGCCGCATTTTGCTTCATTTCACTCATAAAGCCTGCTTTGACATCTTCAGGATTGCTGTGTGTCATCAGCAAAATGAGATCCGGATCGGCCTCGATTACCTTTTCTGCATTGATTTGTGCATATTGCGGAAACTTCTCGAGTGCTGGTTCATTTTCAGCAATATTCGCCCCACCAGCGATCCGCAGCAGATCACCGCTTAAAGATTGTGGAAGTGCCGCCATATATGTGCCGGGCGCACCATATACAACGAGTGTCTTTACTTTTTTCTCAGGCTGCTTCACTTGCTTGATCCGCTGATCGATTTGAGCATTGAGTGCTTTGGCCTTTTGCTGCTTTCCAAGTAAATCACCAAATAAAGTAACTTGATGCTGGATGTCCTTCACTGAGTTGGCACTTGTCAAAAGAAGCTGTGAACCAATTCCTTCTATAGTAGAGATATCCTTGCTGTTTAATGATTCATTCCCAAGCACCACATCGGGCTTTAAACTCGTGATCAGCTCGACATCAAATTGATGGGTTGTGCCAATTGATTGTACGGACTTTGCCTTTTGTAGATTGTCTGGCAATTCGGCAGTTGGCCGGCCGACAACCTGACCACCTAGAGCATAAATGATGCTCATGTCGCCAGTTGACAACGAGACGATCCGTTCAGGTGATTCATGAAACGATAATGTTCTGCCGGCAAAATCCTGAATGTTGAGCGCACCTTGCCCGCTCCCATTCTCGACAGGCGCCGCCTGACTGCATCCGCCGAGGAGAAGCACGACGACGAGTCCTGCCCAAATCACATGTAAACATTTCAACCGTCTGTCTCTCCTTTTCTAGTAAACTTTCTTTAGCTTCGCCTGTACCACGAGACGCTTGTTTTTAGGTGCCAGCACGTGATCACAGGTCGATAATGTGAGAATCAAGTCATCTGTGGATACGTCTGTTTTCGTTTGATAGATGGACTTCTTACGCACAGCTTGCAAGTAGTGCGCATATTCACCAAGATCCTGAAAATCAGTCTGAATATAATCGAAATCGACTGTCGTCTCATACACAGCAAAAATCTCTGCTTCATAGCTTTGGTACAGCGTATCGTACTGAAATGTGCGATGATCTTGGAAGAAATCTTTTTTCAAATAGTTTGTGAGACCAGCAAACATAGACCCATCCCTCATCCGATGACCGTATAACACTGTATTGGGACTTTCATGCAAGACGTCATTACGATAATCCATAAAGATACTGCCTGCCCGTGTGTCATCCTTTACATAATTACGAGTTAAATAAAATGCATTATCGTTTGACTGAACAATTGGATACTGAATCATCGTGTCCTTCATATCAATCCAACCGACAATGTCTTGATTCACCTTTCGCAAATCATCAAATGACTGACGGATTTCTCCAGGTTTTCGCTGTTTCATTCCATCCTCGTGTGTGTAAAGTGTCTGAGCCTTTGCAAGCACCTGACGATTTTGATAATAGCCAAAGAGCTCCAAGCCAATGGCAGTACCGCTATATAGAAAAACACCTAAACAGACGATCGTCAGCATTCGCTGCCCGATCCTTTTCCCTCGTTTCACACTGTCTCACCTGCTTTTTGCACAACTTATATGCCTACAGGCACGATATACATCCCTGTTTCTGCATCCTGCTTAATTGTGACGGACACATGATAAATGTGCCGCACCATCTCTTCTGTTAACACATCATTTGGCCGTCCTTCGCGGATAATTTGTCCATCTTTCATGGCGATGATGACATCACTATAGCGAATCGCCTGATTCATATCGTGCAGGACCATCACGATGGTTAATCCATGCTCAACATTGAGCTCTCGAATGAGCTCCAGAATGTCAAATTGATAATACATATCCAAATAAGTCGTCGGTTCATCTAAGAAAAGGATCGGTGTTTTTTGCGCTAAAGCCATCGCAATCCATACACGTTGCCGTTCTCCACCTGACAATGAGGCGAGAGGCACCTTTCGCTTATCCGTCAGCTTTGTACAGGACAGTGCCCACTCAATTGCTTTCTCATCTTCTCCCTTGTCACTGCCGCGCATCGTCTGGTAGGGCGTTCTCCCAAATGCCACGACTCGTTCGATCGTTAAATCGAGCGGCGCTTCATTTTGCTGATGTACGACTGCCAGCTTTCTCGCGAGTTCCCTGGGCTTGAACGCATTCAGCTCTTGCCCATCTAAATGTATCTGTCCTTTATGTGGACAATGGTTATGTGCCATCAAAGAAAGTAACGTGGATTTGCCCGAGCCATTTGGACCGATAATGGTCGTAATTTTCCCTTTTTCGATGTGCGTGGTGACCGATTGAACAATATCCCTCTGCCGATCATAGGAAAACGACACCTCACGAATGTCCATGAAGACGATCCCCCCTTCTTAATAAAAAGATCAGAAACGGCCCGCCAATAACAGCCATGATTGTAGAAGCAGGGATTTCATTTGGTGCCACAAGCGTTCTGCCGAGCGTATCAGCCGTCAAAATGAGCAAGGCCCCGCTTAACGCAGAAAATGGAATCAGTACCCGATGGTCCGAGCCGACGAGCCTTCTAGAGATATGGGGAATGAGCAAACCGACAAAGGCAATCACGCCCGCTACCGCAGCAGTCACCGCTGCTAATAACACCGCCGTGATTGAAATCAAAAGGCGCATTCTGGTCACACGCAATCCTAAGTTTTTCGCCGTCTTATCTTGAAGGGCAAGCAAGTTACACCATCTGCTAAAGAAAAGCGCAACCACAAGCCCAATGACGCCATAGACACCGATTAAACGGACATCTCCCCACGTTTTCATCGTCAGATTCGACTGTCCCGACTGATTAATGGTGATATTGAAATAGCTGCAAATGGTCACAAACGCTTCTGCCATCCCTGTAAACATGGCATTGATGGCGATCCCCACCAAAATCATTCGAATCGGGCTTAAGCCGCCTTTCCAAGACAACACGTATACGAGGAAGCAGGCAATTGCCCCGCCTAAAACTGAAAATAAAGGAGAGTAGAAATAAAATTGAGGAAGCGCTGTAATCGCCATTAAAGAAAAGAAGCTAGCTCCCGATGAAATACCAATAACACCGGCATCTGCTAATGGATTCCTCATCACAGACTGCAAGAGGACACCGGAGACAGATAAAGCCGCCCCTGTAAACATCGCAATGAGCATGCGGGGGATTCTTAAATCTTTAATGATTTCTACCTGTGCATGTTGACCGGTCATAAGCCCTTCCAATAATTCAATTGGTGTAACATGAATGCTCCCCGTAATGGCGGAATAAATAAATACGCCGGCTAGTAAGAGACTGACTATCAGAAATAAAATCCCTGTTTTTTTCATCTTGAACGTCCTTTTATCATTAAGATTCGCCGCTTATGACGGATACAACATACGAGTCAATTCATCTAATGCCTCTGCTGCCTTTAAGTTGCCTGTTGTCCCGAATAAGCTTTCTTCGAGGTCGTACACCCGGTCTTGTTTGACCGCATGGAAATGTTTCCAGATGTCATTTGTTTTAAATTCTTGATCAAACATTTTGACGACTTCATCCGGCATCCCATGTGCGGCTCGGAGAATGATATCTGGATTGGCTTTTTGTAAATACTCCGTATTGGATGCCAAATACTCCATTTTCTCACCTTTTACGATGTTCTTTCCTCCTGCAATACGCACAAGATCACCGATATACGAATTCTCTGTTGCCACTAAATAACTGCCTGGTACACCAAGCAAAATGAGAACGGATGGCTTCGTCTTTCCCTTCGTTCTCTCTTGTATGTCTTTCTTTTTTTGTTCAAAATCATCCACAATGCGTTTCGCTTGCGTCTTTCTATCATATTTTTCTCCAAGCTTTGTGATGGCGTTCTCCATCTTGTCCAGGCTCTCAAGGTTGAGGTATGTCGCAGGGACAGAAGCTTGTTGAAAAGGCGTTTCTAAATCATATTGAAGGGTCGTGACAGACAGGACATCTGTCGGTTGAAGTGATTGGATGATTTCCATGTCTGGGCTCATTGGGTTACCGACTGCTGGGAGTCCTTTGTATCGAGCCGGCAAGGATTTTTGACTTGTTGGCACCCCGACAAGATCTACCTCTAGCGCATCCATGATCTCAGCAGCAGCTACAGTCGTTGCCACAATGCGGGCACTTGATGCTGCGCTTTTTTTGCCTTTCGCTGAGCTTTCAGCTGATTGTGAGCAGCCTGCTAAGAAGACGCACACACATAGAGCCGTGATCAGGGTACATAACATTCGATGCTTCAAAAAACAGAAGCCTCCTTTCGAAAAAAAGGAAGTGGATGCGCCGAGATGAATGGCGCACCTCACTTAACATAGATTCTTTATCTTGTACGAGTTTGATACTTTCTGACGAGCACGAATAGTGATCCGCCGAATAAAAGAATGTACACCCAAAGAAGTGAAGTATCTCCTGTTTTTGGGTTCAGCTGACCTGTCTCAGACTTGGTTTGGTCATCTGATGGCGTAAAGGTCATCTGCTCTGCACCCGTTTCCTCAGGGGCGAGATTCGCAAGCTGGCTTGGTTGAGAATCGTGATCATTCGGATTTTTCACAAAGCCGATGCTCTCATCGTCTCCGATCACCGTCGCAATTCCGCTTCCTTCACCAAGTGAAATGCCTTTCGTATCATAGACAAGTTTGACATCGTACTGCTCATGATAATTGGCAGCTGGAATGTCAATTTTCACGCGTGCTGCCTGATCACTGCTTACACTTTTCGCTTCATATTGAATCACTCGTGTATCTGCTTTTTGATCAGTCTTTGCAACTAGCGTCTCTTCAAATTTACCGCCGGTTCCTACTTGGAACGACGTGATGGCTGAGCTGTTCTTCACAGTGTATGAAACGAAATGGCGGCCATTTTTCACCACCAATGTCGCAGGGCTCACGACGTAATCGTTCATGCGAGAAAGCTCATCTTTGTCTGCTTTCTTCATTGAGAAAGGAAGCTTGTACACCCCGTCTTTTAGCTGAACTGTCTCTTGATTCGTTCCGCCGTTCGTTGTGTCTGGTGCTGGTTTATTTGGTTTTGGTGTTTCTGGTGTAGCCGGTGTTTCTTCCTCTATTTGACCGTCCTTCAGTGGAACGATACTTTTTGAATCAAATTGAAAACGAATATCGTACGTTTGATCATAGTGAGCGGCTGCTACCACAATGTGTACTTTTCCGTTAACTGCTTTTTTCAGATCAGACACTTCAAATGAAACCACTCTTGTGTTCTTTGCTTGATCTGTGCTCACGTTTTTCACTTCTTGATAAGAACCGTTTTTCTCTATTTTCAAAGAATCAACTGACGTATGGTCCTTCACCGTAAAGGAAACGGTTTGCGTTCCATTTTTAACGGTTAACGAAGCTGGATGTGAGAAGTATTGGCTCATCCGAGATGCCTCATCCTCATCGCCCTTCAGCACACTGTAGTTGATACGATACACACCATCTTTTAATTGGTTCTGCGCTGAATCAACTGGTGTTGTGCCGTTGTTATTATCAGGAGTGGTCGGCTGATCGTCTGGTGTTGTGCCGCTTTGATCATCCGGCTTTGTTTCGCTGTCACCTGGTGTCGTACCACTTTGATCATCTGGTGTTGTTTCACTGTCGCCTGGCGTCGTACCGTTTTGATCATCTGGTGTTGTTTCACTATCGTCTGGCTTCGCAGGCGTGACAAGTGTGAGACTGCTCTCGTCGAAAGCGATCTGTACGTCATACGCCTCATCGTAAATAAAGCCTCCTAAGTCCCAGTAAATTTTGACCCAGCCATTTAATTTGGCTGATACATCGGCTACATCAAATTTGATCACACGCGTATTCGCTGTCTCATCTTCACTGACCGTTTCAGTGGTGACGAGAGAGCCATTTTGTTCGACCTTGAAATCTGTGATTTCTTTGCTTTGCTTCAGCGTCAAATAGGCAGTCGTCTTGCCATTTTCGATGATGAGCTTAGCTGGCTTTTCTGTATACGTATCCATCATGGATGCTTCAGTGCTGCCATTTTTTAAAATGGTGAATCCGGCCGTATATTCACCATCAACCAATGATGCCGCCTGAGCCGTTCCTTGAGGCAGCTGAAACGCAGTCAACAAACTGAATAAAACGAGCAGAATAGCTGTCTGTAGATGAAAAAGACGTTTCAAAAGATGACACTTCCTTCCGTTAATGCTTGATGATCCACTTTCTCGCTAAAAACCCGCCTGAACATAAGACAAGCACAAGGAGCCATCCCATCTGGCTTGTATCACCAGTTTGAGGATTTTCTTCTTGTTTTGTTTTGGTGGATGAATCAGTTGTTTTGGTTGTTTCCTTTGATGATTCTTGATGTTTTGCTGCACCTGCTGTTTCTTTTGAACTGTCAGAAGAAAGTGACTTGATGCTGCTTTCATCGAATTTCAGTTGGATGGTATAGTCATGATCATAATCAGCCGATTTGACTGTGACATGGATTTTTGACTTGATTGGTTTAGACAAACTCTGTGCTTGGAATTGAACAAGCCTTGTATTGGCTTTCTTATTCGTTGATAGAACCGTCGTATCGACATAGCCGCCATTTCCCGGCACTTTAAATTCCGTTACCCAGCTGCTGTTTTTAATGGTCATTTGAACCGTTAGCTTGCCATTTTTCACGATCACTTTTGCCGGCTTCAGCCAGTAATCATTTGCCATCGAAACTGCAGTTCCTTCCGCCTTCATCACAGTGTAATTGACGGAGTATGTACCATCATTTAATGAGGCAGCCTGTGCATTTGAAAAAGGCAGTATAAGTGCCAGCAGCAATGCAGCCATGAAGGCTGGCATCCTGATCCATTTTTTCATCAAATGAATTTCCTCCCTTTTTATTGAACAGTTGCTGCATCAAACTTGACGCGAATATCGTAATTGCCTGTATATCCAATGACCGGTACAGTCACACTCACTTTTGCTGGTACAACATCTGTCAGGCTGTTGACATTGAACTCTACCGTTCTCTTATTAACAGCTGTGTTTGTACTGATCACCTTCGCATCTTTGTAGACACCTTGATCGAGGGTTTTAAAGCTTGTAATCCAAGAGCTGTTCGTTAACGTGACTTGCGCTTTGATTTTTCCGTCCTTCACAACAAGCTTAGCTGGTTTTTCAAAATACGTATTTGCTGTTGACGTTGAATCACTGTCTGCTTTCCATACCACATATTGTGCTGAATATTGACCATCTGCTAAGCCTGCTGCTGAGGCAGAGCTAACCGGGGCTAGAGCAAACAATAGAACAAAGCTAAAGAATAATAAGACGTGTGATGCTGAACGAAGTGATTTCATATATATCCTCCTAAATGATATTGATAATTATTCTCAATAGACAATAAAAAAAATAACCTTTATCAGCGTATGAATCACACCCATAAATGATTATGATAATCATTATCAATTGAGTTCAAAAAATAAATCTTTGCTTTCGACAAGTCAAAGATGTCTGTTGCTACATGATGTAGTGATACACGGTTTAGGTAATCTGTCCCATTCATGATACCATGGCATAACCTCCCCATTCCATTACAGGGAAAAGAACCCTCTTCTCCTTGATATTATATGATGAATGAAATTATTGTCAACATCATTTTTCATACTATTGACTTAGATTTCTGGAAAATCACAAAAAAAATCGATCAGGGACACTGATCGAAATCGATTAAGAAGGGACATGTTCACCCTTTTCACTATTTTTTCGCTCTAAAGACCAAGCATACATTTCCCGTATGACTGGTTCAATTTTCTTTCCTTGTTCTGTTAGTTCATATTCAATCCGCACGGGAATGTCGGGATATACTTTTTTCTCAACAAGGCCTTCAGCTTCTAAATCTTTCAGCCTTTCTGATAATAACCGTCCGCTGATGTTCATTTCATTTTCTAGCTGACAAAAACGTTTTGGCCCTGTCAAAAGCTGATTGATGATGAGAATCACCCACTTCTTCCCTAAAATCTCCATGGCATCTGTAATTGGGCAGCCATCTACTTGAGCCATACTTTACTCCCTCCTGCTTTTCTCTACTTTTTTTCATTATAACATAATTAATTACTTGAAATAAGTCACTAACTATTATATAGTTTAGTTACTAAAAGTAACAAGGTAATCATTTTATCAATTTTCAATAAACCATTGAACATGCAGATGCATATAACATGAAGGAGATGACCGAGCTTTGAATACAATAGAGCAGGTAAGATTAGGTGTAACAGAATTACATGTGTCCAGCTTTGAGCGTTCTTTGCCTTTTTATACAGACATTTTAGGTTTTACTTTATTAGAACAGACGGATTCTACTGTCACGCTTGGCAGCAACGCAAAGGAACCAATCCTTGTGCTGAAAGAAGATGTGCAGCTGAAAGAGAAGCCGGATCATGAGCCAGGACTTTATCATTTTGCGGTTTTATTACCTACCAGAAAAAACCTGGGCACATGGCTGGCGCATGTGCTCAAAAAAGGCTATCCTTTAATTGGAGCAAGCGATCACTTTTTCAGTGAAGCCATTTATTTAAGTGATCCAGATGGCATCGGCGTCGAAATTTATGCTGATCGTCCTCAGGACATATGGGTAGGTGAGCATGGAGAAGTGAAAGGTGGCGGAAATGCTCCGCTTGATGGAGATGGTCTCCTGCAAGAAGCCGCTGATTCCACCTGGGAAGGACTCCCGGCTGGTACAGTCATGGGACACTTGCATTTCCATCTCAACCCAGAAGAAGCCGATTCCTTTTATGTGAACACGCTCGGTTTTCATATCCGAATGGCTCCCCCAGCCAGCTTATTCGTTGCTGGTGGCGTCTATCATCACCACCTTGCCTTTAATGCATGGGGACGAGGGAGAAAAGGAGCCATAGATCCACGTTTTTCAGGAATTAGAAGCTATACACTGGTTTTCCCAAAAGAAGACGATAGAACATCCGTCGTCGAACGTCTGACAAAAGCAGGCGTTCACATGAACACGACAGGAAAAAGTAACGAATTTATTGATCCATTTGGCGTTCTCGTTCGTTTACAGATTGAAGAAACAGACAAAAAAGAAGGTGCAGAATATGGACAAACACACAGAGGTTAAAACAGCCATTTTAAAAGATAAAATCAAACGAGTACAGCAAGAAGACGGATTTATATATATCACTGGACCTATTAAACTGCCAGTGAATTTAGACGGTAGAACGGTCATGTTTAACTGGTATTCATGGTTAAAAGATGACGGGAAAGAACCATTATCAGATGAAGCTTTAATCGAAAGCCTTTCCTCCCGTGAGCTTGCAGATCACCAGCAATCAAGTGTCCTTGTTTACGGAGATTTCGAACATGCTGATGAAGCGCTGATCCGCATGCATTCCATCTGCCACACCGGCGATATTTTCGGAAGCAAACGCTGCGATTGCGGGTTCCAATTGAAACAGTCTATGCGAATGATTGAGGACAATGGAGCAGGCGCACTGTTTTATTTAGCCAACCATGAAGGACGCGGGATCGGTCTTTTCAGTAAAGCCATGGCCTACATCTTGCAAGAAAACGGCTACGATACAGTAGAAGCAAACGAAGCACTGGGCTTTGAAGATGATACACGTCAATATGAAGAAGCGATTGCTGTTCTTCAAACATTGCGTACAAAACCAGTCAGACTTATCACCAATAATCCGAAAAAGACCGATGCTATCAGTCATGCAGGCCTTTCTCTTTCTGGACGGATTCCACTTTGGGGTGATGTCTCTGAGTTCAATGAGAAATACTTGCAGACAAAAATTAACCGCTCAGGCCATATGAAGGCGGATCAAGAGGTGCGTACGATTGCCACATCATGAGCGATATATGAAACTAGCCCTTGAAAATGCCGAAGCAATGAAAGGTCAGACATCTCCCAATCCGCTCGTCGGGGCTGTGATTGTGCGAGAAAATGAAATTGTTGGGGTCGGGGCGCATATGAAGGCCGGCGAACCACATGCAGAAATCCATGCGCTCAAAATGGCTGGAGATAAGGCAAAAGGTGCCACGATCTATGTGACACTAGAGCCTTGTTCCCATCATGGCCGCACAGGCCCATGCGCTGAAGCACTTGTGAAAGCTGGCGTCGAAACTGTTGTCGTGGCGGCACTTGATCCGAATCCGCTGGTCGCTGGCCGCGGGATTGCCATTTTACAAGACGCTGGCATACAAGTTATCACGGGCGTACTTGAACAGGAATCCATTCTGATGAATGAAGTATTTAATCACTTTATTACGAAAAAAACACCTTTCGTGACGCTCAAAGCGGGCATTACGTTAGACGGAAAAATTGCATCTGCTACGTCTGACAGCAAGTGGATTACATCAGAGACGTCCCGTTATGATGCACATCACATTCGCAGTATCAACGATGCCATCTTGGTCGGTGCGCAAACCGTCATTCACGACGATCCTTCATTAACAGCACGGATTCCAAACGGTCATCATCCAATTCGAATTGTCTTAGACTCTAAGCTGTCTATCCCGCTGACAGCAAAGGTGGTCACAGATCAAATGGCGCCAACATGGGTCTTTACAACAAAACAAGCCGATGAGGAAAAACGAGCCGCTTTAGAAGCAGCTGGCGTCCGTGTCTTCATGACAGACAGCGACACGCGGGTGCCCCTGCAAGAAGTGCTTCAAGTGCTTGGAGAAAGAAATATCTCCTCCCTGATGATTGAAGGCGGCGGACAAATCAATGCCTCATTTTTAGAACAGCAGCTTGTCGATAAACTCGTCATCTACATGGCACCCAAGCTCATTGGCGGTCGACTCTCTCCTTCTTTTTTCGGAGGCGAAGGCATACGCCTCATGAGTGATGCAATTGAACTGGATCAACTCTCTCTTGAACCACTCGGAAAAGATATAAAGATAACGGGTTATCCTGTTTATCAATAACATACTTTCATAAAATAAGGATGTCGAGATTTTCTCGACATCCTTATTGTTTCTCACAAGATTTATTTTCTACAGTCTCTCTAAAAATTCAATTCGATTTCCAAATGGATCATCTACATAAAACCTGATGGCTCCATCTAACGGCTGATCTTCCTTTATAAGAATATGATGTTTCATTAATGTCTCTTTTAAATTTGATAATTTTTTTACTTGAAAAGCTGGATGAGCTTTTTTCGCTGCTTGAAACTGATCTTCAATGCCAATGTGAAGCTGTTGATTGCCACACTGAAACCAAACACCACCACGCTTTGCTAGGTGAACAGGCTTAGGTATTTCCTTCATTCCTAGAATCTCCCCAAAAAACAAACGTGCCTTCTCTTCACTCCCCTTTGGGGCAGCTAACTGGACATGATCAATTCCAAGAAAATTTGACATCTTTGCTCTCTCCCTTTTCACATCATTTAAAAAACATTATGTGTGACGATCACGTCTAAGAATATACCTAGATGTGTACTCAAGCCCTATGATGTTGTCGATCCACAAAGCATCTCCACGAAACGTGTCGTAAAATGTTTCATGTGAAACATCTGTGATCTAATATTGATCAATTTCCCTCTATCAGCCTGCCGAAGCTTTCGGGTGAAAGTCCTGGTGAAATGCGAAGGCGGTGTAAGGACATCATGCCTTGTTCCTTTTTCGCATGTCCTGGTTCAGTGGTCACAGCCATTTCATATCCTGCTTCCTTCGCCAGCTTCAGTGTGTCTTCGTTATAGCGACCGACCGGATAGCTGACCATGATCGTTTGTTGAGAAAACCGCTGGTCAAAGAATACCTTCGATCCTTTTAATTCTTCTTCCTGCTGCTTCTGTGTTAAACGATTGAGTTCTAAATGATGAATGGTGTGACTCTCTATTGAAATACCATGCGCCATCATATCATCCATTTGAGCATCGGTTAAATGATGCGGACGGCTAATGGACTGCTCGATCATAAAAATCGTGGCTTTCATTCCATATTCTTTTAAAATCGGAAATGCCTTTGTGTAGTTATCCGTGTATCCATCGTCAAATGTGATAAGAACATACTTTTCACTTGGTGTCGAATTGGTCGCGAGAACTTGATATGCCTCTTTCGGCGACAGCGTGACATAGCCGTTGTCTTTCAGCCATTTCATATGAGCCGCAAATTCGCTTTTTGGCACACGTAACGAATTACCGCTGGAAATACTGTGATACATCAAGATTGGAAGCGCAACGGGTTCCTTTTGCTGAATCCAGTTTTGTTTGTCTATCTCTGCCGCTTCAATTTGCTGCGTTTCTGTTGTTTCTTTCGTTTGTACTTGACCCTTTACCTCTTTGATGGCTTGCTGGTTTCCTTCTGTTTGCTGTTTCGTACCCATACAGCCCGAAATGAGCAGCATGACTAAACCAACTGCAAGCCACATACATGTTTTTTTCATTCACCAATCCTGCTTTCTCTTTATCTACCGAATGATTATAACAGAAATTGGTTAATAACTGATATCTATTTTGACAGGGTATTCATTTTTTTACACATTTCGATCATTTCAATGGCAAGCAGATGGATGGTCTCTGTTGTGAGCATTTGGTCTTCTGCATGTATGAGCAGTAAAGAAAAGGGAAGCTGTTCCCCTGCCGCCTCTTTTTGTATCAGTGACAAGTGCAGGTCATGGATGCTTCGAAACGCTTCCTCCCCTTTTTCAATCAACTGCTGCGCTGCTTCAAAGTCATCCGCTCTTGCTAGACGAATGGCTTCTACATAATGGCTTCGTGCCTCACCTGCATGGGCAATGATTTGAAAGGCCGCTCCCTGCATTTCCTCTAATACCGTCATCTGCTTCTCCTCCGATTGCTCAAGATTCATTTGCTAGTTTCAGAGCATGTTCTAGAATTTTTTCTCCGTTCGCTGTTCCATATAATCTGACATTTACCACATCGACAGGTATATGATAAGGTGCCGCTGTTTTTTCTGCTGCCTTTCTCATAAAGCTAACTTGCGGTCCTAGCAAAATGACCTTTACATCGTCCCCATGCTCTTCTAATTCGTCCGCAATCGCCCCTTCAGGTATCGCATAAATTTCATAATCCAGCCCTTTTCCTTCTGCGGCTGCCTTCATTTTAGATACCACAATCGACGTCGACATTCCTGCTGCACAAGCGAGAATGATTCGCTTCATATCCCATCACTCCTATTGATAAATGACATCTGGTTCATCCCTTAATTTCCTCGTTTGGATTAATGTTTTGTACCAGTACCCTGACGCTTTCATCTGACGATTCCGTTCATTCTCCAGTTGGATCTCTACTAATCCGTAGCGATTCTTGAATGCATTCATCGGCGAGACATTATCCGTAAAAGCCCAGAGCATATATCCCTTACAGTTTGAACCTTCTTTTTTCGCTTGGAGGGCTTTTTTCAAATGCTGGCTGATAAATGAAATTCGGTACTGATCATCAATGATGCCGTCTTCTTTTTTAAACCGCTCTTCCTGCTCGACCCCCATACCGTTTTCAGCCACAAACCACTCGATATTGCCGTATTCTTCTTTTATTCTCATACCCATATCATAGACGATATTCGGATAGATTTCCCAGCCTCTGAATGGATTCATTTTTCTCCCTGGGAGCTCAAATAGATCGTAATAATAAGATGGATGAAACGGTGTGTTTTCGTTCCAAGCCTTGCTAGGTGCCTTAACGCGATGCGGATAGTATAAATTAAGACCGACCACATCGACTGTATGATCTTTAATGAGCTGAAGCTCTTCTTCCGTTGCATCGAAAAAAATGTCATGCTTTTTCAATACATCAAGCAGTTCTTCTGGATACTCGCCTTTAATGGAGGGATCTAAGAACACGCGATTAAAAAACAAATCATACATGCGGGCCGCTTCTTGATCATGCGGAGCAGTCGATCTCGCATACGTCACTTCTGGATTGAGAATGACCCCAATTTTTGCACCGGCTGATTCCTTCAAGCCCATTTCCTGAAAAAGCTTCACCACTTTTGCTGTCGCCAAGGCTTTATGATAGTTCCACTGCATCCATTTCTTCGTATTTTGCTCGAAAGGATAACGAATAGCATCTAGATACACACGAGTCTGAACAACAATTGGTTCATTAAAGGTAAACCAATGTTTGACCCGATCTCCATAGCGTTCAAACACCTTTTCTGCATACAGAACAAACAGCTCGACAACATGTTTAGATGACCAACCGCCGTACTTTTCAAGCAAAACGGCAGGAAGCTCATAATGCTCTAAGCAAAACATCGGCTCTACACCTGCTTCAAGTAATTCATTGATGAAATCATCAATATAACGAGCATAGGTCTCATCTACAATGCCATTCTCGTAATCTATGAGAAACCTCGACCAATTGATCGATGTCCGGTAATGAGATAACCCAATTTCCTTCATAAGGGCTACATCTTCAGGATAGCGCTCGTAAAAATTCGTTGCTCCTACTGGTCCGTATCCTTCGTGCCATACGTGATACCCCTCCTTATACCAAAGGTCTATATACGAATCCTGATGCGGTTTCTTCCCTTTCCAACCCTCCGTCTGCCAAGCAGAAGCCGCAGCACCTAGAATAAAGTCATTGGGTATGTCGATTTTGTTCATGTTGCCACCTGACCTTTCTTCGTGTGAATTTGAAGTCCTTCCCACATCCCTTGTAAATACATAGCTCCAAGTGCTCGGTCGTATAATCCATAGCCTGGTCTGCCCGTCTCACCAAATATCATTCGTCCATGATCTGGCCGGACATAGCCAGCAAATCCTTCCTTAAACAATGACTTCACAATCGCTCCCATATCGAGGCTACCTGCTGACGACAGGTGTGCCGACTCTTCAAAATCACCGTTTTCATACAAATTGACATTGCGTAAATGAGCAAAGTGTATACGCCCTTTTTTGGCATACTTTCTCGCAAGTGAAGGAACATCATTTTTCGCATTACAGCCTAGGGAACCGGAACAAAAGGTCAGTCCATGCTGTGAGCGTTCATCGAGCTGAAGGATACGATCTATTTGTTCTTCACAGCTGACAATGCGGGGCAGACCAAATATGTTCCAAGGAGGGTCATCTGGATGCAGTGCCATGTTCATGTTCTCTTCCGCTGCAACTGGAAGGATATTTCCCAAGAAATAGTCTAGGTTCTCAAACAACCCTTCTGCACCCAATGCCCTGTATGCAGCCATCAACTTTCTCATTTCTTCCTGCGTATAAGACGTATCCCATCCTGGTAAGGAAAATCGATCTTTTTCTATATCCATCTGTTCAAGCTGATGCTGAAAATAAACAAGGGTCGTCGATTGATCAGCTAGTGGGAAATCGAGCTGTGTTCGTGTCCAATCAAGGACTGGCATGAAGTTATAACAAATGACCTTCACACCATGCCTTGCTAATCTGCGGATATTTTCTTGATAATGCTCGATATAAACATCCCGGCTAGGCTTTCCCAGCTTAATATCTTCATGGATCGGGAGACTTTCTACGACTTCAAAAGCAAGATCGTGACGTTCGATTTCCGCTTTTAAATGAGCAATACTTTCCTCCGGCCACAGATCACCAGCCGGCACATCATAGACTGCACTGACAATCCCTTTCATGCCGGGAATTTGCCGAATATATGAAAGGGAGACAGGATCTTCTTTGCCATACCATCTAAATTGCATGTTCATTCATGAGCCCTCCTTCTATTCTGAATCAGGTGCTGCTTCTGGCTTCCGGTTGGATAAGAGGACAAAAGGTAAATAGATGAAAACAGCGACAACAATACAGATGAGCTGTGTGATGACAGCCCCCATACTGCCAGCGGTAGACAGCCAAGCATTCACAATCGGAGGTGTCGTCCACGGCACCATCACCACCGCTTTCCCGGCAAAACCTGTAGCGGTTGCGATATAACCAATCGTACCTGTCACGAGTGGTGTGACGATAAACGGGATCGCCATCACAGGGTTCAACATGACAGGTAATCCGAAAATAACTGGTTCATTGATGTTAAACAGTCCAGGTCCTGATGAAAGCTTGGCAATGCTACGCATCTCTTCCCTTCTTCCTGCTATAAAAATGGCGATCAACAGACCAATCGTCACACCCGAGCCACCAATGCTCATATACACATCCCAAAATGGCATCGTGATAATATTTGGAATCTCTTTTCCCTCTTGAAATGCTGTCATATTCACTGCTATTGATCCTAATAACAGCGGCTCGCGGATCGGTTTAATCATTTGGTTGCCATGAATACCGATCACCCAGAAAAATTGAGCCACAAACATTAACGTTAAAATACCAGGCAGTCCCTGCACAACGCTTTCAAGCGGACGCTGCACGACGTTATACACCGCTTCATGCAAATAAATGCCTGTCACACGGTGAAACGCAAACCCGAATGAACTAATGATAGTAATCGTAATAATTGATGGGAAAAGTGAAGAAAAAGACGTCGCCACATTTGATGGAACAGAATCTGGCATCTTAATTTGCAGCCACTTCACCTCGGTAAGCTTACAAAAAATCTCTACAGAGACGATGGCAATGATCATACCCAAAAATAAGCTTTTTGGATCGGAGAATTGCCTCGCCAGCACATCAACAACCTCACGCATCGATCCATCGACTTCAAGAAGAAGTGTCGTCGGAATAACGGATATAAATGAAATCAATGCCATTAATCCTGGGAATAACGATTTATGTCCATTGATTTTCCCGAGCTCAATCCCGATGAGGAACACAGCCCCGATCGTTAAAAAGTTCAGCGTGGCATAATTGATTGCCTTCATAATTGGCTGAAGCTCTGCTAAAAACCTGAATATCTCAAAATGGGCAAGCCCCGTTTCCGGGCTCATGATCATATTTGCGACCAGTACAGCAAAAGCCCCCGTAATGATGATTGGCATTAATGTGACAAATGCTTGCTTAATCGCCATAATATATTTCTGATTTGTAATACGATAAGCGACATGTCCCATGACGTCGGCCGCTCTCTCTTTAAAGCTCATGATCCGTCTCCCCCTTTACAAAAACTCGTGATCATCCTCCTTTTTGATGTTATTTTAAAAGCGCTTTCATTAACATCTAATCTTTTTCCTCACAGATGCGGAAATGGGTGTCCTTTTTTTTCATCTGGCTGTTCCAACACGTGCAGCGCCGCCGTCAGTTCTTCAAATGAAGCAGCTTTGATGATTTGCTCCACCACTTCCTTCTGCTCTGTCAAACGCACAAGAAATTGATAGAGTGACTGCAATTCTTTCTGATACGTCTTCTGTATACTTAACAAACAGACGACCTGTACCCGATCGTCGCCCCACAGCACTGGTTTTCTCAACGTACAGATCGCACAAAACGTATCCTCTGTTGCCGGTTTGATTGGGTGAGGGATCGCGACCAAATGACCGAACGACGTAGGTGACACTTCCTCTCTTTCCAGCAATAGCTGTTCAAAATCATCCGGGATTCGGTTTTGTTCCTGCAATACATTCACGAAAAATTGAAGAACCTCTTCCCTTGTTTGTAGATCTTGCTGAAAAAAAGTCATCTTCGGACTGATATATCGCAAGACCCCCATTTCTTGTGATCCATGTACAAATCGTTTCAGCCTCGACATATCGTCTTCACTGAGGATCGTATGTACATCAATCACTGGCACAGGTAATGTGTTCTGAAGCGGGATGGTACTAATGATCAAATCGATACTTCTCAAGTCATACGACAAAAGGTCACTGACACTTGCAGTTCCAGCAATCTCTAGCCTTTCGCTAAAGGCGGCCTTCAACTTATGGAGAAGAAGCTGACTGCTCGCGACACCCGTTGCACACACAATCAAGCATTTTTTCCTCACAGTCTGAGTTTTTGTCCGCTCTATGGCAGCACCAATATGCAGCGCCAAATATCCGATTTCATCTTCATGAATCTCTACATTCTCTTTTTCCTTCAACCATCTTCCCATATAGACACCTGCTTCAAAAGCAATCGGATAATGCCTTTTTATGTCCGATAAATAGGGGTTACGGATGTTCATATCATATCGGAACCGATGAATCGCTGATCTCAGGTGAAGACTTAGTCCCACAATCAATTCCTTGTCTGTCTGAATATCAAGTGACATGTGCACTTCGACATAACCAAGTAATTGGTGAGTTAAACGGAAATGCTCTTCATCAAGCATGTGAAATAGCGTGTGGCCCGTTTCTCCATACGCCATCATTTTTGCCCCCATTAAATGAATCGCAATATAGGCCATTTCAGATAATGGAAAATCTATACCGAGTACGTGACGCATATCTTCTGCCATTTGCCTCGCCACTTGAAAAGCGGGCTGTGTTTGAATATCTTTGAGTTCTCCTTCCGGCATCATGACCAATTTTTTCTCTTCAATTCGTTTGCACGCAATGGCGATATGTGTCACTAAGTTGCTTAAACCGATCTCTGACACATGAAGGCCGCTTGCCTTTGTACGTGAACGCACCATATCTTGAATCAATTGATATGTTTCTTCAGGTAAAAGGGCAGGGTTCGGATGCTCCTGCTGAAACACATGCTCAGCTAGACAATACCTTAATTTCATTTCATCTCCAGTCAGCCTCAGTCCATATTTAGGACGGTGTGCAACAGAGAGGCCATGTAAAGAGAAAATATGCTTGACTGCTTTCAGGTCATTTTTCACAGTAGATTCACTCACAAATAATTCCTCGGCCAATTCATCTAATTTCATATAGTCTTCGGACAATAAAAGCCTTCTCAATAAATAAGAGATACGATCCTCCGGCTGATCTGGAATGACTTGATTCTTTTTTTCATTTCTTTCTCTCATTGAGTTTTTCAAAAAAGTACGAAATGCTCCATAATCTTCGACAGTCAATGTATACCCTGCTCCACGTTTCATATGAAGTGTTGCCCCATGTGCTTCTAATATCGATTTAAGCGCTTTCATATCTGTTCGAACTGTTCGTGATGTGACGCCTATCAGGCGTGCAATTTCTTCACCTGTCAGCTCCTGCTCTGCCTGCATTAACCGCCTCAACAGCTCCTCCTGACGTAGAGATAACATAGACTCCCCTCCCTTGGTCAATTACTTTTGCCTATCATCATAAACGAAAATAGAACTCTTTGCCCAGTTTTTCTTTCCGACGGGGAACTTTGTTATGGCTCAAACGTATGAATATGAAACAAGAGGAGGGATACATCATGTTTGTTATCATCATCATACTAGCTTCTTTAGGCGCCATTACCGCCCACATGTTTACACCAAAAGATAAGCGTTCATCTTCTAAGCATTCAGCACATCACAGTTCAACAACCAGTAACTATACTGATTCGTATACACATAACGCTTCTGATGCCTCCTGCGGTGGTGATTCTGGTGGTAGCGGTGGATGTGACTAAATCAAAAAAACAGCCGCTTGTTCAGCCGGCTGTTTCGTTTATTTTATTAAAGAGCTTTCCAGCCCCGTTCAATTAAATGTTTGACATCCTTTGCAAAATCCTCGCCTTTTTCCATCACATCTTGGGCTCTTCCTGCAAAATTACTGGCGACAGCGAGTTCCATTTTTTTCAACTCAAAGTGCATAATTTTTTGGTCTATCTCCGTAATATAGGTTTCATACTCATTGTTCACAATGTCGTGCAGCACGTGAAAGGCTTCTTTCCGATGACGGTGAAAGTCCGTTCCTCTCTCACCTTTCCATGACGAATCTAGAGCAGGCTTCTTGATTTCCTTTATGTCAGACTGCGCAAGATCTTGTTCTGTTCGAATATTACTTTTGGCTGTCTTTAACCGAGAGATCATTTCGTCAAATTCTGCACGTTTGTTTTCAATCCCCATATGCAGATGGTGCAGCATCTCGGATAAACTCATGTCATCCACCTCTATTAGACCTCATAAGAAAGCACGGCGTCAGCATTTTTGAAACCGAGCAGATCATCTGCTTTTTCCAGTCCTGACATTTCTATCGTTCGCTTTCATTAAGTATAGTATAAGGCGAAAAGCCTTAGGCTTAAATAGGGAAAAGGTGTCCTTTTAACATGGTGTTTGGAAGAAAAACGGAATAATCTAAGGTCATAAATCCCGAATTATATATGAGTCTTTAAGACTATATTTTACATCGTACTCAGCTACGCTATCAATAAAACGATTGGGGCTTATGATTTTGCCGCAATCGCTTCATCCTGTTCTTTTAGCGTCTTCACATTTGAGCGTGTATCCTGAACGTTTTTGATCAAGGCTTCTTTAAAGCTTGAGACCATTTCGCCCACCTCTGCTTCACGTGACGTCCATTTGGTTACAAATTCAAGGCTGTTTTCACCAGCTTTATCTGCTGCTTTTTTCATTGTTAAAGCTTCAACTGCTTGGGAGACTTCATCTAGTTTATCCATCACTGTTTGGTAGTTTAACTTAATTTGTCCCATTATGATATCCTCCAGATTTGTTCAGCATGAAGCTCGCTTACAAGCTGCTCCATGCTTTTGAGATCAAGCGTTTTGCGTCTTCTACTGCGTCTTCTCCTTTTTCAGCCAAACGTGCGGCATCTCCAGCTAAAGAGCTGGCAAAGGATAAGGCAGCCTGCTCTGCTTCTAGTGTACTGATTTTGAATTCGATTCGGCTCACGTAGCGTGGGTATTTATCGCTTACGATCGTTTGCAGCGCATCATGCGCTTCATTTCGCTCTGATTTGAAATCTTGGCTCCGCTCACCTTTCCAAGAGGCCCCAAGCTTTGGCTGCTTGATTTGTTTTAGGTCTGTTTCTGCGGCATCTTGTTCACGTTCAACCTTACTTTTTGCCTTTTTGAGTCGAGCAATTTTCTCTTCGATCTCTGCCTTTTTATTTGAAATGCCACCGTTAAGGGCAGACAGCATATCCGATAAGCTCATATGGGTTCCTCCTCCTGTCAAAAATAAAAACGCTGCTTAGAGTCCCTCTAAACGAGCGTAATGGTGAATCGCACTTTTTCCAATATTGTTATTATAAGGTTCAAAGACTCATGTTTGAATAGGGATTTGTGCCCTTTTTATGGTATAAATATGCTTTCAATCTGCTTCATACCACACCTTAAGACCTCTTTTATAGGGGGTCAAAATACACAACCACCCTTCTGGAAACACACATAGTCTTACGGTCCTAGGACAAACAAAAGCCGCCCGGGGGAGGGGCGGCTTTTGCAGCGGCTTATGATGCCGATTCTTCTGAGTCTTGTTGATTTTTGACGTACCAAATGAATTTTCCTGTATATCCGTAGATAATGGCAAGACCAATGGCAACAAAGCTCAACCACATAAATGGTAAATAAGAGAATGTCGAGACGCCTAGAATCCCTGCCATGTAAATTCCGTTATCTGACCACGGAACCATACCAGACGTCATTGTTCCACCGACTTCAGCGTTTCTAGATAGAACGCGTCTGTCTATTTTCAATTTATCATAGCTTTTTTCCATAATTTTCGGTGTAAGAATTAATGAAACGTACATCGCACAGCCGAAGATATTTGCGAAGAATGCAACAACAAGTGTAGACAGGGTTACATTTCCTGCATTATATAATTTCTTCTCGAAAGTAGCGACAATTACTTTTAAGACGCCGAGATATTCAAGAACGCCACCAAAACCAAGTCCGAGAATAATGACCACTAGCGATCCAAGCATATTCACAATACCGCCACGATTTAACAGCGTATTTAAGAAATCTACATCTGAATTAATAGAAAAGCCATTATAAGCTGTTCCAAGCGCATCTGCCGGGTTCATTCCTTGGAATGCCATTGCCCAGACTGCACCAAGAAGGGCACCAATAGCGATAACAGGCATTGAAGGTTTCTTAAATACGAGCAGTAATACAACCACTACTGCTGGGATGATCATCCAAATGTTGATTGTGAATGTATCTTGAAGGGCATTTTTCAAAAATTCTACTTTACCTTGATCAATGTTGCGTCCGCCATACATAAAACCTGTAACCGTAAACATAATCGCTGTAATCACAAAGGCTGGTATGGATAAGACCATCATGGCTCTTACATGCGCCAGCACGTCCACTTTTGAAAGAGAGGAAGCGAGCACAGTACTATCAGATAAAGGAGATAATTTATCACCAAAATAAGCACCAGATAAAACAGCCCCAGCTACGATCGGTAATGGGATACCCAATCCTTCACCAATTGCGATCATCGCAATCCCTGCTGTTCCAACTGTACCCCAAGAGGTTCCTGTTGCAACGGACATAATCGCACAGATGACAAGTGTAGCTAATAAGAAGATATTAGGATGAATAAATTCCAGTCCGTAATAAATTAACGTGGGTACAACACCGCCGGCAATCCATGTACCAACAAGTGCACCTACTGCAATTAAGATTAAAACAGCCTCTAAACCATTCGATATCCCTTTTGTAATCGCATTTTGAAGGTCTTTGTATGAATGCCCTAAACGAATCCCTAAAGCAATGACCATAAACCATGAGATAAACAATGCTAGCTGAATATCTAGTTTGAAGTAAAGAGTGAATGATAAAACAATTGCTAAAAATAAGCCAAGTACAGACACGACTTCTAAAATAGACGGTAGACGTGGTGTTTTCATTTTGTTTCCTCCCTTTGTGCGTGCGTTAAGCGTTTTCAAAATATTGTGAAAAAAGTGTGTCAATTCGAAAGAAAGTGAATTGCCTGTTTTTCTCTATTTCACAGGCAATTCCACATATTAATAAAATAAAATTTTTGATATTATTATCGCTCTAGGAGCTCTGCACCCGCAATACCAGGCTTTGTCATCTCGTAAGGATTCAAAATAATATCAAGTTCTTCTTCTGTTAACACATCATTTTGCAGGCAAAGATCTCTGATCGATTGTCCTGTTAAAATGGCTTCCCTTGCGATTCTAGCCGCGGCTTCATAGCCTAAGTGAGGGTTTACCGCAGTAATGACACCTGCACTTTTTTCGACATATTCTTTCAAACGTTTTTCATTTGCTTCGATGTCCGCTAAACAGTGATCTGTGAATGAGCGGAATCCGTTATTCATTATACTAATAGATTGAAGCAAGTTAAAGACCAGAACAGGCTCCATCACATTTAACTCAAGCTGGCCTGCTTCAGAAGCAAGACAGATGGTGTGGTCGTTCCCAATGACCTGGAATGCGATTTGGTTAATGAGCTCTGCCATGACTGGATTGACTTTTCCAGGCATAATGGATGATCCCGGCTGACGGGCTGGCAATGCAATCTCAGCAAGACCTGCACGTGGGCCAGATGCCATTAAGCGAAGGTCATTCGCAATTTTAGACATGTTCATCATGCATACTTTTAAGGCAGCAGATACTTCTGTGTATGCATCTGTATTTTGCGTCGCATCTACGAGGTGCTCTGCGCCTACTAATGGCAGTCCAGAAATATCAGCAAGCTTCTTCACGACGATTTCAATGTAGCGAGGATCTGCATTGAGGCCTGTCCCAACAGCTGTCGCACCCATATTTACTTCATATAAATGCTGTTTTGATTGGTTGATTCGTTTAATATCACGGCTCAGCACACGGCTGTATGCTTCAAACTCTTGTCCTAAACGGATCGGAACAGCGTCTTGTAAATGAGTACGCCCCATTTTGATGACATGATCGAATTCTTTTGCTTTCTTTTGAAATACGTCATGCATGGCCTGCATCGTCTCAAGTAAAATGTCTAACTGCTTGAGCACTGCAATATGGATCGCCGTTGGGAACGAATCATTTGTCGATTGTGACATGTTCACATGTGTGTTTGGACTTAAATGAATGTATTCGCCCTTTTGATGTCCCATGATCTCGAGGGCTCTGTTTCCAATGACCTCATTGGCATTCATATTCATAGACGTTCCTGCGCCGCCTTGAATCGGGTCTACGATGAAATATTCATGGAATTTGCCTTCAATGACTTCATCTGAAGCTTGAACGATCGCATTTCCAATTCCTTCATATAAACGTCCGACTTCCATGTTGGCTTGAGCTGCTGCTTTTTTGACAATGGCAAACGCTCGAATGAGTTCTTCATGCATGCGATATCCTGTAATCGGGAAATTCTCTTTTGCACGAAGCGTTTGAACACCATAATACACGTCTGCGGGAATTTCTTTTTCACCTAGAAAATCCTTCTCGTAACGATAAGTTGCTTGAACCATCTCGTATGACCTGCTTTCTATAGAATAGTTAAATCACTAAATCTTCTGCGATTGGCGTTTCCATAATCTTTTTCACTTCTCGTGGATCTGTTGTTTTACCTAATGCCCACATGAGCTTTGGCACGATGGCTTCTGTGTTCATGTTTCTTGAACGAGCAACCAGTTCTTGATTGATTTTACGTCCTACTTCATACACACTCATGTCTTCTCCTTCTTCGAGACACTGAGTGGTGATCACAACAGAAATGCCTTCTTCCAGCAATTCGTTGATTTTTTCTAAAAGGTTTCTTCCTTCGAAAGGAATTCCGCCGCTGCCGTAGCTTTCAATGACGACTCCTTTGTACAACCCTTTGATTGAATCTAAAAACTCAGGCTTCAGTCCTGGATGCAGTTTTAGTAAACAAACGTCTGTGTTCAAGGATGCATCTAATTTAAGCGGTTTCATTGATGATCTTTTTACTTTGCTATTGTATTCAATTTGATGATTTTCAATCGATGCAATATATGGGTAGTTAATACTTTCAAATGCATCGTAGCTTTTCGTTCTTAGTTTGATTGCGCGAGTTCCTTGAATGACTCTGCCATCAAACACGACGTATACGCCGCCAACACCGTCACATGCAAAACGAATCGCATCTGTAATGTTTTTCTTCGCATCTGTTTTCTTAAACGTAATTGGGATTTGTGATCCTGTAATGACAATTGGCTTATCAGGATTTTGCAGCATATACGATAGTGCTGCTGATGTATAGGCCATTGTGTCCGTACCATGCGTGACGACAAATCCGTCATATTGATCATAATTTTCATAAATGGCTGTTGCGATATCAACCCAGTATTCAGGCTGCATATTGGTACTATCTATACTCATTAGGGACTTAGTGTCCATTGTGTAGTCTGCATTAATTTCGTTTAAATAGCTTAAAAGGTCCTCAGCTTTAACACCTGGAGCTAAACCATTTTCACTTTCTACAGATGCAATCGTCCCACCAGTGGTTAAAAGCAATAATTTCTTCAACAGGTCCACCTCTTTCAGTAAAATTACTTCGTTTGTCACACATATTATAAGCCAGCTTGTGCTATTCTATAATATACGCTTTACGCGTACCTTCATTGCCATTATAGTCACATAACGCGAATTAATCAAGAAATTATTACGCATAACGCGTACACTCTTTGTCAAAATATGATATACTGTTGTTGTATATAAAGGAGCGTTCATGTATGATACTCGATCGTTTAACCACCCTTAGAAAAAAGAAAAAATGGTCTCTCCAGCATACGGCAGATCGCCTAGGTATCGCCAAAAGCACCTATGCCGGTTACGAATCTGGGTACCGACGACCTTCGCTTGAAGCAGTGAAACTGCTGGCTGATTTGTATGATACGTCCATTGATTTTTTACTTGGTAGAACGGACGAGCCAGAGATACAACGCAAAATCTCTGATATCAAAATTGAGCTGACGGAAGCAAAAGAAGGAACCATCCATGTAGACGGCGTTCCACTAACAGATGAAGAAATCAAACAGCTTGTTGCCTTTATTCGGGCGAAAAACACTCTGAAAGTATAAACAACACAAAAAAGAGAGGTCCCTGTCATAGAGGGACCTCTCTTTTTCTGCTTACGACAGCTCACTTAATTCCTCTAACCGCCGCTTCGCTTCTTCTTTATTAAAGGAACTATAATAGCGATAATTCTCATCATCTAAGATGCGGTAATGCTGACTTAGCACATTCTGCTGAAGACGAAACGTACCTTTTCTCACAGACGTCCGCCACCAAACCTTTCCGCCAATCGTACGTTCAACAGATAAATGCAATTCATCGTGGGCGACGACTTCCAAAATCTCAAGCGGATCATCCCCAAGTGTCCCTTTTAAAATGTCACTATCCCTGAATAATGCACATACGGCCGCAGATTGCGTCCAGTTGAGGCGAAGACGATTCTTTTCTACCTGCTGCAAATGCCGTTTGGATAGCCCAAGCACCTCAGCCATGCGGTCCTGTGTATAGTCTTTTTCTTTTCGAATTCGTGCCATTTGTTCTGTGACGAGGTCAATTACCATTTCTTTGTCCATCTCTCATCACCTCTTGATTGTTCAGTCTTTACTGACATCTTACACGATTTCTTAAAAAAAGTGGCGTCTCACCTCATGGAATGATGGCAAAAACATCTATTGATTCTGCTTTTCACCATGACCATGCTGCTGTTTCCAATTCTCTTGGGCAGTCTCATGTAAATATGGATAAATGTTTTGTTTCACCGTTTGCTCAAATACTTCTTCATCTAAAATACTGTACGCCGGAATCTTGATCAATTTCCCATCAATTTTCCGAATGAGCACATCCATGAACAGAAATCCCCTGATACTGTAACGATGCCTGCGCATATCAATAGATTGTATGTCTTGAAAAGGGATTGTTTGTTGCCGGTATAAAACAGCGCCATTCTCTCCTCGCTGAATGCGAAAAATCACATTTCCCCTCTTCGTAAAAGCCGGAAGAATCATCAAAAAAGAGATCCACCCATAGACAATGCCTAATAATCCGCCTAAAAATAAAAACAACGTATAATTCGATTCAAATGTAAGAGCTTCTGAAAATAACCAAATACCGATGATGCCAAATCCGCCCGTTGCTAAGAATGCCCATACTCTTAGAAAGGGTCTGCTCCTCACTTCTATTACTTCACTTGGATTCAAGCGCCATTCTCCTTTTCTCCATTAGAATATAGAACGTAATCCGTCCCTATGAGCCGTCTCTATCCGAAATTCATTTTCCTTCATGCCCGACACTAGCCAAGAATGCTTCTGCCCCGGAATAACAAATATCATAGACTCTACATCCGGCGTATTATTTTTATCATAAGTGACCTTCATCAAAGAATCCATTTTTCCTTTTCTGACCCTTACATCAGAAACAAATGCCCGCACAAGCTCTTGGTTCTCTGCTTTATTTAGAAAAGAAGGCCAATCATCATTCCCTTGACTGGATTGTTCTAACAGCAGTTCAAATTCTTCCGCCTTCAAATTGATGACTGGTGTAAGGTGTTCGCTCATGTGTATGTTCAAAAAGGTTGTCACTTGCTCCACAGTCTGCTGGTCGTCTTTTAGTTTGTGAATCTGATGCACTTGTTGATCATAAAGCGTATGGTGTGAATACACACCTGCCTGAGTCGTATGAAAGGACGTACTGACCTCTTCATCTAATGCACCAAACCTTGAAGCTTTCACGGTATGTGATGCATCGTTCATGGCTTGAATGAAATGCCGGTATTTTTCTTTATAACGGTATTGTCTATTTCGAAATTCCAGCACGTCTTTTGCCAGCAAAGAGCGACATGCAATTTCAAATAAAAACCCAAGACGTTCATCCTCTACATCTGGATAATAGGCTTCCTTTAAAGACATCCCTTGCTCAAAATAGCCTTCACTGTAAAAACTAAAGATGAGTTCCTCGATACTTAGACTTAGCTGATCCAACTTGATCTCTCCTTATCCAAAAGAAAATGCGCCCTTCAAGAAATCACCTGCACCTTTCAACAGCGAATCTGCGGTTTCTTTTGTTTTTTCTATTCCTTTATGTATCACCTGATTTGCTTGATCAATGGTGTCATTGACTGCTTTAACACCTTGACCTGCCAGTTCAAATGCTTTTTTTCCTTTATCGACAACCGCATGAATTGGGTCTTTTAATTTCACTGCGACCTGTTCTGCAAAACCAGAAGTAAGCTTGGCGACTTTTTCACCAATAAAGCCACCTACTGCTGATCCTATCGCACCGCCAACGACTGTTCCAATCGGTCCTGCAAAACTTCCAAGAGCGCCGCCCACAACGGCACCTGCAACAGATCCGCCTGCAATAAAGACCGTATTATTCACTGCATTTCCAACAGCCTTTGCATTTTCACGCTTGAGAACTTCTGGCTGATCCCCAAATTCCGCATAGTTCTCCGCAATTTTCAGACCGCAGCCAACCGTTTCTGTTGCACCCGTGACGACCGTTGCAATGATGGCATTTCCTTTCGCAAACCTTGCACCATTTTTCAGAACAGACTTGATGCCAGCCGTGTCCTTCCAATTGATACTTCCTTTTGTGAAATCACGTACACTGTTCGTGAACGCAACTGTATCGCTAGGATAAAATTTCGTAAATTTCTTATGGACAAGGTCAGCCATCGACCAATTGGATCGTTTTAATAATTCTTTTTTACTCAGCCAAATCCTTGCCAACCGGTCAAATCTCGTTCCTTCTACCCGTCCGGTCACATCAAGAAGGAGCTTTGAATGCTGCGCAGCATAGCGGCCATTTTCTTTAATAAAGGTCGTCATGCCAAGTCCATAGTATTTTGCCTGCATCATCACAATACCAGCTAGGCTCGTGAGTGTACCATATTGATCATACAGACTGTACATTTTCCTTAAAATATCATCAGCTTCGACCATTTTATCCGTTGCATGACGAATGGCAATGTCGTCACTGCTCAATTTGCTCATTAAGGCTTGTCCAGAACCCCATGCATCTCCTACTCCAGAAAAACAGCTTCGATAACGGGGATCACAGCCTAGGATGAGGCCATCCAGTTCACTATGTAAATCGTGGTGCTTTGTTTCGATGGCCGAAAGCTCTCCTACAAAATCATTCGCCAGCCCTGTCAGCTGATCTGGATCTACTACAATGTCACGCGCCATCACATCATCTCCCTTCTCGGTTTCTTTCTCTCCGTTCTTCTCGCCTTTTTCGCTCAAGCTCTTCCATTCTGGCGATTTCAGCTTTACGTTCCTCGATTTTGACAGCAGCATCCCGCAGTTCCTGACTTGTTTCAAGCAAGTCCTTTTCAAATTGATCATAGCGTGCCACTGTTTCCTCAAAGCTTTGATCAAATTTATCTCTTGCTTCCCCTTGCCAGCCTGATCCAACTGCCTTCAGCCGATTCTCAAGCAGCTGCTTCGACTGCCGAATGCCATCAGCAGCTTCCTGGAACTTTTGAGCGAGTGCAAGTGTTTGACTAGAATCCAACTTTCGCACCCCTTTCTCCCAAATTAACGTACAAATGGATGATTTTATATGTCCTCATTATAAATAAAAAGACACCCAAAAAAATCACCCTAAAGAACCATTCAGCACATCGCAAAATAAAAGTAGGTCTTTTTCCTCTCTAATTGCCAGAGAAAGCCTTTCTTGTTATGAAGCGCATTCAAGACATGATAAAATGAACATATTCTACAAAAGGAGTGACGTATTGATGAAAGAGGAAATGATCCAGCGATTCACAAGTTATGTAAAAGTGGATACACAGTCTGATGCAGACATAGAGAGCTGCCCATCCACTGAAGGACAGCTGAACCTAGCAAGGCAGCTAGTTGAAGAGATGAAATCCATCGGCATTCAAGAAGTGACAATGGATGAAAACGGTTATGTCATGGGCACGATCCCATCTAACACAGACAAAGAAGTGCCAACCATTGGCTTCCTAGCTCATATCGACACAGCCACTGACTTCACTGGCAAGAACGTGAAACCGCAGATTCATGAGAACTATCAAGGCGGGGACATCACGTTAAACGAAGATCTACATATCGTATTATCTCCAGCACAGTTTCCAAATTTACAAAAATACCAAGGACATACGCTCATCACGACTGATGGCACGACCCTGCTTGGTGCAGATAACAAAGCAGGTATCGCAGAAATTATGACCGCCATGCATTACCTGATTGAGCATCCAGAAATCAAGCATGGAAAAATTCGTGTCGCCTTCACACCAGATGAAGAGATCGGCAGAGGACCTCACAAATTCGATGTTGATGCCTTTGGCGCTTCTTATGCTTATACGATTGACGGCGGCCCGCTAGGAGAGCTTCAATATGAAAGCTTCAACGCCGCAGGTGCAAAAGTATCAATTAAAGGAAACAACGTCCATCCAGGGACAGCAAAAGACAAAATGGTCAGTGCTGCAAAGATCGGCATGCTCTTTCACAACAAACTTCCTTCAGATGAATCTCCAGAATACACAGAAGGATACGAAGGCTTTTTCCACCTCACAAGGTTTGTAGGAGAAGTAGAAGAAGCAGAGCTGCAATATATTATTCGTGATTTTGATAAAGAGAAATTCAACAAGCGCAAAGCACTGTTTGAAAAAATCGCAAACGACTTAAAAGCGGTCTACGGCGAAAACAGCATCACCCTTAGCATTCAGGATCAATATTACAATATGAGAGAAAAAATTGAGCCAGTCAAACATATCGTAGACATCGCTCATGAAGCCATGGAAAACCGCTCAGTGACACCTGTCATTGAACCAATCCGCGGCGGTACAGATGGCTCACAGCTTTCATATAAAGGACTTCCAACGCCAAACATCTTTACTGGCGGGGAAAACTTCCACGGTAAATATGAATTCATCTCTGTAGAGAACATGCTGAAAGCGTCAGAAGTGATCGTGGAAATTGCACGTTTATTTGAAGAAAAAGCATAAACATGTTTACAACCGTTCCTGTTCGGGAACGGTTTTTTAATAAAAGTTTACAATTTTCTGAAACTTTTATGACACTTAATCGTACTAATAGAGACAACCCCAGAAAAATTCTTCTTGACGAGTGCAATAACTGGAAATATAATAGTTAAAAACAACCAGTATCTTAGACCTAAAAAAGCAGCTAGAATAAACCTTTAGAACTAAACGCTATTTGCTAACTATTTTCAGTTATAAACATCACTCACCCTGTCTACACTTAAAGAATAGGATGAATTGGAGGAATGTCATATGATGATTTTATTGATTATCGCTTCACTTTGCTGCTACTTACTATTCTCTTTCAAAAAAGATAACCGCACCCAAAAACGAAAAAGCGCAGAGCTTTCGGAGTTTGAAATCTTTCGTATGCGCCGCCACTACAACGGCAAACGCCGTCACCCACTAAACGATGCACCCAAACAAGTATAAATGTAAAAAGAAGAGCCTCATCACCAGGGGCTCTTTTTATGTATAAAAAAACGACCAAATTCATGGCCGTTTCTCTTCTTTATTTATACACCTTCGCAGGTACTTGAATCATAGGAATTCCTACATAGTACGGTGAAATTTCATATGGCTGGAAGACAACAGCGATTCCCTTTTTCGTGAAGTGGTACTGCGTGTCGTAGCCGATTTGAATATCGCTTTTTTTCAGATTCGCATAGAATTTACTTTTATGCTTCTTTGTGTAGTTATAGATATAATCTCTTACTTTTGTACGCTTTTTCTTTGTTTTTACCACATCTGTAAAGTACAGTTGCTTTGTTTTTTTCTTTGTTAACACATAGTTCATGCTCGTAACCATCGTATCCCCGTGCATGCTACCGTCATTCATGTAATCATAGTTTAGGATACTTAGTTTCTTCCCATTATTAAATTTCGTTTTAAACGATCTCTCGTATGTGATCTTCCCAATGCCTTCTTTTTTCGCTTCGTCCTTTAAGAACAAGTACGTAGAATAAGAGAATGCAATATCATCTTTTAAATCACGATTGATGGTTTTCATATGCGCCTTACTAAGGTTTTTCACCTGTGCATATTTAAACGTTTTTTTCTTTTTATAATAGTGTGTACTTACTTTTGCTTTTTTCACTTGTTTGGCATCCGCAGATCCAACTGGCGCAAACAATGAAACAATCAGCGAAAAAATGAGCAGGCTGATCGTTAGGCCTTTTTTCATTGTCATAGTAAAAACCCCCATTTTTGTCTATTACCAATTGAGTATACCATGACAAAAGAACCAAAAGAAGTGTTTCCTTCCATATTATTCTTTATTTTTCATGTGAGGTTTGTTTACCGTTTTCATAAGTTCCTGTATGCTTAAGATAGAATGTTAGATGAAGTGTGGTGTTTATCATAGAAGAGAATATTTTTAGTCATATCCGGACAACATTTCATAGTTTGTCCCCTACCCAGAAAAAGATTGCCAATTACATTTTACAAAACCCTCAGAAAGTTGTGCTTCATTCGATTAGTGCACTCGCTGCTGAATGCAACACAAGTGAAACGACGATCTTTCGTTTTCTGCGAAAAATTGGCTATGAGTCCTATCAAGTGTTTCGTGTCCATGTCGCGCAGGATATTGCGACCAATACACCTCAATCCATATACGGTGAGATCGAAGCATCTGATAGTGTCGCAGATATTAAACATAAGGTCATAGAGTTAACAACCAACTCTATTCAGGATATGAAACATATTTTAGAAGACCAAGCTGTGACACAATTTATTGAGCAAATGAAACAGGCACATAAAACCGTCTTCTTTGGAGCAGGTGCCTCCAGTTTTATTGCCGGAGATGCCTATCATAAGTTTCTCCAGCTTGGCTTTGAAGTGAGTCTATGCAGTGATCCTCATATGATGAATATGATTGCAACACATGCAACGGAACATGATTTTATCGTCGCGATCTCACATTCAGGGGAAAGTAGAGAAATCCTTGATGCCGTGCAATTTGCAAAGGAAAAAGGTGCAACGGTCGCCTCGATTACGAGCTATCCGAAATCAGAGCTCGCCAAGAAATCCGACTTTCATCTGCTCAGTTCATCGAGAGAAACAACCTATCGTTCTGACTCAATGATTTCTCGTATTAATCAGCTTGTGATTATTGATGTTTTGTACGTCACAGCTGTTTTAGAATTAGGATCAAATGCAATCGACAACGTCAAACGTTCTCGATTAGCTGTAGCTAAAAATAAAACATAATCGACCATAGACCGGAGCTGTTTCCGGTCTTTTTTTGTGACTTTTCTCATATTTTCCGTTGACACATTCCTATTTCGTCATGTACATTAAATGAACAATAGTTTATTTCCTACTATTAATTTAAATTGATAGTATATATACTAACAAAAAGAAAAGAAAGCGCTTTTTGTAAGGGGTTTCTAAATAGGAGGCGGACAAAATGGCAAAACAAATTGGATTCATTGGATTAGGCATTATGGGGAAACCTATGGCACTCAATCTATTAAAAGCCGGTCATACTGTGACTGTTTTCGATATTCATACAGAAGCTGTTCTAGCATTAAAAGAATTGGGCGCAAATGCCGCTGCATCAGTTGCTGAGGCAGCATCTGAAAGCGATATCATAATCACGATGCTTCCAAAAGGTGAGCATGTAGAAGCAGTCGTAGCAGGTGAACAAGGCATATTGGCTACAGCAAAACCTGGCACGATCATTATAGATATGAGCTCTATTTCACCTGTTACTTCTAGAGCATTAGCGGCACTGGCAAAACAGCATCAGGTCGAATTTATCGATGCTCCTGTCAGTGGCGGAGAGCCAAAGGCGATAGACGGGACACTTGCGATTATGGCGGGCGGAGAAAAAGAGATTTTTGAACAAGTAAAGGATGTCCTCTATGCCATGGGCACAGATGTCGTATTAGTTGGATCAAATGGAAGCGGGACAACCGCAAAGCTTGCGAATCAAATCATCGTCAACTTAAATATCGCTGCCATGTCCGAGGCACTCGTCCTTGCCGCTAAGTCTGGCATTGCGATTGATAAAATGTATGAAGCCATCCGAGGTGGACTGGCAGGAAGTGCTGTACTCGATGCGAAGGTTCCTCTCATTTTAGAACGAAACTTTGAGCCTGGCGGACGTATTGACATCAACTTAAAGGATTTAACCAATGTCATGGAAACTGCCCACGATATCGGCGTTCCTCTCCCGCTTTCTAGTCAGCTGCTGGAAATCTTCCACGCCCTCAAAGCGGACGGAAAGTCTGGACTTGATCACGGTGGGATCGTTCAATATTACGAAAAAATGGCTCATGTTGAAGTGAAGAAAGGATGAGGTTCTATGAAACAAAGCATTGAGTTACTAAATGCCATTCCGAAAGCGGATTCAGACCGCATTCAATCAGCATACGAACAAGCACTAAACCATTTTCACCATAAAGTGATTGTATTAGACGATGACCCAACAGGCATTCAAACCGTACACGGCGTCTCTGTTTTCACCGATTGGTCAGAGAAAAGCATTGAAGCTGGTTTTCTTGAAGACAGCCGTATGTTCTTTATCTTAACCAACTCTCGCAGTATTACAGAGAAAGAAACGGCGGTTCTTCATGAAACGATCGCATCAACGATTGTGAAAACGGCTGAACGGCTTGATCAAGATTTCATCATTGTCAGCCGGGGGGACTCCACCCTACGTGGACACTTCCCGCTAGAGACTGAAATTCTCAGAACGACCATTGAACAGCAAAGCTCCCGCCAATTTGACGGCGAAATCCTTCTTCCCTTTTTTAAAGAAGGCGGCCGCTTTACGATTGGCAATATTCACTACGTACAGGAAGGTCACGAATTAATTCCTGCTGGTGACACAGAATTTGCATTGGATCGTACATTCGGATTTCAATCTTCTCACCTCGGAGAATGGATCGAAGAGAAATCAAACGGATCGTTCACTAAGGAAAACACTACTTATATTTCTTTAGAAGATATCCGGGCTTTACGTATTGAACAAATCAAGGATCAGCTGATGACCGTGAAGGATTTTCAAAAAGTGGTTGTAAATGCAGTAGACTATGACGATGTCAAAGTCTTTGTCATTGCCCTCATAGATGCCATCAAAGCAGGTCAGCACTTTCTATTTAGAAGTGCGGCAGCTCTCACAAAAGTGCTTGGCGGTGTTGAGGATCAAGCACTATTAACTAGACAAGACTTAATACAGGAAGAAAGCACGCACGGTGGCCTCATCATGGTCGGTTCCCATGTCAAAAAAACAACCGAACAATTGCGAGCGCTGCAGCAAAATAAAGACATTGCATTTATTGAATTTGATACACACCTCGTGTTAGAACCTGAAGCATTTCAAGAGGAAATTGACCGCGTGATTCAACAAACTGAACGGCTTTTAACAACCGGGCAATCGGTTGCTGTTTATACAAGGAGAGAACGGCTTGATCTTGGGGACGATCGTCAAGAGGAAGAATTGAAACTGTCTGTTCAGATTAGTGATGCTGTGACAAGCATTGTTCAGCGCCTCTCCATTCGCCCTAAGTACCTCATTGCCAAAGGCGGAATCACCTCAAGCGATATTGGAACAAGAGGACTCAGTGTCAAACGTGCGACCGTCGCAGGTCAAATCAAACCAGGTATTCCCGTTTGGCAAACAGGAGAAGAAAGCAAATTCCCATTTATGTCTTATGTGATTTTCCCGGGAAATGTTGGCTCAAAGGATACGTTAAAAGAAGCAGTAGACATACTTGAAGGATAAAGCAGAGGGGGCGTTCACGCTCCCTTATGCAGCACAAAGGAGGAAAGATCATGTCGTTAGTTTTTATCGGACTTGGCGTTTTGTTATTACTTTTACTCATGGTTGTCTTTAAGTTAAACGCTTTCATTTCGTTGATTATTGTCTCTTTAATCGTTGCCGTTTTAGAAGGCATGTCACCACTTGAAGCGATTGCTTCAGTCGAAAAAGGGCTTGGAAGTACACTCGGCCATCTGGCGTTGGTTCTTGGCTTTGGAGCGATGCTTGGTAAATTGATGGCTGATTCTGGCGGTGCTCAACGTATTGCCATGACACTCATCGACCGCTTTGGTATCGGGAAAATCCAATGGGCGACGATGCTGACTGGATTTGTTATCGGAATTGCTCTATTTTATGAAACCGGATTCATTATTCTTATTCCATTAGTCTTTACCATTGCTCAAGCCGCAAGACTTCCTGTGTTGTATGTGGGAATGCCGCTCGTCGCTGCACTCATTACAACACATGGCTTCCTCCCTCCTCACCCAGGGCCGACAGCCATTGCCAATGTATTTCAAGCCAATATGGGACAAACCTTATTGGTTGGAATTATTTTAGCCATTCCTGCTGTTTTAGTAGGCGGACTTCTGTTTACGAAACTATTTAAGAAAGATCAACTGCATGCACACATTCCAAAGGACTTGTTTAATCCAAAGGAATTTACAGAAGAGGAAATGCCAAGCTTCGGCATTAGTATTTTCACCGCTATTTTACCTGTATTGCTTATGACATTCAGAGCATGTTTAGAAATTTTCTTCCCGTCCTCCCCGCTGCTACCGGCGGCTGAGTTTTTAGGTGAGCCGGCGATTGCCCTATTAATCTCTGTGCTGCTTGCCATCTACACATTTGGTCTTGGCAGAGGAAAGAGCATGCAGGACGTCATGAAGTCGATTACGGATTCAATTGGCTCCATTGCGATGATTCTATTGATCATTGCAGGCGGCGGCGCCTTTAAACAGGTGCTCATTGACAGCGGTGTTGATCAATACATTGCAGGGATTATGCAAGGAAGCACACTGTCTCCTCTGCTCCTCACTTGGCTGATTGCAGCTGTCCTTCGTGTCTCTTTAGGGTCAGCAACTGTCGCGGGTCTCACAGCAGCTGGCATTTCTGCACCGCTGATTGGTTTGACGGGAGTCAGCCCAGAATTAATGGTGATTGCAACAGGTGCCGGCAGTATTACATTCTCTCACGTGAATGATGCGGGTTTCTGGATTTACAAAGAATACTTTAATCTGTCGATGGCCCAAACTTTTAAAACTTGGACATTAATGGTGACTGTTCTTTCACTTGTTGGATTAGCTGGTGTTCTCGTCGCTGATTTGTTTATGTAGGAAAATAAATAGGAAAAACCATTGACTTTTTCTCAAAAAGATTGAATAATTGTGTTTATTAAGAAAATTAAATCAAAGGTAACCTTATTAAGAGTGGTGGAGGGACTGGCCCTGTGAAACCCGGCAACCGCTGTTCCTAGGAACAGAATGGTGCTAATTCCTTAAGCAAGCTGATGCTTGTTTGAAGATAAGGCAGAGATCTCACAGTATATGATGCTCTTCCTTATCCAAGGAAGAGCTTTTTTATTTGATTTATAACCTGAAGAAAGAAGGGATTCAGCATGACACAAGTACAAACCATTGGTAAGAAAACAACAAAGCCGCCATTTCGCGCAGATCAAGTAGGGAGTTTACTTCGTTCAGAACGTATCAAGGAAGCACGCAAGCAAAAAGCAGACGGTACACTGACAAAAGAACAGCTCAGACAAATTGAAAACGAAGAAATCACTCGTATTGTAGAGAAGCAAAAAGAAATTGGATTAGAGGTTGTCACAGATGGAGAATTCAGACGTGCATGGTGGCATTTTGACTTTCTAGAAGGGCTAGATGGGGTCGAAGGATTTGAAGCAGACCAAGGCATTCAATTCCACAATACGACGACAAAAGCGAGAGGCATCAAAGTAACAGGTAAGATTGATTTTACTGATCATCCAATGCTGGAGGATTATCGCTTCCTTCACAGCATCGCGGGTGATCATACGGCTAAAATGACGATTCCAAGTCCGAATATGCTCTTTTTCCGTGGAAAGCTTGAAGAAGGTGTGTACGACAGCTTAGATGATTTTCACCATGACGTGGCACAAGCTTATAAAAAAGCCATCCGTGCTTTTTATGATGCAGGCTGCCGTTACTTACAGCTAGATGATACAGCTTGGGCTGTGTTCTTTTCTGAAAAAGGACATGAACAAATCAAAGCTTTTGGCCGCGAGGAAGATGAACTGCGTGAATCGTTTGCGAAAACAATCAATGAAGCGGTTGCCGATCGACCAGATGATTTAGTGATCACCATGCACATTTGCCGTGGTAACTTTAAATCAACTTGGGCAGCCGAAGGTGGTTACGAGGCAGCGGCAGAAACGATTTTTGCCGGTCTCGATTTGGATGGTCTCTTCTTAGAATTCGACGATGACCGTTCTGGCGGATTCGAACCCCTTCGTTATGTGAAAAATCCAAACCTTCAAATCGTACTAGGTCTTGTCACTTCAAAGTATGGGGAACTTGAACCCGTTGATCAGATCAAAAGAAGAATCGAGGAAGCGGCACAATATGTGGACATCAACCAAATCTGTTTGAGCCCACAATGTGGATTCGCCTCAACAGAGGAAGGCAATTTGTTAACAGAAGAACAGCAATGGGAAAAGCTGCGTCATGTGATTGAGATTGCGGATCAAGTGTGGACATCATAGTCCACTCACAATAAAAAGAGACAAACCGTTTGATCAGCGGTTTGTCTCTCTTTTTTATGCGTCTAAATGCTTTCCATTTGTCGCGATCACTTGTTTATACCAATCAAAGCTTTTCTTTTTCTTTCTATCTAATGTACCGTTGCCTTCATTGTCACGGTCGACATAAATGAAGCCGTAGCGTTTTTTCATTTCAGCTGTTGATGCACTGACAAGATCAATTGGGCCCCAGCTTGTATAGCCGATCAGATCAACGCCGTCTGCGATCGCTTCTCTTGCCTCAAGCAAATGACTTCTTAGGTAATCAATTCGGTAATCGTCTTGAATTGAGCCGTCTTCTTCTACTTGATCCACAGCACCCAATCCATTTTCTACGATAAACAATGGTTTTTGGTAGCGGTCATATAGTTGGTTTAGTGTTGTACGAAGTCCTTTTGGATCAATTTGCCATCCCCAATCACTTGCTTCTAGATAAGGGTTTTTCACGCCTTCAAATAGGTTGCCACCAGTCACTTGTCCAAGTACCTCTGGATCTGTACTTGTCACAAAACTCATATAATAGCTGAAGCCAATATAGTCGACTGTATGGTTTCTTAGAATGTCTTCGTCACCGTCTTGGAATTCAATGTTGATGTTATTTTCCAGGAAATAACGTTTCATATATCCAGGGTAATAGCCTCTTGACTGTACATCTGAGAAGAACAATGTTTTACGATCTTGATCAATCGCAGCAAACATATCTTCTGGTCTTGAGCTGTACGGATAAGTTGTCATCGCTGCAATCATACAACCGATTTTCGCATCAGGAATGATTTCGTGTCCTGCTTTAACAGCTAGAGCACTTGCAACAAATTGGTGATGCGCTGCTTGATATTGAATGCTTTTCTCGTCTTCGCCTTCTTCAAATACAAGGCCACCCCCTGTGAAAGGAGCATGTAAGACGACGTTAATTTCATTGAAAGTCATCCAATATTTCACTTTATCTTTAAAGCGAGTGAACAATGTTTTAGCGTATGTTTCATAAAGACCCACAAGCTTACGGTTTCTCCATCCGCCGTAGTTTTTCACAAGTGCAAGTGGCATTTCATAGTGAGAGATCGTGACAACTGGCTCAATTCCATGCTTATGCAGTTCATCAAATACTTTTTCATAGAAAGCGAGGCCCGCTTCATTCGGTTCCGCATCGTCGCCATTTGGGAAAATACGTGGCCAAGAAATGGATAGTCTGAAGCACTTGAATCCCATTTCTGCAAACAGGGCAATATCTTCTTTGTAGCGATGATAGAAGTCGATCGCATCATGATATAAGTTAAGGTCCTTCATTGATTCATCGAATGGGTGCATAATACCGTGTGGTGATACATCCGCTGTTGATAAGCCTTTTCCATCTTTGTTATAAGCACCTTCAATTTGGTTGGCGGCTACTGCGCCGCCCCATAAGAAACCTTTAGGAAATGTTTTTTCTAAATTGGTCATGTTGAATGCCCTCCTCATTTTCTTCTACACTGACTGTAAGCAATGTCTCTTTTACTGTAATCGCCCCATCTGTTTTCGCATTAACTTGTGCATAATCATTTGTGTTGGTGACGATAATTGGCGTTGTTACATCATAGCCTTCTTGCTGAATGCCCTTGATATCAAATTCAACTAGCAGATCTCCTGCTTGAACGAGATCACCTGACTGCACATGACTTGTGAAATGTTTACCGCCAAGTTTTACTGTATCAATCCCCACATGGATGAGAAGCTCTGTGCCTTGATCACTCTTTAAACCAATGGCATGTTTCGTTTGGAAAATGGTTTCAACCTTGCCGTTGAACGGAGCTACTACACGTCCAACTGTTGGGACAATGGCTGTTCCTTTACCCATGATTTCATTAGAGAATGTTGCATCATTTACTTGATTGAGCGGCTTGAGTTGACCTTCAAGCGGGCTTTGTACCACTTCATTTTGAAGCGCTACTGTGTCTTTCTTTTCTTCTGGTTTGTCTGCTTTTGTATCATCTTTCACTGGTACATCTTTGAAGCCTAGAACAAGTGTCATGATGGTTGCTACAACAAAGCCGATCACTAATCCAATGATGGAGTAAACAAATGTCGGTCCAATGAACGTTGGGAGACCTGGAAGACCTGCTGATCCTGATATCACATATGACTTTACTTTGAAGATAGACATGAACACGCCGCCTGCTGCTGCACCAATGAGGGCTGCAAGGAACGGTTTTTTCAATCGCATGTTCACACCATACATAGCAGGTTCAGTAATACCCATTAACGCAGTGATACTTGTAGACATCGCCAATGATTTGAATGTTTTGTTTTTTGATCTTAAGAAGACACCGAATGCTGCGCCTGCTTGTGCCATATTCGCTACAAACATCATTGGAAGAATGAAGTCAAAACCGTTTAATGTAATGTTGTTGATCATGATTGGAAGTAGTGCATAGTGCATGCCCGTAATGATCAATGGTGACATAAAGCCACCGATTAAGAGTCCGGCCAAAATACCTGCATGTTTGAACAATAAATCAATTCCACCGGAAAGGCCATTTCCGATAATCCCACCAAGCGGTCCAACCGCGATGAGCATAACTGGTACCACGACAAGAAGTGTAACTGTTGGAACAAGAATGATTTTTAGTGATTTCGGACTATATTTTTCCGCGAATCTTTCAACATATGAGCCGAGCCAGATCGTGAGTAGAATTGGAATCACCGATGAAGAGTACACAACGGCAACCACTGGCAAGCCTAGAAATTCTGTATTTCCTGCACCTAGTAAAGCAGTGAGCTGCGGGTGCAGTGCGGCTGCTGCAATGGCAGCGGCGATATACTGATTTGTGCCAATTTTTTTGGCTACGCTTACAGCGAGCAGAATCGGTAAGAAGTAAAAGGCTCCGTCTCCGATAGCTGTTAAAATCGCATATGTGCTGCTTTTATCTGAGATCCATTGGAACGTCAGCATTAATGCCAAGATCCCTTTGATCATACCAGCTCCAGCGATGGCTGGAAGAATCGGTGTGAAAACACCAGAGATAAAATCGAAAAGCTTTGAAATCACATTTTGTTTTGATGCTTCTTCTGAATCGCCTGACTTTACATCTGTTGATAACCCAGAATCAGCAATCATTGCTTGATAGACGTTTGATACGTCGTTGCCAATAATGACATGGTATTGACCGCCGCTTTGATTCACGCCCATGACGCCGTCTGTTGATTGCAGCTTCTCTTTATCCGCTTTGCTTTCATCGTATAGGTTGAAGCGGAGCCTTGTCATACAGTGCGTGACATGCTTAACATTCTTTTCACCGCCGACAAGCTCTAGAACTTCTTTTGCTGTTTGTTTGTGGTTCATTGTGTTACCCTCCAATCGTTGATTTCATCTTGATATAGAAAAAACCTAAACATCCATTAATGCCCGAAAAATAGCGATTCAGACATTAATCGATATTTAGGTTTTGCCTGCTTAACCAGTAACAATCCTTCATAGCGATTGATCGTTATTCAATTTTATAAGCCTTTAGATACAAAAAAACCTAAATCACGCCTTATCAAAGATAGGGACAATGATTTAGGTTTTGCCTGCTTGACCAGTAACAATCCTAAAAGATTGTGGGTTATTGAGTTTATAGTTATAAATTAGCATGTTAATTTTGATATGTCAACGCTTTCTTTTTGATTTATTTTCTTTTTATGACTCGATCGATGTGCAAAGTTAAGTATAACATCTCATCTTCTATGAGACTTCGGTTGTATTCTTTTTGAACATAGTCATTAATTTTCTCCGCACATTGAAAAGCGGCTGTATTTTTTTCCTTTACCACTTCATACAGAAACTCATTTTGATTTTCCATTTGTGTTTCGTTAAACAGACGCTGTCCAAAAAACTTCAAATGCGTGACAAAACGGAAATAATTTAATGATTCTTCGTCCAAATCAATTTGGAAATGATACTTTACGATGTTCAAAATATCTTGAATCAGTTTTGTAATTTGAATGACATTCGGCATTTCCTCATTCAGTTCTGCATTGACAATATGCATCGCAATAAAGCCTGCTTCATCCTCGGGAAGATGGATGTTGAGCTTGTCCTGTATGATCCGAATCGCTTCTACACCACACATGAATTCCTCTTTGTACAGCCGCTTGATTTCCCAAAGCAAGGCATTTTTAATGTCCATTCCTTTTTGATGACGTTCAATAGCAAAGGTAATATGATCCGTTAATGTGACATAGATGCTGTCATTTAAATTTTTGTTAAGGGTCGTTCTTGCGTGATCGATAATTGCCTCACACACTTGCATATACTCGATCGGAATATCATAAAGCAGGGTTTTGAATTTTTCTGATATATCTTTATTTTGAATGGAAAATACTTTTTCGATACGTTCTTCGTCAATCGGGTCTCCGCTTTTCTTTTGAAACGCAATCCCTCTGCCCATAATGACCAGCTCATGCTGCTCGTCATCATACGCACTGACCACATTATTGTTGATTACTTTCGAAATGATCAATTGATCCCCCCCAGTACATTCCGCTTTTTCGAGCATTTCATTGTTGATTGATATGTCATTTTATTATTATTTTCAAAAAAGAGGACTTTAAGATGATTTTACATTTTTTTTTGATACGGTCAACTAGAAAGAATGACATATTACCTCTCAGAAATGACGATTTAGGGGCAAAAAGGCTAAAAATAGACAAAAAACACTCTTCAAAAAGAGTGTTTTTTACAAAATTAGGAGCAATCCCAGTTATAGACGACATTTTCGAAATGTTTTCGTTTGAGGTCTTCTGGTTTGATAAAAAAGTTAGCAATGCCGCAATCTCCCCACAACATGTCCACTTCATCATCTGAGTCAATTTGCAATAATAGCACAGTATGTTCTTGGTCTACATAGGTACGCGGGTCTTCTTGTGTAAAACCTGGGTATCCGCCAACTTTATGGCCAAAACCACTTGCTGTCTCATAAAATTCATCTAGCAATTGATCTGCTTCATCACCATCAATACCAACAGCATCTTCGAATAGATCCCAGCTTTGCTTTCCTGTGACTTTTTCAAAGCGGAAATCTCCTACACTGATCGCTTCGCTTGATAATTCACCTGTAATCGCACCTTCCTTCGTAACTGGAAAATAAAAATCGTCAGGAATTTTCACGAATGAAAAATCAGTCAATAAGTCTTCTTCAGCTAAGAAAGGTTCCTCAATAAATTTGATCCGAAAATCTTTTTGCTCTGTTTTTTGGTCAATATTCATCCCATAAAGATCATCATGTACAGAAATAAACACTTGCAAAAGTCCTGTTTCTGGGTAATCTTTCAGCTTTGGCAGCTGGCCGAAATTGATTTGTGCCAGCAGCTTCATAGGATGACCTTCTCCATCAACGGGATATTCGTCGTTTTTTGGGAAATAAGGATCACCTGCTATTTTGCTGTCATATGGTCCTGTTTTTCCTTGTTTTATCTGTAATTGAATCAGTGGTTTTTCAGTTTGATCTAACAATGGACGGTAAGGCGCAAGTACTTCTTGCAGCTTTGCTGATTGTGTCAAGATGGTCTTCCTCCTTATGAATAGGTCTAATGATCAAAACAGGTCTCTCTTTTTCTATCATACAGAAGTGTAACTTCCCTGTCAGTGAAAAACCCGTCAATATCGTGACAAAAAACTCACTTTAACACGTTAAAAAACCTCCGATACGGCTGGAGGTTTGGTGATTCATTTATTTATTTCACTTGATAATTCACTAAGTCTGTTGCCAATGATTTCATCGTTTCGTTCGTTTCGTGCAGCCCCTCAATAATTTTTGTGAAAGTGCCAACGAGTTCTGCTTGATGTTCAGAAGAAGCCACAATTTGTGCTATTTCTTCTTCCATTCCTTTGATAGAACCTTGCACATCTTTTAGCGCTGTTTCAATATCAGTCGTTGCTTGCTTCGCGTGAGTAGACAGCTTTCTCACTTCTGTAGCAACCACCCCAAAGCCTGCTCCTGCTTCACCTACTCTTGCAGCCTCAATGGATGCATTGAGTCCAAGTAAGTTCGTTTGATCAGAGATACCTTTGATGAGATTAGACACTTGGTTGATTTTAGAGGAATTTTCGACAGTGGTTTTTGTATTTTGTAGAATTTGTTCACTTGTCGCTTGTAGTTCCTCTGAATGTGCAGCCACTTGCTGTACCATCGCGACTAGTTTTTCGGAAGCATCGTTACTTTCCGTCATAATGTGTTCTAATCGTTGTTGATTCGTTTGGTCATATGCTACACAGAAGGCAGCGACCACTTGACCATTGTCATCTTTAATCGGGACGGCGACGATGTCCATAGGAATTCCGTACACCTCTTTAGGAATCTGGATAAACGATGGCTCTCTCCCATTTTTCAACATTGAAAAGTTTTGGAACCCGGGAGCTACAACGTCCCCTGCTTTAAACCCTAAGTCAATGTTCCCGTGCTGCTGATAATAAAGAACCTTCTCTTTCCCTAACACAGAAAAGGTTAGCTGCTCTCTCATAGCTAGTCCAACGATTGGTAAAGCGTCTATTATGTTATCAATTCTCTGTGACATTCGCTCACGTTCATCCTCTCTTTTTCTCAGTACACTCTCTTTATCGGTTCTTTATATGATCTATTACAGCCTGCAATGTGTACTAATATCAACCAAATGACCTAAGACATATAAAACAGCCACATTCTATCAAGAGAATGTGGCTGTTTTTAAAAGAAGAAGATGCATATCAACACACTAATGACGATGAAAAAAAGATACATGCAGTCGATCCATGAAGTGCTGATGACATGATAATACGTTCTCTCCCTCGTCCCAGTGAAGCCTCTTGCTTCCATCGCAATGGCTAGTCGTTCAGATTTCCGTACGCCTTGCGTGAAAAGAGGGAGTGCATAACGTATAAAGGCTTTCCAACTGTTTTTTTGCTTGTAACCTCTAATTTTATGTGCAGCCTTCATTTGCTTCAATTCACTTTGAAACAACGGGATAAACCGGAAGCCTGCCAGCATCCCATATGCCCATTTGGGTGACATTCGGCATTGATGGATTAAGCTCATCATAAAGGCCGTCAAATCAGTTGTTGATGTAAAAAGGAGACCAAATGTCACAAACCCAAGCATTCTAAAAGAAATGGTCAGCCCATTTCTTAAACTCTCCTCTGTGATATGAAACCATGCCCACTTCCAAACTGTATGATCTCCCTTGCCAAAGGCCGCGATCATCCAAAACACGAGAATGAAAAAGAGCAGATAAGGTACAAGTCTGGTGATGAGGTATTTCAAATTCCAGCCGCCTAGGACAAGTCCAATTCCAAGTGCAAACAGCCAGATGATGAACGTCGTTTTAGGATCAGAAATCGCCATCAGACAGCACATCGCAAGGAGATGGGCCAGTAATTTCATGACTGGGTTTACAGTGGATAGAAAGGAGTGATTACTTTGCAATCGTCATCACTTCCTTTCTTTCAGCCATATAGCGGTAATGTAACGGCACTCTCAGCTCACAGGAAGTGACAAGTTCCTGATGAGAAAATAAATCAAAAGGCGTACCATCATAAACATGCTCCCCTTGATGAAAAACAAGCACCTGATCAGCGCACTCATCAACGAGTTCCATATCATGTGTGACCATGATAATAGTGGTGCCTTGTCGTTGACGTTCTTTTAAACGCCGGATTAACTCCCTCGCCGTTTTCTCATCCTGCCCGAAGGTCGGCTCATCTAAAATGAGTACATCCTGATCAAAAAGAAGCATTGTGGCAACACTTAATCTTCTTTTTTGTCCTAAGCTTAAGGTGAAAGGATGCGCATCTCTATGCTTCTCTAGGCCGAACTCTACCAATAGCTGATTCGTTTTTTCTTGCACAACAGGCTCTGGCCAATTTCGCTGTCTCCCACCAAATGCGATTTCATCAAACACTGTGTCCTGTATAAATTGAAGTTCTGGATTTTGAAATACAAAGCCTGCTTTTTCATATAATGTTCGGTCAGACCACTTTTTCAGGTGTTTTCCTTTTAAGAAAATGTGACCTTTCTTTATTGGTTCTAAACGGATGACATGTTTAAGAAACGTACTTTTTCCGCTCCCATTTTCACCGATGATCGCAACCCAATCTCCTGCTTTTATATTAAGGTGCAGGTCATCTATAATGCTTTTTTTCCCGTAGCTTAATTGTAGATGATCTGTGCGAATAATGACCTCTCGATCTGTTGATGACAATTTCTCATGACGTTCTTTTCTCGCCTCAAAGGTTTGCAAGAGTGTTTGACTCAGTGAATGAAACGGATCTTGTAAGACATTGGACCATTTCTCGGGAAATATTTTCGGACGCCAGATGCCGGCTTCTTTCATTTCTCCCTCAAATGTGATCATCACGTCTTTTGGCGTTCCATCTGCTATGATACGGCCTTGATGATCTAATAAGATCACCCGATCCATCCACTCGATGACACCGTCTAACACATGCTCCACAAAAATCATCGTCTGATTCTGTTCAGCCGAAAGATGCTGAAGTAATTGAAATATCTCCATTCTTCCTGCTGGATCAAGCTGTGCTGTCGGTTCATCAAAGAACAGGACATCTGGCTCTAATGCTAGTAAACATGCAAGCGCCAACCGCTGCTTCATTCCGCCAGATAAGGTATGAATATCTGTATTTGGGTCGACATCCAGCTGTACCTTTTTCATGAGATGCTGAATCATGTCATCCATTTGTTCACGAGGGACAGATCGATTCTCTAAGCTAAACGCAATTTCTTCATTGACTCGGTGCATACAAAACTGCGAATCTGGGTCTTGAAACATGACACCAGTATGCCTTTGCCGCATCACTTCTCCCTGTACTTCAGCTTCCATATGCTCTGGAATAATGCCAGCAAGCACAGAAATCAGCGTAGATTTCCCGCTTCCACTTGGTCCTAATATCAGCACCTTTTCCCCCTTTTGAATAGAAAGAGATACTTGATGAAGAACGGGATTCGGCTGTTCATAAAAACGGACAGTGAGATTACTGCACGCGAGAAATGAATCCATGCTGGTCACCCTTACTTCGTTTTTCTTTCATGATGGCATATTGATTCAGCACACCCGTTTTAGATAAAGCATCCACCACAACCTTTGCCAAGCAACCGCCGAGTAACATACCGCTAATGACTTGAGTGACAAGTGTCATGAGTAACACTTGAGGCGTGTAATAGCCGAATCCATTGGCAATGAGGCTATATGCCATTGCCCCTACTGCTGCAAAGGCACCAGACAACATGAGTGTCCACATGCGATATCGCTTATAGCCAAATAGAGCGAAGGCGATTTCTGCTCCAAGTCCTTGGCATACACCAATCAAAAGCGCAGAAAGACCGAAGTGGCTGCCTGTCAGTAATTCCACGGCAGCGGCAGCTGTTTCTGCGATGAGGGCAGCTCCTGGCTTATGGATAATGTAAGCAACGATTGGACTGGCAATGACCCAAATTCCGAACATGATGTTGCCTCCTGCTGGACCGACAAGGGCTGTAATCGGTAAATAAAGAGTCGACCACCCTAAATAGATAACTCCGCATGCCACTGATAAAATGACAGCAAGAACGACTTCTTTCATCTTCCATGTCATGAAGAATGCACCTCCATTTGGACAGGCCACTCTTCGACAGTAAAGGCCATGTCCCAGAATTTATACTCAAGCTGACAGCTTAAGATGAAGTGCTGTTTCATTTTCTCCTTTTCCTTCTCACTTGCTCCTTCCGCCCACTGATCAAGCCGTTTGCAAAGCTCCACTGTAACAGAGTCCGTTAACCCGCCATAAAACGTGATCCACTCATAGAATGGATGGGCAGGATCGGGCTCAACATCTTTAAGCATTCGTTTGCCTATTTCCCAATAGGTCCAAGGGCAAGGGAGCAAAACCGCAATGATTTCTCCTAGCGTCCCTTCCTTTGCGACTTGCAGCATGTGATGAATATAGTGATGGGCACTTGGCGCCAAAGACGCACCTTGCAGTTCATCATAAGCGACACCTGCCACTCGGCAAAGGTTTTGATGAGGATGTGTCTCACTATCAAGGACAAAAGCCATTTGTTGATGGAAAAAGGTAATGTCCTCTCTGTCTGTACATCTGCTGATGGCTGCCGCATAAATTTTAATAAAGGCATTTAAATATTCTGCATCCTGTTTGACATAATGAATGATCTGTTCCTTTTCGAGTTCTCCTGCTGCGAGTCCTCTCACAAACGGATGCTGATAAATCGCTTCAAATAATGGTTCTGCTTCTTGCCTTAATTGGGTTGAAAATGTCATAAAAAAAGCCTCCTCTTTTTCAGTTGAATAAATGAAAAAGCCACCCCAAATGGAGCGGCCTTCTTATCGATTCAATCATGAATAAGACAAGGTCCAGCTCCACTTCCCTCCGCTAGTACAAACTAGATCAGGTTCAAAGGGTCCAAGATTTCCTCTTGTCTCAGTCATACATGACTCCCCTAGTGGACTTTTGTCATTTAATTATCTTTACTCTACACATGTGGCGATTTGATGTCAACCGCCGATCTTAATTCAATGTATTGATCGTTGGCAGCTTCTCGATCCCTGCTGCATAGTAGAAATTAAGGACACTGAAGAAATCAATTGGCTTTCCTGTCTTTAAATCAACAGCCAAAATATGATCGCCGTAATTTGTCAGGTCATCAATGTCTAAACGCCTTGGCGTTGTCTTTCCGAGAGTATCAACAAAGCTGCTATGGTAGTACTGCCCACTAGCAAACGATGATTCATGATACATAAATAATGTCTCCACATCTAAGTAGACAAGAATGGCCTCAGAGGAACTTGCGTATGGAGCAGAGTACGATACTGGTGCCGAAATACTCTTCACTTTTACACTGTCAACAGAATGCGTTCTCTGTTGATATTTTCCATCATATGAGAAATAAAATACACGCTCCCATTTATAATCAGCGGTCTTAGATTGTTTGTTATATACTTTTGTACCATTTGCGAAAACATCCCCATTGGCATACGAAGCAACAAAGTATTGCAATGTTGATGACAGGGATTCAGCACCTGTGAAATTTGGTGGATTTTTTGCATTCACCTGTAATGTATATGAGTCTCCAAAGTCTCCACCGCTAGTAATACCAAACGCATAATCACCCGCTGGTAAATTGCTTAACGCAAGCAGACTGCCTGCCGGTTGAATCAGATCCGTTGGATAAGCTTGTCCTTCTTCATAATCAATAACAAATAACTGAACGAAATAATCAGCATTTGGAGAGATAATCCGGCTGATGAGCGCCTGAGGGGACGATGTACTTAAGAACCATAAATCAACTGGATCTTCCTCGTTTAAAACTGCCGATTGATTAATGGCTAGTCCATCAATAGAGCGAACGGCAGACGTGCGCATCTTTCCATCTGCAGCCGCTTTTCGTTTAATACTTATTCCCTTTTTCTTATCTACTTTAAATGATTTTTTTACTTCCTTCTGTTGAACCGCAGTCCCTTTATCCTGCTTTTCAAACGACTCTTGCACTTGCTGAATGGCTTTTTCAGTCAGTGGCGATACTTTTTCACTTGATTTTGGTGCATCTTCTGCTTTGATTGCTGGTGAAAATAAACCTGTTGTGACCAATAAAATAGACAGTAAGGCGGCGGTGATTTTGACATAAAATGCTCTCACAGGAACATCCCCTTTTCCCTAATTTGGGTTTTTTACCCTGTGATTATTTTACCATTTTTCTAATACTTGTTTTGGACTTTTTTAGGAAATTTTTATAACAAAAAACCAGCCGTATGCGTCACGACTGGTTTTTTTGATGATTTATGCAATGGTTTTGACAAATAAACGTGCTGTTTCTGCACTTGATCCTGGATTTTGTCCAGTAATAATTTGTCCGTCTACAACGGCGAATGGCGCAAATGCATCGCCTTTTTCAAATGCTGCCCCTTGCTCGCGAAGTTTTGTTTCCAATAAAAATGGAACTTTAGATGTCAATTGAACAGCATCCTCTTCCTCATTTGTGAATCCTGTTATTTTCTTGCCGTCGATAAATGATTTTCCATCACGATCCTTCACATCAACAAAGGCAGAAACGCCATGGCAAACTGCCCCAACGGCTCCTTTTTTGTCTGAAATCGCTAAGATCGCATCGGCAACCAATTGATTGGACGCAAAGTCGATCATTGGGCCATGTCCTCCAGCAAAGAAAATGCCATCATACTCAGCTGGGTTTACATCGGTCAGTGCCTTTGTGTCTTGAAGTAATTCATACACATCTTGATATTGTGCTGGAACTCCTTCAGGAATTGAATTTTTATCGATCGGTACTGTTCCACCTTTTATTGAAACAATTTGCACGTTGAGTCCATTTTCTTTAAAAATATGAAATGGCTCGGCCAATTCTTCTAGCCATAAGCCTGTTGGGTGTCCGTTCATTTCTGAGCTGCTTGTTGATACTAATAAAACGTTCTTGCTCAACTTTTATCATCCTTTCTATTTATCATGTGACTATTTTATATTTTGCACAATTAAATATCAAGCAATCAGACTTGGATACAACTCTTTATGTTATACCCGATTTTTTAAAAAATATAGCCTCACTTCAAATCTAATCATTCTGTCACATTCTATTGACAGGGAATTTCATGTAAAATTGTGATGAAATGATATAATATGAGAAACAATTGACAGACCTCTTGCGCTAGAGGGAATTTAAAAGGAGTGGAAAAAGAGATGAAAACCTATTCGATTGTGATGATTATCATCACGCTCTGTATCATATTGGCTGTCTTTTTAATGAATCTTACGGGCGTCATGTATGGAAAAATCATATTGGCTGTCGCTGTTGCCCTTTGTCTTACGTCCATTATTCGTTTGATGGGAATGCGTAAAAGATAAAAGCCGCCCTCTAGGGCGGCTTTACCGTGTAGACAAACCCCTCGCATTCAGTGTCAGTCATGCGCTTCGGTGCTCACCAATGTCAAATTCGCTCCGATGCTCGTCCTTCCTAAACTGCAAAGGTTTTCTATCACGCTGATAGGATTATATAGCCAGGATAAGTGCAATTAATGCAAGAAAAGCTGGTAACCCTTGTTTGATGATAATCGATTTATTAGACGTCACACCGCCAAATACTGCTGCGATGAACACACAAAGAACGAAAAATAGCTGAATCATATATCCTACGGTATTCGAACCAAGAATGAGCCCCCAAATGAGTCCAGCAGCTAGAAAGCCATTGTATAGCCCTTGATTAGCAAACATCACTTTCACATTTGGATCCTTTTGTAAGTGTTCAGGCAGATTGAAAGATCTTTTCGCCATTTTTGATTCCATAAAAAACATTTCTAGTAACATGATGACAATGTGCTCTAAAGCGACAATTCCTACTAAAATCATTGCTAAAATATTCAATTTAGTGAATTCCTTTCTGATAGACGGTCTCGTATTTGTATTTTGTCCGTGTATAAATCAAAGTCTTGGATTAGCTCTAACGCCTCATGAAAACGACTTTGTGGAATGTCTTTCATTTTTCTTACACCAAATTCCTTTTTAATAAAAGCCATGATGGTATTAATATGAAGCTTACCGTGGCCATCATACTCTAAATGGCTGCAAAAAGTCTGCATCGTCCCTCGAATCACCTTTAATTGCTTGGCAGTGACACAACTCATTGGTAACGCTCATCCTTTCTTGGTTTTTTAACAACTAAAAAGAACATTGAATGAAAGAAAAACCTTCCAATCTCTATTATATAATGGTTTCATTCGGATATCAAAATAAAAAAGAACAAACATTCGATCAAAGACGAGCCATACGCTAAAAACCCATATCTTAACGTATCAAAAAGCCGGATTCATGGATAGAATCCGGCTTTTTGTTTAGTTGCTTTTAGAAATTAATACCTTTCCAACAGAACGGTCCTTACTTTGTCCGACGACTTTAAAGGATAGGCCGTATGTTGGCACATCACGTCCTGCATCCGGGTTATTTGGATTCACATAGTTCTTTTTATCACTAAATGTACGCGTTGGGCGGATATAGCGATCCTCTAAGGTTAAGCCTGTTGTCGCTGTATAATCAATATTCAGCTTCGTGCTTGGATTCAAAGAGAATGCTGCATCATGTACTTGGAAACCTGTCGCTGCAATAGAGCCGTCACTCCATTTCAACACTTGTTGATCTGCATCTACGACTCCAAGGAAGCCGTTCCCTGGATGTTTTCCAACCCAGTTATCACTGTACGATTGATCGACGTACCACACGACCAAACCGTTATTATAGCTCATCAGACTTGCTCCTCGTTTGATATGCTTTAAGCCTTTATCGACATCAGCATAAGAGCGCCATTCTAGTAAATAATACTGAGCGGCATATTGTTTTCCATTAGATTGAGAGAATCCATTAAAAGTGAACGTGGACGTTCCCTCGGCATCATCTGACCACACTTTTGCTCCATCTGCTGTAATCTTTAGATCATCTACAAATAAACCTGGCAGTGAATATCCTGCATCGGTTGTATAGCGGAATTGCAGATCGATCTTCTTCCCTGCATAAGCAGAAAGGTCAAAGGATGCATCTACCCAGCCATCTGATTTTCCATCGATGCCATTGCCTTCATTCGCTCCTGCCTCATTTCGATCATTCGTAATATTACCAGCAATGGTTGTCCATTTGTCTGTCCCAGTTTCACGAACTTCTACATACGCATAGTCATAATCTTCTTCGATATCGTACCATGCTTTAAACGTAAGCTCGGCTTTGCTTCCCTTCGACAAATCAATCCCTGATGTTGTCATGGTAGCATTCAAATTGTCACCTGTTCCGCTGAAGTATGAATATTGCCCTTGTGCAGGCTGAGTGACCACAATCTCTTTATCTGGCAAATCGACTCGAACCGCATCATGGTTGGTTCCTTTTGTTGCTGCTTCATCGATTAAAACTGTTTTGCTTTTTGTTAATGTCTTACCATCAATGGTTTTTCCAGAAAGCCAGTTGCCGCCATGCAAGTTTTGAAGCATTTCTTTTGCATATGGACTAAAACCTGTTGGTTCCGTACCAGGTACTTTACCTGCCCAGCTTCCGCTTGACATGATAGACCAATAAGAAACGGGCTCTCCTCTGCCTGTGTATTGTGTATCGTATTCATCAGGCAGACCAAGATCATGTCCAAATTCATGTGTGAACACGCCTGCTGCGCCATCTTCAGGCTCAATCGTATAATCTAGAGCGCCTAACTTTCCGCCTTGACCCACTTCTGATTCAGTGTTTGGAATCTCAAATACATCACCAAGTGACCAGCGATGCGACCAAATCGCGTCAGAGCCAAGCTGTCCGCCGCCAGCTTCTTCACCTACGCCAGCGTGTACAACCATGAGGTGGTCAATGATACCGTCCGGCTCATTATAAACACCGTCCCCATCCATATCATAGCGGTCCCATTGATCATATTCACCAAGGTCAATGTTTGGATCCTTTGCCGCTGCTTCGAGGGCTTCTTTCACCAATTCGCGCGGTCTGCCGTCACTGCCTGATTCGTCTGGTACGTTCCCGCCATAATATGCTGCTTCATGCTTGGCTGTATACCATCCAGCTACTGTTCCACTAATCGTGTAGCTTCCACCGGACTGCTTTTCGTAATACTGCTTCATAGATACTTTTCTTTTACCATCTGGACCGATGTAGCCATTTTTTCCGAAAAGCATGTCTTGGTAGTGCTGCTGATCGTACTTGTCATAGTACATATCAGTCTCTTCTTTTTTAATACTATTATGCTTATAATCTTTAAAATCTACTAATAATACCAAAACTTTATCATTACGGACGTCGCCTTTATATTTTTCCTTTTTCACCGGCTTTACTTGATTGCCTTCTTTTCCTTTATGCTTCTTTAACTTTTTCTTTTTGGCTAGTTTATTATGTACATTTTGTTTGTATTCTTTTAGGAATTCAGGTTCTTCTGTTAAGGTACTTGCGCTTTGTTTCATCGCTGCTTCTTCTTTTTTCTTTAAGTAGTTCTTTAATGCTTTTTGGGTTTCTGCCTCATTGGCATTCTTTTTGATCTTTCCTTGTTTTTTCAAGGCTTTGATGAGGCGGTCTTCATTGACAACACTTGCGTCGAATGGAATACCTGAATAATGACCACCATCTGAGGATGTTGACTTTTCTGAGGTGTGGGCAGATAGAGGGGTGCTGAAAGCTGTCAATGTGCCTAAACTGAGGACAGCTGTTAGTGCGATGCTCGTCCATTTCCCTTTTTTCATATTGGTTCCTCCCTAATTTGGTAATAAATAATATCTAATTCTAGCATATTCCAATATACTTAAGTCGAAAAACATTTTATTTTCAGAAACTTTGTGGAAAATGCACAATACGAGATTGAAATAGGTGGAACGAATTGTCGAAAATAAAAGAACCCTAGGCTATAAATGCCTAGGGTGTTTGTTGTTTTTCTATGAAAGTTGCTCTCCTTGATATGCAACAACATCAAGTGGAGCGGCTAAAAATTCTTTTGCCTTTGCGACGAAAGCTTGGAAATGTGCACTTGCATTATGGCTTTGAACCGCTGCTTCATCTTTCCACACTTCTACCATTAAAAAGGTGTTTTCTTTCTCTGTATCCTTGAAAAGCTTGTAGGACACATTTCCTAATTCTTCCTGTGAAGCTTTCATTAAACCGTTGATTTCTTCTAAAAATACGTTTTCTTTCTCTGGATGAATGGTCATCCCTGCATGAATAATAATCATATGATCGTCTCCCTTTTTTAAAAAATTATTTCCACTCTGTGATGCGATCGATCGGTAAACGGTAAGAAGCATAACCTTCGTCAGCTGCTTTCCCAATGGATAGAAGCATAACTGGTACATAGCGCTCTTTATCCCAGCCGAATGTTTCAGCGATGACTTCTTTGTCATATCCGCCAATTGGGTTTGTATCATAGCCATGCGCACGAGCAGCAAGCATCAGCTGCATTGACACAAGTCCACCGTCAATTAAGATCGTTTCACGATTCACTTGCTCTGGAAGAGCTTCAAAATGTGCAGTTAATGCAGCAATTTGTCTTTCTTTTACTTCCTGCGGCATGTAGCCATTTTCTACTGCTTTTGAATAAATTTCTTCTAAGTATTCATTGTTTTTCATATCTGCAAACACAGCGATGACAGCTGATGATGTAGCTACTTGTGTTTGGTTGAATTTTGCGAGTGGTGCAAGCTTTTCTTTTCCTTCTGGGCTGTCAATGACCATGAAGCGCCAAGGCTGTGCATTCACTGATGATGGTGCTGTTGTTGCCTCTTCTAAAATCTCCGTCATTTCTTCTTTGCTAATTTTCACTGCTGGATCATAGTTACGAATGGAGCGGCGCCCTTTCATAATATCCATAAAATCGTTTGTTTTTAATGTTGTAGCCATGTGTAACACTCCTTTAGGTTGTTTGAATCTTTTCGATGTTTTGTTGTATACGGATGAGCACATCAGTGAGAAGCTTTCGTTCTTCATCACTTACGTTTTCAAGCATTTCTGAGATAAATCGTTCTTTTTCTTTTTTAGAAGCTTCGATTCTTGTTCTGCCTTCATCTGTCAGACGAACAAGCGTGACGCGATTATCTTCCGGCTTTCTTCTGCGCGTGACCATTCCTTTTGTTTCTAACTGTTTTAAGTGACGCGTCACAGCCGCACTATCAATATTTACTTTTTTCTGCAAATCGGATTGGCTGATTTCGTCGGCTTGGAATAACAGTGATAGCAACTCCAGTCTTGATTGGCTGATGCCCGTGCATGCTTCGAACTTCACACCCATCATACGGTTCACGCACTGCAAACGATATAATACCTCTGCTTCTTCAGAGCAAAATGCAGTCAATGCCATCCCCTCTTTTCTATTCAGATCAATTAGTTGATATATCAATCATTGACTCGTCAACTAATATACACCCATTGTTTCATGATTGCAAGAGGTTTGTTTCATAAAGTGAAATTTTTTATTTCAATTAAAAAAGACGAGCTTTTGCTCGTCTCAGACCGTAGACAAAGGGCTAAAATGTAGTTTATTTTAGCCCTTTGTCTTCTTTTCAGCGTGAAAGAAAACCTTTGCAGTCTAGGATGGACGAGCAATGGAGCGGAGCGAATTTGACATTCGTGAGCACCAGCGCGCAGGACTGACACCGAATGCGAGGGTTTGTCTTCACGCTGGGACGAGCTTTTGCTCGTCTTAAGAACTTGGTGTCGATGTTGGTCCCACATAGTAGCTGATAAATCCAATGATCATCAAGACAACAAAAATAAAGAGAATGAGTTTGAGCATTCTCATGGTTTATCCCCTCCCACTCATCTAACTTATCATATCTAGAAGAAGCGCTACCTAAAATTTACATAAAAAAAGACAAAAGCGATTCATCACTTTTGTCTTTTTCTCTTTATTCTGTAATCACTGTATGAATCAAAGTCGGAGCATCAGCATGGTCAGCGATGCGGATGTTGTCATAAATTTTCTCCATGACATTCGCAACATCTTCACGATTTGCATGCAGCGTCACGAGAGATTCACCTTTTTCTACACGATCGCCTACTTTTTTGTTGAGCATGATGCCAACAGATAGATCGATATCGTCTTCTTTTGTTGCACGTCCTGCTCCAAGAATCATCGCTGCAACACCGATTTCGTCTGCGACGATTTCAGCGATCACACCTGATTCTTTTGCCGGCACTTCGATTTGATAAGGTGCTTGTGGCAGTTTTTCCGGTTGATCTACAATCGAGCCGTCTCCACCTTGATTTTCTAAAAATTCCTTGAATTTCTCAAGTGCTTTGCCGTTTTTCATGACTTCAATTAGCTTTTCTCTTGCTTCATCAAGTGTCTCTGCTTTTTTCGCAAGAACGACCATTTGACTTCCTAATGTGAGCACAAGCTCGTTTAAGTCTTCAGGGCCTTCGCCTTTAAGCGTGTCAATCGCCTCTTTCACTTCAAGGGAATTTCCAATCGCTAATCCTAGCGGCTGAGACATGTCTGAGATGACAGCCATCGTTTGTCTGCCAACATTATTTCCGATACGAACCATTGCTTTTGCAAGCTTCTCAGAGTCTTCAGGTGTTTTCATGAAAGCACCTGCACCTGTTTTCACATCTAATACGATTGCATCTGCGCCAGCAGCGATTTTCTTACTCATAATCGAGCTTGCAATGAGCGGGATTGAGTTAACAGTTCCTGTTACATCACGAAGGGCATACAGTTTTTTATCAGCAGGTGTCAGGTTGCCTGATTGTCCAATGACCGCTACTTTATGACGGTTCACCAGTTCGATGAACTCGTCTTTTGTAATTTCAACGTGGAAGCCTTTGACTGCCTCTAACTTGTCGACTGTTCCACCCGTATGTCCAAGACCACGCCCAGACATTTTTGCAACAGGTACATCAAGTGCTGCAACAAGAGGAGCGAGTACAAGCGTTGTTGTATCGCCTACACCACCTGTTGAATGCTTGTCTACTTTAATACCTTCGATAGCAGACAGGTCAATTGTGTCCCCTGAGTTTGCCATAGCGAGTGTTAAATCTGCACGTTCTTGATCCGTCATATCTTGGAAGAAAATCGCCATCGCCAAGGCACTTGCTTGGTAGTCAGGAATTGTTCCGTCCGTATAACCTTTGACAAAGAAAGAAATTTCCTCTGAAGATAATTCTTTTCCGTCACGTTTTTTCGCAATGATATCTACCATTCTCATTGTTTTCACCATTCCTTTTTTAGTTTAGTAAATCAAACCGACAACGCCTGCTGTTAAGAAGCTGACGAGTGTTGCACCGAATAACAGCTTTAATCCAAAGCGTGCGACAACGTTTCCTTGTTTTTCATTTAAGCCTTTCACTGCTCCAGCAATGATACCGATAGACGAGAAGTTCGCAAATGACACAAGGAATACAGAAATGATCGCTTCTGTACGAGCAGTGAAATGAAGACCGTCGCCAGATAGAGCAAGCATCGCTACAAATTCGTTAGATACCATTTTGGTCGCCATAATACTTCCTGCTTGTACCGCTTCACTCCAAGGTACACCAACAAGGAAAGCAAATGGTGCAAACACATATCCAAGTACATCTTGGAAAGAAACACCGATGGCAGCTGTGAAAATGCCATTAATCATCGCAATTAATGCAACGAATCCAATCAACATCGCAGCCACAACAATGGCTACTTTGAAACCATCCATAATGTATTCGCCGAGCATTTCGAAGAAAGATTGTCTTTCTTCTTCTACGACTTCAAGCATGTCTTCGTCTTTAGACACTTCATATGGGTTGATGATAGACGCAATAATAAATCCACCAAATAGGTTCAGCACAAGTGCTGTAACAACGTACTCCGGTTTAATCATTTGCATATACGCACCGACAATGGACATTGATACAGTCGACATCGCAGATGCACACAATGTATAAAGACGCTGTTGAGGTAATAATCCAAGCTGCTTCTTAATGGAAATGAACACTTCGGATTGACCTAAAATCGCTGACGCTACGGCGTTGTAAGATTCTAGTTTCCCCATTCCATTGACTTTACTAAGCAAATACCCAATTCCGCGTACGATCAGCGGAAGGATACGCCAATGCTGCAGGATACCAATCAAGGCAGAAATGAAGACGATCGGCAGCAAGACATTGATAAAGAAAGTTGACGCATTATCATTCATTAAACCGCCAAATACGAAGTTGATCCCTTCACCAGCATAGCCTAGAAGCATTTGGAATCCTTTTGCAAAGCCCCCGACTAGGAAGTTCCCAACACCTGTATTGAGCAGAATATAACCTAAAATAAATTGCAGTACAATCATGACAATGACTGGACGGAATTTCACTCGCTTTTTCCCGTTACTTGCCAGCCATGCAATGGCGAGAATCACCAGCAAACCGATAATACCAATGACGTATTTCATGTTTTTCCTCCTTGAATGAATTCGTTTACATTAATGTGCTTGTATGGAACAAACCCTATTTCGCAAACAAATTGCGGAAGAAAATCCCAGAAATGAGATCCTTCCGCATATGACTTTTTCATCATCTAATGAGTCATGATTGTTATCCTACCATAGGATCGTATGAATTAATAGTCTTTAGAAGGAGCTGATTGATCTCCTTTAATAATGGAAACGCCTGCACTGGCACCAATACGGGTTGCGCCTGCAGCTGTCATCGCTTCTACGTCTTCTTTTGTTCTTACGCCGCCTGATGCTTTGACACCGATGTCAGGTCCAACTGTTTTACGCATTAATGCGATGTCCTCAGCTGTTGCACCGCCTGTACTAAATCCAGTTGATGTTTTGACGAAATCAGCGCCAGCTTTTACAGAAAGTTCACAAGCTCGTACTTTCTCTTCATCTGTGAGTAAACAAGTTTCAATGATGACTTTCACTAAGGCTTTGCCTTTTGCTGCGTCTACAACGGCACGAATATCTTGTTCAACTGCATCATATTCGCCATCTTTCAATGCCGCAATATTGATGACCATGTCCACTTCAGTTGCACCGTTTTCAATGGCATCCTTTGTTTCAAATGCTTTCACTGCTGTTGTGTTTGCACCTAACGGGAAACCGATGACTGTACATACATCAACGCCTGTTCCTTCTAGTTCTTTCGCCGCAAGAGATACCCAAGTTGGGTTCACACAAACGGAAGCAAATTGATATGTCTTTGCTTCTTCTAGTAACTGCATGATCGCAGCTTTAGATGTATCTGGTTTTAGTGCTGTATGATCAATGAGCTTTGCTATTGTCATGATTCACACTTCCTTTTAAATATGATACTTTCATCTTAAATGACTATTGAACAATTGTAAATATAGTTATGAAATTTTGTTCATCTATTTTGTGACATTTAAAAGAGCTCTTGCTGTGTGCTGATCGATCATCAATACGTTCGCATATTTTCCTCTCAGCGCCCCATGGATAGAGGCAACCTTTCGATGTCCACCAGCAACAAGAATGGAGCGCTCTTTTGTTCTCAAATCATCCAGCTCCACACCGATTGTGCGATTGTTAATCGCTTCACTGCAAATGCGTCCTTCTTGATCATAAAAACGCGAACAGATATCTCCGACACTGGATGTCTTGAGCAGCGCCTTTTCTTCTTCACGGAAATAACCAAGCCTAAACAAAAGCGCCTCATCTCTTACCGTCCCAACAGTAAACACAGCGATATTTGCCTGTTTGCCCATTTCAATAATGCGCTGAATATGTCTATCCTGTTCGACCATCTCTTTAACGGCGGCACTATCAAACACAACAGGCAGTGGCAAATAGCGTGGTGCCGTTTGAAAAGCTGATGCAAACAGCTGGATCGTTTCCGCAGAATATGTATTCACATGCGAATGGCTGATTCCGCCTTTCAGCTGAACCACTTCTACCCCTTTTACCTGTTTAGGTTGCATCTTTTGAGCAATTTGATACATCGTGGTGCCCCAGCTCACTCCAACGATATCGCCGTCTTTCACCGTATTTTGAAGATAATCTGCACCAAACCGGCTCAAGTAATCCGTAATCGTTGGATAATCGTCCTTTGGCGAAAATACCACATGAGCCTCGAGCAGATCATATTTTTCTTTCAGCAATAAGGACAGCTCATTTAAATCCTCAAATGGGTCCATCACTGTAATTTGGACGTACCCTTTTTCCTTCGCATACTGAAGCAGACGAGACACCGTTGGCCTCGACAGGTCAAGCTGCTTGGCGATTTCTTGCTGACTGTAATCAGATAAGTAATAGAGCCTTGCTGCTTCAATACTTAATTGCTGTTTCTCCCGATCCATTCGTACGCCTCCTTTTTTCCTCTATCATAACAAATTGTTCACTTCACCATGCACAAATGTTCATTTAAAGAAAATGGTGTAAGCTGCGTGAAAGGTCTCTTGCTTCTCTAAGGTTTGAATGCCGAATTTCTCCTTATACTGCCCGTTTGTCCCTTCCATATCAGCGATCCCATACCAAGGCTCAATACAAACAAAAGGAGCCATTGTTCCCTTTTCTTGATCATATGGAGACCAAATACCAACGAACGGAAAACCACTGAGATCGACCTCAACGCCGTGACCTGCTTGAGAAGTCAATGATACTTGATCAATATGACTAAAGATCATTGCATCGTTCTGAAAAAGTTCTGGGCGAAGTTGAATCGGCTCAAACTCAACACCTTTCTCCTTCTCTCTCACAAGTGAATCATGAAGTTCATATTGAATTGGATCATGTTCGGTGGAAGGTATCAATGTGAGTGAATAATCAGCTGTCTGCTCGCCTTCAACAAGCGGGACATGAAATGCCGGATGTCCACCAATCGAGAAATACATCGTGCCATCTCCTTCATGAACAATTTCCCAGGAAATCGTTAGTCCATTTTCCGACAGTGCATAACTGATGCGCGCTGTAAATTCATACGGATATTGTGACGTGTGACGGCCATTTGATTGATATTGAAAAATCACCTGATCTTTTGCTTCTTCAAATAGTTCAAAATCAACATCACGCAAAAATCCATGCTGCGAGAGTTGATACGTTTGATCGTCTATCTTGTATTGATCATCCTTCAACCGTCCTACAATCGGAAATAAGACGGGCGACACCCTGCCCCAATAAGCAGGGTCACCAGACCACATATATTGACGTCCACTTTCTTTATGAAGCACCTCTCTCACCTCGGCACCTCTCTCATTGATTTGAACCAATAACAGATCATTTTCAATCGTTTTCATTCAACACATCCCCTTTCCTTCTTCTTTTATTATGACAGGGATTTTCGGTTTGAGTATAAAAGAGTTAGTTAGAATAAAAAAGACTTCTCCCTTCTAGGGAAAAGCCATTAAAATTACTTATTCATCATCATCTTGTATAGTCCATCTAAGGCCTTTGATTTGTTTTAATCTCTCAATTTCTTCTTCGTTTTCAGGAAAAATATAGCTCTCCTCTTCATGTGAGCTTGAAACCAGCCACTCTTTCCCATTTTTGAAGAATGATAAATCTTCCAGTAAATTAGGGTGAACCCACCCGTATAGAGAGTTCGAAAGTTCTTTTAACAGATTTTTTGTGTGTTCATTGGCATAATAATAATAAACATATGCTGTTTGACCATCTCCTAGAATCGTGGTAGCCCATTCAGACTCTTCCTTCATTTCTTTAAGAGATGGTGAAAGTTTATCTAGAATTTCACGATAATCGGCAAAATCAGCAAAATCTTTTCTAAAAACTAATTGGAACTCATCACATACTTCACAACATATATCGATGAGCGCATTGTATTCCTTCTTTCTTGGTTGACGATTAAGAACAATCATCGAAAACCTCCTCTATCTGGATTTTTTATCTAGGGGCGCCAAAAAAAGCATGTGCTCCAGTTCTTTCATATTTACCTTTTAATTTATAAACTGGATGATAGTGATAATGTTTATTTTTACCTTTTTTGTCAATTTCCGCACCTATTACTTTTCCAATCGGACTGGCTGCTTTAGCAATAGATTGTGCATTGCTTTTGGAAGTAGACCATGTATCTTTTTTCTGAGCTAATCTTTTTACAGCGTTTGCACGACTTATACCTTTTCCAATAAATAAATGAGGTTTATCTTTGTCTCGATAAGCAATAAAGTGATTATGTTTATTATCTTTCCTTTTTATAAATTCAGAATAAGCAATATAGGTAACACCTACTACTGTTACTGCAAGTCCCAAAGCTAATAAATGTTCTAATAGAACTGCCCCAATAGCAATACCAATAGGAATAACAAATGCAAAAGATGCTTGAATATCTTCAGAATTCACTTCATATTTCTTATCATCTTTTGTATCTTTAAACGTAACCTCTAAATTATCATTTAAAAGTGTCTGCAAGTCAACTTCATAATCCTTTGAAACCTTTTCACCTTCACTGCCAATTTCTTCAGTTTGATAACTGATTTCTGCTGTTTTTTTATTTAGAGATAGAATACCAGTTACTCCGTCTTGCTCCTGTGAAATTACATATTTTTCATTACTATCTTCTAAAACATGAAAATCTTTTGTGGTAACAGCCTCTGTTTTATTTGGAAATTGGAAAAACAAAGTTATAACCAGCGATAGACAGATAACAATTGAGATTAACTTACTTATTTTATTCATCCTAAACTAAACCTCCGAGTTTCTTGTTTTAAAAAACAATTTTATTCAAATAATCATCAATACCATTTTTTTAATATTTTGTATACTTGTTGATTTAAACTTTCTTCAGAATTAATATTAAAACGTTCCCTATACTGTAAAATTAAGCTTACTACACCTGTAATATGGGCACTCGCTAAAGAGGTGCCACTTTCAATCGCATAGTTGTTATGAGTCCTAAGAACTGGTATATCTACACCAGGAGCAGCAAAATCATAATTTCCTTTAGATGAAAATTCTGCTACCTTCTTATGCTTATCCACAGCGGTGACAGAAAAAACATTCTCATAAGCAGCTGGGTAATCCATTTTCCTTCCATACTTATTACCAACAGCAGCTACTATAATTATGTTTTTTTGTATTGCTTTGTCTATAATCCTCTTAACAGATGGATCATCTTTCATTAATCCAAAGCTAGCATTGATAACATCAATTTTATTATCAATACACCATTTAACAGATTTGACAAAATTTTTTATTGAGCCCTTGCCTTTTGAATCTAGAATTTTAACAGGATATAACTCTACATTCTGCGTTATCCCTACAAGTCCAATTTCATTATCATTAGCTGTGATTATTCCAGCTACAGCCGTACCATGCCCTAAACTGTCCTCTTGTTCTCCTCCTGTACCAATTGTGTTAAGTCCTTTTTTAACTTTACCTATCAAATCAGGGTGTGTCCCATCTATCCCACTATCAATTATTGCTATTCGTACACTTTCTCCTCCTCTACTATTTTCCACATGTTTTTTTGTTAACTTTATGCTCCATGGAACCTGTTGATGAATATTACTAGTGAAGTTTAAATTTTTTGAGTGCAATTCAAAACACTTAAAATAAATAAAAAGAACTATTAATATTATCAAAAATCTTTTTATCAAACTATTGATTCAACACCACTCCTTTTTCCATATATTATTCTATATTATGGTTTTTAGTCAATATAAAACCATAAATGTTATATATTAATATGCTGATTTACAATAAAATTTTATTGAAAAAAATTCAAACTAAATATTTTGCGTTGACGTCTATTATATATACAATATATAAGTGTCCTTATTTAAAATAAAGACGCGTTTGACATTGATGGGGGATTCTTTTTCATGAACAGCAAGGAAAACCGTTTACGTTACATATTAGGATTAGATGGGCTGAGAGCTGTTGCCGTATTGGCGGTCATTGCATATCACTTACATATTGAACCCGCAAGCGGCGGGTTTCTTGGCGTTGATTTGTTTTTTGTGATTTCTGGTTACTTGATTACAACCATCTTGCTGCATAAGCAAGATTTGGGCTATCAAGAGCTTCTGCCTTTTTGGATGGGCCGCATCAGAAGGCTGCTTCCAGCTGCCTACGTCATGATTTTTTTAATCGTCAGCTGGTGCGCCATTGCTGGTTCAAATGCATTAATGTCCATTCGTGGCGATGCCTTATCGTCCTTTTTTTATGTGAGTAACTGGTGGTATATTTTTCATCAGCTCTCTTACTTTGACAGCTTCAATGCTGTATCTCCACTAAAAAATTTATGGTCTTTGGCGATTGAAGAGCAATTTTATCTCATTTGGCCGGTACTGTTGATTGCTGGACTGAAATGGGTGAAAAATAGATCCCATCTTCCTATGATCACCTTTGGTCTGGCACTTGTATCTGCTTTATGGATGGCCATTCTCTATTCACCGGATACTGACCCGAGCAGGATCTATTATGGAACAGACACACGTGCGTTTGCACTCCTCATCGGGTGCAGTCTTGCATTTGTCTGGCCCATGCACAGACTTTCCAGCAGAAAATTACTTCCTATCGGCAGACGTATGTTACAAATAGCCGGATTCGGTTCGATGGTCATTTTCCTCTTATGTGTTTATGCAGTCGACGAATTTGACGGCTTTCTCTACCAAGGCGGTATGCTTTTATTCTGTTTGAATGCAGCGATCTTAATTGCGTGTGTCTGCCATCCTGCCAGTCTTATTGGGAAATGGCTGTCTTTTCAACCACTCGTTTGGCTTGGAAAGCGGTCTTATGGCATCTACTTATGGCATTATCCAGTTATCGTGCTGACCACACCGGTCATTGAGATTGGACAGCCTTCCATGGGACGTGTCACATTGCAGCTCATCGCAATTCTACTCATATCAGAGGCTTCCTATCGTTTGATCGAACAGCCGATTCGTAAACTCGGGTTTAGACACTATTTTGCCTCTTGGTCGATTTGGAAAACAGGAATCAAGCAATGGTCTATGTCCAATAAAGTGTTTCTTGGGATTGCCGCTGTCCTTTTGATTTTATTTACCATTGGCATGTCTAGCTCGTCTCATACATCCCCGCATGCGCAAGAAGTCACACAAATTAAGACAGCGCCCCAAAAGGCAGGCGGTCAGACAGAATCAAAAGTGAAGAAAAAGAAAGACAAACATGAGAAAAAAGCAGCGGATCGTAAACAATTTCACCAAGTTCTTGCCATTGGTGATTCCGTCATGTTAGACATTGCTTCAAATTTAGAAAAGGCCTATGAACCCATCACCATTGACGCAAGGGTCGGAAGGCAAATGAACGAAGCCATCCGTATCGCCCCTCAATATGCTTCTTTTAACAAGGCTGATGCCGCTGTTATTATTGAGCTTGGCACAAATGGTTATTTTACGGAGGGGACTTTGACCTCATTCATTCAACATTTCTCGAAGGCACATATTTTTCTTGTGAACACTCGCGTTCCAAGAGCTTGGGAAAATGATGTGAATGCAGTCATTGAGCGTGTGGCCAATCAACACCACAATGTGAGCTTAGTCGATTGGCATTCAGCCGCTACCGGACAGCCATCCTATTTTCAGCCAGATGGTGTTCACCTTTCCACAAAAGGCTCTGACACATTGACTGAGCTCATTAAAGCCAGTATCAAGAAAAAAGGAGATGTGTCTTCGGCATCATAAGAAGACTAGCATCCTGTGAAGAGAGATTCAAAAAAGACATGCTTTCCTATGATTGGAGGCATGTCTTTTTTTGTGATGGATGAGCACGGAGCTGCATTATGTTTTACTTTTAAAAGACCAAACGATGACAGGGATGAGAATTAACGATAAAATTCCTCCGCTTAAAGATAATGTAGCATAACTCGTATTCGCCATGACCATTCCTGAAAGGGCACCGCCAGAAGCACCTGCTAACGCAACAAAAACATCGAGTGTTCCTTGGGTTTTTGCCCGGTTTGATGGTTCTGTAGAATCCACTATTTGAGCAGTACCACTAATTAAACCAAAGTTCCATCCCAATCCAAGTAAAGACAGAGCAATGATTAATAGAACCATTGAATCACTTGGTGCGAATGCTGCTAATAAACCAGCAAGTAACAAAGTGATGCCCGACGCTATGCTCATAGCTGTTCGTCCTAGTTTATCTACAAGTACACCCGTGATAGGTGAAGGAAGATACATGGCTCCTATATGAAAACCAATCACAATGCCCACTTCGGCTAATCCATGACCATGATGCTGCATATGCACCGGTGTCATGGTCATGAGTGCCACCATGACAATTTGAGTTAAGATCATCACTGTGGCACCTACTGTAAGCCCTTTTTTATCTGTTTTTTTATCAGCAACATCTGATTTATTTCCATGCCCATGTTCTGCTTTGTAAGTTGCTATTCTTCGGGCAATGTCTAATGGATCAGGACGCAGCAGAATAAAAAGGACAAGACCAGCTACAATAAATGCTACTGCTGATAAAATAAAAGGACCGGCAAGTGCTGGAACACCAATGGACACTGCAAATTTACCCATCACTTCAACTAAATTCGGACCTGCTACTGCTCCAAATGTTGTCATGACCATTGTTGTACTAATTGCAGTTGCACGCTGTTTAGAATTTGCTAAGTCCGTCCCAGCATAACGCGCTTGTAAGTTCGTGGATGTTCCTGCTCCGTAAATGAAGAGCGATGCAAATAATAAAATGACACTATTCATCATAGCTGCCAGCACAACGCCAATTGCTCCGAGCCCTCCAACAACAAAACCTGTCGATAAACCGATGCGACGTCCATAACGTTGCGAAAGCTTTCCTACAATGAAAGCTGACCCAGCTGACCCCAAAGTAAATAAAGCGATTGGGACTCCTGCATAGGCTTCAGTTCCAAGCATTTGTTGTGCTAAAATGGCACCTACCGTAATTCCTGCAGCTATTCCAGCCCCTCCAAATATTTGCGATAGACTGACAACGAACAATACTCGTTTATATAAATTTTTCAATTTTTGGGGTGAATCTATATAATTCTTCACTACATCTTTTTCTGTATCTAACACTTGTAAACACCCACTTGAGATTTATTTGCCCAATGTAACCATTATATCAGTTCCGACTACAATCCTTGATTTAAATCTCTTCCGCCTCTCGGCCATTTACATGGAGAGCAAGCGGTTGTTTTCGGATCATAGACACCTTGTTTTGAAATGGATCATGAATAAAGCGCCCACATGACTGACCTGTACTTTTGAGCTGATGCGTATCTTTTGTCGTTTTCTTTTATGCCGTTAAAAGGCTGGCTCTCAATGCTAGTGCGTGCTTTTCCTTCGTTTTTTGATCCACCAACGCAAAATCACCATTCTCATACGCTAATGAAAATAATTCTTCGATATGAAAAACACCTGCCTGAAACTGCTTGCTCAATACATGCAGTGCCACAGCACTGGCGACTTGAGCCGTTGCTTGAGACTCATCGCGACCTTTTATTCCAAGCGCTGCTCGATGAATTTCGTTACCCTTCATTCCTACCGCTTCCACTTTCACTGCATATTGATCTGTACCCATTTGAGCAGATTGAATCAGTGAAATGGCACGTTCCTTGATTTTCGGCATCGTGAGAAGGGACGTCATTCCGAGTTTCCTTGTGAGAGCAAATGCACGTGTCGCTACACCAGAATCAAAACAGAGCCTTGTTGTCACAGAAGGCACATGGAGCGTCGAAGGCAATGTTTGCTGGTCAGAGAAAGGGAATTGATAGGCTTGCCGCTTTCCAAACGTTTTGCCAAAATCAATGCGTTTCCCTCCAGTAAAACTTTTGACTTTCTTTCGCTGATGATTCTTCGTCAGCTCATAATCCGTATGCACATGATCAAGCGTCCATTCAATAGCTGCTTTTCCATGCTGGTCACCTAGCCCAAGCATGATACTAATATCAATTTGCTCCACAGAGGTCAGAATAGATGCCGCCTTCGCTGCAAGCAAATTGGTGAGACCAGGTGCAAGGCCTACACTCAGCACAGCCGTTGCGTTCAATTGCTGTTGATGGACCTTTGCTAGCTTCTCAATATAGGCTCCTTTTGCCGAAATATCGAGATAATCAATACCTGATCGTAAGCATGTTTCAGCAAATGACGTGTCATCTTGATCCAGACACATGATCACGAGTTTCGTTTCATCCATCCAGTCCGTATCCATTGGTTGTCTTACGTCTATCTGAAATGGACGTACACGCCCATTCGTTTGGCGTGCAAATTGTTCAGCCTTCTCATAACTTCGGCCAGCCGCAAAGACTTGCCCAGGATACACGTCACTTAATTGAAGACATATTTGCTGCCCCACATGTCCATAACCGCCTATCACCATCACTTTTGACCTCATTTTCCAACCGCCTTTCTATCGCCTCTTTTACAAACAATCCCTTTGATCATGCCCGCTTGAAAATAAGGTCTGATGTCTTGAAATCCTGCTTCGGTTAATTGTGCTGTCATCTTTTCTTCAGACACGGGATATGTTGTGACACCCAGCCTTTCTCGGAAGGACGTAAACACTTCCTTTCCCAAACCTTGACGCTTCATGAATAGAGAAAGCATATGAAGCTCCAGCTGAAATGTCGGCGTTTCCGGGTCTCCTTGAATAAATGCCAACACGAGAGGAGCACCTGGTTGAAGCCGGCGGGCGATCTCCTGTAAAAAGGTCAGCTGATCTTTTACAAAATGAATGACAAGCAAACTTACTGCTGCATCGTACGACTTTTCAACCGGCACTTTGTCTAAGGCCATCTCATACCATGTGACACGATCTTGCATATGAAGCTGTGCCACTCTGCGCTTGGCCATATCAAGCATGGTTGGAGATGGATCAACCCCTGTGATATGCCAGTCTTTATTTCTTTGAAGCATGTTGATGATCTCTTCGCCCCCACCTGCTCCGACTGTTAACATGCGAGAAGCCGCTCCCATTAATTCGATTTCTACTCTATCCACTGTCAGCTCATGCAAAAGATGATAGCCCGGTACTTTATGTGCAATTGTCGCTGCATAGGATTCAGCAACAGGATCATGCCAATGTTGATTTACACTCATATGTCTTCTCCTCCAGTTTCCTCTTTGCTTCGTTTCCTTTACACTAACGGTATGTTATCTTCATTGTAAGAAGATAGATGAGAAAAAACGATCCCTAAAAGTGGGGATATTGAGGAGGAGATCAAATGAACAATCCAGCCGCTCATTTTCAGCAGCTGAGAAAAAGCATTCGAGATGAACTTGCTGCTATCTGTGATTTTGATGCTGCCTGTATCACAACCATTGATCCAGCTACTCTCCTCTCGACGGGTTCTTTTACAGATGAACCGATTGAAGCCATACATAACGAGCTGTTTCAAAATGAATATTTAAAAAAAGATGTGCACCAGCATGAAGATCTAGCGAAAGGTCCTGTCCACGCTGCCAGTCTCGTCCAAAGTGGAGAATACATCAATAGTGGTCGATACCAGCACATTTTGTTACCTAACGGATGGGCAGATGAATTGCGGGCAGCCCTTGTGATTCAAGGTGAATGCTGGGGAATCGCCAGCCTTTATCGGAAAAAGGAGAAGGAACCTTTTCATGAACAAGATATACAAGCGGTTAGTCGTCAAACACCAGCACTCGCAGCCAAACTGAGAGATGAACTTTTTAAAAGAAGAGAAACGGAAGAAGATGAAACGGCGGAACACCAAGGCTTCCTCATTCTTTCACACGATTACCATCTTCTTTATGGAAATGAAACTGGACTTCATTGGCTCCACACCTTCCAAACCTTTGAGCAAATTCATGACGGTGCCATCATGCCCCGTCCGTTTAGAGCATTAGGTGCTAAGCTTTTATATGGCGGCGGTGACCAAACAGCGGTCAGCATCACCAGAATGCCGACAGGGCGTTTTCTCTCTCTTCAAGCATTTCGTTTAGCACAGGCAGCCGGGGAGGAAGAGGCTGTCATGATTCATATTAAACGAGCTCAAACAAGTGACATTCTTCCTTATATAGCGAAAACATATCGGCTGACAGAAAGAGAAATGAACGTCCTTGACTGCTTAATAAAAGGACAATCCACAAAAGAAATTGCCAGTACGTTATTTATCTCGCCTCATACGGTGCACGATCATGTAAAGGCGATGCTCGAAAAAACAAATTTGAACAGCAGACGTATGCTTGTTTACTTTTTCTCACACATATAAAAAAGCGGCTACCTCATTGGTAGACCGCTCTTTCTTTATTTTCCGATGACTCGCTCATGCAGGACATGTGCGACTCCTGCTTCGTTATTGGATTTTGTCACAACATCCGCAACTGCTTTGACATCTTCAATGGCATTTCCCATCGCAACGCCACAGCCCGCAAATTCTAGCATCGACACGTCGTTCCCATTGTCACCAATCGCCATCACTTCTTCACGAGAAATCCCAAGTTCATGCGCTAGAAGCTTCACGGCATTCCCTTTGCTCACATCAGGATGGAGAATTTCTAGGAAGAAATCTGTGCTTTTTACCATCATGTACTGATCCTTCACTTCAGATGGAATGGCTTGTATCGTCTTTTCCAAACGTTCCGGCTGATCAATATACATCATCTTCGGAAGTCTCATGGATGGGTCTGCCTCTTCGACAGGTAAATACTTAAGCGGCAATTTCGTTAAATACGATTCAAGTACCGTGTATTCACTAATATCCCGATTTGGTGTGTATAGATGAGCCGAATCGAAATAATGCATAGGTGTATCCAGCTGACGGCTCAGTTCATATAAAGAAGTCAAATCATCATAGGATAAAGTTAATTCTGATACGACTTCATTTGTATGGCTGTTTTGTACAAGCGCTCCATTATAGGCGATGACATAATCCCCCTCTTGATCAAGCTGCAGCTCTTTTAAATAGCGGTGCACCCCGCCAATCGGCCGGCCTGTACATAAAACAATTTTAACGCCTTCTGCCTTCGCCTGTTGAATGGCTTCAAACACCTCATCCGGCACCATATGCTGATCATTTAATAACGTACCATCCATATCAATTGCGACTAATTTATACATTCACTGCTCCCCTTTTCTCAGCAAAACGTGCTGTCACTATTTTGAGTGATCATCTACATGATCACATGCTATTCATCATACTATGTACCTATTTTAGCCTATCGTTTTTTTCTCACGCTGTCTACTTGTTCCTATCTGTAACAAAAAATCACTTCATCCTCATCTATTATAACCTATTCTATAGAATCCGCTGTGAATAGAAGAGACCTGTCATTTTAACAGTATGAAAAGGAACAAATGTTCATCGGAGAATATTTTGAAACTAGCAAATCTAATTGTATGATGGATAGCAAAGAAAGGAGGTGCAGGGAATGATTACATTTACGAGAGGAAAATTGTCAAAAATGTCTGGTGTACATATTGAAACCATTCGTTTTTATGAAAATGAGGGTGTGCTCCCCGAGCCTAAGAGAGCACATAACGGCTATCGTTTATATGATAAAAAATATGTACTCATGCTATCCTTTATCACTGAAGCAAGAAAGCTAGATTTCTCACTCAAAGAAATACGAGAAATTATCACGTCACTATTCGAGAAACAGTCGAAAACAGAAGCGGAACAGCTGCTCGAACAAAAAGTAGAAGATATTCAAAAATCCATTCAAGAGTTAAAAAAGAGGAAGGCGGCCATTCAACTGTTAACGAAACAAACATTAGCTAACATTAGTTAATTGTAGAGACTGCCAAAGATGTGCCGGTATTTTTTACTGGCACCCCTCTGCGCCTAGCTGTTAAGTACACGTTGTATGAAAACATCAGGTATACTAGAGACAGCTTGACGTGACATCAATCGTATGAAAGGGGTTATGAATAGAATGAGAATAGCAACCATTGGAACAGGTGTGATTGTGGAAGGTTTCCTCCAGGCAATTGAACAGCTTGAAGGTGCTTCTTGCCACGCTGTCTATTCAAGAAAGGAAGCGACGGCAAAGAAACTCGCAGATCAATTTGGGGTGCAAACGACTTATACGGATTTAACCACTATGTTAGAAGATCCCCATATAGAAGCGGTATATATCGCATCACCCAATCGTTTACATAGCGAGCATGCCACGGCTGCATTGAAACACGGAAAACATGTGATTTGCGAAAAGCCTTTTACCTCTAATGTGAAAGAACTAGAAGCCTTAATCGCTCTCGCAAAGGAAAAGCAGCTCTTCCTATTTGAAGCCATTACGACCGTTCATATGCCCAACTATCATTTAATCAAAAAACACCTTCATCAATTAGGCAGAATCAAACTCGTTCAATGCAACTACAGTCAATATTCAAGTAAATATAATCAGCTGCTCGCCGGGGAAACGCCGAATGTCTTTAACCCAGAGTTTTCTGGCGGTGCCCTCATGGATATTAACATTTACAATGTTCATTTCATTATGAATCTATTTGGTTCACCGAAAGACGTTCGTTACCAGGCCAACCGCCATCCAAACGGCATCGACACATCTGGTGTTTTAACTTTTACTTACAATGATTTCATCGCCACAAGTGTTGGCAGCAAAGATACAAGCAGTATGAATTTCGCTTTGATTCAAGGGGAAAAAGGGTTCCTGCATGTGAAAAATGGTGCGAATGGCTGTGAGGAAGTGTTGCTGCATATAGGAGACCAAGTCACTTCACTCAATGCACAAACCAATTCAAACCGCCTGTTTTATGAAGCAGAAGCATTTCAGCATATCATTGAAACAGGAAATGTCGAAAAGTGTTATGAATGGCTTGATGACAGTCTTTCTGTCATGAAGGTTCTTGAAGCCGCTAGGAAAGACGCCGGTATTGTTTTCCCAGCAGATCATGCTTAAATAAAAAAACCGCCTTCTGATGAAAAGGCGGTTTTTTGGCATTAGATACTCTTTGAATATGCCACCAGACGCTGAGACATATGATTCACTTCATCAACTGAAGCGTTCACTTGCTCTGTCAAAGCAGCCTGTGTTTGCGTAAGAGCTGTCATATTGGAGATATTTTCAAGAATTTGATCGATTTGTGTTTTCATTTCAGTTAAACTAGATTCGATATTTTCTGTCGCATTGGCACTATGAAGCGCTAGCTTACGTACTTCATCGGCAACGACTGAGAAACCGCGGCCCTGCTCGCCTGCTCTTGCTGCTTCAATTGCGGCATTCAAACCAAGCAGATTCGTTTGGTTTGCCACTTCTTTGATCAAGTCTGAAATGTTCTTCGTCTCATCTGCACTGTTTTTCGCCAGATTAGCAGCAGACGTTGACTGCTCTTGGGCGACAGCAAGCTCTTGTGCTTGGTTTGTTACAGAACTGATGCCAGATACCATCTCACTAATAGAACTTGAAAGCTGCTCTACTTGGGAAGCCATTTCATGGGCTGTTTTTTCTTTATTTTTTTCTAACGTAATATCACGAATCGTTCCTGCGACACGTAAAGGGACACCCTTCTCATCACGAATGGTTTCACCGCCCGCATGATACCAGCGGTACTCGCCATTTTTACTCTGCAATCTATAATCAATGTCAAATGGTGTACGGCCAGAATGGTCATTTAAGTGATCCGCAAAAGCTTGGAGAGCCGATTCTTTATCTTCAGGATGCAAACGATCACTCCAGCTGCTCAACACGTTCGGGAAATCCTTTTCATCTATAAAACCAAGCGTTTTTCTAAACTGCGGAGACCACCAGAATTCATTGTTTGGATTGACAGGATCGCCAGCCTCTACAACCATATCCCAAGGCGCTTCCACAAGCGCACGGTTGATCAAGTCATATCTTGTCACGAATGCTTGCAGCTCTTCTTCTTTCAATTTCTGATCATGAATATCAAAAAGAGCTCCTGCCACACGAAGAGGTACCCCATTTCGATCTCGAATCGTCGTTCCAGTTGCTTTGAACCAGCGATACTCGCCATTTTTCAACTTCAGACGATATTCGATATCATACGGTGTACGGCCAGAATGATCCAATAAATGCGTAGAGAATGCATTCAAGGTGTATTCCTGCTCATCTGGATGAATTCGAGATGCCCAGCTGTCTAAGACATTCGGAAAATCGTTTTCATTTTGAAAACCTAGCATTTTGCGGAAATCGTCTGTCCATGTGAATTCGTTTTTTGGATTCACAGGATCTCCTGCTACAACCGTCATATCCCATAGACCCACTTGAATCGCTTTTGTCACTAAATTCATACGCATATGAATATCTTCTTGCACTTCTTGCATCTTTTGCAACGCTTCATTTATTTGAGCCACTGCTTCTATTGTTTGACTAGAAGAGAATGCAGCAGTATCAATTCTGGCTGAAAAATCTCCCTTCTCAATTCGTTCAACTAATTGACTGCTTTCACTAAGAAGGGCTTCCGACGATGAATCACTTGCTTTTCTCATAAACATCTTCAATAACTCCTTTCATTCTTTCATATATTTTTGAAATATTTTACAGTTATAAACAATTCTTTATTAGGACTTTAGTAATACAAAAGATATATCGACAAAAACTGAAAATTGTTTATGTCAGAATGAAGGCAAATGTTCATTTTTTCACGAAGTTTTAGATTTTGGGGATGGGTCATGGAAAAGATTTATGGAAGAAAACGGCTCAATTGATAGAATCAACCGCCTATTTTGTCTGAAAAATCTCTTTTTTTATATTGACACTGACCGCTCGAAAAAAGAAAATGGAACATAAGCATTTTAAAAAAGGAGAACGTCATGAGCGCGAATCAGGAACAACACGAATTAAAAAAGCTTTTATCGCCGCGTCATATTCGCATGATTGCGATGGGCGGGGTCATTGGTACAGGAATCTTTAAAGGAAGTGCCGATACAATCGGCTTAGCAGGTCCTGGAGTCATCTTTTCCTATGTATTTGCTGGATTGCTTCTTCTCATTGTCATGGCGGCTTTAGCTGAAATGGCCATCGTCTACCCGGGGAATAACCTTCGCGACCTCATACAGATTGCGCTTGGTCAACGTTTTTCATTTGTTGTCGGATGGGTTTACTGTTTTATGTGGCTCACTGTATGTGTCATTGAAATCATTGCAGCGGGCAGTTTGCTTCAATATTGGTTGCCGAACGTACCATTATGGTCTTTATGTTTACTTTGCTCGCTCTTAGTCATCGGAATTAATTTAAATAATGTAAAATACTTTGGTGAAATTGAGTTTTGGTTCGCTGGAATGAAGATTTTCGTTATTATTGTGTTTATTCTTCTCGGTGCTGCATTATTATTTGGAATCATTCCGAGCGAACAAAGCACGCCTGTTCTCACCAATTACCAAAACTTTGTCCCGAACGGATGGGGTGCTGTCTTTGCCTCATTATTAGTGGTGATCTTCTCGTATGGAGGCTCTGAATTGATCGGGCTGACCATTACAGAAACAAAGGATGCAGAAAAGGTATTACCTGGTGTTGTCAAAAGTATGATGTGGCGCATCATCTTGTTTTACACACTGCCGATTTTGATTATTTGTGGACTCATTCCTTGGAATCAAATTGATCCGAATAACAGTCCTTTTGTCCAAGTCTTTTCAGCAGCTGGCATGCAAGGTGCCTCTCACTTCATTAATTTCGTCTTAATTACAGCCGTTCTATCTGCCGCCAACTCTGGTATTTACGGCACGACGAGAATGATTCATTCTCTATCTAAATCAGACGGCGGTCCAAAAAAGCTGGCACAGGTCAACAAAAGAGGTGTACCTATTTTAAGTTTATGGGTGACCGTTCTGTTTCTTTTAATCGGAACATTCTTTGCTTACTTGTACCCAGATCAAATTTTCAGCTATATGCTGGCTATCCCTGGTTTTGCGGTCTCTCTTATTTGGATTAGCATCTGTCTGGCACATTTGAAACTGCGTCCAAGATATCCGCAGGAGCCGTATTTCAAAGTTTGGTTATTTCCGTATTTCACTTTATTTGCTGGTCTTGTACTCAGTGTCAGTTTTGTTCTGTTCCTATTCAGACCAGAGAACTTACCTAGCTCGATTATCAGTATCGGTTTCTTAGCAGCCGCCATCATTGCTTCATTCTTAATGAAAAAGAAAGCTTAGAAACGCAAGCAAAAACCCGCCTCAGTGGCGGGTATCAGATTGTTGATAAAGGGCTAAAATGAACTTGATTTTAGCCCTTTGTCTTCTTTTCAGCGTGACAGAAAACCTTTGCAGTCTAGGAAGGACGAGTACTGGCGCGGAGCGAATGTGACATTCGTGAGCACCAGCACGCAGGACTGACACCGAATGCGAGGGTTTGTCTACACGCTGAAACCCGCCTCAGTGGCGGGTTTTTTCATGAGCTGCTGCTGTGACTTCGAAATCAACAGACGCTTTTGGGATGCCGTTGATGATGATGGTTAATGTATGAATGCCCTCATAGTGCTTTCTCGTTGTCATATTTTGAAACGACTGTGACCGGACAAATTCTCTATGCAGCGCCGATCCTGTATCAAATTCTGTGATTTTAAATACCTTTTGATTGCGTGTACCACGAGCTTTCACGTAATCAATGGCATACTCTACGCGCAGCTTTAATGGCTTATCTGCCTGAAGAATAAAATGAAACGTCAGCTTCTCTCCAATACGAACGGGGTCTTGCGTCACCTTCAAATCCGTTACTTGGATAGACGGATCATCTCCATAGCCAAATAAAGCCATGATATCTGGATCGCCTTTTTTCAATAACGTACGGGATGCATGTTTGACAATCCAGTTTGTATGTTCATTGGTTCCATACCAGCTTTTGACCATTTGCTTCATGAGGTCTGGCTGAATTGCAGAAATATCATTTAAATGATTCGCTACACTTTTTTGCACATACTTGGCCGAATCTGACTTCAAATTTTCTAGAATGGGCAGCGTGACAGAAGGGTCCTTTTTCAGCACAGGGACGGATAATCCCCACGGCAAACGAGGCCTGCACCCTTCACTAGCGAGACGGCGAATATGTTCATTTTGATCCTGTGACCACACAAGCATCTGCGCCAGCATTTTCTCTTGATCTTGAATGAGAAAAGGTCGAACGGCAAATTCAGCAGTGGAAAACGGTGTAAAGAATTCAAGTGCTTTGATCGAGATATCCCAATGGTCAACACCATATGTCTCGACATAGTCTGGAAATACGAGCGCACTGAGCCCTGTAAAATGCGGTGCTGTCTGACGCAGTACATCGATTGCCTTCTCATAATCTTCAGGCAGACAGGCGTGCATCGATTCAGTCACTCTTCTCATTCGTCCTTTTAACTCCAGCTGCTCCCAATCCTCTTGAAACACGAGCTGCTGAAAGTGATCAGCATCAAATACAGTTGACGCTTGCGCCAGTTTTTCTGCTAAATGTTGAATAAATGGTTCATTATATACATGTTTTAATGGTTCGATCATGTCCGCCTCCCATAGCTCAATATCATTATTTTATCCTAAATTGTCAAAAGCGGCATAACAACAAGCTAAAACAGCTCAATTCCGAAGAATTGAGCTGTTGTCCCGTTATATAAACATATTAATAATCATAATAAATGCAATGGCGCTAACGGAAATGATGGTCTCCATAGCCGTCCAAGTCAAGAACGTCTCTTTAATGGTCATACCAAAATACTCTTTGATCAGCCAAAAACCAGAGTCATTGACATGAGACAAAATCAGTGAACCCGCTCCTGTTGCTAAAACAAGCAGCTCTCTGCTCACATCCGGCATGGATGCAGCGATTGGGGCTACAATTCCGGCCGCTGTCATCATGGATACTGTAGCAGATCCTGTTGCCACACGAATAACCGCAGCAATCAGCCAGCTAAGTAAAATCGGTGAAATTGGGGAGTGTTTGGCTAAATCAGCAATATAATCCCCAACGCCTGAATCGATCAGTACATTATTGAACGCTCCGCCCGCACCAATCACAAGCAGAATGGAAGCGATCGGTCCCAAACAATCGTTACTGAATGACAGCACTCGGTCACGGCTCATCCCTTGTATAAAACCAAGACTAAAGAAAGAATACACTGTTGCAATCAATAAAGCTGTTATGGGATCTCCAATGTACTTGAACATCTGATACCACATACTATCCTCTGGCAAAATAATATCCGCCAACGTGGCAAGCAACATAAGAATGACCGGCACCAAAATGGTAAACATCGTATTCGCAAAACCAGGAAGCTTCCGATCAGCATGTCGTTCCGTGAATTGCTTTCTGAGCAGCTCTGGAACTGGTTTATGTATCCGCTTTCCAATCCACTTACCGTACAGCGGTCCAGCAATAATAGCTGTTGGCAAACCGACGATGATTGAAAAGAAAATCGTTTTTCCCACGTTGGCATGATAGATGCCTACTGCTGCCATGGCAGCTGGGTGAGGCGGAACTAGCCCATGCACAACAGACAATCCTGCGATTAATGAAATCCCAATCGTCACGAGCGAAATGCCCGTTTCAATCGCAATGGTAAAGAGTAAGGGAATGAGAAGAACGAATCCGACCTGGAAAAAGACAGGTATCCCCACGATAAAGGCTACAAACATCATCGCCCAATGCACATTCTTCGTCCCAAAACGACTGATGAGTGTTTGAGCTATCCGCTCAGCGCCCCCTGACTCAGCCATCATTTTCCCAAGCATGGTCCCAAGCGCTAGTACAATCGCCAGTAACGATAACGTGTTCCCTAATCCCGTTTTAATCGATTGAATGATTTCCTGTAAATCCATTCCTGTAGCAAAGCCTACTAGCATAGAGGTAATGATCAAACTCACAAACGGATTCAACTTAGCGACTGTAATGAGAATGAGTAAAAGGACAATCGCCGCAATCACAATGAATAAAAGCATGTTCTCCCACCTTTTCCCCGATGTTTAACGATTTTGTTTTAATTGCAACGCACTAATGACATCAAATTCATCCTTCAGTTTGTCATAGAGACGCTCATATAAATAAAATAGCTCTATGTATGTTTCGTTGTTCTTCATATTTGGTTCATGGCGGGCAGAAATACGAATCCATTCCTGCACCTCTTCTATCTCTTCCATATGACCTAAACTATGAAGTGCGAGGACAGCCGCCCCAAGTGCGGAAGCCTCGTAGCTCTCTGGAACAAGCACTTCTCTGCCCATTGTATCCGCCAAAATCTGCCGCCATAGCGGGGATCTCGCAAATCCACCAGAAGCCCTGACATCCTTCGCTGGACCTGTTAAATCTCTTAGTGCCACACCGATCGAGAAAACACTCATAATGACGCCTTCTAACACGGCTCTAATAAAGTGCTCGCGCTTATGCTGAAGACCGATCCCGAAGAACGTGCCTCTTGCGTTTGGATTCCAATAAGGTGCTCGCTCACCTGTTAAAAATGGTAGAAACAGCAGTCCTTCTGAGCCAGCTGGAACCTTTTCTGCAATATCAATCATTAGATCGTAAGGGTCTACACCTAGACGCTTTGCTACCTCCACCTCGGAAGACCCAAATTCATCCTTGAGCCATCTCAGCATAATTCCGCCGTTATTGGTCGGTCCTCCGACGACCCAATGCTTGTCCGTCAATGCATAGCAAAATGTTCTTGATTGCTCATCTGTAATTGGCTGATCTACGACTGTACGTACTGCACCACTTGTCCCAATCGTGACTGCTACCTCACCTTTGCCAATCGCACCAACACCAAGATTCGCTAATACACCGTCATTTGCACCCACAACAAATGGTGTATCTTCTTCAATGCCCATTCGCAGCGCAATTTCTGGCTGAAGCCCACGCAGCTGATGCGTCGTTGGAACAAGTTCAGACAGCTGATTCACCTGAATTCCTGCAATACGTAGTGCCTCCTCGTCCCATTGAAGCGTTTCCAATCGGAACAGTCCTGTTGCTGATGCGATTGAATAATCGACCACATACTGACCGAAGAAATGATAAAGAACATACTCTTTGATGGAAATGAATTTTGCTGCCTGATTGAAGACGTCAGGTGTCATTTCCTTGATCCATCGTATTTTTGAAAGCGGTGACATTGGATGGATCGGTGTTCCGGTTCTTTTATAAATTTGAAAGCCATCTAAGTCCGTTATGATTCGTTTCGCTTGTTCTGCACTTCTGTTATCAGCCCAAATGATACTGTTTGTTAATGCTTTTCCATTCTCATCCATGACGATTAAGGAATGCATCGCCGTACTAATTCCCACACCTATGAGGTTTTTTGCATCAAATGCTGCTTTCGTCAATGCGCCTCTTACACTCGCAATCACAGCATCTAAAATATGTTCAGGGTTCTGCTCAACCCATGCTGGCTGGGGGTGAATGAGGTCATAAGGAACAGAATGCTTTGATATGACTTTCCCCTGTGGTCCAAATAGAACCGCCTTTGTACTTGTTGTTCCAATATCCAAACCAATTACCGCCTGGTTTCCCTTCATCTGTATCACGCCCAATCATTGATTTGAAATAAAGTGTCGTGGTGCCGGTGTACCTGATAAATCCCATTATAGGAATATTTTTTTCGACATTCAACGACCAAAAAGAAAATAATTTTCATTTAAAACCTTAGAATCGTTACCACAACAGCATTTTTCACTAATAGAAAAATTTATTTTTGAAACCATTACACTCTTTTTTGAGAAATGGTTTCTCTCATTTGCTTTAAGTTTGTTAATGTTTCCTGCTGCCTTAAATGTGCAAGCGCAAAATATAGCACATCAATCACAGTAAGCTGGGCAAGCCTAGCAGACATCGCTTCCGTTCGGAAAGCCGTTTCTTGCGTTGATGTATACAGCGTGACATCTGCAAGCTGACTCAATGGAGAACGCTGATAGCTTGTAATGCCAATGGTTTTCGCTCCTTTTTCCTTAGCTGTTTTCATCGCATCCAGTAAATCCTTATTTCGACCAGAATGAGATATACCAAGCACTGTGCTCTTTTGATCAAGCAGACCTGCTGACATCGCTTGAAAGTGAGAATCTGTATGAACAATACAGTTGATGCCTGTCCTCATAAATTTGTGAAAAGCATCTGTGGCGATGAGACCAGACCCACCGCTGCCATAAAACTCTAAGCGCTCTGCTTCATGGATTAATTGTACGGCTCTTTCTACATCTTCTGGATTCAACAATTGAAAACTATCCTTTAATGCAGTGATGTTTGCCTGAAATACCTTTTGCATAAAAACGGCAGTATCATCGTCAAGACTCATCTCTTCATCTACATAATCAGGCTTCGTTTGGTCTATTTCCTGGGCAATAGCAATCTTCAAATCTTGATACCCCTCAAATCCAAGCCTTTTACAAAGACGAAAAATCGTTGCCTCTGAGCTCGCTGTCTTTTTGGCAAGCTCGACAATCGACAAATGGATGATGTCGCGGGGCTCACTCGTAATGTGCTCAGCAATTGCTTTCAGTTTTGGCGGCAATCCTCTGCTTGCTGCCCTTATCTTATCCATACTACTTAAACTGACAGAAGCCAATTGACTTCACTCCTTCCTCATTCATGTGAGCGCATACATTTCCTCATGTTCCCATCTTATAAAAAAGAAGCCTGTTTGCACAGACTTCTTTTTTAAGAATTCAAGACTTTGATCATTAAATCAAAAAACCCTTCAGCATCTACATCCATACACACTTGAAGATTACGATCTTTTCCCCATTGATGCTGAAAATCACATATCATTTGACCATCGCAGAACTCACTCTTCGTCTCCACTTCTACATGAAAAGCCTGTGTATTCACAAGTTGTTTATCAATTGCAAGACTTACAGCAAGCGGATCATGCATGGCACATGCCCACACCCCATTCCGCTCAAAATAGCGCTGGCGGTAAATGCTTGTGCTCTCTCTGATATAACTGGCTAACGTTTCATTTTGAATGGCATTAATTCTCTCATCCGTTAACAAGACCTGTCTCGTGACATCCAGCCCTACTTGAGTCAATGAAGGGAAACCAGCCTCCAGCACCAATTTCGCCGCTTCTGGATCTGCATATGTATTAAATTCCGCAACCGGTGTGACATTCCCCTGTCCCTGCACGACACCCCCCATAAAAATGACTTCTTTCACGTGATGAATCAGCTCAGGGCATTTTTTTACCGCAAGGGCTAAATTCGTTAACGGTCCTGTCAACACAAGCGTAACCTGCTTCGAATACTTCAGTACTTGGTCAATGATAAAATCAGGCGCAAAACCTTCATCTGCGGTCTTCTTAGGCTCGACATCTTTTAAAGCGCCGCCAATTCCATCCTCCCCATGCACCCGATGTTCATAATGAGGGGCTCTCAAAAGAGGCGTTACTGCACCTTTGATGACAGGGATTTCCTCTGCCTCAACCAACTCAAGCACTTTACACGTATTCAACGTCGCCGCTTCAACAGACACATTCCCGCACACCGTTGTGATCCCCAACATATCAAACCGCTTACTTTTCACTGCAAGCAAAATACCAATCGCATCATCAATTCCAGTGTCTACATCCAAGATCAATTTCTTTTTATTTGCCATGTTTGAAAGCTCTCCCTTGTTTGTAAGTGTTGTTAGGGGAATGATAGCATATTTTGAAATTGATTTAGGGAATCAATCGGCTTTGTCGACTTGTTATTTCACTTTTTCTCCAATGTCTTTCAAATATTGTTCGCGTTCTTTTTTGGAGAGATTTTTTAAAAAATTCTCTTTTAATTCCGGTTCATCTTTATATTTTTCCCAGTCCCTAAAACGAATTGATAACTCATATGAATAACTCATTGAACCGATTTCTTTTGTTCTATACTTTAATGAAGCGGAGAACTCGTACTTTTCTGGCTCATCATTTATATATCCTCTAATTACGATGTAGCCCATTGGATCAATAGTTACCCTCTTCTTAAACGTTATGGTCTTAATAAAATGATGGATGTCTTCTTTGCGTAAACATTCTTCTATTTTAGGCTTCATTTTTTCTGCGAGCTCTTCTGCTTTTTCTTGATCGCTCTTTTCTTTTACCACATCATTTGTTTTACTTTGCTTATTGTGCTGAGTGATTAACGAAGTCACTGAGACAATGATGATAACGACCAAAACAGATACAAGTTTTAAAGTATTTTTCATACAACGCAACACTCCTTACAATCAAAACTTCTCAATTAATGATAATAAAAAAATAAAACAGGTGGGTAGACACCTGCTTCACTCTTTTTCTCCAATGTCCTTTAGATATTGCTCTCGTTCTTTTTCAGAGAGTCGTTTAAGATAGTTTTCCTTTAATTCTGGTTCATCTTTAAATTTGTCCCAATCTTTAAAACGATATGACAACTCAGGATCATAACTCATTGAACCTATTTTTTTAGCTCTATATTGTAAAGAAGCTGAAAATCCGAACTTCTCCGGTTCATTATTTATATAGCCATCGATTATAATATCCCCCATAGGATTGATGGTCACATCTTTTTCAAACGTTATGGTTTTAATAAAGTGATGAATGTCTCTTTTATGTAAATGCTCTTCTATCTTAGGCTTCATCTTCTTTGCAAGTTCTTCTGCTTTTTCTTCATCGCTCTTCTCTTCCACTACATCATCCGACAGACTCTGATTAATGTACTCTACAATGAAAGCAGTTACTGAGATGATGACGACCACAAATAATATAGAAAATTTCATTGTATTTCTCATAAAAAATAAAAACTCCTTTATGAACCTTTAATCAATCTACAAATGAAATTGACACAAATAAAAACAGGTAGGTGAGTACCTGCTTTACTCTTTTTCTCCAATGTCCTTTAGATATTGCTCTCGTTCTTTTTTAGAGAGTCTGTTAAGGTAGTTTTCTTTTATCTCAGGCTCATCTTTATATTTATTCCAGTCTTTAAAACGATATGACAACTCTGGGGAAAAGCTCATAGAACCAATTTCGTTAGACTTATGCATTAAAGATGCTGAGAAATAAAATTTTTCAGGATCATCATTTATATAACCATCAACTGTTACATATCCCATTGGACTAATGGATACCTTTTTTTTGAATGTTATTTTTTCTATAAAATGATAGATATCCTTTTTATGTAATCTTTCTTCTATTTTTGGTTTCATTTTCTCTGCGAACTCTTCTGCTTTTTCTTGATCACTTTTCTCTTTCACAACAGTTTCCCCTCCTGAATCATTCGATTTTTCTTTCTTATCTTGTTGGATAATAAGAGAAACTATTAGAATAATAACGATAGTAAATAATATAATCACAACTTTGATTGTGTTTTTCATTAGATAAATCCACCTTTGTTAATCTAGAGGATTTTAATCCTCTTTTTATAGATATCTATCATACAATATCATATAATATATAAGATAAATATTACAGGAGTGACAATTTTGTCTAAAACCGTAGCCCAAAACGAACTTTCTGATAAAGACTATAATCTTATTTCCAATGCATCTTATAAAATAGATTACTATAGAATTTCTAGTGAAATAGAAATTAGTAAAAATAAGACCATGTATGTCATTGATTATAAAGAAACAACTAAAGGTCTTAATGCACTAACTATCGTTTCCGAAGAAGATTTTGATCGCTCCGATGGCGGAAAAGACCTCACCAAAATCAAAAACGCCGTCATCGCCTACCGCGGGTCAGAACCGATTGGCGCAGGCCAATATAAAGATACCATTAAAAAACATGGAAAAAAAGAGTCAGATGATCTTCTTTCTACCATTTTGACAAAGCTGCCTCCTTTTAGCCAGTCAGAGACGTCAAAGGAAGTCACGACGAAAGTGACGACAGGGACAACGACCTATACAAATGAGATTGTACAAGATTGGTTGATTTCAGATACGAAGTATTTGATTAAAAATATCCCCTTTGAACACGGTGCAGAGAATCAAATGGTGCAGGCGGACCGGTATGCAAAAGAGATCCATAAGAAAATGCCGAATGCGAAGATGTATGTGACAGGGCATTCACTTGGCGGGTCAAATGCTTCTTATGTTCTTGTCAAAAATGATTTTATTAAAGGCGGGGTCACCTTTGAGAATCCGAATATTTACCCAAATCTATCGGATGGTCTGCAAGCCAAAGCATTAAAAGGTGATTACCGTAGTAGATTAACAGAATATATCAATCTCAATGACGGGCTATCTCTCTTAAATCGTCATACGACAGAAATCGGTCGTGTGAAAGTGATGTATGATGCCGCTTTACCTGAAGGCGTCGATTACACTGAGGACTCCTCAAAGGCCGTCCAATTTATGAAAAATCTCCTCAATCGGGCAATGAGTGTGAACCCTTCACTTGATGCGAATTTATTTCTTGAAGCCCTCGCCGGCAGCCATGGCTTAGACCGGTATTCCTTTTCGTCAGATGGCTCCGTTCAAACCATTGATGATATGTTGAGAAAAAACCCTTCTCTCACTGCCGCCATGTTACATCAATTGAGCCAATCAAATGTCCATCCGCAAAGTGTGGTAGCGATTTTAATCAAGTCGCATGTTCTCATGAACACAGGTCGTAAATTCTCTACATATGCCGAGCACCATATGCAGCAAATCATTCGTAAAATTGAGAAACTCGATGACAAAGTGGATCAATCGGTGGAACGCGTCCGTTCAAGATACAAACAAATTGTCGGTTTTGGCTCGTATGATCAGCTGACGGCTTCAGATGTGGATGCTGTGATTCGCCACTTAAAAACAGAGGGTCTTGAAAATGAGTTCTATTCGGTCAAAAAGTATGATGCAGCGATTGATCATGCGATGGATATGAAAAGGTGGATGGATTCAATATCAGATGATATGAGCCAGCTAGGAAAACAATACCACGATGCAGATACAACCCTTGCCAAGAATATGGGTATTTCTTAAGGAGTACGACAAATGGAATTTTCAAAGAAACAACCAACAGACGCAGATCGTTTTTTGCAGAGAGTGACAGATACGCATACATCAAGCTCCATCTTCTCTCAAGCAAACTTTAACACGGAAGACATGACACCAGCAGAGCTGGCTGCTTTGAAGGCAAAGATCAAAGAAGAACAGAAAACAGCGCTGATCAGAGCCATCCGGCATCAACTTCAAAATGAATTTGCAGAGGATCGCCAAGAAGCCAAAAAAATAGTAGATCTGATTGATGACCTTCTGATTAACGTGTACAAACATCAAAGGAACATCCAAACCCATATGTCAGGTGAAGCCATTGACGCCTTAATCGAAAAAATTGAAAAAAGACTCACATTTTTTGAGCTGAAAGAAGATGTTCAATCAGCCATTGATTCGATCGGCATTTAAATGAACCTTCCATCCGGTGAATCTTTTCCCCGTCTCACTCGTATATACTAAAAGAGTGATTGATTTGAAAGGAGATCTGTTTGTGGGATATATGTTGTTATTTTCGGTTGTGATCGGTCTTGTCCTGACCCTTTTGCTCACACCACTCAGGTTAATCGTTAGAAAGAAAGGGACTGAACAACAGGTGCCGCTTATGTGGATTGCGGGACTGGCACTGCTGTTTATCATCGGGATTTTCGGCTTCTACTACATCACCAATTTAGACCGCAACCCATCATCACTGTGGCTCATTGGACTTGTTGTGACAGCAGCAGGTGCCTTTTTATCAGTGGGATTGGAGCGGAAGATCAAGGGCGTTTTATTTCTCATATTATTGCTGCTCGGTGTTTATATGGCAACCGCTTTTCTATTTAATGCAAATGAGAAATTCGACGTGTCTAAAATGGAGCAAAAAGTCGAAATCAAAGCGTTCGATGAGACAGAGACACCTGCGAGTGTACCACCGCAATTTGCTCGCAATAAGATGAAGAAATCGTTCGGGCAGGTGCCAAACACGAGTTACTACGAGCTTGGCAGCTTGCAAATTCAGAAAGTCAATGGTGAGTATGTGTATATCGCACCCGTCGAGTTCTCCGATTTCTTTAAATGGATTCGTTCTGGTAGCACACCGGGTTACTTTACATTAAGTGCGACCGACTCATCTGCCAATCCAAAGTTTGTGAAAACCGAGATGGTCTATACGCCTTCTTCCTATTTCAATAAGGAAATTGAGCGGCATATCCGTCTTCAGTACCCAGATTTGATTTTCTATGGAGACACGCAGCTAGAGATCAATGATGATGGCAAGCCTTATTACATCCAAACATTTGGAGATTTCATCTCTGCACGAAACGGGTTTAAAGCTTCAGGTGTGGTTGTTGTGGATGCCAAAACGGGTGCAACGAAGAAATATTCCTTAGACAAAGTACCAGCCTTTATTGATGGCGCTGTGTCACCAGAGGCGGTCAGTCTACAAAATAGTTACTTCGGCAACTATGTACATGGTTTCTGGAACAGCCTCTTTGGAAAATCAGATGTGAAGCTGCCTTCTGACGAGGGAACGGAAGCCAATGTAAGTCCAGTGTTTGATTCAAAAGGGGATATGTATTACTTCACAGATTTCACCAGTCCAAAAGAGGGCGTTGATTCCATGCTCGGGTATGCACTAACAAATGCCCGAACAGGAAAAGCCACGTATTATACGGGTAATCTTGAAGAATCCTACATGGATTCACAGGGAGCTTTGCAAATTATTGAGAAACGATTTATCGAGAAGAAATGGAAGGGCCGCATGCCGATTCTTTATAATTTCTACGGGGAAGCCAGCTGGCTTACACCTGTTCTCGATTCAAACGGGTTCCTGCAAAACTACTTTATTGTTTCGGCAGCCAATCCTGAAATCGCCGCATACGCTTCTACACCAAATGAAGCACTAAGAGCCTATAAAACTGCTCTTCAAAAAGGCGGCGGTACCGTCAATAGTTCATCAAAGCAAGAAAAGAAAGAGTCAACAGGCAAAGTGAAGAGGGTGTATAAGGAAAAGACCGGTGATTATACAACCGTCACCTTCTTACTAGACGATGGAAAAAACTACACCATGTCATCTGAAAAAGAGCCTCTTATTATTTATTTAAAAGAAGGGGATCAAGTCACCATGAAGTATACAGATACAGGTGAGATTTTCCTACCAGTCGATGAAATCAACATCAAAGGATTATAAAAAAAGACGTTTCTCCTACTGCGGAGAAGCGTCTTTTTTCTCTTTTCTCAACAACTCAACAAGCAATTCCTTATTTTTATTCCCACCTGTCATCGGGGATTCGACATAGGAAAATGTCCGTTTAAAGTCCATTCCCCTCACAGAAATGACAGCCAATTCCCCGCCAATGCTGCCCCGCTGAAGGACATATTTAGATAAAACAGACAGCCCCATTCCATGAATGACAGCTTCTTTAATCGCTTGATTGCTGCTAAATGTCACAAAGGTCCGCGCTTTCAGTCCATTTGATTTCAGGACGTGCTGTAAGTATTCTCCTGTCCCAGATCCTTCTTCTCTTGTGATCCATGTTTCATTTTGCAATTGATCAATGGTGACATCCTTTTTCTTTGCAAACGGATGGTCTAATGGGGCAACGATATACAGTTCATCCTCTAGGAACGTTTCTACAGAGAGTTCTTTGTCATTGGTTTGTCCTTCAATCAGTCCGATGTCGACATGGAACAACCGAACATGTCTAGCGATCGCCTCTGTATTATCAATGACTACCTCAATATCAACATGCGGATAGAGCTGATGAAATTGTGCCAAAATTTGCGGCAGCACATACTCCCCAATGGTAAAACTCGCTCCAATCGTGAGCTTCCCTCGTGCCAGATGATGATGCTCATAAATATCCTGCTTCGCCTGTTCATATAAACGAATGATTTGTTTTGATCGATGGTACAGCATATCCCCAGTTGGCGTCACCGTTAATTGCTTTGGCGAACGATTGAGCAGAACCGTCTGAAATTCCTGCTCCAAGTTCTTAATGTGAAGACTGACACTCGGTTGAGAAATCCGTAGCTTCTGAGCTGCTTTTGTAAAGTTTTTCTCTTCTACCACTGTCACAAATGTCTTCAGTGCATCATAATACATCTGTCCCTCTCCTATCAGAAATCTTAATCCTACATCTTCAATACATATATCTTACTAATTCCTTTCCAACTCGTAAAGAACAGACTAAACCAATCAATTTAATAAAAATATTTACTAATTTTTTTAAAGACTCTATACTGAAAGGAGATATTTTCTATAGGAGGTGCTGACTTGGCAGCTAAAATAAAGGACATTGCGGAAAAAGCCGGATTATCCATCGCCACCGTGTCTCGCGTACTGAACCAAGATCCCAACCTATCGGTTACGGATCAAACACGTGAGAGAGTATACGCGGCAGCAGAAGCTTTGTCCTATCAAAAAAAGACATTCAAACATTCACTAAAAAAAATTGCCTTTCTCTATTGGATGACCGAAAAAGAAGAGCTTGAAGATATTTATTTCAAATCCATTCGTCTAGGCATTGAGGAACTCACCAATACCAGAAGCTTAAATGTTACCGCTTACAACCCATCTGATGGTCTTCAATCGATTGATCCTTCTACAGAAGGCATCATCGCCATCGGTCGATTTAAAAAAACTGAGCTTGATCAATTATATGCAATCACAAAACATATCGTCTTTATTGATACATCACCAGATGAAGACCGCTTTGATTCTGTGAAACCAAACCTGAAACGAATTGTAGAAAAGATTATCGATTCTTTTATCGAAAAACAGCACACATCCATCGGATTTATTGGCGGGACAGATCTTGATCTCAATACAAATAGGCGTATTCCAGATATTCGTGAAACGACCTTCCGCCAGTACATGACAGCACACAACAAACTGGATGAACAATTGGTCTATATCGGTCACCACTTCTCTGTAGATGAAGGCTATTCATTGATGATGAAGGCGATCGACGAGCTCGGCGATCACCTGCCAACCGCTTTTTGTGTCGCAAGTGATCCTCTTGCGATAGGCTGTTTACAAGCATTAAATGAACGCGGTTTTTCTTTACCAAATCGAGTGAGTGTCTTTAGTATCAACGATATTCACGTCTCTCAATATGTGTCACCACCGCTCACAACTTATCACATCCATACCTCTTTACTTTGCGAAACAGCTGTCGATTTACTTTTAGAAAGACTTGTTGATGGCAGAACATTACCAAAAACCGTGCTGATTGCCTCAGAACCTGTCTTTCGGAAAAGCACGATATAAACAGCTGGAAGGCCTGCCGTATATGGTGGGCTTCTTTTCTCTTTATTTCAGTAAAAAATTTTACTTAATAAATTTAATAAAATGTGTTTACTTTTTTTACTCAAGTTGATATTCTCACATTAAGAAAGCGTTTTCTTATCATCTGTGAAAAAAGAACGAGAGGGGATTACGAATGAAAAAGGGAAAATGGGCGACATTATCGGCAGTCGTTGGTACTGCTGTGCTGCTGCTGTCAGCATGCGGACCAGGAGATGACAATTCAAGCGGTACACAGCCGGCATCTACAGGTACAAAGACCTTGCTAGTGTGGGAGGATGTCAAAAAGTCTGATGGGATTCAAGACGCCGTCAAAGAATTTGAAAAACAAAACGACGTGAAAGTCAAAGTAGTCGAAAAAGCATATGCCGACCAAATTGAAGCGCTTCGTCTTGATGGCGCAGCCGGCACTGGTCCAGATGTCATCACCATGCCTCACGACCAAATTGGATCAGCTGTCACAGAGGGATTGTTACAAGAAATCAAACCAGATCAAAAAGTGATCAATTCCTTCACAGACGAATCGATTCAATCACAAACGATAGATGGTAAGCTGTATGGCCTGCCAAAATCCGTTGAAACCACTGTGCTTTTCTATAACAAAGACCTTGTCAAAAAGGCACCCACGACACTCGATGGCTGGTATGACCTTTCGAAAAAGCTGACAAAGGACGGGAAATACGGTTTTGTTGCGAAGTGGGATGAAATTTATTACGCAGAAAGTGTATTAGGCGGTTCAGGTGGCTATATTTTCAAACAGAAAAACGATGGTTCTTATGACGTCAATGATATTGGTCTTAATAACGATGGTGCCATCGAAGGCGGAAAATACATTCAGACATTCTTTAGCGAAGGACTCTTCCCGAAAGGCATCATTGGTGAGCAAGGAATCAATGTCCTCAATTCCTTATTCACTGAGAAAAAGGCAGCGGCTGTGATTTCTGGTCCATGGTCATTTGGTCCTTATAAAGAAGCGGGTATCGACTATGGCGTGTCCGAGCTACCAACACTCCCTAACGGAAAACATATGAGCTCGTTCTTAGGTGTAAAGAGCTACAACGTCTCCTCTTATTCTAAAAATAAAGAACTTGCCGAGAAATTTGTTGAGTTTATCACGAACGAAAAAAATTCGAAAAAGCGCTTTGAAGTAACAGAGGAAATTCCACCAGTGAAAAAGCTGATGAAAGACCCAGTCATTACTGAAAACGCTAATGCGGATGCTGTTTCAAAGCAAACGAAATATGCCACACTGACACCGAACAATCCAGAAATGGCAGAGGTGTGGAAGCCAATTGACAGCGCATTAGGGCTGATTGCGACTGGCCGTACCGATGTGAAAAAGGCATTTGATGATGCGGTCAAACAAATCGACTCGCAAATTAAAGCGAATCACTCCAAATAAACACCAAGCGCAGGTAGCTGTTCATCTGTCATGCTGCCTGCACTTGATCTAATTTCATATGAAGTAGGTGTTAGACGTGACGGGTAACCTTGAACTAGACCGCACACACATAGTGGAATCAAAGACACACCGGAGACGGGCTCTAATGTTCTCTCTTATACCCGGGATGGGGCAAATATACAACAAACAGTATGGCAAAGGGGCACTCTTTTTCCTGTTTGGCGTTTCTTTTCTACTTGTGTTTTATGATTTATTCAATATTGGCTTCTGGGGGCTGTTCACACTTGGTACGATGCTGCCTCGTGACAACTCTGTTTTCCTTTTAGCAAAAGGAATTATTGCACTTTTAACAGCTGGATTTGGCATCGGTTTTTATGTACTCATGATACGTGATGCATTTATGAACGGAAAGAAACGTGATCAAGGGGTTCCGCTTCATTCCATCCGTGCTCAATACCATCAGCTCATCGACCAAGGCTTTCCTTACTTAATGAGCACTCCTGCTTTCTTTTTACTTCTATTCTCTGTTGTCTTTCCTATTATGTTCAGCTTTGCGCTGGCCTTTACAAACTATGATTTATACCACTCGCCTCCTGCCAATCTCATTGATTGGGTAGGCATCAAAAACTTTCAAAATATCTTTTCAATCGATATTTGGAGAGACACATTCATTGATGTACTAGGCTGGACGGTCGTATGGACGTTGGCTGCATCGACCCTTCAATGTGCTGTCGGCATTTTCCTAGCGGTTCTGCTCAATCAAAAAGATTTAAAAGGAAAACGGTTTTTCAGAACGATTTTGATTCTGCCGTGGGCTGTTCCAGGATTTGTGACCATTTTGGTGTTTGCTGGATTGTTTAACGACACGTTTGGTGCGATCAACAATACCCTTTTTGCATCGATTGGAATTGATCCAAAACCATGGCTGACAGATCCATTTTGGAGCAAAATCGCTCTTATTGCGATGCAGACTTGGCTTGGTTTTCCTTTTGTGTTCATTATGACAACTGGCGTTTTGCAGGCCATTCCTGAAGATTTATACGAGGCTGCAACCATTGATGGGGCAAATTTCTTTCAGAAATTCCGTTCCATCACATTACCGCTTGTCCTCTATTCAATTGCACCTATATTAATCACGCAATATACGTTTAACTTTAACAACTTTAATATCATCTACTTATTTAATGGCGGAGGACCGCCTGTGGCTGGCTCAACTGCTGGGGGCACAGACATCTTGGTGTCTTGGATTTACAAACTGACGATGCAGTCTTCTCAATATGCACTCGCTGCCGCTGTTACGATCTTACTATCAATCTTCGTCATTGCCATTGCACTTTGGCAATTTAAGAGAACGAATTCATTCAAAGAGGAGGACATGATGTGATATGGGATCAAAACAAAATAAGCTCATTCGCCTGAGTATCACCTATTTCATCCTTTTCATTGCCTCCGTTTGTATTCTATATCCACTCCTTTGGACGATCGGCGCTTCCTTTAATCCTGGGAACAGCCTGATGAGCACAAGCATGTTTCCGAAGAATCCAACGTTCAGCCACTTTACAGAACTCTTCTTCGGTCAGGGAGCACTTTATGCAAAATGGTATTGGAACTCAATGAAAATCAGTATTGCGACTATGCTCTTAACGTTGATCCTTGTCAGCTTTACAGGCTATGCCTTTTCTAGGTTCCGATTCAAAGGACGCAAAAATGGGCTAATGCTCTTTTTGCTGCTGCAAATGATTCCTCAATTTTCAGCGCTGATTGCCATTTTTGTATTGGCTCAAATGCTTGGACTCATTAACAGCCACCTCGCATTGATTTTGATTTATGCAGGCGGACAAATTCCGATGAATACGTATTTAATGAAAGGCTATCTTGATGCGATTCCAAAGGATCTCGATGAATCAGCCAGAATGGATGGCGCAGGGCATTTCCGGATTTTCATCCAAATTATTATGCCGCTTGCCAAGCCGATTTTAGCCGTTGTTGCCATCAACTCATTTACAGGACCGCTGGGTGATTTCATTATCTCCAGTGTCATTGTCCGCTCACCCGAAATGTATACGCTCCCAATCGGTCTATACAATCTTGTATCAGACAAAATGGGTGCCAGCTACACGACCTTTGCAGCCGGGGCTTTACTCATTGCGATTCCAGTTGCTTTATTGTTTCTTGTTTTACAAAAACAATTTGTATCCGGCCTCACACAAGGCGGGACAAAAGGATAAGGGGAGATTTGATGAAGAAATGGTTGCTTGTCACTGTTGTCGTTTTCTTTCTGATGGGGTTAGGTATTCTGCCTGAAGCAAAGGCTGATACGATTTCGGTGAAACCGATCAATGGATTGCAAGGTGATTTCATCAAAGGAGCCGATATCTCCATGCTCGCAGAAGTGGAGCAAAGCGGCGGCAAATACTACAACCAAAACTGGCAGCAGGTTGATCCGCTCAAGCTATTAAAAGAGAAAGGTGTCAACTATGTGCGCATCAGACTCTGGAACCATCCATACGACAACCAAGGCCGTGCCTATAACGGGGGGACAAACGATTTAAATACCGCCATTGCTCTCTCAAAACGTGCAAAAGCACAAAATATGAAAGTGCTGCTTGATTTTCACTACAGTGATTTCTGGACCGATCCCGGTAAACAGTTCAAACCGAAAGCTTGGACCAATCTCTCCCAAAGCGATTTAGAAAAAGCTGTTGGCACTTACACAAGCGATGTACTTAAAGCGATGAAAGCACAAAATGCCCTACCAAATATGGTACAGGTCGGGAATGAATTAAATTCAGGTATGCTTTGGCCGAACGGAAAGAGCTGGGGTGAAGGCGGCGGTGAATTTGACCGACTCGCTGCTTTGCTAAAAGCGGGGACAAATGCTGTCCGCTCTTTCGATTCAAACATCAAAGTCATGCTTCATCTTGCACATGGAGGGGACAATGGTGCATCTCGCTGGTGGTTTGATGAAATCACCAAACGAGGCGTTTCGTTCGATACGATCGGTTTATCTTACTACCCGTATTGGGACGGGGGATTTAGCGGTCTTACTAACAACATGAATGATATTAGCGCCCGCTATAACAAAGATGTCATCGTGGTAGAAACCGCCTACGGCTTTACAACAGCAAATGGTGACAACCTCGATAACTCATTTAACCAAGATTCAGTCAATACGGCCGGTTATCCAGCATCACCACAAGGGCAGGCATCTTTTATACGAGATCTATCAGAAAAAATTTCACAAGTAAAAAACAATCGCGGGAAAGGGTTCTTTTATTGGGAGCCGCTTTGGATTCCAACAAAAGGTGCTCCGTGGTCTAGTCAATACGGGCTCGCTTATATTCAAACAACCGGCACAGTCGGGAATGCTTGGGAAAATCAGGCCATGTTTGATTTCAACGGAAAAGCCCTGCCTTCTCTTGATGTATTTAAACAAATGACACCGTAATTAAACAGATAGGACGTGACAAAATGGGAAAGCGTTACCCACTCGTTCACCCAAATGTGAAAGGCTTTTTGCATGGTGGCGACTATAATCCTGATCAATGGCTTCATATGCCGGAGATCATTGACGAAGATTTTCGATTAATGAAGCTTGCACACTGTCAAACATTCTCTATCAACATTTTCGCTTGGAGCAAGCTCGAGCCAAAAGAAGGGGAATATGATTTTGCCTGGCTGGATGATATCATGGATCGCTTGGCAGCGCAGGGAGCTCACGCCATTCTCGCCACGCCAAGCGGAGCAAGACCTGCTTGGCTCTCGCAAACATATCCAGAAGTCTTACGCGTTGAAGCAAACCGCCAGCGCAACTTACACGGACTTCGCCATAATCATTGCTTCACCTCACCGGTTTATCGAGAAAAAACGAATACACTCAATCGTTTGCTCGCTGAACGCTACAAGGACCATCCAGCGCTGATCATGTGGCACATTTCAAATGAATACGGCGGCGAATGTCATTGTGATCTTTGCCAAGAAGCATTTAGAGACTATTTGAAAGACAAATACAACCATGACCTTGAAGCTTTGAATCAAGCATGGTGGACGGGGTTTTGGAGCCACACATATAGTGATTGGTCACAAATCGAGTCACCTGCACCGCACGGAGAGTACATGATTCATGGCATGAACCTAGACTGGAAGCGTTTTGTCACAGCGCAAACGATCAATTTTTATCAAAATGAAATTAAACCGCTACGAGAATTAACACCTCATGTGCCAGTAACCACCAATTTTATGGGCGACTATCCACATATGCGTCCATTCCTTGGACTGGACTATCATCAATTTGCAAAAGAAGTCGACGTGATCTCATGGGATAGTTATCCAGCATGGCATAGCGGCAGAGAAACCACTGCAGAATTAGCGTCAAACGTCGCCTTCGTTCACGATTTGTATCGTTCATTAAAGGGCGGTCAGCCGTTTCTTGTGATGGAAAGCACACCAAGCCTCGTGAACTGGCATGAAGTGAATAAGGTGAAGCATAAAGGAATGGCACACCTCTCTGCCATGCAGGCGATTGCCCACGGGTCCGACTCCGTCCTTTATTTCCAGTGGAGACAAGGCCGAGGCGCCTCTGAAAAATTCCACGGCGCTGTTGTGGATCATTCAGGACATGAACATACGCGTGTGTTTCAAGAAGTCGCTGATTTAGGAAAACAGCTGGAGCAGCTTCAGCCGATTGCGGGTACATCCGTTCAACCAGAGGTCGCCATCATATATGATTGGGAAAACCATTGGGCAATTGATGATGCGCAAGGCTTAAATAATACCAACAAACGCTATGTAGAGGCTTGCCAAACTCACTATCGCAGTTTCTGGAAAAAGGGTATCCCTGTTGATATTGTCGGGATGGAAAAGGATTTCTCATCCTATCGAGTGCTTGTGGGACCAATGCTCTACATGATCAAACCAGGCGTGGCAGAAAAGATCGAAGCATTTGTCAAAGAGGGCGGCATTTTTGTGGCAACATACTGGAGCGGCATGGTCGATGAAAACGACCTCTGTTTCCTCGGTGGTTTCCCTGGCCCTCTCCGCCATGTACTTGGTGTTTGGGCAGAGGAAATCAACACATTGATGCCAGATGAACACGTTTTAATGACCACAGGAAATGGACGCACCTACCATGTCGGGCAATATTTCGAATCCATTCACCCAGAATCAGCCTCTGTGTTAGGGCATTTTGAGAATGGCTGCTATGAAGGACAGCCCGCCCTTACTGTCCGTCCATTTGGCAAAGGGAAAGCATACTATATGGCTTCTGAAAATGAGCAAGCGTTTTATGATGATTTTTACGAAGATCTCATCACAGGAATAGGGATAAAGCCGATCCTCTCCTCTTCAATTCCAGAGGGAGTCAGCGTCCAGAAACGAACAGATGGATCGCAGGACTTTGTGTTTATGATGAATTTTACAGAACAGCAACAGAACATTTCACTAGATTCAGCGGAAAGCTATGAAAATATGCTGACTGGACAGCATACATCTCAACAGTTACAACTGAATCCTTACGAATACGTTATTTTGAAAAAATAGTGTGAAAGAAGCGTCCATCCAACGGGCGCTTTTTACTTTTTGTTGAATCTAAATACCTATATATTTTCTCCCGATAGTAGATTATCAATAGAAGTATTATTTTTTATCTAAATTTTTTGACATATTGAACACCGCATCATGATTGGCCCCGCCATCCTTTTTTACCATTGTATAGGTATGAAAGCGGTTGCCTAATACTCATATTTTTGATACTCTTTTTTTCAATGCAAATGTGGGATTGCATTGGTAAAAAAACAAACAAATGTAAACGGTTTATTGTAGGGGGAGGGGCTTATGTTAACGTTTGTTGGATTGTTGATTATTTTAACGATTGTTGTTTTGCTGATTTGGGGGAAAGCAAGTCCAATTGTCGCCATGGTCATGGTGCCTTTAATAGGGGCGCTCATCGCAGGATTTGGTATCAATGACATTCAAACTTTCTTTGAACAAGGGATTATCAAAGTTTTGCCAGTGGCGACCATGTTTATCTTCGCCATTTTATTTTTTGGCATTTTACAAGATACAGGGTTCTTTGAACCTGTAATTAAAGCGTTAATCAAGCTGACAAAAGGGAATGTTGTCACAGTTGCGATGGGAACTGCCTTGATTGGAATCATCGCACACTTAGACGGAGCAGGCGCTACAACCTTTTTATTAACTGTACCTGCACTGCTTCCACTTTATAAAAAATTACATATGAGTCCTTATTTATTGCTATTGTTAATCGGAACGAGTGCTGGATTAACCAATATGATTCCATGGGCTGGCCCCACAGGACGGGCAGCTAGTGTCCTAAATATGGACCCATCTGAACTGTGGGTACCGCTTATTCCCATTCAGCTGATCGGGGTCGTGCTCGTATTAGGAATGGCATTCATTTTAGGAAAAAGAGAAGAAAAACGAATTCGGGTGAAAATCGCGGCAAATGAAATAGCTGCTGTCCAATTAGAAGGCGCTGATTGGGATCGTGCCATTCAATCGATCAGCGAAACAGGCGATGCGTCTTTAAAGCGTTATCACTTAATGTGGGTCAATCTCATTCTATTTTTAGCTGTTGTTGTCCTTCTCGTGCTGAACGTGATTCCTGCTAGTTATATGTTTATGATTGGTCTTTCACTAGCACTTTTGGTGAACTATCCGAATGTGAATGTACAAATGGAAAGAATTAAGGCGCATGCTCCAAGTGCACTAATGATGGCAGCTGTAATTTTCTCCGCAGGTTCTTTTTTAGGAATTCTTGAAGGAACGGGCATGCTGAAGGCGATTGCAGTGGACAGTATTCACATTTTGCCAGCTTTCTTACTGCCATTTTTACATATCATTGTGGGGATATTTGGGGTTCCGCTTGATATGCTGACAAGTACGGATGCCTATTATTACGCACTCTTGCCGATTGTCGAATCGATTACATCAGAGGTTGGTGTGTCAGGGACATCTGCGGCATACGCCATGATGATTGGAAATATCATCGGCACCTTTGTCAGCCCTCTTGCACCTGCTGTATGGCTTGCCATCGGTCTTGCAGGGGTCGATATGGGGAAACATATCCGCTACTCCTTCTTTTGGATGTGGGGGTTCAGTATCGTTTTACTCATCATCGCCAAACTGATTGGCATCATATAAAAAGAAAGACATGCGCAAACCAGCGCATGTCTTTTTCTTTTGAATTATGAAGGATATTCACTCGTGTGAATATCTGTTTTCGGTTTTCTAATCAGTGACATCAATCCAACGATTAGCAACAAGATCATCGGAACGAAAGCAAGACCAACAGTTCCAATTAAAAGAGTCACAGCCGAAACCAAGAAAAGAATACCAGAAAGCACGGCACGGCGGTCTGTTTTCAAAACAATCACACCAACAAGGGCTAAGACAGCCGCAATTGCGGAAACAACCATAAACTGAACGCCAAAGGCATGAACCGATGCCTCAAGTGTTTCAACTGGCAAGGCGCTGCCTTCCTCTTTTAACACTTCATTCAATTCTTCATAAACTGCTGGGTCCACAGAAAGCATCAACGCCCCAAAACCAACACCAATTACGTTGAGGACAATACTGATAATCCCCATAATTTTTTCACCTTTACGCTTAATCATTGATAGAAACCTCCTAAAAAGTTAAATTAACCTGTTTTTACTTCTCGCTTTTGGAAGAGTATTAAAGCAACCGCCAAGAAGATGGCCCAATAAATGACTAGGACCGTTAGTGAGAAACCTAGGGACATGCCTTCGATATAAGTAGGTGTTTCTGCGAAATACTGTACAGGATCGTTGGCAAACAATAAGTATTTCGCCCAATCAAAGAAGAACATCAAAATGCTTGTGATGGATGCTCCGACAACATAGGCTAATACACTAATCGCTATGGAAATGGCCTCACTTCTAAACACCGTTGAGATGGCAAAAGAAAGTGTCCCTAATACAACAAACATAGCACAATGCGCCAAATAATAAGAGACCATATTTGCAAACTGAGACCGTTCAATGACTTCACCATTTTGATAAGCCAAATACACATAATCATTGTTTAGTCCAAAGAATATCGCACCTAAGATAAAGGATAAGATAAATAGGACAGCGATCAGGAAAAGTGAATATAGTTGAACGGTAAAGTATTTAGACAAAAGAACCTTCAACCTGGATGGCGGACGAATCAGTAATAATTTAATTGTACCATGCTTATATTCAGCCGAGACAATTGTGGCTGCAATAATAATCACAAATACACCGACCAGCTGAAGCAAATTAGCATTTGTTTTCACATAAGTCCATGCATTTTTACCGAATTGATCGGCTGGAGGTAAATCATGTTTGATTCGATACTCATTAATCGCTATATCGGTTTCAAGGGATCTCTTATAAAATCCTATATTATCCTCTTTCAATTCTTTCTTATTTGCTTTATTGATTTCTTGCAACTCAGTTTTCCAATCACCGGATGCTTGATCTCCGTCATTTGTCTTAACAGCAAAAATCAACGTCGCAATCATACCTAAAACAAGAAGCCCAACCATAATCCAAGTACCCACACGATAACTGATTTTCATCCACTCGTTTTGAATGAGGCGAATCATACGTCTGCCTCCTTTTTACCTGTTAAGCTTAAGAACTTATCTTCTAAGGTTTGTTTTTCTATTTTGATTTCGTACAAATGAATAGAAGCCTCGCTCAAATGACGAATCAATTGTGGCATTTTCTCTTCTAGGATGGAGAAGAATAAGTACTGCTCCTCTTCTCTAACTGTGATGCCTTCCTCAAATGCTTCAATGAGCTTTTGAGCTTCTTCAAGCTCACTTGATGCTACTTTCATTCGATAATTGACCAAATCATCCTGCTTCGTCTCCGCACGCTGATCCTCAATCGCAATCAGCTTTCCTTTTTGGATAATGGCGAAACGATCACACATCAATTCCATTTCTGACATGAGGTGACTTGAAACAATGACAGCAAGACCTTCTTCCTTTGCCAGCCTTCTCAAGTAATCTCGTATCATACGAATTCCCTCTGGATCTAGTCCATTGGTCGGCTCATCTAAGATTAGCAGTTTCGGTTTATGTATCAATGCCTGAGCAATCCCCAAACGCTGCTTCATTCCTAATGAAAACGTACGGACACGCTTATGTTTCACATGCTGCAAACTAACTAGTTCTAGCAGTTCATCAATTCGACCTTCATCCACTTTTCCATTCATTCTGGCAAAATGAACAAGGTTTTGTCTTGCCGTTAAATGATTATACATTTCTGGATTTTCAATAATTGCACCGACATCTTGGATGGCATGCTGATATGAGGTTTGAATACTATGACCATTAATCAGAATGTCACCGGATGTAATGGGAGAAAGACCGACCATCATGCGAATGGTTGTCGTTTTTCCTGCGCCATTCGGCCCTAAGAAGCCAAAGACTTCGCCCGCTTGGACAGAGAAACTCAAGTCTTGAACAATCTTTTTCCCGCGAATATGCCTAGATACATTTTGCAGTTCTAAAACGTTCGTCACGTTACCTCTCCTTCTTTGTCTAAGTATCATCTATCATCTATTTCCTGATAAACACCATGATCCGTCAAAAATAGAAGAACACTTCCATATGGTACAGCAATGCCCAAAAGTTGTGAAGGGGATTAGGCAAAATTTAGAGAATCATCTGCCTTTTTTAAGGTAGAGTTAAGAAAAGCGTGAATTTTTATAAGAAAAGAGGCTTGATTTTTTAAAAAAAGAATGATTTTCAATAGGTACATATGTATGAAATGATGTTTAAGATTATACCTTTCACCTATAAATATCGAAATAAAAAAGAGGCTGATGATCGACAGCCTCTTTTCATATATTATACTTTCTTCACAAACTCCGATTTTAACTTCATCGCGCCAAAGCTAGGAATTTTACAATCAATATTATGATCGCCTTCGACTAAACGAATCCCTTTGACCTTCGTTCCTATTTTTAAAACCGAAGAAGAGCCTTTGACTTTTAAATCTTTAATCACAGTGACCGTGTCACCATCACTTAATAGATTTCCATTCGCATCTTTGACAACAAGCTGTTCCTCTTCCGCTTGTTCTTGTTCTAGCGACCATTCATGCGCACATTCTGGACAAATAAGCATGCTGCCATCCTCGTATGTATAAGTTGAACTGCACGATGGACAATTCGGTAGATTAGACATTTGTGTTTCCTCCAACTTTCTATTTCATTTAGAACCATTTTACCACATTTCTATAGAGAGAAATGTGATAGAAAAGGAAACATTTTTCATCATTTACTTATCTCTTCCAAATGTCATGACAGCCGCAATATTCCTTGCTGTTCTCTCTACATGCACACTAGCATCATGCATGGCTTCAGCCAGAGTCGTGACGCCAGGGACAATACTAAAAAGTGCATCAATGCCATGATCATGTACGACTGCACTGTCTTTTGAGAGGGACCCAGCGATACCAATCACAGGGAGTCCATATTGTTTCGCAGCTTTAGCTACACCGATTGGCGTTTTGCCGTAAATGGTCTGCTGATCAATCCGCCCTTCCCCTGTAATGACTAGGTCAGCGTCCTTGAGTACGTCAGCAAAATGTACGGCTTTCAGTACAATATCAATTCCCTTTTGCAGATCAGCCTGTAAAAAGCCTAATAAACTCGCACCAAGTCCTCCTGCCGCTCCTGCACCTGCCGCATCACCAAAGGAGACATGAAGATGCTGCTTAGCCACTTGTGCTAAATGAGATAAATTCTTGTCCAACAGTTGAACCATTTCTGTATCTGCTCCCTTTTGAGGACCGAACACAGCAGACGCTCCTCTTTCACCCGTTAAAGGATTATCCACATCACACGCCACTTCCAGACGGACAGATTGCAATCTTGGATCCAGTCGAGATAGATCAATAGAAGCTAATTGATTCAGTGATCCACCGCCCGGCGTGAGGTCTTGGCCTGCTTTATCGAGAAAAAAAGCCCCTAAACCTTGCATCATGCCAACGCCACCATCATTTGTTGCGCTTCCACCAAGCCCAATGATTAAATGCTTCGCTCCTTTATCCAGCGCTGCAAGCATTAATTCTCCTGTCCCTCTAGACGTCGTGAATAAGGGGTTCCGTTTTTCTGGCGGGACAAGATGTAATCCTGATGCTGCTGCCATCTCTATGACAGCTGTCTGACCATCTCCCAACATACCAAAAAAGGCATCCACAGGTTTGCCAAGCGGGCCTGTGACCACTTGCTTGACAATGGTTCCGCCTGTCGCATCCACTAACGATTGAACTGTGCCTTCTCCTCCATCTGCCATTGGGATTTTCATATATTCTGCATCTGGCAAAATAGAGCGAAATCCTCGTTCAATGGCACATGCTGTCTCATAAGCAGATAAACTTTCTTTAAATGAATCTGGTGCGATCACAATTTTCATCCAAAAACCCCTCGTTTCTCATTAAGTCCTCAGCCGAACAGCTGGAAAATACCAAAGATAATGGTCGATACAACGGTTAATGTCAAACCAATTAACGATTCAAAGGGCATTAATTTCAACCGTTCTTTTATATCCATTTGAACACTTCCAGCCGTTGCATGGAAAAAGCTTCCGTGTGGCATATGGTCTAGCACAGTTGCGCCAGCGTGAATCATAGCTGCGCCTGAAAGGGCAGATACACCAAGACCAATAAGAGTTCCGCTAAATACACCACTTGCAACTGCCGTCCCTGCAGTTGTCGAAGCTGTGGCTGCCGACATAAAAATTCCAGACGTTGGTGCAAGCAAGTAAGGAGGTAATCCCGAAGCGTCAAGCACCTGAATAAATACCTCTTTCATGGAAGAATTCGATACAATTCCAGCTAATGTGCCTGTACCTAGTAACATGATCGCTACACCTGACATTTTATGCAGCCCTGACATCGCATAATCATTGAGAAACTTCCCTTTTTTCATGAAAAGAGCGCCTACAATTCCTCCTATTGGTAAGGCAATCATCGGATCAATATTTATTTGAAACAACGGTCTTAAGGCTAACAAGAGAATGGTCACAAGCGGGCCTACAAGCGCTTGTAGAAAACCAGGTACTTGAACCTCGCCTTGGTCTGTTCCCTCTTCCAAAACAGGTGTCCCTTTATTCGCAAGCTTTTTGGCTAATACATACGTGACGGCTATCCCGAAAATAGCCGGTATGACACCTGCCGCCATCAGAGAAGTAAGCGGGACACCAAAAGCATCAGAGGCTGCAATGGCATTCGGATTCGGTGACATGATATTCCCTGCCTTCCCTCCTCCAATCATCGCAAGTAAAATCCCCGTTTTAGAAAGTTTTGCACGCTTGGCAATGGCAAGTGCGATTGGTGCTACTGTAATGACTGCTACATCTACAAAAACACCCACCGTTGTTAAAATCATTGTTGCAAGTGCGAGTGCTAAAAGTGCCCTCGCCTCTCCAAGCTTTTTCACGATGGCCTCCGCAATAGATAACGCAGCACCCGACTCAATTAAAACCCCTGCCAGTACACCTGCCGCCATGATTCGAAGAACAGCCGGAATCATGTCCTTTGCGCCTTCCATCATGACGTTCACGGTCTGCACAACATCTACACCGCCAACCAAACCGCCAATAAATGCGCCTGCCAGCATGCCATAAGCAGGTGATACTTTTTTTAGAATGAGAACAATAGCGATCACAAGCGCAGTCAATGCGCCCAATGTACTCACTGTCACATCTCCACCCATACTCCATCCCTCCTGATTGTCTTTTCTTAATTGTAAGCGTTTACCCATCGGGATCGAGTTGTGAATCTAGATGAACTTCTTTTATTTATTTCTTCATCCAGTTGTGCAAATGCACAATTAAGACAGTTGATTGTCCAATTGTGCTATGTACAGCTCCATCAACTGTTTCACATGACGAGGATCTTTTCCGGTCAATGCCTGGATTTTATCTAAACGATATCGCAGTGTATTACGGTGAATAAATAGACGATCAACGATTCTTTGTAAATCCCCGCCCTCTTCAATGTAAACCTTTAACGTTTGAACGAGTTCCGTTTCTTGTATCAGCGGATGATAAAAATCACTCCACCGTTTGCCCTCTTTGGCGGCTCTCGCTTTTATAAACAAGCTTTCAAGCTGATAAGATTCAAAAACATATATGCTTTCCTCTGGATGGAGCACCTTTCCTAACCGCAGGGCTTCTCTCGCATGCTGAAAGGACAACGGTAATTGACTCATGTCCTCAGCGACAGTTCCTACACCCACTAGCACTTGTCCATCAACTGCACCTGCCATTGTTTGCTGTAGCTGTTCGATCACATGCTTGAGTTGATGGTCACATATCGGCTGTCTTAACAGGATCAATTCATGACGGAAGGTCATGCCTAGTAAATCATCCGCATTCTTATCGTATTGAATGGCATGCATCATTTTGTGTACAGTGTCCTCAGACGATGGAATTGGCTGAAAAACAATAGCCATTCGCCGCTTGTCTAAATCCATTCCAAGCCAGTCAGCACGGTGCTTCAGCTGATGATCACCCATGTCAGATTCGGAGATGAGCTGATTCACAATTTCACTCTCTATTCGCTGCCGCCACTGGAAGCGTTCAAGTAGAAAAGACTGCTCTAATACGAGCTCAGCTGCCATTTTCACCAGCTCGGCATGATGACGAATGTCCCCTGGCTCACCCGTAATCCCAATGACACCAACGACTTGTTCGCGAAAGCAAATAGGCAGATTGATTCCAGGCCTCACGCCTTTTAAGCAGCGGGATGTCTCCTGATCAATCTCCACACTATCTCCGCTTGACAGCACTAGACGTGCTCCATCATGTTTTTGTCCAATCCTTTTTCGTTCACCAGACCCAATAATGACACCATCTGCATTCATGACATTGATGTTTTGATGTAAAATATGCATCGTACGTTCAACCATCTCTTGCGCCAATTCACTGGTTAAAAATTGCATTCAGCATCTCTCCTGAAGGGGTTTTCATTCAATGTATCATAGTGTCATTGCACAATAAATGCAAAGCTCCAAAAAACAGCCGTTGACAAAGATACGCCAAAAAGTGTTTAATCAAATCAAGGGACCGACCGATAGTCTAGTCAAAAGAAAGGATGGCTTTATGAGAACCGTTAAACATCCTGAGGAACGCAAAAATGACATCTTAAATGCAGCAGAGAAGCTTTTTTCAACCAAAGGCTATCAGCAAACCACGATTATTGACATCCTCAAAGCCGTTGGCATTGCAAAAGGCACATTCTATTATTACTTTACTTCCAAAGAAGAAGTGATGGATGCAATCATTGACCGGATCATAAAAGCAGATATCATCGAGGCAAAGCGTATTGCCGCTGATCCAGATATCTCAGTGGTTGATAAATTATTTCGCATCATCATGGCACAATCTCCTAAACAGGGCAGCCATAAAGAAGGCATGATCGAACAATTTCATCAGCCTGCTAATGCAGAGATGCATCAAAAAAGCTTGATCAAAGCCATTACAGAGCTATCACCCGTTTTAGCAGAAGTCATTCAGCAAGGGGTAGAAGAAGGGATATTTCAAACGGATTACCCGCAAGAAACTGTCGAATTTCTCCTCGCTTCTGCACAGGTTATCTTTGATGAGGGACTTTTCCAATGGACCACAGCGGAAAGCATACAACGGGCTCTAGCATTTATCGCAATCCTTGAAGCCTCATTACATGCAGAAAAGGGAAGTTTCTCCTTCCTTCTCCAACGTTTAACTGGAGAACCGGAAGACAATAATCAGTGATTGGTTACTTCAATACCAATCATGCATATATTATAGACTGACGGTCGGTCTAAAAGGAGAGTGATTTTCATGTCGTTATCAGCCAAAAATGGCTCCACCCACTTTATCTACCTCGTGCTCGGGCAAATTATTTCCGTTTTCGGGTCTTCCTTGATTCGTTTTGTTCTATCTTTACACGTCTTGGATATGACACATCGTGTTGATTTATATGCTCTGCTTTTCGCTTTATCCAATATCCCGCTCCTCCTTTCGCCATTAGCTGGAGCAATTGCTGACCGGTTTAACAGAAGAAATTTGATGATTTTATTTGATGTTCTTACTGGCATTATGATTCTGTCTTTTTATTTCTGGTTATTTTCAGGTCATGATTCACTTTATATGATTGGAGCCGTCATGATTCTCCTTGGTGTCATGAGTACGTTTTATGCTCCTGCAGTGATGTCCAGTATTCCTCAGCTAGTGAAAGAAGAAAAATTAGAACAAGCGAATGGCATCGTGAATGGCGTACAGGCCCTTTCAGGTGTTGTCGCTCCTATCATTGGCGGCGTTTTATACGGACTCATTGGGAGCCAGGTCATCATAGGCGCTAGCAGCATTGTATTTTTTCTATCAGCATGCATGCTTTTACGGTTAAATATCTCTTTCTCACCTAGCCCACTCGCAGAACCGATGACCAAAGTACTCTTGAAAGATATGAAACAAGGCTTTTCCTATATCGGAAGCCAGTCATTTTTAAAAAGAGCCATGCTGCTTGCAGCGCTACTAAATTTCATCCTCACACCATTTTTTATCGTTGGAGGTCCCATTATTTTAAGGGTCACAATGAAAAGCAGTGACATCATGTATGGAATAGGAATGGGCATCATTGAGTTTGCCGTCATCGCAGGCGCCCTGCTAGTTGGTCTTGTAGCGAAACATTGGCGGATGCCTACTTTGTATCGCTGGCTGCTCGTCATCGCAGTCATTTTGCTGCCTATTGCTTTTTCAACATCCAAGATGGCTCTTCAATTTGGTACATTTCCAGCCTATTTTCTCTTTTTAGCAGGGTGTCTCCCAATTGCCATGCTGCTCACCATGATTTCGATCGTTGTCATCTCACATGTGCAAAAGAAAACACCCAATGCTCAATTAGGAAAAGTCATGGCCAATCTAACAATGGTCTCTCAATGTGCTGCACCGCTCGGTCAAATGATGTATGGGTTCTTGTTCAACACTTTTTCCGCTAGCATGTATGTGACCGTGTTAATCGTGAGTGCCTTGATGTTTGCACTTGCCTTCCTTACAAAAAATATGCTTCGACATGAAGGAGAATCAGCCTCATGAGATTGACGTTTATCAAGAAAGACCTAACCCGCCACCGTCTCATTTCAATCGGCTTAACCCTTTGCATCATGATGACATCATTTTTAGCAACAAGCGCTGCGCAAATGACGGCCCAGCTGAATGGTTCCATTTCCGATCTACTCCAATCAGCCAAAGCACCAGACTTTGTCCAAATGCACGATGGCAGCTTAGATGAAAAAGCGGTCGATATATTTTCAAGTAAACAGTCGATGGTGAAGGCACATCAAATTGTTCCAATGATTCCGATCGAACACGTCAGCATCAAGTTCGGGCAGGAGCCTGCTCAAGCGGGTGTGATGGATCATTTATTTGTAAAGCAAAATCGCTATTTTGATTTCCTTTTAAACGAACGAAATGAAAAGCTCACTGTAAATAAAGGAGAAGTAGCAGTCCCTATTTATTTTCAACAAAAATACCATTTAAAGATTGGCGAAAGGTTACTCATTTCAAAAGGCTCTCATCAATTCTCTTTTCAAATCAAAACGTTCTTACGAGATGCCCAAATGAATCCAAGTCTTGTCAGTTCAAAGAGATTTCTTCTGCATGATGCGGACTGGGTGGCACTGAATCAAGTGTTTCAAAAAAAGGAGTACTTAATTGAATTTTTATTGCATGATGCTAGTCAAGCAGATGCTTTTCAATCACTCTATCAATCATCTGAGCTGCCACAACAGGGGCCTTCTGTCACATTATCCCTGCTTCGCATGCTGAATGCTCTAACAGATGGTATAGTGATCGCCATTCTCCTTCTTGTCTGCTTTCTGCTCATTAGCATTTCCCTCCTCTCTCTTCGTCTCGCTATGACGGCCGCTATAGAAGAGGATGAACGTGAAATTGGAATCTTAAAAGTACTAGGAATCCCTTTATCAAAAATCAAACAATTATACGTTGGGAAGTATGCTGTGCTTGCCTGTATAGGGTGTATAGCAGGATATTTGATGACACTCAAGTTTGGTGATTTGTTTACAGCCAATATTCAGCAATATATGGGGAATCGCCTCTCTTTTATTCATCAGGTGATCCCGCTTTTGGTGTCAATTTTGACGGCAATGATCGTCATCTCATTCAGCTATACTGTCCTAAGGAGATTTGGTCAAATATCAGCAGCTCAAGCTATTCAAGGCGGCATAAGCTCACCAAGCCATAAAAAACAAATTCCTATGCACCTCCAGAAAAACAGATTCCTCCCAGTCAATTTTTGGTTTGGCTTGAAAGATCTGTTCTCGCGAATAAAGATGTATTCAACAATTACCTGTATTATTGCGCTTTGTACATTTTTAATGTTAATGCCGATTCAGTTATGGTACACATTACAATCACCAGATTTCATCACATATCTTGGCTCTGGAAAAAGTGACCTTCGAATTGATATTCGGCAGGGAAATGATTTAGAGAAAAGCACAAATAAAATAGAGTCTATGATTAGCGAAGACCAAGACATTCAAACATCTGCCGTCTATGAAACAACTTCTCTACAAGCCAAAACAATGGAGAATACATTAGAAACGCTCTATTTAGAAACAGGTGATCTATCAGCATTCCCTCTCACCTATTTACAAGGACGGGAACCGTTGAAGGAGGAAGAGATTGCTTTATCGGTGTTGAGTGCTGACTCACTTCAGAAAAAGATAGGCGAAAAAGTCACTCTCGCCACAAATGGACAGCAAGTTCAAAAAATGGTTACCGGCATTTATCAAGACGTCACCAACGGAGGGAAAACAGCTAAAGCATTATCTCAGCCTTTTCCTCATTCATCCCTTTGGAAAACCATTCAAATACAATTAAAACAAGGAATAGATATGGCAGAGAAAAAAGCAGCACTTGAAACAAATATGTCTCCTGCAAAAGTGACAGATATGAAAGAATATGTGCATCAAACAATAGGAAGCACCGCATCTCTAGTAAAAGTGATTGCATTATTTTCAACCATCGCAGCTTTTGGAACAGCCAGCCTAATGTTAATGATGTTTCTGCACATGTTAAGGGCGAAAGATTTAAATCGTACTCACTTGTTAAGAACGATTGGTTTTTCTCAAAAAGATTTAACCTATCAATACTTAACAAGTTTTATCGTCGTTCTCTCTATTGGCGCCTTCATTGGAGCAATCGCTGTTCATACTATTGGTCCGGCATTGATGAGTGCAGGCGGAGCATCATTAGGAGCATCCAGCCTTCAGTGGTTAGCCCCGAAATGGGTTTGGATCGTGTATCCTCTCCTGCTGTTTATAGTGAATTTAACTGTCATCTCGTGGTTATTGAAGTCCTTTTTTTCTAGTAAAATCAGTCGTCATACTCTTTCATAAGGAGATGTTTCACATGGAACAATTAATTGAAGCGAAGCAATTGTCTTTACAAATTGATTCATTAAAAGGACAAAAACAGACCATTCTTAGAAATATTCACTTAACCATTAAACGTGGAGAATTTGTCACCATTATGGGACCTTCAGGGTGCGGTAAAACCTCTTTGCTTTATCAACTTAGCGGTATAGAGACATCCTCCAGAGGGGAAATCAAATATAACGGTCAACTGCTATCAGAAATGACAGACAAACAGTTAACAGCTTTGCGCTTATCAGAGATGGGATTCGTCTTTCAACACAGCCACTTACTAAAAAACCTCAATCTATTTGATAACATCATTGCTGCAGCTTACTTAGCGAAGAAAATGCCGAGAAAAGAAATCAATGAACGAGCGAAATATTTAATGGAGAAACTTGATATTGATCATTTAGCTGATAGATATTTATCAGAAGTATCAGGAGGACAGCTCCAAAGAGCCTCTATCTGTCGAGCTCTTATGAATGAACCAAACATTCTTTTTGCCGATGAGCCCACAGGTGCTCTTAATTCAAGCACCACAAAGGAAGTCATGGATATTTTTTCACAAATCAATTCTGAAGGAACAACTCTGCTTCTCGTCACCCATGATCCAAAAGTGGCCCTTTGCTCTGAAAGAATTTTGTTTATGAATGACGGTGAAATTTCAGCCCATTTAAATTTAGGAAAATACGATCGCTTTACCGCTGAGAAACGAGAGGCCTTGTTAAACAAGTGGTTACAAAACTTAGGGTTTTAATTGGTGTCAAACAGGCAGAAAGCTGCCTGTTTTATTTTTTCTTACACTCAAAGGAGTAATCCATAGTCAAACCATTTGTTTCTAGTATGATTTTGCCGTCTTCTTGTTGACAAGATTCTGTCAGCAACTCAATTTCTTTGCTATAAAAGTATCTCTTTGAGATATAAAGAGTGACTAAAACAAGTAAAAGCGTCGTCATCACAATTGTCATTTGCCAGTTTAACATTTGAAATCTTTTTTTCATTTCAACATCCTTTCTGAAAGGTCAACACTTGTCTCGGATATTCGCCTTTCTCAGTAACTACCAGTTTCTTTTCCAAAATCATCTAGCAACATCATAACTGATTTTCCCTTCTAGATCGACCTTTCATTGTTCTTCTCTCATAGCTAAAAAAGCTTTATTTCATATATTCGGATGGTATTTTCGACCATAAACTTAAAACTAATAGTATCTATCACGTTTTTAGACTTCCAAAAAAAGATTTTACTCATTTGAATAAACAATCAATCATCAATACAATAACGTACATCTCATGACATAAGGTCCTTTTTATTACCTCCTGTCAATCACCTCCCAGAAACGATTATATTTTACCAAAAATTGTGATATCGTTTTTTATTGAAACAGGCGAAAGTATGTTAAAGAGGTGAAATTTCCATGAAAATCATTTCAGCTGAACAGGTGGGGAACCGTTTAAATGATTGGCGAATTGCCATTCGTAAGCATGATGTGCACAATGCAAAGACAATCTACACAGAATTAAAGGAATTACTTCAAGAGATGGAAGAGAATCAGGAGGTCTTGACCTACTATTCATTGCTAGAAGGCAAGTTTAAGCTCATGTTATATGAACGAAGAGGTAAAAAACTGAATGAACCGACAGTGCTAGAATACCCTTCTAAAACAAACGACTTGATTGAATATTATTTTTACCTATATAAAGCCCTTTACGCTTCATATAACAGAGACTATGCATCAGCCATCGGACTGTTTAAAATTGCTGAGAAAAAACTACAAAACATTCCTGATGAAATAGAAGTAGCAGAATTCCATACGAAGGTCGCAAACCTATATATGATGCTTCGCCAAAGCCTGATTTCACTTCATTATATTCAGAATGCCATCGATATTTTCAAAGGTCATGATGGCTATGAAAGAAGACTGGCAGCAGCTTTTGTGATCGCAGCCACCAACTTCATGGATATTGGCGATTTCAAAAGAGCTGAGAATTACTACACAAAAGCATTACACATCTCAAATCAATTAAACGATCATTTTTTAGCATCACAGCTTTATCACAATATCAGTATTCTATATGCCGAAGTTGGAGAATCAAAAAAATGTATTGATGCCCTAGAAAAGGCTCTTAGTGATGATGACTACCTTTCATCTTGTTATTTCGAACACTCCATGTTTATGTTACTAAAAGAGCTACTCTCCATTGATGAAAAGTCGCAAGCTCTCTATTATTTTGAATTGGTCAAACAAAAACAAGAAATAGACAGAAACCCCATCTATACAGCAAAAATGAATTTTCTCTATCACCTATATTTCACTGAAGACATATCCAAAAAAGCTCAAACCTGTTTCGATGACATCAGTATTCTGAAAGAATTAAAGGATGTTGAAGGTGCCCGTGAATTAAGTGCACTAGCTGCCAAACACTTTGAAGAGCTAGGTTCAATTCACCAAGCATACCTCTTTTTGAAGGATGCCTATCAATTAGAACACACTACACTTAATTGGAGGAATTATGATGAAAAAAGTGAGTTTACTCATTTTCGCTTTAGCCATCGTTGTTTTCGGACAAACGGTGTCTTACAATTCGTTAAATGATACAAATCTTGGCCCAACAGAACGACCTATCGGAACATAAACCGATACAATACAAATAACCACTTGCCTCATTACAAGGCAAGTGGTCCACATTTATTTTAGTTCTTGATAAGAAATGAGGCGGTGAATATGTACCGCCAGATACGTAAGTTCGTCATTTGGAATAACAATACTATGCACCTGTTTAATATAATCTTTGATTTTGAAAGCTACATCCATCGCTTGAGGATACAAGTGTGCAATTTGTTCAAACAACTCATTTTCTTGATCTGATAATAATTTATTTGCGTAAAATCTTTCAACAAAGAATTTCACATGTGTAATAAATCGGCTGTAATGAATATTCTCTTGATCCATTTTCATATTCAACGTATAGCGGACGAGATTCACAATACTTCCAATCATCTTGGCATACTTCATGCCATCTTTAGAATCGGACTCTTCACCTAACGCATTAATTAAATGGAAGGCGATATTGGCCGCTTCTTCCTTTGGTAATTGTATGCCCAATGTATTGTTGACTAACTCAAGCGCATAATTACCTACTTCAAATTCTTCGGTATAGTAGTTTTTGATTTCCCAGTATACTCGATTTGTAATATTAATATTCTTCTTGTGCCGTTCTACTGCAAAATTCAAGTGGTCCATCAAGGTAAAATAGACACCAGAATTCAGACTTGAGTTTAAGCGTTTTTCAGCATATTGAACAATATGCTGAGTTAAATCGATAAACTCTTGTGGCATTGAATCTAATAGTTGGAGAAATTCCTTCGCTCTCATGTTATCGACAGACATAAACACTTGATCTGCCTTCTTTTCTTCAATCATTTGACCTGGTTTTTGTCCATAACCAATCCCCCGGCCGAATAGAACCATCTCCTGTTGGTTCTGATCTTCAGCCAGAACCACACTCGAGTTTAAAACTTTTTTGATTTTAAACATCGTCATCACCTGTTTTCATGATTGTGGTTTTTCAATCAAGCGATTCACCATTTGTTTCAATGACCTTTTTGTACCAATAAAATGAGTCTTTACGAGAACGTTTTAATGTACCGTTTCCATCGTCATCTTGATCTACATGAATGAACCCGTATCGTTTTGACATCTGTGATGTACCTGCACTAATAATATCAATTGAGCCCCAGCTCGTATATCCGAAGAGGTCAACGCCTTCTTCCACCGCTTCTCTCATTTGGCGGAAATGCTCTTTGAAATAGTTAATACGATAATCATCGTGAATTGATCCATCACTTTCAACAACATCTTTTGCACCCATGCCGTTTTCTACAATGATCAGTGGTTTTTGATAACGATCATATAATTCTATTAAAGAAATTTTCAGACCAACCGGATCAATTTGCCATCCCCAATCAGTAGATGGAAGGTAAGGATTTTTGACCCCACGGATGGTATTTCCATCCGTTTTTTCTAATCCTTCATCAGCTGATTCAGTTAAAGACATATAGTAGCTGAACGAGATAAAATCTACTGTATTTTCTTTTAAAATAGAAAGATCATCTGATTCCATTTGGATATGAATGTTTTTTCTCTCAAGCATGCGCTTGATAAGCGGTGGGTATTCACCAAATACCTGAACATCTGCATAGAAATAGTTTTCTAAGTTTTGTTTCAATGCCCGCTCCACATCATTCGGATGACAAGTGTGCGGATACGTTGTTAATTTTGTCAGCATACACCCTACTTGACTGCCTGGTATGATGCGATGACAATCTGCTGTTACGAGTGCAGAGGCAATAAATTGATGATGGAGTGCTTGATAAACAGTTTCTTCCTCTTTCCCTTCTGGGCAGCGATCAGGAATAATTCCTGCTGTAATAAAAGAGTGGCGGTGAATACTATCTATTTCATTAAAGGTAAGCCAATATTTCACATCATGTTTATAGCGTTCAAAACATACATTGGCGAACTTAACAAAGAGATCAACGACTTTTCTTTCAACCCAGCCATTATATTTCACGCTCAGCGCTAACGGCATTTCATAATGTGACAGCGTCACAATCGGTTCTATGTTGTGTTTTTTCATTTCTGCAAATAAACGATCGTAAAATTGGAGTCCTTTTTCATTTGGTTCGTTCTCTTCTCCAGTTGGGAAGATACGGCTCCATGCAATAGAAATGCGAAGAGTTTTAAAACCCATTTCAGCAAATAGAGCCAAATCCTCTTTATAGTGATGATAGAAATCAACACCTCTGCGTTTTGGGTACTTTTTATCATCTGGGTCTTTCATCGCTCGATCTATATTTTCAGAAGTAACAGCTAGATGCCCTTCATAATCTTCTACACTCAAATTAGACCGGTACATCGCAATATCAGCAACAGATGGGCCCTTTCCATCTACATTCCAAGCGCCTTCTGCTTGGTTGGCGGCAATGGCGCCGCCCCATAAAAATCCTTTTGGAAAACCTTTTATTGTCGTCATATGTTTAGCCTCCTAATTGGGTGATAACCATCAATGTATCTTGGCGATTGACCTCTTGTAATGGCTGTACCTTAATATCATATTGATCTGTATTCGTGATGACAGCAAGCGTAACTGGATCGTATCCTGCTTCCATGATTTTTTCTACATCAAATTCAATGAGTAAATCCCCTGCTTGTACACGATCTCCTGCCTGCACTTTTGGATAAAAATACTGTCCTTCCAACTGTACAGTATCAATGCCAATATGGAATAATACTTCCACCCCTTTGTCCGTTTTCATACCAAGTGCATGGTTTGTTTCGAACAGCAAGGTGACCTCACCATCTACTGGTGCATATAACGCTCCTTCTGAAGGAACAATGGCAATTCCGTCTCCCATGACCTTTGAAGAGAAAATATCATCTTTTACTTCAGATAGAGAGATCATTTGACCAATCACAGGGCTTTTGAAAGTTTCCCCTGCTCCAATTTGTTCAGCAAATGCATCTTGATCATTTGTCTTTTCTTCTACTTTTTTATCCTTACCTAATACAAAAGCAGCGATAAAAGCAACAACGAAGGAAATGACAGCTCCAACGACAGCAAACATTAGATTTCGTGGAAGCTCATCTGATATAAACATCGACATACTTGCTAATCCAGGACCAACAAGTACAAAGGCTTGTATACCAACTAATCCAATGAAGATCCCGCCAACAAACGAACCAATCATGACACTTCCAAGTACGCGTTTATTTTGAAGTGTCACACCATACAAAGCAGGCTCTGTGATGCCAAAAAATGCTGAAATTCCTGCCGAAATGGCTGTTGATCTGAGTACCTTGTCTTTCGTGCGTAGTGCCACTGCGAAACACGCTCCACTTTCCGCAATATTATGCGCAAGTGATGCTGGTAAATAAAGTGCTTCTTTCCCGAGGTTCCCCATCGTTGTCACTGCATAAGGGACCATTGCTTTGTGCATGCCTGATGCAACCATAAACGGGAGTACCGCTGCTAAAATTGCGACAGCTACCCAGCCTACTGTATTAAACATCGCAAGAATAACGGATGAAAATCCTTGTCCTGCTGTAAAACCAAGTGGTCCTAATAACAGTAACGTAACTGGTACAGTAATGACTAATGACATCATTGGGACAAAGAAAATCCGAATTGGTTTTGGTGAAAATCGTGTGAAGAATTTTTCCATTTGAGCGTAAAGCAATACAGAAAGGATTGCTGGAAACACTTGATACGCATAAGCTATATTTTTTACGTCGAATGACATTAATTGCGCACCTTCAGTAAGCATGGCTGTCATGTTCGGAAGAAGGAGTGCACCGACTGCTGATAATGCGACCAGTGGGTTTACCTTTAGTTTATTTGCCGTTGTGACAGCGACTAGTAATGGCAGGAAGTATAGTGGTGCGTCACCCACCATATTCAGTATTTGATAGGTTTGGCCTTTTGCATCCACCCAGCCTAATAAAGAGAAAAGGAGAAGAAATGATTTTAAAATTCCTCCGCCTGCGATAGCCGGAACAAGCGGCTGGAAGACACCCACAATGAAATCTAATAGAACTGTGCCTGCTTTTCTTTTTTCTTTTGGCTGATTGGATGGCACGCCTTGCCCGGATGAGCTGCCGCCCATTAAATTTGTTACCTGTTGATACACTTCAATCACGTCATTCCCAATGACCACTTGGCATTGTCCTGACATTCTGACAGCTATGACACCTGGTGTTTTTTCTAATGCTGGTACATCTGCTTTTTTCTGATCAATTAGTGTGAAGCGAAGTCTTGTTGAGCAGTGTTCAAGGTGCGCAATGTTTTCTTTACCACCTACATGCTGTAAAACATCTTTGGCGACTTGTATGTAATCCATTTTTTCTCCTCCTTTTCTCATACATGGGACCTATATTTCGGCAACAAAAAAAGGACCTAAAACGACAAATTAAAGAAATTCATCGTTTTTAGATCCTGCCTGCATGACCAGTCACATGTCTAATTTATTTATATTGGATTTGTTTTTAGTATATATTGATTATATGAAAGCGTCAACATTTATTTTTCTGAAATTTATTAAGGTCTATATACCCAAAATACTTTTCTTTATTTACTTAAAGCAACTCTTTTGTTCCTTCTATCATCAATCAACAAAATGTTTCTCCATAAAAACCAGATAAGTTGATTCACTCATCTGGTTTAAGATGCCTATTTTCTCTTTTCTTCTGCTTTCTTTTTAAATGCTTTCGCTTGTTTTTCATATTCCTTTTTCGTGACAGCTTTTAACTCTACCGAATCGCCTGTCATGATATATGGTTTAGGGAGTTTTTTATATTCCTGACGCGTGAAAGCTCTTAACTCTATTGTACCGTTGGTCTTTTTAATTGGCAGTTTGATTGATTTTGCATCTCGATCAGTCGAACCTATTAGTACACCTTGTTCAATTATAGGATCATAGCTCATGTCTAAAAATCCTCCACCATCCGTAAAGCCTCCGACTTCTAATTTCATTTCTTTATATGGCTTACAACCATCTTCAGAAACAGTTGTTATTAGAAAAGAGCCGAGCCATCCATTCTCAATATGCATGCTTTCCACTTGTAAAAATAGTTGTTTGTCCTCTGCCGTATATAGAAAACCATATACCTTCGCTACTTTATCCCTGAAGTGTCTCATATTGTCATAAAATCTAGTTTCTGATGTATCAACTAGATGTTGATGTCGATCTTGAATTTTTTTGTGATACGAATCTAGCTTTTTTCGATTGGTTGCTTTATATATCCTGCTTTTCTTATCACCTTGTTTTTTTACAGATAGGTCTTTCCCAGACATTTGAACTTCGTATATGATTGTTTCTTTGCCTTGTTTGACTCGAAATTCATAACCGTTTTCCTTTGAACTCCCGGACACTACATATTGTTTTTTATATATTTTGGGGTCCCACCATATTTCTTCTATATACTTTTCATTCAAATGCCCCGTTACTTTGCCTTTATTCTCAGATATCTCAAACCAGCTCATTCTATCCTTCGTTTTATACGCAAATGCATAGGCATGATTCAATGAATTCTTTTGTGCGACTGCTTGATATGCTGTCCAGCCGCCTCCACCTAAGATGAGTACTGCCAGGATAGACACGACCCACATTTTCAGTTTACTCATACGTACCTCCACTCAAATATGTTTTGAAAAACCTTCATGATCCCTATTTATTCTGATCGCCCTGAAATCCCATTCACAACATTCATCTGTTCCAACACGATCTACTTTTGCCATTCTTTCGCCTTCTTTTTGAATGCTTCTGTTTGTTCTTGATATTCCTCTTTCGTGACCGCTTTAAATTCTATTGTCCCGCCTGCCATTTTAAAAGGAAATTTAATGTATGTTGCGTCTCGGTCAGTTTCACCTAAAATAAAACCCTTTTCAATTGCAGGATAAGTACTCAAATCAAACATCATCCCATCAGAAACTCCACCGGCTGTATGTTTCGTTTCTTTATAAGGTTCACCACCATCTCCTGGGGCCTTTCTCATTAGAAAAGAACCTGCCCATTCAGACTGCATATACATTCGTTTTACTTTTAGAAATAGTTGGTATGAACCATCCTCTGCCGTATACAGATAACCATAAGCGCCTGTTACTTTCTTAATGAAGTTTCGTACATAATCATGAAATCTATTTTCCGTGTCATCCATCAGTTTCTCATATCGAGTATGAATGTCCTGTTGAACAGCACGTAGGTTTTTTTGATCAACTGCTTTGTATGTGATGCTGTGCTTTTCACCTTGTTTTTTCACAGAAAGATCTTTTTCGGCAAGGTGAACTTCATATGTGACCGTTTCTTTCCCTTGCTTTACATAAAATTCGTAACCGTTTTCAATTGATTTCCCAGTTAATTGATATTTGTTGATAAATAGATTGGGATCATAATGCCTTTTCGGATTTTCCTCTAAAATGGTTTCATTCAGATGACCTGTTACTTTTCCGTTTCTTTCCGTTACCTTGAACCAGTTCACACGATCATGAGTCTTATATGCAAAGGCGTAGGGATGATTCAAACCACTCTTTTTTGCGATTGCTTGATAGGCTATCCAACCGCCTCCACCAATCAGTAGTACCGCCAGAATAGTCATGATCCAGATTTTTGATTTACTCATATGTCCCCTCCAAACTATGATCGTTCACTCTATATGAAGGATTCATCTCATTGATTAACCAATCAGTGATCTCTTCACCTCCTTTCTAGCATTTATTTTTTTCTCATACCTCTTGTATCTGCAGTTATACATCGTTTATTATATATCTAAATGATATATCTTTTAGATAGGTGTGTTGATCAATGAAAAAATACAATGATACGACGTATGCGATTTTGGGGATTTTGACGACAGATTGTAAGTCTGGGTATGAAGTGAAGCAATTAATTGATAGGAGCTTGCATCACTTTTGGAAAATTAGTTATGGACAAATTTATCCAGCTTTAAAGTTAATAGTCGAGGAAGGGCTTGCGAAGGTTTCACCCGCTTCTACAACTGGGCGCTCAGACAAGCGGGAGTATCATCTGACTGAAAAAGGGCTGGACACGTTGAGGCAATGGCTGGCGCAGCCGCTCGATCAAGTACCATCAGAACGAAATGAAGTGTTATTAAAGTTATTCTTTGGTCAATATCTTTCGTTTGAGAAAAAATTGGTGCTTTTACAAGATTATGAGAGGCAGCTCCGTATCCGTTATGAGACATATGTTGCGATTGAACAAAACATTCAAGAGCTGTATCCAGATGAAGCTGATGCGAAGTATTGGCTATATACATTAGATTACGGAAAGAAAGTGGCGCAGGCTGGAATTGATTGGTGCGTGGAGACCTGTGAATCGATGAAGAAAGAAGGATGAACAAATGAAAAAAAATATACGTGCTGGCAGGTATACAACAGACAATTCTGAGCCGATTGTTGTGTTCATTATCGGAATGAGAATCAATAAACGCTGGGCTGTCCATCAATGGCTGCCAGTATTTAAGGCGATGCCGGGGATGATCAAAGAACTTTATACACATCAAGAAGAACTTGGTTTTCTCGGGACAGAAAATTACTTCGGTTTACGCACCACCACCATGATCCAATATTGGAAATCAACAGATGATCTCCTTGCCTACGCCAAGATGGAGAAGCATTTGGCTGCTTGGAAAGGATTTAACCAAAGAGCACGAAATAATGACGCGGTCGGAATTTATCATGAAACGTATCAAATTCAAGCCGGATCATATGAATCTATCTACGTGAACATGCCTTCATATGGATTGAGCCAAGCTAAAGCACCCATCCTAATTGGAAAAGGGAAAGGAAAAGAAACCGCAAAAGAACGCCTTTCCACAACAAATTCCTAGAGCTGATTCTCTAGGAATTTCTTTTTGCAACCATCACAAAATGTTTTAATATGCGGGCAGTTAATCCCCAAATGGTGTAACGATCGTAATCATAAAACCACTCCTCAATCGAACGACTCCCCCAGCTGTATTTTTCACCATTCATGATTTTTTCATAAGGAAAGTCCTCTCCTGGTGTTGGCTGCACCGATACATGGTGTAAGTATGGTTCGTATTGGCTGAGCCATGATAGAGGCACAGTAAAGGTCTCCTCTACTTCTTCTTGATTAAAGGAATGTTTGACCTGCTGTTCATCAATGATTCCGACAAATGGATATACCACAAAGGATGGAGAGGCAATATAAGGACTGAGCTGTCCTAACACCTTGACGGATTCGGGCGGAATCCCTAGTTCTTCATATGTTTCCCGCAGTGCAGCTTCTTGTGCGGTTTCGTCGCCGTCGAGTTTGCCGCCAGGGAAGCTAATATCGCCAGGCTGTTTTCTCATCGTCAGTGATCGCACTTCAAATAAAACATGCCATTCCCCGTTTACTTGCACCAAAGGGACAAGGACTGCCGCTTTGAACGCTGTCTCTTCTCCGATAAATAGCGGCTGTGATTGATGTAAGTCACTTTTTAATTGATCAATGAACATGGGCATCACCTATTTTCCGTTTCTCTTTTCTTTAGCGTATCATTGATTTCCTTTTGAATAAAGGCGATCTTTCTGACAATTATTTTTATCATTTTGACAACTATACTTGTCAAAATGAATATAATACTTTACAATCAAGATAACATTTTGATCAGAGTTGAGGTGACAGAATGAAAAATCGGCTAAAAGAGCTGCGGGCACGTGATGGTTTAAACCAAACGGAGCTTGCGAAACGGGCAAAGGTTTCCCGCCAGACGATCAGCTTAATGGAACGAGATGAATTAATGCCGTCTCTCTTACTTGCTATGAGGCTTTCACGTATTTTTCAAGAACCCATTGAACAAATTTTTCTATTCGAGGAGGATGAACTCACATGAAAACTGTATACAAAATGCTCTTAGGTGCTCTCCTTGGTTTTCTCGGTGCTTACTGTTTACTGGCAGCCGAATTTGAGCTGACACTTCTGCAAGCTGCATTTGAAGCGACTCTTGTCATCACTGGCTTGACAGTTCTATTCATCATTTATTGTTTTTCAGGCATTTCACGCATGAAGAAAAGAGTCTCTCTTTCGGTATCTGGTGATGAGGAGGATGAACTGGAGGTAAAACAGTACCGAACCTTTACTGATGTAACGTTAGCTAATACGGTGAGTACCATTTTATCGATTATTGCAATTGGTATTTCCATCGTAACCGAGCAACCACTCTGGCTGATTCTCGCAAATGCTGCCTTATTTTTGATCACCGTCATTCTTTCTTATGCATCGATCTCTGTCCTAAAGCTCGTCTATCCTAATCGTCACCTACCTAGTCCAACCGATAAAGATTATGGCAAAAAACTGCTCGCCATTTCTGATGAAGGCGAAAAGCATGTGATGCTCGATGGGCTTTTTCACACTTTTCAAATGATGAATATTTTATTGACCGGTGCCATGTTTATTTTGATTGTCTATTCTCTTGGCGCCAATCACTCTCAGCTCTTCTCCATCATCGTCGTTGGACTTGTTCTGATCATTCTTAATGCATACTATATGTTGAAGATTCGAAATCGTTAAATAAGCAAAAGCACAGCCATTTAAAAAGGCTGTGCTTTTTTGTTCATTATGCTGACCGACGTTTCTGTCGTGCATAAATCAAAAATAAGAACCCAAACCATACGGGTGTCAATAACAGGGCTGGACGTGTTGCGTCAGCAAAAAGCATGATGACAAGAATGGCAGCAAAGAGCACAAGAACCGCTATATTCACAAAAGGTGTAAATGGCGCTTTAAAGGTAGACGCCTTATGCAGTTCAGGACGTGTTTTCTTATATTTCAGATGGCATATTAAAATAATACTCCATACCCAAATGAAACAAATGGCACTGATTGTTGTCACAATACCAAAGGCTTGTTCAGGAATTAGCTTGCTTAAAAGAGCCCCTACTGACACCACAATTGTCGACACAAACAGGGCATTACTTGGAACAGCATGTTTATTTAGACGGCCAAAGGATGCCGGTCCTTGTTTTTGATGACTGAGATTATACAAAATTCGGCTCGTTGAGAACATACCGCTATTACAGGCAGAAGCCGCAGATGTCAGGACGACAAAGTTGATGAGTCCCGCCGCTACTGGTATCCCAATGAGCCCAAAGGTTTTCACAAAAGGACTTTCTGATGCACTGAGTTCTGTCCATGGGTTGATGCATAGTAATACAAAAATCGCACCTACATAGAAAAATAGAATTCTTAATGGAATTTTATTAATCGCAGACGGGATGTTTTTTTGCGGATTCGCTGTTTCTGCTGCTGACACACCGACAAGTTCCACGCCCACATACGCAAAAATCACCATCTGGAATGACAATAAGAAGCCTGTCACACCATTTGGAAATAACCCTCCGTGTGACCACAGATTCGTTACCGTCACGGGCCCTGCATCTGTTTGGAAACCAATGATTAACAGGACAATTCCAACGCCAATTAACAGTAATATCGTAATCACTTTAATCAGTGCAAACCAAAATTCCATTTCTCCAAAAAGCTTCACCGTTAATAAATTAAATCCTAGCAAAATCAATAAACAAATAATAGCAGGAATCCACTGCGGAATATCAAACCAGTACTGCACATACACCCCGACCGCAATAACATCTGCCATCGCTGTCATAATCCAGCAAAACCAATACGTCCATCCTGTCACAAAGGAAGCCCACGGTCCAAGATAATCCTCTGCTATATCCGTTAAAGACTGATAGCCCGCCTTAGATAAGAGCAATTCTCCAAGTGCCCTCATGACAAAAAAGATGGCCATTCCAACAATTAAGTACGCAAAAATGATCGATGGTCCAGCCAATTGAATGGCCTTTCCAGACCCTAAAAACAGCCCAGTTCCAATCGTTCCGCCAATGGCAATTAATTGAACATGACGGTTTGATAAATCTCGCTTTAACTCTTGTTGTGCCAATTTCAACACCCTCCTACGACACGATCCTATACTGAAATAATGAACTCTCAAAAAGTCCATAAAAAAAAAGATTGGATGCGCTCCAATCTCACGGTCATAAAAGAATAGCAAAATAGAGAAAAGCAATACACAGTATGATCCATGCATCACAAATACAATATTTCGTACTCTTCTGTCCTTTTGCCTGAGATTGTGAACCCTTCGGCGCCGCACATACATGCGGTCTCTCCAGAAGCTGCTCCTGCCATAGTGTGACCCACAGCAATCATAGCCTTCGATATTTACTTTAAATGTTGCTATTTCTGAATAATTTTATATTTTACGCCTCTAAAAGAAAGCTGTCAATGGTAATCTTTTAAGATGTTGTTTCCTCCTTATCTGAAGCTGATATGACATCACTTCATCAACACCCCTTGATTAAGGTATAATGAAACAAAGAATGTTCGGCTCGTTTGGTGGAGACATCCATCTTGATGATGAACCATAGTTAGGCAATCCAATGAAGTTGGTGAGGACAAATGAAAAAAATGAACAAACAGCGTGTGACATTACAAGAAGTCGCTCGGCATGCCGGTGTATCGACTTCAACGGCCTCACTCGTTGTTCGCAACAACCCTAGGATCTCTGAAGCCACCCGGAAAAAAGTGCTGCAATCCATGGAGGATTTGGGATACGTGTACGATCGCGTCGCTGCCAACATGCGGTCGAAAAGTTCAAATATTGTAGGTGTGATCGTCACGGATATTTCAAACACCTTCATTTCTGAATTTTTAATCGGTGTGCAAACTACCCTTGAGTCACTTGGCTATACCGTTTTACTTGGGACAACCTTTGATAGTGTGGATAAGCAGGAGCGGCTCATCTCCACAATGGTAGAGCACCGAGTGGGTGGAATCATCTTAAATCCAGCATCGAAAAGTTCGACACGAACGGTGAAACAATTAAACAACATTCGCACACCAAAAGTATTGGCAAACCGTGAATTAGCAGATGTCCATTGTGATTATGTCGGCGTTGATTATGAACAAGGCACTTGGATGGCGGTCCGTCATCTTCTTCAAAAAGGGCATCGCCGCATCGCCTTCTTAGGCGGAGTCAAATCCTCCTCCACTTGGATTGAACGGATGAAAGGGTTCAAAAGAGCCCATGATGATGAGGACCTGACGATGGATGAATCTCTTATTATCGATATGGTGCCTACCCGTGAAGGCGGGAAAGAAGCCCTTGCCCAAGTGATTGACCTTCCCGAACCACCTACTGCTATTTTTTGCTTCAGTGATTTAGTGGCGTTTGGGGTGATTCAAGAATTGGCAGCGCGTGACATCAAGCCTGGTGAAGACATTGATGTAGTTGGGTTCGATAACATCCCTGAAGCGGAGATGTATCACCCGCCGCTCACCACAGTCTCATCATTTCCACGATCCATTGGAGTCAAAGCAGCCAACCTTTTGTATCATAAAATGAACGAGCAGGATGAAGAACTGCAGCGATTGATATTAAAGCCTCAATTTCATATTCGAGAAACCTCGACATGATCATGAAAAGGAGAATTGCAAAGCGATTCTCCTTTTTTTATTGAGCAAGTCAACTATTTCTTTATTACATTTTTCTTTTTTTAAATCGCAAAGTCATAAACTTGACACATTTTATACACAGGAGTATATTTATCTCGTTGCTTCTTTTAGTATATCGTTATACCTTTTGTGAACATATCGTTATTTATGATATCAACTACAGTTAAAGATGGATCTTTTGATTCTGATCAAATCGAGGAAGTCCATCAACTTATGATAACTGTTATTATTTTTAATTATTAGTAGAACGATGTACTTATTTGAAGAACAGATGAATATTCATTATTTTTTCATCAATCACACAAGGGGTGTTGTGATGGACTTAATATTATTTACGTTTAAGGAAATAACAAAGGGTAACAAGAATTTGGCCCGAACAGGGTTTCAAATATAGGAGTGGGAACATGAAAAATCCATACATTAAATCATCACTTGGCATGTACTTAAACTATTTCATGCTAGGCATGATCAATATTATTGTGGCATCAAACATGGAAAGCTTATCTGAACGCTACCATGTAGATATTCCAAAAATCAGCTTGCTTGTATCAGCAATCGGGATCGGTAAATTAATTGCTCTCTTTTTCTCTGGCCGGCTGGCAGACAGCTGGGGGCGAAAACCTGTCATTATTACAGGTAACTTTCTCTACTTATTATTCTTAATTGGGATTCCAATAACGACCAATTATACATTGGCTTTCATTTTTGCCATTTCCGCAGGGATTGCGAACTCATTACTTGATTCAGGAACATATCCTGCTTTGACAGAATCATTTCCTAAAAAAGCAAGTTCAGCTTCTGTATTAGTGAAGGCGTCTGTATCAATTGGTGCGACTGTTCTTCCATTTATCTTGGCATTCCTTATTGCACATGACATCTTCTGGGGCTGGGCATTCTTTGGTCTAGGACTTCTTTATTTACTTGTAGGCATTTACTTGATCTTTATGCCGTTCCCAAATCATAAGCAAACGGCTTCTCAAAACGATCTTCCCGTTCAAGAGCAAATGAAGGAAGAACCGAAAATGTTTGGTGAAGGTTTAGCTGTTGTACTTATGGGATTCACGTCTACTGCATTATTTGTCGTATGGCAAACTTGGCTTCCACAGCTCGGGCTGAAATTGATTGGGCTTGGCTCAGGACAAGCGACACAGCTTCTTTCTTATTTTAGTATTGGTGCACTCGTATCTGTTCTATTGCTTTCAATCGTATTAGATAAATTCATTTCACCGATTATGGTCGCCATTATTTACCCAATCGGGGCATTCCTTGCCATGCTTTCACTATTTCAAATTGAAACGTACGGCATTGTCATTGTTAGTACCTTTTTCTTAGGATTATTTACAGCCGGCATTTTCCAGTTGGCGATGAGTATTATGATGAAATTATTCCCTACAAACAAAGCAACGGCTTCATCATATGTCAACATTGCGGCAAGCTCAGCGTTTATCCTTGTTCCGCTGATTACAAGCGGACTCGTCAGCACGTACGATATTAAAATGACTTTATTTTTCGATATGATCATTGCGGTCATCAGCGTATTGTTAGCAGTCTTTGTTTTACGACGCATGAAAAAATTGTTTAGATAATTAAAGGAGATGTCAATCATGACAAACATACACGAACGTAATATTGATGGAAAAACAAAATTAGTCGGTCTTCTTGCAACACCAATCGGGCACAGCCTGTCACCACGGATGCACAACCTTGGCTATACACTAACAGGAATCAACTATGCTTACCTTGCTTTTGAGGTAGGAAATGATGAACTAGAAGCAGCAGTAAACGGGATGAAAGCAATGGGTGCAGCTGGATTTAACGTATCCATGCCGAACAAAATGAAAGTACTTGATTACTTAGATGAACTAGATGATTCTGCAAAATATACTCGCGCAAGCAACACAGTTGTGAACAAAGATGGCAAGCTGGTTGGTTACAACACAGATGGTCTTGGTTATGTAAGAAACTTAATTGAACATGGCGTTGAATTAGCTGGACAAAAGGTTACACTCGTTGGATCTGGCGGCGCTGCAACACCGATCGCCATTCAGCTTGCACAATCAGGTATTCGTGAAATTAGTATTTTTGCTCGTAATGATCAATACTTTGTTCAAGCAGAAGAAAATGTAAATTACATCAACAACGAAATGAAATCATTCGGTGTCAAAGCGAATATTTTCCCACTTGAAGACAAAGACGCTTTCCGTCGTGAAGTAGCTGAAAGTGCGATCTTAGCAAACGGGACAAGCCTTGGCATGAAACCATTAGATGAGCTCAGCATTATTGACGATACCCTTGATGTATTACGCAAAGACTTAATCGTGACAGATGTCGTCTACAACCCGCAAAAAACAAAACTTCTTGCTCAAGCACAAGAAGCTGGTGCCAAAACGATTAACGGTCTTGGCATGATGCTATGGCAAGGTGCCCTTGCGTACAAACTCTTTACTGGCGAGGATATGCCTGTTGAACAAGTGAAACAAATTCTATTTGAAAATGACCGTTTCTAAACGAAACACAGAAAAAAGACGACCTCCGCTTTGGAAGTCGTCTTTTTTTATTCGTGTATCATCACACGGCGATATCGATAAAGGATATACACCGCGCCGATGATCGCCACAACAGCCACACCCGCATCAAATATAAAGATTTGCAAAATGGTCGAGTGGGTTTCGATCAAACCAGTGACGACTGGAATCACAATGGCGGACACTCCGCCTGCTGTTGAGATAATTCCTGTCATCGTCCCTTTGTTTTTCCAGAAGAACTCAGCCATTACGGTTAACGTCAGCTGAAAGACACCAGCTGTTGAAAAGCCCAACACAAATGCATTGACGGTCCCGATGACTGGAGACTTCACGACCAATAGCACACAGATAGAGGCTAATGTAATAATCGGATAGAGTAGCAGCACGGTGACCGGACGAACAATGCGGCGCAAAAGAAATGCGAGCAATAAGACAGACAGCAAACCACCCATGCTATAGTAACTAAGCAGCTTCACAGCACTGCCAGAAGCCATTCCCAATATTTCCTCACCGTACGTAGGCAGCCAAATTTGCGGCAAGGCGTACAGACCATTTGATGTAAAACTGATCACAATCAGTGCGACCCCTTCTCTCCAAAACGTAGGCTCTGATGAGAAGCGCGGAAGTCCATCATGCTCCGTCACCTGAACTTGCTCCACCTTGCGATGATTCGGAAATGGCAATGTCCACAGCATCATCACATTCACTAAATAGATAAAAGCAGGTACAAAAAACGCAAATCCATAAAACAGATCATGCTCTGCTAAAAAGAAAATAGCGAGCGGCAGAATGGTCGCCCCAATCGAAATAAACGCCTTCACCATCACATTTGCAGATCCCGAGTTTTGAGGAAAAGCTTCCATTAAAGCCGGATACGTCCCTGCATCCATCGCCGAATTCGCCACCCCTGCCAAAATCGCAAACGCAAACGCGATTTGATAATTCGGAGACAATGGGATTCCAATGAGGAACACCGCCATCAGCACCCCGGAAACCAAAATGACCGGCTTTCGTCCAAAACGATCTGACAGTACGCCCGATAAACCATACGTGAGCACCCTGCCAATACCGAGTGCAGATATCATATAACTTATCCCCGCACTATTTGTATCTAATTGTTTGATCAAAAATGGCATATTAGAAGCCAAAATAATATTGACCATACCTAATAAAAAATAATTGATATAAAGACTAGAAGCCGTTCTCAAATACGGATTCCTCATGCTGACACACCCCTCAACACATTGCAATGAAGTGACAAATAATGGTTACGCTTACAAGATTCATGCGTGAGGAGAAACAGCTTTGCAACCTTCACGTACTTGAAACAACTCATCATTTCATACAGCTTACATGCCCTTCATTTATCAAGCATCTCTTCAAATTTTCACTAGCTCTTATTTTATATGAATGTGAAAGGTAATGATAGTGAATTGCTTAAATTTGAGGGAAATGGTGATAGAAAAAATCCCTCTAAACTCACATCCCCCAAAGACTAAACTCATAAAAATATTCTTTACGCTCTATGCATCATCCAAAATGAAAATCCTCGGCTATTAAAATGAAATCTCCGTATCCACTTGAGAATTTGATGGGCTCAAGAAGTTTCGTTAAATGATGAAACACTTCATCTACATTCATCAAGAGCGATTCAATTTCATGATCTCAGAAAAACAGCAATCTCCCTTGTTTAGGAGTCGCTATCACCCTTAAGGCTATTTTCGTTAACGTTGTGTAGGCTTTTCTATATGCTCTAGTTAGTTGTCTCCATGTATTTGACTTTTATGTTCTCTTGATTGCAGGAAAGTTAATACCTTCTGACAAAACAAATGATTTTCTTTGATCTCTAAAAAAGGGGGTTCTGGAATTTTCATATAGCTTAATTCGTTTATTAAGTGCTTTCTTCTGCTTTTTTTTAAGGTTTCGATTTTAGTTTTTCCTTTATTATTCATAGGAGCACCTCCACAAGGCGTAAACATTGCTCTCTAGACATCTCCCCCTTGAAAATTCCACCAGGCTACACGGTGGAATGAACTGATTTCCAGATCAAAATTTCTGGATATAAATCTAGGAAATCAAGATAAATGGGGACTCTGTATAATTAAATGTACGTAATAATGAATCTTATGTTTGTTTAAAATCCGAATAAATACATTCCTACTTACTCTATTTACAATGTGACATTTTTCATCAGTGTAAATTAAATAATCTTGATCAGTTTAAAACCAATCAAGATCTTATTTCATCATTAAATTTCAGCAATAACAGACTAATTTGAATGTATTTTTGAAATGAAGTCTTGAAGAACTGTCTTTGCTGGTAGGTTTGCAGTAGTAGTCAACATTTGATTTATACGTTCTGTAATCTGAGGATGTTTCAGTACTATTTTTGTACCCTCTTCAATAGGATAACTTCGTAATGTATCAATACAAATCTCAAATAATTCAACATCATTAGTATTCAGCAAATCCAATAAAATATGAAACTCATATTCATTGCACTCATTATCGAGACAGTACGCAATTTTCCGCTGCCACTCTATTGGTTTATGGAGTACCTTTTTTGATAGTTTTTCCCAATCGTTTAGGCTAAAATACGAGAGTATCTCACTTACTAGTATATACCCTTCATCGTACCAAGAATCTACCGTTGTATCAGCGGATAAAAGTTTATCCAGTTCTATATACATTTTTAATGCTCCAATTATGGTTCCACATATTTTTCTTTTTAAGCATTGTTTGGTTTTTATTCATTATAAGACCACCACCATCAAGCATGTACTGCTCTTAGAAACGGCAAAACAGAGGAGTACTAGCTTTATTAACCTCGTAGAAATACATACAGTTTTATTTCCACCAGTTAGATGTAATTTCTTTTAAATGAAATTCTATAAAATCTATCACTTTGCTATAGTCATCAGAGCTAAACTCCTGAATAGGATTGTCCCAATCTGTATTTTTAACTATTAGAACAAGATAGTTGCCATCTGAAGATAAATCGGGATACCAACCTAAGTCCAATGTTATTGATGATTTCTCATGATAAAGCTGTAACAAACTTTCAGTGAACATAAACCATCTTTCATCTTCTGTTTCTAACTTTCTAGGGTCAATTTCCCAAAAATGATTATAACGGACATTCCAACCTTCAGTTATCCTCAAGGGATGGATGTTTACTTCCGGAATATCAAGTTTCACATGCTTTCTCATCTTTATCCAACCTCTTTGTTAATTTTATAGTTATTTTATTCCTAATTTGTTTAAATACTTATTTAATCTATCACCAGCTATTGGATGACCGTGATACACATTACCACTCGTTAGTTCTCCTCTAATCCAACTAGTAGATTTTCCATTATCATAACCAACAACTTTACCAGTATCATAAATGAAGTAAAAATTATTATTGCCATTATCAATGATATGTCCTCTTTGAAGAGCTTCTTTTTCTATCACTTTATTATTTATTTCAGGTAGGTATTGAGCATTTCGTCTTCCGGTTTCACTAAAACGTTTCGCTTCTTCAGCAGTTCTAGCCTTTAAATGCTTATTATCATGATGAGAATATACTGCGCTATTTATCTTTATTCTAAAATCTTTTCTACCATAATAACTTTTATGAGCAATTTCATCATGCCTTTTTGAAATATTAGGTATACCTGAACTCTTTACACCCATCTTTCCATGAAATCCTTTCGCCCCAAATGGCAAAAGCATCCCCAGCGCCGCATTCATACTTGCTTCCTGTTGTTCTTTCGAGACTTTATTTCCAAACATATCTCGACCCGTAATCGCTTCGCTGAAGCCGTTTGTTGCGGTGAGGCCATATAAGCCTTTTTGTGATGTTTTCAACGCATCGAAAGACTTCTGTGATGTCTTGTAAATGTCGACTGCTCTGACTGCGGCAGACGTGGCTTGAGTCGTTTTATAGACGGCTTTTCCGCCTTTGAAAATACGTCCTGCCCAGCCGACGATTGGGATATATCCTGCGGCTGCCATGCCGCCTGCGGCGACTCGCTGGCCTGCGGTGAGTTCTTCACCTGTGATCGGATCGACACCTGTTGCGGCACGTTTTGCATCGTTCACGCCTGTCAGCTCATTAACGATATTCCCACCGTAATCAAGGGCTTTTTCATACCAAGGACGGTTGGCTAGCGCTTCTTGTTCCTTTGCGATCTTGCGGGCTTCTTCTTGATCTTTTTTGATTTTTAGATATTCAGAAGTTTGCTTCTCAATATCGCTTTTTGCCTTGTAGATTTCGCTATTTTGATACGCTTTCTTGTCAAAATTCATAGGCAAAATGGATTTTCCGTCATTTGTCGCATTCATCATTTCTGCGTACAATGCCATTGTAGCCTTCTCCTCAGTCTCTGACAAAGCATATTCATCTTTTAGATTTTGATCAAGTTCTATTAAATCTTTAACCGTTTTCTTCCGTTCATCTTCCGCATCTGCAATCTTTTCGTCAAAGGTTTTACTATCAAATACCTCCAGAGAAATGAGGTCATCAATATCTTGAAAAATCGTTTTGAGTGCCTTTTTTTGATCCTTCACGATGTTTTTGGCATTCTTGATTCCCATATGTACAGCGTTGTCTAAAAAGTGTTCTTCTACAAAGGTGTCGCCGCCAAAATTTGTATCATCAAGTGTCCCAGAAACACCTTCATGAAAGGCTTTTTGTTTATCAATGAAGCTAATAAACATGTCCACATTTCCGGCGAGTTCTTTGTAGAAGCTTTTAATGTTATCGGCACCTTTTCCAGTGAAGTCGTCACCGAGGTTGGCAACACCTTGTAATGCCTTTTTTAAATCTATCATTTGTTCGCGGAGTTCCTGATAGTGTTTTGCCCTTGTATCTATGGCACTGGTTAGTGCTTTTGCATCAAGTATCTTGCCCAGATTAAGCCACTCCCTCCATTATTGATCATAAAGTCTATTTTACCGTGACCTCCAAAACGGAAAAATAGGCTAAATGACATAAAAAATGGAATGGACTCTTTATTCAATTTACCCTCTCATTTGGATAAACGAGTTTATCCATTGTAGGGATATAGAAAAGGCCAGACAGTTCATTATACTCTGTCTGGCCACATGTTCACGTTACTTATAGTCATTGATTGGTCCTTTATCCATCAAAACATCGATCTCATTTGAATATTTCATTTTTAACTTCGGTCTACGCTCAGAGTTTGGTTTACTGTAAAGCTCTAGTGGACGGATGATCACGCCATCATTTGTGTTTTGAAGTATACCTGGAACACAAGAATAAATTCGATCATTGTCATTTGCATGTTTCGCGTGAATCGTGACAGACGTTCCTTGATGATTATCGATACTCATAGACACTCTATATCTATAGAAAGAACCTGTTCCATTTGATTGAGCAGAGTAAACAACGGGTACCACCGCAAGGATATCATCATTTAACCTTAGTTTAATGACTTCTGTTTTCATTGATTCACGATCTCTACCGACATCTCCCATATGCTCAACAGCCCCGTTACCGTAACTTTTGAGAGCGGGAACACCTTTTGCGCCAAACATGGCCACATCTATTTGTTTTCCTGACTTCGTATAGACCAATGCGTAAATATCATAATCGGTGCCAGACTCCCAAGATACTGTAGCCGTAATCTCTGGTGTTTTTTCAATGATGATCGGTTTATGACCTTTGTCTAAACTAATTTTACCTTGAACTTTCTCTAAGCTAATAGGTGCAGCGGCTGTTTTCATTGGAGCAGGCTCATTAATTTGTTTTTCAGAAACCATTGGAGGAGGTGTAGAAACATCCTGTTCATCAGGTTCAACCTCAACCCCATAAAGCTTGCATAGCCCTTCCAATCCAGAATCGAAGCCACGCCAGATGGATCGTGCTTTCGTTTCACTATTTCTTATGTATAGCTCTACTACGACAATACCCTTTTCATTTGTAAAGCTTACTGGTGTTAGGTATAGCACCTCATCACCTGTTCGAATTTCTGCTTGCAGATTCTTCACATGAGAAAAGCCGATTCCTCGATCCTCTGTTAGTGTAATAGCCATCTTTGTGATTCCGACAGGCACTTTGCTCATATCAAAATTCAATTGATGTCTTTTCAACTGATCTGATATCTCTGCTGGTAAAAGTGTTGCGACACCCGTAGTACTCTCCGGCTGATTGTAAAAAATAATGCCATTATCTCCTTGAACTAGATTTGAATCTGTTAAGAGAAACGCCGTTAAAGAAATATCAATTGCAGATGACACTTCATAACTGATGGATAATTGCCCCTTTGGAGAGTTTAGTACGGTATTGGCACCCATTTGCAGAGTTTGATTCATTTCAACAACTCCTATTCTTTATCTACCATTTATCGTTTTTATAGACCAATTATACCAAATAGTGCAATAGAACCTATTAATATCTTTCTCTCTTTTCATCTCTGCAATGATATGAGACAATGCCACCTAAAAACAAACTACTCTCGAAAGGAGAATCAATGTGTATAAAAAAATCATCCCAGCTGTTACAGTGATATTCGGTTTTTGGATTCTTCTTCAATTAGCATTTAGTATCAATGTCTTCCACAATCCAATGAATTATTTTATTGTGATCACTCTCTTTTTTCTTTGTATTCAGGCTACATTGAAGCATAGGAAATAAAAAAACCCGAACAAGCGAATCCCACGCTCATCCGGGCCAGTCATTTCTTTATTACACTTCTTCACCATTCGTTGCGATGACGTTTTGATACCAAGTAAACGAATCTTTTTTAAGACGATTCATTGAACCATTACCTTCGTTATCGCGGTCAACATAAATCATGCCGTAGCGTTTTTTCATTTCACCGGTTGTGAATGACACGATATCAATGATGCCCCAAGGTGTGTAGCCGATGAGGTCCACACCGTCATATTCAACCGCTTTTTTCAGTGCTTGAATATGAGAAGCGAGATATTGAATTCGCTCTGGGTCATGAATAGAGCCGTCTTCTTCCACTTGATCAATGGCACCAAAGCCATTTTCCACAATGAATAGCGGGATTTGATAGCGATCGTAAAAACGATTCAATGTATATCTTAAGCCTGTCGGATCAATGGACCAGCCCCAGTCGCTTGATTTGATATACGGATTTTCTACACCATGTGGCAGTGCTCCATTGACAATGTCTCCGTTGTGATCAGATACTGCATCGCTTTTGACCGTTGTTGACATGTAGTAGCTAAAGCCAAGGTAATCTACTTTTCCTTTTCTTAAACTTTCTTCATCGCCTTCTTCAAATGGAATATGATAGCCTTCGCGCTCAAATTCTTTTAACGCGTAGCTTGGATAGTAGCCACGCACTTGGACATCTGGGAAGAAATAGCGCTGTCTCATATATTCTTCTGCCAGCATGACATCCTCTGGGTTTGAGGAATATGGATAAATTGGCACGTGGGACACCATCGCTCCAATTTGAAAGGACGGATTGATCTCTTTTCCTTTTGCCACTGCCCATGCACTTGCAAGCAATTCATGGTGGCCCGCTTGATACATGACTTCTTTGGCATTTTCGCCTTCTTTGACAGATACCCCTGAATTTGTCCAAAGGAACAACGGGTTGTTGACGTCCATTTTGTTATTGATTTCATTAAATGTCATCCAGTACGTGACCTTGTCCTTGTAACGATTGAAGCATACTTCCGCGAATTTCGCGAAATATTCAGCGACTTTTCTGCTTCGGAATCCGCCGTATTCTCTTGCCAGATGAAGGGGCATTTCAAAGTGAGACAACGTAATGACAGGCTCGATTCCATGTTTAATCAGTTCATCAAACACATCATCATAAAACTGTAAGCCTGCTTCATTCGGCTCTTCTTCATCCCCTTTAGGGAAAATTCGGCTCCAGCCGATCGATGTTCGCAAGCATTTTAATCCCATTTCAGCAAACATGGCGATATCTTCTTTGTAACGATGGTAGAAATCAATGGCTTCATGGTTTGGATAAAAAGTTCCTTCTTCTATCGTTTCCGTGATCTGTCTTGGGACACCATGAGCACCTGCTGTCATCACATCTACAACACTCGGCCCTTTGCCAGCTGCATTCCATCCACCTTCGAATTGATGAGCGGCTAATGCCCCGCCCCATAAGAAATCTTTTGGTAAAGTCATTATCTATTCCTCCTATTTCACAATTGTCATCATCACGTCAGTTGGCTGACATGTCGAACGTTTCTCTACAATCACATCTTCGTATGCTTGGGTATTGGTAATGATAACAGGTGTGATTGTTTGTAATCCTTTGCTTTCAATTGCTTCCTGATCAAATGTCATCAACAAGTCACCCTTTTTCACCTTGTCGCCTTCTTTGATATTGAGTGTAAATGCCGATCCATCTAGAGAGACCGTATCAATTCCTACATGAACAAGTAACTCTACACCAAATTCAGAACGCAGACCAATCGCATGTTTTGTTGGTGCAAGCATGACGACACTGCCGTCAAACGGTGCAAACAGTTTGTTATCGGTCGGATGAATGGCAAAGCCTTTCCCCATCGCCCCAGAGCTAAATACGGCATCTGGCACTTTAGATAACGAAAGCATTTTTCCTGTAAGTGGAGCCGTGATCATTTCTTCATTGTTCATAGAAGTATTTGTCGTTTCTCCGTCTTGATCTTTAACAGGTGTTTCACCAGCTGACTGTTCTACCGTATCTTCTCCATATCCGAACATTTGAATAAGCACAACTGGTAAAATGAGCGCAATGGCCACACCAATCAAAATACCAATGATAGACGTTGGATAATCTGCACTGATTCCGTTCACAATGGTCAGCGGGCCAGGCAGTCCTGCATATGCAAAGTAATAAGGCGTAAAGAAGCTGGCCACAACGGCACCGACCGCTCCAGAAATACACCCGAAAATAAACGGCTTTTTAAAACGTAAGGTGACACCGTAAATCGCAGGCTCCGTAATACCGAAAAGTCCTGTGATTCCAGCTGAAACCCCAACTTTCCGTGTTTCCCGATTTCTTGCTTTTAAAATAACTCCCAGCACCGCACCGACTTGAGCGATAACAGCGATGGTTTGATATGCCTGAAAGGAGTCACGTCCATATTGTTCAAAGTTCGCAAGTACCATTGGCGTGATGCCCCAGTGAACACCGAAAATCACGAGGACTTGCCAGAAACCACCGATAATGGCACCTGCCAGAGCTGGTACATTTTCAGCTAAGACATTGTATCCGTTTGCAATTCCATTTGCACCTGCTGTCGAAAGAGGACCGATTAATAGAATGGTTAACGGAACCATGACGACCATACATAAAAATGGGACAAATAGCGGTTTGACGACCTCATGAATTCGTTTGTTTAAGAATTTTTCTACATAGGAAAGAATCCATACTAAGAAAAGCGGTGGCAAGACGGATGATGTATAAACCGTTTCAGATAACGCAATCCCTAAAAAGGTCACACCTTCCCCTGATGCTACACGTCCAGCAATCTCTGTCCAAGAAGGACTGACAAGCGCTGCTGTACAAGCAACCGCAATATACATATTCGTTTTGAAATGCTTGGCTGCAGTTATCGCAATAAAAATGGGCAAGAACGTAAACGGTGCCCAAGAAATAAAGCTAAACACTTCATAAGTGCCTGTTTTCGAGAAGCTTGGAAATATCAAATTTATTAAGATAAGTGCACCTTGCAAAATACCAGCTGCGGCTAAAATATACACAAATGGCGCAAACACAGCGGACATGGTCGCAATGACCCGATTCAGTATCGTTCCTTTGTTTTCATTCGGCTGGTCATCATCCGACGTTTGGAGCTGAACAAGGTTGGAAAAATGCTCATATACCTCACCTACATGCTGACCGATCACAACCTGAAACTGACCACCGTTTTCCACCACTGTAATGACGCCAGGCATGGCGTTGACTGCTTCTTTTGCCTTTGGATTAGAACGCTTCAGCACCAAACGCAGCCTCGTGGCGCATCTTGCGGCACTCACCACATTTTCTTCTCCGCCAACTGCTTCTAAGATGTCTTCTGCAAGCTTTTGATAATCCCTCACTTTTGACATATAAACCCCCCTTTATCACTACTAGTATATGCACATTATAATTATACCGGTACAATTTATCAATACATATATAATTTGAGTTTGCATATCAAAGAGAAATCGAGATGTGCTATAATACAAAGACAATAAATCGTGAAAACAAAGAGGAATGGCTATGTTAAAGTATCAACAAATTGCGAGCGATATTGAAAAATATATTGTCACACATGAGCTGCAGCAAGGAGACAAACTCCCTGTGCTTGAGACGCTCATGAATCAATTTGCTGTGAGCAAAAGTACAATTATCAAATCATTAGATTTACTCGAAAGAAAAGGGATTGTCTATCAGGTGAGGGGCAGCGGCATCTTTGTGAGAAGGCATAGGCGCAAAGGCTATATTAGCCTATTATCCAACCAAGGGTTTAAAAAAGATTTAGAGGAATTTCAACTGACATCAGAAGTTCTCACGTTAGATACCGTCAAACCGCCAGAAGAAGCTGCGCTGAATTTAAACATTGAACCAGATGAGGATGTTTTCTACCTTAAACGCATTCGTTACATCAATGGACAAACTTTATGTTTAGAAGAGTCCTATTACCGGAAAACCATTATTCCTTACCTCAACACAGAAATTGCAGCCGATTCTGTATTTAAATTCATTAGTGAAGGCCTTGGTCTTAAAGTGGGCTTTTCTGACATGTACCTGCAAGTTGGCAAACTAAACGAAACTGAAGCGAAGCATCTCGGACTTAAACAAGACGATCCTGCCCTCCGCGTTGAGACCGTTTTCCATCTCACAAACGGACAGCCCTTCGACTTCTCGAAAATCACGTATAACTACATGCAATCCCAATTTTTTATTCAGGCGAATAATTATTATGGGTGATGAAAGGAAAAAGCCCCTCATTTTTGAGGAGCTTTTTTTAATGCTGGCATCATTTGTAGTAGTTATAGTCATTGAATGTTGCGATCATATCTTCTTGTGTCCCTTTTTTCCCGCGATTCGTATTAAAATATAACGTTCCGTCATCGAAATCAACAGCTTCTATCTCAAAAAGAGTAAATGCACTGCTCGTTATTCGGAAAGATAGGTCATTTCTAGTAAACAACTCTTTTGAAAAATCTTTTGTTGTTGTTCCCTTTTGCTCTTTGATCATTTGGTTGATATTTAACGGATACGTGAGAATAACACTCACATTAGAAGCCCCTCCGTTGGTATCTGGCTTAGATAAAGGGACATATAATGTTCCTTGGTAAAAAGAAATTCCTTGAAGAATGTACTTCGAAACATCTACCACTGATTGATTGATCACTGCTTTTGTATAATTTAATGTAAATGTGGCCTCATACTCAAATTTTCCTGTTTGATCATTAAAATCTCCAATGAAAAAGCGATTGCCAGACCTCACAATAAATTTGTCTGCTCCAACAGAATACGTGATGCCGCTAACTGATAAATTCGTTCCCTGGTACTGAAGGACATAGGCTTTAGACACTTTGTATGTACTTTTTTTCGTGTTCACTTGTAGCTTCACGATCTTTTTTACATACTTGACACCATCGGTCATAGGGGCTACATAAATACTAACTTGATCATCTCCTTTTTGGGCTTTGACAGCTAAGTCATTGGCATGTCCTAAATCATAGCTAGTACTATTCGTGTCAGAGTTTTTAAGAAGCTTCACTGTTCTATTACTTGTCGAGCTGTTCATTTTAATAGAGTACAATTGTGTCAGCTGGGTTGAAGTATTTATTTTTGCAGCATAAATCATGTTATTGTTACGGTCGACACACATTCCTTGCATAGAGGTGTAGAATCCAGAGCCTGACATTCCAGTATACGTTGTATATGTGTTGAAATAACCGGATTGAGCTTGAACACTAGAAGACCACATACTGCAACAAAAGATAATAGCCGTTAGGACGACATATTTTATTTTTTTCAAGATTGGCACCATCCTATGATTAGAGTTATTTCAAAAATACGATCTGAACATAAAATCGTCACCCATAAAACGAATGACGATTGTTATAGAAATGAAGTGTTACAAATTATTGGGAAAATCTACTTCTCAGCCTTAAACGACTTTACCGTCTTACTACTCTCTGACATGCCTTTTCTTGTAACCGTGACGTAAATCTTTCCGCCCTTAGCGCCTAGTTGTTTGATGGTCACCTTCACAACCTTACCTTTAGAAACCGTTGACTGACCAATTAATTTTCCAGATTGGTTATAGATTTTAACAAGATCCTGTTTCGCTAATTGACTAACGGTGATCACGTCATTTTTCTTCTTGTTGTTGACGATGTTAATTTGGTTGCCTTTTAATGCAGAAGTTGGCTCACCTTTAAAAGAAACAGCCTGTTTGCCGCTTTCCAACATCTTGTCACTGCTTCGTGTAACAAATACTTTGCCGCTCTTATCCCCAACTTGTTTGACGTACAATTTGATGGATGAACTGTTCGCCGGTTTTGATGTGGCAAGTAATTTACCGTTTGTTGAGTAGACTTTGATGACGTCTTTTTTCTTGATCTTGCTCACTGTAATGACGTCATTTTTATTTTTAAAATTATTGATTTTGATCTGGCTGACTTTTAGAGCGTCTGATTTTTCACCCTGATAGCGAATTGGTACTCGATTTCCCTCTTTTAGACCAGGCTCTTTCATGCTGATATAAAGCGTTCCACTTGTTTGACCCAATTGTTTCATGGAAATCGTCATGTTCGAGCTTGATGCAGTTTGCTGAGCAATCGCTGTTCCACCAGAAGCTTGTTTAAAGATTTTGATGACGGATTGTTTTTTGATTCCTTTTATCGTCACTGTATCGTTTTTCCCTTTATTGTTCGTCACCTTCACTTGAGATGCTGCAAGAGGAGATGTGAAGATTTTTTTGACGGTTACAGCAGGCAGGGAGACCTGTCTATTTCCACTTAGCAACGTGATCGTCACTTTAGATCCCTGTCTTAATTTTCCCGTTTTTAATTTGAAGTTTTTGCCTGGCGTAATGGCAAATGGTCCATATTTCTTTTTCGTGGAACTTGTGCTGAGCTTGGACATCGCTTTAATTGTGTTATTCGATGAATCAGATTGCACTTCTACAACAGCTTTATCCCCAAAAGTACTGATACCATTAATGGTATCACTTGAGTCATCGATTTCTTCCACAAATACTTTCTGTACATCTTCTTGAGATTGATTTGCTTCAGTCGGGTTATCAGCCATGAACGATTTTACGGTCATTAAGTCGCCACCGATTAGCTTTGAAACAGGAACTTCATAAAACCCTTTAGCGTCTGTCTGACCTTCTCCAATGATTTGGCCCTCTCCATTTAGAATATGGACGATACTTTCTGGAGTTGCGGTTCCACTAATTGATGTTGATAGCTGGGTAAATGGGTTGATTGTTGGAGCCGTCGATTTGATACGAAAAAATCTTTCATTCAAAACATTGTCATATGCTGGTTCCATGACTTGTAATTTATTTTGGTCTAAGAGCTTTAGGATATCTTTGTCTACACTAAATTCAAAATTTCCATCTCCATCTGCTGTCACCGATTGATTAATGACACCAGATTTCTCGTTTTTAAAGACGATCTTTGCGTAAGGGATTCCCGTTTGGCCTTTCACTGATTTAGACCATTTTGTCGTAGGAATAAGTGAGATTTTATTAGGGTTAACAATTTTTTTGTAAATGTCGATATTGCTTCCAGTCGTCATTTTCACTGTTAGGAATGTGCCTGCATTTAGGACAGGAAGCTTTAAATGAATGGCATCATTAAATGTTCCTGAGGCAATCACTTTACCATCTTTCATGACCTCTACTTTTGTGTTCTTCACAGTTTTCCCAGTTAGCTCCTGAGAAGTATCATATATCGGATCTAATGAGGTAAACGATTCCTTGAAAATATACACTTTGTTTGAAGAAAGCTTTGTCCCATTTTGGTCATACGTATCTAACTCCACCGTTTGGCCTGAACTAAAGTTCTGAGAAAACAACTTAAAGTTTCCGTTACTATCTGCTTTTGCGTAGTGCATATATCTAGATTTCCAGTTACTCGGAACGCCCCAATCTACGAAAGCAACGATTGCGTTTGGCGCTGTTTTACCCGTCAGATAATTATCACCATATTGATAACGATCAACTGTTGTTATTGTTCCACCCTCTGCGGCACTCACATTTTCTTGTATATGAAAACTCAACATCATCATACAAAGAATAGAAGCTACTACTTTCAGGACTATTTTCATAAATATATCCTCTCTTTTCCTATTAATGTGTTTATATACAAATATTATACATTTTAACCAATATAGGTACAAGGTTTAATGTTGAGCCTAAAGACTTATATAAAATCGATATTCATAGATATAGAGAGTGATGTCGATCGATTTTTCATTTTGCATGAATCATACAAATTCATCACATCAAAAAGATTCATTTTACGAATGCATCCTACACACTTATGATGAACATAACAACATGTTTAGGAGGATTCGTCAGATGGAAGATATTAGGGTGTATCATGTCGATGCGTTTACAACTGAGAAATTTGGAGGTAATGCTGCTGGGGTGGTGTTGGATGGGGAATGGTTAACGGAGGATGAGATGCAGAATATCGCCAAGGAGTTGAACTTACCCGAGTCCGTTTTCTTGCTGCCGGCACATGATGAGAAAGCCGATTATCGAGTGAAATATTTCACTCCAACGGAAGAGGTCAATTTCTGCGGGCATGCGACGGTTGGGTTGACTTGGCTTTTAGCGACGGAGCTAGGGATGGCTAAAGAAAAATCAGGGGTGGTGTTAGACACAAAGATCGGCCATGTTCCCGTTGTATGGCACGAAGAGAATGGTAAAGTTGTGGATGTGGAGATGACACAGGTCACGCCAAAGACGCGAGATTTTATCATCGATGTAGAAGAGCTTAGTGACATGCTCGGTATAAGCAGTGACAGGATTGATCCATCCTATCCTATAAAATTAGCAAACACCGGAAACTGGCATCTTCTGGTTCCGCTGAAACACCAGCATGACATTGATCAAGCAGCACCAAACTTAGCAGCTTTAGGAAAAATGAATAAAGAGCAGGATATCACAACGACTCATCTTTATACGTTTCAATCCACAAAGGACTGTGATCTTTATACAAGGGATTTTGCACCTGGCATTGGTATACCCGAAGATCCTGTAACGGGAGCAGCCAACGGGGCATTGGCCGGATATCTTTATTTGGAAGGGATCATTCCTCAGCAAGAAACCACTCATCTGCGTATTGCCCAAGGTGATGCAATCGGCAGACCAGGATTGCTTCGTATCACGGTCATTCCGAATGAAGCAAAGCCGGTCATTAAAGTAGCTGGTGCAGCGATTATTACCATTCGTGGGGTGATCACGCTATAAATTGATCAGCTTGAATAGAGACTCTCGTTCAAGCTGAATCTATTTAAAATGATCTTTGACCGCTTCAATCCATCTTTTAGTAGAGGGAGAGACTGTGTTAAAAGATTTAAACGCCATATTGATTTCGCGATAAACACTGGTCTCAAGTGGAATCACGTTCGCATGAGGCACCTGAGGCGGCAAAATCAACTTCGGAATGATCGTGAGCCCAAGGCCTTCCTGAACCATAGAGATGATCGTATTGTTGTCCCCAATCTCAAACAAAACATGGGGCTTCACGCCTCTTTCTTTTAATAATTTCTTAATGAGTTGATCACAGCCCGCTTTTGGCATAATAAATGGTTCATCTTGGAACGAAGCCACTTCCATCACCTTCTTTGTATGGAAACGATGACTCTCTTGCATGAGCACAACCAATTCATCTTGAAACAGTGGAACAGTTTCCAAATCTCTAGATGGCTGTGTTAAAAACCCAAGATCAACTGTGCCAGATGCGATCCACTCTTCAATTTCTTCATAGCCGCCTTCGTATAATTCCAATTGGATATTGGGATAACTTTTCGTAAAACGATGAATGAGCTGCGGAAGCATTTTTGAAGAAAAACTAGAGAACGTGCCGATCTTGATACTCCCCACTTCCATCCCTTGAATCAACGCCGCCTCCTGCTCAAGCAATGACGCATGATGAATGATTTGGCGAATATGGGGCATCACTCGCTCACCTGCATCTGTCAGCGACAGCCCGTTTCGATTCCGATGAAGCAGCACAATCCCAAGCTCTGACTCAAGCTTCGCCATATTATGACTCACCCCAGACTGCGTCAGCCCAAGCTTCTCACCGGCTTTTGTAAAACTGCCGCATTCGACGACTGTTTGAAATACTTTGTATGGGAATGTCATTCGTTTGCTCACCTCACTTTAGATCTTGGCAAAACCTACTGTTAGACATGTCTGTGATTTTTCGATTTAATTGTTGTTCGACCAATTGAAAACATGCCTGCTGAATCCATAAACGTTTAAATGTATAGAGTTGTTCTTTTTCATCGCCATGCATCTCTTCATCTTTTTCTAACTGAAAATCTGTTAATTCGATTTTGTCATGAACATGCATATGAATAAAAACATGCGCATTGTGAAAATCATGCATATGCTCTACTAAAGCTGACATATTGGTGATAAAGTCATCAAATATATCTTCTTCTAGCGTTTTCTTGAGATCTAGATGGCTGTGCACATCCATTGATATGTAATTATCTCTTGCATCCAGTTCTTCTTGAGTGGCCAGAGGGTTATCATGAATCGTTGCTTTTCTATTTAAATCCGTAATCGAGAAATAAACGATGATGTCTTTATTATCGAGAAATTCATACTCCCATATCTCTGCATCTCTTAATCTTAAAATGCGGGTGAGATTGTCCAACTTTAAACCCTCCAATTAATTATTCATCGTCGTCGACGAAGACCTAGACGCCGCTTCATCCGCTTTCACACAATCAATCGCAACAACCAATGCAATCATCACAGGCTCCATCTCTTCTTTCAAAATATCCACCTTGTAGCTATCCCCCCAAGTAAACCATTCCTTCTTTACCTGACCGATCACTTCGCCGCTTTGCAGCACTTGGAAATTCATATCCCACCAGTTCCCTTGTACTTCGATACCAGCAGCATCAATTGAATATTTTGCTTTGAAGAACGTAAACTCTTTTTTAATCGTCAATACCTCTTGTCCACCGACTTCTACTAAAAACTTTGGTAAAAAGCTAAACATTTTCTTCGTGATTACAGCGATGACTTCTCGTTCTGTATTCAAAATGGTAAACGTCTTTGGCACCTTCATAAAGCTGCCTTCGACCACATATACATCATTCTCCTGTTGGTCCTTTACCGTAAACCTGCCGCTCAGACTAAATACCTTTTGCTTCATATACAGCTGCTTCATAAGTACCTCCGATTCAGTTCAAAAATTTATCCGTTCTTACTTTACCCCTGATTATACCAAAAAATAGAATGTGCAAAAAACCACCTGATAGCAGGTGGTTTTGGATTACTGATCCATTTTCAGAGATTCTTTTTCATATGTTTGAAAAGCATCTTCCATTCCCATGATGACCTCTTTAATTTTGACATAACCACTTGTATAAGGAATAGAATCTCTAATCTCTTCCCACATAAAATGATAGAACTTCAGGTCATCTGTTTCACACATCACAAAATCTGTGTAATCCTTACCTGGAAGAGCTTCAGCATCAAAAAAGCGCACCGTCACATGTTCCTCATATTTCTGCATCAACTCTTGCAGCGAAGCCGCATGGGTTCTGCGCTCCTCTCGTGGTAAAGAAAGCCAAGATGGATAGAACTCTAATAAAACAACCATCATATATTTCATCATCAAGCCCCTCGATTCTTCTATGATGTGATGATTGTACGCCAGATCTAGAGAATGTGCATTAACATAGGTTAATGTTCAGCAGGATGCAGCAGCCTGCTCAGCGAAACTGGAGAAATACCGATATATGAGGCAATATGATATTGAGCGATACGTTGATGTAACCCGGGATATTTCAATAAAAACGCCTGATATCGCTCAATGGCTGGCAAATATAGCAGTTCCCTCTCACGCTCTTCCTTTCTCGTATACAGCCTTTCTACACTCACCCGAACAAACCGCTCCCACATATGACTGCTGTCCATCAACATTTGAAGCAGATCATACGGAATTTCAATCACGATAGAATCCTCCATCGCTTCAATCGAATAAGGAGAAGGCTGCCCGTTGATCATACTTGCATAAGAAGTAGCAAAATCATCTTCCAACGTAAAAGCCACGTTGTACTCCCTGCCATCCGGTAACAAATAGAAGAGACGGAAGAGACCTGTTATGCAGAAATAGGCATGCTTCACTGGATCGCCAGCCTTGATTATGCATGTACCCGCTTTTAATTGTTTAATCGTTGTTCCATCTTTGAAGGCTTGCCAATGATTTTGTTCAATTGGATATTTCGATATTTTGGTTTTGAACGTGTCGTATGGGTTAGTTATTTTATCCATCTGTAAATTGTATCAGGAAACACTCAAGTTATAATGGAAATATAAGCGATGATGAGGGGAGAAACAATGAAAAAAATCACTTTTTTTGACTGGACCGTCCATTTACAAGCGGACTTAACAGCGATTACCGATCATTATGAAAAGAAAATGGTCATTTTAGAGCCATCCATTGAACTAAATAGCATCATCTGGATGGATGACAACAACGAGCTACAAATCAAACCTACTTGGGATTGTGTCATTTCAATTGATCCAACCAATAAATCACTGACAATCCGGCAAACAAAAGAAGTATTCGGAGATGTGTACGAATGAAAATAGGAGGAACTATGAAGAAAACCGCTTTTTATGATTGGACGATTCACTATCCTGACCATTTAACAGCAGTCAAAGATGATACAGAAAAGAAAATGGTTTTTCTAGAACAAACGGTTGAATTTAAAGGAATGCTCCGTATTGATGAAAATGATGAACTGCAAATAAAGCCGACATGGGATTGTGTCATTATTGTAAATGCAAAACAGATGTCTGTCACAGTTCGTGATGCAGAAGACTTTGTAGGTTTACCATAAACATTAAAAAGAAAAGTCTCATTTGACACACGCAAACGAGACTTTTCTCAAATACTATTTCTTTGGAAAAACCGTCGTAAAAGTCGTTCCTTCTTTTTCATTGCTTTCTACTTCAATAGAAGCATTGTGATACGACAGGACTTCTTGCACAATGGATAATCCAAGACCCATTCCCTCTTTATTTCGTGCCTGATCTACCCGGTAAAAGCGTTCAAATATTTTTTCTAATGTGTGTTGTTCTATGCCAATCCCCGTATCTCTAATTGTCACGACCGCTTCCGATTCATTTGCATTACAATGAATACTGATTTCCCCAAACTCTTTGTTGTACTTAATGGCATTGCCAATTAAATTCTCCCATACATTGATCAGCAAGGTCCGATCCGCATATACCGAAACAGGCTGTAGATCCAACTTAATTTCTAGACCTTTCTCTTCTATCCGCCATAGCATCGAATGGACCACTTGATGAAGCTGCTCATCCACCCTGACGATTTGTTTATTCGTTGGATATGTCCCTTGATCAATAGAGGTTAAAATGAGAAGTTGTTTCGTTAAGTTAGATAATCGCTTTGCTTCTGTTTGAATAATGTGGTTGTATTTTTTCCCTTCGCTTGATGAAATCTCCTCATTTAGTAATTCAGAATACCCTCGTATATTTAATAGTGGTGACTGAAAATCGTGCGAGACGTTATTCACAAATTTCTTCCTTGCTTGATCGGTATTCTCTAACTTCTGCTGCATCATCCGAAAACGATCAGCAAGCTGACCAATTTCATCTTTTCGATTGATCATTAATGGATACTGAAAATTATGGTTTGCCATCTCTTGCGTCGCACTCGTCAATTCTGAAAGAGATTGGGTGACCTTTCGAGACATAAATAAAATGCCAATGATACTGCTCACAAAAACGGCAAAGATAAATCCAAAAATAATCAAATGGAACTCTGTAAAGAAACTGATATTATTCGGACGTAAAAATAAGCCCCATTCTTCCCCGTCAATTTCTATTTTCGTCCCCACTGTATTTTGTATATCATTTGCGAAATGACTCATGATTAAGTATGAATTTTTAAAGGATTTGATCCCGTTGTATGCTTTACCGCCTTCAAATAAGGCGTGCATTTGGTCATTCCATTTTTTCGTTTTAAATGGTTCGCCAAACATCTTCATCTCCCCATCTTCTTTAACCAAAGCGATTTGGTACCCTAGATCGCTCATGGTTTGCAAGAAATCAGAAGAGGCTCTCAAGGTAATTTCGTGTTCTTTGATTTGTTTAGATAACTGCTCGGCAATGGCTAAATATCGATCATTCATTTGCTCTTTGACAACATGATTGTAAATCAAGTTAGAACAAATAAATCCAATGAAGATACTAATCAAAACAATCAAACACGTATATAGCATAAAACGTTGTTGTAGTTTCATTCTTTTACCTCAAGTTGATAGCCGAAACCACGTATTGTGACAATTTCAATCGTCGCTTCCGCCCTTTTTAAACGTTCTCGTATGCGGTTAATATGCGTGTTTAATGTGAATTCGGGTTGATCTAACGTATCCCCCCAAATGTCATCAATTAAATCCCAGCGGCTTACATTGCGGTTTGCCCGCTGCAGCAGATAATACAGAATTTCTAATTCCCGCATGGGCCAGATATATTGCTGATTCGCAATCGTTAATTCCCAACGGTTCGTATCAATTTGAACATTTCCCGCAGTCGTTAAAGCTTCTATGGATTTACGATATCGTCGTAAAATCGCATTTACACGGAATAGCAGTTCTTTCGTTTCAAATGGTTTGACGATATAATCATCAATCCCTTGTTCAAATCCTTGCTGCTTATCTTCAATCTGCCCTTTCGCTGTCAGCATAATGACAGGCAGTTCATATTGTTTCGTCACAATGTTCGCCAGCTGAAAGCCATCCATCCCAGGCATCATCACATCAATAATCATGAGATCAAATGACTGATGTTGCAAAAAAGCAAGCGCTGCCTCAGCATTGCTTGCTTTTGTCACTTGGTATCCCGCCTGCTCTAAATGGATGGACACTAATTGCAAAATGGCTTCATCATCATCCACAACCAATACATGCAATTATCCTTCCTCCTTTATTTCCTTAGCTTTGTCTTTTTCAAAGAATAATATGAGTGCCGGCAGCAACATTCCTCGCACGAAGAATGTATCGATGATAATCCCAATAGCGACAATAAATCCAAAGATAAATAAATCCGTAATCGGCATGGTCATTAATGCGGCAAATGTTGCAGCAAGAATGATCCCCGCTGAAGAAATCACCCCGCCTGTATTTCGTATCGCTACTTCTAATGCAGCTTTGACGTGTAACGTTTGGCGTTCTTCTAAGAAACGGCTCACAAGGATGATGTTATAATCAATTCCTAATGCCACGAGAAAGATAAAGGCATACACAGGGGCGCGAGTTGAAATCGCATCATATCCAAATAACACATCGACTAAGAAAATACCTAAGCCTAATGCAGACACAAATGAGATTAAAATCGTCGCCATCATATAAATCGACATTTTCATGGAACGTGTCAAAACGAGTAACAAGATCAGAATGAGTAATGTTTCCAGTAATACGATCTTTTTAATATCGGATTGATTCACTTGTTGCTCATCCACTAATTTAGCTGTTGTGCCAGCAAAAGATAACTGAACCTTTTGACCATCTGATAATCGATAGGTGGCTTGATTTGTACGGAAATCTCCTAAAAATTCAATAGCCTCTATACTGTATGGATTCACTTTTAATGATATCGTCATTTTGCCATGCTCTCCATCTTTGGTTACCCCCGAAGGACGAGCCGATCCTATCTCTTCATTTTCTGAGAATTGGGCGGAGATTTCTTGTAAATGTTCCTGAGTTAGCTTTTGACCAGTCACAAGTACTGTTGTCTGGGCTAGATCACCTTTATTAAATTTTTCCTCAACGATTTCAAATGCAACACGAGAAGGTAAATCCTTCGGGAAATTTTTCACCGAGTTAAATTCATAATGTAAATTGAAAATATTCGCACCTGTCACAAGTAAAAATAGCAAGACCGCACCACCAATTAATTCTGGTTTTCGAACCACGAATTTGGCAAGAGGTCCCCATATGCCATGTTTTGCTTCTTTTGCTTCACCATATGTCGGTACTTTCGGCCAAAATGCTTTGCGGCCAAATAATGCAAACAAGGCTGGAATCAGTGTGACAGAAGCCAACATAATGACCACCATCGCAGCACCAAAGATTGGCGCAAAGTTTTGATAATCACGGAAATCCGCCACAAATAAAATGATCATCGCCGCAAATACTGTACCGCCTGCAAATAAGACCGGTTTGGCTGTTGAACGCATCGCCACTTTCATCGCTTCAAATTGATTTTCATGATGTTGTAACTCCTCACGATAACGCGAGAAAACAAACAATGAATAATCAATCACAGCAGCAAATAACAAAATACTCATAATCGAGGTGGTCGAGTTATTGATTTCAAGTCCACCCACGCCAAGTAAAGCCACAACTTGATTCACCACTTGATAGACAATGACCGTTGCGAACAATGGAATGATCGCTAATAACGGAGAACGGTAAATGACGATCAATAAAACCAAAATGATTGCAACAGTAGCTAATAGCAGTTTCAAGTCGGCAGATTCAAACAGCTTAACCGTATCCCCCGCTATACCTGCTGGACCCGTAATATAAAAATCAGCATCTAGCCCTTTCGCTATGTTTGTACCGACATCCGTTGTCTCATCATTAATCTTTGCATAATCAGCATTGCCTAATCCCGCTTTCAAATTCATTGGCACAATCATGGTCGTTTCATCTTCTGATAAAAAAGCGGATAACGCTTGAGGAGGCAATGCGGACACATCGACAATTTCTTCAATTCCCTCAATCTTTGCCTCTTTGATTCCTTGAATGATCGTTTTTACATCTTGAATAACCAGCTTTCCATTAGGGTTATGGAACACATATAATCCCGGAGTCCCTTTATCATTTGGGAAATACTGATCTAACTTCTTTTGTGTCACGATGGACTGAGCATCACTAGGTAAAGATTGAAAATTGCTTACTTTATGATCGCCCAATTTAGGCCCAGCACTCAACCCGATCATGAAAACAAGCCAAATGATAACAGTCAGCCAAGCTCCTTTTTTTGTAGACATTTTATCAATAAATGATCTAAATACTTTCATTGATGGTTCTCCTCCTTTTCTCACCGGTTCGAGTATATCGCTCGTATATAAACTTGATATAAACTCAGGGAAAAGGACGAGCCATGAAAATAAAAAAAGCAGAGGTTTATCCCTCTGCTAATCCTTCATAACCATTTACAAAATAAGCAATCGTCTCTAACTCATCTTCTTTTAGTTCTCTGTTCACATGTGTTTGATATTCACTCTTGATTCTCTCCTGATCTCCACCATAAAGATCAGTGTATTTCGCCATCATTCGAAGCTTGTCTGTTTCCTGACGAAACTCCTCTTTTGTCCACGGTCTTTGGTGCGATGGAATATACGTCTCCGCATCAAAAGCATCTAACTCATCTAAAAGACGCAAAATTTCTTTTACCGTATAATGTACTTTTTCTGCATACATTTTCGGATAAATGCAATCACCAAGAAACAGGATTTTCTCTTCTTTCACATACACGATCACTGAATCTGCAGCATGATCGCCCCCAACATGCTGCACAACACAAGTGACCCCGCCAAGATCAATCTCCATCCGACGATCAAACGTCACATCCGGTAAAACCACCTGAATCTCTCGGTGATTCTTATATTCTTCTTTTATCGCCTTCGCGCAAAATTCAATCTCCGTTCCTTCCCTCACCCGCTCATCAATCGCCTCATCTGACCAAGAAAACGGAAGAAGCTTCTCCATTTCCTTTCTGGTTCTTGCAGAAGCAATTGAAACCGCATGAGGCAGCGCCGGTAGACCAAAAATATGATCCCAATGCCAATGAGTGAGGACAACCATATCCGGCGTGGCGTTCTCTTGTTTTAAGGTCTTTTGGATGAAATAGTTCGCATGATCTTCCGAGTTACCAGCATCGATCATTAATGTTTTGTTATTGCCTTCGACCATGCCTAGGATGGGGCGGTCGGTGAGTGATATTGGTGTGATGTACCAAAAACTCTGACCTATTTTTTTAATTGAGTGCATAGGTGTTTCCTACTTTCTGTCATCATATTTTAAATTGAATCACGTTTTTTCCCAACGTTCTGCTGTTTATGATTAAGTATATCGAATTTCATTACTCGAAGTAGCACGTGAAGCCAATATTGTTACAATGATCGCGATTGCAACGCCTAAAGCCCCTACCCAAGTAACGGAAGATAGAGAAACTTTCTCTACAAAGATACCTCCAATAGCTGCACCTGCAGCCATCGCCAATTGCATCATTGACTGATTGAGACCTAATAGTATACCTGATGACTCTGGCTCCATTTTAGCTAAGTGATATTGTTGAGTCGGGCCAGAAGACCATGCAGCAAATGACCATAATATTAAAATGAGCAATACTCCAACATAAGAATGCGTAACTAGTGAGAGCAATATGAGCATGATGACATGTAATGTCATTCCACTAATCAGAGTAAAATTCACACCCCATCGATCGGTACTAAATCCACCAAACTTTGACCCAACTAGACTAGCAATCCCGAATATGAGAAGAACTCCACTCAGCAATTTGCTGCTTACACCTGATATATTTAAAAGGTAAGGGGATAAATAGGTATAGGCAATTGAATAACCACCAAGCCAAAAAAAGGTGATAGCTAATCCCAACACTACTTTTGGTTTTTTAAAAAGAGCGAGTTGTTGAATTAAAGGTACAGGTTTATCCCCTTGGATTTTTGGAATCGTAAGAGAAATTATCACCATAGCTAATAATCCGAGTAAGGCTATTCCTCCGAATACAGCTTTCCAACCAAAGAAATCACTAGTCATTCTGCCCAGTGGGACTCCAATGATCAATGATGCTGTAAATCCCATTACTACTGTAGCAATAGCGGTACCTTGCTTACCTTTTGGTGCAATTTTTTCAGCAATTGTTAATGCAGTAACTACGACCATCCCCGCCCCAAGAGCCATAATAATTCTTGACACAATAAATAATTGATACCCAGGGAGGACGAATGCAAGAATATTACCTAGAATAAAAACGCTAAGTGAAAATAACATTAACTTGCGTTTATTCATTCCCGATGTTAAAGCCATTAATACTGGGGTGAAGATGGCATACACAAGAGAAAAAATCGTAATTAACTGGCCAGCTGCAGCTATCGTAATCCCTAATGATTCAGAAATATTATCCAAAATACCAGAGATGATATACTCTGATGTACCAACTAAAAAACTTACAATAGCTAAAATGTAAATCTTTACAGTGTTTGACAATGTAGATCACTCCTTATATATAATACATTTACATATCTAGAATTGTTAATATGTATGGACAAAAAAACATATTACGATAAGTCGATTTGTATTTAATAAATGAAACTGAATTCTGATGTATGAATTCAGTTCATTTATTAAATATTTTTTTCTAGAATCTTAGCAATTTTTTTTATGGCATTTTCATCTCTTTTATAATACGTGTATTTACCTATACGCTCTGTTGTAATTAATCCAGCTCGTAGTAGAATTGAAAGGTATTGAGATGCTGTTGATTGCGTCATTTTCAATTTATCTGTTATTTGACTAACACATACCCCTGTAGTATTCATATCAATCCCTTCATGGGGTGTAAAATGACGATCAGGTTCCTTTAGCCATTGTAAAATTTGCAATCTGGATTCATTGGATAAAGCTTTAAAAACTTCTATTGGCTCCATACAAACCATTATATCGATAAATAACGATATGTCAACATGTGTTGTTGGAGATTCCTTACAACGTTGCCGGCATCGATCATTAATGTTTTGTTATTGCCTGCGACCATACCTAGGATGGGGCGGTCGGTGTGTGATACTGATGTGATGTAGGAGAAGGTTTGGCCTATTTTTTTATTGTGTGCATGGTGTGCCTGCTTTCTAATATTTTTAAGTTTTATCCCCGTTGAATTGTTATGCTCTACTTAATCAAATATTATTTCTTTAACAAATGTTTGGCTAACTTTCGATCTTCTTTATCATCAGTCTTAATGGATATATGTTCAATCAATTCTCTTGTGGCCGCTTGCTGCGAATACGAAGGAGACCATTCTTTTAATACACTTAAAGCATGATACTGTAAATTTCCATCATCTGATCTAAGTGCAGCTTGAATCAATGGCAATCCTACACCTTCGTGTTCATATAAATCTTGCACAATATATTGTAGACAAGCCACTTCATCATCTGAGAGGTTTGATAACAATAAATGTGTTACTGCAAATGTACAAAGCTCTCTAATATGCTGGTGATGATTTGTGTCCATCACAGCAAAGTATATTTCACTATTTGCCGGATCTTTCTCAAGTAAAGCAAATAGATGCTCAATCACATCTAAACGATAAAAGAGAGCGATTTCAAGTGCTTGGGAGCTAAAACCCTGTTGTAACGAATCGATCGCAAGCTTTGGCCATCTACTGTCATTAATAAACGGTTGAACAGCTTCCTGGATAGCCTTATAATCGTCCTGTTTCCATGAATCATTCAATCGGTCTTCCCAAATCTCTTGTTCATCATTTAAAAACTCATTTATTTTCAATATTGTATAAAAGTCCTCAATTGCTTGGCAGTGCTTATGAGCATGGTGAATAAATCGGCAGAGAACTGAGCTTGCATTTGAATACTCATCGATTCCGTAGATAGAAACCTCATCTTCTAATAATGCTTGAATGATGAGACTCGCTCCATCGTATAATTCTTTGGAAATTTCATCTTCTGATAAAGCTGTTTCCAGATCACCATTAAGAGCACAAGTATAAGCTAAGTATTCATTCATGATTGTATTTCCGCAGCCCATTGTTAGTAGCCATCGTTTTATTTCTGGTGTCGAGGCTTCCAATTGCTCAACAGCCGAAATCTTTCCCCATCCATCGACGGACTTTGCAAGACGCCAAACATGTTCGTTTCCTTGAATTGTGCCATTCTTCAATGCAATCACGACATAAGAAGTAAATTCTTCATGCATACCTATTGTGAATAAGAGCTCTTTGTATTTTTCACAGTTCGTACATCCCAGTATCATAACTGCAAATTTGACGACCTCCCGATGTGCCGCATGTTCAAGAAGCCATAACGCTTCTTGCTGTACAAGAGACTCATCCCATTGTGTTTGTTGAAATCGGTCAATTAACTCACTGTTGCGACTCGCCATATTGTTAGAAATGATCTTTTCATATGTTTTCTTTCTTGTTTCATTTGTAGGATGATTGAGTTGTTTTTCAAAAAGCTTCAATAGTTTCTTCACATAAAAAGGAGCAGGTCGTTCATCTACATAATAATCAGATAAACCGGGAGCCAATCGTGGTTCATTTTCGTCAAATAAATAATCTTCATCGGGTAAACGGTCGTCTACTATTTTATGATGTGATTGAATTTGTTGTTGAATAAAGGGAACGATTTTCTCTTTATGATCCCATGGGAGAAAGTCTATCTTCATTGATTCATCTAAAACCGTTTCATGATCTACCTTCACCATACAACGAAATCGTACATACCCACCAAGTTTAACGGACACTTTGTGTTTTGTACCATCTTGAAGCTCCAATATCCCTGACAATTTTGAATAAGGGATCATATGAGTCAATAAACTTTTTCGTTGTTTTTTATCAACTGTCACACCATCAATGATTAGTTGCTCTTCTTTTATTTGGTTTGTAATTTCTATAGAATGCCCTTTATATTCAATTTTCCATGTTTTATTTATTTCTTTTTCTACATCTTTTATTATGTTACGTATTTCATGTTTAAAGTCAGCTTTGAAACCCATGAAAGTCTCCTTTGAGTAATTGTAGATTGAATATGTGATCGTTCCCAATACCTGCTGTAATCGTTTCTTGAACTAAGTTTTCATTATATATAATACGATATTTATTAAGAAGAGTCTTCTTTTCTTCTTACATGAAAAAAGGTATGAGAAATGAATAATTCCCGTACCTTTTACTATTTAAAATTATTGATTAAATGTCGGCTCTTTTTGCTTTGCATCCTCAAAATACTGAGTAAACGAAGAAACACCTGAATAAGATATTGATAGGTACTCTTTAGCACGAGTCATTCCTATATACATTAAAGACACTTCTTTTTCTTGATCCTCTTCATACTTTAATGGCATCAGATCAGCTTTCACAATAAAAACTGAGTGGAAGTCAAGACCTTTACTACTATCGAGAGAACAAATTTTGACTGTCTCTTCCTCTGGATTGAACTTATGTTTGGTTGCACCATTTTCAGTTATCCAATTGTAAGGAATATTCTTTGTTTGAAATTCAGATTGAATCGCTGATATATAATGGTTATTATATCCCTTTATACGATATAAAATAGCCATTTCAGAGTAAGGTATGTTCTTTTCATTATGTTGATCCACTATTTGTTTAGTAATCTCTTCTATTTCTTCTTTAAAGGTATTACATCTTAAAAGTTCTACTTCTGGCCCTTTACGTTTCGTCTTTTTTGGAGGGATGATTTCGATTGTCTCTGTCTGTTCTTGTTTTAATTTAAGATCTAAAGCTCTATGGCTATCGTAAAATTTCCATCCAAAATCCACAATTTGTGACGTATTACGATAATTTATATTTAAGATTCTAGATCTACCTCTAAAATCAAGCCCCGTATCTTTCACATAGCTTCTACTTTTCCGATAGATATCTTGCGCTCTATCTTCTACTAAAAGTAAAGATTGCGTCTCTTGATCTAAGCATAAGCTGATGAGATGCAGCCAGCTCCCTTCAAAGTCCTGCCCTTCATCAATTAAAATGGCATCATACTTTACAGGAGTTAAAGCATCATTTTCTATTTTTTCAATGTAATCATCTATTTCAAGTTCTGAAATACCATGATCTTTTTTAATCCAGTGATGAAAATTTAATATTTGTATATTATTTAAATTTGGTGTTTTTCTATGATCGGATGTCAGAAAATCATCTGGTTCTGTAAATTTAGAATGAATCATTTGTTTAATATTTTGTTTCAAAGCTACATTGTAACAGAGTATTAATATCTTCCAATTCGGATGTTGTTCAGCTAACATTTTTGCTCGAGTCGCTAAGATTAAGGTTTTACCACTTCCTGCTACTCCTCTAATTAGCCGATGTTTATCACCAATCTGTTTAGCCAAGTTTTCTTGATGCAGATCCATCGTTTTGATGTTTCGAAAAGATAATAACAGTTTTTCTTGGTATGGGACTGGTTCAACATCTGCTCCAACGCGTATTTCTTTGTATAGATGATAACGAATCCTTTCTAATTCGTCAGATGATAGTGGCGTATTTAACTTGAAAGGCACATGAAACATATCAAACAATTTTTCTATTAAGATCTCAGGATCAAAATGGTCATTATCAGGATCAATCTGATCACGCGATAAAATAAAATGTGGATCAATAACCTCATATACTTTATTTTTTAAAAGTTGTTCTTCATGAAACCGAGTGAAGACGACACCATAACCATAAGGAAACTTTAATTTAAATTGATATTTCCCTTCTGTATTGATTAAATCAATGTCTTTCTCCAGCATATCTTTTATTTTAAAAGCATACTCTCTTGATTGAACTAGGGGACTCTTCACTCTATGTAAATCACCAGAAGAATTTAAAATGCCCCAGGTATTATCGTTTAGCTCTCTTATTGTATTTTTGGTGTAATCTTTTACTTCCAAAACTAATACTCCTAAATCAGGACCAATTATCACAAAGTCTGGTCTAAATCCATTGATATTAGGCTCATAATGTACAATATACTCCTCGGGTAGATATTCCTTTAATGTTCGAAATAAAATTCGTTCCCCTGCAGTAGCAGTACTTTTAATATTTTCTGGTAATGTAATTGCCATTTATACTAACACCTCTCTATTATCCTTATAAACCATATATCGGAATAATCTGGATTGTTTGAATGTAAATTATTACATTATATAGGATTATTTAAAGAATGGTGATCGTGATGTTCGTTAGAAAGATAGCTAAAAACTCAAAAAAGCTCTTAAATTAATAATTTAAGAGTTTTTTGTTAAAATTTCGCTTTGTATCTGTATATATTTTTAGTGACTTTTATTTTTATTGAATTTGTGAATGATCGCTTTATATACAATATACACCAGATACATTACATAGCCTAAAACAAATGTAATTACTAAATCTTTAAATGCCAAGCTTGTCCCTTTTTGTGTAATGATACTCCAAATAAAGGGAAGTATTTCTACAGTGAATGCCATTGCAGCTCCTAATATTGAAGGTAATATAATAAAAGTAATAATAAATGATTTAATTATCTTGTTCTCCTTTAAGAGTTTTTAAAATTAATTTCTATTAACTGTTCATTTAATTTGATGTTTTTAATTCCGTGACGTATCTAAGTGCGGTTTTAAGTATATTTAAAGCTATGAAATTAACACAAGTCACTCAAATTCATAGCTTCTAAAAAATAAATTTTAAATTAGACCTTTTCTTTTTAATTCCCTTATTGCTCTTAAATCTTCAGGGGTTGGGGTTGGTTGTTCTTCACTTTTACTTAGAAAATCGGGTTGATTTAATCCCCAATCATTAAATACATTTAATAGCTCGTCAGAAATTCGTATGTCTCTTTCTCGAATTTCATTCATTCCCCAGTCTTTATGTTCGCTAGATAAATTTAATAAGATTTGAACTTTAGACTTATTGTAGCTGTCTTGTTTCTTTTTAAAATATCCATTACTTGCAATGATATTAAGCTTTTTTTCAAAAGGTATTTTATTTCCCAAATGCTCCACAAGTTCTTTTATCTCTTCCTCAGAATTATTTGGAAAATAACTGGATTGCCATTTTCTAGGTAGTATATGCTCGATTTCCCATTTATCAGGAAGGAGTTCCTCCTGCTTTTGATAAGCAAGTATCTTTAAAATCATTCGAACAGTATTACGATGCGCAGTTTTAATCTTAATTTTTAGCTCTTGTTCATCCAACTTATTAAAATTAAATATAGGTATAGGCGAATTAATAATTTCAGAGTTTAGATTTAAAATCCCTCGCTTGACTACATTAATAGTTGGCGTAACTATGTAACGCGCTGCCAAAACAGCAAGTAAATTTTTAAGAAACCGTAAAAAAAGGTTTTCGAAATTTGGTAAATTATAATAATTAAGATAATAAATAACTACTGGATACTTCCAAAATTCATTTGGATACGAAGATAACCCATCAAGTATTTGTTTAATCTCGATATTTTTAGACCAATTCTCATCTTCTATTTCCACACGATTGTTAACCACCTTCCATAAATTCAGCATTGAATTTAAGTTTGTAATAATATCAGTTTTATATAACTGTTCAAAATTATTTCTGGAATAATACTTTCTTAGACCTGGAGTTGTAGTATTTCGATCATTTTCTAAGGCTCTTAAATAGAACATATAATAATAGAATAGTTTTTGAATGCTTTCACCAGCATCTTTCGCTTCATCATCAAGTTGTTGCCATTGCTCAATGAAAACAGCTCTAATATCAACACTTAAATTATTATAGATTTTCGCTTTAAAAATATCAGCATCGGATAAAGCTAGTCCTCTATCGTTAAGAGTTGAAAAGATCGTTAAAGCTGTATCTTGGGAATCAGCTGTGATTGGTAATAAGATTGCCTTGTTTAAAACATTCCTAATAAACCAAAAAAATAACTCCGGTTCATTTGAAGCATAATTCTCAATTAACTCTGTAAATAATTTATAGTTAAGTGAATAGTTATCTTTTGCAGTTTCTTTAGTAGTCCCGTTAACAAGAATCTGACCAAAAATTTTGTTTCCCTCATCACTTATAACTCTAGATTCAATTAGAGCTTTTTCAAAGTTAACCTCAGCTGTTAATTCATCTTGTTCCCACAATGCTGATTCTATTTGTGCTTTAAAGTTTGCTACTTCCTTTGTTTCTTTCATTGAATTAAGTTTGAAGTAAAGCGCTCGTAACAATAAGAATAAAGACGTAATTCGCTGCTGACCGTCTATAATTTCTTGTTCACCACTATCATTTTCATAAGAAACAATCGTTCCTAGAAAATAAGTGCTTCCATTATCATTTTCTGTATACTCTGTTAAGTCTTCAAAAAGCGTTTGAATCTGTTCGTCAGTCCATGCATACGGACGTTGATATTCAGGAATAATAAATTTATTTACTTTTCCTGTTTCTAATAGTTGCTTTACACTCTGTTTATTTACTTCTATAGATGTAGCCATTATTTATTCTCCTTTCTTTTAATACATTTACTTTATACTACCGATTAATAATTAGAATTATTAATTTTTTACTAGTATGCTATCTTGTAAATCAATATGGATAATGTGCTGGAGATACAAGTTCTGAAAAGGTATTGGTCAGAAGGCTTTCTCTTTCTATCTTTACACCAGATATTTTTAATGCTTGTTCAAGTGCGATATCCCTATCTATTTTTATTTTATTTTTTCAAGTTGTGTCTCCTATTATTTAATTTTCCATTACCTAATTTCAATAAAACTTCATTCAATCGAATAGTATTTTAACAGAAATTGTTAGTCTCTACGATTTCACAAAATAGGTTCATTATCATTCATATTCTTCTACTCACTATTGTTTAAATAAGTTATGGAATTAGACATAAAAAATTAACAGTAAGAATAAACCTAGCGATTTTAAAAAGAAAAAATATTGGTTATTGAAAAATTCAATGATTTTCTTATGAGGCATCAACAAAAGATAAAACAGAGAAGACAGCGAATGGAAAGTTTAATGTATCATTATCAGATACTCATAAGATTTAAGTTTACAATGTCTAGCAAAGACATCTTTTATAGAACATTAAGCTGAACCTTTTACATCAAGATACTATTAATTATGCTAGGAATGATTAAAAAAAACTCATCTACTTATGATAAGGCTCCCCCCGCACAATCCGAAACGCCCGATAAATCTGCTCCACCAACACCAATCTCATCAACTGATGCGGGAACGTCATCTTCGAAAACGACAGCTTCTCATTCGCACGCTGCATGACAGCATCACTTAACCCAAGTGACCCACCTATGACAAAACACACCTTACTTTTTCCGTATGTTGCCAGCTTATCTATTGTATCGGCTAATTCTTCGGAACTTTTCATTTTTCCTTCGATGGCGAGGGCGATGACGTGGGCGTCTGGGTTGATTTTGCTTAGGATGCGTTCGCCTTCTTTGTCTTTGATGATTTTCATGTCTTGCTCGCTGAGATTCTCGGGTGCTTTTTCGTCTGCGAGCTCAATGATCTCGATTTTTGCGTATGCCTGTAATCGTTTTGTGTATTCGGCTATGCCTTGCTTTAAATATTTCTCTTTTAGTTTTCCTACTGTGATAATTGATATATTCACAGGTCATCCCCACCTTAAGAACAAGTTATTCATATAAGTTATCAACAATTGTGGATAAAATTTGTGTATTTTGTGTCCGATCATTCGTTCCCCACTATATATATTGCAGGTTCATCGCACAATTCACAGGTTGTGGATAAGCTGTGTGTATGTTCGATTTTTCTGAATTCTGGCGGTGTTTCGTGATCATCTATGTACATGTCTAGTACGGTTTCTATATGTTCTGCACAAGCATAAAGTGATTTGTTCATAAGTTTCTAATTCCTCCAATATGTTGTTTGGTTATTCACAAGTGTTTCGCTCATTGTTCAATATAACCGATTTATTCACATGTTAATAGTCTTTTACCATTTTCCACACCTTTTATCCACAAACCAAATAAAAAAGCCTCCACTCCTGTGAAGGCTTCCTTCTATCAAAACGGATTGTAAAATCTCGTTCCTCTAACAAATGTAATTACTAGCGACACAATCAGTACCGCTCCAACAAAGATTAACGCCGCATAATCTGCTTTTTGAAAGTCTTTCGCCGTAAACCATGTGCGCTTTTTATGCTTTCCAAACCCGCGCAATTCCATCGCATTGCTGATCGTTTCAATCCGCTCTAGGCTGGAGAAAATCAGCGGCATCACAATCGACAGCGCATTTTTAATCCGTTTTCCCAGTTTTTCATTCTTCGATAAATCAATACCTCTTGCTTGCTGAGAAATCGCGATCGTTCGAAAATCACGCTGAATATCTGGGATGTAGCGCAGCGCAATCGCTACCGCATACGAAATCCGGTAGCTGACCCCGATTCTGCTGAGCGATGAGGCGAATTCACTTGGATTTGTTGTCACGATAAACAAAAGCGCCGCTGGCATCACGGTCACGTATTTCAGTGTAATGTTCAATTGATAGAAAAGCTGTTCAAGTGTGACGTTGTACCAGCCTGCAATATGAAACAACTCGTGCTTCGCTCCATAGATGGCGACACCTTGCTGAGGCGCAAAGACGTAAATAGCGATGTTATTGATGACAAGAAAAATCGCCAAGACAATCACTACGAAAGAGATATCACGAAATCGTACGTTTGATAGCTGAAAGAACACGATACTGGCAACTAGCATAAACACTAATACGCCTGTATCATATGTGAGCATCGCTGCGGATGACCAGAGGATAAAGCAAATGAGTTTGGTTGCCCCTGTCAGCCGATGAATCGGTGACGGGCGGTCGATATAGGACAGCATGTCTACAGCCATGTCATTCGTTCCTTTCTGTCAACCTCAATGAAGCGATCCACGAGTTCATTTGGATTTGGCCAGTCTGCTTTTAGCGCCAGTTCATACAGCGACGTTTCCTTTAAGCTCGCCTTTTGGACTAGCAACTGATCTGTCAGTACTTTAGCTGGTGTATCGTCTGCGATTTTTTCTCCATCTGAAATGACAATGGTTCTTGTTGTGTATTCGAGCATCAAATGCATATCATGGGTGATCATCAAAATCGTGACGCCCTGCTGATTTAATTGCTCTAAAAACGTCATCATCTCTGTGTAATGTCTAAAATCTTGACCGGCCGTTGGCTCATCTAAAATGATGATTTCTGGCTCTAACACAAGAATGGATGCAATGGTGACGCGTTTTTTCTGTCCAAAACTAAGTGCTGAGATCGGCCAATTTCGAAATGGATACAGCCCGCACACTTTTAAAACCCGCTCTACACGATCCTTGATGTCGTCTTCCTGTACACCTCTTAAAACGAGACCTAGTGCGACTTCATCAAAAATCATTTGTTTCGAAATCATTTGATTTGGGTTTTGCATGACGACACCGATTCGTTCGGAGCGCTGTTTGATGGTGTCTCCTGTGATGTCATTGCCATTTAAAAGGATTGTCCCTTTTGTTGGCTTTTCAAATGCGCAGAGCACCTTGGATAGTGTCGTCTTGCCTGCGCCATTGGCACCGGCGATGCTGATCATTTCTCCTTTTTTGACGGTAAAAGAGATGTTGCTCAGCGTGTTTGGTCTTGTCGGATAATCAAAGCTCAGCTCACGTACTTCTAGTAAATCCGGCGCTTCATTCTGCTCGACTGATGGCTCAGATGCTTCCATCCATTGCTCGATTTTCTCTTTTGCCTCTTCATTTAAGGTGAGATGCTGTAAATTAGCGATCTGATCTCCTGCTGCAATCGGAATACCTGCATATTTCATCGCTCTCACATATAAAGGCTCACGTAAATACGCCGCTTCTAATACATTTGAGGCGAGCAATTCATCTGGTGTCATATCCGCTGCAATCGTGCCGTCATTGACAACGATGATGCGGTCGACATGGCGGAAGAGGACGTCTTCCAATCGATGTTCCACCATCACGACCGTTTTTTTCGTTTCTTTTTGCAGACGGTCAATGAGATCGATCACTTCTTTACCTGTTGCGGGATCAAGGCTTGCCAGTGGTTCATCAAACAGCAAAATGTCGACATCGTTGACAAGTACGCCTGCGATGGCGACACGTTGTTTTTGACCGCCTGACAGCTCATGCACGGATGATGCCAGTTTGCCGTCTACCTCTGTTAATTTTGCCGCTTTCTCGACACGTGTTTTCATTTCTTCGCGTGTGACTTGATCATTTTCAAGTGTGAACGCGATATCTTCTCCTACAGTCAGCCCGATAAATTGTCCATCAGGATCTTGCAGCACCGTTCCGACGAGCTGTGAAAGAGAGAAAATGTTCTCTTTCTCTGCATTTTTCCCGCCGATGTGAAGACTTCCTTCCATAGAACCTTTATAAGACGCAGGAACTAGCCCATTGATACAATGGGCTAGTGTGCTTTTTCCCGATCCAGACGGGCCTGCGATGAGGACTTTTTCTCCTTCATAGATGGTCAGGTTGATATCTTTCAATGTTGGTTCTGCCTGACTGCGATACTTGAATCCGAAATGTTCGAATTGAATCATCGGTTTCTTCATTTATGTGTTCCACCTTGCTTCATGATGTTTCTTTCGATAGACTGCCGCTTTTGCTTCTTGTTTTCGCATAAGCCGCAATGATGATGGTGCCTAGTACACCGACTGTGATGATGTTTGAGAGTCCTGCTACGATACCTTGAACAAACACTTTATTTGCAGGTTCTGCATAGATCACAATGTCGAGTACCGGCGCAATGACAAACCAGCCTAATGCTTGTGCGCCGGCTTGGACGGCGTTGAAGAGCGTGATTTTTTTCCAGCCAAAGTCGCCCTCTTCTACTTTTAAACGGTTCGAAATGAGGCCGATCAATAAACCAACAACACCCGAAACGATAATCCAGCTCCACCAAGGTCCAAATGTGGTGGCATCTTTAATGAGATGACCAATAAATCCAATCAATGCGCCTGCAACAGGACCAAATAGCACGGCCATTAACGCAAGGAACGCGTACGATGTTTCAATTTGTGTATTCGGAATCCCAGTTGGAATGGAGACGAAGCGTCCTAAAATGACAAAGACGGCTGCGCCAATTCCGATGGCAACGACAGTTTTCGTTGAAAGTTGTTTACCTGCCATGATGTTTCCTCCTCTTATTCATATATAATGCGCGGAGCTTTGCGAATCGAAAGGCGCCAGCCTGTGCCTGTACCGATGTTATAAGCCTTTGCAAATGACCCTTGATTGATCGCCACGCCTAAATGATCGAGTGAATTGACATATACGAGTGGTTCGCCTACCTTTAAATCGGCAAAAGATCGTCCATAGGTCATGATATTTTTATACACATTTTTTGGCCCGTTGGCAATGGTAACTTCTATTGCATCCCCATAATTGATTGAAAGCTGTTCAAATAACGTATGATGAATGTTTGTCCATAGGTTTCCGAACCGCACATCTAAAATATCAATCGTCCCTGTGATCACTTCTTCTTCCGCATAAGCTTGTACGACTGGAAGGTGAATAATGTCCTCTATATTCGCCTTTGGCCCGACCTCTTCAAAAAAAATCACACCTGAAGCAATTCTCGCGCCTGTATAGGCGTAAATGTCTCTACCATGAAATGTATGTGATTTTCCTGACTTCGGCAGACGATTGATGGTTTCATCTAAATACCGAGCCTCCACGATGCCAATATCCTGTGCGACATGCGTAAGTGTCCCATTATCAGGTGTGATGATGTAGTGTGAGCTTGTTGTTTTGACGACAAGGCTCTTTCGCTCTGATCCAACGCCTGGATCAACAACGGAGACAAATACCGTTTCTTCCGGCCAATATGTAACCGTCTGAAGCAAGCGATAAGACGCTTCCCAAATGTCATATTGGGGAATGTTGTGAGTTAAATCAAAAATGCGGATGCCGCTGCTCACTGTATTGGCTACGCCGTACATTGCGCTGACCGCTCCATCATCAATACCGAAATCTGATTGTAAAACCAATGCATGTTCACTCATGTTAATCTCCCTTTCATTTGAAAAAATGGTTGTGGTGTTTCACGTGGAACATTTGAACATTTGTATGAAAAAAAAGTGGACAATAAAAAATACCCCATCCTTATCTATGAATCATAAGGACGAGGTATTTGTCTCGTGGTACCACCTTTATTTACTGTTTGCTCGCGCTAAACAGCCTCTACAAGTACAAAGCTCCAATTTGGCTCATATACTGTGGTTTTGATAACGAGTACCAACTCTCGTCGTCACCTACTAATATCATGGATATGTTCAGCACGAGGCTCAGAGACCATTTTTCGAATCATTATTTTTGCTTCTTTTCAGCTGCCGAAGCTCTCTGTGGAAAAATTGATGATTGTACTTTCTCTCGTCATTGCCTGTTTAACTATCTTGAATTAAAGCTATCATACATGATGTTTTTTGATAAATCAAGATATTTTTCTGAACATTTTTAAAAATGAGTTAACTGTTCTGGAAGAGTCTTCTTTTTTATAAAATTTAAGCAAATGTTAAAGAGCGAGATATGGTGTCTTTCTTTTCTAGCGGTATAATAAAGATGAAGGGAGGTACAGTGTGTGTGGACCATCTGTATGAATGAATTTAAGCAGCTCTTCAAAAGCACAAAATCCATCTTAACAATTGTTATTATTTTCATTTTATCTACTTTTGTATCAAGTCTTCCATTTATAGCTGCTTATCAAGGAAAGTGGGAACAGGCAAAGGACCCTTATTCCATTGGGAATGAACTAGTGATTTCGTTATTTGGTTTCTTCCTTATTTTTTTATTATCTCATGATATTTTGAGCCGCGAAATTCATTTGAAAACCATTCGTTTTCTCGTCAGCAAAACGACCCGTTTAAACATTGTCATCGGGAAATATCTTGGGCTGATGCTGTTTTGGCTCAGTTGCATTATGACCACATATATATTAAATATGGTGATTTCACATCGTTTTCTGTTCTCTGATGCCTTAAAAATATTAACGTTTATCAGTGTCGGCATCTCCTGTGCTTTGTTTTTGTCCATGCTCTTTCCAACACCACAGAAATCGATGTTTGTTGGCATGTTGTTTTCCTTTCTATTTCCAATCATGAGCATGATGTCTGTTCTTTCTTCAGAACGGTTGATTCACTGGTTCCAATACGTGACGCCTTATTATTATGCGCGCTGGAGTGAACCGCTGACCTATGTGCTGATGAATGCCGCATTGACTGTTGTCTTACTCGTTGGAACTGCACTACTGTTTCAGAGGAGGGATGTCTAAGTGCTTCACACAAAAGGGCTCACAAAAAAATATCGGACAAAAGTCGCAATAGATCATATTGATCTTGATATCCATCAAGGGGATATCTTCGGCCTCATTGGACCGAAGGGTGCTGGTAAGACAACCTTCTTTAATATCATTACAGGGATCTCCCGCCCCACCTCTGGCACGTTTATCATGATGAACATGACGTCGTTAAAAAAAGTACGTCATCATATCGGTGTTCTGCCTGAATATACAGATTTATATGAAGGGCTGACTGCTATTGAGCATATTGCCTATTTATCGAAAATTACGGGTACTCGCCAGAAAACGAGCTATTATGAAGAATTACTCGAATTTGTTGGCTTACATCGTTATCATCAAGAGAAAGTCGGTGCCTTTACACCTGGGATGAAGAAGCGGCTCGGAATGGCTCAGGCCATCGCTCATCGGCCTGACTTTATTTTACTTGATGAGCCTTTTGCGGATATTGATGCAGATTCTATCTTACATATCCAGCGGGTGATTGAATCGTTAAAATTTGAAGGAAAAACCGTCTTCTTAACAGCAGACGAGCCAAGGTTCACCCAGCCTATTTGTACCAAAACAGCTTTCATATCTGAAGGAAAAATCGTGTCCTCAAGTACTCATCCTCAAGAGAAAACCATCACGTCCTCAACCATTCGTGCCACCTTCAAGCATGCATGGATTGATGATGAGGTGAAGCCTGTTCTCACGCAGTACTTACAAAGTGTGGGAACAGACCTTGTGATCAGAGATGACGAGACCTCATTGTTGATTCGTTCAGAAGCTCAAGTCCCAGCCATCATCCGTGCGTTTGTGAAATGCAAAGTCGACCTATACCGAGTCACGGCGCAAGATGCCATGATGTCAACATAAAAAAGTACCGTACGCTCACTGCACGGTACTTCTCTTTTTTTATAAAGGTTTGCTCATGTAAATCCCAGTCTCAGCAAATCCCGTTTTCTCATAAAGTGAGCGGGCGATTTGATTATGGGCAAAGACATGCAGCGATAGTTTCTTCACACCTAATGACTTTGCCTGCTCTTCTAATGCCGTCATGGCCTGTTTTGCCAATCCTTTTCCTCGATACGCTTCAAACAAAATAAAATTATAAATAAATCCTTCATGCTGGGGATGATCTGGATCATAGCAAAGCCATACCCATCCAATGGCTTCTTCTCCATGTAAGATGTTCCACAACTCATGATCTTCTGTCTGAAGTCCTTCAGGAAGCAGCCGGTCAAATTGTTCCTCTGCGTTCTTTTGCGCTTCTTCCTGATTCCATGTCCCTGCGTGTACCTTTTCTTCTGCGTACCGCTTAATGGCCTTCTCTATCAAGACGTCATAATCTGTTTGCGACATTGGTAGTAATGTGACCAATCGTATCTCCCCCTTTTCTTTATCATATGCCGGGCATGTAAAAAAAGCCAGTCCCTTATAGGAACTGGCTAGCCACCGAACTGATCGGTTTGGGAAAGTTTGATCTCGACTGATTTTTTCTTTCCGCTTCGGTAAAATTGCACCTTTACCTTGTCGCCTACTTTCTTTTGATAAAGATATTTACGCAGATCGACGATGTTTTGTACTTCCTTGCCGTCAAACGACGTCACGACATCCAGCTCTTTTAACCCCGCTTTTCCTGCTGGAGACAAAGGCTCGACACTCATCACGACGACTCCGGTTGTGACCTTTGATGGCAGTTTTAACGTTTCCTGCCAATGATAGCTCGCAATATCTGCTAGTGATTTCATCCCAACACCAAGGTACGGACGCTTCACCTCTCCATAGCGCTCTAAATCCTCTATGACAGGGATCACCAGATTCGCAGGAATAGACAGCCCAATCCCTTCCACCTCTGACTCAGCAATCTTCATTGAATTGATACCGATCACTTTGCCATCCATATTGATCAAGGCTCCGCCGCTGTTCCCAGGATTAATGGCGGCATCCGTTTGCAAAACTTCCGCATTCCAATCCGTCTGTCCATCACCATTAGAATCAACAGGGATTGCACGCTCCGTTCCAGAAATCACACCTTGTGTGACGGAGCCAGCAAATTCAAGGCCTAATGGATTTCCAATGGCGATGACAGGCTCACCTGGTTTGACATGGTCTGAATTGCCGAAAGTGGCGGTTTTCTTGATCTTATCACTTTTGACCGTGAGTACCGCTAAATCCATAAGCTGATCACTGCCGACAAGATTTGCCCCGATCCTTGTCCCGTCCTGAAGGCTCACTTCAAGCTGGTTTGCGCCTTTGATGACATGATGGTTGGTCACGATATAAAAGGTGTCACCCTTTTTTTTATAAATCACACCTGACCCGCTGCCTGCTTCACCGCCTTCTTCCCAAAAGCTCGACTTTTGAATGTTAATGACGCCGACAACCGTATCCGACATACTCGATACCACTTTTGTGACCGCATCATTCACGTTCACATTGACGGTCTTTAAAGGGCCATCTGATGCCTGCTGATCTCCAGTTGACTGCCAGCCAAAGGGGCTGCCGCTTTGGCCAGACACATAGGGGAAAAAGAATCCCATTAAAAAAGCTCCTACCAATACACCGATCAGACCAGATAGGAAATATCCTTTTCTGCTTCGTCTCGGCTTCCACTCTACATCGCGATAATCCACTATGTTTCCTTCCTTTCAGTGAATAGATGATGTATATAGTGTTGGTAAGAAGCTCTTATCTTAATCATACGATTGTAAAAATCATACGGCGCAAAGCGGGGTTGCTTTTTTCGGGTCCGTATCATATAAATCAAAGCCGTCCCCTACAACAAAGCCCTTCATTTCAAGCGTCTGCTGGACCGCCATACGGGCTAAGTCCTTCATGTTGTTGTCTTGACTCAAGTGGGCCAAATAAATGCGTGAGGTGGCGTCTCCAATCACGTCTGTCATAGCAAGAGCTGCATCTTCATTGGATACGTGTCCGACATCGCTCAAAATTCTGCGTTTAATACTCCATGGGTAGCGCCCCATTTGCAGCATGCCGACATCATGGTTGCTCTCAAATACGAACGTATTGGCTGATTTAATAATCCCTTTCATCCGGTCACTCACATAGCCTGTATCCGTCATAAGGGCAAGTTTACGCCCGCCATAATGGAATACGTAAAACATGGGCTCTGCCGCATCATGTGATACGCCAAATGATTCAACATCGAGTCCGCCAAATGATTGAACCGTCTCCATATCAAAGTGGAATTTCTGCTCCGTATCCACTTTCCCAATATGTGACTCCATCGCCTTCCATGTTTTTGCATTTGCATAAACAGGAAGCTTGTACTTTCTTGCCATCACACCGAGTCCTTTAATATGATCTGAGTGCTCGTGTGTGACAAAAATTCCGTCCAAGTCTTCCGGCTTGCGATCGATTTGACCAAGCAGCTCTACCATCTGTTTGCCGCTTAAGCCCGCATCTACTAAAAAAGCATGCTCGTCTGTTTCTAAATAAAAAGCGTTCCCCGTACTTCCGCTCGCTAGTACACTGAACTGCAAGCTCATGTTCTCTCACTCCAATGAAGATTTGTCTTCTTTCTCTATATGATCAAGTGTTGAGCCATCAATGGCATTGATCAAATATTCTTCTTCTGTCTTTTTCTTTGAACCAGTTGCCACGCCTTCAATCTCTACTCGCCATACAGGAACCATTACTTGAGTGCTTGCACCTGGGTATTGCGTGTAGTAGCCTAGCTCCACTTTTTTCACTGTCGTGTTTTGGCTCAGCATATTTTGTGTATATAGGTCCTTCACCGTTTCAAGCGCCGGGACAAGGGTTTCTTTTCTCACTTCATTAATCGATGTCACCATCGACTGCCGATACGATACGACCTCGTTTTGATCGTTCACATCCAATGTGATCTTCCCGATGGTTTCGGTGTCATCAAGACCTTCTTGGAAGATGTATTTTCCTTTATACGTTTGGAAAAAGACGATTTCACCTGTTTCTTCATCGATGCTCCAGAGCTTATAATTCTTACCATCCAGTAAACGCTGGCTCACAAGATTGGTCGCTGCTGTTTTCATATCTTTTTTCGGCAATGCAACTGGTTTATTGAAGGTCATTTCAAGCAGGGTGACAGGATCATCTTTCTCGGTTTTCGGGAATGTGCTTTTCGTCTTTTGATCAGCTAATCCGTCGACATCCTTTTTCGTATATTGCTTTTTCTCAGCTGTAATGCGGTATCCAATCTTCGCTTCATCTGATAGATTGCCATATTTGATTCCGTCTGCCTTCATTTCTTCCAGCGTATCTGTTTTTTCGATAATCGCAAAATGATCGGTTGATCGCTTTTCAAAGTATTGAAAACCTAGAAAGATATCGAGAACGAGAAAGGCTAGGATAAAGATCGTTTTGGTCTTATTCCACTCCATGATTCTCGCTCCCCTCTGTCAGCAAATCATTCGATAAAATGACGGTTTTTCCGTTATATTTCATACACCATACCGGCTCTAGCCAGACAAACATCGCTTGATCCTGATCTGATGCCGTGGATGTCGCTTGATAGGCAGGGAAAATCTGTTCAATTTTCTCTAAGTCATCATACTTCGTCTGCTTGATGATCAAGTTTTTCAGCTCTGTCCCATTCATCAGTTTGACCTGTTCACTCTGACTCGCTTTGTTGCCGAGAATGTAGTTTGGACGCTTATAACTTAAGATGTCATCATTCGCCCATTGTACTTCAAGTGATGTCATACCAAATGGATGTTTTGTGCTGTTGACGATCGGCAGTCCATCCATAAACATATTAAAGGACAGCTGCTGGTTGCTGTTAATGCCGAAGTATTGATAATTATCGGTAAAACTTCCAGTATCATTGAAATATTTCACGCTTCGCTTGATCAAATCCCCCGTTTGGAATACGGTACTAGAATTGATATTACGATGCTGATATTGGATGCGGTGGTCTTTTTGATTTGCTTCAAGACGACTCGTTCCATCTGTATACACCGTCCGGTTTAAATTAGACTCCTCCCCAACTAGACTTGGGTCTGTAAACAAAGCGTCCTTGAATTTGCTTGTCTTAATCGTTTCGATAAAGAACATTTTCGCTTCAAGCTGCTTTTGCTTCTGCGGCAGCAGGAAATCTCGTTTTGAATTTGTAGAGAAAGTATATAGATCATAGCGCGGCATCTCGTTTTGAGCGGCTGCAATACTATCCATCAGATTACGATAGTTGGCAGATTCAATCGTTAGCTCAAGCACCGATTCCTTGCTGTATGAAACCAAATAGACTTTCTTATTGGCCTTATCCGGCTGAGCGAACGGCACAATCATCCGGTCAAACGAGTTGTATTCAATGGATTTATTCGGCCATTTAAACAGCGCTTGGAAAATATCAATCGGAATCGGATCATTGAACACAAGATCCAATGTTTTGCCTTGCCCCTCGCGTCCATAGAAGAAATTCTTAAATTTCTGCTCGGAATATTGGTCCGACACATCAGCAATCTCTTTGACATCCCACAGGCTCACATCATTCCAAAAGTTTTGGAAGAGTTCCTTTTGATCTACTTTGAAATGCTCTCCATTGGAATGGATGAACATCTCACGCGGCTTCACGACATCAATGAGACTCCGAGGCTCGTCGCTTGAAATCTTCTTCGTTTCCACGACCTGTGTGCCGGCATCCGCCTGATCCTGCATGACGGGCTGGAACATCCAAATATTCCACGTAAACACAAGACTGATCGCAATTAGGATTGTCAATATAATGGTTTTAAAGGTCTCACGCTTCATCCCAATCATCCTCTTGTTCTTCATTGTACGGAAGGGTAAAGGTTACCGTTGTTCCTTTTCCTTCAATGCTGTCAGCCCAAATATCTCCGCCATGAGCCTGAACCATTTCTTTTGCAATCGCAAGGCCTAGGCCGGTTCCGCCAAGCTTTCTTGTTCTTGCCTTATCCACTCGATAAAAACGTTCAAAGATTTTATCCATATCCTTCTTCGGAATACCGATTCCTTCATCTTTGACACTGAATAACACAAGACCTTGCTCCTCATCCAAATCGACAGTGAACGTAATGTGTCCACCCTCTGGCGAGTATTTCATAGCATTGGAAATGATATTATCGAGCACCTGAGTGATTTTATCTTGATCAATTTCCACATATATTTCACGCTGCGGCAAGTTGCGGATGAAATCGACATGCTGCTCCTTCGTCATTTCAAAACGATCAATGACGAGCGAGATAAACCTGATAAAATTCGTCCACTCACGATTGAATTGATAATCCTTGCTGTCGAATTTAGACAGCTGGAGCAGGTCATTCACAAGTCTAATCATGCGCTCTGTTTCATTTTGCGTGACACTGAGGAACCTTGGCGCAAGCTCTTTATCACCAATCGCACCTTCAGCGAGTGCCTCAAGATAGCTTCGCATCGTCGTAAGCGGTGTGCGCAACTCATGCGATACGTTCGCCACGAATTCACGACGTTCCGCATCAATTTTTTCCTGCTCGGTTACGTCATAAATGACTGCAATTAAACCATCAATTTTCCCATGCTCTTTCTGAATCACTGAGAAATTGACACGCAAAACAGACAACTGATCTTCGCGTTCAATTTCTAGCAGCATGGAGTCTTGATTTTCGACTAAATCTTCAAATGTATGAGTTTCTTCTAAGCCAAGCAAGGATGTGATCGGCATCTCTAGAGCTGTTTCACGTGAAACATTCAAAAGCTCTAGTGCCGGGCTGTTTAATAGAATAATGGCCCCGTTTTGATTCGTGGCAATGACGCCATCGGTCATATAGGCGATAACAGAAGAAAGCTTTTTCCTCTCACCCTCTGTCATCAGCTGCGCTTCCTCCAGCTCTCTCGTCAGATGGTTAAATGTCGTCGCTAGCTGACCAATCTCATCATGTCCATACTTTCGGACCTTTCTGGAAAAGTTCCCTTTGGCGAGCTCGATCGCTTGCTTTCTCATATCCGAAATTGGGTGTGTAATGGTTCTGAATATGAATATACCAAGTAGAGCGGTCGTCCCAAGTGCGATGAGTGTACCCGTCGCCAAAATGGTGTTGATCGTTCGCATTTGGTTAAAAACACTTTCCATGGATGAGACCACATAAATGACACCAACAGTTTCTTGGTTCTCATTTTTCACGGCTGTCGCTGATATGCGGACTCGTTTATTCGATTCTGGGTCATAGAATTTTTTCTCGTAGTCTTTGCCAACCGCGAAAATACGGCTAATGATTTGATCTGTGATTTTCTTCCCGGCAATCTCTTGACTGCCGTTATTCACAGAGGCAATGACCTCTCTGCTTTCGTCAATATAGCTGACTTCAGAAATTTCATTAGACTCATCTTTGTTGTTAAAATCGTTTAGTATCTTTTGAGCATCCTCTTTTAATTCTGCCTTGCTTTTCGATGAATCTTGTTCTAGGTAATACGATAACGAGTAGATTCGCTGATTCAAGGAATTATCATAGGAATTAATTAAGGACTGCTCTAGCTGCTTCACAAAGTACACGCCAATAATCTGCATGGCGACAATGATCAGCAGCACATAAATCAAGGTCAATTTAAAGTGAATCGAGCGAAAAAAACCTACTTTACTCATAAGAATCTTAGTCCTGCTCTGGGTTTCTTAAATAGTAGCCGACGCCTCGTCTTGTCACGATCCAGCTCGGGTGGCTAGGGTTGTCTTCAATTTTTTCACGAAGACGGCGGACTGTCACGTCTACTGTACGGACATCTCCGAAGTAATCGTAGCCCCAAACCGTTTGCAGTAAGTGCTCACGTGTCATGACTTGTCCAATATGTTTCGCTAAGTAATGAAGCAATTCGAACTCACGATGCGTTAGCTCAATCGTTTCGTCACGCTTAGACACGACATACGCATCTGGGTAGATCACAAGTGAACCAATCTCGATATCATTTGATTCAGATTCTTCCTCTGATTGCGGAGCAGCCGTCTGTCTTCTTAAATTTGCTTTTACACGTGCAAGCAGCTCGCGTGTACTGAATGGCTTTGTGACATAATCGTCCGCGCCAAGCTCAAGACCAATGACTTTATCGATTTCAGAGTCTTTTGCTGTCAGCATGATAATCGGCATGTCATATTTCTTTCTCACTTCACGGCATACTTCAACACCATCTTTGTTCGGCAGCATAATGTCGAGCAAAATAATGTCTGGCTTAATTTCTTCTACCATTTCAAGGGCCTCATTTCCATCATACGCACAATGAACCTCGTAGCCCTCTTTTCTTAAGTTAAATTCCAATATATCCGCAATCGGCTTTTCATCATCTACGACAAGAATCTTTTTTTCCATTGTGATTTCCTCCTGCATTTTTAGCATCTATGTCATTCCATTTTGCATGTCTCATTACGCCCTTTTCATTTACGAAAAAAAGGCTCACTGTCTATTATAACGTTTTACGAGGCAAAGATAAAAATAATAACGGCTTTCTTTGCTAGTAAACGTTGGATAGAAGAACTTCACCCAAAAGATTTGATGACTTTTTCCTTTTTTATTGAAACTTTTCCAGTCACCAAACGTCTATATACATGTAACGTCTTCTTCTTATGGAGCCGGGCCCTACCTAGGTCCGGCTTCTCCCTTTTTATGCCTTCTTTTCATAATAAAAACGCACCTGCGATTGCAGATGCGTTTGGAAGTGGCTCGGGACGGAATCGAACCGCCGACACACGGATTTTCAGTCCGTTGCTCTACCAACTGAGCTACCGAGCCATCATCAAAAGATGAATATGTATAAATGGCGGTCCGGACGGGACTCGAACCCGCGACCTCCTGCGTGACAGGCAGGCATTCTAACCAACTGAACTACCGGACCTCAGTAACTTGCCCGAAAAAGCAATCGTGGTGCTCCTTCAAGCAAGTGAGGAAAAATTAGCTTAACGCTAAAGTAAATCAATGACCCGTACGGGATTCGAACCCGTGTTACCGCCGTGAAAGGGCGGTGTCTTAACCGCTTGACCAACGGGCCAAAACATGGTGAGCCATGAAGGACTCGAACCTTCGACCCTCTGATTAAAAGTCAGATGCTCTACCAACTGAGCTAATGGCTCTCGGTTTGTGAAAAGTGAATCTGAAGAAGCTGTATTGCGTCAAACCAATCGCTTTAAAAGCTGGAAAATCGCATCTTAACAAGTTTCAGAGACCTTTGCAACAACGAGATTTATAATATCATAGAGTAATTACATATGGCAATACGTTTTTCGACATTTTTTTAAAAAAAGTGTCGGATTTGATATCTTCTGCTAAATCGCCTAATTCTGCAAGCGCCTTCATTCAATCAATGGCTACTGCCCAATCCAGCACACAGAAACGTTTGATTCCGACCAATATTGGTTATACAAGAAACAAACAGCATGGTGATTGAAAAAGGAGGAAGCATAGGATGAGTTCATTTAAATTAGGAGATAAAATGCCCGATTTTTCACTGCCAACAGTGCAGGGCGATCACATTGAGTTTTACAAACATTTAGAGGAGCATCAAAGCTGGCACCTTATCGTTTTCTTTAGAGGATCATGGTGCCCAGTATGTGTCGAGGAATTAAAAGAGCTGGAAAAACAGCAATCCTATTTTCAAGAAAAGGATATTCACTTAATGACGATTTCAACGGATAATCCTGAAGACTTAAAAGAATTTGCAGACAAAGAGGGACTTTCTTTCCCCATCATGTCTGACCAAGACCTCACATCATTGAAAGCCTATGAAGTCTTCTATCACGGGGAAGATGCCCCATATGAAGATCACGGGGTGCACGGAGAACCTGCCTATTTCTTATTAAATGAAAAAGGCCAAGTCCTCTATCAGCAAAGACAAACAAGTCCATTTGGCAGACCGCATGCCAACGAACTGCGCAAAATCATTCAATACATTCGTAAAAATTTAAAAGGCCAATATAAAAGCCTAAAATAAAAAAGAAGCTCTCATCAGAGGGCTTCTTTTTTATGAATGTTTTTTATTGTATAGCCAATCTGCGGTGAAAAACACAAGAAGACCTGTCATTAAAATCACAAAAGTCACAGGTGTACTCTCACCTTGAAAAAAAGCGTAAGACGCATGTCCTCCTAATGCTAGAAGATAAAAAACAAACGCCGATCCTGCTGCTTTTTGTGCATTGGCTTGTTCTCTTTTCGTCGTTTTTTTGAAAAACATTGTATCTATTCCCCTTTAAGATGCTTTCTTCATTGTCACACGGCGAAGTGCCCGTGATCGGATATACTCCATTGGCCCAATTCGCCAGACGTGTAAGCAAAGGGCTGAAATCGCGATTTGCAGCAGGGAGATCAACAACCATGACAAGACGATAAGGGGCGCATTGATTTGACCGCCAAGACCCAATCCCCAGCTGTAAAAAAGAAGCGAGCAGATGACATTTTGCAGGATATAGCAGCTAAGCGCCATTTTCCCTACATATTCAAACCAAGTCCACATGAACCATGACTCCGTGCGTGCTAGAAGCTTCGCCACGACAGCAATATAGAAAATAGAGAGGAATGGCGAAAACACATAGCGCACCACAAATTCTACTATGTCATTTGGTACGAAGACGAGCGCATTCAGCGGCAGTCCAATCCACAAACCCATTCGGAACAATATTTTCCGCAGAGATTGCCCACGCTCATTTGCATAAAATACACCGGCTCTCATCATCCGCACACCTAATAAAAACAAAAAGGTATTCATTGGGATAATAAAGATCGCTTCTTCTCGATACATCAAAAAGTGCTGTAATCGGTCTTGAACTTGAGATATCCATGTCTCCGGCAGTTGTTCTTCGTACGCTGGTTCACTGCTCTCGTCATAGGGTTCATTTTCCAATTCAGAGAAAGAAAATACAACGAGAAAAGCCGTCACCAACAAATGAATGACACCCGAGACAATCATGCCTTTTTTGATGCGCCGACTTCCTCCACGGACAATAAACGCCACAAGCAAACCCGTGACGGCGTAACTCATGAGCACATCATATTCCATCACTAGCGCAAAATGGACAAAGCCTTCAATCAATAAGAATAAAAGAATCCATAAATATGTACCCGGCCAAGTCATATTTTTTCTTTTCGCCTGCTGGTATTTCAGCTCTAGCCCTACACCAAACATGATCGTAAGCAACGATAGCATTTTGCCATAAACGAACATAGAGACAAGACTTTCAAGAAAACTACCATTTTCATATTCATCCGCAATCTGATCTGTCGCAAAGGTATCCCCTGCGTATGCAAAAAACCAGACGTTTGTACCCAATGTACCTAATATCGCAAAACCTCGTAAAATATCTAATAATCGTATTCTTTCTTTCACTAGAACGCTCCTTCCCTTTTATACAGTTATCATATTTTGGTAATGACAGGAAGAGCGTTCCGTAGAAATTAAGGAATATTTAAACAAAAAAAGACACCAGTAAAATGTGTGATTTTACTGGTGTCTGATCAGTCTATAATGATGGACGGTACACGCTGCGGACAACGTTCGTTTGGGAACGGTCTGGTCCGACTGAGAAAATAGAAAGTGGAATACCTGTTAATTGTGAAATGCGCTCTAAGTAATGACGGGCATTTGCAGGCAGTTCACTTAAATTCTTCACGCCTGTAATATCCTCTGTCCAACCTGGCATTTCTTCGTAGACAGGTTCACATTTCGCTAATTCATTAAGGCTTGCTGGGAATTCTTCAGTGATTTCTCCGTTCAATTTATAAGCAACACAGATTTTCAATTTCTCAATCCCTGTCAGTACATCGATGGAGTTAAGAGATAAATCTGTAATTCCGCTCACACGGCGCGCATGACGGACAACAACACTGTCAAACCAGCCAACACGACGCGGGCGGCCAGTTGTCGTACCGTATTCACGGCCAACTTCACGGATTTGATCGCCAATTTCATCATGGAGTTCTGTCGGGAATGGGCCATCACCTACACGAGTTGTGTAAGCTTTTGATACGCCGACCACATGTTGAATTTTCGTAGGACCTACACCAGAACCAATCGTCACGCCTCCAGCCACTGGGTTAGATGACGTCACGAACGGATATGTCCCTTGATCGATATCAAGCATAACGCCTTGTGCCCCTTCAAAAAGAACACGGCGGCCTTCATCTAGAGCATCGTTCAATACAACAGATGTGTCCACGACATATTTTTTCACTTGCTGACCATATTCATAATACTCATCTAAAATATCTTCAATTTTGAAGCCTTCTGTGTCGTACATTTTCTCTAAAAGACGATTTTTCTCTTCTAGATTACGGGCAAGCTTCTCTTCAAATACTTCACGATCTAATAAATCTGCGATACGGATTCCGACGCGGGCAGCTTTGTCCATATAAGCTGGTCCGATTCCTTTTTTCGTCGTACCGATCTTGTTAGCCCCTTTCCGCTCTTCTTCTACCTCGTCCAATTTTAAGTGATAAGGCAGAATGACATGGGCTCTATTGCTGATTCTGAGGTTATCTGTACTCACATTCCGTTCGTGAAGATACGCAAGCTCAGTGACCAACGCTTTAGGATCAACCACCATTCCATTACCGATGACACAAGTTTTCTCTTTGTAAAAAATACCGGACGGAATGAGGTGTAGCTTGTAAGTCACTCCATCAAATTTGATTGTGTGACCTGCATTGTTTCCCCCTTGATAACGGGCAATCACCTCTGCATTTTCTGAAAGGAAATCGGTAATTTTCCCTTTCCCTTCGTCACCCCACTGCGTACCTACTACGACTACTGAAGACATATCGTGCACCTCCGTTAACCTTTCAAAACGTTATCTCTTTCAAACACATTTATTTTATCAATGCACACTGAAAAAGTCAACGTGAAATCCGAACATTAATATCTCGAAATCAAATTTTGTTCGTTTTACATGTGAGGAAAAGCGCTTTAATTGCTCATTCTACGCTTAACAAGAAGATTTCGATCAAAATTACTGTTTTTCTCATTTCCGTTTGTTCAGTGATTTTCAATCAATTGAATCATCGAACTTGCCATAAAGTCGGGTGAATATGGTCTGCCTTTTCTCAGCCACCACTCAGCTGTTCCAACATAAGCAGAAATGACAAATTGCTTCTGCATCTCGAGAGGAACGTGTTGTGGATCAGGTGGTGAACCTGTGACTTCTTCTAGCCCTAAAGTAAAGCTTTCTTCAAAAAAAGCACTGGCCGTCTGATGAATATTAAGCTCTCTTCCCCTTTTCAAGAGAATCTGATACTCCTCTTCATGTTCCTGCAAATGCTGATAAAAGCGGTAAATATACACATATGCTGCATGATCGCTCTTCCACTCATTTTCATGTACAGGAGCAAAAATAGCGGTTTTCATGACATCAAACATCTCATCCATGACCTGCTGAGCTAAGTCAAACTTATCCTCATAATGCTGATAGAAGGTGGTGCGGTGGATTCCTGCCTTGTTCGTCAAATCTTGTACAGAAATCTTCCCCCATTCCTTCTCCTTTAATAACTGAAATAATGCTTTTCTTAATTGTTGCTTTGATTCAGTTGCGCGCTTATCCCCTCTGTAGCAGTCCGCCACAAGCCGCTCTCCCCTTCCCATTTTCTTCAACAGATTTCGCTTTTCTGTTGGTTGAATCCTTTCTCCTGATGAATTACCTTTAAATCTAACACAGTGAAAAAAAGGAATCATCTGACAACCCATAAGGAGTGATGATCATGGAAACAACAACACCTAGTGCCGTTCAAAAAGCGTTATTAAGAGGGAAAAATAAGCAGGACCCGTATCACCCATTTGATTGGTACGCCAAAATGCGTCAAGAATCTCCTGTTCATTTTGATGAACACAGCCAAACATGGAGTGTCTTCACCTATGAAGAAGCAAAGCGCGTCACCATCGATAAAGATACCTTTTCTAGTCAACCTCCTCAAGACCACCGGAAACATTCACTGATGAAAACAATGGTCATGATGGACCCGCCAAAACATACACGAATCCGCTCCATTGTAAGCAAAGCTTTTACACCCCGGGTGATGAAATTGTGGGAACCACGCATTAAAGAGTTAATGGATGATCTCATTGCACAAATAGAAGGTAAGGAAGAGATTGATCTTGTTCAAGACATCTCCTATCCGCTTCCTGTGATTGTCATTGCAGAGCTTTTAGGTGTGCCAACAGAACATAAACAATCCTTTAAAGAATGGTCCGATATTCTCGTCAGCATGCCTAAAAGTGAAGAAGAAAGAGATGTCGTTGAATGGCAGAAAACACGGGATCAAAGCGAAGCGGACATGATGGCGTTTTTTGCTGACATCATTGAAGAGAAGCGGCAGAACCTTAGTGATGATTTGATTTCGCTTTTAATTCAAGCGGAGGAAAATGGAGACAAGCTGTCCGCAGACGAATTAATTCCTTTCTGCAATCTGCTCCTGTTAGCAGGCAACGAAACGACCACCAACCTGATCTCCAATATGATCTTTAGTTTGTTAGAAAATCCGGGGTCGTATGAAGCGCTCGCTCAATCACCTGACCTCATTCCTCGTGCTGTGGAGGAGGCTGTCCGTTTTCGTGCCCCTGCGCCTACCATCGTCCGGTATGTCACAGAAGACACCGAACTTGGAGGGAAAGTCTTGAAAAAGGGAGACAGTGTGATTGTCTTTCTTGCGTCTGCGAACCGGGATGAGCGTCAATTTCCAAACGCACATGAGTACGATATACACCGGCACCCTAATCCTCATATTGGCTTCGGCCACGGCATTCATTTCTGCCTAGGCGCACCACTTGCTCGCCTGGAAGCCTGCACTGCCATCAAAGCCATACAGTCACGATATGAATCACTAGAGCTTCTCTCTTACGTCCCAATGACAAGCAGCGGTATGTATGGACTAAAAGCACTGAAGCTCCGTGTCACGCCTCGTTCCTAACAATCTGAGACTCTCACAAGATGGGAGTCTTTCTTAATCAGGTGTAATTCCTTCTGTATTCATGAGCACCACTCGATATCCATCTGGATCTTCAATCGTCACGCCTCCTCGATCCCAGTACGGGTTTGTAGAGGTGACATGCCGTCCGCCAGATGCGATCAGTCTCTTTTTCATCTGCTGAAATTCTTCTTCATCCGGAATATAGAATACAAGCAGTTGCTCTGGGTGGGGAACAGGCAAGCTTTCGTCTTCTTCATGTTTGGTGATTTCCAGATGAACATGCTGGTGAGGAAGCCCAAGCATGACCCCATCATACCCTTCATGCTGATCAAATGAGCCTATTCGTTTCAGCCCTAAACCTTCTTCATAAAAAGAAACAACCTCTTTCATGTTGACGGTCGGACGTGCGATGCGTAATTGAGCGGCTTCGAATTGTTGAAACTTCATCAGTCATCACTCCTTTTCTCTCCCTTTAGTATACGCTCTCTTTTTCTCCCACTCCTCCTCATTTCGACTGTTTTCCAGTCATTCTTTCGATGTAGATGGATCAAAAAAAGCCCAGCTTCTTGAGCTGGGCTTTAAGCACCGGGCGGAACACCCGCATCGTCAAATCTTCTTTCTAAGTTGACGAATTTGTTATATTCTTTCACGAACGCCAGTGATACCGTTCCAACTGGACCGTTACGCTGTTTCGCAATAATAATTTCAATAATGTTCTTATTCTCTGATTCTTTGTCATAGTAATCATCACGATAAAGGAACGCCACAATATCGGCATCCTGCTCAATACTTCCTGATTCACGAATATCAGACATCATCGGACGTTTGTCCTGACGCTGCTCTACCCCACGAGAAAGCTGTGATAAGGCAATGACTGGCACTTCAAGTTCTCTTGCTAGTGACTTTAAAGCCCTAGAAATTTCAGATACCTCTTGCTGACGGTTATCGCTTGATCGTCCACTCCCTTGGATGAGCTGTAAGTAGTCAATCAGGATCATGCCAAGCCCGTTTTCTTGCTTCAAACGGCGGCATTTCGAGCGAATTTCACTGACTCTAATGCCAGGTGTATCATCAATGAAAATCCCACTGTTTGATAGCGAACCCATCGCCATTGTCAGCTTACCCCAGTCCTCTTCTGTGAGGTTACCGGTTCTTAGGTTTTGTGCATTGATATTTCCCTCGGCACAAAGCATACGCATGACCAGCTGCTCAGCGCCCATCTCTAAACTAAAGATGGCGACACTTTCATCTGTCTTGGTCGCAACGTTTTGTGCAATATTTAACGCGAAGGCTGTTTTCCCTACGGACGGACGAGCCGCTACAATAATCAGGTCATTTCGCTGGAAGCCAGCTGTCATCCGGTCAAGCTCTGAGAAACCCGTTGGAATCCCAGTGATATCACCTTTTCGATTATGAAGCTGTTCAATATTATCATATGTCTGAACAAGAACGTCCTTAATGTTTTGGAAAGCTCCTGAGTTTTTACGCTGAGCCACTTCCATAATGGTTTTTTCAGCATCACTCAATAGATCTTCTACTTCATCCTCACGCGTATATCCATCCTGTGCAATGGTTGTCGCTGTACGGATCAGACGTCTTAAAATGGATTTTTCTTCTACAATTTTTGCATAATATTCAATGTTTGCGGCAGTTGGGACAGAGTTCGCAATATCTGTTAAATACGAAATCCCGCCTACCTCTTCTAGTAAGTCTGTATTGGCAAGTTCTGATGTCACCGTGACAAGGTCAACCGGTTCCCCTCTATCACCAAGTACAAGCATCGCATTGTAAATCTTTTGATGCGACATTCTATAGAAATCCTCTGGAATTAATACTTCAGAAGCGAGCGTTAGCGCAGATGGTTCTAAAAAAACAGCACCTAATACGGCCTGCTCGGCTTCTATATTTTGCGGCGGCAGCCGGTCATCGAGAAGTTCCGTCATGCCAAGCACCGTCCTTTCATAAAAAAATACGCTACTCATCATTTTAACATTTTCATCAATAAAAAAGTGAAAAACATCAACTATAGTCAAAATTACCATGTGGTTGTTTCATTGAACAGCGAAACAACACACTTCAAATAGAAAAGACTCTGTAACATAAATTGTTATAGAGTCCTTTGTATCGCTAATGGGATTTGTAGCTGATGTTGTTCACACATGTGATCGATACTCCAACATGGCATGAACACGCACATGATCAAATATTGAAAATATCAGGTGCGTTTTTTAATCTATCGTTTTCTTAACTCCGTAATTCACCTTTTGTCCAATGTCATATAAAGACCCGTTTTCATACCCAATAGATAGCACCAAATCAGGAATAGAATCATACCCGTTCTTCGCTAGATCAAAGAGCTGTGCACCATAATGTGATGCAGCAATACGGGCATTTTCTGCTGTGTATGGGTTTTTCAGAAGTTCTTCTTTGTAGATATCGAAAATATTCGCTCCGGTATCCGTTACAAATTGACCGTTTACAATGCTTAAATCTTTTAAATTGTAGCCTGTTACCGTTTTGATTTGATTGACAAGGTGAAACTTTGCAAGTGTATCCGGCGTGAATTGAGTCGAATCATCATTTCTACTTTTCATAATATGAAAAAATAGTTCTCTGGTATTGTTGCTTGTATTCAATATGTCTTCTATTTGTTTGACCAGCGACTCGTCAGTTGATCCACTCACCACTAATTTAAAATGATTCGGATCAATGGTAAAAGTTAAATTAGCATTTTTAGGAATGTTCAAACCATTGGTAGAAAACAAAGCTTGCAGTTGTTCGTTCACCTTCTGACGATTTAATAGTTTCTTTTCTACACTTTCTTGGGTAGGATCGTACCGTTTTTCATTACGGAAAATAGCATCATTGAAGTCATATTGTCCACCTTTATTATTCCTTGCCCAACTCATTTCCATCGTATAAGCAGCTTCTCTCTCCACTTTAGTTAGATCACTTCTGAAATAAGAAGAGTATGGATTTCGATACTTATCATATATATGACTCTGAGGATCTTTGAATCGTTTATTTTGTTCATTTATTTTTTCGTATTTTTCATCTAATATTTTCATTCGTCTATCAGATTCGGTCATCACTTCGTTTGTACTTTTAATAGCTGATTGACCTTTAGCGTCTATTTGGTTCAAATTGTTCGAAGCACGGGCTGTATATGAAGTATTAATATTCATTTTGATTCTCCTTTTTTAAGAAAATAGTGATTATTAAATATATCGGCATTTCAGTTAAAATTTGTTAGTTCAATGTCGATATAGTAATTATTACAAGGAGGGTTAATATATGACAAATACTATCTTTAAACGTTTATTATTACCAGCATTATTATTGGCGCTTGTTACTAGTTTTTTTGCACCTACTTCAGCGGAAGCAGCAATTACGGGGAATAACAGCCCTAACACTGCAAGTTCAATGGGATATTGGAAAAATAGTCGTTCAGACACGACAATCTTACCTGAAGGTGAAAATGAAGCGTATTATCAGTTTACGATCAATAAAGGTGAAAGAGTTTATGTCAGAAGTTCATATAATAAGCAATATACAGGGATGAACATCGAGGTGTATAATTCGAAATATTCTAGGACAGGATCCGAAGTTATAAATCCTGATTCAGTAACGCCTTTTATTTTTGCAAATACTGGTGACGTGACTTCAACTTCAGAAACGTATTTTGTGAAAGTAACCCGTGGTACATATACCGGTAACATGTATTTTACTGTTTCCATTGAAGATCGTATTAAATCTGGAAATGGGACATTCAATTTTACAGGGACTGCTACGAACTTGGGGAATTCTTCTTTAAATTTTTTAGGAGTTGACTCTTCAGTCATTACAATGGATTTAACGAATAATTCCACAGTTCCTAAACGCGCTGTAGTTAAATCAATTACGACAACTAGCACTCAAACACCCAACCAAGGGAATGTCACACACAAACTGATGGCTAGTGATAGTAACATTTGGTATCAATCACTTTTCTCCTCTGCAACAAGTGGTTCTTATCGTATATCTCTGGATGATCAATTAAGAGTCGCTCAAAAATGGAGCTTTAAGTACAACGCAAAAGCTACGGCGAGATCTACTATGAGCAATGTCAAAGCCGATATCCGTTACGAATATGATGTCACAGATGGATTTTAAGTGAATGATGTTAACAGATATATACACCAATTGATCAACAAGTAAGGGCACATCCCTTACTTTTTTTATTGCCTCATTTTTGATGCTATATGTTATTTCGCCACTTTTAAAACAGCCCCTCCTCTTTCAACACGCTCTCTAGCAGAACCTTGACTGACCATTTCATTTTGTTATGAATGAAAATGTTAAAAAGAAGAGTAGTGTATTTTTGTATGAAAGGACGGTGCTTGGTATGGCGGAACTTCTCGATGACCGGCTGCCGACGCAAAATATAGAAGCAGAGCAGGCCGTATCAATTAATTGGACAAAATTAACATTTATACAACTTTATGAACATTTGACTTTATAATTAATAACTATTATTATTTGGTTTGCTCACATGATAATTGAGAATCATTTTCATTTGAAGTTTTCAGGTAATACTCTCATCCAACCAATATTCACAAGTCTGCTTTTATCACCATATGAGGATCATTTTGAGGAAGGGAATTTTTATATATGTTGAAACGCCCTGAAGGAATGGGTACTGAGAATTCACTTTTCGGAGAAAGCCGTCCCTTTTTTATACCTGGGACGGAGCAACTAGATATCACAGCACACCCATACAGACTTTTTATATTTAAACCGACTACCACTCCTCCCGCAACTGGTTTTCCAGTCATGTACGTGCTTGATGGGAATTCACTTTTTGGCACAATGGTCGAAGCCATCCGTTTACAGTCAAGAAGACCTGAAAAAACAGGTGTCGCACCTGCTATCATTGTTGGAATTGGCTATCAAACAGAAGAACCCTATCATCCGCTTAGGCATTATGATCTCACTCTTACCGCCCCTGATGCTTCCATTGGGAGGAAAAGAAAGGACTTCTCCAACCATACATATGGCGGCGCTTCTACTTTCTTTTCTTTTTTAGAAAAGACGGTAAAGCCCTATATCGAACAACGCTTTCCAATCAACCAAAGTCGTCAAACACTGTTTGGGCATTCTCTTGGCGGTCTTTTTGTATTACACACACTATTTGAGCACCCTGATGCTTATCAGACATATATTGCAGGGAGCCCTTCTATCCACTGGAACAAAAAATTATTTCTAGAAAAAGAACACCAATTCACCAACTATATACGTCAGGTGCCTATGGATGTCAGGCTGCTTGTAGGTGTAGGTGAGTTAGAAAAACATCATCCATGTCAAATGAATGATCATGCCCATTCACTAGCAAATCGAATGTTGCCTTTATCGCCATACGGCTTGCATACGGCCTATCACGAGTTCCCTGAAGAAGGACATACGTCCGTTTTGCCAGTGCTGATGAATTATGCTTTTCGTTTTGCACTCTATCATGATGATCCTTTAACAACCACAGATATGAAAAAAAGCTAGTGAACACACGAAACATAGTGACCTATCTCAAAAGATTGCCCTTATCACAGGCGCAGGACGGACAACGAATACAAGTGTTTCTCTATACCCTACGCACCCTGATCTCCATCAGGGTGCTTTTTTGACAGAATAAACACACCATTTTCCAGCTCTTTCTGATACAATTCAATTGAGAATATTTATCAATTAATAAGAGATCAGGTGGTTTTATGGGAAACAATCATCAATTATGTACAAAGGTAAATGCTGAACAATGCATTTATCGATTAACATATACTGAAAAAATAAATAATGCAGATCTTCCACATACGGAGCAGCAGTTGTCAGATACATTCTGCCTCCTCTTTAGCATAAGCGGCAATGGTTTACTTACATTGAATGATCAAAGATGGCGATTGAAAAATCTGACACTCTATACGATGATGCCTGGGGAAACATTTATGTTGAAAACAGAGCCTTATCAAAAACACGAGCTCTATCTGTTTCGCTTTCAAATGTACGCGTCACAAGGTCAAAGCATAGAAGAAGTATCAACTGAACAAGCCCGATCTTTACTGAATGTATGGCAATTTATCGATATTAGCTCGATTGAACAAATTCATTCTTTACTGTCCGACATGACAGCAGAATGGCAAAAACCTGAATCCATTAGCTTTTTTAGAAGCCAAACCCTTTTTCAACAGCTCATCCTGCAGCTTTTCACACTGCATAAAGAAGACATTTGTGACACAACACACGCCCTTTTCAAAACAAAACAATATATCGATCAACATTCCGAAGAACCTCTCAGCCTTACAAGTCTATCTCATATGGCTGGTATCAGCGCCAATCATTACAGCGAGCTATTTAAAAAGCATTTTGATGTGAGTGTCACTGATTATATCACCAAGAAAAGACTGGCTAGAGCCAAACAGTTAATGGCGAAAGGTCATGCAAAGCTCAAAGACATTGCACAGGACATCGGCTATCAAGACCCCTATTACTTTAGCCGCATCTTTAAGAAAAAAACGGGTATCACTCCTTCTGCTTATATGAAAAGCCGTCAACGGAAAATGGCTGCCTATGGCCATTCCATACTCGGGCAGCTCACACCTATTCATATCCTCCCATATGCTGCCCCTCTTCACCCTAAATGGACAGCACATGACTTTGAGCATTATGCAGAAGAAATTCCGATCCATCTGAGTGCACATCGTATCAACGAGCACGCTGAAGCCAATTTACAGCAATTGAAGGAAGCACAACCTGAGCTGATCATTGCCAATGATCATGTGACAGAGGCAGAAAAACAAGCGTTGAAAACCATCTGTCCTGTTCACTTTGTTCCATTCACACAATTGGATTGGCGCACTCAATTCAGACAAACAGCTCTGTTCTTAAACGAAACGAGGGAAGCAGAAGAATGGCTGCTTCATTACGAAGAACTCGTTAATCAAGCGAAAAAGGAATGCGTTATTGATCATCCACCAAGAACCGTCCTGCCTCTTCGTATCTTTCAAGATCAGCTCTACTTATCTGTCAATCGCACCTTGTCAGAAGTAATTTTTCATGACATTGGCCTTCTGCCAGCTTTTCAGAATGATGGCCAGCTCATCGAAAAAAAAATCAGCATTCACTCTATACAGCAGTTAGACCCAGATGCCATCTTCCTTTTGTTGCATAAAGAACCAAAAACCCTTGCTTTTTATCAAAAGTTAAAGCAACAGGAGGCTTGGCAAAATCTCAAGGCTGTGACGCAACAAGCCGTCTATCCACTCGCTTCTGACCCTTGGCGTGAATACACAGCAGCCAGTCATCAACGAGTCATTCAGGACCTTTTATCTTTTTTTCCGTAAAAAGTCCATCACTAGACAGATCATTGTCTATGGATAAAAGGACGAATGACTACTACAATCTTTAATTGAGAACAATTATCAGTTAAAGGAGAAAACAAATGAAAAAATGGTTCGCATTGCTTATCCTTTGTATCATGACGATCATCGCAGCAGCCTGTGGTGCTGCAGAAAATAAACCGGCTTCCAACACAACCAAAAGCAAGTCAGCTGAAGCAGCAGAAACAAATATCAAATACTTAGATCAAACGTACAAACTGAAAACACCAGTGAAACGAATCGTCATTGCTGGAAGCCTAGAATCGATGGAAGATGCAAAACTACTTGGTATCGACCCTATTGGGGCTTCTACTGTCGGCGGCACTTTCCCTGAATTATTTAAAGACATTACAGCAAAAACAGAAGGCATTGGGGAAAAAACTGAACCAAACCTAGAAAAAATCTTAAAACTAAAACCAGACGTGATACTCGGATCAACCAAGTTCCCGCCTGCAACAATTAAAAAACTAGATAAAGTCCAAACGACGATCCCAGTATCACATGTCTCTTCCGACTGGGAAAGTAACCTTTTATTACTCGGTGAACTGACTGGAAAAAGTGAAGAAGCGAAAAGCATCATTTCTGATTATCAGAAAGATCTCAAACAAGCGAAAGAAACCCTGAAAGACAAAAGCAACAACAAAACAGCTGTCATTTTACGCATTAGACAGGGCGACCTGTACGTGTACCCTGAAGACGTATACTTCAACTCTACTTTATATGGGGACTTAGGGTTTACAGCACCAAGTGATATCAAAAAAGCCAAAGCACAAGCAATGATTTCATTGGAACGCCTAGGTGAACTCAATCCTGACTATATCTTTGTTCAGTTCTCCCAAGAGGAAAACTCATCGAATCCAAATGCATTGAAGGACTTAGAGGGAAATAAAATTTGGAACAGCCTAAAAGCTGTGAAAAATGGGCACATCAATGAAAATGTCGTTGATCCTATGCTTCAGGGAGGAACAGCACTAAGCAAAACAACTTTCCTTGATCAGGCTGTCAAATGGCTAGATCAAACCAACTAAAAAGATGCGCATCTTGACAAAGGGCTAAACATTTTAGCCCTTTGTTCTTCTTTTCAGCAGAGCTTGAAAACTTGAAGGAGAGAATACACATGAACGGAACGTTTCTATATGACGAATTGAACGGGCGGCAGCTTGATATTTACCTTCCACCGGACACCTCTATTGATGTTCCAGCTGTCTTTGTACAAGATGGCTCTTCTTTGTTTAGAACCCACCTGCTAGAGATCGAAAGCATGATTGAAGCCAAAACCATCTCGCCAATCATCATCGTCGGTATACACCCATTCAATCGACTTGACGAATATACACCATGGAAAGCATCATCACTGCGTTCTGGATTCCCTGACTTTAAAGGTGAGGCACAGTCATATGTGTCATTTTTAGCAAATGACTTGCTTCCATATATCAAAAGAGAATACTCAGTCAAACAGACCGGTCATGAACATAGTCACATAGGTGCTTCATTAGGTGGGCTATTTGCAATTTATACTTTATTGATGTACCCTGCTCTTTTTAAAAAAATCGCATCTATCTCTGGATCATTTTGGTATCAAGATTTTCTACCATTTGCTAAACAACAAAGCATTCAGTCTGTGGACCACCTTGTCTATTTGTCTGTAGGCAGTGAAGAAGGGAAAGGCAAAACATCTGTCCAACAGCACATGCCTTTATTCAACAAACAACTCCATGATCTTTTATTACAGAAAGGGATGCAGGAACGAAAGCTTCACTTTCATATTGAACAAGGAGAGGGCCACCATCTGAAACAATTTCAAAAAAATTTCTTATCGGCTATCAAGTGGTTTTATAAAAGAAAACCTTAATTTTTTATCAGCAAGTCACAAAGTCGATATGGTATATTGGAACGTATAGATTGAAAGAGGAGGGATTTGCGCATGAGACCTTTACAAATCTCAGCCGATACCGCACAAAAGCTTGCTGCATCACTTAATGTACCGTTAGAGCAAATCATGCATATGCCGCAGCACATCTTATTAGCTAAATTAGCGGAGCTTGAACAGAAGAAAGATCGTTCTTAAAGAAATAAAGGAGTTTACATTCATGGAACAACAACTAGAAAAATCAACATTTCATCCTCGCAGTACAGGGCAAACCATTTTGCTGATTGCTGGGATTTTACTCATTGCCTTTAACCTGAGGCCAGCCATTACGTCTGTTGGTCCTGTGATCGGTGCCATTCGTTCTGATTTACAGCTTTCAAATGGACTGGCTGGTTTCCTCACGACATTACCACTGCTCTCATTCGCATTGCTATCTCCCATTGCACCTAAAATCGGAAAACGTCTTGGGAATGAACGAACACTTTGGCTTGGGCTTGCTGTCCTGCTCTTTGGGATTGTCATTCGTTCATTGGGCAGCATCACCTTTTTAATGATGGGAACAGCGCTAGTTGGCGTCGGGATTGCGATTTGTAATGTGCTTTTACCTGGACTTGTGAAGCATAAATTCCCTGCACATGCTGGATTAATGACAAGCGTGTATACGACATCGATGTCCGTTTTTGCTGCACTTGCATCTGGTGTCAGCGTTCCGCTCAGTCATGCAATGCCTGGCGGCTGGAATACATCATTCCTTGTCTGGGCCGGACTTGCCCTTCTTGCGATGATGGTGTGGGCGCCGCAGCTTCTTCATCAGAACACAGCGGCTGTCAAAAGCATTTCACTCAAAGAACAGCCAATATGGCGTTCACGTGTCGCATGGCAGGTGACCTTTTTTATGGGCTTGCAATCATTCCTTTTCTACAGCAGTATCGCATGGTTTCCTGATATTTTGACATCACATGGCATGAACCTAGCGACAGCGGGATGGATGCTGTCCATTATGCAGTTCACTGGTCTGCCATCCACCTTCTTAACGCCCGTTTTTGCAGAAAAATTAAAAACACAAAGACCGCTTGTTGTCGGCCTTGTCCTTGTGTATTTACTCGGCATGATTGGTCTCCTTCTCGGAGGGTCGACGCCTATTCTTGTCATCTCTGTGCTATTAATCGGCGTCGGACAAGGGGCCAGTATCAGTCTTGCCCTCACATTTATTGGATTAAGAACAACCAATATGGAACAAGCAGCTGCCCTTTCTGGAATGGCGCAGTCACTCGGTTATTTATTAGCCGCTGTTGGTCCATTCATGATCGGTATCCTTTTTGATGTGACACATACATGGACGCCATCTATTATCATCTTTATCATCGTTCTATTTTTCATGTTTTTATCCGGTATGCGTGCTGGACGAAGCATCTATATTTCAGATCCATCATAAAAAAAGAACCCGTCTCACGAGGAGACGGGTTCTTTTCTGTTTATGCTTGTTCTGTGACGTGCACTTTTAATGTTGCTTGTACTTCTGGGTGAAGCTTCACCGGTACATTTGTGTATCCTAGCGCACGGATGGCATCATTCAACTCGATTTTACGCTTATCGAGTTTGATTTGATGATCTTTTTGCAATTTATCAGCGATCTGTTTGCTTGTAATCGATCCAAATAGACGACCGCCTTCACCTGATTTAGCAGTGAGTTCCACTGTCAGCGCCTCAAGTGTTTCTTTTAATTGTTTCGCTTGCTCAAGCTCTTGGATGGCATTCTTTTTCTCTTTGTTTTTCTGCCCTTCCAATGCACTTAGGTTCGTTGGAGTTGCTTCAACAGCTAACCCTTGTTTGATGAGAAAGTTGTGAGCGTATCCGTCAGCTACATTTTTGACTTCGCCTTTTTTCCCTTTGCCTTTTACGTCTTTTAGAAAGATGACTTTCATCTTTGAACCCCTCCTTCGAAATATTCGTCTATGGCAGCTTTTAACTTCTCTACCGCTTCTTCAATGGTTATACCATAAATCTGGGTCGCAGCGTTAGTCAAATGACCACCGCCATCTAATGCTTCCATAATAATTTGAACGTTGATATCCCCTAACGATCTTGCACTAATACAGACCGTATCGTCATCTCGCCTTGCGACAGCAAATGATGCTTCAACCTCACTCATCGACAAGAGAGAATCAGCCGTCTGTGCGATCGTAATTTGATCATAATACTCAGATCTGTCAGACGGCAAGGAAGCAATCGCTACCTGATTTTGATACAGCTCTGTATGCTGAATGAGCTTTGCCCGTTTGATGTAATGATCGACTGTCTCTTTCAAAAACTTTTGCACAAGGACAGGATCTGCCCCTTTTGCACGAAGGTAGGATGCTGCATCGAACGTTCTTGACCCCGTTCTGAGGGAGAAACTCTTCGTATCCACGATAATCCCAGCAAGAAGTGCTGTGGCCTCAATCATGTTAATCCGCAATTTCTTCGGCTGATACTCTAACAGCTCTGTCACAAGTTCTGCTGTAGATGAAGCATACGGCTCCATATAGACAAGTAAAGGATCACGGATAAATTCCTCACCACGTCTATGGTGGTCAATGACAACGACGTTTTCGATCTTATTTAGCAGTCGTTCTTCCATCACAAGGGACGGTTTATGTGTATCTACGACCACAAGCAATGTGTCATCCTTTGCAAGCTCCATCGCTTCCTCAGGCGTGATAAAACGGGACCAAAGTTCTTCATAATTCTTAATTTCACTAATTAAGCGTTGAACGCTATCCCCAATCTGGTTGGCATCAATGACGATGTAACCTTCTTTTCCATTCGCTTGAGCAACCTTTAAAATCCCGATCGAGGCACCGATAGAGTCCATGTCGGGGAACTTATGCCCCATGATCATGACATTACCGCTTTCAGATACAATTTCTTTTAAAGCATGTGAAATGACCCGTGCGCGTACTCGTGTCCGTTTTTCCATTGGATTGGTTTTTCCACCGTAGAATTTCACTTTCCCATTCGGCTGTTTAATCGCTACCTGATCCCCGCCTCTTCCGAGGGCAAGGTCAAGACTTGACTGCGCAAGTGCGCCAAGTTCTTTTAAAGAAGGAACAGACGCACCGATTCCAATACTAAGGGTAAGTGTGGCGCTATGTGCCCCTGTTTTCTCACGAACCTCGTCTAAAATGGAAAACTTCGACGCTTCAAGCTCCGCTAAGATGCTCTCGTTTAATACCGCCATAAATCGTTCAGATGAAATTCTTTTTAGGAAAATGCCATATTCTTGTGCCCAATTGTTTAACAGCGATGTGACTTCACTATTTATCGCGCTACGCACCTGATCATCAAGACCCTGCGTGACATCATCATAATTGTCTAAAAAGATATAAGATAACACCGTTCGTTCATTTTCATACTGTCTTTCAATCTGCACTTGTTCCGTGACATCAAAGAAATATAAAAGGCGCTCTGACCGTTTAATAATGACTTTGAATTTCCGGTCATTCAGCGTCACATTTTCTGTCTCAACCTCTTGTTTAATAAGAGGCACAATGGATTCAAATGTATCATACAAGGATCTGCCGACAAGTGTGCTTTCATGGAAGCACGAAGCGAGAAATGGATTGGTCCATTCGATATAATACTGGTCATTAAACAGCATAATACCAATTGGCATCTCCATTAATGCTTCTTCTCCAACCTTTTTGACTCGATAGGATAATGTTGAAATATATGAATCAATCTCTTTTTGCACCTGCGTATCTGCCCACTTTAAAAAGTAGAGCACACCCGCAAGGACTAAAAGACCAACCGCTCCTATGATCCAATTAAAATAAAGGTTGAGGAGGACTGTGATCACCGCAAGGACAATTAATGCGAAGATCGGATACTTGATGACAGGTTTTCGATAGAAGCTTGGCACTGATATCAACTCCTCAACATTCAGAGTGAATTATTTGTTTTTACTTTTTCTCTTAAATCAAAGCCTATGTCAGCAATCCCTATAATACGCACAATCACACCGATTGGCGGAAAGAGAATCGTCAATACGACGGCAAAAATGGGTACCACTTTTGAGATGTTTTTTTCGTGGCAATAATAGAAGATAAAAGAAAAGCCCTGAATAAGCACCAGTATAAATAAAATTTGAAAAGCACTCGTTTGCACGAGCGATAAAAAGCTGCCTTTCTCCGGCTGAATCAGCATCAAAAGCAGTGTGAGTAAATAATACCATACCATGCTTTTTGGCAGCCGCATATCCTTAAATTTCTTAAGAGCTGGCATGTCTGGAACAAACCGTTTGATCAACGGCCGCACAAACCAATGATTGACGAAAGACATCAGCGTGACAAAAATCAAAAGCGCTACAGGTAAAGAATTTAATGCCGTATCCTGCATCTCTCTAAACTGCTTGAGTTGTTTTGCTATGTCCTGATCAGAAGCGCCAGATTGTTTTAAGGTACTCTCTACCATCGGCATGATTTGGTCAATTGATTCCTTTGCGACACCCAGTATATCTACTTGAAACAGCTGGACACTGACAACAAAGTAAATGAGAAAACTGAATAAGTAGATCAGCGCACCCGTAATAATAGCCTGACCTGGCTGCCTCCTTCTGTAGAAAACACCCATACCTACTCCAACAGCAATCAGCATTGGCGCACTTAACAGCCCATTAATAGACCCAATTAAAAAGCTGATCACTATGCCAATAGCGCCAGCCGCAATTCCTTTTTTCAAGCCATGCCTGATTGTATAGAGAATGATCGGAATCGGAGCAGCCATGAAGAAAATAATGGCTAAAAGTGGCACATACAAATAAAACAGCGTCATGACCGCAAAAATACTGATCATGATAGCGCCTTCTACTAACGCTTTTGTTTGTTTCACACCTTCACCTCAATCCAATCATTTTTCTATATCTTGCTCAATGTGTACTTCTATGTATACGTACGATGTACGCTCCGTCATATCTTGACCCAACCTTTATTTTACCATAGCCGTAAATCGCAAGTAAAATGCAGGCTATTCCAAGAACGTTTCACGTGGAACAACTTAGATCGTCTTGTACATGCAACTTTTCAGACAGCATGTTACAATTTTTTAGATTATTCTTAGCTATAAACCCTGAATTCAAGGTCAAAAGCTGTTAGAATAGAAACATCATCAATAAAAGTAAGAAGGAGAATTCACATGGGAAAAACACTCGTATTCGGACACAAAAACCCTGACACAGACACGATTTGCTCTGCTATCGCTTACGCTGATCTGAAAAACAAAATTGGCGTTCAAGCAGAAGCTGTCAGACTTGGAGAAATCAATGGAGAAACACAATACGCATTAGATTTCTTTAAACAAGAAGCACCTCGTTTCATTGAAACGGCTGCAAACGAAACAAAACAAGTCATTCTTGTCGATCATAACGAATTCCAACAAAGTGTAAGCGATATTGATCAAGTACAAGTGACAGAGGTCATTGACCATCACCGTATTGCCAACTTTGAAACAAGTGAACCTCTTTACTATCGTGCTGAGCCAGTTGGCTGCACAGCAACGATCTTAAACAAAATGTACAAAGAGCACCAAGTCACAATTGAAAAAGAAATCGCTGGTTTGCTTTTGTCTGCGATCATTTCTGATTCCTTGCTATTCAAATCCCCAACATGCACACAGCAGGATGTTGATGCTGCGCATGAGCTGGCAAAAATCGCAGGAGTAGACCCTGAAGTATATGGTTTAGATATGCTGAAAGCAGGAGCTGACCTAAGCCAAAAAACAGTTCAAGAATTAATCACACTGGATGCAAAAGAATTTGCACTAGGTAACAGCAAAGTCGAAATTGCACAAGTTAATACAGTTGATATCGCTGAAGTAACAGCCAGACAAGCTGACATCGAAGCAAAAATCAATGAAGTCATCGCAGCGAAAGGTCTTGATCTATTTGTTTTAGTGATCACAGACATTCTAGAAAATGACTCTCTTGCGCTTGCCCTTGGTGCTGAATCAGCAAAAGTAGAAAAAGCATTTAATGTCACACTTGAAAACAACACTGCTTTACTAAAAGGTGTTGTATCAAGAAAGAAACAAGTCGTGCCTGCACTAACAGACGCACTTTCTTCATAAACATAAAAAGACTGCTGACATCTTCAGCAGTCTTTTTTCTTCTTTTAATGAATGTACATATCGCTGACGAGAATATCCTTTAGCACGCTTGTTGGAATCGTGAATTCAACTACACCCATGTAACCAGGCGCCACATCATATTCGTTGAAGGAAATCACCAGTTTGCCTTTTGAATTGATATAGAAACTTTGATCTGGCTGAATCTTCTTAAACGGATCAACCGTATCTTGCTTCGTCATCCAGTAAATCTTATTTGAATCCTCTTTCATCTGTTTCTTCATTTGTTCTTTAATATTTTCACTAATCACATCAATATAACGGTCATCTTTAAATAGACTTGGTAATGTAATGAGTACATGGTTTTTCTTATCCACCGTATCATATGTCATTTCCTCTGCCGCAGAAGCCTGAGTCGTCACCTTGTATCGACCTAGTGAAAGAATTTGATCATTATTTGTTCTTACTTCATATCCGCTCTCTACACTCAAATGACCATTTTTATAACCCTTTGTTTCCTTTTCAAAATCTTGATACAGCTTTTTATTTTCAGCTAAATATTTTTGATTCAGGCTGTCTTGTAATTTTCCGTCCCCAAGCCCTGAAACGTGTGGTGTTTTGAGATCAATATTTGTTCCCTGATCGCTCTTTTTAAATTCTGTGAACGTCACGACTTTCACAAGCTCTCCAATGACGGGTACTTCTGAAATCGCTCTTGCTGCCTGCGGACTGACATTTACAGTGGTGACAAATAAAACAGCTGCAGCAACAAGTCCGATCGTCCATTTCTGAAAATGAGGTTGCTTGTTTTTTCGTTTTAATGTCCGTTCAACCATAGCATCGTATTCCGGGGGAATAGGGATTTCTAGATATTCCTCTTTTAACTGTTCCAAATGCTTATCCATTTATATTTCCTCCTGCGATAATTCTACTTTTAAAAGCCGCAACGCCTTATATAATCTTGTTTTAATGGTGTTTTCATTTTCTCCAAGAATATGAGCAATGTCCTCTAGCTTTAAATCCTCAAAGAATCTTAATATAATGATAACCCGATACATCTCCGGCAAATCTTCTATTGCCCGTCTGACATCTTGATCCTCATAGACATCCGATTCACCCTGTGATAAAAATTCCAGCGTATCATCGTCTGTCACTTGCACACGCTTCTTCTTTCGTAAAAAGTCGAGGGCAGCGTTTACGACGATTTTATAAAACCAGCTATGCATCTTGGTCGCATCCTCTAATCGGTGAACAGATTTGAGTGCTTTATGAATCGCCTCTTGAACGACATCCATCGCATCTTCTGAGTTTTTGACATAGCTATAGGACAATCGATAAAAACTGTGTTTATGCTCCATTACGTAATCCGCAAATTGATCATCAATCTTTCGTTTCTTCATTTTACAAAGAGCTCCTTTATCTTAAATGCGCATCTGTTATTTCTTACATTGGATAGACGCGCACCTGTTAAAAATAGTTTGCGCTCCATTATTTTTTTAACATGTCATCCCATTTACGTTTCTATACAAAAAGAGCGAACCTGACGGGTTCACTCTTTTAAAGCCGTTATTTTTTGATAAACAAATGGTTTAAGTGGTGAAAGCGGATGAATGATGGACACTCCTGTTTCCTGCTCCACCTGCTTTGCAGCGTGAACCATCGAGAGCTGCATTACACAAATATCTCCATGCTGCTGCTTCACAGATTGCCTTAACTGTTCCATAATTCGCTCATGGTAGGCTTGTATATCACCGTTCAAGCAAAGATGAAAGACATCCTCTAGCACAACCACTTCTGCCTTCAACTGCTTTCCCCGCTCTTTTACATATGAAGACAGTCGCTTCATCGTTCCTTCTACTGTATCTGGGTTTGAAAACACTAGCTGAAGCGGACCCTCTCGCTCACAAATCTGCTCAAATAACGGCTCATCTATCGGAACAATTGGTTGTTTGAACAGGTGCTGCTGCTCCCCCAAAGCCGCAATGTATTGTGTACACGTTAATAAAACAAGATCAGCCTCTTCTTCTTGCATGAGTCTGTTGATAGCATAGGTTTGCTGCTGCTCAAGATCAAATGCGGGATCTTGTTTGGCTCGTTCCATAAATGATGAATCGACGATGTGATGCAGATCAAATCCTGTGTCATAGAAAGCGTCGTCAATGTAAGAAATATTAGATGGATGTGCGTGAAGGCAGTGTAATCGAATCATTAGGTCCGCTCCTCATAAAAGTTTTCACTCATTATATCAATCCTTGTATGAAATAGGGAGCAACATGACCATATTGTTAAGGAGATATTGAAGGAGGGATTCTACCTTGAAAGAAGATCAACAGCCTACATCATCTTCAGAGTCAGAAGAAACCTTGACGAATCGCCAAGGTCACCCGGTAACAGATAATCAAAACATGAGAACCGTTGGGAATAGAGGACCGACTACGCTTGAAAACTACGATTTCCTAGAGAAAATCAGTCATTTTGATCGTGAACGCGTCCCTGAACGTGTCGTTCACGCACGAGGTGCTGGCGCACACGGATACTTTGAAGCCTACGGTACATTCGGTGACGAACCCATTTCCACTTATACAAGAGCCAAATTATTTCAAGAGAAAGGAAAAAAGACCCCTGTCTTCGTTCGATTCTCTTCTGTTATTCACGGCGGACATTCACCAGAAACTTTACGCGATCCGCGGGGATTTGCGATCAAATTTTATACAGAAGACGGCAACTGGGATCTCGTTGGGAACAACCTCAAAATTTTCTTTATTCGAGATGCTTTGAAATTCCCTGATTTGGTTCATGCCTTTAAGCCTGACCCTGTCACCAATCGTCAGGATGGTGAGCGCATTTTTGATTTCGTTTCACAATCACCTGAAGCAACACATATGGTGACATTTCTCTTCTCGCCATGGGGTATTCCTGCCACATACCGGCACATGCAAGGCTCTGGCGTCCATGCCTATAAATGGGTGAATCATGAAGGAAAAGCAGTGTTGGTCAAATATCACTTTGAACCAAAGCAAGGAATTCGCAACCTGACACAAGAACAAGCCCAAGCCATTCAAGGGGAAAACTTTAATCATGCCACACAGGATTTATATGAAGCCATTGAACAAGGGGATCATCCTGAATGGGAAGTATACGCGCAAATCATGGAAGATGACACCCACCCCCATCTAGACTTTGATCCACTCGATCCGACAAAGCTCTGGTACAAGGATGACTATCCATGGAAACCGATCGGACGAATGGTGCTAAACAAAAATCCAGAAAATTATTTTGCAGAAGTGGAACAGGTTGCCTTTGGGACGGGGGTTCTTGTAGACGGATTAGATTTCTCAGATGATAAATTGCTGCAAGGACGTACCTTCTCTTACTCTGATACGCAGCGATATCGAGTCGGGCCAAATTATTTACAGCTGCCGATCAATGCACCGAAAAAGCATGTTGCCACCAATCAGCGAGATGGGCAAATGGAATATCATGTGGATCAAGGAAAAGGACAAAACCCCCATGTGAATTATGAACCGTCCATTCTCGGAGGATTAAAAGAAGCACAGCAAGATGGAAAGGATCATACGCCTTTTGTAGAGGGTGAAGTCAAACGAGAAGCCATTGACCGCCCGAACAATTTCGGACAAGCCGGAGAAACCTATCGTCGCTTCAATGATTGGGAACGTGAGGAACTGATTAAAAACTTAGTCAACACCTTAGCTACCTGTCAAAAAGACATCCAAGACCAAATGATCGAAAACTTCACAAAAGCTGATCCTGACTACGGAAAACGTGTGGCCGATGGCTTAAAAGCCTTCAAACAAGAGGAGCCAAGCGGTCCCATTGGATCAACAGGCGCGGCACAGGCTGTCAACGATGCGATCAACAACAGCACACCTTCAGATCCTTATTAATGAAAAAAGAATGCAGCGGAGTGGCTGCATTCTTTTTGTATACATCTATTAAGCGTTTTGACCTTTTTTGATCCATTCCGCTACATTCACTGTACGTTTCGCCTGATGTTTTGCGGCTGCTTCTGCATCCTCTTGGATCTTTCCATTTTGGTCAACAGTCACACTCACACCGTAAGGGTTACCCCCTGCGCCGTATAAGGAATCATCCGTGTATCCAGGAGCGGCAATAATGGCTCCCCAGTGGAACATCGTTGTATAAAGGCTCAGAACTGTCTGCTCCTGTCCGCCATTTGGGTTTTGTGCAGATGTCATCGCACTCACTGCTTTGTTTGCTAGTTTCCCTTGGAACCATAAACCACCTGTTGTGTCTAAGAATTGCTTCATTTGAGCCGGTAAGTTACCGAAACGTGTAGGCATGCTGAAAATAATGGCATCTGCCCACTCTAAGTCACTTAACTGAACTTCAGGGACATCTTTTGTTTCATCTAAATGTGCTTTCCATGCTGGATTTGATGCAACAACGGCTTCTGGTGCCAATTCAGGAACCTTTAAAATTTTGACTTCAGCACCAGCTTCTTTCGCTCCAGCCTCAGCCCATTTTGCCATCTGATAGTTTGTACCTGTTGAACTATAATAAATAATCGCTAGTTTTACGTTTTCCACTTGTTCCATCTCCTTTTGTTTGGTTTGTCCAAATAGCTTCTGTAAAAATCCCACCTGTATTCCCCACCTTATTTAAATTGACGACGATACCACAATGCCGCAGCATCGACTTCTTCTCTCGTTAGCTGATGTCCACGATTTTCCCAATGAAGCGTTACGGATGCCCCCGCCTCCTGAAGCAGTTGCTCCAGTTCCTGAGATTCCTCAGGACGACACATTGGGTCATTTTCACCAGCTGCTATAAAGACTTGTTTCCCCGCTAATGAAGGTAATGAAACCCCTCGTCTTGGGACCATTGGATGATGCAGGATCGCTCCTTTCAGCGCATCTCCGTAATGGAATAACAGACTTCCAGCAATGTTCGCCCCGTTTGAATAGCCGATGGCTACCACATTGTGACGATCAAATCCATACTTATCTGCTGCTTCCCCGATAAATGTATATAATTCCTCTGTACGCTCAATTAAATCTTGCTCATCAAAAACACCCTCTGCCAAACGCCTGAAAAAACGCGGCATGCCGTTTTCTGATACATTTCCTCTCACACTAAGAACAGATGCTTCAGGGTCTACCACTTCTGCAAGCGGCAATAAGTCTTGCTCTGTCCCGCCAGTTCCATGCAGCATGAGAAGGACAGGTTTTTGTTCATTCTTTCCTTTTTGAAAAAGATGCTTCATCATGAATCTCCTTTCCCTTTGATTTCTCTTACCTCAATCGGCAGCACGATTTGTTCAATTTGACTACGCTGCGCCTCATATTGCGGTGGCAGTTTCAACGCTTCACCCATCGTTTCCACAGATTCATCGTGTGCAAACCCTGGAGGATCGGTCGCAATCTCAAATAATATGCCGCCAAGCTCTCTAAAATAAATCGCATTGAAATAATTTCGATCTTGCACAGGCGTCACTTGATATCCGCTTTGCGCAATATGGCTTTGCCAATCTAATTGATCCTGATCATCTGTTGCTCTCCACGCAATATGATGTACAACACCAACGCCCATACGTCCTCGTGCAACAGGTGTCTTGTTCACATCAATGACATTGCCGATTTCTCCAAACGAACGGAATCTCACATAATCTCCTTCTGTGCCGACTTTTTCAAGTCCCATCGTTTGCTCTAGTAGCTGCATCGTTTGCTCAGGCTGTGAAGTTAATAAAACAGCTCCGCCAAACCCTTTAATCGCTACTTCTGGTGTCACCCCATTAAATGTCCAGTCATTCTGTTTTCCTTCTTCACGCTCGACAAGTTCTATCAATAAACCGTGCGGATCTTCAAATGAGAGAAAGGCCTCACCAAAGCGTTCAATCATTTCATAAGAAACGTCAAACTGCTCAAGGCGTTCCTTCCAAAAAGAGAAGGCACCGGTCGGTACGACATATGTTGTCACACCTACTTGACCTGCTCCAATTTGTCCCTTTTGTGCACCTGGCCAAGGGAAAAACGTAATAATGGTACCTGGAGAACCTCCTTCATTTCCAAAATATAAATGGTATGTGCCTGGATCATCAAAATTGACGGTCTTTTTCACGAGACGCAGACCTAAAACACCTGCATAAAAATCAACGTTCTCCTGAGGATGACCAACAATTGCTGTGATATGGTGAATTCCTTCTGTTTTCTTCACTTCTAATGACCTCCTCTTCATGACGTAACATGTCTCTACTCATTATGTCTTGACTGACGCTTTTATATTATCTCGAATTCGAGATATATGACCAAAAAATATATTTATCTCGAATTAAGGATATTCTTTTTTGAAATAGATGTCAATGATTTTTGTTTTTTTGTTTTCAAAAGCAGGCCGCTTTATATATAGCAGACCTGCTTCCCCTTGATTATTGAAGCAATTTTTTCTTTTTTAAATAGACTTCGGCTACTTGAAATGCATCTTTCCCCTTCACATTGACTTCGTAATTCATTTCTCTCATCTCATCATCTGTGATTTGACCAGCGAGCTTGTTGAGAGAGGCCTCAATCTCAGGATACTCTTTTAATGTCTCCTGTCTTAGCAAGGGCGCTCCTTGATAGGGCGGGAAAACATGCTTGTCATCATCAAGCACCTTCAACTTGTATTGTCTCAATTCACTGTCTGTTGAATACGCATCGACCAACTGAATATTCCCTTTTTGAAGGGCTCGATATCGAAGTTTCGGTTCCATCGTGACCACGTCGCCAAAAGAAAACTGATAAGCTTTTTGAATGCCTAAATATCCATCCTGACGATCAGAAAACTCTAAAGTAAAGCCAGCACGTATACGATTCTTGATTTGACCAAGATCTGAAATTTTTGATAAATCATATTGATCCGCTAGTGATTGAGGCACGGCTAAAGCATATGTATTGTTATAAGCCATTGGCTGGAGAAGCTGAAGCTGAAAGGATGACGCCAAACCTTGACGCGCTTGCTCATACACTTTTTCCTTATCCGTGCTTTTCGCTGTTTCTTTCAGAAATTCAGAAATCGCTGTCCCTGTAAATTCAGGATAGATGTCAATATCACCAGACCGCAGTGCTTGAAAAACAAAGGACGTCTTACCAAGACCAGGCTTAAGATTGACTTGGATATCTGTATCCTGCTCAATTAAAAGCTTATACATGGAGATCAAAATTTCAGGCTCTGACCCCAGCTTCCCTCCAATGGTGATCTCTTTCTTTTCTTGTTGAAACAGCGATGGGGCAGCGACAACTGCTCCTGCTATTACAGCAAAGACCGTCACAGAGATCACGGTTTTTTTAAAGGAGATTTTCTCAAGTGTCCGCAAGACCACATCAAATAAGAGCGCAAGTAATGCAGCTGGAATAGCACCAATGATGATCAACGACATATCATTTCGATCAATTCCAAGCAGAATCAGACTCCCTAATCCACCTGCCCCAATAAGAGCTGCAAGAGTGGCTGTCCCTACAATGAGGACCATCCCCGTTCGGATACCTGCCATGATCACAGGCATAGCAAGAGGGAGTTCTACTTTTAATAAGCGTTTGCGGTGATTCATTCCCATAGCGAGCGCCGCTTCTCGCAGCGACGGATCGACCTCACGAATGCCTGTATATGTGTTCCTTAAAATAGGAAGAAGAGCATAGACGACAAGAGCGATAATTGCGGGCACTTGACCAATCCCAACGAGAGGAATCAGCAGTCCAAGCAGCGCCAAAGACGGAATTGTCTGCAAGACAGCCGTCACCCCAATGATCCACTCTGCTATCTTAGGGACTCTCGTTAAATAAATCCCTAATGGAATGGCAATCAAAATCGCTAGAAATAACGCAATGAAGGAAATTTGAATATGCTCAAGTAAGGCGTGTCCGAGCTGATCTTTTCGAGCCCATAGCACACTGGTCCATTCATTCATGTGTCTCGCCCCTCTCAGCAGAAGTACCGGCTAAATACTGAATCACTGCTTGACGAGTGATGAGTCCGATCCGTTCCCCATCCTTCTCAACAACAAGCTCTTCATGCTCTGCCAGTCGAGATAGAACCTCTTCCAGCGTCGCATGGATGGAGACCGCTTCATCGCCTAACAGATCATCTTGAGGCATGGGCTGAGAAATAGTTGTCAGCTCAAATGCTTGATGGTCTATATGACGGGCAGCTCCTGAAACAAACTCCCGCACAAATGGATTCACTGGATGCTGAATCAATTCCTCTGGGCGTCCAACCTGCACTACTTTTCCTTCATTCATCACACATATCCGATCCCCAAGCTTCATGGCTTCCTGCATATCATGTGTCACAAAAACGATGGTCTTTTGAATACGGCGCTGTAACTCAAGCAGATCATCTTGTAATTTCTCTCTCGTCAGTGGATCTAACGCACTAAAAGGTTCATCCATTAGGACAATCTCAGGATCAGCAGCAAGTGCCCGTGCTACGCCGACTCGCTGCTGCTGTCCACCTGAAAGCTCTGCTGGCTTTCGATGTCGATAGGTAGAAGGCTCAAGCCCCACCATGAACATCAACTCATCAACACGCTGATTCGTCTCAGTCCGCTTCCATTGTTTCAGCTCTGGCACTACAGCAATATTCTCTTCTATGGTCATATGAGGGAACAACGCTATTTGCTGAAGCACATAACCAATATCCCAGCGCAGCTCATAAATATCATAATCGCTGATGGTTCGACCCTTTATGTAAATCTCACCTTCTGTAGAAGAGATGAGACGATTGATCATTTTCAAAGTCGTCGTTTTCCCGCTTCCACTAGGTCCAATCAATACAAAAAATTCACCTTTCTGAATCTCCAAATCAACAGATTGAACGGCATAGCGGTCATCAGAAAATTGCATCGATACATTCTTAAATTCAATCATCTTCCCACGCCCTGACTGCAAGTATATTTTAAAATACCAATATGACAGATTAACCTAGTATTTGTATAGAACAAACTGTCACGTTAACTCTCTTTTTACATACTTCCCCTAGTTAGACTGCCAGAAACGACTTTCTCATAAAAGTGAGACAAATAAAAAAAGCGAAGAGCTCAAGGCCCTTCGCTTTTAAGTCAACGACTTACTCACCAGTAACGTATGGAAGTAATGCCATTTGACGTGATTTTTTAATCGCTAATGTCAATTTACGTTGATACTTAGCGCTAGTTCCTGTTACACGACGAGGTAAAATTTTACCACGCTCAGAAACAAACTTTCTAAGAAGATCAACATCTTTGTAATCGATGTGCGTGATTCCGTTAGAAGTAAAGAAACATACTTTACGACGTTTCGCACGACCGCCTCTGCGTCCACCTGCCATTTGTTTTCACACCTTTCCTTTGGTCATTTTTTTCAGATCAATTAGAATGGCAAATCATCATCGGAGATGTCAATCGGTTTACCATCATTCGCAAATGGGTCATCATTGAAGCTATTTCCCTGATTACGATTTTGGTTGTTTTGATTGCCATATGGATTTTGACTTGGTTCATTTCCAAATGGATTCTGATCATTTTGGCTGCCGCCATAATACTGGCCTCCGCTATTGCCACCGCCGCTGTATCCACCTGAACCAGCACCGCCGCTTTTAGGCTCAAGAAATTGAACACTTTCAGCTTGAACTTCTGTCACGAAGACACGCTGTCCTTGCTGGTTTTCATAGTTTCTTGTCTGCAAGCGACCGTCTACACCGGCAAGACTTCCTTTTTTCAAGAAATTAGCCACGTTCTCGGCTTGTCTTCTCCAAGTAACACAGTTAATGAAATCGGCTTCACGCTCTCCAGATTGATTCGTAAACGTACGATTCACAGCTAGAGTAAACGTGGCTACAGCCGCACCATTAGGCGTGTAGCGAAGCTCAGGGTCTTTTGTTAGTCTTCCGACCAATACAACACGGTTTAGCATATTGAAAGACCACCTTTAAATATATATTTCAATGATTTATTCTTCTTCTTTAACAACAATGTGGCGAATGATATCGTCACTGATCTTAGCTAAGCGGTCAAATTCTTGAACTGCTGCAGCGTCAGATTGAACGTTTACGATTTGGTAGAAGCCTTCACGGAAATCGTTGATTTCGTATGCAAGACGACGTTTACCCCAATCCTTTGTTCCAGTGATCTCCGCACCGTTAGAAGTTAACACGTTATTAAAACGGTCGATAACTGCTTTTTTAGCCTCATCGTCAACTGTTGGGCGGATGATGTACATAACTTCGTACTTTCTCATCTGATTGCACCTCCTTTTGGTCTAAGCGGCCCTATACGGGCAAGGAGCAATAAATTATATTACTCACAATTGTATATTATAACAAATTACTTGGCCTATGACAAGAACCTATACGTTAAAACGGAAATGAATGACGTCTCCATCTTTCACTATATATTCTTTACCTTCTAAACGAACTTTTCCTGCTTCTTTTGCAGCAGACATACTTCCGCCAGCTAGTAAATCTTCATAAGCAACCGTTTCAGCACGAATAAATCCACGCTCGAAGTCCGTATGAATGATTCCAGCACATTCCGGCGCCTTCATTCCTTTTTTAAATGTCCAAGCACGTACTTCTTGCTCACCTGCTGTGAAATACGTAGCTAAGCCAAGAAGTGAATAAGACGCTTTGATCAACTGATCTAAACCTGATTCTTTGATGCCTAGCTCTTCAAGGAACATTTGCTTCTCTTCTCCTTCAAGCTCTGCAATTTCAGACTCAATCTTCGCACAAACGACGATGACTTCAGCGTTTTCGCCAGATGCAAACTCACGAATTTGCTGTACATATTCGTTTCCGTCCTGATCTGCTACTTCGTCCTCACTCACATTTGCTACATACAGAATAGGTTTTGACGTGAGTAAATGAAGCTGCTTCACAAGCTTCTGCTGCTCATCTGTAAATTCAACCGATCTTGCAGATTTTCCAGCTTCAAATGCGTCCTTCAGCTTTTCCAAAATATCAAATTCAGCTACCGCTTCCTTATCTTTTTGTTTCGCAAGCTTACTCACACGAGTTAAACGCTTTTCAACCGTTTCTAGATCAGCCAAAATCAATTCTAAATTAATCGTTTCAATATCTGACACTGGGTCAACCTTACCTGACACATGTGTAATGTTATCATCAGCAAAAGCTCTCACCACGTGACAGATCGCATCTACTTGACGAATATGAGAAAGGAATTTATTTCCTAAACCTTCTCCTTTAGATGCACCTTTCACAATACCAGCAATATCAGTGAATTCGAAAGCAGTCGGAACTGTCTTTTTTGGCTGCACTAATTCTGTTAGTTTTTGCAAACGCTCGTCTGGAACTTCTACAATTCCGACGTTTGGATCAATGGTACAGAACGGATAGTTAGCAGACTCCGCTCCAGCCTGTGTAATTGCATTAAATAGCGTTGACTTCCCGACGTTAGGTAAGCCAACAATACCAGCTGTTAAAGCCATTCTTTCATCTCCTCTATATGAAACGTGCTCGTTATACTGCGTAATATGAACCTAGAGCAATTATAAGTAGGTTTACATGAAAAGACAAGCTAACCATCATGCATTTTCAATAGAAGAAACATTACCAAAAAGACTAAATCGGAGCTTTAAAATAAGAAATTGCATCTGTTTCTCTGAGCAAAAGACAAATTTCATCAAAAAAGCATGAGGCCTACTTAAGCAGTTGGCTCCTCATGCTTGACGAGAATTTTCTTCATTTTTCGTTCAAAATCTCTTCTTGGGATCATCACGCTGTGCCCACACCCTTCGCACTTAATACGAATATCCATGCCCAAACGAATGACTTTCCACCGATTGGCACCACATGGATGGGGTTTTTTCATTTCAACAACGTCATGTAACCCAAATGCTTTGTCTGCCATCAGCATTCACCTCTCTTGCTCACTTCATTAAATCTATTGTACAAAAAAACGCCGATGGAGAGCAATGCACAAAATAAAGAGGCGTTGTCATGTATCAATCCCGTTCTTTTTTATAGAAAAAACCCTTCTTTTAGATCATTTTATTTGTGACCAATAGTTACTTAAACTCCGCTTTTTTTCAATATTGTCACAAACACTGTAGGTCAAAAGGTTTTTATTGGTAGAACGCTGTGGTTTTTCCATATTTTTTGATTTATGATATCTGCATAAATGTTATGTGAGGGAGCAGGTACGATGGTCAATCGAAAGGATAGATTAACCGACAAAGATTATAAAATCATATCCGATCACGCTGGAAACGCAGAGAATTACCAGCAGAACCATACGATAGAAGTAGGTCAGCATACGCTCACTGTCAACGATTTTCTAAAAATAGATCATCAATTATATGGTTTAACGATGCAGCAGGAACAGTCAGATGAGTTCATTGTCGCATTTCACTGTCCTCAGCCAAAACAAATGACGGTGACATCGACACAAGATGTTCAAACGGCTACCCAATCATTGTTAAAAACGGATTATGCCTACCCCATTGAAAGAAAATCCTTAGCCGGAAAACAAGATCATGCCTTTTTTAAAGGGAAGGAATACATCGTGGACGTCTGTCAGAAGCACCCGAATGCAACCATCTATCTCACTGGACAAGCGCTTGCCGGTGCTGTTTGTGCTTACATTGCGACAGAACAGCCAGCTGTCAAAAAAGCCATCACATTCGATAGCCCAAATATATGGAGCAGCCTGGCACCTTCCATTCAGCAAAAAGCAGTAGAAGGAAAATACACCCATGTTCTCACAGAATATATTCAACCCAATCATTATGTAGGTTTACTCAATCGCCATGATCATGGAGTTGGACAAGTCAAGTACACCGTACCGCCCCGGGAGCAGGGATCGGTCCAAGAATCCATAAAATATAAACCAAGAGAAATTGACACCTTTTTAAGATCAGCTTTTGCATCGATGAATATAGAATGGAACGAATCATTTGATACAAATGCATTTTTAGCTCTCGTTTCAGGAGAATTTAAAGTAAATGGGTATTCATTCCATTCGAATGGAACCGCTCGTATTTTAGATGAACAGCTTGATCACAATACAAGTTTTACAGCGATGCTTTTACAAGAAATCCATTCAGGCCGTGCATATGCACAAAGCGGGCTTGAAATTATCATAAAATCCCATTTACTAAAAAATTCATCTTATGATCTACAAAGTATTATTGAACATGAAGTACACACTGTATTTGAGAAAATAGATGGAATTGATGATAGTGTAAAAGATGCCGTCCATCATGTAAAACAAGAACTGAAAGGACTTGTCGGCTTTGGTCACTATGATTTATTAACCCATAGCGATGTAGAAGCACTGTTAGAGGAAGTAAGGATGGAGCAGCCGCAATCATCCTTTTATTCTCATGAAAAACAACTGAATGCCTTGTACACCTTGAGAGACTACGAACAAGAACTTTCCACCCTTTCAAGACATATGTACACAATGGGTGATGACTATGCCAAGGCAGATAGACGCCTTGCGATGCAAATGGGTATTCGTTAAGAAAGGAGCCGCCATATGATCAATCAAAATAAACCTCCTAGTGACGCCCAGCGTTTCTTGCAAAATGTGAGTGCCCGCCGCTCCATGTCTGTATTCGAAAGTCAATCTGCACCACAAACACAATCGCAATCACCTGAAGAAATTGCCGCTATTCAGGCCATGCGCAGAGAAGGACAACGAAAAGATTTAAAGCGATTGCTGAAAATGCGGCTTCACGATGAATTGGCAAACACACGCATGCACTTGGAGTACCAATTGTCCAAAACAGAAGACATGATGAACCAGACAACCATTGTCAAACAGCATGTATCCCAGCATTTAAAGGGACAAGCCATCTCAGAAATAGAGGAACGCATGCAGCGTCTCCAGCACATGCCTGTATATGACGATATCAAGGAAGCGATTGATTCCATTCGGATAAAATAAGCACTTCTCTTTGAAAGAGAGGTGTTTATTTTATTTTATCAGTATAATTTTTAGAACGGAAAAATATCTTTTTACTTAAAATCGGATACAGCATTAAACAGACAAGCAAATAAAGATTGAGCAAGCTGTAAATCGGATACAAGAAAGCAATCAAATCAGCAAATCCAAGAGAGGTTAAAGGTGCCATCAAAAGAAGCATGATGAATACAATGAACCAGCGGGGCATTCGTACAAAAGAGAGCATGCGGCTGGATAAACCAAATAATCCCGCAGCGGTTGTTGTATAAATCGCTAAACAAAGAACAATGGTCATAAACACAAACAATGATGTTGGTGCCCCCTCTAATACTGTAAACAAAGGAATCCCCTCTGCTGAAAGACTCCCAGAAATATCAACTAGTATTTCGTTATACACATAAGAAATGACACCAAAAATCAAACCGCTTAATATACTCGCAACCTTGGCCTCTCCAAGCCCCTTCATTTCTTTCCCCACTGAAGACAGCACCGCCACAACAGATAATATATTCAAAGAAGCAAAGACGATACTGGCAGGCCAATTGTATTGCTGGCCAAAATCAATTCTCCACATATGATCATGATTCATATAATAAAAAACAAACGCATAGATGAGCCCCGCCACCAAAATTGGTATAATGAAGGCATTCACAGATAAGAGACCTTTCACATCCCAGAAAAAAATCATAAATAAGAATAAACAAAATGCACCGATTCCAACCCAAAATGGCACATGATACATCTCAAGTGTCACCCCGCCACCGGCAATCATGACTGTTGTTGTCGTGAATAGATAAAGAACAATTAAAATATCATACACCTTGGCCAGCCAAGGACCTACAAGACGCTCTAACACCGGCACAAAATGATCGGCACGCACCTCATAACTGATTTTTAACACCACATAGGTAGACAGCATAAACATGAGCGTAAACAGTAGAATGGCTAGTCCGCTATCAAGGCCAAAAAACTGCCAAATTTCTTGACCGGAGGCATATCCCGCTCCTATCAAGCTTCCTAAAATTAAAAGCGTCCACCTTGAACCAGCCTTCCACACAATCATCACCTCATAGGTATAGAATTAAGCTTGTTTCCGTATACTGATACTAACTACTATGACAAGGAAGTGAGACCTATGAATAGCAAGAACGGTCTTTTTTTAAGAAATAGGGTGAAAGAATACGTGTCCCATACGGATACAAATGCCATTCAGCAGCTTAAAAGTATTTTATTCTCGCATCTCCAGAAAGCAGGAAAAAGACCCGTTGCCATCGTCTGCATAGGAACAGACCGCTCAACCGGTGACTCTCTAGGTCCACTTGTAGGAACAAAGCTTTCAAGTCTTGATTTAAAAAAGCTGCATGTATACGGCACTCTCTCTGACCCAGTGCATGCGGTCAATTTAAAGGAAAAGCTCGCTGAAATTGAACAAGCTCATAAACACCCATTTATCGTAGCCGTTGATGCCTGTTTAGGGAGAGTGAAAAGTGTAGGATCGTTTCAAATTGGAGAAGGACCGTTAAAGCCCGGTGCAGGTGTGCAAAAAGATCTACCAGAAGTAGGAAATATTCATATTAATGGAATCGTCAACGTGAGCGGTTTTATGGAATACTTCGTTCTCCAAAACACACGTCTTCATCTTGTAATGTCTATGGCCAATACACTTTCTGAAAGTCTATCCCACATTGATCAAATGGATTGGACGAGAGAAAAAAGCCGTTCTCTCTTTACCCCTATTCAAAATATCACGGGAAGAATATAAAAAAGACCATCTCATATCAAGATGGTCATTCCGATGATTCTCTCGTAGAAAGCAATTCAAGGATTCTTTCTAAATCTTCATTTGAGAGAAATTCAATCTCAATTTTCCCTTTTTTCTTCTGTTTCTTGATCGTCACTGAAGTACCAAAGTAATTTTGTAAGAAAGATTCTCTTTCTTTCAACATGCGATCCTTTGGTGCTTCTTTTTTCTTTGTTTCACGTGGAACATTTTCATTTAATTGCTGAACAAGTTTCTCAACCTGACGGACATTCAATCCTTCGTCCACGACCTTCTTTACCAATGGCGCCAGCTTCTTTTTGTTTTTCAAACTAAGCAGCGTGCGTCCATGTCCCATGGATAATGTTCCATCCGCAATCAGCTTTTGTACTTCATCCGGTAATGTTAATAGACGAAGGTGGTTCGCAATATGCGGTCTACTTTTTCCTAACCGCTTGGCTAATTCCTCTTGAGTCACACTTAAGTGATCTAGTAAGGAGGCATAGGCTTCGGCTTCCTCTAATGGAGATAAATCCTCGCGCTGTAAGTTTTCTAAAAGAGCGATCTCCCTCATCAGTGTTTCTGAAAATTCCCTGACGATCGCAGGAATCGTTGTCAAACCAGCTTGTTGTGCTGCACGGAACCGGCGTTCTCCTGCGACAATGTCATATCCTTTAATCGATTTACGAACAATAATCGGCTGTAAAACACCATGCTGCTGAATCGATTCTTTGAGATCAGACAATGCATCATCATCAAACGTTTTCCTTGGCTGATAAGGGTTCGGCCGCAAATCCTTCAACTTAATTTCTTCGACAGTTTCTTCATTGGAATCCACATTGTTAAATAGCGCATTAATACCCTTTCCAAGACCTTTAGCCATTCGCATCCACTTCCTTTGCTAAGTCTAAATAGACATCTGCACCTCTTGAACGTGGATCATACAAGATAATAGGTTTCCCATGACTAGGCGCTTCACTTAGTCTCACATTTCTCGGAATCACGGTCTGATAGACTTTATCTCTAAAGTATTTTTTTACTTCTTCGATGACTTGGATTCCAAGGTTTGTTCTTGCATCCAGCATTGTCAGTAAGACACCTTCAATGGCAAGGTCGGTATTTAGATGTTTCTGCACAAGACGAACCGTATTCAACAATTGACTCAATCCTTCAAGCGCATAATATTCACACTGAACCGGTATTAAAACAGAATCGGATGCAGTTAACGCATTAATCGTCAGTAATCCGAGCGATGGCGGGCAGTCAATAATCATATAATCATAATTTTGCTTCACAGATTCAAGTGCTCTTTTCAACCTCACTTCACGTGAGATCGTAGGCACAAGCTCAATTTCTGCCCCTGCAAGCTGTATCGTCGCAGGAATGACATCAAGATTTTCGACCTCTGTCGTCTTAATCACATCAAGTACATCTGCATCGTCTACTAAAATATCGTACACGCACTTCTCTACGTCTGCCTTCTCAATCCCAATACCACTCGTGGCATTTCCCTGCGGATCAATATCAACTAACAACACTCGTTTTCCTATGTATGCTAAACACGCACCCAAATTAACAGAAGTTGTCGTCTTCCCAACGCCGCCCTTCTGGTTGGTAATCGCTATGATTTTCCCCACGATGTCACCCACTTTCAACTTAACAAGTTTCTCATTCATTCATACTTCCTATTCTATCAAAAAAAGTATGAAACGTTTGCTTTTTTTGTTCCCCCATTATAAATTCGTGAATGAATCTGTGTTTCCGTACATGAATAGATGCGTAAAAATACGCTTGAAAGATATATTAATATATCTTTTTAAAGAAAATAACGAGACAAAAAACCCCACTTTCATAAAAGTGAGGGAGATACAATCAAAAGTTTAGCCCGCCAATTTTTCGGCCTTCGCTTACAATGACTTTAGGTGTCACTGTTTTATAGTTCTTCTTTTTCAAAAACCCATAGGGTGCTTTAATGGTAAATGTGGCATGTCCAACAGCGTCCCCGGTTTTCGCGTAAGCCTGCCATACAATCTTTGAACAATAAGTAGGGTCCAAGGATTGAATAGACATAGTGATCGAATATCGAGCCTTCGGATGGTCTTTCACGTAATCGTGCGCCCAATCCCCAGCTAAATCTGCCTTTTCCTGATGATTAATTCGAATCACCTTTGTATTGGCACTATAGCGAAACCAGCTTTGAATGGAATCAATATTGGGATGCTGCCGGAACCCAGGAATGGATGCATAGCTTTTCTCATTAATGACGATGCCTGCATGACCAATTAAACCATTCAAAGCACCAGTGCTCGTCACCAATATATCCCCTTTTTGAGGCATAATATCGGTTCCAGGATACGGTTTACCAAAAAGATGGCGAATGGTATTCGGCCTTTCATCTGTTACCATTTCATCCTGTTTGTTTTGCCTTAAACCATAGTTCTCCAAATCATCATCAGCTGTGATCACATCGATCGCATCGTCCTGAGACGCTTGCTCTTGATTTAATTGTTGAACCGTTACATCTTTCGAAACCACACCTTGTTTCTTCAGAGTACTCAGTTCTTCTTTCGTAATCGTTTCTTCCGCTGAATGGGTCTCATGATTCGTTGACGTGCTCACAGCAAACACAGTCGTTTCATTTGAAAAAAGAGAAAAAGAGATTAGTAAATAACAGATAATAGCAAAAATAGTCTTTTTCATTTTCATCGGTTACATGTCACCTCCCTTCTACTATGAAAATCATATTTTACCAATTAATCAATAATAAGTAAATATCATGAATTGAAGGGAGAGAAAGACAAAAAAGCTGACGAGTAATGCTCATCAGCTTCTTTCTATTTAGGAATTCGAATCGTTAATTGGATATATTCCTCAAATTCTTCTTCCTCGGTATTTATTTTAAGTCCGCTGTCTTCTACCATGTGTAGAGACTGACGAATGGTATTCATCGCAATTCGCGTATCTCGGCTAAACGCCTTACGTTTCGGCTTCGGTTTGCGATCTGTTTTTTGTTCAAGCATCTTCACTACACGCTCTTCAGTCTGTTTCACATTCAGCTGCTTTTCGATGATTTCCTGCAACAGCGTGATCTGTAATTCTGGCAGCTTTAGAGGTACAAGTGAACGGGCATGTCTCTCTGAGATTTTTTTCTCCAAAATGGCTTGCTGTACCTCTTCAGGCAACTTTAAAAGTCTTAGTTTGTTTGCAACAGTCGATTGTCCCTTACCTAAACGCTGAGCAAGCGCTTCTTGCGTTAAATCATGAAGCTCTAAAAGACGGGCATAAGCATGAGCCTCTTCAATTGCAGACAGCTCTTCTCTTTGCAAATTTTCAATCAATGCCACAGATGCCGTTTCCGTATCAGTAAAATCTTTTATAATAGCGGGGATCTTCTCCCATTGAAGAGTTTGTACCGCTCTCCAACGTCTTTCGCCGGCGATCAGTTCATATTTTCCTTCTTCTTCTGTTGGTCTAACAACAATCGGTTGAATAATGCCATGGGTATGAATGGTTGTGGCCAGCTCTTGTATCTTTTCTTCTGAAAAAATGGTGCGTGGCTGAAAACGGTTAGGCATAATTGTGTCGACCGGGAGCTCCTGTATCTCTTCCTTTAATGTTTCATGCTCAGCAATCTCTGCCTCTATTTCGGTATCACGCTCAGGATGTTCTTTGTCACCAAGCCCGAAGAAGCGTGAGAGTGAATGCTTCATGAACCTACACCACCTTTAAAAACTACCTTTTTATAATTCTATTTTCTCATGTTTTTTCCTTCTGTAAAATCATAAATATTGAAGAAAAACCGACCTTTTACATGATCAACCCTCTATTGGTGATTTATTAGGTGTTCCTGGTTTTCTAGGATATTTTTTTGGTGTTTGTTTTTTCTTTTCAATGACAATGATGTTCCGTTCGCTTTCTTCTAAAGGAAGAACAAAGGAATGCTTTTCAACAACCTCTCCTCCGAGGACAGTGACGGCTTTTTTTCCTGCTTGCATCTCTTCATCTGCAGCAGATGCTTTTAATGCAACAAACAATCCTTCCTTTTTCACAAGAGGCAGGCATAGTTCGCTCAAGACAGATAAGCGCGCAACTGCTCTAGCGGTGACAAGGTCATAGCTTTCACGTTGATCTTTACGTTGCCCAAAGGTCTCCGCACGATCATGATAAAAAGTAGTATCTTGTAAGTTTAACCCTTTTGCTAACTCATTGAGAAACGTAATGCGTTTCTGGAGAGAATCAACAATGGTCACATGTAGATGAGGGAAACAAATTTTAAGAGGAATGCTTGGAAAACCAGCACCAGCTCCAATATCACAAATTGTTGTCACATTGTGAAAATCAATAAAAAATGCTGCTGATATCGAGTCATAAAAATGCTTTAAATATACTTCTTCCTTTTCTGTAATGGACGTTAAATTCATCTTCTCGTTCCATTCTACAAGCATATGGAAGTAAGTTTCAAATTGTTCAAGCTGCACTGGAGAAAGAGTGATCCCTTTCTCCTCTAGTGCTGCTGTAAATTGTTCAATGTTCATGCCGACATCCTTTCTACTCTGCTATCTTCGCAATACGTCCCTGCTCCAAATACACTAAAAGGATAGAAATATCAGCAGGGTTAACGCCTGAAATACGAGAAGCCTGTGCAACAGAAAGCGGTCGGACTTCTTTTAGCTTTTGCTTCGCTTCAGTTGCAATCCCTTTGATGGCATCATAATCGATTCGATCCGGAATCTTTTTGTTTTCCATCTTTTTCAGCTTTTCAACTTGTTGGAGCGACTTTTCAATATAACCTTCATATTTAATTTGAATCTCTACCTGTTCACACACATCAGCAGGAAGCGGTGTGTCAGCAGGAGCTAGTTTCACAACAGATTCGTAGTTCATCTCTGGACGCTTCATCAGATCACTTGCTCGAATACCGTCCTTCAATTCACTTCCACCAAGAGAACGGATATATTCCTGTGTCTCTGCTGTAGGTTTAATAATGACAGAATATAAACGTTTTTTCTCTGCTTCAATAGCCTCTTTTTTCTGTGTGAATGCTTGGAATCTCTCTTCAGAAATTAAACCAATGTTATATCCAAGTTCCGTTAATCTTAAATCAGCATTGTCATGACGCAGAAGTAAGCGGTACTCTGCACGAGAAGTTAAAAGACGGTAAGGTTCATTTGTACCCTTCGTGACAAGATCATCAATGAGAACACCGATATATGCATCAGATCGGCTTAAAATGACTTCTTCTTTACCCAATGCTTTTCTTCCTGCATTGATACCTGCCATAATTCCTTGACCTGCTGCTTCCTCATAACCAGAGGTACCATTAATTTGGCCAGCTGTATATAATCCAGAAATTTTCTTCGTCTCAAGTGTCGGCCACAATTGTGTAGGCACAATCGCATCATACTCAATGGCATAACCCGCTCGCATCATTTGTACATTTTCAAGCCCTGGAATGGTTGACAGCATTCGCTGCTGTACATCCTCTGGCAGACTTGTAGATAAACCTTGAACATACACTTCTTGCGTATTACGACCTTCTGGCTCTAAGAAAATTTGATGTCTCGGTTTATCATTAAAACGAACCACCTTATCTTCAATAGACGGGCAGTATCTAGGACCTGTTCCTTTAATCATACCTGAATACATAGGAGAACGGTGAAGATTCTCATCAATAATTTGATGAGTCTCTAAACTCGTGTATGTTAACCAGCATGGTAATTGATCTGTAATATATTCCACAGTTTCATAAGAAAACGCACGTGGTACATCGTCACCTGGTTGAATTTCTGTCTTACTATAATCAATCGAGTGGCTGTTTACTCGAGGTGGTGTCCCAGTTTTAAAGCGAACCAAATCGAATCCTAATTCTGCTAGATGATCCGATAATTTAATGGAAGGCTGCTGATTATTAGGACCGCTTGAATAAGAAAGATCCCCTAAAATAATGCGGCCTTTTAAGAAAGTACCAGTCGTTAGAACAACAGACTTCGCGCGATAATTTGCACCTGTTTGAGTCACAACACCTTTACATTCATCATCTTCTACAATTAAATGGTCTACCATCCCTTGCAGCATTGTTAGGTTTGGTTCATTTTCCATTGTTTTTTTCATTTCGTGCTGATATTGAAACTTATCTGCTTGCGCTCTTAACGCACGGACAGCAGGTCCTTTCCCAGTATTCAGCATACGCATTTGAATATGTGTCTTATCTATATTTCGTGCCATTTCTCCGCCTAGCGCATCAATTTCTCTGACGACAATCCCTTTAGCGGGACCTCCTACGGACGGATTACATGGCATAAAAGCAACCATATCGAGATTGATGGTCAATACAAGTGTTTTGGCGCCCTGTCTTGCAGAAGCAAGAGCAGCCTCAACACCAGCATGACCGGCACCGACGACGATTACATCATATTGGCCAGCTTCATAACCCATTTCTTTTGTTCCTCCCTTTACTTTCCTAAACAGAATTGAGAGAATAACTGATCGATTAAGCTTTCATGAACAGCATCCCCAATAATTTCACCTAGCTGCTCCCAGCAGCGTGTTAAATCTATTTGAACAATGTCGATCGGTACATCCATTTCAATTCCTTCTAGAGCATCTTCAATCGATTGTTTTGCTTCTTGAAGGAGCGCAATATGCCTAGTATTGCTCACATACGTTAAATCTCCACTTTCAATTGAGCCTGTGAAGAATAAAGATTGAATGGCCATTTCAAGCTCATCAATCCCTTTTTCTTGTAATAAAGATGTTGTAACAACCGGACGATCCTTCGCTAACTCTTTTACCTTTTCTACATCAAGTTTAGGCTCAAGATCTGTCTTATTGACAATCACAATAATATCCATACCTGAGACAGCCTCAAATAGCTTAATATCTTCCTCAGATAACTCTTCACTATAATTGAGCACAAGTAAAATCAGGTTAGCTTCTTTTAAGACCTGTCTTGATCGCTCGACCCCAATACGCTCAACAATGTCTTCAGTCTCACGTATACCCGCAGTATCTACTAAACGGAGCGGTACTCCTCTTACATTCACATATTCCTCGATGACATCTCTGGTTGTTCCAGGAATATCGGTCACAATCGCCTTTGTTTCCTGAACAAGACTATTTAATAAGGAAGACTTCCCAACATTTGGCCTTCCAATAATAACAGTAGATAAGCCCTCACGTAGGATTTTCCCCTGCTGTGAAGTCGTTAGAAGCGATTCAATTTCCTTTTTCACAGATGTCGCCTTTTCAACTAAGACTCGATGTGTCATTTCTTCAACATCGTCATACTCTGGATAATCAATATTCACTTCTACATGGGCAAGTGTCTCCAATATCTCACCACGAAGACGTTTAATCAAACCGGAGAGACGTCCCTCCATTTGAGTAATTGCGACATTCATCGCACGGTCAGTTTTTGCACGAATCAAGTCCATTACGGCTTCTGCTTGTGACAAGTCGATTCTTCCATTTAGGAAAGCACGTTTTGTAAACTCACCTGGCTCCGCTAATCTCGCTCCTTCTTTTAAAGCAAGCTGCAAGACTTTATTGACCGTGACAATTCCGCCATGGCAGTTGATCTCAATAACGTCTTCTCTCGTAAATGTTTTTGGCGCTCTTAATACAGACACCATGACCTCTTCTATCACTTGCTCGGTACTTGAATCTACAATATGACCATAATGAATTGTATGAGAATCCACTGATACAAGTTTTTTCTCCTTAGGCCCCTTATACATGCGATCAGCAATCTGAACTGCATCAGGCCCGCTTAAACGTATAATGGCAATTGCCCCTTCACCCATTGGTGTAGAAATTGCTGCAATTGTATCCACCGCTCATTCACCTCTTTCTCTATTCAATAGACAGTCTTATATCTATTAAATGGACGTTGCCCATCTCTATATCAAAAACGCTTAATCCAAAATTTAAAGATACCATAAATGCATGCGAAGCGAAAGTAGCCCACATTTAATTATCCACAGTTTTGCACCCTGTCTATTTTAACACTTAACTTATCCACATGTGAATAACGACGTTCTAAACTTGTCTTCACATCTTACACCTAAATCCAATAAATTAAAACGCCCTTCTCCCTTTGCAACTAAGGGAAAATGACGTTTTCGATCTAAATAACACACTAACTTTTTAGAAATAAAGGAGTAATCTACTATTAAAAGGCAATTTTTCAATAAAAAAAGACTAAAATCCAGCTTTGCTGAATCTTAGCCTTTCTGCTATTTTTTATACATCACCACAACATGACGCTTGGTGCCTGTATCTTCGGATGCCGTGGCAAGTTCTTTAGAAAATGCTGCAATCGTATCATGAACGACTTTTCGTTCATTCGAAGGCATCGGTTCTAAATGAACCTTTCTCTTCGTTTTTAAAACACGATTTGCCGTTTTGATTGCGTATTGTTCAAGTGCTTCTTGTCGTTTCTTCCTATAATCTCCAATATCAATTGTAATATGATGATACTGATCAGAATAACGATTAAACACTAACTGCACCAAGGTTTCTAAAGAGTACAATGTTTGTCCTCTTTTTCCAATCATTAATGAAGTTTTGTCTCCATTAATGTGAAAAGAGATCTTTTTCGTTTCTTTTTTCGAAACAATGTTTGCTTTAGGATCAATTGATTTAACAATTTTATCTAAATACTGTGTTGCTAATTTGAGCGCATCTCGCTTTTCTACTAACTTGACAACAGCTTGTCTTTTACCAAATAATCCTAAAAACCCTTTGTTTCCTTCATCTACTATTGTGATATCCACTTCTTCTTGTAGTAGTTGAATTTGTTTCAGTCCGGAATCTACTGCTTCTTCGACTGTGCGACCGACAGCAGTTATTTCCTTCATTTTTTGTTCCCGCCAGCTTTTTCTTTTGTATCAACTTTTACTTGAGGTGTTTTAATGACCAACGTTTGAATGATCATGAAAATGTTACCTACAACCCAGTACAGTGAAAGTGCCGCTGGGAAACTGATTGCAAATACAATGATCATAATCGGCATCACCCAAAGCATAATCGCCATTTGAGGGTTGTCCGAAGGATTTCCAGCCATCATTAGCTTCTGCTGTATAAAAGTAGCTACACCTGCAATAATCGGTAACAGGAATAATGGATCTGGACTGCCTAAGTCAAACCATAAGAAAGTATGTTTCTTGATTTCAGCTGTTCTCATGATCGCATGATAAAAACCAATTAAGATTGGCATTTGAATTAAAATTGGGAAACACCCTGCTAATGGATTTACACCATTCTTTTGGAAAAGAGCCATTGTTTCCTGTTGAAGCTGCTGCTGTGTTTTTTGATCTTTTGAACTATATTTTTCACGAAGCTTCTTTAGTTCTGGCTGAAGTGCTTGCATTGCTTTTGTACTTCTTAATTGTTTAATCATTAATGGTAAAATAAGCAAACGAATTAAAAGAGTTACAATAATAATCGCTACACCATAGTTTTCACCAGTTAAGTTTGCCATGTAAGTGATTAATTGAGATAGCGGGTATACAATGTAAGAATTCCAGAATCCCTTACTATCTGATGTGATTGGTTCATTGATTTGTGTACATCCTGCCAATAGAACCAACACGCCAATCAAGCTAAATATTAGTAATAATCGCCTTTTCAACAAGATTCCTCCCATTACTTCAAACTTTATTTAAGTTGGAATTGATTACGAAAGTGACTCACCTAATCAGTATGGTAACATTTTTTCATTACAAAGTGGTGGTTTCATTTTAATTCACTAGATGAAGGAAGCGCTTTTAAAAATTGATTCAACGAAAGTTTCTATTACGAAGACTTTTTCGGTTGTTGTTGATAAACAGCGGATTTTCTAAATAAATGCTGGAGAGACTTCTTTGTTTCTTCAAAGGTCAATTCGCTTGCTGGTTTTCGTGCGATAACAATGTAGTCTTTTTCTTGCTTTAGCTTATGACCTTCCTCTAAGAACACCTGACGGATCAATCGTTTAATCCGGTTTCTTATCACTGCATTACCTATCTTCTTACTGACAGACAATCCTAAACGCAGTTCTTCTTGATTTGGTTGGTCCAGCTGATAAATGACGAATTGGCGATTAGCCATTGATTGACCTTTTTTAAACACTGTTTGAAACTCTTCATTTTTTTTTAGCCTGTTTCGCTTCTTCATGTTTTCTTCCACTCCGATAAAAACTGACAGTTCATTTACGATTTTATGTAAAAAAGACCACTGACATTATTCAGTGGCCTAAGCTGATAATTTTTTTCTACCTTTGCTGCGGCGTCGCTTTAAAACTAGACGTCCGTTTTTAGAACTCATACGGCTGCGGAAGCCATGAACTTTACTACGCTTACGGTTATTTGGTTGAAACGTTCTTTTCATTTATGACACCTCCCTGAGGAATAGCTGTTTAAGACAGTCTAACTCATTATATTTGTGTAACCCATCGATTGTCAATATCAATGATAAAACTCTTATTATCAACCTTATAAGCATAACACAAGTTATCAAGTGAAGAAACCTTCTTTTTTAGTTTCCAGCATTTTATTCTTTTTTTCCTTCAAAAAAACCTTCAAAACAAGGTTGTGGATATTTTTCCGGCATATTTTGACTATCCACATCCATTATCGACATTTTTTTCACACAAATAACCTATGTGGATAATTATTTTTCAACAGGATGTAAAGTGTGTGGATAAGTTTGTGACACCCATTGCACCATCTTGTTTATTTTGATATTATATTTGTGTTTTAACTCTTAATTACTTATCTGGCCTATTTATCTTATCCACAATTTGTGGATAACCTGTGGAAAGTTATTACACAGCTTGTTGAATTGTTTATCCACAACCTGTGTAATTTGTCGAAAAGACGTTTTTCTACTATATTAATTGTTTTCAACAAAGTATGTGCACGAATGGTGATGACCATTTGCTCTTTTTCGTGTTCTATAACAGTTTGATACTGGTCATTTTAAAAAGAAAAGGAGGGGGGAGAAGCCTT